>CAWBDV010000025.1:0-78382 GCA_963787675.1 uncultured Alphaproteobacteria bacterium | reverse complement strand
TGCTTCGAAGACCCATCTCTGATCGATGAGCAGCAGCGATTTCGTGCGCTTGCCATCCGCGAGGTCATCGACGCCGCGCCGATCGTGATCGGCTTTGCGCAGTGGCGGCTGCCGAGCGCAGGAACAACCCCGGTTTTCATCATCGGCTCCGACAACGAGAGCGTCGGATTGCAGCCCTGGAACCTGGTCGAAGGCAGTTTGCGCGCCCTTGCACTGCCGGACGCGATCGCCGTCGACCAGTCCTATTTTGCGCGACTGGAAACGACAGGTTTGGGCGACAACACTGAAATCAGCAACCGTAGAGCGCGGATCGTGGCCGTCACGAAAGGCATTCGTTCGTTCACGACCACGCCCTATGTCTTCACATCGCTTGATCGGGCGCGCAGCTATGTCGGGACACCTGCAAACAAGGCCTCTTATTTCGCCCTGCGGGTGTCCCCGACCGCCGATATCAAGGACGTGCGCCGCCGCCTGCGAGCGGTTGTGTCCGATGCCGAGGTGCTGACGTCCGAGGAGTTCCAACGCCGCAGCGCCTCGTTCTGGCTGTTCGGAACGGGCGCTGGTGCGGCGCTCTTTGCTGGCGCTTTGCTCGGCGTCATCGTCGGAACGGTCATCGTGGCGCAAACGTTATACTCGAGCACAAAAGATCACCTTGACGAGTTTGCCACGCTGCGGGCGATGGGATCCTCCAGCGTCTATCTTCATTCTGTCATCGTCTTGCAAGCTGTGATCAATGCCGTCGTCGGATTTTCCATTGCCGCCGGCATGGGACTTGTCATCGTGAAAGCGACCGCCCAGACAGCTTTGCCGGTTGTCATGACCCCCGAGCTGATGGCCGGCCTCTTCGTGCTCACCGTCATCATGTGCATCCTGTCGGCGATCGCCGCCATCATGCAGGTGATGCGCATCGATCCCGTCACGGTGTTCTCGCGATGACGGACACCGTGCTCGAAGCCACCGACATCATCAGGGTTCTGGGGAGCGGCGCCGGCGAGGTGCAGGCATTGAAGGGCATCACGCTGTCGCTCAAGGGCGGCGAGCTGGTCCTCCTGATGGGACCTTCCGGCAGCGGCAAGACGACGCTCTTGTCCGTGCTCGGGTGCATGCTGTCGCCGACCAAGGGCACGGTGAACATCTGCGGACGTTTGACCGAGGGACTGAGTGCTGAAGAGCTTGCCAAACTCCGGCGCGAAAACGTCGGCTTCATCTTTCAGTCCTATCACTTGTTTCCAACCCTGACGGCATATGACAACGTTCGGCTCGCACTCGATGTGCGCGGCGAGCGCGGCGATGATGCTTCGGTCAAGGCTGACGAAGCCCTCGCGATAGTCGGGCTCGCCCACAAGACAGACGCATTTCCGCGTGAACTCAGCGGCGGCGAACAGCAGCGGGTGGCGATCGCCCGCGCCATCGTTGGAAAGCCGGCGGTCATCCTGGCGGACGAGCCGACCGGAGCGCTCGACAGCGCGAATGGCCAAGCCATCATGAAAGTGCTAGCTGAGATCGCCAAGGATTTGTCGCGAGGCGTATTGGTCGTGACACACGATCCGCGAATACTGCCATTTGCCGACCGAATCGTGCGCATTGAGGACGGACGTATTGTCAGCGATGAACGGCCCCGTCGTAAGGGCAAGTATTTGAGTGAACGTGAGAATCAGATTTATGAATTTACCAAAGCATAATAACCTCATCATCGTTGCGGCAGTTTGCGTCATTGGCCTCGGCATCGCTGCCGCGGTGGTGCCAACTCTCCGTGCGGCCCAAAGCAACGCCGTTGCCGACGCGGCGGAAGAGAAACGCTGGGTCGCCGTTGCGCCCGGCCGCGTCGAACCGTTGTCGGGCCAGATCAAGATCACGGCGCCGGCGCCCGCGATGATCGGCGAGGTGCTCGCGAAGGCGAACGACAAGGTGTTCGCCGGCGAGGCCTTGGTGCGCCTGACCGATGATGAAGTGTCGGCGCGGTTTGCGACGGCGGAGGCACAGGTCGCGTTGCGCCGACGGGTGCGCGACGATGAATTGGCCTCGTTCACGGCAGGCACGAGGCGCAAGGCCGAGGATGCGGTTGCCGAAGCGGAGAGAGCCGTCCGGGACGCTCAGGCTACAGTCGATCGCGTCGCCACCGAGCGACGCGCGGGCCGGCGATCCGATGCCGATCTCGAAACGGCACGGACCGCCCTGTCACAGGCGCAGGATCGCGTCCAGCAGCAAAAGGCCGACCTTCGACGAATTGTCGCCGATCCCAAGACACCGCTGCCGAACAATGCGGAAGGTCAACTCAACATCGCCCGCAGCGAACTGCAGGGCGCAGCTGCTGCCCTGCAGAAGTTGACAATTCGCGCGCCGCACGCGGGCGAAGTGCTGCAGGTCAATGCCAAGGCCGGCGAACTGGCATCGCCGTCGGCAACGCAGCCATTGCTCATCCTTGGCGATGTGTCGGCGTTGCGCGTGCGCGCCGAGCTCGACGAACGCGACCTCGGGAATGTGAAGGTCGGCCAGGCGGTCATCGTTCATGCCGACGCGTTTGGCAGCCGGGAATTTGCCGGCAAGGTGTCGTTCATAGCGCCGCTCGTCGAGCGGGGCCGGCTCAGCGCGCGTGGTCAAAACAGCCAGACCGACATCGACGTCGTCGAAGTCCAGGTGGACCTCACGGACCCGGGTCCCCTCACGGTCGGCATGAAGGTCGACGTGTACTTCCGTCCGGACCGCGGGCAATCGTGACGGGTTAGCCGGCTGAGCTAACGAGCCCCAGCGCCCTTGATCTTCGTCGCGGCGATGTAGAGCGCAAGCGCCGTCGCATTCGATACGTTGAGGCTCTTGATCGCACCCGGCAGCGCGATGCGGGCGAGGACATCGCAATGGGTGCGGGTGAGATGCCGTAGCCCCTTGCCCTCAGCGCCGATCACGAGCCCGAGCGGCGCGCTGAGCGCGACTTCAGCAAGATCGGCCTCGCCTTCGCTGTCGAGACCCACCAGCATCGTGCCGAAATCCTTGAGGTCGCCGAGCGCGCGGGCAAGATTGGGCACGGTGATGATCGGGACGACTTCGAGCGCCCCGGAAGCGGCCTTCGCAAGCACGCCTGACACTTGTGGACTGTGGCGCGCGGTCGTCACCACCGCCTTCACGCTGAACGCCGCCGCCGAGCGCATGATGGCGCCGACGTTGTGCGGATCGGTAATCTGGTCGAGGAGGAGCAGGATGCCGTCGGTCGCCACCGCTTCGAGGTCCGGCTCGGGTAGCGGGTCGGCCTCCGCGTAAAGCCCCTGATGCACCGCTTCGGCGCCGGCGCGGGACGCGATCGCCTCGGGCCGCACGATTTCGGGCACGATGGTGATGCCGTCCTCGGCGAGACGCTGCGCCGCGCTCTCGGTCGCGAGCACGCGATGGAAATTGCGGGCCGGATTGGCCAGCGCGGCCTTCACCGTGTGCCAGCCGTAAAGCACCATCGTGCCGTCGCGTGACGCGCCGTGCGAGGGCGGCCAGCGCCGCGGCGGCTTGCGCTCGCGCGCGAATTTCGGGCGACGATCTGAGTTGCGGTCGCGCATCGGCTGCTTGTGTCACGTGGCCCGCGACTTTGCAATTTTAGCAGACCGTCGGACCGATCGTCCGCGTGTCAGCTTTTTCTGCGCGCGATGATGGCCTCAAGGAAGCCCGAAAGATCGTCGGTCACGTGATCGACGTGGGCCGCATCGCGGCCTTCGAGCTCCCAGCCCTCGCGAAACACCTCGCGGGTGCGCTCCGGCACCACCAGCACCGTTGTCATGCCGAGCCGATGCGGCACCTCGAGGTTGCGGGCGAGATCCTCGAACATCGCGGCCTTGAGCGGATCAACGCCGTGGCGTCGCAGGAAGCGATCGTAGGTCTGCGGGAAGGGCTTGGGATCAAGCTCGCCGGCGACGATGTCGAACACGTCCTCGAAATGATGCGCAATGGCGAGCCGCGACATCACCGCGTCGGCGTGGGCGCGCGTGCCATTGGTGAGGATGAGCTTGCGGCCCGGCAGCTTTTCGAGGGCCGCGCCAAGGGTTGGATTGGGCGTCAGCGGCGAATGGTCGATCTGGTGCACGTAGTCGAGGAAATCGTCGGGCTCCATGCCGTGTTCGGTCATCATGCCGCGCATGGTGGTGCCGTAGCGGCGATAAAAGTCCTTCTGCTTGCGCCACGCGTCCTCGTGGGTCACCCCAAGGAAGTTGGCGATGTAGTCGCGGATGCGCTCGTCGACCTGATGCCACAGGTTGAGGTGATGGGGATAAAGCGTGTTGTCGAGGTCGAACACGAACGTGTCGACATGATCGAAGCCACGGGCCGCGGCGCGGGTCGAGGGTGAGGTCGAGGTCATGCCGGCGCTTCTAAAGCATTTTGCGCCGAAATGCCTTATCGTTTGCGCTTGAGAGTTCCAGATGTTGGGGAGGACCGGATGAAGTCTCCGATTGGCGCTGGCGGCGGCACTGGGCTTCGCAACGCTTGCGGGAGCTGCCGCAGCCCAAGCGCCGGATATCGCGCTCGTCAATGGCCGGATCGTCACGCTCGACGGCCGTTCGACGGTCGCGGAGGCACTTGCGGTCGGCGACGGCAAGATCGTGGCGGTCGGGCGCTCTGTCGACATCAGGGCGCTGGCCGGGGCAGCGACCCGCATCATCGACCTTGAAGGCCGTACCGTCATTCCGGGCCTCATCGATTTGCACATGCATGCGATCCGTGCGGCGCTGTTCTACGCCACCGAAGTGAATTGGATCGGCACCCGCTCGATCCCCGAGGCGATGGCGCGGATCGCGACGGCAGCGCGCGCAGCCCGCCCCGGCCAATGGATCATCGTCGCCGGCGGCTGGACTCAGCAGCAGTTCGCGGAGAAGCGACGGCCGACGCAGGCAGAACTGGTCGCCGCCGCGCCAGACCACCCGGTTTACATCCAGCTGTTCTATTCAGCCGCCTTGCTCAGTCCGGCGGGCTTCAAGGCGCTTGGCATCACGACGGACGCTGACGTGCCGCCGCGCGGCAAGATCGAGCGCGATGGCGCGGGCAACCCGACCGGCTGGATCAGCGGGGACAATCCGACCGTTACGGCCCTGTTCGACAAGCTGCCGCTGCCGACGTTTGCCGATGGCGTCGCCGGCACGCGCGCGTTCTTCCGCGAATTGAACCGGCTCGGCCTCACCGGCGTCAGTGATCCGGGCGGTTTCAATCTCACGGCGGCAAGCTATCTGCCGTTGTTCCGCGTCTGGCAGGATCGCGCGCTGACCGTTCGGGTCGTCTTCAGTCTCTTCGCCCAGCGGCCCGGGAAGGAGCTCGACGATTTTCGCGATCTCACCCAGATGCTGCCGATGGGCTTCGGCGACGACATGCTGCGCTTCAACGGCATCGGCGAGAACGTCACCTGGGGCATGTACAACAACGATAAGCCAACTGAGGCACAGAAGGAGCAATATTACGAGGTTGCTAAGTGGGCGGCATCACGCGGCATGACGCTGACACAGCATTGGAGCAACGACATCTCGGTGCATCATCTCCTCGATGTGTTCGAACGGGTGAATCGCGAGATCCCGATCGCGCCATTGCGGTGGTCAATCGCGCATCTCAATGACGGCTCGGTCGAAAATTTCACCCGCATGAAGGCGCTCGGCGTCGGGTGGCTGATGCAGGACGCCATGTACTTCAACGGCGATGCTTTCATCAAAACGCGCGGGCTAGCGGCCGTGCGGCGCACGCCGCCCATCAAGACGGCGATTAACCTGGGCGTCGAGGTCGGCGCCGGCACGGACGCCCATCGCGTCATGTCGTACAATCCGTTCGCCGCGCTGCAATGGATCGTCGACGGCAAAACCATCGCCGGCACGCCGACACGCGACGCCGACGAGCGCCCGAGCCGCGAAGAAGCCCTGCGTCTTTACACGCACGGCAGCGCCTGGTTCATCCATGACGAGACAAAGCGCGGCGCACTCGTTGCCGGGCGGCTCGCCGATCTCGCGGTGCTGTCCAAGGATTTCATGAGCCTGCCAACCGAAGATATCGGCACGATCGAATCACTGTTGACGATGGTCGGCGGTAAGATCGTCTATGCAGCAGGCCCGTTCGCCGCGCTCGAGGAGCGCCCGCGCTAGCGCGGAATTCCCCTTCCGTCGTCATGCCCGCGCTTGTCGCGGGCATCCACGTCTTTCTTTCCACGTTCCGTAAAGGCGTGGATGGCCGGGACAAAGCCCGGCCATGACTACGAAAAGGTGCTTCAAAGCAAATGGATTCCGATCAGATCGAAACACGCTCAAGTCGTTATTGACTGGGAAAAATGCGTGGCGCCAGTGGAATTGGCGGGCGGAACCTTTATAGGTGTAGCCCGTTTTCAACGACGCTGACGGAGCCTTACATGATTTCTGCGCAAATCCAGCCGCTGGTCGCGCTCATCGCCGGCATTCTGATCCTCCTCGTCCCTCGGCTCCTCAACTACATCGTGGCAATCTACCTGATCATCATCGGGATCACGGGTCTCGGATTCCATCTCTGAGCGCCACTTAAGTCCGGTTGCGACGGGACGACGAGCATGCTTTGTGCCGGGTGAGTGGAGCGCGATCGTCGATACGAGCACCGAATATGGCAAAATCCTCGAAGTCCCAACGCCGTCCACAACAACGCGGAACGTCGCGCAACGCAAAGCCGTCGGCTGCAAAGCAGCAAAGCCGCGCCAAATCGGCCGCGCGGGAATCAAAACCGGCGCCGCGGACCGCGGCGCGCGCTCCCACGCCGGCTGGTCGGCGGGGCACTCCGAAGCCGACTGCAACAGGCGCGGGCGCCCCACGGCCTTCCGCTGCGAAAGCCGCCAAGCCGAAATGGGTCTATCCGTTCGGCGGCGCCAAGGCGGCGGGCACCGCCGAAATGCGCGATCTTCTCGGCGGCAAGGGCGCAAACCTCGCCGAGATGGCGAACCTTGGCCTGCCGGTGCCGCCCGGTTTCACCATCACCACCGAGGTCTGTACCTACTTCTATGCCCACGACAGGAAATATCCGCCGGAGCTGAAGGCGGCCGTCGAGGCAGCGCTCGTCGAAATCGGTCGCATCGCCGACAACAAGCGGTTCGGCGATCCCGACAATCCGCTGCTGGTGTCGGTGCGCTCCGGCGCGCGTGCGTCGATGCCCGGCATGATGGACACCGTGCTCAATCTCGGCCTCAACGATCAGACCGTCGAGGCCTTGGCGAGGATCTCCGGTGATCGCCGCTTCGCTTACAACTCTTATCGCCGCTTCATCACCATGTATTCCAATGTGGTGCTCGGGCTTGATTCTCATCTGTTCGAGGAGATTCTGGACGAGCACAAGGACAAGAACGGCTACATGCTCGATACCGATCTCACCGCCGACGACTGGGCGGAGATCGTCGCTCGGTTCAAGGTGCGCGTCGCCGAGGAGCATGACGAGCCGTTTCCCCAGGACCCGCACGCTCAGCTCTGGGGCGCCATCGGCGCGGTGTTCGGCTCGTGGATGAACCAGCGCGCCATCACCTACCGGCGCCTGCATTCGATTCCGGAAAGCTGGGGCACTGCCGTCAACGTCCAGGCCATGGTGTTCGGCAACATGGGTGACACGTCGGCGACCGGCGTCGCCTTCACCCGCAACCCGTCGACCGGCGAGAAGCGCCTCTACGGCGAATTCCTCATCAATGCGCAGGGCGAGGACGTGGTCGCCGGCATCCGCACGCCGCAGCCGATCACCGAAGCCGCACGCCACGAATCGGGCTCGACCGAACGGTCCCTCGAGAACGCCATGCCGGCAGCCTATGCCGAACTCGTCCGCATCTACGGCCTCCTCGAGAAGCACTACCGCGACATGCAGGACCTCGAGTTCACCGTCGAGAAGGGGACGCTGTGGATGCTGCAGACGCGCTCCGGCAAGCGCACAGCGCGCGCCGCGCTGCGCATTGCCGTCGAGCTCGCGAACGAGGGCCTGATTACGCGCAACGAAGCCGTGACCCGCGTCGACCCGATGGCGCTCGACCAACTCTTGCATCCGACCATCGATCCTTCGGCTGAGCGCAAGGTGATCGCGTCCGGCTTGCCGGCATCGCCCGGTGCTGCGTCCGGTGAGATCGTCTTTTCCTCGGACGAGGCCGAGCTCGCCAAAACGCACGGCCGCAAGGTCATCCTGGTGCGCGTCGAGACGAGCCCCGAGGATATCCATGGTATGCACGCCGCCGAAGGCATTCTCACGAACTCGCGGCGGCATGACCTCCCATGCGGCCGTCGTCGCACGCGGCATGGGCAAGCCCTGCGTCTGCGGCGCCGGTTCGATCCGGGTCGATTATCGCACCGAAACGTTCGCCGCCTCGGGCATGACGCTGCACAAGGGCGACATCATCACCATCGACGGCGCGACCGGCCAGGTGCTCGCGGGCAAGGTCGCGATGCAGGAGCCGACGCTGTCGGGCGAGTTTTCCACCGTGATGACCTGGGCCGACAAGGCGCGCAAGCTCAAGGTGCGCGCCAACGCCGACACGCCCAACGACGCGCGCGTCGCCATTCGCTTCGGCGCCGAAGGCATCGGTCTCTGCCGTACCGAGCATATGTTCTTCGAGGCGGACCGCATCCGCGCGGTGCGCGAAATGATCCTGGCCGACGACGAGAAGAGCCGGCGCGCGGCGCTTGCCAAGCTTCTGCCGATGCAGCGCAACGACTTCGTCGAGCTGTTCAAGATCATGGGCGGGCTGCCGGTGACCATCCGGCTGCTCGATCCGCCGCTGCATGAGTTCTTGCCCCACACCGAGGCGGAGATCGCCGACGTTGCGGCCACCATGAACGCCGATCCGAAGAAGCTCGCGAACCGCGCCCGCGAGCTGCACGAGTTCAATCCGATGCTCGGCTTTCGCGGCTGTCGCCTTGCCATCGCCTATCCGGAGATCGCCGAGATGCAGGCGCGCGCGATCTTCGAAGCGGCGGTCGAAGCCGGGCGCAACGGCAAGCCGGTGGTGCCCGAGGTGATGGTGCCGCTGATCGCGACGCGTCAGGAGTTCGACCTCGTCAAGGCGCGGATCGATGCGATGGCGAAGGCGGTCGAGCAGGAGACCGGGACGAAGCTCGATTACCAGGTCGGCACGATGATCGAGCTGCCGCGCGCGGCGCTCATGGCCGGCGAAATCGCGCAGACCGCGGAGTTCTTCTCCTACGGCACCAACGATCTCACCCAGACCACCTTCGGCATCAGTCGCGACGACGCGGCAAGCTTCCTCGGCGCTTACACGGCGAAGGGCATTTTGCCGGTCGATCCCTTCGTGTCGATTGATCGCGACGGCGTCGGTGAGTTGGTGCGTATCGCGACCGAACGCGGCCGCAAGGCGCGGCCGAAGCTCAAGCTCGGCATCTGCGGCGAACACGGCGGCGACCCAAGCTCGGTCGCTTTCTGCCACGAGATCGGCCTCGACTATGTGTCGTGCTCGCCGTTCCGCGTGCCGATCGCGCGCCTCGCCGCCGCCCAAGCCGCCATCGGCAAAGGCCCCGCCAGCACGGCGTAGGCCCCGCCTCGCTCGATCATGCGTGCGCAAGTGCGGCCCTAATGGTGCGCGGCGATTTTGCCCGTGGTAAGTTGGGTCCTGCAACGAGTCACGCGCATTGTCGAACGATTCACCGTGTCGAACACCTCATCAGCGCCTTCAGGGCCGTCCCCCGAGCGTCGGTCTCCCGGCGATCCGTCGCAGGACGGTCCGCCGCCGGTCCCGATCTCGCCTCACATTCTCACGTGGTGGTTCGGGATCATGGCGGTCGGCGGCGTGGGGTTCGGGTTCTATGCCGAGAGGCGGCCGTTCGGAAACGGTGTGCTCGCTTACCCGCTGGTCGTCTTTTTCGCCTGCGTTGCCGTGATTTTGCTGACGCTTCGGTTTCTCTATGCACGGCCGGTTCCGGAATTCATTTCCAACCGTTCACTCGTCATCGGCATCCTGATCGGCATCGCCTGTTTTCTTATTGGTAACTGGTTCGGCGTCACTCTCGCGCCAATGCATTGAGTTTTTAGCCGCCGCATCGGCGGCCTGCTCGTCGCGCGTATTCCGGCCGATTGTTGTGACCGCGAGTCGAGGCCCGAACGCGCCACACAGGAGATAGGATCGTGGAAAGCCTGATCGTGCTTGGCGTCCTGCTTCTGCTGGCTGTCCCGGTCATCGCCATCATCGCGCTGGTCACGAGCCTGAGCGCGGGGTCGCGGCTCACCGCGCTCGAGCGACGCATCGTAGCGCTGGCGGCAAACGATCGGGTGCTGCAGCTCCTCACGACGCGGGTGAGCGCACTTGAGGGACGCACGGACGCTGCAGGTCTGGCGCCCCCGCGTGAAGCATCGTCTCCGACCGCGCCTGCTGCGCCGGTGGCGCCGCCTCCACCGGAAGTGCCGGCCTCCACGGCCGCGCCCCCGCCTGAAGCCGTCGCAACGCCGGCAATGCCGCCGCGGATCGCTCCGCACGCCCCGCCATCCACGCCCCCGCGGCCTGCGCGAGCCCCAACCTCCAGCTTCGAGGAGCGCTTCGGTACCCGTTGGGTCGTCTGGATCGGCGGCGTCGCGCTTGCGCTCGGCGGCATTTTCCTGGTGCGCTATTCGATTCAGCAAGGCTGGATCGGCCCCGGCGTGCGGATCGCGCTCGGCGCACTTCTCGCGGCGCTGCTCATCGCCGCGGGCGAGTGGCTGCGGCGCCGGGAAAAGAGCGGCGAGTCGCCCGCCGTCGGCGGCATTCCCGCAGCACACATTCCGAGCATCCTGACGGCCGCGGGCACTACGGTCGCCTATGCCACCGTCTTTGCCGCCTACGCTCTCTACGACTTTGTCGGACCGGGGGCAGCATTCGTGCTGCTTGGCATCGTTGCCCTCGCCACGCTGGCGGCGGCGCTGCTGCACGGGCCGGCACTTGCGGCGCTCGGCCTCGTGGGCGCCGAAGTCGTGCCGATGCTGGTGCGGTCGCCGACGCCGAACTACTGGGCGCTTTACATCTATCTCGCGGTGGTGACCGCCGCGGCCTTCGCGCTCGCGAGCACGCGCCTGTGGCGCTGGCTCGCCATCACCGCGGTGGCGTTCGGCCTGGTCTGGACGATGGCCGGTGCGACGGGACCGGCCGACACTGCGCTCCTGCCGAGCCTCTTTCACGTGATTGTCGGTTTTGCCCTTGCCGCGCTCCTCGTGGTCGCCGGGCTCTATTTCGGCCCCGAGGTCGCACCCGGCCGCATCGACGGCATGTCCTCGGCCTCGCTCGCTGCGTACCTGCTCGCAGCCGCGATCATCGTCGTTCTGCAATCCCATCCATCCGAGGCGCTGATCGTGTTCGCGGCGCTGACCGCGGCGGCGGCCGCGATCGCCTGGCGCAGCGAGGCGGCCGTTGGCGCGCTGCCGGCCGCGGCACTCCTCGCGGCACTCGTCCTCATATCGTGGGCAGTGCCGTACGATTTCGCGCATCTCGTTGCGCCGCTGCTCGGAACCCGACTTGCCCCGGAGCCATCGGCAACCGATATCGGACGCCACGTGGTGCTCGGTGCATTTTTCGCGTTGATGTTCGGCGCCGCGGGTTATCTCGCGCAGGGGCGCTATGAGCGCGCCGCGCCGCCGATCATCTGGGCCGCGACCGCGGTCGGCGCGCCGCTCGCGATCCTGATCGCGCTCTACTACCGTATCTACGGACTGGAGCGTTCGCTACCGTTCGCCGGCCTCGCCCTGCTGCTCGCAGCCTGGTGCGCGGTCGCGACCGAACAACTGACGCGACGACCGCCGCGGGCTGGCCTTCCATCGGCGGCAGCACTCCACGCGGCCGGCAGCGCTGCGGCGCTTGCGCTTACGCTTTCGTTCGCCCTGGAGAAGGGCTGGCTCACGGTCGGCCTTGCCTTGATGGCGCCGGGCGTCGCGTGGGTTGCAGAGAAGCGCCCGCTCCCCATGCTGCGCTGGATCGCGGCCGCCGTCGCCGCGCTCGTACTGGCGCGGATCGCCTGGGAGCCGCGCATCGTCGGCGCCGACGTCGGGACGACGCCATTCTTCAACTGGCTGCTTTACGGCTACGGCGTGCCGGCACTTGCGTTCTGGACCGCCGGCTACCTGCTGCGGCGAAGGCGCGACGACGTGCCGTCGCGCATCATGGATGCTGCCGCGATCCTCTTCACCGTGCTGTTCGGCTTTCTCGAAGTCCGCCATGCCATGAACGGCGGCGACATCTACGCCTCACGCGGCGGGCTCGCCGAAACGGCGCTGCATGTCGCGGTCGGCCTTGCGATCGCCATTGGCCTTGAACGGCTGCGCGTGCGCACGCGCAATGTCGTTCACAATGTTGCTGCGCTCATCGTCGCCGCCCTGTCGCTGTTTGGCATCGTGTTCGGCCTGTTTGGTTTCGACCTGCCGCTGGTGACGGAGAAGCCTGTCGGCGGCGTCTTTCTCAACTTGCTGCTGCTTGGTTACGCGCTGCCGGCCGTGCTCGCGATCACGCTCGCGCTGATGGCGAAGTCGACGCGGCCGATACCCTACCGCGCGGTGGCGGCCGGGGTCGCCGTCCTGCTGGGCCTCGCCTATCTGACGCTTCAAGTGATGCGGCTCTACCACGGGCCGGTACTGACCCAAGGCCCCATCGGCGACGCCGAGCAATATACGTTCTCGGCCGTATGGCTCGCCTACGGCGTCGTGCTGCTCGGCGTCGGCTTCCTCATCAATTCGAAACCGGCGCGGCTTGCGGCAGCCGCGGTCATCCTGCTCACCATCGCCAAGGTATTCGTCATTGACCTCGCCGGGCTCGCCGGCATCTGGCGCGCCCTGTCGTTCATCGGCCTTGGCCTGGTCCTGGTCGGCATAGGCTACGTCTACCAGCGCTCAGGCATCGCGCGTGGCGAGACCGGGGGACAGGTGCCGGGAGATCGGATTCCGGCGTGAGTCGTTGAGAATTCGTCGCGGCGAGACGCCGTAGGGTGCGCAAAGCGAAGCGTGCGCACCTTTCGGCCTGCGTGACAATGCGAGATCGACGGTGCGCACGGCGGATCGGCGGCCGTGCCAAGGTTCGCGGCTTTGGGGCCGCCTTTGCGCACCCTACGGGCCTTGTTTCATGCTATGGTGCCGCCATGATCAAACTCTTCACCTGGAACGCGATTGGCTTTGCTTTTGCGGCCGTATCGCTGCCCGCAGTTCCCGCGGTGGCAGAGATGCCGTCGGATTGGGTGCTGTGCATCAATGAAGGCAATGCCTACCCGCCGAATATCGCGGTGGATGGCTGTTCGGCGGTGATTCGTTCGGGGAAGAACTTGCCGAAGGAACTCGCCGTCGCTTACACCGACCGCGGTCTCGCTTACCGCGCGCTGGGCGATTTCCCCCGCGCCTTCGCCGATTACGGCACGGCCATCACGCTCGATCCAAATTACGCCATCGTCTACAACAACCGCGGCGCGGCGTTCCGCGATCGCGGCGATTTAGACCGCGCCATTGCCGACTACAGCGAAGCGATCCGGCTCGATCCGTCGAGCGCCATCGCCCGCGTCAATCGCGGCTCCGCCTATCGCGACAAGGGCGATTATGACCGCGCCATCGCCGATTTCGATGACGCGATCAGGATCGACCCCCGCTATTCGCCGGCCTTTACCAACCGCGGCAACGCCTGGCGCGAGAAGGGCGACCTCGACCGCGCGGCCGCCGACTACGCTGCGGCGATCGAAATCGATCCGATGAACGCGGTCGCTTTCAACAATCGCGGCGCGGCCTATCTCCTCAAGGGCGACCTCGACCACGCGCTCGTTTACTACTCGGAGGCTATTCGGCTCGATCCGAAATACGCGCTCGCCTACAACAATCGCGGCATCGCCTGGCGCGACAAGGGTGACCTTGATCGCGCCGTCGCCGATTACAGCGAAGCGATCCGGCTCAATCCGCGCTCGGTAGCCGCCATGGTCAACCGCGCCAGCGCGTTCCGCGACAAGGGCGAGCTTGATCGCGCGCTCGAGGACTATGACGCCGCGATCATGCTCAATCCGCGGAACGCGATGGCGCTGAGCAGCCGCGGCATGGTGCGCTTCAAGCGCGGCGAATTCGATCGATCGATCCAGGATTTTGATGCCGCGCTGCGGATCAACCCGAAGCTCGCCAATTCGCTTTACGGCCGTGGCCTAGCGAAGGCGCGCACCGGCGATCCCGCGGGCGCTGACGCCGACATCGCGGCGGCAACGGCAATCCACCCCGACATCGCCGCCGAATTTGTGAAGTAACGGATCGTCCTCGCCGAGCCCTCACAATCGCGTATCCGGCCGTTATTGCCAGGAACGTGGTGGTACGCTTTCCGGCTCCGTAATGGTTCAATCAATGTCAAACATAGGAAATAGAGACCGCGGTCTTTCGCGCGGCGATCGGCTGCGATAATGGGATGACAGCATTCTTTCGATGGGACGAACGCCATGTATGAAAATCTGCTCGCGCATGTTCCAACCGATCTGTGGATCGGGGGCAAGTGGCGCAAGGCGTCCGATAACGCGCGCTTTGACGTGATCGATCCGGCGACCGAGAACGTCATCACCTCAGTTGCGAGCGCGAGCGTCGAAGACGCCAAGGCTGCGATCGATGCCGCGCAGGATGCGTTCGAGGGCTGGGCCGGGCGCAAGCCGCGCGAACGCGCGGAGATTTTGCGCAAGGCCTACGAGACCATCATGGCGCAGGCGGAGCGCCTCGCGAAGCTGATCACGCTTGAGAACGGCAAGGCGCTGTCGGATTCCCGCGGCGAGGTTGCCTATGCGGCCGAATTCTTCCGCTGGTACGCCGAGGAAGCCGTGCGGAACATCGGCGAGGTATCGCGCGCCCCGGCGTCCGGCGCCCGCATCTTCGTCCAGCACAAGCCGGCAGGAATTGCTGTCCTGGTGACGCCGTGGAATTTTCCGGCGGCGATGGCGACGCGCAAGATCGGGCCGGCGCTAGCCGCAGGCTGTCCGGTCGTGCTCAAGCCCGCCTCGGAGACTCCGCTCACGATGCTGGCGCTGATGCCGCTTCTCGAAGAGGCGGGCGTCCCGGCGGGCGTCGTCAATGTCATCCCGTCACGGCGCTCGGGCGCCGTGGTCTCGGCGATGCTGCACGATCCGCGGGTGCGCGTCGTCTCGTTCACCGGCTCGACCGAAGTCGGCCGCAAGCTGTTGCACGAAGCGGCGGACAATGTGGTCAAGCCGGCGATGGAACTTGGCGGCAATGCGCCGTTCATCGTCTTCGAGGATGCCGACATCGACGCCGCGATCGAAGGCGCCATGATCGCCAAGATGCGCAACATGGGCGAGGCCTGCACCGCCGCGAACCGCTTTTACGTGCAGGAGAAGGTGCACGACGAGTTTGCGCAGAAGCTCACGGCCAAGATGGCGGGGCTGAAGATGGGCAACGGCCTGCAGGACGGCGTCGCGCTCGGGCCCCTCGTCAATGCCGAGGGCCGCGACAAGGTCAAGGCGCTGGTCGAGGACGCCGTAAAGAAAGGGGCCAAGGTGCTGACCGGCGGGACGGCGCTTGATGGCAAAGGCTATTTCTATCCGGCGACGGTTCTCACCAACGTGCCGGACGGCGCCGACATGCTCAACGAAGAGATCTTCGGCCCGGTGGCCTCAATCCAAACCTTCCGCTCGGAAGACGAGGTGATCCGGCGCGCGAATGACACTGAATACGGGCTCGTCGCCTATCTCTACACCAAGGACTTGAGCCGGGGCATGCGGGTGTCGGAGAAGCTCGACTTCGGCATGATCGGACTCAATCGTGGCCTGGTATCCGATCCGGCGGCACCGTTCGGCGGTACCAAGCAGAGCGGCATCGGCCGCGAAGGGGCGCATGAAGGCATGATGGAGTTCATGGAGACCCAGTACGTTTCGATGAGCTGGTGAGACTGCCGGCCATGGACATCCTGATGCCGCAGCTCGGCGAGACCGTCGCCGAAGGCAAGATCACCACCTGGTTCAAAGCCGTCGGCGATTCGGTAAAGCCCGGCGACAACCTGTTCGAAATCGAGACCGACAAAGTCTCCATGGAGGTGCCGGCGACGGCGGCCGGTGTCGTTTCGGAAATCCGCGTCGCCGCCGGCGAGGTGGCACCGGTCGGCGCGGTGGTCGCGGTGCTGGGCGGCGCGGCTGACGCCGCGGCCAGTGCAACCACACCGGCAACCGCTGCGCAAACGCCGGCTGCAAACAAGCCCGCGACATCGAAAGCCGCCGCGCCGGCTGTTGCAACGCTCGCCGTTCCGCGCCCGCCGGCGGCGGCCGCCGCGCCCATCAAGCTCGATCCCTTTCGCGAGGTCGCAACACCGGAGCGCAATTGGGGCCCCGCGCGACTTGCAAGCGGCGTCGTTGTCACTCCTCTTGCCCGCCGCCTCGCCGGCGAGCATGCAATCGATCTTAATCGCATCGCGCCGTCAGGGCCGCGTGGTCGGATCGTTGCCCGCGATGTCGAGAGCGCTATCGCTACCCGCCCCGCTACGCCGGGCGCCCCCCCGCCAACCGCGGATCGGGTCAAGGCGCTTTACGAACCCGGCAGCTACGAGGAGATCCCGCTCGATGCCATGCGGCGCACGATTGCGACGCGTCTCGTTGAGGCGTCGCGAACGATCCCGCATTTCTATTTGACCGCAGACGTGACCATCGACCGGCTGATCGCCGTGCGCGAGGAGGCCAACACCGCGGCGTTGCCGGACGCGGACGGCAATCCCGCATTCCGCCTGTCGCTCAATGATTTCATCATCAAAGCGCTCGCGCTCGCGTTGCAGCGCGTGCCGGCCGCAAACGCCGTGTGGGCTGAAGACCGCATCCTCCGCTTCGCGCGGTCCGATATCGGCGTTGCAGTCGCGCTTGACGGCGGGCTGATCACGCCGGTGATCCGAAATGCCGACCGCAAATCGATCGGCGATATTTCGGCCGAGATGAAGGACTTTGCTGCTCGCGCGCGTACGCGCCGGCTCAAGCCCACCGAATACCAAGGCGGATCGAGCGCCATCTCGAACCTCGGCATGCACGGGGTGCGCGAATTCGCCGCCATCATTAACCCGCCCCACGCGACCATTCTCGCGGTCGGAGCCGCCGCGCGACGGCCGGTCGAGACTGCGGACGGCGGGGTGCGCTTCGAGACCCAGATGACGGCGACGCTGTCGTGCGACCACCGCGTGGTCGATGGCGCGCTCGGTGCCGAGCTTCTCGCCGCCTTCAAACATTTTGCCGAGCATCCCGTCGGATTGATGATCTGACGCGCGCCGCCACGCATGGCATATTGAGCCGCCGGCATTATCTACTGAAGGAGTAACTGATGGTCAGCACCAACCCCGACATCCTGCTGATCGGGCCACCGAAGCCGGCGGTTGCACAAGGGCTCTCCGCTGCTTTCAACGTCCATCGTCTGATCGATGCGCCCGACCGCGAAGCGTTGATCGCCTCGGTCGCTGACCGGGTGCGCGGCTTCGCCGTGACTTACTCCAATCAGAAGATCGGCGCGGAGTTGATGCAGCGTTTCCCCAAGCTCGAAATCGTGTCGACCTTCGGCGTCGGCTACGATCATGTGGACGCCAAATGGGCTGGCGCGCACGGCATCATGGTCACCAATACCCCGGACGTGCTCAACGAGGAGGTCGCCGACACGACCCTCGGTCTTCTCCTGTGTACCGTGCGCGAATTCCCGCAGGCAGACCGCTACCTGCGCGCCGGAAAGTGGGAACAAGGGCCGTACCCCTTGACCAAGGGAACGCTGCGCGATCGCACCGTCGGAATGGTCGGCATGGGCCGGATCGGCCGCGCGATCGCGCGTCGGCTCGACGCTTTCCTCGTTCCCGTGGTCTATCACGCGCGGCGGCGGCAAACGGACATTGCCTACAAGCACTACCCCAGCCTCGTCGCCATGGCGCACGACGTCGACACGCTCATCATCATCGTTCCGGGCGGCGCCGAGACGAAGAATCTGATCAATGCCGAGGTGCTCAAGGCACTTGGGCCGCGCGGCGTCGTGATCAACATAGCGCGCGGCTCGGTGGTCGATGAGGAGGCACTGATCGCAGCGCTGCGCGACAAAACGATTTTCGCGGCGGGGCTTGATGTGTTCGTCAACGAGCCCAAGGTGCCGCGGGCGCTGATGGAGATGGAGAACGTCGTCCTGTTTCCCCATCTCGGCTCGGCATCGCTCCACACGCGGACCGCCATGGATCAGCTTGTCGTCGACAATCTGTTGTCCTGGGCAGCCGGCAAAGGTCCGCTCACGCCGGTACCCGAGACGCCGATCAAGAAATAGGCGGCCTGGCGGAGGGGGCGCAAAAGTATGGGTAGGGTGCGCAAAGCGCGGAGTTGTTCGCGCGTGCGCACCATTGACACGCCCCACGGTGCGCACGGCGGACCGACATCCGTGCTCCATCAGCAGCGCCTTGGCCCCTTTGCACACCCTACAATCAAGTACGGCTTTGGCCTCGATTGCCCTTTTGAGGCCATCGGGGCGAGGTTATAAATGCGACAGCACCGCAGAAGCACGGAGAACGTTCCTATGCGCGATCACCGGGGAATGACGCACGCCCTGTTTGCGGCCCTGCTTGCAATGACTGTTGTTCCGGCCGCCGCGCAGAACCCGCCGCCGGTGACGAACAACGACACGTTCAAGACCGTGATCGGTAAGTGGGAGATTTCCAACGCGGATCGCGATCGCACCTGCGCGCTGACGTTCAAGTCCGACCCGAGCGGAAACCTGTTCAAGCTCGAGCTCGACAAGGGATGCCTGGCGCAGATGCCGGAAGTGAAAGATGCCATCGGCTGGACCATCGGCGGCCTCGACATCGTCCGGCTCGTCGACGCCAAGGGCAAGGCGCTCATGGAGTTCACGCCGGTCGAAGCCGGCATGTTCGAAGCGCAGCGGCCGGGCGAGGGGGTGTTCTTCATGCAGAGCGCCGCGGCTGCTGCGGCGCCGGCGGCTCTTGCCGCTGACCAGATGGCGGGTGACTGGGGCGTCGTGCGCAGCTCCGGCAAGAAGATCTGTACGATCACCTTGACCAACGCCGCGGCGGGGCAGGATGCCTTCGCGCTCAAGCTCAAGCCGGGCTGCGATGCCGCTGTGACCCGTTTCGGTCCGGCAGCCTGGTACATGGATCACGGCGAACTCGTGCTCCGCTCCAGCCGCGGCCAGTTCTGGCGGTTCGAGGAAAGCGACCCGACCAATTGGCAGCGGGTGCCCGAGGGCGCAGACCCCATCACCTTGGTGCGCCAGTAGTGGACCGCGCGAGCGCCGTTGTCGTCGCGGCGCTCTTCGCATGGTGCAGCGGCGCGTGCGGCCAGAACCTCGATCTCGCCGTGAGCGGCTTTGCCGTTGCGCCGCCGGCCGGTTACGTGGCGGAGCCCGCGAAGCCCGTTTCGGCCTCGCGCTTCACGGTGCACCTCACCAAGCCCGCGGAGCCCGGCACCGGATGCGAGGCGTTCTTTGAAGCATTGCCGGGCTTTGAGATGTTCACCCAGGAGGCGCTCAACCGGCAGACCGATCGGCCGGGATGGGATGAATTTTATCGGGAGAACCTCAGCCCATTCTACGAGGTGCGCAGTGTCGCCGTGTTCGAGCACGCCGGCGTCCGCGGCGCCGTGGTGCATGGCATATCCCGCTCGCGGCCGGCCATCGCCGGCTGGGTGGCGAACAGGCCCGCCCTCATTTTCATGCTGTACACCCGCAAGGGCCTGAGCGAAGTCACATGCTTTGCCGATGCGGCCGCGTTCGATGCGCGCCGCGCCGAATTTGAAGCGGTGGCGCGCGGCATCACTCCGCCACAATGAACGTTAAGGCTGTTGCACCGAGAACGTGGCAAGAGCCTGCCACGTCCTTGATCTTCGCAACGAATTCTTTTTTAACTGGGGGCAGGTGAACGGCTGAGGCACCATAGGGCCGACAGATATTATGACGTTCGTCTCCGGTTTTAAGCACGATCTTTTCATCAGCTACGCGCATTTCGACAACGAAGAGGACGCCCAGGACGTACGCTGGGTGAGCCGCTTCCAGGCGGATCTGCGCAATGCCTTGCGCCAGCGGCTTGGTGAGGAGGCGCAGGTCTTCTTCAATTCGCGCAGTTTCGAGGCAAGCGATCACGTCGATTTCCTGGTGGAGAACGCGCGGGACGCGGCGGTGTTCGTGGCCGTGCTGTCGCCGAGCTACGTGGCGCGCGAATTCACCATCAGGGAACTGCAGGCCTTTTCAGCGCGCGCGCCCGACGTGAGCCGGGTTGTCACGGTCGAACTGCTGCCGGTCGAGGACGAGCGGCAGCCGGCGCAGATGCGCGGGCGCAAGCGCACGCCGTTCTGGTGGAAGGATCGCGCCGAACAGGACATTCCATTGCGGCTGACGCCGAGGTTCAATCCCGAACTCTACAACGAGCGCCTGCAGGTGCTGGCGCATCAGGTCAAGAAGCTTCTCGTCGAGATGCGCGACGGATCGCATCGCGCCGGCAATCCCGATACGCATGTTCCGCAGCCGGCGATTCCAACCGCAGCGTCAAGCGCGGCACCCGAGCGGAAAGCAGTCTTGCTGGCGCAGACTACCGACGAACTCTACGACGAGTGCGAGCGTGTGCGCGCCTGCCTCGAGCAGTTCGGCATGAAAGTGCTCCCGGAAAACGACTATCCGCAGGGTGGCGCCGATTTCGCCGCAGCTTTTGAAACGGACCTCGCGCAGGCCCACTTGTTCGTCCAACTCCTCGGCAATTTCGGCTCCCGCAAGCCGCCGGATCTCGCCGAGACCTACTCCCAATATCAGTACGAGACGGCGAAAGCGCGCGGTCTGAAAGTCATGCAATGGCGACGTCCCGATCTCGACCTCGCGGCTGTCACCCATCGCGACAAGCCGTTGCTGGAAGGACCAGACGTGCTCGCCGTCGGGCTTGAGGAATTCAAAAGCGAGATCCTGCGCTTCTGCGCACAGGCACGAGCAAAGCCGTCAGCCGAGGCTCCGCGCGAGGGCTCCTGCCACATCTTCATCAATGCCGACAGCCGGGACAAGGAATTAGCCGATGCTCTGCTGAAGGTGTTCGAGGCGCGCAAGAACTGCACTGCGGCGAGGCCTCTCTTCGAAGGGTCGGCCAAGGATATCCTCGACGACCTCGAAGCTAACCTCGTGCACTGCGAGGCGCTGCTGCTGCTCTACGGCAGCGCGCCGCCCGCCTGGGTCCGCGCGCAGTTGCTGCGCTATGGCAAGCTCGAAAAGCAGCGCGATACGCCGTTGCGGCTCAAAACCATTCTGTTCGGCCCGCCGGCGCCGAAACCCGAACTCGCCTGGTCCGGCGGTTTCGAAAGGCTCGACTGCCAGGACGGCGAGGTCGAGCAACGGCTCAAGAGCATCCTTGCCGGATTGCAGCTTTGACGCCAGCTCCTGCCACGTCGCGCTTGCCTTATCCGGGGCTGCGCTCGTTCCGGCGCGAGGAGAGCGACCTCTTCTTCGGCCGCGAGGACTGCATCAATACCATGGTCGATCGCCTGGCGGCGACGCGCTTCCTTGGCGTGCTCGGCTCCTCGGGAACCGGCAAATCCTCCGTGGTGAAGACTGGTCTCCTTGACGCGCTCGATCTCGGCCTCATGGCGCCGGCCGGCTCGACGTGGCGCGTCATCGACATGCGTCCCGGAGGCGCGCCGCTCACGAAACTGGCACAGAAGCTTCTGGAGAGTCCCCATCCCGACGGCGCAAGTCTGGTCGGCGAGGCCGATATTGCGCTGCTGCGCGCGTTTCTCTTGCGCGGACCGCGATCGATCGTCGAGTGGTGCGCCGACGGCCATCTGCCGGAGCATACCAACCTGCTTCTGCTGGTGGACCAGTTCGAGGAGCTGTTCCGCTATCAGGATTATGCCGGGCGCGAAGAGGCTGAGGCCTTCGCGGCCCTGCTGATCGAAAGCGCGCGCCAGACGCGGTTTCCGATCTATGTCGCGCTGACCATGCGCTCCGAATATCTCGGCGCCTGCGCGCTGATCGACGGCCTCGCCGAGGCGATCAGCGCAGGCATGTTCCTCATCCCGCGCATGACGCGGGAACAATGCCGCGCCGCGATCGTCGGCCCGGCGACAGTCTGCGATTTCAAGATCGAAGATGCGCTCGCGAACCGCGTGCTCAACGATCTCGCGGCCTTCGCTCCATGGGACGACCGTAGCAGCCGCGATCAACTCGACCGCCTCGGCCGGCGCGCCGATCAGCTGCCGTTGTTGCAATACTGTCTCAACCGCATGTGGAGTTCAGCGCAGGTCGGTGCCACCGGGGCTTCAATCATGCTCACCGTCGGCGATTATGAACGCATCGGCGGACTCAGCGGCGCGTTGAACGCACATGCGAACGAGATTCTGTCGTCGCTCGGCGCTGAACGTCGGCCCATCGCCGAGCGCGTATTTCGTGCGCTGACAGACGGCGCGACCGTCACCGAGGCGGTGCGCCGACCGACGCGATTTGGTGAGCTCGTCGAGATTTGCGACGGGGATGAGGCCAACGTCCGCGCCGTCGCCGACGCATTCCGCGCGCCGGGCTGCAACTTCCTTGCGCCGGAGCTCGATCCCGACCATCCGAAACCGCTCGAAGCCGGCACCATCATCGATATCAGCCATGAAAGCCTTATACGGCAATGGAGGCAGCTCTCGGAGTGGCTCGAAAAGGAAGCACGCGCCGCGCGGCAATGGCGTCGACTGCTCGATCGGTTCGAAGACCGGCAACCCTTGCCTGACTTCGAACTCGATAATCTGCGACTTTGGCGGGCGGAAGAGAGGCCCAATGCCGCGTGGGCGCGACGCTATCGCGGAGATTACTCCGCCATAATGGAATTTGTCGCAGACAGCGAACGTTGGGCGCGACGATTTGCTCCGGCCACGCTGCCGCTGTTTGGATTCTTTTGGTACTTCACCGGCCTGATCTTCATCTTGGGTATCGAGGCCCTCCTTTTCGGCGCGACAACAGCAGTAATACCGCTGTTGGGATGGCACGCAATCAATTCGACAACTGTAGCCGCCACCTGCGCTTTCGGACTTTGGCGCTACGATCGCTTCAGTTTGTGCCGCGCGATGGTCGCCGCCGTTACAATCTTCGCTGCAACATTTTTACTAGTTTATATCGCCGTTTGGATTTCATTCGCGAGCAGGCTTTCAGTTGTTTTCACCGGCGCATTAGCCGTCATACTTCCGCCGCCAATTGTCGTTGCTTGTCTGGCAGGCTTTGAGCCCCGTATACGTAAACCATTTGTATGGTTTCCATTGATTTTTACGTTCCCGACGGTAGTTATCTTCCTTGGATTACTGTCTACTAACCAAAATGTTAAAAACATGTTCGCATTCGTGGCATGGTGCATTTGGTGTTCTGTCTTCGGATTTCAACTCAGACGGCTCGGTCTGCAACCCAGTCCGCGGTACAGTCGGGCAATCGAAGCACTTAAGATCGGCATGCTCGCGCCCGCAACGTTTATCATTGTCGGATTGTTCGTAGCCCTCGTGGCGTCGGCTCACATTGAAATAGCGGAGCCGTGGAATTCGCTCATCGGTTGGGTTGTTAACTCCGCGGCAGTGACTATCCCAATCGCCTACGGCCTATGGCGCCTTCGCGCCGCACCGCTCCCGGAAGTAATAAGGGCAGAGATAGTTGCCTTTTTGATAACGTTCTTGATCGGCGCAGCACTTATCCTCTATTTTCTGTCGCGTGATTTCTCCTCTGCCGAATCGATACATCTAGCCGCAGCAATTTCTTTCTGGGTTTTTCCACTGCTTGGGTTTTCGATTTTCGATCGTGTATTTTTCCAAATGTGGCCATGGGTCCTATCTCTTGGTTTTTTCTTATTTCCTTACGGAACCTTATTACTAATATATCATAAGGGCTTCATCCATATCAGCAATGATCAACTAAATTTCTTGATCGGGTTGATCGCAACTATCTGGTTTACGGCTATTGGCTATTGGATGCAGAGCACACCGGCCTACCGCACCGAAAGACTTGAGCCCGCAGCGGCGTGATCGTGTTCGGTGACGCGATGGCGACAACGCTTGCCGCGTGAAGTCGGACAGCGAGATTTCACCTCCGCGCCGGCTGGAAATAGCGCAAGTCGGGCGGCGCCTGGTTCTTCTTGGCGGGCATCAGCAAGCCGTCGCCGCTCAGGAAATAGTTTTCGTCGCCGATGACGATCTGGTTGTTGCCCTCGGTGCAGGACACCAGCGCCCAGGCCGGGCGCGGATCGGTGCTGCGGCGATACGTCTTGTCGACGCTCCATGGCCGCGTCAGGGCGTGATCGATCACGGTGATTTCGTCGTGCAGTACGTTCGGGTCGGCCTTGTCGAGGTGGAAGCGCTCCTTGAAGATCGACTCGTTGTCGAAATGAAGCGGCAGCCCTGACGCATCGTAGGCGCGTGGCCCCTTGAAGGGTCCGCGGGTCTCGACTTCGAGCAGGTCGTAGCGGCCATCGCCGTCGACGTCGATCCATTTGCCGATCGAGTAGCCCTCGTAGCTTGGGTCGCCCTCGGCCGGCCGATCGCGCCCATCGGTGAAGATGCGGCGGATGTCGTGGCCCACCAGGATGTAGGTGGTTTCCGGCGTGATGACGTATTCCTGGACGGGCAGGGCCATGATGCGCGGCATGCCGCTCGGCAGGCAGCGCGCGGTCGGATAGTTGCCCAATCCGCCCTTGGCCTGGTCGGCCATGCTGTCTTCGTGGACCTTCTTGTATTCCGGCGTCAGCGGAGCCTGCTGCGCCACGCCCCAAGCCTTGGTCGGATCGAATTTGATCGCCTGACCGCCAAAGCGCGGATTGTTGGTGATCCACTGGCCCTTCCAGTTTGGATATTGTCCCTCCTCCGCTGCCTGGGTGCTGCTCATAGTCATCGTCAGCGCGGCGGCGAATACGAACGCCCCGCGCGAGATTCGGCATGGCATGGTCGTTCTCCCTGCCACGTCGGATCGCTTGCTTTGAATGGAGTGACGCGACCTTTGACGCGGCGGAGATCAGCATACACCGGCTACCCGTTACATGAAACGGCACAGATGCAGAGACTCACAAACTGCGCTTCGGGAAACCATTGCTGCTCGCCGAATTTTATGAGCGGAATGCTAGTTCAGAAACACAAGGGAGGTCGCGATGACGATGCAACGAGTGTTCAGGCCGACGATATCGGTCGTAAGTATCATGCTGGTCGCGTCGATGGCGGTGGCGTACGCGCAGACCGCCGAGCCTAAGGGACCGACCGCAAAGCCGCTTCTCAACCTCGACCTCGCGCCCGAGATGGACACCGTTCAAGGCCGGACGCTGCGCATGCAGCTCACGACCTACGAGCCGGGCTCATCGAACAAGCCGCACAGCCACAAGGATCGTCCTGAGGTGGTCTACATCCTGTCGGGCAGGGTGATCGAGCATCGCGGCGACGTCGCCAAGGAATACGGCCCCGGTGATTCGTTTACCGCCGATCACACCACGACGCATTGGATGGAAAACAAAGGCACCGTGCCGGCCGTGATGCTGGTGACCGGCATCGCCAAGAAGGAGTGAGCGGTCGCGTTCTAAACTAACGACTGGCGTCGGCTGCGGTTACGTCGAGCAGGCAGCGGCTCATGAACTCGCGTCGATCGTACGGGCGCACTCTCTGGGCCACGATCTGCCGGGCACATGCAAGCCGCGCCTCGGCGACGCAGGAGGCAATGTACTCAAGCATGTCCGGACCACGGACGCCTCTGCTGAAACCCTCGTTGCGGCAGGCGAGACGCTTTCTCACGATGATCGCCGCCAAATCTTCGGGCTCGGGCCCCGGCGGCATTCCCCGCGCGGCATAGGGCGGTGGAACCGGTGCATTAGGGCCCATCGGCAATGCATTTGGCGGCGCATACGCCCGACGCGGGGGCGCATATGGCACACCTGGAGGCGCGTACGACGCACTTGGAGGCGCATACGGCGCTGCTGCGGGCGCATGCGGCGCACTTTGAGGCGGCTGCGGCGGCGTCATGTTCGGCAGGTCAGTCGAATCCAGCGGGCCGTCCGGATTGGCTGCGACCTTCGCGGGCACTGGTTTGGAAGCGGAGGCCGCCGTGCGACGTTTCGGGGCACGCGGTGCCGGATCGGCGTGGGCCGCTTCGGGCGGCGGCGCGGTTTCAGTGGGCGTAGCCTCCGGTGGGGTTGCCGGCGAAGGCGCAGCTTCCGGCGCGGTTGCCTCCGAAGGCGGCGCCGCCTGTGTCGCGACTGAGGCCGGCGCCGGTGCCCGCCGCGGTGCGAACCGCGATTTGTCGGGAGCAGCAGTTGCGACGACCGGCATGACCGGGCCGTCCGTTGCGCCCGGTTTAGGCGCGGCGGCGCTCGCGACTTTGAGGTCGGGCGCCTCCGCTGCTTCAAGCGCGCGATAAGGATCGACGAGGCCGTAGCCGAATTCGCTGTCGCGGCCGGGCGCACCCAAATCCTTCGCGGTCGAATAGAGCACGTTCTCGAGGGTCGCGACGTCGATCTTCGGATTGCGCTCGAGGATCAGCGCCACAACACCGCTGACATGGGCTGACGCCACCGACGTGCCGGTGGTGAGATTGTAGGTACCGCGCGGGCCGACCTCGATCACGTTGACCCCGGGCGCAGCAAGCGCGATGTGCGGGCCCTGGTTGGCGACCGACAGCAGCTTGTCGTGTTCATCGACAGCGGTCACCGCAATCACGTTCTCGTCGGCGGCGGGATAGAGGGGCGGCGATTGCGGGCCGGCGTTGCCGGCAGCCGCGACCAGAACGATTCCATGCTCGTGGGCCTTCTTGAGATAGACCTGAAGGATCGGGTCGTAGGGGCCGGCAAAGCTCATATTGATGACGCGCGCGCCCTTGCCGATCGCCCAATCGATGCCGGCGACGATCGCTTGGGAGGTCGCCTGCTGACTTTGGGCATTGGCGCTGAACGCGTGGATCGCGAAGATGCGCGCGCGCGGCGCGACGCCCAGCAGTTTGCGGTGAGCGGCAATCGCGCCGGTCATGCCGGTGCCGTGCTCGTCGGGCTTGTCGGTGACGGCGACCGCATCGAACTGGCCGACGATCGAGCCGGCAAGATCGGGGTGGCTCGCATCGACCATCGAGTCGATCACTGCCACCGGAACGTTGACGCCGCTTGCGATCTTGTGGGCGTCGTTGAGGTGCAGCTTGGCAACGACATATTGCGACGGATCGCTCTTCTGCGGCGACGGCGCGGCCGGATTCTGCGCCAGCTGGAAGACATAGTTGGGCTGCGCGATGCCGATGTTCTCGGCTTCGAGCGCGCGCACCGCGTCGGCGACATCGCGGCCGCCGGCAAGGCGGAAATGGACGAGCGTCCCGCCCGTCAGCGCGAGATTCTGCGAGCCGATTGTCGTGAGGCCGAGCCGGCCTGCGGCGGCATTGAGTGCCTGCGGCGACACGCCGGGACCGATATGAACGATCATCTCACTCGAAACGAAACGGGTCTCGCCGGTCGGCGGCACGCCGGTGAAGCCTACTTCGCCGGGAAATGGACGCCGGGGCAGTCCGTTGCGAGCGATGCCGAGCCCGCCTGGCCGGCCGAACGCGCCTGGACGGCCAAACGGTCCACGGTTAAGGCCGCCGGGGCGCCCAACCGATGCGGTACGCCCAAACGAGCCTGGGCCGCGGGAGCCGCTTGAGCGTGCGAACCCGCCCGAGCGAGCGAAACCACCTGGCGAACTGGTTGCGGGCCGTGCGAACCCTCGCTGGCCAAAGGTCGTCGGTGCCGGACGAGCCACGTTACGCGCTGCCGGGGTAAATGCTCTTTGCCTGAATGGAGCCGCGTCGCTGGAAAAAGAAATGCCGAGCGCCGCAATCGCTCCGGTAACAACCAAGAGCGACGCCGCTCCCCGGCGAACACGGGAATTTGCTTTCGCTTGCTGAAACATGGACCCCACTCCGCCCATCGGCATCGATTAGGCGGGGAATGCGTCAGCTTTGCGTCGGAATCGGCCGCATATTCGGGCGCGTGGTGCGACCTTCAGTTCGCCATCAGCACCGGCAATGACGCGTTCGCCAGGATGTGACGTGTAGCGCCGCCGAAGATCATCTGCCGCAGCCGGCTTTGGGTGTAAGCACCCTTGATCAGCAGATCGCAGCCGAGGGTCTGCGCGGCAGCGAGGATGGCCTCGCCGGTGTTGCGGCCGTCGAGTCCGACCGTCATCGCGGCGGCGGGAATCCCATTGCGTTGCAGGCTGCGGATTATCTGCGCCGCGCTTGGCCCGGGAACGGCGGCGCCGCCTTCAACATGCAGCACGGTCACGCGTTCGGCCTGGCGCAGCAGCGGCATCGCGAATGCAGTCGTGCGGGCCTGCTCGGTGCTGCAATTCCATGCCACCAGGACGTTGGTCGCGATCTGTCGCGGCGGCGCCGGCGATGCGATCAAGACAGGTCGCCCGCTGTCGAACAGCCCCGCTTCGATCGCCTTGTCGTGCAAGCCGATCGAGTTCGAATCCGATCGCCCCATCACGATGACATCGAACACGCGGCCATAGCTGCCGACAAAGCTTTCCCCCTCCGGCGCCTCCTCGAACCATCCGTAGGATGGTCCGCCGGTCGCGCCTTCCGCCTGGGGCACGTTGTTTTCCCGCATGAAGCTTTCGAACAAAACGCGCGCCCGTTTGGCTTCGTCGAGGCTCTCTTCGCGCAGCGTTTCGAGCGGGATTGCGCCCGCCATGTCGACCGCAATGAACTCGTTGACGCGAAAACGCAACGCGAAGCCCTCGATGTAGCTGTCGAAGCGACGGGCGAGTGCAAGCGCGGTCGCGAGCGTCGATCGCATCGCGTCATGGGATTCCACCGGAACCAGGATCGTCTTCATGCTCATGATCGCCTCCTCACGGTGGCCGAAGCGCCGTCACGTCCGCTTGACACTGTCGGCGATGCTGCGTGCCATGGCGACGAACTCGCTCGGCATCATCACGATCGTCATCGTGTTCTGCTCGGCGCCGACCTCGGTGATCATCTGCATACGCCGCAGCTCGAGGCCCGCCGGATTCTGCATGATAATCTCGGACGCGCGCCGCAACTGCTCGGCGGCCTCGAGCTCGGCCTGCGCCTTGATGATGCGGGCGCGCTTTTCCCGCAGCGCCTCGGCCTCCTGGGCGATGGCGCGCTGCATCGACTCCGGGATCTCGACGTTTTTCATCTCGACCCGCTCGACCTTGACGCCCCACGGTTCGGTGACGGCATCGATCTTCTGGCCAATCGTCTCCGAAACGTTTTCTTGCTCTTTGAGGACGTCATCGAGGGAGTATTGACCGATCCCGGTGCGGAGCGTCGTGAGCGCGACCTGGATCACCGCATTGTCGACCGAACGGACCTCCATGATCGCCTTCATGGGATCGAAGATGCGGTACCAGACGACCGCATTGATCTTCACCGGGACATTATCCTTGGTGATGGTCTCCTGCTGTTCGACGGCAGCCGTCACGGTGCGCAGATCGACCCTGCGCTGCCACTCGGCGAGCGGAATGAGCCAATACGGTCCGGGGCCGCGCAGGCCCTGATATCTGCCGAGCCGAAAGACAACGGCGCGCTGATATTGGTTGGCAATGCGGATGCCAGCCAGCGCAATGATCACGATGATGATCGCAATGATCACAACTGTAAGGTTCATGGTCAGCCTCCCCGTTGGCTCACCTAAAGGACTGAGTGGAGCAATGACGTCGCCGCGGCCGTTGTCCAAATTCGGGCCCGCCGCGTTGCATCGAAAAGCTGAGCCGCCACGAGCCGCGCTTATGGAGAGCATGCCGATTCCGGCATCGCTGGCAAGACGGGAATATGCCTCACGCGGCCGACGCGGCCTCTAATTCCCACACCATTGCGAGGACGCCGGCGCTGCCCGCGCGCGTCTTCGCAGCAGTGTATTGGTTCTCCGGTGCAACCGGCACCACGTATTCGACGCGCGAATTGAGAAGATGCCGCGGCAGGGCGGCGCGCCCCGGATCGCCCACAAGCACGACGCTGCCCGCACTCCGGCATCGCCGCAAAAAGGCGGTCGCCCGGACGGCAAGATCGGCGTCGTAGAACACGTCGCCCGCCAGCACCACGTCAACGCTCGCGGCATCAAACGGACTGTCGTCGCAGATGATATCGACCGCGCTTGCATCGATGGCGACGCCATTGGCATCGGCATTCATGGTGATCGCCACAACGGCGAGGGGATCAATGTCCTGGGCAATGACACGGGCAGCCCCGGCCTTCGCCGCTGCAATTGCGACGATGCCGGAGCCAGACGCAATATCGAGCACGCACTTGCCGGCGACGATTTCGGGGTGATCGAGGACATATCGCGCCACCGCCTGTCCGCCCGGCCACGCAAAGCCCCAATATGGCGGCGCTCGCCCCAACGCCGGACCAAGCTCGCGGTTGATCTCATCCCACAACGGAACGGCCTCGGTGCCGAGACCCAGCAGCACTTCCGGCACATGAGGGGTCGCCCCACGCGAGGTATGGGCCAGGAAGAATTCAACCTTGGCAAGGAGCCAGTCAGGCACGTCCGCGGTCAGCGCGGAAGAGGGGAGCGCGTTGTACACGGTCTGTCCCTGGGGCGCGGCAGCGCCCGAAGTGATTCGCCCTGGCAATTGTGGCCGCGGGCGTGCGCCGACGCAAATCGCGCTGGCTCGACGCTCGAGACGCAACCTGACGCCTGCCGGTCAGCGGTAGCGGCGGCGGTGGTATCGGTAATAACTGTGGCCGTACGAGCGAAATCCATAAAATCCATATGAGTGCCGCCCGTACCGAGGACCATCAATTGGCGGACGGTCCTGGCGAAAGGAACGGTCTGACGCCATCGGTGACCCGAAGCCCACACCCGCGTTGTTGCCCGAGCCATATGCGCCCTGTGCGCCGGCCGTGCTTAGCCAGTTGAGGCTGGCCGCGCCCAAGATACACAAGGAGACTCCCCATCTGGCCGCTGGATGCATGATCATCTCCTAGGCCGGCTTGCCCACCTGATTATGAGATAAAGGGAGTTTATCTCGATTTTGTTCCGAAGACCCGTTTTCTCGTGACCACGGATTTCTCGTGAAACCGCAATAGTCACGGAGGCGACGATTTTCAGCGACGCGGCGGCAGAAGCACGATCTTTCCGATGGCGCGTCGATCCGCGATGGCTGCTGCCGCGCGGGGGAATTCGTGCAAGGGGATTGTTTCGGTGATGAACGGGTCAAGCTTGCCGTCAGCAACGTCCCTATAAACCCGCTCCATCGCCCGCCGCACCGCGGGCTCATCCTTCTCCAATCCGATCGTAAGCGCTGAACCGATCACCGAAATGCCTTTGAGAAGGAGATAATTGGTTTTTGCCTCCGCAATGCGCCCCGAGGCGAAGCCGACGACGACCAATCGCCCCCCTGGCCGCAGGCAGCGGATTGCGCCGTCGAACACGTCGCCGCTGACCATGTCGATCACGATGTCGACGCCATCAATGCCGATCCCGGCAAGCGCCTTGCGCAAATCCTCTTTCGGATTGGCGAGCTGATCGAGGCGAACGACGTGCTGCGCGCCGGCGCGCGTCGCCGCGTGTTGCTTCGTCTCCGACGAAACCAGCGCTACGACTTCAGCGCCGATCCGCCGCGCATATTGAATGGACGCAATGCCGACGCCGCCCGCCGCACCGGTTATCAGAATTCGTTCGCCGGCCTGCAGGTTTCCGCGGATCGACAGCGCAACCACGACGGTCAGGAAGACTGAGGTCGAGGCCGCGGCTTTCGCGAAATCAAGGTTTTCGGGAATGGGAAAGCACGCGCCCGCTTGCGCAAGCGCTACGTCGGCGAAGGCGCCGAACGGCACCATCGCTGCGACCCTCTGGCCTATCGAGAAGCGGTCGACCCCGGGCCCGATGGCGAGCACGCGACCTGCCACATCTCTACCGGCAATGAACGGCAGGCTCGGCTTGTGCTGATACTTGCCCTCGATCATGAGAAGATCTTGAAAATTCAGCGCGGCTGCCTCGCACGCGATCACAAGCTCTCCGGAACCCGGTTGGGCGAGAGGTAGTGTGTCGATCTTGGCGTCGTGCCAATCGCCAAAGTGATCGATGACAAGGCCAGTGGCATGAGTGGGATGTGCGGGAGGCGTCATTTATTCTTCTCTGGCAGGTCGAAGCTCAGGGCTGACGTGGTTTGATGCTGGCTCACCCGCGCAGCGGGCTCGGGACGACCTGCCCGCTCTCGATCCATTTCACGATTTCGCGTTTCTGAAATCTTGCCATTCGACATCAGCGGTATCTCGGGACATTCGATGAAGAACTCCGGCATTTCATGCCGGGCCAGACCAGCCGAGCCCAGGTGATGGATGATTTGTCCCGGGGCGAGCGTTTGGCCGCGCCGAAACATCACCGCCAGGCAGACCTTCTCGCCAAGCCGCCCGTCCGCGACCGGGACCGCGGCGGCTCTGGCGACGGCTGCGTGTTGCATCACAAGCTCCTCGATGCGGGCGGGATTGATATTCTCGCCGCCGCGGATGATGACGTCCTTCTTGCGGCCCGTGATGCGAAGATATCCATTCGCATCCAACCAGCCGAGATCGCCCGTCATGAACCAGCCGTGAGCATTGAACGAATTCTCGGTGCTCAGTTGGTCGTTGAAATAACCGAGCATGAGGCTCGCGCCGCGTCCGCCAATCTCGCCGATCTCGCCGGGCTTCGCCTCGACGTCGCGGTCGTCGATGTCCCAAATGCGAAGCTCGTACCCGGGACAGGCCCGGCCGGAAGTTTCGATGATGAGCCTCCGATCGTCCGTTGGCAGCGTGTATTGGTGGGCGCAAGTCTCCGTCATGCCGTAGCCGCTTTGGGGGAGCACCTTGAAGGCGAGCAATTCGGCAACGACGGAGCCGGGAACGGCGGCGCCCGAGATTCGAAAGCCCCTGATGCGATCGAGCGGAGACGAGCCGCGGTTTCGCAACTCTTCCAGGAGATCGATCGCGTGGGTGGGAACGCCAACGAGATAAGTTGTTCTCGTCTGGACCAATCGATCGAGCAGGCTCGCCCCTTTCGGCAAGTCGTGGATGACGAATTCTGCCCCGGCGAGGAGCGCCGTGATCAGCGTCCCGACGCCGAGATTGTGGCTGAGGGGGCTCATTGAATAGACGATCGAAGCCGCATCGAGGTGCCAATCCCTGACGATGGCGCGCGCCGTCGCGAGCAACGTATTGTCGCTATGCATGACCCCCTTGGGCTCCCCCGTCGAGCCGGACGTGAAGGCGAGATAGCTAATGCAATTCGGATCATCGTTCCGGCTCACGCCGCCATTCGCATGATCGAGCGAGACGCCGGCCTCGGCAAGCGATTGCCGGATCGGTGTCGTGTCCGGAGGTGCGAGCCGGATGACGCGTCGCAATGAAGGAAGCTTGGTGATTGCGGTAGCGATGCCGGACCCGTCGGCATCAGCGCCGAAGCCCTCCTGATAGATCAAAGCGGCAGCGCGAGTGCGCTCGATCAGCCTGACGACCTCCGCCACCGTGTTCTTGCGATGGGGAGACAGACACCAGACGTAGCCGTTGCGCGAGCACGCCAGCAGGGCAACAACGGATTCTATCCGCGTCGGCAGCCACAGCAGAACCCGCTGCCCGCCGCGCAGGCCACGACGTGCAAAATCGTTCGCCAGCGCATCGGCGGCCGCGAGCAATTCGCCGTACGTCATGGATTGGAAGCGGTCGCGGACGGCGACCTTCTCGGGGAAGCGCGACGCATGTCGCCGCGCGACAGCATAAATCGTCTCGGTCCCCCAGAAGCCGGATTGGGTGTGACGACGGATCGCGTCGGCGCTCAGCAGGGAGAGTACGGGAGATGTCATCGACAACTCATGGCACCCAATTCGTCGCAAAAGCACGCGACCGGAATGCATAGCGTGACGACGACACTGGCTAAAATAACATGGTAGGACTTCCGAACAAGGAAGCTCCAAGTCCATCGAATGAGAAACAAGACGATGCCGCGAAAGATAATTGACCTTTCCGTCCCACTGGCGAACGGCGGATCGCCCGATCCCGCCGGCCGTCCAAAAATCGAATACTCGACCCATGCTCAGACGGCGCCCGACCTCGTCGGCTTTTTTCCGGGCCTGCGCGTCGAGGATTTGCCGGATCGCGAGGGCTGGGCCTTCGAGCGCGTGAGCCTGTCGACCCACAGCGGGACGCATCTCGACGCGCCTTATCACTATGCCTCCACGACGGATCGCGGGAAGCGGGCGATCGCCATCGACGAGGTGCCGCTTGAATGGTGCTTTCAGCCTGGCATCAAGCTCGATTTTCGCGGCTTGCCCGATGGCTATGTTGCGACCGCGCGCGATGTCGAAGCCGAGCTGAACCGTATCGAGCACCGACTGTCTCCGCTCGAGATCGTGCTCGTCAATACGCGCGCTGGATCGACCTATGGCGACGAGGACTACGTCAACACCGGCTGCGGCATGGGCCGGGAAGCGACGCTTTATCTCTTGGAGCAGGGGGTACGCGTGACCGGCATCGACGGCTGGAGCTGGGACGCGCCGTTCGTTCACACCGCGAAGAAATTTGCGGAAACCGGCGATGCCAGCTTAATCTGGGAGGGGCACAAGGCCGGCCGCGAGATCGGCTACTGCCATCTCGAGAAGCTTCACAACCTCGAAGCCCTGCCCGCGAAGGGTTTCACCGTGTCGTGCTTTCCGGTGAAGGTCCAAGGTGGATCCGCCGGCTGGACCCGGGCAGTCGCTCTGATGGACTAGCGACACGACAAGCCGCGCAGCCAGAAGGGCGCGCGCCTGTCGTGCTCGCAAGCACAGCACGATCGCTGCGGTCTCGCCAATTCATTTGATCACACCACGAGAGCTTGATGAGCAACCTCACCAATTCGCGCTACACGCCTGATCTGCGCGGCTTCATCGAGTTTCTTGAGGCCGAGCATCCCGAACAGGTCATCCGCATCACCAAGGAAGTGGATCCGAAGTTCGGTGTCTCCGGAATCCTCGAGCGCCTGGAAAGAGACGGCCGATTTCCGTTGGTCATTTTCGAGAACGTGAAGGGCTCCAAGATTCCGCTGGTCGCCAACATGCATGCGAGCTTCGAACGCCTGCGCCTGGGGCTGGGCATGGAGCGCGGCGGCGTAAAGGAGTTCGTCGCCGAATGCGCGGCACGCGAGGCCCACCCCTTCGATCCGGTGACGGTGGAAACCGCGGCAGTGCAGGAGATCGTGCGCACCGGCAGGGACGTGGACGTCGAAGAACTGCCGATCTGCACCTACCACGAGAAGGACGCCGGCAAGTACATCACCGCCGGCCTCGCGGTCATGCGCGACCCCGATACCGGCATCAACAATGTCGGCATCTATCGGCTCATGGTGCATGAGAAAAACCTGCTCGGCGTCCAACTGTCCGAGACGGCCGACGGAAACATCATCTGGAAGAAGTACGAGAAGCGCGGACTTCCCTGCCCGGTCGCGGTCGTCATCGGCCATCATCCCGCGTTTTTCATCGGCTCTTTATGTTTCTCGACGCTCGACACCGACGAAATTCGCATCGCTGGCGGGATGCTGCAGCAGCCCGTGCCGCTGGTGAGGTGCAAAACCATACCGCTCGATGTGCCGGCGAACGCCGAGATCGTGCTGGAATGCGAGATCCGTCCCGGCGAGCGGCGCCCGGAGGCACCCTTCGGGGAATATCCCGGCACATACGGCCCGCAGCGGATGAACCCGGTTCTCGAAATCAAGGCGATCACGCATCGGCGCAATCCGCTCTATCAAAACGCTTTCGTCGGCCATTCCGATAATCTTCTGCTGGCCGGGCTGATGCGGACGTCGTTCATCGAAAACACGGTGAAGATCGCATGCCCGACGGTGCGCGCAGTGACGGTACCGCGGTCGGGGCGCTATCGTTTCATTTGCTATGTCGCCATCGAGAAGATGAGAGAAGGCGAGGCCAAGCTCGCCGCGATGGCGGCATTCGTCGCCGATCCATTCCTCAAGTTCGTCGTGGTGGTCGATGAGGACGTCGATATCAACAACGACATCGAGGTCCTTCATGCCATCGCAACGCGCGTGCGCGCGGACCACGATGTTTTCATGGTGCCTTACGCCAAGGGCTCGCCGCTCGATCCGGCCTCGTATGATCCTGCTGCCGGCTCGAATCTCGTGACGAAGATGGGCATCGATGCGACGCGCAAGAGCAATTATCCGGATGAAATCTCCGTGCCCGGCGCAGATTCGATCAACATGTCCGATTACATTCCCGGCTACGATCGGCGCACCTAAGCATTTGGGTCGGAGCCGCCCGCCCGAAGTCTGACGTCGCCTGCGAGCTTTTTTCAGGGCATTCCCCTGGATCACCCCTTGAAGAGTTTGAAATGTCGCCGCAGAGATATGACGCGGCATGACCAGTCCTCATACTCGTTCATATAGCCATGATTGTTGCTCGCCCAATTGTGTTCTGGATCGCAATGCTCGCGGCGATCGTCGCGGTCGTCGTGTTGCTGCGCGAGATTCTACTGCCGTTCGTGGCGGGCATGGTGCTCGCGTATCTGTTGGATCCACTCGCGACCCGCATCGAGCGGCTAGGCGTAAATCGCCTCCTCGCAACGCTCATCATCATCGCTGTCGTCGTCGTTACCATTGTCCTTTTGATACTGCTGACCGTGCCGGTCATCGTGCGCGAGCTGTCGTCTTTCGTTGAGAACTTCCCGTCCTACGTCCAGCACCTGCATAGCCTGGCGACAGCTCCGGAACGGCCGTGGCTGAGCAAGATCGTAGGCGAAGGATTGAGCGAAGCCCAGCATTCGTTCAGCGAGCTTACGACCTTCGCCACCAGCTGGTTCAGTGATTTCCTGCGGTCGGTCTGGACAGGCGGCCGCGCGCTGATCTCGGTGCTTTCGCTCGGCGTCGTGGCCCCGATTGTTGCGTGCTATCTGCTGTACGACTGGGACCGGATGATCGCGACCGTCGACAACTGGGTCCCGCCGGCGCACCGTGACACTGTGCGTGCGTTGGCGCGCGAAGTCGACGACACGATTGCCGGATTCGTTCGCGGGCAAAGCATGCTTTGCCTCGTGCTCGCGGTCTTCTATGGGTCGGCTCTTTGGCTGATGGGCCTTAAGCACGGAGTGCTCATCGGCTTTGCCGCCGGCCTCCTGAGCTTCATCCCCTACCTCGGCTCGCTTCTCGGCCTCGTCATTTCGCTGTGTGTCGCCGCGGCGCAATTCTGGCCGGACTGGACGTTCGTCCTGCTTGTGCCGATCATCTTTCTGGTCGGGCAATCGGTGTCGGACTACGTCCTGTCACCCTATCTCGTCGGTCGGCGCGTTCATTTGAATCCCGTGTGGGTGATGTTCGCGTTGTTCGCGTTCGGCTATCTGTTCGGCTTCGTCGGTCTGTTGATCGCGGTCCCCGTCGCGGCCGCCATCGGCGTGCTCATGCGTTTCGCGCTGCAAAAATATTACGAGAGTCCGTTTTATGCGTCGGCGGGGTCGATCGAGAAGGATCGGACAATCGTTTGATCGTTGGTTAACAGGCTATCCGTCGACTTGCGGACGGCCGGAAATCAGCGCGTAGCGCCCGCTCAAAGCAACGTTTTCACGGCTTCGTGAACCCTGCCGAACGCTTTCGTCGCACCCATCGTAAGTTTCGGTGACATGATCGACCGCGCAGGCGGTCAAACGGATATCGAATCACGGTCCGACGAGCTGACTGTCTTTAGTGCTGATGGGAAGGAGGATCGCATAGCGCCCTGGTGCGAGGACCGGGAAATTTTCGCGCCTGTCAGAAGTGGAGGATCATTCTCATGAAAATCAGTCGGTACGGATGGCTCAGTCTTGTTGTATGCGTCGTTGGAGTTGTTGCGACAGCGATGCCCGCCGCGGCGCAGCAGCCGCAGAAGCCCAATATCCTCTTCATCATGGGTGACGACATCGGCTGGATGCAGCCGAGCATCTATCATCGCGGGTTGATGGTCGGCGAGACGCCCAACATCGACCGCATCGGCAACGAAGGCGCGATCTTCATGGATTATGTTGCCATGCAGAGCTGCACCTCCGGACGCAACGCCTTCTTCACCGGCATGTATCCGCTGCGCACTGGAATGATCCCGCCGCAGCTGCCCGGTAGTCCGTCCTATTTGCGTCCCGGCACTCCGGCGCTCGCCAAGTTTCTGATCGATCTCGGCTACAACACGGGCGAGTTCGGCAAGAACCACTTGGGTGACCACACGGCGGCCCTGCCGACGGCACATGGCTTCCAGGAATACTGGGGCTACCTCTACCACCTGGATGCGATGCAACAGGTGAGCTTCCCCGACATCAACGCGAGCCCGACCGTGCAGGGCGTCGCGCCGCCATGCCGCAACACCCCGATCCCCGGCATCCCGGAGGTCCCAGGCGCTGTGGATCCCAAAACAACGATCTGCCTGACACCCCCGCGCAATGTTCTCTGGTGCAAGTCCTCCGATGGTACGGAAGGAAACCAGAGATGCAGCGATGAGGGGCCGCTGACGCTAGAGCGCTCGAAGACGGTGGACGAGGAAATCTCCGCAAAGGTCGTCGACTTCATCGATCGCAACGATCCCAAGAAGACCAACAAGCCTTTCTTCGTCTGGTACAACCCGGCACGTATGCATGTCACCACGGTGCTTTCGGACAAGTACCTGGCCATGGTTGGTGAGCGAGGCGGAAAAGATTGGGGCGTCAACGAAGCCGGCATGAAGCAGATGGACGACAACATCGGCGTCGTCCTCAAGAAGCTGGAAGACATTGGCCAGCTCGACAACACCATTGTCGTCTTCACCACCGACAACGGCGCCGAAGCGATCAGCTTCCCGGACGGCGGCGTCACCCCCTTCAAAGGTCAGAAGGGCGAAGCCTGGGAAGGTGGCTACCGCGCTCCTATGGTCGTCCGTTGGCCGGGCCATATCAGACCGGGCACCGTCAAGAACCAGTTGTTCGCGGCTCTCGACTGGGTGCCGACGCTCGTCGACATCGCGGGCGGACCCAAGGGCAATGGGTTGAGGGATCGGATCGAGGCCGGACAGTACCCCGGCATCGTCAAGACGACGCTCGACGGCTTCGACCAGCGCGACTACCTCGAAGGCACGTCGGAAAAGTCGGCGCGGGATCACTTCTTCTATTTCTCGGGCTCGACACCGTCAGCGGTGCGCTACAAGAACTGGAAGATGTACTACACCATGTCGCAGCCCGGGCCGGCCGGCTGGATCATGCCGCTCGTCCCCTTCCACTTCACCCTGGTCCAGAACATCAAGCGGGATCCGTTCGAGCAAGCGGTCGGCATCGACCAGAAGTCCGGTCTGAGCATGGGCGGTGCCCTCGGCGCACCAGCGACCGCCTTCCTGTACGACTGGAACATGCTGCCCATCGGCCAGCAGTTGTGGGAGAAAGAACTGGAGTCGTACGTGAAGTTCCCACCGCTGCAGGCGCCTGAGACCTACAACCTCAGTGGCATCCTGGAGCAGGTCAAAAGGGCTAACGCCAGTCATGCGAGCGACTAGTAATCATTATTGCCGCCAGCAAGTTGACGGACGCCCCCGATAACGGGGCGTCCGCGGATTCGATTTTCAATCGCAGCCTCCGGAGAATTACAATGACGAATGCCAGCTGGAAAATCTGGCTTGGTCTATTGACGTTGCTCGCGTCTCTGGTGGCTGCGTCTGCATCCGCACAACAGCAGCCGCAGAAGCCGAACATCCTCCTCATCATGGGCGACGATATCGGCTACTGGAACATCAGCGCATACAATCGCGGCCAGATGGGCTATCGCACACCCAACATCGACCGTATCGCGAATGAGGGCGCTATCTTTACCGACTATTACGGTCAGCAATCCTGCACGGCTGGCCGCGCGGCTTTCATCACCGGCCAGAGTCCGATGCGCACCGGCCTCCTGAAAGTCGGATTGCCGGGGGCAAAGGAAGGCTTGTCGGATAAGGACCCCACGCTTGCAGAGTTGGTCAAGCCGCAGGGCTACGTCACTGGGCAGTTCGGCAAGAATCATCTCGGCGATCGCAACGAGTTTCTCCCGACCGTCCATGGTTTCGATACATTTTTCGGAAATCTCTATCACCTCAACGCCGAGGATGAGCCGGAGCACCCCGATTATCCAAAAAACCTGGAATTCAAGCTGCGCTTCGGTCCCCGCGGCGTTTTGAGATGCACTGCGACCCTGGCCGATACTCCCGGCGAGGATCCTCGTTTTGGCAAGTGGGGCAGGCAGAGCTGCGAGGACACCGGCCCGCTCACCAAGAGACGCATGGAGACGGTGGATGACGAGTTTCTTAAAGCGACGCTCGACTTCATCGATCGCGCGCATCGTGACAATAAGCCGTTCCTCGCGTGGTTCAATTCGACGCGCATGCACATTTGGACGCGCCTGAGGGCCGAAGCGCAAGGGAAGACCGGCCTCGGCATTTATCCGGATGGCATGGTCGAGCACGACGGCCAGGTCGGCCAACTGTTGAAGAAGCTCGATGATCTGGGCATCGCCAACAACACAATCGTAATCTATACGACCGACAACGGCGCCGAGACATTCACCTGGCCCGATGGTGGTACTACGCCGTTCCGCAGCGAGAAGAACACCAATTGGGAGGGCGCCTACCGCGTCCCGGCGCTGATACGCTGGCCCGGCCTCGTTCAGCCGCGCACCGAAGTGAATGACATCTTTTCGGCCGAAGACTGGGTTCCGACCTTGGTCGCCGCTGCCGGAGAGCCCGACATCAAGAACAAGCTGCTCCAGGGCTACAGCGCCGACGGAAAGACATTCAAGGTGCACCTCGACGGCTATGACCAGCGCGACCTGCTTGCGGGCAAGGGGCCCGACAAGCGTCGCGAGTTTTTCTACTGGACGGATGACGGCGACCTCGCCGGGCTTCGCTACGACCAATACAAAGCCGTGTTCATGGAACAACCAGCGCACGGTCTGGAGGTCTGGATGCAGCCGTTTGTCACGTTACGGGCGCCAAAGCTCTTCAACTTGCGATCGGACCCATTCGAACGCGCCGAACACGAGTCCGGCGACTATGTGAAATGGTTCGTCGAGCACCTGTTCGTCTTCGTGCCTGCCCAGACGATCGTGGCGGAGCACATCGCGACCTTTCAGGAATTTCCACCGCGCCAGCGGCCAGGCAGTTTTTCGGTTCAGCAGGCCCTCGATATGCTGATGAAGCAGAAGGGCAGCAATTAGTGAATACGAAGCACGTCAAGTTAAGACCGTGCTAATTCAAATGTAATTGTCTAATGCGTTCTATGACCGCATGACCAGGAGATCTACCAATGGCCATGGAGCGAGTATGGGTGCTGAGCGCTGTGGCGCTCGTTCTATCGGTATCGAGCGTTTGCGCAGGCCCTTGCTCAGGCGCGATCGATGCCGCGCAGGCACGTATTGATGCGAGGCTCGCCGCCATTGCCGGCGCCGGGCGAACCGCGCGCGAGAGTGACGCCGCTACCATGCATCGTCAGCCGACACCGGGGTCGATCGCAAAGGCCGAAGAGGGCCTCGGAGAAGTATCGACGAAACTCGTCCAGAGCGTCGGGGCAGCGATGGAGCGGGCACGTGCCGCCGACGCCGCCGGCAACAAGAGCGCGTGCGAGCAATCGCTCGCCGAGGTGGAGAAAGTGCTCGGACCCTGATTGCGGCTTGACCGGCGAGCCTGCGCACCGCTTTCTGCGAGTGTATTGATGATGAAGTGAAGCAGGCCATGGCCCGGGATCGAGGCAAATCTGGTGAGAAGGGCGGGGCGCAAGGAGGAGCACCCCCGGCGGCGCCGAGTATGCTCCCACAGCCGCCGTTGACGGGCTCAGGCTCGCGCTCGGCGGCGAAGCGCAAAAGCAAAATCTGGATCGTTGCACTGTTGGCCGCAGCGGCGTCTGCCGTTATCGGGCTGACGTACGCGCTCTTGAAGGATTCTTTCAACGACACGGCGCGAGCGACTGAACCCGTCTTTGCCGGAAGCGAAACGTGTGCCGGGTGTCACCGACCGGAAGCAGATGCGTGGCGCGGCTCCCAGCACCAGCTTGCAATGCAGCACGCGACCGACAAATCGGTTCTGGGCGATTTCGACAACGCAAGCTTTGATTATTACGGCGTCCACTCCCGTTTCTTTCGCCGGGACGGGAAGTACTTCGTCGAGACCGATGGCCCTGACGGCAAGCTCGCGACGTTCGAAGTGAAATACACCTTCGGCGTCGATCCGCTCCAACAATATCTCGTTGAATTTCCGGACGGCCGGCTGCAGGCGTTATCGCTCGCCTGGGACAGCCGAGCGAAGGACAAAGGCGGACAGCGCTGGTTTCACCTTTATCCCAATGACGAGATCAAGCACGACGATGTCCTGCATTGGACCCGGCTGAACCAGAATTGGAATTTCATGTGCGCCGAGTGCCATTCGACCGGCGTGCACAAGAACTACGACGCGGCGAACGACCGCTTCGCCACGACCTTTGCGGAAATCAGCGTCGGCTGCGAGGCCTGTCACGGACAGGGATCGCGGCATGTTGCGTGGGCACGCGAGCAGAACAGCTGGTGGCCTTTCGCCAAACAGAACGATCCGACCAAAGGCCTCGTCGTTCGTTTCGACGAGCGTCAGAACGTGACGTGGCGACCCGACCCGCGAACGGGGCAGCCGCTTCGCAATTTTCCACCAGGCCGGCTGCGCAAAGAGGTTGAGACGTGCGGACTCTGCCATGCGCGGCGCGGCGAATTTTCCGAGGCATGGCTGCCAGGTCGATCGTTGTCGGAGACCCATGTTGTCGCGACGCTTGCACGCGGGCTCTACTATCCCGACGGGCAGATGCGCGACGAGGTCTATAATTACGGCTCGTTCAAGCAGAGCAAGATGTTCGCGGCTGGCGTGACTTGCAGCGACTGCCATGAGCCGCATGCTGCGAAACTTCGCGCTTCCGGCGACGGCGTCTGCCTGCAATGCCACCAGCCTGCAAAATACGCGGCGACATCCCACAATCACCACGACGGCCTCGCTGCGGCGCCCGCCTGCGCGTCATGCCACATGCCGGCCCGCAACTACATGGTCGTCGATCGCCGGCACGATCATAGTTTCCGTGTCCCGCGACCCGACCTTTCGGCGAAGCTTGGAACACCTAATGCCTGCAATGATTGCCACGCCGACAAATCGCCAGAGTGGGCATCGGCGGCCATCGAGCAGTGGTATGGTCCGGAGCGGAAGGGTTTCCAGAAATACGCGGCTGCATTTCGTGCGGCGTGGGCCGGCCAGGCCGACGCCAACGGCCAGCTTGCGGCAGTGGCGTCCGATTCCGCGACGCCGGCGTTCGCGCGTGCCAGCGCGCTGACCGAGCTCGCACCTTACGTGTCACAAGCGAGCATCAACGTCGCGATCAACGGGCTTTTGGATCCCGATCCGATGGTGCGGATCGGCGCGCTCGAGATGCTCGATCACGTTCCCGCGACGCAAACGTGGTCCTTGGCTTCGCCGCTGCTCTCGGATTCCAATCGCGGGGTCCGTATCAGGGCGGCGTCGTTGCTGGCTGCCGTCCCGGCCGCCACGCTGTCGCCGGAGGATCGCCAGCGCTTTGAGCGCGCCGCGGCGGAATTCGTCGAGGCGCAGCGTTTCAATGCCGATCGGCCGGAAGCTCGCGCCGCGCTCGGCAACTTCTATGCCCAGCGTGGCCTCACCATTGATGCCGAAACCGAATTCAAGGCTGCGCTGCGGCTAAGCCCGCAATTCGCTCCCGCCGCCATCAACCTCGCCGATCTCTATCGCCAGACCGGGCGCGACAGCGAGGGCGAAAAGGTTTTGCGCACGGCCATTGCTGCATCACCAACGGACGGTGGGCTGCATCATGCCCTCGGCTTGGCGCTCACCCGCCTGAAACGGCCGGACGACGCCCTCGAAGAATTGCGACGCGCTGCTGAACTCGATCCCGAGCGACCGCGGTATGCCGATGTCTATGCTGTCGGGCTACACTCTGCGGGTCGCAAAGACGAAGCCGTGGTCGTTTTGAAGCAGATTCTGGCGCGCCATCCGGATGATCGCGAGAGCCTGGAGGCGCTCATCAGCTTCAATCGTGACGCCGGGGATTTTACGGCGGCGCTCGAATACGCCGAGCGCCTGGCGCGGATTGCACCAAATGCCCCCGGCTTGACCGCGGTTATCGAAGGCCTGCGACGCCAGATCAAGCCGCCTGATCCATCGCCATAAGCCAATCACGCTGCAGATCGGGTGCGTCACGGCTGCGGCAGTCGGATGCCAGGCCGATGCACGGAACCAATGTCCTTGCGCCAGAATTGAACTGCCGCGTATCGCAATAACAAGGAGCTTGCAAAAATGGCGATGGAGTCAGCCCTCGAAGCGAGGGAAACGCACTCTTTGATCGGCAGCGACAAGGTCGAGGGTACCGCTGTCTATCGGTCAAACGGTGACAAGGTCGGCACCATTGAACGGGTGATGATCGACAAGATCAGCGGCAAGGTAGCTTACGCCGTGATGAGCTTTGGCGGCTTCCTGGGCATTGGTGAAGACTACTACCCGCTGCCGTGGAAACTGCTGACATATAATCCGCGCCTTGAAGGTTACGAGGTCAACGTCGGCGAGCAGCAGCTCAGAGGCGCGCCCAAATACACCGAACACGAAGGCTGGGATTGGGCGCGGCGCGGCCAATCGATCGACGACTACTACCACGTTCCGCCCTACTGGGCCTGACCGTCGATCCGGCGATTCTGCCCTCCGGCCCCCTTGGGGACCGGAGGGTTTTAGTTTTTCGATTTAACAAAAGGCAGCCGATTATGACGGTGAAGCTCGGCTATAAACTGATGTCCGAAGAGCACACGCAGACACGAGGGCGCTGACTGCCGGGAACAGGGCGAGCAGTCCGTAAAAGACGACCCAACGGAGATGGCGAGGAGGCGATGGTCCGAGACCTGCGCGACGGTGCGCCAGAAGATATCCTTCCATCCTTTCCAGGGAATGTGCGCGGGGCTTGGCGCGTTGCGGCCGCGCCCAGGGCTCACGCGCCCGCAGCAGATGCAATTTCAGCGGTTCACGAGAACGCGGCGTTTCATTTACCGGATCAGACAGTTGAGAAGCAGAGCGGTGGGTTAGTGCTCCGAACGCCAGGAGGCCGGCAACGATACTCAGTGAGCCGAGCAAAGTGGGCTGCGCTCCCGCATGCCGCGCCCCGGCATCCTGCGCTCCGGCAACCTAGAGGGCTCGTTTGGGCGCTTCATGCATTTCGGCCAAATTCACTGGATCAAATTCAGCGTGCGTGCGTCTCCCTGCGCCTCTCTTCGTTCAGTTCGACGCGCCACAACTGAGCAAGCTTGAGCCAGCTCGCCTGCTCCCTCGCGTCTCGCGTGCGTTCCGCCATCCACTGGCATTCCGCGGCGTAGGCGCGACACTCATCTTCGTACCTCATATCGGCCTTCCGATTGAATGCTTGGATGAGAACTTCACGAACCCGGGGCCGGTTCACGGCGGGGCGCGGAAGCTGCACGTCCATTGTCGTATACCTGCTGCTCGTGTGGTCAGGAGCCGGCGCGAAACGAAGCTGTGGTTGATTTCTGCCACGCTCGATCGAGTTCGACCAGCCGGGATGCCACCCATACTTCAACGTCTTGTTCGCGCTCGTACCCGCAAGCGTATTCAACGGCCGCCTTATCACTGGTCGCTTCAAAGTATTCCGGAGGGCCGATGGCCCGACCAGCTTCATCAACGCGGTACCGGCGATAGGTGCTCATCACGAATGTCCACGCGGAGCAGACGACCGACAAAAGAACCCTGACCTGAAAGGCACAGTGCCGGTGATGGTCCGCGCCAAAGGGAGATGGTCTCGCACTTGTGCAATCCAAATGCGGAGGCGTGTCGAAAGTTCCTTAACTTAGTCGATGAAGACCCGATAGCGCACTTCACCAACCATGAAAGCTACGTGCGTGCTCAGCTTCCGCGACAAAACGCGGCCTTCATGATCGCGAACAAGCTGGCTCCACAATTCATCGTCCAGTTTGCCCAACACGTCGGATAGCGTCTGCCGATCGCCCGTTCCCTTGCCAAATCCCGGACCGGAGATTTTGCGCAAGGTTCCGATGAGCGTGTTGCCGTGTTTGCGGCTGATCTCGCCGTTCTTGTCGCGATAGCGTTGATGAATGCCTAGCCGCTCCATGGGTTTCCCGTTCTTTCGAGGCTTTAGCTTTCAAATTCGAGCCCTGGATACCCGTTCCCTTCGCATTCCATGGAAAAGTCAACTCGACGACCATGCTGTCTCACCCCACAAATGAAAAGCCCCGACCGCGAGATCGGGGCTCGGCGCGGTCCCGCTCCCAGAGATGTGGGGGAAGGGCAGGAACGGGTGCCACACCTCAGGGCTAACGGGTAATCGAGTAATATTGTTCGCGCCGCATCGCCGCTTTGTTCGCCGCTTGGTGGTCCGAGGTCTGGCGCGGGCTAAAAGCGACATGATGATCGTAATTCATGATGCCTGTGCCTTTGACACCACCTTAATCACTGCGCTCGATCAGCGCGTGACGCGTCTTGCTCACGGTGGCGGCATCGACCGTCGGGGCGCGATTGCCCCACGCATTTCGGATATAGGTCGCGACCGCGGCAATCTGTTCGTCGGTCAGCAGCCAGCCGAATGACGGCATCGCTGCCGCGGTCGGCGCCGGATCCGTTGCGGCGCCACGCGCACCGCGCAATACGACGCGCAGTATCGACGTCGGGTCGACGGACTGAACGGACGGCGAGCCGTTGAGCGTCGGAAACAGCCCCTCAATGCCGCGTCCATTCGGAGTATGACAGGCCGCGCACTCGTCGACATAGATTGCACCGCCCATCTTCATGACGCCGGCGTCCGGTGGGCTGTCATTGTCTTTGGAGTCATCGCCGCCCGGCTGATCCTTCAAATAGACCGCAATGGCCTTGAGGTCCGGGTCCGTGAACTTGGAGGTCGAATCCATGACCGCTTCCGCCATCGGTCCCGACGCCGCCGAAAATCGATTGTGCCCGGTCTTGAGGTAAGTGACGATGTCCTCGAGCGACCAGCTTCCAAGGCCGCGCCGATTATCGTCGGTGATGTTGGGCGCGAACCAGCCCTGAAGGGCGTAGCCCTGCAAGCGCCGCGAGGTCTCATCGCCCCCCGCGAGGTTTTTCGGCGTATGGCACAGGCCGCAATGCGCCAGGCCTTCGACGATATAGGCGCCTCGATTCCATTCCGCGCTTTTGCCCGCAACAGGTTTGAACTCGCCGGGTGTGAAATTCAGCTTGTCCCAGGCGATCAAACTGCTGCGCACATCGAACGGGAACGGCAGCTGGTTTGATTGCACGGAGTGTCGTACCGCCGGGATGGTGTTGAGATAGGCGCGGATTGCCAGCGCATCCTCGCGCGTTACCTTGGTCGTATAGGTGTACGGCATCGCCGGATAGAGATGGACGCCGTTCCGCCCCGTACCTTGCATCAGCGCATTGACAAATTCGTAATCAGTCCAAGCGCCGATGCCGGTTTGCGCATCAGGTGTGATGTTCGACGACAGCAACGTACCAAACGGCGTCTCAAGTGGCCGCCCTCCGGCAAGCATTTCATTCGACCCAGGCTGCGTGTGGCATGCAACGCAATCACCGACGTCGGTGAGATACTTTCCCTTTTCGATCTGATCGAAATCTTGCGGATCGATGGCGTGCGCCGGCGGCAAGACCGCCATCAACGAGAGCGCGCTCGCAACGATCATGATGGTGGCCCGGTCAAGCATGAACGAGCGGGCCCGGGTTTTTAAGGTATTGCGACCGGATCGCGGCGGCCGACCAATACGCGAGCGCCGCAACCGTGCCGGTCGGGTTGTAGCCGGCATTTTGTGGAAATGCCGTCGCGCCCTGGACGAATAGGTTAGGCACGTCCCAACTCTGCATATAGATATTGAGCGCGCTGTTGCCCGGGTTGGTCCCCATGATGGCGCCTCCGCACAAATGCGAAGTCTGATACGCCGTAATATCGTACGGACCTTTCCGCGGCTGTTTGACGACCTGTTTTGCCCCCATGCGCTCGATGATTTCGGCGTAGCGATCGGTAAGGTAGGCGTTCATCTTTAATTCGTTGTCGTGGAAATCCATCGTCATGCGCAGCAGCGGCCGCCCGAAGCGGTCTTTGTAGGTCGGATCAAGATCGAGATGGTTCGTCTTGTAGGCGTAGCAGGAGGCATGCACGCCGGCGCCGGAATAGACCGTGCTGAGATAGTGTTCACGAAGCGCTCGCTTCCATTGCGATCCCCATGCCGGCGTGCCCGGCGGCAGCGGCGTCGCTTCCATCGGCCGTCCGTTGGTCTGCACCTGGCCGATATATCCGCCGCCGACGAAGCCCAACGGTCCGTGATCAAAATTGTCACCGTTGAACTCGTCAATGCACATCCCAATCGAGCCCGACGCAATGAAGGGATTGAAGTTGAATTTCGTATTGTCGAAGAACCCGATCACGCCGGAGACGGTCTGATGCGTGAAATTGCGGCCGATCTCGCCTTGGCCTGTGTTCGGATCGTAGGGTGTCCCGATTCCCGAAAGCAGCAGCAGCTGAACGTTGAAGAGCTGAAATGCGCATAGCAGGACCAGGTCAGCCGGCTGCTCCCACTCATCGCCCGAAGTATCAACAAATGTGACACCGGTTGCGCGTTTTCCGGTGCGATCGAGATTGATCCGCGTGACCTCGCACTCGCTGCGCGCTTCAAAGTTCGGCTTGCGAACGAGCACGGGCAGGATCGTTGTCTGCGGTGAGGCCTTGGAGTAATTCGCGCAGCCGAACCATTCGCAAAACCCGCAATAAGTGCAGGGCCCAAGCTTGACGCCGAGCGGATTGGTATAAGCCTGCGACAGATTGCCGGACGGCTGCGGGAAAGGCTTGTAGCCCATTTCGCGCGCAGCTTTGCCAAAAAGGGTGTGGCTGAACGGCTGCTTCTGCGCCGGTGTCGGATAGGGACGCGAGCGCGGACCTTCGAATGGATTGCCGCCGTCGTGGATCTGTCCGTTGATATTGCCCGCGGTGCCCGATGTGCCGCAGAGATATTCGAAGCGATCGTAGTGCGGCTCAAGCTGATCGAAGGTGACGCCCCAATCCTGGATCGTCATGTCCTCCGGCAAGAAGCTTGCGCCATACCGCTGCGTGAGATGCGATTTCAAGACGAAATCGCTCGGCATAAAGCGCCAGGTCTCGGCGTTCCAATGCAGGCCGCCGCCGCCGGCGCCATTGCCGAGCATGAACGCACCCCAAGTGCCGGACCGGCAGCGCGGTCTGATCGGACTTGTTGCGGAAGGTTAGCGTGGTTTGCGAAGGCCGCAGAAAGAGATCGTGCCGGATGCGGTAGCGCAGTTCGTCCTGCGCCGACGACGGATTGAAATCCAACGCAGTGTCGCGCCACGGACCGCGCTCGATCGCAATGACGTCAAGACCTGCATCGCATAGCTCCATCGCCAGGATCGAACCCGTCCACCCAAGGCCGATTACGACCGCGTCCTTCGGAGGCAGTTTTTTCGCCATGGAAAGCCTCCTCACGCTGACGAGGTCGTCCGCGTATCAACGTGTCCAGTTCGGATGATCTTTGATCGATGCGGGCGCGAGCGTGACCGGCTGGTTATGCCGCTCCACCCAGTCGCGGTAATCGTAATGAGCGCCAGGAAACCCGATCATCTTCCACGCGGCCATGTCTTTGTTGCCGCCGTAGACCGGGTCGGCGAAGAAGCCCTGCTGTGTATCGTTGAGAATTTGGTTGAAGAACTCCTTGCCGCTTTCTCCTCCAAGCTGGAGCTTGTCATCCTCGAGGGACTTGATGACTTCATCCTTGCGGGCGTCGGGCAGCTCGGCAAATGGCATATGGAAAGTGGTGCGGCAGTGATTGTCGAGGGCGGCGAGCGACTTGCGATAATGGTCGGCCGGCGTGATGTCCGACTGTGGTCCCTGCTCCTTGGTGCCGTGCTTGAAGGGCCCCTTCATGTAATAGCCGCCGAAGCGGCCGTACGGCCCCGAAAGCTGGCGGTCGATATAGACCGCACATCCGAGGTCCTTGCCGCTTGCCGAAAGTTCATCCGCCGGAATGAGGCGATCGACAATGGCTTCAACCGTGGTCGCTTCATCCGGGGTAAAGAACTGCCACGGACCCGGGCTCGCCCCTTGAGGCGGGTTTGCTGCGCCCGGCCGAAACGGCAGCCCTCCTTTGATGACGGCGGCATGCGCAACGGCGGAGTCCGCGACCAGCGCCGAAGCCGTGGCGACAATGACCTCGCGGCGATTGAGGGATGGCGACAATGCTGCCTCGCTAAAGTGCGCCACCGGAACGCGTCAACTCAGCGATAGTTCCAGCCCACTGAATTGGATTCTTCAGGCCAGACGACGAGCGACGCCAGTTCTGTCGGATTCCAGTCTTTGCGGCCGCCGCTGATATTATTTTAAGTCTGCTGTTTTTCGGCCTTCGTACGAACTCGTTTGATCGATAATCTTTGCGCTGCTTGAGGAATTTGCCTAGCAGCCTGCCGATTGCCGCCAATAGTGGCTGTTGACGACTATGGTTTGCTGAAAATGTGGGCGTGACGGCTGCGTGCCCTTTTTCTAAAGTTACTCGGTCATCGAAGCTTGCTACGGCCCGGATCGAGCTTCCCGAACTGCCCTATCGATCCGGGCCCTTTTTTTCGCCAATCAATTTCGCAGTACGTCGCAATACCAGCCAACCGCCCGCATGCTCGCGCACAGCTTGTTTGCTTCGGCGCGCGTATCGGCGTCAACTCGAACTCGCGCCGCGCCCATTTCGCCGATGACGCCACGTATCACGATGTGCGTCTCCTGCCCGGTGAGGATCGCCGCGTATTTCAATTCAAGTTCATGATAGCGGGCCAGGGCCTTCATCGGGGTCGGACCGCCGACCAATTCCACGCCCCACGGCTTGACCGTTTTGACTTTTGGCGGCTGCGAGCTCAGCGAAATTGAAGCGCCAACAACACCGCTGCAAGGCACGCCATTTTCAGTGGAAGTCTCGACGAGATCCTTTTGACCTGCAACCCATTCTTCCGCGGGACGACCGGTCACGATAGTGACATACGCTCGCGTTTCGGTGGGAAGCGAACGGCGACCGCTCAGCCAGTCTCGGACGCGCCTTGGCCCGGCGTTGTACGCGGCTGCGGCCAGACCGAGATTTCCGAAATCCCGATTGAGGTCGCGCAGCAACTCGGCGGATTTGGCAATCGCTTCGGTCGGATTAAAGGGATCTTCGAGGCCACGCATCTTTGCGGTGCCCGGCATGAATTGCGCGACGCCCTGTGCCCCCGCACGACTTATCGCCGCGGGATCAAAACGGCTCTCCTGCCAAATCAGGCGAACGAAGAATCTGACGGGCAAATCATTGGCCGCAGCCGCCGTGGCAAGCGCTTCACAAACAGTATCCTTCGACGATGAGCCGCTCGGTTCGGGTTGACCGTTGTTCTCCTCGGCGCAAACCGGTGCGTGCGCGAGTATCGCAGCTATCAACAGCGCGATCCGGAGAGCCCTCGACCCGGAAGGAGCAACCATTTTCGAACCCCAAGTTCGAACCCCAGAGCGATTAACCCGACGAGCCGTCGCTAAACACTGGGAACTCGTACCTAATGATCGTGTTCCAGCCGGCTTGGCACATTTGGCCTCAAGACAGCATTAGCAAAGCCGCGGTGCTAGCCTCGCCAGCGGCCTCCAGTCTTCCGTTGCAGATTCGCACGAAGACAAGGTAAAAAAATGCCATCTTCAGCATCGAACATTAAGGGCAAACCGCAACGAGCGGTCGGGGCGACGTCCAAGGCTAGGAAGGTCAGGAAGCGCATGCTCCCGCCTCGCAAACACTATCGATTTGCAATCATCCTCGTCGGGCTTTTTGCTGTCGCGGCAGCCATTTGGTGGGGATTGGGACGCAATGGGATCGCGCAGCCGGCCAATCCTCTGCCCTCCGCCCAAGGACGGGTCGAGGGTGCAGGCGATGTGCTATCCCTCGGTACCTCCGCGACTGGAACAGTCGCCGAACTGCTTGTCGCCGAGGGCGCGCACGTCAAGGCCGGCCAGCACCTCGTTCGCATCGAATGTAGTGCCGTCGAACGCGAACTGGAGGCACGCAAGTCCGATTTGCAGGCTGCCGAAGCCGTGCTGACGCGGGTCGTCAAAGGGCCTCGTCCGGAAGAAATAGCGATCGGGATCGCAAACGTGAACCTGGCGATTGCGCGGTCGGAAGAGGCGGACAAAACCGTGGATCGGGCCCACCGACTGCGCGCCGGCTACACAGTCACCCAGGTTCAGATCGATCAGGCGGAACGGGATTCAAGAATAGCCGCAGCTCAGCTCGATGAAGTGCGCGCCAAGCTCGATTTGCTCCGGGCCGGATCTCGCCAGGAAGACATCGACGAGGCTCATGCGCGCCGCGACGCTGCCGAGAAGCGCGTTGCAGAAAGTGCGACACGCCTCGGCTACTGCTCGGTGGATGCCCCGATTGATGGCGTGGTTCTCAATATCAAGGTGAGCCCCGGCCAGTTCATCAGCGCGATGGTGCCTGTCACCCTGGTCACCATGGTCGATGACGCTCGAAGGCGCGTGCGCACCTTCGTTGATGAGCGTGAAACCGCAAAGCTGTGTCTGCACCAACGTGCGCGCATTCTCGCGGATTCACCTCCCAGAGTGCAAACGGAAGGGACGATCGACAACATCGGGTTCGATATTGTCGACAATCCGATCGCGGGCAATCCGTCGCGTCCATTCCGCCAAGTGATGTTGGTTTTGCCTGACAGTGCCCGCGCTATGCCGATTGGCCTGCGAGTCTCGGTCCAATTTCTAGCCTGTTCGGACCAAAATCGGCCGTAGCACCGGTTGACGGCACTGGCTTTGGATGTCGCGTCCTTTTATTTGTGCCGCCCCTGATCGCCGCCGAATTTTTCTCACCGCTCGGCCTTTAAGCCGCCTCGCCCGGCTCAATGCGCCGCTGCGCTGGCCGCGCCCGGGTTGACCTTGCGGGCGAACAGCATCGCGACGGCCGCAATGGCGAGGACCACACCGATGATCGCAAAGGTGTCGCTGAAGCCGAAGATGAGGGCTTGGCGTTTGACGATGTTGCCGATGGCGACGATCGCCTGATGCTTCGCGGTCGCCGGATCCGAGATGCCGTGCGAGAGGAAGTAGTTCGTCAGTTCGGCGATGCGCTCCCTGACCTCGTCGCGATAGAGCGTCACCGATTGTCCGATGATGTTCGAATGAAACTGCTCGCGCTTCGTCAACACGGTGGCGAGCGTCGCGGTGCCGACGGCGCCGCCGAGGTTGCGCATCATGTTGGAGAGACCCGAGGCGGCGCCCGCTTCGCTCGGCGCGATGCCGCCGGTGGTGATGCTGCTGAGCGGGGTGATGATCAGAGCCTGGCCGATGGCGCGCACGGTATTCGGGATCAGCAGCTGGTCGCCGGCGGTATCCGGCGAGAGGGTGACGTTCATGAAGCTGCTGACGGCAAACAACGCAATCCCGAGCGCCGCAATGTAGCGCGCGTCGAAGCGCTTCATGAGCAGCGGCACGAACGGGATCAGCACAAGCTGCGGCAGCCCGGTCCACGCCAGCACGTTGCCGATCTGCTCGGCGTTGTAACGCTGCACCTGGCCGAGATATTGCGGCAGGATGAACACGGTGCCGAACAACGCGAAGCCGACGAGCACATTACCCGACACGCCGATCGCAAAGTTGCGGCGCTTGAGGAGGCGCAGTTGCACGAGCGGCTGCGAAACGTTCAGCTCGATGGCGATGAAGGCGGCGAGGAACACCACCGCCACGATGGCGAGGCGCAAGATGAAGGGTGATGCGAACCAGTCGTCCTTGTTGCCCTCTTCGAGCACGGTCCGCAGTGCCGAGAGCCCGATCGCCATCGTCACGATGCCGGCCCAGTCGCCTTCCTTGAGCAGGTGAAGATTCAGGGGCTCGCGCTCCAGCGTCAGCCACAGCGCAATCACCATCACGACGCTGGGTACCGTGTTGACGAAGAAGATGGTCTGCCAGCCGTAGTTTTCGGTGAGGTAGCCGCCGATGGTCGGCCCGATCGCGGGTGCGAACGTGACGGACAGTGCGAACATCGCAAGCCCGATTGGCTGCTGCACCTTCGGCAGCTTGGTGAGCACCATGGTGAACGCCATTGGAATAAGGACGCCGCCCGCGAATCCTTGCAGTCCGCGCATCGCGATCATCGACGGCAGGTCGTGAGTGAAGGCGCAGGCGACCGAGAACAGCGCGAACAGGATCGTGTTGGCGATGATGTAATTGCGGAACGAGAACACCTTGCTGAGATAGTCGCTCAGCGGGATCACCACGATCTCGCCGATCAGATAAGACGTCGAAATCCACGCGCCGTTGTCGACTCCAGTGCCGATGCCGCCTTCGATGTCGAGCAGCGACGCGTTGGTGATCTGGATGTTGAGGATCGCCATGAAGGCGCCGATCATGCTGGCGAGGACGGCGACCCATGCGGTCGGGCTCGCCTTGTTGGTCGTGCCGACCGGCGCTGCGAACGCGTCGAGCGGGCCGGGTGCTGCCGCGAGAGCTATGTTCGACATGACCGTGCCTCCTTCCGATTGGCCAGCACTTAGCCCTTGCGCACTGCCCGAGCGGCCGCGCGCACGACCTGCGACTTGGTATCGATGGTCGGATAGACCGACATGCCGGGGCGGAGCTCATCCGCGAGCTCGCTCGGAGGATCGAGCACGATCTTCACCGGAATGCGTTGGACCACCTTGGTGAAATTGCCGGTGGCGTTGTCGGGCGGCAGCAGGGCGAATTCCTGTCCGCTCGCCGGCGCAATGCTGTCGACGTGGCCGTAGAAAGTGACGCCCGGAAACATGTCGATTGCAATCGTTGCCGGCTGGCCCGGACGAACGTCGGTGAGTTGCGTCTCCTTGTAGTTGGCGATGATGTAGGCAGCAGACGCCGGCACGACGGCCATCAGCTGCGTGCCCGCCTGCACGTATTGGCCGACCCGCAGGGTGCGGTTGCCGACAACGCCATCGATCGGCGACACGATCGCGGCGTAGGAAAGGTTGAGGGCTGCTTGCCGGGCCAGCGCTTCGTCACGGGCGACCGTCGCCTGGGCTTGGGCGAGCCCGGCCTTCAGGACATCGAGCTGCCGGGTCGCGTTCTCGAGCGCCGCGATGTCGCGCGCGGTCGTGGCCCGGGCCGTTGCGATGCGGGAGGCCGCCTGCTGGGCGTTCTGCACGCTGCCGTAGCCAGTCGTGGCGAGCTGCGAATAGCGCTTGTCTTCCTGTTCGGCGAACGTCTGGTTTGCCTGGTCGACCGCAATCGTCGCCCGCGCTGCGTCGATAGCCGATTGCTGCGCCGTCAGCAGGGCCTGCTTGGTGGCGGCCGCGGCCTTGGCAGCCTCGACATCGGCGTTGCTCTGATCCAGCGCGGCGCGATAATCGCGATCGTCAATGCGCGCTAGAACCTGCCCGGCTTTGACCTGCTCGTTGTCCGCGACAAGGACCTCGCCGATGTAACCCGACACCTTCGGGGCGATCGTGGTGTTGTCGGCCTTTACGTACGCATCGTCAGTCGAGACCTGGAAACGGCCGACCGTCCAATATTCGGCGCCCAGGTAAACTGCGCCCGCCATTGCGAGAAGGCTTGCTCCGACCAGCAACAGCCGACGCAACCGACGCGGCTTGGTGCTGCCGGCGGCAGAGCGTCGTTCGTCGATCGGCTCGGGCTGGCTCTTTGCGGGCACGCTCAATTCCCGCGCGGTTGTCGGAACCGTGATGACGCCAGGTGCCGCGAGTTCCGCAGATATCTCTCTTTCGACCAATAGGTTACGAGGAAGCTCGCTCATGGAACCCTCCTGTCTGACCTGGGCCTGCGGGCCTTGGCGGCTCGGCCACTTTAGGAAACTTGATGTTTTCCAAAATAGTCGCTACATAGGGGACGTCAACCTGAATTTGGAAAATCGTCATGGTACAAATTGCAGAGCAGACCCGCAGGCCACGCGGCCGCCCACCGACCCGATCTGACGAGGAAACACGTCAGCTGGTGATCGAGGCCGCCGCAGAGGAGTTCGAAGCGAACGGCTACGCCGGTGCCTGCATGGGCGATATCGCCGAACGTGCGGGTGTCTCGACCAAGACCGTGTATCGGCTGTTCCCCAACAAGGCCGACTTGCTGGCCCAGGTGGTGACCGATCGCATCGGGCAGTTCATGCTCGAGATCGATGGCGATGCGGTTGATGCGTTGCCGATCGGGGAAGCGCTCGAGCACATATTGATCGCCTACGGCACGCTCACGCTCAGCCATCGAACCATTGCGATGCACAGGCTCGTCATCGGCGAATGCGGCCAATTTCCGGAGATCGCGTCGGCCTTTTATTCACTGGCGATCCGGCGCGCCAACGACGGCATCGCAGCCTGGCTGCGCCGCCAGTGTGAGCGTGGGCTGATCAAGCTCGATGACCCGGGCATCGCGGCCGGAATGCTGCGGGGGATGATCGCGATGGATCCGCAGCGTGCCGCGATGCTTGGCCAGCGGGAGGCGCCCGATCGCGAAGAGATCGTCAGGCGGGCGAAACAGAGCGCCCAACTTTTTCTTCGCGGCTGCATGGTGCAATAGGCGCAGCGCCGAGCGGCACTGGCGGTCCTGCTGGGATACCAACACACGGCAGATTCGCGCCGATAAGCGGACATGCAAATCACGTCCACCATGGGGCGCCTGAATGGCTCGTTAAATAACGGAGGTGGTGGCGCTGACGTTCATTAAGGTGACTGAGCCATCTCCTTCGCCACCTTCTCCGCGATAGGTTTCCAGGTCCTTTGCTGACCTATGGCGAATTGCGTGACTTCGTCAGGTGTCATCGCGTGAGGATAAGCGCCAAGCTGGGCGAGCTTCTGCTTTACTTCAGCATCGTCCATTGCCACGCGAAGATCCGCGCTGGCCTTCTGGATGATCGCCGCTGGCGTCCCGACGGGCGCCAACAGCACGTTCCACCCGCCGGCGACGAAGTCCGGCAGTGTTTCTGCGACGGTCGGCAGATCCGGGAAATCGGGAAGCCGCTCAAGCGACGCGACAGCAATGCTTGTGATCAGGCCGCTCGTGATGCCGCCGGCAAGTCCGGAGTAGCCTTCGGTCACAATGGCGACGCGGCCGGTCCCGACATCGCTCATCGCTGCGGTCGGACCTCCCGTGTACGGAATCATCTGCAGTTTGATCCCGGCGCGCTCCTGCAGCAGTTCCATGGTCAGGTGGGTCATGCGACCGCGCCCGGTCGTGGCATAGCTCAATTGATCGGGCTTGTTCTTCGCAAGCGCAATCAGTTCGGGCACTGACTTCACGCCGAGCTGCGGCGCCACCGCAATGAACATTGGCTGCTGCGTAATGAAACCGATTGCCGTGAAATCACGCGGCAGCTCGATCGGCAGGTTCGGCGCGACGCCTGGCGCGCCCTTGACTGCGATGAATGTTGAGGCTGCGCCGACATAGAGTGTGTAACCGTCCGGTGTTGCCGCCTGGCCGGCGCGAGCAGCCATCGACCCGCCACCGCCGGGGCGATTGTCGACGACCACCTGGTGTTTCCAAATCGCGGACAGCCGTTCCGCCATCAAACGCACCGAGACGTCGGTGGAGCTTCCCGGCGCAGAGTCCACGATGATCCGCACGGGCTTCTCGGGGTAGGTGCCCTGCGCCTCGACGCCTGCCGTCAGGCTCAGCGTTGCGGCGATCGCTAATATGAATACCCTCATGTCGGTGCGCCTACGCCTGAGCTGGTTTGCCGAACTCTGATATGGACGAGTCATGCCGGAAACTTGTCCCGGCCATCCATCTCTCTCCTTACCGCGAAAGAGACTGATGCGAAACGATCCAAAGGCGGGTGCCTTTCGGAGCGGGTCGCCGATTGATAGCCTGATGCTGGCGTGACACGATCGCGCCAGGGAGGATTCAATGGGCAGCAGAGAATGGCTGACGGCGACGGCCGCCGCGATGGCGCTCATGGCGGAGGCTCTCAGCACTGCCGCGCAGACCCGCACGACCCTCGATATCTACGTGGTCGACGTCGAGGGCGGCAACGCTACGCTGTTCGTGGCGCCGTCGGGACAGTCGCTTCTTATCGACACCGGCAATGTCGGGCCGCAAGCGTCGGTGCGTGATGCCGAACGGATCATGGATGCGGCGCGCGACGCTCACCTCACCCAGATCGACCACCTGATCACCACGCACTGGCACGGCGACCATTACGGCGGGCTCACGGAGCTCGCGAAACGCATGCCGATTCGCGATTTCATCGACCACGGCCCGAACGTCCAGCCCAATCCGGCCGTCGACGAATTCCTGGCCAACGTTTATCCGACGCTCTACGCCGCAGCGAAGCACACCGTCGCAACGGCGGGCGACAAGATCGCGGTTGCGGGGCTCGATATCGACGTCGTGACGTCGGCGGGAGAGACTATCAAAACCGCGCTGCCGGGCGCCGGCGGACCCAATCCGTACTGCGCGAGCTATAAGCCCGGCACGAACAACGCCGAAGATCCGATGTCGGTCGGCATTGCGGTGGCGTTCGGAAAATTCCGCACCATCCATCTCGGCGATCTCACCAAGAACAAGGAATTCGAGATGATGTGCCCGACGAACCGCATCGGCGCCGTCGACGTCTTCCTCGGACTGCATCACGGCGTCGATTCGTCAAATTCAGAGGTCATGATTCATGCGACCCATCCACGCGTCGCAATTATGAACAATGGCACCCGGAAAGGCGGGCCGCCGGAAGTGATGAAAGTCATTCACACCTCGCCCGGACTCGAGGACCTGTGGCAGATTCACTTCTCCCAGCTCAGCGGTCAGGAGTACACGGTGCCGGGTATATTCATCGCCAACCTGCTCGACGAACCTTCCGCTACCATGCCCGTCGCCCCCATCGCGGCCCCGACCCCTGGCCCCAACACTCCACCGCCGCCCGCGCATAATGGGCAGGCGTTCTGGATCAAGGTCTCGGCCCAGCCCGATGGAACGTTCACGGTGACCAACGCGCGCAACGGTTTTTCCAAGACATACACGGCAGGCAGGACCGGCACGAATTAACTGCAAATCGAATGCTCTTGGTCAGCCTTCGTTAGAGGGGGCTGCGGGAAGGCTTCGTCAAAGGGGAGCGCACCATGAACTCGTTACACAAGATGATCATAAGTGCTGGCAAGTTCGCGAGCACTTCCTCCTCGGCCCCCGATGGCGACCGCTCCGTCAAGAACGTGGTTCGCGACCGCCGCGCGTTATGCAGTGGCCGAGTTGCGGCTGCGATTTTGTCGGTCCTCTTATTCGCGTGTCATCCGGCCGGCGCCGAGGTCGCGACTTGGATCGGCAGCTGGACCGCCAGTCCGCAGGCGCCGCGCGGCATCATTCCAACGAGCTTTTCCGATCGCACCATTCGTCAAATCGTGCATCTCAGTGTCGGCGGCAACAAGATACGGCTCCGCTTGTCGAATGAATTCGGCCAGCGACCCGTGTTGATCGGCGCCGCCAGCGTCGCGCTCGCGGGCGAGGGGGCGGGAATAGCGGCGGGGAGTTCGCGCGCCGTCACCTTTGGAGGGGCCAAGTCGGTCATCATCCCGCCGGGTGCGCCGGCGCTCAGTGATCCGGTCGAGCTTGCGGTTGCGCCGCTCTCTGACCTTGCCGTGAGCCTTTATTTGCCGGCTGCCACCGATTTGACGACCGTGCATGCGACTGGACTGCAAACCGCCTATGTGTCGGCGTCCGGCGACTATACCGGCAGTACGGAATTCCCAGTTGCCGATCACTTTGCCAATCGCTTTTTCCTCACGGGCGTCATGGTCGAATCCGCGACATCTGTTCACGCGATCGTGGCCTTCGGCGATTCGATTACCGACGGTTCGGCCTCGACCGTGAATGCCAACCACCGTTGGCCCGATGTGCTTGCCCGTCGCTTGAAGGACGCGGGCATCGCGTCGGCGGTTTTGAACCAGGGGATTGCCGGCAATCGCGTGTTGAGCGACGGCGCCGGCATCAGCGCCCTTGCTCGTTTCGAGCGCGATGTCTTGAGCCAGCCGGCCGTGTCGCACGTCATTGTGCTCGTTGGGATCAACGATATCGGCTGGCCGGGCACGCCGATCGAGCCGAACGGCATCGTGCGCACGGCCGACGAAATCATCGCCGGCTACAAGCAATTGATCGAACGGGCGCACCTGCGCGGCCTCAAAGTCATCGGCAGTCCGCTGACGCCGTTCGAACACGCCCTCGCGAACGGCCCTAATGTCGGTTATTTCTCGCCCGACAAGGAAGCAAAGCGTCAAGCCGTCAACAACTGGATCAGGAAAGGCGGGGCCTTCGACGCCATCATCGATTTCGATGCCGTTGTCGCCGATCCGGCTCACCCCGCCGCGATCGCATCCGCGTTCGACAGCGGAGATCACCTCCATCCCAACGATGCCGGCTACAAGGCCATGGCGGAGGCGATCGACCTGAAGTTGTTGCAGTGAGGTCGGCGCCAAGATTTGCGGAAGAGCGACGAGCGGCACTGCCAACAAAGTCTGCGCACAGCGAGGTGTCGCTTGCACGACGGGCGACGCCGGTCCAACCGACGTTCAGCGAGACCCACGGAGGACTGCCATGATTGATCGAGGGGCGTTGCGCCTGGGAGCTTTCATCGCAATGTCGGTCACGATGATGTCGGCAGCCGTGGCGTTTGATGAAACCAAGTATCCCGACTGGTCAGGCCAGTGGCTCAGGCCGCCTGGCGTCGGCTTTACGTGGGATCCGACCAAGCCGCCCGGGCTCGGCCAGCAGGCGCCACTGACGCGCGAATATCAGGCGGTGCTGGCGGCGAGCCTTGCCGATCAGGCCGCCGGTGGACAAGGTGGCGACAGGCTCGTTACCTGCATCAGCAACGGCATGCCGCGGATGATGACGGTCGCTTGGCCGATCGAGTTCGTCATCATGCCGAACATCACTTATGTGAACTTCCATCCGTTCCTGCCGCGCCGCATCTACACCGACGGCCGCACTTGGCCGGCCGAACTCGAACCGTCGTTTGCCGGTTATTCGATCGGTCGCTGGCTCGATACCGACGGCGATGGCAGCTTCGACACCCTCGAAGTCGAGACCCGGAATTTCAAGGGCCCACGTGTCTTCGAGCCTAGCGGCCTTCCGCTTCACGCCGACAATCAGTCGATCGTTCTGGAGCGAATCTATCTCGACAAGGCCGACCCTGACATCTTGCACAACGACATCACGACCATCGACCATGCGCTGACGCGGCCGTGGACCGTGAACAAGCGCTATCGCCGCGATCGCAATGTCATCTGGTTCGAGGACAATTGCACCGAGAACAATCGGCACGTCATCGTCGGCGATGAGGACTACTTCCTCGGCGCTGACGGTCGTCTGATGCCGACCCGCAAGGATCAACCGCCGCCGGATTTGCGCCACTTCAACGCGGCGCGGAAGTAAGATCAATGCGGCGCGGGAGTAAGAGAGGCGAGACAGCTTGCTGTCCCGGCAAGAGCAACGCGCGCTGTTGACGCGCGTAAAGCACAAATTTTAGAGAAAGATTACCCGAAGAGGTGAACGGACTAGGGTTTCGGAACTTCTGTTCCCCGGACGAATTTATGTCGCGACGCGGACGCCTGAGCTCGACATGAGAGCCGATGCCGTTGAGTGCGCATCGACCCGCGAGGCGACGGCTGGATCACTGTAAGCGCAATCTTATCCAAGAAATCGCGCTTACGGATCACTACCGTTCAAAAAACAACCCAATGCGATCCGCTCGATAGGAGTTGAGAATGAGCGATAGCCGACATACGGATTCCCGCTCCTCGAACCAGCCAACGCGCCGTGAGGTTGTCGTCGGCGGGGCGACGGTTCCAGTTGCCATGGGATTGCGATCAAGCGAGGCAGCTCAATCGCCCACCACTTCAACAGCGCCGCAAGCGGTATCCGCGAGCATGACCGTCAACGGCGCGCGTCACGACTTCGAGCTCGATCCGCGCACAACGTTGCTCGATTTGATGCGCGAGCATCTCGACCTGACCGGCACGAAGAAGGGCTGCGATCAGGGTCAGTGCGGCGCTTGCACCGTCCTGATGGACGGACGGCGCATCAACTCGTGCCTGACGTTTGCCGTTATGTGCGATGGCGCACAGATCACCACGATCGAAGGCATTGCGGCCGACGGCGCGCTGCATCCGCTGCAGCAGGCGTTTATCGATCATGACGCGTTCCAATGCGGCTACTGCACGCCCGGCCAAATCTGCTCGGCGGCCGGATTGATCGCAGAGGGCAGGGCGAAGAGCGCGGACGACATCCGCGAACTGATGAGCGGCAATATATGCCGCTGCGGCGCCTACCCGAATATCGTCGCGGCAATCCAGCAAGCGATGGGGCAGTCATGATCAACTTTCAGTATGCGCGCGCCACTGACGTCGCGGACGCGGTCCGCCAGATCGCCCGCGACCCCAATGTGAAGTTCGTGGCCGGCGGCACCAACCTTATCGATTTGATGAAAATGGATGTCGAACGACCAACGAAGGTCATCGACATCACGCGCTTGCCGCTGAAGCAGATCGAAAACACGCCGGGCGGCGGTCTGCGCATCGGGGCGCTCGTACGCAATACCGATCTCGCTTATCACCCGCTGGTGGAGACGCGCTATCCGGTTCTCGCCAGCGCGATCATGGCCGGTGCCTCGCAACAATTGCGCAACATGGCATCAACCGGCGGCAACTTGTTGCAGCGTACGCGCTGTCATTACTTCTACGACATAGCCACGCCCTGCAACAAACGCGAGCCGGGCAGCGGCTGCACCGCCATTGACGGCCATAATCGCATGCACGCGATTCTCGGCGCGAGCGACGCCTGTATCGCGGTCCACCCATCCGACATGTGCGTGGCGCTCGCGATGTTGGAGGCCAGTGTTCATGTGACCGGCGCCTCGGGGGATCGCATCATCAAATTTGCGGACTTCCACCGTCTGCCGGGCGATACACCGCAACGCGACACCAACCTCAACGCCGGCGAGATCATCACCGCGGTGGAAGTGCCGCCGCAGGGTTTCGCGAGGAACTACACGTATCTGAAGATTCGTGACCGGCTTTCCTATGCGTTCGCCCTTGTGTCGGTCGCGGTCGGGCTCGAGCTCGAAGGCGACATCATCAAGGAAGGACGCTTCGCGCTTGGCGGCGTCGCGCACAAGCCATGGCGCGACCCACAGGCGGAAGCTGCGCTGCGCGGGCAGCCCGCCAATGCCGCGACGTTTGCTCGCGCGGCGGATGTGCTGCTGCGCGACGCCAGGGGCTACGGGCGCAACACCTTCAAGATCGATCTCGCGCGCCGCTGCATTACGCGCGCGCTCACCCAAGCCGCGCGCGGTACGCCGCAGTCGCAATCGTCCAAGAAAATCGTCTGAGGACAGTCATGGCACCTTACATCGGCACGGCCACATCCCGTATCGACGGCGTCGCGAAGGTCACCGGCGCAGCAAAATATGCCGCCGAGTTCAATGCAGCCGGTCTCCTCCACGGCAGCATCGTCAGCTCGACGATCACCAAAGGTCGCATCACGCGCATCGACACAAGCGAGGCGAAGCGCGTGAAGGGCGTGGTCGACGTGCTGACGCACGCAAATCGCCCGCACATGGCCGACAGTGACGATGCCTACAAGGATGATGTGGTCCCGTTGGGGTCGCCGTTCCGGCCGCTCTACGACAACAGGATCATGTTCAACGGCCAGCCGATTGCGCTCGTTGTCGCCGAGACCTCGGAGGTCGCGCGCTTCGCGTCGTCGCTGGTTCGGGTGGAGTACGCGGAGGAGTTGCACGTCACCGACGTGTATCGCCAGCGTAATGCGGCCGTTCCGGTTGCCCCGCCGACAAACCCGTCCGAAGCCATATTCACGCCACCGAAGCCTCGCGGCAGGCCCGAGCAGGCGCTCGCCGCCGCCGCCGTGCGCCACGAATCCGAATACTACACGCCGATCGAGCATCACAACCCGATGGAGCTCTTTGCATCGACGGTGATCTACGAGGCCAATGGCAAGCTTACGGTCTACGACAAGACCCAAGGCGTGCAGAACGTCCAGCGCTATCTCTGCAGTGTGTTCAGCCTGAAGCCGGAGCAGGTGCGCGTCGTGTCGCCGTTCGTCGGCGGCGCATTCGGGATCGGGTTACGCCCGCAGTTCGAGGCTGTGCTGGCGATGCTCGCGGCGCTCGCGCTGCGGCGCTCCGTCCGCGTGGCGCTGACTCGCCCGCAAATGTACGCGCTCGGCTATCGGCCGGCGATGATTCAGCGCGTCGCGCTCGGCGCCAACACCGGAGGAACGCTTGAGGCCATCACGCACGACGCGGTCACCGTGACTTCGCGATACGAAGATTTCTTCCGGCAAGAGACCGGCTGGTCGGGCCTGCTCTACTCATGCGCCAACGCGAGCTACGCGCACAAGCTCGCCAAGCTGGACCTTCCCACGTCGTGCGACATGCGCTGTCCAAGCGCCGCCACCGGCGTCTACGCACTCGAATGTGCGATGGACGAGCTTGCGGTTGCGCTCAAGCTCGATCCGCTCGAGCTTCGCCTGCGCTGCTATTCCGATCGCGATCAAAACACCGATCAGCCATACAGCAGCAAGGCACTGCGCGAATGCTATCGCCAGGGCGCTGCAGCGTTCGGTTGGGACAAGCGCAATCCGCAACCGCGCTCGATGCGGGACGGCAGCGACTTGGTCGGTTGGGGCATGGCTACCGGCGTCTGGGATGCGTTCCAGGCGCCGATCACCGTGCGGATCGTCGTGAGCGCCAACGGCCATGCGGAAGTCGCATGCGCGACCTCCGACATCGGCACCGGCACCTACACCATCATGGCGCAGGTGGCGGCCGACAAGCTCGGCCTGCCGCTCGAGAATATCAGCATCAAGCTCGGCGAACTCGAGCCTGCCGCAATCGCCGGTCGAGGGCGGCTCATGGATTGCGGTCTCGGTGTCGAATGGGATCGCGACGACCGCCGCCGCCATCGGCGACGAGTTGTTGCGGCTGGCCAAGCGGATTCCCAATTCGCCGCTCGCTGACGCAGCTTCGAGCGACGTCGCGCTTGTCGACGGCGCGCTGGTGAGCAAGGTCGACCCGTCGCGTTCGGTGTCGATTGCGGATGCCATGCGCTACGGCGCGGTCGATCGCATCGAGCGGGAGCTGACGACCAATCCCGGTCAGGACCCGCGCGCTCACAACACACATTCGGCAATCTTCGCTGAGGTGAAGGTGGACGAGCAGCTCGGCGTGATCCGCGTCACGCGCGTCGTCAGCGCGGTCGCCGCCGGACGCATCCTGAACACCAAGACCGCGAGCAGTCAGATCCTGGGCAGCGTGGTCTGGGGTATCGGCATGGCGCTGCGCGAGGAGACGTTGATCGATCACAGGGACGGTCGCATCGTCAATGCCAACATTGCCGAATATCTCGTGCCGGTGAACGCCGACGTCGACGATATAAAAGTCCTCTTCGTCGACGAGCCGGACGACAGCAATCCGCTCGGCGTCAAAGGGGTCGGCGAGATCGGCATCGTCGGCGTCCCGGCTGCGATCGCAAACGCGGTCTACCACGCGACCGGAAAGCGCGTCCGCGACCTGCCGATTACGCTCGATAAGTTGCTGATGTAACACCCCGCGTTTTCGCAGGGGTTGGACCATCCAAGACCGCCCAGCGGCGGAAGATATGCGGAGCACTGCAATGGTTCGAGAACACCAGCCAGGCCAAGCCGTTTTCAGGGCGATCCTGCCGGAAGATATCGACTGGAAGCCGTTCCCCGCATTTCCACCCTCGGCCCGACTGGCTGTGCTCGTTGGCGAGCCTAACAAAGCAGGACCCTACCTGATCAGGGTCAAGGTGCCGTCCGGCGTGAAACTTATGCCGCATAAGCATCCCGAGGATCGCATTTACACGGTCATTTCCGGTGTCTTTTACATCGGCCTGGGCGGTCGATTCGAGGAGGAAAAACTCCAAGCATATTCACCCGGCAGTGTCGTCGTTTTGCCGGGCGACACCTGGCACTTCCATTGGGCAAAGTCGGGCCAGTACGTCACGCAGGTAACCGCCGTCGGTCCGTTGGGCCTCGAATACAAAGAGGCTCAAGACGATCCCCGAAACGCGGCTTAAGTCGAATGTCCACGTATGGCGCCAACCTGGCGGCCGAACCGAGATTGCGGCCGGCGAGCGACAGCGCCGCCGCTCGGACCGAGGTATGGGAAAATATTAAATGAAGGCTCGAATTCTTCTGGCGGCTATCGCCGCGTTAATCCTTGGCCAAACCGCGAGGGCCGCTTCGATGGAGTCGACTTCTGCAACGACGACATATCACCGCATGACGGTTGACGGCGTCGGGATCTTCTATCGGGAAGCTGGTCCGAAAAATGCGCCGACGATCGTGCTGCTGCACGGGTTTCCCTCCTCTTCCCGCGAGTTCGACACGCTCATTCCCTTGCTAGCCACGCGCTATCATCTGGTCGCGCCCGATTTCCCGGGCTTCGGTCACAGCGATGCCCCGCCGCCATCGTCATATACGTACACGTTTGATCACTTGGCCGAGACGACCAACGGTCTCCTTGAACAACTCAAGATCGAAAGATCCAGCTTCTTCCTTCATGACTACGGCGGGCCGGTCGGCTTCCGTATGATCTTAGCGCACCCGGAGCGGGTGCAGGCTCTGATCATCCAGAATGCGAATGCCTATAAGGAAGGTCTGGGCGCAAAGTGGACCGGGATCGCGCAGTATTGGGCTGATCCAAAAGCGCATCCCGAAGTGTTTGATGCGTTCGTATCGCCAGCGGCAACCGAACAGCGTCATTCCCTCGGCACCTCGCACCCCGAACGGTACAACCCGGACACCTGGACCGACGAGTACGCCTATTTGTCGAGGCCCGGGCAACGCGAAATCCAGGCAAGTCTATTATATGATTACCAGACGAACGTGGCTTCGTATCCGGCATGGCAGGCTTGGTTGCGTGCGCACAAGCCGCCGACTTTGGTAGTTTGGGGACGCAACGATCCTTCGTTCATTGCTCCTGGGGGAGAGGCGTTCAAGCGCGATGTGCCCGACGCTGAAATCCACCTGCTCGACGCGGGCCATTTTGCACTGGACGAGAAAAACGATGAGATCGCGCGCCTCATTCTGGAGTTCTTGGCGAAGCACCCCGGCTGACAGACCGGTACGTCGCGCAACGCGCTGCTATGTCTGTTTCGAAGCCTAATCATCTGCTTTTTAGTGATGCCGCGCATTCGCGCCGTGTTGTCAGCGCGCCCCCCCGCCATTGCGTCCCGCGCGGATTTTCGGAATCGCGATCCTGATCCCTTACCAGCGGGCGTGAGCTTTGTCGCGATTCCGGGCACGAGGCTGTTTTGCAGCAGAATTTGTGCCAGCGTTTGGAAAAGACCAACGCTTTCAGCAAGCTATTGATGAATAAGCACTGAGACGGTTGTTGGAGCGGGCGATCGGGATCGAACCGACGACATACAGCTTGGGAAGCGGACCTATCCCGTTGATTTGATTTTCGCGCGTTCCTCGACTTTTCGGGCGGCGGTCGCGGCTGGGAGCCGCTTCGGCCCCTGGCCGCCCCGTGTCCGCAGATCAGCGGATCGCAACGGAGAGGTGGAGCATGAGGGTAAAACGAAAGGTCAATACGCAACGGAAGGCGGCGCGCGCGCTCAGTGATGTTGGCGATCTGCAAATTGCCGGTACCGCTAACGGCGGGCAGCTGATGCGGCTGTTCGTGCCCGGGCTTGGCTGGTTTGTTCGCGAAGATGGCCGGCGCCCGGTGCCGCGCACCGCGGTAGCGGGCGAACAGAAACCCAGATCGTTCGAGCCGATCGAGCTCTGGTGGTTGGCGCGGCTGCGCGACGGCGCTCTCTATCAAGGCGAATGGCCGCCTGAGCTGACCTGCTCGGCTCTTTTTGAAGACTACGCCGCGGCTGTCGGTAAGATCGCATCCCCTCGGCGGCGGGCGGAGATCGCGTTTGGCCGGAAGCTGGGCAAGCTCCTGTCCGGCCTCCTTCGCAGGATGCGAATAACAGGGGCTGGAGGCAAACGGGTGTGGTGCTACCAACTGCCTCCAATCAAGCGGGCGAGGGAGCAGTTTGAATCGACGCTCAGTAGGCCTCTGGATTGGTCCCTGCCGTGGGAGGAATTGATTCTGCAAGCGGCGAAACCGTAAGGGAGCGCCGCGGAACGTCAAAACCTGTCCTACCTGTCCTACCTCACATGCCGAGGTAGGACACCAAAAGTGCCTGCGACAGTGGAACATGTCCTACCTGTCCCACCTGTCCTACCTTTTTGCCTCACGCGCGCGCGTGAGGGCCGCGCGAAGCGCTATCGAGAGCGTTCGTTTTTTCCGAGGAAACGATGAAAAGGTAGGACAGGTAGGACAGGTAGGACAGGTAGGACAGGTAGGACAGGTAGGACAAACGCCACAGAGACAAGGATTTCCTACCTTTCCTACTTTTCAAGAGGTAGGACAGAGGGTAGGACAGGTAGGACTAACCGCTTTTTCGCCGAGACCTTCGCACAACTTGCGCGAGGGTCGTCGCTCTCTCCTGATCTTCCGTTAATCTCAGGGCCTCGGTCGGAACCCTCGCGCAAATTGCGCAGAGGTCGGGTGTTGAGAGAGCAGGTGATAACATCGACAAGACAGTCCGGGCCGCTTGGCGGCGATCGCCTTGGCTTTTCTGAATGTGGCGGAGCGGATCATACACGGCGAGGCTGGCTAGGAGCTAGAGAAGGGCGGAAATGCGGCGACAGCTGACAACTTTTGACTCCCCGACCTGACTACCTGGCCCATGACTCCCCATCGCCAACTTCTCGATCCGGCGGTGCCGCTCGTTGATCCGCGCGAGCAGCGCTTGTGCAGCAGCACCAGCCGCCATGCCATACGCTGTGAACAAGCACGAATGTCTTTCCTCCAGTGTGCGCCGAGGCGGGCGCCACGAGGCCTCCGAGCAAAACATCGGGGTGCGGTTAGCCGAGCGCGTGAAGCCAACGGATGCCATCGCGGCCCTTGAGCAAGGCGACCGTTGCTAGGCTGCCCGCCGCCAGACCTTCGGCGGTCATGACGCTGATGGATGATAAACCTCTTGTCTGCCAGCCGGTGCGGGGATCGAGGATGTGACAGTAGCGACGGCCCTCGATTTCAATAAAGCGCTCGTAATCGCCGCTGGTAGCGATCGCACCATCGATAAGCTCGATGCTGGCCACCGCCCGCGACGGGTTGCGCGGTTGGCGGATCCCGATCCGCCAAGGGCGACCATCAGGCCGCGGGCCGATCAGACGTATATCGCCGCCAAGATCGACGAGACCGTGGCGAATACCGATCGCCTTGCATATGCCGGCAACCCGGTCGGCTGCATATTCCTTGCCAAGGCCGCCGAAGTCGAGCTCCATTCCTGGCAGCTGAAACGTCAGATGAGGCTTCTCCCATCTAACTTTATCAAGACCTATCCGCGGCAGCAGCGCTGCGATCTCCTCGTCGCGCGGTATTCGCCCAGATGAAAAGTCCCACGCCTTCCGCAGCGGCCCGGAAGTAATATCAAATAGGCCATCGCTCTTGCGGTAACAGGCGAAGGCGTAGTCGATGAGTCCGGCCGTTTCCTCATCCAGGTCGACCGTTCCGCCTCTCATCGCCGCAGCGTTAATCCGCGACAGTTCACTGTCGGGGCGGTAGCGCGAAAAGCATGCCTCTATCCGGCCAATTTCCTCCATGGCAGCCGCGGCAGCATTATCGGCGACGACCTGGTCAGCATTGCAGAACTGCAGCGCGCAATTCGAGCCAAGAGCGAAGAAATGTCTGGTATCGTCCATCAACTCGGCCAGCGTAAAGATCAATTTTGGGACGCTTGGGCAGAGTACGGCAATACTGTCTGCGATTGATCGCCGATCTTTTTCGCGCCGTAGAAAAGCCTCAACGCCCTGAAGACATACATCGGGTGAGGTGCCGAGCAATTGGGGGCGGCGTTTAGAAGAACGGTCCACAGTTGCGAAACGATCGATGCGCCAACTCGAACTTTGAGGCGCCCAGAAAAGCAGCCGAGTGATCCGCATGTCGCGCCTTGATCTTTGTCAAGGCTGGCAAGTTTGCGTTGGCGTCCTCCTTTGTGGCCTTTTCGAAACCTGAGGCACCGTCAGGTTCTTGTCAGGATTGAGGACCAAATTGGCGGGGCGAGGCGGATAGGGGCTTCGATTCCACGTCAAACAACACGCCGCAAATGAGTGGATTGGACCGGTAATGCGCATCCTGCTGGTCGAAGATCATCAACGTCTTGCCGATACAATTATCGAAGGCTTGGCGGGTTTCGGTGTCGGGGTAGACCATTTTTCGAACGCCGGCGATGGGCTCGCAGCCGCGAAAACCCTTTCCTACGATGCGCTCATTCTCGACCTTGGGCTCCCTGATCGCGACGGGCTCGAAGTGGTCGGCGAGCTGCGAGCCTCGGCGAACCGCGTCCCGATTCTGATATTGACGGCGCGCGACGGTGTCGAGGATCGCGTGACCGGGCTGGACAAAGGTGCTGACGATTATCTGCCGAAGCCCTTCGCAATTACGGAGCTTGCGGCGCGACTGCGCGCCTTGCTGCGACGGCCCCACGGCCCACTTGGTGCCACGATCGACATTGCGAATTTATCGCTGGACACCGTCGTGCGCCAAATCAAGATCGATGGACGTGTTGTTGCGATCTCTCCCCGCGAACTCGACGCCCTTGAGCTCCTCATGCGCCGTGCCGATCAGGTCGTGCCGAAGCGGCTGCTGGAAGACACGATCTATGGATTGAGCGTAAATGTCACCACGAACACGATCGAAGCCCTGATGTCGCGCCTCCGGCGCCGGCTCGAAACGCTAAGCGCGCGCGTGACCATCCATACGCTGCGCGGGATCGGTTATCTGCTCACGGAATAGATTGATGTCATTGTCGTCTCGCATCATTGTTCGGCTATCGATCACGAGTGTCATCGCCACGTGCGTTGCCTACGGGTGGCTCTACATCAAGCAAAGCCGCGTCGAAGGCTATTTGCGTCAGCGTACGCTTACGCGACAGGCCCAGGAGATCGCTCGTTTCCTAGCAACCAACGTCAACGGCGAAGCAGAGCTTAAATTGCCCGCCGATCTTCATGAAGCCTACAACAACCCGAACAGCCCCTATCGATACGTCATTCGTGACGAAGCCGGCCGGATCGTCGCAACATCGGGCCATAGAGTTGGGGCATTGTCAGGACTCCTCTCGGACAGAGATCATCCCCAAGAGCCGAAAACGAATTTCGCCGAGATCCGCTCGAGTTTTCCAACAACTACCGGGGAGCGGACATTCACGACAGAGGTTGAACAAACATCGTCGCGGGCGCGATCCTTAAATGCCGCGGTATTCAACGAATTCGTGACGGACGGCGGTTGGTTGGGAATACCATTTCTGTTCGCTCTCCTGTGCATCACTGCGTACACGGTGAAAAAGTCTCTTGCACCTCTCAACGATCTTTCGACGCGGGCTGCAAAGATCGATCCTGGCAACTCCACAATTCGACTGTCAGATACCAACGTCCCGAAAGAGATCAGGCCTCTGGTCCAGGCGGTGAACAGCGCGCTCGACAGACTCGACGAGGCTCTGGGAAAACAACGCGAGTTCACAGCAAACGCAGCGCATCAATTGCGGACGCCGTTGACCGTGCTGACTGTCAACATTGATTTGATGCCGGACAAGGCGATCGCCGCAAAATTGCGGCCCGACGTGGACCTGATGACGCGCATCGTCACTCAGCTGCTTACGGTTGCGAGGCTCGAGTCCCTCAGCATTCCGCTGGATCAGAAAGTCGAACTATGTTCGTGCGCCCAGGCAGCAGCGCGGAGCCTTGGGCCGATCGCGATTTCGACAGGGAAGTCGCTTGAGGTCGAAGAGCCTGAGCGCGCCGTATTTATTCGTGGCAATAATTCGGTCGTGACCGCTGCGGTGAGAAATCTGATCGAGAACGCTTTGTATCACAGCCCTGTCGGCGCGACGGTTCGAATTCGCGTAACAGCAGGTCCGTCCATCGAAGTCGAGGATTCGGGCCCGGGGGTCCCGGCGGACTTGAGAGAAAGGATTTTCGAACGTTTCTGGCAAGGCGAACGCAGTCAACGGGGCGCAGGACTAGGCCTAGCGATCGTTCGCCAGATCATGTTTGCCCTAAACGGCAAAGTTTCGGTTTCTGAACGCGCTGGTGGCGGATCATTATTTGCATTGCGCTTTCCTCCCTACGATCTTCCTAGTGAGATTAAGGTCGCGTGATACCTCTTGTTTGGTCGACCGGAATTGGCGTCGGTAGCTCAGCCGCCAAATATCCGCGAAATGAACACGTAATTGCCATGATGCGTCGCGGAAACCTTTGAACTGCCCCCTGATCGTCAGGCACCCGTCAGTTAAGGGGTGCTTACTGGTGGACACGCAGGGGTGATGGGGGATTTCGTGAGTTTCAGGATTGTAGGGAGATCGGCGCCGATGCGCGCGCCGGTTGAGGACGCTATTCGGGCAGCATATTGGAAGCATTTCGCGGCACGGCTAACCGCACTGCCGGCTACGCTTGTGGCGAGCCTCAGTCCGAGCGGAGCCGTGGAGTCCGCGGCGGGCTTTCGTTTTTCGGAGCACGGCTTTTTTTCCGAATGTTACCTCGAAGCTCCCATCGAGTTGGCGTTGCGGGATTGCACCGGGCGAGTAGTCGACCGGCGGCGCGTCGTTGAGGTTTGCAACCTCATCTCCAAAAGGCCCAGCCATCTGCTGCAGTTCGTTGCGAACATAATTGATTTCATCGAGCTGGCTGAGGCCGATTGGGCAGTATTCACCGCGACGCACCCGCTACGGACGATCCTCGAACGCCGCGGGCTGCAAATGAAGGAATTGGTGCGAGCCGAGCGCGACCGTGTCCCGCGCCCCTCCGACTGGGGCCGCTATTACGAGCACGATCCGAGGGTCATGGTTGTCCATCGTGGCGCCTGCTTCGCGCTTCGCACGCGGCCTCCAGGCGACGAGATGCTGGGATATTGCGCCCATGCGTGACTTTTTCACCGAGCTTTCACGGCGTGCCATGTGTGCTGGAGAACGCCCGGCGCTCGTCGCCCAATCTCGCTCATTTACGTACGCCCAACTGCTCAGCCGGATTCATGCGGGAGCCGCTTGGGCGGCATGCCTGCCGGAGCGGGTCGGATTGCTGTTCGCCGATGGGGCAGATTACTCCCTCGGTGATCTTGCCCTCACCTTTGCCGGAAAAGAGCTGGTCCCGTTGCCAGCCTTTTTCTCCGACGGACAACTCGGCCACATCGTTCGCGCCGCGCGGCTGTCACATGTCGTCACGGACGGAGTTTGCGGTGAGCGAGCGAGGAAGCTTGGACTGGCTACATCCGAATTAGGTGCCGCAGCTGCGTCCGTTGCTGAGCCCGCCTTCGATTCGCGCCGCATCATTTTCACCTCCGGCACGACCGCCGAACCAAAGGGCGTCCGCCTGTCCGCGCGTCAAATCCTCGCAAGTGCCGGGGCGCTTGCCGAGGCGACCGACGCAACCGCCGACGACCGTTACCTTTCATTGCTGCCGAACGCGTTGTTGCTGGAGCAGATCGCAGGCCTCTACTTGCCGCTTTTGGTTGGCGCGAGCATCCACATGCCGGCCACTTCCCTCGGTCATACGCAAGGATTTTCTGTCGCCGCGGCCGCCGAGGCGGCGAAGCCGACCGTAACCGTCCTGGTTCCGGAACTGCTTCAGTCATGGACCAATGAGCTGGAGGCGCTCGATCGTGTAGCGCGTCCCTCGCTTCGTTTTGTTGCCGTGGGTGGCGCTCCCGTTCCCACAACATTGATCGCCGCCGCACGAAGCCGCGGCCTTCCGGTTTACCAAGGCTACGGCCTTACCGAATGCTGCTCCGTTGTCTCGGTCAACCGGCCCGCCGACGATGGCACCGGCACAGCTGGCCGGCCGCTTCCGGGCGTTGACGTCGCGATGCGCGACGGAGAAATCTTTGTTTCTGGCCCAACGGTCATGAATGGATATCTGAACGGACCTGATCTCGCGGGACCATGGGCAACCAGCGACCTTGGAGAGTTGGATCCCGAGGGACGGCTGATCGTCAAGGGACGTAAGGACAATGTCATCATTACCAGCGCCGGAAGAAATGTAAGTCCTGAATGGATCGAACAGCTCATCACAGCGGACAAGCATGTTCGTCGTTGCGTTGTGGTCGAAAAAGATGGTGGCCTTGTTGCCGTCGTCGTCCCGGCCGATAAGTCGATCGCGACCTATCCCGGCCAGATACGCGACATTCTCGCCCTCGCATCTCGATCGGCACCAGACTACGCGAAGCCCCGCAAATATCTCCTTCTTCCCGAGACCGATTTTCATCAGCTCGGTCTTTTGACGCCAAATGGCCGTCCGCGGCGTTCGGAAATTCGCGCGCTCGTCAAAGAGCGCTCCGAGATGCTGTGCGGCGCGCTGTCATAGGATTGTTTCAATGTCGCCATTCCAGGATCTGCTCGCAAAGACCGCGCCTGCACGTCAGCGGTTCATTGAAATTTCGCTCATACAGGAGACGATGCGACAGGGTGCGCCAAAAGCGCTCTACCTCGATTTTCTCGGCCAAGCCTATCATCACGTCAAACACACAGTGCCGCTTCTCGCCCTCGCGGTCGCCCGATGCGGCCCCGAGCATCCCTCGCATCAGTCAGCACTAATCGAATACATCGTCGAGGAACGCGGGCACGAGGAATGGATTCTCGACGATATTTACGCACTGGGCGGAGACGCCGAAGCTGTGCGTCTGGCAACACCAAGAACGCCATGCCGCGTCATGGTTGGCCACGCCTACTACCTGATCGACCATGTATCGCCATTCGCCATGTTGGGGATGGTCCACGTTTTGGAAGGCATGTCGGTCGCCCTTGCGAGCAAGGCCGTCGCGTCATTGCAGAGGCGTATGCAAACCAATTCCGTCGCCGGGTTCAAGTATCTGACGACGCACAGTGAACTCGATATCAGCCACACGAGGTTGTTCGAGGACCTGGTTGGCCAACTTGATCCAAGCCAATTGCGGATAGTGATCGACGCCACTCGAGACTTCTACAAACTCTACGGCGACATTTTTCGCGATATCGATGATCGGCGCGACCGCGCAACGGAATTTGCCGCGTCGCCCGTATCTGAGCCGGCGAGCTGAAAAGATGAATTGCCTTCAAAATAGGACAATCGTCATGACTGGCGGGTCCGGCGGAATCGGCTCGCTTGTTGCAGCGCAGTTCCAGCGCGATGGCGCCCAAGTCACCATTTTGTCTCGAAGCGACGAAGTCCCCGACAAAGTAACGCACATCAGAAGCGACCTTTCGACCCTCGAAGGGATTGCGGCCGCTCAGTCAGTCATCGTCCGGCCGGACATTTTGATCAACATGGCCGGGGTGCAATATTTCGGTCCACTTGAAAAACAACGGCTTGATGAGCTCCACCGTGGCTACATGATCAACGTCGTCGCACCCGTTTCCCTCTGCCAAGCATGTCTCCCAGCGATGAGAGAGCGGAAGAGTGGGCAGGTCGTCAATGTCGGTTCGATTATGGGGTCAATTCCTTTGGCATACTTTGCAACTTATTCAAGCGCAAAAGCGGGCTTACATGCATTCAGTGAGGCGCTGCGGCGAGAACTCGCGGGTACCGCGATTACGGTGACGCATATTTCGCCTCGTGCGGTGAAAACCGCGTTCCTAACACCGGAAGTCGAGAAATACATCCAGGTCACCAAGATGAACGTCGACAGCGCTGCGCTTGTTGCGGCGGCCATTACCGACGCCATCAAACAAAAGCGGAAGGACGTCTTCGTTGGGTTTCCGGAGTCGGTGTTCGTTCGACTGAATGCGCTACTGCCGCGGTTGGTCGACTCAGCGCTGGCAAAGAGTGATCTCAAAGCAAAGGCAGTTCTGTCACTGAATTCACAGGGGGGCATCTAATGCGTTCACGATGGACATTGGCAATTGCATTCGTGGTGACGGTCCTAATCTTCACCGCGCCTACTGATATCTTCGCCGCGAGTAACCCCGCCATGAGATCCGATATCCTGCGTTTGTCGCGGGATTGGGAGCGTATCAAGTTCGAGGTTGACGGTCTCGATGAGCAGGAGAAGCAGATGGCCGCGCTCGCTGAGCAGGCCTCGGCCTTGGCTAAAAAATATCAGAACGCGCCTGAGGTCGTGATCTGGGTCGGCATCATCATCAGCGAACAGGCGTCGATGGCCAATGAAAACAGCAGCCCCATTAAGGCACTGCGGATGGCGATGGCCGCTCGCGACGTTCTCGAGCAGGTTGAAAAAAGCGACCCCGTTGCAGATGACGCTGGCGCGCCCACGAGCCTTGGCGTGCTGTATTACCGCGTGCCGGGATTTCCTCTGGGCTTCGGAGACAAGGCGAAGGCACGCAAATATCTTCAGGAAGCGGTAAAGAACGCGCCCAACGGGCTAGACGCAAACTACTTCTACGGCGATTTTTTGTTTCAACAGGGCGAATACCCGGAGGCAGGTCAGGTCCTCCGACGCGCACTGACGTTGCCTGCGCATCCGGACCGGCCGATCTGGGACAAATCGCGTCGGTTGGTCATTCAAGAATTGCTCGCAAAAATGGAAAAGCAAGCTGGCCGCTAAATCAGGTAACTCACCTGGCCGATGGCTAAACATATAGAGGAATGATCGGGTCAGCCATCTAAGGCTGGCAGCTACGGGGGCGTTTATGCTGCAAGCGGTTCGACAGAATACCGGCACGACACTTTACGAGCAGTACGTAAATCCTCAGTGGGTGAGGCTTCTGGACGTCCTGCAGATGAACGTCGATTACGTCCGCTGCACAGGCGCGGATCTGCATACGTCGGATGGGCGAACTATTCTGGATTTCAATTCCGGGTATTGCGTCCACAATGTAGGACATAACCATCCCAGGATCGTGCAGGACCTTAAGGAGGAGCTCGATCGTGAAGGTCCTGCGATGCTGCAAAGCCATGTCGCGGATCTTGCGGGAACTCTTGCCGCTCGGCTCTGCGATTTAGCCGGTGGTCGTGTATCTAGAGCTTTCTTTGCATGCTCAGGGAGCGAAGGGGTCGAGGCGGCGATTAAATTTGCCCGTGCGCACACCAAGCGGCCAGGCATTCTTTGTGCGAGCGGAGGCTTCCACGGGCTGACATGCGGCGCGCTTTCCCTCATGTCCAACACCTTCTGGAAGGAGGGATTCGGCGCCCTGTTGCCCGATACGGAGTTCGTCGCATTTGGTGAACTGGAGGCATTGGAGCCCAAGCTGGCCACCAGAAGCTTCGCGGCCTTCGTCGTGGAGCCGATTCAGAGCGAGGCCGGCGTTATCGTCCCTGACTCAAGATACCTGTCCACTGTGCAGGACCTTTGTCGCCGCTACGGAACGTTGTTTGTCCTCGATGAGGTTCAGACCGGCCTCTACCGAACGGGTGCCTTCTGTGCCGCGAACCACTTCGGCGTCGAGCCGGATATGATCGTGTTGGCCAAAGCGCTCAGCGGCGGTTTGGTCCCCTGTAGCGCCGTGCTGATGTCGGATGAAATCAGTCGGTCGGTCTATGGATCGCTTAGGCGCGCCTTCGTTCATACGTCCACCTTCAGCGAAAACAGTCTCGCGATGACGGCCGCTCTTGCGACTTTGGACGTCCTGGAACAGGAGGGGCTCGGCCCCAGGGCGGCATCGAAGGGTGACTATCTCCGCCAGCAGCTGACGGAGAGGCTCGCCAAATACGAGATGATAAGCGAGATTCGCGGGCTCGGACTACTGAATGCAATAGAGTTCAAGCCCCCGCGTTCGCTCAAATTGCGGATTGCTTTCGAAGCATTTGCCCGAATACATCCCGCCGTTTTTGGTCAGATGGTCGTGATGCGAATGTTCAGTGACCATCAGGTGCTCACGCAGGTCTGCGGTAATAATTTGATGGCGTTGAAGGTATCACCCCCGCTCATAATCAGCGATGAGCAGCTCGATCGCTTTATCTCCGCCATTGAGCGAACGGTGGAGCAGATTCACTCCTCTCCAGGCTTTTGGTCCGAAGCGCTCGGAATCGCGCGCAGGGTGATCGGATCGATTTAGTTCTCAGCAGGTTGCGCCGCAGAGGTTGTCGCGGCCAGAGGCCATGAGACCGCGAGCAGCATAGTGTCCACACACGTTTTTATGAGGCGACAAATGGGCCACCAAAGACATTCTTCGAGATCGAGGCAATCATGAGAATCGCCGCGGTTGCCAGCGCCATGCCCGAGCACCGGTTTGCTCAGCAGGACATTACCGCCGCACTCAAAGATTATTGGGGCGAGAAGCTTAAGAGTCCCGAACTGCTTGAGCGCTTTCATTCCCGATTAGGGGTAGACCACCGCTATCTCGCATATCCGTTTGATCGCTATTCGCGTTTTGCCTCATGGGGCGAGGCGAACAGCGCCTGGCTTTCAGCAGCAGTAGAGCTCGGGGAGCGCGCCATCAATGAAGCGCTCGACCAAGCCGGCATAGGCCGTGATGAACTTAATGCGCTCTTTGTCGTCTCCATCACAGGCATCGCGTAT
>CAWBDV010000024.1:0-81224 GCA_963787675.1 uncultured Alphaproteobacteria bacterium | reverse complement strand
TATTAGAACCCAAGAACGCAAGCTTGCGTCGCACAAATAGGGGATAAATGTTTGTATCTGCCTTGGGAGTAGGCAGGGTGGCATTTGCAACACTTACAGCCTCTCTGCCAGCTTTTAAGGCTTCTCTTGCCGCAGCTCGCGTGGAGACGGACGGACGGAGTTCATCTTTGTAGGAGGCTATCGCGTTATCGAGAGCACCAATAGCTTCGCTATTCGCCACCGGATCGCGGCGTTTCAGTTCGCTCGACCATGTCTTGATTTTGTCGATATCGCCTATGGCGCCCGCATAATCCTCCGTTTGAGCCATATAGATGAGAACGTCTCGCAGTTGCGGACTAAGTCTATCCTCGCGTTTAGATCGAGCATCATCGATCCCTTCCCCGACGCATCTCAGGAAATCCTGCGATGATATATCGCCGCAAGTGCTAGGAGCTTGACCTGCAGATAATGGCCGGCAAGCGCACGCACTCATGATGATTAAAGCAATTAGTCTGAGGCTCCACACAATTCAATCAGGCTCCGATTGTCCAACAAATGTGTTTGCTACCATCATAAAATGTTTGGACGCCGACTTCGGTTGTGCCGGACGGGCCATTCGGCCTATGAGGCACTATTTCAACTTTAATCAAAGTTGAGAGGCTCAGCACGCGGGGAGACAACTGGTCTCGCGCTGTCGTTTGACCGGCGGCGTCGTTAACCGCAGCAACAGCAGGATCTTTGCCGACTTGGGGGTTTCTGACGATGAGGAAAAGTCTTGTGGAATGATGCTCTTCATAGACCGTGGGAATGGGAATCGGAGTGTCCTCACGCGGAGCTCTAATCCTGACAGTATACGCGGTCCATTTCTCATCTGTTGACATAGCATCCTGTAGGCCTTCGGATCCGAACTGACCTTGGTCAGCAAATGATTTCAGTAATTTATATCGCGGATCTTGATTGTTTTTCTTAACAAAATCAATGTCGAACTTCTGTGGGTATTCGGATCCACATAACCTAGCGAAATACCCTTGGACCATTTACGTATAGCTACTCGGAATTCCGCCCAAATGATTGTTAACCTCTTTGATATACCACTCCTTGTCAGAGTTGATCATGACCAGCAAGGCGCTTGCTTGTGGAGCAAACCGCTTATCCGCTTCATTGCAGGTCAGCAGAACGTTCGCCATCATAAAATTAAGGCCTTTGGCCGGCAAAATAAGATTCGCGAGCGGAGTAAAACCTGCCAAAATAGAAATTAGAACGGCCACAATTGCCATCACCGGCGTCACCCCGATTTTTTTCACCCATTTGTTGTTAATCGCCCCCAAATCAATTTGTTCGCGGAGTCCGACGATGAGGAGGTTTCCTATGGAGAACGCGAACGACAAAAATAGAACAAATGTAGGATATATCGGATCTCCAGGTAGGGCATTGAAACCAACCAACTCCGCGATCGCGAAGTAAAGAGCTAAATTAATTAGAACGATTTTGAGAAGCAACCAGTTGGCTCTGTTGGTGACCTTCAAACTTCTCTCTTGAAGGGCCAAGCTTCTCTCTTGGTCGTTCTCCGGAAGAAGCGACATGGGAAAATCACTTTTGCTCGTGCGCGGACAAATCCGGCGCACACGCTAAGAAAGAGACGGCGTCGAAGTGCAATTTTGGAAAATAAGTATCCGTCCCTACGGGCTCGGGCCGGCCTGCGCCGCAACCGAGGTCTCTAGCGTTACGAAAATCGCCCCCGACATGAAGCATGCCGCAAGGCCCAGGACGATCGCGCCGGTAACAATAAACCTCCGCATAGTCGCCTCCCTCCAAAGGATGCTGACGAGCATATTACACAGGTTGCAAGATGCGTCAATAGCTCGCATTGCGGGAATTTGTCGCGCGCACGTGCGGCTAGGTTCAACCCTTGGCAAAAGTCGCCCTTCACAACCTAGACGCGCGTCCTGTCCAGCTTTGGTCAATACCGGTAATGATCCGGCTTGTACGGACCGTTGACCGGCACGCCGATGTAGGTCGACTGCTTCGGGCTCATCTTGGTGAGCTTGGCGCCGATCTTGTCGAGATGGAGCCGCGCGACCTTTTCGTCGAGGTGCTTCGGCAGCGTGTAGACCTTCTTCTCGTACTTGCCCGGATTGGTCCACAGCTCGATCTGCGCGAGCGTCTGGTTTGTGAACGAGGCCGACATCACGAAGCTCGGATGGCCCATGGCGTTGCCGAGGTTCACGAGCCGTCCTTCCGACAGCAGGATGATGCGCTTGCCGTCCGGGAACTCGACTTCGTCGACCTGCGGCTTGACGTTGTGCCAGCGGAAGTTCTTGAGCGCGGCGACCTGGATCTCGCTGTCGAAGTGGCCGATGTTGCAGACGACGGCCCGGTCTTTCATCTTGCGCATGTGATCGACGGTGATGACGTCGAGGTTGCCGGTCGCGGTGACGAAGATGTCGGCGCGCGGCGCTGCGTCCTCCATGGTGATGACTTCGTAGCCCTCCATCGCCGCCTGCAGCGCGCAGATCGGATCGATCTCGGCAACCATGACGCGGCAGCCGGCCTGGCGCAGCGAGGCGGCCGAGCCTTTGCCGACGTCGCCGAAGCCTGCCACCATCGCGACCTTGCCGGCCATCATCACGTCGGTGCCGCGGCGGATGCCGTCGACGAGGGATTCGCGGCAGCCGTAGAGGTTATCGAACTTCGACTTGGTAACGCTGTCGTTGACGTTGATCGCGGGCCACAGCAGCGTGCCCTTCTTCTGCATCTCGTACAGCCGATGAACGCCAGTCGTCGTCTCTTCCGAGACACCGCGGATCGCTTCGGCATTCTTGGTGTACCAGCCGGGCTTCTCGTTGAGCCGCTTGTGGATCGCGGCGAACAGGATTTCTTCTTCCTCGTTCGTTGGCTTGCTGATGGCGCCGGTGTCGCCTTTTTCAGCGCGCAGACCGAGATGGACGAGGAGCGTCGCGTCGCCGCCGTCGTCCAGGATCATGTTGGGCGTACCGCCGTCCGACCATTCGAAGATGCGGTGGGTGTAGTCCCAGTAGTCCTCGAGGCTTTCGCCCTTGATGGCGAACACCGGAATGCCGGCGGCCGCAACGGCGGCGGCAGCATGGTCCTGGGTCGAATAGATGTTGCAGGACGCCCAACGCACGTCGGCGCCCAAGGCGGCCAATGTCTCGATGAGCACCGCGGTCTGGATCGTCATGTGCAGCGATCCGGCAACGCGAGCACCGCGCAACGGCTGCTCCGGGCCGAACTCCTCGCGCGTCGCCATGAGGCCCGGCATCTCGGTCTCGGCGATCGCCATCTCCTTGCGGCCCCAATCGGCAAGGCCGATGTCCTTGACGACGTAATCGTGCGCGGCGGCCTTGGCGGATGCGGGCTTGGTCTTGGCTGTGGACATGGCAATCCTTTTCGAAAACGCGGAACGTGGGCCGAGCCTATAGCAAGGCTGCTGGGTCACCGCAACAAGATATAAGGATTTCTTTATATCGATTGCGGTTGGGCTGGAAACGCTAGCTTAATCAAGCGAATAGACCTCAGATCGGCGCCGTGGCGTCGAACTCTTTGTGGGTCGCACGGAAGGTGTCGAGCCAGGGGACGAGCGTCGCGAAATCCTTGCGCCAGTCCACCTGCTTGCGGACGTCGATGTGGCCGAGCATGCAGGCAGCCGCGATGGTAGCGACGTTGAAGTGCGTCGGATCGGGCGGCTTATTGGCGAATACCGTAAGCCCGCGCACCATCTTGCCGCGCTGGTAGTCGAGCCAGGGCGGATGGTGGATCGCCTCCGGCCGATGTCGCGCCTCGTAGACGATCAGGATGCCGGCATCCATGACGCCGTCGCACAGCGCCTGGGCGGTCAGCACGTCGAGCCGCGCCGGCCAGCCGTCCGGGATGATGATGCCGCCGCCGGCGAGATGGTCGAGATATTCCAGGATGACGCGGCTGTCATAGATCGCAACGCCGTCCGTCGTGATGAGCGTCGGGATCTTCCCCAGCGGGTTTTCCTTGCGCAGCGCGTCGTCGGGGTTGGTGGGGTCGGCCCACACCACCTCGACCTTGTCGGCGAGCTTGAGGCGGAGCGCCGCCATCCGCGCCTTGCGGGCGAAGGGGGAGGTGGGCGAAGCGCGCAATATCATCGGCATGGGAGACCTCAGCTCAGTTCGAGGGTGTGGGGGCGGGCGGGCATGCGGCGAATGGCGCGCCAGATACGCTCGGGCGTCGCCGGCATCTCGACGTGCTCGACGCCGAACTCGCGCAAGGCATCGACGATGGCGTTGATCACGACCGCGAGCGCGGGCGTGGTGCCGCCTTCGCCGGCCGGGCGAATGCCGAGCGGATGGGTCGGGCTCGGCACTTCGCTGATGCCGGTATCGAAGAACGGAAACACGTCGGCCCGCGGCATGGCGTAATCCATGAACGACGCCGACAGCAATTGCCCGGTGCGGGCGTCGTAGAAGCACTGTTCGAGCAGCGCCTGGCCGACGCCCTGCACGATGCCGCCGTGGGTCTGGCCGTGGATGATGAGCGGGTTCACGGCGCGGCCCACGTCATCGACTGCGGAGTATTTGACGATCTCCAGCGTGCCGAGATCGGGATCGATCTCAACCTCGCAGACATGGGAGCCGAACGGGAAGCTCGCCTCCGGCACCACCTCGTCGCAGGTCGCGGCGAGCGGGCCGCGCAATTCCTCGGGCAGGTCGGTGCGGCGAAGCATGGCGGCCGCGACCTCGAACTGATCGATGAATTGATCGATGCCCTGGGTGCCGCCGCTCACGGTGTAGCGGCCGTCCTTGAATTCGATCGCCTCGGGCTTTGCCTGCAGGAGCAGGCCGGCGACGCGCTTGCCTTTGGCGATGATCTCGTTCGTCGCCTTCCACATGATCTGGCTCGCGAGCCGCATGCCGCGGCCCGAATGGGCGCCGCCGCCGAACTTCACGATGTCGGTGTCATGGGTGATGATGCGCACCCGCTCGATCGGCACGTCGTACCATTCGTTGACGAGCTGCGCGAAGCTCGTCTCGTGACCCTGACCTTGGCTGACGGTGCCGATGACGACGTCGATCCAGCCGTCGGGATGGACCGTCATTTCGGTGCGCTCGCGGGCAACGCCGGTCGCGGTGTCGAGATAGTTGGCGACAGCGATGCCGCGATAGCGGGCGCGGCCGCGGGCGGCGGCGCGGCGCTCGGCAAAGCCCGCCCAGTCGCCCATGCGCAGCGCCCAATCCATGGTGCGGTGATAGGCGCCGCTGTCGTAGATCATGCCGAACGCGTTCTTGTAAGGAAACTCGTCCTCGCGCACGAGATTGCGCCGCCTGATCTCGACGCGGTCGAAGGCGTGCTCGCGGCAGGCGATGTCGATCAGCCGCTCCATTACGAACATGACTTCCGGTCGACCGGCGCTGCGATAAGGCCGCGTCGGCGAGGTGTTGCTCAGCACCGCGCGGGCGCGGAAATAGGCCGCCGGCACCCGATAGATCGTGGTCATGATCTCGACGCCCTTTTGCAAGGGCGAGTAGTTCGTCGTATGGGCGCCGGCATTGCTGATGTTGGAGCCGCGCATGGCGAGGAAATTGCCCTCGGCGTCGAGCGCAAGTTCGGCAGTCACCGCAAGATCGCGCGCCTGGTAGTCGGTCAAGAAAGACTCGTGGCGATCCGAAGTCCATTTGACCGGCAGGCCGACGCGACGCGCGGCCCACGCGACGAGCGCGAATTCGGCGTAGATCATGCCGCGCGTGCCGAAGTTGCCGCCGACCTCGCGCATGATGACACGCACATCGTTCGCGGGCACCGCAAGCATGGTGGCAAGGTCATCCTTGAGCCGCCAGGCGCCGCCGCTGCCGGCGTAGAGCGTGTAGCGCCCGGTGTCCTCGTCGTACTCACAGACGGCGGCACGCGGTTCCATCGGGACGCCGGTGATGCGCTGCACCCAGGTCTCGAACTTCACCACATGGGTGGCGCGCGCGAAGGCCGCCTCTGTCGCGGCGAAATCGCCGAGCTCGCCATCGACTACGACGTTGGAGCCCGCCTCCTCGAAGAGGCGCGGCGCATCAGGCTCCCCCGCCGCGAGCGTGTCGGTGACGGCCGGCAGCGCTTCGTAGTCGATCTCGACGAGGTCAACGCCATCCTTGGCGGCGGCGACGGTCTCGGCAATCACCATCGCGACAGCCTCGCCGACGAACCGCACCTTGTCGGCCGCCAACGGATAGTGCGCCGCCGTGAACGTCTTGAAGCCGTTGCGCTCGCGCAGCATCAGCTCGGCGGGATGCTGCGACCACACTTTGTGGGGAATAGGCTGATGACCGTCGTTTTCGTAATCGCGGCCCGTGAGTACGGCGATGACGCGCGGCACCGCGAGCGCCGCGGAAACATCGATCGAGCGGATGCGTGCATGGGCGTGCGGCGAGCGCACCATCACTGCATAGACCTGCTCGGGCAGATTGACGTCGTCGGAATAAGTTCCGTTGCCGGTGATGAGCCGCAGGTCCTCGAGCCGGCGGACCGGCTGGCCGATGCGGGAGCTTGTCGGTTTGTCGTCCATCATTCCGGCCCGTCAGCTCGTGGCGCGCGCGACCGCGCGCTTCGCCATCACCACGATCACGTGGGCGCGATATTCGGCGCTCGCGTGAATGTCACTGCTGAGATCATTGGGACTCACGGCGAGGCCGTCGAGCGACTCCGGCGCAAAGCGTTGCGCGAGGCGCTCTTCCGCCGCGCCCAGCCTGAACACGCAGGGGCCGGCGCCGGTGACCGCGACCCGGACGCCGCCCGCGGTCTTGGCGACGAACACGCCGACGATCGCAAAGCGCGAGGCCGGGTTCGGAAATTTTGCATAGCGGGCGCGCTCAGGGATCGGGAAACGGACGGCCGCGATGATCTCGCCGGGCGCGAGCGCGGTCTCGAACAGGCCTTTAAAAAAATCGTCGCCGGCGATGCGGCGCTGGTTGGTTACGATGGTTGCGCCAAGGCCGAGCACACTTGCCGGATAGTCGGCGGCAGGATCGGCATTCGCAATCGAACCGCCGATGGTGCCGCGATTGCGCACCAGCGGATCGCCGATGCCGTCGGCGAGCGCCGCAAGCGCCGGGATCGCCGCCTCGACCTCCGCTGTTTCCGCCACGTCGACGTGCCGCGTCATCGCGCCGACGACCAACTCATCGCCCTCGCGCTTGATGCCGGCGAGAGAGCGCACCGCCGCGAGATCGACGAGATCGGAATGACTCGCCAGCCGCTGCTTCAGCGTCGGCAGCAGGCTCATGCCGCCCGCCAGCACCTTGGCATCGTCGATCGCGGCCGTGAGCCGCACCGCCGCTTCGAGGCTCGCCGGACGGTGGTAGGCGAAATCGTGCATTCAGTTTCCCTTCATGGCGGCGGCGCCGGCCTGAATCGCCTTGACGATGTTGTGATAACCCGTGCAGCGGCAGATGTTGCCTTCGAGCTGCTTGCGCACCGTGCGTTCGTCGAGATCGAAGCCCTTGCGCCGCACCATGTCGATTGCCGACATGATCATGCCGGGCGTGCAGAAGCCGCATTGCAGCGCATGGTGCTCGTGAAAGGCCTCCTGCATCGGGTGCAGCTGGCCGTTCTTGGCGAGCCCCTCGATGGTGGTCACCTGGGCGCCGTCGAGTGCGACCGCGAGCGCGGTGCAGGATTTGATGGCGCAGCCGTCGACCTGCACCGTGCAGCAGCCGCATTGGCTGGTGTCACAGCCGACATGGGTGCCGGTCAGCCGCAGATGGTCGCGCAGGAACTGCACCAGCAGCGTGCGCCCCTCGACCTCGCCGCGCACCGGCTTGCCGTTAACCGTCATGGACACGACGGGCATTAGTTCTCTCCGCGCAATGCTGACCCAGCGCCACTCGACATAGCGCGGAGACGGAAGGAACGTCAAAACCCGATTGCGCCGGCGCGCCATGCGGGCAGTGCCGGCCTCGCCAACTCGGGTCACAGCCACTTCGCAAACTTGCGGATGTAGATCGTCTTGATGAACTGGGTCAGCGCGCAGTAGGCGATGAGCGTCGCGACGAGCCACGGGAAATAGGCGAGCGGCAACGGCTGCAGGCCGACGCTCGCGCCGAGCGGCGAGAACGGAATGAAGATGCCGATCGCGATGATGACCGCGGTGAGGATCAGCACCGGCGGCGCCGCGGTGCTCTGGATGAACGGAATCTTCTGGGTGCGGATCATGTGCACGATCAGCGTCTGCGACAGCAGGCTTTCGACGAACCAGCCCGACTGGAACAGCGATTGGTGCTCCGGGCCGTTCGCGCCGAACACGAACCACATCAGGCAGAACGTCGTGATATCGAACACCGAGCTGGTCGGGCCGACATAGACCATGAACCGGGCGATATCGCCCGCCTCCCACTTGCGCGGCGTCCGCAGGTAGTCCGCGTCCAGGCGGTCCCACGGGATCGACAGCTGGGAGACGTGATAGAGCAGGTCGAGAATCATCAGGTGCAGCGGCAGCATCGGCAGGAACGGCAGGAACGCGCTCGCCACCAGCACGCTGAAGACGTTGCCGAAGTTCGAGCTCGCCGTCATCTTCAGATACTTGATGATGTTGCCGAAGGTCTGCCGGCCCTGCAGCACGCCGTTTTCGAGCACCAGCAAACTCTTCTCCAAGAGGATGATGTCGGCGGACTCCTTGGCGATGTCCGCGGCAGTGTCGACCGAAATGCCGACGTCGGCCTCCCGCAGCGCTGCAGCATCGTTGATGCCGTCGCCGAGGAAGCCGACGGTGTGGCCGTTCGCTTGCAGCGTCCTGATGATGCGCGCTTTCTGCAGCGGCGACACCTTCGCAAAAACGGTCGTGCGATCGACGAGGGCACGAAACGCCGCATCGTCGAGGTCCTCGGTGTCGCGCCCCAGCACCGGCTCGCCGACGTCGAGACCGACCTCGCGGCAGATCTTGCGGGTTACCACCATGTTGTCGCCGGTCAGAATCTTGACTGCGATGCCGTGCTCCCGGAGCGCGGCGATGGCGGGACCGGCGGTCTCCTTGGGCGGATCGAGGAAGGCGAGGAAGCCCTGCACGACAAGCTCGTCCTCGTCGCTCATGGCGTAATGGTCTTTGGTGGCGCCGGGCGGGAACGTGCGCGTCGCGACGGCGATGACGCGGAAACCGTCCTCGTTGTAGTCGCGGGTCATCGCCATGAGCGCGCGCCGCTTGGCGTCGTCGAGCTGCACCCGTTCGTCGCCCTCCTGCGTATACGCGGAAATGCCGAGCGTCTCTTCGACCGCGCCCTTGCAGACGAGCATATGACTGCCGTCGGTGTCCTGCACGATGACGGACATGCGCCGCCGCGCGAAATCGAACGGCAGTTCATCGATCTTCTTTAGCACCGGCGCCGCCCGCTGCTCCGCGGCGAACTTTATCACTGCGACATCGAGCAGGTTCTTGAGGCCGCTCTGGTGGTAGCTGTTGAGCCAGGCGAGCCGGAGAACCCGCTCGTTCTCCTCCCCCGAGATGTCGACGTGGTGCTCGAGGATGATGCGGTCCTGGGTGAGCGTGCCGGTCTTGTCGGTGCAGAGCACGTCCATCGCGCCCAGGTTCTGAATGGCATTGAGGCGCTTCACCACGACCTTCTGGCGTGCCATCGCGATCGCGCCCTTGGCGAGGTTGGCGCTGACGAGCATCGGCAGCATTTCCGGCGTGAGCCCGACCGCGACCGAGACGGCGAACAGGAAGGCCTGCAGCCAGTCGCCCTTCGTGAGGACGTTGATCACGAAGACGATCGGCACCATCACCAGCATGAAGCGGATCAGCACCCAGCTCACGCTCTTGACGCCGCGGTCGAAGCTCGTCTCGGCGCGCTTGCCGACGATCGATCGCGCCAGCGAGCCGAAATAGGTCTGCGGACCGGTCGCGACGACGAGCGCCGTCGCGGTGCCGCTCACCACGTTGGTGCCGAGAAAACAGATGTTGGATTGATCGAGCTGGCCCGCCTCCGACGTCGCGCCGGCGGCCGATTTCACCGCGACGGAGCCGAGCGTGTCGTATTTCTCGACCGGCAGCGCCTCGCCGGTGAGAGCAGCCTGGCTTACGAAGAGGTCGCGCGAGGACATCAGCCGTACATCCGCCGGCACGAGGTCGCCGGCCGAGAGCCGCACGATGTCGCCGGGAACGAGTTCGCGGATCGGCACTTCGCGCGCCCGCGACTGGCCGTCCTCGCGGCGCAGCACGGTCGCCGTGGTGCGGACCAGCGCTTTCAGCTTCTCGGCGGCGAGCGCGGAGCGATACTCCTGCCAGAACTGCAGGCCGACGCTGATCGCGACCATGACGCTGATGATGATGATCGGCCGCGGATCGTCGGGGCTGCTGACGTATTGAATGATCGCCAGCGTGACGAGGACGATGATGAACGGGTTCTTGAAGGCGGAGAGAAGCTGAATGATCCAGTGCGGCGGCTTCTCGTGGGCGACCTCGTTCGGCCCGTCGCGCTCGAGGCGCTCGGTAGCGTCGGCCTCGTCGAGGCCGTCGAGACTCGCGGCAAGACTCTTCAGCGTCTCGTCGAGACCGTGGCTCGCGAGCTTTGCCGCCCGTGCCGAGAGCGCCTTCTCCCGATCGAGCGAGCGGCCCGCGCCATTGCCGTCGCGGAGCTTCGGATAGCTGAGTTTTACGTTCATGGCTCACCTCCGTACCGCTGATCCCCGGCACCGAGGCGAGCCGGACCTAGTTGCCCTTGACTCCTCGGCCGGCGCAGATCGCGGCCGTTGAAATGTCGGTTTTGATCCCCGGAGGGGTTCCCGCTGCTGCGCCTATGGGGCGCGCAACGGGACAACTAGGCTGTTCGTCCATGATGAGATCTCGACTCCGTCTTCATGTCATGCGGCACGCTTCACCCTCCCCTGGTGGGGTAGGGTCGGACCGCCGAGGGCGGTCCGGGGTGGGGTGACAGCGGTGCAACAGATGCGACGCAGATTATGTTGCACGGCTGTCACCCCCTCCCGGACCGCTGACGCGGTCCGACCTCCCCCCTCCAGGGGGAGGTGATTGTCACGAGCCCGCCACGCGCGCTCGCGCCAACATAAGTCCGGCTCCTCAGCCGCAGCTAGGTCGATCTGCCAGCGGCATTCGAGCCGGCCATCCGCCGTCAGGCGCCAATGGCATGCCAGCGGACGGCGTCGCGGCTGTGACACAGCCCGAACGTGATTGTCGTTTGCAGGGGGGAGTGCGAGCGGGGCGGACGCCACATGGCGCCGGCGCGCGATCGCAAATTGTCGGGTCTTTACGAACACTGCCCACCTCACTTGCGCGTGTCGCGACAGGCGGTGGGCGCGAGCAATCGGCTAGATGCAGATGCTCCCGCGGCCGTCATCGCCGCGATCGGATTTGATCTGTGCTGGCGCTGCCAATGCGGCCGCAATGACCGCAATCGCCTCGCCAAAGAGGGTACTGCCCATCTGCTCGTCTGAAAGGTTGATATTAGGGGCCGGCGGACGAAGTCCGATCGGCCTTCGCTGAAATACGCATCGGGACGGCCGAAGTCAATTGTTAGCGCGTCTTAGCGGTGCGAATTACGCGCGCCGTTCCGCGACAAAGCGCGCGGCAGCCTTGAGCAGAGCAGCGTCGGACCCGAACGGCGCCAGCGTCGTCTCCGCCTCCGTGATCAGCCCGAACAGCTTCTCCTTCGCCCTGGCGACCCCGAGAATCCCGACCACGGTTGCCTTGTGGGCGTCCGCATCCTTGTGGGTGGCCTTGCCGACGGTCGCGGCGTCCCCCTCGACATCGAGAATATCGTCGGCGATCTGGAACGCCTCGCCGATGATGGCGCCGAATTGGTCAAGCGCGGCGCGCCGCTGCGCATCGGCGCCGCCGAGGATCGCGCCGGCGAGACAGCCGTACCGCAACAGCGCGCCGGTCTTCATCGCCTGCAATTCCTCGACGTCGGCGAGACCCAGTCGTGGTGGGCTGGCGGCAAAGCGCCCCTCGGCCGCGAGGTCGAGCATTTGGCCGCCGGCCATGCCGCCAAAGCCCGCGGCCCGCGCGAGTTCGAGGACGAGGACGATCCTGACCGCCGGGTCGGGATGGGTCTCGGTGCGCGCCAAGATGTCGAAGGCGAAGGTGAGCAGGCTGTCGCCGACGAGGATGGCGGTCGCTTCGTCAAACGCCTTGTGGACGGTGGGCCGGCCGCGGCGCAGGTCATCGTTGTCCATTGCCGGCAAATCATCATGCACGAGCGAATAGCAGTGCACGCACTCGAGCGCGGCACCCGCCATCAGGGCGCGGTCCCGTGGCACGGAGAACAACGCGGCGCTCTCGACCACCAGAAAAGGGCGAAAGCGCTTGCCGCCGCCCAGCGTCGCGTGGCGCATGGCGTCACGCAGCCGCGCCGGACGCGCGCGCTCGCCGGGAACTTTGTCCGCGGTCAACAGACGGTCGAGCAGTTCGTCGGTGCTCGCCGCGATTTCGTTAAGGCGCGCAACGAATTGCGTGCCAACATCATTCCCCGCCATGACAAGTCCCGTTGGCTTCGATTTCGGCCGGCCGATATTGTAGGATAGCGAGACGAACGGTCTCGTCGGGGCGTTATATTGCCGAAAGGTCTCACGCTACAATAGTTCCTGGCGCAGGCGACGGTCGCGCACGGGTGAGGGCTCGCAACAGCATGGTCGTTGAAATCATTGCGGTTCTGATTTTAGCGGTGTGGCTGTATCTGGCGTTTTTCAGGGGCGGGTTCTGGCGCTGCGCGGCGCGCGACGACGAGAGGCCGCCGCTGTTGCACGACGCCCCGCGGGTCACGGTGGTGATTCCCGCGCGCGATGAGGCCGAGGGAATCGGTGAATGCCTGGCCTCATTGCTTCAGCAGGACTATGCCGGGCGGTATTCGGTTGTCCTCGTCGATGATAATTCGACCGACGGCACCGCGGAGGCAGCGCGAGCGGCCGCGGCGGCGTGGGGCGCCGAGGACCGTCTGACGGTCGTTTCCGGTGCGATGCTGCCGCATGGCTGGACCGGCAAGCTGTGGGCGCTGCGGCAGGGCATCGATGTCGTCATGACGGCGGAGGAGCGGCCGGAATTTCTTCTGCTGACCGACGCCGACATCGTCTACACCCCGCAGGTGCTGTCGTGGCTCGTCGGCCACGCCGTGGATCAAGGGCTGGTGCAGACCTCGTTCATGGTCAAATTGCGCTGCGACACGCTCGCTGAGCGTTCGCTCATCCCCGCATTCATATTCTTTTTCCAGATGCTGTATCCGTTTGCGTGGGTCAATCGCGGCGATCGTGCGACCGCGGCCGCGGCCGGAGGCTGCACATTGATTCATGCCGCCACATTGCAAGAGGCCGGCGGCATCGAGACGATTCGCAATGCCCTGATCGATGACTGCGCGCTCGCAGGCGTCCTCAAGGCGAAAGGGCCGATCTGGCTCGGCCTGACCGACCGCGTCGCGAGCAACCGCGGCTATCCCGGCTGGGCCGACGTGGGACGCATGGTGTCGCGGTCCGCTTACGCCCAGCTCCACTATTCGCCGTGGTTGCTGGCGGGCACGGTCATCGGGATGGCGTTGGTGTTTCTCGGGCCTCCCGCGATCGCGCTGTTCGGGTCGGGAGACGCGAGGATCGCCGCTCTTGCTGCGTGGCTCGTCATGGCGGCGCTGTTCCTGCCGACGCTGCGGCTTTACCGGCTCTCGCCGCTGTGGGGTCTCGCGCTGCCGGCCGTCGCCGCGGCTTATCTCGTATTTACCATTCAATCCGCGCTGCAATCGATGCGTGGAAAAGGTGGCCTGTGGAAGGGCCGCTTCCAAGCGGCGAGGGCGAAATGACGAGCGCCGAGGAGCTGAGGTCGGGAAAAGGACACCGGGACGAAAACTTCCCCGTCGCTTCGTTCTTGATCGCCGAGCGCCATCGCCCGCCGATCCTCGCCTTTTATGAATTCGTCCGCACCGCCGATGACATCGCCGATCACCCGAGCCTCGCGCCGACCGACAAGCTCGCCTATCTCGACGCGCTTGAGGCCACCCTGCTCGGACGCCGCGCCGGCGAGCCGGTCGCGGAACATCTGCGCGAAGTGCTCCAGGAGCATCGGCTCACCACGCGCCACGCCCAGGACCTCATTGCCGCATTTCGCATGGATGTCACCAAGCTCCGCTATCGCGACTGGGATGATCTCATCGGTTACTGCACGCTGTCGGCGATGCCGGTCGGCCGATTCGTGCTCGACGTCCACGGCGAACCGCGATCGACGTGGCAGGCATCCGATGCGCTATGCGCAGCGCTGCAGATCAACAACCACATCCAGGATTGCAGCGACGACTATTGCAATCTCGATCGCGTCTATGTGCCGCTTGACGGGCTCGCGGCGACCGGAGCGCGGATCGACGACCTTGGCGCAGAGGAAGCAACGCCCGAGCTCCTGCTGTGCCTGCATGATCTCGCCTATCGCAACGAAACGCTGCTGCAGGAGAGCCTGCCCTTCGCAGGTTTGATCAGCGATTTCCGGTTGTCGCTCGAGGTCGCCGTCATCACCGCGATGGCGCAGAGCATCGTGCACCTCATCGAGACGCGCGATCCGTTGTGCGACAACGTGCATTTGACGAAGTTCGGCGTTATGGGAAGCGCGCTGAAGGGCGTGGTGGTCGGATCGTTTTCGCGGCTGGCGCGGATCGCATTCGTGCCCCATCGCTCGAAGGATGCATGAGCGCACGTGTGACACAGACGCAGAGCACCGAGAGTTCCCAACGGGCGGCCGGCAGCTCGTTCTATACGGCGATGCGCATTCTGCCGCCGGCGCAGCGCGACGCCATGTATGCGATCTACAGCTTCTGCCGCCAGGTCGATGATGTTGCGGATTCGACGGACCCGCGCGACGGGCGGCTTGTCGAACTCGAAGCGTGGCGCGCCGACATCAAATCGCTGTATGCCGGGCGCTCGACGGCGCGGACGCATGATCTTCAAGCGCCGGTCGCGGCCTTCGGACTGAACGAGGCGGATTTTCAGGCGGTGATCGACGGCATGGAGATGGACGTACGGGCCGACATCCGTGCTCCGGCATGGGCCGAACTCGACATTTATTGCGACCGCGTGGCGAGCGCGGTCGGCCGCCTCTCGATTCGGGTGTTCGGTCTTGACGCCAAGCCCGGCCGCCAGCTCGCCCATCATCTCGGCCGCGCCCTCCAGCTCACCAATATTCTGCGCGATCTCGACGAAGATGCCCGCGCCGGGCGACTCTATCTTCCGCGCGAGGCGCTGGAGAAGGCCGGCATCGGGACGACGGAGCCTGAGGCGGCGTTGGCGAGCCCCTCGCTCGACGTCGCCTGCGCGCAACTCGTGAAGGCCGCCCGCGGCCATTTCGACAAGGCCGACGAAATCATGTCGGAGTGTCCGCGCCGCGCCGTGCGCGCGCCCCGGATCATGGCCGAGGTCTACCGCGCCATGCTGGAGAAGATGGTCTCGCAGGGCTTTGCTCCACCGCGCACGCGGGTTCGCCCGAGCAAGCTGCGCATCGCCTGGATCGTTGCGCGCCACGCCTTCATCTGATGCCTCGCACCGTTCACATCATCGGCGCCGGGCTCGCCGGTCTTGCCGCCGCTGTCCGCCTCGCCAAACACGGCGTCGCGACCGTCGTCCATGAGGCGACCGCGCAAGCGGGCGGACGTTGCCGCTCCTACGATGATGCCGCAAGCGGCATGCGCATCGACAACGGGACGCATATCCTGCTGTCGGGAAACACGTCGGCGCTCGCGTTCCTTGCCGATATCGGCGCGATGTCCCTCGTGCGCGGCGCGGCGGCGGCGCGGATCGCGTTCATCGACCTTGCCGACGGCCAGCGCTGGATCCTCGACCTCGGCACGAGCCGCATTCCGCTGTGGATGTTCGACGACAAGCGTCGCGCGCCGGGAACGCGCGCGATGGACTACTTGCCGCTGCTGCGGCTGTTGTTGCCGGGGCCGGACCGGCCGCTCGCGGAGGTCGTCGCGTGCAGTGGTCCGGCGTATGAAAAGGTGGTGAAGCCCTTTCTGCTGGCGACGCTCAACATCGATCCGAGCGAAGGATCGTCACGCCTCGCCCGCGCGGTGGTGCGCGAAACCATCGCTGCGGGCGGCGCTGCATGCCGCCCCTACCTTGCACCGAAGGGGTTGAGCGCGGCGTTCGTCGATCCGGCGCTCGCCCATCTCCAAAGCCGTGGCGTCACCGTCCACCTCAGCGATCAGCTGCGCCGCTGCGTCTTTGCGGGCAATGCCGTCGCCGCACTCGATTTCGGTGATCGCGAGGTCGCGCTCGGGCCGGAGGATGCCGCCATCGTGGCGGTGCCTGCTTACGCGGCGACATCAATCATCCCGGAGTTGATGGTGCCGGATGAGTATCGCGCGATCATCAATGCCCATTTCAACATCGTGCCGCCGCCACGCCTTGATCCGATGATCGGCGTCGTCAACGGCGTTGCCGAATGGATATTCGCGTTCGAGGATCGTATATCGGTGACGATCAGCGGGGCCGATCGCCTGTTGCAGCATCAGCGGGACGAGATTGCGCGGATGATCTGGGACGATGTGAAGCGCGCGACAGGCATCGCCGACGAGATGCCGCTCTGGCAGATCGTGCGCGAGCGCCGCGCCACCTTTGCGGCGACCCCGGCGCAGAACGCGCGCCGCCCCGGTGTCGGCACAAAATGGCGCAATCTTGCGCTCGCCGGCGACTGGACGGATACCGGCCTGCCGGCGACCATCGAAAGTGCGGTACGCTCGGGCAACCGTGCGGCCGATTTCGTTCTGGCAATGTGAGGGCTCACGCGGATGCAACTCGAAATCAAGCCGAGATCAGCCTTGCCGGTTGGCGCCGAGCGCTCGCTCGACGACGCGATCTCGGCCGCAACGCAGGCGCTCCTCTCCTGTCAGCGTCCCGACGGGCACTGGGTATTCGAGCTTGAAGCCGACTCCACCATTCCGGCCGAATACGTGCTGCTCAAGCATTATCTCGACGAGCCGCTCGATCCCGCGCTCGAGGAAAAATTCGCGGTCTACCTGCGCCGGCAGCAGGGCACCCATGGCGGCTGGCCGCTATTTGCCGAAGGCGACTTCGACATGAGCGCGAGCGTCAAGGCGTACTTCGCGCTCAAGATGATCGGCGACAAGCCAGACGCGCCGCACATGGCGCGAGCCCGCGAGGCGATATTGGCGCGCGGTGGTGGCAAGCAGGCGAACGTGTTCACCCGCGTGCTGCTCGCGCTCTTCGGCATCATGAGCTGGAACGCCGTTCCGGTGATGCCGGTCGAGATCATGCTGCTGCCGCGCTGGTTTCCGTTCCACGTCACGAAGATATCGTACTGGGGCCGCACCGTGCTCGTGCCCCTCCTCGTGCTGCAGGCGCTCAAGCCGCGGGCGAAGAATCGCCGCGGCGTCACCATCGACGAACTGTTCCTGGAGAACCCGAAGAAGATCGGCCCGCCCGAGCGCGCGCCGCATCAGAGCAAGGGTTGGTTCGCGTTCTTCCGCATGGTCGACGTGGTTCTGCGCGCCGTCGAACCCTACTTTCCGACGGCGATGCGCGAACGGGCGATTTCGCGCGCGGTCGCGTTCGTTACCGAGCGCCTCAACGGCGAGGATGGTCTCGGCGCCATCTATCCGGCCATGGCGAACACCGTGATGATGTTCGAGGTCCTGGGGGTGCCGAAAGACAATCCGGATGCGGCCATAGCGCGCGCGTCGGTCGAGAAGCTCGTGGTCATCGGCGACAAGGAGGCCTACTGCCAGCCCTGCGTTTCGCCGGTGTGGGACACCGGTCTCGCCTGCCATGCCTTGCTGGATGTCGGCGACGACGCCGCGACCGCGAGCGTCGGGCGAGGCTTGCAGTGGCTCCTGCCGAAACAGGTGCTCGACGTCAAAGGCGACTGGTCGACGCAGCGGCCGCACGTTCGTCCCGGCGGCTGGGCCTTCCAATATGCCAACCCGCACTATCCCGATCTCGACGACACCGCCGTCGTGGTGATGGCGCTCGATCGGATGCGCAGGCTTGCGCCGACCAAGGCCTTCGATGAGCCGATCGCCCGCGCCCGCGAATGGATCGAAGGGCTTCTGAGCCGGAACGGCGGCTGGGCGGCCTTCGATGCGGACAACATCTATTACTACCTCAACAACATCCCGTTCGCGGACCACGGCGCGCTGCTCGATCCGCCGACCGAGGATGTCACCGCGCGTTGCGTCTCCATGCTGGCCCAGCTCGGCGAAAAGCCCGACGTCAATCCTCAGCTCAAGGCCGCGATCAATTATCTGCGGGACACCCAGCTTGCCGACGGTAGTTGGTACGGTCGCTGGGGCATGAACTACATCTACGGGACCTGGTCGGTGCTGTGCGCGCTGCGCATCGCGGGAATCGATCCGACGAGCGATCTCGTCCGCAAGGCCGCGGACTGGCTCATTTCGATCCAGAATTCGGACGGCGGTTGGGGCGAAGACGGCACGAGCTACAAGCTCGATTACCATGGCTACGAGCGGGCGCCGAGCACCGCCTCACAGACGGCCTGGGCGCTGATCGGCCTCATGGCCGCCGGCCGTAAGGATCATCCGGCCGTCGCGCGCGGCATCGACTATCTGATCGCGACCCAGGACGACGACGGCTTCTGGACCGAGCCGCGCTTTACCGCCACCGGTTTCCCGCGGGTATTTTACCTGCGCTACCACGGCTATCGGAGATTCTTCCCGTTGTGGGCGCTTGCCCGTTATCGCGCGCTGGGCGCCGGCGGCGGCACCGTCAATGCCTCCGGCATGTGACTCGAAAGTCACGGTTACTAACTTATTGATCGTAAACCTTGAAGAGCTAGCAATCACATGCTCTAGTTAACGAATGTGGGCTTGGGACTCACCGTGGCGGCGCGGTTTGGGGGCTACAATTGGGCCAGTTGGCTGATTCGCACTTCGTTGCAGTGACGGGGCTTGCGTTCGAGGCAAGCATAGTCGCCGGTCCCGGCGTTACTGTCCTCTGCGGCTCCGGGCATCTCTACTTCAAGCGAGCACTCGAACAGGCAACGCGGCAAGGCTGCCGGGGCATCATCAGCTTCGGCATCGCCGGTGGTCTCTCCCCGCACCTCAAGCCAGGCGCCTGCGTCGTCGCCCGCAGCGTGGTCTCCGAGCAGGGCCGTTACCCGAGTCATGTTGGCTGGGCGCGGTCGCTCGTGGATACCGTCCGTGATTCGGCAGATCGACGCGAAGTGTTGGGCGGCGCGGCGTTGCGGGATATCTGCCATGCGGATCTCGCGGGCTCCGATGTCGTGGTCGCCAGCGCCGAGCACAAGCGCAGCATCTACGAAAAGACCGGCGCCGTCGCCGTCGACATGGAATCCCACATCGCCGCGCGATTCGCCGCCGAGCACCGCCTGCCGTTCGCCGCTTTCCGGGTCGTCACCGATCCCTCCCATCGCGCATTGCCACCGGCTGCCATGGTCGCCACCACGCGCACCGGCACCATCAATGTCGGCGCCGTTTTCATGTCGCTGCTGCGCCAGCCCAAGCAGCTGCCGACCCTCTTCCAGGTCGGCCTCGACAGCTGGGCGGCGCGCCGCTCGCTCGTCCCCAGCCGCCGTTTCCTCGGCACGACGCTCGGCTTGCCCGATCTCCGCGAGGAACTCCTCGACGTGGCGTGAGCCGCGTGATTCGTCGGCCAAAGCTGCCTGACACGTAAGACTTCGTAGCTTCGTAGGGTGCGCAAAGGCGGCCCGAACGCACGCGATTTTGCTCAGCCATCGATCCGCCGTGCGCACCGCCGAGGTGCCGTGATCGACAAAAGGGGAAAGGTGCGCACGCGGAGCCTGTCATCGGGCCGACCAAAGGCCAGACCCGTTGGCTTTGCGCTCCTACCGCATCTTCACGTCGACCCGTACCAGCGCCGAATCCGCAACTTACGCGCCGCGGCGTTCCGGACGCAGAGGCTCGCCACCTGTTTCGACGGCCATGGCGCGGTTCAAAAAATGGTCTAGGCTGTTGATAAATCCGCGGGGCGTCGGCCCCGACGATGAGGGAGGTCACGCCATGCCGCTTAATTGCGCCGGTCGCAATCTACGTTGTGCTTTGATCGTGCTTTATCTGGGTGCGGTGTCCGCCACATCTGTTTTCGCCGCCCCGCAACTCGGCACTCCCATCGACATTTCGAGTATGAAGGGCAAGGTCATCGTCAATGATCGCGGCGCGGCGAAAATTCACACTTACGCGTCTTCTCCCGGCGCATCGACGACGCACGTCATCGAGACCAACGACGGCCTCGTCGTGATTGACGCACAGATGACGGTCCCCGACGCGCGCGAAGCGATCGCCTATGTGCGCTCGCTCAATAAACCAATCCGCCGATTAATCGTAAGCCATGCCCATCCCGATCATTGGCTCGGGCTCGGCGAATGGGGCGACGTGCCAAGCGCGAGCATCGCCGAGGTCAAAAACTACATAAATGGCCCGCAAGGCTCGCACCTCTATCAGGGCTTCAAGGAAGGCATTCCGCCGTACCGCGCCCTGGGTCCGCAGCTCTCCGAGAAACAAGGCAAGATCATCTCTGTATTGCCCGCAAGGGAGAAGCTTATCGGACTTGACTTCGTTTACGAGAAAGTGGCCGACGGCGAAGCCGATGTGCAGCTGCTCGTGATGGTGCCGGAACTCAAGACGCTGATCGTCCAGGACCTCGTCTACAACAACATGCACCACTTCATCGGCCAGAACCGCTTGGCAGTGGACGCTCTACCGGCCTTCGACGGTTGGATCGCGGCGATGCGCAACATCAAGAGCGAGAACCCGACAGCCGAGTTGATTCTCGTCGGCCACGGTGTGCCGACAGGCCCCGCCGCGATCGACGAGACGATCGCCTATCTCGTTAAGGCCAAGGGCGTCTTCTCTGGAGCGAAAGATCGCGCCGATCTCCGGCAAGCCATGGAAACCGCCTTTCCCGGTCTCGACGGCATCCGTTACATCGATATTTCCAGCGGATATCTGTACCTCCGAAAATGAACAACCCGGTCGCTGTTGTGGCCGAATAGGTTGGCTGAGGCGCCCCGTTGGCGTGCGTGGCGCGCTGTCCGCGACAGCTGTCCGATCGACGCCGATCTCCGCGAGGAAATCCTCGACGTGGCCGAGCCCGCGCGATCATTGGCGCAAGCTACCTGACAGGTAAGGCTTTGTCGCTTCGTAGGGTGCGCAAGGGCGGCCCGAACGCAAACGATCTTGGCGCGACAGTCGATCCGCCGTGCGCACCGCGAGGTGCGGTGATCAACAAAGGCCAAAGGTGCGCACGCGAAGCCTGTCGTCGGGCCGGCCAAAGGCCGGATCTGTTGGCCTTGCGCACCCTGTTGCCTTCCGCCGTGAGGAATTCGCTGCGGGCAAAACCACGCGGCGCGCAGCTAGCATTGGATTTATTGATCAATGCGAGAGCAGACAACAGATCGGACTCATCGAGAACAGATCCCGCGTAACGCCGCCGAAAAGCTGTTCGCCGAGCCGACTATGGCCGTAAGCACCGGCGACGACCAGGTCGGCGCCCTCGTCCTTCGCAACGCGAACGAGTTCGTCAGCGACCGATTTTGTGGCGTGAACGGGCGCGCGGCTGACGACTTTCACGCCATGACGTTCAAGATGGCGGCTGACATCTTCGACGTGCGACACCGTGCGCTCTTGGCCGGTCTCATCGCATTCCACCACGCATACGCGGCTCGCCTTGAGCAGCAAGGGCATGGCATCCAGAACCGCCCGTCTTGACTGCCGCGCTTCCTTCCAGCCGATCACAATACTTTCTGCCTGCAGTGAATCGATATCGGGCGGCACGATGAGCACCGGTCGGCCTGCTCTCAATGTAAAGGCACTTGGATCGAGCGTGCGATAAAAATCTCCCGGCGCGCGATCGCGCCCGATGATGACGAGGTCCGCCGCCCGCGCTTCGGCCGCCAAAAAGTGCGTTGGCGAATCGATGCCCGTACGCCATTCGACTTGCCGGTTCCATCCGGCAACCGAGTTAAAATGTTCTCCCAAACTGGAAAGTCGCGCTGATAGCTCGTGGATCATTGCCGGCGTGGGTTGAGGGTCGATGATCACGCCGCCGTAGCTCAGGTGCGATGGCAGCTGCGACGCGCCAACCCCGATGAGCGTCGACTGAAACCGGGTCGCGAGCGATGCTGCAAGCCGAATTCTGGCGTTGCAGGGCGCGTCAAGATCGACATGGACCATCATCGTGGCAAACGACATCGGTCACTCCTGTTGAATGACCAACAATGTCTGATCGGTCTCGACTTATATCGCTTTGATCTTGCGCAATTCTCCAACGATCGCGATGGCCAGCAGCCAAGAACCCGGCTCTGGCGATCTGGATCATATCGATTCGAATCTTCTCACGGGCCTCCGTGCGGGCAAAAGCTGCGGCCGCCGCCGCCGCGCTCGAGGCGGGACCAATGCTTCAACTGCCTTTCGTCACCGGCTTGACGACCTCGCGGGCGCAATCGGTGAACAGCTCGGCCACAGGATCAATCTGCACTTCTCGCTGGGCGTAGTTGTTTTGTTCGCAGCGGTGGTGCGGCTGCTAGACTGCATGAGGCGCGCTCCGAGTCCGGAGAGGACGCGGGCTTGCCACCATCAAGGCCAACATTAGCCCTTGAAACGAACACATCTTCAACCTATGTGCGAGTTACCGGCGTCTAGGCTGCGCCAGCGGGGTGTGCGGATTCTCGTCAAACGGTTTCTGGCTCGCTCCTTAAATTGCATCGACAACCCAGTTCGCGCGGGTGTTTAACTTGCCCCGCATGACGTGGCGCCCGGCGCATTCGTGCCACGACCGTGTCGGTGTGCTTAGAGAAAGCGCGTTTGTTGGACTCCTTTCGTGACCTCGGCCTTGACCAAGCGAACACGCGGGGCCCGGTAGAAGAGAAATACTTCGTTCCAACTCCCATGGCCGCCACCTCCGGATCACTCCGGAACTCGTTATCGGCGGCGTATCGATGCGAGCCCAGGTCCGCGCGCCGCTCGAAGGCGTCGATGTCCTTGTCGCACCGCCAGAAAGGCTGCTTGATCTCGTGAAAGCCAATGCACTACACCCTGGCGAGGTCGACCTTGTCGTTCTCGACGAAGCCGACTGCGGCAGGCCGCGCGTAACTCCCACCCCTTCGAAAGGATCATGATGAAAGAAGAACTTCTCCAATTCGAAGGTCTCGTGACCGAAATACTGCCCGACGCGCGCTATCGCGTTCAGCTCGATGTCGGACACTCCGTTGTCGCCTACACAGCCGGAAAAATGAAAAAGCACCGCATCAAGACGCTGGCTGGAGATCGGGTGACGATTGAAATGTCGCCTTACGATCTGGAGAAGGGTCGGCTGGTCTTCCGTCACAAGGACGAACGGGCCGCAACGGGGGGCGTGCGGCGGCGCGCCGTGTTTCGTCGACGGTGACAACCGCGGCCTCACCGACGGTGCAGCAATAATGACGACCTCGCTCCAAAGAAGGGCGGGGTAATGCGAAACTTCATCTTCAAGTCCGAGACGATGCCCGACCTGCGTGCGTCGCGTTCAGGTCGGATCGGCGAAACTCACTCAGGATGAGCCCGCACCTCGCTAAACGAGACGAGACGGCGGCGACGCTCATCCCAAAGTACCAGGCGCACGCAACGGAAGCTTTCACCGAGCGTCAGGCGATTTATATTGCGAAGCTCCGGATAGTCACGCAGCACCCGCGGCAGGCGGTAATAGGGAATCCGACTGCACAAGTGGTGAATATGATGCACGCCGATGTTCGCCGTGAGCCAACGCAGGACTCCTGGCAATTCGTAATTAGAACTTCCGTACAAAGCTGCCTGGTGAAAACTCCATTCACCCTCGCGGGCCCAGAACGTCCACTCAAATTGATGCTGAATGTAGAATAGCCATACTCCGATCGCGCCTGCGAGCAGAACGATCGGCATTTGCACCAACAGGAACGGCTTGACGCCAATGAACCAGATCAGCGTTGCAACAATTGCCGCGATCGCGGCATTGGTCCCCATCGTGCTGAGCCAGGGCGCCCAGCCGCTGCGCATCATCCCGAATGGCAGCCGCTGGTGCAACCCAAAGAGATACACCGGGCCGACGCCGAACATGACGAGAGGATTCCGGTAGGCGCGATACCGAACTCGCCTCCAGAACGTTCGGGAAAGGTATTCACCCACGGTGAGGGTATCGACATCGCCGATCCCGCGTCGACCGAGATGTCCGGAGGTAGCGTGATGGATGGCGTGGGTTGATCGCCAGTAGTCATAGGGCGTCAGCGTCAGCACTCCGATCACCCGGCCCACCCAATCGTTTGCCAGGCGATGGCGGAAAAACGCTCCGTGACCGCAATCATGCTGGATCATGAACAGTCTCACCAGGAAGCCGGCGGCCGGGACCGCCAGCAGCAGTGAGAGCCACCAGTAACCGAGGTAATACGCCAACAAGGCCAACGCCCACAGAACCGCGAGCGGCCCGAGCGTAATCACAATCTCAATAATGCTGCGGGCGTGATTGGGCTCGCGGTAGCGCGAGAGGATATTCAACCAGTCTCGCGCGTCGTTGGCATCGGCGACGAACACCCGCGCTCAAGCCTTCTGGAGATTTCCGGCCGCCTGTTTGCCGCGATCGGTGATGATGTCGTAGCTCACTTTCTGGCCTTCAACGAGCGTGCCCATGCCGGCGCGCTCGACCGCGCTGATGTGGACGAACACATCCTTCGAGCCGTCGGTCGGCTGGATGAAACCAAAGCCCTTCTGGCTATTGAAGAATTTTACGATTCCTATGGCCATCATGGCCTCCTTGCGTTGTGGGCTTGCTCGGGCCATGCCGCAGCGCAGGCTGGCACTAACATCCGCGCGTTTTTGGGAGCAAAGCCGAGCCCCCTCAAGGCGGGAGCATAGCATGGCAGACCGAAAACCAGTTGCGCGGTTGTATCGGCGAACACGTCGGTCGTCAAATGGTTCCCGAAGCCTCAATCAAGCAGCGCGGCGCTGTTCAACTCAATCGAGGGCACGTGTTCGGACACCCAAAGCGCACGAGCAAGCGGCAAGGCGCGCGCGGCTCTTAGTCAGGCGACGTGTCTAAGTTCGGTCTCTTTAGCGACGCGCTCGTGGGGTTCACTCGCGCTCTTGATGCGATATTGCCGTTCGTCGCCCACCGGGGGAAGCACTTGAGTGACCTTATATATGACCTCGGTGCGGCTGGCGCCTCGGGGGCCGGACGTGTAATTGACGGACTGGCCGACCTTGAACCTCTGATTGCTCAAACGATAACTCCCGTTTTTTGCATGTCGACCCTGACCAGTCGCCGTTCGATTTGCTCGCCCTGGAAGCGAACGCGAGTCCCGCAATATGGACAGTCGACCGACAGCGCGCCGGAGACGGCCAGCCCAATGTTCACGTTGTCACCCGAATAGCGGGCCTTTTGAAATGCAATAAGACTTGAACACGCCTGCTTCGTACAGCGAACGGTCAGGTACCATTCGGCCGTGCTACCGAAAAGATCAGCGTTGGAATTTGACGGCACTTCAGATTGTTTGCCTCGCACGTTGTCACTTCACCTTGAGATTCTCCGCCGACGATTTGCCGCGGTTGCTCACGACCTCGAACTCGACCTGCTGGCCCTCGTTGAGCGTCGATAGACCTGCCCGCTCCACGGCAGAAATATGGACAAACACATCCTGCCCGCCACCCTGCGGCTGAATAAACCCGTAGCCCTTGGTCGGATTGAACCACTTCACAGTCCCGGTAGCCATTACGATCTCCAACAAGCTATCAATCTAGCGCTCAACCTGCACGTTTCTGCTGAGTCACGCAATAACAATCCGAACCAACACAAATCCGGTCGGGCGGCGCGAATAATGGCGCACGAGGGCTGTCCCGTTCGCAATTGCCCGTGACCTTTTGCCGATTCCACGGCCCAGCCACGCGAGCCAAAGCCCATTCGCGGATGCGCGAATTCATCCTGGGCGGCGCCACCAAAAGCACGCTGGCCCGTCCGGCGACCGCAGTACTCAGGTCCCATTGAGGGAGGCAGCTTAATAGCCCGTCAGCGTGATCGCCGTAGAGTGGACAAATGAGCGCCGATCTCGTTGATCGTCGAAATGCTGGAACCAGATTGCTTCATTGAGGCTTTTTTTTGCGCTTAATCGACGTGAATTTGATCGAGCGCATTTCCATTCTAAGGATGGGACGCCGATCGCCCGACAGAGGTGAAACATGGCTACAACACAGCCCACCGCCGACCCGCGGGTCGCCGATCTCGTACGGGCCGGCAGAGTGAGAGTCGCGCTTTATGTTCCGAATTACACCAAAGACCCTGCGACCGGCATGTTGCATGGTTGGGCACCCGACGTCGTGCGCGCGCTCGGCGATCGGCTCGGAATCGAAGGCGAGCCGGTTGAGCATCCGCATCCGCCGGCGGCAATGGCGAGCCTTAAAGCCGGAGCCTGTGACGCCGCGATCATCGGGATCGTGCCATCCCGCGCGGTCGAGATCGACTACACGCCGCCGCTGGTCGAAGCCGATTACACCATCATGGCTCCCCCGGGTTCGCCCTATGTGAGCGTTGCGGATGCGGACCGTCCGGGAATCCGGGTCGCGGCCGTGCGCAATCATGCATCCACGATTGCGCTCGGCCAAATCATGAAGAATGTGACGTTCGTTTACGCCGACATGCCGACGCCAACCTTCGAAGTTCTGCGCAGCGGCAACGCCGACCTCTTCGCCTCGCTCCGTCAGGTGCTGCTGCACTACATGCCGCAACTTCCCGGCTCGCGCCTGTTTGAGGGGCGATACGGGTTCAATTCGATCGGCATGGCCGTACCGAAAGGCAGGTCGGACCGGCTTGCTGCTTTGGGCGAGTTCGTCGAAGCCGCCAAAGCATCGGGCCTGGTCCAGCAAGCCATCGACCGTTCCGGCTGGCACGGCATCCGCGTCGCGCCACCCGGCGGCGTGTAAGCGAAAGAGATGGGGCGTCGTGACAGGCTGCCGTGCTCACGACGGCTGACTGCCTAAAATTTTGCGCATGACCAAAAACAACAGCAGCACGACAAACATCATCAGCACCGACATCGCGAGCGCCGCTAAAGGAATTCTCAACCCATAGCCGCCGGCGGCAAGCGTTGCGAAGATGATCGGATTGATCAGATAGGTGGCAGCAATTCCGCCGACATGCGCCACAAGATAGGCCGTGATTTCCGGGACACTCGTCAGCTTGCTGCCGTTCATGTCTGTCTCCGTGCTAGCATGCTCCCCTTCGCGGCCGACGCCGCGCGTCGGCTGTAGGCAGCGTCAACCAGAAGCGGTGCACGCTTCGGAAGATAGCAAATCCGTGGCTGTTCTTGATTTAATTGACGTCGTTTAACTTTAGCCGCGACGAGAGCGCGCGGGTTGCGCCGCAGCAGCATCTCGCCCGCGCGCGGACGCCGTTGCCGACGGCGAACCTTCCCGGTCCTGTTGGTACGTTGAGTTCGCTCTGGTCGTGCCGCCGGCGCGGCGAATTTCCTCACGCGATAAATGGGCCGAGCGTCCTATCCCCCAGGATACTATGCGCGCAAATTGTTTGGCCGCGCGGACAACTTCATGTACTCGTCGTTCGCGCTGCGCTCGTCTCAATCAAGCGCACAAACGTGGGACCGACGCCCGCGAAAAAAGTCAGAGGGGGAAATGCCGCTCGTTGGATCGATCACTGTCAATCCGCGGCGCGCCGTTGCGCTCGCCGCCTCCCTCCTCGGCTGCCTCACACTCGATGCGGCGCAATTGACCGCGGTGGCGCACGGCATCGGCGGCAAGGACGCGGCCTTTGTTGCGGCAACCAAGGGGCCGGACATCCTGCCCTTCATGTATCTGGGCGCAAAGCACATGGTCACCGGCTACGACCATCTGCTTTTCATTTTTGGCGTGATCTTCTTCGTCTACCGCATGAAGGACGTGCTCATCTACGTCTCGCTGTTCTCCCTCGGCCACAGCATCACGCTGCTCGCGGGCGTTTTGCTGAAGATCGACGTCAATGCGTATCTGGTGGACGCCCTGATCGGGCTCTCGGTCGTCTACAAGGCGTTCGACAATCTCGGCGGCTTCATGACGGTGTTTGGCCGTCAGCCCAACAACAAGATCGCGGTGGCGCTTTTTGGCCTGATCCACGGCTTTGGGCTTGCCACCAAGCTGCAGACCTTGCACCTCAACAGCAACGGGCTTGTCCTGAACATGATCGGATTCAACATCGGCGTCGAGATCGGCCAGCTGATTGCTTTGGCGGTCTTTCTCGTGGTGATGGTGCAGTGGCGGCGCACGGCGAGCTTCGAGCGCTATGCCGTTGCCGCAAACGTCGCAATCCTGACAGCGGGGTTCATGCTGATGGAATATCAGCTCGCTGGTTATTTCGGCGTGGGGACGGCCTGACATGGAAAGCGAGGGACACATTGCGCATCCGCTGTCGCGCGGCAAGATGCTGGCGACGACCGCCGGCGCCTTCGTCGTCGCAACCCTGATCACGTTCGGCGCGATCCTGCCGGCCGAGTTCAATTGGGACCCGTTGGGCCTCGGTCGTGTAAGCGGCCTCAGCCGACTATGGGCGCCGCGGGAAGTTGCGTTCAATGCGACGGGGGGAGCGGCGCCTCTCGTCCGTGAATACGGCGGCCCGCTCAGGAGCGACATGATCGAGATCCCGCTGCGCGCGGGCGGCGACCCGACGCGCGGAGACGAACTCGAATACAAAGTCAGAATGGCGAAGGACGCGACGCTCGTCTACGAATGGTCGGTCTCCGGGATCGCCAACCCAAACGAATTCTATTACGACTTCCACGGCCACACGCTAGCATCCGGCAAGGAGATGACCGTCGCGACCTACAAGCAAGCGACGGGTACCAATGCCGACGGCGCGCTCTCGGCGCCGTTCGACGGCGTGCACGGCTGGTTCTTCCAGAACCAGTCGCCGAATCCGGCGGTCGTCCACCTGAAGGTCAGCGGCTTCTACGAACTGATCCCGCCAGGCGAGACCGGCAACGACGCCGGAATCATCGCCAACGTGCCCGCGGAGAAGGCATTCGGAGATGTTGAGGAGAAGTGAGACATTTTGAATGGCTATCGATCGAAACGCGATGCCCTATCATCACGGTCCGTTCTATGGCCATGACAGAAGGCCATGACAGAAACACCGAACCGCTTAAGCAGAAATCGAAAAGAAACCGAATGAACATCCGCGGATGTTCCTTCCCGCTCAGCCTCCTCTTCGCAGCCATCTGTGTCAGTGCCCCGGCCAACGCCGCGACCTTCAATCTCCTCTCACCCGAGGTTGTCGCCCTCGACGGATTCATCGATCTCGGCGACTGCGATCGATGGAAAGCGGCCATCGGACCGAGCGCTCACACGGTTGTTCTGAACTCGCCGGGTGGACGAAACGGCCAGGGCGAATGCATCTCGCGCTCAATCGCCCAGCGGCACATGAAGACCTTCGTTCAGGGCCGATGCTCAAGCATCTGCTTCTTGTTGTTTGCGGCCGGTGCCGAGAGGTGGGTCTGCAAAGACGCAAAGATCGGCGTTCACAGGCCAAGGGATGTCGCGACGGGTCAAGAAGACAATGACTCTCAGTTTCTGCGGGTGATCCTTGAATACGCGGCCCGATATCGCGTGCCGCGCCCAATTCAAGACAGGCTCTCAGCCACTCCGGCGAGCGACATGTACTGGCTTAACGACGCTGATCTGGCGTCGATGGGCGTGACCCGTTGCTGACAGGCCAAAGCTGGGCGTCGGAAGCATGGCGCCGGTGCTGACCTGCTGCCATAACGCGGCTTCACCTCACGCGCGGACTTGCATGGCGGCGCTTCCGTCGACCGTTCGGGCCGACGGTGGAAGAAGTCGCTTCGATTGTTGACCAAAGCGCACGAGAAAGCCCGCGGCGAACCCGTCGCCGGACCACGGCGTTAACGATACCTTTGCGAGTCGCTTAAACATCACCCTGAGAACGATACGCATCGCATACGATCTGGTGAATATCTGTCGCCCTATCCCTGGTGCGCCTCACAAAATCAATCTTTCCGGCAGATACCGATCCTCGCACTATTGGGAGCTTCAGTCGCGAGCAGCTCAAAGACCAGGGGGACATTGAGCACGTGCGAGTTCGACAAAGCCTCGAGTGGCTTCGCCACTTTGTCCAGCCGGCAACGTATCTGGGCGTTGCCATGTTGGCATCGATTTCTGCGGCGACGGTCTATCTCCTCGTTCACGATAGCCGGAACGCAGAAGAGGAGGCGCGCCAGCATACCGAGAACCTTGCCTACGTCTTCGAGGAAGAGATCGCGCGTGCTTTCCGAAGTGCCGATGACATGGCACTGCAGCTCAGGCGCTCGTATCAGCGCGACCCGACCGGAACCGATTTGGTCGGCTGGGTCAGCGACCCGCAGTTGCAGAAGGAACTCAAGTTCCAATACTCGATCGCGGGTCCCGACGGCTTAATCACGGCGTCAAGCTATGGACCCGCGACGGTCGGCATCAATATCGCGAGCCGCAAGCACTTCCAGGTGCACGTCAATAATTTCGATGATCAGCTCTTTGTCAGCGAGCCGTTGATTGCCAAAAGCTCAGGCCGCATGGCCATTTTCCTGACACGGCGCCTGACAGGACCTGACGGATCATTCAACGGCGTGCTTTCGGTGTGGGTCGATCTCATTCAGCTTGAGACCTTCTTCCGCAAGCTTCAACTGGGTCCAGACGGCATTGTCGCATTGTTGCACCGTGAGGGCTACATGCTCGCAAGCGGGGCGAACGGCGTGGCGCGCCCGGATCTGACAGGAAAATACTTCCCTAATGCGCGGGTGCTTAAGCTCGCGGCAAAATCGGACCGCGGCACCTATTGGAACGGCGGCAGTACGCTCGACGGGGTTGACAGGCTCGTGTCTTATCGAAAGGTCGATGGCCTGCCGCTCGTCGCGACGGTCGCGATTGCCAAGTCGGAGATCTTCCGGCACGCGCGCCAAAACGCCAAGGTCTATCTTGCGATAGATATTGCCGCGGCAATCGTCATCTCGATCGCCATCGGATTCGGGGCGGCACGCGAAAGGAAGCTCGTTTCGGCGGTCGCAGAGATCGCGCACCAAGCCCATCACGATGGGCTGACGGAGCTGCCGAACCGGCTGCTGTTCCGCCAACACATCGCTCGCACCATGGCCGAGGCGCGGAGGCATCGGAACCGCGCTTTCAACGTATTCATGTTCGACCTCGATCATTTCAAGACAATCAACGATACGCTCGGGCACGCGACGGGCGATCTGCTCATTCGCGAAGCCGCCAACCGCCTGCGGCTCTGCGTCAGGGAATCCGATCTGGTGGCGCGCATCGGCGGGGATGAGTTCGCTGTCGTGCAGATGGTTGGCGAGCATCAACGCGACAGCGCGATGGCATTGGCTGCGCGAATCCTGGCGGCAATCGGTGAACCGTTTCACCTCGATGGCCATCAGGTCGTCGTTGAGACTTCGTTGGGGATTGCGCTTTACCCGGCCGATGGCGACGAGGTCGAACTGCTGCTCAAGAACGCCGACCTCGCTCTTTATCGCGCGAAGGCAGACGGCCGAAACACGTTCCGGTTTTTCGAGCCCGAAATGGATGGTGTGGCGCGAACGCGCTACAGGGTCGAGGTAGAACTTCGTAAAGCGAGTCTCGCCAACGACTTTGAAGTGCATTTCCAACCGGTCGTCGCCGCGGATACGGAAGAGGTCCGGGGCTATGAAGCACTCGCCCGTTGGGCGCGTCCGAAGCACGAATATATTCCGCCCGACACGTTCATTCCCATTGCCGAGAGCACGGGCCTGATCGTGCCGCTAGGAGCCTGGGTGCTGGAGCGCGCTTGCAAGGAGGCTCAAAGCTGGCCCTATCCCCACAAAGTGGCGGTCAATTTGTCGCCGATTCAGTTCCGCAAGGGCGATATCGTGCAGGCCGTCAGCGACGCCCTTCGCGAATCGGGGTTGGAGCCGAGTTCGGCTGGACCTCGAGATCACCGAGTCCGTCCTGCTGCAAGGCGATGACGTGATCGCGGCGAGACTTCGTCAGCTGAAGAGCCTCGGCGTATCGATCGTGCTCGACGATTTCGGAACGGGATACTCGTCACTGAGTTATCTGCGAACGTTTCCCTTCGACAAGATCAAGATCGATCGCTCGTTCATCGCCGAAATGTCGATCAAATCGAACAGCGCGGCGATCGTGTGCTCGATCACCGGTCTCGCAAAAAGTCTCGGCATGACCACTGTCGCCGAGGGCGTCGAAACGACAGAACAATTTGAGCTCCTGCGCCTGGCCGGCTGTGACGAGATGCAGGGATATTTGTTCGGAAGACCTTGCCGCGCCTGCGAACTTTCGTTCGGGCCGCCTGGCGCACGGTCTGCGCGCAGCGCGGCGGCGTAAAGCGAGGTTGACGCAGAAGAACGGGCGACGCGACGCGTGCCTTGATCTGCATCAACCACGCCCGCCGCAAGATCGCACAAACTGAGTGTGGTCTCCGAAGTGGCTGGCGGCCGCCCGCGCATCGAAGCTGCAAATCCTCAGCGTCATCGATCATAAGATTGCCTTATCGTAGCAATCATTAAAGCCGATTTTACCTGATGGATCGCGTTAGGCTAAGGTTGCCACCAAGGAACCTGCACACCCAATGGGGAGTTGATCATGGATGACATCAGCAAGTGCCCGATGCACACGAGTCTCGGTGGAACGTCGAACGCGGACTGGTGGCCGAACCAGCTGAATCTGAAGATGCTTCACCAGAATTCCTCCCTGTGCGATCCCATGGGCAAGGCGTTCAACTACGCCGAGGAGTTCAAGAAGCTCGACCTCAAGGCGCTGAAGAAGGACCTCTTCGCGCTGATGACGGACTCGCAGGAGTGGTGGCCTGCGGATTTCGGCCACTACGGGCCGCTCTTCATCCGCATGGCGTGGCACAGTGCCGGCACCTATCGCATCGGTGACGGCCGCGGCGGCGCCGGAGCCGGCCAGCAGCGCTTCGCGCCGCTCAACAGCTGGCCTGACAACGCGAACCTCGACAAGGCGCGCCGGCTGCTGTGGCCGGTCAAACAGAAATACGGCAACAAGATTTCGTGGGCCGACTTGATGGTCCTCGCCGGCAATTGCGCGCTCGAGTTCGATGGGCTTCAAGACATTCGGCTTTGGCGGCGGACGCCCCGACGTTTGGGAGCCCGAAGAGAACGTTTACTGGGGCCCCGAGGGCAAGTGGCTGGACGACCGACGCTACACCGGCGACCGGGATCTCGAGAATCCTCTCGCCGCCGTGCAGATGGGTTTGATCTACGTCAATCCCGAAGGGCCAAACGGCAAGCCGGACCCGGTCGCTGCAGCACGCGATATCCGCGAGACGTTCGCGCGCATGGCGATGAACGACGAGGAGACCGTCGCGCTCATCGCCGGCGGTCACACTTTCGGCAAGACCCACGGCGCCGGCGATGCGACGCTGGTGGGCCCGGAGCCGGAAGCCGCCGACATCGCGGAGCAGGGCCTCGGCTGGAAGAGCAAGTTCGGTACCGGCAAAGGCGCTGACGCGATCACCGGCGGCCCGGAAGTCACCTGGACGCAGACGCCGACGAAGTGGAGCAACCACTTCTTCGAGAACCTCTTCAACAACGAATGGGAACTGACCAAGAGCCCGGCCGGCGCCAATCAGTGGAAGGCGAAAGGCGGCGCTGCCACCATTCCCGACGCCTTCGATCCGTCGAAGCGGCGCGTGCCGACCATGCTGACCACGGATCTCTCGCTGCGACTCGACCCCGCTTACGAGAAGATTTCGCGGCGCTTCTACGAGCATCCGGACCAGTTCGCGGATGCGTTTGCCCGGGCGTGGTACAAGCTCACGCACCGCGACATGGGTCCCCGCGCGCGCTACCTCGGCGCGGAAGTCCCGGCCGAGGAGTTGCTGTGGCAAGATCCCGTCCCCGCGGTCGATCACAAGCTGATCGACGCGCAGGACATCGCCGCGCTCAAGGACAAGATCCTCAAGTCGGGGCTCTCCATTTCCCAACTGGTCTCGACCGCGTGGGCGTCGGCGGCAACGTTCCGCGGCTCCGACAAGCGCGGCGGGGCGAACGGGGCGCGCATCCGCCTCGCGCCGCAGAAAGACTGGGCGGTCAATCAGCCGGCCGAGTTGGGCAAGGTCCTGCAGACGCTGCAAGCGATCCAGAAGGAGTTCAACGGCGCGCAGTCCGGCGGCAAGAAGGTCTCGCTCGCGGACCTGATCGTTCTGGGCGGCTGCGTCGCCGTCGAGGCCGCGGCGAAGAAGGCCGGGCACGACGTGAAGGTCCCCTTCTCGCCGGGCCGCACGGATGCGTCGCAGGAGCAGACCGACGTGGACTCGTTCGCCGTGCTGGAGCCGGTCGCGGATGGGTTCCGCAACTACCAAAAGAAGCAGTACGCCGTTTCGGCGGAGGAACTGCTGGTCGACAAGGCGCAACTCCTGACGCTGACCGCGCCCGAGATGACGGTTCTGGTCGGCGGCTTGCGCGCGCTCAACGCGAACTTCGGCAAATCCCAGCACGGTGTTTTCACCATGCACCCGGAGATGCTGACCAACGACTTTTTCGTGAACCTGCTCGACATGGGCACGGAGTGGAAGGCGGTATCGGGCGCCGAGGACGTGTTCGAAGGACGCGATCGGGCAACCGGCAAGCCGAAATGGACCGGCACCCGCGTCGACCTCATCTTCGGGTCGAACTCGCAGCTGCGGGCGCTCGCGGAAGTCTATGCCAGTAACGACGCGAAGGAGAAGTTCGTGGGTGACTTCGTCGCGGCGTGGAACAAGGTGATGAACCTCGACCGCTTCGACCTCGCCTGATCGCAACGGGAAGAGCGGCAGCCATCGACAAAAAATCGGGGCGGCGTTTCAAAACGATCGAAACGCCGCCTTGATTACCATGCTTTACAGTCCGGTCGCCGCCAGCCGCATTGCTCACGCTCGGCGACGCCAATCCGACGGCGACACGCCCACCACTTTCTTGAAGGCGCGGCTGAAGGCGGCCTCTGACGCGTAACCGATTTCGGCCGCGATGCTCGCCACGTTGCTGTTGCCGCTGTTGAGAAGTCCCGCAGCGATCTGCATCCGCCATTTCGCGAGATACTGCATCGGCGGTATGCCGACGAGATCGGCAAAGCGCTCCGCCAGCACCGAGCGCGACAGGCCAACGTCTTTCGCCAATTGCTCGATTGTCCAATCGCGCTCCGGCCGCGCATGCATGAGGGAGAGAGCCTTGCCGACAAAAGGGTCGCGCAAGCCCGCGAGCCAACCCAGCTGCTCCGGCGGCATGCTCACGAGATAACGGCGCACGACTTCAATGAACATCAGCTCGCTCAGTTTCGCCAGTACGCTTTCGCCGCCGGCGCGCTTGTCGGTCGATTCCGTCGCTGCGAGGCGGATGAATTGGCTCAGCCAGGGTGTCTCGTCTTCGGAGTCCCGCGCTTTGATGACGGAGGGAAGATTGTCGAGCAGAGGATTGTACGGCTGCGCATCACAGGCGAGATAGCCGCAGACCAGCTTGGCCGATATCGGCCCGTCCTCGCCGAGATTGATGACGAACGGTAGCTGCGCGCTGGTCGCGGCCTTGAGTGCCTCTGCCGACGGCGGATCGCTGCGCATCCCGGGACTGCTCGACAAGACGTGCGGATCGCCTTTGGTGAACACAATCACTTCGCCGGCTTCCATGGCGATCGGATCTTGGCCGACGATGTTGGCAAAACACCGGCCCTGCGTGAGCACATGATAGGCGATCAGATGTCCGGCGCCCGGCAGGACCTTCGGCAAGATCAGATCGCGCTGCGGCGATTCTGCAACCCACGGCGCTTTGGCAAAGACGTCAAAAAACGTGGCCCCGGTGAGCCGGACCATTTTCAAAACATCAGATAGCGCATCAGCCGTCATTCGGTGCCCCCGGACGCCTGAGCATCTAATCCGGACGCTCGATCCAAAGAGACGAGAATTTCCGACGCCGTGTCAAGCATGACGGACGCTCGATCATTCGCCCCAGCGCCACCTCGACTTACGTGCTCCTCTGTCATCGCGCATCGCCGCACCTCCGGCCATGCGTCGCGATTCGTCACATCGACACAGGAAGGATCAGCGCAATGAACATGCAAACAACGCCTGCCACGATCGACTTCGCGACGATCAAGGCACGACAACAGACCGCCTGGGCGTCGGGCGACTACGCCATCGTTGGCACCACATTGCAGATCGTCGGCGAGACGCTCTGCGAAGCGGTCGATCTGCGCGCGAACCAGCGCGTCCTCGACGTCGCCGCCGGCAATGGAAATGCGACACTCGCCGCGGCGCGTCGCTTCGCCGACGTGATCTCGACGGACTACGTCGGTGCGCTTCTTGACCGCGGGCGTGCGCGCGCCACCGCGGAGCGTTTGCCCGTCACGTTTCAGGAAGCTGATGCGGAGGCACTCCCGTTCCCGGACGCGAGCTTCGATGTCGTGCTCTCGACCTTCGGCGTTATGTTCATGCCACGGCAGGAACAGGCGGCGAGCGAACTTGTCCGCGTCTGCCGTCCCGCCGGCAAGATCGGCCTCGCCAATTGGACTCCCGAGAGCTTCATCGGCGAGTTATTCAAGGCCATCGGAAAATACGTGCCGCCCGCGCCTGGCCTGAAATCGCCGGCGCTGTGGGGCAGCGAGCGGCACCGTGAGTCGCTGTTCGGTTCGAAGTCGACGATCGCGGCGGAACGCAAGACGTTTGTGTTTCGCTACAAATCGTCCGCGCATTGGATTGATACCTTTCGCGGCTATTACGGTCCCGTCGTCAAAGCCTTCGCGGCGATCGACGCCGGTGCGCGCAAAGCCCTTGAGGCCGATCTCAATGCGCTGATCGACCGCTTCAATGTCGCTGAGGACGGAACGCTCGTCGTTCCCGGCGAATATCTCCAGGTGGTCATCACGAAACGAAGCTGACCCTTTTCAAGCGGCGGGCACGTCGGCTGATCGTGCCCGTGCCGCCAGACAATCCGATGTGCGCGCGGCGACCGAATGTCCAGCATTCGGTTTCGAGCCCTCAGGCATAGCGGCAGACATTTTTTGGTGAGAAGCATGAACGCAATATTGAAACCTTATTCGGGGCTAGCATACGCCGAGGCTGACACAGATTCGCTGCGACGGTGCGATCACGCCCTTGCGCTCCTCCTCATGCAGCGCGGACATCCCGCCGCAGAGGTCGAGCGCGTGCTCGCCGATGATCCTCAGTACGTGTTTTGCCCATTGTTTGCGCGCGGCCCTCATTGTGCTTGCTGACAACGCCAGCGCGCGATCCACGTTGGCGGCGAGCGTGAGCGTCATCGAGGCGGCATGTCACGAGGCCGACGATCCTGCGCGTCGCCATGCGGCCGCGGCACGCGCCTGGCTCGCGGGGGATTCGGCCCTGGCGCTCGAACAGTATGGCGCCCTCGCCGCCGACCGGCCGGGCGACATCCTCGCACTTGCGCTCGCGCATGCGCTCGACTTCCGTCTCGGTCACCGGCTGATGCTGCGGGACCGGATCGCCCAGGTCCTGCCGAAGTGGCCGGCAACCGCACCCAGCTATGCAAGCGTGCTTGCTATGTACGCTTTCGGCCTCGAGGAAAATGGCGAGTATGCCCGCGCCGAACGGATGGCACGGGGCGCGCTGACACTCGAACCTCTGCATGCCGGCGCTGTCCACGTCGTGGCACACGTCATGGAGATGCAGGGACGCAACCAGGAAGGGCTCGCGTTTCTTGCGGCAAACGAGGAGGCGTGGGCCGAGGAGACCGGATTTTCCGTGCATCTCGCATGGCATCGCGCACTGTTTCATCTCGACGCGAACGATCCGGCGGCGGCGCTTGCGGTCTACGATGCGCAGATCGCGAAGGCCGATGCGTCCGGCCTGCCGTCGCTCGCAGATGCTTCGGCTTTGTTGTGGCGGCTCAAGCTGCGCAACTTCGATGTCGGCGAACGGTGGCGGCTGTTGGCCGATCGCTGGGAGGAGAAAGCGCTCGCCGATGCGCGCGTGTTCTACATCGCTCACGCGATGATGGCCTTTGCCGCTGCGGGACGCATTACCGTTGGTTCGCGCACCCTCGAGATGTTGCCGCGCATCGACGTGAGCGGCACGTCAGCGTCGGTGTCGGATGACGCGTTCGCACGTCCCTTTTGCAAGGCGCTGCTCGCGTTCGCTTCCGGCGACTATGCGACGTGCGTCGAATGACTGATGCACGTGCGCAAGATCGCGGACCGCTGTGGCGGAAGCCTCGCCCAGTGCGACTTGATCCACCTCACCCTGACCGAGGCAGCCCTGCGTGCGCGAAGGGCCCCACTCGCCCGCTCGCTCGTGGCGGAGCGGTCCGCGAGGAAACCGACGAGTTGGTTTAACCGGCTGTTGCAACGACGATTGCGGACGATCCAAGCCCCATCCTTCTCCGGACGGGTGATCAAGCAATACGGACGCCCGGTCATTCAATTTGGCGATCACGGCGCGTAGAGAGCGCGCCCGTCCCGAAACGAGGTTAGGAACAATGGCAACACATCACGGTCAGTGCTTCTGCGGAAGCGTCACGATTGAAGTCACGGGAACACCCGAAGGCTACTGCCATTGCCAGTCATGCCGTTCATGGTCTGCGGCACCGGTTAACGCGTTCACCCTTTGGAAGACGGACGCCGTGCGGGTCACGGCTGGCGCCGACAAACTCGGCAGCTTCGAGAAGACGCCGCGCAGCCTGCGGCAATATTGTACGCGATGCGGCGGCCACGTGATGACCGCTCATCCGGCCTGGGGGCTGATCGACGTCTATGCCGCGACAATCCCAACGCTGAAGTTCGTCCCGGGTGTGCATGTGAACTACGCCGAAACGATGCTGCCCATGCGCGACGGCCTGCCCAAATTGAAGGATTTCCCGGCGGAGCTCGGTGGATCAGGCCAGGCGATCGCGGAATAAAGCCCGCGTATTGGCTTGAACGGAAAGACTTCTATTATCCTTCGGGCACGGCTTAATCTCAGCGAGGATTGAGTATGCCCGAAGGTTTCGCGACGACACCGGAGCCGCCTTACTACGCCATGATATTTACCTCGCGGCGGACGGAGGGCGAAAATGGCTACGAGGCCATGGCTGCCGCCATGTTTGAACTTGCGTTGAAGCAACCGGGCTGTCTCGGCGCCGAGCATGCGCGAGAACCCGGCGGAATTGGAATCACCGTTGCCTATTTCAGCGACGAGGCCGCCATCTCCAACTGGAAACAGCATGCGCAACACCTTGTTGCGCAGCGCCTCGGAAAGGAGCGTTGGTATTCGCACTACAAGATCAGAGTCGCCCGGGTCGAAAGATCCTATTCAGGCCCGGAAGGGCGTTGAATGCTGAGACGTGGCGCGCACCTGTCTTGAACGCAGCACGTCGGCCACAAGTCCGTGACCTCAAAGGCTGCGCGAGGAATATCTATCTTCAAAAATCCGGTTTGTCGGCGCGCGGTAGCGCCACCGCCTTTCCGGTAAAGCGATCGTAGAGGGTTTCGGCGCACACCATCTCGGACCAATCGCCGAGCGGGCGCTGGTAAGTGATCGCGCCCGACCATGGCGTCGTGAACACGTCTTCGTCCTCGACCGTGAACGCAAGGTACAATCCTTTGCCGCGGTAATCCGGATTGCGGGCAAAGCCCGGGTCGGCACGTTGGATGTGGGTGATGCCTTTCTGGCCGCGCTCTTCCGCTTCCTTGGCGGCCTCGTAATCGAGCAGCCGATAGCGCTCGACGACGTGCAGCTTCTCGGAATGCGGCGTGCCGTACATGTCGACCATGGCGAACGGCCCGTTCTTGATCCCTATCGTGTCGATCACCAGCGAGTCGCCTTCGTAATGGCCGACCGAATCGCCATACCACGATGGCGTCACGTGCTGCGGATGCGGTTCGTTCATGCGCACATGCCGGACCTCATGATCGTTGGAATAGAGGATCGTGATCCGGTCCTGCCCCTGCAGCATCTGCATGCCGATGTTCCACAGGACAAATGGCACGCCGCCGGGCCAGCATTGGTTGCTCGGCGTCGCATAGGGCACGCCGGTCGTCGAGATTTCACCGTGCTTTCTTACGATATCCGCGGCATGTGGCTTGAGGATCGGGTTCGTGTAATCGCCGACGAGTTGGTAGTTGTTGCCGACGCCGTTGCGGCGCGACCGGTTGGTTATCGGACCGGGCCCCGCCGGCGGCGTCTCGAAGTCTGGCCAGGTCAGATGGGCCCAGATGCCGGAGAAATCCGGTACCGCCGTCGCGCCCGACGCCGCGCGGCCGCTCGCGGCACCTGTCGGCGGAACCGCCTGCGCCCAGGCCGATACAGTCGCGGCTGCCGCCAGGAACGCCGCTGCCAGAACGAAATCTCGCCGCCGCGCGCTAATGACCTCCTCCCACGTTTGCCTGGTCGAACCAGTACGCCCTGTCCTTTCGCCCGTGAAAACGCTTCAACGTTTTAACACCAGCTTTCCGCTGTTCAGCTTGAATCTCGCTGACCGAACGCGGTTCAGCTCCAGGTCAGGTCGTGGTTGCGGAGCGGCAGATCCCGATAACGTTTGCCGGTGATCTGAAAAACCGCATCCGCAATGCCGGATTGGACTGACGTGCCGCGGTCGTGACCCATGCCGCGCAGCCAATGCCCGGTCTTGAAAAAGGTGATATTGATTTCCGGCGGATTGTCCCGGATGCGCGACAGCGGGAACTTGTCGAAGTTGTTTTCCACGATGCGGCCTTCGGTGACGTTGCACGCCTGAAGCATCGTGTCGTTGTAGAACCAGGTAATCTGGCCTTCGATCTGCTTTCTGACCGATAGCGGGTTGACGAGCCCGAACCCTTCTTCGTGCGCGACGTCGACGCGCAGCAGGTGCAACTCGCCCTGTTTGCTGATCGAGACGGTATGGACCTGCGCGCTGATGGTGGCGTGGCCGCCGCCCTCTGCGCCGCGTTCCTCAAGCGCGATGGCGCGCGCCATGCCTTGCGGCAGCGGTTTCCCCCAGCCGGACATTTCGGCGGCGGTGTCCAAGGCCTTGATCATGTCGGCCTTGTAGGGAAGGTCGGTGCGCGAAATCAATTCGCGGCGATAGAGATAGGGATCCTTGCCGGCCGCGTGCGCGAGTTCATCCATGAAGCTCTCGCGATAGAAATCATGCGCCGGCTCGCCGACGCCGCGTCGCGTCCCCACGGGGATGTGGAAGTTCGCGCTGTGGGTCGAGAAGCGATAGTTGGGCGCATAGTAACGCGAAGCCTTGTCGAATGCGGCGATCGCGCCCGGCGCCTGCTCGTCCATGGCGGTTCGCACTTCAATGGCGATCGGCCAGCCCTCCGCATCGAGGGCAGCCCGCAGGCGCGCGACCCCCATGGAGCGATAGGTCGTGCCGACGAAGTCTTCCTCGCGGGTCCACAGCAGGTGGATCGGCGTGCCGCGGTTCTGGTTAGCGATGTAGATCGCCTGCTCGGCTTGCGGACCGTTGCCGTTGCGGCCGAAGCCGCCGCCGAGATGGCACATGTGGAGATAGACGTTCTGTTCGGGAACGCCGGTGATCTTGGACGCCGAGTACCGCGTTTCCTGCGGGCTCTGGTCGCCGATCCAGATATCGACCCGGTCGTCGCTGACAAGCACCGTCGCGTTTCCGGGCTCCATCCGGGCGCGCGGGAGGTAGGGCGTCGAGTAGGTCGCCTCGACAATTCTGCCGGCACCGGAGAAAACGCTGTCGCAATCGCCAAGATTGGCGCGCACGCGGCCGGGCTGGTCCAGGGCCGCGATCAGCGTTGCGTGGATGTTGGCCGTGTTGCGCGCAGCGAGCGCGGGCGGCACATCCCACTCGATCGGCATCTTATCGAGCGCCGTCTTGGCCTGGTACCAAGTCTCGGCGATGACGACGACGCCAGCACCGAAGACGCGGCCGCGAATCAAGGACGGATCGGGGATCGGGATCTCGACCGCCGAGATGACGCCCGGCTGGTTGCGGACCCGCTCGAAATCATAGCTTTTGACGGTGCCGCCATAGACCGGGCAGGCTTTGACGGCCGCCCATTTCATGCCGGGCAGGCGAACATCGATACCGTAGATGGTTTTGCCGGTGACCTTCAGCGGAATGTCGAGATTCTTCCGCTCGGTGCCCATCAAGGTCCATTCCGAGGGCGGCTTGATGCGTATCCGCTCCGGATGGGGGTGCGGAATCTGCGCGGCAAGCGAGGCGACTTTGCCGTACGTGGTCGTGCGCCCCGTGGATCGGTGCGTGATCACGCTATCGGCGCAGCTCAACTCCTCGACCGCAACGCCCCAGGACTTGGCCGCCGCCAACAGAAGTCGCTCGCGCGCTTCGGCGCCCGCAAGCTGAAGATAATAGCGGCCGTCCTTGACCGATGCCGCGGCGTTGGTACGCATGCGGCGATAGAGGCTGTCCGGGATACCCTCCACGCCGGTGCGGCCTCGCCGCCCGAACTCGGGCTCGCCGCCTCCGCTCGGATCGGTCGCACCCTTCCCCATGACCTGGAGCGTCCACTCCGGCGCCATCTCCCGGCCGTCGCGATTGGCGGACGCGTATTGCGGGGAGACCTTGCTCCAGTCGCACTGCAACTCCTCGCACACCATCATGGCGTTGGAGGTCCACACCCCCTGGCCGAGCTCGGTCTGGGCAATGCGTATCGTTACCGCATCGTCGGGCGCGACGACCACCCAGGCGTTGATCTCCTTGACGTCGGGCTCGGTGGCCCACGTTGCGCCTGCCGCCCCCGTACCCTCCCCTGCTGGCGGGGGAAGGGGAATTTGGCCTGCAGCGCGCTGCGGGAGCCAGAAGCCAACGACGAGTGCGCCGGTTGCGGCAGCAGCGGTGGACAGAAGATCGCGGCGATTTACGCCCGCGTTCGTGAGATCGTTGTCGCGCATCACAGCGCCCTCCCCGTTCGCGGCATCTCGGATGCCGCCAGCCGGATCGCCTGGCGGATGCGGTGATCGTTGTCGCGCATCACAGCGCCCTCCCCGTTCGCGGCATCTCGGATGCCGCCAGCCGGATCGCCTGGCGGATGCGGTGATAGGTGCTGCAGCGGCACGCGTTGGTGACCTCAGCGTCGATCTCCGCGTCGGTCGGGTTCGGGTGCTTGTTGAGCAGCGCCACGACGCTCATGATCATGCCCGACTGGCAATAGCCGCATTGCGGCACGTCGAACTCGATCCAGGCGCGCTGCACCGGATGCGTTCCGTCGGCCGACAGACCCTCGATGGTGGTCACCGCCTTGCCGACGGCCGCCGAGACCGGCACGCTGCAGGAGCGCACCGGTCGACCGTCAACATGCAGCGTGCAGGCCCCGCATTGCGCAATGCCGCAGCTGAACTTGGTGCCCGTGAGGCCAAGCTGATCACGGACGACCCAGAGCAGCGGCGTTTCAGGCGCCACCTCGACGGAATGCCTGATCCCATTCACCGTAAGTTCTATTGCCATAGCGTTTCCCCGCCAATCGACCCTCTTTTCGACCTTCGCGAACGGAGCCTTGCGACAGATTCGGACATCTCATGCCGTTGAGCAAGCGGGTTGATGGCCGCCATGATAGGTTTGTCGAACCGGCCGCCACCGCCGGGGACGTCGACGCCGCGCTTTTAGAAAAAGGGGCAAGCCATGCTGACCCTGCTGTCGAGACCGACACTCCTCCTCGTCCTCGCCGCGATGACTCTCGCTGCCGCCTTTTCGCAAAGCGCAGCCGCCCAGTTCTACAAGGGCAAGACGATCATCATGATCGTAAACTATCCCGCCGGCGGCCCGACCGACATCGAGGGACGCATCGTCGCGCAGCATCTGCCGGCGCACATTCCCGGCCATCCGACGGTCGTGGTCAAGAATGTCGGCGGCGCCGGCGGCATTATCGGGAGCAATCAGCTCGGCGAGGCCGCGCCCAACGGCGAAACCATCGGTTTCTTCACGCTCGACGTGAACGCCCAGCTGATCGGCAACCCGGCGATCCGCACCGCCAATTCCGACTTCATCGTCATCGCCGGCGTGGAATGCCCGCTGGTCGTTTACATGCGCAAAGACACGCCCCCCGGCATCCACGTCGCAACCGACGTGATGAAAACCCATGACTTCAAAGCGCTCTCTCTCAGTGCCCAAAACAGCAACACCGTCAATCAGGCGCTCATGCTCGACCTGCTAGGGCTCCAATATCAGCCGATCCCGGCCTATCGCGGCCTGAAGGACGTCGAGACCGCGATCCTGCAGAATTTTGGACAATTGGCGAACTCCTCGCTGTCGGGCTGGAGCGGCTCGATCGAACCGACCATGGGCGACGTCGTCATTCCGCTGTGGCAATTGGCGCCGCGCGGCAAGAACAACACCCATCCGCGCAGCCGGGCGCTGCCCGATCTGCCGACATTCGAGGAGTTCTACGCGAGCGTCCGGAGCGACAAGCCGCTCGCCGGTAATCTTGCCTACGAAGCCCTGCGCGTCGGCGGCGACCCGCTGCTCGCGATGTTCCGCGCAGCCGTTATGCCGCCAAAGGCGACGGAAGACGCCGTGCACGTGATGCGCGCCGCGTTCGTCGATCTGTGGAACGATCCGAAATTTCTCGAGGACTATTCCAAGGTCATCAAGACGGAACCGATTCTCGTGCCCGGACAACAGGGCCAGGAAATCCTGAACGAACTCGGAAAGAACTCGCCGCGAGATCAAGGACTATCTCATCGACTACACGAATCGTCTGACATCGCGCTAGAGCGGAGCCTGTTCGTCTCGAAGCGCCTCTCGTCGTCGTGGCCGGGCTTGTCTGCGACAAGCGCCGGCATGACGACCGAATGGCGATTCCATCAAATCGAAATACGCTCTAACAATCGGAATAGAGAGAGCGGAAGGGGTTCGATGTCGGCACCGTCAACTGAAGAGCGCGTTGGCCGCGCGCTGGCCGAGGAAACGCCCGGTCGTGCCGGCGTCACCATCTTGGAACTCCGCTACGGGCTCGAAGACAAACCGGGTCCCATTCCGATGGTGCTGTTTGGCTTGCAGCACGTCCTCGTGATGTTCACCGCCATGATTGCGGCGCCGCTCGTCATTGGGCAGTTGCTAAATCTTTCGCCCGAGCTGCGCACGACGATGGTGACGGGCGTGATGCTCGGCTGCGGCATCGGCACGATGATCTCCGCGCTCGGAGTGTTTTGGATCGGCGCCCGGCTGCCGCTGCTGCTTGGTGCTTACGCCGTTTATATCGGCCCCGTCGTCGCGATGGCGAAGACCACGAGTCTCGCCGCGGCCACGACCGCGATGGTGATCGGCGGCATGGTGCTGTTCGTGCTGAGCCCGCTGCTCGGCAAGCTGCGTCCGCTGTTTCCGCCCATCGTGGTCGGCACGCTGCTTGTGGTGACCAGCGAGACCCTCATTCGAATCGCGGTGAACATCGCCGCCGCTGCGAACACGCCGTTCGCCGGACAACCGATCACAATCTTCCTCGTCCTTGGCAGCATCCTGCTGATCTTGGCGATCAACCGGCTCACGCGCGGGTTCATGCGTGCGCTCTCGGTGTTCCTCGCCCTCGTCTGCCTCTACATTGTCTCGATACCACTGGGGCTTGCGAATTTCACCCTGGTAGAGAACGCGCCGTGGTTCCGGTTGCCCGAAATCGCGCCCTATGGCGGTTTTGCCTGGCCGACCACGCCGGAATTGATCACCGTCATCGTGTATCACCTGATCGCGGCGGTCTATACGATGAGCATAACCCTCGCGTTATGCAGCATGTTGCGCATCGAAGGATCGGAGCGACGCGTGCGCGGCGCGGTCGCCGCCGACGGTCTCGGCTCGACGATTGCCGCCCTCTTCGGCGGCGTGCCGTTGATTTCCTACGACCAGAACGTCGGCGCGATTTCCCTGACCGGCGTCGGCAGCCGTTTTGTCGTGGCCGCCGCCGGAATGATCCTCATCTTGATGGCGCTCCTCCCGAAGGTCGGCGCCCTGATTGCCATCGTTCCGCCCTTCGTGCTTGGTGGCACGCTGATCTTCATGTTTGGCATGATCGGCGCCGTCGGCGTCGGCATCCTCGCCGACAGTCTCCGCAGCCAACGCGATCTTCTGCTGTTCGCTGCCGCGCTCGGACTTGCGACGGCGGTCAATTTTGCCCCGCCCACCTTGTTTCAATCGATCCCTGAATCGCTGCGCATCCTCGCCGCCGATGGAATCGTTGTCGGCACCGTGGTTGCCGTCGCTCTCAACCTCATTCTACCGAACAAGGATTAGGGAGCGATCGATCGAGCTTTGCTGCTCGGCGATAATGTGGCCGCAACCGCCTCCACATTATCGACGTTCATGGCGTATGAACGACTAAAGAATGCGATCGCGAGCACGACGATGACGACGGCCGCCGCTACGCAACCGTAACAAAGGAGCACGTATTTGCTCCATGCAGAAAATGTCGCTTGATCATCGGGCGTCCAGTGATAGCCGTTCAAACCGCGCCTCAACATAGGATTCTCACGCAAATCGGAGTTTCTGCGGCTCACATAAGCGGTAGGAGCAGATCAAAGGGCGCGCCATCCATCCAAACGAACATGGTTTTCCGCTATCCGGAGGCAGCCAAACAGGCCGTTAGGACTTCTCGAAACGGTGGGAAAACCGCCAAAGCCATCATCGACAGGAGACCGGCCGCGGCAAAGGCAACGACGATAACCAACTCCGGGTCCATTGTTCTCTCAGATATTTTAGGCCGGACGCGCGGTATTATTGCTGATGGCACTCGTTATCCCTTCCTGGCCTCAATATTTGCGTTCGGCGCGATCGGTCGCGCCCGCAATACCTGCGAAATCGCAGCAAGCCCTGCGCTTCAGGGCGGGACAGCAATTCCAAGATCCGGGGTCAACAAGCGCTGCGCGGCGTCAGAACTCGACAGCCCTTGTATCGCCACGAACACGACAGCGACCGTAAGCATGGAGATTGCGGCTAGCGTCAGCGCACTCTGAGTTGCTCGCTCTGAGCGACGCACCACTGCGTTGAGCGTTGTTGGCATATCTGAGTCTCCCAAAGTAGCGTCGCGCCTCGCATGTAGTTCTCAGCGTCATCGGCGCGTTACTAGCGCGTTAAATCTTATGGCTGCGTCGCGAAAAATGCAGAATCCACACGGGAGGAGCCTGTGCGAATCGAACAGGCGGGTCCCCTTTGATGAGCCTTTGAAGTAGCTGACAGGGTCCTGCTGGGTTGTAGCCACCTAATACCGGCCGCCGATTGCGTTCTTCACCTCAAAGGCCCCTGACCGGGATCAGCCGCTTAGCGGTGAGATGTCTTTGACATCAGGAGAAATCGATCGCTGCGACGATGCGCGGCAATGACCCCAGCGGCGCGCGAATAAGCGCCGGTGGGCATCCTAACCGCCCGGTTGCGATGGTCACCTGCGAGGCGATTTTCGTAGGGAATTCGATGGGCCGCTCAACGCGCTCATGAGCGTCTCTTCGGGCGAGCGCGCTTGCCTCCGAAGCTGTAAGCGACTTTTCAATCGGCGCTGAGCGTGTGAACGGGAAAATCGTGCGGCCTTGCGCCAGATGCTCCTTCCACCATGCAAAAGCCGACGACGTTGAGAACGACGAAGCCTGAGATGACTGCGCCGACCAGCAGCATCATCAGAATCGACCGTCCGGTCGAACCGGTGACTTCTGCGCGACGCTCCGACCAGGTCGCCTCTTGGACGGGCCGCCGGCTCGCTTGCGAGATGTTGTATCTCATAACTGCGGACCGCCGTTGCGCACTGCGCGGAGGCCGCCGACGAGACCAGCGATGTGCAGCCAAACGCGCCAAATGAAGTTGGCATCAGCGGGGGTGTCGCGCCCTGACAAACGTGACGCTTGCGCCTGAGCTTCGACTTGCCTGTGCCGCCGCGCGAGACTTTCGACGAACTCGCGGGTCTCCTCGGCCCTTGCCTGGCGAACGAGGTGGTCCAACGCGCGGATTTCGCAGGCGGCCTGACACCGCCGCGATTCATGCATCGCGGCCAGGAGGCCAGCAAAGAAGCCCTCGCGCTGGCTTGCCCGGCTTCGGGCGAGCGAGTGTTCATCAGCAAAAGCATGATCGGCTTCACTGACGCGATCCCAAGCCGCGATCGGTATCCGCTCCTGCCAGGTCGCCATGGCCTTACCTGCCGTCTTGATCGCGAACAGGAACTGCCGCCGTTTGCGGCATCAAAATTCTCGCAAGCATGCGATCGAGCCCGGCGAACCACGCGAGCGCCGCAATCTGCAGCACAACCACACAGAGGAACGCAGTGCGATAGGCGACGGCGGGATAATGTCCAGCCTGACCCGGCCAACGGTCGATCACGAAACCGATCGCGTACTGCAGTATGAACGCCCCGGCAATGTGGCAGGTGCTCAGCGCGGCGTTGGCCTTCCCGACCATCGCAGGCGGAAAATACTCGGCGATAAGCGCATAGGTCAGTACCGATGCGCCGCCGAGGCTCGCGACAATCGACCACAGCAAATAGGACGATACGTGCAGAGGCGAGATCAGCGCGATTTCTACGGCAATGAATATCGCGGTCGCCACCGATAGCACGTCTTGGACGCGGATGCCGTGCCGGCGCAGCGTGTATGTGCAAAGCCCGAAGAATCAGCGAAGCGACGCTCAATGCAATCGCCATGACAAAAAGGTGCCGGACGATTTCGTCGTGGTCCAGTAATTCGACGTCTTGGAGCCAGGGCGCGGCCCAGAGGCCTTGCAAGGCCCAAGCGGTGCCGATGCACATGGTGGAAAGCGGCGCCATTCGCCAAAATCGCGGATCGCGGAACAGCGCGGCATAGTTGGTCGCTCCAGCCTGCTGCGGCGCGGCGGATCGCCGAGCCTCCGGAACGACTAGTAATGTAACGGCCGCAAAGGCCGCCGTCAGGACTGCAACGAGTTCAAACAGGCTGCGCCAGCCCGCAGCCGCGATGACCATCTCGGCGGGCGCCGTAGCGGTCACCGCGCCTAACGCTCCGAGCATGACATAGCAGCCGTTCATCAGGGCAACGCGCTCGGGTGGAAACCACAGCACGATCGCCTTGAAACCGGCAATCACCGCGACGCCCGCGCCAACGCCGATCAGCATGCGCCCGAACACGAGTGCCCAAAAATTAGCACTGGTTGCAAACAAAATAGCCCCGCCGGAGGCAACAAGCAGGAGAAGGCTCTGAACGCGCCTTGGGCCGAACCGATCGACCATGGCGCCAAGCGGAAGCTGCACGACAGCTGAAAGGAAATAAACCGAGGTGAGAAAGCCGAGCTCGGCTGCACTGAGCTGAAATTCGGAAACCAGCGCGCTGGAAATGAGCGCATTAATTGTACGACAGAAATAAGACAAATAATAACCTGCGGCAAATGGCAGGAAAACCAGGGCGGTCGCGTGAAGAGAGGATAGTCCGGGAACCTTCTTTTGCACCCGAGTTTGGAATCCGTCTGTCCCGATCGCCATTCCGCCTCTCTCGCTGCCGCCAATGTGTGGCGTTAAATTGCAGCCAAGCGTTGCTGAAACGATGAGCACTCCAATGAATTCTCTGCGTTAGCGCTAGACACTTGCGAAATCGACGGCATAGGAACTGGTCGCTGCTCGTCGCGCCGTTATCAACGCGTTACTTCTGCGTTAAATCTTGTGGCTGGGCTGGAAAAAATATAGAATCCGCCCGGGCGGCGAGAACAATTGCAAGAGACGTCTGAAGGGGCGTGTCGCTCTTGAAATTCAGGCTTTCGCTGCTGGCCGCCCGCTTCGAACTAAGCGGGCCTGATGGCTCTGTCGACCTGCCAAACAAGAAGCTTGCCGGCCTGCTCGCATACCTCGCCTGTACTGCTCCCGTGCCGCAGCCGCGCGAGAAGCTAGCAACCTTGCTTTGGGGCTCGCATTTCGAGGCCCAGGCGAGGCGAAACCTCCGCCAAGCGCTTTTCCGGCTGCGCCGGATGCTGGGCGAAGATATCTTCGTCAGCGACGGCGAGAAAATCTCGCTTACGCCTGGCATGGTCGGTTGCGATGCGGCCAGCGTCGAGGCGCTAATCCAGGAAGGTAGCCGGTCTTCGCTCGCCAACGCGATCGCCCTGTACAAGAACCACCTGCTGGCCGATGTGGGGATTAAAGAAGAGGCGTGGGTCGATTGGGTGGCAAGCGAGCGGCGTCGGCTGGAGGGTTTGGCGCTCGATGCCATGGTGATGTTTGGTGAGTTCGAACTGGGTCTGGGTCATGCCGAAAAAGCGCTCGAAACGGCCCGTCGTGCGCTGGCGATCAATGATCTTCGCGAAGACGCTCATCGGCTGATCGTACAAGCGCTGGCCGCCATGGGACGCAAAGCCGAAGCACTCAAACATTATCAAGATCTCGTTGAGCTGCTTAAGCGCGAACTGAACACGGATCCCGATGCGGCAACCAGATCGGTCGTCGCTGAGCTTCGCAGCACACAGCCGCCAAGCAGATCAACGACCGCCGAGTTGATCGCCAACTCGGCGTTGCCGGAACCCGACCGGCCGTCGACGGTGATGCCGCCCGCTAAAATCAGCAGAGACCTCGAGGAGGAGGTGGACGCCGAGAACAGTCAGGTATCTGCGGTGCCAGTTCAGCCCGGCGGCGCAGAGCGTCGACAGCTCACGATCATGGTCTGCAATACGGTCAGCTCAGTGCTCCCTTCGGCGCGCATCGACGCCGAGGACATGCACGATCTGGTCGCTGCCTTCCACAAAACAGCCGCCGATGTGGTGGCGCCCTTTGGCGGATTTGTCGCCCAATATCTAAGCGATGGCGTGGTGGTCTATTTCGGTCACCCCGTGGCTGATGAGCATGATGCTGAGCAGGCCGTGCGCGCCGGCTTTGCTATTCTCGATATGGTCGGCACGCTTAATGTCGCCTCCGACCTGACCCTTCAGGCGCGCGCCGGCATTGCCAGCGGGGTGGTGGTCGTCAGCGAGCAGGTGGGGACTGGTGGCACACGGCAGTTTGTTGCGATTGGCGAGGCGCCAAGCGAGGCGGCGAGGCTGCAGGCCGCGGCGTCTCACGGTGAGATTGTGATCGCGGCCGGCACGCGGCGGCTGGTGGGGCGGATGTTCGACTACGAGTCGCTTCCTGCCATCGAGACAAATGGGCAACCATTGGAGGCGTGGCGGGTGCGCGGCGCGGCGACCGGTGTCAGCCGCTTCGAGGCTCGGAGCGTAGGCGCGCTGTCCCCGCTCGTTGGTCGCCATGAGGAGATCGATCTCCTACTGCGCCGCTGGGATCAGGCCAACCTCCGCGAGGGTCGGGTTGTGCTGCTTTCGGGCGAGCCTGGCATCGGCAAATCGCGGCTTGCCGCCGCGCTTTGGGAACGTCTCGCCAACGAGCCGCATACGCGCTTGCGCCATTTCTGCTCGCCGCATCACACCGACAGCGCTTTTTTTCCGATCATAGGTCAAATAGAGCAGGCCGCCGGACTGGCGGATGATGACACAGCACAAGCAAGGCTCGACAAGCTCGACGCGATGCTGGCGCAAACCTCGATCTCGATCGAGAATGCGGCGCTCTTTGCCGACATGCTGTCGCTGCCGAACGACGGACGCTATCCCGCGCTCGAACTGACCCCGCAACATCGCAGGCAAAAAACACTGGAAGCGCTCATTTCCCGGATAGAAGAGCTGACACGCCAAAATCCGGTGCTGATGATCTTCGAGGATGCGCATTGGACCGACCCTACCAGCCGGGAAGCGTTAGATCGGTTGGTGAACCGGATCGCGACCCTTCGGATGCTGCTGATCATAACGTTCCGGCCGCAATTTGATCCGCCCTGGATCGGACAGCCGCACGTTTCGGCCCTCACCATCAATCGGCTGGCGCAGCGCGAAGTCGGCATCATGATCGACCGGCTCGTCGGCGCCGAGCCACTGTCCGCGAGCGTCCGACAGGACATAATCGAACGAACCGATGGCATCCCGCTTTTCGTGGAGGAGATGACAAGGGCCGTACTGGAGGCGACGAGCCACGGCGCGGCCGAGCAAATGATTGCGGCGGTTTCGTCCTCGGCCATCGCCATCCCCGCGAGCTTGCAGGCATCGCTGATGGCGCGGCTCGACCGGCTCGGCACCGCTAAGGAGGTGGCGTGCGTCGGCGCGGCGATCGGGCGGGAATTTTCGCACGCCTTGCTCGCCGCGGTGACGCGCAAGCCGGAGGCGGAGTTGGGATCGGCGCTTGACCGTCTCGGTGCGGCCGGTTTGCTGTTACGGCAGGGTGTGCCGCCGCACGCCACCTACCTGTTCAAGCATGCCCTGGTGCAGGATGCGGCGTATGGCTCGCTACTACGCGAGCCGAGACGTGCGCTTCACGCCCGCATCGCGGAAACCCTTGAAAACCAATTTGCTGATATCGCCCAGAGCCGGCCGGAGCTACTGGCACGCCACTGCACCGAGGCCGGGCTGATCGAGAAGGCCGCGAGCCTGTGGGGCAGGGCGGGACAGCGCTCGCTGGAGCGCTCGGCGTTCGCCGAAGCCGCAGAACAATTTACGCGTGCCCTCGCCCACGTTGAGGCCTTGCCCACCACGCTCGCGCTGCGCCGCGAGCACATCAAGCTACAGGTCGCGCTCCTAACCCCGCTCGTCCATACGAAAGGGTTTGCTGCGCCGGAAACCAAGGCTGCGGCGGAGCGGGCACGCCTGTTGATCGAACAGGCTGAAGCGCTCGGAGAGCCTCCCGAGGATCCACTGCTGTTATTCTCGGTCCTTTACGGCTTCTGGGCCGCGAACACTTTGGCATTCAATGGCGATGCGATTCGCGGTCTTGCGGCGCAGTTCTTGGCGCTTGCTGAGAAACAGGGGGCCACCGTTCCGCTCATGATCGGGCATCGCCTCGTGGGCGTTTCCTTGATGTGCACGGGAGACATCGCGGAAAGTCGCGCGCACTACGACCAAGCGATTGCTCTCTATGATCCTGTCGAACATCGTGCGCTGGCGACCCGCTTCGGCAACGACACCGGAGCTGTGGTTCTAGGCTTCAGATCGTGGGCTCTATGGCTTCTTGGTCACCCCGCGGCGGCGCTCAGAGACGCCGAAGACGCCCTCAAGATTGCTCGAGAGATAGGTCAAGCCGGGACGCTGATGTTCGCGTTGTGGCTTATCACGATACCCCACATCCTCTGCGGCAACTGCTCGGTCGCAACCGCACGATTCCAAGAACTTTTTGCTTTGGCTGACGAAAAAGGGGCCAATCCGTGGAAGGCGATCGGAATGGCGCTCCAAGGCTGCGTATTGGCCCTGACCGGCAAAGCTGCGGACGCAGTCCACATGATCACCGCCGGGATCACCGCATGGCGGTCAACAGGATCAACCGTGGCGGTGCCATTCTATCTATCGCATTTGGCCGGGGCCTATGTGGAACTCGGCAAATTCGATGACGCTTGGCGCTGCATTGGCGAAGCGATGGGAACCATGGAAGCGACCAAGGAAACGTGGTTCGAGGCCGAGGTCCATCGCGTGGCCGGGGAAATCGCGCTGAGGTCGCCGGAACCGGATGTGGTCAAAGCGGAAGCGTATTTTGAGCGAGCGCTCGCGGTTGCGCGCCAGCAGCTGGCAAAGTCCTTGGAACTGCGAGTGGCTATAAGCATGGCGCGGTTATGGCGCGATCAGGGCAAGCGGCAACAGGCCCGCGATCTTCTCGCTCAGGTCTACGGCTGGTTTACCGAAGGCTTCGATACGCCCGATCTGAAGGAGGCCAAGGCGCTACTCGACGCGCTGGCCTAATGAGTAGTGGCGAGGACAAGTCGGTTGCGCCGATGCGAGCTTGGCCGCCGCCCCATTAGCAACGCCCTCTATAGGGCGATCGAGGGCATCGTGGCGCTGACGACCGCCTACGCGCGCGTAAAGCTCGCGGAGACGAATTGGATCACATGAAGTCGAGGAGAAGGGCCGCGCTGGATTACATCGATGCGCATCTCGGGAATGTGCAGTTCGGGCCCGACGAGATCGCCGATGCGGCCAACCTCTCGCGGGCCTCGCTCTACCGGCTCTTGCAGCGGAAGGCGGCATTCGCGCCGTGGTGTTGAAGCGCCGGCTCGACCAAGCCCTGCGGCTCATGCTGGAAGACAACAAGAACGATCGCTCGCTGAAGGAAATCGTCAAGTGCTGCGGCTTCGGCGGCACGAGCCAGTTCACCCGGGCATTCCGTGCGCGCTTCGGCGTGCCGCCGCGGCAGTACCGCACGCTCGTCCACCAGCAGGACCTCGACTGGCACGAAGCACGGCTCATGGCCGACGGCTTCGAACAGGGTTCCTTCTTATGGCGAAACCAAGGGGTGATCGGATCGAAATCCGATGACCCGGATTGAGCGCAAGCGAAGTCCGAACTCACCTCATCCGCTGTTCGGGTCTGTAAGTGTTAGGGCGTGTCGCCGTACATCGCCTTAAGCTGGCCATGGGCGAAGGCGAGCGCCGGCGGCATATCCATTTTGCCGCCAATGATCTCAATATATGCCCCGGTTTTGCTGGCGCGTGCGGCGTTCATCGCCTCGTCGAGTTCGCCAAGCGTGGTCACACGCGCCGTATACCAATCTGAGCATCCGAGCGCCTTCGGTAATTCGGCATAGTTCCACGGCGCGAGGTCATTGTATGTCCAGTTCGGATTTTCCTCCAGCGCCCGCTCGATGAGGTACCCGTTGTTGTTGAGTACGAAGACGATGACGTTTGCTCCAAACCGTCCCATGGCGCCGACGTCGTTCGCAGTCAATTGATGCGAGCCTTCGCCAGTGATCAGAACGGTGCGCCGACCGGGGTCGGCAAGCGCGACACCAAGGGCGGCCGGGGTCGCCCAACCGATCGATCCCCATAGAACTTGCGCTTCCACCCGTACGCCATCCGGAAGGGTCGTCGGCGTCACCCCGAGACTTGAGCTGCCGGTCTCGAGGACGACCGTGTCTCCGGCGCGCAGGAATGCCGCGTACCGCGGATAAAGGGCATCCATCGTGATCTTGTCGGTTGGGCTGCCGTTGACCGGCGCGAGCCCCTGCGGTTTTGCCTTGTACGGCGCCGACGATGGTTTGAGTTTGGCCAACTCGGATAGAACGTCCTCAAGCCGGACATTGGCTATGACTTGGTCTCCGATCCTGACATCGTCGAGGCCGACGGTAATAAACCGCGAAAGATCGAGTTGGCCCGAATAGGCCGCCGTGGTGATGTCGTTCAAATTAACGCCGCCCAGATCGAGGACCAGATCGGCGCCTTCGATGATTTGGCGCGTTTTCGGCTCCGACACTGCGCCGGCATACATGCCGGCAAACTGCGGATGAGTTTCACCGATAATGCCTTTTTCCATGAGCGTTGTAACGAAAGGACAGCCCAGCGCTTCGATCGCCTTTTGTGCCTCTTTCTGCAAGCCGAGCCGCAAAAGCGTGAATGCGGGAAATGCGACTACGGATTTCGCCTTGTTGATACGTTCTGCGATGATCGCCATCGCCTTTTTTAAAGCTGCTTCGTTTGATCGAGGCACGATCGGCTTCACGTCAGCCGACAGGACCGGGGCTAGCGCGTGGTCCGACGGCACTGCGATATAGCCAGGCTGATTGTTGCGGCGGGCCTCCGCGATGATGCGCTCCATTTCGACGACGCAGTTCCCCGGATTGATGACCGCATGACAGCACGCGGCGCCGGCGGACAGTTCGATGAAATTACCGAAAACGCCGTCGCCGAGCGTGTGATGAGCGATCTTGCGCAAGCGCTGATGCTGATAGGAGGGCATTCCGACCACGTGAAAAACCAGTGATCGTTCCGCCTTGGCGCCCATCACGCCATTTATGGCGGATAGCTCGCCGACCCCATAGGTCGTCACCAGCATTGCCGCGCCGCGAATGCGCGCATAGCCGTCCGCAGCGTAAGCCGCATTCAACTCATTGGCGCAGCCGATCCATTTGACCTTTGCGCTGCTGTCGACCGCATCGCAGATCGGAAACACGTAGTCGCCGGCTACCCCGAAGCAGTGGCTGATACCTTCGGCGGCAAGTCGTTCGACGATGTAATCCGCGACGGTGGTCGCCTTGACGCGTCCTGACTTATCGGATTGCTGAACGTTTTTGGCCATGGCGCTCTCCTACCTCGACGCCACTGCTCTGGCGGCGGGATTGGGGTGGAGATTGGCCACGACGACGCACGCGTCTTGAAGGAAACGAGCCAATTTTGAACAAACAACGGTCGCTGATCGCGGGTGTGCCGGTTGCTCGACATTTGACGGCGTGGTCATGTCGCCGTCACTTGACGGCGGCATTCTTGCACCCTTGTATCGCCCGACGGCGACCTCGATGACGGACAAAACTCTTTGACGACATCTTCCATGCACGCGAGGAGTTGGTTTCCTGGCTCGGTTGTTAGGCCGGGCGTGGTCGGGACAGTCGCGACTCTTGGGGCTGTCGTGGCGGGCGCGGCGATCGTCGAGGCGGCGCTAATTCCTGGATTATTGATTGGCGGCGCCGCGCTGTTGGTGCCGCGCCTGCTTCCCCGTGATCTGTTGAGCGGTTTGGGGAATAGGCGACGGCGGACCGCGCCGCCCCCGGCGGTCTCCGTGGCAACAGCGCATTCCGCGCAGGCGCCGGTTTCCGGCGAGCCCGCGGTCTTCGACCCGTGGCGCGCGGTCGCCAAGACCTTCACCTATCGCGTGATGGTCACGACCGTCGACTTCGGCGCGAATTATTTCGTGATCGGCGAGCTCGCGACCGCAGCGGGGCTGTCGAGCTTGTCGCTTGTCGCCGGCCCTATCGCCTATTTCGCTCATGAAGCGGCTTGGCACTATTACGGCCCCGCCTCGGCGCGACATCCCAATCCGCTCGAGGTCGCAGTGCATGTGTCTCTACCAAGCGCGGCGGAGGACGAGGAAAATGGGCAGATGCGTTTCGCGAGCGTCAAGGTGAGTCGGGCCTTGGCCAAGACGGTCACCTACGAGGTCGTGACCGGGGTGTCGGAATTTAGCGTCAATTATCTCTTCGTCCGCGATCTCGCGGCCGCGGCGGGACTCACCGCCTTCAGCATCGTGATCAGCCCCTTCGTTTATTACGTGCACGAAAAGGCCTGGGATTATTTCGACGCTACGAAAGCCCGCTCGCGAGCGGCTCCGGCCCTGAAGCTGTTGCCGGCGGCTTAGGCGTTGTCCGGCAGGGCGTGCGTCACATATCCTCGGCGCCAAGCTCGTAGGAGCCTTTGCGCCCACGCATATAGAGTTGTCTCGCTGCGCCGCAAATTCGATCGCGATGCGAGTCGAATGCAGCGAGCATGCCGGCTTCGTCGTCCCTCATCGCGGGATGTGCGAGCTTCAGCGCATCTGCTGTCACGAAGAACGACCACTCCATCGCGTTGTCGTGGCCCCAGAACCGCACTGCGCGTCGCGTTGCGTCGTAGCTGCGGCTTGCGTTGGGAAACATCATGGCCATGCGAGCGCTTGCCACCGAAAGAAAAGCGAAGCCGCGCAGGCGCGACCAATCTGTTGCCGCCTGATTGCGACCTTAAACACGTGGGGATCAGATCTGAAGTTGCCAGCCTTATATTTTATCGCCCCGAACGAAATTGCTTTGACTTTCGGAGATTGCGCGAGAATGACTCCTTCAAGGGGAGTTGGCCGAACAGCAATTTTCAACGATTGAAGCACAGCTCCATTTTCATTTCAGGTAGAGCGTCCTGCCACCGCAGCAGTCTCGGCGCCGGCGCACCGGAGCCGCTTGTCTGTGCACGAACCACCGCCGCCCTCAGCCCAACAGACCCGCAGACGCGCGTTTCTTTCAAAATCCGTGACGCAAATCTCGGGCCGCCGATCGGGTAAATCAGCCTCCGGTGAATGCCGTTAGCAGGTTGTTCCTCGCACGGGTCACTCGGTTCGTGTATATCGCTACCAACTGTGGGCCATCCGAGCGGCTTGGCATGAATCAGTCAACACGTATGCGCTGTGTCTTTGTATTCGCGACACTCGTGGCATGCGCGCCTGCCGACGCGCAAAATTCCAAGCCCGATGCGCCGGCCGCTCGAAGGCCTCCGGTAGGATCGGACGTCGATCGAGGGCAGGACGCCGCCTTCATCTGCGGCATCAATAACACCATGAACTTTTCCAAGTTCGCCGACTGTGTGGATAGCGCCATACGGACTAACCGACAACGCGCCGCGCCATCGGAGTCTTTCGAGTTCGGTCTCTATGTGCGCGCGTTGCAACACTCCTACGCGCACAGGGTGGCCTTCAATAGCGAAGGCGCGCTTCGGCTCTGGCGTGACCGGCTCACGACAATCATGAAGTCCCACAAGTTTTCATTCAAGGACCTCTGCGATGCGGCCGCGGATAAATGTGACGTGAGCAAATTCGATGAGCAGACCTACGGCAACGAACCGATTGGCGCCAAGCGACCACGATGACATTACACGCCGCCCAAGCCAACGGCCCTTGCCCGACACCAGAGACACCGGCCCCCTCGGACCAGCCCGCCTATGGTAGCGGCCATCGCAGCCGCTCGGCGTCGAGCTTGTCCAAGAGTTCCTTCAGGGCTTCCTTCCCCGCCTTACTGGCTGCCGCCATTGTCGGGAAAAAATTCAATGACTGCTCGACCGCGCTTGATCGACCAGCACGATAGATCTCCCACCTCCACGGACTCGGGATTTTCCCTCTTTTTTTGACCGCCACCGAGAAATCGGCTCGTTCGTACCACGTGGCCATAATTGAGCGTACGCCAAACAGCCTCCGGACGCTACAGAACGTTGCTCCCGCCCTGGGCGACCGACACAACGAACCGTTGCTCTCCCGAGGCCGGCTTCGAACGTACTCAGGGTCTATCTCGACGAATTCAGCGATCGGCCCGTCAAGGCAGAACGTCGGCGAGGAACTAATCGTCGCTTTATTTTGTCGGTCCGCCGTTGCGCTTTGGCGATCGACACCCCATCTCGTTGTTGCGCGCAAGTAGCGTTTGCCCTAGCTGCCAAAAAAACGGCGACGTACCGAAGTTTCCGTTCCCTGCTGCAGCAGCCGTAGTGCCATCGGTTGGCACGGTAATAGTCTCTAAAAATTGATCTTGGTGGTCGGATGCGATGTGGTCGGATGCGATCGGCATCCGCATCAAGCGCTTTGGCGCACCTTGCGCAAAAGAATTCGCGGGGGAGATGGGATCATGAAAAATGACAGGATTAATTCGAACCGACGATCCGACGACGCGCTGATCGAGAGCGTCGCTGCCGGTGATCGATGCGCGATGGCGGAGCTGTTTCGTCGCCACAACGTTCACATTTTTCGATTTGTCACTCGGCTGATCGGCGACGCCAATGTCGCGGAAGACATCGTCAACGACGTTTTTATCGATGTCTGGCGCCTCGCCAGGCAATTCGAGGGGCGGTCCCAAGTCTCGACATGGCTTTTATCGATTGCGCGCTTCAAAGCGTTTTCAAAACGCCGTAGGCGGCACGATGCCGAACTCGATGAGTCTGAGGCGGGACTTATCCCAGACGAAGCCGATACGCCGGAAGCGGCCGTCCTCAAGGCGGACAAAAGCGCCCAGCTGCGCCTTTGCATGAACCAATTATCGGGCCAGCACCGCGAAATCCTCGATCTTGTTTATTACCACGAAAGGACCATCAACGAAGTTGCTGAAATCACCCATGCGCCCCGCAACACCGTGAAAACCCGCATGTTCTATGCGCGCAAACATCTCGCCTCGCTGCTCGCAGGGCACGAGGATTTCATTCGGGAAGCGGCCGATGTTAACATGGCCGCCGTTCGATGCGTGACAGAGTCGGTTCGGCTGTCGAGCATCGAGGCCTAAAAATTGGGGAACGCGTGTCTCAAGATGCACAGCCGGCACGGCTTCCGCCTCGGGGCCAAAAGCCGGCATTGCGCTAACGGTCCGATGGCCACGACTGGGCCTAGCCGAAGTGCTTCGGATGTGCGAGGATGTGGACGTTCGGCCTACCCGAGCCGGTTGGCCGTCCTCACCGCACGTCCGGCTTGCTACTGATCCACCGTTCGGGTCCGACAGCGCCTTTCGCGCGCCAAAGGAGTTCCTTTGATCGTATCAGGGGCGGCGGAATCAGCAGTACGGCGATTCTGCCTCGTATTGATCAAGCCGTCGCACTATGACGATGACGGCTACGTCATCCAATGGTTTCGCTCGGCAATCCCTTCGAATTCGCTCGCCGCCCTCTACGGCCTTGGCGAGGATTGCGCCAAGCGCGGCACTCTGGGCCCCAACGTCGAAATCGACATACATGCCTTCGACGAGACGAATGCCCGCGTTCGTCCCGATCGCATTGCCGCCATGATCAACGATGCCGCCGCTGGGATGGTGATGCTCGTCGGGGTGCAATCAAACCAGTTTCCCCGCGCTCTCGACATCGCGCGGGCGTTGCGGGAGCGTGGCATCCAGGTCGCGATCGGCGGCTTTCACGTCTCCGGTGTCATCAGCATGCTGCAAGGCGCCGATCCGGATCTCGATCGCGCCAAGGCGCTTGGCGTGTCGCTGTTCGCCGGCGAAGCGGAGGGGCGTCTCGATGCGTTGCTGCGCGACGCTTCGGCCGGTCGGCTCAAACCGCTCTACGATTTCATGGACGACCTGCCGGGAATCGAGGGTGCGCCGGCGCCGCTGATTACGGCCAATGAGGCGCGGCGCATAATTGGCGGGGTGACGAGCTTCGACGCCGGGCGCGGGTGCCCCTACCAGTGTTCGTTCTGCACCATCATCAACGTGCAGGGCCGAAAGTCGCGATCCCGCTCCCCCGACGACGTCGAAAAAATCGTGCGCACCAACCTCGCTCAGGGTTTGCGCAGTTTTTTCATCACCGATGACAATTTCGCTCGCAACCGCAAATGGGAGGCTATCCTCGACCGCCTCATAGAATTGCGCGAGGAGGAGAAACTGAAATTCGGGCTGATCATCCAGGTCGACACGTTGTGCCACCGCATCCCGAACTTCATCGAGAAGTGTCGACGTGCGGGCGTTCGGCGGGTGTTCATCGGGCTCGAGAACATCAATCCCGCGAATCTCGCGGCCGCCAAGAAGCGTCAGAACAGGATCACCGAGTACCGTGAGATGCTGCTGGCCTGGAAATCGGCGCATGTGATCACCTATGCGGGCTACATCATCGGCTTCCCGAACGACACGCTTGAATTGATCGCGCAAGACATCGACGTCATCAAAAAGGAATTGCCGATCGATCTGCTCGAATTTTTCCAGCTTACGCCGCTGCCGGGATCAGAGGATCACCAGAAGCTGCACCGGGCCGGGGTCGCGATGGACCCGGACATGAACAATTATGATACCAACCACGTCACCACAGCCCATCCGCGCATGTCGCGGGCGCAGTGGGAATGCGCCTACCAGCTTGCCTGGCGGCGCTACTACACGATCGAGCACATCACGACCGTGCTTCGGCGTGCCGCAGCGACAGGGTGCAATGCCGGCAACGCCCTCTTCCTGCTCACTTGGTTCAAGGGCAGCATCGAGTACGAGCGGATCCATCCACTCGAAGGCGGATTCCTGCGGGCGAAGTCGCGGCGCAACCGACGGCCGGGCTTGGCACTCGAAAATGTCTGGGTATTTTATCCGAAATACATTGCCGAAACGGCAGTGAAGTTGGTGCAGTGGGCTGCGCTGTACTTGCGGCTGCGCGTCGTTTATCTCCGCATCAAGCATGATCCGGGTAACGGCAGATACACCGACCTTGCGATAACGCCGCTCGCCGAGGACGAGGCTGAGACGCGGGACTTGTTCCAGACCGCGGCGGCGCAAGCCTATGTTGGACAGCAGCGGCGACTGCAGGATATCCGGGCAAATGTCCCGGCGGACTTCGTGTGACGCTGAGCCAGAAGTAGGATGTGAAGCCATCGAGATTAATGGGGCCTTCAGAGCGAAACATCGCAACGACAGGCAAATTTGAAAGGATTATCTGTGCAGATTTTCGTTCGTGACAACAATGTCGACCAAGCCCTGAGAGCGTTGAAGAAGAAGATGCAACGCGAGGGGATTTTCCGTGAAATGAAGATCCGCCGACACTACGAGAAGCCCTCCGAAAAGAAGACGCGCGAGCGGGCGGAAGCTATCCGCCGCCGTCGCAAGTTGGAGCGCAAACGTCTCCAACGCGAGGGATTGCTTCCCAGCAAACCCAAGGTGCTTCGCACCGGCGTTGCCGGCAATCGCGGCCCGGGCGCGCCACCCCGACCGCCGCGCTTCTGAGGACCGCCTTCCCCCGTCTGCGGTCTCGCGCCCAGGTCTGCGACCGAGCGCGCGAGCGAGGGGCTCGGCACGCCGCCGGATGAGAGAGCGAGCCATCCAGGCAGCCTTCAGCATCCGGCATCTCCTATGACCTCGACATGTGGCCAGATCGGCGGCGCACGGATCGGCCTCTTCAGCGCAACTTGGCCATTCGCTTGGCTGACAGCGGACCGCGATGCCATCGCCCTACGCTGTCTGTTCAAGTTCACATTTCCTCGCGAACGAATCGCCAGCTTGAGCCGCTATCGCCTGATCTCGACAGGCCTGAAGATCGAGCACACCATCCCGCGCTACCCCAAGTTCATAGTGTTCTGGGCGTTGAACTTCGACATGCTCAAGGTGGACCTGGAAGCGCTCGGCTACACAGTGAGCGATTGACAAACGTCTGGACACTTGTGGTTGGAGTCCGCGAAATGTGACGTGATGGTCATTGCGCGTTGCTTAGCCGGCCATTCTTACTGGGGCTTGTCATGACCGAGCAAAGGCGAGGCACGTCGGCGGCCGCTCTCGCGGGGCTTGAGCAACTCCTGCCGGACCTTGAGGTGCTCTATAAGGACCTGCACGCGCATCCTGAATTGTCGATGTCGGAGACGCGGACCGCAGCGTTGGTGGCAGACCACCTCGGCAACGCCGGCTATCAGGTTACGACTGGCGTTGGGAACACCGGCGTCGTCGGCCTGCTGCACAACGGCGACGGACCGACCGTCATGCTGCGCGCCGATATGGATGCGCTTCCCGTCGAGGAAGCGACCGGCTTGCCCTATGCCAGCAAGCTCAAAGCCAAAGACCGTGAGGGCAACATCGTCCCGGTCGGTCATATGTGCGGCCACGATATGCACGTGACCTGGCTCGTGGGAGCCACCACTTTGCTCGCACAAACGCGAGAGCCGTGGCGGGGTACCCTGATGACGGTATTTCAGCCGGCGGAAGAAACAGCCGAAGGCGCGCAGGCCATGATCGACGATGGCCTGTTCACGCGCTTCCCAAAGCCCGATGTGATCCTCGGCCAGCACATTGTTCCCGGTCCCGCCGGATCGGTTGCCGGTCGCACCGGCGCGATCATGGCCGCGGCCGACAGCTTGCAGATTCGTCTGTTCGGTCGCGGCGCCCATGGCTCGTCACCGCAATCCGCGATCGATCCGGTGGTGATGGCCGCCGCTACGGTCCTGCGATTGCAAACGATCGTTTCCCGCGAGATCGCCGCTGCCGAATCCGCCGTGGTCACGGTCGGATCGCTGCAAGCCGGCACCAAGGAAAACATCATCCCCGACGAAGCCGTCATCAAGCTCAACGTGCGCACCTTCGATGAAGGCGTGCGAAAGCGCGTGCTTGCCGCAATCGAGCGGATCGTAAACGCCGAAGCCGCCGCGTCCGGCGCGCCCAAGCCTCCTGAAATCACGGTCATCGATCGTTACCCGATGAACGTCAACGACGCCCAGGCGAGCCTGCGGGTCGTCGAGGCCTTCCGCGGTTATTTTCCCACGGGACAGGTCATTCAAACCGGGCCGGCTGCAGCCAGCGAGGATTTCGGCTCATTCGGCACGCAATGGCATGTGCCTTCGGTATTCTGGTTTGTCGGCGGCACCGATCGCGAACAATATGCCAAGGCACAAGCGAGCGGGCGCATCAATGAATTGCCCGTCAATCACAGTCCGCTTTTTGCGCCGGTGATTCATCCGACGCTGCAAACAGGCGTGGAGACCTTGGTGGTTGCCGCGGGGGCATGGATGGCCACGGCCGCCACGGGCTGAGCTTCGCCTCACGTTCAACGCCGATTGTCGTCGCGCGGCTGATGACGCAGAAGCTGAGCGATCATCTCGGCAAGCCGCTCTACGTTGAGAAGCTCGCGAAGGTTGTCGCCCATGAGACGCTTGCGCAATCCGTTTCGGTCGCGCTTTACGTCGCAGCACCGAGGTCCTTGAGCGCCGCCTCGATCTGCTTGCGCGTTCCGGCGTCGATATTCAGCGTCATCGCCTTGCGATAATCGGCGATTGCGCGATCGTACTGTCCGAGTTTTCGGTAGCTGATGGCGCGGTTCTTGATGTAGATGACCTCGCTGGGGCTGAACTCCATTGCCTGCGTGAAATCCGCGATGGCGAGATCGTATTTCCGCTCGCTTTGGTAGACGGTGCCGCGGTTGTTGTAGGCGCCTACGCTTTTCGGGCTCAGCCGCAAGACCTCGCTATAATCGGCAATCGCACGATCCTCGTAACTGCCTTCGTTGAGGAAAGCGTCGAAATCGTAGCGTGCCTTCTCTGCGTAGGTGAGCGCCCGTCCGAAATAGGCGTTGGTCCATTTGGGATTGATCTCGATCGCGCTGTTGTAGTCCTCGAGCGCGCGATCGAACCGTCCCTTTTCGCGATAGGCGTTGCCGCGATTGGTGAAGGGAATGGCATCTCGCGGATTGAGCTTGATCGTCTCGTCGAAATCCGCGATCGCCCGATCGTATTGCTTCAGCTGCAGGAACAAGAGACCGCGGGTGTTGAACGAGCCGCGGTTGCTGGGATCGAGGCGCGTCGCGACGGTGAGGTCTCCGAGGGCGAGCGCCTAGTTCTTCTTTTCGCGATGGGCATTGCCGCGGCTGATAAGAGCGCGCGCTTTGATCGCCTTGTCCTGGGCGTTCGTCATTGCGGTGGAGCAGCTCGCAATCTTCTGATCGGCGGAAGTGTCGGCCGCGAAGCAGTCGCGCTCCGCATCCGTCGGTTCGGCGAGCGCCCCCGTCGTCAGCATGACGGCGGCAACGGCACCCAGCACCAGACCGAATTGAATGCGCATCGGACACTCCGTGACCCGGCGCCGGCCCGCAAGCGCAGGCATGCCGTTCTTGATTGTGGTCGCTGAAAAAGGAGAGGCGGTTCAAAGGGTCCCGGTGATTTTCCGACCGGAAATCTTCCCAGAGGTCGAACCCGCCGGAGACCTGGTCCGACTACATCGTAGTCATTTCGGGAGGATTCTCCGTGTCGCAGCGAATTCGGTGGACGGCGAGGGCGCGCAGCCCGCTTGCGGCGGTGGTGCTGGCCGGCGCCGCGTTCGCTGCCGATGGCGCCGGCGCGGACATCATCAAGAAAGAGGACGCACTGCGCGGGGTCACCATGACACAGGCCCAATGCACTGCGATCGCGCAGGCGGTCTGGGTCAATGCCTACGGCCGGGATTTCTGCGTCCGCTACTATCTCTCCACGGCCGATGGCGAGGGCTCGCAGCCGGTGGTCTTCCTGAACGGCGACAGCAATGGCCCGCTTAAGCTCAATCCCAGGTCGTGGGCAGATCCGTCGAGGGCCCAGGACGTGGACACCGACGATCTGATGGCGGGGGCCGATGGGCTGTCCAAGACTGCTAAGACGACGGCGATCTATGTCGCTCGGATCGGCGTTGAAGGCACCTCCGGCAATCATATGTCGCGCAAAACCATGCTCGAGCTGCAACTCATGAATGCCGCGCTCGACGCCATCAAGCAGCGATATGGTTTCGAGGGGTTCCATCTGGCCGGTCAGTCCGGCGGCTCGCGGCTCGTGGTCGGTCTGGTCGGAAAGCGGCGCGACATCGGTTGTGCCGTCGCCGGCTCGGGGCAGATGTTCGTCCCGGGGGAAACGGATAACTCCGGCGATCCCGGACAGGCCTATTACAATGCCTTGAGCGGTGAACCCGCTATTGCGCAGAACCGCGCGGTGCGCTTGCTGATGATCACCGATCGCGCCGATCAGCAGGTGCCGGTTTCCATCCAGAACCCTTTTGCCGAGAGGATGCGGCAGGCCGGTCGCTTGGTCCCCCAATTCTTCGTCGAAGCGACGGACCCTAAGCATCACGGGGTGTTCGAATACACACGGCTCGTGATGGCAGGTTGCCTGCTCGGCAAGCCGGATGCGGATATCGCGCGGGCGGTCGGCACCATCGTGCGGCGCAATGTCGAGATCAACAACCAGCACAAACAGGAAGAGGCGAGGGCAAAGGGCGCAATCGGCCTGATGGCGGGCGACCCTGCCGTCGACCCGAGACCCACGCCGGCAAGGACTTTCGCACGTCCGATCGGTCATGCCGTGCGTGAGCCCGCGACCGACCCGCGGTTTCAGTCAACGAACAACTTCGGGAGGCCGACGAATTCCGTGGCGCCGCGGCCTGCGATCGATCCCCGTCTTCCACCACCGAACACGTTTGGTCGACCGGTCGGCCCGATGGCGCAGCAGCCCGCAATCGACCCAAGATATTCGCCACCGAACCCCTACGGGCAGCCGCCTGGTCCGATGGCGCGGCAGCCTGCAATCGATCCCCGTCTTCCGCCGGCGAACACTTACGGGCGTCCCATCGGCCCCACAGCGCGCGAGCCCGGGATCGACCCGCGGCTCCAGCGGCCGAACACCTACGGGCGCCCCACCAATCAGATGGCGCGGCAGCCTGCAATCGATCCCCGCCTCCCGAACACGTTTGGTCGGCCGGTCGGCCCGATGGCGCAGCGGCCTGCAATCGATCCGCAATCCAGGCCGCCGAGCCACTCCGGGCGACCGACCGACTTCAACGGCTGACCTCCGACGTCGAAGGCTACCATGTTCCTCGCGTAGGGGGACCGGCCATAAGCCTGTTCACGGAGAGCCCAGTTTGAGAACTCTCCATTCGATGAAGCGGAACTCCTCGTCGGGCACGACGTACGAGAGGTGTTCGCAGAAAAATGATCCGGTGGGGGAACGCTCGCCTTCCAGATCGCGCACCAACTGCTGAGTCGTTTCTACAGAAGCGAACTCGGCAATCGTCATATGCGCCCAGAACGGATAGCGACGCGGAGGCGCGCCTGCAAAGACTCCACTGACTTCCAACGCGATCCGCAGCTTGCCGAGTTGTGCCTGTGGTTGGATGTCGAGAGCGGCTCCGGGCTTTGGGAGGAAGGAAACGAGCGGACCGTAATTAATTGGAAAGGCTTGAAACTGCGACGCTATTCGTTCGAGCTCGGCCCATTGACGGTCATTGGGCTCTTTTTGTAATGGCACCGTGAGACTGATGTGTGCCTCCACAATCTTGTGCGACTGTGGATCGTACTTCGCGCGGAACACGTTGATCTGTGAGCGCACCGGCTCCGGCGGAAGCACCAGGATCACCCCTAACCTGTAGTCCTTTTGCCAATCGAGCCACGTCGTCGCGGTAGCGTAAGTCGGCGTCACGCGGCCTCCGAAGCTTGAGTAGATCGCGTCCCCGCGCGCGCCGAAGAACCATGATGCGACTAATAATCCCACCGCCTGTGCGAAGCTTTGCACGCAACTCGCCATGAAGCGTGCATGTAGCGACACGGCCGCTGTGGATTAGTCAGCAGCCGTGCTGCCAGACGGCAGAATGCGGCAGAGCCCGTTGGCAATCAGCCTTTAAATGCGCTACTCGGGCGCACGCGAGCCGTGATTTGCCACCAACAGCCAGCGGTCCCCTCGTTTGACAAAGACCTGGGTCAAGAGAACCGAATAGTTCTGCTGCGTACCTGCCTTGGTCTTGGCCTGGATGGAGACAACTGTGGTGGTGGTTGCCAGGCCCGGAAAGATTTGAATATGAGGGGCCTCTTTCGCCGAAACGTTCCATTCCGCAACTGAGTCGAAGCGCGCTTGCCAGTCTTTCCTTGCGGCTTCCCACCCGATCGAGGGAATCTTATCCGGCGGCAGTACCAGAACAACGTTCGGCTCCCGCACCCACAGAGCCTCCATCTTAGCCATTTCGCGTGAAGACGCCGCAGCAAAAAAGTTATTGAGTGCCGCTTTCACGGCTTCCGTATCAGCGCTTTGCGCGCAAGCAACGTGCGGTCCCAGAGACGATTGCAATACAAAAAAATGCCGCAACCGCGGTAACGTTGACAGGTCGCATCATAGCGCTCCTTTCCCTCAAGCCTTCAGGTGGACCACGATCTCCCGAGTCCGCGATGACAAGCCTAGGGCGACGAAAGCGGGCAGACAAGGAAATGCGTGGAGGTCTGGATCGCTCAATTGGGTCAGCACCACCGCGCATCGTTTTCGATGATGGCAATTTGCTTGGCAGTCAGATCGCGTCCGGAGTACAAGACCGTCAAGGGGTCAAATTCGCCGTTCTCGCTGACCGCGCGGGACGGCAGCTCACGGCCCCTCCAGCCGCGTCTTCGCGTGTGGGAGCCAGGCATGAAACGTCGTCAATTCCTTCAAGCGACCGGACTTGGGCTTGCATCGACCACCATTGCTAAGCCCGCCCTCGCGCAGTCGGCTCCTGAGCTAAAATGGCGCTTGACGTCAAGCTTTCCCAAGTCTCTTGAAGCGCTTTACGGTGCCAGCGAAGTCTTCGCCAAGGCGGTCGCGGAGGCGACCGACAACAAGTTTCAAATTCAAATCTTTGCGGCGGGTGAAATTGCGCCGGCTCTGGCCGCAATCGATGCGGTGCAGTCCGGCTCCGTTGAGTTGTGCCATTCAGCGTCTTACTACTATGTCGGCAAGGACCCAACTTTTGCGTTTGGCACCGCCGTGCCATTTGGCCTCAATGCGCGCATGCAAAACTCATGGTGGTTTTTCGGCGGTGGCGCTGAACTGATGAATGACTTTTACAAGAGATTCAATACTTACGCCATTGTGGCTGGGAATACCGGTGCGCAAATGGGGGGCTGGTTCCGAAAGGAGATCAAGGAAGTAGCGGACCTGCAAGGTCTAAAGTTTCGCATCGCCGGAATTGGCGGGATGGTCCTCGCTAAATTAGGCGTAGTTACACAGCAAATCGCGGCGGGTGACCTGTATGCCGCGCTCGAACGGGGCACGATCGATGCGGCCGAAATGGTCGGACCCTTTGACGATGAGAAGCTCGGTTTACAGAGGGTTGCGCCCTACTACTACTATCCAGGCTGGTGGGAAGGCCAGGGCATGACCCATTATTTTATCAATTTACCCAAGTGGAATTCTCTTCCGCAAGCCTATCAGTCCATCCTGCGCAGCGCCGCAGCGCGCTCGGACGAATGGATGCTGGCAAAATACGACGCTGTGAACTCGCAGGCGCTGCGGCGCCTGGTCGCCGGGGGCACAAAGCTCAGCGCTTTTTCGCCGCCGATAATGGATGCGTGTCTCAAGGCAGCCCTCGAACTTTACTCCGAAATCTCCGCGAACAATCCTTCTTTTAAAAGGGCGTGGGATTCGCTTCTGCCATTCCGAAACGAACAATATTTATGGTGGCAGGTCGCGGAATACTCATACGACTCGTACCTTATTCGCGCCCGCACCCGGACCTGATTGAAGGCTGTGTAGCCTACTTCAAACCCACGGCTCGAAATGCTTCAATGTATCGGCCCATGACCTGATTCGAGGTCCATACTGCATTTTTGCTTATCCAGGCCTGTGACATTTTTGGAGCCAGCTGCTTCAACGTGGAAAGTCTTTCGCGCGCTTCAGTAACCTCCCCGGCGAGCACAAGGTTAATGATTAGCGCGCGATGCGCCGTTGGCGCGTTTGGATTATCGAGAACCGCCGCTCGGCCAAATTGGACGCCTTCGCGGTATCGCTCCACGGCAAAACAGCCTGTTGCGCTGACATTGTTGAGAGCCCCCGAATAACCGCGTGCCAACAAGCCGCCGCGCCTCAGTCGTCCTATCTTTTCCGCGTGAGGAAAAATGTAATCCGGACATTGGGCAAATGACGCAGCAAGGGCCAGGAAATAATGCCCGATCGCGAAATTCGGATCGAGAGCGATAGCCTGCTGACAAGGCAAGATTGAATCAGCAGGGTCTTTCCAGATCGTAGCGTATCCCAATGCAGCATGCGCCCACGGTTCGTCAGGATTTAGTTCCAGCGCTTTGCGAGCCGATGAAATCGCGGATGGAATCAAGTCACGGCGATCGACCCAGCCCATATGGACACGGAGCGTGGTGGCTATCGATAGCAAACTGTGGATGTGGGATGATTCAGGACTGATCGAATGGGCCTGACGTAGAAGCGCCTGTGCAGCAATCACGTTGTGATCTTTCCGACAATTCATCAACGTCAAGGCACGCACAACGCATCCCCAGCTACCAAGTGTATTCGGAGATCGGTCCCGAACGCGGAAGTGTTCCGCCAGATAGAGTTGGTATTGGATAGCTAAAGCGACCTCTTCACAGATCTCGTCCAGCGCCGAGAAGCTGTCGATCGCGGGACGATCGTAGCGTTCAGACCAAAGGTCGCAGTTCAAAGCTCCATCGAGCAGTCGCACCGCAATGCGTTGGCGGTCCCCCAGCTGGCGGATGCTACCTCGCAACAGATAGCGGACGTTAAGAGTGCCGGCGATCTGAGGAATTTCCAGATTTCGACGGGCGCAGTCGACCGAAGCGGAGCGCGCGGCGACAGACAGCCAACTCACTCTTCCAAGCAAGGTCGCAAGATCTTCCACAATCCCGTCTGCAATCGATTCTTGGACAGGGTCAGCACCGAAAAAGGAAAATGGGAGGATGGCAATCGTAGGCCAATCGGTCGGGAAAGCATCGTTGCGGCCGCTCTCCGGGGGTGGACTCTCGGGTTTCTCAAGCACCGAACCGACAAAGCGAAGTCCTTTGGCACGAATTGTGCGGATGAGGCGTTGTTCAGTGCCATTGTCTCCGATTGCCTTCCGGGGCGGCATTCACACGCGTATCTATGGCTGCATCGGAAACGACGCGGCCACCCCAGACCGCTTCCACCAAGTCGTCCCTACTCACAACCCGTTCTCGGTTACGAATGAGGCACTTGAGAAGATCGAAAACCTACGGCTCAATAGCTACCAAAGCGTCGCCTCGAAGCAATTCGCGGCGATCTACATCGAGAACATAGTCGTCAAATTGAAACAGCATCAGCTTCTGCAGTACTCAGAAAAAATCAAGGCGCTCTAAAGCTACTCTTTAGGCTTCGAGGCGCGAGTTCGATTATTGTGCGATCTTTGGTCGGTCAGTCGAATTAACGATTAGTAATTATCGTTTGATGCAATACACGTAAAGAGCGAACAACGCACCCTGGACAACCGCTAATGCCACTAAGGGGAGAGCTCCAGTTTCCGTTGGTCCGCATCAACCCATACGATGTGGAGGATAACTGCGCTTGGCTCTTAATAATCTTTAGTGCGATTGGTTTCTTGGCATCGGTCCTTTTTGCTGCTGCAGGTTTTGCCCTTGGCTAAGTGATGCTCCAATAACGACCTGACGTCATACTACGTATTGCGCTTATCTCAGTCTTTCTTCCAGCGGGGTGAGACGATGAAGCATGACGCTTTAGTCCGCTCCCATTTTGGGCAATCGCATACAAAATGGGCCGTGCTTTTGATCAGTGTTTTTTCGATTGCGCTTCTGTTTGCAATCCAAGCGTCCTCTCCGCCGGAGTTGACGGAAAGCGCCGAGATGATTGCGATCCCGCCATGAGGAAAGACCTGTGCTTATTCACTCGCCCTAATCGATATAGCTGGTCCGCTGAAGATCAACAGACATACACGAGTTGCGGCGTGCCGTTGTGCTAATCTATTCTGGAATATGTTTTGCATTGATCGGAATTGAACTGCTCTTAAAAACAGCTTTATTTTAGAGACCGCGTAACTCCCTGGTTGTAGCGAAAATAGATCCTGCAAGGAGGGCAAGAATGACATCAGCAGACGCTACCAGTCAGGCGTTGCCAAGCTCTGAAAAGACGAGGCATGCGGCGCTCAAAATCAAGGTTCTATCATCACTGATTGTCGCCTGCGCCCTTTGGGAGATCGCGATTTATGCGGCTGCGGTCTTGCCGCTGCCGCCACCGGAAATTCTCGCTACCATGGGTGCATTTACGTAAGTCCGACCATATTGGCAAAGGGGGTAAGTCTGCCTTTTCGCGATATCAGGGTAGAGATAAATGCAAATCCTCAATCGAATCGTTTGCTCGGTCGTGATCATTACGGTGGCTGGCGCATCGCAAGCCCAGACTTCGAATGAGTTGCCGCCAGAATCGCGTTTCTATCTTCAGCCAGGCGACGTGACGGAGCTATTCGGTCTGATGCACCAAGCATCCGATGCAACCAAGACAGTATCGAAGGATAACGGTCCGACGAAGCCCCTGCTGGTATTGATTAGCAAGTGGCTTGCACAGAACTTCGATCTGCCCGCGATCGGCGATCCACCGCGGGTGAATTTGGTGGACCCAAAGACAATGGCAAACCTGCGCCGCGGCTGGACTGGCGCGGAGTCGCGTACGGTGCCCCTGGCCTTCAATCCATTGCAGCCGGTCGACCGAAACGACGAGAGCGTTGCGATCTACGACGACGACACCAGAACCATTTATCTCCCAAATGGATGGACCGGCAGAACGGCAGCGGAGACCTCGATCTTGGTGCACGAAATGGTTCACCACTTGCAGAACATCGCAGGTGAGAAGTTTGAGTGTCCGGAAGCGCGGGAAAAAGCTGCCTATTCCGCGCAGGAGGCTTGGCTTGAGATGTTTGGGTCTACTTTGGATAATCAATTGAATATTGATCCATTCACTCAGCTGGTGCTGAGCACGTGCAAATACTGAAGAGGTTGTAGCATTTCAAAATTAATCAAAACCATGACTGAGCAACGAACCTTTTGTCTGGAGGGCAGAAATGAACCAGCAATCATTGGTTTTTCAGGGCACATCGTCAACCTCAAACAGATTGCGGATCATCTCCGCGGTGCTCGCAGGCGGGGTCGCGGTCGCACTCATAGTGTGGGCATCAGCTGAACTTAGGCCGAAGGCTATTTTTGCCACTGGCGGCTCGGAGCCGGCGATCCCGGCGATTGCGAACGGCTTGAAAATCCAGCCTGGGCCCCAACTGGGTGGAACAAGAATCGTGCCAGCCCGTGCCGAGGGTCCCAGCAGCAGCTTCTTTGTCGGCACCGGAGATGGTGGAAATGGGTTCCATACTCGTTGAAGAGGCATTCGGTCATAGCGGCGCGAAGTCGACTAACGCGAGTTCCATTTTGATCGCTATGCTCGTCGACGGCCGGAAGTCCTGACTGGGTTTGCCGAATCCCTTGAAGGTCAAAAGTCCGGCGCCTCTGCCTCGGGCTGGGGAAACAGGTTCTGGTGGAAGAAATCGCCGTTGTTCTCGGCGCAGACGGTTTCGAGCATCGGGCCGTTGAACTTGAACCATCGCCTCGTCATGGTGAGCGGCGCATTGAACGCGTCGGGGTCCTCGACCGTCACCAGCGCGGACATCCCTTTGCCGCCCGGCTCGATGGTAAAGCGCTCGACCACATGCAGCTTCTCGCTGTGGGGCGTACGAAAATTGTCGATGTAGCTGACCTTGGTAGAGAGCCCGATGGTATCGACCACCAGCGTATTGCCGTTTTCGTAATGGCCGATCAATTCGCCGAACCACGACGGCGTCACGTGTTCGGAATGCTTGTCGGTGAGGTAGATGCGACGCACCAAGTGGTCGCGCTGCCACATCATCCACACCTCGTTGGGTTTTTGGATGAAATAGACGGGCTCGAAGGGCCATAGAAGCTGGCCGGGAACGCCGCCCGGATAGCATCGCGATTGCGCCGTAAAGGGAATGTCGCGGACGCCCTGCAGTATCTCGTCATTGGTCGCCTGGATCTGCGCTGCCGCCCACGGCTTGAGCACCGGGTCTTTGGTGTTGGTGATGCGCTTGGTCGCGCCGGTGCCGGCCCGATTCCCCTCGGCGTTATTGCGGAACGGATGCGCCGGATCATTCTTGATCGGGCCATGGCCGGCGCCGGACGGCGGATCCTCCCAATCCTCGAAGTTCGACTGCCAGCCGAAGCTAGCCGAAGCAAATTGCGGGATGGCGTTGTCCGGCTCTGCCCATGCCGTGCCCGCGGCGAGCATCGCCGCCGTCAGGCAGACGGCCAAACCGCCGGCCGCCAGCACAATGCCGCCGAACGCAAATGATTCGGTTTTCGACCTCAATGAGAGCATCAGTCCCTCCCTGAAAGGCACCGTCCGTCGCGGTTCATCCGCAATCGTGAACTCAGTATGCCAGAGAAAACGCCGCCGCGTCTGCTTTGGGGGGTAAAGCGCGCCGTTGCTGGCGCCCGCGTACAACGAAAGCTTCGCTCCATGGAACGGCATCCATCTAGGCCTTGAGCCTGCGACCGCGCGGAGCGAATTCGCGAAGACGATTGATGCAATAGGAATAATCCTATAATATAGTCATCCTATGCGAACGCGCACTATCTGCGAGGTGCATCCATGGTTCATTGCGCCGGTTTCCCTGCTGGAGCCCAAAGTTTCGCTGTTTCGATGCGCCGAACGACGACCCGGTTTGGAGCCACGTCGTTGGCACCATTGGACGAATCGCGGAGCCATGCGCCGCCGGAAGGCTGATTTTTGGGTTTCGCTGTTATTTTCCCTGTTCTCAGGGAAAAACGGCCCCCGGTCGGCGGCCGGTAGGGCGGGCAAAGGCGGCCAAGGCATCGCGATTTTGCGCACGGTGCTGCTGCCGCCGTGCTCGCTGTGGTGGGCACGCTGCGCTTTGCCCTACGAACTTTGGATTGCGGGCTCCGGGAGCGCTAACCCCGGGCGGCCGGTTCCTTGACCGGCGGCTCCTTGGCGCGGGCCTTGGTCGGGCTGACGTCGGCCAGCATCTTCTCGACGTGGCGCGAGAACATATATTGCGCCGGGCGCTGGCGCTCGAGCGGGATCTCCGGCGCCATCGGCCCCGCGGTCCGCACGCCGAACATGGCGATGCGCATCGCCTCGATCGGGTGTGCGAAAGTCGCGGCCGCGGCGGTCGGCTCGTAGCCGCAATGCGCCATGCAGTTCGCGCATTTCTCGTAGCGGCCGGTGCCGTAGGCGTCCCAGTCCGTCGTCTCCATCAGCTCCTTGAACGAGGAGGCGTAGCCCTCGCCGAGGAGATAGCAGGGCTTCTGCCAGCCGAAGATGTTGCGCGTCGGCATGCCCCACGGCGTGCAGTGGAAGGTCTGATTGCCGGCGAGAAAATCGACGAACATGCCGGAATGCATCAGCTTCCAGCCTTTGCCCTTGCCGAGCGCGAACACCCGGCGGAACAGCTCCTTGGTCTTGCGGCGGCTGAGGAAATGCTCCTGGTCCGGCGCGCGCTCATAGGCGTAGCCGGGCGAGATCGAAACGCCGACGTCGAGCGACTTGGCGAGATCGAGGAAGGCCGCGATGTCCTCGGCGGGATGGCCATCGAAGATCGTGGCATTGACGTTGACCGAGAAGCCGCGGGCCTTCGCCGCCTTGATCGCCGATATCGCGCGGTCGAACACGCCTTCCTGCGACACCGACTTGTCGTGATGGTCCTTGAGCCCGTCGAGATGCACCGAAAAGAACAGGTAGGGCGACGGCTCGAACTGATCGAGCTTCTTTTCCAAGAGCAGCGCGTTGGTGCACAGCGACACGAACTTCTTGCGCGCCACGATGCCCTTGACGATCGCGCCGATGTCCTTGTGGATCAGCGGCTCGCCGCCGGGGATCGCCACCATCGGCGCGCCGCACTCGTCGACCGCGGCGAGGCATTCCTCGACCGACAGGCGGCGATTTAGAATCGGATCAGGGTAGTCGATCTTGCCGCAGCCGACGCAGGCAAGGTTGCACCGGAACAAGGGCTCCAGCATTAGCACCAGCGGATAGCGCTCGCGGCCCGCCATCTTCTGCTTCAAGAGGTACGCGCCGATCTTGATTTCCTTGAGAAACGGTATCGTCATTTCCGACGTCTCTCTCCTGACGACGCGCTGGGCACGCATGCAAATCATCTCGCCGACGCAGAGGGCAGGGAAGCCTTCGGCGTCGCAGCCAGTCGGGAGGGCCGCGGATGCACCTCCCTTGTGCATCATATCAACTATCAACGTCCGTGTGGAACGCCAAGCCCAAGCGGGCCGTTCCATCGTCTTTTCCGTCAGTTGTTGCCCGCGGGCTATACTTAACGCGCGAAAGCCGCCCAGGGCGCAGCGACGCGTCACAATGCGCCGGGGGCCTGCGCCCCGCGGAGCCGGGGCCTGCGGGATAGAGAAATCGTGTGGCCGGAGCCGGAAATGGTTGCGGGACGCGGCCTTTGATGTCTTAAACCCTGCAGGGGCTGGGCGTGGGGCGGCAGCAGAAAGAGCTTTATCAAAAGAGTTAATTGCATCCTCGTACTTTTTCAGGATAACAAACTCAAGTCCTCTAAGGTTCCAAGCCCCAGCAAAACCAGGTTTCAATTCAAGAACCTTATCAAAGTACTTTATCTTTTTTTCAGGATCATTTTCATCTACTGCAATACCGTACCATTCCTCGATGGTTTTTCCCTCGATTTTTTTTTTAAATAACTTGTCCAGGAAACTCAAAAATATCACACCTTTTTAGGAGATTGATCCGGAAGGTAGAAATAGATAATTATACCAGCAGCTAAAATGACTGTAACGTATTTTCACTCAATTGGCATTGTCTAATGTTATTAGGAATCTTTTTGATCTTCCTAGTTTTTCTCCAGTTTTGAAAAAAACAATGGAATTTCGGCTCTGTAGAAATCGTCTAAGTTGTGCATTTCCCCATATTTTTATAAGCATTGTGGTATAAAATACCCTTATATTTTCCCACAAAAAAATGAAGACACACAATATTGAAATCGAATAAGTACATTAAATTTGTTGATATCAGCACTAAAACTATTCAGTCTTCCAGAATGGACATTTATTCCTGCAAATATTCCAAACATATTTATACCCAGAATCAATTTCTTGTTCTGGTTTTATTGAAGGAATATATCAGCAAAGATTATCGTGATTTTGTAGAACTTATTGATTTAAGGAACAATATAAAAGAAAAACTCGATATTAATAGACCCGACGTTTCACTACCTTTAAAAATTTGTATCCAGAATTCCATCTTCTCTGTTTAACCTTCTTTTGTCAAAAACTCTAAAGTTGTTTTACTCACATGGGGAAATGATCTCTATTACGGCAATTGGTGCAACGGAATTTACAAGTTCCTATACAAGTTATTATTATTCCCGCAGAAATGGATGCTACGAAGGAGCTTCTTGAAAACTTCAATATCAGTCGACATAGATAAAAAGGTAGTTTAAGGATAGAAAATTAGTCAAAAAAATATCATAAAATCAAACATGCAAATGCTTTGATAAAACAAACAAATCGGATAAGAAAATCTCAATGTTATGTAATGGATAAAGAATATGATTCAGAAAAAATCCATTCCCTAATTAGAGAAGAAATAAGACCAGACTCAATCATACCTGTAAGGAGAAGAAAGCGAACTAAAATTTTGGGAAAATACAGAAGACAACTACCCTTAATCTTTGATAAGATTAAATACGATCAAAGGAGTATAGCGGAGACAACGTTTTCTGTTGTCAAAAGAAGTTTGGAGAAGTACTTCGGGCAAAAAAGTTCAATAATCGAGTCAAATAAGTAAAACTTAAACTGGTAGCCTATAACGTAAATAAAAAGATAGTGAAAATAATTTGCATTAAATTCAGGATTTCTGCAGAGCCTCGAAGTCCTCTATATATTGTTCAGCTTAATAATTTAGGAGAATTTCCTTGAATGGCACAAACATTGCATTGGGCATTTTTTTACTGTACTGGTTCTTTGTCTCCGTTCTTGACAGAAAGGGTACTCTTGAGAAGTATAACATAAGCACTTTCGGATCACTTCCCATTCTTATGATCAGAACAACTAAGGGTCTGAAAATGTTGGATGTATTGGCTCGTCCTAAGCTTTACTGGAGAACCTTTGCAAACCTTGGAATCTTGATAATGTTTGCAGGAATGCTTTCAATGTTCCTTATCATCGTTTTCTCGGACCTCGCGCTTTATTCTTCCTTCCTGAATGGAAATGTGCCAGAACCTGGAAAGTACAATTCCCCAAAAAATATTTTTTTGATCCCTGGGGTAAACGAATTCATTCCCTTCACATGGGGAATCATTGCTCTAATAGTCGCCCTTGTTGTGCATGAGTTCTCCCATGCGATTCTTTGCAGGGTTGAAGGCATAAGGGTTAAATCAATGGGAATCCTGTTTGCTCTGGTTCCAGTTGGGGGTTTTGCGGAACCTGATGATGAACAGCTTTTCGGAAAGAAGGAGAAAGTAAAAAAAGAACTTCCTCTCACAGCTACTATTGAGGAAATCGAGGAATGGGAGCAGAAAGGGAATAAATGGGGTGAATTGGAAGAGAATGAAGGATTTGAGGCTAAAAAAACCTATTTAATGGCTGAAAAGACAGTCACAAGGACTCAAAGAGCGCGGATTCTTTCAAGTGGGGTTATGGCCAATTTTACGGTGGCTTTTATCGCTTTTCTCCTTTTCTTCGGGCCTGTGCTTGGGGCAATTGCTCCTTTGAGTGACGCCATGGTTTTAAAAGTAAATGAAAGCTCCCCAGCTAGTCTTGCAGGGATTCAGAAAGGTGTTATAATCACACAGGTTGATGATACGTATATCACTACATCTTTAGACCTTATGACATATCTTGAAAAGGTCAAACCCGGGGTTCCTGTGCGCATTCATGCCAAAAAAGACGGTATTAGTTCTGTGTACTATTTAAATACAGTTTCAGTTCCAAGAAACTACTTTAATGGAGTGCTAGTAGGAGAGGTTGTTAAAGAAAGTCCAGCAGAAGCTGCAGGAATTGAGACCGGAATGGTAATGGTTCGGATCAATGACGCTAAAATGTACAGTATTGCGAGTTTCTTAGACTTCATGAAGACAACTAAGGCAAATCAGACCTTAAAGGTTGAACTGATACCTCCTGAAAACTATACGGGCAACATCAATAAAAATGGTACTATTGTTTTTGATGTGAAACTATCTTCTAATTCCTTTGAAGGTAAACCCGGCTTCCTTGGAGTTCGCTACGGGAATAAAGCGATTATAGAGTGCCCTATCCTTGGAATTTCTTTGTGGATGCCACAGGCAAAGTCATATCTTGAAGCCTTAAAACAAATTCCTTCCTTACTCGCAGTGCCTACAGGCTGGATTATCCTTTTTGGACTTCCTATTTATGGATTTGCAGGTGAAGGATTTCGTGGATTTTCAGGCGTTGTCATGCAATTTTATCATCCTGTGGGCTGGGCAGAACCTTTAGGGATTAGTATTTTCTGGGTCGCAAATACGTTGCTATGGGTTGGTTGGCTGAACTTCTATATAGGACTTTTTAACTGTCTACCTACAGTACCCCTGGATGGAGGATATGTATTTAAAGATTTTATTTATTCTTTTATATATAGGCTTACAATGAGTGAAGCAATGTCGGAAAAGATATCAAGCTCTGTAACATCAGGGTTTTCTATATTGATCCTGTTCTCCTTAATGTTCATGATATTCGGGCCTTTTATTGGACAGTGGATCTGATCGGCGTCGAGGCTGCTTAATTAACCATCAATCTGCATGAAGGCTGAGGGCTTTAGACTCGCTCTCTTTCCAGTTTTTTATTCAGCTAGTTAAATATTTTTAATTTTTACTTTTTTAGGGATTTTAGTCGTTAACTTGAATCTTGATCAAATTTGGAAAATGATTATACTTCTATTTTTAGGGAAGTTTAGAGAGGGAGTTTAATGTATACTATTTTCAACACTTAAAGCCATAACCTATTTCTCAGGTTCTTTTTTTGCGTTGCGTTTTAGTGAAATTATTAACAAAACGTCATATAGATTCCTTCAATATATCCAAAGTAACAAAACTACTGTATTGTAACTCTCGAAAATTGCGATAAAATCCTATACAGTTGAGTAATGGAGAGTTTAAATTTCTTAAAATCAATTTTTATTCACGAGAAATCTCAATGATTTTGCTCTTAAAGAAAAATAAAACTTCCTTCAGCTAGTTGTTGATATACTTGCTGAAATTGATTCCTGAATTGATTGAACATATTTTAGCATTATTTTTGAGTTCATATATTTGAATAAAAAAGTTTCCTGAGCCATACCTGAAGCAGACATAATCATTATGTTTAAAATGCTTTTTTTGCATCAATTGCATGGTCTTTCAGACTTTGAACTTGTGAAACAATGTATTAATCGAATTTTTTCCATGGAATTTCTTGGATTTCCTAAGTACATACCAGACAGTACCACAGTCTTGTATTTGAAAAAAGAATTATTTATAACTGCAAAAAAGAATAAAATATGGAAATAATTGCAAAACCAACTTTATTGACTTGGTTTGAAAAATAACAAAGGGAATGACTCAGAATTCTACTTTTATCCGTTCCGATCCTGAACATGCAAAAGCGGATAAACCTCGACAAAATGTATCAAAAAAAGAATCATAGATGGGACCTGGATATAAAAAAAGTGATAAGTCACATTTTGATACAAACTTCATGGCATAATATGCAGGGATTATGAGCTGATACTCTTGTTTCTTAATATATCACTCATTTCCAGAAGATTTTCGTTTACTTTCTTTTCATTGTGCATCATAAATTTTTGATTTTGTTGCAAGTATCCTTTATCTCTGTAAACTACATCATTTTTTTCCTGATGACTACACTCCAATAATGAAGTGACGAAGTTTTTTTAATTTTCTGATTAGTTCATAATCTCTGTCTGTTATTCATGACGTTTGTATAAAAATGTGTTAATGGTAACCAGAGACAGTGTCTTATTTTAAGTTTTCTTTAAACTCTTCTATGAAAATGCAGTTGTCACAATACATCTATTTTTGAGTAGTTATCTCTATTCTTTGCTCAAGTCTCTGTTATATAACACATAGTGTGGGGAAAGGTTAAAAAATTGGCCTTTACCATATAGATAGTATTATATGTAGCAAGTTAATTTAATTACCATTTAGAATTGTTCTAATATTCGTACATCCCCTTTCAAGCAGTTTATAGATTTGGTTTTATAAATGTAAATAATTTATGCGACGACTATAGATTGTTTGGAAGTTGTTTCTATTGATTCTCGGTTCAACTACGTAATCTTTCTGTTTGACAGCTTGAATTAACTTTAGTGGTTGATGTCAAATTAAGCGTTAAGTTGTGAGCTATATATTGATGAAAAGTCTTACATAAAATTTAAAAAATCCAGCAAAATGATTAAAAATTGAGTGAAGGCTGAAATAATAATGCAAGATATTGGAACATATATTAAGAAATTAAAGACTTCAATCATTGGAGCACCGCGTAATCCATTAGATTCGAATATATTTCATAAAATTTCTTTGATATCACTTTTTGCGTGGGTTGGTTTAGGATCTGATGCTATGTCTTCCTCATCATATGGTCCTCCGGAAGCATATTTGGCATTGGGAGGAACATATTTATCTTGCCATATTTGTTGCGATGGGCATTAT
>CAWBDV010000023.1:0-324081 GCA_963787675.1 uncultured Alphaproteobacteria bacterium | reverse complement strand
GCGGAAGTCGGTAGAATTGCAGCGCGTCCAGCAAGCGTGGGAATGGCGTCGTCAGCATGAGCGCGGCGATCCAGGACATCTCCGACGCCACGCGGAACCGAGCGCCTATCTCGATCCCGCTGCCACGCGACAGCTCCTGCAAATCGTCAAAAGATTGAACGCCGAATACGGCTATACCTTCATCGTTGTAACCCACGACATGGAACTGGTCGCTGAACTCGCGACGCGAGTCATGATCATGCAGGACGGGCGGATCGTGGCAGACGGCAAACCGCGCGACATTCTCACCGATCGAGATCTTCTCGCGGGCGCGCGTCTTGAGCCCCCCATGCTGACGCGGATGTTCTCGGAATTGAGCCGAAGCGGTGGAGCACCGTCGGACATCCCCCTGACCATTGCCGAAGCAAAGGCGCTGCTGCATGGCCGTAGCGCTCCGGACCAAGGACCGTCGCCGTGAGCGCCTTTGGTATACCCTCCCTCACACAGCGATCAAATGATGGTCAAGACAACGAACGATTGGCCGAGCGAAAGGGGCAAAAGCCGGCCCCGCGGCGCGTCTCCCGACCCGATCGTAGGCCTGGCGGGCAATTCTCATACAAACTAGGCGAATCGGGGCTTCGAATTAGCGAAAGTTGTTGTGCCGCAACGACTTTACGCAGGTTCAAGGAGCGCCCCGATGCAAGTGATATCGCGCGCGAAGTCCTGTGGACTGGGTGACGCCTGCACGTCGGCCCATCGCGACGAAGTGGCTGCGATGGACGGTTTTGCTGACCGGAACGCCCGTCGCGCTATCCCGCCCTCACGCGCCGCACGTCGGGCGGCACGGCTTCGTCGACCAGCATCGCGAGGGCCTCGTCGAGCGTCTTCACGGTCTGGCCCTGGCTGCCCAATCGCCTGATCGAGACGGTGTGGTTCTCGGCTTCCTTGTTGCCGACGACGAGCAGCACCGGGACTTTGGCGAGGGAGTGCTCGCGCACCTTGTAGTTGATCTTCTCGTTGCGCAGGTCGAGGTCGACGCGCAGGCCGGCGTGGCGGGCCTTGGCGGCGACTTCGCTCGCGAAGCTGTTGGCGTCGGAGGTGATGGTCGCGACCACCGCCTGGGTCGGCGCGAGCCAGAGCGGGAAGTGGCCGGCATAATGCTCGATCACGATGCCGATGAAGCGTTCCAGCGAGCCGAACATCGCCCGGTGCAGCATCACCGGGGTCACCTTGTTGGAATGCTCGTCGATGTAGAACGCGCCGAGCCGGCCCGGCAGGTTGAGGTCGACCTGCACGGTGCCGCACTGCCAGTCGCGACCGATGGCGTCGCGCAGCACGTATTCGAGCTTCGGGCCGTAGAACGCGCCCTCGCCCTTGTTGAGCGTCCACGGCCGGCCGGAGGCCTTGAGCGCCGCCATCAGCGCGGCTTCCGCCTTGTCCCACACGGCGTCGTCGCCGATGCGCTTGTCGGGCCGGTCGGAGAACTTGATGCTGACGTCGGAGAAGCCGAAGTCCTCGTAGATCGACAGGATCATGTCGTTGACCTTGAGGACCTCGTCGGCGATCTGCTGCTCGGTGATGAAGATGTGCGCGTCGTCCTGGGTGAAGGCGCGCACGCGCATCAACCCGTGCAGCGCGCCCGACGGCTCGAAGCGATGGACCTTGCCGAACTCGGCGATCTTGAGCGGCAGGTCGCGATAGGACTTGAGCCCGTTCTTGAAGATCTGCACGTGGCCCGGGCAGTTCATCGGCTTGATGGCGTAGACGCGCTCGTCGTCGCCGTGCTGCTGGGTGAGGAACATCAGGTCGCCATAGGTCTGCATATGGCCGGTGGTGATCCATAGTTCCTTGTCCATGAGCTGCGGCGAGTTCACCTCGACGTAGCCCGCGGTGTGCTGGCGCCGGCGGATGTAGCGCTCCAGCTCCTGGAACAGCGTCCAGCCCTTCGGATGCCAGAACACCGAGCCCGGCGCCTCTTCCTGAAAATGGAACAGGTCCATCTCGCGACCGAGGCGGCGATGGTCGCGCTTCTCGGCCTCCTCGAGCTGCTTCAAATAGGCGTCGAGGTCTTCCTGCTTGGCGAAGGCGGTGCCGTAGATGCGGGTCAGCATCGGGTTCCTGGAATCGCCGCGCCAATACGCGCCCGCGACCTTCATCAGCTTGAAGGCGTTGCCGACCTTGCCGGTCGACGTCATGTGCGGACCGCGGCAGAGGTCGAACCAGTCGCCCTGCTTGTAGATCTTGATCTGCTGGTCCTCGGGGATCGCGTCGACGAGTTCGACCTTGAACAGCTCGCCCTTGTCGCGGAACACCTTCTTGGTCTTATCGCGCGACCACACCTCCTTGGTGAACGGCTTGTCGCCGGCGACGATCTCGCGCATGCGCTTCTCGATCGCCGGAAAGTCTTCCGGCGTGAACGGCTGGTTGCGGAAGAAGTCGTAATAGAAGCCGTTCTCGATCACCGGGCCGATGGTGACCTGGGTACCCGGCCACAACGACTGCACCGCCTCGGCGAGAACATGCGCGGCATCGTGGCGGATCAATTCGAGCGCGCGCGGATCGTCGCGGCCGATGAACTCGATCTTCGCGTCGCGGTCGATCGGATCGGCAAGATCGGCCACCTCACCGTCGAGCGCCATCGCGACCGTGCGCTTGGCGAGCGAGGGCGAAATGCCCTTCGCGACGTCGAGGCCGGTGGTATTTGGCGGATAGTCCCGACGCACGCCGTCGGGAAAGGTCAGCGCGACCATGATCGTCTCCTTTGGCTCACTCACTGCCTACGATTGCAGGTAAGCGGATCAGGGACGGCGGTTTAGCGGAAACGCCGCGGAAAGGAAACGGGTAGCCTTCGTAGCCCGGATGGAGCGGCCGCATTTGCGGACGGGCAATCCGGGGCTGCGGCGCCGGTGGAAACGGCAGACCCCGGATTTCGCTGACGCTCCATCCGGGCTACGGAAGAGGTCACGGCGGGGCGCCGGGGCCGGCGGGGGTATTGAGCGGGCCGGCCGGTCCGTATGGCGTCTCGCTCTTGAAGAAGGTCGGGCGCGCGTACTGGAAGGCCGGGGCCTTCTGAAGCTGCGCCTTCGTCACGTTCACGATGGCGCGGTCGGGATAGCCGAGGCTTGCGTCGGTCTGCTGCCGTGTGTCGGGACGCTTGGGAATGACGCCGATGGGCGGCTTCCGGGGTGCATCATAGCTCTGCCGCGTCGACTCCTCGTGCGCGATCCATTTTACCGCATCGAACGCGACGCCGACGTGTTTGCGGCCAAGCCCGAGGAAACCGCCGACGTCGATCACCACAATCTTCGCCATGCCCTTGCGATCGATCAGGACTTCGCTGACGGCGCCGATCTTCTCGCCCTGGGCGTGGAATACCGCAACGCCGATCAGCTTGGAGGCGCGCCACTGATCGTCCGCTTGTTCGCCGATAATCGAAGCTGCCGCATCCATCTCCTGCGCGGTGGCGTCGGACTGCGAGAGCGCGAAAACCGACAAGCCTGCGAACAGCGCGTATGTCGCCCGGTTGCGTGGCATGACTCACCTCTCAACGTCGTCATCTTAATCGTCATGGCGGTATCTGCCGCATTTAATCATCGTAGCGGTATCTGCCGCAGGACGCGCACCGGCTTTTGCAATCGGAGCGACAAAAACTTTGCAGGTTGCGCGGCAGCGAACCGCATGACGTCCCGCATTGCTGCAACATGGGCGCACGCTCATGGTGCGCAAGCACCGAAGCAGCACGAAAAAATGAATACGGCGGAAATCGATTGTCGATTTCGACAAAAGATCACATTGCGGTCAAACTGTCGCACCGTACGGAAGCGCACGTATCGCTCATAAGCGCACCAGCCATTGAGAAGTGCGCCGATGAAGCGGCGGGGCGGGCAATTCGCTACGAGTACCAGCGGTTTGCGATGCCCCGAAGGCACGGGGACAATCATGGCTGACTGCCTGCGGCGGCCACGCTGGCTGCTCGAGTGTTCATGCGTCCTGTCGGCGGCGTTGGTCGCCGCAGTCACGCCAGTTCTCCCCGATCATTACCATCGCTCTCGTCATCGATGTTGCGGCCTCGATGTCGGGACGACGTCGTGAAGATGACCAGCGACGGTTACCTGCGGAAATGAGCGTGCGTAGCGTAACGAGGAGGCAATTAAATGAGTGCGCCGATCAACGAACGGCTTGCCCCGGGGGCTTTGGAATATGCGCCGAGGTGGGCGCGGGGGGAGGCGGGCGAGCGCGCCATGGCGACCAATTCCGAGGCTGCGCCGCCCGCCGGGGTCCCCTACCCTTTTGACGATGATGATGACGACGATTATCAGCCGATCAATCCTGACCCACCGTGGAGAGGGCGCGGACGAGCCGACATCTTCGAAGGCGACGTTGCGATCGTCGAGCTGCGCAACAGTCTCGCACTCACACCGGATATCGTTCCCGCCCCGCCGGTGCGGCCAGAGCGCATGCCGCTGTCGCCGATCATCGCGCGGCTCGGTATCGTCGGCGCACTCGCGATCGCGGGCACATATGGAATCGTCTGGCTCACCGCACACACCAGCGCCTCGCCGGTGCGACCGGCCGCGTCCGCTGCAAACATGCAAGCGCCCGCAGCCGACGCGGGCGGCACGACCTTGGTCGTGAAAGGTGACCGCGCTCCGATCGCGCATGCACCCTGGCCGGTCGCGGCGGAGTCCCGCGATCTCACCACCGGAACGAGCGCGGTGCGCAGCGCGTCACGCGAAGCGCCGGCGTACTCGGTCGCGGCAATGCCGGCAGTGTCGGCGCCTCCAGCAGCAACTGCCGCGAACGTCGCCGCTCCTCCTGTCGCAGTGCCCGCACACGCCTCCACGACCGGCGCGGTTCCGGATCGCGCGGAGATCGCGGCATTGCTCGCGCGCAGTCGCGCTTATCTTGCCGAAGGCGACGTCGCGGCCGCGCGTCTCATCCTGCGGCGGGCAGCGGAAGGCGGCGACTCCGAGGCGATGCTCGCGCTCGGCAGCACCTATGATCCGCTGGTGCTGCAGCGCCTCGGCGTCATCGGTTTCGCCGGCGATCCGGCGCAGGCGCGCGAATGGTATCGTCGCGCGGCGGAACTCGGTTCGACCGATGCACCCGTGCGCATCGATCAGCTGGCGCAGGTCGATCGACAGTAGGGGATCTATTGCGGCTCGGCATTCGTGCCGCGCCACCGGCCATAGCGCCACGGCAAATACCAACATGCGCCCGGCGGGGGCTTGGTCGGCACGAAGTCGAGACCGGAGGTTCCGAAGGGGTGACAGCGCAGCAGGCGCGCGAGCGTCATCCAACCTCCGGCCCACAAGCCGTAGCGCGCCAAGGCTTCGTCGGCATATTGCGAGCAGGTCGGCAAATGACGGCAGTCGGAACCGAGGAACGGCGATACGGTCAGCCGATAGGCACCCACCAGCGTGCGGGCGAGCGCGCGCGGAAGGCGCGCGAAGACCCTAATGACGCCGGAATTCTTGAGATTACTTGCGGTTGCGCATCTCATTGAAGTTCCGGCGACTGTGAGAATTTGACGCTGCGGTGCAACAACACGCTAGCAATTCGAATCGTTGTCGCGTAAAAATATTCGTGGAAGCGTGGAACCTTTTCCAGACTTCCGTCTGGGGGAACGAAATCGTGCGGAACACCGCACGCGGGCGGGGAAAGCATGCGGCGCACAGTCAACGTAGGACCCTCCGTGGGAGCAATATCGGTTGCCGGTTTCATTCGCAGATGTATGCACACCACGGTCTTAGGGGGAGCGGTTCTCGGGGCAGTCGCAGGGGTTGGTTTGCTGGTCGGCGGCATCGCGGGCACGACCACGACTCCGACGTCCGCCGCCGGATCGACGACGCCGCACTTGCGGTTTGCGTCCTTCACCGAAGGCCCGGCCGACGTTTGCGTTGATCGCTGCCGGCAGTTGATCGTTGCCTCTGGCATGATCACCGCCGACACGCCGCGTCAATTCGCGACGTTCGTCAACGAGAATTCTTTGCAGAACACGCAGTCTGTCGTCGTTCTCGAGTCGGACGGCGGCTCGGTGCTCGGCGCGCTCGACTTCGGTCGCGCGATCCGCCGCTTCGGCTTCGGCACCACCGTCGGCCGCGTAGTCGAGCGCCGCGCCAAGTCGGGCGCAGCCTTTGGCGAGGTGAACACCCGCGCCGACTGCCAGTCGATGTGCACGTTCGTGCTGCTCGGCGGCGTCGAACGCGACGTGCCGCGCGACGCGCGTGTGCTCGTCCATCAGATCTGGCTCGGCGACCGCCGCGATGATGCGGTCGCCGCGAGCTACACCGCCGAAGACCTGGAAGTCGTCCAGCGCGACATCGGCAGCATCATGCAATACACGGTGGAGATGGGCGGCGACATCGAACTCGTTGCGCTGTCGCTCAAGGTGCCGCCGTGGGAGCCCATGCGCGCGCTCAGCCGCGACGAACTGCGCCGCACGCGCCTCATTCACGCTGGAGAGACGGCGGAGTCGACGATCGTCAAGACCGCGGCCGGCCCCGCCTCGGGCGAGGACAGCCAGTTCGCCGACATCAATGGACGCGGCTGGGTGACGATCACCCAGGGCGGCCAGCTCGCCATCGCCCGCACCCATCCGCTGACCTTCGAGGGCGAGCGGCTCGGCAGCTTCGACATCTACATCGCCTGCGGCAGCGCCGCCGACACCTACGCCCTGACCTACCGCGAAATTCGCTCGGGCTCCTCCGAGCGCGGCTTGCCGCGCGCCCTCACCCAAGTCGCGCTGACGATGGACGATCAGGTGCAGTCGCTGAAGGTCGGCTCGTCCGAGCGCAAGGCCCGGCGCGGCGAAATCGAGTTCGATCGCACGCACCGTGCTGCCGGCACGCCTCGTGCGGACGCTCGCCGGCGATAATCCGGCGTCGTTCACCTTGGAAACCGAGAGCAGCGGCAATCCGCGCACCGTGACCCGCGTCGGCAATGCCGGCTTCGGACGGAGCTTCAAGGAACTCGACCGGTCGTGCCGCGAAGCGCGCCGCGCCGACATGCGCGATACCCGCGCGCAGATCGTCACGCGACCGTAGGTCCCGATAATTTTCACGACGTTTGGATTGCCTGACCCGTAGGGTGGGCAAAGGCGGCCACGGCATCACGCTTGTGCGATGACGTTTGTTCCGCCGTGCCCACGGCGGCGTCGATGGTGGGCACGGCGCGCAACTCCGTGCGTATCAACGGATGTCGTGCCTCGCGCCTTTGCCCACCGATTCGGCGCGTTACGCCGCCTTGTCGCGACGGTGCGGGGCGAAGCGGCCGTAGAACGTCTCGTTTTTCGCCGCCATGTCGAGGAGAAGCTTCGACGGCGTGAAGCGCGGGCCGTGCTTGGCGGCGAGCTTTTCGCAGAGCGCGACGAAGCGCTTCGTGCCCATCATGTCGATCATCGACAAGGTGCCGCCGGTGAACGGCGCAAAGCCGAAGCCGAGGATCGAGCCGACGTCGGCCTCGCGCACGTCGGTGAGCACGCTTTCTTCGAAGCAGCGCGCGGTTTCGAGCGCCTGGATGCCGAGCAGGCGGTCCTTCAGTTCCTGGATGTCGATCGTGTCGGGATCGAGCTTCGTCGGCTGCAGATCGACGAGGCCAGGCCACAGCCGCTTCTCGCCTTTTTCCGGATAATCGTAGAAGCCCTTTCGATTCTTGCGACCGTAGCGGCCGCGTTTCTCGACCATTTCGGCGAGGAGCGCCTTCTGGCCAGCATCGATCGCCGCGGCGCCAAGGTCGGCTTCGGTGGCTTTGACGATCTTCCAGGCGAGGTCGACCGCGACCTCGTCGTTGAGCGACAGTGGCCCGACCGGCATGCCGGCCATGCGGCCGACGTTCTCGATCATCGCCGGCGGCACGCCTTCGGCAATCATGAGGTGGCCTTCGCGCAGGTAGGTGCCGACCACCCGCGACGTATAGAAGCCGCGCGAATCGTTCACGACAATCGGCGTCTTGCGGATGGCACGCACGTAATCGAGGGCGGTGGCGAGCGCGGCATCGCCGGTCGCCTTGCCGAGGATGATCTCGACCAGCATCATCCGCTCGACCGGCGAGAAGAAATGGATGCCGATGAACCGTGACGGATCCTTGAATTCCGTCGCAAGCGAAGTGATCGGCAATGTCGAGGTATTGGAACCGAAGACGACGTTCGGCCCCATGGCCGCCTGCGCTTTGGCGAAGGCCTCGGCCTTCACGTTGCGATCTTCGAACACAGCCTCGACGACGAGATCGCAATCCTTCAGCGCGCCGTAATCGGCGGTCGCGGTGATGCGCGCCATCAGCGCATCGCGATCGGCGGCGGTGGCGCGCCCGCGGTTGATGAGGCCCGCCATCAATTGCGCCGCGTGCGCCTTGCCCTTGTCGGCAGATTCCTGATCCCGGTCGATCAGCACCGCGTCGATGCCGGCCTGGGCGGTGACGTAGCCGATCCCCGCGCCCATGAAGCCCGCGCCGATAATGCCGACGCGCTTGAAGGTCGTCGGCGGCACACCCGCGGGGCGCCGCGCGCCCTTGTTGAGGTCCTGCATCGACACGAACAACGTCCGCATCATCGCGGCCGCTTCGGGCGAGCGCAGGATTTTTGCAAACCACCGCGACTCTACCCGCAGCGCGAGATCGATCGGCAACAACAGCCCCTCATAGACGACCTGCAGGATCGCGCGCGCCGCCGGATAGTTGTCGTAGGTCTCGCGCCGATAGATCGCGTTCGCGGCCGGAAACGTCATCATGCCCGCTTTGGAATAGACCGGTCCGCCAGGCAGCTTGAAGCCGTCGACGTCCCAGGGGTTCTTGGCCTTGCCGCCGGCCTTGATCCAATCTTTTGCCGCCTTGATGAGTTCGTCCGGTGGCACGACCGCGTCGATGAGCTTCATCGCCTTGGCGCGCTCGATGCGCAGCTGGTCGCCCTTGAGGAGAAATTGCAGCGCATCCGCCGGCTGCAACATCCGCGAGATGCGCGTCGTGCCGCCCGCCCCGGGAAACAGTCCGACTTTGATCTCCGGCAGGCCAAGACGGGTCTTCGGATTCTGCGCCGCGACGCGATAGTGGCAGGCAAGACAAAGCTCGAACCCGCCGCCGACCGCGGTGCCATTGATGGCCGCGACCCAAGGTTTGCCGCAGGTCTCGATCCGCCGATAGAGCAGCGAGAGCTTGCGGCTTTCCTCGAACAAACGTTCCGCCGCCTTCTCCTCGCCGTGCTCGCTCGCGAACGTACCGAACGTGCGGGAGAGCAACTCGAGCAGCGACAGATCGGCGCCGGCGCAGAACGCGTCTTTCGCCGATGTAATGACGACGCCTTTCACCGCGGCATCGCTCGTGAGCTGCTCGACGAGGGCCGCCAATTCCTCGATGCCCTCGCGCGTGATCACGTTCATCGAGCGATCCGGCACGTCCCAGGAGATGAGCGCGATGCCATCGCCGTCGATATCGAGCTTGAAGTTTGAGGTGGTCATCGCCGGGCTCCGCTGATTGTAGTGGCACTCAGTCTCCGACGTCATTCCGGGACGCCGGAGCGTAGCGTAGGCGAGCCCGGAATCCATACTCCTCGGACTGTGGTCATGGATTCGGGGCTCGCAAGCGGTGCTCGCGCCCCGGGATGACTAGACGCGCTGCGAACACTTCATCGCTCCGAGCCGGGATAGGGCGCGCCTGACTTGTGAAGATAGCGCGCGCCTTTCTCATCGCGATCAAGCATCATGTCGATGTCGGGATATTCGACGTGCTCGCGCGCGGACCGGCTTCCGATTTCGAGATAGACGGCGTCGGCGCTGCTGCGATTGACGAGGCAGTGGCCGTTCGCGACGCCCGCCTTGAAGCCGGCGGCATCGCCCGGCCGCAGCGTGATCTCGCCGCCGTCTTCGCAGAGCACGATCTCGCCCTGGAGCACGTAAATGAGTTCGTCCTCGGCCGCGTGCCAATGGCGTTGCGATGAGGCGGCGCCGGGCTTGAGCGTGGTGAGATTGACGCCGAACTGATCGAGCCCCACCGCGTTGCCGAGCCGCTTGCGGCTACGCCCGAGCACGATTTGGCGGAACGGCTCGGGATAGCCGGTGGAGGAATCGGTCTTGAGGGCGGGGATGTCGATCTTCGGCATGACCCCTCCGACTACACGCGCTCGATGATCGTCGCGGTACCCATGCCGGCACCGATGCACAGCGTGACGAGCGCGGTCGAGAGATTGCGCCGCTCGAGCTCATCGACCGCGGTGCCGAGGATCATGGCACCGGTCGCGCCGAGCGGATGACCGAGCGCAATCGCGCCGCCATTGACGTTGACCTTGGCGGCGTCGAGGTCGAAGGCCTGCAGATAGCGCAGCACCACCGACGCAAACGCCTCGTTGACCTCGAATAGTTCGATATCGGAGAGTGACATACCAGCCTTCTTGAGAACCTTCTTGGTCACGTCGACCGGGCCGGTCAGCATGATAGCCGGCTCGGTGCCGATATTGGCGAAGGCCTTGATGCGGGCCCGCGGCTTGAGATTGGCGCGGCGTCCCGCCTCAGCGTTGCCGATGAGCACGGCCGCGGCACCATCGACAATGCCGGAGGAATTGCCGGCGTGGTGTACGTGGTTCACCGCCTCGATCTCGGGATGCGCCTGAACCGCGACCGCATCGAAGCCCGCGAGTTCGCCCATTTGCACGAAGGATGGCTTGAGTTGTGCCAGCGATTGCATCGTCGTCGACGGCCGCATGTGCTCGTCTTTTGCCAAGAGCGTGATGCCGTTGCAGTCCGTCACCGGGATGACGGATTTGGCGAAGCGGCCTTCGTCCCACGCCTTGCCGGCGCGCTGCTGGCTCTCGACCGCATAGGCGTCGACGTCGTCGCGGGAGAAGCCGTATCTCGTTGCAATCAGGTCGGCCGAAATGCCCTGCGGCAGGAAGTAGGATTTGACTGCAATCGAGGGATCCATGGGCCAAGCGCCGCCTGACGCGCCGATGCCGACGCGGCTCATGGACTCGACGCCGCCGCCGATCGCCATGTCGTGCTGTCCGGACATGACCTCGGCCGCGGCAAAATTCACCGCGTCGAGGCCCGACGCACAGAACCGGTTGATCTGCACGCCCGGCACGCCGTTGCCGTACCCGGCGCAGATCGCAGCGACTCGCGCGATATCGCCGCCCGCTTCCCCGACCGGATCGACGCATCCCATGACCACGTCATCGACGAGGTCGGGGTTAAGCGCATTGCGCTCTTTCAGCGTCGCGAGCGTCTGGGCCGCGAGATTGAGTGCCGTCACCTCGTGCAGCGAGCCGTCAACTTTGCCGCGGCCACGCGGGGTGCGAACGTGATCATAGACGAATGCGTCTGGCATTTTTGATCCTGCGAACCTATCGACCGCGCCTTTCGCGTATCCTTCATATAACCACAGCCGCCTGACAATTGCAGGCCGCGATCGCGACCTAAAACATCTCCGCCGGTAGTTCCATGACGGTCGCGGCTCCGGCCTGAATGCGCGCGAGTTGCGCTCCGGTTTCCGGCAGCACGCGCTCCATGAAGAAACGCGCCGTCGTGAGCTTCGCCTTCATCTGGCCGGAGGTATCCGCCGCAAGCTTTTGGTTCGCGGCTTGTGCGATCAGGCACCACATGTAGCCGAGCGTGACGAGGCCGAAGAGGTGCATGTAGTCGGTCGCCCCGGCGCCGGCATTGTCGGGCTTGGCGAGGGCATTCTGCGCAAACCACATGGTCGCGGCCTGCAGATGGCCGACCGACTTGCCGAGCGGCTCGGTGAACGGTTTCATCGTCGGGTCGTTGGCGCGCCCCTTGATATAACCCTGCACCTCGCCAAAGAACGACATCGCCGCTCGGCCGGCGTCCTTGCCGAGCTTGCGTCCGACGAGGTCGAGCGCCTGGATGCCGTTCGCGCCTTCGTAGATCATGGGAATGCGGGCATCGCGCACGAACTGCTCCATGCCCCATTCCTGGATGTAGCCGTGCCCGCCGAACATCTGTTGCGCCGCCACCGCGTTGGCGAAGCCGAGATCGGTCAGCATGCCTTTGATGACAGGCGTCAGCAGGCCCATATGATCGTCCGCGGCTCGGCGATCTTTTTCGTTGTCGGAGCGATGGGCAACGTCGGCGCGCAGCGCGGTCCACAAAACCAGCGCCCGGGCAGCCTCGTTGAAGGCGCGGATCGTCATCAGCGTGCGGCGCACGTCCGGATGTACGATGATGGGATCGGCCGGCTTGTCCTTGAATGCCGGACCGGTCAGCGCGCGCCCTTGCAGACGATCGCGCGCGTATTGGGCTGCGTTCTGATAAGCTACCTCCGAGAGCGCAAGGCCCTGCACGCCGACGCCTAGGCGTGCCTCGTTCATCATCACGAACATCGCGGGCAAACCGCGGTTCTCTTCGCCGACCAGCCATCCCTGCGCGCCGTCATAGTTCATGACGCACGTGGCATTGCCGTGGATACCCATCTTTTCTTCGATCGAGCCGCAGGACACCGCGTTGCGGGCGCCGGGCGAGCCGTCCGTGTTGGGGAGAAGTTTCGGCACGACGAATAGCGAGAGGCCGCGCGTTCCCGCAGGCGCGCCTTCGATCCTTGCCAGCACGAGATGCACGATGTTCTCGGCAAGATCGTGCTCGCCGGCCGAGATGAAAATCTTGGTGCCGGTAATCCGATAGCTGCCAGCCTCCTGGCGCACCGCCTTGGTGCGGACGAGACCGAGGTCAGTGCCGCATTGCGGCTCGGTCAGATTCATGGTGCCGCACCATTCGCCGGTGACGAGCTTCGGCAGGTAGAGCGCCTTCTGCTCCGCGGTGCCATGAGCAATCAGCGCGGCAATCGCGCCCTGCGCCAGCCCCGGATACATGGCGAACGCCATGTTGGCCGATGCTAGAAACTCGTTCACCGCCTGGGTGAGCGCCATCGGCAGGCCGAGCCCGCCGAACTCCTGCGGCACCGAGATGCCGACCCAGCCACCATCGACAAAGCGGCGGTAGGCATCCTTGAAGCCCTCGGGGGTAGTAACGCTGCCGTCGTCATGGCGTCGGCAGCCTTGCCGATCGCCGATCCGGTTGAGCGGCGCCAACACCTCCTCGCAGAACTTCGCCGATTCGCCGAGAATGGCGGCGATGGCGTCCGGCGACGCGTCGGCAAATCCCGGCAGATTGGCGAACCGCTCGATGTGGAACACATCGTTGAGCAGGAAAAGGACGTCCTCGACGGGCGCTTTATAGACGGGCATCGATCGCTCCTTTCGGCGCCTCGGCCATACCGCAACTTCGTTGCATTTCTCGGTTCAGCCTGCACGCCACCAGCGAAAGGGGGCCAGAGAGCGTCGAGTGGGTTGCATGATGGCCATACCGCAGCCGGTTTCGCGCGCGGCGCAAACGCCGATTTTGCAAGCAGTAAAGGGAAATACGACGGTTCACCTGCCGATGTTAACCCACTCTTTACCCTAATCCGACGAAAGTCCGGAGCGAGCTTGCGGATCGCAAAACGGGGGTCGTGATTCGCAATTGACCGTGGGTGCGCAGGTACTTCCCACGTACCCACGCGGTGCCTTAAGTCGCATTTGCCGGAGCTAGGATGGGACGCGTGCCCTGGCACGTCAAAGGAGTTCATCCCGACGCGCGTGAGGTGGCGCGGGATGCCGCGCGCCGCTCCGGCCTCTCGGTCGGAGAGTGGCTGAACTCCCTCATCATCGACGCGGCGACAAGCGGAGAAGCGCCCTCTGCTGGGCAACAAAATCCTGCCGTCGAGCGCACTGAACCGCGATTGGAACGAGATACCGACGCCCGCTCCGCTGCACCCGCGCGGCAAGCTGATGAGCGCAGATTCTCCGGCGAACGCGCACCGCCAAATCAAGGTCCGCGGGCCAATCCGGGCCGTCGCGACCGCGGGCAGCGCGGCCGGCAGATCGCCGACACCATCGCCCGCATCGAGCGCCAGATCGAGGGACTGAGCCGCGCCCTCGGCCCGCAGCCCTCGGATCGCAGCAGCGCGCAGACGCGACCCGCTCAAACGGATGCCCGCGATCCGTTGCGACCTTACGGAATAGAAGAAGCGCTGGCGGAGATTACCGCGCGCCAACAGGCGCTCGACGAAGAAGCCATCGAGCCGCCGCCTTATCGGCAAGCCCGTGCCCAGGCACCGGCCGAGCCGGATGTTGCGCAGAGCCGCATGCCGCCCAGGCGCGAGCTCGAGCCCGCCCCGGCGATCGATCAGCAGCTGCGCGACATCAAGGTGCGCATCAAAGCGCTGCAGGCGCTCAACCACGCCGAGGCCGGACAGAGTTTCGCGGCGTCGAGCGACGCCATCGAAGATTTGCGGCGCGATCTCGCTGGGCTCGGTCGCCGGATCAACGAGGCGATGCCGCCGGGCGCCGTCGCGTCGCTCGAACAGCAAATCCAATCTTTGTCGCGGGAAGTCACCCGGCTCGCTCACCCGCAACTCGACGTCGCGGCGATGACGACGCAGGTTCGCGCGCTCGCGAGCCAGATTTCGAAATTACCGCAGCCGCCGCGTGCCGACGAGATCGCGACGGCGCTACGCCGCGACCTCGACGAGATCGCGACCTCCCTCAAGGACGCGATCCCGCATCACATGGCAGCGGCGATCGAGAGCCAGTTCCACGCACTCGACGCGCGGATCGCGGAGCTTGCTTCGCCCCAACACATCAGCGAACTCGCCGGGCTGCTGCGCCATGACCTCGCCGAGATCGGGGTGACGCTGCAAAATTCGATGCCGCAGCACGCGATGGTGGGACTCGAGGAGCAGGTCCACGCCCTCAACGCCCAGATCGCCCAGATCGGCGCTCCGCCCCGCACCGAGGACATCGTCCAGGCGCTTCGTCAGGAACTCGCCGATCTCGGTACGGCGCTGCAGAACGCGCAGCACCCGCCGGCGGCAGGGCTCGAGGAGCAGCTGGCGACGCTCAGTGCCCAGATCGCCCATATTTCGGCGAGCCCTCCGCCGCGGCTCGAAGACATCTCCAATGCGCTCCGCCACGACTTGATGGAAATCGGCGCGGTGCTGCACGAGGCCATGCCGACCAACGCGATCGCCGCTCTCGAGCAGGAGGTGCGCGCGCTCGGGGAACGCTTCGAGGCGCGATCCGGTCATCCGGAGTATTCGGCGGATCTCAATTCGGACATCGCGCAGGTTCGCGAGCGGCTGCAGGCGATGCCGCAAGATGGCGATGTTGCCGCGCTGCGCGAGGTGGTGAGCGAGCTGTCGCAGAAAGCGGACACCATCGCTTCGGAGGGCGCCGCGCACGAATTGCTCGAGCAGCTCGAACACGCAATCGCGGCGCTCCACGGCCTCGTGTCTCATGTCGCGTCGCATGACGCGATCGATGGGCTGTCGCGTGACATTCAGGCGCTCGCCGAGCGGGTCGATCGCACGCCGGCGCACGATGCCGACATGCTGATGACGCTCGACCGGCGCCTCGCCGAAATGGCCGACGCCATCGGGCGCAGCCGGCCGGTGGAGACGGCGGCCGTTCCGCCCGAGTTCGACGCCGTCATACGCTCGCTTACGGAGCGCTTGGAGGCGATGCAGGTCCCGGCCGTCGATCCGGCCGCGCTCAAGGAAATCGAGACGCGCATCGTCGATCTCGGCGACAAGCTCGATGCGTCGCAAGCCCGGTTTGCGCGGCTCGATGGCATGGAGCGCGGCATTGACGATCTCATGGTGCAGCTGTCCGAACTGCGCAGCCAGAACGACAAGAAGCTCCACGCGATTCAGCAGCAGCTTGTCACGTCGGCCGTGGACGCGATGCGCGAGCCTGCGGAGGCGATCCGGCGCGATGTTGCCGCGCTGAAAGATTTGCAAAGCGCAGCCGACCGCCGCACCCACGAGACCTTCGAGGCCGTCTACGGCACGATCGAACAGGTCGTCGATCGCCTGGCGACGATTGAGGAGACGCTACGCGAGCGCAAATCCGCAATCATTCCGCCGCGCGACCTGGCGCCGCCGACGCCCGGTCTGCGAAACGCGGCGGCGTCCGTCGCGCCGCCGCTCGCACCGGAGCTCCCGGTTCTTGATCTGCCGATGCCGCCCGCAGCCGAAGCGGGTGCAGCACGTGCCGACGCGCTGCGGACCGCGGTCAGCGGCGCGAAGGCTGCCGCTGGCCAGGGCCGTCCCATCAAGTCCGACCTGCCGCCCGATGCGCCGCTCGAGCCGGGTGTCGGATCGCGCCGCGTCCGCGTCGTTGCGAACGCGATGGATCGCATTGCCGCGTCGGAGGCTGCCAACAATGCGGCGACCATTGCCTCCGGCATTGTGACGCCGTCGCCCGTTGGCGAACTCGCCGCGACGAGCGACACCTCGCCGCCGGCGCGCGCGGCCTTCGTCGCGGCGGCAAGGCGGGCGGCCCAGGCAGTCGCAAACGAACAAGCCGCCGAGCAGCGCTCGGACAAGGCAACAGCTGAGCCCAAGAAGATATCGCCCGGCCGCAAGCTGATGCGCATGTTTGCGCCACGCCTGAAATCCCTTGCGGTCGCGATCAGCGTGATCCTGCTGGTGTTGGGCGCACTACGACTCGGGCTCAATTTCCTGTCCGGGTCTGGCCCGGCGCCAAACGCCGGCCCGACGACGCAGACACATGAACCGGCACCGGCCGGATCTGCCGATCGGGCGCCGCCGCCCGCGAAGCGAAGCGAGGCACGGCGGCCCGCGACAAGCGCAAGCCGTGCCGCGTCTTCTCATGACCTCGCGGTCGTCGGCGGCATCCCGACCCTCGGTTCGCCGCCGGCATCGGGCGTCCTGCCGGACTACATGCTGCCGCCCGTCCGTCCCGGCGCCGCGCGGGTATCGTCGCCCCCCGCCCCCATCGACATGACCGGGTCAATCCCGCGTGCGGCTGCGCCTGTTGCCGCGCCGGCGCCGCAGCCCGCTCCGGTACCCGCGATGACGCTACCGACCGCTGCGGTCATGCCGGCGAACTTCAGCGGTAACGATGCTGTGCCGCCAACCATCGGCGGAAAGGCCCTCGTTGCCGCCGCGGCTGCCGGCGATCCGGGCGCGAGCTTCGAGATCGCGACCCGATATGCGGAAGGCCGCCGTGTGCCGCAGGATCTCGCCATGGCAGCGACATGGTTCGATCGCGCCGCTCGCACCGGCATGGCGCCGGCCCAGTTCCGCCTCGGCAGCATGTATGAGAAGGGCATCGGCGTTAAGAAGGACCTTCAGGAAGCGCGCCGCCTCTATGTGGCCGCCGCCGACCAGGGCCACGCCAAAGCGATGCATAACCTCGCCGTGATGTACGCCGAGGGCCTCGACGGCAAACCCGATTACGCGACCGCATCGCAATGGTTCCGCAAGGCGGCCGCCTACGGCGTCGTCGACAGCCAGTACAATCTCGCGATCCTGTTCGCTCGCGGCGTCGGCGTCGAGCGCGACATGAGCGAGTTATACAAGTGGTTTGCGCTGGCGGCCAAAGGCGGCGACCGCGACGCCGGCAAGAAGCGCGACGAGATCGCGATGCGCCTCGATGCCGCGCAACTTGAAGCCGCCAAGAAGGCAGTCGACAGCTTCACCGAAGCGCGCCAGCCTGACGAGGCGACGTCGACCCGTGCGCCGTTCGGCGGCTGGGACCAGGTCGCTGCCGCCCAGTCCGCCAAGACGAAGGCGCGTTGAGACGCGGCGCGCACCGGCTCTTCATCGAAGCGCCGATCATCCCCGCCCCGAAAGTGGTGAGAAGGGCGCTTTCAGATATTGAAGGCTTCCCGCTCGCAGAGTGAAAGCAGATGGGACTGATATTTCGGAATGATCTCCACGACGAGTTCGGGACTTGGCCGATCGCTTACATCCCCTACGGCGGGCCCGATTTCGGCGAAATCCGCGCAGTGGGGAACGCGGTTGGGGACGGCGACGATTCTGCTTACTACCAAGCTTGGATCGCGGCGGGGGACAGGCTCGCGGCCGAGGCGGCGGAGGCAGAAATCCGCGGCCATCGGCATAGCGCCCGGGAAACGTTTTTGCGCGCGAGCGCATGCTACGCGACCGCCTACCACCCGATCTATGGCGCTCCCGTTGACCCGCGTCTCGTGGCAGCGTTTGGCAAGCAGAAGGATGCTTTCGATCGGGGGCTCGGCCTGCTTGATCCTCCGGTCCGGCCGCTGCGTATTCCATTCGCCGGAACGACCATGCCGGCATATCTGATCCCGGCGTCGGATCGCGCTCACGAAGTCCGTCCTTTGCTGGTGCTGACAAACGGCTATGACGCGACTGTCACCGATATGTATTTTGCGTCAGCCGTCGCGGCGTCGCGGCGCGGCTATCACTGCCTGCTTTTTGATGGTCCTGGCCAGGGCGAGATGCTCTACCTGCAGAACGTTTATCTGCGGGCGGACTGGGAAACGGTGGTGAAAGCTGTCATCGACTTCGCGGTTGCGCTTCCTGTCGTGGACTCGACACGGATCGCATTGACCGGATGGAGTCTCGGCGGATACCTCGCGCCGCGTGCCGCGTCTGGCGAGCACCGCCTCGCTGCGTGCATCGCGGATCCGGGCCAGTGGGGCATCGCGGATGCGTTCCGCGGCTTTGCCGTCAAGCTGGGGGCATCGCCGGAAACATCCGCCAATCTCGGCGAGCTCGACGAGGCGACGCTCGATCGCCTGACGGCGGTCATTACCAAAGATCCGAGTTTGCGGTGGAAGCTTGTGCAGCGCGGTTTCTGGGTGCACGGCGTCGGCGGCCTGCGGGATTACTTGCGAGCAATCGAGGACTACACGATGAAAGGCCGTGCCGACGCCATCACGTGCCCGACGTTGCTGACACTCGCGGAGAATGACCCGTTGACGGCGAGCACCCAGACGTTCTTTGAAGCTCTACGCTGCCCCAAGGCTCTTCTTCGCTTCAGCGCAGCGGAGGGCGCCAGTGAGCATTGCGAGATGGAAAACCGCTCGCTGCTCAACCGCCGCGTCCTTGATTGGCTCGACACGACGTTGGGTGTTGGCTGAGACCACCTCGAAGGCCGACACCGGTCCGCGCCTGGCGCTACGGCTTTGTGTAGTGTTCGACGACAGCGATACGGGTGCCTTCGAAAGGACCTTCCGCTGTCTCGCTCTCGACCAACTTGCCGTCGAGCGTCTGTGTCGTGCCTATGCCGACGCCGGGGAGCGAATTGCCGTCCGGGCTCACCGTAACTCGGAAAATTGCCTTTTGATTGCCGACATGGGTGCCGTTGGCGTCGAACTTGAACGCGTGCCAGGTCGCTTGAAATTCGCGCTCCCCGGTTTGCTGCCAGGCGCCGTGGGAAGGGCTCTGGACAGGCGACCGGTCCGTCGTTCGCACGGACGTGCCGTCTGAGATGAACGTGACGAGTGCATAGCCGCGCCCTGGCGGTCGGGTGAAGCTAACGCGCCAAGTCCCGACGAGGGCAGCGGCGGCCTTCGGGGCCACCGGGGGAGCCGCAGAATGCTGTTGGGCGCTTGAGCCATGGTGGAAAAGCGTATTTGCCAGAGCACCAGCCGTGACAAGGCTTAGGATATACAATGCTCGCGTAGCCATGTTCGCCTCCATCAGATCAATGTGCGTGGGCACGCTAGGGCGACGGCCGATCGGGCGCTTGATCAATCCCTGACATTTTTCTTACCAGGCCCTGATTTCTGCTAGGCTCGCGCGATCACGCCTCCCGGGCCGAAGGGCGGCTTCAAATGCGTTATTGCTTTGGTGATTGCATTCTGGCTTTGGGCAGCCGCGAGCTGATGCGCGGATCGCGCGCCATCGTCCTCGCGCCGCAGGTCTTCGACCTGCTCGCGTATCTCATCCGGCATCGCGAGCGTGTCGTCAGCAAAGATGAGCTGATCGCAACCATTTGGCACGGCCGCGCCGTCTCCGATGCGGCCCTGACGACGCGCGTCTATGCGGCACGCTCTGCCATCGGGGATAGCGGAAGCAAACAGCGCTACATCAAGACGATCGCGCGTCGAGGTGTACGATTTGTCGGGCGCGTCCAGGAAATTGGCGAAATATCGGATGATCGCTCGGCAGCAACACCCTTGACGTTTCGCCCGTCGCAGGCGGTAGGACCGAGAGGACCGTCGATTTGCGTGCTTGCGTTCAAACATATGGACGGCGAGCGTGACTCCGAGGCCATTGGCCAGATGATGTCTGACGGGGTGCGCATCGAGTTGACGAAACTGCGCCGACTGAAGGTTGTGCCGATTGCCGACCTTGACCTCAGCTACTGCGGTGAAGTCGGTGCAGCCGCTTTTCAATCAGCGGAGGCGCAGTATTTTCTGCATGGAAGCCTCAAACGAGGAGATCGGCGAGGCAGAGTCACGGCCGAGATCGTGGACGCCTCCAGCGGCGTAAACCTCTGGGGCGAGACATACGACGCCGGGTCTCTAGAAGATTTTACGACTTAGCGCTCTATCGCCGAGGCCATGGCTCGCGCTGCGACCGCCGCCATCATCGCATCTGAACAGTCTCGCGCATTGTCCAAGAAGCCCGATGAGCTCGGGGCGTGGGAGGCTTATCAGTGCGGCATGTGGCACATGTCCGGCTGCAATTCCGACACGATCAGCACGGCCCAGCATTATTTCCAACAGGCGATCGACCTCGACCCTCGCTTCGCTTTGGGCTATTCCGCGCTCGCGTGGGCACAGATGATGGCAGCCTCGATCTACAGCAAGATGACGGTCGCCGAGGGATGCGAGCTCGCTCAACCGCTCGTGCTGGAGGCGATGGCGCTCGATGAATCCGATCCGGAGCCCAGAGCGCGCCTGGCGCTCGTTGAGTTTCTGAAAGGCGATGTTGAAAGCGCGGTCGAGGAAGCCGAGGCTGTCCTGTCCGCAAAGCCGGATTGTGCGAGCGCGTTGGGAGTCAAAGGCGCGGCTCTGATTTCGTCCGGCCGTCACCGCGAGGGTCGCGCGGCGATAGCGAAGTTCCTGCGCTTGAGCCCTCACGATCCCGTTCGGCCTGTCAGGCTCACGCAAGTCGCGACCTCATACTACCTCGATGGAGATTATGTGGAGGCGGCGAGAATAGCGAAGCAGGTCACGCGACGCTTTCCACAACATCCGTTTGCATATCGCTGGTTGGCCGCCGCTCTCGGACAGCTGGGCCGGATAGAAGACGCCAGGGCCACCCTGGAGGCGCTGCAAAAGAAATGGCCGAATTCATTCGAGATGTACGTGGCAAAACCGCCGCCATCGTACTGCAGCGCCGAGTACAAGCCTTTGTTGGCCGGATTGCGAAAGGCCGGCCGGAGGATTTGAACCACAACATCGCCGAGGCCGCGCGTCTACGCGCTCGCAAAATCTTCCATTTCGTACAGCGGCCGGATTTCGATATCGGATGCTTCGGGCATCGGGTTCGGGCAGCGCTTCACCCAATCAATCGCGTCGTCCAGCGAATTCACCTTCCAGATCCAATAGCCCGAGACCAGTTCGGATGTGTTGCCGAACGGGCCGCGCGTGACCGCGCGATCCTTGCCGGAAAACCTCACCCGTGCGCCCTTCGAGGTCGGACGCAGCCCGCCGCCATCCATCATAACGCCGGCCGCGATCAGCTCTTGATTGAACTTGCCCATGTCGGCGAGCAGTTGCTGACTTGGCATCTGGCCCGCCTCCGATTGTTGGCTCGCTTTGACGATGACCATGACTCGCATGAGACTACCCCCTCGATTCAAATAGTCGAACGGTTGTCGAAAATCGTCGATCGGAAATGCGGCAACCAAGTCGCCGGCTTTCCCGATTTCGTCCGTTTGCCGTCGTTTGCGTTGCAGTCGATCAAGCGCCCGGTATGGGCAGGACCGGCATCACCTCGACGGATTCACCGGGAAAGAGTGTGAAGTGTGGATGGTTTTCAAAGAGCTTCGCGGCGGCCTCGTGCGAGTCGGCGCGAACGACCGTGAAGCCGCCTATCTCGTTACTGATGTCTTCGATGCCGTGTGGCGTGACCTTCTTGGTCTTGCCGAGCGGTCCCCCCATGGCGACGATCGCAGCTTGGTGCTTTTCCACCCACGCCTTCCACGCGGCAATTCCTTCGCGTCCCTTTGTCCGCTGTTCCGCTTCAGGAAGGGCATTCCACGCCATCATCTTGGGGCTCGATTTACTGCCAAGAAAAACAGCGAGATAGGTGTTCGTGCTCATGAGGTTTCCTTTCCTTTGCGCTTTGCGGATTGAAACAAAAGCTCGACGTAGCGTCGCAGATGATCGACGCTTTCCCCGGCAACCGCGGCATCGCCCTTTGCTTTTGCCAAGATGAAAGCGCCCTGCAGTACCGCCTGCGTGTGCAGCGCGAGGCTGCGCGCCGTCCATTTGGCGCGGATGCCGTGCCGCTTCATCGCTCCGGCAATATCGGCTTCGACTTTCGCCGCGTGGCCGCTGATGCTGGCGTCGCAAGCTTTGCGGATTGCCGGGCAGGTTTCGTAGACTTCCTGCACCATCGTTCCGACGAGGCAGATGAACTCCGGCACCTTGCCGGTGAGGATTGCCCTGCGGAAATCGATGTAGCCGAGCACCCGATCGAGCGGATCCTTGTGCTTGTGGTAGGGCGCGGCCTCAAAAAACGCGCCGGTCGTCTCCGACCAATAGTCGGCGGCCGCAATTCCGAGCGCCTCCTTATTCTCGAAGTGATGGAAAAACGCCCCCTTGGTAAAGCCGGCCTCGTCGCAGATGTCATCCACGGTCGTTGCGTCGTACCCCTTGGTGCGGATGAGCGACAGCGCCGCGTCGAGCATTTTCTGCCGCGTGGCCCCCACTGGTTGTTTGATTGCCCGTCCGACATTCATGCGAGTTCATACCAACCAGTTGGTATGTCGTCAAGGCCCGAATTTAGAAGCCCAGAGCCTCGGATGTTACGGAATGGCAACACTCGTCAAAAATTAAATCCATCAACAGCCAGAGGCCCGCTTGCAGCCGCTGCTTATGCTAGATTTGCAATTGCAACCTGGGGGTAGGTAATATGAGGGGGATCGGAATTGGATTGCTTGCCGCAGCCAGCCTCTTGGTACCGACCATTGCAGGCGCACAAACCGCGCAGCAGGGGTTTCAGGGAGCCCCCAACTGGTCAGGAGGCCAGATCGGCGCCTCCAATGGGCTGAGTTTTGCCAACAACGGGTTTGTCGAACCGGGCGCGTACCTTTGCTCTGCTGTTGGCACTCTCGGAGTAAACTGCTTCGAAACTCCGTTCTCGTTCAGCAGCCAGCCGCTCAGCTATACGATCGGTCCATTCTTGGGCTACCGTTGGCGATTGGGAAACTATGTCGCCGGTGCCGAAGCCGATTGGTCGTGGAAGCACGGAGCAACATCCTCAAGTTTGTTCGTCCCGGTGGCACCTAACGGCGCGCCGGCTGGACGCTCAGACAACTTGGCGGGTTCGGTCACGCAGAATTGGGACAGCTCGTTTAGGGCGCGTTTCGGGTTCCTCGCCACCGCCTCGACCCTGGTATATGCCACGGGCGGCTTGGCTCTCGGTCAGATCAACGGCGCCTTTACCTATAGTGGGGTCAATCTTCCTGTACCTACAGGTGTCGCAACCGCCAATTCAAGCTGGTCCGACGTACGGGCCGGCGCAACCGTCGGCGCCGGGGTGGAAACCGAGTTGTGGCGGAGATGGAAGCTTCGCGTCGAATACCGCTACACGGACTATGGCAGCGAAACCAAGACTGTTCCTGTGAACACGGTGTGTGCTGTTGGATGTGGTTCCCCGTCGAACAGTGCGACCATCAACCTGCACGAATTGTTTCAAACGGTCCGCGTCGGATTGGGGCTAGATTTCTGAGGAAGCGCTGCGACGCGCGTCGACGTGGTTTAGAGATATCCGCCGTAAGCAGATCGAGGCCGCTCCACACGCGATGTTGGGATGGCTGATGTGACGCTTAGGGTTTTGCCGCCGCCGGGCTTGATCCGGTCGGAACCCGAAGTGATCTGGCAATCCGAAAACCAATGAAGTTGCTGTGGACCCCCGGGGTGCCCCAAGTGCGCGTCGCGGCGCGGATGAACTGCGGATTGTAGGAAAAAGAACCGCCGCGGACGACGCGGCTACTGCAATCTCCTGCGGTCCATGCCGAACCATCCCGCGGAGTTTGCTCGTCGTAGCGATCGCGATAGCAGTCCTCGACCCATTGCCAAACATTGCCGGCCATGTCGTAGAGGCCGAATGCATTAGGCCTGAACGATCCGACCGGTGAGGTCTCCTTTCCGTCCCACTGGCTGCCGCATCCGTTGCAATTGGCGTTCGCGATGCCGATTTCGTCACCCCAATAGTATGGCGTTGCGGTTCCGGCGCGAGCCGCATATTCCCATTCGGCCTCGGTGAGCAAACGATAGGGCTGCCCGGCCATGCTGGAGAGCCAAGTCACATATTTCTGGGCTTCGTCCCAGCTGACATTGATCACCGGCCGAGTACCCCGTCCATAGCCGCTGTCGCCTAATTGAGGACACCCGCCGACAGAGACGCAGGCGTCCCAATCGGCGAACGTCACATCGAACTTGGCGACCGCGAAAGCCCTGGCGATCGAGACGTCATGTTGCGGACCTTCATTGTCCTGGCGGTCCTTTTCGGTCTCGGGTGAGCCCATCAAGAATTTGCCGGCCGGAACGACGATCATCTCAGGACAGTCCTTGGCACACTCATGGAACGCGTCTCCGGGCTTCAATGCCTGCTCCGCCGTCACGGTAAGCACGTACGGCCGTACGTCCTTGAGCATGTAGGGCCGCATGATCCAGAACCAATTTGCCTGCTCTTTGATGTACGGCTGCTCAATCCAGCCAATGAGGCCTAGGATCACACCGACCATCAGCAGACCAACGACTGCGCGCAGTCGTTGCCGGGTCCGCACCGTCGACCGCTCGTTCTCCTGGGCCGTGCATTCAGCCTCGCGGCAAGCCGCGAGATAGTCCCGATCGGTCGGTGCAAGGCTGGCAGCCAAATCCGCACGCTTAAGCAACCGCTCCGCGGCTTGCAGTCTGTCGGTCGTGTGTGCGAGCCATGTCGCGCTCTTTGCGTTCGCAACCCATTCGCGCGATCCGTGCTGAACTCCATCCATGACGCCGAGCAGTTCGGAATCTTCCTTGAGCCAGCCCTGCAGGAGCGGCCATTGCCGCAGCAGCGCCTCGTGGGCGGGCTCGATCGTCTTCTCGCCGGTGTCCTTGTCCAAGTCGGTCGACAGGAGGCGTTGATCGACAAGGAGATCGATGAGCGGCCTTGCCTCGGCCGGGATCTCCGATAGGCGCGCCACGCGGCGGCGCGGCGCACCGGTATCGGGATCAATGCCGGCGACCCAGGGAATCAATCCTCTGCGCAGCCGGGCAAGCCGTTCGCGGAGATCCTTCGGGATTTTCGGGTCGGCATCGGCCGCCTTGAAGGCCTGCCCAACCGCCGCTTCGATCGAGCCCGCGATACCGCGGAGTTGAACGTAATGCTCCAGCTTGAGATGGCCGCCGCCGCCGTACTCGGCATAGAGCCGCTCAAGCGTGAAGGCGAGCAATGGCAGCGCGTCCTTTGCGCCTCCGGCCTCGATGTCGGTAAGAAGCGCGTCGACCAGCGCACCATCGAGTTTGAGTGCGCGCGCCGTGCCATCAAGCCGTTTTGCGGGATCTTTGATGACCTCGGCATAGGCCCCCTTCGGCATCGGCGGGAGACTGAGCGTGACCTGCTTGATGCCGTCCAGTTCCTTGGCGAGTTGCAGGTGCTCGTAGTTTTCCGATCTGATCGTAAACAGCGCGATGACCGAGGGCGCGTCGTCGGCCAGCAGGTCACGCAGCAGGGCGAGGAAAGTCCGCGCCTCGTCTTGCCCCTCCGCGAGAAACAGTTCCTCGCCCTGATCGATGGCGAGGACCAGGGTGATCGGTTTAGGCTTGGTCGTGGGGTCGGCGACAACCAGCGTGACCTTGTCAGCGAGCTGTTGCAGCAGCGGCCGTAGCGCGGCCGCGCCGCTGTCGATCGCGGCCCTGATATTGGCTCGCGCGGCGACAATCCTGGCCGCCTGGAATGCCCCTTCGAGCGCATGCAACAGACCATTTTCGCCAGTGATGGCCGCGTGCTGCGGCCGGACGATCGGCAGCACGTGGAAATTGCGGTCGTCGCGGGCGAGCCGCGGGAGCAGCCCGGCCCGCAGAAACGATGATTTGCCGGCGCCAGAGGCACCGAGGATCACGAGCAGGCGCGGCGGCGCGGCCTCGCGCAGCCCTCGCAGGGTGTCGAGCGCGCTGATCACCGCCGCATCGCGCCCGAAGAAGATGCCGGCATCGTCGGCTTCGAGAGGCTTGAGCCCCCGGTAAGGCGAACGGTTCGGATCGTTCGCGGGCGGCCAGTCGAAATGACTGGCATCGATGCCAGCCTGCATCAGCCCGATTCGCAGGCGATTGAGCCCCTCGCTGCAAAAGGCAACCGTGGCTGTCTTGTCGCCCGGTGGCAGTGTGACGGTCGCAGAATAATCGCGCGTCCCGGCGGTTAGATCGGCGACCTGCCACTCCTCAGTCAACTCGACCGGCAGAGATTCGAACGGCGTCGGCTCGACAATGAGGGCGAAGATGCGCTTGTTGAGAACTCTTGGCGAGCAGGAACTCGGCCAGGCACCATTTCGAGGCCGCCCACACCGGCGAGACAAGGAAGATCACGATCTCGCAAAGCTCGGCCGCCCGCTTCAAGGCATCCTGCCAGCGCTCGCCGGCCTTGAGACCGCTCTCGGGTTCGAGATCGAGAAAGATGTCGTCCCAGCCATGCGTTCGCATCCAGTCGCGAACCGCGATGGCCTCCGCGATGTCGGCGCTCGAATGGCTCAGGAAAATCCGCGACATGGCGTTACACATCCCACGGGGTACAAACCCGCTGAGGCGCGGCGGCGAAAGGAGCGCTTATGCCTGCATTTGCTGGAGATTAATCGAGTCATAAGCCACTTCAGTTGAGGTTGCGCGTCGAATTGGCGGCGCTGCAAACGATCCTTCTCCAAGGCGTGATGCTTTAGTGCGGCGGTCCCGACTCTGGAGGGGACAACAATTCCTTCGCCTGTTCGATGAAGTATCGGTCGAGTTCGGGATTGGCAAAAACGAGGCGCCCCTGCGTTATATCCTCGCTCAGCAGCTCGCTTTCCAACAGTACCTTGTCGAAGGTCGTGCCATCGAAGTTGCGTCTAAATTGCCGAGGATCGAAGGCAAACGTTGTGGCCAGTGGGTCCTCTCGCAAGTAGTCAGAGCAGTCTATCGTCAGCATATCGATAACGCGCTGCGCGAACTTCGCGTCACTTGGCCCGAAGTGGGAGCGGAAATTCTTTACGACGCGCAGACGCACGAAGTGCTTGATCAGCGTTTGGCGCATCTCGTCGACTGATTGTGGGGCTGGTTTAAACGCGCCGGTCATGCTACCGCGGAACAATTCGTCGACAATGTCGATGTCACGGTACGTGCTGAGGAATGCCATGATTTGGCCGATGCTACGATCCGAAAATTCTGCGAAAAAGAACTTCCTGACGAACTCCTGGTATAACTGACCGACTTGATCGGGCGTTATATGTGGCCAATTTTTCAGCGGATCAGCATGGAAAAATACAAGGTCAGCTGGGGGCTGCTGATCCAGCTTAGCTGGCAGGTCTTTCAGCTTGGCGGCACGGTTATTCAGCTCGCTCAGCGATTCTCGCTTCACAAGCGGGTTCAATCTAACCTGCATAAAACTGCTGAGCGGGTAATCTATCGGGCGCCTAGTGACTATCACAGTGTCGCGCGCGATATATTCGTCCTGCGCGAAACGCTGGACGGCGTTGTTTGCATCATCCTGGTCTTTCGCCTCATCGAGCCCATCAATCAGGATTAGAGCTTGCGCGAGGATTCGTCGGGCGACCGGAAGACCGCCCCAGGCGAGCCCGCCAAAAGCGTCGCGGCTGATATGCTCGAGCACATCATCGTGAACCGTCAGATCTTTCGCATCAAGAAACACTGCTACGTTATTTGGATATCGGTCTCGGTAGTCAAAGCGCAACTTATCGATAAACCAGCTCTTCCCGACGCCACCCCGTCCCTCGATGAGAATGCGGCGGCCGCTGCCGGGCTCCATTTCCTTGGAGGAAAAGAACTCCGTCTCGCTCCATGACCGCTCCGCGACCATGAGAGTGCGGGGTCGGTAATTCTCCCGAAACCCGCTGCGCTTGGCGTCAGCCTCCAATGCTTCCCACTGCTGGCGGCGGTAGGAGTCAAAGCGCGCCCACAAAATGCTGTCGAGCACCGCCGGTATGGCGACGCCTAATACGACAAGCGCGAGGCCGCCAAGGATGAACGGGCTTCGGCGCAGATGGGCGAAACTGAACGTCGAACTGCCTGGATCGGTATCGATTTCAAGCGCAATCAATGAGATGTGCGTGAAGAGAAAGCCCAGCAGACGGAGTGCGATCAATATGACTCCGAAGCTGGCGAGCAATATAAACGCGCTGCGACCGACATTGATGCTGTGCCACACGGCGAAGCCCATCAATATCAACGATAGGGCGAGCAGCAGAGCGCAGACTCGCCCGCGAAATCGTCGGGGCACACGGCGGCGGAGGAGCGCGAGATTTGCGACGCGTGCGAAGCGCATGCGCCGCAAACTCGTCGACTGCAGCGTCAGCGCGACGAAATATAAACAGAAACCGACAGTCGCCAGCGCTGCGCTTAACCAAGTCACGACCTGCTCCCGGTGATCGAGCGGGCAATCAGTCTGCGACGAGCCGAAGGCAAGTCACAATTCATCGAGAACCTCGCCGTTTTCGCGCTCAGAAATTCGCCGTTCGCTCATGACATGTTCAATTGTTGAGCGTCCTTCTGACACGGAAGCCCAAGTTGTCGATCCGGAGAATGGCAGAGGCCTTGGCGCGAAATGCCGAACGGACGTCCTGCGGAAAGCTGAGCCAGGAACCGCCGCGAACGACGTGGGAATAGGTATTGCCCCCTTCGAGCCACGCCGAACCGTCCGACGGCGCGCCATCGTAATCGTCGTGCCAAACGTCTTCGCACCACTCCAAGACATTGCCATGGACCTGAAAAAGGCCCCAGGGATTCGCCGCAAAATTGCCAACGGCTACGGTCTGCTCCCGATATTCACCCTCGGCCCCGCCGTTTCCATAAAGGTAATTGCCGTTGTAGTTGGCCTGTTGCGGACTGATGGTTGAGCCCCACCAGAACGGCGTCGCAGTGCCGGCGCGGGCGACATACTCCCACTCGGCCTCGGTGAGCAGCCGGTAATCTCGTCCCAACCGGGCGGAAAGCCATGCCGCAAAAGCCTTGGCGTCCTCCCAACTCACGCAGACCACGGGATGGTTGTCATCCTGGGGAAATCCCGGATCATGCCACAACGCTTCGTCGCGTATTTCGTGACCCGTATCCTTGACAAACGCCGCGAACTCACCGCGTCTGACGGGATGGCGAGCGACGGCGAAAGGTGTGGCGATCGTCACAGGGTGCTGTGGACCTTCGGCCTCGCCGCGTTCCGGCTCGCTCTCCGGTGAGCCCATCACGAAAGAGCCAGCCGGCACCACGACCATCTCGGGACCATGTTCGCTGTCCTGAAACCATTCGACCGTGCCGTTGCCGGGCAGAAACCAGCCGTCCGGCGCGCCGTGAATGATCGCCGCGTCGACCTTGATGCGGCCTTCGGCGCGGTAGCGCTCTATGAGCGCGGGTTCAGCCGGACCATGCTGTGGTCGCGACTGCACGCCTTTCAGCATGGTGACAAGCCGTCCCATGTCGTTTGCGAACGAAGCATGTCTGACGTCGAGCCCCTGGTGCAGAGCCAGTTCCTTGAGGTCGGCCGGCAGCTGCTCCGCCTTTGGAACCCGCGTACCCTCCAGCAGAATCGGGATGACGGAGATGCCGCGCTTCAACGCATTCGCAATCTCGATACGCACGAAATCGTCGGGGTTCTCCAGGCGCCGTTTGCCATTCTCGTCGCGTGCGTCGAGCCAGCCTGGGCCAATGATCGCCAGCAGCACGTCGCTCGCGGCGATCTCCTCATCGAGCACCTTGACGAAGTTGGCGCCGAGCGGAATCGCGTCAACGTCCATGAACAGGAGATCGCGGCCGAACTCCCGTTCCAGATGATCATGCACCCGGCCGGCATGGCCTGCGCTGTCGTCGCGCCGGTATGAGATGAACATCTTGCGCGCCATCGCGTCTGCCTTCAAAGAAACCACCAGGCGCGGATGACCTGTCGCAGCCCGCACTTCGCACAGAAAGCGCGGCCGGGACTTGATCTGAAACAAGGTAGCCCGGCGACTGGCACCGAGGTTAATGCCGCAGAAAGCGGCATTCTGCGCAGTGCTGCCGGCCTTTGCATCACGATGGCCGTCATACCGACGGCCCGCCGACCCTCCCTCAGATCGGACGCGGCCGCCCCGGGATGCCTTGAGGGCACTCAAGATTCGCGCGGTCCCATTTGGCCAAATTGGCCGCCGCTTCGTAGGTGCTTTGCAGAAATTCCATCAGCGCGTGCGCAGGGTCCGGTGCGGCGCGCGCAGCGTCATAAGGCAGAATGAATTCGCCCAATTCCTTTGAATAAAATGCCTCATTCGGTTTCACTGCCGCGGCGGCAAAGCCTTCAGGCGCCGGGTAAGCGTAGGAATAGAAGGCCGCATAATCGATCGCGCTACCGCCGCCCGGCCAGAATCCGGCACTCGACACTTCATGCGAATAGGCTTCCTGCGCCACCGCATTCGGCAGATGCGGCACGCCGCCCGGATGGCGCGGCGCCGGCCGGCCGGAGAAGCGCGTAACCGCGAGATCGAAGCTGCCCCAGAAGAAATGGACGGGGCTCGCCTTGCCGATGAAGCCGGTGCGAAATTGCGTGAGGACATTGTGCGCGGAGAGCAGCACGCGCCAGAACCGGTTGGCATAGTCACGGTCGTAGGAGGCGTGAATGCGGTCCTGATCGAAGCGAATGCAGTCAGCGATCTCGCACGGCATCGTATCGATACGGATGTCAAGGCCGAGCCCCGCGAGCGCCGCAAACAGCTCAGTGTAGAATTCCGCCACCGGCTTCGGCGCCAGCATCAGCTGACGGAATTGTCCGTCGCTCGTGCGCACCCACAGCACGTGGTCGACGAAGTCGAAGTCGATCTGGAAGGCGCCGCTTCCATACGGAATGGTCGAGGTCGTGAGACCGCGGGCGGTAACATAGAGCGGCACGTGCCACGAGTGGTTCAGCCACGGTGTCTGCGCCAGGCGTATCTTGCCGACCATCTGCGTCCACAGATGAAGCGTCGCGCAAGTATCCTTCCAGGCCACGTAGGGAAGCGCCGGCCATGGATCGCCCGCCAGCGTGGGTGTCTGCGAAGCTCCTGTCATGGTCGTGTCCTTTATCCCGTTCGACGAGAGGCAACCTCCTCAAACCATGATATCGGCAAGCTCCGTCATGGTGCGGACGCAGATATCCGGCTGGTGCGGCGTGATGCCAAAGGGACGCTGACGGCGGTCGATGAAGGCCGTGCGCATGCCGGCCGATTTTGCACCGATGCAGTCAAAGGCATGATTGGCGACAAACAGCACCTCATCCACGCGGATTCCGAGCAGCTCGGCCGCTTTGTTGTAGGTGGCCACGTGCGGCTTGAACGCATTCGCCGCTGCTGCCGAAATCAGCCGGTGAAACGGAATGCCGTGGTGTTGCCTGGCGGCTTCCAGCATGTCGGGATCGCCGTTCGACAGGACGACGAGCTGATAGCGGGTCTTGAGCCGCGCCAACGCCGCGGGCACTTCGGGAAACGGGCGCAGCTTCTCGATTTCCGCAACGAGCGCGCGGACTTCGTCCATGGTGTGCGCCATGCCGGCGCGCTCCAGCACGAATGCTACCGAGCGGTGGCCGATCTCCCGGTAAGGGGTGTGCTCCCGCCCAAGCAGAGCATCGATCATGGAATTCTCGAAATGCGTGCGGCGCCACCACGTCACGAAGGAATCGGGGTCACCGGTCCAACCTTTGGCCGTGAGGTAGGGCGTCGCGGCTTCAGTCAGGCCGGCCTGCATGTCCACGACGGTGCCGTACTGGTCGAACATGCAGACCTTCACGGTGTTCTTGATCACGTCGACATCGCTCATGTCGCTCTCCTTGGACGCGTGGCGCCCGATCTCCGTCGGCACGTTCTATCGACCATCGAGCCCGGCCCTCAATAGCGGAGGGCGCATCTCCAAGCGCCACAATCCGCAGCACTACGGCGAACGTCTTGCACGGCGTTGCTTATCTCTGACCGGAACGGCCTGTCACACGAGCTTCATCAAAAGCGACAAGCTTCTGTGCTTCCACACTCTTAGCCAGGCCACTCGATGAACTTCTCACAACGATTTACGTTCCTGTTCTCGGCCCCGACTTTCGAGGCCGAGGATCTCGAAGGCCTGCGCGTTCAGCAGATCATCGCTGCCATTCAACGGATGGGCTTCCAGGTCGTCCGGGCGCCGCGAACCGAAGATGCGGAAATGGCGGTGCAGACCGATGCCGCGATCGGCTGCCTCGTGGTCGATTGGGGCAAGAAGGGGCTCGAAGGGCAAGGCCGCCTCGCTCATCAACGTCATGCGCCGGCGCGGCCTCGAAATGCCGATCGTCTTGCTGGTGCGGCGCAAGCGGTTCGAGGACGTGCCGGTCGAAGTGCTCGATTTCATCGACGGCTACGTCTTCCTTGCGGAGGAGACGCCGGAGTTCATCGCGCGCAATCTCGTCAGTCGCCTCACGCAATATGCCGAGACGCTAAAGACGCCGTTTTTCGGCGCCCTGGTCGACTATTCGGAACAGGGCAATCAGCTGTGGACCTGCCCCGGGCACAACGGCGGCATTTTTTACAGCCGCAGCCCCATCGGCCGCATTTTCATGGAGCATCTCGGCGAAGCGGTGTTCCGCGATGATCTCGACAATTCGATCCTCGAACTCGGCGATCTGCTCACCCACGAAGGCCCGGCGCTCCAGGCAGAAAAGGAGGCAGCGGCGATCTTCGGCGCCGAGCGAACCTATTTCGTTCTCAACGGGACGTCGGCCTCCAACAAGATTGCATTGGGAGCTCTCATCGCCGACGGCGACCTCGTGCTCTTCGATCGCAACAATCACAAGGCGGCCCATCACGGCGCATTGCTGCTAACCGGCGGCATTCCGATCTACTTGCCGACCGATCGCAACGCGTATGGCTTGATCGGACCGATCCAACCGGCCGCTTTGAGCGAGACCGCCATTCGGGAGGCCATCCGGGCCAACCCGTTGGTCAAGGACCTCGAGGCATGGCGGCGCGAACGGCCATTTCGCGCGGCGGTGATCGAACAGTGCACCTACGACGGAACGATCTACAGCGCGCAGCATATTCTCGCGAGCATTGGCCCGCTGTGCGATTACATCCTGTTTGACGAGGCATGGGCCGGCTTCATGAAGTTTCACCCGATCTATGCCACTCGGTTCGCCATGGGCCTCTCCAATCTCGACGACAAGGCCCCCGGCATCATCGCCACCCAGTCGACCCACAAGCAGCTCGCGAGCTTTTCGCAGGCCTCGCAGATCCATGTGAAGGACAGCCATATTCGCGGGCAGCGGCGACGGGTCGAACATCGCCGCTTCAACGAAAGCTTTCTGCAGCACGCATCGACGTCGCCGTTCTATCCGCTGTTCGCTTCGCTCGATGTCGGCGCCCAGATGATGAAGGGACGCTCCGGGGAAGTGCTGTGGGACGACACGATCCGGCTTGGCATCGAGCTTCGCAAAAAATTGCGTGCGATCCGGCAGGAGTTCGAACGGCGGGAATCGGATCCGCTGCGCCGTTGGTTCTTCGATCCGTTTGTCCCGGATGTTGTGCGGCTCGAGGATGCCGCGCGCGAAGGCGGGGTCCACGAGGTGCCGTGGGAGAGCGTCGCCACCGATGCGTTGGCGAGCCAGGCGCAATTTTGGGAGCTGTCGCCGGGCGCGCGCTGGCACGGCTTTCCGAACGTGCAGGCCGGCTACGCTATCACTGATCCCAACAAATTGACGCTGCTAACGCCCGGATTCAATCGTGCCACCGGGGAATACGAGGCGCACGGTGTGCCGGCGCCATTGGTCGCGCAATATCTGCGCGAGAACCGGGTGGTGCCGGAGAAATTCGATCTCAATTCGTTGCTGTTTCTGCTGACGCCCGGCGTGGAGGCGAGCAAGGCAGGCACGCTCGTGAGTACGCTCGTCGCGTTCAAACGCCTTTATGACGACAATGTTCTGCTTGACTACGCGATTCCGAAATTTGTCGCCGCGCAGCCCAAGCGCTATCGCGGCGTACGTCTGCGCGATCTTTGCCAGGAAATGCACGCGTTCTTTCGCGCGGAGAATGTCAGCGCGCTGCAGAAGGCGCAGTTCACGTCGAAACATCTTCCTGAGCCGGCGCTGACGCCCCACGAGGCGGGGCGCCATCTCGTGCGCAACAATGTCGACTACCTTCCGATCGATCAGATCGAAGGCCGCATCGCGTCAACCCTTTTCGTCGTGTACCCGCCCGGAATTGCGACCATCGTTCCGGGCGAACGATTGAGCGCGCGGGCGCGGCCGATGATCGACTACCTCAAGGTGTTCGAGCGCAGCAGTAATCTTTTCCCCGGCTTTGAAACCGAGATACAGGGGGTGTATCGGGAGGTCGAGGGGGACGGGGCCGTGCGCTTCTATACTTACGTGGTGCGCGAGTAACGGCGCAAACGAAGATCGACAAACGGTCAGATGAGATGCAGCAACACGCGACGACTGCGAATTCCGCGCCGATCACCGTTCGCCCATCGCGGGACGAAGACGTCGAGGCCATGCTTGCCATATATCGCCATCACATCGGCCGCGGCGTCGACCCTGCACTGATGTTTGACGCCGAAGCGCCCGAACTCGACGACCTCAAGCGGCGCCGGCGAAATATGCGCAAGCGCCGCCTTCCGCACCTCGTCGCCGATAGTGGCGGTGTCGTCGTCGGCTATGCGTATGCCGTGCTATTCCGAAAACGGCCGGCCTACCGCTATACCGTGAAGCACTCGATCTATGTTCACCCCGACTATCTGCATTCAGGGATCGGTCGCATCCTGCTGCCGGCTCTGATCGATGCCTGTGCGGCTGCCGGCTATCGCCAGATGATCGGCTATATCGACGCCGCCAACGGTGCCTCGATCGGCCTGCATCAATCCTGCGGATTTCAACAAGTCGGATACCTTCCGTCCGTGGGCTACAAGTTTGGCCGTTGGACCGACGTGGTGATGGTGCAGCGCTCGCTGGGCAGCGGAGCCTCCACCGCACCGGAGGTTTGGCTCGCTGCGCCGAGCGATGATGCGCAGTGAGCCTCAGAACACGCCGAGGTGCTGGCGCAGGTCGACATTGTTGTCGCGCAGCGCGGCGGCGGTCGAGGTGACGGCGACCTGACCGCTGTTGAGGATGACGATATCGTCGGCGATCCCGAACACCAGCTTCGGATTTTGCTCCACCAGCACGATCGAGAGGCCGCGCTCCTTGAGCGTGCGAATGGTGGTCATCACCTCGGCGACAATCTGCGGCGCCAGGCCCTCGGATGGTTCGTCCATCAGCAGCACGCGCGGGTTCGCCATCAGGGCGCGGCCGATGGCGAGCATCTGCTGCTCGCCGCCCGAGAGATGTGCCGCTATCTGCCGGCGCCGCTCGCCGAGTCGCGGAAACATCGCGAACACCGAGTCGATAGTCCAGTCGCGCCCGTTCCGTGAGGTACCACGCCGCCCTGCGACCGCGAGGTTTTCACGGACCGTCAAACTCTTGAAGATGCGGCGGCCCTGGGGCACCAGCGCAACGCCGCAGCCTGCGATGTCTTCCGGCGCGAACCGCGTCACGTTCGTGCCGAAGACCTCGACTGTGCCGGCAGCGGCCGGCAGCAGCCCGACGGTAACGTTCATGGAGGTGGTTTTACCCGCGCCGTTGCGGCCCAAGAGGCCGAGGAGTTCGCCCTCGGCGAGCGCGAACGACACCTTCTGGAGCACGTGGCTGTCGCCGTAATAGGCGTCGACGCCGGTGAGTCGCAGCGCATTATTCGCCAAGATAGACCTCCCGGGTGCGCCGGTCAGCGACCACTTCGGCGCGCGTGCCCTCGACGATGACCTCGCCGAAGTGCAGGAGCGTGATGCGGTCGGCGAAATCGAGCGCCACGTCCATGTCGTGCTCGATCATCACCAGCGTGACGTCGCGGGGAATCGTCCCCAACAATTGACGCACGTCGCGGCGCTCGTCGATGGAGAGGCCGGCGAACGGCTCGTCGAGAAGGAGCAGCTTTGGACGCTGTGCCATCGCCATGGCGATCTCGACGCGGCGGCGCTCGCCGTAAGACGTTTCGGCGAGCGGCCGGGTCGCGATATGGCCGAGGCCGACGCGATCGAGCGCGGCGGCGGCGCGCGCGATGACATCGTGCTGGTGGTCGAGGCGGATCAGCGGGTTCCAGCGCAGATTGGAGAGACCGAGCAACGCCAGCGTGACATTGCGCAGGATGGTGTCGCGCGGAAACAGCGTGATGATCTGGTAGGTGCGCGCCATGCCGAGATGCGGGCGCTGCCGGCACGGCGTCGTCGTAATGTCGCGGCCGAACAGCGCGATCGTGCCGCCGTCGGGCGAGATTTCGCCGGTGATCAGGTTGAACAGCGTGGTCTTGCCGGCGCCGTTCGGTCCTATGATGAGGCGCCGCTCGCCGGGCTCGACGACAAGATCGACTGCCTTGGTGACCCGAAGGCCGCCGAACGACTTGGTGAGGCGCGTGAGAACAAGCGCGCTCATGGCGCGTCTCCGCACGCAGGCTTCGCGGGCTTTGGCGGCGCGGCAAAGCGGCGGCGCGCCCAGCGCCACAATCGCGCGGAACCAGGCACCAGCCCCTCGGGCATGAAGGTGACGATGACGACAAAGATCACGCCCAGCACCAGGTTCCAGCGCACCACATAGGCGCTGACCACGTACTTGGTGATCATCACGATCGCGGAGCCGGCAATCGGTCCGAGAAGAGTCGCGGTGCCGCCGGAGATCACCATCAGCAGCACTTCGGCGGAGCCTTGAAGCGCCGCGACCTGCGGGCTGATGAACTGCTTGTTGTAGGCGTAGAGAAGCCCGGCCACGCCCGACCAGAAGCCGGAAAACAGAAAGGCAACGAAGCGGATCAGCCAGACGTTATAGCCGAGCGCGGTCATGCGCCGCGCTTGATCGCGGGTGCCGCGCAGGCTCGCGCCGAACGGCGAGCGCTCGAGCGCCGCCATGCTTGCAAGCGCAATCAGGAAGACGACCAACGTCGCAAAATAGAACGATGGCGCGCTCGCAATGCTGATGCCGAACGGCATCGGTCGCGAGGTGATGTTGACGCCGTTGTCGCCATTGGTGAGATCGGCCCAGCGATAAGCTATGCCCCACAGGATCTGGCCGAGGGCGAGCGTGATCATCAGAAAGCCGATGCCCGTCGAGCGCAGCGCCAGCACCGCAAACACCGCCGATGTGGCGAGCGCGACCACGATGGCGGCGAGCGCGGCGGAAAGGTGCCCGTATCCGGCCGCGAGCATCAGGCCCGCGGTATAGCCCGCAATAGCGAACAGGCCGGCGTGGCCGAGCGACACGAGGCCCGCGTATCCCACCAGCACATTGAGGGCGAGAGCAAACACCGCGAACAGTAGAATCTGGCTCGCGACGTCGACGTAATAGGAATTGCCGACCCACCACGGCACGGTCGCAAGCACGATCATCATCCCGCCCCAGGCGACGCCGCGGGCGATGCCGATGCCGGAATCGGCGCCGCGCGGCGCATCCTCCTTCATGGCACGCGCTTCCCGAACAGACCCTGAGGCCGCAGCACCAGCACGAGCAGCATGGGGAGGAACAGAATGACGTAAGCGAGGTCCGGCACTTTGGCCTGGCCGAAATTGTAGAGGAAGCCGATCAGGAAGCTGCCGACCAGTGCGCCAAGCAGGCTCCCGGTGCCGCCGAGAATGACGACGATCAGCGCGAGCGGCAGCATATCGGAATCAAGACCCGGATAGACCGAAAGGATCGGCGCGCCGACGACGCCCGCAAAGGCGGCAATCGCAGCGCCAAGCGCAAACACCGTCGTGAACAGCCGCGACACCCGGATGCCGACCATCCGCGCGATCGGCGCGTCATCGACGCCGGCGCGGATCATGGCGCCGAGCCGTGTCCAGTCGACAAGGAGCCACAAAGCGACCGCGGTCACCACGGCGATCGCGACCACCACCAACCGATAGAGCGGAAAGATCACGCCGCCCGCGATGACCGCGCCGCTCACCTGCGCCGGCGCAAGCGGCTGATAGGGATCGCCGGTCCAGATGATCAGGCAGAGGTCGGAGACGATGAAGGAGAGCCCGAGCGTCAGCAGCACCTGGGCAAGTTCCTGGCCGGCGAGCCGGCGCAGCAACAGCCGCTCGATGGCACCACCGATGATCGCCATGGCGATAGCCGAGATCACAGCGGCGAGCCAGAAATCGACATGCCGGTCGAGCAGCGACACGCCGAAATAGGCGCCGAGCATGAAAAACGAGCCGTGCATCAGGTTCGGGATGCGCATTAACCCGAAGATCAGCGAGAACCCCGCCGACAGCAGGAACAGGAGCCCGCCGAATGCGATGCTGTTGACCGCGAGCGTGATCCACAGGGTCATTTGGGAAGAACGCTGTGGCCTCTGAGGCTCCTTGCCTTACCTCTCCCCGCTGGCGGGGAGAGGTCGACCGAGCGCAGCGAGGGAGGGTGAGGGGGCCTCTCCGCGAGTCCGAGCGTCCGGAGAAGCCCCCTCACCCCGACCCTCTCCCCGCAAGCGGGGAGAGGGAGAAGAAGGTGCGATGCCATCTCGAATTGCCCCAGCTCGCGTAGCGGACGCGGGTGTGCGCGATTACTGATTGAGGTATTTCGCCGGCGGGTAGTCGCGTCCGTAGACCGGCGCCGCGAGGAACGCCTTCTCGTCATAGGTCCAGAACTGACTGACGTTCGGGTAGCGCTTGATCACCGTGTTGACGAGAGCGCCGTTCTTGCGCTCGCATTTGCGGATGAAGACGTCGCCGACGACATTGCCGAGATGATCGAAACGAACTGGCCCGCGTGGCGTATCGGTGAGGGAAATCTGGTGCAGCGCCTCCGCAAATGCCTTGCGATCGTCGGCCTTGCCGTCGAGCTTCTCAATTCCCGCCTCGACGCACTGGCCGGCGATGTACATGCCTGCCGCATAGCCGCCCGGCAGGACGTTGTAGTCGCGCTGAAGCGCCGCGACGAGGCGCTTGTTGCTGGGCGAATCGAAATCGGCCGAATACCAGTGGGCTGACATGACGCCGACGGCCTCGTCACCGAGGCTGTGCAGCAACGCATCGTCCATCGCGGTCCAGCCGCCGAGCAGCGGGATCTTGGCCTTGAGCCCGAGATCGGCATAGGCGCGCATGAACTTGACAGGATTGGATCCGGCAAAGCCGTTGAAGACGCAATCGACGCCGGAAATCTGGGCGATATAGGGCGTGTAGTCCGGGGTCACCAAGGGCGGCCACAGTTTCTTGACGACCTTGCCGCCGTCATCCTCGAACACGCGCTGGAAGCCTGCCATCTGCTCGTAGCCGAACGCGAAGTCTTCCGAGATCGTCGCAGCGCGCTTGTACTTGAGTTCCTTCGCCGCATAGTCGCCCATCGCGTGACAGCACTGCGCGGACGACGCCGACGGGCGGATCACGAACGGATTCGCCTTGCGTTGAGTCACATCCTCGGCGGCCGCAAGGCTGATCAGCGGCGTCGCCTTGTCCCGCACGTAATCGGTGATCGCAAGCAGTTCGAAGGCGGCAAGCGGGCCCAGGATCACATTGACGCCGTCGCGCTCGATCAGTTCCTGCGCCTTGCTCTTGGCGCCGGCGGGATTGCCGCCGGTGTCCGCTGAGATGAATTCAATCTTTCGGCTCGCGATCGTGTTGTTCTTTTCCTTGAGGAAGGCCGCGATGCCCTGTTCCATCTGGATGCCGCCCTGGGCAAGCGGGCCGGTCTTGACGGTGAGCAGGCCGACTTTGAACGGGGCGCCTTGCGCGATCGCCGGCATCGGAAAATACAACGCTGCCGCGGCCGCACCAGCGGCCGTACCGGCCAACAATGTGCGTCGGCTGAAATGGCGATCCATAAACACCCTCCCTGCGAAACCAATTCCTCGTGACCCGGCTAAAACCGGGCACCTCACGGGCTTTTTTGCATCATTGGCGATAGCGGCAGCGAATGTAAAGAACGCTGTTGCCGCAGCGTTACGACGTGCCGTAGCCCGGATGGAGCGCAGCGAAATCCGGGGATGGTCGAGCGACCATCACCGTCGCTGGTATCCGTCGCACGTCAGTGTTTCGCCGAACGCCCCCGGATTTCGCGGAGCCTGTCATCGGGCCCGCCGGAGGCGGGACCCGTTGGCTCCATCCGGGCTACGACTACGTTACGCCTATTCGAGATACCGCGCGGGCGGATAGTCGCGCGCGTAGACGGGGGCGGCCAAAAACTCCTTCTCGTCATAGGTCCAGAACTGGCTCACGTCCGGGTAGCGCTTGATGATGGTGTTGACGAGGGCGCCGTTCTTGCGCTCGCATTTGCGGATATAGACGTCGCCCACGACGTTGCCCAAATGGTCGAAGCGCACCGGTCCGCGCGGCGTGTCGGTGAGCGTCACCTGATGCAGGGCATCGGCCAGCGCCTTGCGATTGCCGGCCGCATCACCGAGTTTTGCCATCGCCGCTTCAACGCACTGCGCTGCGATATACATGCCGGCCGAATAGCCGCCGGGCAGCACGCCATACTCGCGCCGCATCCCGGCGACGAAGCGCTTGTTGGCGTCGAAATCGGAATCAGCAGAGTACCAGTGCGAGGAGATCACGCCGATCGCTTCATCGCCGTTGAGGCTACGCAGCAAGGCGTCGTCCATGGCGGTCCAGCCGGCAAGGATCGGGATCCGCGCCTTCCAGCCAAGGTCGGCATAGGCGCGCATGAACTTCACCGGGTTTGAGCCGGCAAAGCCGCCCACCACGCAGTCGACGTTGGCGATCTGGGCGATGTAGGGCGTGTAGTCCGGCGTCACCAGCGGCGGCCACAGCTTCTTGACGACCTTGCCGCCGTTTTCCTCGAACACGCGCTGGAAGCCCGCCAGTTGCTCGTAGCCGTAGGCAGTGTCCTCCGCGATCGTGGCGGCGCGTTTGTATTTCAGATCCTTCGCGGCGTAGTCCCCGAGCACGTGAAGGCATTGCGCCGAACTTCCCGACGTGCGGATGAGGAACGGATTGGCGCGGCGCTGCGTCACGTCCTCGGCCGCCGCCATGCTGATGAGCGGGGTTGCGTTGTCGCGCACGTAATCCGTGATCGCGAGCAATTCGAACGCCGCGAGCGGCCCGAGAATGACGTTGACCTTGTCGCGCTCGATCAGTTCCTGAGCCTTGGTTTTGGCGCCGGCCGGATTGCCGCCGGTGTCGGCCGCGACCACCTCGACCTTGCGACCCGCGAGCGTATTCGCCTTTTCCTTCACGAACACCGAAAGGCCTTGCTCCATCTGGATGCCGCCTTGAGCGAGCGGTCCGGAGCGCACGGTCAGCAACCCAATCTTGAATGGAGCGGCCTGCGCAATTGCAGGCGCAGAGACGTACGAAGCCGAGATGGCCGACGCGGCACCGGCCATGACCGCACGGCGGCTGAGTTTGCGGGACATGTTTCCTCCTTAAGGCATGTGCATTCCAACCCTCACTCCAAGAAGCGCCAATTGCGCGTCTCGGACGAGGGCCACTGCGCGGCAGTACCTACTGTTATGACTATGCAGGCTTCCCCCGGCCCTTTTCATTATTATCGAGCGGCGGCGCTGAAAATGCAAAGCTGGGCAACGACGGGCAGTGGCCCCCTTCTCAGCCGCGTCGCATGCGGACCACCGGGGTCCAGCGGGCGATTTCGATTTCGAACAACTTCGTCAGTTCGTCGGGCGTCATCGTCTTGAACTCGATGGCGTCCTGGGCAAAGCGCTGGCGGACTTCCGGCAGGTTCATGATCCGATACACCTCGCGATTGAGGCGGTTGACGATGTCCTTCGGCAGTCCCGCGGGACCTGACAGCGCAAACCATGTGCTGGCGACGATGTTGAAGCCTTGCTCCCGAAACGTCGGCACGTCGGGGAAGTCGGGTTGACGGGTTGCCGTCGACAACGCGATGGCGCGAAGCTTGCCGGCCTCGACCTGGCCTGTGACCGAACTCCAGGCGTAGGATGCGAGAGTCACGTGGCCGGCGAGGATGTCCTGGAGCGCCGCCGTGTTGTAAGGGATGTGACTCATCGCGACGCCGCTCTGCTGAATCACAGCCTCCGCGACGAGGTGGCCGAGAGTCCCGATGCCTGACGACGCATAGCCCGGCAGATTGCCCGCGCGCGCTGTGGCGATGACATCGTTGACGCTGTAGAGATCGCTCGATGGCGTCACGACCCAACCGATCGGAGGGCCGCCGAAATAGGCGATGTGGGTGAAGTCGCGCAGCGAATCGAAACCCGGGTTCGGGTTCAGCGCGGGCGCGATCGCCTGGGATGCGAGCGAGGAGATGAGGAGCGTGTAGCCATCAGGCTCAGCGCGCGCGACGAGGGCCGAACCGACAATACCGCCGCCGCCACCGCGGTTTTCGACCACGACCGGCTGCTTGAGCGTCTCGGGCAGATAATCGGCCAGCACGCGCGCGAACTTATCGGCGGCACCGGCCGGTCCGAATGGAGCAACGATATGGATGGGCCGCGCCGGCCACTCGGCGGCGGGCGACTGCGGGGCAGCAAAAATCGTCGTTGCAAGGCATGTCACGGAAAGCAGCAACGACCGCGACCGTGAGTTTCTGGGGCGCGATCGCTTGCGATCCGGCGTCAACGCAGGGCCCTTCATGAGATCCCCTCCACTTGGGAACACATGCGGCGATCATTGGACCGTCAATCCGATACCGCGGGCGAGTGTACCCCACTTTGCAACCTGGTCGATGACGAATTGATTGAGTGCGGCAGGATCGAAATCCTTGGTCAGCAGCGCATCGGCCTCGAAACGCCGGGCGATGTTCGGCAGCGCGACGATACGGCGCACCTGCCCGTTGAGCTTTGCCACGATTGCGGGCGGCAGGTGGGCCGGCGCCGCGAGCCAGAACCATGCCACACCGCCGATGTCGGGATGGCCAAGTTCGCCGAGCGAGGGCACGTCGGGAAACGCCGCTACACGCATCCGGTCGGTCACGGCGATTGCAGCAATGCGATGATCGCGAAGCATCGCGCCGACCGAGCTGAAGGACTGGATCGAAAGATCGACATGGTTGCCCATCACGCTCGTGAGCGTATCGGCGGCGCTGCGGTAGGGAACATGCTGGAGATCGATCTTCAGGTCTCGTCTCAGCTCTTCAATGATGAGGTGCGCAAGTGAACCCGCGCCCGGCGAGCCGGTTGTCAGCGGACGCTGATGCGCTGCGCCCACCATGTCGGCGAATGTCTTGATCCCGGAACCGGGGCTCGCCGTGATCACGTAGCCGTCGCCCGCGATCATCGCGATGTGGGTGAAATCGCGCAGCGGATCGTAGCCGACGTTCGGATTGACGGCGGGACCGGTGAACATCGGCCCGGCGCCGCCAATCAGCAGCGTATAACCGTCGGGCTCGGCCCGCGCGACGATGGCCGAGCCAATGGCGCCACTCGAGCCGGGCCGGTTCTCCACATAAAACTGCTGCCCGAGTGCCGCAGTGAGCTCGTTTGCCAGCAGGCGCGCATAAAGGTCAGCCGCCCCGCCCGGCGTGAAGGCGGCAACGATCTTGACCGGCTTCGTCGGCCACTCCTGCGCGGCCACAGCGAGAGGTGACAGCACCACTAGCACGAGTGCAGCGATGGCGAACACACTGATCAGCGCCGGCTTAATGATTCGAAAGCCGTCATTCCGGGGCGCAGTAGCGAAGCGGAGGCGAGCCCGGAATCCATACTCCGCAGCAGGGGTTATGGATTCCGGGCTGCCGAGCTGCGCTCGGCCCCCGGAATGACCTCCGCGGATAGTCGAACGTCGCACTACTTAATCCCATACGAAGCAAACTCGTCGGCGATCGAGCCGCGCAGCGCGCGCGCGGCGGCGATGTCGGCCTTCGCGCCGTCCGCGTCGCCTTTGCGGCCCCGCGCGATACCGCGACCGTAGAGCGAGCTAGCCAGCTGCGAATTGATCTGCAGCGCTGCGTCGTAATCCTCGATGGCGTGATCGAAGTCGCCGAGCTTGAGATGGACGAAGCCGCGGCTGTCGATCGCGTCCGCATTGTCGGGCGAGAGCTTGAGCGCCTCGTTGCAGTCAGCGACCGCCTGTTGAAGTTGCACGCCGGCGACCGCGCGCGCCCAACAGCGCGAGTTCCACGCGTTGATATCGCCCGGCGCAAGCCGTGCGGTCTCGTCGAAATCCGGCACCGCGCGCGCGTATTCGCCCTTGCCTTCATAGGCGAGGCCGCGGTTCATCCACGCTGCCGCCAGCATCGGATCGAGCCGGACCGCTTCGCTGAAGTCGGCAATGGCGCGGTCGAGATCGCCCATGGCGTAGCGAATGTGCCCGCGCAAATTGCGGCTCTCCGCGTCGGAGGGCTTGAGCGCAATCGCCTTGTCGAGATCGGCGAGGGCCGCCGTGTAGTTGCGCTTCAATTCGTAGAGGGTGCCGCGACTCCCGAACGCATTCACGAACTTCGGGTCGATGCGGATCGCCTCGCCGTAATCGGCAATCGCCTTGTCGAGATCGCCTTTGCTCACGTAGGCGAGCCCGCGGCTCTGATAAGCATCGCGATATTCGGGGTCGAGCCGGATGGCCTCGGAAAAGTCCGCGATTGCGCGATCGAGCGAGCCGTCGGCGCGAAAGGCAAGGCCACGGTTGTGGTAGGCGATGGCAAGCTTCGGATCGAGCTTGATCGCCTCCGAATAGTCGGTCACCGCGCGGTCATAGTCCTTGTTCTCGAAATAGAGGTTGCCGCGCGCGGCATAGGCGAGCGCGAATTGGGGATCGATGCGGATCGCCTCCGCGAAATCGAGCACCGCGCGGCGGATGTCGCCCTTGTCCGCATAGATGAGACCGCGATTTGCGTAGGGCAGCGCAAGCGCCGGATCGAGCCGGATCGCCTCGGTATAGTCCGCGATCGCGTGGTCGAAGTCGCCCTTCTCCGCATAGGCGAGGCCGCGGTTGTTGCGCGCGACCGCAAGGCTTTTCGGCGACTCGCGTCCGGCCTCGATGATGAGGGTGCAGCCTTTGATGGCGAGGTCGACGGGGTAGCGGCCGTTCGCGTTGGCGCAGGCGGCAACAGCGCGGGGCTGCTGCGCGAGAGAAGGGGAAGCAAACAGCATCAACACCACAGCGGCGCCAGCAACCGCGGTGTTCGCCATAATTCCGGCAATCGCTTTTGCGGTCTTCACGCGCCTCGTCGAAATCACCGTGCCGGCGATCCTCGCAGTCAAAGCAGCCAACTCTCGCGGCGTGTCTACGCGATTAACAATCTCAAGGATTTCTTCATATCAGATCGCTTCATTTGTGCCTATGCGGGGGATATCTTGCGGCCGCCGTCGGTATCATTCGCATTCACCTGACGCCTCTTGCGGTGGAGACCCATCTTGCCCGTGATGTCCGGAAAGCGCGCCTTCCTCGATCTCTTGAAACAGGAAGGCGTCGAGATGGTGTTCGGCAATCCCGGCACCACCGAGCTGCCGCTGATGGATGCGTTCGCGGTCGAGCACGACATCCGCTACATCCTCGGGCTCCAAGAAGCAGCGCTGATGGCCATGGCCGACGGCTACGCGCAGGCCTCCGGCAAATTGGCGGTGCTGAATCTTCACGTCGCGCCCGGCCTCGGCAATGCCATGGGCATGCTCTATGACGCCCAGAAGGCGGCGTCGCCGGTGTTCATCACCGCCGGTCAGCAGGATCTCGACTATCTCGTCACCGAGCCGGTGCTCTCGGCCGATCTCGTCAGTTTGGCGAGGCCCTTCGTCAAATGGGCCGCGGAGGTCCATCGCGTCGCCGATCTGCCGCGCCTCGTCCATCGCGCCGCCAAGACCGCGCTCGCGCCGCCGAGCGGGCCAGTGTTCTTGTCGCTGCCGGGCGACATTCTCAAGGCCGAGGCCGACCTTGATCTCATGCGGCCGACGCGGGTAGCGCCGCGCGTGCGCGGCGATGTCGCCGCCATTGCCGCCGCCGCCGACGTTCTCGCGGCCGCCAAGCGGCCGGTCATCATGGCAGGCGATGCGGTGGCGCAAAGCCGCGCGCATGCAGAACTGGTCGAGCTTGCCGAACTCCTCGGCGCGCCGGTCTACACCGAGTTCGTGCCGAACACCGCGTCGTTTCCAAGCTCGCATCCGCTGTTTCGCGGCAACCCGGTCCGCACTGCGCCGGCGGTGCGGAAAATACTCGAAGAATACGACGCACTGCTTTCGGTCGGCGCCGACTTGTTCACGCTCTCGCTGCCGTCGGACGTCGATCCGATGCCGCCTGGAATGGCGATCGTCCACATCGACACCGACCCGTGGGAGATCGGCAAGAACTATCCGCCGGCGGCCGCGATCCTTGGCGATCCGAAAAGCACGCTCCCCGAATTGACCGCGATGGTGCACGAGCGCATGTCGAGCGCCGCCCGCGGCGCCGCCCGCGAGCGGCTGGCGCGGGCCAGCGAGGCCGCACTGGCGGAACGTGAGGCGCTCAGGGCCAAAGCACGCTCGCTCGCGGAGGTAACGCCGGTGCTGCCGCTCGCACTGCTGCACGCCATCGGCGAAATTCTGCCGAAGGATGCCGTCGTCATCGAGGAAGTGCTGTCCTCGGCGCCCGGCATTCGTCAGCTCATCCGCAGCGACGATCCGCAAAGCTATTTCGGTCTCCGCGGCGGCGGCATCGGCTGGGGCCTGCCCGCGGCGATCGGCGTCAAGCTCGCGCTGCCTGATCGGCCGGTCGTCGGTCTGATCGGCGACGGCAGCGCGATGTATACCGTGCAAGCCCTGTGGACGGCGGCCCACTACCGCATTCCGGTGGTTTTCGTGATCCTCAACAACACCTCCTACCGGATCCTCAAGCAGCGCCTGCACGCGTTCCGCGGCCTTGCCGAACAGGTCGACACCTATGTCGGCATGGAACTCGTCGATCCGACGATCGATTTCGTCGGGCTGTCGCGTTCGCTCGGTGTCGCCGCCGAGCGTGCGAAGACGGTGCATGAGGCGACCGACCTCATCAGCAAAGCCTTGAAGGACAACACCGCGATGCTGATCGACGTCGAACTCGACCGCGCCTTCAAGCCAATGTAGCCTCCCCGACGGTTTTGTGCCGTCACCGGGGAGCACCACCACATGTTCAAGGCGTCCGCCAACGTCATGCTGCCGACGTCCATCATCGGCTCGCTGCCGCGTCCGCATTGGTACACGGCAACGCTCGGCAGCCGCAGCTTCATGGAAGCGATGGTGAACTCGCGCTATCGCGAGCAGTACGAGGATGCGGTCGCCGTGCATCTGTGCGCGCAGGAAGCGGCCGGCCTCGACATCGTCACCGACGGCGACGCCCATTACGACGAACAGGTCGGCGGCATGAGTTGGCAGAGCTATCCGCTCACGCATATGTCGGGCTTCTCCACTTCGGCGCAGCCCGGGATTTATCGCGTCGGCGGCGTCGCGTTTCCGCGCGGCCATATCCTGCACGACTATCTGGAGGCGCGGGTTTTTCCGCGCATCGTCGGACCGGTGGGTCCCGGCAATCTGCAATACACCGAGATGTGGAAAGTCGCGCAACGCATGACTGCGCGACCGGTCAAGTTCGGCACCATCCTGCCGGAGTTGCTCGCCGCGGCCTGCGATGACGACTACTACAAGGATCCGGTCGAACGCACCTGGGCGCTGAGCGACGCGATCAATGCCGAGCTCAATGCGCTCGCGGATGCCGGCTGCCTGGTGCTCCAGATGGAAGAGCCGCAGATCCACATGGTGCCGGCCCGCGGCAAGCCGTTCGGCAAGCTTGACGTCGAGGATCTCATCAAGCTGTTCAACAACACGGTGAAGGGGCTGCGCGGCAAGACCGAGGTGTGGTGTCACACCTGCTGGGGCAATCCCTCCCAGCAGCGCATGTTCCGCGAAGTTCAGAGCTACCGTCCGACCCTCGAAGCGCTCAATCGGCTGGACGCCGATGTTCTCACTTTCGAGACCTGCTCATCGGGCACGGCCGACCTCGAAGCGATCGGCGCCATCGTCAAGGACAAGAAGATCGTGATCGGCGTGATCGATCATCACACCTTGCAGGTGGAGCGGCCGGACGAGATCGCCGCCCTCATCCGCGAAGCGCTGAAGTACATTCCGCCGGAGCGTTTGATCATCTCGTCGGACTGCGGGATGGGCCGCGAAGGCATGGCGCGCCGCCACGCCAACTACAAGATGGTCTCCATGGTGCTCGGCACCAACATCGTGCGCAAGGAACTCGGGCTCCCCGAAGCCCCGTGCCTTGCCGCTGACCCGCGCTATTCCCTGACGCGCGTGCAGTAGGGAACGACGCCTCGCTGGCTTCGTCGCACGTCACAAATGAAATGGCCGGGATGAACCCGGCCATTTCCAACAATCCAGACGCCAACACCCCCGCTGGGGATCGCCTTAGAGAGCGGCGTGCTTGGTCGACGTCGGCTTCGTGGTCGGCTTGTGCTTTGCGACGTGCTTGTTCGCGCTCTTGGTCTTGCTGGCGGTATGCTTGGTCGAAGTGTGCTTGCTCGCAACGTGCTTCGACGAGGTCTTTGCCGCATGAGACTTGGTCGTAGCGTGCGCGGTCTTCGTCGATTTGACCGGCTTCGTCACGCTGGCGGTGTGGGTGGGTTGCTTGGTCGTAGTCTTGGCCACAGCCGTCAGCGGGAGAGCACCGACACTTGCAGCGACCAAGGCGACGGCGAGTTTACGGAACATACCTTTTCCTTTCGAGATCTTATCGGGCGGCCTGTGCCCATTGTTATTGCCCGGACCGTTTGCTCGGGTGATCAGCCAGTTGATTGTCGAGGACTAGCCCCACCTGATCGTCCAGCGATCGATTCGATCGGCTCTTGACCGATCTTGGCGCCGAACATGCCGGGTTTAACCTTAACTCCGCGTGAAAGGCGGTGTGGGGGTCGGTTCACCTAGATGAACCGGGCGTGAACGATTCGGGCCAGGAAAGTGGAGCGGGACTCACTCCTCGCCGGCGGCCTCGGTCGAAGCAAGGATCCACGCGAAATACCGCTCGTCGACGATGTCGATCGGCAGCACCATAATGGCCGGCGTATCGTAGGAGTGCGTCGCCTTGACGCCTGAGCGCACCTTTTCCGCGAGCGATGCACGGGTCTTGATGATCATCACCACTTCCTCAGCGCGCTCGATCGCTCCCTCCCAGCGATAGACTGAGACCATTCCGGGCAGGATGTTGACGCACGCGGCGAGGCGGTCCTCGACCAGCGCACGTCCGGCATTCTCGGCCTCGACAAGGGAAGGATAGGTCGTATAGACCAACACCGCGCGCTCCATCCGAGAGCCTCCTCGCCGGCCTTCTGCAATCGAACCGGCACTATTTTTGCCGCTTGCGCGAACGCCCCATGAGCCATCGCCAATGAGCCGCGACCGCATCGCCTTCGTCAACAGCCCGATCCCGGAGGCCGAAGCCGCGCGCGATGCCTTGACGCTCCGCTACGGCAGCGTCGCGCCGGCGGATGCCGACGTGATCGTCGCGCTCGGCGGCGACGGTTTGATGCTGCAGACCCTGCACAGGTTCATGGCGACCGGCAAGCCAATCTACGGCATGAACCGCGGGACTATCGGCTTCATGATGAACGAGTATCGCGAGGACGGCCTGCGGGAACGTCTCGCCGCAGCGGAGGAGACGGTCATCCACCCGCTCGAGATGCGGGCGATCGACAGCGCGGGCAAGCTGCACGAGGCGCAAGCCATCAACGAAGTCTCGCTGTTCCGCGAGACCTACCAGCTCGCGCGGCTGCGCATCCTGGTGGACGGCACCGAGCGCCTTGAGCAGCTAGCGGCCGACGGCGTGATGGTGGCGACGCCGGCAGGCTCGACGGCGTACAATCTTTCCGCCCAGGGTCCGATCATTCCGATCGGCGCACCGCTGCTGGCGCTGACGCCCATCAGCCCGTTCCGCCCACGGCGCTGGCACGGCGCGTTGCTGCCGGATACCGCCATCGTCACCATCGAGGTGCTGGAAGCCGACAAGCGCCCGGTCGCCGCCGTCGCCGACCACGCCGAAGTGCGCTCGGTGCGCAAGGTCGACGTGTGCATGAACCGCAACATCTCGCTGCACATGCTCTTCGACCCCGGCCACAATCTCGACGAGCGCATCCTGCGCGAGCAGTTCGGGGTGTGAGCCTCGTTTTTATTGTTCCTCCCCACCCGCGGGGGAGGGTTAGGGAGGGGGCCTTCGCCGCGAGTTCGTGCCGTGGAGTGTGCTTCCTCCCTGACTCTCCCCCCGCAAGCAGGGGACTGCCGCCTGAGTCTTCAGCGGCGCGCCGCCCCTCGGGAGTGCCGCCTTGCAGCCAAAGCTTAATCGATCGTTTACGTCGTTCTGCGAAATTGCCGGTCGGCGCGCGGGCACGACGGTCCCTACATGATTCGTATTGATTTCAATCGGTTGCGTTTCCTCGTCATCGAGGACAACGCCCATATGCGCCGCATCCTGCGCACGCTGCTTTACGGTTTCGGCTCCCGCGAAGTCTACGAGGCCGAAGACGGCGCGACGGGTCTTGAGGCATTCGTCCATTACGTCCCGGACATCGTCATCACCGACTGGGCAATGCCGATTTTCGACGGACTTGAACTGACCCAGATGATTCGCCAGCCCGGCGCCAACGCCAATCCCTATGTCCCGATCGTCATGCTGACCGGACATTCGGAGAAGAAGCGGGTCATCGCAGCGCGCGATGCAGGCGTCACCGAGTTCCTGGCAAAGCCGATCTCGGCGAAGGCGCTCTATCAGCGCATTCTCAACACCATCATCAATCCGCGGCCATTCATCAAATCCAAGAGCTATTTCGGTCCCGACCGCCGGCGGAGCAACAATGTGAACTACACCGGGCCCGAGCGTCGCAAGGGCAATGCGGAATTGATCGACCAAAAGCCCCTGCTCGAAAAGGTCAAAGTCTGACGGAGCCTCGCGAGACACGTATGGCCGACAGCAAGCACAGTGCCCCCAGCGTCACCAAGTTCGCCGACCACGAGGTGATCGTTCCGCCGAACCGGCTGAAGAAAGCGGTGCGACGCGGCGGCGGTAATGACCGCGATCCGCTCACCGATGCCGAGATCGCGTTCGAACAACTGTCGGCGCAATTCGAAAGCTGGATGCAGGACGAGTGCGCCGAACTCGAGCTGGCGCGCCGCCTCATCCATACCGATGGCTACAACCACACGACGTGCCAGAAGCTGTTCCGTGCATCCCATGACATCAGGGGACACGGCGCGACCTTCGGCTATCCCTTGGCCGCGGATGTCGCCGACAGCCTGTGCCGGGTTCTTGAGGAGGCGCCCGATCCCGCTCGCGTGCCGCTGCTCTATATCGATCAATGCGTCGACGCCGTCCGCGCCATCGTGCGCGAGCGTAACAACGCCAAGGCGGAAGAGATCGCTCTCGCCTTGTCCGTAGAACTGCGAGCGATCGCTGACCAACTCGTCGGCCGCGACACGAAAGCCGACGCCACGGAGACGAGTGAAGCCGAGCCTCCGGCGACTGAAACGAGCCCGCCGCTCGCGCCGGTGTGACAGCGCGGGCGATTTCGTCCCGCGTCCCCAAGGCGCGCTCAGCGCGGAAGCATCACGCCACTTGCTGCCCTCGCCATTGCTTCGGCGCTGCGTGCCGCGGCGCACGCCATCATCATCTTCTTGTCGCCCGACGCTGAGCGCGAGCGTCAGTTCGCGGGCGCGCCGCACTACATCCGTCAATAAGCCAATTAGAACTACGCTTCCGTAACACCGGAGCGTGGTGTAGCCTCGCTGCTATCAAGGCGTTCCGAGCGCCGCTAGCCGGCGCGGCGCAAGCCGATGGTGCATTCTTTGCTTATAGATGAGTTCCTCCGCCGCATCAACTCCAGCCTGCGCGTGAGACGGGCATGGCGGTCGGCGCGGGTCCCGAAATCGATTTTTTCATCAGCCGACGCGGCGGTGCTGCGACAACCGCTCAGGAAGTGGCGGAGGTCCTTCAATCCGAAGGCTACACGGTCTTCGTCCAGGACTACGACATTCCACAGACGGCAGATTTCATCGCCGCTATGGACGAAGGATTGAAGCGGTGCCGCCATCTCGTCTTGCTCCTTACCAAGGATTACGCGTCTTCGAAATACACGATGATGGAAGTGACGAACTTCCTCGCAGCGGCTGCGCGTTCCGCAGATGAGCGCCGCCTCGCGATCCTTTGTCTCGACGATTGCCGGCCCGAAGGCATCCTCGCGAGCCGGGTCTATAGCAGTCTCGTCGGAATCGCAGACCCACAGGAGCGCAAGACCCGCATTCTTGCCGCGGCCGAAGGTCGTTCGATGGCCGAGCCGCGGCGCCACAAGCTTTTCGAGAATGTCGCGCCGCGCGATCAGAATTTTACCGGCCGCGACGACCGTCTCGCGGACATGCATCTCCTTTTGACGCAGCCCACTGACCACAAGACGGTTCCGCCGCTCGCGATTTATGGCCTTGGCGGCACCGGCAAATCGTCGCTCGTTGCAGAATACGCGCACCGCTACGCCAACGATTACGCCGGCGTCTATTGGGCCTCCGCGGAGCAGCGGACGGTATTGGTGTCGGCGCTTGCCACGCTCGCCGGCAAGCTTGATCCGCGATTGGCGAATCTCCCCGACCAGGAGGCGGCGGCAAAGGCAAGCCTCGCACGGTTTGCCGCGTTCAATACGCCATTCCTACTCGTCTACGACAACGTCGAGACGCCTGAAGTGCTGCGCGATCTCGTTCCCAACGCGGGAGCGCGGGTCTTGCTGACGACACGCTGGACCGATTGGGCCGGTCGCGCGACCGAGATCAAGCTCGACGTACTGACCGAAGATACGGCGTCGCAATTTCTGCAAACACGAGCCGCGCGGGTTGATCCTGCCGGTGCGGCCCGCCTTGCAAACGCGCTGGGATACCTTCCCCTCGCGCTGGACCATGCGGGAGCGTATTGCCGCCTCGTCGGCAAAAGTCTGAGCTTTGACGACTATCGCGCCAAGATCGACGCCCGGATCACGCGGCCGCCGAAAGGTTATCCCGAAAGCATCGCCCGCACGTTCGGTACGGCCATCGAGAGGGCGACGGCCGAACAGGCTCAGGCCGAGACTTTGCTTGGCATTTTTGCCTTTCTTGCACCCGAGAACATTCCGCTCGGCCTCATCACCGACGGCATGTTCGACGTGGACGACCGGGCCGAGGCGCTGGCGGCGCTGTCGTCCGTGTCACTCATCGAGCACAATGAGTTCGGACGATGGCACTGCGGCCGTCACGCTCCACCGCATGGTGCAAGCGGCAATGCGCGCTCAACTCGCAGCGGACTCGAAGACATCGCAACTCCTTGAAACCGTGCTTAACCGTCTCACCGAGGTCGTGCCCGAAGAAGCCTATGAAAAACCCGAACACTGGCCCCGTTGTACCCAACTGCTTCCTCATGTGATCGCGTTTCGCGAACACGCGATCGCGGCAAAACTCGAGCACGGGAATTTCGCGCTGGTCTGCAATCGCATGGGGGAATTTCTTTATGCGCGCGGCTCACTTGATCTCGCAAAGGCCTTTTTCGAGCACGCGGCCGACGTCGCAAAGGTGTCATTCGGCCCCCGACATCTGGAAATGGCTAAGATTTTGAACAATCTCGCGCTCGCAATGCATGCCCTCAATCCAGAGATCGACGTCGAGCGTCTCTATCGCGAAGCGCTTGACGTCGAGCGCGAGCAGGTCGGCATCGATCATCCAAGCTACGCCAGAACCTTGACCAATCTGGCAAGGCTCGTGCACGACCTGGGACGCAACGACGAGGCCGAGACGATGTTGCAGGAGGCGATTGCACTCGGCGAGAAGAACCTTGGGCGGCCGCATCCCGACGTCGCACAGCGCCTCGAGTTTCTTGCGATGCTCCTAAACGCCAAAGGACATGGCGCAGAGGCGGAGGCGCTGTTTCGCGAATCGATCGAGTTAGGGCGCAAGTCGCTCGGCCGCGCGCACCCTGACGTATTTACGCGCCTCAACGAAGTTGCGGTGATCCTGCAACGGGATGGCCGCCTTAAGGAAGCAGAGCCGTTTTATCGCGAAGCAATCGAAATCGGAGAGACGACGCTCGGGCCCGATCATCCGCACTTTGCGACGTTGCTGCAGAATTTCGCGAACCTGCTGCGGGATACCGGGCGCGCGCGGGAGGCCCAACCGCTGTTTATACGGGCTATTCGGATTCTTTCGCAAAGCTATGGCGCGGATCACGTCTACACGGCGCGTGCCAAAACAAACTTCGCGAAACTGCTCGTGGCGGAAGACGTCCACAAGGCGCACGAATTCGCACAAGCCGCGCTTGCGGTGCTCTCAAAGGGGCTCGGGGAAGTCCACCAATGGACTCACGACGCCAAAGCTGTCCTCGCCGCAACCCTCAAAAGCGGCTCGGACCATCAGGGCTGAGGCCTGGAGTTTTTCCATTCAGCGACGCCGGGCGCTTTGAAGTCAGCCTCGTACGGGGTGGAGTTGCAGTATTTCAGGTATGCCGTGCGGTCCTTTCCGCTGAGCTTTGACTGCTTAGCCTCCGTAGTGCACGCGCTGCTTTTCTGACGCTTTTGCTGCGCCGTCTCGACGGGCGTAACCGTGAGGTTCGGGGGCGGCGTGGTTGCGGTCATTCCCCGGCCCTGAATTTGCGCGAGCGCGGGCCATATCGTCCCATTGGAAGCGGCGAACACAACTCCAAGAACGAGAAATGGTCCTCGCATACAGGCTCCTCAGGTTGACCGTGTAAGCGGGTTGCGCTCGCCTTGCTGGCGAGCACGTCGGCACAAATGTGGGGCAGGCCTTCACGGCGTTCAGCGCGGAAAGCTTCTCCACGTCTCGATCGTTGGGGCCTTGAAATCCGGATAATAATGAGCGTTGTTGCAAAACTTGAGGTAGGCCGTGCGATCGCTCCTGTTAAGGTTGCCCTTGGCTGCCTCGGCATTGCAGGCATTGCTTTTCTCGCGCTTCTGCTGGGCGGTTTCAGGTGGCTCTGGCATCGTCGTCCCAAAAGTTGGCGCGCGTCCTTGGATTTGGGCGAACGCCGTTGCGCCTGTGAAGCAAGGAACGATCAAACTCCATGCGACCAAGGATAGCGATAGTTTCATCGATCCACCTACATTCTGCCGAATAGCGCCGGCCATGGTTGGGAAACCGCCGGTCAGATTACAGTAAAATCTTCCGACCTGCTAACAACGCCCGGCTGGCGTGCAGGGTGCTGGGGCCGTCCTGGCATCAGGTCCTAAGGAATAAGAAGTAGCGTCACGGTTTAGGCAGGGTCTCTCGCCATTCATCTACGCCCGGAGGTTTGAAGTCGGCGACGTAACGAGACGAATTGCAATACTTCAAGTATGCAGTGCGGTCCTTGCGGGTCAGCTTTGCGCTTTTTGCCTCCGCATTGCATGCATTACTTTTCTGACGCTTTTCCTGCGGCGTCTCGACCGGCCCGGGAAATGGCGTATTCACCGTCATCCCTCTGCCTTGAATCTGACCCAGCGCGACGCTGCCGCTGAGCAAAGAGATAGCGAACGCGCATCCAAGAAGCAGCGAAAACGGTCTCATCTGCGTGTACCTACATATTTCGAATTGATCATCGCGCCCCGCAACGCGATCGCCACCCAAGACTACACTACAACAAAGTGCGTGACGGCCCAATGGCGCGTAAATCGCGATTCCACTATTAGTTTCTGTTTGGCGGCAAAACGCGCACTCAATCGGCGCTATGCCGCGTCGCGGTCTTGCTCGTCCTGGGCGACGAGTTCGTCGCAATAGATGCGGGCATCCTCGCGCGCGGCTTCCGCCGCGAAGCGGCGCAGCAGGATGAGGAGCGGCTCGGTATCGCCGACATCGGCGCGTTCGCAGCTTGTCAGCACCCGCTCGACCATGCGCCGCTTGAGGCGGCTTGCGCCGATAAACTCGCCGTTTTCATGAGCTTCGCGGACAGCGGACAGCGCCTCGCGAAATGCGACATAGGTCGAGACCGGCAGGCCGGCTTTGTCGAACACCGCACGAAAACCTGCGCTGCCGCGGTCGTGCACCAGTGACTGCACGCGCGCAAGCGGCAGCTCGGAGAGTTCGCACAGCGCATCTTCGAACATCGCCATGTTGCCGGACAACAGCGCGCGGAGCACGAGCCCGGCATTGAGCTGACCGCTCATGCGCAGGTGCCGGATCAGCGGGCTCGTATCGTCGTTCGGACCAAGCGCCGCGATCGTCACCGTCGCCTTCTCGCAGGCTTCGCGCGCCACCGCGTTGGCGCGGTCGCGCCCGAGCCAGGAGCGGTCGGCGACGAAATTCCCGAGGAGTTGCGACACCAGGCGCACCAGTGTCTGGCGCGCCGCCAGCGGCAGATCGGGTCGCGCGAGCAACGCTTCGCGAATGACGCCGAGGTGGCCGAAGCGCTCGATGATGCGATTGGCTGACGACGGCGCGATGTCCGCATGGGGGTTCTCGGCCGCAATGAGACAGGCTTCCGCCGCACCTACCTCGGCGATCGCGGCCGCGACCGCGCATTGGAGCGGCGCGCGGGCAGCGATTGCGGCCTGCAGGGTGCGGGTGCCGGTCGCGACGAGATCGACCAACTCGGCATCGATGAAGAGCGGGGAGTGCTGCAGGACGATCGCCGCGATGTGCTCCAGATCCGATGCAAGCGCGTGCATCACGGCATGAGGCGCGTCGGGGCTGTCTGCGAGCGCCTCGGCGAGAGCCTCGCGCACGAGCGGGGAGGGATCATCGATCAGCGTGATCATGGCGCCTTCGGCGGCGTCGCGATCCTCCGGGCTCAGGTCAGAGTAGAGATAGGCGCGGGCAAGTGCGCTGCTGGCTTCCGCGCGCTCACCGGCGGCTGCCGTTCGCACCCAGTGAAGAAACTGCCGGACAATCATTCCTGCGACCACGCTTGGACTAGCGTCAGCCGCTCGCGGCCAACGCCGAACGGTATCCAATCTAGATCGCGAGCCTTAACAAAGCGTTCACCATGAATCTTTACGGATGAGCAAGACAGCGACGCGTGAGCATCGCTTTTAGGGGCGCGACGGCCCCGAACGAGATGCTGCGGAAATTTCGCCCTCTGCCGTGGGTGCGATCTGCCCGGGCACCGGTCGCGCGGCCCGCGCCGTCCATAATTCGGAGACGAACTGCCGCGGCGGCGCGCCGCTGTCGCTGAACAATCCTCGGAACAGCGGCGTTGCCGTCGAGATTCGACCCGACGACTCGGGCGGGGCGGTCGTGTCAGTGGAAGCGGAGCTCGCGTCACCAGCCATCACTGTGGTTGTCATGGTCCCTGGGACGATGACGAGCGGAGCACCGACAGGCGCTGCCGATATTGCGCGCGGCGTAGATGCAGATGGCGCCGCGGCAGGCGGGGCGGTTGGCGGTCCGATCGGTCCGGCAAGGCCGAAGGCTGACGCTATGGCGGTTACGATATTGGTCGGGCCCGCGCCGGTGCTGCCGTTCCCGCGGGCGCCGTCGTATCGGCCGATCAGCGCGCTGTAGACTTCAGCGGCGCTGCGCGCACGGCCGTCGCGGTCGTAGAAGATCGCGCGGTTGGCATCGGCGGCAGACGGAAATGCGGCATCGGCAGCGGCGGTCGGCGCCGTCGTTGCGAGCGTCGTCAGCTTCGCAGCGCCGGCGGGGCCGAGGACATGGGCAATGTAAAGCTCGCCGTCGCTTGCCTTGCGGCCTAGCCGCGCCGCAAGCTGAGCGGCGTTGTCGCGCGTCAGCGCGCCCGCCATGGCGGCGTTCGCGGTGGGATCGTCGCGCAACGCCATGATGTCCCGGCGCATGGTCGGATCGGGCACGTCGTAGCGGCCCGGCGCGTTCTGCACGATCGCATCGGCATAGCGGCCGTAGCCAAGCGTCGGCCCCGACCGCTTCAGCGTCGCGAGCCAGGTCTGGTCGATGAACTGATAGAGCCCGCGCGCCGAGGATGTCGCGGAGGCTGCCTGCGGATTAAGACTCGATTCGGCCTGCGCCGTCGCCAGCATGTATTCGAAGCTGGTGCCGGTCGCGTCGGCGGCGCTTTGAATCGCGTCGGACACGCTCTGCGTTCCCGGCCGATTGAAAATGCCGCTGATGTCCATGGTTACGGCTGCCCCGGCGACTTCTTCGCCGGTTTGCACCATTGGCAATTATGGTAAACGAAACGTTAACGCAGAAGCATTCGCCGGCACGGGAGACTCAATCATGGCCACCACGACGGCAGCGCGGCACAAGCGCGGCGGCATCTATTTCGACGACTTCGTTCCCGGCGAGGTGTTCGAGCACCGCTATTACCGCACGGTCACGCAGATGGACAACATGCTGTTCTCCAACATGACACTCAACCCGCAGCCGCTTCACATCGACCGGCATTTCTGCGAGCAGGAAACCGAGTGGGGCCAGCCGCTGATGAATTCGCTGTTCACGCTTGGGCTGATGATCGGCATGTCGGTCTCCGACATCACCACGGGCACCACCATCGCCAACCTCGGCATGACCGACGTGAAATTTCCGCATCCGGTGTTCGAGGGCGATACGCTTCATGCGACGACGGAAATCGCCGGCAAACGTGTCTCGAAATCGCGGCCGGGCGCCGGTATCGTCGAACTGATCCATCGCTGCTACAACCAGAATGACAAGCTCGTCGCCGAATGCCGGCGCAGCGCCTTCATCGTGATGCGACCGAGTTGATGCGTTCGCTGCTGTTCGTCCCGGCGGACGCGCCGAAGAAGCTCGACAAGGCGATCGGATGCGGCGCCGACGCCATCATCATTGATCTCGAAGACTCGGTTGCCCCGGACCGCAAGGGTGCGGCGCGACAGGTTGCGGCCGAATTTTTGCGCGTGGCTCTTGCGAGGCCTGCGCGGCCACGCTTGCTCGTGCGGGTCAACGGTATTGAGACCGGGCTGACCGACGCCGATCTCGACGCGGTGGTTCCGGCGGGGCCTGACGCCATCATGCTGCCCAAGGCCGAGGGCGGCGCTTCGGTCATTCATGCCGACGCCAAGTTGACCGCGCGCGAGGCCTTGCATGGGCGCGACGAAGGCTCAATCGAGATCGTGGCAATTGCGACCGAGACTGCGGCAGCCCTCTTCGTGGCCGGCACCTATCGCGGCGCAAGCGCGCGACTTTCCGCGCTGACCTGGGGCGCCGAGGACCTGTCGGCCGAATTGGGCGCGGAAGCCAACCGCGACCATGATGGCAACTTCCTCGATCCGTATCGCCTTGCCCGCACGCTGTGCCTTGCGGCCGCGGCAGCGGCCGAGGTGCAGGCCATCGACACCGTCTATGTGGATTTTCGCAACGAGGCCGGGTTGCGCCGCGAATCCGAAGAGGCGCGCCGCGACGGCTTCACCGGCAAGATGGCGATCCATCCCGCACAGGTCGCGACCATCAACGAGGTCTTCACGCCGAAGCCCGAGGCGATGGCCAAGGCGCAAGCCATCATCGCGGCATTCGCTGCCGCGCCCGGCGCCGGCGTCGTCGGCATCGACGGCGTCATGTACGACCGCCCGCACATCGCCCGCGCCGAGCGCCTTCTCGCCCGCGCGAGGGCGATGGGGCTTGTGTCGTAGCCGGACGATTCGTAGGTCAGGCTTGAAAGTGTTCGGCGGACCTCAGGCGGCGGCCGTGTCGGCTTGAACCTCCTCGTCGTCGGCCGCGGTGGACTGGCGCACCTGCAAGAACCGCAGCACACGCTTGGCCGTGGTGACGTCGATAGCCTGATAGTTTCGCTCCTCGACCAGGCCATTGAACAGGTGCGCCCGTCGCTTTTTCGCCCGCAGCGCAAGGACCTTGCTTGCCGTCGACCACGGCAACTCGATCGCGCGCAACAGCACCATCGCGTTCTGCACCGGCCCGCTCGTCAATACGCCCATCAGCAGATGGCGGTCGAGCCGCGTCGGATAGGCGAGCATTGCCGCGACCTCGAGCATCTGCTCGCACTCGGCAATCTTGTCGAGCGCATCATCAAGCGTGAGCCGGCCGGAGAGGAATTGACCGAACACCCGGTACGCCGCGATGCTTTGTTGGTTGCGCTCCGCCATCGCGAGCGCGAACTGCTGACGGGCATGTTCGACGAGATGCGCAGGCATATTGTCGGACACGTCGTAGCCGCGTTCGGCGAGCTTAAGCGCGAGCGCCTGGGTGATCGTCGGCAGCAGCCCGTCCACCGCCTGTTGCGTCAAGTCTGGGCGGCTCGCGAGCGCGTTCTGCAGTTGCAGATCGTCAAACGCTCTGTCGACCAGCGCCATCATGCCTCGGTCGGAGAAGCGCGCACCGTGATTGCGGGAGACCTTGTGCACCACGCCGCGGCTGCCGCGGTCAACGAGAACGTCGGTGATCCCTTCGGACAGGGGGTCGCGCCCGGCGATCGCATCGAGATGACCGTCGGTCCCCTTGTGCGCAATGGCGATCAGGTCGTTGTCGTCAAGGTCCGGCGAACCTTCGATGACCGGGCGGGCGATGTCGACGTCATCGTCGTTGGCAAGCTTGCGCACCACCCTAATCGGGAAGCCCGCCTTGGTCGCCATGTTGGTTGCGACATCGATCTTCGCCTCGCGCGAGATCTGATCGACCATGTTCTCGATGATTTCGTTGAACAGAATGTGTTCCGCGTCGGAGTGTTCATCGATGCCAGCGAAAAACAGGTCGGCGATCTTGCGCAGGAGATCGAGCCGTTTTTCCGCTGATCGCTCTTCCGCCAGTAACTCCAGTTCCGATAGCATTCCCATAAGCCTTGGTCATACGCGTACGCATCACCAATGGCAGACCGAAATGAACGACTAATTGGAACGGTCGTCCAAACTTTGCGTAAAATCGTCGATATACGAACGGCGCCTTGGGAAATTAACAAAGCGCCGTCTCAGTTGCCGGGATGGGCGGAAGGGGCGAGCGGCCGGCTGCTCGGAGCGCAGCCGGCACGCCGCTACGAGCGATAAACCTTGTCTGGGTCGAAGACGCGCTCCGCGTCGCGCCATTCGAGCGTCGCCGGCGCGTCCGGCCGGGGCCGGACGACAGCGCGATAGAAGCAGGAGCGCCGCCCGGTATGGCAGGCGCCATCGCTTGCCGGGCGCACCTTCAGCAGCAGCACATCCTGGTCGCAGTCGACCCGCATCTCGACCACGGCCAGCACGTGGCCGGAGGTTTCGCCCTTCTTCCACAGCGCCTTGCGCGAGCGGCTGTAGAACCACGCCTCGCCGGAGGCGAGCGTGCGCTCCAGCGCCTCGGCATTCATGTGGGCAACCATCAACACATCGCCCGAGGTCGCGTCTGCCACCACGCAGGTGATGAGGCCCGCTTCGTCGAACTTCGGGGCGAAGGCAAGGCCCTCTTCGATCTCCTGTGCGGAGCCGCGCGGCGAGGTGAGGGATGAGGTCAAGCGCCGTCCTATCCTGTTTCACCGGCAGCGATCGTCCGGCAAAGGGAGGATCGCCGCCGTCGCTGGCTTATGCGCGGTCGCGCACCAGGGAAATGAAGCGGACCTGCTGGCTCGGATCGTCGCGGAAGAGGCCGGTGAACTTGGTCGTCACCGTCGACGAGCCCGGCTTCTCGACACCGCGCATCGACATGCAGGTATGCTCCGCCTCGACCATCACGGCAACGCCGCGCGGCCTGAGCACCTCGTCGATCGCAGTCACGACCTCGGACGTGAGATGCTCCTGGGTCTGCAGGCGCCCTGCATAGACGTCGATCAAGCGCGCGAGCTTGGAGAGGCCGACGACCCGCTCGACCGGCATGTAGGCCACGTGAGCCTTGCCGTAGAACGGCATCATGTGGTGCTCGCAGTGCGAATGGAACGGAATGTTGCGGACCAGCACGAAGTCATCGTACGTGCCCATCTCACCGAAGGTGCGGTCGAGCACCTCAACCGGGCATTCGCGATAGCCGCCGTAGAGTTCCTCGAAGGCCGAAACGACGCGCTTCGGTGTCTCGACGAGACCCTCCCGGTCGGGATTGTCGCCGATATACGCGATGAGCGTGCGCACGGCGGCTTCCGCCTCGGCGCGCGACGGCCGCGGCACCACCCGCTCTGTGGCGCCTGTGATTCCGGCAGGCAAATGGGAACTGGGCTTCTTGACGGCGGTATCCATGACGATCGCTCCGTTCGACCGGAGCCTCGGCGCGTTTGCCGGACCCCGGGGGTGTCACCGTGGCGTCGTCCTGTTTGGGACGCCGCATTCGTGGAACGCATGTCTCCCTGTTAGCGGGAAAACGGGCCCTTAGGTTCCACCGGGCCCGCAACGCACCTATATAATGCATGGCCCGGTGGACACAATCGGGCGGGCCTTACGGTGAATGCAGAGCTTCAATGCTAAACGAAATTTACAACAGCCGAATCCTCGAACTCGCTGGAAATATTCCGAGAATCGGCCGACTGCCGAGCCCGGACGCATCCGCGACCGCCCATTCGAAGCTTTGCGGATCGACAGTGACGATCGACCTCAAGATGGACGGCGATACGGTGACCGACTTCGCCCATGACGTAAAAGCCTGCGCGCTCGGCCAAGCGTCGTCCTCGATCATGGCGCGCAATATCATTGGTGCGAAGGCCGACGAACTGCGCAAGCTGCGCGATGATGTGCGCCGCATGCTCAAGGAGAACGGTGCGCCGCCGGCGGCGGGTCGTTGGGCCGATATTGCCGTGCTCGAGCCGGTCCGCGATTACAAAGCGCGCCACGCCTCGACCATGCTGACCTTCGATGCCGTCGTGTCGGCGCTCGACCAGATCGCGGCAAAGCGCGGCGCGACCCAGCAGAACGCCGCCGCCGCTTCGTCGTAGTGATCGAACCGTAGGGTGGGCAAAGGCGGCCCGGACATCGCGCTTGTGCGATGACATAGGTTCCGCCGTGCCCACGACGGCGGTGAAGGTGGGCACGGCGCGCATGCCCGCACGTTTCAATACGCGTTGTGCCATGCGCCTTTGCCCACCCTACGAGAGCTACGGAAGGCCGCTGGATTACAACCCCCCAACGAACTTGAACTTCTGGACGCGGCGGCCGTAGTTCGTTTCGGCGACGTAGATGTTGCCCTTGGAGTCGACGGCGAGCGTGTGGCCGTGGGTGAAGTTGCCGAACTGGTGGCCAGGGCGACCGAAGCTCGCGAGAATTTCTCCGCTGGCGTGATCGAGGATGTGCACCTGCTCATTGCGCCCGTTCATCACGTACATGAACTTCTGCGCGGGATCAGGGGAAAAGGCGACCCACCAGGCGGTGCCGCGCGGGTCCGGAAGATTTGGTGTTCCGGTGCGGATCCAGATGTTCTTGATGAAGTTGCCCTGCTTGTCGAACACCTGGACGCGATCGCCCTGGCGGTCGCAGACGTAAACGAGGCCGGCCCGGCTGAGAGTGATGCAATGGACGACCTCGGCGAATGCCGCCGGCACGCCGTCAATGGTTTCCTCCTTGGTCGCCTGATGGCCCCATTGCCGTAGGAACTTGCCGGTGCGATCGAACACGATGACGCGGCGGTTGCCGTAGCCGTCCGCCACGTAGACGTCGCCGTTCGCCTCGTCGATGGCGATGCTTGCCGGATTGAAGAGCTGCTGCGGATCGGCATTCAGGCCCTTGCCCTTCGACGTGCCGTCCGCGGAGTCGAACTTGCCGCGCGTGCCGATCTGCAGCAGCAGCTTGCCGTCCGGCGCGTACTTCTGGACGATGCCGTCGTTGTTGCCGCCGACCCACAGATTGCGTTCGCGGTCGGAATAGCAGCCGTGGATCGAGCCCGGCACCACGGCGGGATCGCCCCATGATGCAATGACGTTGCCGGCGGGATCGAATTTGATGATGGACGGCGCCGACTTGCTCGTCTCCTTTTCTTCCCGGGTGATGTCGCGCCGGTTGACGACATAGACATTGTCGTCCGCGTCGACGCAGACGCCGCCGAGCTGACCCGTTATCCAGCCTGCCGGCAAATCCTTCGGCCAGGAGGCGTCGATTTCGAATCGCGGCGCGGGTGTCTCGGCTTGCGCCGTCGGCGCAAGCGCGAACCCCGCGAGCGCCGCCGCGGCGAGCACCACGTAAGAACATTTGCGCATGGTTTGCTTCCTCCCTAACAAATGTTTTCTACTCGAATTTCTTGCCGCTGAGATACACCGCCTCGATGCCATGCATGTTGGCGATATCGTCGAGCGGATTGTTGGTGACGATCAGGAGATCGGCCGCCTTGCCCTTGGCGAGCGTGCCGAAATCCTTGTCGATGCCCAGTGCTTCGGCGGCATCCTTGGAGAATGACTTGATGATCTGCGCGGGCGTGAGCCCGGCGTCGCGCATCAACTCCATCTGGTGGTGCTCGGAGAAGCCCTGGATGAAGTAGCGATCGAGCGCGCCGCCGGAATCGGTGCCGAGCGCGACCCGAACGCCCGCATCGACGAGCTTCTTGAGGTTGATCTTGTCGATCTCGAACGACCGCCGATAGAACGCCTGCTTCGGGTCCTTCTGCTGCTCTTCGCGCTTCTTCGTCTTCAACAGCGCCAGCCGTTCCGGGGACAGACCCTTCTGGAAGAGCGGGGTATCGATGAAAGCCGGCGCATCCGCATAGACGAACATCGCCTCTTCGCGCGCAAGGGTCGAGATCACCGTGACGTTGCGGCTCTTGAGCGTGGCGATGAAGTCATCGTCGAGGATCCGGTCGCGCACGTTGTGGGCAAGAATGTTCACGCCCTCGTTCACGATCATTTTGGCGTCCTCGTATTCGAAGATGTGCGCCATGGTGATCTTGCCGTGCTTGCGGGCCTGATCCATCACCGCCGCGCAGAACTCTCGGCTGAGCTTCGGATACTTGCCGTCCTGCCCATCGATCCAGACCTTCACGAAATCGGCGCCATGGGCGACGATCTCGTCAACCTTGGCGCGCGCTTCTTCGGGCGTCTTGACCTCCGATCCCGGGATGAATGGCGGCGACATGAACCGATACTTGACCGTGAGGATGCGGGCGCCGCGCAGATCGCCGGCGCGCTGCTTCGCCTTGAACTCGACGATGTCGTCCTGGTCGAAATACATGCTCGTCGTCGTGGTGACGCCGTAGAGCGCGTACTGCCGCAATTGCGGATCGCGCGGCGGCGGCCCGACGTGGCCGTGCGCGTTGATGATGCCCGGCACCACGAACTTGCCTGTAGCGTCGACCACCGTGGCGTCGGCCGGCACCGCGATAGCAGCCGCCGGCGCGATGTCGCGGATGCGCCCATTCTCCATCACGATCGACACATCGCGCTGCACCGCCGTGCCGGTGCCGTCGATCAGGTTCGCGTGCGTAATGACTGTGACCTGGGCAGAGGCATTCGAGATTGAAAACGCCGTAAGGAGCGCGAGCAAAGCTGTCCGCATGTTGTGTTCCGGCTGGGGGTGAGAGACGTGTGCGGGGCGGCCCACATTTTACATGATTTCGCGCCAATGCATCAGCGTGAGGCCATTTCTTTCGCGATCCCGCCTTGATAAGACTGCGCAAATTTTTAAGCCCCTCACGGCCGGGCGGTCCCGGTGTCCGCGTCTGTACGCGCCTCGAATGCTCGAAAGACGTGGATGCCCGCGACTTGCGCGGACCTGATGACCGGGTGTCGGGGAGACCGCTTCTGCTCAATGTCCGCCAAACTTCCCAAGCTTGATGATTTCCGCCGCATCGTGGTCAAAGTCGGCTCGTCGCTCCTCGTCAATGCCGCGGCCGGCCGGGTGAAGCACGCCTGGCTTGCCTCGCTGGTCGATGACATTGCGCATCTGCATAGCGGCGGTCGCGATCTCCTTGTCGTGTCCTCGGGCTCGATCGCGCTCGGCCGCGTGCTGCTGAAACTGCCCTCGGGCACCCTCAAGCTCGAAGACAGCCAGGCGGCGGCCGCGGTCGGCCAGATCGAGCTTGCCCGCACCTGGTCGGAGGCGCTTGGCCGATGCGGCATCGGCGCCGGGCAAATTCTCGTGACGCTCGGAGATACCGAGGAGCGGCGGCGCTATCTCAATGCCCGCTCGACCATCGCCAAGCTTCTGGAATGGCGCGCGGTGCCGGTCATCAACGAGAACGACACCGTGGCGACGAACGAAATCCGCTATGGCGACAACGATCGCCTCGCGGCGCGCGTCGCCACCATGGCGAGCGCCGACCTGCTGGTGCTGTTGTCGGATGTCGAGGGATTATACGACGCGCCGCCCGGCAGCAGCGCCGACGCCAAGCTGGTCCCTGTCGTGGAACGCATCACGCCCGAGATCGAGGCGATGGCTGGAACCTCCGCTTCGGAGCTTTCCCGCGGCGGCATGCAGACCAAGATCGAAGCCGCCAAGATCGCAACCACGGCAGGCACCCATATGGTGATCGCGTCCGGCCGCATCGATCATCCGCTGCGCGCCATCACCCCGCAGGCGTCCGTCACCTGGTTTCTCACGCCGGCAAATCCGGTGACGTCGCGCAAGAGATGGATCGCTGGCTCACTCGAGCCGAAGGGAACGCTCATGATCGATGCCGGCGCCGTCAAGGCATTGTATCGGGGCAACAGCCTGCTCCCCGTCGGCGTCGTCCGGGTCGATGGCCAGTTTTCGCGTGGCGACGCGGTGATCCTGCGCGGGCCCGATGGCGCCGAAATCGGCCGCGGTCTCGTCGCTTATGACGCCGTCGATGCCGAGAAGGTGAAAGGTCGGTCTTCAAGCGACATTGCGACCATTCTTGGGATCGAGGGCCGCGCCGAGATGGTCCACCGGGATGATCTCGCGCTCGGCCGCGAGTAGTGCATAAGGATTGGCTGCGTATATCTCGCGTGTAAGAAGTATATGCACTGTATATATCGGTTCTATTGTCAGACCTTGAGCGCATGCCTGCGCAGCCTAGAAGTAAGGCTTGTCCACGAACCAAGGATGCGACATACCTGATGCGGGGCGATATTTGGGATCGGCGGGGAAACCTTCCGTGGCACGTATCTCGTTCGGTATCCTGGTCATCCTGGGAATATTGACCGGGGCCGTCTTTGCAATCGATCCAGCGCTCGACCTCAAGGTCGCGTCGTTTTTCCGCGATCTTGCCGCCGGGCCGCAGATGCGCGCGTTCTATCCGGTCATCGAAGCCCTGCGCGACGCTGGACCCTACATTATCGTCGCTGCGATCGCACCGGCCGTGGCCGCCATCCTCATCAAGCTGTTCTGGCCGCAGCGGCAGGCCCCGATGTCCAGCCGCGCGGCGCTGTTCCTGATCCTGACCCTGGTGCTCGGTCCTGGGCTGCTGGTCAACGGCGTTCTCAAGGAGAACTGGGCACGGCCGCGGCCAGGCATGGTGACGCAATTCGGCGGCGGCTACACGTTCATGCCGTGGTGGGATCCGCGCGGCGCCTGCGACACCAATTGCTCGTTCGTTTCCGGCGAAACATCGTCCGCGGTCTGGCTCGCGGCGCCCGCCATCATGGCGCCACCACCGTACCGTTATCTGGCGCTCGCCGCCGTCGGGGCCTATGCGGCGGTAATCGCTACCATCCGCATGCTCGCCGGCGGCCACTTCCTGAGCGACGTAATGTTTGCCGCGATCTTCACCGGTATCTTGATCTGGCTTGTGCACGGCCTGCTGTTCCGCTGGGCCGCCGCGCGTTTCACCGAGGAGGCGGTCGATACCGCCCTTGCGCGCATCGGCGCGGGCATACTCCGCTTCCTCGTGCCGGCACGAAGCACACGGTCCAACAAGCCCGCACCGCCGGCGTAACCGCGAGTCATCAAGTCCGCTAAAACTCGATGCCGGGCTGGGCTTTCACGCCGGCAGCGAAGTGGTGCTTCACGAGCGACATTTCGGTGACGAGATCGGCCGCCGCGATCAGGTCCGGCTTGGCGTTGCGGCCGGTGACGACGACGTGCAGACCATCGCGCCGCCCCGACAGCGCTGCAACCACCGCAGCTAGATCGAGGTATTCGTAGCGCAATGCGATGTTGAGCTCGTCAAGGATAACGAGGCCGAAGCTCGGGTCGGCCATGAGCTCGAGCGATTTCGCCCAGGCCCGCTCGGCGGCGGCGATGTCGCGCTTGAGGTCCTGGGTCTCCCAGGTGAAGCCCTCACCCATGGTGTGCCACGACACCTGATCGCCGAACGCGGCGAGCGCATCGCGCTCGGCCGTGTGCCAGGCACCCTTGATGAACTGGACCACACCGACGCGATGGCCGCGGCCGAGCATGCGCAGCGCGAGCCCGAATGCCGCCGTCGACTTGCCCTTGCCGGGACCGGTGTGGACGATGAGAAGCCCCTTCTCGACCGTCTTTTCCGCGACCTCGGCATCCTGAACCGCCTTGCGCTTCGCCATCTTGGCGCGGTGCCGCTCGGCTTCCTGTTCGTCCATGGCGCTGGTCATTGATCTTCGTCCATCGAACATACCGTAGGGCGGATTAGCGCAGCGTAATCCGCCATCTGCCATGCAACACGAATTGCCCTATGCGACGCTGTCGGCGGATTACGCTGCGCTAATCCGCCCTACAACCTTGCCAGTCACAGCTTGCCGTCGACCTTCATCTTCCAAAGATCCCAGGCGCGGCCGACCTGACCGGATTGTGCAGCGGCCGTCGCGCGGGCTTCCGCCTCGGTGAGATAGTTGACCTCGCCGATCCCCATGGCTTCGAGTTGCAGGCGCGCGTTCACGTCGACGTACACGCCGCGATAAACAGCTTCCGGCAGGTTCGGAGCAACGACCGTCACGCCGTGACCTCGCATCAGCACCACCGACTTCGGCCCGAGCGACGTCGCGAGCGCCACACCCAATTCGCGATTGCGCACCAGGAGGTCGCTGCCGTCGCCGATGCTGTCGCGGATTTCAAAGATCGGCGTGTCGATGCCGACGAAGCCGCTCATGTGGCAGATCGCCCTCAGCTTCCGGCTCTTGACGACGCCGAATGGGATCACCGCGTGCGAATGGCTGTGCACCACCGACATCACGTCGGGGCGAATGCGGTATATCTCACCGTGAATGAAGCGCTCAAGATAAACGGGCCGGCCGCCTGCCGCAACCGGGTTGCCGTCAAGATCGAACTCCAGAATGTCGGGCGCCGTGACAAGTGCCGGGGCCATGCTGCGTGCGAGCAGGAAGCGGTCGGGCCGCTTGTCGTGGCGGACGCTGACGTGCCCGAACGCATCGACCACGTGCTGATCGAACAGGATGTAATTCGCGGTCACGAGATCGGCGATGAGGCGCGGGTCCGCCGCGGGGCCCTCCGACTTGATGTCATCCGCAACGGTCGACACCGGCGCGTCGCCATGGGAGGGAGTGCACATGATCTCACCTTTCTGCTAAGGCGCTGGTTATATCGGGTACGAAGCGACGGCGGCACGCAAATTTGCAGGCCTGCCAGTTGCGCTCGATGTGTGTTGCATTCGGAGGGAACATGCCGTCACGCCAACCGCAGGAAGCAAAGGGGTTCAAGCTTCTCGGGCACGATCGCAGCGCCGCCTGGGGCGGCGGCAGCATTGTCGAGGTGCACAAGGGCTTTGCCTATGTCGGCGCGGTTGGCGGCGCGAGCTACAACGGGCCGGAGGGCTTCACCGCGCATGACGTGCGCGATCCGCGCAATCCGAAGAAGGTCTACGAATTCCGCGCGCCGCCCGGTGTGCATTGCCACAAAGTGCGCGTCGTCGGCGACCACCATCTCTACGTGAACTCGGAGCGGCTCGCCGGCGAAAAGGGTCGCAACGCCCGCGCCGGTCTCTTCATCTTCGACATCACCAAGCCCGACGCGCCGCGCGAGGTCGGCTTCTACGATACTCATGGCAGCGGCCCGCATCGCTTCGGCGTCGACAACAAACGCGGCCTTGCCTTCCTGCCGAACGACGCGCCCGGCTGGAACAAGCGGGTGATCTGGACCCTCGACGTCAAAGACCCACAGAAGCCCGAGGTCGTCAGCATCTGGGGTCTGCCGTGGCAGAAGGCGGACGGCGATGGCTCGGGCGACGACCCGATGCCCCACGAAGATGCGATCACGCTTCACGGGCCGCCGATGATCCGCGGCAATCGCATGTACTGCGCATGGTGGGGCGGCGGCATCTCGATCATCGACTGCACCGACCTGCGCAACATGGAACTTGTCGGCCACCTGCAATGGTCGCCGCCGTTTCCCGGCTCGACGCACACCTGCTGGCCGATCGGCGACAAGCCTTATCTCGTCGTCACCGATGAGGCGCGCGCCAAGCAGAAATACTGGGACAGCCAGTTCATGTGGATCGTCGACATCCGCCACGAGACCAATCCGATCCCGGTCGCGACGTACTTCCCGGACCGCGAAAAATATTTCGACCGGCCGGGCCGCTTCGGCGCCCACAACGTCGTCGAGAACATCACGACCGAAGGCCCCTGGGCGAATATCGTGTTCCTCACGTACTTCAACGCCGGCCTGCGCGCGGTCGATGTCAGCGACGTGCTGCGGCCGAAGGAAATCGGCTGCTTCGTGCCGGAATTGCCGGAGGATCAGGCGATGATCCAATCGAACGACATCGGCACCGACGAGCACGGCCGGCTCTATCTCGTCGACCGCGCCGGCGCCGGCATGCACATCCTCGAATATACGGGGTGATGCCCGCATTCGCGTAGGGTGGGCAAAGCGAAGCGTGCTCACCGCGGAAAGGCACAAGCGTGGGCACGCGCGGACACGTCCGCGCTTTGCCCACCCTACGGCTCTTCGTAAATCCGCGTGCGCCACTCAATCCGCGGTGATGCCGGTGGCGCGGATGAGGGCGCCCCAGCTGTCGATCTGCCGCTTGAGGAAGGCGCCGGCGTCTTCGAATGATCCGGTGTAGGGCTCGTAGCCGAGAACGCGCAGCCGCTTGTCGACGTTGGGCTGGGCAACGATGCTGTTCACCGTAGCATTCAGCTTGGCACCGATGTCCGGCGGCGTTTTTGCCGGCGCGAGAATGCCGATCCAGCCGTTGATGGCGAGGCCCGGCATGCCGAGCTCATCGAGCGTCGGCGTATCCGGCAGCGCCGAAGCCCGGCGCGGACCGCTCACGGCGAGCGCGCGCACCGCGCCCTGCTCTATCTGCGGATGAACCTCGGCGACCGGCGCCGTGATGATGTCGACGTGCCTGCCGAGGAGCGCATTGAGCGCCGGCGCCCCGCTCTGAAACGGCACGCCCGTCGCGTTCGCCTTCACGAGCACGTTGAAGATGTACTCGGCGCCTATGCGTGCCGACGAGCCGCCGAAGCCGAAATTGAACGGCGCGCCTTTGCGGGCATCGAGGAATTCCCGCAGGCTGCGCGCCGGATCGGTGGCGTTGACCGCATAGGCCATGCTGTCCACCGCGACGAACACCACCGGTCGCAAGTCCTCGGTGGCGTAGCCGGGATTGCGGTAGAGCGTCTGGTTGATGGCGTAGCTGTTGCCGGTGAAGAGCAGCGTGTAGCCGTCGGGGGGTGCCGCGGCCACTGCCTTGGCGGCGATGTTCGAGGCTGCGCCGGCGCGATTCTCGATCACCACCGAGAAACCGGCCTTCTCGTTAAGCTCCTGCGCCACGACGCGGGCGAAGGTGTCGATCCCGCCGCCCGGCGCGAAGCCGACGACGAACGTAATGGTGCGGGTCGGATAGTCCGCAGCTGCGCTTGCAGCGACGGCGAGTGCCAGGACAGCGAACATACCCATGACCGCAGTGCTGGCGAGGCGAGCTCGTCGCATCTCTCCGCCCTCATATTTTTGCGCCCGGCGCTTCTGCGCCGAGCGCCCGCTCAGCCCGCCGCCAACGCGTCCCGGAATGCCTTGCGCACGGGCGCTCCGTGCAGCCGGCTGTAATCGCGCTCTTGCGGACCGCCCTCCGCAATCTTTAACGTCGCAAACGTCGGTCCTGGCTCGGCCAGCAGCTCGCCGACCTGCTGCTCGAAAATCTTCAAGTCGGCAAAGACGTGGACGCTGCGATAGCCGGCCGAGCGTGCAAAGCCTGCGAAATCGACGCGATTGCGGCCGGGAATGGGATGGCCGCCGTTCGCCTCGTAGGTGCCGTTCTCGCAGACGAAGTGGATGAGGTTCGTCGGCGCGGCGCTGCCGATCGACACCAGGGTGCCGAGGTTCATCAGCAGGCTGCCGTCGCCATCGAGCACGATGATGCGCCGGTGCGGATTGCCGAGTGCAAGGCCGAGACCGTGCGAAGACGCAAGGCCCATCGCACCATGCGCCAGGTAGTTGAGCGGGTGCGGCCGGATGTCGATCCAGTCGAAGGCCGTCGAGTAGACCGGCAGCACGATGTCGGTGTCCGTGACGTGTCGTGCCAGCGCCTTGAGGCATTCGCTGCGCTTCATCATGACGGCCTCCGTCCGATCAGCATCACCACCGGCCGGCTTTGCGCGTAAGCGCCGTCGACCGCGGGCCTGATCTTCGCGACATCAGCCTCCTCCTCGATCTCGTGATAGGGAATCCCCATGGCGTCGAGGATCGGCTCGACGATACGAATGCCATAGCGCTTGGATTGCTGCGGAGGCACGCCCGGCTCTTTCTCGAGGAGCCCCACCATCATGCAGATCGGCAAGTCGTATTCGACGGCAACGCCGCGCACCGCGTTGATGGAATCGAGGAGCCCGGTGTGCTGAATGAGAAGCAACGCGCGCTCGCCGCTATGGGCGAGCCCAGCGCAAATGCCGACGCCCTCATCCTCCTTGCAGATGCGGATGAGACGCGGGTTTGTGAGCCGGGACAGCGGCTGCAGCACGCCCGCGCTCGTCGTGATATCCGGTACTGAAACGACGAACTCGATCCCGCTCGCCTTGATCTCGCGAATGATGCTCGCGCCGCGCAGCGCAACTTCGCTCGTGTGTGGTGCCGTACTCGTCTGCATGAAATTTCCTCGCCAGGCGGCGGAGACTGCCCGCTTTTGCCGGCCGCGGCAACATGCTCGGATCGAGCGAGAGACGACGGTTGTTCGCTCGATGAGCCCGACTTTCCTCCCGGCGCCATTCCGGAGCGCCGAGCTACGCTCGGCCCCCGGAATCGCCGGCTTGCGGCTCGGTACGCGAGCGTGGTGCTTCGCCGCGGCCCGTTTTTGCGTAAACTGCCTCACCTGCCCGAAGCCCGACCGACGAACCGGGCTGCCTCTCTTCACCATGCACGGAGCCGAACCATGAGATCGATGTTTGGAATTTGCGTCAGCGCGCTGGTCATCTGCACCGCGGTCGAAGCGCAGTGCGAGGAGAAAACCCATGAGCTGCGGGCATCGCCGTCGACCGTTCACACGAGCTTCTTCGATGCCTCGCTCAAGCCGGTGCTGACGATCGATTCCGGCGACATCGTCAAGCTGTGGACCGCGACCGGCAATCCGAAATACTTCGAAGGCCTGGGCGTGCCGAAGGAGAAGATTCCCGCCGAGCTGTTCGAGGTCTTCGCCAACGCCAAGGATGACGGCCGCGGCGACCACACGCTCGACGGCCCGATCGCCGTGCGCGGCGCCGAAGTCGGCGACACTCTCGAAATCCGGATCAGGTCGGTCGAGACTTGGCTGCCGATCGCCGCGATGAGCTTCCGCGCCAACCGCGGCACCCTGCCGGAAGACTTTCCCTATTCGCGCGACAAGGTCCTATTCATGGATCTTGAGAAGAAGACCATCCCCTTCGCGCCCGGGGTGACGATCCCGATGCGGCCGTTCTGGGGCGTGATCGGCGTCGCACCGCCGCCGTCCATGGGCCGCGTGGCGAGCGGACCGCCGAACGTCTTCGGCGGCAACATGGACAATCACGATCTCGGCGCGGGAACGACGCTCTACCTTCCCGTGCACGCGCCGGGCGGCCTGCTCTCGATCGGCGACGGTCATGCCGCCCAGGGCAACGGCGAAGTCGGTCTATCGGCGGTTGAGACGTCGCTGCGCGGGGAAATCCAGGTCGTGCTGCGCAAGGATTTGCACGTGCGCTGGCCGCGCGCGGAAACCGCGACCCACTACATGACCATCGGCCTCGATCCTGACCTCAACCAGGCCGCCAAGATGGCGACCCGCGAGATGGTCAACTTCATCGTCGAGACCAAGGGATTGTCGCGCGACGATGCCTACATGCTGTGCAGCGCCGCCATGGACCTGATGGTGAGCGAGAATGTCGACATCACCAAGGGCGTGCACGCCATGCTGCCGAAGGCGGTCTTCCAACGATAGCCCACAAAAACGCCAACCCACAAAAAGGAACCCCGGCCGCTAACGCGACCGGGGCCCTACGTGAAGTCTCGCACACGCGCATGGCTGGGGGGGGGAGGGAAATGCGCGCCGCGTCGACTTCTTGGCGAGAAGTGGCGATGAAATTAAATGATGCCAAGCGACCGGATGCCGCATGCGACACGCCCTTGCGCGACCGCAGGCCCGACCTAAACACCTGTCGCAATTTGGTGTTATTTTTCACATCTTTCGAAGGTGTACGGCGCGAAGCGTCAAGACGACGGGGCTCAAATGTTTCCGATTCCTAAATGCGTGTTCCTGACCCGCGGCGTCGGGGTCCATCGTCACGCCCTCACGGCGTTCGAATACGCCCTGCGCGATGCGGACATCGAGCAGCAGAACCTGGTCACGGTCTCATCGATCCTTCCGCCAGGATGCGAGCTTGTCTCGCGCCCGGCGGGCGTCGCCACCTTGAGTCCCGGCGAACTTACGTTCTGCGTCCTCGCCCGCTCCGAGACCAATGAGGCCGGCCGCCGCATCGCCGCCGGCATCGGCCTCGCCCGGCCTAAGGATCCGTCGCACTACGGCTACATCTCGGAACACCACGCCTTCGGCATGCGGGAACCGGAGATGAGCGACTACGTCGAGGATCTCGCCGCCACCATGCTCGCCTCGACGCTCGGCATCGAGTTCAACCCCGACGCCGCCTGGGACGAGCGCAAGCGGGTCTACGCGCTAAGCGATTTGATCGTCGACAGCCTTTCGATCACGGCGGCCGCCGAAGGCGCCTCCAACCGCGACTGGACCTGCGCGGTCGCCGCCGCGGTGTTCCGGTTTACGACGCCGCCGGCACAGCCGTGAGCGGACCTCCGACCTACGCGGTCGCGCCAAGCTTCCTCGGTGTCGAACACCGCGACCGCGCAGCGGCCTTCTGCATTGCGGGGATTCCCCACGACATCGGCACGACCAATCGTAGCGGCGCGCGCTTTGGTCCGGCTGCGATTCGCACTGCAAGCCGGATGTTGGTCGACGGCGCGCATCCCGAGCATTGGGTTGACCCCGAGGCGCTGCCGCTCGCCGACATCGGGGATTTCGCGACGGCGCTCGGCGATATTCCGGCGAGCCTCAGGATGATCGAGGAGCAGGCGCGCGCGATCGATCACCTTGTCGCGCTGGGCGGCGATCACAGCATCACGTTGCCGCTGCTGCGGGCGCTCAGCAAGCGCGGTGGTCCGCCGGCGCTCGTGCACTTCGACGCCCATGTCGACACCTGGCCCGACAATTTCGGTCAGCCGCTCGCCCACGGCTCGGTGTTCTACCGCGCCATCGAGGAATGCGTGGTCGAACCGCGCCGCATGATCCAGATCGGCATCCGCTCGCCGATGCCGCGCGAGGTCTACGACTGGACGCTCCGGCGCGGCGTCACCATCGTGTCGGCCCAGGACGTCCATGATAGGGGACCGGGCGCGATCGCGGGTCGCATCCGCGAGATCGTCGGCGATGCGCCGGTGTATCTGAGCTTCGATATCGATGTGCTCGATCCGGCGTTCGCGCCGGGCACCGGGACGCCCGAGATCGGCGGGCTTGCGAGCTGGCAGGCGCAGGCGATCCTGCGCCGGCTCGGCGGCCTCAAGTTCCTCGGCGTGGACGTGGTCGAGGTGGCGCCGGCCTATGACACCGCCGAGATCACGGCGCTCGCCGCCGCAACCGTGGTGTGGGAATATCTGTGCCTCGTCGGCAAGGGCGCGGCGGAGGGTTAGACCGTAGCCCGGATGGAGCGGCCGTTCTTACGGCCGCGCAATCCGGGAACACCGTTTCCACAGGCATCGCCGCCCCGGATTACGCGGCCGCAATGCGGCCGCTCCATCCGGGCTACGAGCCTACTCCGCGGCGACTTGGTGGGCGCGGCTCTGCACGTCGGCGTTGATGAGCTGCAGAGGCGAGGCGGTCTCTTCCAGCATGCCCCAGCTCTTGAGCCAGTCGAACGTGCGCTGAAGTTCGTCGGCCGGGATCGGGGCGGGATCGCACACCACGAGGCGGCTCTCGCGCAGATCCTCGACCTTCAAGGTGCCGACCTCGGGGTCCTTCGCCTTGTGATAGTCGATGAAGTAATGGAGGTAGGCGCGCTTGTTGGCGTTGATGCGCCGCACCGCCTCGCGCACCGCGCGATTGAAGGCGGCATAAGTCTCGGCGTCGACCCGGTTCGACGCGACCTCGGTCCCGTGGAAGAACGACGAGCAGATGGTGCGACAGCCCTTCTTCTCGGCGAGCGAGATGTGCGGCTCGGTGAGCGTCGTCGCGTCGATTTCGCCCTTGAGCAGCGAGGCAAGCCGGTACTTTGACCCGTTCGGCGCGCTGCACAGCTTGATCATGTCGCGCGGCACGAAGCCTTCGAGCAGGTGCAGCGCGATGTAATGAGTGCCGAAGTAGAACGGCACGCTGACGGTGCGGTTGGCGAGCTGCTGGGGCGTGTAGACCGGCGAATCAGGCGCCACGACGATCGCCGAATAGGTCACGATGGCGCGGCGGCCAACCTGGCGGCTGGCACGGTTCGTTTCCTGGACGCGGCAGTAGTTGCCCCACTCGCAGGCGTTGTACATGTCCGCCTTGCCCTGCTCGAGCAGGCTGCCATGGCTCAGAAACGGATTGAGGCCCTTGGGGTCGGTGACGTCGACCGCGGTCTTGCGCTCGCCGCCCTGGTCGCGCTCGGCCCATTCGATCTCGAGCCCTTCCTTGGCGAACAGACCTTCGTCATAAGCCACCAGTTCCGGCAGCCCCTGGAAAGGGGCCGTCAACTCCAAAACGAGCCTTTTCATCGATTGCGCTCCTGGAAAATGAGCCACAAGCTTACGGGAGCACGGTTGCCAATTCAAGAACACCCAGCGTCATTCCGGGGCGCGAGCGCAGCTCGCGCCCCCCGAATCCATAACCACGAACCGACGAGTATGGCTTCCGGGCTCGCCTTCGCTTCGGCGCTCCGGAATGACCACCATGTTCACATTCGTCTGCTGCTATTTCGCGCGCGGCTTGAAATAGCGCAGGTCCGGCGGTTGCTGAATTCTTGCGCGCCGGCATCAGATAGCCGTCGGCGCCGACGAAATAATTCTCCTTGCCGATCACGATGTGGTGGTTGTTCTCGTTGCAGTTATCTTCGAGCCAGATCACGTTGCGCAAGCGCCGGTAGTGCTTGTCCACGGTCCACGGCCACGCGAAAGCGCGATCGATGATCGTGATCTCGTTGTGCATCACTTCGGGGTTGTTCCTGTCGACGTAGATGCGCTCCCTGACGACAGTCTGGTTGTCGTCATGAAGCGCAATGCCGCTGAACTCCACGGTGCGCGGACCTTTGAAGTTGCGGGTTTCCACTTCCAGGGTATCGAAGCGACCGTCGCCGTCGGTGTCGAGCCACTTGCCGATCGAGTAGCCCATGAAGCTCGGCTCCTCCTCGGTCGGGAAATCGCGACCGTCGGTGTAGATCCGGCGCGGCATGAACGCCTCGAAGTTCACGTAAGTGATGTTCGGCAGGATCACGAACTCGAGCGGGAAGATCGCCGCCATTACCCGCGGCATGCCGTTGGTGATGCAGGTGTAGCGGGTGTCGAGGCCCTGGCCGCCGGCGGCCTGGTCGGCGAGGCTTGCTTCGAGCCGCGCCTGATATTCGGGGATCAGCGGCGCCATTTGGCCGAGGCCCGCCGGCTTGCCTTGATCCCATTGGGTCGCAATCCCGCGCGGGCGCGTCCACTGCCCCGACCAATCCGGATACTTGCTCTCATCGAAAGCCAACGCGGCCCCACTGCCGGCGGCGAACGCAGCGGCCAGGACAAGGACACCGACTCGAACGGACAGCATGAGCACGCTCCTTTCAACAGGCATGATCAACGAATCACTCTTCACTCTGCGGCGGCAACGCGTGGCACGGACCACTTCGACATGACGGCACGGAGCGAAGCTGGTTTCAAAGGCTTATAGAGAACCTGGATCGCGACGGCCCGCGCCGCCTCGCGCACGTCGGCCGACCGGTCGGCGGTAATCAGGATCGCCGGAATATCGTCGCCGAACCGGGCGCGCAGCGCCATCACCGCTTCGATGCCGTTGCCGGTGTCGAGATGGTAATCCACGAGAAATCCCTCGGGCACGAGGCCGTTTGCCGTGGCGACAGCGATCGCCTGGTCGAGGTCGGCCGCCTTCAACGTCTCGCAGCCCCAGCCCTGCAACAGCGTCGCCATGCCGTCGAGAATGTTCGGATCGTTATCGATGCATAGGACCAAGGTCGCCCCAATGCGGCTCGGATCGACAACCGAACCCGGCGATTGCGCCCTCCCCGCTGCGGCCCGCATTTGCGATGCCACCGGAACTTCGATGGAGAAATGCGAGCCGCGACCAGCTTCCGAGGCAAGGTCGATCGGGTGGTCGAGGACGCGCGCGATCCGTTCGACGATCGAGAGGCCGAGCCCGAGACCGCGGGCAACCCTTGCGCCCTCATCGAGCCGATGAAACTCGGTGAATACAACGCGCAGTTTGTCAGGCGGGATGCCGATGCCGGTGTCGTAAGCATCGATGCGAAGCCGTCCGGCACGACGCCGGCAACCGACCAACACGCGCCCGCCGGCCCGGGTGTACTTGATCGCGTTCGAGACGAGGTTCTGCAACAGCCGCCGCAGCAGCCGCCGGTCGGTGCGAACATTGAGCGAGCACGGCACGAACACGAGTTCGAGCGCCTGGCCGCGCGCGAGCGGCGCGAAATCGATTTCGAGCTGGCGCAGCAGATCGGCAACGGGAAAGCTCGTGATATCCGGCCGCATGGCGCCGGCATCAAGGCGCGAGATTTCTAAGAGCGCCGCCAGCATGTCCTCCATGGCCTCGAGCGAGGCATCGATGTTGCCGATGAGGCGCGTCTCCTCGCCCTGCCCTTGCCGCTCGACGAGGCTCGTGACGTAGAGACGCGCGGCATTCAACGGTTGCAGGATGTCGTGGCTCGCGGCGGCGAGAAACCGCGTCTTCGAGAGGTTCGCCGCTTCGGCGGCGGATTTCGCCTCGGCGAGCTCGGTGTTGAGATGTTCGAGTTCCATGGTGCGCTCGAACACCCGCCGCTCCAGGTTCTCGTTGGCACGGGCGAGCGCATCGGCGGCCTCGACGCTCGGCGTGATGTCGGTGAGCGTCGTGACGATGCCGCCGTCCGGCATGCGGTTGACGCGCACCTCGATGACGAAGCCGCGATCGGCGAAGCGCTCGCGGAACGGCGCGAGGTCGGCGGTGTAGCGCGGCAGCCGCTCGCGCACGAGCGCGGCCGGGTCGCCGGGACCGAAGGCTCCGCGCTCGGCATTGAAGCGCAGGATTTCGGCAAGGTCGACGCCGATACGCACGAGGTCGGGCGGCAACTGGAGAATCTCGCCGAATTGCCGGTTCCAGCAGATCAGGTGGGCATCCTTGTCGAACACCGCGATGCCCTGGCGCACGTGGTCGAGCGCGGTCTGCAGAATCTCGCGGTTGTAATGGATGGCGGCATTGGCATCGTCGAGGAGTTGCAGCGCCGCTTTGGTCGAAACCGTGCGCTGGCGCAGGACAAGCGACAGCACGAGGCGCGATGATGCCGCGCCGATCGCCGAAGCGAGCAGCCGCTCGGCATAGCGCAGCAGTTCGAAGTCGGCATGCGCACCCGGCGCCAGCGTCAGGTGCCGCTCCGCCGCAAAGCTTTCGAACGAAGAGCGGGTGCGCTCCTCGCCGAGATAGCGCGCCACGGCCGTCGTCAATTCCTCCGCGGTGACGGCGGAACGCCGCAGCCGGAAGCTCGGCGTCGGCGCAAGACCGCGCGGCACGAACACATCCGCCTGCATGCGCTCGATCGCTGCCGGTTCGCGCATCAGCGAAACCACGACGTAGGCCACGAGATTGAGAGCAAGGCTCCAGACCATGCCGTGAACGAGCGGCGGCAGATCAAGGCCGAACAGCGCTTGCGGCCGCAGCAGCCCGATGCCGAGAGGACCTTCTTCCAGTAGAGTCACCCCCCACGCGCCCTCGCTGAGGCTCGGCAGGAACAGCGTGTAGGCCCAGACTAGGATGCCCACGACCATGCCGGCGACCGCACCGGGCGCGGTGGCTCGCCGCCAGATCAGGCCGCCGAAGAACGCCGGCGCGAGCTGGGCGATGGCGGCGAACGCCATCAGGCCGATGGCGGCAAGTTGGGCGGTGCCCGCGTTCCGGTAATAGGCGTAGGCCAGCAGCAAAGCCCCGAAGATCGCGATGCGACGAATGGTGAGCAGGTGGCTGCCGACATTGGTGCCGGGCCTGCGCTTGAGCGCGAACGGCACGACGATATCGTTCGAGACCATGATCGCGAGCGCGACGGTCTCGACGATCACCATCGCTGCCGCCGCCGACAGGCCGCCGATGAAAGCCGCAAGTGCCAGCACTTCCGAACCCGCCGAAATCGGCAGCGCCAGCACGTACATGTCGCTGTCAACGTCGCCGGGGGCGAACGTCAGCATGCCGGCAATCGCCACCGGCACCACGAACAGATTGATGATCACGAGATAGAGCGGGAACAGCCAGCGGGCGCGGCCGATTTCCGACTCGCTCTTGTTCTCCACCACCGTGACGTGAAACTGGCGCGGCAGCAGAATGATCGCGAAGAACGACAGCAGCGTCGTCGCCGCCATGGTGCCGAAGCTCGTGCCGGAGACGAGATCGGCCGCTGTATCCGGCCGTGCCATGGCCTTGGCGAAGAGGTCGGTCGGGCCGTCGAACATCACGAACGTGACGAAGACACCGACGGCGACGAAAGCGACCAGTTTCACGATCGACTCGACTGCGATCGCCAGGATGAGGCCGTGCTGGTGCTCGGTCGCATCGATGTGCCGCGTCCCGAACAGCACCGCGAACGCCGCAAGCGACATGGCGACGAACAGCGGCGGATCGCCGAGCATCGGCGGCATCGGACCCGACCAGCTCGCGAGCGGGGCGACAATGGTGCCGAGCGATGACGACACCGCCTTGAGCTGCAGCGCGATGTACGGAACCATCCCGATGATGGCGATCGCGGCGACCGTCGCGGCCACGCCCTGGTGCTTGCCGTAACGCGCGGCGATGAAGTCCGCGATCGAGACGATGTTCTGCGCTTTCGAGAGCCGCGTGATGCGCACGATCAGCGGCGCGGCAAGCCCGATCATCACCGCCGGGCCGATATAGATCGCGAGGAAGTCGAAGCCGGTGCGGGACGCAAGGCCGACCGAGCCGAAGAAGGTCCACGACGTGCAGTAGATCGCGAGCGACAACGCGTAGATCATCGGCCGCGGTTGGGAGCCGAGCGCGCCCAGCCGGTCGCCGTAGCTCGCAATCAGGAACAGCATCCCGATGTAGACGAGCGCAATGAGGATGACGATCCAGCCCTGCAACATGGCAGCGCTCTTGAGCTCCGATCCCGCGGCGATCGATCACACGGCACTCGGCCCGCGGATCACTGGGAAATCAACACAACTCCGCGGTCGTGTCCATCGCGGCCGGTCTCCGGCGCGGGGGGCGAAGCGGTGCTTGAACCGATCTGGAAGTGGCCGCGACAAACCTTCAGAGATTGCTCGTTCCTCCCAAGCAAGTCTCTTTCACTTGGACGCCGCGGTCCCAGACCCCGGCGTCCATTTTTATTTGGGGCCGAGGCTCTTCGGCCCTCGCATCCGCATTCGTCGCGTTGCTCACTGCTCGATGCGGGCGCTTACCTTTTCCCCTCCCCCGCTTGCGGGGGAGGGGAAGATGAGGCAACTGCGGGGAGGAGAAGACGAGGGCCGTTGCGCTCAATCGAGCCGCTCAAACTGTATCCGGACTCCATCCGGCCGTGGCCGGAATTCTTTTTCGGCGAACACCCCCTTTGGAGTGCACCCGTAGAGTGAGACACGGAAATAAGGAACAGTTCTCGGAGGGGAGAACTGATGTCCGAACGCAAACGGCGTGTGTTTGAGCGAGAGCTGAAGCTTTCGGCGGTGGCCCGGGTGATGGCCGGGGAGGGCGTTCCGGCTGTGGCGGCGGAGTTGGGGGTTCCGGCCGGGCTTTTGTACAAGTGGCATCTGTGTTTTCGCCGGAGCGGACCTAACGGCCTGCGGTTCGCCGGGCGGCCGCAGGGATGTTGGCCGGCTGGCGAGCCTGAGCCGGCGCAGCCTGCGGAGTTGCAAGAGCTTGCCGCGGCGCGCAAACGGCTCGCCGAGCTGGAGCGCAAGATCGGCCAGCAACAGGTGGAACTGGATTTTTTTCGGCAAGCCTTGCGGCAAGTCGGGGGAACGCGCCGGCCGAGCGACGGGCCTGGCGTGCCGGCGTCTACGCGATCATCGCGGCGATGACGTCACCCCGGCCGCAAGGCGAACTCACGGTCGAGCGGATGTGTGTGCTGGCGGGGGTAAGCCGCGCCGGCTATTACCGCCGCCTGGGGGCATGTGCGCCCCGTCGGGAAGAGACGGCAGTGCGCGATGCGATCCAACGCGTGGCGCTGGCCAATCGGCGCTATGGCTACCGGCGGATCGCGGCGCAGCTGCGCCGCGACGGGTTTATGGCGAACCACAAACGGGTGTTGCGACTGATGCGGCAAGACAATCTGCTGTGTCTGCGCAAACGTCCGTTCGTGGCGGTGACGACCGACTCGCGCCATGATTGGCGCGTGGTGCCGAACCTGGCGCGCGGCCTTCTGCCAAGCGGGCTTGATCAGTTGTGGGTCGCGGACATCACCTATGTCCGCCTGCTGGAGGAGTTCGCTTACTTGGCGGTGGTGCTCGATGCGTTCAGCCGGCGGGTGATCGGCTGGGCCTTGGACAAGCATCTGCGGGCGAGCCTTGCCACCGCGGCCCTCGGCATGGCGATCGCGGCGCGCCGGCCGACGCCCGGCAGCCTGATCCATCACTCCGATCGCGGGGTGCAGTACGCCTGCTGTGAGTATGCCGCCATGCTGGAGGCCCACGCCATCCAGCCCAGCATGAGCCGCGTCGGCAATCCCTACGACAACGCCAAGGCGGAGAGCTTCATGAAGACACTCAAGCAGGAGGAGGTCGATGGCCGCAACTATCGCGATCTTGCCGCGGCGCGCGCCGCGATCGGCGTCTTCATCGACGATGTCTACAATCGTCAGCGCCTGCATTCGGCCCTGGCCTATCGACCGCCGGCCGAGTTCGAAGCGAAGCTACACTCGATCGCACCCGCAGCTGCTTGCGGCGACCTCGGGGCACGGCCTTGATCGCTCGGATCGCCGAGTGTTCGAACGCGCCGCTGCCGTCAAGGACGACAGCGTCGCCGCTACGCGGTAAATCCTTGACGGCAGCGGCGCGTTCAAACCAAGGCCATCCAAGCGATCAAGGACTGCTGACGATCAAGCGAAAGTCTGCCACATACATCGCCGAACGGGGACCCACACAGGCACCCCGTTCAAACAAAGTTACCAGTGCAACCAGTTCCTTGTTTCCTGTCTCACCGCAGGGGTGCACTCCATGCACCCCAACCTTATTTTCCCTGAGAACAGGGAAAATAACAGCGAACGGCAAAAATCGACCTTCCGCCCGCGCATGGCTCCTCGCTTTCGACAACGGCGCCAGGGACATGGGCCGAACAAGAGTGGCCACGCAGCGGCATGAAGCAGGGAAAGCTCAGGGACGTCGACGCGATCGGTCATTCAGCAATCTTTTGGGCATCCGGGTTCCGTTACAGTGCCTATTTTATAGGACTATTCCTCTGTCGTCAACTTTCTGTACAGCGCGCGGAGTGGGTCCGGAGCTCTAACGGCTACCGCCATTTGACCGGCCGCGTGCGGGGCGGCATTGATGCGCTGCAATGCACCCTCCCCTCTCGCCGCGCGCCAAGCTTGCCCGTTTTGCTGAATCCGCCGCTATCGGGACCCTCGGCGGATTCCTGCTCGATGCGGCGAAATTTCCTGCGGCCTGGCTCGCCGGCTCAATGGTGTTTGCGGCCGTTGCGGCGCTTGCCGGGCGGCCGATCTACGTGCCGCCGTGGCTCGCCCGCTCCTCCTCGATCTGTCTTGGCATCACGATCGGCGGCGTGGTGACGCCTGCGACCTTGCGCGGATTTTCGACCTGGCCGCTCAGCATCGCGGCCGTGATCCTCGCCATGATTGCCTCGACCTTCGCCACCGTCACCTATCTCACCCGCGTCCACGGCTGGACCACCGTCAACGCCATCTTCGCCGGCACCCCGGGCGGCCTTGCCCAGGTGATGGCGCTCGCGAGCGAAGAGGGCCGCGACTGCGATATCCGCGGCATCGCCATCGTGCAGACGATGCGCGTCGTGATCCTCGCGGTGTGCGTGCCCGCGGTGCTGGCGATCGCCGGGCTTGCGGGCCCGGCGCGGCTGCCGACGAGCGGCGTCACCGTCGCCGATGCGCCGCTGCAGTTCACGATCCTCGTCGGGCTCTCGGTCGCGGTCGCGCTGTTGCTGCTGCGGCAAGGCTTTCCGGGCGGGCTGATCTTCGGTCCCATGGTGGTCTCGGCGGCACTGCACGGTACCGCCGTCATGAGCGTCACCATGCCGACCGTGATTGCGACCGCGGGCATGGTGGGCATCGGCACAGTGAGCGGCGGGCGCTTCACCGGCACGTCCATCCGGCTGCTGCTCGGCTATCTCGGCGCAGGGTTCGGCTCGTTCGCGGTCTCGCTCGTCGTTGCCGGCCTGATCGGCGCGGCTGTCACGGCGCTCGTATCGTTGCCGCTCTCCGACGTCATCGTCGCCTATGCGCCGGGCGCGGTCGACGCCATGATGATCCTCGCGCTTGCGCTCCACCTCGATCCGGTGTTCGTCGGCGCGCACCACCTCACCCGCGTGTTCGTCGTTTCCCTCGGCCTGCCGATCCTCGCGCACGTCTTCGCGCCGCGCACCGCGAAGGGCAAAGCCCCGATGGTGCAGGAGGCGAAGCAAGCGCGCGATTGATGCTGCTGAGGAATGCTGCAGCGTCATCCTGAGGCGCGAGCGAAGCGAGCCTCGAAGGATGACCGCTTGCGCTGCCGTTCCTATGCCATCCTTCGAGACGGCGCTTCGCGCCTCCTCAGGATGAGGTCAGAAAGAGAGCGTTGATGCGGCGTGCCGGCGTCAATTCGTGCTGATGCGGGAAATCTGCGCGCCGCAGGCGGAGAGCTTGTCCTCGAGGCGCTCGAAGCCGCGGTCGAGGTGGTAGACGCGGTTCACCGTCGTCTCGCCATCGGCGGCAAGGCCGGCAATGACGAGCGATACCGAGGCGCGCAGGTCGGTTGCCATCACCGGCGCGCCCTTGAGCGTGCTGCAGCCCTCGATTGTCGCGGTCTCGCCATCGAGCGAAATGCGCGCGCCGAGCCGCACCAGCTCCTGCACGTGCATGAACCGGTTTTCGAAAATCGTCTCGGTGATGTGCGAAGTGCCCTTGGCGCGGGTCATCAGCGCCATGAACTGCGCCTGCAAGTCGGTTGGGAAATCCGGGAACGGCGCCGTCGCGACGTCGACCGGCATGATGCCGGCGCCGTTGCGCGCGATGCGGATGCCGGCATTGGTCGGCGTGATCTCGACGCCGGCGCGCACCAGCACGTCGAGTGCCGCCTGCAAAAGCTCCGGCCGTGCCCCTTCGAGGAGAACGTCGCCGCCGGTCATCGCGACGGCCATGGCATAGGTGCCGGTCTCGATGCGGTCCGGCAGCACGCTGTGGCGCGCGCCGCCCAGGCGCGGCACGCCCTCGATCACGATGCGCGAGGTGCCCGCGCCGGTGATCTTCGCGCCCATCTTGTTGAGACAGTCGGCGACGTCGCCGATCTCTGGCTCGCGCGCGGCGTTCTCGATCACGGAAGTGCCGTGGGCGAGCGAGGCCGCCATCAGCGCCGTGTGGGTGCCGCCGACCGTGACTTTCGGAAACACCACCCTGCCGCCGCGAAGTCCCTTCGGCGCGCGCGCGATCACGTAGCCGCCGTCGATCTCGATCTCGGCGCCGAGACTTTGCAGCGCCGCGATATGGAGGTCGACCGGCCGCGTGCCGATCGCGCAGCCGCCCGGCATCGAAACTTTGGCCTCGCCCATGCGCGCGACCAAGGGCCCGATGACCCAGAAGCTCGCCCGCATCTTGGAGACGAGTTCGTAGGGCGCAGTGGTGTCGACGATGTTCTCCGCCGAGATCTGCAGCGTCTGGCCCTGGTAGGCGGTGTCGCCCGGGCGTTTGCCGCCGAGCATGATGTCGACGCCGTGGTTGTTGAGGATGCGCTGGAGCAGCCCCACGTCGGCAAGCCGGGGCACGTTGTCGAGGATCAGCTTCTCCTTGGTGAGAAGGCTCGCGATCATCAGCGGCAACGCGGCGTTCTTGGCGCCGGAAATCGGAATCGTGCCGTGAAGCTTTTCGCCGCCGATAATGCTGATGCGGTCCATGAACCCCCCGTATCGAAAAAAGGTCCGGCGTCCCCACGCCGGCGCGTCCCAAAGCCCTTCACCTAACCCGGGAAGGCTTAAGGGAAGCTTGATCTACCCCGTTTCACTTGTCGGTGACAATTCAGGCGGAATCGTGGGACGGGCCTGCTCGCAGCCGCGGCCTCCCCGGTCACTCCATGGTATCGCTGCTCTCGGCCGGTTGGACGGCGACTGTGCCCGCCTCCTGCGGATCGTCCGGCGCCGGATCGTCGCTAGCTTCGGACCGCGCGCGCGCCTGCGTCTTGCGCCGCCGCAAATTGGACTTGAGCGCCGAAGCGAGCCGGTCCGCCCGCGCCGCGCGGGTTGTGTCGCGTTCCATCGGATCTCGGGTGGTCATGGGTGTTGATAACCGCGGCGCCCGGTACGGTGCAAGCCAGCCGATAGCGAGGTCAGTGCCTCGCGGGAAGCGCGTCCTTGCACCCTGTCACCCCTTATGGCAGTTTCCGCACGCCGCGCCGTAGCCGTTGATTTGCCGGCGCGGTCTTCTGCTGCCGTAGCTCAGTGGTAGAGCACTCCCTTGGTAAGGGAGAGGTCGACAGTTCAATCCTGTCCGGCAGCACCATCCTTGTCGAAATCCGAGCAGCAGTTCGAACGCGCGCGACTTTTTCCGTGCGCTCGATCGTTACTGCCTCTGCCTACTGACGTCGCCGCGCCGTCGCACGCTACGCGATCACTTATGGTGATGGCGCAGATACTCGTGAAGTGAGGCGCTGTCGGTTTCCTTGAGCAGGGTCTTCAGCATCATGTCGCTGCGGCGACCCTTGGCGAAGTGCTCGCCGTATTCCTTGCGCAAGGACCCAATCTTGGTGTTGCCGTGCTTGCGCTCGATGCGACCGGTCTTGTCGCGGTGACGTCCGTCGAGGCCTCGCTTGGACTTTGCCATTGCAACCTCCTCCCGATGCGAAGACGCGATGCTGACGCCGCACGAAGTATTCGTCAAGGACAAGCGGATGGTGCGGCGCAAGATCGAAGCTGGTTTTTCAAGATGGGTAGTCGTTCTGTCAGCACCTTCGGCGCGACCTCCGTGTTGGAGCGCGAGGCGAAGGCCATCAAACTTAAACGACGACGCCCGCAGATCGTCCGCGACGGCGCCTTTCGTCAAATGAGCCGCACTTCGTTCGTCCACCGATCAAATTAACCCGTGAAACGAGCGGGATTTGCTGGTCTGCGCCGCTACGTCGCTCGACCCGATGAAACCGATGTAATAGCCTCCCAAGAACAGCGGGAGGCGATGGCAATGAAAATCGGCCGGAGGGCAATACTGCAGGGATTGGCGGCGGCTTCTACGCTACCGTCCCTCATTGATGCGGCCGATGCCCGGGTCGGCAGCGGGGCGGCCGCGCCAGAGGCGGGTCGGCGTCGGATCCTCATCAAGGGCGGCCATGTCGTGAGCCTCGACAGCGGCATCGGCGAGATCGCCGGTGGCGATGTCCTCGTCGAGGGCGTAACGATCGCCGCGGTCGGCAAGAATTTGCAGGCGTCCGATGCCGAAGTCATCGACGCGCGCGACAAGATCGTGCTGCCGGGCCTCATCGATACGCACCGCCACACCTGGGAAACGGTGACGCGCTCGATGATCTCCGAGGGCGACCTCGCCGTTTACATCAAGCTGTTCTTCGGCACGCTCGGGCCGCATTACCGCCCGGAGGACGTCTATATCGGCAACCTCCTCGGCGCGCTCGGGGCGCTCACCACCGGCATCACGACGCTGCTCGACTGGTCGCACATCATGAACTCGCCGGCGCATGCCGACGCTGCGATCCGCGGGCTCACCGAGGCCGGCATCCGCGGTGTGTTCGCCTATGGCGCGTCGGCGATCCCCGGCAACGACACGCCGGAGGCCGACAAGAAGCGCGCCGCCGACATCCGCCGCGTGCAGAAGCAATATTTTAGTTCAGGCGACCAGCTCCTCACGCTCGCGATCGCCGCCCGCAACGCGGAACACGACATCAAGCTCGCGCGCGAACTCGGCCTGCGCATTACCATGCACGTGGTCAAGACCGGAACCGTCGCGGCGCTCAACACCGCGGGCCTCCTCGGACCCGACATCACCTATGTGCACACCGTCGGCAATGAATCGACCGACGACGAGCTCAAGATGATCGCCGACAGCGGCGGCACTATCTCGACCTCGGCCGCGACCGAGATGATGTCGGGCCACGGCTTTCCGAGCGCGCAGCGCTGGTTGCGCTACGGCTTGCGGCCGTCGTTCTCGGTCGACAACGAGACGCGGATGCCGTCCGACCTGTTGATGCAGATGCGCGCGCTGATCCTCTCCGACCACCAGCTCGAAGCCGACAGGGCGCGGCGCGAGGGCGGCCGGCCGAAGCTCATCCCGATCCGCGACATATTGAGCTTTGCGACGGCGGAAGGCGCAAACGCCTTGGGCCTCAGCTTCCGAACCGGCACGCTCTCGGTCGGCAAACGCGCCGACATCACCATTGCCGATCTCGACGACATTACGCTGATCCCGAACACCGATCCGGTCGCAAGCTTCGTGCTGCGCGCGCAGGCCGCAAATGTGAGTTACGTACTGGTCAACGGCACGGTGAAGAAGCGCGCCGGCAAGCTCGTCGGTATCGATTATCCGCGCATCCGCCGCCTGACCGAGCAGTCGCACGCCCACATCATGGGCCTCATCACCACCGCGGGATTCGATATTCGCGGAGGCTGACGCGGCGTAGACCACACGACAGAAAAGCCGGTCATTCCGGGGCGCCGTAGCGCAGCGGAGGCGAGCCCGGAATCCGTGAACACGGGCTGCGGAGTATCGATTCCGGGCTGCCGAGCTGGGCTCGGCCCCCGGAATGACCAGTCAATTGTAATCAAACTTACTCCGCCGGCTGCGCAGCGACGCCGGGGCGCGGGGCGATGCGGAAGAAGTCCGGCCGCTCGAACAGGAAGCCGAGCCGGGTGTTGCGCACCGCCCACCACATCATGAGCGCACCGATGACGCCGGCGGTGGTGATGATCAGCGCCATCACGCCGACATCGGCGATGACGCCAGTTTTGAGTAGGAGCGTGCGCGTCACAGCCATCGGCAGGAAGAAGGCGAGATAGATGACGATCGAATGCTGCCCGCAATAGCGGACGGGATCGAACAATTTCGCCTTTGCCATCAGCGCCGAAAAACTCGACGACGGCACACGCGCCGACGAGCCCGAGGGCGAGCGACACCAGCGGAAGTTCGGAAAAGCCGAGGTAAACAAGCGTGCCGTTGAGCAACGCCCACAGGACGAGACCGAGAATCCCGACGAGCGGGCGCGCCTGCACCGCCGCTGCCAGGGCAAAAACGCGCGGCGCCATGATGTAGCCCGTATAGAAGAACACCAGCCGACCCGCGAACTCGTCGATCGCGGTCCAGCCGGTCTCGATGTGTGCGGTCTGCAGCGCCGCTGCCGCGAGCCAGATCAACCAGGGCGGCGCCGAGCGCGTGGCCTTGGCGACGACGAAAAAGATCGGCAGCAGATAAATGAACCACAGCGTGCCGAACGGATCGATGAAGGCGAGCGCATATTGCTCGGCGACATAGCCCCAGCCGTGCTGGGACGCAAAGTACGGCGCCTTGAGCGCGAACTGCAGCGTCACCCACAGCACATAGAAATACGCGAAGTGCATGACCTTGCGGTCGAGATAGGTGCGCCAGTCGCGGTCGATCACCTGCGCCAGGAACAGGCCGGAGATCAGGAAGAAATCGGGCATACGGAACGGCTTTGCAAACGCCACGAGCACATGCATGAAGCCTTCGCGCCCGGCCGCCTCCTCGACGCCGAGCGTCGAATGCATCATCACCACCATGATGATGCAGAAGCCCTTGGCGTAATCCACCCAGTCGACGCGTCTGGTGCGGGCGTTGTACGTGGAAGCCATCGTATTTCCCGTTTTGGGACGAAGCGGCGCAAGCAAAGCCTTCAGTGCAAGAAATGGCGCAAGGACCTGTGCGAAAAATGGACAGCGGGCGGCGGCGGCAAATTCGCTGCAAACGTGGTTAACCGGCGATGGTTTCGTTCGCGCTGCCGCTTCCCATCGACGCCGCGCTGCCGGAACTCACGGCAGCACTCGCGCAGCACACGACCGCGGTGCTGGTTGCCCCGCCCGGCGCCGGCAAGACCACGCGGGTGCCGCTGGCGCTCGCCGCCGAACCCTGGGCGCGGGAGAAGAAAATTCTAGTGCTGGAGCCGCGCCGGCTCGCGGCGCGTGCTGCTGCCGAATTCATGGCGAAAAGCCTCGGCGAGACTGTTGGCGAGACGGTCGGCTACCGGGTGCGGTTCGGCACCAAAGTGTCGCGGCGCACGCGCATCGAGGTGGTGACCGAAGGCGTGTTCACCGGGCTGATCCTCGACGACCCATCGCTCGATGGCGTCGGCGCGGTACTGTTCGACGAATTTCACGAGCGCTCGCTCGATGCCGATCTCGGCCTTGCGTTGGCGCGCGACGCCCAGCAGGGACTGCGCGAGGATTTGCGCCTCGTCGTCATGTCGGCGACCATCGACGGCGCGCGCATCGCCAAGGCCCTCGGCGATGCCCCGGTGATCGCGAGCGAGGGTCGCGCCTTCCCGGTCAAGACGCGTTATTTCGGCCGCGATTCCGGCAAGCCGATCGAGGCCGCGGTCGCGGACGCCGTGCCGCGGGCGGTGCGCGCCGAGCCGGGCTCGATCCTCGCGTTCCTGCCCGGCGCTGCTGAGATTCGCCGCGCCGAGACGCTCGTCAAGGAGCGCGTGACCGATCCCGCGGTCGACGTGGTCGCCCTGTTCGGTGCACTTGATGCCGCCGTACAGGATCGCGCCATTGCGCCGGCGCCGGCCGGGCGGCGCAAGGTGGTGCTGGCGACATCGATCGCGGAGACCTCGATCACCATCCAAGGCGTACGCGTGGTCATCGACTCCGGCCTCGCGCGCGTGCCGCGCTATGAGCCGGACGTCGGCGTGACGCGCCTCGAAACGGTGCGGGTCTCGCGCGCCGCCGCCGACCAGCGCCGCGGCCGCGCGGGGCGCACCGAGCCGGGCGTGTGCTACCGGCTGTGGGACGAGCCGCAGACCGCCTCGCTCGAGCCGTTCGCGCAACCGGAGATTCTCGCCGCCGATCTCTCCTCATTTGTGCTCGATCTCGCCGAATGGGGCGTGAGCGATCCGGGCACGCTCGTTTTTCTCGATCCGCCGCCGGCGGTAGCGCTCAGCGAGGCGCGCACGCTGCTCGCCGATCTCGGCGCCGTCGATGCCGCCGGCCGCATCACCGCGGAAGGCAAATTGCTCAACCGCATGCCGTTGCCGCCGCGGCTCGCCCGCATGGTGGTCGACGCCAGCCGCGAAGGCGCCGGCCGCCGCGCCGCCGAGATCGCCGCGATCATCACCGAGCGCGGCCTCGGCGGCACCGACGTCGATCTCCGCCACCGTCTCGATGCGCTCGCCCGCGACCGCGCACCGCGCGCCGAGGAGGCGCGCCGCATGGCCCGCCGCTGGGCCGAGATGGCGTCACGTTCACCTCCCCCTGGAGGGGGGAGGTCGGACCGCGTCAGCGGTCCGGGAGGGGGTGACAGCCGTGCAACAACTGCGGACTTGGATTTCGGGCACGGCCGTCACCCCACCCCGGACCGCCTACGGCGGTCCGACCCTCCCCCTGCAGGGGAGGGTGCAATCGCGACCGGCACGATCCTCGCCCTCGCCTATCCAGAGCGCATCGCCAAGAACCGCGGCGCGTCCGCGGGCGCGTTCCTGCTCGCCAACGGCCGCGGTGCCGCGGTCGATCCGGCCTCGCCGCTCGCGCGCGAGCCTTATCTTGCGGTCGCCGAGCTTGTCGGCAGCGCGGCACTGAGCCGGATTACGCTCGCGGCCGCGATCGACCTTGTCGACATCGAAGCGCGGTTCGCGGACCGCATCGTCACAGCGGAGGAAATGACCAGCGATCCGAAAACGCTCGCGTTGCGCGGACGGCGCTCACGCCGGCTCGGCGCGATCGCGCTCGGCGAACACCCGCTGCCGGTCGAAGCGAGCGAAGCGACCGCAACGATCCTCGCCGATGCGATCGTCAAGGCCGGCCTCGATCGGCTGCCCTGGACCAAGGCGCTCGCGCAATGGCGCGATCGCGTCGCGTTCCTGCGCCGCGCCGAGAGCGAGGAATGGCCGGACCTTTCCGACGCGGGCCTCGCCGCCAGCGCCGCCGCATGGCTGGTGCCGCTGCTGTTCGGCAAGACCGCGCTCTCGCAGGTAACCGAGGCGGAGTTCGAGACCGCTCTGCACGGCCTGCTGTCGCACCCGCTGCGCCGCCGGCTCGACGCGGAAGCGCCGACCCATTTCGACGCGCCGTCAGGCTCGCGCGTGCCGATCGACTACACGGCCGAGGAAGGGCCGAAGCTTGCAATTCGGGTGCAGGAGCTGTTCGGCCTCAACCGCCACCCGACGATCGCCGGAGGTCGCACGCCCCTCGTCATCGAGCTGTTGTCGCCCGCGCATCGCCCGGTGCAGGTGACGCGCGACCTGCCGAACTTCTGGCGCGGCAGCTACGCCGCGGTCAAATCCGAGATGCGCGGCCGCTACCCGCGCCATCCATGGCCCGACGATCCCGCCGCCGCACCCGCGACACGCCGCGCCAAGCCCCGCGGGACGTAGGTCGGGCGAGGCGGCGCAGCGTCAGCGACCTATCACCGATACCGAGAAAAGGGCTCTTGCGCGGCCTGGCCGTTCGTGAATCCTACGTGGCAGCTTCATGAGCGATTCGTCTGTCCCGGCGTGAAGCGGACGGGCCGCCGTTGTTTGCCGAGCGCAGCCCCTTCGCACCCACGGCGAAAGATTTGGTGGCGCAGCACGGTGCGGATGACGCGTAGCCGCCTTTGCAACAAGGCAGGAGATTCAACAGTTCGGGGGACCGCGATGGCCAACTGGAAAAAGCTCACCAGCGTCGACAACGCGACGGTCTACATCAACATCGACAATGTCGCGTACATCAGGAAATACAGGGATCACACGACGATCTATTTCACGGTCCAAAAGGGTGAATTCCTGGCGAACGTTTCGGTTCGCGAAAGCCCCGAGACGATCAGCGAGTTGGCCGACCTCGTGTGACTTTCCACAGCAATATTTGAGCACGTGCGGGCGCTCCTTTGCCGAACGGATGAACCTTCGTCGTCACGACAGGACGAGCCCGACGAACCGCGAAGCGGCCGCGGTCAATCGCCCTTGATATTGGCCGCCTTGATGACCGGCCACCACTTTTCGGTCTCGGCTTTTTGAAATCGGGCGAGCGCTTCGGGGGTCATCTCCTCGCGGGGAAAGACATCGTGCCCGAGATCGGCGAGGTGGGCGCGCACGGCAGGGTCGTCGACCGCAGCTCGCACTGCTGCGTTGAGCTTGTCGATGATCGCGCGCGGCGTGCCACGCGGCGCCCATGTCCCGTTCCAGAGCGCGATGTAGAATCCCGGCAGCCCCGCCTCGTCGACCGTAGGGATATCCGGCGCTGCACCGAGCCGCGTGTTGGCGGTGAGCCCATAGGCGCGGATAGTGCCGGCCCTCAGTTGCGGCAGCGAATTGGCGACGAGGTCGAACAGCAGGTCGGTCTGGCCGGCGATCATGTCCTGCATTGCGAGCGCCGCGCCGCGATACGGCACCACTTGAAAGCGCGTTTTCGTTTTTTGTCCGAAGAACAGCCCGGCCATGTAGGAGGCGCTGCCGACGCCGGAGCTGCCGGCGGATGCTTTGCCGGGATTTGCCTCGAGCCAGGCGATCAATTCCTTTAGGTTGGCGGCGGGCACCTTCTTGTTGGAGACGATCGCGACAGGCTGGGTCGCAACGAGGGCGATCGGCTCGAAATCGGTGATCACGTCGTACGGAAGCGAATAGATGGCAGGGTTGGCGACGTGGGTCGTCCAGTTGCCGAGCAGGACGGAGTAGCCATCGGGCGGCGCGCGGGCGACGCGACCCGCACCGATGCTTCCCGCGGCGCCGGTCACGTTCTCGACGATGACCGTTTGGCCGAGCGATCCCTTCATATGCTCGGCGAGGATGCGTGCGAGCGTGTCACCGGGACCGCCGGCAGCAAACGGCATATCCAAGGTGATCGGCCGCGTCGGATAGGACTGCGCGCGCACAACACTGCTGCCGCCGATCGCAGACGCGGCCGCCGCAAGCGTGAAAGCTCGTCTCGTCAACATGACTTGGTCTCCACCCTTGGCTTCCCCCCTGCGGCCGTTTCCGACTCTCACACAATAAATCAAACGGGCGGACTTTGGCGGTGAGTTCGGCATCAGCCTGCTGAACTCACGGCCTCCAACGCGGTCCGCGCGTCCCATGGCTGCCACCATGTCTTGATCCCGAGATCGCGGGCGATGATGCCGGCCACGATATAGCCCGGGCCGCCCGAGATCGCGCCGCCCGGATGCGCGGCGGAGCCGGCGTAATAGAGGTTGGGCAACATCGTGCGATAGCCGAAGTGGTTGTACATCACCTGCTCGGCATTGAACGCACCCATGAAGATGTCGCCGTTACGCATGTTGACCAGCTCCTGGGTGTATTCGCGCCCGGTGTAGACGTAGCGCGCGATGATGTTGCGGCTCGTCATGTTCGGGCAGTAGCGCGCCCAGGTGGCGATGATCTTGTCGGCGAACTCGGCTTTCCAGGCCTCGTAATCCTTGCCGCCGATATCGGGATCGAACGGCATCACGTGCCAGGCGTAAGTGGTGTGCTTGCCCGGCGGCGCCTGGGTCGGATCGAGGAGGCTCAAGGGCCCGGCGCCGAACTGCACGATATCCGGGATCTTGCCGGCCACTACATCCTGATGCGCCTTGAAAAGGTCGTCCATGGTTTCGGCGCCGATGCTCCATTTCAGCGCGCGGTTGATGTTGGGATCGAACGTTGCGGCCGCAAACCTCGGGCTCTCGTGAAGCGCGAGGTGCAGCCCGTAAAGCGCCCAGGCGGTGTACTGGAAGTTATCGAGCTTGCGCCGCATCGTCTCCGGCAGCTGCTCGCGGCCGATCAGCGACTCGAAGGACTGGTGCACATCGATCGTGCTCGCGACGAATTTCGCCCGCACGGTGCGTCCGTCGGCGAGCGCGATTCCCGTGGCCCGACCGCCCTCGACGACGATGCGGTCGATACTGACTTGCGGCTGGAAGGTCCCGCCGGCGGCGATGAAGCTCTCCATCAGTCCGCGCGCGAGATTGAACGAGCCGCCCTGGCAGAGCTGATAACCGCTCTCGAGATCGAACGCGCGGATCACCGATCCCATTGGACTCGATTTCGACAGCGTGTCGGTGAGCCAGGTGCCGAACAGCGACACCTTGAACAAAAACAGCAGCTTCACGTGGTCGTTCTCGAACAGCTCCTGAACCACGTCGAGCGGCTGGCGGCGCGTGACGGCAAGAAAGTCGCGCCCGAGCGCCGTCGCCGACAGGAACGCTTCGCGCTCGGCCTGGCTCAGCGGTTCGGCGTAGCGCTCGGGCAGCAGGATGCGGCGGGTGATTTCCTCGGCCTTGCGATTCCACTCCCGGAACGTCGCGGCATCCTTGGCCGAGAACCGCGCAATGTTGGCGATCGTCTCCTCAAGATCGCGGCCCAGCACCAGCGCGGTGCCGTCGAGATGGGCCTGGCCGAACTCGTAGCGCGGGGTGATGTAGGTGACGCGATCGGCAAGGCCGAGATCGCGAAACCACGGCGTCTCCGTGATGTGGAAATGATTGATGGAATGGAGATTGTGATAGAAGCCGGGGCGCGTCGCCTCGCTCGTCATCAGCCCGCCGCCGTAGGCAAGCCGGCGTTCGACAAGAAGGATGTTCAGCCCTGCCTTGGCGAGGTAAGCGCCAAGCACCATGCCGTGCTGGCCGGCGCCGATGATGATGCCGTCATAGGCACGCGCCAACGCATGCGACATTGCGTACTCCTGGTGACGCGTCGAAGGGCTGAGATTGTATGATAGTTTTCAGCCGATCAAGCGGCGCGCCGGCAATGGCCGCCGCGCGTACAAGGATTGCGGAGGAAACACCGATGAGCGCGACCGCGACATTGAAATTGACCACCCTGATTGCCGCGGCCGCCCTCGCGGCCGGCGGCACTGCCCACGCCGACACCATCAAGATCGGCGTCATGCTGCCCTATTCCGGCGTCAACGCCGACCTCGGCGACGTCATGAACAAGTCGATCGATCTCTACATGAAGCAGCATGGCGACATGGTCGGGCCGCACAAGATCGAACTCATCAAGCGCGATGAAGGTCCGGCCTCGGGCGCCCAGGCCAAGACGGTCGCCACCGAACTGATCACCCGCGACAAGGTTCAGATGATCGCCGGCGTGGTGTTCTCGCCGTCCGCGATCGCCATGGCGCCGGTCATGACCCAGGCCAAGGTGCCGCTCTTGATCGGCAACGCCGGGACCGCGTGGATCACCAACCTGTCGCCCTACATCGCGCGGGTATCGTTCAGCATGTGGGATCCCGCCTATCCGATGGGTGCCTATGCCGCCAAGAATATCGGCTGCAAGACCGCGGCCATGGGCTACACGGATTTCCCGCCCGGCAAGGATTCGACCGATGCCTTCAAGACCGGCTTTGAGCAGGCCGGCGGCAAGATCATCGACTCCATTCCCATGGGCAATCCGGTGCAGGTGCCGGATTTCACCCCGTTCTTCGAGCGGGTGAAGAACGAGAAGCCCGATTGCTTTTATGTCTTTATTCCCTCCGGCACGCATGCCGCCGGCGTCGTCAAGACGTACGGTGACGTCGGCCTTCGCCAAGCCGGCGTCAAGCTGATCGGCCCCATGGACGTGACGCCGAGCTCCAAGCTCCAGGGCATGGGGGATGCCGCCGTCGGCACCGTCACCATGTCGAGCTACTCGACTGAACTCGACAATCCGGTGAACAAGGAGTTCGTCAAGGCGTGGCACCAAGTTTATGGCCCAAACGACTATCCGGACTTCATGTCGGCAGCGGCCTGGGACATGATGCAGGCGATCTACGACTTCGTCAAAAAGCTCGATGGCAAGCTTGATGACGGCGCCAAGGTCATCGCAACGCTCAAGGGCTGGACCGGCAACGGCCCGCGCGGCAAAGTCGAAATCGACCCTGACACACGGGACATCATCCAGGACGAGCATGCCATGGAGGTGGTTAAGCTTCCCGACGGCAAGCTCGGTCAGAAGACGCTCGCGACCTTTCCTCAGGTGAAGGATGAGTGCAAAATTTTGAAAGTCGGACGGTGCGGACAATAGTACGATAGAGCATTGCGGGGTGCACGCCCGCGTCATCGCGGGCCACAGTTGAGCGGAGGACAGCATGAAGCCGAACCGGACGATCACCGTCCTGAGTACGATCGCGGCGGTTGGCTTGTGGTCAGGCGCAGCCGCGCGCGCCGACACGATCAAGATCGGCATCATGCTGCCCTATTCCGGCGTTAACGCCGATCTCGGCGACGTCATGGAAAAGGCGATCGATCTCTATGTAAAGGAGCACGGCACCACCGTCGGCCCGCATAAGATCGAGCTCATCAAGCGTGACGAAGGTCCGGCTTCGGGCGCCCAAGCGAAGACGGTCGCAACCGAACTGATCACCCGCGACAAGGTGCAAATGATCGCCGGCGTCGTGTTCTCGCCGTCCGCCATCGCCATGGCGCCGCTGATGAGCCAAGCGAAGATCCCGTTCCTGATCGGCAACGCCGGCACGGCATGGATCACGAACCTGTCGCCCTATATCGCCCGGCTGTCGTTCAGCATGTGGAGCACGGGCTATCCCATGGGCCTCTACGCCGCCAAGAACCTCGGCTGCAAGACGGCGGCGATGGGGTACACCGATTTCCCGCCGGGCAAGGATTCGACTGACGCTTTCAAGGCCGGATTCGAGGGGGCCGGCGGCAAGATCATCGACTCGGTGCCGATGGGCAATCCGGTCCAGGTGCCCGACTACACGCCGTTCTTCACGCGGGTAAAAAACGAGAAGCCCGACTGCTTCTACGTCTTCATTCCCTCCGGCCCGCACGCGTCCGGCATCGTGAAGACCTATGGCGAACTCGGCATGCGCGAAGCCGGGATTAAGCTCATCGGCCCGCAGGACGTGACGCCCGACTCCAAACTTCAGGGCATGGGTGATGCCGCAATCGGCACCATCACCATGGCGAGCTACTCGAACGACCTCGACAACGCGGTCAATCGCGACTTCGTCAAAGCCTGGCACGCCGCGTACGGCGCCGACAATTACCCTGATTTCCAGTCGGCCGCCGCCTGGGACATGATGCACGCGATCTACGACGTCGTCGGCAAACTCGACGGCAAGATGGACAACGGCGAGAAGGTGATGGAGGCGCTCCGCGGCTGGACGGCGCAGGGTCCGCGCGGCAAGGTCGTGATCGATCCGGACACCCGCGACGTAGTCCAGGACGAGCATGCGCTCGAAGTCATTCGCAAGCCCGACGGCAAGCTCGGCCACAAAGTGCTGGGCGTCGTCGAGCAGGTGAAGGACGAGTGCAAGATACTGAAAGTCGGCCGCTGCGGCCAATAAGGCTGTTTATCCAGTGAATTACGACTTTTCATCGCGAGGTAATTGCGTCACCCTGCCAGCCGTAAACTCGTGAAGGTCTCATCCCGAGGAGCGCTGAAGGCGCGTCTCGCAGGATGGCCACTTGCGCGGCCTGCTGATGGGGTCGCGAGTGTCCGTAGCCCGCATGAGCGCAGCGACATGCGGGGTAAGCCGACCAGCAGCTGATTGGGAAGTGAGTCCCCGGATATCGCTGCGCTCATCCGGGCTACGGCATTGAGCGTGTGGGGGCTTCGGGCGTGTCGGCGGTCAACAGCACCATCAGCATCCTGTTCGATGGCATCGCCTACGCGATGTTCCTGTTCATCGTGTCGGTTGGGCTGTCGGTCACCATGGGATTGATGGGTTTCGTCAATCTCGCCCATGGCGCATTCGCCATGGCGGGCGGCTATCTGGTGCTGACCCTGATGAAAAGCGCCGGCCTGCCGTTTCCGCTGGCACTCGTCGCGACCTTCATGATCGTCGGGGCCGCGAGCGTCGCCTTCGAGCGTGTGCTCTACGCGCGGCTCTACAAGGCGACCGAGCTCGACCAGGTGCTGCTCACCATCGGCCTCAGCTTCATGGCGGTCTCGACCTACACTTACTTCTATGGCCCCTCGCCGCAGCACATCACCCTTCCTGGCTATCTGACCGGCCAGATCAATGGCGGCTTCCGCACCTTTCCGGTCTATCGGGTCTTCATCATCGCAATCGGCGCGGCGTTGACGCTGCTGTTGTGGTACGCGTTTGAGCGCACCAATATCGGGGCGAAAATCCGTGCCGCCGTCGACAACCGGCGCATGGCGCAGTCGATCGGCATCGACGTCGACCGCCTGTTCACGCTGACGTTCGCCGCGGGCTCCGGGCTTGCGGCACTCGGCGGCGGCCTCGGCATCCAGCTGTTCGGGCTCGATCCGAGCTTTGCGCTGGTCTACCTCGTGTTCTTCCTTCTGGTGGTCGCGGTCGGCGGGCTCGGCAGCCTCAAAGGCACGCTCGCGGCTGCGATCATTCTCGGGGTCTGCGACACGTTCGGCAAATACGAGTTCGCCGACGCCGGCGGCTTCATCATCTATGCGGTCGCGGTGCTGATCCTGCTTGCCAAACCGGCTGGACTTTATGGCCGCGAATAGCGAGAAGCCGATCGCCGCGACGGCGGCCGCGCCCGTTTCCGCGCAGCCCGTGTCCGACATGCACGCGCAGGCGATCGCCTATTTCGCCAATCGCCACCGCTTTCGGCTGCTCGAAGCGCTGCCATGGGTGCTGGCGATCGCGGCGTTCTTCGCGTTTCCCGATCGCCTGACCTTCGGCAGCCAGGTGCTGCTGATGATGCTGTTCGCGCTCTCGCTCGATCTCATCCTCGGCTACGCCGGTATCGTGACGCTCGGCCACGCGGCGTTCTTCGGCATCGGCGCCTACACGGTCGGGCTCACCGCGTCACGGCTCGGCTGGAACGAGCCGATCTCGCTCCTCGTCGCGGCGGCCGCCGTCGCCGCGGTGGCGGGCGCGGCATCGGGCGCGCTCCTGCTGCGCTATCGCGGCCTGACGCTGCTCGTTCTCACGCTCTCAACCGCGATCATGCTTCAAGAGCTCGGCAACTTCTATCACGACATCACCGGCGGTTATGACGGCATCCCAGGCCTCGAATTCAAGCCGGTGCTCGGCCGGTTCGAGTACGACCTCTACGGCCACACCATCTATCTCTATACGCTCGCGGTACTGTTCGTGCTGTTCCTCGTGGTGCGCCGCATCGTGTATTCGCCCTTCGGCGAGGCGCTTGCGGGCATCCGCGAAAACGTCAACCGGATGCATGCGATCGGCTCGCCGGTGCAGGGGCGCCTGCTCACCGCGTACACGATCTCGGCGGCACTCGCCGGCGTCGCCGGAGCGCTGTTCACCGAAACCAATGCCGTCGTGACGCTCGGCGTCTTCAGCTTCGACGACTATTCGGCTGCGGTCCTCGTCATGCTGATCCTCGGCGGCGCCGGCCGGCTCTATGGCGCGTTCGTCGGCGCCTTCGTCTACATGGTGCTCCAGGACAATCTGTCGAAATGGAGCCCGGCCTTCTGGCAATTTGGCGTCGGACTGCTGCTCGTCATCACTGTGCTGTTCGCCCGCAACGGCCTTCTCGATCTGGTCGCGAGGGCCGTTGCTCGTCTCAAGCCGGCGGCACGGCGATGAATGCGCTCGAAATCCGCGCACTCAACAAGAGCTTTGGCGCGCTCCGGGTAGCGCGCGACATCGATCTCACGCTGCCGCGCGGCGCACGTCATGCGCTGATCGGCCCGAACGGCGCCGGCAAGACGACGCTTGTCAATCTGATTACCGGCGTGCTCACGCCGACTTCGGGGAGCGTGCGGCTCGATGGCGAGGACATCACCCAAATCTCGCGGGCAGCGCGGGCACGGCGAGGGATCGCGCGCACCTTCCAGATCAATCAGCTGTTTCGCGGTCTGACGGTCGTGGAGAATCTCTATCTCGCGGTCGGCGAGCGCACGCGGGCCTGTGGCCGGATCTGGCGGCCGGCCGGCGCCGAGCGTGCCGTCGTCGAAGAGGCGATGGAGCACCTCGACGCGTTGCGGATCGCCGACGACGCACTCAAGACGGTGCGCGAGCTTCCCTATGGCCGCCAGCGCCTCGTCGAGATCGCCATCGCGCTCGCGCAACGGCCGAGGGTGCTGCTCCTCGACGAGCCGGCCGCGGGCGTGCCGTCCTCGGAGAGCCACCTCATCCTCGACGTGGTCGACCGGCTCGATCCCGACATCGCGATCCTGATCATCGAGCACGACATGGACGTCGTCATCCGTTTCGCCAAACGGATTTCCGTGCTCGTCGCCGGCGCGGTGCTGGTCGAGGGCGAGCCGGGCGAGATTCTCGCCGACGAGCGGGTACGCGCCGTTTACCTCGGCGAAGAGGCTCGCCATGGCTGATGCGGCCTATGCCCTCGAACTCAATGACGTCTCGGCCGGCTACGGCGAGACCGTGGTCATCGAGAGCATAGAGCTGCATCTCAAGCCTGGCGAAACGGTCTCGATCATCGGCCGCAATGGCGTCGGCAAGACGACGCTGCTCGCGACCGTGATGGGCCACACCACGCTCCACGGCGGCCGGATCGGCTTGCTGGGCACCGACATATCGCGGCTTGCGGTGCATCGCCGCGCCTGGTCGGGCCTCGGCTACGTGCCGCAGGAACGCGAGGTGTTCCCGTCGCTGACGCTGCGCGAAAATCTCGAAGTCGCGGCGCGCCCCGGCGCCTGGACGCTTGCGACCATCTACGACCTCTTCCCGCGGCTCGCGGAGCGGCGCAACAACCGCGGCAACCAGCTCTCCGGCGGCGAGCAACAGATGCTGGCGATCGCCCGTGCGCTGATCGGCAATCCGAGCGTCGTGCTGATGGACGAGCCCTCGGAAGGCCTGGCGCCGGTCATCGTCGAGGAACTCAGCCGCGCGATGAAACGCCTCACCGCAACCGAGGGATTGACGCTGCTCCTCGTCGAGCAGAACACGCAACTCGCCTTGTCCATTGCAAAGCGCACCCTCGTGATGGATCGCGGCCGCGTCGTCTACGACGGCCCGAGCGAAACGTTGAAGGCCGATCCCGACATGCTGGAGCGCCTGATCGGAGTGGCGAAGCGGTGACTGGATTCGTTGGGTGGGCAAAGCGGGACTTGTTCGCGCATGCCCACGCGTCGCCTCGGCGCGGTGGGCAGGTTCGCTTTGCCCACCCTACGTGTCATCGTGCGGCATAGGTCTTGCTGAAACCGTTGCGACCGTTGGTGACGGTGAAGGTGCCGTCCGGGCTAACCGATGCCTTGATCCAATGGCCCTGGCAGTCCGCGGTGTCCTCGAAATTGGCGATCATGTCCGGCGCCGTATTGTGGTCCTTGTCGATCAGCGACAGGTGCATCTGCCAGATCGCTTCGATGCGTGGCAGCTTCGCGAGCCGCTCGTAGGCGTTCTTCTCGTATGGCGCCGTCGGCTTGCCGGCGACGGTGATCGGCTTGACGCGATTGTCAGTCTGGCCAAGGCCTTTGCGCGGGCCGTTGTTCACCAGCACGACCTGCGGGCTGATGGCGCCGAGGAAGGCGGGGGCGCCGGCGCCGTCGAACGAGCCGTGGCGACTCGTCTGGTACATCGTGACACGGCCGACTTTGTTGACTGGGCACGCGAGCTCCATCTCCTTCTGCCAGTCGAGATCGATCAGGTTGAGGAACGTGAACTTGCCGTAGCTGAGCAGCAATCCGACAGTGCGCTGGTTCTCGGCGCCGGCCGCACTCATCTGCGCGGCATCCGCGCACAGCGGATTAAGTGCGCCGCCGTTGACCGGGTTCGCGATCTCTTTCTCCTCCGAGGTGATCACCAGCACCGGAACCCCCTTGAGCGGGATTTCGTCGCCCGGTTTCACGATCGTCCGCTTGCTGCCGGCGACGCGGCGATAGTCATCGAGCCGCTCCTGATCTTCCGCATCGACGGCATTGCCGTGATCGAAGAAACGATCAATCGGGATCATTTTGGCGAGCGCCGCAAGACCGCCTTTGTGATCGCGGTGGTAGTGGCTCAGCACGAAGTAATCGATCTTCTTCAAGCCGGCCGCTTGCGCTGCCGCCAGGACGCGCTTCGCGTCGCGGTCGCCATCGGGATAGCCGGCATCGACCAGGAGCGATTCGCCGGTCGGCGACACGATCAGCGTCGCAGCACCGCCCTCGGTATCGATCCAGTAGATGTCGAGATTGCGAGGGGAGTTGGTGGCGGTGGATGGCGCGTTCTGGGCGAATGCCGCGCCGGAGGTGAGTGCCAGAGCAAGAGCCGCAGCCGTGATAACGCGCGCCATGGGCGTCCTCCCTCGTTTTGAACCTTGGAACGATTGTAGCGCGGATCGAGCGCAGCCGATTGGCCCCAGATGCTTTTTCTTTCCCCTCCCCCGCCCGCAAGCGGGGGAGGGGAAAGCATTTTGCCTATCCTCTTGCCGCGCTTTTGCACTCCCGCCCGGATTACGGGCACAAAAGGTGCCCTTAATCCGGATTGCACGGCTACGCATCCTTCAACAGCAAACCGACATTGCCTGACAAAATCCGCTCGCCGTCGGGGCCGAGCGCGCGCACGTCGCGGACGAAATCGCGCACCGCCTCACGGGCGCGGATTTCCTGCGGGTAGTCGGTTGCAAACACGATGCGGGACGCCGGAATTTCCACGAGCGCGGTCTTGACCGAGCCGATAGCGCCGCAGAAGCCCGCCGTATCGAACACCATGTTGTGAGCGAAGTAATAATCGAAATCGTGCCGCGGCGTTGCGCCGTGGCGGGGATTGCCGCCGGTGCCCCAGAACGTCTTGTCCTGGTAGCTGCGGACGCGCCCGAGCATCGAGGCAATCCCGCCGCCGAGATGGGCCATGTGGACCGTGAGATTCGGATGGCGGTCGAACACGCCGCCATTGATGAGCCGGATCGTCGCCATGATGAGGGAGAACTCGCGCCCGACCGAGCGCGCGGTGTCGTAGGCGTCGAACGATTGCGAGAAGTTGAGCTTGAGCGCCGGATGCACGAACACGAACATGCCGAGGCGGTCGCATTCCGCCCAGAATGGCTCGAACTCCGGCGCATCGATGAACTTGCCGTCGGCCTCGGACGTGATGACCACGCCAGCAAAGCCGAGTTCGTGTTTGCAGCGGTTGAGCTCCTTCAACGCCTCCGGCCCGCCGAGCGGATTGGCGTGAGCCGCGCCGATGAAGCGCCCGGGATAGTCGCGCTCAGCGTGCTTCGCCCGCTCGTTGCAGATCTTCGAGCGTTCGAGATCGGCCGACATGCCGGCCGCGCTCGTAAGCCACGCCGCATCGATGCCGGCAGCGTCCATCATGCGAATGTGCTCGTCGAGATCATAAAGCAGCGAGTGCACCGTGTAGCTCGGCGCGCCGTTCTCGTCATAGTGGAGAATGAGCCGATCGCCGGGATCGCCCTTGATCAGTTCGCGCGGCGTGAAGTGGTGCTGGAAGTCGACGATCATGGCCCGGTCCTATGCATCAGAGGGGTACTGACCCGCGGTGGAAAAACCATTGCGATATGCTAATTCTTGCGGCTCGTCACGAAACCTTCGTACGCGAAGCTGCGCTTGAAGCCGCAGCACGCGCGCGAGAGGCCCAAAGGAGCCGCTATGAGCATCGCCACGACGAGATTCTCCGCCACTTTGTGGGGGTTCGCGCAGCTCATGCGTGTGCAGGCGCTCCTACACGCGAAGTTCCGCGCCCGCCTGTGCGAACGCAATCTCATCGCCCAGATCAAAGCGCGCGACGAGGACGTCGGGCGCTGGTTCGAACTGCGCGACGGCAAGCTGCGCACCGGTGCCGGGCTGCACAAAGCGCCCGACATGACGCTCGCCTTCAAAAACGCGGCGCTTGGAGCGGCACTGCTGACGCCGCCGATCAACTGGCTCGACCAGATCAACGCCCAGAAGGATTTCAACCTCACCGTCGACGGCCCTGAGGACCTCACCAACTGGTGGGCGCAGATCATGATGGCGGCGCTGACGGCGGGCTGGCAGTTCGGGACGCGACTCCCCGACGGCACGATGCGCTACTGCAACATGACGAACGGCGGCCCGGTGTTCGTCCACGTCAAGAACGGTAAGATCGTGCGCCTCACGCCGATCGAGTTCGATCACACCGATCCGCAGCCGTGGACCATCCGGGCGCGCGGCCTCGAGCTCACGCCGCCGCGCAAGACGACGCTCGCGCCGCACGGCCAGAATGCCAAGTCCATCGTCTATTCGCCGGACCGGCTCCTTTATCCGATGAAGCGCGTCGACTTCGATCCGAACGGCGCGCGCAATCCGCAGAACCGCGGCAAGTCTGGCTACGAGCGCATCTCGTGGGACGAGGCGCTCACCATCGTCTCCTCCGAGATCAAGCGGCTCAAGAGCACGTACGGACCGGGCGTGATGGCGGTGTCGCACGGCTCGCATCACACCTGGGGCAATATCGGCTACTACCTCTCGGCGCTCCACCGCTTCCGCAACGCGGTCGGCTACACCCAGGTGCACCACAATCCGGACAGCTGGGAGGGCTGGTACTGGGGCGCGGTCCATCACTGGGGCTATACGCTGCGCGTCGGCCAGTCGGAAACCTACGGCACGGTCGAGGACTGCCTACAGAACTGCGACATGATCGTGTTCTGGGCCGCGGATCCGGAGACCACCAGCGGCTCGTACGGCGCTCAGGAAGGCACCGTGCGCCGGCAGTGGCTCAAGAATCCGAAGCTCGGCATCAAGATCGTCCACGTCGATCCCTACTACAACGCATCGGCTCAATTCCTGCCGGGCAAATGGTTCGCGCCGCGACCCACCACGTCGGTCGCGATGGCGATGGCGATCGCCTATGTCTGGATCAAGGAAGGGCTCTACGACAAGGACTACGTCGCAAGTCACACCGTCGGCTTCGACAAGTGGAAGGATTATCTGCTCGGCGACGAGGACGGCATCGCCAAGACGCCGGAGTGGCAGGAGAAGGAGACCGGCGTTCCGGCGAAAGACGTGCGCGCACTCGCCCGCGAGTGGGGCAAGAAGCGCGTCTATCTCGCGCCCGGCGGCTGGGGCAACGGCCACGGCGGCGCCTGCCGCAACCAGACCGGCATCCAGTGGGCGCGCGTCATGGTGTGCCTCGTCGCGATGCAGGGCTTGGGCAAGCCCGGCGTCAACATGGGCAACCTGCAATGGGGCTGCCCGCTCGACTTCAATTTCTATTTCCCGGGCTACGCCGATGGCGGCATGTCGGGCGACCTCGAGAACACCTCGATGCCGGTCGAGCTCTATCAGCGCATGCCGCAGCTGCCGACGCTGATCGTCGACGTTCCAGCGCATTCCGCGCATCTGGATGCCGGAGGCGATCGCCGACGGCAAGGCCGAGGGCTATCGCCTGGGTCGGCAAATCGATCGAGCACCAGTTCGCGAAATTCGCCTATCCGGCGCCCGGCCATGCGCCGGTGAAGATGCTCTACAAATACGGCGGCTCGATTCTCTCGACCATGAACAACACCAACCGCCATGTGCGGATGTACCAGTCGGAGAATCTCGAATTCGTCGTCAACCAGTCGATCTGGTTCGAGGGCGAGGCGAAATTCGCCGACGTGATCCTGCCGGCCTGCACCAATTTCGAGCGCGTCGACATCAGCGAATGGGCGGGCCTCGGCGGCTACGGCCACCACGGCCAGCAGCAACTCAACCACCGCGTCATCATCTTCCAGGCGCCGGCAATCGCGCCGCTCGGCGAGTCGAAATCGGACTATTGGATTTTCACGGAGATCTGCAAGCGGCTCGGGCTTGCCAATTACTTCAACGAGGGCATGAACGAGATCGACTGGGTCAAACGCCTGTTCGATGCGTCGGACCTGCCCAAGCACATCTCCTGGAAAGAGTTCACGCGCAGGGGCTACTTCGTCGTCCCGACCGAGAAGGAGAAGCTGCGCGCGCCGGTATCGTTCCGCTGGTTCTGGGAGAACCGCAAGAAGGACGTGCCGGAAGCCCAACCACTGCCGTCCGACTATGCAACCGAATTCCAGCGCGGACTGCAGACCCAGTCCGGCAAACTCGAATTCGAGTGCAACAGCTTGAAGCGCTTCAACGACCCGGAACGCCCTCCGATCGTCAAATACGAGCCGTCGTGGGAAGGGCCGCATTCGTCGGATTTGTTTGCCCGCTATCCGCTGCAACTCCTCACGCCGCATTCGAAGTACTCGTTTCACACCCAGGGCGACGGCAAGGACTCGTTCCTCCTCAACATCGCCGACCACCGCGTCAACGTGAACGGTTACTACTATTGGGTGCTGCGTTTGAACGCGCAGGATGCCGCCGCACGCGGCGTCAAGAAGAACGATCTCGTCAAAGTGTTCAATGATCGCGGCGCCGTCATCTGCGCGGCGCTGCCGACCGAGCGCCTCGCCCGCGGCGTCTGCCACGGCTACGAGTCCTCCGCCGTCTACGATCCGATGGGCGAGCCGGGGAAGTCGGTCGACCGCGGCGGCTGCCTCAACCTGCTGACGCCGGAACGCACCCAGACCAAATCGACCCACTCGCTCGCCGGCGCAAACTCGCTTGTCCAGGTGGAACTGTGGGACGGTCGCACCGAGCACATCTCGGCAGTGTTCGCCGAAATGGACAAGGAGCGCGAAATCAAGCGCACACTCGAGGCCGCGAGCCTCGTCCCGGCGAAGTAATCTCGAGCCGCGTAATTTCCGGCCCGCTGGGCCTTTAGGAGAATGGCATGCAATACCGAACCTTCATCGTCACGGTCGCAGCGGCGGCAATGCTTGGCTTTGCGTCGAGCGGCCGCGCCGAGGTGCCGGACCTGTCGAAATTTCCTGACTGGTCCGGCCAATGGCACCGCACCAGCGGCATCCAGTGGGATCCGAGCAAGCCGCTCGGTCCCGCCCAGAAGCCGCCGCTGACGCCGGAATACCAAGCGCGCTACGAGGCAAACCTCGCCGACCAGGCTGCCGGCGGTCAGGGCGACGAAACGACAGGACAGTGCATTCCGCATGGCATGCCGCGGGTGATGACGGTGGTCTATCCGATGGAAATCGTGGTCATGCCGAAGACGACCTACATCATCACCGACTACACCGTGCCGCGCCGCATCTTCACCGACGGCCGCGACTGGCCGGAAGAAATGGACGAAAACTTCAATGGCCTGTCGATCGGCCGATGGGTCGATCCCGATGCGAGCGGCCGCTACACCACGCTCGAGGTCGAGACGCGCGGCTTCAAAGGACCGCGGACCTACGAAGCAAGCGGCATCCGCCTCCATGACGATAATCAAACCATCATAAAAGAACGCATCCATCTCGATCCGAACGACAAGAACTTCCTGTTGGACGAGATCACGACCATCGATCATGCGCTGACGCGCCCGTGGACGATCGTGAAAAAGTATCGTCACGAGACCAATCCGGTCCCGATCTGGCACTTCAACGATTGCTCGGAGAACAATCATCACGTCTTCATCGGCAACGAGAGCTATTACGTGAGCGGCGACGGCTTCCTGATGCCGGTGAAGAAGGGACAGCGTCCGCCCGACCTGCGCTACTTCAAGACCACCGGGCACTAGTCGACGCTCGGCGAACAATCGCAAGCAGAACGGAGCGCAGCATGTCGACCGAAGGCCCCGTCGCCAAATGGAACATGATCATCGACGTTGCGGAGTGCACCAACTGCCAGCTCTGCACGCTCGCGGCCATGGACGAATACGTCGGCAATGAGTTTCCCGGCTATGCGGCGCCGATGCCGAAGCACGGCCATCGCTGGATCGACATCCTGCAGAAGGAGCGCGGCCAGGAGGGCATGATCGACATCGCCTACCTGCCGACCATGTGTAACCACTGCGATGATGCGCCCTGCATCAAGGCAGCGAAGGACGGCGCCATCACCAAGCGCGCTGACGGGATCGTCGTCATCGATCCGGTCAAGGCGAAGGGACAGAAGGATTTGGTCGCGGCCTGTCCCTACAGCCACATCTGGTGGAACGAGGAGTTGCAGCTACCCCAGCACTGGCCGTTCGATGCTCACCTCATCGATCAGGGCTGGGACAAGACGCGCGGCCATCAGTCGTGCCCGACCGGCGCCATGCGCTCGGTCAAGCTCGACGACGCTGCCATGGCGCGCATGGTCTATGACGAAGGCCTCGAAGTCCTCAAGCCCGAGCTCAGCACCAAGCCGCGGGTCTATTACCGCAAGCTGTGGCGCTACTCGAAATGCTTCATCGGCGGAACGCTCTCCGCCGAGCGCGATGGCATCGTCGATTGTGTCGAGGGCGCCAAAGTGCGGCTCGTCAAAGGCAGCACCGCCGTCGCAGAGACGGCAAGCGACAACTACGGCGACTTCAAATTCGACAGGCTGGACCAGGATTCCGGCGCCTACACGGTTGAGATCGAGGCGGCCGGCCTGCCGCCGAAAACGGTGCCGGCGACGCTCGGCGTCAGCATCAACCTCGGCGAGATCAGGCTGTGAGGGCGCCTGCCCTGCCGGCGCACCATGCCTGACGCGGCGGACCTTTTCTTCCCGGCGCTGGGCACGGCCTATCAGACGCTCGCGCCTTTTGCCGAGGCGTTGCTGCGCGTCGTCGTCGGCGTTGCGCTGGTGCCGCACGGGCTGCGCATGACGTTCGGCTTCTTCGCCGGCACCGGCGTCAAGGTTCGCAATCTCAAAATGCTCGGCGACCAGCTCGACGAAACCGGCTATCGGCCGGGACGGCTGTGGGCCCCGCTCATTTCATTCACCGAGCTGGTGTGCGGTCCATTGCTGGCGTTGGGCTTGTTTACCCGCATCGCCGCAGTGCCGATCGTCATCTTCCTTGCGGTGTCGAACGTCGAGCGATGGCGGGTCGGCGGCTGGTTCTGGAATACGCAGGGCGCCGAATACACGCTGCTGTGGACGCTCGCGGCTTTTTATTTCCTCGTCAATGGCGGCGGTGCTTTCTCGCTCGACCACCTCGTCATCGGACGAGAGTTCTGAAGCGCATCAAAGCGCGCCCGCCGCGATATTCACCGCGAGCGCGATCAGCGTTGCATTGAAAATAAACGACACGACTCCGTGCGCGGCGACCGTGCGGCGGATCGCCTGCGACGTCACCGCGACATCGGAGACCTGGGACGTCATCCCAATCACCAGCGAAAAATACACGAAGTCCCAATAGTCCGGCGTCGCATCACCAGGAAAATTCAGGCCGCCGCCGCGGTGCGCATTGGCATCGTAATATTCATGGGCGTAGTAGAGCGCAAAGATAATGTGGGTGAAGGTCCACGACAGGAGGATCGTCAGCGCCGCGAGAATAAGATTGCCGGCCTGGCGTCCCTCCTTGGCGCCGCCGATCTCGAACAGGATGGCGCCGAGACTTGCGAACGCGACCAGAGCGACGAGGGCCAGAATGATCTGGCGACCCTCGTCTTGAAGTACGGCCCGCCGCCTTATCTTGTCGGCCGTCGAATTCATCATCGTCCGGAACGAGAACGCCAGGAACAACGCGATGGCGGTGTCCCATCCGATCAAAGACCGCGTGGGCAAACGGACCTCGGACGGCAGCACCACCGCGACCGCGATCCCGGCTAGCAAGGCAAGAAACAGCCGCGGCCTTGTCCGGAAAAATCGCACAAACCGGCGGAGCAGCGTGCGGCGATTTTCCAGGATCGTCATCGGACCACCCGATCTCGCCGCGGACGCTGGTACGCGGACGCGAAAGTCCGCGCGCAAAAGAACGGACAGTGTAAGCCGGAAGGCGAGGCGCCCGCGTTATCGCGGCGCGAGCACCATGATCATCTGGCGCCCTTCAAACCGGGCATCCATCTCGACCTTGGCGATCTTTTCGGTGTCGCCCTTGACGCGCTGCAGCAGCTTGGCGCCCAGCTCCTGGTGCGCCATTTCGCGGCCGCGGAACCGCAGCGTCACCTTGACCTTATCGCCCTCCTCGAAAAAGCGAAGCATCGAGCGCATTTTCACGTCGTAATCGTGATCGTCGATCATCGGGCGAAACTTGATTTCCTTGACCTCGACGACCTTCTGTTTCTTGCGCGCCTCGGCCTGCTTCTTCTGCTCCTGATATTTGAACTTCCCGAAATCGAGAAGCTTGCAGACGGGCGGCTTGGCGTTCGGGGAAATCTCGACAAGGTCAAGGCCCGCCTCTTGGGCCAGGGCCAACGCGTCCGAAATCGGAACCGTGCCGCGATTGGCACCGTCCTTGTCGATGAGATGAACCTCGCGTTCGCGGATGTCATCATTGATACGGGGACCGTCCTTGGAAACGGGCACCGGCGCTCTCATTGGACGACGAATGGCTATCTTCTCCTTCGATTGTTGCAACGACCTTTCGCGATGGCCGCAAGGCGGATGCCGACAAATGGCGGCCCACCGCAAGCGGATTCGCTACTCGGAAGCTTTAGAAGATCGGTACAAATGACTAACAAGTCAACGGGACTGCGTGAAAATTGCAGCGAAATGCGTCGTTCTAACAGAGGGGCCGCGGTCCGCGCGGTTTCGTCCGCCCCACTCATCGGCTGCGCGGACGGGCGATTTCCGTATAGACCGCAAGCATCTGGGTCCTCGACGCCGTATTGGCGAACTGGTCGATAACGTGCTCGCGGGCGCGCCGCCCCATCGCCCGGCGGGCGGTCTCGGTGGCCGAGAGCAGCCTGATCAGGGCCGCGGTCAGATCGGCGTCATCGCCGCTGCGAAATCGTAGACCCGTCATCCGATCCTCGGGCACGGCCGGGGGAGCCAGCACCGTCTCAGGCCCGGCAGCGAGATCGGAGGCGATTACCGGGCGCGCCATGGCCATGGCTTCGAGCAAGTTACGCGACAGGCCGTCGAGCTGGATCGCAGCGGAAATGACCGCGGTTGAGGCGCCATAGGCGGCAGGTGCGTCCTCGGGCGGTCCGACAATGCGAATCACGTCGGAGGTGCCGGTTGCCATCACCATGTCCCACAGTTCGCCGCTGTAGCTCGACTGGCCGTGATCCTCGCCCACGAACACGAAGGTGAAATCACGTACCCCCATCTCCTTGAGCCGGCGCGCCGCACGGATGATGACGTGGTGCCCTTTGCGACGCAGAATGCGCCCGGTCACCATCAAGATCCGACAGTCCGGCGCGATACCCCAGGCAGCGCGTGCCGCTGCGACGCGCTGTGGCGTCACTCGAGTGGAATTGAATCTCGCGGCATCGATCGGAATCGGGACGACGACGACGCGGTCCATCACCTGGCGGTGGCGGTCGGCGATCGCATCGGCGATCTGGTCGCTGATGGCGATGATTCGATCGCCGCGCGCCATCACGCTGTTATAGAACCGCTTGAAAACGTTCTGCTCGCGGAAACCGTTGTACCAGCTCGTCACCAACGGCACGCCGCGCGCGCGTGCAGCTGCAAACGCGCTCCATGCGGGGGCGCGCGCAAGCGCGTGCACGACGGCACAATTACGCTCTGCAATGAGCCGCCGGAGCACGATTGCGTTGCGCGCGATTATAAGTGGATTGCGACTCGCGACGTTGAGGCGCACGAACTCGGCGCCGCACGCATCGAGCTCGGATTCGAGTCGACCGCCGCGCGACACCACGATGGCGCGATGTCCGGCCGCAGTCAGCATGCTGGCCAATTCGACGGCGTTGTCGTCGGCAGCGCCAGCTTCGAGTGTTGGCACCGAGATCAGAACGGTCAATGGTTGCGCGGGAGCGCTAGCGCTCCGCGCTACGGCGTTCGGCATGTCGGCGACCGTCGCACGCGACGAATTGTCGATTGCACGCGCCACGAAGGATGTTGTTGCCACTCCCCCAGCTCCGGACCTGACGCTCGCCCCACCCCGGACGGCCCGTATCTATAAAAAATTTTTTGGTGGCAGAAGCTGGGCGGCCTTATGGTACCGCCCGTGTTTCCCCACAACTAGATGCTATAGACCTCGCGCAACGCTACGGCAACGATCAAAAGCGCGATGATCAACGTGATCACAGGACCTTATCGTCATGAAGTGTGACGGAATTGGGAAGCGTTGGATGACCGCCGGCGCGACCCGCGCAGTTTGTACGTCCTCTTGCACATGAGCGAGGACCTCACATTCGTGCAGGTCGGGACGGGCGACGCGGCACGAGGCATTGCGGTACGGCGCCGCAACGGCAAGACGCCCGGGTTGATGTGGCTCGGCGGATTCAAGTCCGACATGGGCGGCACCAAGGCAGTCGCACTCGATCAATGGGCGGCGGCCGAGGGACGCGCTTGCGTCCGCTTCGATTATTCCGGACACGGCGATTCAGGCGGCGCATTCATTTACGGCACCATCAGCCGCTGGCTTGAGGAAGCGGTCGCGGTATTCGACGTTTACTGCGCCGGTCCGCAGGTGCTGGTCGGATCGTCAATGGGCGGATGGCTTGCTCTACTGCTCGCCCGCGAGCTTAAACGCCGCGTGCCCGCCGCGGCATCGCTGGCTGGGCTTGTTCTGATTGCGCCGGCGGTCGACTTCACCGAAGAACTGATGTGGAAACGCTTTCCACCGGAGGTCAAACGCGAGATCGAGGCCAACGGTTGCTGGGCGCGTCCGTCGCAATATTCCGACCGACCCTATCTGATCACGAAAGCTCTGATCGAGGATGGCCGTCGCCATCTGCTGCTGGGAGGGTTGATCGAGACCGGCTGTCCGGTGCGCATTCTTCAGGGCGTGCAGGATCCAGACGTGCCGTGGCGGCACGCGGTCGAGCTTGTCTCGCGGTTCGCCGCCGATGACGTGGTGCTGACTTTGGTGAAGGATGGTGATCATCGGCTGTCGCGGCCGGAAGACATCGAGCGGCTCATCGCTGCGGTCGAGGAGTTCGTGCCAGCTGAACCGGTCATGGCCCAAACTTGATCGATACGACTTCTTGCGTGAGATCGCTGAGATCTGCCGCGGCGATGTCGGGCCGTGCCGCCCCGCTCAATTCGCCGTGCCAGAACGCAAGCAGCTCGGATTCGAGCCGCGCCGGGCTGTAGCTTTTTACCGTCGCGTCCATGGCGTGGCGGCGCGCTTCAAGTTCGGGCCCGCCAGTTGTGACGAGGTCGAGGGCCGCGGCAAGACCGTCGATGGCGGTTTTCCAATCGCCGTTGTCGGCCCACCAGCCATTGCGATCCGTTGCATATTCCCGCCCGCCGTCACCATGAAATCCGGCAACGAGACAGCCACACGCCATGGCCTCAAGCGGCGGCAGGCCCAAGGATTCCCGGTGAGACAAGGACAGGAACACCGCGCTCTCGCCCAGGATCCGCGCCGATTCGGCTTGGCTGACATTGTCGATCATGACCCAGGCGAGGTCGACGTGACGCGGATGACGACGCGCAAAAGTCGCGATGAGAAAGTTTGCTTCCCGACGAAGCTTGCGGGGCATGAAGGCGATCTGATGCTTCTTGCGCGGGGCCGGCTGGAACCGTACGGGATCGATGGCGCACGGCAGGATTGGCACGTCGGCAATGCGATAGACGGCGGCGAAAAAGTCGCGAATTGCCTGGCTCGACGCGATAACGCCATTGACCTCGTACTCAGCGATCCCGGCTCCTGGCTCTCCGGAAAAGGGCAATAGGTAGTAGTTCTGGCAGAACATCAGCCGCCGCGCCGGCGTTTGCGCGAGCGCCTTCATCACTGCCGGAAAGCCTTCCGGGATGACGAAGATGTCGCCGGGCCGCGCCAGGTTTTGCAGCGGTCCCTCGTGAATCAGAAGCGGGGCCGTGGAGCCGTAGAAATCGCGCGCAGGCGGGCGCGGCAAGGCAACAAAGGCCGGCAGTCCATGGGCATGCAGGATTTCGACATGGCGATAGATCGCGGCGACGCCGCCGAACGGCACGTCGAACGGCTCGAGGACGTAAATGATGCGCCGATCGCTCATGTTGCTGCGGTTCGGCTCGCCAGAGCGAGCAGTCCCTCGCGATAGGTCGGATAGCGGAGCTTGACGCCCAACACCGATTTGATCCGTTCGTTCTTCACCCGCTTGCTCTCGCCATAAAAGCTGATTGCGAATTCCGACATCGATTTCCTGGCGTCCTCGAAGGCGATTTCCGGCGGCGGCGCGACACCGAGCAGGTTCGCCGCGAACACGATCGGATCGCCGGGCGCGGTGGGTTCATCGTCGGCGGCGTTGAAAACGCCATCGGCGCGGCGTGCCAATGCCATCTCGATGATCTGGGCGAGATCGTCCACGTGAATGCGATTGAATACCTGCCCGGGCTTGACGATACGCCGCGATTTGTTCGCGCGCAGGCTCTCGAGCGCATTCGCTCCGGGGCCGTAGATGCCGGCGATGCGGATGACTGCGACCGGAATGCCGCGCGCCGCGCCAACAGCCTGCCACACGCGCTCCGCCTCGACGCGGTCTGCAGCCCGGCTCAGCGCCGGCCCGACCGGCGTCGTCTCGTCGACCCACCCTCCATCGTGATTGCCGTAGACCGCGATCGTGGACAGATAAATGATGGCGCCGAGTCCCGGAGCCGCCGTCACCGCGTCGCGCAGATGGGTAAGCGTCGGGTCGTTACCGTCCCGGGGTGCGATCGATATGAGGAGTGCGGACGCTCCCGCGACGGCATCGTTGAGCGCAGGCGGCGCACTCTCGCCGTCGAACACCTCAACTTCGACGGAACTGCCGCCATATCGCCGGGCGCTCAGCGCCAGGGCGCTCGCGATGGTCCGGGTGGTGCCGACAATGCGGTCGAAATCGCTTGCCGTAGGCGGCAACGTAGTGCTGAGCGGAATAACCAAAGCCGAGACAGACGAGCGTAGTCACGATGTGGCACCCTCGAGCGCCGCCGTCCATTCCTCGCGGACGCTGGCATCGGTCTCGGCATCGCGGCGCCGTGCCGCGAGGGCCGCAAATTCCGCCTGGGGACGGAGCCGCGCGGCCGCCCACACGGCGGCGCCGCGCACGATCGGCGCGGGATCGTCCATCAGCCGTTCGGCGTGGATCGCAAGCGCCGGCTGGCCGCTGTTGCCGATGGCGATCAGCACATTGCGCACGAAACGGTCGCGCCCGGTGCGCTTTACGGCGGTGCGAGCGAACAGCTTGCGAAACCCCGCGTCGTCAAGCTGAGCAAGCTCATCGAGTGCAGGAGCGTTCAGCGCGTCGCGGGCGGCAAGCTTCGCCTCATGGCCTGCCTGGGCGAACTTGTTCCACGGACACACGGCAAGGCAATCATCGCAGCCATAGATGCGATTGCCCATCAGCGGCCGCAGTTCGCGCGGGATCGGACCCTTATGCTCGATGGTCAGGTAAGAGATGCACCGTCGCGCGTCGATCCGGTACGGCGCTGGAAACGCCGCGGTCGGGCACGCGTCGAGGCATTGCCTGCACGTGCCGCAATGGTCGACCTCGGCCGCATCCGCCGGCAATTCCAGCGTCGTGAACAGCGCGCCGAGGAACAGCCAGGAACCGAACCGGCGCGACACCAGATTGGTATGCTTGCCCTGCCAGCCGATCCCAGCCGCAGCCGCGAGCGGTTTTTCCATGACGGCGGCAGTATCGACGAACACCTTCACGTCGCCGCCGGCACGCGCGACAAGCCAACGGCCCAACAGCTTGAGCCGCTTCTTGATCACATCGTGGTAGTCGTCCCCGCGCGCATAGACCGAGATGGCACCGCGGTCACGCCGCGCGAGCACCGCCAGCGGATTGCTGTCCGGGCCGTAATTGACGCCCAGCATGATGATGGTACGCACCTGTGGCCAGAGTGTCCGCGGATCCACGCGGCGCTCCGGCCGCGCCGCAAGCCAATTCATGTCGCCGTGACAGCCTTGCGCGAGAAACGCACTCAAATGTTCGCCGCGTTCGCGCGGCAGCGATGAGCCCGTCACCGCGACAGCATCGAAGCCGAGGGCAAGCCCCGCCTCGACAAGGGCCGCCTTGATTTCTTCCGGCGCAGTCAGAAATCCAGGTCGGCGTACGTCCGTGACGGCTGGATGCCGGGAAACGACTCCGTCAGCAGCGGACGGAACGAGGGGCGCGACTTCACCCTCGCATACCAATTCTTCGCTGCTTCGTCCTGGTTCCACGGTACATCGCCCAGATAATCCAGCGCCGAAAGATGCGCGGCCGCCGCAAGATCGGCATAGCTCAAGCGCTCGCCGGCAAGCCAGTGGCGGGTTCGCACCAGCCAGCTGATATAGGCGAGATGATAGCGGATATTGCCGAGCGCCGCACGGATCGCATCGGTGTCGGGCGACCCGCCGCCCTGGGCCGATGTCATGTAGCGCTTGAGCACGCGCTCGCTAACGAGCGGGCCGCTCACTTCCTCGAAGAATTTGTGGTTGAACCACGAGAGCAAGCGCCGCACCTCGATCCGGCCGCTGATGTCTGCCGGCAGCAGCCGATGCGTGTCGAGCGAATCGCCACGGGTCTCGTCGAGATACTCGGCGATGATTCCGGCCTCGGGAACCGGCGGACGGCCCTCCTCCAGCAGCAACGGTGTGGTGCCCGCCGGATTGAGCGCGAGGTACTCTTGCCGGCGCTCCCAGGTGCGCTCCTCGATCAGCGTAGGACTGAGGCCATATTCCCCAAGCGCGACGCGCACGAAGCGGGAATGCGGGCAGAACGGATAATGGAACAGGGTAAACATCAGGCTCCGGCAAGAGGCTTCAGACGGACAGCGAATCCGTCCGGCGAAGGCTATCGAATTCCGTCGAGCGTTTAAATGCGGATCGGGCAGATTTCAGGGCATTATCGTCCCCGATGACCCTCTATCGCCTTCGATGACCCTCTTCGATGGTAGCGACGGGCGCACGCACGCATGAAACCCGGGCGGAGTGCTTGATTCTTCGCCCGTTCTGAATAAATATGGTTTTATGGATTTATGGCGAATTTGCAAATGAAGACCACGGTTGAAATGCCGGATGAGCTTTACCGCCGGGCCAAGGCTGAAGCCGCCCTCCGCGGCCGCAAGCTGAAGGACCTCGTCGAGGAGGGGCTGCGCCTCGTTCTTGACACTCCGGCAGAAGGCCGCCGGCGACCCAGCCTGGCAAAGCTGATGAAGAGCGGCAACGGCGTCGTCGATTCCGGAATGCCCGATCTCGCTTCGAACCCCAAGCATCTTGCGGGTTTTGGCCGCAGTGCGCGCCATCGTTGATACCGGGCCGCTGGTGGCCTTTTTCGATCGAGCGGAACGACACCATGGTTGGGTCGCCGACCGCATCGATGAGATCGAGGCGCCGCTCCTCGTCTGCGAGCAGGTACTCGCCGAGACGATGTATCTGCTCTCCGATCTCGCCCCGGCACAGGACGCTCTATTCTCGCTCCTTCAAAATGGTGCGCTGAAGATCGCCTTCCGGATTGATGAGCATCTCGCGACATTGCGCAGCCTCATCCGAAAGTACCGGGACACGCCAATGTCGCTCGCCGACGGCTGCATCGTTCGCATGGCCGAAACCTATGACGACCACGCTGTTCTGACGCTGGACTCGGATTTTTCGATCTATCGGAAACACGGCCGGTCGCCGCTGTCGCTTATTCATCCGACGCTGTCTCGTTGAAGCTCTTCGACGGTTCTGTCCAAGCCGCCCTTTCATTGACCACCCACCGCGGCGCACCTAAGCTGCGCCTCCACTCGCGCTTCAAAAAGAGTGCCGATCGATCACCGGGAGGAGGCTCCATTGTCGAAATCGCCCGCCGAATCCGCGCCGGAAAAAGATGCCGACGGTCGCGCAACCGCGGCGATGGACCGGCGCAGCTTTCTCACCACGGGCGCGGTGGTCGGTGCGGTCGCGGCAATTCCTGCGCAAGCCGGGGCGGCGGAGGCGATCGCTTGGGACCGCGAGGTCGACGTCATCGTCATCGGCGCCGGCGCGGGCGGACTGGTGGCGGCGATTGCGGCGCGCGAGAAGGGCGCGTCGGTCCTGATGGTGGAGAAGAACTTCGACATTGGCGGCCGCGCGATGATGAGCTTCGGCGGCCTCTATATCGGCGGGGGCAATCGCCTGCAGAAGGCGAAGGGCGTCAACGACACCCCCGATCTTGTGTTCGCGGACTGGTCGCGGCCCGAGCGTCCGATGGGTCGCTTCAGCGATCGCGAACTCGTGCGCACCTATGCGGACAACAATCTCGAGCTGTTCGATTGGCTGGAGAAACACGGCATCAAGTGGGAAGGCTATCGCGCCACCCCCGACCGGCTCGACGTGCATCGCACCCGCCTCAACGTGGTGCGGTGGCCGAACGAGCCGGCGACCCCCGCCCGCGGCTCCGGCTTCGTGCGCCCGCTAGAGAAGACCGCGCGGGAGATGGGGATCGAGATCCTGCTCCAGCAGCAGATGACGAAAATTCATCGCGAGAGCCAGCTTGCCGGCCGGGTAACTGGCATCACCGCGATCGAGGTCGACGAGTGGACGCGGCCGAAGACCAAGACCGTGAACATCCGCGCCCGCAAGGGCATCGTCATTGCGACCGGCGGCAGCGCCGGAAATCCGGTGTTCCGCACCATGTTCGATGTTCGCCTGACGCCCGAGTATCAGGCCGAGAACAGCGAATGGACGCTGCGCACCGGCGACGGCGAGATCGCTGCCATAGAGATCGGCGCGGCGCTCGGCGCCACTGCATGCCAGACGGTGCAGGAAGACCACCTCATCAACAAAGGCCGCATGGGCAAGAAGAGCAATGGCGGCGCGACCGAGCTCTATCCGACGAGCCCGCATTTCTTCCGTGCCCGCGCCGTCGGCCTCGTCGTGAAGGACTACCAGAACGTGATCCTGGTGAAGGAAAACGGCCTGCGCTTCTACGACGAAACGGTGCCCAACCAGGACTTCGAATACTACGCCGCCGCGCTTGCCTGGACCGGCGACCCGAAGAAACTCAACGGCGGCGGTCCGATTTGGGCGATTTTCGATGCCGATGCCGTCGCGCGCGAGAAGTGGCAGATCAAGCCGCCCTATGTCGATCCTGACGGCTACTTCTTCCGCGGCGACACGATCGAAGAACTCGCCGCCAACATCGTCAACGAATATCAATGGCGGCCCATGCTGGGCGCGACGTTGCGCCAGACGGTCGACCGCTACAATTCGTTTGTCGAGCAGGGCGTCGATCTCGATTTCAAGAAGCCGCGCCCGGTGCACAAGATCGCAACGCCGCCGTTCTATGCCGCCTGGCACACGCCGGCGCTTCACGACAGCTATACCGGCGTCCGGATCAACACCAGCGCACAGGCTCTCGATCTGCGCGGCAACGTGATCCCCGGACTTTATGTGTGCGGCGATTCGGCCGGCGGTTTCGGCCAGCACGGCATCTGTCGCGCCGCAACCTTCGGCCGCATCGCGGGCTTTCACGCGGCGGCGCAAGCGGGCTGATCGCGGCCCCTGCCCTGCCACAGCGCGCAGCGGCGACGGTTATTTCGCCGCGCCCTCTTCCGCTTTGATGCCGGAGAGCCTGATAACCTTCGCCCATTTGTCGACTTCGTTCGAGACGAAGGCGCCGAAGGCCGGCGGCGTGAAAATGATGGGTGTCGTTCCAACCTCGGCAAGGCGCGCCCGCAGATGGGGATCCATCAAGCCGGCATTGATCTCGCGATTGAGCCGCTCGATGATTTCGTGCGGCGTGCCTTTGGGTACGCCGACGCCGCACCAGGAATTTGCTTCGTAGCCGCGAACCGTCTCGGCGATCGTCGGCACGTCGGGCAGATTTTCCGAACGCTTGGCGCCCGCCACGGCCAAGGCCCGCAGCGCACCGGAGCGGATATGAGGCAATGCCGGCGTCATCACGTCGAACATCACTTGGGCCTGGCCGCTCGTCATGTCGATCAGCGCCGGCGCGTCGCCGCGATAGGGGACGTGGATCATGTCGGTGCCGGTCATCGATTTGAACAGTTCGCCGGCGACGTGCGAAGTTGAGCCGGTCCCGAACGACGCCATAACCAGCTTGCCAGGATTGGCTTTGGCGTAGGTGATCAGCTCCGCGACCGAGCGCGCAGGAACCTGCGGGTTGACGAGCAGCACCAACTGAAAATCGATAAGCCCGGACACCGGGGCGATGTCGCGCCTGACGTCGAACGGCAACGATTCGAAGAAGGTCACGTTCACCGCCGCAGACGCGGCAACGAAGAGCAGCGTGTAGCCATCGGGCGGTGCATTCGCGACCGCCTGCACTGAAAGATTTGTCGCAGCGCCTGGCCGGTTTTCGACAATGATCGGTTGCCCCAGGCGATCCGAGAGCCACTGCATCACGATCCGCGAAACGATATCGGAGCCGCCGCCCGGCGGAAATCCGACGATGAAGCGCAGCGGACGGCTCGGATAAGCCTGAGCGTTTGCGACGCGTGTGATGGCAGGCAGCGCGGTCGCGCTCGCCGCAATCTGCAGGAATTGACGCCGCGCGCGGTTCATCGAAACTCCCGAAGCACTCTTGGGTTCTATAGCACGAATTCGCCCCGCACCCTCCTGGAGTGGGTCGCTTGACAGCGGTACGTGACCGCTGTATTTAACCGATCAGTTATTTAACTAGACAGTTAATCACGACATGCCGACCGACCGCCTCAGTGCCACGTTCGCAGCGCTTGCCGACCCGACGCGACGGGCAATCCTGGCGCGGCTCGCCCTCGGCGAGGCCTCTGTTACTGATCTGGCAGAGCCGTTCGAAATGAGCCTTCCGGCTGTCTCCAAGCATCTAAAGGTGCTTGAGCGGGCCGGCCTGATCGCGCGCGGACGCGAGGCGCAGTGGCGACCGTGCCGCCTGGAGCCGAACGCCCTCAAGGGCGTCAACGACTGGCTCGATAATTATCGACGGCTTTGGGAGGAGCGGTTCGACCGCCTCGACGATTATCTCAAGACCCTGCAAGCCAAGGAGAAGAAGCGTGGCCGCAAGAAATAGCATCGACACCAAGCAGGACCCGTCCGCGATCATCGCCGTCCGCGTCTTCAACGCACCACGCGATCTCGTCTTCGAAGCCTTCACTGATCCGAGGCACCTGATGCACTGGTGGGGGCCAAACGGATTCACGCTCACCACCCACACATGCGATGTGCGGGCGGGCGGCGTCTGGCGGTTCGTCATGCATGGCCCGGATGGCCGCGACTACCAGAACCGCATCACCTACGAAGAAATCGTGAGACCCGAGCGGCTCGTCTACCGCCATGGCGGCGGCGACGACGTCGAGCCGGTCAAGTTCCAGGTGACGGTGACATTCGAGGATATCGGCGGCAAGACCCGGCTCACCATGCGCATGCAGTTCCCCTCGGAGGACGAGCGCAACCGGGTCATCGCGGAGTATGGCGCCGACAAAGGCTTGGTGCAGACGCTCGGACAACTCGAACAACATTTGGCGACCAACTTGGAACGCGAGGTCATTCTCATCCGCGAATTCGATGCGCCGCGACGCCTCGTGTTCGCGGCATGGACCGATCCAAAGCATCTCGCGAACTGGTGGGGACCGAAAGATTTCACGACTCCGGTCTGCGAAATGGACTTGAGAGTCGGCGGCGCGTTGCGGATCGTCATGCGCGGCCCCGACGGCGTCGGCTACCCAATGTCTGGCACCTTCCGTGAGATCGTGGTGCCCGAGCGGCTCGTCATCACGTGTATCCCGGAGGATGCGACGGGCAATCCGCTGTTCGAAGTGTTGACCACCGCGACGTTCGTTGAAACCAACGGCAAGACGACCCTCACGCTGTCGGCTCGTCCGGTGAAGGCTCCCGCCTCTGCCGGAGCGATGCTCGCCGGCATGGAGACCGGCTGGTCACAAAGCCTTGATCGCCTCGGTACTGAGGTCGCAGGAATGGCGTAAGGGTCGCTGCATGTTAGCCGTTGCGCCCCTGCACCAACGGGACAATCGCGGCTCGGCGCCAATGTCAGTTCGCCTCCGACATGGCAGCGGCCGGGTCGAGGTGTTACATAGTGGTGATGGCCAATGTTCTGTCCAACTATGTCGTTCCGCTGGCCGTGGGTGCTGTCGGCGTCGTCCTCCTGTTCGGACTTGCCAACATGTTGCGCGGCGGCTCACCCAATCTGTCGCAGACCTTGATGCGCTGGCGCGTTATTCTGCAGTTCATCGCAATCGTCATCATCATGCTGACGGTGTGGGTGAAAAGTCACTAGCCCGGCGAACGCTCCGATGGTCGTGCTCAATCGCATCTACACCCGCACCGGCGACGACGGGACGACTGCGCTTGGCACCGGCGAACGGCGCAAGAAGTACGACCTGCGCATCGGCTGTTACGGCACCATCGACGAACTCAACGCAACGATCGGGCTGGCGCGGCTCCATACCGGCACCGATCGCGACATCGACCCGCCGCTCGCGCGCATCCAGAACGACCTGTTTGATCTTGGCGCGGAACTGTGCTCGCCCGCCGCCGCCGGCAAGGGACCGGGCGGCGCGCGCCTTACCGTGACCGAAGCCCAGGTCGACCGGCTCGAGGCCGAGATCGACCGGCTCAATGCCGAGCTCGCGCCGTTGCGTTCGTTCGTCCTGCCAGGCGGCACGCCTGCGGCGGCGCATCTGCATCTCGCCCGTACGGTCTGTCGCCGCGCCGAGCGGCTAATGGTCGAGCTTGCGGATGTGCCCGGCGAGGAGGTCGCCGCGACGGCGATCAAATACGTGAACCGGCTGTCGGATTTTCTTTTCGTGGCAAGCCGCTTTGCCAATGCCAGGGGGGCGGGCGACGTGTTGTGGGTTCCAGGCCAAAACCGCTGACCCCGCCCGCCGGGCTAAACTAAGGTTCAGAACCAGCATTGGAATTAGCTGCCGATTTATGCTGCAATGCGGCACGCGCGTTGACACGCTCCGGGCCGGGACATAGTTTGCCCGCCGCTTCCGGGAGTTCCAGATGAAGGTTCTTGTGCCCGTCAAACGGGTCGTCGACTACAACGTTAAAATCCGGGTCAAGACCGACGGCACTGGCGTCGAGCTCGCCAACGTAAAAATGTCCATGAATCCGTTCGACGAGATCGCCGTCGAGGAAGCGATCCGTCTCAAGGAAGCGGGCAAGGCAACCGAGATCATCGCGGTGTCAATCGGGCCGGCGCAGGCCTCCGAGACCATCCGCACCGCGCTCGCCATGGGGGCCGACCGCGGCATCCTGGTGAAGACGGACGGCACGGTTGAGCCGCTGGCGGTCGCGAAAATCCTCAAGGGCGTGGTGGAAGCCGAACAGCCGGGGCTCGTGATCCTCGGCAAGCAGGCGATCGACGACGATTGCAATCAGACCGGCCAGATGCTGGCGGCGCTCCTCAACTGGCCGCAAGGGACTTTCGCATCGAAGATCGCCATCGATGGCGACAGCATCAGCGTCACCCGCGAGGTCGATGGCGGCCTGCAAACCGTCAAATTGAAATCGCCGGCGATCGTGACCACTGATCTGCGGCTCAATGAGCCGCGCTATGCCTCGCTGCCCAACATCATGAAGGCAAAGAAGAAGCCGATCGCCGACAAGACTCCGGCCGACTTCGGCGTCGACGTTGCGCCGCGACTTGAAATCCTCAAGACCGGCGAGCCGCCGGGGCGCAAGGCCGGCGTCAAGGTCGGCTCGGTTGCCGAACTCGTCGGCAAGCTCAAGAACGAGGCAGGGATCCTGTGATGCCAACCCTTCTCGTTGCCGAGCACGACAACAAGACCCTCAAAGACGCGACTGCCAAAGCGCTGACGGCGGCGCTTGCGATCGGCGCTGACGTCAACATCCTAGTCGCTGGCAAGAATTGCCGGCCAGCAGCCGAAGCTGCGGCAAAGCTTAAGGGCGTCGCGAAGGTCCTGCTCGCGGATGCGCCTCCGCTCGAACACATGCTGGCCGAGCCGACTGCGGCGCTGATCGTTTCCCTCGCAAGCGGGTACGAGACCATCATGGCGCCCGCCACCACCAATGCGAAGAACTACATGCCTCGCGTCGCGGCTTTGCTCGACGTGATGCAGGTGTCCGACATCGTCAAGGTGATCGCGCCCGACACCTTCGAGCGGCTGATCTATGCCGGCAATGCCGTCCAGACGGTGCGCTCCAAGGACAAGATCAAAGTCATCACCGTGCGCACGTCGACCTTCCAGGCGACGGGCGAAGGCGGTGCGGCGTCGATCGAGACGGTGACGCCGCCGGCCGACCCCGGCATTTCGGCTTTTGTCGGCGAAGAACTCTCCAAGAACGACCGACCGGAGTTGACCTCGGCACGCGTCATCGTGTCCGGCGGCCGCGCCATGGCGTCGCGGGAGAACTTCACCAAATATATCGAGCCGGTCGCCGACAAGCTCGGCGCGGCGGTGGGTGCCTCGCGCGCTGCCGTCGATGCGGGCTACGCACCGAACGACTGGCAGGTTGGCCAGACCGGCAAGGTGGTGGCGCCCGAGCTCTACGTCGCGGTCGGCATCTCGGGTGCGATCCAACATCTCGCCGGCATGAAGGATTCGAAAGTAATTGTGGCGATCAACAAAGACGAGGAGGCGCCGATCTTCCAGGTCGCCGATTACGGCTTGGTTGCCGATTTGTTCAAAGCGCTGCCCGAGCTTGCCGAGGAGCTCGGCAAGGTCGGACGCTAGCGCCGTACACCAGCAGGACCGGTAGCAACGAGACGGTAGAGTTTTGGCGCTACAACATCGAACCCGCGATGCGATCGGACGGTATGATCTAGCCTCGTTTGCCGCGGATGGCCCGGACGAAAGGCCGTAGAGAGGAATGACTATTCACCGAGTAGGCGTCATCGGCGCCGGCCAGATGGGCAACGGCATCGCCCATGTTTGCGCATTGGCGGGATTCAACGTCGCCCTCAACGACGTGTCCGAAGATCGCGTCAAAGCCGGCATCGCCACAATCAACGGCAACATGGCGCGACAAGTGGTCAAACAGGCGATCAGCGAGAACGATCGCCAGGCCGCGCTGCACCGCATCGATGCCGCCGGTACGATCGACGCATTGTCCGACTGCGACCTCATCATCGAGACCGCGGTCGAGAAGGAAGAGGTCAAACGTAAGATCCTGTCGACGCTCTGCCCAGTTCTCAAGCAAAACGCGATCATCGCAACCAATACATCATCGATCTCCATCACCCGGCTCGCCGCCGCGACCGACCGGCCCGAAAAGTTCATCGGCATTCATTTCATGAATCCGGTGCCGGTGATGGAGCTCGTCGAAATCATCCGCGGCATCGCGACCGATGATGCGACCTATGAAGCCACCAAAACCTTCGTCACCAAGCTCGGCAAGAAATACGCGGTGGCGGAGGATTTCCCGGCCTTCATCGTCAACCGCATCCTGCTGCCGATGATCAACGAAGCGATCTACACGCTCTACGAAGGGGTCGGCACCGTCGACGCGATCGACACCGCGATGAAGCTCGGTGCCCACCATCCCATGGGCCCACTGGAGCTTGCCGACTTCATCGGCCTCGACACTTGCCTGTCGGTAATGCAGGTGCTGCACGAAGGTCTTGCCGACAGCAAATATCGTCCCTGCCCGCTGCTGGTGAAATATGTCGAGGCTGGCTGGCTTGGCCGCAAAACAAAGCGCGGCTTCTACGATTATCGCGGCGAGAAGCCGATGCCGACGCGGTAACTCGCGCGCACCAATCGCCCGACTGGACGATCGCTGTGCGGCCTACGCCGCCTTTGCCTCCGCAAGCAGATCCTGCAAGTTCAGCGGATCGGTGCGCATGTTGAGCGTGCCGTCGGCGTTGCGCGGCCACTGCGCCTCCGGCCGGTCCCAATAGAGCTCGATGCCATTCTGGTCGGGATCGCGCAGATAAAGCGCCTCGCTCACGCCGTGGTCGCTCGCGCCATCGAGCGGCACACCAGCGGTGATCAGCCGCCGCAGCGCGCCGGCGAGATCAGCCCGGGTCGGATAGACGATCGCCACGTGATAAAGACCGGTGGTGCCGAGTGCAGGCGGCTGCCCGCCCCGGCTTTCCCAGGTGTTGAGACCGATATGGTGGTGATAGCCGCCAGCCGAGACAAATGCAGCCTGTCCGCCATAGCGCTGCATGAGTTCGAAGCCCAGGACACCCGTATAGAAGGCAAGCGCCCGGTCGAGGTCGGCGACCTTGAGATGCACGTGGCCGATCCGCGCTCCCGTCACGATCGGGCGGGGATTTTCCGCGAGCGGTTTGGTGAGCGGAAGCGATCGTATCGACATGGCATGCCTCTCTTCATCGAGACCCGGACTGGCGCGGCATCCTGGAGACGCCGCGCTTGCGGGATCACGCGCGGACTGAACTCGGCGTCGGCGAGCCTTGTTGCCGGAACAGGTCTTCAAGGCTGAACGCACCGGGGCCCGCTGCTACGAGATACAGGAAGATAAAGCAGAACAGAACCGCCGCATCGCCGCCGTTCACTGCCGGGTAAATACTGGCCGGCGCGTGGAACATCCAGTAGCCCACCGCCATCTCGCCTGACGCGATCAACGCGGCAGTCCGGGTAAAGAGACCAAGCACGATCAATGTGCCCGTCACGAGCTCGATGACGGCGCCGATGCCGAACATGGTCATGAGCGGTTGAATGCCGGGAGCAGCGCCCGGCGGAAAGCCGAACAGCTTGACGAGGCCGTGGGAAAGAAACAGCACGCCGGCAACGATACGTAGCGCAGCGAGAAGTTGCGGCGAGTAACGTGCAAAAGGCGGGACCGAGTTCATGGCATTGTTCCTTTCAGGGGATCGCGCGCGGGCAGCTGCCGGCTCTGGCAGTGCAATGGCACGCATCGCTTTGGTTGATAATGACCTTGGTTTGGAGCACTATGTTTCCAAATTGGAAATAATGGCCGAGACCGCGAAAATCCTTGGACCGCATTGAAGCCATTCGGGCCTTCGTCGCCGTCGCCGATGCCCGCAGCTTCGCCGGCGCGGCGCGCCGGCTCAAAATATCGCCGGCGCAAATGTCCAAGCTCGTGGCGAAGCTTGAGGATCGGCTCGGCGTTCGCCTCATCAACCGGACGACGCGGGATCTGTCGCTCACCGACGCCGGCCGCGCTTATCTGGAGCGCAGCCGCGACCTGATCGAAGAGTTCGATGCGCTCGACGCTTCGGTGCGCGAGACGGCCGGTCCTACCGGCGTCCTGAAGATCGCGGCACCGACCTCGTTCGGGGCTGTCGGGCTTGGTCCGGCGCTCCTTGAGTTCGCCGCGACCTATCCGCAGTTGGGGCTGGAGGTCTCGTATTCGGACCGCACGGTGAATTTGGTCGACGAGGGATTCGATGTCGCCGTCCGCATCGGCAACCTCACGGACTCCTCGCTTGTCGCGCGCAAGATCGCCGCGGTGCGGGTCGTCACCTGTGCGTCACCCGAATATCTCGCGCGCCACGGCACACCGCGCACGCCCGACGACATCGCCCGGTGCGACAACATCATCGACCTCAACCGACGCGACCCCTTCGTCCTCGTCTTCGGTCGCGGCGCCCAACGGACCGAAGTGCGGGTCGACGGGCGGCTTCGCTTTGCAAGCGCGGAGGCCTGCATCGCAGCAGCGCGCGCCGGCTTCGGCATTGCGCGGGCCCCGGCATTTGTTGCGGCTGCGGATCTGCGCGAAGGCCATCTGCGGGCCTTGCTATGCGACTTCGAGCCCGATCCGGTGACCGTGAACGTGGTCTATCCGACCGCGCGCCATCTCGCCGCGAAAGTCCGCGTCTTCGTCGATTTCCTGGCGCAGAGGTTCGTCGGCAAGCCGCCGTGGCACCAGGGCTGGAGGTGACGGTTTCTCACGCGCCACCGCTCCATCGATGGAAAACTTGGATCCGGTCATTCCGGGGCGCCGTAGCGAAGCGGAGGCGAGCCCGGAATCCATACTCCGCGGCGGTGGTTATGGATTCCGGGCTGCCTCGCTTTGCGAGGCCCCCGGAATGACCAGCCGCGCTACGGCGAGTGCGCCTGCTGCGCGGGCTTGATACCCATCTCCTTCCCGATCGCCGCAACGGTGGCGCGCTGCTCTTCGATCGATGCCGCAAACTCCGCCGGCCGCCCCGGGCTGACAAGCTGCCCCGTGGTCAGAAGCCGCTCCCCGATGGCAGGGTCGGTCGCAACCGCCGCAACATCGGCAGCGATTCGCTCGCGAAGCTCTGCCGGCATCTCGCGTGGCCCGAACAGACCGACCAGTCCGTCGAACCCGAGTTCCGGAAAACCCGCCTCCTTGACGGTCGGAACGCTCGGATCATCGGGGATATGCATGCTGTTGCTCACCGCGAGCAGCTTCGCCTTGCCGGTCTGCAGATGGGGCCGCACGATCGCAAGCGCCCCCCAATAGAGTTGGATGCGCCCTTCGGCGAGATCGTTCGCAGGCTGCACCGTGTCGCGATACGGCACTTTGGACATTTCGAACTTGGCGTTCTTCAGGAATGAATAGAACAGGAAGTCGCTGATCCCGGTCGCAGTCGCCCAGTTGAACTTGCCGTTCTCCTTGCGGGCGAGGGCAAAAAGCTCGGCAAGCGAGCCGACTTTCAGGGCAGTCGGCGCTGCTATCGCAACGATGGTGTTGGACACGCGCGCGATCGGGGCGAGATCGGCCGGATCATACGGCAATTTGTCATGAAGGTAGGGATGCGCTGTGAAGGTCGAGGCTGGCGAGAACAGCAGCGTGTGATCGTCATGAGCGCCGGTGAAAGCCGCAATTGCGACGATGCCATCGCCGCCCGGCCGGTTCTCGACCACGACCGGCTTACCCCATCGCGCTGACAGCCGATCCGCAAACAACCGCGCGCCGATGTCCGCGCCCGATCCCGGACCGAGCGGCACGATGAAGCGCACATTGCGCTGAGGCCAAGCCGGCGTTTGGGCAACGGCCAACGAGGCGAAGCCAAGACCGATTGAAAGATTGATGCAGGCGACGGCTAGCGCCGCGCGAATTCGGCTCATGTTCTCTCCCGACGTTACGCGCGGAGGGGGGCCGTCACTGGTTCCGCGCGTGCGCGGAAATTAGCATAGGCGCGGCGGCCTTTGGATAGACAGAATGCCGCCCCGATGAGCATGTCGATAGCCGGGGCAACGCTGGAGAGGCACCACCCCGGATATCGTTATGCCGGGCTACGAGTGAGCTCGCGTCAGCCGTGCTTGATGAACGAGCCGTTGTTGAGCTCGGTGATTGCCTGCTGCAACTCGGCCTTGGTGTTCATCACGATCGGGCCATACCACGCGACGGGCTCCTCGATCGGTTTGCCCGATACGAGGAGGAAACGGATGCCTTCGGGGCCGGCTTCGACCGTGACCTCGTCGCCACGGTCGAACAAAACAAGCGAACGATTGCCGGTGCGCTCCCGCACCAGCGTGTCGCCGCTTGCGGTCTCCTTTTCGGTCAGCACGCCGAACGGGTTCGAGCCGCCCGCAAAGGTGCCGGAACCATCGAATACATAGGCGAAGGCGTGGCGCTCGGTCTCGACCGGCAACGTCTTGCGCTTGCCCGGTGGCACGGTGATGTCAAGATAACGCGGATCGGCCGCGATGCCATCGACAGGACCGCGCTTGCCCCAGAAGTCTCCGCAGATGACGCGCACGCTCGTACCGTCGTTATCGACCACGTTCGGGATTTCGATCGCCGGAATATCCTGGTAGCGCGGCGCCGTCATTTTCAGCCGGGACGGGAGATTCGCCCAGAGCTGGAATCCGTGCATGCGCCCTCTTGGATCGCCCTTGGGCATCTCTTGATGGAGGATGCCGCTGCCCGCGGTCATCCACTGCACGTCGCCGGCGCCGAGCGTCCCATGGTTGCCAAGGCTGTCGCCATGATCGACGGTGCCAGCCAGCACGTATGTGATGGTTTCGATCCCGCGATGGGGATGCCAGGGGAAACCAGCACGGTAATCATCCGGACGGTCGTTGCGGAAATCATCGAGCAACAGGAAAGGGTCGAATTCGTCAGTCGTGCCAAACCCGAAAGCGCGGCGCAGTTTCACGCCCGCGCCTTCCATGGTGGGGGTGGATTGAACGATTTTCTTCACTGGCCGAATAGACATCAGGCACCTTCCTTTGCTCTGCCGCACCGCTTGATCGCGCGAAGCGGCCCGCGTTCCTCTCCCGAACGCGATGTGCACTCTTTTCGGCGCCGTATGTGGAGACGATCACGCGTTTCGTCCAGTGCCGGCGTTCCGCGCCATGCGCCTTCAGCGGGAAGCAACAGGATTTCGCGCGGCTCAGCTGAGCCGGTCAGAGCCCGTCGGATGCGGTCCCGCGGGCAAATCCGGGGGCTACACTGATCCAATTGCCGCGATATCGGATGGGCGTTTATTTGGTTGCGCGCTCGCGCAGGCGATAAAATTTAATCGCCTTCTCCGCCGTGTCTCGGCTGAGCTTGTGAAAGCTGCTTGCGATCTGTTCGAAATCGTTGGCCAATGCGCCCTTAGATCGAGATCCGACCATGATGATTGCGCTCGTAGTCCGCCACGACAGCCCGATTGCTCGCACGAGGACGATGAGCTGATCGGCACCGCTCGCAGACACGGCGCGCTCGACGACCCCGATCGGCAGATCGCACATCACGGACAGCGCCACGACGGTCTCGTCGAATTTGTTTGCGGCCGCAAACTCAAACAACTTTGCTTCGTCAAGAGCGCTATCCTTCTTCAGGGCCTCTACATGGTTGCGCGCGGCAATGTGAACCGGCGACTGCGCCCTCGTTCTGGCCTGAAGTTGCTCCGCGGCCTCGGCAACCATTTCACGCACGAGATGGGCATTGTGACGGTCGGCTGCTTGGATCTTCTGTCGCACGGCCTCGGAACATTCGCTCACCAGCTGGAGGAGATGCTGGCGCGGAATGTCGGGACGTAGCCACAGCCGCAGCGCCAGATCGCCGTCGTCCTTCGATCGCCTGACCAATGTCGAGTAACCGAACTCGGAAAATCTCGCCCCGGGATTGACAGCCGTCGATATCGCGACTGAGCGGTCTCCGCGATCGACGAGTACATCGGTCACTGCTTCTCCGATCGCGCGGCGTCGCGAGATCGCAAGTAGATGTTCTTGTCCTTTGGTCTTGGCGCTCTCGACCAAGACCGCCTCCTCAAGCGCAGTGCTTTCGGACAGGACTGGACCCGCCACATCGATCGAATCATCAAGCGCGAGCGTGCGCAGCATGTTCGGCGGCGGCTCCTCCATTGTCGCGAACTGCTGACCGAATCTCACACGTGCAGCGGTTTCGATCTCGTCCAGCAACCGGCACATGACATCATCGAAAAGCGCAATCTGTTCGCCGGAGTAACGACCGCTCCCGGCAACAAACAGATCGGTGATGCGTCGCAGGACGTCGGCGCGCTGCCGCACCTCGCGGCTCGCGATCGTGCTTTGCAGCTCATCGATCAAGCACTGACGCGCGCTCATGGTTCAGCTCCCGCTCGTGACCGATATTGGACAAAAATCCGCGGCCTTGTCGGTCTCCCGAGTCAGGCGACGTTTTCCAGCCACGGTTTCACCCATGCCCGATCGAAATCGATCTCTTCGGCACGACACGGCTGGCCGAATAAAAATCCTTGCGCGTACCGCACACCGGACGCGCGCAAGATTTCGAATTGCTGTTCGCTTTCGACGCCCTCGGCCACGGTCGGAAGTTCGAGGCCTTCGGCAAGCGCAAGCACCGAGGAAATGATCGCCGCGCAGTCGGCGCGCCGCGTCAGGTTCTTGGTAAACGACCGGTCGATCTTGATCTTGTCGAACGGGAACAGGGTGATGTAGCTGAGCGAGGAATAGCCGGTGCCGAAGTCATCGAGACTTATCGAAATCCCGAGATTCTTGAGCTGGTGCATCACGGAGAGATACTGAGATTCATTCTCGAGCAGCGTCGATTCGGTGATCTCGAGCTCGAGCCGTTCGGGCGCAATGCCGGTATCGATGAGCACGCACAGGATGACATCGAGCAGATTGGCCTTTCGAAATTGCACCGGCGAGAGATTGACCGAGACCTTCACATGGCCCGGCCACTTGGCCGCGTCGCTGCAGGCCTTCATCAGCACCCATTCTCCGAGCGCGTGTATAAGTCCTGTCTCCTCGGCGAGCGGAACGAAATCGGCCGGCGAGATATACCCCCTGACCGGATGTTTCCACCGCAGAAGCGCTTCGAGGCCGAACAGCTTGCGCGTGTTGACGTCAACGATCGGCTGGTAATGGAGTTCGAGCGCTTCGTCGGCAAAGGCCGCCCTGAGTTCGGCCTCCATTTGACGGCGCGCCTCCGCGTCGGCGCTCATGCGTTGATCGAAGAAGCGGTAGCCGTTGCGGCCTTCCGATTTCGCCCGGTAGAGAGCGAGGTCGGCCTTTTTCATGAGGCCATCGGCGTCGCTACCGTCGGCTGGGGCAAGCGCGATGCCAACCGAAGTGCCGACAGTCACGTCGTGGCCATTGATCTTGTAGGGTTCGGTCAGGATGTCGATGATGCGGTTTGCAACGGTGACCGCCGCCTCTTCCTGTCCATGCTCACCGCACTGGATAATGGCAAATTCGTCACCGCCAAGCCGTGCCAACACATCGATGGAACGCACCGCCGATTTCAGGCGCTGGGCGGTTTCCTTGAGCAATACATCGCCCGCCGGATGCCCGAGCGAATCGTTCACGTTCTTGAAACGGTCGAGGTCCAACAGCAAAACCGTGAACGGCTCTTCCCGACGGCGCAGCCGCTCGGCCGCCTCTTCAAGCCTCTCGATGAAGTACGTGCGGTTGGGGAGCCCTGTCAGCACGTCGTGGTGGGCCATGAACGCAACTTTCTCTTCGTCGCGACGTCGGTCCGTTATGTCTTGATGAATCGCGACCCAGCCGCCTTCCTGCACGGGCTGATAGTTTACGCTGATGATCCTCCCATGGTCCTCCTCGTAAACGGCATGATAAGGCTGCTGCAGGCTCACCTGATGCAGCCGCCGCTCAATCTCCTCCTGAGGGATTTTGCGGGCCTCCAGAATGGAGCGCAGCGTGCTGCCCGCGATTTGTTGAGGCTCGAGACCGTACATTTCGATATAGCGCCGATTGCACAGCGTCAGCGCCTTATTATTGTCGAACAGGCACAGGCCATGTGCCATGTTTTCCAGCGTGACTTCCAGGATATCGGTCTTGCGGGCGAGCGTGCGCGTCTGCCATATCAACAGCCCGGCGCCGAACATGAACATCAGCACCACTGCAGCCATGAGCGGCGCGAGCCTGAAAAGATCGCGGTAAAACGGCGCCAGCACGTCGGCACGATCGTAGCTGACGGTGATTACGAGCGGCAGACCGTTCACCGCGCGATATCCGAAAAGCCGCGTCGCACCGTCGAAGGTGCTCACCCCTTGATAGGATCCGGCCTCAGCCTTTGGTAGGTGCTGCGACAGCAGCGGGCCGTGGGAATAGTTCCTGGTGAAAATGCCCTCAAGCGGCGGCTCGCGAACCAAGGGCGCGCCGTCGCGGGTCATCAACAGAACCGCGCCGTTTCTGCCGAGATCGATCGAACGATAAATGCCGGCAAAATAGGTTTGATCAAGCACGGCACCGACGATACCCGCGAAGCTGCCGTCGGCATTGCTGATCCGGCGCGACACGGCGGAGAGCCAGCGGCCATCGACGCCTGATTGGAAGGGAGGCCCGACATAGAGATGGTCGGCCGCGTCCCGTTGAGTTCGGAAATGAGGATGTCCCGCGATATTTGTAATCGGCGGTGCGCCTTCGTTCGAGTGAGCTTCGAGATTACCTGCCGCATCGGTCCACCCGATCGACACCAGCAAAGGTGACGATTGCTGCAAGTGGCGCAGCTGTTCATTGGCGTCGTGGATACCTGCGGCATGCGCGCCGGTATCGTCCCCCGATCCCTTCGCAACGTTGGCGCGGATGAGGCGGGCTTCGTGCAACGAGAGGTCCACCGCCTCAAAGGCACGCGCGGTATGTTCCGCCAGAACTTCGGCGTAGTTCAAAGCCGATTGTTGGGCCCGCTCCACCGCTGTGATGTAGCGATCGCGCATGTCGAGGACGAACAACGTCAGCACCAACAGGAGAAAACAACCGCCGACGGCAGCAATCGTGACGCGTGGGTATCGCGCCAGCCTGGAGGAGATGATGCGCATGCGATGTCGTGTCGACTTTAATGAACAGGTCCCGTCACTTTAATTCCGATCATGCGCGACTAAATCGGTAGGCCGGGGTCGTGATCGCCCCATGGGGTGGGATCGATGATTGCCCGCCCGAATTGACACGTGTTGATCGCAGTGCGCGGCTACATTGCCCGCAAAACAAAAAACGCGATTAAATTTAGTGCTTAACAAACATTTGCTGCATGGAGCGCCGGATTGTCCATGACCATCGGAAGCGCCGCATTAACAGCTACGGTGGCAATTGAAAGCAGCAATCACCGAGGCTCATTCGGCTCTGGGGAGCTGGGGGCACTTTGAACGCCTGCGACCGGCTTCTTGAGAATCTTGAAGCGATCGGGGTCGATGCCGGCCTGCCGCGGCGCCGATATCGGAGCGCCGGCCGGCTGGAGCGGCGGCGCCGCGATTCCTGCCGACGGAGAGGGAACGGATGGCGCGCCGGGTACGCCGGACTGAACGGGTGCCGGGGCGGGCCGCGGCGAAACGGGCTGGCTGAGCGATGGCATCGGCTTCACTAGCGTCGGGGCGACGCGGCTCGATGGAGGCAACGGCCGTGGCGGCGGCGCCGGTGGTGGCACTTGCGCCATCGTGTTGGCGCTGAAGCGTTCCGCAAGCTGGGCTTCGAACGGCGAGGTCTCCGGCTTGGGTCGGCTTCCCGACATCGTCCCGCGCCACCGCTCGACCACCGAGTTGATGAAATCGAGATCGATCGTACCGCGCTGCAGGCGCCAATGGGCGACCGCTTCGTTGCTCGGCCGCGCCTGCGGCGGCAGGATCGTAAACGTCATCCGGGTCGGCAGCGCCACGCCTTCGCCGAATGCAAAGGTTTCGCGCGTGCCGAGCGAAGGCACGAACGCAAGAAGCTTGGCGGCGGCATCCGACACGGCCGAGCGCAGGATTGCCTGATCGCGGTCGTTTGACATGCGCATCACAAACAACGTGCTGCACTGGGACAAGATGGTGGGGTCGAGTTCGGCGGGACGCTGGGTGATCAGGCCCATGAACACACCGTATTTGCGCCCTTCCTTGGCAATGCGCGAAAACGCGCGGCGGACCGGACCGAAGCCGGAATTGCGATCGGCAGAGGCGTACCGGTGTGCCTCTTCGCAGACGAAGAGCAGCGGTGACGCGCCGTCACTCCAGAGCCCGAAATCGAATGCGAGCCGGCCCAACACCGAGACCACGGCGTCGACCACCTCGGCCGGGAAGCCGGCGAGCTGCATCACCGTCATGGGTTTGCCGCTCGGGATCAGACGGAACAGCTGGATCAGCACTTCCGCGATCGTGTCGCCGCCCACGTTGGCGTTCTCGAACATGAAGGCATAGCGTGGATCGCTCCGCACCGATTCGATGCGGGTGATCAGCTTGTGATAAGTCATGCGGGTGGAGCGATTTTCGAGCTTGCCCATCCGCTCGTCGATCAGCGCAACCATGTCGGCGAGCACATAGGGGACAGGCGTATCGACCGTGAATCCTGCCGGATTTTCCGGCCTCTTGACGGTGGAGCGCTCGGTCGCACCCTTGTATCGCAGATAGCCGCCCTTCGCGAGCGGAATGACCTCGGCGAGGATCGCAACCTCGTCCTCGACGCCGGCTCGCCCCCCGAAGAAGACGTCGACAATCTCCTCGAAATTGAACAGCCAGAACGGCAGCTTGAGGTTGCGTGGATTGAGAACAAGCGCCTGGTCCCCAAAGCACTTGCCGTATTCGTTGTGAGCATCAAGCAGGATGACGCGCAGGTCCGGCCGCGCTGCCAGCACTTCCTTGAGGATGACGACGACGGCGCTCGATTTGCCGACGCCCGTCGTGCCGAGCACGGCGAAATGTTTGGTCAAAAGCTCGTCGAGATTGACGAGCGCATCGATCGTATTGTCCTGCTGGAGCTTGCCGATCGTGCCGGTGGTGCCGACGCCTTTCTTGTAAATGAATCGGAATTCTTCACTGGTGAGCAGCGTCGCTGCATCGCCGATCGTCGGGTAGGTCGATACGCCGCGCCAGAACTGCGTCTCGCCGTTCTCATTGACCCTGATCTCACCCATCAGGTCCATCTCGGCGATCGCGCGGTAGCCCTCCTCCTTGGCGAACAGCGGCAGGTTCAGTGAGATTTCGGTAACCACGCCGATGAGATTCGATCGGCCGGTGTGAATCATCACGCATTTTGAGACGGTGGTGCGAGCGTCCTCGCCGGCATTCATGCTGCTCGCAAGTATTCCCATGGTGGCGGTGGAGCCGCTGACGGTGATGATCTTGCCAAGCGGCACAGCGGCCAGCCCAATTGGCGCGGCATGGTCGTCAGTTTGGTTGGAACTCATGTCGACCCCGAACCTCCGGCATCCGTCAACGCGTAATCGATGAAGGATAAGGCGGTGTTACTGCGATTGTTAGTGATTTCAAATGGTTAACGGGTCGCTAACCCTGACCACACCCTTTGCGCGTTACGGAGAATGCCGACGCCATCGGCGAATTTACAACCCTGCTTGGCGAACGACAGGTGAGCGCCACGCCAGCGTTCCTTTTCATAGCGGTGATCGATGGGAAGGATGCTAAGGTCTGAAGGATGCCAAGGCCTTAGGCTCTACGCCGAATTATGGGTTGACTGCAATGTCTGATCAAATCGAACACGAAGTTCGTGAGATATTCAAAAGGAGTCTCGGCGATGCGGCCACTATTGCCGCGTTCCGCATCGCTGGCGAACGAGTTGCGATGCAGGTGCTCGCGATCATCAGTTTAAGTCACACCGTGCAACGAATCGTTTCAGCAATCGAAGCACACAAGGATTTCTTCGCTCAGAAAAAATTGAGCTTCAGCCTGGTCATCACCACTGACTCCAAGGCCTTTCCAAACCGAATGACGATCGGCATCGCCGGAGCGGACGGCGAAACAGGCATTGCCTGATTTCGACGTCATCGGCGATCGCGCTGACGAACGCCGCATCATCAGGAACAGAGAGTCCTTGCGTGATGCGCCGTTCTATTTCACCGGGATGCAGGAAACCAACGGTCCTGAAGACGCGTGAGCTCGCCGCGCGCCCGCAGTTTGTCAACGGCTCCGTCGATGGCGCTGCACAGATCGCTTTTGTCTTTTGCGACTGCGATCCCGAGCTGCTCATGGGTCGGGACTTGGAGAGCGACGCGCAGCTTGGCCCGGTCGCGGACCAGCCAGGAGATGACCGGGAAAAGCTTGATGACAAGCCCGACGCGTCCGGCCTCGAGGTCAGCGATCGCGTCCGCGATGCCATGATACGGGTAGTATTTGATCCCCGCGATTGCGCCTTCTGCCAACAAACGCCGCGCCACGATGTCGGAGGTGTTTCCCGATTGGATGGCGGCGGTCAGACCGCGCAGGTCGGCCGTCGTCGCCACCTGCGGCGAGATTTCGCGATTGACCGCCACCCCCTGATTGAATTCGAGATAGGGCTTTGAAAATCGCACGATCCTGAAGCGTTCGGGCGTGATGGTCGTGCCGGAAATGACTACGTCGCAGGTGCGCTTGGCCAGGCCGTCGAATATTCCGTTGAAATCGTCGCCGTCGTAACGCGTTGGCCGCAGCGAAAGCCCGAGCTCCCCGCAAATCGCTTGCATCAGCTCGACATCAAATCCGGTCGCCTTCCCGCTCTCCATGATGTCAAAGGGCGGATCGGGATAGGCCGACGCTACAACCAGAACGCCCGGGGTGATGGTCAGCGGCATAACCTCATCTTTCTAGCGGTCATCGGCGTTCACACGAGTATCGCTTAAGCCAAGTCGAATGGCTAAACGTTCTAGCCCGACCTTGGGCGTCACCCTCAGTTGCACGAATTAAAGATTTTCCAGTCGTGATCATCAACCGTCACAATCGACCTCGGCGATAAAGTTACGGAGTATCTGCACCTCTCCAGCTTATTAGCGTATCTCGTACTGTCGGAGGACGAGCCCAAGGCTTGGGTGCGGGCGCGTACAAACGGCAAATTCAACTCAGGACCACACGTTATCGCCGGAATTAATGCTGTGGTCGTCATCCCGGCACTTAATTTGGAATTACCGTTGACGGAGATTTACGGCTTCATGCGAAGGGCCGCCCGTAGGCGGCCCTTCTTCTTTGTCTCACCATCGGCGCACACCCGCAGCACCGCGTTCTGCCTCACGTCGCCTCCGGCGCCTTCAGGCGCACGAGCCGCGTCAGCAGCGCGTCGAGGCCCGCGCCGTCGCCGGCGTGGAGATCGATGCGGCCGACCTTCTCGACCAGCCGCTCGAGCGACTCCAGCTCCTTCAAGCGCAGGAGCAGCGGGTTGTCCTCCATCAACTTCGCGGTGTTGAGGAGCGAACGCGTTGCCGCGGTCTCCTCCTGGCGGCGGATCAGGTTGGCCTTAGCCGTCCGCTCCGCCTCCACCACCTTGTTGACGAGGTCACGCACCTCGCCCGGCAGGATCACGTCCTTGATGCCGAGCTCGGCGACCTCGACGCCGGTGTCGACGAGGCGCTCGCGCACGTAGGCGCGCAGCTCCGCGTCGAGCACGCTCTTGGCCGACAGCACCTCGTCGAGCGAGCGTGCCGCGATCGACTCCCGGATCGCGAACTGCACGAGCCGGTAGAGCCAAGCGTCGACGTCCGTGACCGCGGAGACCGCGATCTCCGGATCAGCGATCCGGCGCAGCGCCGTCAGCGTGACCCGCAGCGCGATGCGGTCCTTGGTCAGCATCTCCTGCGCCGTGATCTCGACCGCCTGCGGACGCAGATCGAGGCGCTTGACCTCGACCTTGCGGTCGACGACCCAGAACGAGTGCCGACCCGGCGAGAGACGCTCGACGAACCGGCCCTCGACGTGGAGCAGGCCCGCCTCGTGGTTCTCCACCACGACCTCGGTCAGGTAGGCGTTGCGCTCACGGCCCACCATCTTGAGGTGGCGCGGCTCAACCTTCGGCGACGCAGCCGCATCGATGCGCTCGACATCGATCTTGGTTGCGACCTTCCAGAAGACGCGCGTGGTCCACGGACCCATCAGGTGCACCGGCCGGCCGTCGTAGCTCACGACGGCAAGCTCACCCGACTTGGTCTCGACCGCCTCAAACAGCGCCGCGGCGAGGTCCGGACGCGCCGCCTTGAGCACGGCGTACCGGTCCGCCGGGAACTCCGCCCGCACGACGTTGAAGATCTCGGCGGTGAGTTCACGCGCCGGATCGAACAGACGGTGGCGGCCAGGGTCGAGCACCTGCTCGAGCCGGCCGTTGCGCAGCAGGAGGGCGCGCTCGCCATCCTTCACCGTGACGCGCAACATCAACAGAGACCGGTTCACGGTACTTCTCCTTGTCATTGCCGACCGGCACCATGCCGGACGGGTCGCCTTCGCCAGCGGGCAGTGGGTTCCGAGCGCGACTTCTCGCGAGAGCAACGGGCCAAAGCTTGAGCCGGCGCAGGCATCCGGGCGCGCGCGCACGCATCCGCGCGCGCAAACGCACGCGGTCCGCGGCGAACCCGGCGTCTGCGCAGGCGGTATCCGCCCCGGCGCATAGCCGATCTCACGGTGTGACGATTCGGGACGAAAGGTTTTTAGGCCAAACGACCGGACCGCGACTGAAGCACGCGCCCGGTTCCCTTGAGGAGTTCAGCTTCGACAGCTTAACCGGCTGGTGCTAGGAACGGGATTCGAACCCGCCACCCGATGAGTATCAATCATCTGCTCTAACCACTGAGCTATCCTGGCGTTGAGAACCGTACAGTTTCCTGTAGCGGCCCGAGGTCTCCATGCGGCGGAACACGGTACTGCAGAGCAGCCCGCGCCAGTCGGGACCAAAAGCCCAAACACGAGACCGCGCGAAGGACGCGGCTTATGACTGAAAACAGGTTCCCGCGCAAGTGAAACTCCGGTCATCATTGCAAATCGACAGAAATGAAATGATGGCCGAGCAAATTCGCGCGCGTCATGTCGCCATGGCCCGACGGAAGAAAACTTTGTTGCGCGGGTCGGGGAGGACAACAGCCTGAAAACGCGAACGACCACGAGTCCGAGTGGTGCGCTTACATCCGGCGTCACACACTCAAAATCGTGGCCGCAAGACAAGCGCGCCAGTTGACGTCAAGCTCGTCTAAATCGAAATATGGAAGTAAACTCTGGCGTTTTCAAGACAATGAATGCGCAGCTCGCTGACTGGAACAGCCGATGACCGATCAATCCACCAATCACATCCATGTCGGCATCGGCGGTTGGACCTTCGCGCCGTGGCGCGGCATGTTTTATCCGAAGGGATTGCCGCAGGCGCAGGAGCTGAGCTACGCCGCGAGCCACCTCGCATCGATCGAGATCAATGGGACGTTCTATCGCACCCAGACGCCGGCGACGTTTCGCAAATGGGCGTCGGAGGTTCCCGACGGCTTCGTTTTCTCAGTGAAAGGGCATCAGCGAGTAACCCATCGTCGCGACCTCAAGGACGCCCGCGAGTCGATCGATCATTTCCTCAATTCAGGGGTGCTGGAACTCGGCGACCGCCTCGGCCCCTTGCTCTGGCAATTTCCGCCCTACAAGAAATTCGACGCGTCGGACTTCGGCAGCTTTCTCGAACAGTTGCCCAAAGAATTCGGCGGGCGTCAGCTCCGGCATGTCGTCGAGGTGCGCCACAACAGCTTCCTTGTGCCGGAATTCGTTGACCTGCTGCGCCAATTCGAAACCGCGGTAGTCTTCAGCGAGCACGAGACCTATCCCGCCATCGCCGACGTAACTGCGGACTTTCTGTATCTGCGTCTGCAAAAAGCCGATGACACCATCGAAACCGGCTATCCACCGAAGGCGATCGCCGAATGGGCCGGCCGCTTAAAGTCGTGGCTGGATGGCCGCACTCCGTCCGACCTGCCTCGCCTCGAAGAGACGAAATCCAAGTCCAAGCCAAAGGATATTTTCGTCTACTTCATTCACGAGGGCAAAGTGCGTGCGCCTGCTGCCGCGATGGCCCTCATCGAGAAGCTGAAATCGTGAAGCCACTTTTCACCATCGGTTACGAGCAATCGACGCCCAGCGCGTTTTTCGACGCGCTGACGGCGGCGAAGGTCGGAACCGTGATCGATGTGCGCGCGGTCGCGGCATCACGGCGGCCCGGGTTTTCCAAGCGCCAGCTCGCGGCCGGCCTCGACCAACACGGTATCGGGTATGTGCATCTCCAGAAGCTCGGTACCCCCAAGGAAGGCCGGCTCGCGGCGCGCAGCGGCCATGCGGAGACCATGTTGCGCATCTACGAGCGCCATCTCGCTACGCCCGACGCCGCGCGCGCTCTCGATGAATTGACCGCGCTTGCTTCGCAAGCCAAGCGGCCGCTCTGCCTGTTGTGCTATGAGCGCGACCCGGACCACTGCCACCGCCAGCGTCTCGCGGCGGAGCTTCATTCCCGCCTCGGCATCAAGGTCGAGAATTTGTTTTGCGCGCCGGTGTGAGAAACACGAGGCGCATCGACGCCTCGTCATCGGAGTGCCATGGCCTTTTTTCGCAACGACACCGTCAACCTGCTCAATCTGCATTACGGCATCCACGCGCTGGCGCTGAGCGGTGGCGGCGCCTTCTTCACGGCGTTCCTGCTGCGGGCCGGCGTGCCGGTGCCGGTCGTGCTCGCCGCAATTGCCCTGATCGTCGCCGGCCGGTTCGTGATCCGCCCTCTCATTCTTCCGCCGGCTAAGCGCTGGGGGCTGCGGCCGCTGGTGATTGCCGGCACGGTGATGACCGGCCTGCAATATCCCCTGCTGGCGGAGGTGCATGGCGTCGGCTGGCAGCTTTGGGCGCTGTGCGCGATCTCGTCCGTCGGCGATACCGTCTATTGGACTTGCTATCACGCCTACTTCGCTTCGCTCGGCGATGCCGTTCACCGCGGTCACCAGATCGGCGCGCGCGAAGCAATTGCTGCGGTCGTGGGGATCATCGGCCCCCTCGCCACTGGCTGGGCGCTGACGACGTTCGGGCCGCGGGTTGCATTTGACGCCACAGCGGTGGTGCTGCTGCTTGCCGCGCTCCCGATCTTCGGTACGCCGAATGTCGCTGTCGTCGACGACGTGTCTGGCGCCATCCGCGCCGCGCTGCCCGGCATATTGATGTTCGCCGCCGACGGCTGGATTGCGGCTGGCTTTTACTTCGTGTGGCAGATGGCGTTGTTTCTCGCGCTTGGAGAAAGCTTCAGCGCCTATGGCGGCGCCGTCGCGCTCGCTGCATTGGTCGGCGCGGTGAGCGGGCTCTTGCTCGGGCGATTCATCGATGCCGGCCACGGCAGGCGCGCGGTGTGGCTCGCGATCGGCTCGCTTACCGTTGTGACCTGCCTTCGCGCGGCGAGTTGGAACGAGCCGCTGTTTGCGGTCGTCGCCAATGCGCTCGGAGCGTTCGTCGTAGCCCTCTACATCCCGACTTTAATGACCGCGGTGTACAACCAGGCGAAGATTTCGCCCTGCGTGTTGCGTTTTCACATCGCGACAGAAGGAGGATGGGATGCCGGATGCGCGGCTGCGTGTATCACCACCGCGGCCCTGCTTGCGATCGGTGCACCCATCTGGGTTGGAATCGTGCTGTCGCTTCTTGGCTGCGCAGCGAGTTTCACGCTGTTACGGCGCTATTACAAAGCCGCGCGGTGAAATCGTAGCCCGGATGAAGCGCAGCGCAATCCGGGGCTGCCGTGCCAACCTGCGATGAGCCGCTGACCCCGGATTGCGCTGCGCTTCATCCGGGCTACGGCCGCGGTCTCTATTCCGCGGGCTGCGCGGCGCGGCGATGAGCCATCTCGGCACCGTTGACGGCCGCTGCCATGCCGTAGACGCCAGCCATCATGGTGAAGCCGGTGAGCGCGATTGCGGCAAGCACGAGATCGAAGCCGCCGCGGCCGTAAAGCTGCGCGATCAACTGAACCGCGATGCCGGACGAAATGAAGGTGAGGAAATAGCGCACCGCATAGACGCGGCCTCGCCACGCATCCGCGGTGTAGCGCGCGATCACGATGTCGCCGACCGTGACCTGGGCGTAGATCGCGCCGACCGCAACGGCGAGCGACACAATAAGTGCCGCGCCGCTCGCGTGCCAAGTCCACAACAGGCTCGCAAATTGGACGGTGGCAACAACGGCGAACAGAAAATGCGCCGGCACGCGCTCGAGCAACCTGCCCATCGTGAGCTGAGCCAGAGCACCACAGAGGAAGATGCCGGTGGCGAGCCAGCCCACCACGACCAGCGGAACGCCGGCGCCGACGCGCTCGTCGATGAGCTTCGGCAACGCGATCAGCGCGGTGTTGAAGGTGAGGCCGCCGGCCAGCGAAATCGCGATGTAGCAGGCAAACATCACCATGGCGGCACGCGGCGACAACACCACGTCGGCGGTGGTCTTGCGCTTGCCGATGTGATGGCTGTCGTCGGCGACCAGTGCGAGATAGGCAACACCCGTCGCGAGGCAGATCGCGGCCGGCACCAGGAACGCGGCGCGCCAGTCGATCCATGCCGCGAGCGTCGTCGAAATACCCGCGGCAAGCGTGACGCCGAGATTGCCGCAGACGCCGTTGAACGCGAGTGTCCGCGGGCGCATTTTCGACACGTCGATCAGCATCGCCATGCCGACCGGATGATAGATTGCAGCAAAAGTGCCGATGAAGAACATCGCAATTGCAAGCGATGTCGACGAAGGCGCGAGGCCGGCGCCAATGAGCGAAACGCCGCAGCCGAAATAGAACACCGCCATCATGTTGCGGCGGCTCCAACGGTCGGCGAGCCAGCCGGCCGGAATCGAGAACACGCCGAACGCCACGAACGCCGCGGTCGACAGCGCGATCAGCTCCGCGTAGGGCCGCTGGTAGACGACCTGGAGCCCGATCACGATCGCAGGAAAGATGAGCAGCACGAAATGATCGATCGCATGGGCGAAATTAAGAAACGCGATAGCACGCCGCCGCGCCGCTTCCGTCGGCGCGCGAACGGCACCGTAAGTTGCGAGTTCCGGCTGCGTTGATACGTCATTCATTGTTTCATCCCGGCGGGCGTCGCGGAGCCGCCCAAGAGTCTTGAACCTCGTTTATCGCGCAAACGTCGACCCGCCTATGCCGTTTCGACAATGCGGTCTTGCGCCGGGGCGCCGGCCAGAGCGCCAGCGACGATGTCACGCCCGCTCGATCTCCTCGCGTACGGCAATCAGTGCGTCCGGCGTGTCCACGTCGACCAGCGCGGCCTTGCCGGTCACCGGCACCTCCGCGACGGCCTCCGGGTATTGCGCTATGAGGTTCCGCGCACCGACGTCGCCGTCGATAGCCGCAAGCTCAGGGAAGAAACGCCGCGACCACACCATCGGATTGCCGCGCTTGCCGTCGGTGGTCGGCATGACGATGAGCGCGCCTTTCTCGGGATCGAAGGCGCCGAGCAGACGCTCGATCAAGCCGGCGTCGACCTGCGGCATGTCGGCGAGGCAGACGATGGCGCCATCAGCATCGGCGGGCACCGCGGTGATCCCGGCCCTGAGCGATGTCGACAAGCCGTCCGCATAATCGGGGTTGTGCACCAGTACGACGTCGAGACCCTTGAGCGCCGCCGCAACCCGCTCGCGTTGATGACCGGTGACGACGATGACCGGCCGCGCCCGCGATGCCAAGAGCTCCTCGGCGGCAACGCGCACCAACGGGCGGCCGGAAATCTCGGCAATCAGCTTGTTGGGGCCGCCCATGCGGGTTGAACGACCCGCCGCCAGCAGGATCGCCGCAAGGCGGCGGCCCGGCTTCACCTCGCTCGCGCGCGGCTGCGGGCGGGTGACGATCTCCATCAACAGACCGCCGACGCCCATGCCGGTGATGTCACGCCGGCGCACCGGCAAGCCGCAGAGCAGGCGCGACAGCACCCAGTCGAAGCCGTTCTCCCGCGGACTGCGCGCGCATCCGGGCGCGCCCAGCACCGGATGGCCGTGGGCGTTCGCCACCAGCATCAGGTTCCCGGGATCGACCGGCATCCCGAAATGCTCGATCGTGCCGCCGACGGCCTCGACGGCCGCGGGAATTACATCGCGCCGGTCGGCGATGGCGGACGCGCCGAACACGATGACCAGCTCGGCACCGGCCTTGAGCACCTCATCGAGAGAGCGCGCGAGCGGAGCAGTTTCGTGCGGCACCCGCCGTTCCGCGACGATCGCGGCGCCTGCGGGCGCAAGGCGGTCCTGCGTCACCCGCAGCGTCTTCTCGATGACCTTCTCGGACAGACCCGGCAGCATGGTCGAAATGACACCGACCTTGCGAATCACGTACGGCGCGACACGCACCAGCGGCGCCGCGTCCCGCGCGACGGCGAGCGCCTTGTCACGCGCTGCGGCGGCGATCGCGAACGGGATGATTTTTACCGTTGCGATCATCTTGCCGGGGACGACCGGCGCAAACGCTTCTAACGTCGCAAGCGTAATATCGGGATCGATCTCGTTGAAGCGATCGATGCCGCCTTCCTCGACGACGACCACGCCCGCGGTTTCGGCAAACAGATTGGCGCGGCCCGTAAAGGCGCGATCGACGCGCACGCCCTCGCGCGCGACCGCTGCCGCAAGCTCGGCCGCAGCGTCATCCTCCGACACATCGCCCGGTTCAACGCGGGCAACCGTAATCGCCTTGATGCCGGCCGCGGTGAGCGCCGCGCTTTCGGCTTCGCCGACCACCGTGCCCTTCTTGAGCACGAGTCCGCTCTTGCGGATCGAGTGGACAACGATGCCGCCGATCGCATCCGCGGGCGCAACCGGGCCGAATTTCATCAGGCAGCTCCCGCAACGGCGCGCTCAGGCCGGCTCGCCGCAAGCCGCTCGGCGGGAAGCCGCAGCGACGCCGTGATCTCGCCCATGATGGAAACGGCGATCTCCGGCGGCGACACCGCCCCGATGGGAAGGCCGATCGGAGCGTGAATGCGCGCGATTGCAGCGTCCGTCACGCCTTGGGCCTTGAGGCGCTCCACCCGCCGGGCATGGGTTTTCCGAGACCCAAGCGCGCCAATGTAGAAGCAGTCGCGCGCGAGCGCGTGGAGCAGCGCCGGATCGTCGATCTTGGGATCATGGGTGAGCGCAACGAAGGCCGTGTAGCGATCGATGTTGAGCGGCGGCAGCGCCACGTCCGGCCATTCGGCGATCATCTTCACGTCCGGGAAACGCTCCACGCTCGCGAATGCCGTGCGAGGATCGACGATGATCACGTCGTAGCCGAGGAGCTTCGCGACTGGCGCGAGCGCTTGGCTGATATGCACCGCCCCGATCGCGACGAGACGGGGCGGCGGCACGTGGACGGTGAGGAAAACGCGGCCCTGCGGCGTCTCCTCCATGCCGCTCTTACCGGTGCGCAGATGCGCCTCCAAGACCTCGCGCAGCGGATCGTCGGCGACCGCAGTAGCCGCGACGAAACGTTGATTGCCGGACTCGATGTCCGTAACAACGATCGCCGCGCGACGGGTGGCACGTTCGGCATTGAGCGATTTGAGAATATCGAGGCGCATAGGAACTTCCACGTCATTCGTAGGGTGGGCAAAGCGAAGCGTGCTCACCAATCCCCGGACCGCTCGATAAGGAAGAAATCGGTGTGGGCACGCTTCGCTTTGCCCACCCTACCCGCGAGACGTCGGGCTTACTCGACCTTCTCCACATATACCCTAATGGTGCCGCCGCACGACAGGCCGACCTTCCAGGCGGTCTCGTCGGCGACGCCGAACTCCAGCATCTTGGGCTTGCCGCTGTCGATCACATCGAGCGCCTCGGTCACGACCGCGCCCTCGACACAGCCGCCCGAAACCGAGCCCAAGAAATTACCATCGGTATCGATGACGAGGTTCGAGCCGACCGGCCGCGGCGCTGATCCCCAGGTTTCCACTACGGTCGCGAGCGCGACACCGCGGCCCTCTTTGCGCCAGTCCTCGGCGGCTTTGAGAATGTCTTCGTCGGTCGCGATCATGGGGGAATCTCCTGTCTTGCAGGGTTCAGGCCCGCAATATGGTGATTTTCCCCGAAATAGGCCAGTGGCGCGGAATAGCGGAGCGTATGCCGTCAGTTCATGGCGAGCACGGCACAACGGCGCAACACGCTTCGCCACTGCACCTACGGCCCGCGCTAGGCCACGCGTTGCAGCCATGCCTTCGGGTCGCCGACATCGCGGGCGCCCCGGCCGGCAGTGCCGGACAGCGCCCGGCACAGGTCCGCGATGCTGGCGAGATTGTGGACCGGACGAAACTCGTCGACATAGGGCAGCATGGTCTGGACCCCGCGCGCCTTGGCCTCGAAGCCTTCGAAGCGCAACAGCGGGTTGAGCCAGATCAGCCGCCGGCACGAGCGATGCAGCCGGTCGATCTCGAACGCTAGGCGATCATCGGGGTCGCGTTCGAGGCCATCGGTGATCAGAAGCACGATCGCCCCGCCCGACAGCACGCGCCGCGCCCATTGCTTGTTGAAAGCGGCAAGCGACGACGCAATGCGGGTGCCGCCGGACCAGTCGGCAACGCAAGCCGAGCAGGCGGCAAGCGCCTCGTCCGGGTCCTTGGCCTTCAGCGCGCGGGTAACATTGGTGAGACGGGTGCCGAACAGGAACGAATGAACGCGCTTCCGCGCATCGGTGACCGCATGGAGGAAATGGAGGAACAGCCGCGTGTACTCGCCCATCGAGCCGGAAATATCGAGGAGCGCCACGATCGGCGGCAGCTTCGTCGTCGGCCCGCGATAGTTGAGATCGATCAGAGCGCCGCCGGCCTTCATGCTGGCGCGCAGCGTGCGGCGAATATCGACGATCCGGCCATGACGGTCCGGCGCGAGACGGCGCGTCTTTACCTCGTCGAGGGACAGCACCATGTGCCTGATCGCCTCCTTGGCGAGCGCGATCTCGGCCGCGGTCATCTGGGCGAAATCTTTCTTCTGCAACAGCTCGCGGTCGGACACGGTGAGGCGCTGATCGATTTCGATCTCGCGCTCCTCGGGCTTGAGCTTGTTCTTGAGGCCTTCGAACAGCGCTTCTTGCACGCGCGCCGATCCGGCCTGCGGCTTTTGCGTCGCGCCGGGCACCTGCGGCGTCATCATCGCCATCATGTGATCGAGGTAGCCGCGCTTGCGAAAGAATATCTTGAAGGCCTGGTCGAACAGCAATGAGTGCTCGTGTTTTTTCACGAACACGGCGTGCAGCGTCCAGTAGAAATCGGCGCGTTCGCCGACGCCCGCGGCCTTCACTGCCTCGAGCGCATCGAGGATCGCGCCGGGCCCGACCGGAACGCCGGCTGCCCGCAGTGCCCGCGCGAAATAAAGGATGTTCTCCGCGAGCCGGCCATCAGCGCTTTCACCTCTCCCGCTTGCGGGGGAGGTCGACGCGCGCAGCGCGTCGGGTGGGGGCGCGGGAGATGCCATCAAAGAAACTCACTCCGCGGCGCGCAGCTCCGCGCGCAAGCCGTCGATCAGTTCCTTGGCCTTCGAGCCCTCGATGCGCGCGATATCGTCCTGATACTTGAGGAGCACGCCAAGCGTATCGGAGACCGTGGCGGGATCGAGCGCAACCGCATCGAGCTCGGTCAACGCGCTCGCCCAATCGAGCGTCTCGGCAACGCCGGGCGATTTGAACAAATCCTCGCGACGTAGCGCTTGCACGAACATCACGATTTCGCGCGACAGCCGCGCCGCTATGCCCGGTACCTTGGCACGCACGATCGCAAGCTCGCGCTCCGCGTTCGGGTAGCCGATCCAATGGTAGAGGCAGCGCCGCTTCAGCGCGTCATGAATTTCGCGGGTGCGGTTCGACGTAATGACCACAATCGGCGGATGAGCGGCCTTGATGGTGCCGAGCTCCGGGACCGTGACCTGGAAATCAGCGAGCACCTCGAGGAGGAACGCCTCGAAAGCCTCGTCCGTGCGGTCAAGTTCGTCGATCAGCAGCACCGGCGGCCCGGCAATGTCAGGCTCGAGCGCCTGCAGCAGCGGCCGCTTGACCAGGAAACTTTCCGAGAACACGTCGTGGGAAAGCTGCTCCCGGTCGACTGCCCCCTCCGCTTCGGCGACCCGGATCGCGATCATCTGGGCAGCGTAGTTCCACTCATAGACCGCGTTCGCGACGTCGAGCCCCTCGTAGCATTGCAGGCGGATCAAACGCCGGTGCAGCGCCGAGGACAGAACCTTGGCAACTTCGGTCTTGCCGACGCCCGCCTCGCCTTCAAGGAAGAGCGGCCGGCCCATTCGAAGTGCGAGGAACAGCACGGTCGCAAGCGAGCGATCGGCGAGATACGAAGCGGACCCGAGCAGCGAAAGCGTATCGTCGATGGATTTGGGGAGATCGGTCACGAAAAAGCCTTTCGCCCCAGGATATAGGTCCGATCGCGCCGGCCGTCCACCCGAGCGAACTAGCCCTTAACGCCGAGCAGTTCGACGTCGAAAATCAGCGTGGCATTGGGCGGGATGACGCCGCCGGCGCCGCGCGCTCCGTAGCCGAGCTGGGGCGGAATGATGAGGGTGCGCTTGCCGCCAACCTTCATGGTGGCGACGCCTTCGTCCCAGCCGGCGATCACCCGGCCCTTGCCGATCGGAAACTCGAACGGTTGGCCGCGATCGACCGAGCTGTCGAACTTCTTGCCCTTGGCGCCGCCCTCATAGAGCCAGCCGGTATAATGCATGACGCAGGTCTGCCCCGGCTGCGGCGAAGCTCCGGTGCCAACTTTGCTGTCGGTGATTTTCAAGCCTGAGGGTGTGGTCACTGTTTTACCTGCCTGAGCTGCTGCCGGCACGATGGCAGCAAAAGTTGGCGCCAGCACTGAACCGATGGCGAGTGCCGAGAGGGCACGCCTGGAAACATGCTTCATTCCGAACCTCACAAAATCTAGCGGAGCTGATCAGCCTGCGGCGGCGACGGCGCGACGCGCCAGCACGCCGACAAGATGGGCGCGATATTCGGCACTGCCGTGAATGTCGCTCGAAAGCCCGGTATCCGGGATCGACAGCCCTTCGAGCGACTTCGGCGAGAAGCGCTTCTTGAGAGCCTCTTCGAACGCCGGAACTCGGAATACACCTGATGCGCCCGCGCCCGTCACCGCAACGCGGATCTCCGACGGGCGCTTCGCAACGAACACACCGACGAGAGCAAAGCGTGACGCCGGATTGCGGAACTTTTGATACGCCGCCTTCTTGGGCACCGGGAAGCTCACTTTTGTGATGATCTCGTCCGGTTCGAGCGCCGTCTCGAACAATCCCTTGAAGAAGTCGTCGGCGATGATCTTGCGCTTGGAGGTCACGATGGTTGCCGCGAGCCCCAAGCACGCGGCCGGATAGTCCGCGTTCGGATCGTTGTTGGCCACTGACCCGCCGATAGTGCCGCGATGACGCACCGCCGGATCGCCGATCATGTGCGCGAGCGCGGCGAGCGCGGGAATGTTCTGCTGCACGACGGGCGAATTCGCGACGTCGGCGTGGCGCGTCATCGCCCCGATCACGACATTGCGGCCCTTGAGCTCAATCGTGTTGAGGCCCTCGATCTTGTTGAGATCGATGATGTGCGCCGGCGAGGCGAGCCGCAGCTTCATGGTCGGCAGCAAGGTTTGGCCGCCGGCAAGCAGCTTCGCTTCCTCGAACTTGCCGAGCATGTTCGTGGCCTGACGCAGCCCGCTCGCTTGGTGATAGGTGAAGTTATACATCGCGAGTCTCCTTCATCTCTTCGCTCGCCTGGAATCACTTCCAGGAAAAATCTCACTCCGCGGCTTTGCGCCTGACGTGGGCCTTTTGAATCGCGGCCCAAACAATCTCAGGCGAAGCCGGCATCGCGATATCCTCGATACCGACCGCATCCGTGATGGCGTTCATGACCGCAGCGGGAGCGGCGATCGCGCCGGCCTCGCCACAGCCCTTGATGCCAAGCGGATTGGACGGGCATTTGGTCACCGTCGTGTCAACCCGGAATGACGGCAGGTCGTCGGCCCGCGGCATGGTGTAATCCATAAGCGAACCGGTGACGAGCTGGCCGCTGCCGTCGTAGACCGCGCCCTCCAGCATCGCCTGGCCGACGCCTTGCGCGATGCCGCCGTGGACCTGGCCTTCGACGATCATCGGATTGATCACGGTCCCGAAATCATCGACCGCAACCCAGTTGGCGATATGTGTGGCTCCGGTGTCCGGGTCGATCTCGACCTCGCAGATGTGGCAGCCGGCGGGGAATGTGAAATTGGTCGGATCGTAGAACGCGCCTTCCTTGAGCCCGGGCTCAAGCTCGGCGCCGACGAACTTGTGAGCAATGTAGGCATTGAGCGCCACATCGCCCCAGGCCGCAGACTTGTCGGTGCCGGCGACCGTGAACTTGCCATCCTTGAACACGATGTCGCTCTCGGCCGCTTCCAGCATATGAGAAGCGACCTTCTTCGCCTTGGCCTCGATCTTGTCGAGCGCCTTGACAATCGCAGACATGCCGACGGCGCCTGAGCGGGAGCCGTAGGTGCCCATGCCGAACTGCACCTTGTCGGTGTCGCCATGCACGACCGATACGTTGTCGATCGGAATACCGAGCCGCTCGGACACGAGCTGCGCGAACGTCGTCTCGTGCCCCTGGCCGTGGCTATGGGTGCCGGTCAGCACCTCGACGCTGCCCGTCGGGTTTACGCGCACCTCGGCCAATTCCCATAAACCGACCCCGCAGCCGAGCGAACCGACGGCCTGGCTCGGCGCGATGCCGCACGCCTCGATGTAGGTGGAGAAACCGAGTCCGCGCAGTTTGCCGTGCCGCTCCGACTCGCGCTTGCGCTTTCCGAAATTCTTGACGTCGGCAAGCTCCATCGCCTTGACGAGCGACGCGTTATAGTCGCCGGCGTCGTACATCATGATCACCGGCGTCTGGTGCGGGAATTTGCTGATGAAGTTCTTGCGGCGCAGCTCTGCCGGCTCGATGCCGAGCTCGCGCGCACTCACCTCGATCAGCCGCTCGACGACGAAGGTTGCCTCCGGCCGTCCGGCGCCGCGATAGGCATCGACCGGCGCGGTGTTGGTATAGACGGCGTCGACCTCGCAATAAATGTGCGGGATGTCGTATTGGCCGGACAACAGCGTCGCGTAGAGATAGGTCGGTACCGACGACGAGAAGGTCGACATGTAGGCGCCGATATTGGCGACGGTCTTCACCCGCATGGCGGCGATCTTGCCGGTGACATCAAGGGCGAGCTCGGCGTGAGTGACGTGATCGCGGCCATGGGCATCGGCGAGGAAGGATTCGCTGCGGTCCGCGACCCATTTCACCGGGCGGCTGACTTTCTTGGCGGCCCACAGACACACCACCTCTTCTGGATAGATGAAGATCTTCGAGCCGAAACCGCCGCCGACGTCGGGCGCGATCACACGCAGCTTGTGCTCCGGCGCCATGCCTACGAAGGCCGCGATCACGAGCCGCGCCACGTGAGGATTCTGCGTCGTATTCCACAAGGTGAAATGACTGGTGCCCGGATCGTATTCGCCGATCGCGGCGCGCGGCTCCATGGCATTCGGGACCAATCGGTTGTTGACGATGTCGAGCTTCGTCACGTGCTTGGCCGTCTTGAACGCCTGATCGACCGCTTTGGCGTCGCCGAGATGCCATTGATAGATCGTGTTATGCGGCGCGATCTCGTGGATCAGCGGCGCGTCCTTGGCCTGCGCTTTTGCCGGATCAGCAACCGCCGGCAGCACCTGATAATCCACCTTGATCTTCTCGCCAGCGTCGCGCGCCTGCGCGAGCGTCTCACCCACGACGACAGCGACGGGGTCGCCGACAAAGCAGGCCTTGTCGCTCGCGATCGCTGGATGGGCCGCCATCTTCATGGGCGAGCCGTCCTTGGAGTGGATCATCCAGCCGCAGATCAGATTCCCGATCTTGTCGGCCGCAAGCTCCGCACCGGCGAGGACGGCGAGAACGCCCGGCATTCCAGCCGCGGCCCGCACATCGATTGCCTTGATCTTCGCGTGGCCGTGCGGAGAACGGACAAAGTAGATGCAGGCCTGACCGGGGCGGTTGATATCGTCGGTGTATTGGCCCTTGCCGGTAATGAAACGGAAGTCCTCGATGCGCCGAACCGAGGCGCCGATACCTGCTGCACCCATGATGACGTCTCCTCCGTTGCGAGACAGTCAGCGCAGGCGGCTCTATTCGGCCGCCTTGCGCGCGTGATCACCGCCGCCCATGGCCTTGGCGCCGGCGGCGATCGCTTTCACAATGTTGTGGTAGCCGGTGCAGCGGCAGATGTTGCCCTCGAGCTCTTCGCGAATCGTGCGCTCCTCGAGGTCGTGGCCGAGGCGATTGACCATGTCGACCGCGGTCATGATCATGCCGGGGGTGCAGAAGCCGCATTGCAGTCCGTGATTCTCGCGGAATGCCTCCTGCATCGGGTGGAGCTTTTCTCCCGTTGCGAGCCCCTCGATGGTGAGCACCTGTGTGCCTTCCGCCTGCAATGCCAGCATCGTGCAGGACTTGATCGCCTTGCCGTCCACATGGACGACGCAGCAGCCACACTGCGAGGTATCACAGCCCACGTGGGTGCCGGTCAGGCGAAGATGCTCGCGCAACAGCTGCACAAGCAAGGTGCGCGGATCGACGTTGGCGTTGACGGTTTTGCCGTTCACCGTCAGCGAAACGGCAGGCATGGTACCCTCCGTATTTGCGGATCGAACAGAATTAAATGCCGGCAGCGCCGGCGGAACGGGGCATGGCCGCTTGCCGGCCCTTATTCCCGTGGAACGGGCCGAATGTGCCCTGCCCGGCTGCCCTGGGTCAAGTGAGCGGTTTGGCGCCGCAGAATGTCAAAAATGCACGGATCACGCATTCGCGATCGCCCTGATCGCCCGCGGGTGCGACACGACATCACGCAGCCGTTAGCAAATTTCCCAATCAGCGCACCACTCAACCCGCTGCGACCGCAGCCGCGAACTTGGCGAAGAAATCGTCGGCAAGCTTCTTCGCTGTCCCCTGGATCAGGCGCTGACCAAGCTGAGCGAGCTTGCCGCCAATCTGCGATTCGACATCATAGCTAAGCAGCGTGCCGCCATCCTTGTCGGAGAGTTTGACGGTCGCGGCGCCCTTGGCGAATCCAGCGACCCCGCCTTCTCCGTCGCCCGAAATCTTGTAGCCGTTGGGCGGATCGAGATCGCTAAGATGGACGCGGCCTTTGAACTTGGCTTTCACCGGACCGATCTTGATGGTGGCGATGGCCTGAAATTCGGTGTCGGATGTTTTGTTAAGCTCCTCGCAGCCCGGAATGCATTGCTTGAGCACCTCCGCATCGTTGAGCTTCTCCCAGACCACATTTCGCGGCGCCGCAAGCTGCACCTCGCCGTTCATCGTCATTGCCATTACGCCGTCTCCATCGCGCGAGCCCGCAAACCTAGCACTTATAACCTTGGCGCCGCTCTGGAAAGGGCTGTTGGCGGCGGCGCGGCGGGCGGCTATGCAGAGGAAGCAGATGACCGGAGCAGAGAAATACAATGCCGTTGATCGAGGTGGATGGCTGCAAGCTCAATGTCGAAGTGACAGGCGCCGCCAACGCGCCGGTCCTGATGTTGTCGAATTCCCTTGGCACCACGCTCGACATGTGGGCGCCGCAGGTGAAACCGTTCACCGAACGCTTCCGGCTCGTGCGTTATGACCGCCGCGGCCATGGCAAGTCCGATGCTCCGCCCGGACCCTATTCGATGGAACGGCTCGGCCGCGACGTTCTCGGCATTCTCGATCATCTCGGCATCGAGACGGTCGATTGGTGCGGCCTCTCCATGGGCGGCATGGTCGGCCAGTGGCTCGGCGCCAACACGCCGACCCGAGTCCGCCGGCTCGTGCTCGCCAACACCGCTTGCTACTATCCGGTCAAGGACCCGTGGAACGAGCGCACTGCGGCCGCACGCAAGAACGGCATTGCGCCGATCGCGGAGGCTACGATGGGTCGCTGGTTCAGCGAAGGCTTCATCGCGCGCGAGCCGGCCACCATCGCCCGCATGAAGGAGATGATGCTGACGACACCGGTCGCGGGCTACATCGGCTGCTGCGAGGCCGTCCGCGACATGGATCATCGCGACCTCCTCCCGAAGATCAAGGCGCCTACGCTGATGATCGCGGGGAACTACGACGTGGCAACGCCGGTCGAGGGCGCGAAGTACATCCAGGCCCATATTCCAGGCGCGGCGCTGACGCTGCTCGACGCCGGCCACATCTCCAATGTCGAACAGACCGATGGATTCACGGCGTCGGTTCTCGGCTTCTTAGCTTGATCGGGAGCCGCGCGCCGACGCGGACACCCAAGGAGAGGCAGCGATGGACGAGAAAGAACGATACGCGCAGGGAATGAAAATGCGCCGCAAGGTGCTCGGCGATGCCTGGGTCGATCGCGGCGAAGCCAGCAAGACAAGCTTCAATGCCGAATTTCAGGAAATGATCACCCGCTCGCCGTGGGCCGAGATCTGGACGCGCCCGCATTTCGACGAACGCACCCGCCGTATCCTCGTCATCGGTACCATGATCGCTCTCGGCCGATGGGACGAGTTCAAGCTGCATGTGCGCGCGGCCCTGACGATCGGCGGATTTTCACCCGACGACATCAAGGAAATCATCCTGCAGCAGGCGGCCTATTGCGGCGTCCCGGCCGGCAATCATGCTTTCAAAGAGGCCGGTACCATCGTAGCGGAGGTCAGCGGTAAGGCATAAAAAGCCGCGCTCCTTTGGCAAAAAAAGTCAGCACTCGGCGTCTCCACCCGCTATGCTGGCGACGGCATCAGTTGTTGGAGGGGGATAATCGGGCTACTGATGCGCTCCTATTTTGCCATATCCGGAAGCGGTCACGTCGCGGCTTTGCTGCTCGGCATTTTTTATGCCGGCGCGAACCCGTTCGCGGAAGCGCCCGTAGAGTCGGTCACAGTGGACATTGTCACTCCCGACGAAGTCCCGGAGCCTCCAAAGGAGGCGGCTGCTGAAACGCCGCCGCTGCCCGACTTTTCCAGCGAGAAATTCGGCGCGGGCGAGAAAACCGAAAGCGCGAATGCCGCGCCTCCCGAGGCTCCTCCGCCCAAATCGCAACAACAGACGAAACAGGCAGCGCCAGAACCTCGGCCGAAGGAACAGCGCAACGTCCGTCAGGCAAGTGTTCAACCCTCAGTGCCACCGGCTGCGAAGCCGCCTTCGGTGCTTCCGCCGCCACCACCGTCGGCCTTTCTGACGCCGCCGCAGTCGCCATCGCAAGTGCCGCCGACACAATCCCCCGAGTCGCAGTCACCTCAGACCGACAAGGAGACGGACAAAGCCGGGATCGGGAACATGTTCGGCATGCCGCTGACGCTTCCCGGCGGCCGTCTCGGCGGCGGTTTCGACGCGCAGGCGTATGACACCGCGAAGCTCGACAACTCGGTTCGCTCCGCGTTCCGATCTCGCCTTAAAACGTGCTCGAGCCTGCCGGCGGATGTCAGCACGGTGGACAAGGTGCGCATCGTTCTGCGCGTTGGCCTCAATCAGGACGGCACGCTCGCGGCTGCGCCGGTCCTGATCGAGGGCAGCGCGTCGGCGAAGGGGCCGGCGCTGCTCGCCACCGCCGTCAACGCGCTGCGTACATGCCAGCCTTACAACATGCTGCCAGTGGACAAGTACGACGAATGGAAGGTGCTCGATCTGACCTTCACGCCGCAGGACATGACCGGCGGCTGAGGCAATGCGGAACGCAATCACCCGCCGCCCTGCTCGCGGAATGCCTGGGGCGTCGTGCCGGTCTGTTTGCGGAAGAAACGAGCGAAGTGCGAGGGGTCGGCGAAGGTGAGATCGTAGGCGATCTCGTGGATCGGCTGGTTGGTGAAGACGAGCTGGCGCTTGGCTTCGGTGAGCACGCGCTGGCGAATCATGTGGCCTGCGGTGACGCCTACAGCGCGTTTGACGTGGTCGTTGAGGCGGTCGGGCGTCATGGCGAGCTTGTCGGCATAGAACGATAACTGGCGCTCCCTGCGGAAATGCTCCTCGACCAGATAGCGCAGCGCATCGACCGTCGGATCAGCCGGTATGAGCGTGGCCGCGCCGGTGCGAGCGCGGCTCGCCGCAAGCCGCGCGACGCTGATCGCGATCAACGCAAGATAGCCGCGCATCGCAAAGCGATATCCGTCGCGCGCGAGGAAACGCTCCTCATGAAGGTCAGCGCATAGTCGGCCGATCCGCTCGACCTCGGCCTCGCCGATCAGCGGAACGACCGGATCGGCGGCAAGCGCGCGCAGCCGTGACAGCGCTTCGCCGGAGCGCTCGCCCAAGGCGCGGGCCACGTCTTCCGTGAACGTCAGCACCCAGCCTTCGGTCATGGCGGCACGGAACCGGAAGCCATGTGCGATGGTCGCGGGGATGATGATCGCCGCCGGCGCGTCGAACGCGATGACCTGCGCCTCGAATGTCATCTCGCCGCCGCCGCGGACGATCAGCAGGATCTGAAACAGATTGCGATGGCGATGCGCGCGGATGGTCCAGTCGTGGACGGATGATCGCGACGAGATTGTTTCAATGTGGATGAAGTCGAACGCCTGGTCGTCCGGCGGATCACCGTAAAGATGGAAAAGCGGTAAAGTCGCGCTTAGCTGCATCAAGATATTTTAGCGCATTTCGCGCTCCGGCACGCGCTTTGCGATCGAGTTTCCCCGCTTCTTCTGTGGAGGCTGGCCGTGAATCAAGAGCCCCGCCGGTGGGCGGGGCTCCCGAAGCGCGATTCTTCGCACTCTTAACGTCAATTACCGACCGCGATCTCCGCCGTGCTGGCCGCCCTGGCCAGGATTCTGGCCCTGCTGGCCGGGCTTCTGGCCACCGCCCTGCTGCCCGGGCTTCTGCTCGCCGCCCTGGCGCTGCTGACCGCCCTGGCCGCCTTGGCCGCCCTGCTGACGGCGATGCTCGTCGTCCTCGTGCTGGCCCGGCTTCTGGCCGTGCTGCGGATTCTGCGGGTTCTGGTTCATGATCATACTCCAGTTTGCCCAACTGGGTTGCGAATGGATGAAGCGATGCCCCGTTTGGGTGAAGCAATCGAGTTCGGGCCATCAAAGATTCCAGCTGGGGATTGAATAACGGCTCGCGCCAGCATTGCGTTCCCGCTGATTGCGGCACCGCGACCAATTAAGGCAGGCATAAATTTCGGGCAACGCAGGCTTTTAGTCCTAGACGCGCTTATAGGCGCGGTCGTGATAGACGAGTGCAGGTCCGGGCGAGCCCAGTCTCACATCCTCGACGGCGCCGAAGATGACGTTGTGGCTCGCCACCGCCTTGATCTCCACGACTCGACAATCGAAAGCGACGACTGCCTCGCCGAGCACAGGCGCTCCGGTCTTCAGCACGCTCCATGAGCCCGCAGAGAACCGCTCGGCCATGACTGCGCCCGTACGGCCGGCGAAAACGTCGGCGATCGATTCGTGCTCGGCGCCCAGCGTGTTGATGCAGAACACCTTGTTCTCGCGCAAAATCGGGCCGCCCTGGCTGCGACGATTGAGACAGACCAAAAGCGTCGGCGGCGCGTCCGAGACCGAGCAGACAGCGGTTGCCGTAAACCCGGTCTTGCCGCCTGGGCCGGCAGTCGTCACCACGTGGACGGCAGCGCCGAGCCTGCTCATCGCCTCGCGAAACAGCGGTGCCGCGACGGCGACGACCGGCGCCGGCCCGATCGCCTCAAAGGCGCCCGCCATGGCGTCGTCCGGGCGCTGATCGTCAATCCAACTCATCGCAGCAACGATAGTACATCGCCGCCGCAGAAGGGAATTGGCGATCGTGCGCGGGCCCTGTGCATAGCCCGCATGAGCGCAGCGACACACGGAATGGTCGAGGACAACATTGCCGCCGGACCGGATATCGCGGCTCATCCGCGCTCGACAGCGTGTCTCGCGCCTACTCCGCCGCGCGCTTGCCCGCTCCGGCGCCAGCGCCGCCAAAATGGGATACGTCGTCCGGGTTGATCCAGGTCGGGTCTTTCCACCCATGCTCGTCATAGTCGGCCATGCAGGCGTCGGCGAGAGCGATCATGCGATCGAGCGCGCCCGAGCCGCGCGCGTTCCACATCGCCTGGATGCGGATGTCTTCGTGGTTGCCGGCGTAATTCATCTCGTAGAGTTCATGGCGGCCGCCGAATTCGGTCCCGACCGCGTCCCACAGCAGCTTCATGATCTTGATGCGCTCGCGGTAGCCGATGCCATGGGAGCCGCGGACATAGCGGGACAGATACTTGTCGATCTCCGGGTTCTCGAAATCCTTGGCCGAGGACGGAAGATAGATCAGCGCGGAAGCGACGATCTTCTCGACGATCTCCTTGACGCGGCCGTAGGCGTCGCCGGCGAATACCCGATAGCTTGCGCCGGACTGCGCGTTGGGGAGCACGGTATCGCCGACCCACGGCACCGGATTCATCGCCATAGCATCGGAGATCGCCCAGAACAGATTGCGCCACGCGATGATCTCGCCGAGCATCGCCTGGTTGCCGCGGAATTCTTCGGCGCCGGTCGCGCGCAAGGCCTTGGCAATGATACCGACCATGAAGTCCATCTTGACCGCGAGCCGCGTGCAGCCCTGGAACTGATAGCCGTTGAGGAAGCCCGACCGCGGGTAGAAGACCTTGATCTTCTCGATGTCCCGGTGGAGCAGCACGTCCTCCCAGGGGATCAGCACGTTGTCGAACACGAAGATGGCGTCGTTCTCGTCGAAGCGTGACGACAGCGGATAGTCGAACGGCGTCCCCATGACGCTCGCCATCATCTCGTAGGACGCGCGGCAGAACAGCTTGACGCCCGGCGCGTTCATCGGCGCGATGAACATCACCGCAAGATCGGAATCATTGATCGGCATCGCGGCGTTCTGGCCGAGGAAATTGTAGTGGGTGAGCGCGGATGACGTCGCCACTACCTTGGCGCCGGACACGTAAATGCCGGCATCCGTCTCCTTCTGGATGGTGATGAACACGTCCTTCACCTGGTCTGCCGCCTTGGCGCGATCGACCGGCGGATTGACGATGGCGTGGTTCATGAACAGGACATGGTTCTGCGCCCGTCGATGCCACGCCTGCGCGTTGGCGGAAAACTTCTCGTAGAAGGCGTGATTGGCCCCGAGCGTATTCATCAGCGAGGCCTTGTAGTCGGGCGTCCGTCCCATCCAGCCGTACGACATGCGGCACCAAGCCGCGATGGCGTCGCGCTGGCCGATCAAGTCCTCGCGGCTGCGAGCAACGCGAAAGAATTTGTGGGTGTAGCCGCCGTTGCCGGTGTCGGTCGGACAGGTCAGCACGTCCTTGGTCGCCGGGTCATGCAGCGCATCGTAAAGCTTGGCGATGGATCGGGCCGCGTTGCGGAACGCCGGATGGGTCGTGACGTCGGCGACGCGCTCGCCATAGACATAGACCTCGCGGCCGTCTCGCAGGCTTTCGAGATATTCGGCCCCGGTAAACGGCCGGTTCGGCGCACCGATATAGTCTTCGGCTTTGGTCCGGCCGCCCGTCGGGCTCGCCGCCGGATCAGCGGGTTTATTCATGGGCTTCCTCCGCAGGTGCGCGTCTTGAACCGTGTTGGCGGATAGATGGCCTGACGGGTGCGCTGGCGAAAGACACGAAACCGGGGATTGCTGGAACAAAACGGTCGCACCTGGCTCCGCTTTGTCTTGACGCGACGGCGGGGAGAGGGTCCTTTAGGGCGCTACCGCGGGGGCGGCCCGGCCGAGGACGGCGCTCGCTGCGGCCATCCTCAACGAATGGCGGCGCGAATGGAAGAATTCGTCCAGCAGCTCATCAACGGCATCACGCTGGGCGCAATCTACGGCCTCATCGCCATCGGCTACACGATGGTGTTCGGCATCATCGGCATGGTGAACTTCGCCCATGGCGACGTGTTCATGGTGTCGGCCTTCATCGCGCTCATCACCTTCCTGATCGTCACGCTCTGGCTCGGCATCGCGTCGGTCGCGGCGGCGCTCATCATCATGCTCGTTGTCGCCATGGCGCTGACCTCCCTCGTCAACTGGGCGATCGAGCGCGTCGCCTATCGGCCGCTGCGCGGCTCGTTCCGGCTCGCGCCGCTGATATCCGCCATCGGCATGTCGATCTTCCTGTCGAACTTCGTCCAGGTCGCTCAGGGTCCGCGCAACAAGTCGATCCCGCCGCTGCTGCAGGGCGACTTCGTGGTGATGTCGCGGCCGGATTACCAGGTGACGCTGTCGTACCGGCAGTTGCTGATCTGGGTCGTCACCGCCGCCATGCTTGCGATCTTCTGGTACGTGGTGAGCCGCACCTCGCTCGGCCGCGCCCAGCGCGCCTGCGAGCAGGACCAGAAGATGGCGGCGCTCCTTGGGGTCGATGTCGACCGCACGATTTCGATCACGTTCATCATCGGTGCCGCGCTCGCCGCCGTCGCCGGCACCATGTACCTCATGTATTACGGCGTCGTGAGCTTCGCCGACGGCTTCACGCCGGGGGTCAAGGCATTCACCGCCGCCGTGCTCGGGGGGATCGGTTCGTTGCCGGGTGCCGTGATCGGCGGATTGCTCATCGGCCTCGTCGAGACCATGTGGTCGGCCTACTTTTCCATCGACTACAAGGACGTCGCTGCCTTCTCGATCCTCGCCATCACGCTGATCTTCCTGCCCCAGGGCCTCCTTGGCCGCCCCGATGTCGAAAAGGTCTGAGATGGCGCCCGCAAACGCGGAGCATGCCAAAGCGGCGCCAATCGACGTCGCCTATGCGTTCAAGGATGCGGGCGTGTCGGCGCTGATCGCGTTTGGATTGTTCTTGCCGCTGATCGGCTTCCATGCGGTCTCCAATATTCGCAATGAACTCACGCTTGAGACCCGCTTTCCGCTGCTGATCGCGATCGTCGTCATCATTGGCGCGGCGCGGCTCTTCTACAATCTCGTCATCGCACCGTGGCTTGAGCGCCACCATGCCCGCCCTGCAACGCCTGGAGCGTTGTCATCGGCCGGCACCGGGTTCACGGAAGTGCTCGCGCCCGCGATGATCATTTTCGTTCTTGTCTTCCCCGTTCTCGCCCTCACCGGCGCGGGGTTTGGCGGCGCGGTCAAATGGATCGACAATTACGGCATCCAGATCCTGATCTACGTGATGCTCGGCCTCGGTCTCAACATCGTGGTGGGGCTCGCAGGCCTGCTCGATCTCGGCTACGTCGCCTTCTATGCGGTCGGTGCCTACTCGTACGCGCTTCTCGCCCAGACGTTCGGGCTCTCGTTCTTTGCGCTGCTGCCGCTCGCAGGCTGTCTCGCGGCCTTCTGGGGCATCCTGCTGGGCTTTCCGGTGCTGCGGCTGCGCGGCGACTACCTTGCCATCGTGACGATGGCGTTCGGGGAGATCATCCGTCTCGTCCTGATCAACTGGGTGCCCGTCACCAACGGCTATGCCGGCATCGCATCGATCCCGCGCCCGACCTTCTTCGGCATCCCCTTCAACGCCTCCGACGAAGGGTTTGCGGCCGTCTTTGGTCTCGAATTCAGCCCGATCTACCGCACGATCTTTCTCTACTACGTCATTCTCGCGCTGGTCCTCCTCACGGCATTCGTCACGACGCGGCTGCGCCGCCTGCCGGTCGGACGCGCGTGGGAAGCGCTGCGCGAGGATGAGATCGCGTGCCGCTCGCTCGGCATCAACACCACGAACACAAAATTGACCGCGTTTGCGATCGGGGCTGGGTTTGGCGGCCTCGCCGGCTGCTTCTTTTCAGCTCGCCAGGGATTCATCTCGCCGGAATCCTTCACCTTCATGGAGTCCGCGACCATCCTCGCAATCGTCGTATTGGGCGGCATGGGCAGCCAGATCGGCGTCGCCATCGCTGCAGCCGCAATGATCATAGTCATCGAGGGATTGCGTGAACTCGAAGTGCTGAAGCAGTGGTTCGGCAGCGATTTCGATCCAGGCCAATACCGCATGCTGCTGTTCGGCTTTGCCATGGTGCTGATCATGATCGTGCGGCCGCGTGGGCTCATCTCGACACGCCGCGCCTCCGTGCATCTTGCCGAGCGCAAGGCGATCTCCGGCGCCCTCGTCAAGGAAGGCCGTGGATGAGCGGCGCGCTGCTCAAGGTCGAGGGCCTCACCATGCGGTTCGGCGGCCTTACCGCCGTCAACAACCTCACCTTCAGTGCCGCGCGCGGCGACATCACCGCCCTGATCGGGCCGAACGGCGCCGGCAAGACCACCGTGTTCAACTGCATCACCGGCTTCTACAAGCCGAGCGAGGGACGCATCGCGCTCGCCCATGGCACGCCGGCCATCTGGGATGAACTTGACGCGTTGACCGACCGCGAGGCGCGCAGCCTCGTGCACGGCGACGGCGCGTTGTACCTGCTCGAACGCATGCCGGATCACCTCGTTGCAAAGCGTGCGCGCGTCGCCCGCACGTTTCAGAACATCCGGCTGTTTCCCGGCATGACGGTGCTCGAAAACCTGCTGGTCGCGCAGCACAATCCGCTGATGCGGGCATCGGGCTTTACCGCCCTCGGCATCCTCGGCATCGGCAACTTCGGTGCGGCGGAGCGCGCGGCAATCGAGAAGGCGCGCGCGTGGCTCGCACGCATCGCACTTGAGGATCGCGCCGATGACGCCGCCGGTACGCTGCCTTACGGTGCGCAACGACGCCTCGAGATTGCGCGCGCGATGTGTACCGATCCGGTGCTGCTGTGCCTCGACGAGCCCGCGGCCGGCCTTAATCCGCACGAGAGCGCCGAGCTTAACGACCTGATCTATGCGATCCGCGACGAGCATGCCGTGTCGGTGCTCTTGATCGAGCACGACATGAGCGTCGTCATGAGTATCTCAGACCACGTGATCGTGCTCGATTACGGCGTCAAGATCGCCGACGGCACGCCGGCTCAGATCCGCGACGATCCCAAGGTCGTCGCCGCCTATCTCGGCGTCGAGGATGACAAGGTCGAGGCCGCGGAAGCGGAGGTCGCGACGTGAATTGCCTGTCGGTGCGCGGCGTCAAGGCGTTCTACGGCAACATCATGGCCCTCAAGGGGGTCGATCTCGATGTCGAGGAGGGCGAGATCGTCACCCTGATCGGCGCGAACGGCGCGGGCAAGTCGACCCTGATGATGACGATCTTCGGCAAGCCGCGCGCCCGCGAGGGTCGCATCGTCTTCACCGGCCGCGATATCACGGCATTGCCGACCCACGAGATCGCCCGTCTCAACATCGCGCAATCGCCGGAAGGACGTCGCATCTTCCCCCGCATGACGGTGATGGAAAATCTGCAGATGGGCGCGCTCGTCGGCCGCGCCGATACGTTCGGGTCCGATCTCAAGCGCGTGCTTGAGTTGTTTCCGCGGCTTGCCGAGCGTCTCGAGCAACGCGGCGGCACGCTGTCGGGCGGCGAGCAGCAGATGCTCGCGATTGCACGGGCGCTCATGGGCCGCCCGCGGCTCCTGCTGCTTGACGAACCATCCCTCGGCCTTGCGCCGCTGGTGGCGCGGCAGATTTTCGACATCATTCGCACGCTCAATTCGCGTGACGGGCTGTCGGTGTTCCTGGTCGAGCAAAATGCCTATCACGCACTCAAACTCGCGCACCGCGGTTACGTCATGGTCAACGGCGCGATCACCCTTGCCGGCACCGGGCAGGAGCTCTTGAAACGTCCGGAGGTGCAAGCGGCCTATTTGGAAGGCGGACGCCATTGATTAAGCACGTCGCCCGAATTGCCCCGATTTTCTGGAGCTTCTGATTTGGCTTGATCATGCTCGAATTCCTTGCCGATAATGCGAAGCCGTTTCTGCTGATCTCCGTTTGCCTCGGCGGCGGTGCGGCTTGGCTCGCCGGCCGCGCCATGGCCGAGACATGGCGTCCCATGTGGCAAGCCATCGCATATATGTTCTTGCTTGGCGGCGCCGTGCGCTTCATTCATTACGCGCTCGCGGGCGGTACCTTCATCTCGCCTTCGGCCTATGCGCTCGACACGGCGGTCGCAATCGGCTTTGTCGTCGCCGGCTTCCGGACGATGCGCAGACGCCAGATGGCGCGGCAATATGGCTTCCTTTTCGGGCCCGGCGCGCGATCAAATCCGGCGCCGTGACCGCGTTTTGGCTAGCGTGACTTTTGTTTGGAATGCGTATCAAATAACCCAAACTTCATAGGGGAGAACAGCAATGCAATTGCGGACATTGGTTAGCGCGGTGGGCCCGGCGCTGGCGCTTGCGGTCGCGCTATCGACAACGGCACACGCCCAGATCAAATTCGGCGTCGGCGGCCCGATCACCGGCGGCAGCGCCGCGTTCGGCGCGCAGCTCAAAAACGGCGCCGAGCAGGCTGTCGCCGACATCAATGCCGCGGGTGGTATCCTCGGCCAGAAAATTACGCTCTCCGTCGGCGACGACCGCGCCGACCCGAAAGAGGGCGTATCGGTCGCCAATAAGTTCGCCGCCGACGGCGTGAAGTTCGTGATCGGCCACTTCAATTCCGGCGTCACCATTCCGGCCTCCGAGGTCTATCAGGAGAACGGAATGCTGGAGATTACGCCGGCTGCCACCAATCCGAAGGTCACCGAACGCAACATGTGGAACATCTTCCGCGTGTGCGGCCGCGACGATCAGCAGGGCAGCGTTGCCGGCGAAATCATCGCGCTGAAATTCCCGGGCAAGCGCATCGCCATCGTGCACGACAAGACCACTTACGGCCAGGGGCTCGCCGAGGAGACCCGCAAGGCGCTCAACGCCAAGGGCATGAAGGAAGTGATGTTCGAGGGCATCAACAAGGATGACCGCGACTTCACGGCGCTCGTCTCGAAGATCAAGGGCGCCAATCCGGATCTCATCTATTGGGGCGGTCTGCACGACACTGCCGGCCTGATCGTGCGCCAGATGCGCGACCAGGGTGTCAAGGCGCCGCTGATGGGCGGCGACGGCATGGCCGACGATGAATTCGCGGCGATTGCGGGACCCGGCGCGGACGGCACGCTGATGACGTTCTCGCCCGATCCGCGCACCAATCCGAAGAACGCGCAGATTATCGCGCTTTACCGCGAGAAGCGCCAGTTCGAGCCCCAGGCCTACACGCTCTACAGCTACGCCTCGGTGCAGATCATCAAGCAGGCCGCGGAAATTGCGAAATCGCTCGACCCCAAGAAGATCGCGGGCGTGATGCACTCGGGCCATATCTTCAACACCGTGCTGGGCGACGTCGCGTTCGACAAGAAGGGCGACATTTCGGCCGCCGGCTACGTCATCGACGGCAAGAAGAAGGACCGCTACGTCCTTTATATTTGGAAGAAGGGACCGGACGGCCGCATCACTTACGTCGAGGACAAATAAGCGGACTGCCGTCGCAGGCATCCATTGAGGATGTCGGGCGCCGCGTCGGCGCGGCGCCCTGTATGATTACGAGTTTCCATTCCGGGTTAACGCCATCACAAACGTTTGCGGCGATAGCTGGCGCTTTCCGCGTGGGGAGAGTGCCATGTCGATGTCGATTGTCATTGCCGAACCGGCGAGCGTTGCGCTCGAGCCGGCTCCGATCGTTCCCGGATGGATTATCGAAGGCGATCCGCAGGCGCGAGCCAAGGAGCTGGCGCGGAGCGATGACGGCACTTCGGTTGTGGTCGCATGGTCGTGCACCGCCGGCCGCTTCCATTGGCACTACAGCGTTGACGAGACCGTGCACGTGATTTCCGGCGAGGTTTTCATCACCAATGACGACGGCCACGAGCGCCGTCTCGGCCCCGGCGACATGGCCTTCTTCCCGGCCGGAAGCAGCAGCCTTTGGCGCGTGCCCTGCTCGGTGCGCAAGCTCGCGGTGTGCCGGCATTCGTTGCCGCAGCCGCTCGGGTTCGCCCTGCGGGCATGGAAGAAGCTCGTCGCCGCGATGAACGGCGAGGCCGGTGCGATGCAACTCGCCTCAAGCTGATCCGGACTTACCCTCTACCACGGCGGCACCATCAGCGCATCGTGCGGCGGTAGGAAATCGGCACGGTAGGCCGACGCCGGATGGACCGGCGGCGTATTGAATGTCTTCGCCACCATATCGATGGTCGACTGGAGCCGCGCAGGCGTGACCGAACCGAGCCCATTGCGGCGCACCTCGTCGGTGAGAATTGCATCCTTGATGATGGCCTCAAGACGCGTGCGCTCCAGCGCATCATCCTGCAGCGAGTTGACCCTGCGCATAGCTGAAACCGAGGCGTCGGGATTTGCGATGGCCGCCTTGAGCGCCTCGACGAAGCCTGCCACGACGGCCTTCACGGCGGCCGGATTCCGCTCGATGAATTGCGGCGTGGTGACGATGGCGTTGCCGTAGGTCACGACCCCGAAATCGCTGTAACGCATCACCGCGAGATCGTCGGCCTTGATGCCCAATTTATGAAGCCCCGATACATCGGTGATGAAGGCTGTGGTCGCGTCGGCGTCGCCGCGCGCCAGCAATGTCTCGCGCAGCTGCGGCGTCACGTCGATCCATTTGACCGAATTCATATCAAGCCCGTTGGCTGCGGCCAGCAGCGGGAACATGGCGCGGCTCCCTGACCCTTGCGGCGCGGCGATGCGTTTGCCGGCGAGGTCGGCGGGCTTCTTGATGCCGGATTTGCGCAGCGACAGGACGACCATCGGAGCAATGTCGTAAACCTGGAACACGCTCACGACCTTGCCTTCGCCCTGACGGCCGTCGAATTGAATCATGGCGCCGAGATCGGCGAACGCGAAATCATACGCGCCGCTGGCGACCTTGGTTACGGCGTCGGCCGAGCCGTAGCCGCGATCGACAACGACGTCGACGCCGGCCCGCGCGAAATAGCCGCCCTCTGCCGCGAGCAGGAACGGCGACTGCTGGCCCTGCATGGAGAAATCAAGGATCAAACGAACCTTGGGGTTTTGCGCCGAGGCAAACGCAACCGCGCCGATAAGCAATAAAGCGGCACCGAGTGCGGCGAAGAGGAGATTTGAAAGACGCGTCATGGTGTTTCTCTATTTCAATCCGGCGCTCAGGCGTTTCGCACGACGTCGCGGACCACCTCGAGAGCAAGCGCGCGCTCTTCCGCGGTCCCGGTCACCTCGATGATCGGCTCATCAAGGCCGATCGCAAGATATTCCGCAAGGCGTGCGCTGCACTCGGCCGGCGTGCCGGCGACTGCAAATACGTTCGCGGCCGCCATCGGCAGCAGCCTGGTCGCGGCATCGAGATCGTGCGCGGCGAGGCACTGGATGATCTTCTCGTGATCGATGGCAAGCCCAGATGACTTGATGTTGTCGGCATGGCCGCGGTTGCGAAACAGGAACGCGAGCTTCCGCAACACCGCCGCTTTCGCGGCTTCTCCGTCCCGTGCCGCGCGAAAATTGATGAATGATGCGCGCGAGAACGCCGCCGGACTGCGTCCGGATGCCACAAGTCCCGCCGCCGCGTGGGCAAGGCAGTCGCGGCATGACGCCAGCGTGAGTCCGGCGGAGAGGAGCACGCCGTCACCGATCTCGCCGGCGAGGCGCAACATCTGTGGCCCGGTCGAACCGACATAAATCGGGTAGCGGCGCCCGGTGCCGAACGCCATCTTCGCGCCCCGCAAATGGTGCACGCGCCCGTCGAGCTGCACCGCCGCGCCCGCATCTAGCGCGCGCAGCGCCTCGACGTATTCGCGCATCACCCGGATCGGCGCGACCGGCTCCCAACCCGACTCGCCAAGGTTGAGGAGATTGCCGACCGAGACCACGAGGCGGGCGCGGTCTCCCGCCATCTCGGCGAGCGTTCCCATGGCCATGGCGATCGGCAGCGGCGGCCACAGGTAAGGACTGATCGCCGTAGGGACGAGCGCGATCGTGCGCGTCGCCTGCGCCGCAACCGTCCCCCAGACGAACGCGTCGCGATATCCCATGTGTTGCGCGAACCAAAGGCTCGCCGCGCCCGCATCCTCGGCACGCCGCGCCACTTCCAGCATTTCGGCAGGCGAGGAGAAGCCATCGAAGAATACGCCGATGCGCATTATGCAGCTCCAGTCATTTCACGATAATCAGCTGGGCCGTGTCGGTAAAGTCAGACAAAAGTTCGCAGCCATCAGCTGTCACCAGCACCATGTCCTTGTTCTGCATGCCGAAGCCGAAGCCGGTCTCGTAGATCAGCGGCTCGATGCCGAGCACCATGCCGGCTTCGAGCGGCATGTCGGCCGTCGGGCCGAGGTAGGGGTCTTCGTGGAGATGCAATCCGATCCCATGGCCGATGAACGAAATGCGCGGCAGATTCAATTCTTCGGTCTTGGCGAGATAGAGATCGTAGATCGCCCGCGTCGAGGCTCCAGGCTTGATGGTCCCAAGCAGCATATGCTTGCACGCGGTGAGATTGGCCCAGATGCGTTCGGCCTCGGGCGGCGGCGCACCCACCGCCGCGGTGCGGCAGACTCCCGCATGGTAGCCGCCGATCATCGGGAAAATCTCGACGCGGCAGACGTCGCCTTTTTTCAGGACGCGCTCTGTCGGCCCCACGTTGGGAAAGACACTGCGCTCGCCGGTCGCGACGATCATCAGCTTGAAGTATTCAGCGCCCTGAGCATAGACGCCGCGCGTCAGCGCCGCTGCAAGGTCCATCTCGGTCGCGCCGGCGCTGACCGCTCCGTAGGCCTCGGTGATGGCGCGATCGGCGATGCGGGACAACCGGCGCAGAAGGTCGATCTCGCCTGCCGTCTTGATCTGGCGCAGGCGCGCCAGCAACGTCTCCGCCGCAACGAATTTCGCCCCTGGCAGCAACCGGCACAACGCCGCGAAGTCGCCCGCAGGCAGGTAGTCGAGTTCGATGCCGATGCGGGCCTCGGCAAGCCCAAGGCGCGTCAATGTGTCGGCCAGCACCGCCATCGCATCGAACTTGAACTCGTGCCAGACCGCGATGTCAGCCGCCGCGCCGGCGCGGGCACGGATCGTCGACGCCTCCATGTCGACGACGGTGAGCGCGACCTCGCCGTCCGCTGTGACCACCGCCATGGCGTGGCGCCAGCGCATCAACGGCTGGGTCGGCGACATGAAGCCGGTGACATAGGCAAAGTTCTCGGGCGAGCACGAAACGATGGCATCGAGCCGCGCCTCGCTCATGGCGCGAACTTCGCGGTCGATGACATCCTGACGCATATCCGAGCCCTTGGGATGCCGCGCATATTTTCGGGTCAAGCCGATGCGGTCAAGTTCTGCGCGCATGCATCAACGATCTAGCGTTTGACAACGGCCGAAGCGGCCCTACGATCCGCGCCGATCTTCGCCGGGCGTGCCGGCGTCACCATCTCCCCCGCGAGGCGTCCATGATCATCGATTGTCACGGCCACTACACCACCGAGCCGCAGAAGCTGCACGACTTCCGCAAACAGCAGGTCGCCGCCATCAAGGACCCGGGGCAAAAACCGTCGCCATCCGCGCTCAAGATCAGCGACGACGAATTGCGTTCGAGCGTCGAGGGCGCGCAGCTCAAGTTTCAACGCGAGCGCGGAACGAACCTTACGATCTTTTCGCCACGCGCGTCCGGCATGGCGCACCACATCGGGGATGCGGGCGTCAGTCTCGAATGGTCGCAGGTGTCGAACGAGCTGATCTACCGGCTGACCCAGCTCTATCCGCAAAACTTCATTGGTGTGTGCCAGCTGCCGCAATCGCCGGGCGTCGATCCGCGCACTTGCATCGGCGAACTGGAGCGCTGCGTCAACGAATACGGCTTTGTCGGCTGCAATCTCAATCCGGATCCGTCAGGAGGCTCGTGGAATGCACCGCCCGTCACCGACCGTTGGTGGTATCCGCTTTACGAGAAGATGGTGGAACTCGACGTGCCTGCCATGATCCACGTCTCGGCGTCGTGCAATCCAGCCTTCCACACCACCGGTGCGCATTACATCAACGGCGATACCACCGCCTTCATGCAGCTCATCACCGGTGACCTGTTCAAGGATTTCCCGACGCTCAAATTGATCATCCCGCATGGTGGCGGCGCGGCGCCGTACCACTGGGGGCGCTATCGCGGTCTCGCCCAAGACATGAAGCGGCCGCCGCTCGAAGAGCATCTCCTCAAGAATGTGTACTTCGACACCTGCGTCTATCACCTGCCCGGCATCGAGCTGCTCACCAAGGTGATCCCGGCCGACAACATCTTGTTCGCGTCCGAAATGGTGGGCGCCGTCAAGGGCATCGATCCGCGCACCGGCCACCATTACGATGACACCAAGCGCTACATCGACCAGGTGACCACGCTCTCCGCCGAAGACAAGCACAAGATCTTCGAGGGCAACGCCCGCAAGGTCTATAGCCGTCTCAGCAAGCGGCTCGCCGCGCGGGCTTCGGCTTAGTGTTCTTTTTGGCAAATGCCTCCACACGTCATGCCCGCAAAAGCGGGCATCCAGTAACCACCGGGCTATCGATCGCATCCCCCAACGTACCCGAACCGAAAGTCCGGTGGTTACTGGATCGCCCGGTCAAGCCGGGCGACGACGTAAGGGGAGATTTTGGCCAACGGGCCCATGCGAATAACGTGAAGATTTCATGCCCCCCATAACGATCGACATTCACCCCCACATCATCGCCGACGACGCGAAGCGCTATCCGCTGGCGCCGCTCGGCGGACATCAATCCGATTGGTCGCGCACGCGGCCGGTCACCACCGAGCAGATGATCGCCGCCATGGATGCAGCCGGCGTCGCGAAGTCGGCGCTGGTGCAAGCCTCGACGTGCTACGGCCACGACAATTCCTACGTGGCCGACGCTGTGGCAGCGCATCCGAACCGCTTCACCGGGGTGTTCTCGATCGATGTGCTGGCCCCGGACGCGCCCGAGCGAATGCGCTACTGGCGCGGCCGCGGTCTCATCGGTATGCGCCTCTTCACGATCGGCAGCACCATGGCGACCCAGGCCGATTGGATCGACGATCCACGCGCCTTTCCGGCCTGGCAGGCCGCAGGCGAGCTCGGTCTTTCGATCTGCATGCAAATGTCGCAAAGCGCATTGCCGCAACTTGCCGCCATGGTGAAGCGGTTTCCCGAGGTAAAGGTCCTTCTCGACCATCTGGCGCGGCCGGTGCTGAGCGACGGACCGCCTTATGCCGCAGCCGCACCGCTGTTCGAGCTTGCCCGTTATCCCACCGTCTATCTCAAGGTGACGCCGCGGACATTCGCCGAATGCCGCAACGGCAAGGCGACGCCAGAGACGTTCTTCAAGAAACTTGTTGCCGAATTCGGAGCGTCGCGGATCGCCTGGGGCTCCAACTATCCCTCATCGGAGGGTAGGCTCCCCGCCCTGCTCGCAGTCGCGCGCGACTCGGTGAAATCGCTGCCCGAGGCCGACCAGGAGTGGATTTTCGCCAAGACCGCGCAGTCGCTTTACCCGGCGCTCGCGGATAAATGATGCACGGCTGTAGCCCGCATGAGCGAAGCGACATGCGGGTGTTTAAAAACCGAGATGCTGCTCCGGATATCGCTGGCGCTCATCCGGGCTACATGATGTTCGATTGACGAGTTGGAGAAACCGCCATGCTGACCACACCCGACAAGGTCAAGCTCTTCACCCTGATGGGGAGCTATCCGAACGCTTTGGCGCTCAAGGACGGCCGGATCAAATCGAACCTGGTCGAGTTCGATTTTGCCGACGTCAAGGTCTCCAACACCGCCTTCAAGCCGCTGGTGCGCGAGGCGAAGTTCGATCTCGCCGAAGTCGCGATCGTGACGTTCCTGCAGGCGCGCTACTACGGCAAGCCTTACGTGCTCATCCCGGCGACCGTGGTCGGGCGCGGCCAGCTGCACACCATCGCCTACAATCCCGAGCGCCGTTCGATCGGACCCGGCGACCTCAACGGCAAGACTCTCGGCGTGCGCGCCTATACCCAGACCACGGGCGTGTGGGTGCGCGGCATCCTCGCCGAGGACTATGGGGCCGACCTCGCGAGCCTCAAATGGGTGACGTTCGAGGAAGGCCATGTCGCCGAATATCAGGACCCGCCGAACGTGCATCGCGCGCCGGAGGGCAAGCAACTGGTGCAAATGCTGCTCGATGGCGAGCTCGACGCCGCGATCGTCGGCGACAAATTTCCCGATCCGCGCCTCAAGCCCCTCATTCCCGATCCCGAGAGCGCCAACCGCAAATGGTCGGAAAGCCACGGCGGCGTCCCCATCAACCATATGCTGGTGATCCGCGAGGAGCTTGCCGCCAAGCGGCCCGACGTGGTGCGCGAAGTCTACCGCCTCTTCAAGGAAGCCAAGCAGGCCTCCTTCGCGGAATCCGGAGTGCCTAAGCTCGACCCGCTGCGCTTCGGCATCGAAGCAAACCGCCGTTCGCTCGAGATCATCATCGACTTCGCCGTCAAGCAGGGCCTGCTGCCGCGCCCGGTCGCGGTCGACGATCTGTTCACCGACACGATGCGGGCGCTCGAGTGAAGAAGATTTCGCGTATTGCTTTTGCCAAGCCCCGGATTGGCGGGTCGCCGGGCCTTTTTAACCCGGCGTTAACCAGACCTTGTCAACGATCTCTTTACCGGTTTGCCGAAGGAGATCGCCATGTCCCTGAAGGTCGAGCTCAAGCCTGGCGAACGCATCATCATCGGCGAGTGCGTCATCACCAACGCCGATCAGCGAACCCGTCTGCTCATCGACGGCCAGGCACCGATTCTGCGCGAGAAGGATATCCTCACGCCGAAGACCGCGGACAGCCCGGCAAAGCGCATCTACCTCGCCGTGCAGTTCATGTACACGTCGCGCGATCCGGTCGTGCATCACAAGCTCTATTTCGAACTGGTGCGCGACATCCTCGGCGCCGCGCCGAGCACGTGGCCCTACATTGAAGCCATTAATAATCAAATCTTAACAGGGCAAATGTACAAAGCGTTGAAAGAAGCCAAGAAACTCATAGCGTACGAATCGGAACTTATTGAAAATGCGAAGCGCCGCACAGGCCTACGGAGCGGTGGCGAGGCAGGTCGCAAGTCCGCGTGATCTCGAAGCCGACCTTCTGTTAAAAGCAGCATCAAAGCTTCAAGCAGTGCAGGACGGTTGGGACAACACCAAGCCCCAGCTCAACCAGGCTTTGCTTTACAATCGCAAGCTCTGGACAATCCTCGTCACGTCGATTACGGCTCCCAATCATCCGATGCCGAAGGAAATCAGGCAGAACGTCGCGACGCTCGGCCTGTTCATTCTTCATCGCACGACGGAGTTGCTCGCCAAGCCCGTGCCCGAGCAACTCAGCTCGCTGATCAGCATCAATCGCGAGCTCGCCGCCGGCCTTCGCGGCGCCCGTTGACGGACGCACGAACATCGATTCGCGTTCGCTCGCGGCCGTCCTGCGAGACGGCGCTTTGCGCTGTATCGATTTGCTCGGCTTAATCCTACCCGAGCGGCGATAGCAGGCTCGCGAGATTCGTCTTGGCAAGCAGCGCGGTAATCTGTAGCGAGGCCTCGAGGCTCGTCTGCATGCTCAGCAATTGCTCGCCGACGGCCGTGGTGTTCGCGCCTTCGATGGTCTGCACCATGTCCTGAAGCGTCGCGGACGTCTGGGTATTGTTGGTCGTCGCCGTCTGCATAGCAGTCTGCGCGCTCGCGATGTCCGCTTCGATGTTTTGTACCGTTTGCGAGCCGTTCGGAATGTTGAGGTTGTTGTTGACCCGTTGGGTCAGCGCCGCATAGGCGCCCGAGGCGTTGCTGTTGCTCGCCGAAAATTTCATCGCCGCGAATACAGCCACGTTTTCGACCGTGGTCGTGAGCGCGCTCTCGTTCGCACGCATGCCATAAGACACGCTCAAGGACGAATCGATCTGCGCGGTCGCAGTGTCACGCGCCGGCGTCGACCCGTTTTCGCCGGTGTACCAGGACACGGTGTTGGCGCTCGTCCCCGCAACCAGCGACGTCGCCGTCGAGAACGGGGGACCGTCGACCCGCATCGGTGGATTATCGTTGAAAAAGTTGTTGGCCGCGGCCATGGCGGACGCTGCCGTCAACGAGGTCCCGGCGATATTTGAAACCCCGCTGGTCAGCGCCGCCTGAAGATTGCTCGCGGTCGCGACCGGGGTCGCGCCGATGGTGAACTGCCCGGCGCCCGGTGGCGAAGCCGTCGTCGCCGTGAGAGTGAGCTGCTGCGTGGTCCCGTCCGGCAGGTCGAACGTATAGGTCACGCTGTCGCCGGGATTGGGATTGCTGCCGAGATTGACGGTCACGCCCGGCGGCGACCCGGACGGACCCGAAACGGTCGCCCCAGTCAACGTCGATGAGATGCCCGCGATCTTGAGCCCGAAGGGCGAGCCGGCGAAATCGTCGCTGAGCGACACGCTGGTGCCGCCGGCCGTCGGCGACGTCGTCCCGGCCGAAATGCCGAAATTGGCGAGCGTCGCCGTGCCGCCGATGGTGATCTGATCCGTGCTGTTGAGCGCGGTCGCCGAGACGTTGCCGGTCGCCGGATCGACGCTCGCCGCGCCACCGCTGAAGTCCTAGCAGCGCCTGGTCGAGGCCCTGAAGGGTCGATACCTGGCCCGAACCAGTGCCGAATGTCACGGTGAGCGCGGGATTCGTGCCGACCTGGATCGTCAGCGTCTGGCCGCTCGTCACTGCGCCCTGGGTGATGAGGTTCGTCGGATTCGACGTTCCGGCCGACAGTCCAAGTTCGGTCAGCAACGAAGCCGTGCTGGTATTGCCGACCGTGATTGCCGTCGATGCATCGGTGCCCGTCAGCACGAGATGACCACTGGAATCGAGCGAAGCCGATACCGCCGTCGTCGTGCTCTGGCTGTTGATGTCGTTCACGACCGCGGCGCCATTGTCGCCCGGATTGATGGTGATCGACGTTCCGTTGATGACGAGAGTGCCGCCCGCCGAGGACAGGCCGGAGATATTCTGGCTGCCACTCACCGAGGCGTCGGCATCGGGCGTCAGCGCCGCGCCCGAACCTGTGACTTGGGCCGCGCCGGGCGCCGGGATAACGAGACGGCCGAGCCCGTTTGCGCCAACGTCAGCCTGCTCCCGTTCGTTGATAAGCTGGACGAGGCCGGCCTGCGCGCCGCTGCCGTTGAGCATCGTGTCGGCCGACACGACTGACGGCGACGAAGTGTCGGTCCCCGAGAAGATGAAATCGTTGCCGACCTCGGTATTGAGCGCGTCGACGATCTGCTGCAGCTGGCCGTTGGCGGTCGCTTGGTCGGTCGTCTGGCCGTTGCCGTTCAACGAGAACGTCGAGTTGATCGTGCTGTTCTGGACAAGGTTTGACGATGTGCCGATCGCCTGAAGCGCGTTTTGCGCGCTCGACAGTCGCACGCCGACCGAATTGATGATGTTGCTGTAGTTGGAAAGCGAGGCGAGCTGCGACTGCAGCGAAATCGCAAGCGAGCGGTTGCTGCCGATGCCGGCATAGTTTTGCGAGACCTGCCCGGTTCCGAGTTCGGTCTCCAGATTGGCCATCTGGCTTTCCAGGCTGTTGATCGCCTGGGGTTGATAGAAGCTGTTCTGAATGCCGCTGATGGTCATGCCGAGAACGCCTGCAACAGGGTGGTGTACATCTGATTGATCGTGGTCAGCACCCGCGCATTGGCGGAGTAGGCGCTCTGCAACGTGAGCAGGTTTGCAAGCTCGGTATCGACGTTCACGCCGCTCGCGCTGTTGAAGCTTTGTTGCAGCGTGCTGACGACGACGTCCTGGCTCTGGCTCAGGTTTTGCGCCGCTGACGCTGCCGCGCCCTGGGTGCTCAACACCTGGCCGATGAAGTTCGTCAGCGTCCCGCTGTAGGGCTGTGCTGCCGTACCGATCCCGGTCTGCGGCGAGTAGCTAAAATTCGCCGTGGTCAGCTGCGAGGCGAGAAATGATGGCCGCGTCGGATCGCCGCTTTGCGTATTGGCGGCATAGGTGACGAGATCTCCAGGATTGGCAACGAGCGCGGAATTGACGGTGATGCGGCCGGCATAGCCCTGCATCTCCGAGGTCCCCCCGACCACCGCTCCGGAATAAGGCGATGACCCATCCGTGAAGAAGGGCAATTGCGAGGTGCCCCCGGTGAGGCTCGTCTGCGTCGCGTTCGAGGTGACCGAATTGATGGTGATGCCGGTACCCGACCCGCCGTTGAGCACCTGCAGAACATTGCCGGACGGATTTGAGAATTGCAGGTTGCTGCCGAGCAGGCTGTTGAGCGCGCTGACCGCGTCCGCCATGTTGCCGGACAGGTCAACGCCGATCACCGGATTGTTGGGGTCGGTGCTCGGCAGCGGCAGCGAAGACGGGTCCGTGACATCTTCGATGGTCAAAGTTTTTTGCACGTTGCCAGGGGCGGTGTAACTCACCGTCACCGTGTTGCCCGGCAGAAGATTGCTGGTGTCGATCGAAAAGCCGGATTGGCCGCCGGAGGTTACCGCGGTGCCGGCGGTCTGGTAGTCGGAGAGCGCGCTCGATACTGACGCGGCGATCTGATCGAGCTGCGTCTGCGCCTGCGGCAACACGGTGTCGCGCATTTGCAGATAGGCGCCGATCTGCCCCGATTTGATGGACTTATTTGCGACGAGATCCGTCGAGGTGCCGTCCGGGCTCGTGAGCGTGATCGTCCCCGCGCCGCTCTCATCGGGATTGGAATTCCACAGCGAACTTGCCGACAACGTGCCATGGGAATTGAACGAAAGTGTGGACGCCGTGGTCCCGGCAAGCTGCAGACCTGACGATGTGAAGACCGTAACCTGGTTGTTGCTGCCTTGGACGACGCGGACGTCCATCAGGTTCGCGAGTTGATCGATGTCCGAGTCGCGCTGATCAAGGAGCGACTGTGTCGCCGCATCCTGGTTGGGACTGCTCGCCACCTGACTGTTGAGGTTGGCGATGCTTTGCAACAGGTTGTTGGCGCTCGCCACCGAGCTGGCAAGGCCCTGCTCGCAATTGGTGCGCAGCGTCTGAACGGTGGACGTCAGGCTGTTGAGCTGAGAGGTCAGGCCCTGGGCGGCGTCGATGACGGCCGACTGGTCTGAGTAGCTCGATGGATCCGATTGCAGCGTCTGCAGTGCACCGGTGAAATTCGCATAGGTTGAACTGAGCGAAGTCGACGCCGAGGGCGAACCATAGGCCGACTGGAGCTGCTGATAGATTTGCGAGGCGAGGTCCGCGTAGGCGCCGCCGGAACTCTCGGTCCGCAGCTGGCTCTGCAACTGGGTATTGAGCTGGCGATTGACGCTGGCAACGTCCACGCCGACGCTGCCGTCGGCGGACGTCGTCGTCTGCAGCGCCTGGGTTTTCTCGACATAGCCGGGCGTGTTCGCGTTCGCCACATTGGCGGCGATCAACGCCATCCCGCTTTGGGTGACGTTCAAGCCTTCGATTGACGACGCTAAGGCCTGGTTGAGATTCATATCACGCTCATATCGTCACGTCGGCTCCGGCAAGGGCGCGCCGACTGCGCGGCCTATTGCACCATGTTCATCACCACCTGCAGCATCTGGTTGCTGGTCGTGATGACGCGCGCATTGGCCGAATAGGCCTGCTGCGTCACGATCAGTTTGGTGAATTCGTCGGCGATGTCGGTGTTGGAGCCTTCAAGCGCGCTCGGCGTAATCGTGCCGCTCGCGTTGTAGACCGGAACGCCGGAGCTGTCGGTCTGAGCATAGGCACCGCCCGAAATGTTCTGGAGATAATCCTCGCCGCTGAACGAGGCGAGGGTAACCTGGGCGAGATCGACGGTTTGGCCGTTAGAGTACGCGCCGGTGATCCGCCCCTTGTCGCTCACCGAGAGCGTCTGCAAAGCGCCGGCCGCATAGCCATTCTGCTGCAACTGGTTGACGTTGACCGTGCCGTTGGTGTCGGCAAATTGCGTCAGGCCGCCGCTGCCAAAATTGAGCTGGATATTGCCGACCGTCACGCCGTTGACCGACACGTTCGGGAGCGTGACATTCGAGATAGGCGGAGACAGGGCACCATTGGCGCCAAAAGTGAAATTCGTTCCGACGTTGACCCAGGCGGCATTTGAGCCCGTGGCTGAGGAGCTGGTTTCATAATAGAGATTCCAGGTGTCGGAGTGCCCGGCGCCGAGGCTCGAATCATCGACCTTCGCCCAACGGAACTGCACGTTCACCGGGGAGCCGGCATTGTTGTAGGCGGTAATGGCGCCGCCACCGACCGATTGATTGAGGAAGGTATTGACGTCGCTGCCGCTCACCGTTCCGTTCGGCGGCAGCGCCGAGGTGAGCTGCAAGCCGAAGACGGATGGCGTCGCTGAGCCGGTCACGGCGATCCCGTCGGAGGTACTGGTGGCCGTAAGCTTCAGATCACCATTGGCATCGAGTGACCCGGTCCCGCCGGTGAGGCCGGTCGACAGCGCATTTGCCAACTGTGCTTCGGTTTGAATGTCTCCTGCGCCGGTGCCGAAAGTGAGCGTTGTCGCCGCCTGCGAGCCGAATTGGATGATCATCGTCTGTCCGGAGGCGACCGCGTTCTGCGTCAGCAGATTGGTCGGCTCTGTCGTGCCGACATTGAGTCCCAGCGCGGTAAGGAGCGAAGCCGTACTACCCGAACCGATATCGATCGCGGTCGAGGCGTCGGTGCTGGTGAGCGTGAGTTCGCCATTCGAGCCGATCGTTGCCGATGCAATACCGTCCCCGGCAGCACCGGTGATGTCCGTTGCGATCTGAGACGGCGTTTCTCCTGCCGTGAGGCTGATCGATACGCCATTGATGACAAGAGTGGCGCCGCCGGCCGGCACTGTATAGCCGCTCGTATTGGCCGTTCCGGTCACCGTTGCCGCCGCATCTTGCTGCAGGGCGGCGCCACTACCGGTGAGGATAGCGGGCACGTTCGTGACCGCGGTCGGATTCCGAACGAAGTCGATCGGATTGAGAAGATCGGAATTGGCGATGTTCGGATTGGTATCGGTTGTCTGCGGAGAGGTCGGTAGGTTCGCGCCGTAGTTGATCGTGGACGTCGACTGCGCCGGAAGAAAGTTGTTTTGGAACTGCAGCAGTTGCGGAACGGTACCGATCGGATTTCCCGTCGAGGGATCGATCGGCACGCCCATCAGGTAGTAGCCCGAGCCGTTGACGAGATAACCGTCCTGCACCTGGAAATCGCCGGCGCGCGTGTAGTAGCTGACGCCGTTGAAGCTTGGGATGCCGCCGCTGAACCCGGTCGGTTTCTGCACCACGAAAAACCCGTCGCCATTGATTGCCATGTTGGTGGCGGTGGAGGTGGATTGGATGTCGCCCTGCACGGTAATGGTGGAGGATGAGGATGCGATCACGCTGCCCGCGGTTTGCTGGGCCGCCGCCTCGCTCTGATTCGACAGCAGGTCCTCGAAATTGGTGTTGGTGCCCTTGTAGGCCGTGGTCTGCGAATTCGCGATGTTGCCCGAAATATTCTGGAGCGCGAACGACTGGGCCGTCAGGCCGGTGACAGCCGTATTGAGAGCATCGAAAATACCCATACCTGGATCTCCCATCGATCGCGGCCGCCGCGCATAGCAAGCAAGCGCGGCCGCAGTTCCGCCCGCCGGGGCATCGCAAGCCGTGTGCCAGACGAAAGACCTCATAATTTCAGCGGGTTGCCGAAGTCGGGCACGGCGCGCCGGGATGCGAGCGGCAAAAACTTGCCGGCTCCGCGGCAGAAAATGCCGGCCACGCTCGACTTAGCGGACGGCTCGACAGACCGCTGGCGCATAATATGCTTGTCAACAGCTCCCGACCCGATCGTGGCCCGCAACGGAGACGACATGCGTTTTGAAGGAACCAGCGCCTATGTGGCGACCAATGATCTGAGGGTCGCCGTTAATGCCGCGATCACGCTCGAACGGCCGCTGCTGGTGAAGGGCGAACCCGGCACCGGCAAGACGATGCTCGCATTGGAGATCGCCAAGAGCATCAATGCGCCGCTCATCGAGTGGCACGTAAAGTCGACCACCAAGGCGCTGCAGGGTCTTTACGAATACGATGCGGTGTCACGCCTGCGCGACAGCCAGCTTGGCGATGCCCGCGTCAAGGACATCCGCAATTACATCAAGCGCGGCAAGCTGTGGGACGCGTTCGTGGCGGACGAGCGACCGGTGCTTCTGATCGACGAGATCGACAAGGCCGACATCGAATTTCCAAACGACCTGCTGCTCGAACTCGATCGCATGGAATTCTACGTCTACGAGACGAGCGAAACAATCAAGGCGCGGCGGCGGCCGATCGTGATCATCACGTCGAACAACGAGAAGGAATTGCCCGACGCCTTCCTGCGCCGCTGCTTCTTCCACTACATCCGTTTTCCCGATACCGATACTATGCGCGCCATCATCGAGGTCCACTTCCCCGGAGTGAAGCAGCGCCTGGTCGCCGAGGCCTTGAAGCTGTTCTATGAAATCCGCGAGGTGCCGGGGTTGAAGAAGAAACCCTCGACCTCCGAATTGCTGGACTGGCTCAAGCTCCTGATGGTCGAGGACATCGGACCCGAATTGCTGCGGGAGCGTGACCCGAAGAAGCTCATTCCGCCGCTCCACGGTGCGCTCTTGAAGAACGAGCAGGATGTGCATTTGTTCGAGCGCCTGGCATTCATGGCGCGGCGCGAAGGGCGGTGAGTCGGCTGAAATCTATCGCCGCGACGGGGTATCAGGCGCGGCTGCGTCAGCGTTCTCGAGCGGCGGAACGTGGGGGGCCGCTTCAGGGGCCCGGATGGGTGCGAGATCGGAGGGGGAATTCGCGAACCTCTGCAGCGCCGACTCCGGCGCACGGTTTGGCGGCGTTTCAAGCTCGCGATAGGCGGGCCGCGCCGGACCGGCGAGGCGGCGCGCCTCCTCTTCCAGGTAACGCCGACGATGCTCCTCGCGCCGCCACGCGATCTGTCCCGCGATCGCTTCGCGCGCCATTGACCACCCGATCGATGCACTCACGACGGCGCGCCCGACGCGGCCGCCCGCCCAGACGAGTTCGTAAGGCAGGAACTGCCGCCAGGTATCGTCGCCCTCGACGATGCCGCGGGCAACAAGCAGGCCGCCCATCGCCGTGGTGTTGATCCCTTGAGCCCCATAGCCGCTCGTCAACCAAACGCCGCGCTCGACCTCGCCAACCTGAGGCATGCGATGGATCGCAAATCCCATCGTACCTGGCCACACCCGTTCGACCTCGACGGGCCCGAGCTGAGGATAGGTGGCACGGATCGCCCGCTGGAAGCGACGCCGCATGCCGCCTTCGCTGAAGAGCCCTGTCGTGGCACCACCGGTCCACAACAGCCGATCGCCGGCAACGATGCGATAATGATAGTCCGCGTAGCGGGAATCGCTGATTGCGCCTCTGAAACCGACCACATCTCTCAGACCGGCGATCGGCCGCGTCACCCCGCCGTAGGATGTGATCGGCACCAACGTATCCGCCAAGCGTTGTGCCACCGCGCCGAGAAAAACATTGCCGGCAAACACAACATGGGCTGCACGAACCCGACCCTGCGGCGTGACAATGCGTTTGCGCACCCCCGCCGGATCGATTTCAAGCACGGGCGTATGCTCGAAGATGAAAGCTCCGCCGCGCTCTGCCATTTCGGCGAACCGCAGCGTGTACGCAAGCGGATTGATGACGAAGGCGCGCGGAGAATAGATCGCGTGGAAATAGCGGTTGGACTTGAGCACGTCGCGGATGCGCTCGAGTGGCCAGCCTTCGGCTTCAACGCCGAAATCCTTCAGGAGTTCCAGCCGGGCGAGTACGCCGTCGGGATCGGGCGCCTTGTAAACGTCAAGCCATCCGTTCCCTTCGTCGATGCCCGCCGCGCCGAATTCGGCGATCGACTGACGCACATAGTCCACACCCGAGTCGGACAGCGCCCAAAGCGCCTTTGCGCTGTTGGTCCCGATGCGCTCGATAATCTTTTCGAGCCTCGTCGAAAAGCCCGGTAACACGACGCCCAGATTGCGCCCGGAGGCGTTCCAGCCGACGCGCTTCGCCTCCAGCACCGCCACTGACCATTTGCGTCGCACGATTTCTCGCGCGGCGACGAGGCCGGCAAGGCCGCCGCCGATCACGCACACGTCTACATCGATATCGTAGTTGAGGGCAGCCCGCAGCGCCGGCAACAGCGTGACGCCGGAATGCCAGGTCGGTCCAAACTCGGATTGCGCAGAGGCCTCCATGTCACCTCGCATCAAGGACCCCGATACCTGGAGGATTCCCAGCCGATTTGCAACGCGCCTTCAGCGCTCCGCGCATGGCCGCGAGACGATATCATTTCCTGCCCACGGGAACGACGAAATGACGCTGCCCCCTGGACTTTGGACTGCATCGATTCAATGCTGCCGCGATGAGCCGACTCATGCTGTTGCGTCACGCGAAATCGGACTGGTCGTCGCCAGGGGCACATGATTTCAGCCGCCCGCTCAACGCGCGCGGTAACGCCGCAGCTCGCCTGATGGGCGGCTATATCGTCCATCATCGGCTCGTTCCGGACCGTATCCTGTGTTCGCCCTCAACGCGGACGCGCGAAACCCTCGACGCCATGGCCTTGCCGGACGTCGATGATATCGTGTTCGACAATCGTCTTTATGCGGCGGCCGCGGAAACGATCCTGTCCGTCATTGCCGATAAGGGCGGATCGGCGAAGAAACTCATGGTGATCGGCCATAATCCCGGCTTGCACGAGGTTGCCAAGCTGTTGATCGCGGCGGGGGACGTCAGCTTGCGCGAACGTCTCGTTGAGAAGTTCTCGACCGCCGCGCTCGCGGTGATCGATTTCACCGCGGCCAATTGGAGCAACATCCACGACCATTCCGGCCGGCTCGATCGCTACGTCACCCCACGCTCGATCGCGGCTGCGACGAGCTAGAACGGTTTAGGACGAATGACACACAGCGACTCCGTCCGACTTTGTCCGTCGGATAATCACGGTGAATGTTGCTGTAGTCGTCGGCGCACCACGCAGCTTTAGGCCCATGGGGGCAACGCCATGTTCAAGCGAATTCTGGTACCGGTCGATCTTGCAGATCCTGATCTCGCCAAAGCGGCAATCGAAACGGCGGTATCACTTGCGCGTGCGTCGGGGGGATCGGTGCGGCTGCTCAACGTGCTGCCCACGACTCCGGTGATGCTCGCGGAATACGTGCCGCCCGACTTCGATTCCCAGCAGCGCCAGTCGGCGGCCGAGGCCCTGGTGATCATCGGCCAGGAAAGCGGGCTCGACGGCCGCCAGATCAGCGCGACCGTGCGGCAAGGCGGCATTTATCACGAGGTGCTGGAAGAAGCGAAAGCCATCCACGCCGATCTCATCGTGATGAGTTCGCATCGCCCGGCAATGAAGACCTATTTCCTTGGCTCCAATGCGGGCCATGTGGTACGTTACGCAAAATGCTCGGTGCTGGTGGTGCGCCACCCGCCTGAGTAGTTTTGGGATTGCTTCGAAGCGCAAACGTTCCTCTTTCGGAGGGGGCGGGAACGTTGCGTTTACGGAGTTATGTCAGGACGTTGCGTTGCCAATTGAGGTCAAGCGCAAGCCTTCATCCACGAGTTATCTCTCCGTGACACAACTCGCCGAGGATAGTTGCCATGAGAGTCATCCCCCAAGCTTCCACGTTAGCCATTGCGGGCGCAGTGGCGCTTACCGTTGCCATCGGCTCTGCACGCGCTGCCAATCCGTATGACGGCTCCTGGCAAGTGACGATCACGACCACGCGCGGTGCCTGCGATTCCGGATCCGGCTTCGGTCTGCAGGTCCGCAACGGCGTCGTCTACGGCTATGGCAGTTTCGCCGTAAGCGGCCACGTGTCGCCCAACGGAGCAACTTCGGTGAGCGTCAGCGCCGGCGACCAGCGCGCGAGCGGCAGCGGACGACTGCGCGGCAACTCCGGTGGTGGCTCGTGGCACGGTTCCGGCTCGCGGGGCGCGTGCTCGGGCTCCTGGTACGCCACCCGCACCGGATGATGTCCTAAAGCGGTATCGCGAGCAGCGTGTCGATCTGGCGGCTGTCGAGGATGACGGTCTTCTCGGCGAATTGCGCCGAGTCGGGACCGTCAAATACGACGCAATCCTCGTAGCAACCGGTCGCGAACAGCATGGTCTCGCCGGTGCGCATCACCCGCGCAACGATGAAGCTTGTGCGCGCGCGAACGAGCGCGCTGTCGACTGTCTCGATGAGCGGCGGGCTGAGCACATGGCGATAGCGCTGGCCTTCGTAGACGTTGGCCTCGCGAAGAGCGCGCACGCGATCGCGCAGCATGGCGCGCGACGTCGTGTAGATCATTGAAAGCGGCAGACCCTGGGCGACGTTTTCCGCGGTCGTGATGCGGTAGCGGGCGTCTTCGCGAAAGAAATCCGGCCACGCCTCCAGCCGGTCCGCATCGATCGTCTGGCAATAGCGCGCGTTGAGGTCCGCGACGCGGATGATGTGCTCGATCTGCATTGCCAATGTGTCGCGCCGCGTGTGCGCCACCCTCCCGCTTGCCGGCGCGTCGCCGCGATCAAAGTCCCATGTGGTGGCGATAATCCTTCCAGAAACCGCGCACCGCCGCCTCGCTGACCCGGCTCTCCTCCGAGGCCGTGCCGCTGCCGCCCATCTCGACCAGCGCCCTTTCGCTATCGGCACCCGCGACGCCGCGCTGGACAAATCCTGACGCCGCGCCGTCCTCCATTGAGATGAGCCCGGCGGGTCCGATCAGGTTTGCCTGACGCAGCCGAAGCTCGGTCAAGGCGTCGTCGTCGGTCGTGAAGCCGAAGCAGGTCCAGACAAGCTCGGTCCGGTCGAGCCCCAGCGGCACAACGCGGCGAACCGCAAGGCAGTTGCGAATCTGCTGCAACACAAATCCCGGAAACACGGTGAGAATTTGCAGTCCGATCCCGTCGCCGAATTCATCGACGTTGCCGAGAAGCTCGCCCGGCGCTTCCAAAGCATAGCCTTCATTGGCGGAGCGCATGCCGGCCTGCTCGTATTCCTTGCCGGCGACGTCCTGGCTCATGGAATAGCTGATGTGGTTGCCGCCTTTTTCGCTCACCACGAGGCCACCCTTCTGCGACAGCCGGTTGAGGCGGAAGGTGGTGAAGAACATGTGCAGGAGGCTCGCGTGGTAGCTGTCCTTCACGTTCTCGATGTAGAGCTTCCAGTTGCTCGGCAGCATCTGGCTGTAGCCGCCGATCACTTTCGCCGGCGCCCGCATCACGCGCTTGATGCGCGTTACATGATCGGGCCCCAAATATTCCTCGAGCGGCGGCGTCGCTGAGCCGAGCGTGCCGAACACAAGGCCGGCAAAGGTTTCGATGCGCAAGTGCCGCGGCGCGTGCTCTTCGGGCTTGCAATCCGACGGCATGCCACCCTTGCCGGCAATGCCGCGGCGAAACGCAACGCCGGTGAGATTGCCGGACAGATCATAGGTCCAGTTGTGATAGACGCAGACGATCTCCTTCGCCTCGCCGCGCTCTTTCAGGCACAGCAATGAGCCGCGATGGGCGCAGCGGTTCTCGAAGGCATGAATGACGCCGTCGGCATCGCGCGTCACCACCACCGGCATGTCGCCGAGGTTGGAGGCGCGGAAGGTATTGGGTTTTGGAAGCTCGGCCTCGAGGCAGAGGAACGTCCAGGTATCGCCGCGAAAGATGCGCTCCTGCTCCAGCGCGTAGAGATCAGGGTCGGAATAGATCCAGTAAGGAACGCGGGTAAGACCCTCGGCAGGCCATTGCCGTGGGCTCGAATGGATATTCATGACCTGCTCCGTAACGCTCGGACGTTCATCGTCGCAAACTCTACTCCAACTTGACGTCCGCGGCCTTGATGACGGCGCGCCACCGCGCGACCTCCTCGCCCATGAAACGCGCCATGGCATCCGGATCATTGCCGACGGGCTGCGCGGAGAGGTCGTCGAAGCGCTTGCGGATCTCCGGTGCGCGGATCGCCTCGGCGATATCGGCGCTGATCTTGTCGGCAAGCGCGCGCGGCGTCTTCGGCGGCGCCGCGACGCCAAACCACGCCAGCGCCGAAAAGCCCGGCAGCGTCTCCGCGATCGTCGGCACATCCGGAAGCGATGGCATGCGTTGCGCGGTCGCGACGCCGAGGAGGCGCAGTTGGCCGCTGCGCGCCAGCGGCAGCGAGACGCCGAGATTGTCGAACATGATATCGCAATCGCCGGCGAGCAGTCCCTGCAGCGCCGGCGCCGTGCCGCGATAGGGAACATGGACGAAGCTCACCTTCGCCATCATCGCGAACATCGCCGAGGTGAGATGGGAGGTGGCGCCATTGCCCTGGGTCGCCGACGTGATCTCGCCCGGATGGGCGCGCGCATAACTGATGAAATCCGCAACGGTCGTAGCGGCGATCTTGCGCGGACTCACGACGAGCGCATTCGGCACGACGCCCAGCACGGAAACCGGCACGAACGCTGACGCGTCGTAACCAAGGCGCGGATAGAGGCTCTGGTTGATGACAAGCGGCGGCGGCGACGTCGCCAATAGGGTGTAGCCGTCGGGCTCGGCATTGAACGCCGCCTCGGCGCCGATGTTGCCGCCACCACCGGCCTTGTTTTCGATCACGACGGCCTGGCCCCACTTGCGCGACAGCCAGTCGAAGACGATGCGCGGCATGAGGTCGGCCGTCCCGCCCGCCGGATACGGCACGATCACCTTCACGGTGCGCCGGGGGTAGTCCTCGGCCTGACCCGGGTCGGCCAAGAGCGGCAGCAGGACAAACCCGGCCGCAACGCCGCGCATCCCGCGGCGCATCCACGCCATCCATGTCACTCGCAACGCCATGGGTGGGTTGCACCACACTCGCGCGACGTTTTCAACACGCGGCGCAGCAGGGCTCGACATACTTGCGTGGCGGTGATGAGCCCTCGGCTCGCTGCGACAATGCCACCTTTCCCCTCCCCCGCTGTTTGGGGAGGGGAAAAAGACAGGGGCAGTGTTGGTGCTGGCCCCCCACAGGGGCCATCCTTCGGCTGTCGAAGCGAACAGAAAGTCGGAGATTTCCCGGCGATCACGCGCCGGCGACGCGTTGGCGGCCGCTCACACGTCCACCTTCAGCGCGGCGATGAAGGCCTCCTGGGGGATGTCGACCTTGCCGAACTGGCGCATGCGCTTTTTGCCTTCCTTCTGCTTATCCAGGAGCTTGCGCTTGCGCGTTATGTCGCCGCCGTAGCATTTGGCGGTCACATCCTTGCGGAAGGCGCGCACGGTTTCGCGCGCGATGATCTTTCCGCCGATCGCCGCCTGGATCGGAATCTGGAACATGTGCGGCGGGATCAGCTCCTTGAGCTTCTCCACCATGGCGCGGCCGCGGTTCTCGGCGCGGGTGCGGTGCACGAGCATGGCGAGCGCGTCGACCGGCTCGCCGTTGACCAGGATCTGCATCTTGACGAGATCGGCGGGCTTGTAATCCGTCAAATGGTAGTCGAACGAGGCGTAGCCCTTCGACACCGATTTGAGCCGGTCATAGAAATCGAACACCACCTCGTTGAGCGGCAGGTCGTATTTGACCATGGCGCGGTTACCGACGTAGGTGAGTTCGACCTGCACACCACGGCGATCCTGGCACAGCTTGAGGACGCTCCCGAGATATTCATCCGGCGTCAGGATGGTGGCCCTGATCCACGGTTCGTCGATCTCGGCGATCTTCACCACGTCCGGCATGTCGACCGGATTGTGGATTTCGATCTCCTTCCCGTCGGTGAGTTTCATCTTGTAGATGACCGACGGCGCCGTTGCGATGAGATCGAGGTTGAATTCGCGCTCCAGCCGCTCCTGGATGATTTCGAGGTGCAGCAGGCCGAGGAAGCCGCAGCGGAAGCCGAAGCCGAGCGCGGCGCTCGTCTCCATCTCGAAGGAAAAGCTCGCGTCGTTGAGGCGCAGCTTGCCCATAGCGGCGCGCAAATCCTCGAATTGCGCCGCGTCGACCGGAAAGAGCCCGCAGAACACTACCGGGATCGCCGGCCGGAAGCCCGGCAACGGCGTGGCGGCGGGCTTGCGCTCGTCAGTGATGGTGTCGCCCACGCGGGTGTCCGCGACTTCCTTGATGGACGCCGTGATGAAGCCGATCTCGCCCGGACCGAGCGACTCCGCCTCCAGCATCTTGGGCGTGAACACGCCGAGCCGGTCGACCTCGTAGCTCGCGTTGGTGCCCATCATGCGGATGCGCTGACCCTTCTTGAGGGTGCCATCGACCACGCGCAGCAGCACCACCACGCCGAGATAGGTGTCGTACCAGCTGTCGACGAGCAGCGCCTTCAAGGGAGCGTCGCGGTCACCCTTCGGCGGCGGCAGCCGCGTAACGATCGCCTCCAGCACCTCGTCGATGTTGAGGCCCGTCTTGGCCGAGATCAGGATCGCGTTCGACGCATCGAGGCCGATCACGTCCTCGATCTGCTGCTTGATCTTGTCGGGTTCGGCGGCCGGCAGGTCGATCTTGTTGAGGACCGGCACGACCTCATGATTGTTGTCGAGCGCCTGGTAGACGTTGGCGAGGGTCTGCGCCTCGACCCCCTGGCTTGCGTCGACGACCAGGAGCGAGCCTTCGCAGGCCGCGAGGCTGCGGTTCACTTCGTAAGCGAAGTCGACGTGCCCGGGCGTGTCGATCAGGTTGAGGATGTAATCCTTGCCGTCGAGAGCGTGGTAGTTGAGGCGGACCGTCTGGGCCTTGATGGTGATGCCGCGCTCGCGCTCGATGTCCATGGAATCGAGCACCTGCTCGCGCCCCAACATCTCGCGATCCGAGAGGCCGCCGGTGCGCTGAATGAGCCGGTCCGCAAGCGTCGACTTGCCGTGATCGATGTGGGCGACGATGGAGAAATTGCGGATATTTTCGATGGGTTGCGCCGTCATGGCCCGCATGTAGCAATGCCGGGGCCAAGATGGAAGCCGGAAGCGGCGGCGAGATCCCGCACGGACGCAATCAAGGCGTCAATTCTCAACCTGGATGCGGAATCCGGGCAACAGGCCCGTCACGAGAAGCTGTAATCGCTCGCCCTTCCCTTGCCCGGCCGCATGGCTTGGGCCACAAAGCGGCTTCTTGCGATTCTCGTCGCGCCGCCGTAACCCCTGACCTTCGCCTGTTCGCCAGGGAGCATTCATGTTCTTAGACGGTCTCAAGGCGGCCTTTCTCGGCATCGTGGAAGGCCTTACCGAGTACATTCCGGTGTCCTCGACGGGGCACCTTCTGCTGCTGCAGCACTTTTTCGGCTTCAGCGACGAGGCGTTCGGCAACACCTTTGCGGTCCTGATCCAGCTGGGGGCCATCCTGGCGCTGCTGTCGATCTACTTCACCAAGCTGCTGGCGATCGCGATCGGAATGTTCACCGATCCCAATGCGCGGCGCTTCGTGATCGGGGTGCTGATCGCCTTCCTCCCCGCCGCCGTCATCGGCGCGATCTTTCACGACTTCATCAAGAACGTGCTGTTCAACCCCTGGATCGTGTGCTTCAGCCTGATCGCCGGTGGGGCCGTGCTGATCTATGTGGACAGCCTCGACCTCAAGCCGCGCTATCACGATGCGACCGGCTTTTCGCTGCCGATGTATCTCGGTATCGGCATCTGCCAGTGCCTCGCCATGGTCCCTGGCGTATCGCGGTCCGGCGCCACCATCGTGGCGGCGCTGCTGCTCGGCGCCGACCGCCGCTCGGCGGCGGAATTCTCGTTCTATCTCGCGATGCCGACCATGGTCGGGGCATTTGCCTATGACTTCTACAAGAATGCCGGCCACATGTCCGGCTCCAACATGATCATGGTGGCGATCGGCTTCGTGATGTCGTTCATCTGCGGCTGGTTCGTGGTGAAAACACTGCTCGACTACGTGTCGGGGCATGGCTTCGACGTGTTCGCCTGGTGGCGGGTCGGCGTCGGCACGCTCGGCCTGATCGGCCTTGCGATCGTGGGTTGAGCCGCCAGCAACTCATTGCGACGACCGACCTCTCCTCGTCCGTCTGGAGACGACTACGCCGAGCGGCTGCGGAACTGGCCGGTCTTGCGAAAGCGCCACAGATAGGACGGGACGATCGCCTCGACCGCCCGCGGAACGATGCCGATCCCTTCGAGGGTGCGGCCGTCGCGGCGCGCCTCGTCGGAGACGACGTTGTCGTAGCGGAGCAGCTCGACCTGATCGCGCGTCAGCAGCGGCTTCGGCATTAGTTCGAGGAACGTCGCCTGGAATTTGGCAACGGGGAACGGCAGCGGCACCAGCAGCCGATGCCGTTCGATGGTCGCGAGAACGAACTGCATCAGCGCCTTGAACGTGAAGACTTCCGGCCCGCCGCACTCGTAGCGCGCGCCCGGCGTCGTTTCGCCATTGATCGCCTTGACGATCGCGTCGGCGACATCGCCGGCGAACACCGGCTGAAATCGCGTGTGGCCGCCGCCGACGAGCGGCAGCACCGGCGAGACGCGCGCCAGCGCCGCGAATCGATTGAAAAAGTCGTCGTTCGGCCCGAACAGGATCGACGGCCGGAAGATGGCGGCGTCGGGCGTCGCTTCGAGCACCAGTTTCTCGCCCTCCGCCTTGGAGCGCGCATAGGCCGCGGTCGAATGCTCGTCTGCGCCGATGGCTGAGACGTGGATCATGCGGGCATCTTCTGTTGCCGCCGCTTGCGCCACCGTCTGGGCGCCGGCCGCCTGCACGTCCTCGAACCGCTGTGGGCCGGACTCGAACAGGATGCCGACGAGATTGATCACCACCTGGCTATCACGCACCGCCGCCAAAACCGAGGGCCGATGGCGGATGTTGGCCTGCACCGCATGGATCTGGCCGACGCGGCCAAGCGGCTGCAGATGCCCGGTCAGCTCCGGGCGGCGGCAGGCGACGCGGATACGGTACTGCTGCTTGGCGAGCGCGCGAACCACATGGCGGCCAAGAAATCCCGAGCCGCCGAAGACCGTGATCAGGGTGTCCACATTGGATTGCGCCGTCATGGCCAGCCTCGCCAACGCGCCCGAACGGCGCCGCCCCGCGCCACCCGCGGGCTTGTGCGGCGCGGCATACCGGATCGCTCCGCGGCTGTACAGGGGTGAGGTGGGCGATGCCATGGGCCCGTCGCGCGGCCTGATCCAAGTCGGGGCTGCCGGCTGACTTCCCACTACGTCTCGCCTCTACTGCTGAGGCGACACCGTTCGGCGGAAATACGCGCTCCGGGCGATCACGTTGACAATCCAGACCCTGGCCCCTTATGTGTGCGGCCGTAGCCCAGATGGCGGAATTGGTAGACGCGCTGGTTTCAGGTACCAGTGGTGAAAGCCGTGGAGGTTCGAGTCCTCTTCTGGGCACCAGGATACCTCCAAATAGAAGCACATAAATGCACATTTCAATCGTAATTACATTGACTTACCTCGTATCGAGCTCAACATAGCAACTCGTCCCAAACCGTGACAGTACCCGTCAAAACGGGTAGATTTACGGGTACGTTTTTCGTCACCGATACGGACCGTACCCATGCCGCTCACCCAGATTGCGATCGTCAAAGCTGCTGCAACGGATATACCAACGACGAGATGACCTCACACGGTTTCCGGTCGGCGGCCAGCACCATTCTGAACGAACGCGGCTTCGACCCGGATGTGATCGAGGCCGCCCTCTCGCATCAAGACAAAAACGCCATTCGCCGTGTCTATAATCGGGCCACGTACTGGTCGGAGCGTGTGAAGCTCATGCAGAGTTGGGCCGACATGCTGGACGATTTCAGGAAGCTGCCTGCACGGCATTCATGAGATTGCGACGCGGAGAAGGACGCGCCCATGGCCTACGAAGCGAAAATCATCGAAATTATTATCGCTTCCCCCGGCGATGTCGCTGAAGAGCGGCGGATTGTCCGTGATGTTATCGCTGGATGGAATGCAATCCATGCCCGCGATTGTTCTGTCGTACTGCTGCCCGTGAGCTGGGAGACCCACAGCTCTCCAGACCTGAGCGGTCGTCCTCAGCAAATAATCAACGACCGGCTTCTCGCGCATGTTGACCTTCTCGTAGGCATTTTCTGGACGCGAGTAGGCAGCCCCACCGGCAAAGCTATTAGTGGTTCGATCGAAGAGATTCAGGAGCATCGCCGGCAAGGGAAGCCCGTGATGCTGTACTTCTCTAACCTGCCGGTGGTGCTCGACAGCGTTGACCAGGCTCAATACCAGCACCTGAAAACTTTCAAGAACTGGGCAATGGGCGAGGGTCTTGTGGAGTTCTTCGAAAGCCGGGACGATTTTCGCGAAAAGTTTTCCCGTCACCTACCGATAACGCTTCGGGATAATCCGTATCTCAAAAGCATCCTTGCGCAACGTGCGGATATTAGCCTCGAACATGCTGAGCTTGTTACATCCGGACACAGCCCTCTCAGCGCAGACGCGCGCGAGTTGCTAACAGCCGCCGCCACCGATCAACAAGGCACCGTGATGATCCTACGAGGCTTAAATGGAACCGTTATTCAGGCCGGCGAACAAACCTTCGGCGACTCCCAAAACCGGCGATCGATCGCCCATTGGGAAGCCGCCATCATGGAGCTGCGTGATCATGATCTAGTGAACGACGTGAAGGTGACAGACGACGGGGTATCGATCTTCCAGGTCAACAACGCAGGCTACCGTCTAGTTGAGAATGCGACGTAGAACCGCGCGTTCTTGAAGATAACCTGGCACAGATGTCTGCCTCAATAACTCGATAAACTTGAGACACGGTCAGTAGCGCGCTCGCCGCTGCTTGCCGGCGTTGACCACACCAGCCAGGCGGCATCCCTATCAACGCGGCAGGCAGCATTCCGTCAGTCTAGGTTCAATAACCCACTCACACACCAAATTCCTGACAGCCACTATTCGGCTGTTTGCCGACAGCGGCGCGGTAATCAGGGAATGCCCTTCTACACCGTCATTTATGGCTCAGAGGGTAACCACCACATCATCGCCAGAGAACGGAAACCGCGCCCGCCCCGGAAAATCTTCCTTTGACGTTGTTTGCGTCAAGGGCGAGCTGGGATTGACGCAGCAGCCGTGCTGTACACAGCAGCCGCTACGGTATCGAGCAGTTCGCGCGCGGCGGGTTCAAATTGTTCGATTGTGTAGACCGGCTTGCCATCCTCTTTGGGGTAGCGATGCCAGAACCGCTCGTGTGCTTCGCTCAACAGCCCGATATCCCTCTGCACTGACGCACTCAAGGCGAGACCTTTCTTTGTCGCTCGTGCCAGTAACTTGGCAAGATTGTGGGTCTCACCGTTGGCCCTCAGCTCATTTGGGGTCTCGCCGTGGTAGGCAAGATAGGCTTTGAGTGCCAGTTCAATCGCATGGCACAGCGTGAAGTAGCGCGGCCAAGACTTCGGTGGGATACGACGCGGCAAATCGCGAAATGCCAGATGGAAATCCTCTGCGAGGTGAAGATAGTCGCCTGGCCTGAGAGTGTCGGGGTAGCCGTTCATTTGGCATGGCTCGCTGCACTAATCACGTTTCGCGTCCCAGAGGAAGCCGATCGGTTGTTTCTCAACAGCATCCCACGGGGCGCGCTTTAACTCATTCTTGAGGGCATCGATCATCGCGTCATAGACGGCGGCGCGCGTCGTCTCGTCGCTGAGATCAAGACTGAAAGACTTACCGGCGCTTGCCAACTCGCATTTGTTTTCTTTAATGCGAATCTGAACCACATAGACAAAAGGTCTTTTCGGGAACGCACCTTTTGCAGGCTCCAACATGAGGCGAAGGCCAAATAGGAAACGGCCATCATCATCCGGAGTGACGACATCGAAGCTGTTCTCTGCAATTACGATCTGGTGTTCACCAGAAGAATTCAGGCCAATTTTTATGGCTTCAACGTATAGCCTCTCATCGTTCTCCCCCAGCGGCGGCGGCTGCTGGTAGTGCTTCGGTGCGCCGATATGTTCGCGAAATCCGTTTGCAAATTTCAGGGCAAACTGTGCAGCCTGATCGTGATAATCGATCCCGTCTTGAGTTCACTTCCCGTAGAGTTGTTGTACTTCCTCGAAGATTGAGTTGCTCATTTCTGGACGTCCCTCGCTTGTCAGCTCCGCCGGGTTGTCGTGAACGGAGCCGGTCCGTCTCCGCCCTGCGGGCTTCCATCCCTCCGAAAATATTTCACGCGACTTCAGCTTTATATGCCCGATTGAAGAGTTTCGCACCAAGGTCTAATCTTTTCCCGTCCGCGCGGTAGTTTCACCGGGCGACATCCGGATGTCTCCCTCCGCAAGGGAGAATTCAGATGTCTAACGATGAGCTGCATGTTGACTGGAAGAAGCTGAAGCAGATGGGCTGGTATCCACTCTCCTAAGACAACACATCGCATGGTCAGCAAGGGCCGGTTTCCGAAACCTTTCAGGTTCGGAGCCACCGACTACCGCGCGGTGTGGCGCCTTAGAGAGGTTCTTCCCTTTGTCCGGAAGCCTTTCCTGGCACAACGATAACGTGGATGCTCCTTCACGAGGGGCGGGCCGCTGAGGTTCGAAACTCAGCGGCCCTTTTTCGCCCGATGTTACGCATGTGCCGCTATGTGCACGTTGAAATACACCGCATTTTCAGCTATGTCTGCTCCTGCCTCGGCTAGCCAGCCCGGCCACCAATCACGGTGCCGGCACTCGCTGACGAGCGTCATGACGACTCCAGCAATGGAGACGGTCATGAGCACTACAGTGAGACGGTTAGTATCGAAGAAGGAGTTGAAGAGCATCTACGGCATTCCCTACTCGCCTGTTCACATCGGGCGCCTGGAGAAGGCACGAGTGTTTCCTATACGGATAGTGCTCGGCCAATGTCGGGTCGCTTGGTACGCTGACGAGATCGAGGCCTGGATTGCGTCACGCCCGCGTGGCTTTTGCCCCGCAGCATGACAGCTCCTTGAAGGGGCATAGTACGGGGCGATCCGGTGGCCACTGGATCGCCCTTTTCCATTTCCAACTGCCAGCCAAACTTTCCAGACTTTTGGCTCCTCGCGAACATTAAATTTTGTCTGCCCATTGATACTCGCCCGGGTACGGGACATTGCGCCTTCGCATATAGCGAACGTTTTCATCGTCAAAATAAGTCGCTACCTCGTCGCGGTGTCGAGCCGCTGATAGTTGAAAGGAGGTGATGCAAATTGGACCTCGACATTGACAGGGTCAAAGACCTCATCGCCAAGCGCGAGGAGATCGATACCGAACTTGCTGCGATCTTTGGCGCCAAACAAGCCAGCCGACGGACGCTCAAGTGCTCAGTCTGCAACTCCGAGGGACACACGGCGAGAACGTGCCCCACCAAACAAGCGGAGGTTCAATAAGCAGGAGCCCGGCGTGAATGCCGGGCTTCCCTATTGTGCGATGGGGATAACCGGCGAGAAGTGCGACGAGCCGCGTTATCATCACTCCCATGACCGACGACCCGTCGCGACAAGCCGCGACCAGCCCCGACGACCACTCCCTCACGATCGAAGAAGCTGCCGCCCGCTACGACCATGCGGGCCATCCGCGGACCGCGCGGAGCATCCAGCGCTATTGCGCCACAGGCCATCTCGATTGTTTGCGGCAAGAGACCCCGTTCGGCGACAAGTATCTGATCACGCCGGCATGGGTCGCCCGCCACATTGCCCAAATCGACGAACTTGCGAGCGCGTCAAGTCGCGACCTGCCGCGACCTGCCGCGACGAGTGTCGCGGGGAACCAGAGCCACGACGACCACCGACAAGATGCACCGACAAGCCCCGACCAGTCGGGACAGGTCGCGACTGCATACGTCCAACGGATCGAGGGTGAAGTCGATTTCTTGCGCGGCCAAATCGCCGTCAAAGACAAGACCATCGAAGCGCTTCTCGAACGCGATCGCGAGACCAACATCCTTGTCGGCCAGCTCCAAAAGATGCTCACGCCACTGCTTGCGCGACCGGGGGAGCCGCACGACGACCCCGCTGTTCGTTCCGATAACTCCACACGGCCGGCACCAGTTCAACAGTAGGTGCGTCAGGGGATAACGAGCCTGTCGCGCCACCGGTCGGTTACAATGGTCCTGCATGGAGTACGGGCAAGGCCGCCATATCGGCGATATTCTCAAGGAGCGTCGCAACATCATCCTCAAGGGCGCGGACGCCGCCACCCGGCAGGGCTTCACCCAGATCCCGAACTTCATCCTGAAGTCGAAGAACCTGACCGCCGGCGACAAGATGACGTTCGCCATGTTGCTCAGCTACGCTTGGCAGAACGACTACTGTTTCCCCGGCCAGGTGCGCCTCGGGCTGGACTTGGGACTGCACGAGACCAACGTCCGCAAGCACCTCAAATCCCTTGAAGCCAACGGCCTATTGACCATCCAGCGCCGCGGCCTCGGCAAGACCAACATCTACGAATTGAACCTCAAGCCAAAGAAATTGTAGACGGTCCAGACCGAGCGAAACCGCCCGTTCCAGACCGCATGAATTCGCTCTATCCTCCTTTAATGAGACGCATCTAATGAGACTCATATAAAAAGACCCAGTAGGCAAAATGCATTTTTCAAATAAGGAAATAGCGGCCTTGACAGGTTTCAAACGGTATGGTGCGTAGTCGAGCCCGGGAGACACCCCCCGTTACGCCCCGCCTTTAGGGTAAGGCGGGGTACCCGGTCAGCATGGGCCGATATGACACGCTATGTCGGGTCGCGCGCGTCGGGCTACCCGCCCGACCCCGTGCCTTATCGGCTCCGTCTGGAGACTACGCCGACTTCGGTCGCCCGGAAACCATTGGGCTGGTTTCCAGGCGGTCCTCGCCTTCCATCCCTCCTGGGGGAGGGATGTTCAGGTTAAGGCGCGGGGTCGGCCGGGATATGCCGACGGGATTGGAGTATGGCGTATGGGGTAAGCGATACACGGCAGTAAAGCAGAGCCGACGCGCGCGACCCTCCAACGAGCCAACACCAGGTCGCGAGCGTTCTCCAAAGTTGAGGCCGAAACTTTCGCTCGATCGCGATCGATTGCGCAAGCCAAATTCTTCCAATTTCGTTTGTCCGAGGTGGCTACGAGCCAGAGGCCCGGCCAATCCCCCAACATGGTCGCCCGTGAACGCCGGGAATTTGCCAGTGCCACGTTACAATTCGGCCAGACAACAAGCGACCAAACCAGCGCCGCTCTCCGCATTCTTCGGCACCCGATGGTCGGGTTCCGATCGTGCGGAGGAGCAGCAGTGGACAAGACAGCCCGCATCCGTGAACTCAACGACGCCTTGCGACAAACATTTGCCGGCGGCCAGGTCTTCATCACGCCGGCCGTCAATGGCTTGGAGGACGGTGCGAAAGCGGCGGTCCTGCATAGGGTACGAACGTTCGACGAATTCGACAGGGATAATGATCCCCACGGCGAGCACGACTTCGGCAGCTTTGAACTGGCCGGCGAGCGGTACTTTTTCAAAGTCGATTACTACTCGCCCGATCTGCAAGGCGGCGCCGAGGACCCCTCCGATCCTGACCAGACCGCCCGCGTGCTCACCATCATGCACGCCGATGAATACTGACCCCCAACAGTGGGGTCTTTCATTTGGTGCTGGACTTTGTTCTTGGGCGGCCCCGGCGCCGCCGGGCCACGCTCTACCGCGCCAGTTGTTGCGCGACCGAGCCCCGCTGGTCTCGGCCCTCCAGGTTACGATCGTTGCCGCGCGGACAGCAGCACGCAGCACAACGACCGAACTTCTCCAATTGTCGCGCGCCCCTTTCCCGCACCCGTCAAGGGCGGCCCAACGGCCGCCGGCTCCGCCGGTCTATCGACCCTGTGACGGGCGCGGCCGCGCGCGCACGCCTGACGGCGTCGGCTCCGGGGGGAATGTCGTAAACTTCCTACGTCCCACCAGGGGGAACGAACCTTGCTCTCCCCACCGCCGGTCAGACGCTCCGTCACTGTGCCGTGGGCTACAATCCCAATAGGCCACCATCCCGCAAGGATCGTGGCCGGAAACGAGCCGGCTGTGAGCGGGGGGCTCGGCAGTCAAGTCATCACGCACAGACGACCGACGCCATGTAGCCCCGGCGCACCCCCGGGAACGGGTGCAGCCCGCGCCAAATCCCAAATTGCGGCGTGCACGGCACACCGGCTCCGTTCCGGCTATGACAAACCACAATCATCAGCTGGCCATCGGCGCCCGCATCTCGGGCGACATCGTCATGCTCGAGCAGGACGAGAGAAGGCGCCACCTGTACGTCGTCGGACAGACTGGCACGGGCAAGAGCACCCTGCTGCTCAATCTCATCCAGCAAGACCTTGCGGCCGGCGCCGGCCTCGCCTTGCTCGATCCGCACGGCGACCTTGCGCTTGCTGCGCTCGACCGACTGCCGCGAGCGCGCACCAACGACCTGGTCTATATCGACCCGGCCGACCTCGAATGGCCGATCGGCTTCAATCCGCTGTCAGGTGTCCCCCACGAGCTCAGGCCCATCGTTGCCGATGGCGTCGTGGCGGCGTTCCGGCATGTGTGGCCGGACAGCTGGGGACCGCGGCTCGATTACATCCTGACCAACGCGGTGCGGGCGCTCCTCGATGTTCCGGGGGCGACCCTGTTGATGCTGCCCCGCCTCCTCATCGATGACGGCTTCCGCGTGCGGCTTGTCGAACACCACGTGAGGGATCCCGTCGTGCGGTCGTACTGGACCAACGAATACGCTGGCTACGGCGACAACTTCCGCGCCGAGGCGATTGCGCCGATCCAAAACAAGATCGGCAAGGCGCTCATGGTGCCGAGCCTGCGCAACATGCTGGCGCAACCGCGCAGTACCGTCACTTTCCGCCGCCTGATGGACGAAGGTGCGATCGTCATCTGCAACCTCGCCAAGGGCGCGCTCGGCGAAAGCACCGCCCATCTTCTCGGTGCCCTCATCACCACCGTCATTGCCCAGGCCGCGCTGTCGCGCGCCGACATGCCGGCAACGCAGCGGCGGATAAGCCCGCCACCCAAGCAGGAGCATCCACACCAACAGTGTCAGCTACAACGAGCGCCACAGCGACCGGAACAACAACGGCCACGCGAAGCGCTTCAGCAACTGCTATCACGCTTACGTCACCCATCCTACCGTCTCTGACATTCGGCGGTGGCGGAGAGGGGGGCGGCGGTGGGAGCAGCGGAAACACGGCCGCACCGACTCCCGACACAACTCCCCCGTCCGTGTCTCTCACCGCCCCTTCAAATGGCGCGACAGTCTCCGGTTCAAGCGTCACCCTCTCCGCCACCGCTTCTGACAACGTTGCGGTCGCGAGCGTCCAATTCAAGATCGACGGCACCAACATCGGCGCCGCCCTCACCTCTTCGCCTTACACGACAACGTGGAACAGCACGGGAGTATCTGACGGCTCTTACAGATTGTACGCGGTTGCGGAAGATACATCCGGCAATTACGCAACCTCAAGCGAGACCATCGCGGTCCGCAACTCGCCTCCAGAAATTTCTTCTATTGCGACCACTTCCGTTTCAGATACGAGTGAAACCGTAACTTGGATCACGGATGAAGCGGCAACTTCTCAAATCAACTACGGGACGACTTCCAGCTATGGCGCCGCCTCTTCGTCCGCAGCACTCGTCACTTCACACTCCGTCACCCTCACCGGCCTAACCGCCGGCACTGCCTATCACTTCCAAGTCGAGTCGCTGGATGGCCAGGGAAACACTGCAACATCGAGCGACCAGACATTCACAACGAACTTCTCGCCCTCTGACATTTCTGGACTTCAGCTGTGGCTCTCAGCCGGCTCTGGATGCTATTCAGACGCGGGCGTGACGCCGTGCACCAACGGCTCAACGGTTGAGCAATGGAATGACCTTAGCGGCTCAGGGAATAATGCTGTCCAGCCTACATCGGCTGGGCGACCGACATACTTAGCTGATACTGACGGGTTCCCGGCAGTTTACTTTACATCGGCCACACAATTGCTTGCCGGAACGAGCACCGCCCTTGCGGGCCAGACATTCACGGTCTTCGTGCTCTACAAAGAGACGGGAGGGTCAACAAACTCCGCCGTCCTAAACAAAGGCAACGGCACGACAGCTAGCGGTTCGACCTGGGAACTCCTGAGCCAGCAGACGAGTTCAGCTCATTAGCTTTGACACCTTTCTCGGGAGCACCAATAATCAGGACACTCACTCAACGGGTACCACAGATTGGAATCTCGTCAGCGCTGAGCGCACCTCCAATTCAGCAAAGGCGCTCTATCTCTATGGCACGCAAGTTGCGACCGGGGGGGATGGAGGTGCCTCTCTAAACGCGGGCCAGTTCCCGCTCGGCATCGGCAATTCTGGCAGCACGGGAGACCTTTCGTTTCAAGGCTATGTTCGCGAGGTCCTTTACTACACTCCAGCCCTGTCGGCAGCCAATAGGGATCTTGTCCAGCAATACCTAGCCACCAAATACTCAGTTCAGAATTTACAGCCGTCATTCACAGTGTGTACATTCAATAGTGCGGAAAGTCCCGCTCCGCATACGCTCTATATTTATTCGACAACGAATAGTGGATGGACCTTTACGGCACCGAGCGGCGTGACCAACCCTGTTTATACATTCGACGCAGGGGGAGGTATGGGAACGTCCACTGAGACCGCTGCTTGCTCTATTATGTTTTCGCAAAGTCAAAACAAATACTTTGTAGCTTATGAACGAAATGATTTTTCGGGAACAAGCACCAGTTTTGGAATTGCCAGTGCGGCCTCTCTTGCCGGACCGTGGAGCTGGGTGACGGATGTCAGCGTATTTCCCGCCTGCTCGTCAGGATGCTACGTGTGGAACCCGCGTTGGTTTGTCGACGATGACGGCTCCGTTCACATCATCACAGATGCGCAAAATGGAGGTTCGATCAACACGGCAATGAGCCCAATGATAGTGGATGCACAAAACGCAGCCTTATCGAGTTGGTCGACGGCCACGCAGATTGCTGGGACGGGGCTCCCGGCCGATGTTGGCGACATGCAATTGCTAAGCCCGGGGCAGTCTCCGAACGGGGAGTATAATCTCTGGTATAGGAGCCTCTCCGGCGCAGATTACGGCTACATTGGCTACGCTTCCAGTGCATCCCTTAAGTCCGGCTACACCGTAACCAAAAACGGCAGTTGGCTCGGGATCGGGGCGGACTATGAGGGAGAAATCCCGTATCACATTGGCGGAGCAATATGGCGGCTATACATGGTGCCGCAAGGCATCACCGGCCCTTGGTACTACATCGACAGCTACGATAACTGGAGCAGCTGGCAGAACACGCCGACGGGAACTTACTTCGGTGGCGTTCGCGCGGGCACCGGTGGAATTCTGTTTGACGGTCCTTGATGGGCACGCCTTACACCGCAGCCAACCATGACTATCAACGGCGACAACCCCGCCATCATCCAGGTCGGCGCCACCTACACCGACCTCGGCGCCACCATCACTGGCCCGATCGCGGACCTCAACCTCGGCATCCAAACCTTCGTCAACGGCACTCCGACGAACCCCATCCAGCTCGACACCACGGAAGCCGCCACCGACCAGAACGGCCTCACCTCCACCACCCGCACCGTTCTCATCGAAGCGGCGCCTCAACCAGCAAACGACAACCAAGCCTCCAGCACGCCCGCCAACGACAACACTCCCCTATCCGACAGCGCCTCGACTGCCGCCACCTCGACCTCGCAATAGACTGCACGTCACGGCGGCCGGGCAGCCTTAGGAGCAGAACGTGCATTACGTTTGGCTGCCGGCCTAGCCTTATCATGCAGGAACTTAACTGCCGTTTGCAGAAGAAACAGCAGATTTCGCAGTGAATGCCGGCTCCCCGTATCGTTGAACGCATGCGTGTTAAAACCTACCTGTCCGAAGAGTCCCGGTGATAGACGAATGGTCCGCGGCGGATGAGGAGCTTTTTCGTCGTTACTCCTCACGTGCTTAAACTGGTGCGCGACCAGATCAACCATTGCGAAGGCCAGCGATTGCTTGCCCCACTCTTTCCGCAAATTCCCGACGCTCTTTGGATACGCGACTCGATCGATTGCATGATAGGTCGCCACGCAGGCAAGATATGCGTGCCGAGCCGACGTTGGATTCCGTTTGAAGTCCTCGACAGTCGGTTCAACAATTTGCCTCAGGTACTCACCAAGTTCGCTCACTTCGTTCACCCCTTGAGTAAAGTCCTCGCCGTCGCGAGGTCGCGGCGCGCAATGCATTCGTTGCCGACCATGTGGTCGCGCAGCTTGCAATGTTCGATGAAATCGGGCGGCAAAATGGGTAGCCCTTCCGGGCCTTGATATGACGCTCTGTCCGCAGATTTCACATTTCCAGACGCGCTGCCGCAGCTCCGGCAGTGTCACCGGTCTTCGATTTTCATAAATAACGTACCGCTGGTCCGCCCGCCATCCTCGCCGCCATAAAGAAGGAGGCCAGCCGCGTTAACTTCGGCTAGCCTCGTCCCCATTCATTTGCCCCGCTTTCGCAGGGCGAGCCTTTCGGCCATCTGTATGAGGAATCATACACCCCAATCATGAGGATGCAAGGAAGCATCCGAGCAACGGCTCTTAGTCCTCCCAAAACGATTTGAACCGTTCGGGCGAAAGCTCGGTGTAGCGCACCGTGTGCTGGATGTTCTTGTGCCCGAGGTAGTGCTGCACGGCGCGCGTATCCTGTCCGTCATTGGCAAGCTTGTATCCGCACGCATGACGGACCATGTGCGGGTGGACCGGAAACGGAAACTCCGCGCTCTCCCCTGTTCGTGCGATCATCTTGCGGAATCCGGCAATCGTGATCGGCGCCCCGCGTTCCGACAAGAACACAAAGCGACTTTCGATCTCTTCGCGCTTCAACTTCCGTAGCGCCCGCAACTCACCTCCCCCGAGCGGCTGCACTGATGGCGTTCCATTCTTCACCCGTCGCACGTGAAGCAGTCCGTGTGCGAGATCGACCATATCCCACCGCATCGCGCATGCTTCGGCCGGCCGCAACCCATGACGAAACGCGATAAGGATCATCGTCGCGTCCCGGTGCCCGTAGCGTCCGCGCTTTCGCGCGGTCTCCATCAGCAGCCCGACTTCCTTGACGGTCAGATATTCGCGTGGTCGCAGCGCGGCATTGCGCACCCGTCGGGGCGGTACTGTCCCATTTACAGCTATTGGCGCCCGTCGTGCGGCGGCCCTTTTACCGTTATGTTTCCTTGTGCTCGATCGCATAACTGTCCCGTAAAGAGTCCGAGACGGGACAGCGCGCTTCATTGCATTTTTGCGAAGCCTTGCTACACTTCTCATACATTCGGCATTAGCCGCGACCCCCGGCCGCAAGGTTGGGGGAACATCATTTGTAGAGCCGCCAGAATCGCTCCCTCACCGCATCGAAATTGTCCGTGTCGATTTGACCGAGCTTCGACGAGAGGCGCCGGTAATCGATCGTCCGTATCTGGTTGAGGCACACGTACTCATCTTGCTCCTTCAGTTTGACGTGCACGTACCATGTTCCCTCGCGAGGCTGCGTGGTCGTGGGCGCGATCAGAAAAAACCCGTGCGCCAGCTTTTTCAAGATCAGGACGGGCCGCGAAAAGCGTTCGCTCTTACCATTCATCTCCGATCCGACATTCTCACCGACGCTCGCCCACCAGAGATCGCGCTCGGAAACATGGGGCGGCCGGTGCGTTGCTTGGTGCAATTTTTCCTTCAGTCCGATCCACTCAAGAAATCGCTTCATACGTCGAGCGATTATACCCCGTCGCTTCCCTTTCCATATCCACAGGCCTACCGTTCACGGAGTATAGAAAGAGTGATTTATTTAGTGATGTGAAATCCCGCAAAAGCCCCCGGAAATCGAACCGCTCCACAAACGACCGTTTACGGAGCGCCGCCCTCTCTCCCCTTGTCGGCTACATGCGAGTATCAAAGGCCGACGGCTCCCAGGTCCTCGACTTGCAGAAGGACGCGCTGATCGCCACCGGTGTGTCCGAGCGCAACATCTACAGCGACACCGCGAGCGGCAAGAAGGACGACCGCCCCGGCCTCGACGCCTGCCTCAAAGCGCTGCGTTCCGGTGACACACTTGTAATCTGGAAACTCGATCGCCTCGGGCGCAACCTCCGGCATCTCGTGAACGTCGTGCATGACCTCAATGCACGCGCCATCGGGCTGCGCGTGTTGACTGGGCAAGGCGCGGCAATCGACACGACAACCGCCGCCGGCAAATTGGTGTTTGGTATCTTCGCCGCGCTCGCCGAGTTCGAGCGCGAGCTGATCCGCGAGCGCACGATCGCGGGCCTCGCCGCGGCTCGCGCGCGTGGTCGCAATGGCGGACGCAAACCGAAGATGACGCCTGCGAAGGTGCGGCTCGCTCAGGCCGCCATGGGCAAGCGAGGCACGATTGTTGCCGACCTTTGCGAGGAGCTTGGAGTTAGCAGTCAGACGCTCTACCGGCATGTCTCCCCCACCGGGATTCTGCGAGCGGATGGAAGGAAACTCATTTCCAAAACGAATCCGTAGCGGTACCGCGATCTTGTTTCCACGACAGCGGATGGGTGCGCGCTGCCGGGACCGGTCAGCTTCCCCGCGATTTGTGGGCATCCTTGCAGCCGCTGACAGCTAACCATCGTGACGCGGCAATCTGCCACAGCGGCACACTCAAATCCCCACAGGCACGCCGGTAGAACGATAAGGAGCCGGCGTGCCGGTAGCGTAAGCGCGCTCTCCGATTTGACACGACGATCCGAGATCATTTATTCGGCGACCGCGAACATTCATGGAGACTGATATCATGTCCGACGTCGTTCAAATTACCCGAAGCACGCTGATCGACTTTTGTTTAGATTTTTTGAAGCACCCTTATCTTTGCTACACAGAACACGGAATGCACGCTCTATTCTTCACACGGCTATATGGTGCGCTTGCTGCTGAAGATCGATATTCGGAATTACTTGGTCAGCAGTTTTGTGTGGTCCAGAAGGAGTACCCCACCGCAGGCAATTTGGGGAGGTCAAGGCGGCAGCATTGGGATGTTTCAGTCATAAGACGGCCAGTGGTAGCGCCGGTTCGAACGTCGGCCTTTGACTACCTGCCTCTGGCAGCGGTCGTTGAATTCGGCTTAAATTGTGACTCAAACCACCTAGTCGATGACATACAGCGCCTTAGCCATCCTGACTCAAATGTACAGAATGGCTTTGTTGTTCACCTGTATCGTCTGTCCAATTCTAAGGAAAAGTTCTCTGGCCGAGACTTGTCTCCCGATACCACGATCTTGTTCGACAAGCAGTCAGTTCAGACTGTCCTAAACAACTATAAGGAACCCCCTTGGTTGGAGGTATTATACGGAATCGCGGACTCAACAAAGGCCTACAAATCAGGCTTGTGGTCTATCACCAAACAAGGCGTCAAAGACATTGACTTCGTCCAGTGATTTACTGCCAACCAGATTGAGAAATAGATCGATTACGTTCGCACGCAGGCCTAAGCCAGAATGCCCGCGATTTTGTTCGTTTCCGTGCCTTCATCGCACGACTGTCCCGATTTGAGTCCAAATCGGGACAGTTTGAGTATAACACTACCGCTGGCTGAGCCACCTTCAGCAATGGCATGACAAAAGCGATTAACTTCTCTGCCCGTCTACGCGACCAACTCGTTGTTATCCGCTAATAATATCGATCCGAGATTCTTCTCCAATTCTTTTTCAATGTGGCCCTTTCCGACGATTGTATTATCGTAAACAATGCAGCGATACCCCTTAATATCAAACGGAAGATCGCACACGCTACCTCTGTCAACCAATAGGATCGTCGGCTTTTTCAGTGCATGGGCATAGCCAAGTTCATAGAAGACATTCTTATTCGTTGGCGTTATTTCTGCAATTACAACGGTTGCTTCTTCAAGACCCCGAAAGATATCTTGAAGGATAACGCGGCCATGAGCTTCTCCTGCGTGATAAGTCTCCAGTTTAAATAGTTTGGATTCCGCAACTTTCTTAATAACCTCGTTGTAAATACCTAAGTACGGCTCCGTAAGTTGCATAATCACAAACGCCGTTCCGCACTCCTGTACCACGCCTAACTCCGTAAACTCCACTGGTTCTGATCCCCACGTAAATAAGCCCAACTGTCCTGATGGAATTGGTGAGTTAAGCAAGTGCTCAAAAACACTGATGCCATCTTGTTTGAACACCAACCGCTGACCTTTGATTTGAACAGAAATATTGTATGCCTTGTCAGCCTCTATGTTGTTAGCGTCGCCGTAGAGCATGATCGGCTGCCATCCAACCCCACTCACGAACTGATAGAGGGAATATGCGAACTGGCTTCCTCCAATTCCTGCTAGAAAATAATCAGCATTGGGCGCCGCGTAACCAAACAACAATCGGCCAGAAGTATCATTTTCCTTCTTGAAGCCCGGCATCTTGACCGTGACCCGAGCCTCACCTTCTATAAAGTGGACATCGGACACACATATGCCAAATGGTTTTCCGTATTGAGCTTGCGGCGCGTTATAGGTGGGTTGCTCGGGCGTGCTTAAGTCCCATTTCCCAACAACGGGTAGCAGATGTTTGATAGGTTCAAAAGTCTTTGTCATAGTGACTTCCTCAGACGCGAAGGTCGCCGAGCGAGCCCCGGTAACATCGTTGGTGCACCCAGATCGTACTCTACTTCTAAGCCTCGGGCCAGGAGTAGGTTGCGTTGCAGACTGGCCTTTACCGCTGCAAAAGCGCCTTCCCAATTGTCCCATTTATGGTCATGACCGGGACACTATCCATCAACATCGGAATGTCCGCTCTTCGCTCTCGCCGTTGCCTTCAAGCGTGCAATTGTGATCCGAGTTTCCATCTGCTTCAATTTCAAATACTCGCGGAAACTCTCTAAGCGCTCAATTACCTCGTTGATCTTCTGCACGACCTCCCGTGTCTCTCGACCTGACATCACGGCCCTCGCCGAACGTCACAATCCCGCCCGCTTCAACAGTTCGGCAATCTCCGCCTTGCTCGCGTGCATTTCGCGATATTGGCCGATGATCAGTTCCTTGTGCACGGCAGCGCGCTCATCATCGCTTTGTCTGTAATCAATCCCCCGTTTCGTCTCAATCTTTTCCAGCGCCCTCAACACCTCCCGCAACGCGCTTGCCGGATACAATTCCAGCCGCTTCTTGAGGGCCTTCACCGTCAATTTCATCGGTCGCATACATTGTGCGGTGCCGATTTACAGAAGGGCGCCTAACTCAACCATACCTTTCGGCCGCTCGAACTTTACGAACGAGAAGAGATCGAAGAAGCCCGACTGACCGAGCAGGCCGTGACCATTCGGCGCCAGGTCGGGCATGAAGCCGACGACTGCGGCCCGGCTCCGCCCGCCAACTTCAATTTCAACATCATGCAAGTAGTAGGGGCGTGTCTGGCCTGCGACCACGCCCGATACCGGGTGCTCCGCCCCTGCGGCCACGTCGAGACCGATAAGTTCACCGATCTCACCAGCAAATATACACCGGTCGGCGCCGGAGTCGACAAGCGCTTGGTAGCGAACCGATTGTTGAGTTGCCGGGTTTCGAACCACGATGGGTATGATCGGCCGCTCGATCCCACTCCCGAACTGCTTATAGGCAAACTTCATATCCGACGAAGGTGTCAAGCGTGTCCGGTACGCGGTACAAGATCGGCGAAGGCGCGCCCTTCGACGCACTTGCGGCGAGCGCGCCTTTGGCAGTCGATGCCGCCGCTAGAACGGTCACCTCGTCGTCAGCCAGGGCAACCCACTGGCCATTAGGTCGCAAACAACGACGACCAATCTTTGGTTTCGAGCGCTTCACCTTCCATACGGCGCCAGTATAACACACGCCCTAATTTCAGCACGTCACTGAAGATAGGCCGGCGTCGCCGTGCTGTCCGCGCATGGTGCGGTGTGGTGCATTCCGCTTCCCTCGACGAAAAAGCAACCTTTCCAAAAGGAGTCCTTTTCGGAACAGTTTCAGTATGCCATTTCTGTTCCCTTTTGGGATTCCCACTGAAGAACACTCGGCGCACCCTTACGAGCCATTCTCAAACGTCTCGAACCGATCGAGCGCCTGTCTTGCCCGAGCTGTCGGATACCCCTCATCAAGAAGTGACGCACGCTGCCGCGCGAGGTCGCCCAGTCGTGTAATCATCGTACGGCCGGAATTGCGGAGTTCTGTTGAAAATTGAGAACCTACCCGTTCGAAAAAGTCCACGATCTCAAGAAGCGTGTCGAACGAATGGTGTGTTAGATCATTTCGCCTCAGCAGCCGTTCAGTGACCTGACAAGCTTCTCGCAGGTCATGAATCATATTCGTACGAAACTGCTCATTACGATCCCTAATCATCAAAAACTTCGCATTACGATCGTCCAATTGAACACGATCATAAGGCCTTCCATTCCTTTTCTCAAAAAGCTCTGCTTCTGTGTAACCCCGCTTCAAATATGTCTCTGCGTCACCAAATCGTTTCTGGTCAACCATTGCCATATGCCACTGCAACCAAAACAGAACGCGTGTTCTGCAATAGTCAATTTTTGAAACGTTATCAAAAAACCGATTTATTTCACCGACATTATCTACGACGGTCGATAAAATGGAATAGCGCATCAACTGAGTGAACATATGCCGCTCAAAGTCATCAGAATAGCTACGTTCAGAAAGTACCCTGAGGATCGCGACCACAGTGTCAACGATCATGCATTTGTTTTGCGTTGGAACGATCTCCCGTAGAATTCTGCTCGCACCGATGCTCGGAACAGTCTTCAGACGTCCCTTCTCCGCCCGGACAATGCGGAGCCCAGGGCCGCCATTAGAACAACGAGCAACAACGGCGGCGATGTCCGTTCTAAAAATGTTGCCAAGGAACGAGAGCGGAGCGTCATGCCCAATGTGCGCAATGTAAAGGGCGGCGACAATTGCGGTTATTTCATTTGGGGAGCACAGATCGATGGTCTTCCGGTATTCTTCAGCATATCGGTTTCTAACAAAATCTGACCGCAAGAGTTCAAGAAGAAATGACGGCAGGTTTCCGCCGCACCGCTCGCGAACGAAGCGCAGCTTTTCCGCGTATGTCGACGGGAACTCAACCCAACCGGCAAGCTGGTCCGACAGCCTGACAAGTTCCCCGGTCTCTCGGTCGTTAAGGCGAGACAGCCGAAAACGCTGAAGCAACTCGAATGAACTTAATCTTTCAAAATCGGATACTTCAGCCCTGGCGGAGATGCTGCGGCTCGATAGGACCAACGATGCCTTTGCCCCAGCGAATAGGCGCAAAAGCCCATCTAGCCGTTGTGAACTGAGATCGAAACAGTTTTCAATAACGAAAACGGGATCACCGTGTGCTGCGATTAGATTATTCGTCTCTTCTATGATACTTTCGTAAGGTCGATACATAACATAAATCGGACGAGAGAGTGAGAGCCGGGCGCAGAGTTCCTCCAAGATGAGGGTTTTGCCATCACATATTTCACCTGTGATTAACGTCACCGAGTTACCGTTCTCGATTCCCTTTATGATCTCTTCCGTGACTGCTCTTAAGATATGATAATCCGATTTTCCCAAAGAGATATCTCGCACGAGCTGCGAGCGATCGACTTTCCCGAAAATAAACAGGTCGCGGATAACGTCAACTTGGGGAATTTCGACAGCCTGGGCAGGGCGCTCGTAATGGCGATAGCTGGGCGCTGCTGGCTCCGTCGGCCTAGCCTATCCGATCGCAACAAATTCTTTAGCCACTGCGCCTGCGCCTTGCCGTTCGCGAGCGTCAGCCGCGACGTGCTCGCGAGCACGCCCTTGCACGTCGTTGAATTGCAATAGTGACGGGATAAGATTCCGGCGTTCCCGACTGCGGGCCGGAAGCAGCGAGGAACTGGAAGTCATCTTCTCCAAGTTTGCTGTGACGTGGCGCGATGCAGCACGCGTTGCTTTTCTATCGTATCGCCCGGACTTGCGGTTACTCAGTGGTCCAGTCGCTGAGGTTCGGACTATTCAGAACACCGCTCCCGGACCGGCCCGAGCACCTCAGGCTCCGAATGAGAGAGCTAAAAGAGCAGATGCAAGAGCATCTCTTGAAATTCGCCGAGCTTGGAGACGATGAGGTGCGCCGGCGTCCTTCGGCGCAACGGATCGATGCAGACGTGTCCCGCGACCCGCCGCCGCCGGTACCCGATCCGAACGCCTAGGTGACGCCGCCAGCGCCTCGGACGCTCAGGGTTAACGTCACGTTAAGCGTCGCTCGCAACATCCCGTTATCCCATTTCCTTAAGCGCAGATTATTCCAGCTCTGCTATGCCAATCCTTGGGACTGCGTCGTAAAATCTGTGCTCCGAAGAAGGGCGGCCATGACCGCTGAGGTCAGTTCGCGCGCATTGCGCAATCTTTTTTGCATTGCTGTCGCGATCCTCAGCGTTGCGACGCTCGCGGCCGGCTTGACCGTTTGGGGGATGCGCGCGGATGCGATCGCCGGCGCGGAGCGCGACACCGGCAACCTCGCCACGATCTTTGCCGAGCAGATGAACCACTTCGTCAAGGCATTCGACGCGACGCTCGTGGACATGCAAACTCGCCTGGTTACGGCCGAGGCTTCGGCGCCGGACAAATATGAGGGTGCAACCCGCTCCGAGGATGTTCACCAGTTCTTGCTGGCGCTCGCGAAAAAGCTGCCACACGCCGATGTGATTGCCGTGATCGACGCGCAGGGCCGCGTCGTCAATCACTCTAAAGACTGGCCAGCTTCACCGATCGATGTCTCCGATCGAGAGTTCTTCCAGGTTCAAAAAAGCGGCGCCGTACCTGGCGTCTATGTCAGCACGCCCGTCATGAGTCGCGGCAGCGGCGAGTGGACGGTGTTCTTCTCGCGCCGGCTCGAATCCGCCCAGAAGAAATTCCTTGGCCTCGTGCAGATCGGCATCCGGCTAAATTTCTTTCGCGAAGTCTACGGGTCGATCGGTTCGTTGACCGACCAGTCGTTTCTATTCCTGCGTCGTGATGGGACGATACTGGTGCGCTATCCCGACGACAGAAATCGCGCCGGCGAGAAAATGCCGCCTCAATCGCCATGGTACGCAAAGGTCGCTGAGGGCGGCGGATTTTACCGGACCCCGGGGTATTTCGACGGCAGCCCTCGATTTGTCGCTGTGCGCGAGGTTGCCGATTATCCTTTGATCGTCAACGTGGCGGTGACTGAAGCAGCCGCCCTCGCCTTGTGGCATCGGCGCGCGATCATGATCGCGGCGGGAACAATCCTCGCGCTCATTTGTGCTGCGCTGCTCTTGCGGGCACTCGTGATTCAGTTCCGTAAACTCGCAGAACAGCAAGCATCCCTTGCCGAACGCGAGAGCCGCCTGACCGAGAAATCGCGCGATCTCGAGCGCGCCAATCTCCAGGTCGACGCTGCGCTCAACAACATGTCCCAAGGCCTCTGCATGTTCGACAAGGCCGGACGACTGGTGATCTGGAACGAGCGCTATCTTCGCGTTTATGGAATGTCGCCCGATGCCATTCGACCGGGCATCAGCCTGGTCGATGTGCTGGAGCATCGCCGGCGCGCCGGTAACTTCTGCGATGATCCGGAGCGGTTCGCGGAAGACCTGTTTACACGACTGGCCACCGGAGAAACCGTCCAGACTGTCAGCAGCCTTGGCGATGGACGCATCATCGCAGTCGACAACAAGCCGATGATCGGCGGCGGCTGGGTCGCAACCCACGAGGACATCACCGAGCGCCGGCAGAGCGAAGAGCGCATCGCCCGCATGGCGCGTCATGACACGCTGACCGAGCTCGCCAACCGCGTGTTGTTCCGCGAACGAATGGATGATGCGCTCAAGCTCTATGAGATCACCGGCCGTCCCTATTCGGTCTTCATCTTCGACCTCGACATGTTCAAATCGGTGAATGACTCGCTCGGGCATTTTGTCGGCGACGCGCTCCTCAAAGCGGTGGCGAAACGCCTGCAATCGGTGGCGCATGAATCTGCAACCGTCGGGCGCCTCGGCGGCGACGAGTTTGCGATCTTGCAGCTTGCCGAAGGCAATCAGCGCGCCAACGCGGTCGCGCTGGCGAAAAAGGTGTTGAAGGTAATCAGCGCGCCCTATGAGATCGAGGGCCACCGTCTCACGATCGGAATCAGCATCGGCATTGCGATGGCGCCGCACGACGGACTCGACGCCCAGCAATTGTTGAAAAATGCCGACCTCGCGCTCTATCGGGGCAAATCGGAAGGCCGCAACACCTATCGGTTCTTCGAGTCCCATATGGACGATGAAGTGCGGCTGCACCGCGCGTTGGAGATCGATCTGCACAACGCGATCGCCAATCACGAGCTCGAGGCCTACTACCAGCCCCTCGTCAACGTGGAAAGCCGGGAAATCTGCGGGCTGGAGGCACTGATCCGCTGGCACCATCCGCAGCACGGCATGATCCCGCCCGATCGTTTCATCCGGCTCGCCGAAGAGCGCGGCATGATCCATGAGATCGGTCGCTTCATGCTGCGCCAGGCGTGCCGCGACGCTGCGGCAATGCCGCCGCACATCCGCGTCGCCGTGAACTTGTCGCCGATCCAATTTCGCAGCGGCGATCTCATGCAATTGGTGACGGCCGCGCTCGAAGAGTCTGGCCTGCCGCCTGAGCGGCTCGAACTGGAGATTACCGAATCGGTGCTGCTGCAAAAAGACGCCGGCAATTTCGCAATGCTGCATCAGATCAAGAAGCTCGGCGTTTCCATCGTGCTCGACGATTTCGGCACCGGCTATTCTTCGCTCAGCTATCTCCGGCTGTTCCCGGTCGACAAGATCAAGATCGACCAATCATTCATTCGCGAAATGCCGACCCGCGCGGATTGCGCAGCCATCGTGTGCGCCATCACGAGCCTCAGCCGCGAGCTCAATATCGTGACGACCGCAGAAGGCGTCGAGACCGAGGAGCAGCTCAAGCTCGTGCGCGCCGCCGGCTGCAAGATCGCGCAGGGCTACCTGTTCGGCCGACCGATGCCAGCCTCGAAGCTGGAGTTCTCAGGTCAGGCCCCGGTCGCGCTACGCAAGGTCGGCAGTCGATAATCCTCCCTTGCCGCCGAGGGATCTCATGCGGCGACATCGTTAGCCGCAGCGAACGCGAGCGTCTCGCTTGCGCTACGTGGCTCACCGGTCGCCGCGGCCGTACCAGGGCACATCCGGGTCGACTTGGCGAGGAGGCGCCCAGCGCCGATCGTCGGCGTAGCGCTGTTGCGTGCCGAACTGGTTGACCATCTGCGGGTTGGCGAGGGGATAAAGCTGCCGTTGCGTCTGGCCGGGCGGCATCATGCCGGGCATTGGCGGACGGGCATTGCCGTAACCGCCGGGATACCTGTTCGCACCGTAGTAATTGCGGTCGCCCTGACCGGGCACGGCGTAGCGACGGTTGAACTCCGACGGATATTGGCCGCGGTTATAGTCGGCAGGATTGCGGTTTGAGCCGTAATAATTACCCTGGCCGTAGTTCGGATTCTGATTTGCGTAGTTGTTTTGACCATAATTGCTCTGGCCATAATTGGTTTGACCGTAGTTGGTCTGGCCATAGTTGCCCTGGCTGTACGGTCGCTGCCAGTAGGAGCCGAACTCGCGCGGGTCGCGGGCGGCGTACTGGCGCGGCACGACCTCGCGGTTGGGCGCGGCCAGCCGATATTGGGTATTCTCCATGCGTCCGCCGCGCAGGCGGAAATATTCGGTGAACGCTCCTCGCGTCGATTGCGAGGCGGGATTCCCGCTGTTGAGATCGATGGCCACCGTGGTCAGTTCGTTCTTCGCTTCCGGTGACGGTGCATAGAGCGGCGTCTTCGGAGCATAGCTCGCCCATGTGGCTTCGAGGACCGGCACGACGATCGGCAGTGCCACCTTGGCCCCGGCTTGGCCGTCGCCCAGCGTCCGTCGCGTGCCGTCGGCATTGTCGTAACCGACCCATGCGCCGACAGTGACGTCGTTCGTGAAGCTCATGAACCAGGCGTCGTTCTCGTTGTCGCTCGTGCCGGTCTTGCCGCCGACATAAGGCGAGAGGCTCCCGATGTCCCGTGCCGTCCCCCGCGCCACGACGCCCTGCAGGATCGTGCGCAGCTGGAAGAACGAGGCGCGATCGCGCGAGGCAAGCCACTTCGCCTGCGGGGCGTGGGTGTAAACCGTGCGGCCGTCCTGCTCGATCGATTCGATGGCGTGCGGCGTCGGGCGTCGTCCCTCCATCGGAATCGACGCGTAGAAGGCCGCAAGATCGATCAGGTGAGTGGGCTGGACGCCGAGGATGAAGGGATAGTACGGAACGCAGTCGCGATAAACCCCGGCGTCGACGGCAAGTTCGCAAACCCGCCCCAGGCTGATGCGTGGATCAGGCGAAATTCCGCCGTTGAGCAGGTTGGCGGTTACGAGATTCAGCGAGTTCTCAAGGCCGTGGCGCATGGTCACGAGGCCGCCGCTGATGCCGTCGGCATTCTTCGGCGACCAGTAGCCTTTGTCAGGCGCATTGGGCTGCGGGTGGATCGGCGGGAGCGTGACGGCGGCGTCGCGCACCAGCGTATTGGGCTGAAGGCCGCTGCGCAGAGCCGCGAGATACGTGAACGGCTTGGCGAGCGAGCCGGGCTGGCGCTCGGCTTGGGTCACGCGATTGAGTTGGCTGATCGGATAGGAGAAGCCGCCGCTCATGGCAAGAATGGCGCCGGTCTTGTTATCGAGGACGATAACAGAACCCTGCACGGTCGGGCGGACGCGCAACTCGGCGTAGGTCTGTTTGCCGTCGTTGATCTTGACGTAGACGAGATCGTAGAGGTCGAAGCTGTGCCGGCCCTTGACGCCGACGATCGAGAGCGGAAGGACGCGGCCGTCGGCAAGTCCGACCTGCGTGTTGCGATCCTTGCCGTTGGAGAGAACGATCGCCGTCTGCCAGTGCACGTCGTAGAGCGGCGAACGCGCCGTTTCAAGCGCACGCTGCCAGGCTGGCTTTCCTTTCGGCCGCGTTGAAAATTTCGATCCCGCAGACCCGCGCGCGGACGGGGCCGCCGCGCCGGCACCCGTCTCCTGTTCGAATCGGTGCACGGCCTCGGCGAGATTTGCTTCCGCGCCATGCCATTCGACGCGATTGTTGGCGATCTCGTACTTGGCCAAGCCCTCCTGCAGGGCGAACTCGGCGGCGCGCTGCAGTTCCGGCCTGATTGTGGTGCGCACCGTGGTCGACGGAGTGTTAAGCGATCCGATGCCGGCGATGTTCCGGGCCTCGCGGGTCAGGTGATCGAGAAAGTAATAGCCCGAGTCGCGCGGCGGCGTCTGAACGTGCGCAACCATCTGCGGCAGCGCCAGCTTCGAGAGATCGAGCGCTGCCGCAGCCGCGTCGCCGTCCTCGCGCAAGCGGGTCAACACGTAACTGAGGCGCTCCTGGGCGCGGTCGGGATGACGGTCGGGGCTGTAATACGTCGGCCCCTTGGGGAGACCCGCCAACAACGCGGCTTCCTGTAGCGTCAGGTTCGCCGCGGACTTGCCGAAGAAATTTTGCGCGGCAAGCTCGATGCCGTAAGCACCACGGCCAAGATAGATCGAGTTGAGATAGAGCTCGAGAATTTGTGGCTTGGTCAGGGTGTGCTCGAGGCGCGAGGCGAGAACCATTTCGCGCATCTTGCGCTCGAAAGTCACGTCGTCACCGACGAGAAGGTTTTTCACCACCTGCTGGGTGATGGTCGAGCCGCCTTGAGGCCGGCCGGGCTTCATCAGATTGGTGTACATCGCGCGGACGATGCCGCGATCGTCGATCCCCTTGTGCTGATAGAAACGGTGGTCCTCGGCGGCAACGAAAGCCTTCTGCACGACGACCGGAATATCCTTAATGGCGACCCAGACGCGCTTGTTCTTCTCGGAGAGATCGGCGAAGTGCTCGCCGGCGGCATCGAGCACGCCGTTGGGTCCGGCATTCGCGGCGCGCTTGAGGCGCGCAGGGTCCGGCAACGGATCGACGAAGGCGTTGTTGTAGAACTCGATCACCTCTTCGAGTTTGATCGGCGAGTCCGCGACGTCTTCGTTCTTGCAGAATTGACGGTAGAAAATGATGACGCTGTCGAATTTCAGTCCTTTGAATCCCATCGCCTCAGTCGACATTGCTGCGCCGGCGGGATCATCCATCGCCGTGCTGATCAGGTCATCGAGGTCAAGTGACTCGACTCCGAATGCCTTGCGCATGTGACCGCAGCCGTCGCGCAGGATCTGCGTTACCTCGGCCTGGTCACGCACCGGATCGAATTTCGTCTTGATGTCGTCAGGCCGCGTTGAGACCTGGCTCAGCGTCAGGAAGGCAGCCAAGATTTTGACGAAAATCGTATCCATGATGAACGTCCTGTATTCTCGAGGCAGCGGGACAGCCCAGTGTGACCTTCAGCGGCGAATAAAAAAAGCCGGGCCTTGGGAGGCCCGGCGTTGTGTGCGGAAGTCGCAACAGCGCTTCCGCACACGTCCGGGTACACGGCGCCTTGCCATCCGGTGTAACCTCAGCTTCCGCGGCTACGGAACGGGGGCGGCTGTTCATACGAAGTCGGCGCCGGGGGGGCCTCTTCGTAGGACGGCGGCGGAGGCGGCTGGTTGTATGACGGCCGCGGCGGAGGCGCCCGGTACTCGGGAGCCGGTTGCTCGTAGTCGGCGACCGGGTAGCTTGGCCGAACCGGCCGATACGCCGGATACGCCGGCCGCTGGTAAGCGGGGTAAGAAGGCTGCGAGTAAACGGGATAGCTCTGCTGCTCGTCCGAGTAGTCCGAGTAATCCGTCTCCCATCGCCGGCACGACCAGCGGTAGTTGCACGGCCGGTAGTAGTTGCCGTATTGCCAGCGGTTCGAGTAGCCCCAACGGTGTCCCCAGTTGTGGCCCCAATGGCCCCAGTGAGCGAAGTGACGGCCGCCGAAGTGATGACCAAACCCACCGAAGTGGCGGCCGCCGAAATGATGGCCTCCGAAGCGATGACCACCGAAATGGCCGCCACCGAAGTGACCACCACCGTGGCCACCACCAAAATGACCGCCATGGGCGGAAGCCGATATCGGCATGAGCGCAGCCACCCCAGCGACGGCGGCGGCGAGCAAGATCGAAGGTCTAATCATTTTCCACTCCTGTGCAGAGGATCTGTTCCTCACAGCATTAGTCGTGGGACACGGGACATCGTTCACGGCTCCGTGTGTCATTTGTCACAGTTCGAACTGGATGATGGAAAGCACGCAAATGCAGCGTCTGACGCTGCATTTGCTGCGGAAGTGGAGACGCCCCGGCCGTTAAGGATTCGACCGGGCAATTCGGAAGAATGCGATCACGCTTCATGCGCGAAAGCAGTCGCGAACGCACGCAGATCGCCTAACCTGCGTCCACCACGCGCAAGCCGGCTTAAATAATACGCAACCGCAGATTTCAGAGCGGAGTAGCTACAAGGAAGAGGGCACCACGACCACGCCGTTCGACATGGTCGTACGCAACGATCTCGATCGCTTCCATCTCGTCTCGGACGTCATCGATCGGCTGCCGCAGCTCGGCTACCTCGCCGCCTATGCCAAACAGGCGATGCGCGACAAGCTCATCGAGCACAAGGCCTACATCCGCGAGCACGGTGAGGACATGCCGGAGGTCAAGGACTGGCGCTGGACCGGCACCCGGCCCGCTTAATGATCGAGCTTGATGCTGGCACGATCGATCACGACCTTCCAGCGCGCGAGCTCTTCGTCGAAGATCGCCTCGGCACGTTCGGCGGGCTCGCCCACCGGTTCGACGCCGAGGGTAATCATCTTCGCGCGCAGTTCCTTGTCGTTGCGGAAGGCGTCGACAAGCGCATCGCTCAGGATCCTGCGGATGTCGTCAGGCAGGCCGCGCGGTGCAAACAGGGCGTTCCAGCCGGTGACGTGAAATCCCGGCAGTGCCGTTTCGGCAAGCGTCGGTACGTCGGGGAGCTGCGACAGGCGATAGCGGCTGGTCACCGCGAGCGGGCGCACCTGCCCCGACGTAACGAGCCCCAGCACAGCCGGAAGCTGCGGGAACATCACTTGCGTTGCGCCGGCCAGCATGTCGTTGAGCGCGACGCCTCCCCCTTTGTACGGCACGTTGAGCATCTTGGTGCCGGTCTCCAGCATGAACAATTCGGCTGCGAGCCGGTCCGATGTCGCGCGCCCCGAGGACCCGAAGTTGAGTTGGCCCGGTCGCGCCTTGAGATAGGCGATCAGCTCAGGCACGGACTGCACGGGAAGCGACTTGTTGACCACGACGACGTTGGCGAACTCGGCAGTGAGCGCGATCTTGACGAGGTCCCGCCGCACGTCGAAGGGGAAATCGTCGCGCATCAGCGGCGGAACGATCTGCCCGCCGAAGCCGCCAACGAGCAGCAGGTAGCCGTCGGGTGGCGCGCGCACCACTTCGCCCATGCCGATGAGGCCATCGCCGCCCGGCCGGTTTTCGACCAGGACCGTCTGGCCGAGGCGCTGCTGCAAGGCCTGCGCCACCAGTCGGCCCATAATGTCGGCAACACCGCCTGGCGCGAACGCAACGACGAGTTTGACCGTGCGCGTCGGATAGCGGTCGGCGGCTCGCGCAGGCATTCCGCCCGCCAGGACGACGAGCAACAGCAGAAGGGAGACGATCGGCGAAACGCGGATCACGTCGAAGCGGTCGCCTCGGGCACGTTGACCTTGCCGGGCATGATCCGCGCCGTGCTGCGCGCCTTGAACTCGCCGTAGAGGAACGGAACGTCGCGCGGCATCGACGTGTGCAGGTTTTCCGGCGCGACGTTCGAAGGATCGGGATTCTTCATCAGCGGTTTGATGAGCGCATCGTAGCTCGGATACATGAAGAACGGGATCGAGTAGCGTTCGCGGCCGGAGCGGTTGATGACCCGGTGGAGCGTGGAGGACAGGACGGCGTCGGTCCATACCTTCAGCACCTCGCCGACATTGACGACGTAAGTGCCCTCGATCGGCGGCACCGCGACCCATTCGTTGTCGCGATTGCGGATTTCAAGCCCGCCATTGTTGTCCTGCGCCAGGATGGTGAATGCGTTGGTGTCGGTATGCGCGCGGGCACCCAGATGCACGCCGTCATCCTCCGGCGTCTGCGGCGGATAGTGGAGGATGCGGAGCGAATTCATGTCCTTTTTGAAATATTGCTTCAGCGTGCCGGCCGGCATGTCCAGCCCGAGTTCAAACAAAGCCAGCAGTGCGTATCCCAGCACATTGATCTTGTCGTAGTAGGCCATCATCCGTGGCTTGAGATCGGCCATCGCCCTCGGCCATGGGATGCGGCCATGCAGCGGCTTGCCGGCGAGCAAATCGGGATCGTCGTCGGCAAGCGGCCGACGAAATTGGAACGCCTCCTGCAGATTTTCAGAAAGGTTCTTGCCGGTGCCCTTGTTCATGCCGGGCAAGTAGCCTTGACCCTGGGCGTCCGGGTTGCGCGACATCGCGGATTCCATTTTGACGTCGAGCGGCAGGCCGTGGAAGTCGGCGGCCGTCTTGAAGATCGCTTCGATGTCTGCCGGCGCCATCCGATGGTTCTTGATGTACATGAACCCGACGCGGCCACAGACGTCTGCGATCTCGGCCGCGACCGCGCGCCGTTTCGCCGCATCGCCCGACCACATCGGGGCGAGGTCGACGACAGGCACATCCGTGAATGCAAGCTTGCGCGCGGTGGGCAGCATGGCGGGCTCCTGAAAGCGCGAACACGGAGAGACGGAATGTTAGCCTCGTTCGCAGCCGCCCGAAACCCCGGACAAAGGCAGGACCGCCTGTCAGCCCGCCAGTGCTATCGCAGCATCGCGGTCTCGAATATCGCGATGAAACCTCAACCGTGAGGCTGCAGGTATTCAAGCGGCGTGCTTGACACGACATCAACATAAGTCGGCTTGAACGCTGCCGGCCCGCCCTCGACCAAGCCGACGAATTTGGGACGCATCTCGGCGACGACCTTCAGAATCTTCTGGTGTTCCTCGATGCTTTTCCATTCGCCGATCAGATAGAAGCGGTTCGGATCCTCTGCGTGCCGGCACAGCACGCCGTCCTTCATCTGAGAGGCCGACTTGTGCATCGGATTTTCGGGCGAGTAGTCGAACTCCTCGAACAGGCGGATGAACTCGTCCGCCATTCCGGGCTTTACGCGGAAATCGTAGATGTGAAGGACATTGCCTTTGCTCGCGAGCGGTTCAAGGGCCACGGTGTTGCTCCATGCTGGGTCGGACAGGATCAGGGCGTCGGAATGGTTGGCGCGACGGTAACGGAGGTCGCGTTTCGGCTGCGATGCAACTCATGCCAGGGGATGAGCTTTCGCTCGAGATATTCCATCGTATAGAACAGCGCCGTTCCGATCACCGCCAGAAGGAAGACCGCGGCAAACACCCGATCGGTGCGGAACATGCCCTGCGCGCTCAATACCACGAAGCCGAGGCCCTGTTGCGCGGCGATGAATTCGCCGACGATGACGCCGACGAGCGACAGCGACATCGCCACCTTCATGCCGGAAAAGATGCTCGGCAGTGCGTTGGGGAGCCGAAGCTTCAGCAGCATCTTCAGGCCCGAGCCGCGCATGGAGCGGCCGAGATCGACGACATCGGGATTGAGCGAGCGCAAGCCGAGCACGGAATCGATGACAATCGCAAACAGCGAGATCATGAATGCCATGGCGATCTTCGAAGGGTTGCCGGTGCCGAGCCAGATGACGAAGAGCGGCGCCAACGCCACCTTGGGCACACTGTTGAAGGCGATGAGCAGGGTGTAGAGCGTCTTTTCGAGAAACGGCGAATAGACGATGGCGACCGCGAGCGCGACGCCGATGATGACCGACATCGCAAACGCCACCAGTGTATTGCCGAGGGTGTAGAGCGACTGCATCAAATAGTATTCGGGGCGCTGCCCGATTTCACCCAACACCACGTCGAGCCCAGGAAACAGGTACGGCGGAACCCTGAACACGGTAACCACGACCTGCCAAACGACGAGCGCCGCCAACAGGGCCAATATCTCCGACGGGACGAACGACAAGACGCGTCGCTTGAGCGTGTTGATGCCCGTGCTTCCGCTCATCTCTGCCGGCTCCTTGAAACGGAATTCGTGTCGAGAACGTGACGCAGGTGACGGCTCAGGCGGCCGAACTCCGGTTCCTCCCGGATATCGAGCGAACGCGGCCGCGAAAAATCGATGTCGAGCGTCTCGACGATGCGGCCGGGCCGCGCCGCCATCACCACGACGCGATCGGCTAGGAATACCGCTTCGGAAATGCTGTGCGTGACGAAGACGACGGTCTTCTTCGACCTTTGCCACACGTCCTGCAATTCGACGTTGAGGTCGTCGCGCGTCAAGGCATCGAGCGCCCCGAACGGCTCGTCCATCAGCAGCAACGGCGGGTCATCGATCAGCGCGCGGCACATGGCGGCACGCTGGCGCATGCCGCCGGAAAGCTCCCACGGCCGCCGGTTTTCGAAGCCTGCAAGACCAAACGTCGCGAGAAGCCTTTGCGCGCGCTCGCGGTAGTCCTTCACGCGCTTGTTCGCGAACTCGATCGGCAGCAGCACATTCTCGATAATGGTACGCCAGTCGACCAGGACGTCGCGCTGGAAAACGAAACCCAGCGTCTGCGCGGCACCGCCACTGCCGACGCGCACGGTTCCCGTCGTCGCCTGTTCGATCCCCGCGATGATGCGAAGGAGCGTGCTCTTGCCGCAGCCGCTCGGTCCCAGCAGGCTGACGAATTCGCCGCGTTTGACCTTGAGGTCGACGCCGTCGAGGGCCGTGATGTCGCCATCTGACGAGGCAAAGACCTTGCCGAGGCCCGTCACCTCGATGTCGACCGGGGAAGGTTCTCCTCTCTGCTCGTCGACCGTCATCGACGTTGCAGCGGTAAGCCCAGCCTTCATCGCTGCTCGGCGCTACCGAACGACCGTGCGGCCGTAATCGGCATCGATAAAATCGTTGGTGAAATACTTCTCCGGCGCGCTTCCCGCCGGAATGACCTTCGCCGTTTGCATTTCTGCGATCGCTTTCGCCCAGTAGGCGCGATCCTGGATGCCCGGATAAACCGACCGGCCGTCCCGCGTGACGAAATAGGAGGCGTGACGCTCGAACTCATCGATCAGGTTCTTGACGGAGTTCGCCGCGGCCGGCCGCTGCTTCATCGTGGCCTCGGCCGCCTCTTTCGCGTGCCCGGCCAGGATGTAGGCCCACGACGCCGAGATCACGCTGACGAAACGCTTGATCGCCGGGCCCTTCGCCTTGAGCGTGTCGGTGCGCGTCAGCAGCCCATAGGAAGGCAAATCCATCCCATAGTCGGCAAACAGCAATGAATCCGACGGCCGCTTTTCGGCAACGTGGGGGAAATCACCCGGCACGGTCGTCACGAACGCGTCCGCGCCTCCCTCCGCATAAGAGGAAATCTTCGCCGAGGCGGCGACGCCGACCAAGTTGAGGTCGCTAACCTTGATGCCGTTCTGGGCGAAGAACGGCTCGAGAAACGGCGCTTCAAACGAGCCGGGCGTGAAGATGATCTTTTTGCCGACGAAGTCCTTGAGCGATTTCACCCCGAGCGACTTGGAGTAGATGATTCCGATGGGGCTTTTCTGCAGATAGCCGGCGAGCGAAATGACCGGCAGCCCGTTCCCTGACCCGACGGCCATCGCCGACAATGATGCCAACCCGAGGTCGAAGCGGCCATTCCCGACGAGTTGCACGGTCGTGACGGAGCCGTTGCCGTCCTCGATCGACACATCGAGATCCGCCGCCTTGAGCCACCCGCGCTCCACCGCGAGGTAGAACGGCAGATGCATGACGTGGGTGATCCAGTCGAGGCGAAGCGTCAGCGTGTCAGCCGCGAACGACCGCCGCGGCATGACGCCCGAGGCGACGGCTGCGGCCGCAAGCCCCACAGCGGCGCGCCGGGACAGCGCGGTCTCACGGAATTGTTTTGCAAACGCCGACATTGAAATCCTCACAACGCTCCGCTTGACGCGCCACGACTGCTGTTTTGGGACCCTGGTCCCTTTTTGCCGGAGTCGCAATATTTTTTGGCGCGGCTTCTCGGTGATTGCCGCGCATGCTTCGCGCAGACAACTCGCGAGACCCTGGCCACAACCGTTAATTGTTGTACGATCAAACGCGTCTCGCAATCGAACGTGGGTGATGACCATTGCAGTCTACGCGCAGGAGAAGGCGCGGCACGCGCGTTGACGACGGCGGTTTCCGCAAGCAAAGTTCGTTCATGCGCAAAAAGGTCAAGGCATGCTGAATTCGCGCCGCCTGGAAGATGCGTCGGGCCCCTCCCCCACCGCATCGATCTCGGACCTGCGATGGCCCGATGATCCTGCCGCGATTCCGGATTGGGTCTATACCGATCAACGGATCTTCGATCTCGAGCAGGAGCGGATCTTTCTCGGGGCCACGTGGAACTATGTCGCGCTGGAAGCGGAGCTGCCGCGGCCGGGCGACTACATCCGCTCCTATATCGGCAGCATTCCGATTGTGGTCGCGCGCGACGAAGCCGGCGCGGTGCACGCGTTCGAAAATCGTTGCGCCCACCGCGGCGTCGAATTCTGCAAGACCTATCGCGGCAATACCAAGCAGTTCATCTGCCCCTACCACCAGTGGACATACGACCTCGCGGGATCGCTGGTGTCGGTGCCGTTTCGCCGTGGGGTACGGGGCAAAGGCGGGATGCCCGAGGACTTCAATCTCGACGAACACCACCTGCGGGCGCTGAACGTGACATGCCATAACGGCGTGGTGTTTGCTTCGCGACACGACGACATGGAGTTGCTTGAGTTGTATCTCGGGCCGGAGATTCTCGATCAGTTCGATTCCATTTTCGATGGCCGCAAGCTCAAGATCCTGGGCGTCCATCGCAACACCATGCCGTGCAACTGGAAGCTCTATCAGGAAAACCTGAAGGACCCTTATCACGCGACGCTGCTCCACACCTATCTCACGACGTTCGGGCTTTTCGTCGCCGGCAACAAGACCGCGATCATGACCGACGCCAAGGGGCGGCACGCCACGCTTTGCAATGCACGACCGGAAGGCCGGCCCCAAAACGACGAGAGCAAATCGGAAATCCGCTCCTTCCATTCCGGGATGCAGCTAGCCGATCCGCGCGTCATTCAGCTCATTCGCGAACACGACCATCCCTGGACCAGCAATGCTATGACGATCTGGCCCAATCTCATCCTGCTGCGGCAGACCAATATCCTCGGACTGCGTCACATCGTGCCGACCGGACCGCACGAGTTCATGCTGATCTGGACCACGTTCGGCTACGCCGACGACACCCCGGAGATGGAGCAGCATCGGCTCCGACAGAACAACATCTTCGGCCCCGGCGGATTTCTCGGCATCGACGACAACGAGGCGCTGAAGTTCGTCCAGGATGGCCTGCGCCGGTCCGTCCCGCGTTACGGTCTCGCGCCGCTCGGCAAGGATGACGAAGGACCGGAGACGGTGATTACCGATCGCGCTATCCGCTCGATGTATCGCCATTATCGCGAGACGATGGGATTGTGATGCCAAACGCCGGCCCGGCCATCAAAACTTCTGCGCCCGACCGCGCCAGGCTGCGCGAGCTGCGCTGGCTCGTGGAGGAGTTTCATTTTGAATACGCAGCGGTGCTCGATCGCTGCGAGATCGAGCGATGGCCGGACTTCTTCACGCCGGACGGCGTTTATCGGCTGATCGCCCGCGACAATGCCGACTCACAATTGCCGCTGTCGCTGATGTCCTGCGAAGGCATGGGCATGCTCAAGGATCGCGCCTACGCGATCGCGCACACAGAGATGTTTGCGCCGCGCTACATCAAGCATCTCATCAGCAATATTCGCGTCACCGATTACGACGCGCGGACCATCACCGCCGAGGCGAACTTCATCGTCCTCGAAACCCTGATCGATGAGCCGACCAAAATTTTGCAGGCCGGCTCCTACCACGACGTGTTCCAGATGGAGGCCGAGAAGCTTCTGATCAAGGATCGGCGCTGCATTTACGACACCGTCCTCGTTCCGACCTGCGTTGTCTTTCCGCCATGACCCGCCGCGGCCTCATCGATTGGATATCGCGATGATCGGGCGCCTGAGCAAGCAAGCCGCCTGCATTGCTCTTCTCGCTCTAATGGGCCTGCCGGCATCCGCGGCGGAGCAGTTTGGCAATTTGCGTTTCGTCACCATGGGGCCAACCATCACGTCGCTGCCGATGGAGGTCGTCCACGAGAAGGGCTTTGACAAGGAGGAAGGCTTCACGGCGGTGTTCACGACAGCCACCGGCTCGGTCGCCGTCAAGGCGATGCTGGCCGGTGATTTCGATTTCAGCCTGACCGCGGGGTCCGGGCTGACCGCGGCAGTCAGCGGCGCACCGATCAAGATCGTCTATGTCCATGTCGCGAAATCGCTCTATTTCCTCTACGCGCGCGACGGCATCACCGATTTGAAAGCCCTCGAAGGCAAACGCGTCGGCATCGACGCTATCGGCGGGACCCAGGACCTGATCGTTCGCCACGCCATGCGGGCTGCCGGCGCCGATGACAAGAAGACTGTCTTCATGGCCATGGGCTATCAGAACACGCCCCCATCTCTTATTGCCGGCGCGCTTGACGCCGGCGTCATCACGCCACCCAAAGAGTTCCAGCTTGTCAATTCGACCAGCAAATTCGTCGATCTCGGCTTTCTCGGCGATCAGGCCCCTGGCCTGACCGGCGGCATCGCCACGACCGAGAGAATGACCCGCGAACATCCGGACGCGGTTCGCGCCGTGCTGCGGGCTCATGTGAAGGCGCATCGGTTCGTCCTGGAAAATCGCGAGGAAATGATCGCGATCATGAGCCGGTTTCTCGGCCTATCGATGAAGGACGCGGCGCAATCCTACGACACGACCGTCCGCCCGCATTTCAATCCGACCGGTGCGATTTCGACTTCGCTTGAAGCGCAGTTCATTGCCGAACTGGCCCAGAGCCTCAAGCTCTCACGGACGCCGGAACCCAGCAAGATTTTCGACTTCTCCTTTATTCCGAAGTAGGCAAGCCGCATGCGGGCGCCGGCCGGGGATGCTTTTGCGACGGCCGCGCCTGGCGAGATCGACTGCCGCAACATCAGTCATTGGTTCGTCAAGGACGACGGCACCGCGACACTTATCCTCGACCGTATTTCGCTGACCGTCGAAGACCACCGGTTCGTGTCTTTGCTTGGCCCGTCCGGATGCGGGAAGACGACCCTGCTGCGGATCATCCACGGCCTGATTTTGCCGTCGACGGGTTTGGTGATGATCGGTGGCCAACGCGTGACCGGTCCTGGCGCCAACCGCGCGATGGTCTTCCAGGAGCACAATCTTTTGCCGTGGAAAACGGCGATCGAAAACGTTCAGTTTGGTTGCAAGCTTGTCGGGATCGCGCCTGACGAGGGCCGGCGACGCGCCCGCGACGCGATGGCGCTGATGGGCCTGACAGGATTTGAAGACCACTTGCCGAGCCAGCTTTCCGGGGGAATGAAGCAGCGGGTCGGCATCGCCCGCGCGCTCGGCATTCGTCCGCAATTCCTGCTGATGGATGAACCGTTCGGCGCGCTCGACGCCCAAACCCGTGAGATCATGCAGAACGAGTTGTTGCGGCTGTGGGAGGCGGACCGCAAGACGGTGGTGTTCATAACGCACTCGATCGACGAAGCCATTTTGTTGTCGGATCGCATCGTGGTGATGGGCGCGAGGCCTGGGCGCATCACGGCAACGATCGATGTCGAGCTGCCGAGACCACGCGATGACGACGTCCGGTCGGACCCGCGCTGGGCCGCCTTGCGCAAGCACCTGTGGATGCTCCTCAAACCCGGGCTGGTCGAGAACAGTCAATGACCGCGCAGGAACGCGAGACGGCGACCGGACTGACGCCCAGCTTTGAGCGCCCGGCATGGTGGGCGCGCAGCTGGACGCTGGGCGCGGTCTCCGTAATCCTGTTTCTCGTTCTTTGGCAATTTGTCACCAGCGCGGGTTTGATCGCGCCGATCTTTCTTGCGAGCCCATCAGCCATCGCTGAAGTCGCCTACGAGCAGTTCTTCGTTTCGGGCGACATTTATCCGCACATCGCCGTGAGCCTGACCGAGGCTTTCCTTGGCTTTGTACTCGCCATCATCGTCGGCATTCTGTTCGGGCTCGCCATGGGCCGTTTCGATGGCGTCCGCCACGTGGTTGAGCCATTCGTGATGGCGCTCTATTCGACGCCCTCAGTGGCATTATTGCCGCTCTTCATCTTGTGGCTCGGCATCGGGTTGTGGTCGAAGGTCCTCATCGTCTTCCTGGGCGGCGTGTTCGCCATTCTGGTCAACACAATGGCAGGCGTGCGGGGAACGAACCCGCGCCTGATCGAGACAGCGCGGGCGTTCACCGCAAGCGAAACGGAAGTGTTTCTCTACATTATCTTGCCTGCAGCAGTGCCCTTCATCGCGGCCGGCATCAGGCTTGCGATCGGCCGCGTGCTGATCAGCGTCTTCGTGGCGGAGCTTTATGCCTCCAACCAGGGCGTCGGATTTCTGATCACCCAGGCCGGCACGACGTACAACACGCCGCTGATGCTGATGGGCATCCTGCTGTTCACGATCACCGGCATGGCGCTCTCGCAATGCCTGTCGTTTGTCGAAGAGCGGTATCTTGCTCGTTTCCGCCAGCAATAGATGCGTGGGGTCTACCTTCGCTGCAATCTCTCAGCACATCCGCGGCATTTGCGGTAGCCTCACCAGCATTCCGGCGCAAAAAAGGTGATTCATGAGTGCTCTCAAACTGACTTTCGGTTGTGGCCCGAGCGACAGGGTGTCGGCGATCTTCGACGGGCGGGTCGGCGTCGAGGGTTGCGAGCTATCCTGCTTCCCCATCGGTCCGGAAGAGGCCTTCCATCGCGCCTTCGCAAATCAGGATTTCGATATTACGGAGCTGTCAGCCAGCTCGACGATCCTCACCACCTCGCGAGGCCAATGCCCTTACTACGCCTTGCCGGTCTTCCTCTCGCGCGTCTTTCGTCATTCCGCTTTCTACATCCGTACCGATCGCGGCATTCGCTCGCCGGAGGACCTTCGCGGCAAGCTGATCGGCGTTCCGGAATATCAGATGACCGCGGCGCTCTGGGCGCGCGGGATTCTGTCGGACGAGTACGGTGTGAAGTCGCATGAGATCCGCTGGCGCAACGGCGGCTTGAATGTCGCGGGTCGCGATGAGCGAACGCCCATCAGCCTGCCACCGCAATTCGAGCTTCAGGCAATCCCCGCTACCGCCACGCTCTCGGCCATGCTTGAGGCGGGCGATCTCGACGGAATCGTCACCGCCCGGGCGCCCGACTGCTTTACGAAGGGCGCCCCGCACGTCGCTCGCCTGTTTCCGGATTTCCGCGCCGCCGAGGAGGCGTATTTTCGAAAGACGAAGATGTTTCCGATCATGCATCTCCTCGCCATCAGGCGCAGTCTCGTCGAGCAACATCGGTGGCTCGCGGCAAGCGTCACCAAGGCCTTTTTCCAAGCCAAGCAAATTGCCATGGACGAGATGCATGAGATCGGCGTGCTGGCGACAATGTTGCCCTGGCTGCAGGACGACTTGAAACGTGCGCAGAGCGTCATGGGCGCCGACGTGTGGCCGTATGGCGTGCCTGAAAATCGAAAAGTCCTCGAAGCAATGTGCCGCTATTCGATCGAGCAGGGACTATCGCAGCGCAAGGTCGAGCTCGAAGAGCTTTTCGCGCCCGGCACACTTCACCGGATGCAAGGCAAGGACTAGAGAACAGTGCGCTTGCCGCGGGCATTTGCTTCATCTCGGCCCCGGCCCATTCGGAAAATCGATCGGGAGGGGGAATGACGACGCGACTGAGGCTCTCGTTCGCGTGTGGCAATTATGATCGCATGGCCGCACTGCGCACCGGCGATGTCGCGGTCGAGGGCATCGACCTCAACTACATCGCAATCGACTCGCCCCGCGAAATTTTCGACCGCATGGGCAGCGTTCAGGAATTCGATGTGTCGGAATTCTCGAGCTCCGAATTCGTGAGCCGCTTCGCGCGCGGCGACCGTGCTCTGGTCGCCCTCCCCGTTTTTCCGTCGCGCATGTTCCGCCACGGCTACATCTACGTTAACAAGCGCACCGGCATCCGAACGCCGAAGGATTTGGAGCACAAACGGGTCGGCCTCGGGCTTTACACGCAGACCGCGGCGGTCTGGATTCGCGGCCACCTCGCACACCAATACGGCGTCGATCTTTCGACCATCCGCTGGGTGCAAGGGGCGATCGAAAAGGGCGGGCCGCACGGTTCGCCCGCCGCTCCTCCGCTGCTGAAGCCGGCGAAGATCGAAAACAACGACAGCGGTCGATCGTTGAGCGAACTTTTGGCCGCAGGCGAGATCGATGCGCTCGCGGGTGCGCGCCATCCGACGCCCCACCCGGACGTCGAGCCGTTGTTCGCGGACGCGAGAGCGGTGGAGAAGGCGTTCTATCGCGAGACCCGCATCTTCCCGATCATGCATCTTGTTGCGATCCGCCGCGATCGCTACGAGCGCGATCCTTGGATCGCGAGCAGCCTTTACAAGGCATTCGTCGCCGCGCGCGACATCGCGCTGGCGAATATGCGCAGGCCCGGCGCGCACGCCTACATGCTGCCGTGGATCGATCACGACGTGGCGGAGATCGCTGACGTGTTCGGGGAGGACCTGTGGCCTTACGGTGTCGAGGCCAACCGGCCGACGCTGACCGCGCTGGTCGAGTACATGACGGAGCAGCATCTCATCGCCGCCCCGCCTGCGATTGAAGACTTGTTCGTGCCCTTGCCCGGACTGGCCGGCAAGTGAAAAACAGCGCGACGCGGTATTATGGCGCAAACGCCACAAGCATTTTTGAGGGAGGTGCCTACATTTCAGGCATGAAGATTGCGCCACGTGACTTGGCGCGCATAGCTGATTTTGTTCTGGGGCAAGCGAAGTTGTCCATGAAGCCACCGTTCTCAGACAATGGGTCCAGTGGGCTTTACATTGTGTTTGTCCGCGACGTGGCCGGCGAAGTCTATAAGGCTACGAAGATTGGGTATTGCCCCTGTCGTATCCAAGTACCGGGAGAACTCTGCCGGATAGGCGTTAATCCTGACAATGCCGCGACTTTGGAACTCCTTCTCCCACTTCGCGAATTTATCGAGCCATTCATCGAAGGTGTCGGGAATGTGCGTTTTGAGAATGGTGCGGAAGGCTTCGTAGTCGTCAAGAGCGATGACAGGTAGGGCAACGGGCTCAGATTTCGGTTCAAAGGTCATTAGCCGCAAGTATCCATGCTATGCCCCACGCCTTCAACCCGCACCCTAAGCATCCTGCCGTCCCGTTCCTGATCCGCCTTCACGCGGACATCGGCGGGCGCATCCTGGAGAACAAGCGCTAGGCCGAACAACTCGCCGCCGACGCAAAGGCAGTCGAGACCGTCATTCGGATGTTCGATCCCGACTTCAATGCGCGGGCCATAGCAGCCCGCAGGCGCGTCACCGGCAATCCGTGGTTCAAGAGGGGCACCCTGTTCCGGGAGGCCCTAGGTGTGCTCCGCAAGGCCACGGCGCCCATGACTGTGACAGAGATCGCAGCGGTCATGCTGGCGGCCCAAGGCGTCGAACCAACACGGAAACAGCGGCTAGGCATTGAAGCCGGGGTGCGGTGCAGCCTGGAAAACCACGCAGGAAAGACGGTGCAGCGGGTTGGGGAAGGTGTGCCCAAGCGGTGGACGGTCGCTAGCTAGGGCTGGCGACACACAGCGAATCCGACTACCTATGGGAGTAATGGGCGGGGCGGCAACCCCGCTTCATCGCGAACGCTATGGCAAGCGCATCGTCTAGATCACCTTTTAGACGAAAGGAGAGCGTCTGTCATGATGGTAGCAAAAGACATTGTGGATGATTGTAGATCAGGACCTCGGAATCGGCAGTGGAATTTCGATCTTATTCGGATTCCTGCGATGGAGGTTCCCTACCTTGCCTAAGCATACGGCAGATGCAGGTATCGTAGCTGGTCTGCTCTTGATTCTGGCCGACGTACTGGAGCCGACGATGAGACCAAATATTATCGCAGCGGGCCTATTTCTGACGGGGGTGCTATTTATCGGCGGTTCTTTGGATGTCTGGCTTAGTCAGTCTGGCGCGGTCGCGCAAACACCACCGACATCGCCGCCGACCACAACAGCCGAGGGGCCAGAAACAGTTATCCAGAACAGCGGCGGGGGTACTGGACTTGATTTGACCGTGACGGGACAGAAGGGCGCGACCTCACCGACGATTGGCTTGCAGACCAACGGTTTGAAGATAATCCAAAGCGGTCCGGGAACGGGCGCTAAAGTGACTGTGGGCGGGAATGGTCCTGCAATTGGTATCCGATCGACCGTTGGACCTAAATAGACCTCGCTCTCTGCCAGTACCCGCAGAAATCGATGCTCGGCTTTGACGCCATCGCCAGCGACGCGACGCGGTTGACTTGCTCGCCGTTCGAAAGCCGCCGATTGTCTTCACGCCATGAAGCCTTGGCTGCACTCGAATTGGAGCGAATGAAACTAGATGATTTATAAATTATTGTTCGTAATATGATCTTAGCTCTTCCATGTCATCTGACACCACTAGATACTCGCCTGCTGACCAAATATTTCTGATAAAGAAGGTCTTTTCAATTAGGCCGACTCCGACTCCCGATAATCCAAGGCGTATGACCACTATATCTGGATTTGATTTATAAAATTCAGATATTTCATCGAATCGATAGCCAAGATATTCTCCACTTAAGTTTTTTAACATGATATCAATCAGATGTATTCTATGAATTGCTTCTTGGGGAAGATTTCCACTGATGGATGATTCATTTTCTCCAATTCCTGCGGAAACTCGTGCTACGAATTTGCACGAATCAAGGTATTGTCCAGTATTATTTTTGGCCGATGCATCACACCTGACTATCGATATTCCGATAAGACTTCGATCGGTTGTTTCAATAAATGACTTTATTATTCCAAATAATATTGGCTCTGCTACGGTCTCTTTTGGTCTAGACGGCAACCTTGACCGCTGTATAGAGGTATTCATCCTGGCCCTGTAATCTAAGACCATGACTGTTCCGAGGGCAAAAGTAATTAAAGGGCACCTCGAAAAATGGCGCCGTCCGCGCATTTGTGCGAGTTTGAGTTTCATTAAGAGTCGCGGGTGTGGGGACGATGGGGCAATTTGGATTTTTCGATGCTGACAGGCGGCTTGCGGCGATTTCCGTGAAGGGCGATCCGCTGGAAATGATTGCTGGCGTGGTGCCGTTCGAGAGCTTCCGGGCCGAGATTGAGGCGGCGGTGTTGACGCCGGCGAACGAGAAGAAGAGTACCGCCGGCCGCAAACCGATCGACGTCATGGTTATGTTTCGGATGTTGGTACTTCAATCGCTTTACAATCTGTCTGACGAGCAGGTGGAGTATCAAGTGCGCGACCGGCTGTCGTTCACGCGGTTTCTGGGGCTCGGCATCGAGGACGGCATTCCGGACGGCACGACGTTGTGGCTGTTCCGAGAGACGCTTGCGAAGGCCGGGTTGATTGAGAAGCTGTTCGAACGCTTTGGCCAGCATTTGGAGGCGAAGGGCTACATTGCGCGCGGCGGCCAGATGGTTGATGCCACGATCGTGCCGGTTCCCAAACAGCGCAACAGCCGCGACGAGAATGATGACGTGAAGGCGGGCAAGACGCCTGAGGCGTGGGAGAAGAACCCGGCGAAGAACCGGCAGAAAGACAAGGATGCGCGCTGGACCAAGAAGCACGGCAACAGCTTTTATGGCTACAAGAACCACGTGAATGCGGATGCCAAGTACAAGCTGATCCGGCAGTACGACGTGACCGACGCGAGTGTGCATGACAGCCAGAAATTCGACGGGCTTCTGAACCAGGCTAACACGTCGGAGGACGTGTACGCGGACAGCGCCTATCGGTCGGCCGAGACGGAAGGGAAGCTCAGGGCGCGCGGCTTGCGTAGTCGCATTCATCAGCGCGCGAGCCGCAATCATGCGCTATCGAAGGCACAGGAGAACGCGAACCGCCAGAAGAGCAGAGTTCGGGCCCGCATCGAGCACGTGTTCGGTGCTCAACAGACCTCGCCGGGTGGCCGCATCGTGCGCACGATCGGCATCATGCGGGCGAAAGCCAAGATCGGCTTGCAGAACCTCGCCTACAACATCCGCCGGCTTGTGTCGCTGGAGCGGATGGCCGCCGCATAAAGTGGAGTTCGCCCGAAGCACCCCAACAGGGCGCAGGGCGCACAAACAGGGTCACGTTCGCGTCAAATCAAGAGCGAAAACAATCGTCCCGCGTTAGCGGGGGCGAGCCAACGACAAAAACGTCATTGTTCGAGGTGCCCTAAAGTAAACCACGCGACGGGACCGATAAAACTTGCGACTTCACTTGATATACCGGGAGAGATTTCCTTCAATTTCCCCCAAAATATTGCGATCACAAAGAGCAGGGCCGAAAGACCGAACATTGATCGCACTAAAAGTTTGTGCGTGTAGCCGCCTTGGGTCACGGCAACTCCAGCGGCCCATAGGGCTGTTGCTCCAATGAACAATTGGAGCGCAAGATCATCGCCTTGAAGCATGAACTTAATCCCGAGTACCGGGCAACATCATTGCTTCTAAGGACGGATATTCCAAGTCCTCTTCTAGAGCACGTTCCGCCCTGATTGAATCGGAGGGGATTCCCCTTGGCCCGTAGATGGGAGAGTCTATCGGCATTGATTCGGCTTGGGGAGGCGGATCGATGGCCAAGGCGTATTCTTCGGATATGCGGCAGCGGGTGATTGGACGAGTGGAAAGTGGTGGTTCACGGCGGGAGGCAGCGGAACACTACGACGTGAGCGCCAGCGGTGATCTGGGTGAAGTGCTTTCGCGAGACCGGCCGCTGTGCCGCCAAACCGCGTGGTGGGAGCACATCGCCGCTGGAGAAGCACGCGGACTTTTTGCTGACGCTGATCGCGGTGGAGCCCGACCTGACGTTGGACGAGATCGTCTGCGCGATGCGGAAGCACAAAATTCCTGGCAGCCGCACGGCGGTGTGGCGGTTTTTTCAGCGACACAAGATTACCGTCAAAAAAAAGCCTGCGCGCGGCAGAGCAGGAGCGTGCAGACGTGGCGCGGGCACGCCGACGCTGGATGCGCGAACAGGGCCTGTTCGATCCGGCCCGGCTGGTGTTCATCGATGAGACTTCCGCCAATACCCACATGGTGCGGCTGCACGGCCGTTGCGGCCGCGGCGAGCGGCTGGTGGACCATGTGCCGCAAGGCCATTGGAAGACGATCACCTTCGTGGCCGCTCTACGCCAGCATGGCATGAGGGCATCACGTACAATCGATGGCGCAATGACCGGAACGAGGTTCTTGGCCTATGTCGAACGCTGTCTCGCTCCAACCCTCAAGCAGAACGAGATTGTGATGATCGACAATCTTCCGGCGCACAAGGCCGCCGGTGTCCGCGAGGCAATCGAGGCGCGCGGTGCGACACTTCGCTATCTGCCCAAATATTCGCCTGACCTGAACCCAATCGAGATGGCTTTCAGCAAGTTGAAAGCTCATCTGCGCAAGGTGGCTGAGCGGAGAATTCCTCGCCTCCGCCGCCGCATCGGCTCGTTCGCCCGTAACGTCACCGCCCGCGAAGCCGCCAATTATTTCAGGCACGTAGGCTACGCGTGAAATCGACCGGAATCTGCTCTAAGATAACGGGCGGCGATCATGGATAGCGCCGCAATTTTATTGCGCCATCCCGCCTTGTGGCGTTTGCGCCATAATACCGGCGCGACGAAGGGCTGCCGAACTCGCAGCTACAAAATACAGACCGCTCCGGTGCCCTGCAGGCCGATCGCTTTCGCCGCGCCGCGGCTCAAGTCGAGGCTGACCCCGGACACGTAAGGGCCGCGGTCGTTGATCGTGACGACGACCGTCTTCCCGGTACGCGGATTGCCGACGGTGAGTTGCGTGCCGAACGGCAGGGTACGATGGGCGGCGGTCATGCCGTTGGGATCGAACCGCTGGCCGCTCGCGGTGTGAGTGCCTTCCCAATAAAAGGCCGAGATGATGCGGCGGCCGCCATTGCAGCTCCCTTTGAGCGGCGCCGGCCGCGGCACGGGCGGGAGCGCATCCGGATCACCTTGAAATTCCGTCGCGGACTCATCGTCCGCCGGCACAGCATCAGGGCGTGCGGCTTTGACGGCTGCGGCTGCTCCTGCCGGTGTCACGGACGCGACTTGATAAACAGGCGGGCTTGCCGGCTCTGCGGGCGGAGCCTCGCGCTTCGCCGCCTTGGACGAGCGCTTTGCTTTCGAGGGTTGCGCGACTGGCGGCACAGGCTGCGCCATGGCGCGTGGCGCCTCCGCCGGCGCCACGGCGCTCTGGGCGGCGATCGTTTCGAACGCCTTCGCAATTGTTGACACCTCGGCGCGCGGCACTTCGACCTTCGCCGCAGCATCAGCAGTCGTGACCTTTACAATCACGCTGACTGTCGGAGCCTTTGGCTCCGAAGATGGTTGCTCAGGCTGCGACGCCGTATTCGCGAGCGCTGTCGCATTCGCGGACGTCAGCGTGCCGGCGGGCGTGACAACGCTTGCGGATGCCGCAGCATTCGCGGGCGCGGGCGCGACTGTATTCGCGGATGCCGTCTTTGCGATGGAGCTCGTGGTTTCGGTGGCTGGTGCGGTGGCCGTGGCTTCCGCCACGGGTATTTCGCTCACGGCTGCGGTGAACGTCGATGCGGTTGCGACGGCAAGTGCATCCGGCGCCGTTGCGATCGCCTCTTCGCGGACCGCCGGCTCATGCACGCGCATGACGCGCGCGGTGTAACCCGGGCCAGGTGCGACGATCGCGATCAGCCGTTTCCACAACGGCAGGTCATCGGTTGGCGCCGACGCAAAGCCGGGCAAAACCAACATTGTCATCATGACGATGACGAACGCACGATTCATGATCCCCCCTCCTATGCCGGCGCGACTTCTGTCACAAAGACGCCGGAACGGGATCGCTTGGGCCACGAATTGCTTGCGGCCCCCCACCATCACCGTTGATATGATAACCGGGAGACGAAAAAATGGCGATTCGCTTACATCGAGGCGATCTGCCGGGCATATCCGGATACCGCGGGGCGGTCGCGATCGACACCGAGACCATGGGTCTCGACCATCACCGGGACCGGCTCTGCGTCGTGCAATTGTCAGGCGGCGACGGCAATGCGGACATTGTCCAGATCCCCCGCAACACTCCCCCCGCGGCCAACCTCAAAGCGTTGCTGGCCGATCCTAAGGTCCTGAAGATATTTCATTTTGCTCGGTTCGACCTGGGCGCGCTCTATACCGCGTTCGGGGTCATGCCGACCCCGGTCTATTGCACCAAGATCGCCTCGCGCCTGGTGCGGACCTACACCGACAAGCATGGGTTGAAGGATCTCGTCCGCGACCTCCTTGGAATTGAGATTTCCAAGCAGCAGCAGCTGACCGACTGGGGCGCCGACGAATTGACCGAGCCGCAACTGACCTATGCGGCCTCGGACGTCCTGCATCTGCATGCCCTGAAGGAGAAGCTTGACGTTCTGCTCGCCCGCGAGGGACGGGAGGACCTGGCGGCAGCCTGCTTCCGCTTCCTGCCCGAGCGGGTGCGTCTCGACCTCGCCGGGTGGGCGGCCGAAGACATATTTTCCCACAGCTGAGTGCCCTGCCATAGCCACAATCTCGGGCGACCCTCCCCTCTGGCGCGACTTTATAGCGGGAAAACCCGGGGGCAAGGATGGGGAAGCGCGCCGCGTCGTCGGGGGCAATCGGGCGTAATTTAGGCAGTGCGTTTTGCCGGATACGCGTGACGACGTGTTATGATGGGATGGGGTTGCAGCGAATCTTGCGCTGACCGATTCGAGGGGTGGCAGCCTGAGCTTGACGTCCACGATGCCGCGCCCGGCTGTGCGCGCCGCGCGTCAGATTGGCCGAACCGATGGCGACCGCGTTTTCCGCGCGGCTGCGCGCCATAGCCGCTTTGTCCGTTTCCTGCGCATGGCGATCCCGGCGGGCATCGCGCTGGTGGCCCTCGTCATCGTGGGTGCCGCGTTCTTTAATCCGTTCAAGCTGATTGCCGCGTTCCCGATCGATCCCGGCAAGATATCGCTGTCCGGCACCAAGATCGTGATGGAATTGCCGCGGCTCAACGGTTTCACCAACGATGCCCGGCCCTATGAGCTGACCGCGCGCGCGGCCGCCCAGGACTTCACCCAGCCCGACTTCCTGGAACTCAAGGACATTGGCGCCCGCGTCGATATGAAGGACGGACAGCGTCTCAACCTCAGCGCCAACAGCGGCCTCTACAACACCAAGACCGAGATCCTGAAGCTCAACGATCATATCGTTCTCACGACGAGCGGCGGCAACGAAGCTCATCTCTCCGAAGCGACCGCGAACATGAGCACCGGCTACATGATCTCGGAAAGTCCGGTGGAGGTGAAGTTTCAAGACGGCGTGCTGAACGCCAATCGGCTCGAGGTGATGGAAAACGGTGACCTGCTGCGCTTCGGTGGCGGCGTCGAAATGTTGATCAAGGCGCAGACGCCGCCGCAGCGTGGAGCGGCCGACGGGGCGACCGCTTCGATCGAGCCCGTGGCCATTCCACCGCAACGGGGGCCGCACCAATGACAGCCCGCATCCGGCCGACCGAAGCCGCCTGGACGATCGCGTTTGCCGCTGCCGTCGCGATGCTGGTGGGGAGCGCGATCGCCGGTGCACAGCCGCAACAGCAGCAACCCAACGGACCACCGAACGCGCTCCAGGGCTTCTCGCAAAACCGCGACAAGCCCATCAAGATCAATTCGGCGACGCTCGAGGTGCGCGACAAGGACAAGATGGCGACCTTCGCCGGTGACGTCCATCTTGTCCAAGGCGACACCACCATGCGCAGCAAGGTACTGGTGGTGTTTTACGAAGATGATGCCGCGACGAAGCCCGCGGCCGGGACGCAGCAGAACCAGCAGATCAAGCGCGTCGAGGCCAAAGGCGGCGTGATCGTGGTGCAGAAGGATCAGACCGCGACCGGCGACAACGGCGTCTTCGACATGCGCGCCAACACGGTCACCCTCCTTGGCAACGTCGTCATCTCCCAGGGCCAGAACGTCGTCCGCGGCGATCGGCTGACGGTCGACATGACGACGGGCGTCTCGCAAGTCGGATGCGGTAAAACCGCCGGGCAATGCCGGGTGCAGGCCTTGATCAATCCCGGCGCCGCCAAGGCAGACGCGCAGCACCCACAGGAAACGAGCCAACCAGGGCGCGACACTCCGCGCCAACGTGCGCCGCAGCCTTCCGGCCTATATTAATGGCGCCCCCACAGCGCGCATTTGGCGAAGCCGGGGGATTGGTCCGCGCATCGCGGCATTGGCTTGAGGCCCTTGTGGTCGACCTGATCGATCTGTTCAAACGCTTCGGTCCTCAGCGTCGCAAGCCGTCGGCCTTTAGCCGCCAAGGCGGCCCGCCTCGCGGGCGGCCGAACGGGCCGAGCGGCGGACCGAGACCGCAGCAAGCGCGCAGCGCCGCCCCTCAACGGCGTCCGCGCGAAGAGTTCGCGGCAGCAGCCGCGCGACTATCTCGCCGTTCACGGCGTCGAGAAGACGTTCGGCAGCCGCAAGGTGGTGCGCGGCGTCAGTCTCTATGTGCGACGTGGCGAAGCGGTCGGGTTGCTCGGCCCGAACGGCGCCGGCAAGACCACCGTGTTCTACATGATCACCGGCCTCATCAAAGCGGACCGTGGCCACATTCATCTCGACGGTTACGACGTCACCGCGCTCCCGATGTACCAGCGCGCGCGCCTCGGCATCGGCTACCTGCCGCAGGAAGCTTCGATCTTTCGCGGCCTCAACGTGGAAGAAAATCTGCGCGCGGTGCTCGAGATCATCGAGCCGAGCCGGCGGCGCCGCGAGGCCGAGCTCGACAGCCTGCTCGACGAGTTCAACATCGGACGGCTGCGCAAGACGCCGACCATCGCGCTGTCCGGCGGCGAGCGGCGCCGCGTCGAGATCGCCCGCGCGCTCGCGACCCGGCCCAATTACATGCTTCTCGACGAGCCCTTCGCCGGCATCGACCCGATCGCCGTCGGCGACATCCAGGCGCTGGTGCGCCACCTCACCCAGCGCGGCATCGGCGTCCTGATCACCGACCACAACGTCCGCGAAACGCTCGGCCTCACCGACCGCGCCTACATCATCTACTCGGGCGAAGTCCTGATGGAGGGCGATCCTGACGAGATCGTCAACAATCCCGACGTCCGCCGCCTCTACCTCGGCGAAGAATTCCGCATGTAGGACACGTTGCGTCGCGCGCTCGAAGGCGCGCACGCTTCGCTTTGCGCCCTCCCCTCCCGACGCAGTCGATGGCGCCGGCATTAAGTTCGGCGCTCACGCGCCGGCGACGCGACACAAGATTGCGCCTCAAAAACCCTCGATTTTTCCCTGAGAACAGGGAAAATATCAGGGAATCGCAAAAAGTGGGCTTCCGCGGACGCATGGCTCCGCGATTTGAGCAACGGCGTCAGCGATATAGGCCGCGCGCATTTTCAGAAGCAGCGGCAAAAACAGCGAAACCTCAGCGAAGGCCTTGTTAGACACCATTGTAATTTTCTTTCGCAGATCGATGGATCTTTGGCGGCAATTCGGATGACTATTTTATAGGACTATTCCTCCGGCGTCAACAACCGGCTCGGATAGCCGGGGAAAGCGTGATCCCCGCACCCTCGCCCCGCGTCGGAGAGGTGAACTCGCATTCCCCGGATGACACAGCGATTTTCGGCGTATCGTGGATTGAGCGAGGCTGTCATGATGCACCCGGCGGGTGAATCGGATTCGGGGGCTCTTCGGCTCGATTTTGACCGCCGCCTGATGCTCCAGTTTCGCGGCTCCGTGGTGACATCGGATGCCGGGCTGCTTGCCTATCGCGAACTCGACGATGACTGGGCTGACCGCGATGGCGGGTGATCTGCTCGCTGACGCCCGTACCGGCAGGAACGGTCGCCATGATCCGATCGGGATGTTGCGGCAGTCTGTGTTCGAACACTTCGGCGCCGACAACGCCAGGTCGGACTCGGATTGCAAGCGACCGGGCTCGACGACGCGACCGGCAAAGTGTTGTGGCAAGTCCGCACGAACAACACATGTTCAACGGCTTCCCGGTAACCTACAGCGGACCGTGCGTCGCAACGCCCCGATGGGCCGATAGGAGAGGAAAACAATGACTCATGAAGATCGAACCCGTTGCAATCATTCTGTCTGGATTGCATTCGCGGTGCTTCTCGGTGTCAGCCTCGCTGGCCTGGGCCCATTGGCGTCGACTGGTGCGCAGGCGCAGATGCCGCCTGACCTCGCCGCGAAAATCGCCGCGATGGGCCGGGTGGTCGATCCAGAGAACACCGGCAAGCTCTATGGGCCGCTGCAGGAGAAGGAGCCGTATGCGGGGGTCAAGGTCACCCGCGATGTGAGATACGGCAAAGACGAGCGCAACGTCGTTGATATCTTTGTACCTGAAAGCGGAGCCGCCGGCCGACCCGTGCTGATGTTCGTCCATGGCGGCGGCATGATCCGTGGCATTAAACGTGCGCCCGGCAGCCCCTTCTACGACAATATCATGCTATTTGCCGCGCATCACGGGATGGTCGGCGTGAACGTCGAATACCGGCTGGCACCGCAGTTTCCGTGGCCGGCCGGCAACGAGGATCTGGCGGCGGCGGTGCGCCTTGTCGTCGACAAGGCCGCGGACTTCGGGGCGGATCCGAACCGCATTTATCTGATGGGGCATTCGGCCGGCGCCACCCACGTAGCTTCCTATGTATCGCATCCCGAGTTCTTCGGAGCTAAAGGATCCGGACTTGCCGGCGCGATCCTCTCATCTGGCGGCTATGATTTCACGACAGGCGATCAGAGCGAAGGGAGAATTGCGTATTTCGGCAGCGATCCCGTGCTGCTTGCCCAACGCTCCGCCGTTGCCGGTCTGATCAAGACCAAGATTCCTTTTATGATTTCGTCGGCCGAACTCGACCCGCCGCCAATCGAAGCGCAGTCGACGCTTCTCAAGGAAGCACTGTGCAAGTCAGAACGTGGCTGTGTGCGCAGCATCGTGCTCCCGAAACACAGCCACATGTCGGAATCGTATGCGATCAATACTGCCGACCGTCAGCTTTCCGATCAGATTCTTGAGTTCATCAAGGTCGGGAAATAGCGGAGGTCCGCTCGCCAACTAACCGCGCCTAATCCCAAAAACGGCGGCGGAAGCCAAGAAACCAGCCCATGTCTTGGCTACCAAGTCGCGCGTATCGCGGCGCGCCGCCAGCGCGAAGCGGCATCTCTCGAAGGCTCGCTCTTGCTTGCAACGCCCGGCAGATATCGGATAGCTCCGATACTGCCGGGCATTTAAGCTCTCGTCTCGTGTCGAAGCCGCTACGACCGCTTGAACGAGTTGTAGACCTGTTTGACGAAATTGGCGGCGGCTTGGTCATTGTCCGCCCACGTCTTGTCGAGATCGGCCAGCGGTTTCGCCGCGACCACTTCGGCTTCACTCTTGCCCTCGTTGAATAGTTTCTCAACTCGCTCGCGCGCTGTCTTTACCATCGCGTTGTACTCGGCAATGTCCGACTTCTTGGCGAGCGGACCATGGCCCACCACCACCTTGGTCCCGTCGTTCGCCACTTTCAGCCAATCATTGGTCGCCCGGATCATGCCGCGGATGTCGCCGCCATTGGCGAAGTCGACCTGTTGGTACCGATGACGATTGTTCATGATGTCGCCGGTGCACAGCACGTTGGCGTCATCGAAATAGACCCAAGTGTCGCCGTCGGTGTGGGCATTGTAGACGTGGGTCAGTACCGCCTTGCGGCCGCCGACTTCGATCGTCTTGGAACCGCCGGTGTAGGTCTCCTTTGGCACGCCTCCTTCCGGCGCGGGCGGCTGAGCGATGCCGGTAGTGCCATTCTTGTTGCCGCCAGCGGCAAGGCGCAGCCTTATGTTGTCCTGGGCGATGACGATGGCACCATCCTTCTGGAAGTTCGCATTGCCGCCGGTGTGGTCACCATGGAAATGGGTGTTGATGATGTACTTGATCGGCAGCGGCGAGATCGCCTTGATGGCAGCCTTGATCTTGTCTGACAGCGGCGCGAACTGGGTGTCCACCATGATGATGCCGTCGGTGCCGACCGCGACCGTAATATTGCCGCCTTGGCCCTCGAGCATATAGGTGTTGTGGCCGAGATCGGTGGTCTTGATCTGGACCTTGTTCCAGTCGACCTGCTGCTGCGCGAATGCGGTACTGGCAAGCAATACCGACGTGGCCGCGAGAGCAACGAGTGCCGTTTTGCGCATGATTGTTCCTCCTCCGGATTTTGATACGCCCGCCACCAAGCTGCCCCCTCTCGGTGTGGGTTGAGAAAATACTACACCTGTTTCCGGCGCCCCTACACTAGCTGGCTCCTTGACAGGCGCTTTCTCCGCGGCGGAGAATGCACGCCAATCAGAAAATATCAAAAATGATACTCGCTAGGGAGGCGCCGATATGAAACTCGCTGGATGGCTTATCGGGATTTCTTGTGCCGTCGGTATCGTTTCGGCCAACTCCGAGGTCCTCTCCCAACCCGCGAACAAAGCCGCGCAGCACCCCGAATCGCAGTGGTCAACTATTGGCCTCTACTGCTTCGGTTGCCACAACGAGGAAGTTCGTGCCGGAAACCTCCTTTTGGACCAGCTTAGCGCCGAGTCGGTACCCGAACACCCCGAGATCTTCGAGAAAGTTGTGCGCAAATTGCGCGGGCGCCAGATGCCGCCGCCCGGCATCGACCAGCCCTCGCAGCAGGACGTCGACGCGCTGATTGGCTGGCTCGAGACCACGCTCGACGAAAGCAGCAAGGCGCACCTTGCGGGCCGCGTTCCGGTCCAGCGCTTGAACCGTACCGAGTATGCCAATGCCGTGGAGGACCTTCTGGCTGTGGAGATCGATCCCAACCAGTACCTGCCGGCCGACATCGCGGTCGAAGGCTTCAGCAACATCGCTGCGGCGTTGACCGTGTCACCCGCCTTCCTGGAGCAGTACATCAATGCCGCGCGGGCCGTATCGCGCATTGCCGTCGGCAAGCCGGTGCCAGAGGTCGTCAAAGCCTCTTTCCCTCCCCCCGCTGTCGGCAACCAGGATGGCTATGTGGACGGCATGCCGCTCGGTACGCGGGGCGGCACGAAGTTCGAGTACACGTTCCCGGCGGACGGGGAGTACCGCTTCACGATCAAGGACCTCGACTTCGGGCTCTACCCACGCGGGGTCGAGAACGAGACAACGGTGGTCGTGCTGATCGACCGCAAGGAAGTCTTCCGGGAAAAGGTCGGCGGTGACGCGGATCGCGCGTTCGTGGATCGCGGCGGCGGTGCACCGGCTGGAGCCAAGCTCATGCAGCGGTTCGCCAATATCCCGGTCCAGGTGAAGGCCGGTGTGCACGAGGTCGTCGTGACGTTCATCGAGCGCTCCCGCGTGGCAACCGACGACCTGATTGCGGGCGGCACCCAGTACAGCGGGTTTGGTTTCAAGGGGTATCTGCGACTGCCGCGCTTGATTGGGGCCGTAGAGATCGAGGGGCCGCACGCGGCCGCGAGCCCCACGCTCACACCCAGCCGGGAGAAGCTGCTCATCTGCAAGCCTGAAGTCCCCGCGCAAGAACGCGCCTGCGCCGAGCGCATCACGCGAGATCTTGCCGGGCGTGCCTTCCGCCGGCCCATCACCAAGGAAGATTTAGACGGGCTGATGGCCTTCTACGACGACGGGCATAAACTCGGCGGATTCAACGCCGGGATCGAACAGATAGTGACTGCGGTTCTGGTGAGCCCGGAGTTTCTCTATCGCGGAATCGCCCGGCCGAAGGACGGGAAAGACGCGAAATTCTATGCGCTGAGCGATCGCGAGCTGGCCTCGCGTCTGTCGTTCTTCTTGTGGAGGCGGGCCCCCGACGATGAACTGCTCAAGCTCGCGAACGCGGGCGAGTTGCAGCGTCCCGGCGTGCTGGACGCCCAGATGCGGCGTATGCTGGCCGCTCCGCAGGCCGAGAGCCTGGTGACGGATTTCGCGCTCCGCTGGCTCGACCTCCTTGAGGTCGACAAATTCGAGTGGGATAAGCAAATCTTCCCCGAATTCAGCGCCGAGCTGCGCCAGGATGTCTCGACCGAAATCGACCTCTTCCTGCGCAGCATCCTGCTTGAAGACAAGAACGTGGAGCAGCTGTTAACGGCCGACTATACGTTCCTCAATGAAAGGCTGGCGCGACACTACGGCATCACAACGGTGCACGGTACACAGTTCCGCCGCGTGAAACTCGAGGACGAGAATCGCTATGGCCTTCTCGGCAAGGGCGCCGTGCTGTTGCACACGTCCTATGGCAACAGAACATCGCCGATCGTGCGCGGCGCCTGGGTTCTCGACAAGCTTCGCGGCACGCCGCCGGCGCCGCCGCCGCCGAATGTGGTGACGGACCTGAGCACACCGCCAGGCGCAAAGCCGAAGACCATGCGGGCGATGCTTGAGGAGCATCGCAAAAATCCGGTTTGCAACATGTGCCACGGGGTGATCGAGCCGCACGGACTGCCACTGGAACGCTTCACCGTCACCGGGCAGTGGCGCGATGTCGATTGGCAGGCCGACCAGCCCATCGATGCGAAAGTGACAATGCCGGACGGCACCCAAGTCGACGGTCCGGCAGAGCTGCGCCGCGCCCTGCTGGGCCGCCCCGGCCAGTTCGTCCAGGCGCTGACCAAAAAGCTCATGATGTACGCGCTGGGCCGGGAGGTCGCGCCCCAGGACATGCCGCAGGTTCGCGCAATCGCGCGCGCTGCGGCCAAGAATGACTACCGGTTCTCGTCGATCGTCGCGGGGATTGTATCGAGCGATGCATTCCGCATGCAGGCACTGGAGGAGTGAAGCCCATGATTCTCACCAAGAAGCATCTTTCTCGCCGGACCGTGCTCAGGGGCGCGGGTGTGTCCGTCGCACTGCCGTTGCTCGATGCGATGATCCCGGCCGCGACCGCGCTCGCGCAGACCGCCGCTGCGCCGAAGCTGCGGGTGGGCTTCTTCTATATGCCCCACGGCGCAGTCATGTGGAACACGAAGCATGGCAAGGCTATGGATCACTGGACCCCGAGCGGTGCCGGCGCGGATTTCAAGCTCAGCCATATTCTCGAGCCGATCGAGAAGCACAAACACCAGGTGACCTCGTTCGCCAATCTCGAGAACAAGGCCAGCGTCGCTTCCGTGCACAAATACAACCCGGCGACATGGCTCAGCGGTGTCAAGCCCGATCTCAAAGCGCCCGGTCCCAGCATGTCGACGACGATCGACCAAATCATTGCCGGGCGCATCGGCCAGGAGACGGCGCTGCCGTCGCTGGAGGTCCGCTCGGAGAGTGAAACCCAAGCGGTCTCGTGCGAGGCCGGATTCGGCTGCCTCTACAGCTCCACATTGTCCTACCGAAATGCAAACTCGCCTTTGCCGATGGAGTCCAACCCGCGCAAGGTTTTCGCGCAGTTGTTCGGTGAAGGCGCCACGGCGGAAGAGCGCATCGCCATCGTCAAGCAGAAACGCAGCATCCTTGATTACATCGCCGAGCATACCCGGGCGCTGCAACTGGAGCTGGGCGCGGGCGATAGAGTGCGCCTCGACGGCTACCTGGACACGGTTCGAGAGATCGAACGGCGCGTTGAGCTTGCGCAGAACCGTGATCTCTCGGGCGTGAAGGCGCCCGAAATGCCCCTGACCGAACAGGATCAAACGTTCGACAATCAGGTGCGGTTGTTGTTCGATCTGATCGCGATTGCCTATCAGGCCGATCTCACGCGCGTGGCCTCCTACATCATGACCGGCGAAGGCACGAACCGGACCTATAATCACATCGGCGTGCCGGACTCCTTCCATCCGCTGTCACATCATGCCGATTATGTCGATCGGCTTGAAAAGCTGGTCAAGATTCAGCGCTATCACGTGCAGCGGTTCGCGGATTTCGTCGCGAAACTCGCCGCCACACCCGACGGCGAAGGCACGCTGCTGGATCACTCCATGTTGCTCTATGGCTCCAACATGGGCAACAGCAACGTGCACGGCAACTATCCGTTGCCGAACATCCTGGTCGGCGGCGGCGCCGGCGCGCTCAAGGGGGGACGGCAGATCGAGCTGCCCGAGCGCACGACGATTTGCAACCTGCACCTCACGCTGCTGAACAAGGCGGGTTTGGAGATGAAGAGATTCGCGGACAGCACCGGCGAGATCGCCGGTGTCTGAGCGCTTGGAGGCACCGGCCATGAACCGCAGGGCAATACTGAAAGGTGCGTTGGGCGGCGCGGTGGGTGGCGTCTTGGGTCTGACCCTGCCACCCCTCGCGCGCGACACTTTCGCCCAAGAAGGTCCCGCTGTCGTCCCGGTGAGCGACGGTTTCGTGATGCTCACCGGCGCCGGGGGAAATGTCCTGGTGCGGACGGCAAGCACCGGTCAGGTGCTGGTGGACAGCGGCGCTGCCGCGTTCACCGATGCGGTACTTAAGCGCCTGCGCGAGCTGCCGGGCGCAGGCCATGTCACAACTCTGTTCAACACGCACTGGCACCGAGAGCAGGTGGGCGGGAACCTCGCCTTCGGAAGGTCGGAGGCGACGATCATTGCTCACGAAAAGACCCGGGCGCATCTGGCGACGGATTATTACCTGTGGGGCGAGGACCGGTACGAGAAAGCGCTGCCCGCAGCGGCTCACCCGACCGTGATCTTTTTTACCGGCGACCAGACTTTCGCCGGCGACAAGCGGATCGAATACGGCCACCTGCTCGAAGCCCACACCGACGGCGACATCTACGTCTTCTTCCGAGACGCTAACGTGCTGGCCGCGGGTGATGCCATCTCGCCGCTGAAGGATCCCGTGCTCGACTGGTTCGGCGGCGGCTGGCTGGGCGGGCGCGCCGACTCGCAGGAAAAACTCCTGAAGCTCAGCAATGCTGAGACGCGGATCGTGCCGAGCTACGGGCCGGTGGTGGGCCGCGCGGAGCTACAGGCTGAGTACGACATGACGCGCGTGCTCTTCGATCGCATGCTTGAGCTCCTCAAGAAGGGCATGAGCGCACAAGACATGCTCGATGCGGGACTTATGAAGGGTCTCAATCGGACCTTCCGCGACCCGTTCAGGTTCGTCTACGACGCCCATAAGGGCTATTGGGCGCATCACAATTCTCTCTCACCGGAATTGCTCTGATGGACACCGTCATGAAGCGTGCCATTTTCGCAGTCATTTTTTGCCTCGCGGCGGCCAGCACGGCTGCCGCCGCCGATGACACCCTCGCCGGCCTGATCCAGGCCGGTCATCGGGACGCTGCGCTCAAGAGGATCGCCGCGGGCGCCGATGTGAACGCAGCCCAGGGAGACGGTACAACGCCGCTGCACTGGGCGATCTACAAGATCGACGTGGACATTGTCCGCGCGCTACTCGAGCGCGGGGCGAAGCCCGATGTCATCAACAATTACGGCTCGAGCCCTTTGGCGGAGGCAGCAAAGGTTGGCAATGCGCGCCTGGTCGGAATGCTGCTCGATGCAGGCAGCAACGTGGAGGTGCCGAACCAAGAGGGCCAGACGGCCTTGATGCTGGCCGCGCGGGCGGGATCCTTGGACGTTGCCGACCTGTTGGTGCGCCACGGCGCCAATGTCAATGCACGAGAAAAATGGCGCGGCCAGACGGCGCTGATGTGGGCGGTGGACGCACGCTCGCCCGAGCTGACGCGGTTTCTCATCTCCCATAAGGCGGACGTCAATGCCCGGGCACTGGCTACCGACTGGCCGACCCAGTTGACGGGCGAGCCGCGCAATCAGTATCGCCCGACCGGCGGCCTGACACCGCTGCTCTATGCGGCGCGCTCGGGATGTACGGATTGCGTGCAAGCGTTGCTGGACGCCGGCGCGGATCCCAACCAGCCGAACCCCGACGGCGTGACGCCGCTGATGGTGGCCATCGACAACTTCGCATTCGACACCGCAAAGCTGCTGTTCGAGCGCGGCGCCAATCCGCATGTGTGGGATTGGTGGGGCCGCACCGCGCTGTACACGGCGATCGACATGAATACGTACAGCCTGGATGCTTACGCGGAACGCACCGGGCCGCCCATCGTGACGACGAAGACCACCGCGCTCGAGCTCGCACGACTGTTTCTAGACGCCGGCGTCAACCCCAATACTCAGTTGAACATGCACCGGCCCGGGCGCGGCGGCAACTCCGGCCGCTTCGCCGACGAGATCATAACCACCGGCGCCACGCCTCTGTTGCGCGCCGCAGCGTCTCAAGACAGCGAGGCCGTGCGGCTGTTGCTGGAACACGGAGGGCGTATCGACGTGCCCAACGCGATGGGCGTGACGCCGCTGATGGCCGCCGCGGGGCTAGGCATGGAACCCAGCCCGCGCTTCAATCCCAGCGCCAGTGATGCGCAGGATCGCTCGATCGCGACGCTCAAAATCCTGTCGGCGGCCGGCGCCGACGTGAATGCGCGGATCACCGACGTCAAGAGCAGGACCGCGCGCATGGGGCGCAGCAGCACGCTGCCGGAGCGGGGCGGGCAGAGCGCGCTATTCGGCGCGGTCCAATGGGCCTGGCCCCGCGTGGTCCAGTACCTGATCGATCACGGCGCGGAAGTCGCCATCGTGGACGACCGCCGCGTGTCGCCGCTCGACGCGGCTTTGGGGCGGGCCGGCAGCAGCGACAATCGGCCCTCCCCCGAGGTCGCCAAGATACTCCAGACGGCAATCGTCCAGTAGACTGTGGGATCAGGGGTGAGTTTGGTCCCTGGAAGCCGTTTTGCCGGCGCGGCCTCACGCAGGCGCGGGCGCCTTCGCAGCTAACGCTTCGTCGACGGCGCGCAGCACTTGCGCCGGCGTGAGTTCGTCGAGGCAGCGGCTGCGGCTCAGGATGTGGCGGTCGCAGCCCTCGTTCTGGCACGGGAGGCAGGGCAGCGGGTTCTGCACGAGCCAGACATTGCCGCGACGCTGGATCGTGCCGGCGGGCTCCCACATGCGATCGAGGCCCGAAGCTGGCACCGGCCCCCAGAGTCGCGGATCGGTCGGACCGAACAGTGCGACCGTCGGGCAACTGCTCGCGGCGGCGAGATGGGTGACCGAGGTATCCGGTCCGACAAAGATCTTTGCACCGGCGAGGAGTTCAGTGAGCTGCGGCCACGTCAGGCGACCGTCAACGCGCGTGAGCGCGATGTCGCGCCAGAGGTCGTCGAGAAACGCGCGCTCGTCGGCGGACGGGCCGCCGGTCGCCACGATCTTGAGGCCGCGATCGATCAGGGCCTGCGCCAACGCCCGCCAGCCGTCGCGGGTCCAGCCTTTGTAGACGAACTTCGGCGCGGCATGGATCACCGCGTATCCCGCGCCATGCCCTGTTGCTCCCTCCCCCCTGGCGGAGGAGGGAGAAGGAGCCGCCGGATCGGTGGCGCGCGGGCAAACGAGGTGGGGCACGCGGGCGACGCCGAGCGCGTCGGCGAGGCGCAGTGTTTCCTCCAGGCGGTGCAGGCCCGGCTGCGGCGCAATGCTTTGCGAGAGCACGAGGCGGCGCAGCGCGCCGCGCCGTCCGCCGTCGACGGGGCCAAGGTGGCGCCGTCCGGCGAGAACCGCGAACGCCGTCGGGCGGTCGCCGCTTTGCGTCGAGATGGCGAGGTCGTAGCGCTTGAACAGCCGCAGCGCGAGGCCGAAACTTTGCGCGAAGCCGCGGCCGGCCGGCATCGTAATGATGCGATCGAGGTCGGGATTGCCGGCGAGAATACCGGCGGTGTCGTCGAACACCAGCGCGTCGATCTGCGCGGCGGGCCAGGTGCGGCGAATGCCGGCATAAAGCGGCGTCGTGAGCAGCACGTCGCCGAGCCGGCGCAACGTCACGACAAGCACGCGTGCCGGAGGATCGCGCGGCGTCATGCGGGCGCTGACACCGGCGCGGGCGCCGCGGCCTCGCGCGCTTGCGCCTCGCGCAGCACCGTTCCGCCGAAAACCCCGACCGCGAACACGTAGATCCAGGCCTGGGTGAAATCCATGAGGTGCGAGTTGAACAGCGAGCCGACGACGTTCTGCGTCACCGCGATGATCCCGATGAACGCCGCAAGGCCCGGCCGCAAGAACATCAGCCAATGCACCGCCCACATAGCGATCAGCAGGAGAGCGCCGACCGCGCCGAGCTGGATCGCGATTGCGAGAATCTGGTTATGCGGATTGGTACCGGTGGCGGTCGCCGAGGAATCTGCCTGGCGGCGAAACACGGCGCTGATGGTGCCGGTGCCGTGACCGAGAATCGGCGTCTCCCGCAGCGCCCGCAGCGAGTCGGTCCAGAACGCAAGGCGATCGCCTGCCGATGTCTCCGTCCCCGTTGTGCGCGTCGTCGCGACTTCCGTGAACACGCTCGTGATCCGTAAGCGCACATAGGACGACGAGGCCCACACCGCTGCCGCCGCGACCGCGCCGATGACGACGAGCACCGCAAAGCCTTTCCACGTGAGCCGGCGCAGGCCGAGCAGCACGAACAGGACCGGAATGACGACCAGCATCGTCCGGCTCGTGGTGACATAGAACATGTGCGCGGCAAACAGCAGTGCGAGCACGACGCAGGCTGCCGCGAGCGCATGGCGCCGCGCCGCCCATTGATCGAGCGCGATATCGAAGAGGGCGAAGATGCACAGCGTGAATACCCCGCTCTGCGAGACGTAGTCTTTGACCGGCACGCCGGGGCCATGACCGAACTGAAGACCGAACGCGACCATCGCCCAGGCGAGCGCGAGCAGCGCCGTGGCTGACGCCAGAAAGGCAGCGCCGATCCACAGCCCGCGCTCCGAGCGGCGGAACTGGGCGAACAGCACCGGGATCATCAACAGCCGCAGGAATGGCTCCACGCCGCGCAAGCGCTCCGTGGCCGACGCCTCCCCCCAGGCGAGCCCCGCGATCGCGAGCACAACGAGCGCCACCGGCAACGCGCCGGGCAGGATGCGCAGCTCCCGCCGTAGCGCCGCGAAGTCGAGGAGCGGCAGCGTTGCCACGAGCCAAAGCGCGGTCAGGATTCCCGTCGCCGAAGTCGACCACGGCAACGATGCAACAACGGCAGCCGCGAGGGCGTCGGCGACGCGCGGCAGCACATCGCGGCGAAAATCGCTTAGTGCCGCGGTGGCGTTTACCGCGGTCATCAGCGGCTCCCGCCGGCGCCGCCGCCCATCGCGGTTTTGATCTTCGCGCCCGTGGCCGCAGCCTGTGCTTCGTCGCGTAGCGCCGACAGGCCATGCCGCGCCGTGATCCGGGCGGAAGTGAGCACGTCGTCGAGCTGGCGTTCGTTGGCGGCGAGGCCCGAGCGATCAGCTTCGGCGTGCCACAGATGGAGGACCCCGGTCGCGAAGCGTCCGTCCTTGCGCAGGACGCCCGCCCGGATGAGACGGATGAAGATGTCGGAGTCCTCGCGGCCCCATCCGCTGTAGGCGGCATCGAAGCCGTCGACCTTTTCGAGATCGCGTCGCCAGAACGCCATGTTGCTGCCGCGCGCGCCGCGCCAGCGACGCGACGAGAGATTGCGGAGCGGGCCGAGCGGCAGCGCGCGCAGCGCCGTGAACCGATTGATCCCGCCCCCGGCGCGGTAACGCGCCAGCTCCGCGAGGCTCCACAGTTCCGGCTCGAGGCCGTGACGCAGCACGCGGTCGGTCAGTTCGCGTGACAAGAGTACGCGCGTGCCGGTGACGAACCGGCCGGGCGCGGCGAGGCGGCGATGGGAGGCGACGAAATCGTGACGCGCGATGCAGTCGCCATCCAGGAAGATGAGGTAGGCGCCGATGCTCGCACGGATGGCGCGGTTGCGGATTTCGGCAAGGCGAAAGCCACGATCCTCGTGCCAAACATGCTTGACCGGGATGTCGCTGCGCTCGATCCAGTCGCGCACCACCCGCGCGGTTGCCGGTGTCGAGCCGTCATCGGCCACCACGACCTCGAAGTCGCGGTCGGACTGGCGCGACAGTGCGCGTAGCGCCACGTCCAGCGCATCCTCGCGATTATACGTCGAGACGATGACCGAGATCGGTTCACTCACGGCGGCGCCTTGAGAGCCAAGCCTTCATGTAGCGGTAATAGGTCCCTTCCGCGTTCGCGACCGCGAGTAAAAAACCCTCGCGGCCGTCAAGAAATCCGAGCCGCCAGACGTATGCGCGCAGGAACGACCACAGACCATGGGTCATTCCGCTTGCAAACGAGACCCGGCGGCCGGATCCGGTCAGCATGTCCGCCCCGGCGGAAGAATAGCTGTCCACGCGCCGGATTGCATCCTCGAGCCGCAGTACCGGATGATGATCAAGGAGTGCGGTGAGCCGGCCGACACGGCCATCGCTCACCATGCGCTCGTGCACGAGATCGTCGGTGAAGCGCGCCGTGCCGCGGCGAAAGAGCCGCAACACGTAGTCGGGAAACCAGCCGGAATGGCGCATCGGCCGGCCGAGGAACGTCGACAGCCGGCCGATCTCGTAGGCATCCGCATCGGGAGCCGCGACCTTCGCCAAGATCTCCGCGGCGAGTGCCGGCGGCACGCGCTCGTCGGCATCGATCGACAGGATCCATTCGCCGTGCGCCTGGGCAAGGGCGAAATTCTTCTGCGGCCCGAAACCCGCCCAGTCATGGTTCAGCACCCGTGCACCGGCGGCGGACGCGAGTGCCGTGGTCGCATCGCTGCTGCCGCTGTCGACGACGATGCGCTCGTCGCAGAACGCAACGCTTGCGAGGCACGCCGCGATGTTCGCCGCCTCGTTCTTGGTGATGATGATCGCGCTCAGCTTCAAGGCGGCTCCGGAAAACGCAGGATATATCGATGGGAACGTCCGCGCGCATCCTAGCGCCGCGGCCAAGCGCGTTTGCGTTCCTCAATCGAAGGAGTGACGTGTAGCGATGCGGCTCCTTGGACGGCAAGCGCCGCCGGAAGCGCTCGCACTCATTTGCAGCCGTTCTGCACCTTGGCGAGCAGGGGATTGAATTCCGCTGCGGTCAGGTAAGGGCCGAACTCGACGCCCGGAAAGGTGATGTTTTGGAACGACGTCACCGTGAGGAGGATGTTGTTCCCCGGGGTGTCCATGGTGCTGAAATTTGCAATCCAGGCGCCGCCGCTGGTGCCGCTGGTGAGGCCGAGGAGCGGCTGCCAGTGCGCGACCAGGTTCGGCAGCGACTCGCCCGGGAACATCGGAATTGCGTCGACGAAAAATACGACGCCGCGCGAGTGCTGGATGATCTGTCCGCTGAGGATGTCGATCGGGTAACCGACGCGGCTCGCCGCCCCCCATTTGCCCTTCCAATCCAGTTGGTAGGGCATGACGCCCGTCGCGCTCGTGCCGTCGACCAGGATCATCGCAAAGTCATGCTGGCCCGCCTTGCGGATCTCGGCATCCTGTTGCGCCGTGGTCAGGCTGGGGTAGTTCGGCGGGAACTTCCATCCCGGGCTCGTCAGCGCGCATTTCGTGCTGAAAGTCTGGGAGCCTTCGCCGTTCTGATACTGCAGAATGAAAGTTTGCTTGGTCAGGTCATAGCCCGGGCCGGTCGGATCAGTGGTCAGATCCTTGACGCAGTGGGCGGCGGTGAGAACGACGTTCGGCTTGATGAACTGGCCGGTGCATTGAAATTGAGTATTGGGATTTTTCGCCGTCGATGCGCGGTTGATCAACATGCCAACCCACTTGAGCGGCGCAAGGCTCGGATTGCCGGTGCTCACAGGGTTGCCGACCTGGGCCAGGCGCAGCACCGGCGGACTTATCGGGGAAAAGCTGTTGGAGTTTCGCTCCTTCGGCACGGCTTGCGGGCCGATCGCATTCGACCGCAGGTTCAGAATGGACGACGTGAGCGAGGCAATGCTGATGTCGGGGGAGCCGCCGTCGACCGCGCTTGCCGGAATGATGCCGACCGCGACAACGACTGCAAGGCAGGCAGTAGTGAAATAAATTCCGCGCATCAATCGCCCCATGTCGCTGCAATGATTTCCAATCAGAACGGCAGGTGGAAGCGATGTTACCAGGGCAATCCGCTGCGATGAAGGTGGAAAATCTCGGGGCGAGGAATTTGCCGAGGAGCGCCAATCTGGCGCATGTTCCCTCCGATAGCTATATTGTTCACTTGATAGCGGAATCGTGACCTTCTGGACGCACAGGCGTAAACGGAAAAGGATCCGCAACATGAAGATTAAGCCATCCGTTTCGGCCTGCATTTGCGCTTTTGTCGCGCTGATCTTGTTTGCCGTACCGGCCCCGGGGCAGGCGCCGGCGAAGTCCCTCAAGGATCAGGCAATCGGCGACTGGCAACTCGCGTCGGTCATGGTCGGGGAGGCCGAACCTTACGGCGCCCACCCGAAGGGCATGATGTACATCGGCCCCCATAGGCGCTTCTCGGTGATCGCGATGGGTGAAGATAGGATGAAAAGCATCGCGTTCTTCGGCACCTACACCGTCGACGAGGCCGAAGGCTCGATGACCTTTCACGTTTTGGTAACCACGTCTCAAACCGGCACCGAGAACGACCACAAGTGGCTGATCTCTTTCAATGGCGACGAGATGACCCAACACATTACGACGCCGACCGGCGCCAAAGGCCCTGTCACGACGGTCTGGAGGCGGCCACATTAAAGATCACAGCCGGCTCACGGAAAATTCACAATGAACAGCGCCGGTCGGGGTCTGGGAGCACGGATAGGGCAATTATTTTCAAAAAAGGCGCGATTTGGGGAATACGCGATACTGTGTTTTGATAGAAATCAAGGAATGCTGCTGTAGGCAGTGGACTTTAGGACTACACGATCAATTGTTGCTGCGGCGCGTCATACCCGCGTTCCAGCGGGAGCAGCGAGCCCGCACTTGTACCGGGAGCAGATGGGTATATATGCGACTTACTGGCGCAACTGATCGACGATGGTTCGATCCTAGCCCCACGCCATTCAGGGACGGCCTATACACCGGCAGCGGGAGGTAGCCTGTAAAATCGGTCGGTTGGCCCAGACGTTGATTTGGCGAACTCACCCGTATTACGATCGAAAGAAAAACGATCGTGACCGAGTCACAAGGGAGATTCAACATGAAGTCGAATTTGAGACTGTTGATGTCGACGGTGGCTGTGGGCGCCATCGCCATCACGCTGTTTGCCGCCGCTCCGGCTTCGGCACAGTGCACTGACCAACTGGCTCAGTCGCGATCGATCACCACCGATCAGCGCGATCCGGCCAGTGCCCGCTTTGCGCAAGACTCGCGCGACCCGGCCAATGCCCGTTTTGCGCAGGATTCCCGTGATCCGGCCAATGCCCGGTTTGCCCAGGACTCCCGTGACCCGGCCAATGCCCGGTTCGCTCAGGATTCCCGCGATCCGGCGAATGCCCGGTTTGCCCAGGACTCCCGTGACCCGTCGAATGCCCGGTTTGCTCAGGACGACTCGCGCGACCCGCATAGCAGCCGCTTCGCGCAGGCGAACCCGGATTCCCGCGATCCGCACGATGCGCGCTTCGCTCAAGCCAATCCGGACGCCCGCGACCCGGCTAACGCCCGGTTCGCCCAGGACGACTCCCGCGATCCGCACAGCAGCCGCTTTGCCCAGGGCGACGCCCGCGACCCGGCCAACGCCCGGTTCGCTCAGGACGACTCGCGCGATCCGCACAGCAGCCGCTTCGCCCAGGGCGACGCCCGCGATCCGGCCAACGCCCGGTTTGCTCAGGACGACTCGCGCGACCCGCATAGCAGCCGCTTCGCGCAGGCGAACCCGGATTCCCGCGATCCGCACGATGCGCGCTTCGCTCAAGCCAATCCGGACGCCCGCGACCCGGCTAACGCCCGGTTCGCCCAGGACGACTCCCGCGATCCGCACAGCAGCCGCTTCGCCCAGGGTGACGCCCGCGATCCGGCTAACGCCCGGTTCGCCCAGGACGACTCTCGCGATCCGCACAGCAGCCGCTTTGCCCAGGGCGACGCCCGCGACCCGGCCAACGCCCGGTTCGCTCAGGACGACTCGCGCGATCCGCACAGCAGCCGCTTTGCCCAGGGCGACGCCCGCGACCCGGCCAACGCCCGGTTCGCGCAGGATGACTCGCGCGACCCGCACAGCAGCCGGTTTGCCCAGGCGAACCCGGACTCTCGCGATCCGCACGATGCGCGCTTCGCGCAGGCCAACCCGGACGCCCGTGACCCGGCGAATGCCCGGTTCGCACAGGACGACTCGCGTGACCCGCACAGCAGCCGCTTTGCCCAGGGCGACGCCCGCGATCCGGCCAACGCTCGGTTCGCGCAGGACGACTCGCGCGACCCGCATAGCTCTCGGTTCGCGCAGGCCGGTACCGGCCCAGACTCGCGCGATCCGCACGACTCCCGGTTCTCTCAGGGTGCCGGCATGTACAACGATCCGGACAAGCGCGACCCGCACAATGACCGGCTGTCAGCGGCGGCCACGCCCTGCAAGTAACCAAGTCATTGCGCTCTGATGGGGCGCTCGTAGCTGAGTAGTAAGAGAGGCACCTGGAAACAGGTGCCTCTTTCATTTTGCGCCGGCGTGTCGATCTTGTCCCCGCGGGACACGCGGTCGCGCCGGACTCAGGGGAACACGCGCGTCACGTGGCCCATCTTGCGGCCGGGCCGGACCCCCTGCTTGCCGTAGAAATGGACGCAGGCGCCGGGCACGTCGAGCCACTTGCCGCGATCGATGATCTCGTCGCCGATGAGATTGATCATCTCGGCGCGGCCGAGCCGCAGCGGCAACGCAAGCGGCCAGCCGGCGACCGCCCTGATGTGTTGCTCGAACTGCGACACGGTGCAGGCGTCAAGCGTCCAATGTCCGGAGTTGTGCACACGCGGGGCGATCTCGTTCACCAGCACGTCGTGCCCCGTGCCGGCCGCCACGACAAACATCTCGACCGCGAGCACGCCGACATAGGAGAACGCCTCGGAAATGCGCTTGGCGATGCGCTGCGCCTCTGCCTCGACCGCTGGCGTGACGTTGGCCGGCACGCGGGATACCTTGAGGATGCGATCGCGGTGCTCGTTCTCGGCGAGATCGAAGCACTCGATGCGTCCGTCGTGACCACGGGCGGCGACGACGGAAATCTCGCGCTCGAAGCGCACGAAGGCTTCGAGGATCGCCGGCTGGCCGCCGATGGCGCGCCACGCCACCGCGGGATCGTCGTCCGGATCGAGCCGTGCCTGGCCCTTGCCGTCATAGCCAAAGCGGCGGGTCTTAAGCACAGCCGGACGCCCGAGTGTCGCGAGCGCGTGTACCAGTTCGTCTTCGGAGGACACCGCCCGGTAGGGGGCAGTCGCGATGCCGAGCGCCGCGACGAGGTTCTTTTCCTCCAGCCGGTCCTGGGTGATCGCGAGGATGTTCGGGTCTGGGAGCACGGGCTTGCGGGCAGCGAGGAAGGCTGCCGTCTCGGCCGGCACGTTCTCGAACTCGTAGGTGATGACGTCGACATCCTCGGCGAAACGGTCGAGCGCGGACATGTCGCTGTAATCGGCCTCGGTAACGCGACGCACCACATCGAACGCGGGCGAGGCGCGATCGGGGCATAGCACGTGGCACTTGAAGCCGAGCTCGGCCGCAGCCATGGCCAACATGCGGCCGAGCTGCCCACCGCCGAGAATGCCGATCGTCGCGTCGGGGCCGATCACCGGATGAAGGCTCACGCACCACCTTCGCTCGTCGGGGTTTCCGCGACCGCTTCGGTCTGCTTGGCGCGCCAGGCCTCGAGGCGGGCGGCGAGCGCGTCGTCGGTGAGGGCGAGCACGCTCGCCGCGATGAGCGCGGCGTTGATCGCGCCGGCGCGGCCGATGGCGAGCGTGCCGACCGGAACGCCCGGCGGCATCTGCACGATGGAATAGAGCAAATCGACGCCGCCCAGCGCCTGCGATTCGATCGGAACGCCAAACACGGGAAGCGGCGTCATGGCGGCGGTCATGCCCGGCAAATGCGCGGCGCCGCCGGCGCCGGCGATGATCACGCGAAAGCCCTTGGCCTTGGCGCCCTTGGCGAAGGCGACGAGCCGGTCCGGCGTGCGGTGCGCCGAAACGATCTGCGCTTCGTAGCTGACGCCGAGTGCGTCGAGCGTATCGGCGGCATGCTTCATGGTCGCCCAGTCGGACTGGCTGCCCATGATGATCGCCACCGGCTTTGCGGCCACGGCACGCTTCACAAAGACGCTCCAAGCTCTATAGCCGCGCCGCCGACCGACCCGGGAAGCCGCGGATTATAGGAATGAGCGGTGCGCCCGCAAGCCGATCCGCTGGCGTTGCGGCAGGTTATCTTAATAAATCTCAGGCTCGGGGGTCGGGGCGCCGGCGAGCAGGAAATCGAAATCGCAGCCTTCGTCGGCCTGACCGATATGGGCGGCGTACATCGCGCCATAGCCGCGCGGATAACGGGGCGCGGGCGCGCGCCAGGCGGCGCGGCGGCGCGCGATCTCCTCCTCGGATACGTGCAGGTGGATGCGCCGCGCATCGGCATCGACCTCGATCTCGTCACCGGTCCGGACGAACGCCAGCGGACCGCCGACGAAGCTTTCCGGCGCGACGTGCAGGATGCAGGCGCCGTAGCTCGTGCCGCTCATGCGGGCGTCGGACAGGCGCAGCATGTCGCGCACGCCGGCCTTCACCAATTTCTTCGGGATCGGCAGCATGCCCCATTCGGGCATGCCGGGACCGCCCTTGGGTCCGCCGTTCTTGAGCACGATGACGTGGTCGGGCGTGACGTCGAGATCGTCGCGGTCGATCTCGCGCGCCATGTGGTTGTAGTCCTCGAAGGCGAGCGCCGGCCCGCGATGTTTGAGGAGCCGCGGATCGGCCGCGGACGGCTTCATCACGCAGCCGCGCGGCGCAAGATTGCCGGTAAGGACCGCGGTCGCGCCCGCGGTCGAGACCGGATCGTTGAGCGAACGGATGATGTCGCGCAGATGGACCTTGGCGCCGTCGAGCGAGGCCGCGAGCGGCGCGCCGGTCACGGTGAGGCAGGAAACGTCGAGCCGTTCGCGCAATTCCGTCATCAGTGCGCGGATGCCGCCAGCATAGTAGAAGTCCTCCATCAGGTATTTGCCTGACGGCCGCACGTTGGCGAGCACCGGGATCTCGCGCGAGAGATCGTCGAAGCGCTGCATGTCGAGCGGCACGCCGGCGCGCCGCGCCATGGCGACGAGATGGATGATGGCGTTGGTCGAGCCGCCCATCGCCATGTGGACGCGGATGGCGTTGTCGAATGCGGCCGGCACCAGGATGCGCGCCGGAGTCAAATCCTCCCACACCATCTCGACGATGCGCCGGCCAGCGGCGGCGCACATGCGCGGATGATTGGAATCGACTGCAGGAATGGAGGACGAGCCCGGCAGCGCGAGACCCAGCGCCTCGGTGATCGCCATCATCGTGGCGGCAGTGCCCATGACCATGCAGGTGCCGAACGAGCGCGAGATGCCATTCTCGATCTCGGTCCAGTCCTTCTCGGTGATCCGGCCGGCGCGCTTCTCGTCCCAGTATTTCCAGGCGTCGGAGCCCGAGCCCAGCGTCTCGCCGCGCCAGTTGCCGCGCAGCGCCGGGCCGGCCGGGACATAGATCGCCGGCACCCCCATGCTGATCGCGCCCATCACGAGGCCCGGCGTGGTCTTGTCGCAGCCGCCCATCAGCACGGCGCCGTCGATCGGATGGCTGCGCAGCAGCTCCTCGGTCTCCATGGCGAGGAAGTTGCGATAGAGCATGGTCGACGGCTTCACCATCGGCTCGGCAAGCGACATCGCCGGCAGTTCGATCGGCAGGCCGCCGGCCTGGAAGATGCCGCGCTTCACGTCCTCGGCGCGCGCGCGCAGATGGCCGTGGCAGGCGTTGATGTCGCTCCAGGTGTTGATGATGCCGATGACGGGCTTCGAGCCCCAGTCGGCGAGGTCGTAGCCGAATTGGCGGAGCCGCGAGCGATGCCCGAACGAGCGCAGATCGCTCGCGCCGAACCATCGATAGCTGCGTAGCTCTTCAGGCTTCTTGCGGGTCGTGGACATTGATGCGCCTTTGTCGCCGTTTGCCTGGGATCAATCGATCCGGATGCCGGCGGCTTCGGCGATGGCGGACCATTTCCTGGATTCGGCGGCGAGGAAAGCGGAAAAATCGGCCGCCGTGCCGGGCGCGGCCTCGACGCCGAGCCGCGCGAGGCCGGCTTTGATCTCCGGGGAGCGGAGCCCGTCATTGATGACGGCATTGAGTTTTTCGACGACCGCTTGCGGCGTGCCGGCCGGCGCGACAATACCGGTCCAGAAACTCGTGACAAATCCCGGGAAGCCGCTCTCCACCATCGTCGGCGTGTTCGGCAAATCGGGCCGGCGCTTCGCGCTGGTGACCGCAAGCGCGCGCAGGCGCTCTTCCCGGATCAGCGGCAGCACGAGCGACATGTCGGGAAACGACATGTCGACCTGTCCGCCGATGACGGCCGTCGTCATCTCGGCGCCGCTCTTGAACGGAACGTGCAGAAGGTCGATGCCCGCGCTCTGGCGCAGCAATTCTCCGGTGAGATGCACCTGGTTGCCGAGGCCCGCCGAGGCAAAGCTGAATTTGCCGGGTTGGGCCTTGGCGAGCTGGACCAGCTCCGCGATCGATTTCGCCGGGAAATTCGGATTGACGACGAGAACGACGCTCGAGTCGGTGAGCCGCGCCACCGCGGTGAAATCCTTGCGCGGGTCGAAGCCGGCGTTGCGCATGATCGCCGGGATGATCGCAAGCGGCGAGGGAAAGCCGATCAGCAGCGTGTAGCCGTCGGCCTCCGCGGTCGCGACCGTCCGCGCGCCGATGGCACCGCTTGCGCCGGTCCGGTCCTCCACCACGACGGTCTGCGCCAGCGCCGCCTGCATGTGCGGCGCGATGAGCCGGGCGACGATATCCGGAGGCCCGCCGGGACCCGACGGCACGATGATGCGGATGGTCTTCGCCGGATAGACCTGCGCGTCGGCGCCGCCGTTCGAGAGCGCACAGGCGAGCATCGCCGCGACCACGGCGCGCCGGATGAATATCCACGCCATCGCCGTCGATCCGGGGCTAATCGATCGAGACGCCAGAGTATTGAACGGCCTTCGCCCACTTCGCGGTTTCGGCGGCCATGATCTTTCCGAACTCCTCGGCCGAGCCTGTCATCGGAATGCCGCCAAGATCAGTAAGTCGCGCTTTGACCTTGGGATCGGCAAGCGCCTCGTTCACTGTTCGGTTGAGCTTGTCGACGATCGCGGCCGGCGTCCCTTTCGGCGCGCCGATGCCGAACCACGCGCTCGCCTCGTAACCGGTCACGGTCTCGCCGACGGTCGGAACGTCGGGCAGCGCGGGATTGCGCTTCTCGGTCGTCACCGCGAGCGCTCGCAGCTTGCCGGATTTGATGAACTCGATCGAGGACGGCAGGTTGTCGAAGATCACGTCGACTGTGCCGGCGATCAGATCGGTCAGCGCCGGACCGGCGCCGCGATAGGGCACATGGGTCATCTTGACCCCGGTCATGGCCATGAACAACTCGCCGGACAAATGCACCGATGTGCCGTTGCCGGACGAGGCCATGTTGATCATGCCGGGATGCGCTTTGCCGTAAGCGATGAACTCCGGGACGGTCTTCGCCGGAAATTGCGGATAGACCTCCATCACGTTCGGCACGCGGATGATGCCGGCGACCGGCGCGATGTCGCGCAGGAAATTGAACGGCAGCTTCTTGTAGAGCGTGGCATTGATGCCGTTCGCCGGGTTGACGAGCAGCAGCGTGTAGCCGTCGGGCGGCGCATTGACGACCGCTTCGGTGCCGATGTTGTTGCCGGCGCCCGGCCGGTTATCGATGATGAACTGCTGGCCGAGATGCTCGGACAGATACTGCCCCATGATGCGCGCCAGAATGTCGGTGGTTCCGGCAGGCGTATAGGGCACGACCCACTTCACCGGCTTGGTCGGATAGTCCTGTGCCTGTGCGATAGCCGTGAACGTGACCAGCGCCGACACCACAACCAAGAAACCCAATGGCGGGCGAAATCTCATGCTTCCTCCGAAAGCTTATTGTGCTGCGATGCGGCCTTGTCGCTATCGACTAAACAGCCGGCCGGCATCGCGTTAACGCCGAGGTTAAGCGCGCTTGGCGGGTCGGCACAACACATATTCGCGGGGAGCGACGTTCTTGACATGGCGCAGTCAAACGTGGACGATTTTTTGACGCCGCATCTGCGCGGGGCATGCATGTGCCGGAACCGCAGACGTTTTAGAAAAACGCGGCCGATCGGGAGGGTACCCATGTCCAAGATTCGCGAGCGCGCGCCGGCGCTCAAATCCATCCTTGCCGCTGCGCTGGGCTTTGCCGCCCTGGCGGCCGTTTCGCCGGCCGCCGCGCAGGCGCCTAAAGCCGATGCCATCGTCGGCGTGACCGTCCTTGATGTAGCCCCGGGTGCAGGCGACAAGGGAGTAGCCATCCTCAAGCAATATCGGGAGGCGTCGCGCAAGCAGCCCGGCAATCTCGGCGTCGACGTGCTCCAGGAGATCGGGCATCCGAACCGTTTCGTCGTCTATGAGACCTGGACCGATCAGGCCGCCTTCGATGCCAACGAGAAGGCGACGTCTTCGGCGGATTTGCGCGAGAGCCTCAAGCCGATTGAGGGAGCGCCCTACGACCGGCGCTACTACAGCGTGACGACCGTCGGCCCAACCAAGCCTGCGTCGGGAAATGGTGCCGTCTACCTGCAAGTGCATCTCGATGTTTTCCCGCCGGGCATCGACGCGACGATCGCCGCGGTGAAGGTCCTCGCCGAAGCCGCGCGCAAGGGCGAAGGCAATCTGCGCTTCGACGTCGTGCGCTCGGTCAAGGCACCGACGAGCCACCAGACGATCTACGCCGCGTGGCAGACACAGCAGGCCTATGACGAGTTCAAGTCGTCGCGCGATCACCATCGCTTCCGCGACACCATCGGGCGGCTCCTCGGTTCGCCTTACGACGACCGCCTCTACACGCTCGTCAATTGATTGCCGGTTCGGGAGGATAAACCCATGCGTTACACCCAAATCTCACCGGCCTCGTTGTTCGCGCGAAGCCTCGCACCGGCAGCCTGCGTGATCGCGCTCGCGGCGGCCTCGCCGGCGATGGCGCAATCTCCTGACGGCGCCGTCTATGCGGCAACCTACATCGACGTCGACGCGAACTGGACGCTCCAGGGTGGCGGATTGCTCAAGCAATTCCGCGACACAAGCCGCAAGGAGCCGGGCAACCTCGAGTTCACCGTGCTCCAGGAGACCGACCGGCCCAATCGCTTCATCATCATGGAGGGCTGGAAGGACCAGGCTGCGTTCGCGGCGCACGACAAGTCCGCGGATACGTCGCGGTTCAACTTCATCCTGGAAGCGATCCGCAATGCCCCGCCGGACCGCCATATGCTCAATGCATACGCTACGGGCGCGGCAAAGGCGGCCGCCGCGAGTGGCGGTCTCTACATGATGGAGCACGTCGATTTCATGGGCGGCGATCCGGCATACGGCCTTGCCGCCCAGCCGCTGGTCAGGGCGATGGCCGAGGCCACCCAAAAGGAACCGGGCGCGTTGCGCTACGATGTCTATCAGCAGCCCGCGCCGCGCGTGAACCACTATGAAGTCGTGGCCGTGTGGGCCGACGCCAAGGCCTTCGATGCCCACGAGACGGCGGCGCATACGAAGCAGTTCCGCGCGGTGACCGTCATTCCGACCGTCCCGTCACACGTTAACCTCTACGATCAGCGCTTCTACAAGGCCCTCGACTGATCGCGACTGCGCTCAGTCCTCGCCGGGCTTGGCGCCGCGCAAGGCTTTGAGGCCGGCGTGGCGCTTCTTCTTTTCCAGTCGGCGTACCTTCGAGCCGAATGTCGGCTTGGTCGGACGGCGCGGCGTCGGACGGACGGCCGCCGCGCGGATCATCTCGACGAGACGTTCGAGCGCGTCGTCGCGATTGCGCTCCTGGGTACGGAAGCGCTGCGCGGTGATCACCAGCACGCCTTCGCGCGTGAGGCGTTTGCCGGAGAGCCGCTCCAGGCGCACCCGCACTTCGTGCGGAAGCGACGGCGAGCCGCGCACATCGAACCGCAGCTGTACCGCGGTTGCGAGCTTGTTGACGTTCTGGCCGCCGGGGCCCGAGGAGCGGATGAAGCTTTCCTCGATCTCGCTGTCGTCGATGGCGAGATGCTCGTTGATGCGGATCATGGCCGGGTCGCTTGTGCCCGGCGGGGCGGCAACCGTCAACCGGCGACGGCGGCGCGGCGCGGCACCGGAGCGCCGTGGGTTTTCGGAATCTGCTCGGCGAAGAGCTCGACCAAATGATCGGCCTCGACGCCCGCGATGGACCGCAACGCCTCGTCCATATAGGTCGCGTCGGTCGTGGCCACGACGTGCCGCATGATGGCGCGATAGCGCCGCGCGAGCTTGAGCCAGCGCAACGCCACCTTGGCGAAATCGTACGCGCGCCACGGATAGAACACGAGCGGATTGACGACCCGCTTGCCGTAGCGGCGCTGGGTGCGGACCTTGCGCCGCACGAATCCGAACTGGAGCGGATGCACGCGCTCGATCGCGGCCGAGCCTGAGAACACCGTCATCGCCTCGACGATCTTCTTCGGGCTGAGGCTGCTTGCGATTGCCCGGCGCAGCACGGTTGCGACGTGGGCGTCGGTGTAATAGCGCGCCCAGGCGTCGTGATAGACCTTGATCCACTCCTCGTTGGACATGATCGCGTGGGCGGTGCAAACGTGCTCAAGATCGTAGTTGTTCATGTCGGGGTCCATCGCGACCCCGCGCAGATGCAGGTTCTTGTGGTCCTCCGAGCCCGGCAGCGGCGTCAGGCAGAAGAACTCCAGAATATCGATCGGCAGTTCCTTCTTGATGATCTCGATGTCGCGCGCGATCGTTGCTGGCGTATCGGTCGGGAAGCCGAGAATGTAGCCCGCCCAGGTCATGACCTTGGCGCGTTTCCACGCCTGGAGCATCTCGCGATACTCCCAGATCTTGTTCTGGCGCTTCTTGGTGCCCATCAGCGATTTCGGGATTGATGTTCTCAAGCCCGATGAACACCGCATTGCATCCGGCGCGCGCCGCTTTCTCGATGAAGCCCGGGATGCGATGGCACAACGTGTCGACCTGCAGCAGCAGGCGGATGCGGAAGCCTTCCGTTTCGCGCAACGCGATGAGGCGGTCGAGGATCGGTTCCCAGTTGCGGTTGCGGGCAAAGTTGTCGTCGGTGACGAAGAACCGCGTCACGCCCTGAGCGGCGTTCGCCCGCACGATCGCTTCGACGTCGTCGGCGGTGCGGAAGCGCGACTTGCGTCCCTGCACGTTGATGATGGTGCAGAAGCTGCACTGGAACGGACAGCCGCGGCCGGCATCGAAGCTCGCGTAGTGGCCAGCGACGCGCGTCACGATCCGCCGCGGCAGCACCGGCAACGATGCCGCGTCCATGTCGGGGAGATCGTTGAGATAATTGTAGATGGGCTTGAGCGTGCCGGCGTCGACGTCGCGCAACAGCTCAGCCATCCGCCCTTCGCCTTCCCCGGCGTAGAGCGTGATGCCGAGGTCGAGCGCCGCCTTCAGTTCGGGCGGCATCTCGGGCAGCATCGACAGGCAGCCGCTGACGTGGAAGCCGCCGATGACCACCGGTAGGCCCGCCGCGCGGAATTGCCGGGCGAGATCAAGCGCGCGCGGATATTGGTTCGATTGCACGCCGACAAGGCCGATGAAGCCCGCGCCCGCTTCGCGGATGCCGCGGATCGCGCCCTTGACGTCGATCACCGTATTGCATTCGTCGAACGCATCGATCTCGATGTCGACATCGGGCCCCAGCGTCCGCTCCGCCGCGCAATCGGCGAGGAGCCCGTAAAGGCTCGCGAGGCTGTTCGATGGAATCGTCGAGCGCCACCACTGGATGACATAGCCATCCGCGTCGTAGTGCGAGGGCTTGATCAGAACGATCTTGAAGGTGCGCCTTGCCATCCCCGACCCCCGTGATCAGGATAACAAAAGTTAACACCTTTTGGCGCCGATGTCCCCCCCGAAGTTGCCGCCTAATTAGTTGGCAACCCGACGGATGGTAGATTTGTAGGGTGGATTAGCGCAGCGTAATCCACCGTGGTGAATTCGGATCGGCGCAATACGCTTCGCTATTGCGCCCTACAGCTTCTACGCGTTCAGGTTATCGCGGCGGGATGCGGATGAACTCCTTAAGCTGCGCGTCGGTGAGCGGCTCGCGCAGGAACTTGAGCTTGACCGCGTCGCGCAGGATTCCCGGCATGTCGGACATGGTGTCGGTCTGCACCGCCGTGATCGGATAGAACTCCTTCACGACATCGCGGACGAGGGCGATCGGCTTGTCGATCTTCTCGGCGTAAAGCTCCATCGCTTTCGGATCGGAATACATCCACGCGATGCTTTCGCGCCAGGCTGCCATGAACCGCGCGGCAACATCCGGGTGCTTCGCCAGAAAGTCGGCATTAATCACGGTTGCGCGCACCGTCTGGTCGCGCAGCGACGGCACGTCGCTGCCGCGGAAGAGGACGCGTATTTTGCCGTCCTTGGCTTCCTGCACCCCGACCGGCGGTCCCGCCCAGCCGATGTCGATCTGGCCGGACATCACTGCCGTAAGGGTCCCAGGCGGGCTGCCGGTCGGTGTCGGCTTGGCCTTGAGGCCGAGCTCATCGATCGCGCCAAGCACGATGTTGTGCGAGCTCGAGCCGTTGGTCGAATAGGCGACGGTGTTGCGCGCCGTCGCATCGGCGATGGACTTGATGGGCGAATCCGCGCGGACATACCAGAACAGGTCTCGGGTGCCGGTGAAGGAGGGGCTGAGGATGCGCACCGGCGCGCCGGTCGAGAACGCGCGCATCGCGCCGGCGACGCCGACACCGATGCCGATCTCGGCGCTGCCGGAGATAATCGGCTGGAGGGTCTCGCCGGCGCCTGCGGTGCCGAAGGTCTCGAGCACGAGGCCATGTTTCTTGAAGATGCCCGCCACCTGCCCGAGCGTCGGCGGCTGGTTCTCCCAGTTGTTGATCTGGCCGATCGCGACCTTGATCGTGTCCTCGGCGTGAAGCGGCGAGGCTGCAAGCGTACCGGCGACGGCGATGATCGCGAGCGCGGCACGCGGGAGAAGGCTGCGGATCATCTGCGTTTCCTGCCCTTCGACTTTGCCGGCTTTGCAGCCGGCTTCTTCTTCGCAGCGCGGAGCTTCGTTGCCGGCGCGGCCTTGGTTGCCGGCGCGGCCTTTGCGGGCGGCATCGCGCCGCGCCGCGCGAGGCGCGTCGCCCAATATTCCCACGCCCGGCTTTGCGCCGCCGGCAATTTGTAGATCGCCTGCGCCATCTCGATCTCGCCGGGCGACAGCGGTCCGAAATTGCCGAGACGCTTCGCCTCGCTGAGGTACCGTGCATTGTCGCAGGAATAGATGGAACGGAAAACGAGTTCGCGCAGGCTGGTGCCGGCTACGGTTGCGCCATGGCGTCGCATCAGCACCATGTCGTGTTTGCCGAGCGCGCGGGCGAGCGAGGCGCCTTCTGCTGGCTTCACCACGAGGAGATTGGTGTCGCCGAAGTCGTCGCGGCTATCCCAGAACGGCACGATAGCGCCCATCGACGCGCCGAGATGAAACACCGGCACGAGTGGATCGCCGCTGATGCAGAACGGCATGATCGCCGGGGCGTGGTGATGGCAGACAGCCATCACCTCGGGCCGCGCCTTGTAGATCTCGCCATGGATGACGCGCTCGGCATAAAGCTGCACGACGGGGGGCTCGACCGGCTGCGAGTTGAGATCGAATTCGAGAATGTCGTCGGGCTCGACCAGTTCCGGCGAACGCGAGCGCGACAGGAGATAGCGGCCGGCATCATCAGGATCGCGGATGCTGACATGGCCGAAGGCGTCGATCACGCCTTCATGGCCGAGAATGCGGTTGGCAACGGCAAGTTCGTGGTAAAGCGCGGCTCTGTCAGACACGGCGTTCCTCGTGGTGGGTGATTTGTGCGGCGGCACCATATCGACCACGCTGCCGCCATGCACGGCGAAAACACCGTGCCCCTTGCATCGCGTGCATGCGTGCGAAGAAGCCTTACGAGGACGTGCAAAACAACGAAGTCATTCCGGGGGCCGAGCGCAGCTCGGCAGCCCGGAATCCATACTCCGCAGTCTGTGGTTATGGATTGCGGGCTCGCCTCCGCTTCGCTGCAGCGCCCAGGAATGACCCCTCACGCCCCCCGAGATGACGACGATCAGAGCGAAGCGTAACCGCGGCGGTCAGCACCGCATGATGTTGATGGTACGCTGGCCGCCGGCTTCGGACGGCACGGTCACGTGCTGCGTGGTGCAGCCGGGGCGATAGACAACGACGGGATTGATCACCGCCGGGCCGACGCCGGCAGCGTACTCCGGACCACCGACCGGTGGCGGCACTCCGCTTTCGTCCGACGGCACATAATCGGGCGGATAGTCGAACGAGCCGCCCGGCACCACCACCGGGTAACCGAAGCCGCCGCCGCCCCAGCCGGCACCGAAATTGCGGCGATGGAAAAACCGCTCGTTCGGCCGAAATCCGTGAAAGGCCGTGACGCCGCGCATCGAAAACGCCGGGCCCCGTCCGCCGACACCGCCGCCTCGCGCGGCCAACTCGCTCGAAGCCGAGAGCGAACTCACGCCAACAATCGCAACAACAACCGCCGCCCAGTTTCGACTGACCATTGACGCACCATTCGTACGCTGCCCGGCCGCATCTGCGCGAGGCTAGCGCCCCTGCTCGGCCGGAGCCAATGGCATACTTAACTTTTGGTTAACCGGACAGCGCGCGCCGCGGGCTCCGGTTACGCTGCGTCAATGATGTGTTTCAGATACGCTGGGGCGCGACGAAGTGCGATCGCTGTAGGCGCGATGCACACCGAGTGTCTTGCCAGTCCTCGGATTGACCATATGGAGTCGCCCGCAGGCGAGGCACTCGACCGCCTCGAACTTTTCGCGTGCGTCGTCAGGCTCGCTCACGGCGGCCCAGCCCTGCACTTCAAGACCCGTATTCGGGCAGCGGAAGACATAAGGTTTCATGCACGCAACATGGCAGAAATCGTAGGTTCCGCCTTGCGATAGGTCAACCGACGCAAAGTCGATCACTCTGCCATTCGCGGCGCGATCCGCGGTCTGCCGCAGGGGCGGTCGATCAGGTAGCGATCAGCCGCGCAATCAAGCGAGATCAAATTGCTTTTGCAATTCGTCAACGACGATGAAAGCACGTTCCGGAACGGGCTTGAAGTCGCCCATGGTGAAGTGCGCATCCCACTGCGATTGCGCCCTCCGAATGATCTCGACGTCAACGACGTCAGTCCATTCTGGATGTTGGCGAATTGCCTGCATGATCAGCGTGGTTAGCTCCGCTTCCGATTTCGTTGGCTTTCCAGTCATTGCGTCTCCTTCGACTTGCGGACAGCGAGCCGAGCCGGTGGCGAAAGCCGCTACAAATCCTGGGTGCGATGGGCGGCGGCGCGCTCCCACACCTTCGCGCGATCCTCGTCGAAGACGAGTGCCGGATCTTCCGGCGCCGTGTACCAGACATTGTGGGACATTTCGGCCTCGAGCTGACCCGCCGCCCAGCCGGCGTAACCGAACACGAGCAGGCTTTTTGCCGGCCCGGTTTTGTCGGCAATGTCACGCAGCACCTTGGCGCTCGACGTCACCGCGACGTTCTTGTCGACGGTGATGGTCTCGGGCCGACGATAGTCGGTCGTGTGGACGAGGAACGCGACATCAAGCTGCACCGGCCCGCCCATGAAAATCGGAATGTTGCCGTCGGCGGCGGTGTTCTTTTCGCCCAACGCTTCAAGAAGGTTCGCAAGCGAGCGTTCGCCGACCGGCCGATTGATGACGAGGCCGAAGGCGCCGTCCTGGGTGTGCCGCACCATCAGGATGACGGCATGATCGAAGCGCGGATCGCGCATCGACGGCGTCGCGATCAGAAACTGGCCGGCGAGCGACGGACGTCCCTGGACGACCGGCGCATCAGGCGGCGCGGCCGCGATGAAAGCCGCGGGCAATAGGATCGCCGCGAGAGCGAAGATGAGGCGCCTTGTTGCGATCGAGAACATGAGCCGCTCCGTGCTGATGAGCGTTCGCCATCGCCGCGATCACAATATCAGGTCGGGCGAACGTGCCAACCGAGCAAATTTTTGTTGGTCATTCCGGGGCGCCGTAGCGCAGCGGAGGCGAGCCCGGAATCCATGAACACGGACTGCGGAGTATGGATTCCGGGTTCGCGCCTGCTCTGCGGCGCGCCCCGGAATGACCGGCGTGATCAGGCCACCTTCACCAGCAGCTTGCCGAAGTTCTTGCCGTCGAGGAGGCCGAGGAAGGCTGACGGCGCGTTCTCCAATCCCTCGACGACGTCCTCGCGATATTTGAGGCGGCCGCTGCGGACCCATTCGCTTGCCTCGCGCAGGAAATCGGGCTGGCGTGCGGCAAAATCCGACACGATGAAGCCGCGCAGCGTCAGGCGCTTGCGCAGCACCGAGAACATGTCGGGCCCGGGCAGCGGCGTCGTCGCATTGTACTGGGCGATGAGCCCGCACACCGGCACGCGCGCGAAATCGTTCAGCAGCGGCCACACGGTCTGCTGCACGGCGCCGCCGACATTCTCGAAATAGACATCGATGCCGGACGGGCAGGCGGCGGCGAGCGCCGCGGCGAAATCGGGCGCGCGGTGATCGACGCAGGCATCAAAGCCGAGCGTGTCGGTGACGAAGCGGCACTTGTCGGTGCCGCCAGCGATGCCGATCGCGCGGGCGCCTTTGATCTTGGCAATTTGCCCGACCACCGAGCCGACCGCGCCGGACGCCGCGGCGACCACGACGGTCTCGCCCGGCTGCGGCTTGCCGATTTCGAGGAGCCCGACATAGGCCGTCATGCCCGGCATACCGAGCACACCGAGCGCGGTCGAGATCGGGGCCGCTGCCGGATCGAGCTTGCGCAGGCCCGCGCCGTTCGAAAGCGCGTATTCCTGCCAGCCGCCGAAGCCCAGCACGACGTCGCCCACCGCGAATTTCGGATTGCGCGAGGCAACGACGTCGCCGACCGTGCCGCCGACCATCGGCTGCCCGACCTCGGCGGGCTTGGCATAGGACTTCGCCGCGCTCATGCGGCCGCGCATGTAAGGGTCGAGCGAGAGATAGCGGGTGCGCATCAGCACCTCGCCGTCGCCGGGCTCGGGCACCGGACGCTCCGCGAGCTCGAAATTGCCAAGCCCCGGCCGTCCTTCGGGCCGGCTCTTGAGGAGAATCTGCCGGTTGGTTTGCGCTGCCATCGACGCCTCCTGTTTGCGCAGCACAATGGACCGCACGGCGGCGCGCAGGCAAGGGCGGGTGGTTCTGCGAACCGTCATTCCAGGGGCCGTGCGCAGCGGGCACGGAATCAGCAACCGCGGCCGAGGAGCATAGATACTTACGAACTGCCTATAAATTGTGGGTCTGCGGCGGCGTCTCGTCAGTGTCCGATCGAGTTGGGCGGAAGCCTATGCGGTTTACTTCTCTAACGCCGCGATTTGCTGATCGAACCATGCGAGGTCCTGTTTCCATTGCGGGTGATCTGGAAGCCGCGCGACCAACCGAGCACTGATGTCGCGGCCCGCGGCAAGGGCCATTCGCGCTTTCGCCTCTTGCTGCGACTTCAGATAGACGGTGCCAAGCTTTGCGTACGACACCGCTAGGTCGCGCTGCCAGCCGGGATTGCCGGGATCGGACTTCGCCAAGCGCTCTCTGATGGCGAGGCTCGCCTGATACGAGGTGAGCGCAGCGGGCAGGTCGCCCTCCGCCACCAGCACGTCGCCGATCTTGATGTAGGACACCGACAGGTCGCGCTGCCAGCCGGCGTCGGCAGGATCGGCCTTTGCGATGCGGTCTCTGATGGCGAAGCTCGCCTGATACGAGGTCAGCGCATCCGACAGATTGCCCTGCACCACCTGCACGTCGCCGATTGTCTCGTAGGAGACCGACAGGTCGCGCTGCCAGCCGGCATTGCCGGGATCGGACTTCGCCAGCTGGTCAGCGATGGCGAAGCCCGCCTGGTAGGAGGCCAGCGCGGCCGGCAGATTGCCCTGCGCCACCTGTACGTCGCCGACCTTGTTGTAGGACACCGACAGGTCGCGCTGCCAGCCGGCATCGCCGGGATCGGACTTCGCCAGGCGCTCTCTGATGGCGAAGCTCGCCTGATACGAGGTCAGCGCGGCCGGGAAATTGCCCTGCGCTACTTGCACGTCGCCGACCCTCTCGTACGACACCGACAGGTCGTACTGCCAGCCGGCATTGCCGGTATCGGCCTTCGCCAAGCGATCCGCGATGGCGAGGCTCGCTTGATACGAAGTGAGCGCTGCCGGCAGATTGCCCTGCGCCACCTGCACGTCGCCGACCTTCCTGTAAGACACCGACAGGTCGCGCTGCCAGCCGGCATTGGCGGTGTCGGCCTTCGCCAAGCGATCTGCGATGGCGAGGCTCGCCTGATACGAGGCGAGAGCGGCCGGCAGACCGCCCTGCTCCATCTGCACGTCGCCGACCTTCTCGTGCGACACCGACAGGTCGCGCTGCCAGCCGGCATTGCCCGGGTCGGCCTTCGCCAACTGGTCCGCGATGGCGAGGTCCGCCTGATACGAGGCCAGCGCGGCCGGCAGATTGCCCTGCGCCACCTGCACGTCGCCGATCTTGATGTAGGTCACCGATAGGTTGCGCTGCCAGCCGGCATTGCCGGGATCAGACCTCGCCAGGCGGTCTCTGATGGCGAGGCCCGCCTGATACGAGGTCAGCGCCGCCGGCAGATTGCCTTGCGCCACCTGCACATCGCCGACCTTCTCGTGCGACACCGACAGGTCGTATTGCCAGCCCGCATCGCGAGGGTCGGCTTTCGCTTGCCGCTCAGCGATCGCGAGCCCGTCGCGGTAATTGGAGTCGGCGGCCCGCAAGTCGCCGCGTGCCAGCGCGATGTCGCCGAGACCGAGCCTTGCCCAATAATCGCGGTCGCTATCCCGTTTTGCTGCGGCGATCACCTGGCGATAGGCAGCTTCAGCGGCGCCGAGGTTGCCAGCTTCTTGTTGATACCAGCCATTCTGGAACATTCCTTCGACGTCCGTCGGGTCCAGCCGAGCCGCCGCCGCATAATATTCGCGCGCGTGCTTATGGTCGGACACCGCGGCGATCGAGGCAAGGTTGCGGTATGCGGCCGCCGCATCCTTGGCGTCCTTTTCGGCGCGTTTCGCCTTGTCCTCGGCGACCGCCTCCAGCAGCGGTTCAGCCTCATCGGGCTTGCCGGCCTTGAGAAGCTCCAGCGCGTTGGCGTATCGCGGGTCTGTGGCCGCACCTTCCGCGATCGCGGTGATCGCCCGCGTGAGGTCTTCCTTGCCGCCCGGTGCGGATGCCTCCGCCGGGTTCACCATGCTGTATCTATCAACCAGGGCGGATATTTCCGCGAGCTGTTGCTTCTGCTGATAAGACTGCCAGTAGAACCCGCCTCCGACGACCGCTAGCACGACAATCAGCGCAGCGACTGCCGTTCGCAATCGACCCTGTCTCCGCCGCTCCCGCTCAGCGCGGCGAAACACGTCATCAGGCGCGAGGCCGGTCAGCCCAGCGACGATCTTCGCAAGCCCGAGGTCCTTGCCGTCGGCGCTCTCCCGCAAATCGGGACCGAGGATCGTAACGGGCCGATCGGTGACCGTCCCGTCGGCCGCGACCTCGAACCGCAGAGCCGGCGGATAACTGTCCCGCCACGAGCCGTCGATAACAACCGGAATTACCGGCCTATCAGGGTGGCGCGAGCGAAATAGCTGCACTTCTCTATTGACGGCCGGCCGGCTGGCCGCGACCCGCGAACACAGCACGATCAACGCAGCCGAAGCATCGAGCGCCGCGATAGTGGCATCGGTGAGAGTGTGGCCGCCGGAAAAATCCTCACGGTCGCGAAAAATCGGTCGCAGCGACTTCTGCACCGGCCCGAGCAACGTTTCGCGTCCGACCAGGTCCCTGTCGATGCGAAAACCTTCAAGCCGAGCGTGCAGCCACTTAGCCCAAGCGGCGTCCTTGTGGCTGTAACTCAGGAATGCCCGGTACTCGAGCGGAGCGGCTTCGGACATTCGCTCCCTCCAAGCGAAAGACCACGGCTTTCGAGCGACAGATTATCAATTCGCGTGCCGGATGACACAGGAACCGAGCAGGGCGGCGAGGGGCACGCTGCTTGTAGCCCGGATGGAGCGCAGCGAAATCCGGGATGGGCTTTGCCGATTGGCACAGAAGTCCCCGGATTGCGCTGCGCTCCATCCGGGCTACGGAAATCGCGGCGGAACCACCTTGAGGGCAGCGGCCCGGGCCGCTAACATTCGGCCACCGTACGTGATCCGGAGGTCCAACATGGACGGTCGTGTCGCCATTTGCGTTGTGCTGACGGTGGTATCGGTCGGCGCGGCATCGGCCCATCATGGCTGGGGCAGCTACGACGCCACCAAGGCCTTCAAGATCAGCGCGCCGATCGAGGCGCTCGCCTGGGCCGACCCGCACACCCACATCACCCTCAAATATCAGGGCGATGTCTGGGAGGCGACGCTCGCGCCGCTGTTCCGCATGCACGCGCGCGGTCTCAGCGAGACGATGCTCAAGCCCGGCACCGAGGTGACGGTCGAAGGCTATCCCTCGACCAAGCAGGCCCACGAGATGCGGGCCGAACGGATCACCGTCGGCGGCAAGACAGTCGAACTGCGGTGAGCGGGCCGGTCAGCGTGCGCTTGGCCTGAAGAAGCCTAACGAATGTTGGCCGACGGAATCGTGTCAGGCGCTTTCGCCGACGCGATGACGGCGCTTGAGCAGTCGGCGCTCGGCCAGGCGGCACGGTCGTCGGGCTGGCTTTATCCGACCGCCAACGTCATCCACGTGCTCGGCGCCGCCCTCCTCGTCGGCGCGATCGCGACCTTCGACATTCATGTGCTGCGACGCGCGGCGGGCGCGAACGTCGTACTGCGGACTGTCGTGCCGATCGCCGTCGTGGGGCTCGGGGCGCAGTTCGTGTCGGGCTTCGTGTTGCTCGCCGCCGACGCGATGCCCATCGCCACCAATCCGGCGTTCCAGTTCAAGATGGCGATGCTGGGCATCGGCCTTCTCAATGTCGCGCTGTTTCGCTGGCAATTCCGCGGCGCGCTGAAGAAGGACGCGCCGCTCTCCGGCGCCAGAACGCTCGCCGCGGTGTCGCTCGCGAGCTGGGTGCTGGTGCTGCTCGCCGGGCGGTTCATCGCGTATTTGTAGGCGGAGTCCGTAGCCGGAACCCGTAGCCCGGATTGAGCGTAGCGAAATCCGGGACCTGGCATGCCAGCAGGCAGCTCTTTTCCCGGATTGCGCTCCGCTCCATCCGGGCTACAGCGCTACGGCGCTCGGCCGCAGTCGCGTCCGTAATTCCGCCGCGCGTAATGTGATAAATTCGGCGGGAATCGGTGTGCGCGGGAGCACGCGAGCAGAGGACGCGAAGCTGATGATCGGGGATGGCGGCGGAATGGAACGAAGAGCGCCGACTTGGCAGCAGCCTGCGGCCAAGAATTCTCCCGCGAAGGACGACGGGCTCAGCCGTTTTCTCGGCGGCCCGCCACACAGCGTCGCGATGAAGCTTGTCCTGCTGTCGATCCTGGTGGGCGTCATCCTTTCGGTGGTGGGGTTTGATCCCTGGAATATCATCGACAGCGTCCGGCGGCTGTTCCAGGCGATCTGGGACATGGGGTTCGATGCTGTCCGCTGGGTGTGGCGATACTTCCTCCTGGGCGCGGTCCTGGTGGTACCGATCTGGCTCGTGGTCCGGCTCAGCCGCGGCATGGGCGGCAGGGGCTGATCGATCGTCGACCCCCCTCAGGTTCCGACATCGCGGCAAGCATAGCGTTGAAATTGCGAGAGATTTCCGTCCGACGGCTGCAACTTTCCGGCCGTTGCCTCTAGACGCGGCCAGTTGCAGGTTATAATTCCTACCGTGGGGGGCATTGATTTCAGCCGACGGCGAACTGCCGATTGGTCCGTACCTTGTTGAGTCCGAGGAGCCAGCCATGCTCACACATGCGCAAATTTGGACGGCGATCGATCGGCTCGCTGCGCGAGCGGGACTGTCGCCGTCGGGGCTTGCCAAGCGCGCGGGGCTCGATCCGACCACCTTCAACAAATCGAAGCGCATCACGCCCGATGGCCGCGCGCGCTGGCCGTCGACCGAGTCGGTCTCGAAGTCATTGACCGCGACCGGCGCGACGCTCGACCAGTTCGTGGCCCTGATCTCCGAGCAGACGCGTCCGCCGGCAGAAGCCGTGCCGCTGCTCGGCTTCGCCGAGGCGGGCGCCGGCGGCTACTTCGATGACGGCGGTTTTCCCGCCGGCAAGGGATGGGATGAAATCCCGTTTCCGGCCGTCGAGGACGAGAACGCCTACGCGCTCGAAATTTCCGGCGATTCGATGCACCCGGCCTATCGCGACGGCACCATCATCATCGTGTCGCCGGCGGCGCCGATCCGCCGCGGCGACCGGGTCGTGGTCAAGACCAAGCTCGGCGAGATCATGGCGAAGGAACTCAAGCGCAAGACCGCGAAGACCCTGGAGCTCAAATCCCTCAACCCGGAGCATCCCGACCGTACGTTCACGGCCGAGGATGTGCTGTGGGTTGCCCGCATCGTATGGGCGTCTCAGTGATCAGGGATCAGATATCAGGGATCAGAGGTCAGGGATCAGAGGTCAGGGATCAGCAATCAGTTGGAGTGCAGGCTGGCGCCTGGCTGTAGCCCGCATGAGCGCAGCGATATGCGGGGATCAAGGTCGGCCCCGGATATCGCTTCGCTCATCCGGGCTACGCGCTGCTCTGATTACTGACTACTGATGACTGATCCCTGATCTTGCGAGCGCGCCGTCGATCATCTCGACGGTGTTGCCGATGCCGTAGACGGCGACGAACGAGCCGAAGCGTGGGCCTTTTTCCTGGCCGAGCAACACCTGGTAGAGCATGTTGAACCAGTCGAGCGAGACGCCCGGCTTGCCGTCCTTGCCCTTCTTCTTCGCATCGAGGAACGGCTCGCGGCGGCCGACTTCGTAGACCACCTCCTGGATGCGCTCGGCCGGGGTGTCGGGCGGAAGCTGCGACAGCGCCTCGCGTAAATCCTCGAGCGCCGCCCGCTCCGCTTCGCTCGCCACCCGGAACCTCTTTGCCGGGAGCACGAAATCGCGGAAGTAATGGATGGCGTAGCCGACGAGGGCGTCGAGCTTCGGATGGCTCTGCGGCGTCACGCCCGGCCAATATCGGCCGATGAATCCCCACAGCGTCTCGGCGTTCTCGGCATTCGAGGCCGAGACGAGGTTGAGCAGCATCGTGAACGAGATCGGCACATCGGGCCGTGGCGGATTGCCGGAATGGATGTGCCAGACCGGGTTCATCAGCCGCTGCTTGGCGTCCTGCCGCTCATAGGCTTCGAGGAACTGTTGGTACTCGTCGACGTGACGCGGGATCACGTCGAAGTAGAGTCGCTTCGCTGCCTTCGGCTCGCGATACATGAAGAGCGACAGGCTTTCCGGGCTCGCATAGCGCAGCCATTCCTCGATGGTGAGGCCGTTGCCCTTGGACTTGGAAATCTTCTGGCCCTTGTCATCGAGGAAGAGTTCGTAGTTGAAGCCCTCCGGCGGTCGGCCGCCGAGTGCGCGGCAGATTTCACCCGACAGCTTCACCGAATCGATCAGATCCTTGCCGGCCATTTCGTAGTCGACGCCGAGCGCGACCCAGCGCATCGCCCAGTCCGGCTTCCATTGCAGCTTGCAACGGCCTCCGGTGACGGGCGTCGTCATCCGCTCGCCGGTCTGCGGGTCGTCATAGGAGATCGTGCCGGCGGCGCTGTCGCGCGCCACGATCGGGACCTGCAGGACTTCGCCGGTCGTCGGCGAGATCGGCAGGAACGGCGAATAGCTCTGCGCCCGCTCCGCACGCAGCGACGGCAGCATGATCGCCATCACTTCGTCGAAGCGTTCGAGCACCCTCATCAGCGCGGCATCGAAGCGGCCCGCCGTGTAGCACTCGGTCGACGACATGAACTCGTAGTCGAACCCGAAGGTGTCGAGAAAGGCCCGCAGCCGCGCGTTGTTGTGGGCGCCGAAACTCGGATGGGTGCCGAACGGATCAGGCACGCGGGTCAGCGGCTTGCCGAGATGCTGCGAGATCAAGTCCTTGTTGGGGATGTTGTCGGGAACCTTGCGCAGTCCGTCCATGTCGTCGGAGAACGCGATGAGACGCGTCGGCACCTTGTCATCGGTGAGCACGCGGAAGGCATGGCGCACCATGGTGGTGCGGGCGACCTCGCCGAACGTGCCGAGATGGGGAAGGCCCGAGGGCCCGTAGCCGGTCTCGAAGATGACGGCGTCGCGTCGTTGCGGTGCCGAATTAAGGCGCGCGACGATCTTGCGCGCCTCCTCGAACGGCCAGGCGTTGGATTGCTCGGCAAGCGCGCGCAGATCGGCGACGGGGGCGATGGCGGCGTCGGACATATGCGCCTCTGGCGGTTGCGTCTGTGGCGGTCTTCGTTCGTCCGTTCTGCCGCATCGGCGGCTAACGGTCAAAGCGAGCGGTCAAAATCGACCGACTAAAACGGGCTGATCGGGAAGTAGCGCAGCCACAGGTCGGTAAATCGCCCGGTCTCCCAGACGCGGAACAAGGCCCAGTTGAGGGCGAGGCGCAGCGTGTCGTTGCCGTGTTTGACCGCGATCCCGATGCCTTCGCCGAAATAGCGGCTTTCGACGAACGGGCTGCCAACAAACACGCAGCAGCCGGCCGAACTTGCGCCGTTGAGCCAGAACGCGAGGGCATAGCTGTCACCGAATACGAGATCGACGTCGCCGCGACGCAGCGCCTCGCGTGCACCATCGGAGTCCCGATAAAGCCGTGGCTCGGCCTCGGTGAACAGCGTTCGCAGGTATTGCTCGTGGGCAGAGCCCGCGACCACCGCGATCTTCTTGCCTTCCAAAGTCTCCGGGGTGACGTCGAGCAGCGACGTGCCGCGGCGCCCGACGAAGCGGGCTGCGGGGCGGTAGTACGGGTCGGAGAAATCGACACGCTTGCGGGTCGCCTCGGTGACCGAGATCGACGCGATCGCGGCGTCACCGCGATTCTCGTTGAGCGCGTCAAACAAAGTGTCGAAGCGACGCATCTGCAGGGTGCAGGTGACCTTGAGTTCCTCGCAGAGGCCGCGCGCAAGATCGACGTTGAATCCGACCGGATTGCCGTCGGGACCGGCAAAGTTGAAGGGGGGGTAGTCGACCTCGGTCATGAAGCGGACGCCGCTGAGGCGCGTGAGGTCCGGGCGTTCAGGGCGCCGGCGCGGATCCCAGAAGCCCGGGACCACCGCAGGCGAGGCCGGCCCTGCTTTGGTGCCGGTTTGCGCGAGGGGGTGCTCGACCGACGAAGACATCAGGCCGGCACAGAATGCGACAATCAGCGCTGCGACAGGCGCGCGCTGCAACCGCCGCGATATCGTGCCGGCGTTGCGTGAACTCAGGTGAGGCGTCGTGTTCAGGGTCATCGAGGCGCGTTCGTTATGATTCGTTATACGTGAAAGCAGTGGTCCAATCTTCCGCGGACGGGATGCGGGTGCACGGCGATTTGCGCCGGATGACGTTATAGACCGAGGCGTTATAGATCGAAGCGTTATAGACTGAAGCGTTATAGACGAAATCGCGCGCGGCATCAGCCTTCACGTTTTCGATGCTGCTGTAGCGCCGCAGGTTTGCCATCGTTCCGTCGCACCTCGGGCGTGACGGGACGAATGTGTTCATCGTTCATTTAGGTCAATAAAGGTAGTCGTGAGAACGTGCTAACCGCATCTCACAAAGGGAGAAAACGATGCGCATGACACTTCTGGCGGCCGCTGCCGTCGTCGGCTTCGGCATCGCTGCGGCCTCCACGGCCTCGGCAGCGCCAGTCTACGGCAATGCCCCGTCCACCGCTTCCGCCGCCGTCGATCTCAAGGAGAACGTCTGGTGGCGCCGCTGGGGCTATCGCCGCTATGGGTATTACGGCTATGGCCGCCGCTGGTGCTACTGGCATCCGTACCGCTGCTGATCGTCTGCCCAACGAAGCTTCTGCCAACGCGTGCTATGGCCGGACCTTCGGGTCCGGCCTTTTTTATTGGGTACGGCAGGAGGCACGGCCCCCAAATCTGCGGCGATTATCAGAGGCGGCTTTTCAGATCGGCCGCGGCCACGTCGACGCCTCGCTTCATGTTGAAGGGCGAGACGAAGCGGCCGTCCTTGTCCATCAGATAGACGATCGCGGTGTGGTCCATGGTGTAGTCGCCGCCTTCGAGGGGGACTTTCTTGTAATAGACCCGATAGGCCTTGGCGACTTTCGCGAGATCATCGGCGTTGCCGGTCAGGCCGCGGATGTGCGGATCGAAGCTCGAAAGATAATCCTTCATCGCGGCCGGCGTGTCGCGCTCGGGATCGACGGTGACGAACACTCCCGCGGTGCGATCGGCATCGCTGCCGAGCTTGCGCAGGATTTCGGACATCTCGAACAAGGTGGTCGGGCACACGTCCGGGCAATGGGTGAAGCCGAAGAAGACGAGGAACGTCTTGCCGCGCAGGTCCTTGTCGCTGAACGGCTGACCGTTCTGGTCGGTCAATTGGAACGGTCCGCCGACCGCTGCCGACGCGAAGCTCGTCGGACCGGTGCCGCGGCCGGTCACGAACAGGATCGCGCCGAGGCAGAGCAGCAGACCCGCAAGGAACGTCCCCAGCAGCAACACCAGCCGTGTGACGCGCGGATTCATCGGCACCTCTGATCTCTGCTTACGCGGCTGGGCGGCATGTCGCTTGCGGCTCTCAGAAACACGCCGCGATGCCGGCAACGATCGTCTCGAAGAATACAGCAGTGCCGTAATGCGCCCAGAGCACGATTGTCGCACCCACGAGCAGGCCGGCGGCGGCGAGCCCAAACCACAGGGCAAGCCGCGACCGCACGGGCAATGACGATGGCGATGAGAGGGCGCTCGTTGGCATTGCGCATCCCGGATATTCGTCTCTCACATAAGCGCGATTGCGCCACGCGACAAGCTGCGCCGGAGAGCCGACGAACGCGCGTACGTCATTTCGATCGCTCGTTTCGCGCAATGCTGCCATTGATTCGAAGTGCGCCGGCGCTGTGCTAGGCTGCGCCAGGGTGGGCAGGAAACGCTGGCCAACAATGGAGACATCACCAATGCGGAACGATCGCGGACCGAGGCGAGGGAAATTTTTGCTGGCGGCGCTCGTGCTTGCCGTTGCGGCGCCGTGCGCTGCGACCCCTGCGCTGGCGCAGGACTACGAGGCGATCGTCGCCGCGCCCGATCGCAGCGACGCCGACCGCCAGGCGGACAAGCGTCGCGATCCGGTGAAGCTGCTGGCGTTCATCGGCGTGCGACCCGGCATGAAGGTGCTCGATATGGGCACCGGCGCGGGCTACAGCACCGAGCTGATGGCGCGTGCGGTCGGCCCGACCGGCCATGTCTATGGCCAGGATTCCTCCGACGCCGCCGAACGCGCCCGCGAACGGTTCGATCAACGGCTCAAGACCCCGGCGATGAAGAACGTGACGCGCCTGCTCCGCGACTTCGACGATCCGGTGCCGGCCGATGTGCGCAATCTCGACCTCATCACGTTTCTGTTCTTCTATCACGACACCACGTACATGAAGGTCGACCGTGCGGTGATGAACAAGCGGCTGTTCGAGGCCTTGAAGCCGGGCGGTGTTCTCCTCATTGCCGACCATTCCGCGCGTCCCGGCGAGGGAACCTCGGTCGGCAATACGACGCACCGCATCGAGGAAAGCGTCGTCAAACGCGAAGTCGAAGCGGCCGGTTTCAAGCTCGTCGGTGAAGGCAATTTCTGGCGCCATCCCGAAGACACCCGCGACGCCAACGTTTTCCGTGCCCCGACGCCGGTGGACGAATTCGTCCTCAAGTTCGAAAAGCCCCGGTAACGCGATCGACGCTGCGGCGTTTCGGAGGGAGCAATACATGATCGTCCGATATCAGTCCGACGGCACCATCGTCATGATCACGCAAAACGATCATGCCCAGCTCTCGGGCCTGTTTGCCGCGCACTGGGGCAACGATGCGTTCGAGAAGCCGCGGCCGTACCATTCGATGGTTCGCGCCGCGATGTTCCACGACCGCGGCTGGATCCGTTACGAGACGAGTTCGCAGCTCAACATGGAAACGGGCAAGACGCCGAACTATCGCGAGGTGCCCAACGATCGCGCCCAGCTCGAAGCTTTCGAATGGGCCGGCGATTGGCTCGGCGCCATCGATCCCTATGCCGGCCTGATGATCGCCAAGCATCGCACCGGCCTGTGGCAGAAGCGCTATGGCGTCATCACCCATCCGCCGGCGATTTCAGCGCGGCACGCTGCCGCCTCCGATCGTGGACTTCATCGCGCGCAGCGAAGCCAAGCAAAAGGGCGCGGCGAGCGGGATCGATCCTCAGGAACTCGCCGTCAACTATCACTTGCTGCAAGTCTGGGACATGCTGTCACTCTACATCTGCAGCACGGAAAAGCTCGAGAGCGATCGGATCGAACCGGTCCCCGTCGCCTATTCAGGCGGCAGCAAAGTCAGCATGACCCTTGCGCCGTCGGACGCCACCACGATCGCCCTCGATCCTTATCCCTTCGACCAACCCTCGCTGACCGCGAACTTGATATTCCGCCGGCTGCCGCAGACGAAATTCGCCGACAGCGCGGAATTGCAGTCGGTGTATTTCAAGACCGCGCCGCAGATTTAGTCATTCCGTTTGGTCAAGGCGAGCTGAGCGCGTTGCAAGACGTAGGGTGGGCAAAGCGCAGCGTGCCCACCACTGTCAGGTAGGGTGCGCAAAGCGAAGCGTGCGCACCGCAGAGGCACCACTCGTGGGGCAACGTCGAACGTGGGCACGGCGGAAGCATTGCCCCCGAACATCTCAACGCCTCGGCCGCCTTTGCCCACCCTACGGGTTCTGCGAATGGGACCGAGGCTCACCCGTGCGCGGCGACGCCGTTCTGCTTCTCGCGGCGGCGCTGCACCGAGGAGGGGATGCGCATCGCCTCGCGGTACTTCGCGACGGTGCGGCGCGCGATGTCGATGCCGGCCTTGCGCAGCTCTTCGACGATGGTGTCGTCCGATAGAATGTCGCTCGACTTCTCCGCATCGATCAGCTGCCGGATGCGGTGGCGGACGGCTTCCGCCGAGTGCGCCTCGCCGCCATCCGCCGATGCGATCGCCGAAGTGAAGAAGAACTTCATCTCGAAGGTGCCGCGGCTCGTCGCCATGTACTTGTTCGCGGTCACGCGCGAGACCGTCGACTCGTGCATCTCGATGGCGTCGGCGATGGTCTTGAGATTGAGCGGGCGCAGATGTTGCACCCCGTTGACGAAGAAGCCGTCCTGCTGGCGCACGATCTCGCTTGCCACCTTGAGGATCGTCTTCGCCCGCTGGTCGAGCGCGCGCACCAGCCATGTCGCAGTCTGCAGGCATTCGGCGAGATAGGACTTATCGCCGTCCTTCTTGGCCGTCTTCGACACCTTCGAATAGTAGGTTTGATTGACCAGCACCTTCGGCAAGGTGTCGTGGTTGAGTTCGACCAGCCATCCGCCGTCGGCGCCTTGGCGCACGAAGACGTCGGGAACGATCGGCTGCACCAGGGTCGAACTGAAGGCGAGGCCGGGCTTCGGGTTGAGGCGCTTCACCTCGCCGATCATGTCGACGAGGTCCTCATCGTCGACACCGCAGATGCGCCGCAGGGCGGCGAAGTCGCGTTTCGCCAGCAGATCGAGATGGGCGATGAGGGCCGCAATCGCGGGATCGAGCCGGTCGCGCTCGCGCAGCTGGATCGAAAGGCACTCGGTGAGATTGCGGGCACAGACGCCGGGCGGGTCGAAGGTCTGCAGCTGCGCCAGCACCGCCTCGACACGCGTCTCCGGCGCGCCGAGCCTTTCGGCCACGTCGCTGACCGAGCCGACGAGGTAGCCGGCCTCGTCGACGAGATCGATGAGGTATCGGGCGATCATCCGGTCCACCGGGTCGGTGAAGGTGAGCGATACCTGCTCGGCGAGATGATCGGCGAGCGTCGGCTCGGCTGAAACGAACGCCTCAAGGTTGTAGTCGCCTTCGCTCCGGCCTCCGGCGCCCACGCCCGCCCATTCCGAATAGGCTGCCGGCTGCTCGGCCATGCGCGCCGGCGCCGCCGGGCCATCGTCGGGAAAGACATTGTTGAGGTCAGTGTCGAGCCGCTCTTCCATCGACTCCCGGCTCGTCTCCAACCGCTCCTCCAGCCAATCGGTGGCAGGCGCCTCGTCCCGATCGGACAGCGCCGCCTCGGGCTCCTCTTCGCCGCGAACCGGCTCCTCCTCGACGGGCCGCTCCAGGAGAGGATTGCGCTCCAGTTCGCCCTCCACGTAGGTCGCGAGGTCGAGGTGGGACAGCTGCAGGAGTTTGATTGCCTGCATAAGCTGTGGCGTCATCACCAGGGCTTGGCTTTGACGGAGAAGTAATTTTTGCGTGAGGGCCATGTTTTGTATGTGGGTTGGTCCAGTTCTTGCTTATCCCCTTTCCTATCGCCTGTATACTGAATTGATTGTGACACTTTGCCGAAAAGCGATGCGCGGCTACAATTTAGGCGCCGGCATATTTATTGTGCAGATCGGACGCCCGGCCTGCTTGCTTCGTTTGGAAGCGCAATCCCACGTCGCTTGTTCAATCGCCGAGCTTGATGCCGGCGCGTTTGACGACGTCGGCCCATTTGGGAATGTCGGCACGCACGCGCGCGGCGAGCGCTGCCGGGCCGTCGCCGCGGACGTCGAAGCCGATCGCTGTCATGCGCGTTCTGACCTCGGGCTCGCTCACGAGGTCCGCGACCGCCGCGGCGACTTTGTCGACGATCGGACGCGGCGTGCCGGCGGGAGCGAACAGGCCCTGCCAGTTCTCGACCAGGAAATCCGCCATGCCGGACTCAGCGACCGTCGGCACGCCGGGCAGGTTGGGCTCGCGCGCGGCCGAGGTCACCGCGATCGGCACCAGCGTGCCGGATTTGAGATAGGGCACCGCGGGCGCGAGCATGACCCACATGGCATCGACGTGGGCGCCGAGGAGCGCGGTGAGCGCGGGCGCTGCGCCCTTGAAGGGAATGTGGGTGGTGGTGACGCCGCTCTTCTGCTCCAGCAGCACTTCGGTGAGATGACTGATGGTGCCGGTGCCGGCGGTCGCGAGGTTCACGGCCGCGCCGTTGCGTTTCGCGTAATCGAGAAACTGCTTGAAGTTGCCGACGCCGAGCCCCGGCCGCACCACGAGCACCTGCGTCGCGGTGGCGACGAGCGAAATCGGCTCGAAGCTTTTGAGCGGATCGTAGCCGGCGTGCGGATAAAGGCTCGGATTGACGGCGATCGAGTCCGGCGAGATCAGGAGCGTGTAACCGTCGGCGGGCGCGCCCGCGACATAGGCGATGCCGGTCGCCGTGCCCGCACCCGGGCGGTTCTCGACGACGACCGGCTCGGGCCACTGCTCTTGAAGGCATCGGCGAGAATGCGCGCGATCGCGTCGACCGGACCGCCGGGCGTTGCCGGGACCACGAGTTTCACGGTGCGCGAGGGATAGGCCTCTTCCGCGGTCGCGGCCGCAGCAAGGCAGAGCGGCAGTGCGCAGGCGGCGACGAACAGGTTGAAGGCCCTCACGTGACGCTCCCGGTTTCGCGTTTGGTTAATGAAGCATGATCGCGCGCCCAAACGGTGTTGGCAAATCGGCGTTAGCAAATCGGAAAGCATGCGGGACTATCAAAGGGCAGTACCGAGTTGAGTAGATGCGTATGCTTGAAAAATCCTTGTCGCGCGCCCGCCTGCAGAGCGCTTCCCCACCCCGCGCCATTCCGACGCTCATGATTGCCGTGGCGCTCGCCGTCTCGGTCGCGATCGGTGGCGCGCTTGGCGCGGCCACGGTGAGCCTCATCCGCAATGGGCTGCACGCCGCGGGCCTCGGCGGCAACGGCGTCGTCATCGCCGAGCAGCAGCGCCAGGCAGCCGCAATCGCGCGGCTGTCCACGACGGTCGGCCTCCTCCAGAAAGAGGTCGACGCGCTGGCTGCGGAAGTCAGTGCCGATGAATTTTCCGGTGGCAGCGAACCCGGACATCTCGCGGCAGCCCCGCACGAGATCGATCTCTCGGATTTGCGCCGCTCGATCGATGCCACCGAGGAGCGCGGCCGCAATGCCCTCTCCGCCGTCAACAAACGAGTCGATTGGCTGGAGACGCTCGTCTACCGCGACGCGACCGGCACGATCGAACCGGCGCTGCCCGCCCGCCACGGCGTGAAATCGAAATCCGGCTGGATCCTGCTGCACGCCGAAGATGGCGTCGCCGTCATCACCAGCAAGAACGGCACCATCGACGTGACCCCCGGCTCCGACATCCCCAACTTCGGCAAGGTTGAGGACATCCGCGAGCGCGACGGCAGGTGGGAAGTCGTGACGGACATGGGGACGATTACGGGGCCGTAGGTAGATCGATGACGCTCAGGCGGCGAAAAATGTGCACGGCATTTCCGGCGACAGAAAGGTGAGCGGATTATCGGGACCGAGAACGAACTCCGGCCACTGCTTCGCGAGTTCCTTCGCCGAAAGACTACCTGGCCGCGGTGAACCTCTTCGATCTACTACATACCTCGCAACGTCGAGTGCGTGTGTAACAATGGCAATAATTTTCTCGGAACCTAGGAGAGAAGGAATAGTCAATCGCGCCACACCTGCCGACGTACAAAGACAAATATGTGCCAGATGCGAGTGGACCTTACTCGTACCCTCGAGAAATCTCTCATAATCGAATTCGCGGCCTTCGCGAGCAATAATTTGCACGTCATAGAGATAGCCCGCGGCTCCATCTACCACCCGCTGTTTTGCTCTCCAAGGTCTCCGCAAGACCTCGACAGTCACTGATAGAATCATATCTGAAATGAGCTAGCATGTCCGATCCGGGCCCATTTTTTCGATCGGATTTCCGTCCACGGGAACGGATCGTAGGGTAAGAAATGAGATGTGACCGGATCGTCCGCCGCGGGTAGTATCGGCTCTGGGTCGTTATAACTCGTGCAAAAACTCCAGAAACCTCTGTCAAGGTCGCGCAAGAACTGGAGAACGCGGGGATAGTCGTCAGTATGTCCTGATCTAAAATGTGCGATGCGATTACGGATTTGCCCGATTTCCTCTAATTTCGCCAGCCAGATGTCCTGAGGTGGCAAATAGCAAGCGAAAGCGTCCCAGTGGTCGCGTACCAAATGTGTGAGCTGCGAAAAGGAAATATAGCTGAGCGGATCATTCTCGGGGGTGGGCATGTGGCGAAGGCGCTTATCGGCATTCAAGTGCCTGTCAGCATCGATGCCGGTGTTCCATCCGTCGCCGCGGAGGGCACGCAATTCCACGTACACCATTCGGCGCAACCATGTTTCGAGTTGCCACAGCCTCGCATAAGTGGACAACGCCTGGTTCGGAAGCTCCGGGACTTCATCACCGGTATCGTGTGAAGCACCCTCGTCTTTATTTTCGGACATAGGACTTAGGCCTGAACAGGTTCGACCGAACGCTCAGTAATATTTCCAATGCTCGCGCTATCCAGGATAACCTAGCCGATCGCTTGCGCGAATCTTAAGCGGAAACCCTGTTTGGTCTAGCTGCCGGCAATTTGGGTGAGTCTACCCAAAAACCTGCGCCCGCCGTCACACATCCACGCTCGCGGTCAGCGCGTTCTCCTGGATGAAGTCGCGGCGGGGCTCGACGACGTCGCCCATCAGCTTGGTGAAGATGTCGTCGGCCTCGTCGGCTTCCTTGACCTTCACCTGGATGAGCGTGCGGGCGTTGGTGTCGAGGGTCGTCTCCCACAGCTGGCTGGGGTTCATCTCGCCGAGGCCTTTGTAGCGCTGCATCGTGATGCCCTTGCGGCCCATGGTGGTGATCGCCTCGAAGAGGCCGATCGGACCGTGGATCGCGATCTCCTCGCCGCGACGGCGGAGCGTCGCTTGGCGGGGATAGTTCTCCTGCAAGGACGCGGCGAATTCGTCGAGCTTGCGGGCGTCGGCGGAATCGAGGAGCGCGTAATCGATGATCGCGGCATCCTTGACGCCGCGCACGGTGCGCTCGAAGCGGAAACCTTCGCCTTCGACGAAGGAGCCTTCCCAGCCGCGCTCGGTCTCGTCGGCGAGCGCGTTGAGGCGCCGCGCGATGTAGTCGGCAGCGGCCACGGCCTTCGGCAGGTCGCGGAAGATGCGGGCGTTGAGGACGCTCGCGATCGCCGCCTGCTCGATCACCTGGCGATTGTAGCGGCTGTGAAGGCCGTTGAGCACATTGCGGATGGTGCGCGCCTCTTCGACGAGACGGCGCAAATCCTCGCCGGCGCGCTCGGCACCGCTCGCCGCGCGCAGCACCGCCTCTTCGAGGCCGGCGGTGATGAGATAGTCCTCGAGCGCGCGCTCGTCCTTGAGGTATTGCTCGGACCTGCCGCGGGTCACCTTGTAGAGCGGCGGCTGGGCGATGAAGAGGTGGCCGCGGTCGATGAGCTCGCGCATCTGCCGATAGAAGAAGGTGAGCAGCAGGGTGCGGATGTGGGCGCCGTCGACGTCGGCGTCCGTCATGATGATGATCTTGTGATAGCGCAGCTTGTCGGCGTTGAACTCGTCGCTGATGCTGGTGCCGAGCGCGGTGATCAGCGTGCCGATCTCCTGGCTTGACAGGACTTTGTCCATGCGCACGCGCTCGACGTTCAAGATCTTGCCGCGCAACGGCAGCACCGCCTGGAACTCGCGGTTGCGGCCCTGCTTGGCGCTGCCGCCGGCGCTGTCGCCCTCGACGATGAAGAGCTCGGATTTCGCCGGGTCCTTCTCCTGGCAGTCGGCGAGCTTGCCGGGCAGCGAGGCGACGCCGAGCGCGCTCTTGCGCGTCATCTCGCGGGCCTTGCGCGCCGCTTCGCGCGCGGCGGCGGCCTGGATCACCTTGCCGACAATGGTCTTCGCTTCGCCCGGATGCTCCTCGAACCACGCGGCGAGTGCGTCGTTGAGGATGCCTTCGACGACCGGGCGGACCTCGGAGGAGACAAGCTTGTCCTTGGTCTGCGAGGAAAACTTCGGGTCGGGCACCTTGACGGAGAGCACGGCGGTGAGGCCTTCGCGGCAGTCGTCGCCGGTGAGCGCCACCTTCTCTTTCTTGGCGACGCCGCCCCGCTCCGCATAGCTCGTGACCTGGCGCGTGAGGGCGCCGCGGAAGCCGGCGAGATGGGTGCCGCCGTCGCGCTGTGGGATGTTGTTGGTGAAGCAGAGCACGGCTTCGTGGTAGCCGTCGTTCCACCACAGCGCGCAGTCGATGCCGAGCCCGTCGCGCTCGCCCTTGACCACGATCGGCTTGCCGATGAGCGGGGTCTTGTTGCGATCGAGATATTTGACGAAGGCCTCGACGCCGCCCTCGTAGACCATCTCCTCGCGTTTCTCGACCGCGTGGCGGCGGTCGGACAGCACGATGTGGACACCGGAATTGAGGAAGGCGAGTTCGCGCAGGCGATGCTCCAAGGTCGCCCAATCGAACTCGGTCATCGTGAACGTTTGCGTGGACGGCAGGAACGTCACCTCGGTGCCCCGCCGATCGAACGACGGGCCGATGTCGGCGAGCGGGGCCACGGCCTCGCCGTCGCGGAACTCCATCATGAATTCGCGGCCGCCGCGCCAGATCGTGAGCTTGAGCGAGCTTGAGAGCGCATTGACGACAGAGACGCCGACGCCGTGCAGGCCGCCCGATACCTTGTAGGAGTTCTGGTCGAATTTTCCGCCGGCATGCAGCTGGGTCATGATGACTTCGGCGGCCGACACGCCCTCGCTGTGGATGTCGGTCGGAATCCCGCGGCCGTCGTCGCGCACCGTGCACGAGCCGTCCGGATTGAGGGTGACGGTGACCTCTTTCGCATAGCCCGCGAGCGCCTCGTCGATCGCGTTGTCGACGACCTCGTAGACCATGTGGTGGAGGCCGGAACCGTCATCGGTGTCGCCGATGTACATTCCCGGACGCTTGCGAACCGCGTCAAGGCCCTTGAGGACCTTGATCGATTCGGCGCCATAGTCCGAACCATCGCCGGGCGGCGTGACGGGCATTTTGTCGTCGGTTTTGCGGGCGGCTTCAGCCATGAAAGAAGAGCTCGAATCGTTTGCGGAAACGATCAGGCTTCCGCGATTTCTGTGACACGAATTGGGGACGTCGTACAGCCCAAAACGACATATTATAAGTGGTTGTTCCGGCATGAATTTTCAAGAATTGCTGCAGCGCAAATTCGCCACCCCGGCGAAGCGCCCAAACGCCCCTGAGAATCAGTCTTGAGGCGGCGGCAAAACGGCTGCGATTGGGCCCGAATTGCGTGCCGAAAATGCCCCTCGCGCGCACCCGGCGTCGCGGTTCCCGAGGCTACGCTGTGGAGATCGTGCGGACGTCGATGGTGTCGGCCCGCGTCGCAATGTCGGTGAATGCCGCGGGATCGGCGCCGGTCATCCAAACCTGCGAGCCAAGACGATCGAGCGCGTCGAACAGCGTCGCGCGGCGCGCCGGATCGAGATGGGCCACCACCTCGTCAAGGAGGATCACCGGAGCGGTTCCCGTCATGTCGGCAACGAGCGCGGCCTGCGCCAGCATGAGCCCGATCAGCAACGCCTTTTGTTCGCCGGTCGAGGCATCACGCGCGGCGATCGCCTTGTCGCGGTAATAGACGGCAAGATCGGTGAGATGGGCGCCCTCGAGCGTGCGGCCCGCGGCGGCATCGCGGCTGCGGTTGTCGCGGAGCACGGCGCGATAGCGGTCTTCGACCTCGCTCGCCGGGCTCGCCAGCACCATCGCCTCGATCCAGCCTTCGAGCGCGATCTCGGCCGATGGAAATCCGCCGCCGCCGTTCGCAAAGGCGGTGCGCCGCGCGGCGAGTGTCGCCGCGAGGCGGCGGACGGTCTCCGCCCGCGCCGCCGCCACGGCAACGGCGATCTCGGCGATCTCGCGCTCGGCGGCGTCGAGCCAATGGGTGTCGGGCTCGCGGTTCTCCAAGAGCCGATTGCGCGAACGCAGCGCGCGCTCCAGCGCGGAGGCGCGCGCGGCGTGGCCGGCGTCGACCGTGAGCACCAGTCGGTCGAGAAAGCGGCGGCGCTCCGATGCCGGACCCATGAAGAGCCCATCCATCGCCGGCACCAGCCACACCACGCGGAGATGATCGGCGAACGCGGCAGCCGAGGCGACCGGTTCGCGGTCGATCCGGCATTTGCGCGTGAGCACCGCTTCGTCGGCGGCCGCTTCGATGCCGGTGCCAAGGGTCGCGAGCCCCAGCGCGCCGTCGACCTCGGCCGCAACCGCCCATGATCCGGCGCGATAATCGTCGGCCGCGTCCGGCCGGTCGCCGCCCTCGCTGTCACCCTCCGTGAACGCGACCTCGTCGAGGCGGGCGCGGCGAAACCCGCGCCCCGGCGCCAGGAACGAGATCGCTTCGAGCACATTGGTCTTGCCGGCGCCGTTCGGGCCGGTGAGCACGATCAGATTGCGTGCGGTCGCGATGCTGGCGGCGCGGTAGTTGCGGAAATTGGTGAGGATGAGACGGCGGATGCGGGCTGCGGTCACGGTGGGCGGAGCTTACACCCGCATCGGCATCAGCACATAAAGCGCGCCCTTGGCTTCCTTGTCGGCGATGAGCGTCGGCGAACCGGGATCGGCAAGCTTGAGCACCGCGGTGTCGCCTTCGAGCTGGGCGGCAATGTCGAGCAGGTAGCGCGAGTTGAAGCCGATATCGACGGGCTCGGCATCGTAGCCGACCTCAAGCTCCTCGGTGGCGCTGCCGGAATCCGGATTGGTGACCGAGAGCACCAGCCGCCCCGGCGAGAGCGCGAGCTTGACGGCGCGACCGCGCTCGCTCGCAACCGTCGACACGCGGTCGACCGCCTGCTCGAATTCCCGCTTATTGACCTCCAGCACCTTGTCGTTGCTGAGCGGGATCACCCGGCTGTAATCCGGGAACGTCCCGTCGATCAGCTTCGACGTCAGCACCACGTCGTTGAAGGCAAAGCGGATCTTCGATTGCGACAGTTCGACAGCAATCTCGCCCTCGCTGCTTTCGATGAGCCGCTGCACCTCGCCCACCGTCTTGCGCGGCACGATCACGCCGGGAATGCTTTCGGCGCCGGCGGGCGCGGGCAGTTCGAACTGGGCGAGGCGATGGCCGTCGGTCGCAACGGCGCGCAGCTTCATGTCCTTACCGGAGCCGGCGGTGTGCAGATAGATGCCGTTGAGGTAGTAGCGGGTCTCCTCGGTCGAGATCGCAAACTGTGTCTTGTCGATGAGCCGCTTGAGGTCGCCGGCCGGCAGCGTGAACCGATGGGTGAAGTCGCCCGCGGCAAGATCGGGGAAATCGCTCTCCGGCAAGGTTTGCAGCGTAAAGCGGGAGCGCCCGGCCCTGATCGACATCACCGCGCGGTCGCCGGCTGCCTCAAGGACGATCTGGGTGCCCTCGGGCAGCTTGCGCACGATTTCGTAGAACATGTGCGCCGGCACCGTGGTGACGCCGGCGGGCGAGACCTCCGCGGGGATGGTTTCGACCACCTCGAGGTCGAGGTCGGTCGCCTTGAAAGCGAGCCTCGCCTGCTCGGCGCGCACCAGCACATTTGCGAGGATCGGGATGGTATTGCGGCGCTCGACCACGCGATGCACGTGGGACAGCGACTTCAGCAACGCGGCGCGCTCGACCGTGACCTTCATGCGGAACCCCGCTTGGCAGTGACCGGGCCGGTTCCCCTCCCCTACCGAGATGGCGAAGAGATCGCGATGCCAGGATTGCGAGGCACCCGCGGAACGCGGCCGCGCGAGCCGGCTGGCCCGCGCAGGGGCCTGAATATCGGCAACTGCCGCGCCAATGTCGATATTGGACGCGGCCGTCGCCGTCAGAAAGTGGGGACAAGCCGGAACAGGGCTCCGAACCGGGTTCAGTTGCAGGTTTCGGTCTGCAACTGGCCTTTGAGGGCCTCGATCTCCGCCGCGAGCGAGGTGTCCTGGCCGATCAGCGTTTCGATCTTGCGCACCGCGTGCAGCACGGTGGTGTGATCGCGTCCGCCGAAGCGCCTGCCGATCTCGGGAAGCGAGCGCAAGGTCAAGGTCTTCGCGAGATACATCGCAATCTGACGCGGCCGCACGACGTTCGCGGTGCGGCGGGACGACAATAAGTCGCTGCGGCTGACGTTGTAGCGGCGGGCAACCACCCGCTGGATGTCCTCGATGCGAACGCGCTTGAGCTCCGCCGGACGCACCAGATCGCGCAGTTCGCGTTCGGCGAGTTCGAGCGTGATCGGTTGGCTCGTGAGCTTGCTGTGGGCGAGAAGCCGGTTCAGCGCGCCTTCGAGATCGCGGCCGTTGTGGGTGATGGTACGCGCGATATAGGCGAGCACCGGCGCCGGCACGTCGAAGCCCGGATGATGCGCGCGCGCCGCGTTGACGCGGCCTGACAGGATCTCAAGCCGCAATTCTTCGCCAAGGATGCCGATTTCGACACAGAGCCCGCCCGCCAAGCGCGACCGCACGCGTTCGTCCAGGCTCTCGAGATCGGTCGGCGGCCGGTCACCCGCCACCACGACCTGCCGGCCGGCGTCGAGCAACGAATTCAGCGTGTGGGAGAATTCAGCCTGGCTGTGCTTGCCGGTGAGGAACTGCAGGTCGTCGATGACCAGGACGTCGATGCCGCGCAATATGTCCTTGAACGCCAGCGCGTTCTGATTCTTGAGCGCAGAAGCGAACCGATACATGAAGCGTTCCGCGGTGAGGTAGAGGGCGTTGCGCTCGCCCATTGCATTGATCTTCACCGTGACCGACTGTAAGAGATGGGTCTTTCCGAGCCCGACGCCGGCGTGGATGAACAGCGGATTGAACATCACCGCGTCGGTGCGGCGCGCCGTTGCCACTTGCTTGCAGGCCGCGAAGGCGAGCGTATTCGAGCGCCCGACCACAAAGGATTTCGAACGTCAGACGCGGATCGAGCGGCGAGCCGCCATTGGCGTCGGCGGCAACCGGAGCAAGCGCCAACACCGTCGGTCTCGCTTCAACCGGCGCGTGATTGACCTCGCGCTTCTCCTGCCGCGCCACGACGGCCGCCGCGAGCTGGATCGCGCAGGGCGTATTGTTGCGGATCACCGCCGAGCGCACCGACAGGTCGATGCGCCGCACCGCAGGCTCCTCGACTTGCCAGCACGACAAGAGCTTTTCGACGTAGTGAGACTGGATCCAGCTCTTGAGGAAGCGGGTGGGCACCGAAATACGCGCGGTGTCGGCATCGACGCCTTCGAGTTCCATGCGAGCAAACCAACTTGTGTAGACCGCCTCGCCCACTTCGGCACGCAACCGCCCTTTGACGCGTGACCAGCATTCCGAAGTTTGATTCATTTTGGTTTTGACCTTTTTTGGCGCGATGGCTGGGACGACAGCAGCGCCGTCCCCTGCTTGCGCAAGGCGCCGCCACCGGATGAAAGGCGAAGACGAGGCCCTTCGCCCAAAATGAAAGGAAAAGAACGAGAAGCGCTTAGCCGGCCGCTGGGGGGCCGTTGCCGAGATATCTGGAGGGCAAAGCGGACGGGGAGATCGGCTCTATCGAACCGGATTGCGTGGCATCGGTTGCAAGTGGCAAGCCGGGCAAGGAATCATAAAAATGCCGCAACTTAGTCATGGGCCTCTTGTCTCCCTGATGCGACGTCGCCAAGTGCTCGCAAGTAGAACACGCGCGACATCTCAATCCCCGCCGATGTGAATCTGAATTAGCCCCGCATCGGAGAGTGTAATTGTATGATTTGTCGCAGTTACCCGCTCAGACCTTCTTGCAGCATTCTTCAGCTACAACGAAGGACCCCGCCAGAAACCCAACTACTTCGTAAGCAACACGCCACTCAACTGACAAACTGGCCTCGATCCGAGACAACAAATTCATAACGCGGGTGTGATGGCCCAGCAAACGACGCCGACAATCCAATCGCAGTTGCAGGCGCCGGATGCTCAATTCCTGCAATCACCACGCCTTTGAGTGAATGGCGCAAATCCCTGAATTTTCGGACGTAATTTAGTTTCGCGAGCATCTATGAGGTTTGGAACAAAGCGACCGCGGCACGAAAAAAGAAATTTCGCGGCAGCAGGAAGGCAAACTCGTTCTAAAACCCCCGCTCCGGCCTTACTCGATAACATATTGTCATAGCGAGTTTTTTTCTGTGCAAACCGACAGGGTAACCCTCGGGTGGTAAACGGAAAATCGCAATTAAGGCGTCAAGTGCCTTGAACGCTGATCTGAGCTTTATGAAGAATTTATTATCGGTATGTGACTAAATGGCCACTATAGCTGCAACAATGTCACATAGCCTCGTATCTTTATAAAGATACAATAGATCGCGCGGGCGCGCGGCGCCAGCCGGCACACCAGATTATCACAGAATAAAGAATGGCCGCGACCCGCTACGGTCGCGTTGTCGCGCGACGCAATCAGCTGCCGAGCTTGGCAATCCGATGGGTCAGCCGCGATACTTTGCGGCTTGCCGCTTTCTTATGAATGATGCCGGTCCGGGCAGCACGCATGAGGGCGGGCTCGGCCGCGACCAACGCCGCCTGTGCGGCAGTCTTGTTGCCGGATGCGATCGCATCCTCAATGTGGCGCAATGACGACCGCATCCGCGAGCGGCGCGCCTTGTTGATCTCGGTGCGCCGCGCGATCTTGCGGGTGGCCTTCTTGGCCGATTTGGTATTCGCCATCCGGGTATCCCTGAAGCCCTGGGTTGCGATGTTGGCTGCGGGCGCATCAGCGCCGTCGCAAACGACAGCGGCGGCATGACCGCCGCCGCAAGTTGGAAAGGCTTATAATTGGAGGGTGAGCCAGCGTCAACGCTGACTTGGCATCCCGTTGGCACCGCGTTGATCAAGATCACGCGACCCGCCAGCGCTCATAGCGCTCAGGCGACCCGCTTCGACCGGATCTGGTCGTAGCCCGCGATCACCGCGAGACGGTCGGCCGCAGGAAACGCGGCAAGCGGAGGCATCACCGCTCCCCAACCTGCGTCGCCATGGATATGGGCGAGCAGCGCCTTGACCCCGGGCACCAGCGGTCGTCCCTCAAACAACCTGCGGATCGCGACCGCGGCGTCATGAGCCGCCGTATCGCCGTCGTGAAAGGCGCGCGCGCACAAATCGGCATTGAGGTTCGCCGTCGCCGAGATGCAGCCAGCGAAGGTGCCGGCGCGGGCCTGCGGCAGCACCGCCTCCGTTGACGGAAAGACCTTGAACGCCGGATCGATCGCGGCGGCTTCCTTTGCGTACGCCATATCGCCGGACGAATTCTTCGAGGCCGACGATGCGACCGCGGTGGGCAGCTAAGGAGGCGCCGGATCAGTGCCGGCGACCACGGTACGCCCGCCAATTGCGGATAGTGATACAGATAGAGCGGGGTCGGTTGTTGCGCGCTCGCGGCAAGTATGGTCGCCACATAGGCGGCAAGGCCATCATCCGGCACGCCCTTGTAATAGAACGGCGGCAGCACCAGCGCGCCGCCGAAGCCGAGTTCCGCGGCGTGGCGGGTCAGCGCGACGGCGTCGGCGGTTGCAGCGGCGCCGGTCCCGACCATCATGCGGTCGAGCGGCAGGCCGGCGGCCTTGTAGGCGTTCATCACGGCCTGGCGCTGCGAAACGCTGTAGGAGGTCGCTTCGCCAGTGGTGCCAAGCACGTTGAGGCCATCGCAGCCATGGTCGAGGAGGAAGCGGGCAAGCGCAACCGAGCGCGCCGTGTCCGGTGCACCGGAGCCGTCGGTCGCGGTCGCGACAGCGGCAATGACTTCCGCAAGCCGTGCCATGTCGATCTCCCAGGTTGTCAGGTCAAAGGTCGTCAGGTCAAAGGTTGTCAGGTCAAACTGAACTCCGAACGCTCCGCGAACCGCATCATCCGCTGATCCCGTACGCCGCGACCGCGGCCATGTTGACGAGATCGGTATCCTTGGCGGACAGCCCGACGATCTGCACCGAGCGGTCGAGGCCGACGAGCAAAGGCCCGATCACGGTCGCCCCGCCAAGTTCCTGGAGCATCTTGGTCGAGATCGCCGCGGAGTGGAACGCCGGCATGATCAGCACGTTGGCCGGGCCGGACAGGCGGCAGAACGGATAGGCCGCCATCAGCTCGGGATTGAGCGCGACGTCGGCCGACATCTCGCCGTCATATTCGAAGCCGACACGCCGCTGGTCGAGAATACGGACCGCTTCCTGGACCCGCGCGGCGCGATCGCCCGGCGGATGGCCGAAGGTCGCGAACGCCAGCAAGGCGAGCCGCGGCTCGTAGCCGAGTTTGCGCGCAACGGCGGCCGCCTCGACCGCGATCGCCGCAAGCTCCTGGGCATCCGGCATCTCGGTCACCGCGGTGTCCGCAACCAGGATTACGCGTCCTCGTGCGAGCACCAGCGACACGCCCATCACGCGGTGGCCCGGCTTGGCGTCGATGCAGTGCCGGACGTCTTCGAGCACGCCGGAGAAGTTGCGGGTGACGCCGGTGACCATCGCATCGGCGTCGCCGAGCGCCACCATGCAGGCAGCAAAATGGTTGCGGTCCTGGTTGACGAGGCGCTGGCAATCGCGCGGCAGATAGCCCTTGCGCTGCAGCCGTTCGTAGAGATAGGCGGCATAGGCGGCATTGCGGTGCGACAGCCGGGCGTTGTGAATCTCGATGCCATGCCCGAGCTCGATGCCGGTATTCTTGGCGGTTTCGCGGGCGCGGTCTTCCCGCCCTACCAGGATGGCGCTGCCAAGGCCTTGGTGAACGAAGCTCGCGGCAGCACGAATGACCTGCTCCTCCTCGCCTTCGGCGAAGACGACGCGCTTCGGCTCCTGCCGCAAGCGAGCGAAGATTCGGGCCAAGACGCCTGCCGCCGGATCGCGTCGCGAGCGCAATTGCTCGCGATACAGGTTCATGTCGGTGATCGGCTTGCGGGCGACGCCAGTATCCATGGCGGCCTTGGCGATCGCGGGGGGGACTGCAAAGATAAGACGCGGATCGAACGGCACCGGGATGATGTATTCGGGTCCGTATTTCGGCCGCGCTCCGTAGGCGGACGCGACCTCGTCCGGCACGTCCTCGCGGGCGAGGTCGGCGAGCGCGCGGGAGGCGGCGATCTTCATCTCCATGTTGATGGTCGTGGCACGCACGTCGAGAGCGCCGCGGAAGATGTAGGGAAAGCCCAGCACATTGTTGATCTGGTTCGGGTAGTCGGAGCGCCCGGTCGCCATGATGGCGTCCTCGCGCACCTCCGCGACCTCCTCAGGCGTAATCTCGGGATCGGGATTGGCCATGGCGAAGATGATCGGATTGGGCGCCATCGACTTCACCATCTCCTTGCTGACGGCACCCTTGACCGACAGGCCGTAGAAAACGTCGGCGCCCTCCAGTGCATCAGCGAGGCTGCGCGCGGAGGTCTTCATGGCGAAGGCCGATTTCCATTGGTTCATGCCCTCGGTGCGGCCTTCGTAGATCACGCCCTTGGTGTCGCACAGGATGAGATTCTCGGGCCGGAAACCGATGGCGCGCAAAAGCTCGAGGCAGGCGATGCCGGCAGCACCGGCGCCGTTGCAGACGAGGCGCGTATTCGCAATGTCCCGTCCCGTGAGATCGAGCGCATTGAGAAGACCCGCCGATGCGATGATCGCGGTGCCATGCTGGTCGTCATGGAATACCGGGATGTCGAGCAGTTCGCGCAACCTTTGCTCGATGATGAAGCATTCGGGGGCCTTGATGTCCTCGAGGTTGATACCGCCCCAGCTTTTGCCGAGCAGCTTGACGCAGTTGATGAACTCGTCCGGGTCCTCGGTCGAAACCTCGAGATCGATCGAGTCGATATCGGCAAAGCGCTTGAACAGCACTGCCTTGCCTTCCATCACCGGCTTCGCTGCGAGCGCGCCGCGATTTCCAAGGCCGAGGATGGCCGTGCCGTTGGTAATGACGGCGACGAAATTGCCCTTGGTGGTGTATTCGAAAGCGAGGGCTTCGTTCTCGGCAATGGCGAGCACCGGCACGGCGACGCCGGGCGAATAGGCAAGCGATAGGTCGCGTTGCGTCGCCATCGGCTTGGTGGCCACCACTTCGAGCTTGCCGGGGCGGCCTTGGCTATGAAAAAGCAGCGCCTCCTGATCGGTGAAGGTCGGCCGGTTGCCGCGGCCGCGGGTTTTACCAGGCATTTTGACTCCAGACGCCGCCTGCGAACGCGGCGGCGGAACTTAGCGGAAGCCACACCGTCTGCTCAAGACATATAGCCCCGCAACAGCGCTGCCGTGTCATGCATGACCGCACTGCAACATCGCTGGCGTTTTTGGTGACACCAGCTTTCGACGCGAGGGCAGTTGAATGCGACCTCGCCGGAGAGTAATCCCGTCCCCTGAAGGGGCCTTCGGTATCAGCGCATTTTCATCAAGCGGCGGCGGTTGACATGATCCGTTTTCTGTTTCGGATGCTCGGGCTGTTGTTTCTCGCGGCAGCTTTCGTGTTTTTCATTTATGACGGCACCAAATCCATTGCCGCCAACACGATCGTCTACACGAAGGTCAGCGAAATCTGGACGCTGGTCAGTCCAAGAAGCCTGCAGCAGCTTCAGCCGTTCATCGTGGATCATACGACGCCCTGGTTGTGGGATCCGGGGATGGTGACGATCCTCAACGGGCCGGTCTTCATCGCCTTTACGATCATCGGCGCGATCCTGCTGCTGCTGGGCCGACGCAAGAAACCGCTGATCGGCTACGCCCGCTAGCGGCGCATCAAGGAATCCTCTGTCCTGGCGAAGATGTGATGGCGGCGCCGGTGCGAAGCGGTCGCAGCACGCTTATATTAGCGTCGCGAAATGAAGCGACATCAACGACATCGCGAGGGAGAGCGAGATGTTCATGTTCAGGAAAAGCGCGGAGATGCCCACCGCGGCGACGGCGCTTCCCGGCCGCAAGGAGCCCATCCCCACTGCGTCCCGTCACTTCGTCAACGGGCACCCGCTGAAGGGACCTTATCCGGAGGGCCTCGAGACCGCAATTTTCGGGCTCGGCTGTTTTTGGGGCGCCGAACGAAAGTTTTGGGAACTTGAGGACGGCGTCTATGTCACGGCGGTCGGCTATGCCGGCGGCTTCACTCCGAACCCGACCTACGAGGAAGTGTGCTCCGGCCGCACCGGTCACAACGAGGTCGTGCTCGTCGTCTTCGACCCCAAGAAAATCTCGTATGGCAAGCTCCTCAAAACCTTCTGGGAGAGTCACGATCCGACCCAGGGCATGCGCCAGGGCAATGACGTCGGTACTCAGTACCGCTCCGGCATCTATGTAAATTCGCCGGCGCAACGCCAAGCGGCGGAAGCGTCCAAGGCGGCGTACGAAAAGGCAATCGCCGGCAAGGGCTATGGCCCGATCACGACCGAGATTCTGCCTGCGCCCGAGTTCTACTTCGCCGAGGACTACCACCAGCAGTATCTCGCCAAGAATCCCGGCGGCTACTGCGGGCTTGGCGGGACCGGCGTGAGCTGTCCGATCGGGCTCGGTGCCGCGGTAGCCTAAGAAAATCGTACAGGACGCCGGTGCGCTGTTACGGCGTGCCGGCGTCCTCTTTGGGCGCAGTCAGGGATTTTTAACCATAAATCTCTAATCCGGTTAGAGGTCAGTTGAACCGCCGGATTGCGCATGTGGCGTTCCCGCCTCGTCTTTGTCTTCCTGATGCTGCCGGTGCTTTCGGCTTGCGTCACCTTCGACGGGCTGCCGGGAATTCCCGTGGCCGATCCGACGAGCTTTTCCGCGCCCCCGCTGGGGGGGCCGATCACTGCGATCGCGATACCCTCGCCACCCGCACCAATTGTCTACACGCTTGATTCAGGCGATCGATTGCGCATCGTGGTGTTCGGCCAGGATGGGCTGACCAACAGCTATTCCGTCGATGCCGCCGGCAGCGTCACCATGCCACTGATCGGACCGGTGCAGGCCCGCGGCCGGACGACGACCGAATTGTCAGCGGCGATCGCGGCGCGGTTACGCCAAGGCTACATCCGCGAGCCTCATCTGGCCGTGGAAGTTGAACTCTATCGCCCGTTCTTCATCCTGGGCGAAGTCGTATTTCCGGGGCAATACCCCTATGTGCCGAACATGACGGTCGAAACCGCGGTCGCGATCGCCGGCGGTTTCACCCCGCGCGCCTTCCGCTACAACGTCGATGTGAGCCACCCGACCGCCGGCGTCGTGATTCGTGAGAATGTCCCAGTGACCACGACGATCCGGCCCGGCGACACCATCGTCGTCAGCGAACGCTGGCTATAGCAAAAGGGCGCCGTCGCGCCCTTTCTCTTCACGTCGCAAGTAAGAGCCGAGCCGGCGGCTCAGCCGACGTATTTCGTCAGCCAGCCCGTGGTGCGCTTGAGTGCCTCCTGGTGGGCGGCTTCGTTGAAGCTGCCGCGCTCGTCGCACGAAAAGCCGTGGCCGGCGCCCTGGTAGACATAGATTTCGCAATCCGGCCGCTTCTGCTTGATCAGCTCGACGTCCGTCATCGGAATCGACTGGTCTTGCTCGCCGAAGTGCAACATGGTGGGCGCCTTCGGCTTCTTGTCCGCATTCTTGGCAATGGCACCACCGTAATAACCGATCGCGCAGGCAAGCCCATCGAGATTGGCGGCCGCAAGGAAGGCGACGCTCCCCCCCATGCAGTAGCCGACGATGCCGACTTTGCCGGCGCCCTTGACGGAATCGATCGCCGCCGCGGTGTCGCGCATCATCGCCGCCCAGTCGATCTTCGGGATGAAGCCGCGCGCCTTCTCGATTTCTTCGGGCGAATAGCCGCATTCGAAATTCGGCGTCATCCGATCGAACACCGCCGGCGCGACCGAGGTGTAACCCAGCGCGGCGAACCGATCGCAGAGGGCGCGGATGTGATGATTGACGCCGAAAATCTCCTGGATGACGACGAGGCCGCCCTTGGGCTTGCCTGACGGCTCGGCACGATAACCACCGAGCTTGAACCCATCCGAAGCGGTCAACGAAATTTGCGTACCCAATCCGACCTCCTTCGATCCCCTGCGAACAGCGCAGGCTGCGTTTCTATATGCGCCGCGGTACCCGCAACGCAACAGGCGGCGCAGTCGTCGGAACCGCGCTCGGGGCTGCCGGCAATCCACAGCCGCCGCCTTGATCGGCAGGGTTCCTCGCCATAATGGTCATTGAGCGCGGTTGGAGAGCAAATTGAGCGGGAACGTCAAAGCCCTGGTGATGCTCGCGATCATCATCGGGTTGATCGTGGTGGTGGCAACCCATGGCGAGGCCGTGACCGGCCTCGGGCAAGATGATCTGATCTCGTTGGTCTACAAGGTCGGCTTCCTCGTTCTGGTCGGCAGCGTGGCGATGCGGCTGTTTCGCAACCACTTCGCGGAAGCGATCCAGTCCGTTCTGCTGTGGGTGATCATCGCGCTGATATTGGTCGCCGGCTATTCCTATCGCAACGAGCTGCGCGATCTCAGCGATCGCATCATGGCGGAACTGATCCCCGGCCGCGCCGTTGCCCGGGGCCAGACTGTCGAGATCGCGCGTGCGCGCGGCGGCGACTTCCAGGTCAACATGACCGTCAATGGGGCGCGCGTGCCGATGGTGCTCGACACCGGCGCCAGCACCGTGATGCTGACGCGCGAGGCCGCCATCGCCGCAGGCTTGCCGGCGGAAATGATCAAGTACACGGTCTCGGTCGAAACCGCGAACGGCCGCACGCAGGCGGCGGCAGCAACGATCGACCGCATGTCCGTCGGCAATATTGTCGAACGCGCGGTGCCGGCACTGATCGCCCAGCCCGGCGCCCTCAAAACGAGCCTGCTCGGAATGAGCTTCCTGTCCCGGCTCCAGAGTTGGGAGGTCCGCGGCGACCGCCTCGTCATGCGCGGCGAGGGTGAGAGCAGACAATAAAGAACGATGAGCGGCCGGCACGCTCAACTCACAACGCGCTGATCAGGAATCGCGCCGACATGACCCCGAGGAACAGGCCGAAGATGATTTCCAGGCGACGACGCGGCGTTGCGTGCGCGAGCTTGGCGCCGAATGCCGCGACATAGCTCGAGATCGGCGCCATTACCGCGAAGCCGATGAGCGATACGTAGCCGATCGACAGCGGCGGCAATTCGCTCTGGTGCGGAAGTCCTGCCAGCATGAAGCCGAGAGCGCCGACGACGGCGATCGGAACGCCGAGCCCGGCCGAGGTTGCGACCGCGGCATGGATCGATTTTCCGTAGAGCGTCATGATGATGTTCGACAGCGAGCCGCCGCTGACCCCCATGAGCGAAGAGCAAAGTCCGATCAGATAGCCGAACGGCAGCATCGCCGGTCCCTGCGGCAAATCGTCGGCCAGCCGCCAGGATTCGCGGCCGAACAGCAGCTTCGTCGAAATGATGCCGGCGACGATGGCGAATGCGAGCTTGAAAACCACGGCCGGCGCCACCGCCGCAATCGCCGCGCCGCTCGCGACGCCGAGGATCGCGGGAATTGTCCATCGGCGCACCACGTCAGGCAGCGCAACGCCTTTGGTGCGGTGGGTGAAATAGGAGCGGAAGGTGGTCGGCACGATGATGGCGAACGACGTGCCGATGCAGAGCTGCATCCGGACATCCTCGGGGACGCCGAGCGCGCGAAACACCTCGTAAAGCACCGGCACGATAACGCCGCCGCCGCCGATGCCGAACAACCCGGCGAGGATGCCGGTCGCTACCGCGCCGGCCGCGGTTGCAGCGACGAGGAGTGCGATTTCGCTGAAGGGCACGCCGAGAATCATCGCGGGCCGTAAACACGGGGCACAGGGATTATCACGCGGCGGCGCTCTCGACCGGCTCCGTAACCGCAGCCGCGCGTTCGACCGCGACGAACGCGACAGCCTCGCGCAGCACCTCGGCTCCGGCGCTGGGGCGCACCGCCATGGTGGCGAGGTGGCGCCGGAAGGCGCGCGCCCCGGGCACGGCCTGGAACAATCCCAGCACATGCCGCAGGATCGAATTGGCCCGGGCGCCAGCGGCAATCTCGCGCTCGAGATAAGGGATCAGCGCTTCCGCCGCCTCGCGTGCCGAACAAACGGGCGCCGGCATTCCAAATATCGTCGGGTCGACGTCCGCGAGCCGCCAGGGCTCCTTGTAGGCAGCGCGACCCATCATGACGCCATCGACATGGGCAAGGTGCGCCGACGCTTGCGACAGCGTCTCGATGCCGCCGTTGAGCACGATGAGGAGATCGGGGCGCCGCTCCTTCAAGCGATAGACCCTGGCATAATCGAGCGGCGGCACCTCGCGGTTCTCCTTCGGCGAAAGTCCCGCGAGCCAAGCCTTGCGTGCATGGACGATGAGGCGGTCGACCCCCGCCGCCGCGACGGCGTCGGCGAGTGTGTCGAGCGCAATCTCGGGATCCTGGTCGTCGATGCCGATGCGGCACTTCACGGTCACCGGCACAGTGATCGCGGCTTTCATCGCCGCGACGCAGTCGCCGACGAGTTGCGGCTCGGCCATCAGGCACGCGCCTAAGCGGCCGTTCTGCACACGGTCCGACGGGCAGCCGACATTGAGATTGACCTCGTCAAACCCCATGTCGGCGCAGACGCGCGCGGCACGCGCAAGCTCGCCCGCGTCGGAGCCGCCAAGCTGCACTGCGACGGGGTGTTCGGATGGATCGTGGCGCAGCAGCCGCGCAACATCACCATGCAGCACGGCCCCGGTGGTGATCATCTCGGTATAGAGCAGCGCGCGCCGCGTCAGCAGCCGGTGGAAGAACCGGCAGTGGCGGTCGGTCCACTCCATCATCGGAGCGACCGCAAAGCGATGCGACTGGTGTTGCGTCATTCTTGCGCTTGATAGGACACTTTGGCCGCCGGCGTCACCCGCCTCTCGCCGTCCGCGTTGCAGGTACACTGTTTTCGAATATCGCGCTGCAGTTTCGGCGGCCGCGAATCGACCTGCAACAGGCATCGCGCCTTATCCGGGAAGGTCGCCCATAACGCCGCGCCGCCCGGATGAATTAACGCACAGCCAGTACCTCGACCATGTGTGTGGTTTTCGACATTGGTATGAGCCGGCCCTTTGGCGCAGCGACGCTGCGGCAGATTGTGCTTCCGGCCACTATCGGCTTACAGCTATTTCACTTTATAGATGCAGCGGTGATATTTATTGCCGCAGTGATCGGCCGTGACTGGTCGTACATGCGGAGCTCAGCTGAGGAATTCGCCGGGTTGGCAACATGAATTTTGAACCGGTCCGCGACGCTCGGCCGTCGAGCGCTTCGCCGGCACGAATTGCTAATGTCCCCCACCCTACTGAGGACCGCGCCAATCGTGCGGCCACTCTGCGGTGGCTGCGGATATTGATGGTTGCGGCACTGGCGATCCCCATTCTGCTCTTCGCCGTTGCGAGCACCGTCAGCTATCACGGTACATTTGCTCTTGCCGACGAGCGCATCGACCGGTCGATTGATGTCACCCAGGAGCAGGCGCTCAGGATTTTGCAATCCGTCAATCTGACGATCGCTGCTACCCAGGAGTTGCTTGACGGGCGCACGGATGACGAGATCAGGCAGAACGAAGCTGCAATCCGCGATCGATTGGCCGCCCTGCTCAAGGCGCTTCCCGAAGCGCAATCGATTTGGCTGTTCGATGCCGCCGGGCGACCGCTTGTCGCCACCTCGGTGTTTCCAGCACCTCAATCAATGGATTATTCGCAGGAAAACTATGTACGCGCGCCGCTCGAGGGCTATCAAGGCACCTACGTGGGAGGCATTCGCGATTCGCTATTTGGCGGCCAAACTTTTTTCCCGGTCAGCCAGGCGCGCACGTCCGGCGGCGCCATTCGGGGCGTCATCGAAGTGTCGTTGATGCCGAGCGCGTTCGGCCGCTTCTATTCGCGGATCGTCACCGGGCCAGGCGTGCAATACGCGTTGTTTCGGGCGGACGGGACGATGCTCGCGCGCTATCCCCAGCCGCCGCAACGCGAGATCCGACTCGATGCGAACAGCGGTTTCAGACGAACCATCGCGGCGAACCCTGAGGCCGGCTTCTACACCGTCGTTTCGGAAGTCGACGGCATCAGGCGCCGTTTCGGCGTGCATCGCCTGCCGGGCTATCCGCTGTACGTGAGTGCCGGGATCGAGACGGCCGCGATCTATCGCGACTGGATCGAGGGAATGGCACCGCATTTGATCTTTGGCATCCCGGCGACACTGTTTCTGTTCTTTGCCGTCGCCGTCGTGCTGCGACGGACGCATCGCCTCTATGACGAACAGGATCGGCGTGAAGCGGCGGAAGGCGCAATGCGTCAGTCCCAGAAGATGGACGCGGTCGGCCATCTGACCGGCGGGGTTGCTCACGACTTCAACAATCTGCTCATGATCATCATGGGAAATCTTGAAGCTCTGCAGCGAATGATCGACGCCGGCACCGAGATCGGCCAGGCAAAGCTTGCGCGCAATATCGGCAACGCGATGCAGGGGGCCCGGCGGGCGGCAGCGCTGACCCAGCGGCTGCTGGCCTTCTCCCGCAAGGCCCCGCTCAATCCCCGCCCTCTCGACCTCAACAAAGTCGTATCCGGCCTGTCGGATTTCCTTTCCCGTTCGCTTGGCGAAACCATTTCATCCGAGGTGGTCACCACGCCCGGTTTGTGGACAGTCGAAGCGGACCAGCCCCAGATCGAGGCTGCGATCGTCAACCTCGCGCTCAATGCGCGCGACGCGATGCCGGACCGCGGCAAGCTGACGATCGAGACCGGCAATGCCTATCTCGACGAAGCCTATTGCCGCAGCCAGCCCGACGTACGGCCGGGCCAATATGCGATGATCGCGGTCACCGACACCGGTCGCGGCATGTCGCAGGAACTGATCGACCACGCCTTCGAGCCGTTCTTCACCACCAAGCCGGCGGGCCAAGGCACCGGCTTGGGCCTCAGCCAAGTTTACGGCTTCGTGAAACAATCCGGCGGCCACGTGAAGATCTACAGCGAAATCGGCCAGGGCACGACTGTGAAGGTCTACCTGCCTCGTATCGCCGGTCCTGCCACCGCGGAGACGCCGATGGACAGTCCGGCATTGGCCGATCTCGCAGCAACCGGCGAGGCCGTGCTTGTGGTGGAGGATGACGATCAGGTGCGCAGCTATGTCGTCGAAACATTACGCGCCATGAACTATCTCGTCGACGAAGCTCCAACGGCAGAGCGGGCGCTTGAAATATCCGGGAACCGGACTTTCGCCTTGCTGCTGACTGACGTCGTCTTGCCGGGCGCCAACGGGCGCGAGCTCGCGGACAGACTGCTATCCCAACACCCGCGTCTCAAAGTGCTGTACATGACCGGCTATTCGCGCAACGCCATCGTCCACAATGGCCGGCTCGATCCGGGCGTCGAGATGATCCAGAAGCCGGTCACCGGGAGCGAGCTCGCGCGCAAGGTCCGCGCCGTCCTCGGCATGGCATCGCAGCTCTCGCTGTGAGGGAGGGCACGGCAGGAAGGCCCGCGCAGCCCGCGATGATCGGGGTTGATTGGGGAACCACCAGCCTTCGCATCTGGATAATGGATCGAGCCGGTGCAGTGATCGCCGAGCGGCGCAGCACGGAGGGCATGGCAGCCGTAGATCCGCAAGGTTTTGAGGGCGTGCTGCGCGCGCATCTTGCCGAACTCGGCATCGATCCGGATGGCGCCGCAAAGCGCGGCTTCCCCGTCATCATGTGCGGCATGGTCGGGGCGCGGCAAGGCTGGCGCGAGGCGCCTTATGTCGACGTTCCGGTTGATGTCGCTGACGTCGCGCACCGCGCTATCCGAGTTCCCTGCGGCAGGCTCGACGTGCGGATCATGCCGGGCCTCAGCCGGCGCGACCCGCGCCATCCCGATGTTATCCGGGGCGAGGAGACGCAGTTGCTCGGCCTGTCTGTTGGGAGCGGGCCAATGTCCGCTTTCGTGGTGATTCCCGGCACCCACAGCAAGTGGGTTCGGCTCTCGGCGGGCCGCGTTGCTGATTTCCGCACGGTGATGACGGGAGAAGTCTACGCGCTGCTGTGCGGGCATTCGGTGTTGCGGCACACAATGGGGGGAGACCACGACGTGACCGCGGCCCCGGATTTCGCCGCGGGCGTACGCGCCGGCCTCGATGAACCGGCCAAGGTCTTGGCATCCGCTTTCGCGGTTCGCGCCGGCGAACTCCTGTTCGGGCGAACCGGCGCATCCGCCGCGGCTTGGCTTTCCGGTCTCCTCATCGGCGCCGAGGTTGGAGCGTCGCTCGCGGACGGCTCCGATCCAGAGGTGATCGTGCTCGGAGCCGGCGCGCTTGGCGCACGCAATCACCGCAGCCGGACGCCGCGCCGTGGTGCGAGACGCAGAGACCGCCACGCGCGTTGGTCTCCGCGAAGCTGCCCGCCGCTTGTGGCCGGCGCTGTAGCGGCTGCTCGACACGTAGGGTGTGCAAAGCGCGGACGTGTCCGCGCGTGCGCACCTGTTCGCATCCTCAGGATCGGTGCGCACGCGCAGCCTGTCATCGGGCCGGCCAAAGGCCGGACCCGTTGGCTTTGCGCACCCTTGTATTAGCGCGCGCGATTAGACTGGGCCTCGTTCCGTGAGGAATGGCTTGGCCCGGATGGCCATCCGGGCCAAGCCGCCGATCGATCGGATCGATGCGCACCGGAGCCCGCAAGGGCTGACCTTCGTAGCAAGATCGCGATCGGCACTTCATCCGCACCCGGATGGTTCATGGAACCAAGGGTTCGCATACAAGGAAGGGTCGACGAAGATGGCTCAAGGTACCATGATTTGCGCCGGGATCGATACCGGCAAACGTAAGCTCGACATTGCGCTCGATGGTTGTTCGCAGCGCCTGCAGGTGGACAATGCGCCTGCCGGCCATGACGCGCTGTTGACGTGGCTGCGGGGGCATCGGGTCACCCGGGTCGGGATTGAGGCAAGCGGCGGCTACGAGCAGGCTGTGGTGGCCGAGCTGCGGCGCCATGGGTTCGTTGTGATCGTGTTTCAGCCCTTGCAGGTACGGGCCTATGCAGAGTTTCATCTGCAACGGGCCAAGAACGACAAGATCGATGCCGCCTTGATCGCCAGCTGCACGACAGCGGCCAAGAAGATCCATGCGCCGCCCGATCCGCGGCTGGCGCCCTTTGCCGTGCATCTGACGCTGATCGATCAGCTCAAGGATGATATTGCCCGCATCAAGAACCGGATCGAGACCTGCCGCGACGCCCGGATCCGGCAGTTCTGGGCCGAAGAGATTGCTCGCCTCAAACAGCGCGAGAGAAGCGAACTCAAGGCACTGACGGCGGCCATCCGCCAGCATCCCGATCTCGCCGAGCGGCTCGATCTGATCGAAAGCGTCGATGGCGTCGGGCGCAAGACTGCGGTTGCCATCCTGGTGCGCATGCCCGAGATCGGCCGCCTCAGTCGCGAGCAAGCCGCGGCGCTGGCGGGACTTGCGCCCTACGACGATGACAGCGGCGACCGTGTGGGCGCCCGTCATATCGCCGGCGGACGCGAGCGGCTGCGTGCGGCGCTCTACACCGCATCCCTGCCGGCCTCGCAGCGATGGAATCCGCAGCTTATCGCCCTCTACAAACGGCTGACCGCCGCCGGCAAGCTGCACAAAGTCGCCCTCGTCGCGTGTGCCAGGAAGCTGCTGATCTTCGTCAACACGGTGGTGGCTCGCGCAACCCCGTGGAGCCGGCATCACGATCCGCTCGCAGCCACCGCCGTCGTTGCGTGACCCTGTCTTAGAAAGAACCGTTTCTTTGTTCGACTGAAAGCACCGTTTCTTCGTCCCGACCTGTCACTGCCGATGACGCCGCGCACAGCCGCCGTCAAGGCTGGCCGTCGCTCAGGTGGTGCCACAAGCTCCGCCGCCGCCAGGCCACGCCTTGACGGCGGCGAGCACGGTGTCATCCTCAGCGCAGTCGGGACACTTTCCAGCCAAGCCAGCTCATTTAATGGTTGCTACTCCTGGATGTCGCCGATCGTGCATGTTAGAGCACGTTTCGCCAATTTTGATCACATTCTGCAATCGGGACCATCGTGCGCGCTACCACAAAGCTAAGGAGCCTCGTCAACGGTGGCGGCATCGTCGTCGCGCCCGGCGCATTTGACGGCCTTTCTGCCCGGCTTGTCGAGCAGGCCGGCTTCAGCGCAGTCTACGCGAGCGGCGGCGCCATCGCGCGGTCGACCGGCGTACCCGACATCGGCCTCCTCACCCCCGACGAGATCGAACGGCGGCTCGGCCAAATGGTCGAGGCGATCACGGTGCCGTTGATCGCGGACGCCGACACCGGCTACGGCAATGCGCTCACCGCGCAGCGCGCCGCCCGCGCGTTCGAGCGCGCCGGCGTTGCGGCATTTCACCTCGAAGACCAGGGCTTCCCGAAGAAATGCGGCCACTACGACGACAAGTCGCTGGTGCCGGCGGCGGAGATGGTGCAACGGCTGCGCGCAGTGAAGGATGCGCTGCACGATCCGGATTTCATCGTCATCGCACGCACCGACGCGATCGCAGTCGAAGGTTACGAGGCCGCCCTCGAACGTGCCGCGGCGTACCTCGAGGCCGGCGCCGACATGATCTTCGTCGAGGCGCCGACCACGGAGCAACAGATCGCCGACATCGCGCGGCGGCTCCCGGGCCTCAAGCTCATCAACATGTTCCAGGGCGGCAAGACGCCGCTATTGCCCGCTTCGCGCCTGCAGGAATTCGGCTATCACGTGGTCATCATTCCAAGCGACACCCAGCGTGCCGCCATCAAGGCGATGCAGCGCGTGCTCGCCGCGATTGCCCGCGACGGCAGCGCAGCAGCAATGATCGAGGACATGGCCTCGTTCAAGGAGCGTGAAGCGGTCGTTGATACCGCCGGCTATCTCGCACGCGACCGCCGGTATTCGGCGTGAGCCACGCCGCCGGCGGCGGCGACAATCCGCAAACCCGCGGCATCGCAAGTTTCGTTGCCGGGCTGCGATATGAGCGCATTCCGGCCGCGGTCATCGCGCGCATCAAGCTGTTGATTCTCGATGCCTTCGGATGCGCGCTCTACGGCACCGCCCTGCCCTGGAGCCGCATCCTGCGCGCGACCTTGCGCAACCTCGACACCACCGCTGCCTGCGCCGTGTGGGGAACCGAGGAGCGCCTGTCGGCGCCGCACGCTGCCCTCGTCAACGGCACGTTGGTGCAGAGCTTCGAGCTTGACGACGTCCATCGTGCCGGCGTGCTGCATGTGGGCGCGGTCACGCTACCTCCTCTCATCGCTATCGGCGAAATGCGCCCCGGAATGAGCGGGCGCGAATTCCTGCGCGCGGCCGTCGCCGGCTACGAGATCGGGCCGCGTGTCGGATTGTGCATGGGACCGGAGCATATCGGCCAGGGCTGGCACTCCGGCGCGACCGTTGGCGTGTTCTCGGCGGCGGCCGGCGCTGCCGCTGCGCTGAGGCTGACGGAAGAGCAGACGGTGCATGCACTCGGCATCGCGGGGACGCAGGCGTCGGGCCTGATGGCGGCGCAATACGGTGCCATGGTGAAACGCATGCATGCCGGCCGCGCCGCGCAAAGCGGCCTCTATGGCGCGCTCTTGGCTGAGGCGGGCTTCACCGGGATCGTCGACGTGTTCGAGAGCGAATATGGCGGCTTCTGCACGACCTTCTCGCGCTCGCAGGACCGCTTCCGTCTCGCCGAGCTCACCGCAGGCCTCGGCGAGCGCTTCGAGACCCTGGGCGTGGCGCTGAAGTTTTATTCCTGCGTCGGCAGCAATCACACGAGCCTCGACGCCATCCGCGCGATCGCTGCGCGTCGGCCGTTTCGCGCCGACGATGTTGCGCGCATCGTCGTCCACGGCTCGCAGGCAACCGTCGATCACGTCGGCTGGCCCTATCGTCCGCAGGGACTGACCTCGGCGCAAATGAACCTGCCGTTCTGCATCGCGACCTTGATCGTCGAAGGCGACGTGTTCGTCGATCAGTTCACCGAGGCCGCCGTCACCGATCCGCGCCGCATTGCCCTCGCCCGAAAGGTCGAGGTGCTGCACGATCCAGCGATCACCGCCCGCGGCGCCAAGTTCCGCCACCTCGTCCGCGTCGAGGTGCACTTCACCGACGGCACCACGGAAACCGAAACCGTCGAGGCGCCGCGCGGGAGCGAGCAGAAATTCGCGAGCGAGGCCGACGTGGTGGAGAAATTCCGCAAGCTTGCGCGAGGCACCTGCAGCGATGCGGCGGCCGAGCGGATCGTCGAGCTGGTGCTCGGCTGCGAGAGGCTCGACGACATCGGTGCGTTGGCGGCGGCGCTGGCGCAACCACGGTCGTGAACGGGCTTAAGGCCTCACGACCCGCGGCCGTCGCGGAAAGCGGATCTCGATCGTGCCTCCCGGCACGCCGGAATAGCGGTAAACCGAGTACGGTGCGCAATTCCCCCGCGGCCCGCACACTGGATAGGCGTAGAGGCCGGGCCGCACATGGGTCAAATCATACGGCCCGTAATAATGATTGTAATCGCAATGCGGGTAGCAGTCCGCCGCTGCCGCCGCGGTCGCACTCAAGCACACGGCAGCGCCCGCCGCCGCGACAAGTCGCACGAGCCGCCGATCGCCTGTGTCGTCCTGCGTCATGACAACCCCCATTCGCACTTTTATCACGCCGGGCCGCCGCGAGCTATTGTTGTGCCATCTCGGATAGGAAGCGCGAATTGCGGCTCTTCCGAGCCTGCCGCCGACCCTGTATCGTGCCTCTCCGCTCGTCGCAGCGTGCGACCAAGGCGCGCGAAGCGCGTTCCTTATCGGTTCCGGAGCCAGCAGGATCAATGCCATGAGTTACCAGCGCCGCCACGCCCTCTTTGCGTTCATCGCGGCCCTTGCATTGCTGAACACCGCGGTATCGATCGGTTACGCGCAAGACGCCACGAAACTCCCGGACTGGTCGGGCCAATGGCGCCGACCGGCCAACGTCGCGCCGGCGTGGGATCCGACCAAGCCGCCGGGGCTCGGTCAGCAGGCGCCGTTGACGCCGGAATATCAGGCGCTGTTTGAAAAGATTCTCGCTGACCGCGCCGTCGGCGGCCTGACGGGTGATCCGACCGGCCTCTGCCTGCCACACGGCATGCCGCGCATGATGGTTGCGATCTTCCCGGTCGAATTCGTCGTCACCCCGAAGATCACCTACTACATGACCGATTACACGACCTCGCGTCGCATCTTCACCGATGGCCGCGATTGGCCGGAGGAGCTGTTGCCGAGCTTCAACGGCTACTCCATCGGCAAATGGGTCGATGTCGACGGCGACGGCCGCTACGACATGCTCGAGGTCGAGAACTCGCGGCTTCAAGAGCCCGCGCACCTTCGAAGGCAGCGGCATGCCGCTCCATCGCGACGGCGAGACCGTCATCAAGGAGCGCATTTTCCAGGACAAGACCAACAAGGACCTCCTCTACGACGAGGTCACCGTCATCGACCATGCGCTGACGCGGCCATGGACCGTGACCCGCAGCTATCAGCGCAATCCGAATGCGGTGTGGGATTTCGTCGATTGTGCCGAGAACAATCCGCATGTGGTGATCGGCAATGAAACCTACATGCTCAGCGCCGACGGCTACCTGATGCCGACGAAGGAAGGCCAGCCACCCCCGGACATGCGCTATTTCAAGCGCAAGCCCGAGTAGCAGGCGTAGCTCGCAGGAACTCGTAGCCCGCATGAGCGAAGCGACGTCCGGGGTGAATCAGACAGGCGATAGCTGAAAGTCAGTCCCCGGATATCGCTTCGCTCATCCGGGCTACAGTTCAACCCGCGAGCCTTGCGACGACATCTTCGGCAAGCGAGAGCGATGCGGTAAGGCCGGGCAACTCGATGCCGAAGAGATGCACGAGGCCCGGCAGTCCGTGCTCGCCTGGCCCATCGATCATGAAGTCGGCCGCGGGCTCACCGGGGCCGGACAGTTTTGGACGAATGCCGGCGTAGTCGGGAACGAGCATGCCGTCCGGCAGTCCCCGCCAATAGGTCCGGATCGCCGGGTAGAAGCTCGCGACGCGATCCGGGTCGACGTTGAAATCGTAGGCGTCGATCCACTGGACGTCGGGGCCGAAACGCATCCGGCCGGCAAGATCGAGCGTGACGTGGATGCCGAGCCCGCCCGGCACCGGCGCCGGATAGATCAGCCGGCTGAAGACCGGCCGTCCGGTGTAGGCAAAGTAATTGCCCTTGGCGAGAACGAGCGGCGGCACGCGCGCGGCCGGATAGCCTTCGGTCGCACGCGCCAGCGCCTGCGCGCCATGGCCGGCAGAATTGACGACGGCATCGACGGTGAGCGCGCCCGGCTCGGCACCGCCGAACCGCACGTCCCAGCCCTGCGTGGCCGGCGCAAGGCTCTTGACCGGCGTGTTGAACGCAAGCACGCCGCCGCCATCCTCGAAGTCGCCTTGCAGCGCGAGCATGTAGCGGTGGCTGTCGATGATGCCGGTTTCGGGCGAATGGAACGCCGCGACGCAGGCGAGCGCCGGCTCCATTGCGATGGCCTCGGCAGCTTCCATCATGCGCAAGCCCTCGACGCAGTTGCGGGTCGCCTGGGCGAAAATCTTCTCCAGCGCGGGAATGTCGCCCTCGCGGCTCACCACCACCAGCTTGCCGACCTTCTTGTACGGCACGCCGTGGGAGGCGCAATAGTCGTAGAGCATGCGGCGTGAGCGGGCGCAGTGGCGCTCGCGCAGCGAGCCGGTCGGGTAATAGAGGCCGGCGTGGATCACTTCGCTGTTGCGCGAGGAGGTGCCGCTGCCGATGTGATCTTCCGCCTCCGCGACGATCACGTCGTGGCCGGCGCGCGCCGCCTGACGGGCGATGGCGAGGCCGACAACGCCGGCACCGACGACAAGCACCTGCATGGTCACCGGCCGTCCGCCGCGACAATCGCGTCGCCCGGCGCGATCTCGCCCGCTGCAATCACCTCTGCATAGACCCCGCAATCCATGTGGCCGAGATGCTGCATCAAGGTTTGCGGGATCGTGAGATCGCGGATGCCGGTGCCCGGCTCCACATTGGTGGCGGCGCAGCGGACGATGCGCTTGACGATCTTCGCGCGTGCGCGGGGGCCGAGCGCGATCTCGCGCCCGACCGCTTCAAGTTCGCTCCACGCGGGCCAGCCGTCCACGTAGAGATTGCCGCGAAAGCGCAGCGGATCGACGCCTTGCCCGACCATGTCTTCGATCGCCGCAACCGAAGCGAGGTTGATGATGGAGACCACCTTCTTTGCCACATCCGAGAAGCTGTGGCCGGCCGCGGCGAGGACCTGCGGCGGCCCGCGCAACTCATCGGCGCAGTAGCCTGCGAAGAAGCGCTCGATGGCGGCGCGGCCTGTCGTCGTCGCGAGATCGCCACAGGCCGCCTCCTGTCCGCCTTCGCGAATCACGAGCGCGTCGGTGGCATCGTCGTACCGGGTATCGAGGCGCGCCAACCGTTCGTTCTTCATGAGCATCAGAAAGCGCTGCTTCGGCAGATAGGAGGGCGCCGCGGGATCGAACCCGCTCGGTCCGTTCTCGATGGCGAAGCGCCGATCGCCCGCGATGGTCGCATGAGGCGCAAGCATCGCCGTCGCGAGGGGCTCTGCGGAGAGCCCCTTCACCGGATAGTGATAGATGGCACGAATGGTCGCGCGGTCGTTCATCTGGTCGAGTCGTCCCCGCAGCAGGCGCAGGTGGACAATCACGCGCGGCGCTCGCGCGCAAAGCTTATCTCGCCACGCACGGATGACTCTGCGCGTCGTCAATCCTACCTAAAGGTCGGAGGAGGTCGCATCAACCTCCCGTCGCGGGTGCGTTCGCCGGTTTGAAATCCGGTGACCGCCAGCCTATAAGGCGCCGCAAAATTCGGACGCCGCCATTGCTGGCGCAGCGCGCCGGCGGCAGGAGCATCACCATGGCCGGACATTCACAATTCAAGAACATCATGCACCGCAAGGGGCGGCAGGACGCGGTCAAGTCCAAGCTGTTCGGCAAGCTTGCCCGCGAAATCACCGTGGCCGCCAAGCTCGGCATGCCGGATCCGACCATGAACGCGCGTCTGCGCGCCGCCATGATCGCCGCGCGGGCCGAAAACATGTCGAAGGATTCGATCGAACGCGCCATCAAGAAGGCGCAGGGCAACGAGGCCGAGTCCTACGATGAGATTCGCTACGAAGGCTATGGTCCGGGCGGCGTCGCCGTGATCGTCGAGGTGCTCACCGACAACCGCAACCGCACCGCCTCCGACGTACGCTCCTATTTCACCAAGGTGGGCGGCAACCTCGCCGAAACCGGGGCGGTGTCGTTCATGTTCGACCATGTCGGCGTCATCGAGTACGACGCCAAGGCCGCCTCGGCCGACGCCATGCTCGATGCCGCAATCGAGGCCGGCGCCGATGACGTGATCTCCGGGCCCGACGGCCACGAGATCTACGCCTCGCAGACGAGCTTTGGAGAAGTCGCCAAGGCGCTGGAAGCGAAATTCGGCGAGCCGCGCAAGGCCGCCCTCGTCTGGAAGCCGCAAAACACGGTGCCGGTCGACGACGACAAGGGCGAAAAGCTCTTGAAGCTGATGGAATTGCTCAACGAGCACGACGACGTGCAGAACGTCTACGCCAACTTCGAGGTGTCCGACGCGGTGATGGCGAAGTTGGGGGCCTAGCGAGCCGCGACCCCTGCGAGGAACGCTTAAATCTTGACGAAGAAGAACGCTGAACGGGCCGCCCACGACTGGAGCCGCTTCGATGCGATGACCACGACCGAACGGCACGAAGCTGCGTTGAGCGATCCGGACGCGCAGCCGCTTACGGCGGAAGACTTCAAGCACATGAAGCGCACCCCGCAGGTAAAAGTTGTCCGCCGCGCGCTCGGTCTTTCTCAGGAGGACTTTGCGGCTCGCTTCCACATCCCGATTGAGACATTACGCGACTGGGAACATGGCCACAAAGAGCCCGATTCCACTGCGAAAGCCTATATCGCGGTCATAGCTCGCAATCCCGACGCGGTTCGCGAGGCCTTGCAACAGGCGCCTTAGCCCCGCCCGATGACCGTTGGCTGCTAGGCGCATCGCGGCTTCGGCGCTATCACGAAGGGCATGGCCCGCCCGATTCGCATCATCGGCATCGATCCCGGGCTCCGGCGTACCGGCTGGGGCGTGATCGAGGTCGACGGCAACCGGCTTGTCTACATGGCGTGCGGCACGGCGAATTCGCCCGACGAAGCCGCAATTGGCGTGCGGCTCGTGGCGCTGCACAGCGCCCTCAACGAGGTCATGCGGGAGTTCACGCCGGACGAGGCCGCGGTCGAGGCGACCTTCGTCAACAAGGACGCCGCCTCGACCCTCAAGCTCGGCCAGGCGCGCGGTATCGCGCTGCTCGCCCCGGCAAGCTTTGGCGTCCCGATCGCCGAATACGCCCCGAACCTCGTCAAGAAGACCATTATCGGTGCGGGCCATGGCGACAAGACCCAAATCCGCATGATGCTCCGCGTGCTATTGCCCAAGGCCGCGCCGCGTTCCCACGACGCCGCCGACGCGCTCGCGATCGCCATTACTCACGCACACCACCGCACTAGCGCGCTCCTGCGGGCCGCCGCAAGATGAACACGCGATCGAATCGAACTCGGGTAGCGCGCCTTCGCAACCGCAGCGCTTCTCCCTCCCCCCTCGCGGGGGAGGGTCGGGGTGGGGGGGCGGGAGGTTCTCGCGCAGACGTGCCACATGTGCAGTTCTCCACCTGCAGCCTCTCCCGACAAGAGGCCGATGAGGCGAAACCCAGCGCTGCAGCACGCGCTTCTCCTCCAGTGAGAGCTCGGAGGTTGGAATCGGCGAATAAGGCCCCTAGGTGCCACAGCCTCACGCCCCCCCACCCCAACCCTCCCCCGCGAGGGGGGAGGGAGAAGAAGGGGCGCGCGCGATGATCGGCAAGCTGCGCGGGACGATCGATAGCTATGGCGAGGATTTCGTCATCCTCGACGTGAACGGCGTCGGCTATCTGGTGCATTGCTCAGGGCGCACGCTGCAGGCGTTGCCCGCGGCCGGCCAGGTGGTCGATCTCGCCATCGAAACGCACGTCCGCGAGGACCAGATCCGCCTGTTCGGCTTCCAGTCCGCGACCGAACGCGAGTGGTTCCGGCTGTTGCAGACCGTGCAGGGGATCGGCACCAAGGTCGCGCTTGCGATCCTCTCGACACTCAAGCCCACCGATCTCGCAACCGCGATCGCGACGCGCGACAAGGCTGCGATCACCCGCACGCCGGGCGTCGGCCCCAAGGTGGCCGAGCGCATCGTCACCGAATTGAAGGACAAGGCGCCGGCGCTCGCCGCCATCGATCCGGCCGTGGTGCGGCTCTCGGGCGCGCTCGATGAACAAGGTGCGCCGCGGCCCGCCCGCGACGCCGTCTCGGCCCTCGTCAATCTCGGTTATGGTCAGCCCCAGGCGGCCGCGGCGGTGGCGGCGGCGACGCGCGAAGCGGGCGAGGCTGCCGAAACGGGACGGCTGATCCGCCTTGCCTTGCGGGAGCTGGCCAAATGACCAAATCAAGTGGCCCAAATCCAAATAGAGTGACTTGAGCGCAACCATCAGGACCAACGAAGTGACGGAAGCATTGCGGAGCGAGGATCGCGAACTGATCGATGTCGCGAGCGACCTCATCCGCCGCCATTACCGCGACGACCGGCAGAACGTCGGGGCGGCGCTGCTGACGCGTGAGGGCAAGATTTTCACCGGCGTCAACCTCGACACTCATCTGCGCCGCATGGCGATCTGCGCCGAGGCGGTGGTCTTGGGCCGCGCCATCACCGAAGCGGGCGACCGCGGCATCGATACCATCGTGGCGGTACGCCATCCGGACCCCGCCGCCACCGACCAGCGCATCGCCGTCGTCTCGCCGTGCGGCAGCTGCCGCGAGCTGATCTTCGACTATGACGCCCGCGCGCGCGTCATCGTTCCCGGCGAGAATGGTCCCGTGGTTGCGGTCATCAGCGATCTGTTGCCCAACAAATACGTCCGCGCCGCGAAGAAACCGCAGGGGCCGCCCCCGTGAAACGACCCGCCGCCGTGCAGGAGAGCCCGCGCCTCGTCTCGCCGGAGCGCCGCGACGAGGACGAAGCTTCGTTGCGCCCGCAGGTGCTCGCCGATTTCATCGGCCAGGAGCAGGCGCGGCGCAATCTCGGCGTTTTCATCGCGGCTACGAAGGGCCGCGGCGAAGCACTCGATCACGTTCTCCTCGTCGGGCCGCCGGGGCTCGGCAAGACAACGCTTGCCCACATCGTCGCGCGCGAACTCGGCGTCAACTTTCGTTCGACCTCGGGCCCCGTCATTGCCAAGGCCGGCGATCTCGCCGCGCTCCTCACCAATCTCGAGCCGCGCGATGTGCTCTTCATCGACGAGATCCATCGGCTCAATCCGGCGGTCGAGGAAATCCTCTATCCCGCCATGGAGGATTTCCAGCTCGACCTCATCATCGGCGAAGGCCCGGCAGCGCGCTCGGTCAAGATCGACCTCGCGCCGTTCACTTTGATCGGCGCGACCACGCGGGCGGGCCTTCTCACCAATCCGCTGCGCGACCGGTTCGGCATCCCGGTCCGGCTCAATTTCTATACCGACGCCGAATTGGAGCGAATCGTCGCCCGCGGCGCCCGCGTTCTCGGCGTCGCCATGACCGGCGACGGCGCGAACGAGATCGCGCGCCGCGCCCGGGGCACGCCGCGCATCGCCGGCCGGCTGCTGCGGCGCGTGCGCGACTTCGCGGCGATCGGCAAGGCGGCAGCGATCGACCGCGCCGTCGCCGACCGCGCGCTCCTTGCCCTCGAAGTCGACGCCACCGGGCTCGACGCCATGGACCGGCGCTATCTCACCACCATCGCCATGAACTACGGCGGCGGCCCGGTCGGCATCGAGACCATCGCCGCAGCGCTGTCGGAGCCGCGCGATGCGATTGAAGAGATCATTGAGCCCTATCTCATCCAGCAGGGCTTTATTCAGCGCACGCCGCGCGGGCGCCTGCTCACGTCCCATGCCTTTCGACATCTCGGCATCGCTGAGCCGCGTCGCGATGCGGCGCAGTTCGGCCTGTTCGGCGACGAGGAGCCGGAGACGTGACCGGCCTCGACGGCGAAATCCGCGACGGCCATCACGTCATGACGGTGCGGGTCTACTACGAGGACACCGATTTCACCGGCGTCGTCTATCACGCGAACTACCTGCGTTTCATGGAGCGCGGCCGCACCAACTACCTGCGCTTGATCGGCGCGGATCACCGAGCGCTGTTCGAGGCCGCCGAGCAGGAGACGCCGGGATTTGCCTTCGTCGTACGCTCCATGTCGATCGATTATCTCAAGCCGGCGCGCATGGACGACATCCTGACGGTGACCACGGCGGCCGAGGAGGTCAAAGGCGCCTCCATGACCATCCTGCAGAAGGTATCGCGTGGCGACGACCTGCTAGTCGAAGCCCATGTGCGGGTCGCCTTCGTGTCGGGCGGCCGAGCCCGGCCAATCCCGAAGCCGCTGCGCATCGCGATGCAGGCGGGGCAACGAGTTCAACTCGGCTGAACCTGATCGACGCGCCGTCCGAATCCATGTTAAAGCCATTTACATGACCTGGAGAAACGACGGTCCGCGGGGTTACCACCACGGCAATCTGAAAGAGGCGCTGCTGCGCGCGGCGCTCGACCTGATCGGCCAGAAGGGACCGTCGGGCTTCACCTTCGCGGAGGCGGCACGCTACGCCGGCGTCAGTCCGGCAGCGCCCTATCGCCATTTCCGCGACCGCGACGAACTGATCGCCAATGTGGCGCTGCGCGGCTTCGAGAAGTTCGAGCAGGTGTTGACCCACGCCTGGGACGATGGGCGGCCGGACGCATTCGCTGCATTCGAGCGCCTGGGGCGGGCCTATCTCGATTTCGCCCGCAGCGATCCCGCCTATTACTCCGCGATGTTCGAGGGCGGAATTGCGCCCGACGGGGCCGAGCAACTGCGCGAAGCCGGCGAGCGCGCCTTCGCGGTGATCCGCGGCGCGGCGGAGCGGCTCGTTGCCCAGCTTCCTGCGAAAGCGCGGCCGCCCGCCTTCATGGTAGCGCTGCATGTTTGGGCGCTCGCACACGGCATCGCAGCCTTGTTCGCCCGCGGCGATGCCGGGCGGCGAAAGCTCCCGATGCAGCCGGAGGAGTTGCTTGAAGCTGGCGTACTCATCTACCTTCAGGGACTAGGGCTGACCAACGAGGCCGCGGAGACGACCCCGCCGCCATCCCAACACTGATTGGGAATCGTAACGCATTGCGATTGCTGCCTATTTGAGGCGAATAATGCGATGCGATGACTTTCCGATGTTGCGGCCTTGACAACCCGAAAAACCGGCCGTAGCTATGTAAATGTGATTTACATTCACACGTTGCTGTCGGACCAAGTGGTGCAGCAGCGGATACCCACCCACACGTCAAACCGTGAGGCTGTCATGCCAATCGTTGAAAAGCTGGACGAGTTGGGAAAGCCCGCCTGGATCGCACTGATGATCCTCGGCTTCGTGGCTTGGTGGCCACTGGGCTTTGCAATGCTCGCCTTCATCATCGGGAGCGGAAGAATGGGCTGTTCACACTACTACGGCACGGACCGTTGGCAGCGCAAAATGGAGCGCCTGCAGGAAAAGATGGAACGCGTGCGTCAGCGGTCGGGCTGGGGCACGCCCCCGTGGGGCTCGCGCTCGAGCGGCAACCGCGCCTTTGACGAATATCGCGCCGACACGCTGCGACGTCTCGAAGAGGAGCAAAAGGAGTTCCGCGACTTCCTCGACCGGCTGCGCCACGCCAAGGACAAGGTCGAATTCGACCAGTTCATGGCCGAGCGCCGCAACCGGCCGCCGCAGCCGCCGCAGGGATCGGAAGGCCCGTCGGGATCGCCTTATCAAGGGCCATAAGCGTAAGCCTGACCGCACGAACTCAGCGACAACATCCAAGGGCCATCCGCAGCAATGCGGGTGGCCCTTGGCGTTTATAGGCGCGACAAGGGCTTGGGCGGGCTTCGGACGGGCTTGGGCGGTAGACCATGCGGCATCGCGTCCCGTGAATGACGGCCTTGCAACTGTGATAACCCATTGTTAAAGCTAAGT
>CAWBDV010000022.1:0-53484 GCA_963787675.1 uncultured Alphaproteobacteria bacterium | reverse complement strand
GGCTCGCCTCCGCTTCGCTACGGCGCCCCGGAATGACGAGACACAAAACATCGGCACCGCCTGCCCGAGCGCCATTTCGTGTTGCGATGCATCCACAGAATCGCGGCAGAACAAAATAGACCCACCCGTGTTGAAATGTCAGCCTTCACGCGGGTCTGCCAATGATTATATCCCTCACCGGACCTGCGGACCGGCCGTCTGGCCGCGTCTCAAGAACAGGCCGCGGAGACTGCGCAATGCCGCTCACTCCCGTCAGCCTTGACGACAAGTTCGACCTCACGAAGGAACGCGTCTTCGTCACCGGCTTCCAGGCGCTGGTGCGCCTGACACTGATGCAGAAGGAGCGCGATCGCCGCGCTGGCCTCAACACCGCCGGCTACGTCACCGGCTATCGCGGCTCGCCGCTCGGCACGCTTGACCAGCAGTTCCAGCGCGCTGCTGCCGTTCTGACCAGGAACGACATCAAGTTTCATCCGGCGACCAACGAAGAGCTTGCGGCGACCGCGCTATCGGGCTCGCAGCAAGCGGAGCTGCGCGGCGAAGGCAAGTTCGATGGCGTGTTCGGCATGTGGTACGGCAAGGGCCCGGGCGTCGATCGATCGGGCGATGCCTTCCGCCATGCCAATTTCGCCGGCACCTCGAAGCACGGCGGCGTCATCGCGCTGATGGGGGACGACCACACCGCCGAATCCTCCACCACCGCCCACCAGTCCGAATTCCATTTCGTCGACGTGATGATCCCGATCCTGAACCCCGCCGGCGTTCAGGAGATCATGGACTACGGCCTCTACGGCTGGGCGATGTCGCGCTTCACCGGCGCCTGGACCGCGCTCAAGTGCATGCACGAGACGGTGGAATCAACGGCCGTCGTCGACGGCAGCCTCGACCGCGTGAAGATCATCATTCCTGAAGACTTCGCCATGCCGCCCGGCGCCCTCAATGTCCGCCTCGGCGATACGATTCTTGGGCAGGAAGCGCGGCTGCACGACTTCAAACGCGATGCGATGCTCGCCTTCGTGCGCGCCAACAAGCTCAACCGCATGATCTGCTCGGGCGGACGCGCACCCGAAGATCGGCGTCATCACCGTCGGCAAGAGCTATCTCGACGTCCGCCAGGCGCTCGACGAGCTCGGCCTCGACGAAGTGAAGTGCAACGACTTCGGTCTGCGCCTCTACAAGATCGCCTGCCCGTATCCGATCGGCCGGCGCGACCTCATGGAGTTCGCGGCCGGCCTCGATCTCATCATCGTGGTCGAGGAGAAGCGCTCGCTCATCGAAGTGCAGGTGCGCGAAGAGCTTTACGGCACCGCGAACCAGCCCGTCTGCATCGGCAAGAAGGACGAGCAGGGACAATGGCTGTTCCCGGTCAAGGGCGCGCTCGATCCGAACGATGTCGCGATCTGCATCGGCGACCGGTTGCTCAAATACGCGCGCAACGACGACCTTGCCGCGCGCGTCGCGCGCCTCAAGGAGGCGCAGCGGGCGCTCGCCGAGACCGAGGACATCGCGGTGCGCATCCCGTATTTCTGCTCGGGCTGCCCGCACAATTCCTCGACCGTGGTGCCCGAGGGCAGCCGCGCCTATGCCGGTATCGGCTGCCACTACATGGCCCAGTGGATGGACCGCAACACGTCGGGCTTCACCCAGATGGGCGGCGAGGGTGCGAACTGGATCGGCGAGGCGCCGTTCTCGACGCGCAATCACGTCTTCCAGAATCTCGGCGACGGCACCTACAACCATTCGGGCTCGCTGGCGGTGCGCGCCGCGATCCAGGCCGGCGTCAACGTCACCTACAAAATCCTGTTCAACGACGCCGTCGCCATGACCGGCGGCCAGCGCAATGACGGCAACATCACGGTGCCGCAGATCGCCGCCGAGGTGGCGGCCGAAGGGGCCAAGCGCGTCGTCGTCGTCACCGACGAGCCGTGGAAATATCCGACGCGGAACCAAATGGCCCGACGGGCCCACCATCCATCATCGCGACGACCTTGCAGGAGGTGCAGAAGGCACTCGCCGAAGTGCCGGGCTGCACCGTGCTGATCTACGACCAGACCTGCGCCGCCGAGAAGCGCCGCCGCCGCAAGCGCGGCCAGTTTCCCGATCCCGGACAAGCGCGTCGTCATCAATGAGCTGGTCTGCGAGGGCTGCGGCGATTGCGGCATCAAATCGAACTGCGTCTCGGTGCAGCCGCTCGAAACCGAATTCGGCCGCAAGCGCACCATCGACCAGTCCAGCTGCAACAAGGACTATCTCCTGCCTGAAGGGCTTCTGCCCGTCCTTCGTCACGGTCGAAGGCGCCAAGCTCAAGCGCGGCAAGGGCATCGATCTGCCGAGGACGATGCGGCGCCGCTGCCGGAGCCGACGCTGCCGGCGATCGATCAGACCTATGGGGTCATCGTCACCGGCATCGGCGGTACCGGCATCGTCACCATCGGCGCGATTCTCGGCATGGCGGCGCATCTCGAAGGCAAGGGCGTCGGCCTCATCGACATGGCCGGCCTCGCGCAGAAGGGCGGTGCGGTGGCGAGCCACATCCGCTTCGCCAACCGTCCCGAAGATATCCACGCGATCCGCGTCGCGGCGCGCGGCGCCGACCTCGTGCTCGGCGGCGACATGGTGGTCGCCGGCAGCAGCAAGGTGCTCGCCGCAGTCAAGCCCGGCACCACCGCCATGGTGATCAACACTCGCCGAAATGCTGCCCGGCGAATTCACCCGCAACCCGGAGTTCTCGCTGCCGACCGCGCGGATCAAGCGTACCATCGCGGCGCTCGCGGGTCCGGCGCACAGCCATTTCGTCGATGCGTCGCGGCTTGCGACCGCGCTGCTTGGCCAATCGATCGGCGCCAACATGTTCATGCTCGGCTACGCCTACCAGCTCGGCGCGCTGCCGGTGTCGGCGGAGGCGATCGAGCAGGCGATCGCGCTCAACGGCGAAGCGGTCGCGATGAATCTCGCGGCGTTCCGCTGGGGTCGCCGCGCCGCGGTCGATCTTGCCGCGGTCGAGGCGCTGGCGCGGCCGGCGCCCGGCAGCGCGAGGACCCGGCGCGCGCCGCTGTCCGGATTCGTTCGACGAGATGGTCGAGCGGCGCGTCGACGTTCCTCACCGCCTATCAGAACGCCGCCTATGCGGCGCGCTATCGGCGCCGCGTCGAGGACGGCGAGCGCCGCCGAAGCGCGCCAGGCTCCCGGCAAGACCGGACTGGCCGAGGCGGTGGCGCGCTATCTCTTCAAGCTGATGGCCTACAAGGACGAATACGAGGTCGCGCGGCTTTATGCCGATCCCGCGTTCCTGCAAGCAGGTGCGCAGCGAAGTCGACCGGTATCCCCGAGCACGGCTGCGCCTCACCTTCCATCTCGCGCCGCCGCTGCTCGCCCGCCATGACAAGACCACCGGCGAGCCGCGCAAGATGAGCTTCGGCCCGTGGATGCTCTGCGCGTTCGCCGTGCTGGCGAAGTTCAAATTCCTGCGCGGCACCCCGTTCGATCCGTTCGGCTACACCGCCGAGCGCAAGACCGAGCGCCAACTCGTCCGCGACTACGAAACCTTGCTCGACGAACTGATCGCGAAGCTCGCGCCCGACAACCATCACATCGCGGTCGGTCTCGCCGCGATCCCGGAAAAAATCCGCGGCTTCGGCCACGTCAAGCTGCGTAACCTCAACGCCGCCAAGGCCGACGAGGCCGCGCTGCTGGAGCAATTCCGCGCGCGGCACCGTGCCGCTGCTCAAAGCCGCGGAGTGACCGAAGGCATCGCCCCCGTAGCCCGGATGGAGCGCAGCGAAATCCGGGGAGGGCTTCCGAAACGAGAACAGGCTGGCCCCGGATTACGCTGACGCTCCATCCGGGCTTCGTCATTCTCACCTCAGTTCGACGGTCAGCGGATTGTACGAGTAGAGCCACTGGTTCCGGTCGGCGCCCTCGTTGCGGCGGGCGAATTGCGCGCGCATTTCTTCGACCGAACGCAGATGGAACAGGTGCTTGTTCTCGGTCGATTGCAGCACCACGCGCGCGGTCCGGTCGACGCGGTTGCGCTGGTAGAGGTCGAGCGCTTCGGCGATTGAGCCCGATTGGCGCAGTGCGCGCGTGAGCACCGCGCCGTCCTCGACGGCCATCGCCGCGCCCTGGGCAAGATACGGCAGCGTCGGGTGGGCGGCATCGCCCAACAGCGTCATGCGCGCCGTGCTCCAGTTGCGGACCGGCGGTCGATTGAACAGCGACCAGCGGTAGCACTCGTTCTTGTCGGCGGCATCGATGATGGTCTGGATCGCCGGATGCCAGCCGACGTAATCGGCCTTGAGCCGCTCCCACGGCAGCTTCAAGGTCCAGGATTCCTCGGCCGCCTCGGCTTCGATGATGCCGACGAAGTTCAAGAGCTTGGCGGCCCGGATGTAGTAGCAGACGATGTGGCCGCCCGGCCCCATGAAGACCGACATCACCTGCTCGAGGAACGGTTTCGGCAATCGCTCGACCGGCACCGTCACGCGCCACGCCGCGTCCCCGGTGTAGGTCGCCGGAGTTTCGCCGATGATCTTCTGCCGCACCACCGACTTCAGGCCGTCCGCGCCGACGAGAATGTCGCCGCGCACGGTCCGGCCGTCGGCAAGCGCAAGCTCGACGCGGTCGCTGTGCTCGGTGACGCCGGTGATCCTGCTGTTGAGGTGGACCACGTCAGGTTTGAAGTCGCGCGCCTTGGCCGCCAGGATCTCATGGAAATCGGCGCGGTGAGCCTGGATGTAAGGAGCGCCGTGGATGCGCTCGTGCTCTTCCGACAGATCGAAGCGCTGGATGACCTCGCCGGTGTCGTGAAGGCGGAAGACGTAGGCCCCCGGACGCACGCCGACTTTGCGGATTGCGTCGCCGACGCCGATGTCGTTGAGCACATGCATCGAATTGGCGCTGATCTGGATGCCGGCGCCGACCTCGCCCAGCGCCGGCGCCTGCTCGTAGATATCGACGTCGAAGCCCGCCTTAATGAGGCACGACGCGCAGGCGAGCCCCCCAAGACCAGCCCCCGCAATCAAGATTTTTGGATCAGCCACCTTCTCCTCCGACCGTTCCCGGCATGCATACAGCGAATCGGCCGCGACTTTGCAATGCCGCCGCGCATGCGTGCTCTACGCAAATCGCTTGAGGGATGCGCCTCGGAAAGCGAAATCGCGGTCGATGCGTGGCCTCACTTCTTCGACTGCTTCCACGGGTCTTTGACGGCCGCGAATTTGTCGAACTCGACGTTGTAGAGTTCGCCGTCGACCCGTTCGACCCGCCGGATATAGATGTCCTGGACGATGTCGCGGGTGTCAGGATCGATCATGATCTGGCCGCGCGGACTTTCCCACGCCATGCCTTTCATCGCGGCGATCAGCGCGTCGCCGTCAGTATTGCCGCCGGTCTTGGTCAAAGCCGCGAAGATGAGGTGAAGCCCGTCATAGGCGCTGACGCCGACATGATCCGGTCGCAGGCCGTTGCCGACGCGTTTGAAGCCCTCCACGAACTCCTTGTTCATGGCGGACGGATGCGCGGCGGAATACTGCAGCGCGGTGACGATGCCGAGCGTCGGATCACCCATTTGATTGAGCACGTCGTCGTCAGTGATGTCGCCGGTGCCGATGACGCGGATGCCGGACGCATTCATGCCGCGCTCGACGTATTGGCGCAGCAGCGGCCCTGCGAGCCCGCCGGGCACCCACACGAATAGCGCCTCCGGCTTCGCGTCGCGTGCACGCTGCAGGAACGGAGCAAAGTCGGGATTCTGCAGCGGCACGCGCAGCGAGGCGACGATCTCCCCGCCGCGCGCCTTGAACTCCTCGATGAAGGCCTTTTCGGTCTCAAGCCCCGGCGCATAGTCCGATACCAAGGTGACGACGCGCTTCAATCCGTTCATGGCCGCCCATTGCGCCATCGGCACGGTGATCTGCGGCTGCGTCCCGAAGGTCCGCACGATGTAAGGCGAGCGCTCGGTGATGATCGACGTCGACGACCCCATCACCACCTGCGGGATTTTCGCTTCGGTCGCGAGCGGCGCGACCGCGAGCGCGGTCGGCGTCGGATTATATCCAAGCAGGGCCACGACCTTGTTGTTGACCACGAGCTCCTGCGCGATCCGCTTCGCCTGGTCAGGCACACCGCCGTCATCGCGGACGATCAACTCGACCGGCCGGCCGGCGATGACCGCAGGATTGCGCTCCTGGAAGAGCTTCACGGCCGCAAGCATCTGTTTGCCATTTTCCGCGAAGGGCCCGGTGATGGGTGCCGAGAAACCGATCCTGATCGGCTGCTGAGCGTGCGCCGCGATGGTGCCGGCGGTTGCGACCGATAGCGCAGTGACGATTGCGGCGAGATGAGCTTTCGAAAACATCGATGCTCCATTGGAATGGCGGCGCGCCACGGTCCATTGACCAGCCGGGCCGCGCCTTGCGTCAGCGAATTGTGCGCGCCAGTTGGCGCAGGTCAATCGCGAGGCGCGGTCTAAATCTCGCCGCCGGGTGCCCATTGCCAGGGCAGTAGGAATTTATTGACAGAATATAGGATTTATCCTATCATCATTCCGATTATCCGCATGCAGGCGCGGCCATGCGTCGGGACGCTCGTCCGAGGCATTTCTAGAGCCGGCCCGCGCCAGACCGAAGGACGAAAATGACCCGAGCAACGAAACGCGGCTCCTACGCTGTCGGCAAAGGCAAGCCGCCAGTGCACACGCAATTTCGCAAAGGGCAGTCCGGTAATCCCGGCGGCCGCCCGCGCGGCGCGACGGCCGGGCGCGCCAAGACGCTCGCGCTCGAAGAGGCCTACCGCGTCATCGCGGTCAAGGACGGCAAGGACATGGTTGCGTTGCCCGCGTTGCAGGCAATCTTGCGCAGCCAGATCGCGCTTGCCGCCAAGGGCAACGGGCCCGCGCAGCGAGCCGTCATCGCCATGGTGCAAGCCCTCGAAGACGGCATCGAAGCCGAGACCTTGGAAGCCAAGACAGCGATCGAGGAGGCCACGCCGACACCGCAGTACGAGAACTATACCGATGCTGCACGTCGGGTCGCGTTCCTGCTGCAGCTCGCCGACCGCGAGCAGCTTGCGAAGGAGGGCTCGACGCCGAGCTCGGTCTCGGGCGGCAGGTTCACGACGTGGACGGAACTCGCCGGCGGCCAATTCGACCGGCCCGATCCAGGGCGAGGCGGCGGTGCGCCGAACGCGCTCCCAAATGATGCAGCGCCATCTCCCTCCCCCCTTGCGGAGAAGGGTCGCGGCGAGGGGTCGTGAGGTGAGCGCACCGAGTGCGACATCCGCGCGGCGTGAGGCAGATGAAGTTCGAAAATGCCGTTCCCAGAGCGTTCGCTGTTATGAGGAGGTGCACTTCCGTGCAAATCATTGAATTGTCGCGCGATCCGGTCATCGTATGCGCCGCCGGCATGGCATATTTCGCCTTTCGCTGATAATTACCCTGTTCTCAGGGAAAGTTTCCCTGTTCTCGCGAAAGATGCGCGTCGCGGCGCCTGCACCGCCGCCGCTGAATTGGGCCATGAACGACGTCAGCACACCGCAGGCCGCCCGCTCTCATCGGCCGGCCGATCACCCGAAGGTCGCCGCGGGCGCCGTCGGCGTGCTCATCGTCAATCTCGGCACGCCGGACGCGACCGACGCGCCGTCGGTGCGGCGCTATCTGCGCGAGTTCCTCCACGACAAGCGCGTGATCGAGGAAGACACCCTCGTCTGGAAACTCGTCCTCAACGGGATCATCCTGCCGCTGCGCCCGCGCCGCAAAGGGCTCGATTACGAAAAGATCTGGAACCGCGAAAAGAACGAGTCTCCGCTCAAGACCATCACCCGCTCGCAGGCCGAGAAGCTTGCCGCTGCGCTCACGCGGCGGGGCAAGGCGGTGGCGGTCGACTGGGCGATGCGCTACGGCAATCCGTCGATCCGTTCGCGTCTTGCGGCGCTCGCCGCACAAGGTTGCGAGCGCATCCTGATAGTGCCGCTCTATCCGCAATATGCCGCGGCGACGAGCGCGACCGTGTGCGACGAGGCGTTCCGCGTCCTCATGCAGATGCGCTGGCAGCCGGCCGTCCGGGTTGCGCCGCCTTATTTCGACGATCCGGTCTACATCGATGCGCTCGCGGCATCGCTCGATGCCCATCTCAAGACGCTGTCGTTCGCGCCGGAGGTCATCCTCGCGTCGTTTCACGGCATACCGCAGGACTATTTCGACAAGGGCGATCCGTATTACTGCCATTGCGCGAAGACCACGCGGCTGCTGCGCGAGCGGCTCGGCTATGACGACAAGCGGCTGATGATGACATTCCAGTCGCGCTTCGGCCGTGCCGAATGGATCAAGCCTTACACCGACGAGACCGTGAAGGCGCTGGCAACAGGCGGCGTGAAGAATCTCGCCGTCATCACGCCGGGCTTTTCCGCCGATTGCCTCGAAACGCTGGAAGAGATTGCCGGCGAAAACGCCGAATATTTTCATCACGCCGGCGGCGAAAATTTTACGGCGATTCCATGCCTCAACGACAGCGACGGCGGCATGCAGGTGATCGAAGCGGTCGTGCTGCGCGAATTGCAAGGTTGGGCGTAGGCGCGGCGGGATCGGCGCGCAATCGATCAAAAAATTGCGATGAGAGACGTGCTGGCAGGCGATTCTTCACCTCGCTTCCTTTCCCCTCTCCCGCTTGCGGGGGAGGGGGGTCACTCCACGGCACGAAGTTGCAGACGGGCCCCCTCCCTGACCCTCCCCCGCACGCGGGGGAGGGGAAAAGAAAGGCGGCGCCTCCGATATGCTCGAGACGATGTCGGCTCTTCGAAGCGTCGACGTTACGGTTGGCCGGCGACCTTGCGGGCGTCGCCGGTGAGTTCGAGGATGTGCATGCCGGTGTTGGCGCGATCGACGATGTAGATGTAGCCGCGATCGTCGGTCTCGACATTGTTGGTCTGGATCGCGACCTTGCAGCGCTCCTTGCCGTCGACCTGGATGCAGCGCTTGTCGGTCGCTTCGGTGATGGCCGGGATGTAATAGCCGATCTCTTTCGGCTGATAGGGATCGCGCACGTCGATCGCGCGGACGCCGGCGTTGAAGTAGGTCACCATGGCGACCTTTTTGTAGAAGACGGGCGTCATGCTCTCGTTCGACGAATGCGAGCCGAAGCGGCCGCCGCGGTCGCAGAAGTGCCCGCTCGCCTCGGGGACGATGAAGGTCGACACCATGGTCGGTGTCTTTTCGAGCGTCACGTCGGCGAACCACACCATCTGGCGCGCTTCCTGGCACTCGTTGCGGATCTGCTCGTCAACGATCATGACGAAGTCGCGGACCGCGCCATCCTTGTCCTTGGCAAACTCCGCCATCGGCATCTGCAGCATCGGGAAAGTGGTGTGGGCACCGTTCCAGGCCGACATGTCGAGCTGGCTGATCTCGGGGTAGCGCAGGTTCTCGGGCGTCGGCTCTTTCGGGCCGTTGAGGAGTTTCTCGCGATCGACGATCTGCAGCACGCCGCCCTTGTCGGTGCCGTAGCCGAAATAGACGCGGTTGCCCTTCGGGCCGGTGGAGATCGGGCCGTGGAGATCGGCCGGGATGGTGCCGGTTGCGCCGGGCTCCTGGCCGGGCAGGCCGAAGTCGCGGATATGCACGGGCTTCGTCGGATCGCTCAGGTCGAAGATCTGGGTCATGCGCTTGACGCGCCAGTTCGGCACGCCCGACACGAGATAGGCGATGCCGGTGTCGCACTCCCACCAGCTCTTATGGGTATCCTTGAGGCCCATGACGATGCGGGTCAGCAGGCTCGGATTGGCCGGATCGGTGACGTCCCAAATCTCATGGCCTTCGCCGCCGAACACGCGCAGCAGATAGAACTTGTTGGGATCGCCCTTGGGCAACTGGCTGCCGGCGCACACGCGCGTCATCTGGGCGCCGCCCTGCTCGTTGAGCCCTTCGGTGCCGGGAATGTGCTTGAGGTAGCGCGGATGGGCGGGATCGGTCACGTCGACGATCGAGGTGCCGTTGAACTCAGGCTGGCCGGTCAGCGCATTCATCGGCTTCGGCGTCTCGCGGTTGCCGCCGTGGTGGCCGATATAGGCGATGTAGCGGTTGCCCTGCTTGGCGATGGTCGGCTGGTAAGCGCTGCGGGCCTGCAAGTCGTTGTAGCCGACGAGACGCATGTTGAGCGCCTCGGGCTGATCGCCGATGTGCTGCTGCTGCGCCGCCGCGGGCACGACAAACGCGACGAATGCTGTCGCAGTACACCCCGCCGCCGCGGACCATACCGACTGCATCATATGGAGACCTCCCTGCGATTTTGAGCCCAACCAGGCCATCGCGGCATGTTAGCACACCGCGCCATACCGTGGGCACCCGTGCGGAGCGGCCGGCAACGCGCTAGACTTTGCTCAAGATCGCCCAGCGGAATTGCCGCGGGCGGACAGAAGCGGCAACCCGGGAGGACCTTACGTGCATTTCGTTATTCACGCGGTCGATCGACCCGATGCGCTCGCGACGCGGGCGAAGTTCTACCGCGTCCATCGCATTCATCTCGACGAGGCGCAGAAGCACGGCGTTGCGGTGACGACCGCCGGAACGTTGGTGGCCGAGGACGGCGAAACCCCGGTCGGCAGCCTGTTCATTCTCGAAGCCGAGAATCGCGCGGCCATCGACGCGTTCACCGCGAGCGACCCCTATCGCGTGCACGGCGTATGGCAGACCGTCGACGTGCATTACTACAACAAGAAGCGGTGAGCGTAGCGATGTAGGGTGCGCAAAGGCGGCCAAGGACTCGCGATTTGTTCGCACAGACGTTCGTCCGCCGTGCGCACCTTCCATGCATTGCGACGTAGGGTGCGCAAAGCCAACGGGTCCGGCCTTGGGCCGGCCCGATGACAGGCTCCGCGTGCGCACCATGGCAAGCCCGTATGTGCGCACGGGCGGACAAGGTCCGCCCTTTGCACACCCTACGGTTCACACCCCCGCTACTCCTTGCTGGCCGCGCGGATGATCGCTGACCATCGTGCGACGTCGCTTCGCACGAGATCGGCGAGCGCCTGCTGGCCCCGCTGGGACCTGATCGGAATGTCGCAGCCGAGGTCGGACATGCGCTTGCGCACGGTGTCGTCGTCGAGGGACTTGTCGAGCGCTGCGCTCAGAATGTCGAGAATGGGCTTGGGCGTATCTTTCGGCGCGAACAGGCTGTACTAGGCCGAGACCTCGAATTGCGGCAGCCCCGCTTCCTTTGCGGTCGGGACATCGGGCAGGGCCGGGTGACGCTCCGCGGTTCCGATGGCGTAGACCTTGATGGTGCCGGCCTGGAATTGCTGCACGATGTCCGAGATCGGGTCGCACATATAGTCGATCTGGCCGGCAACCATCGCATTGATGGCGGGAGCCGTGCCGTTGAACGGCACCATCGTGGGCTTTGCGCCCAGCACCGCGTCGAGCAGCAGGCAGGTGAAATGCGAGATTGAGCCGACGCCGGCGTGGGCAATGTTCAGCTTGGTGGAGTTCGCCTGCACATAGGTGATGAACTCAGCGAGATTGTTCGGCGGAAAATCTTTTCGCGCCACGATCAGCACCACCTGGTCGACGACCCGGCCGATCGGGGCAAAATCGGTATCGGGCCGGTAGGCCAGATTGGGATAGAGGGCGACGGATGCCGCATGGGTGCCGAGCTGTCCCATCACGATGGTATAGCCGTCAGGCTTCGCCCGCATCGCCCGCGTCGCGCCGATGGTGCCCCCAGCCCCGCCGACGTTCTCGATGACGATCTGCTGGCCGAGCGTGCGCGACATGGCGTCGCCGATGATGCGCGCCGTGACATCGGTCGGTCCGCCGGCACTGAACGGCACGATCATCGTGATGGGATGGGTCGGAAAGGTCTCGGCTCTCGCGGCCCCGCAGGCGACCGATACCGCCACCACGGCAGCAAGTGCGAAAACCACGCGCATCATCGTTCAGCTTGCCCCGTTGCCCCGTATCCGTCCGGAGTCGCGACTTTACCTCCGCGCGATGCGTGGCGTCCCCGCTCTGCTGCCGTAAAATCGAAATTTTTTCTTAACAGGCTGGCAACCATATTTGGGCAGACCTTTGAGGCGTACTTGCGGGGGGTCCAGCCATGGTTTCACGCGTCGAACGAACGCCCTTTGCCGTATGGTGGTGGACGATCGACCGGCTGATGCTGCTAGCCCTCGGCGCGATCATGCTGGGCGGCATCATCCTGTCGCTTGCTGCGAGCCCGCCGGTCGCGGCCCGCCTCGGCCTCGATCCCTTCTACTTCGTCCATCGCCACGTGCTCTATCTCATCCCGGCAATCATCGTCATGCTGGTGACCTCGATATTGACCCCGCGCCAGCTGCGCCGCGTCGCGCTCGTGGTCTTCGTCATCAGTTTCATGATGGTGGTCGCGACGCTGTTCTTCGGCGCCGAGGTGAAGGGCGCCCGGCGCTGGATCGTGCTTCTCGGCATCAACATCCAGCCGTCGGAATTCCTCAAACCCGCCTTCGTCGTGCTGATTTCGTGGCTGTTCGCCGAATCCGCCCGCAAATCCGATGTGCCGGCAACGACGTTCTCGCTCGTCCTGCTGGCGTCGGTTCTCAGCATTCTCGTGATGCAGCCCGATTTCGGCCAGACGATGCTGATAGCGCTCGTGTGGGGGGCGCTGTTTTTCATGGCCGGCATGCGGTTCATCTGGGTGATCGGACTCGGCGGCACGGCGATCGTCGGGCTTGCCGGCGCCTACGCGACGATCCCGCACGTCGCCAAGCGCATCAAGCGCTTCCTCGATCCCGCCTCCGGCGATACGTTCCAGGTCGACACGGCGGTCGAATCGTTCTACCGCGGCGGCTGGTTCGGTCGCGGTCCGGGCGAGGGAACGGTCAAACGCATCCTCCCGGACAGCCACGCCGACTTCGTGTTTGCGGTGGCGGCTGAGGAGTTCGGTATCGTGCTGTGTCTGGCGCTCGTTGCGCTGTTCGCCTTTGTCGTGCTGCGTGCGCTGTCGAAGGCGCGCCGCAACGACGATCCGTTTTCGAGCTTCGCGATCGCGGGCCTCGCTATCCTGTTTGGCGCGCAGTCGGCGATCAACATGGCAGTGAACCTTGCGCTCATTCCTGCCAAGGGGATGACCCTGCCGTTCATCTCCTACGGCGGTTCCTCGATGATCTCGCTCGCATACGGTATGGGCATGCTGCTCGCCTTCACCCGTGAGCGCCCGCGCACGGCGCTGTTGCCCGCGCCGCAGGTTGCCATGGCAGGAGGTCTTGCCTAATGGCGGAACCAAGCGGCGCGCCTTGCGTCGTCGTTGCGGCCGGGGGAACCGGCGGCCACCTGTTTCCGGCCGAGGCGCTTACGATCGCGCTCAAGGCGCGCGGGGTCGTCGTCGACTTGATCACCGACGAGCGCGCCACCCGCTACGGCGATTTTCCCGGCCGCGCCACCCACACCGTTCCAAGCGCGACGTTTGCAGGGCGCGATCCGTTCAGCGTGCTGCGCACGACGCTGCGGCTCACGCGCGGGTTCAAGCAGGCGCTGGGTCTCTTGGGCCGATTGCGGCCGGCCGCGGTGATCGGCTTCGGCGGCTATCCGACCATTCCGCCGGTGCTCGCCGCCTGGCTGCGCCGCATTCCGACGATCATCCATGAGCAGAACGGGGTGCCGGGCCGCGCCAACCGGTTCCTGGCGCCGCGGGTGCGGGCGATCGCAACCGGCTTTCCCGGCGTGTTCAACGATGATGCGCGGCTCGCAGCGAAGACGACCCACACCGGAAATCCGATTCGGCCGGCGGTGATCGAAGCGGCAGCCGCGCCCTATCCCGACGCGACCGGGCCGCTGCGCATTCTCGTATTCGGCGGCAGCCAGGGCGCGCGCATCATGGCGGACATCGTGCCGCCGGCGATCGAGCTCGTGCCGCTCGCGGTGCAGGCGCGGCTGACCATCACGCAGCAGGCCCGCGAGGAAGACCTCGAGCGGGTACGCTCCGCCTATGCGCGCACGGGCGTTGCCGCCGACGTCGAACCGTTCTTCCGCGACCTGCCGCGCCGGATGGCGGAAAGCCACCTCGTGATCTCGCGCTCAGGCGCCTCGACCGTCGCTGAACTTGCAGCAATCGGGCGGCCCGCGATCCTCGTGCCGTTGCCCCACGCGCTCGATCAGGATCAGCGCGCCAATGCCGGGATGCTGGAGCGCGTCGACGGCGCTGTGCTGATGGATCAGACGCGCTTCACCCCGGAGCGCCTCGCGGGCGAAATCGCGCGGCTCGCCGCCGATCCGCGGAAGCTCGTCGCCATGGCCGAGGCAACGCGCCGTCGCGGCATCCTCGACGCCTCCGAGCGGCTCGCTGATCTCGTGCTGCGCGTCGCGGGAATTGCGGCCGCGCCTCGCCCCGCTGCATCGCCACCCGCAGCCACGCCTGTTGCAGCCACTTCCTCATCTGATGCGCCGCCGCCTTCGGCTTCTGCGCCGGCGGATGCCCCGCCAGCTTCGCCTGCTGCGTCCCAAGATGCGCCGGTAGCCGCGACCATTTTGTCTGCGGATACTTCGCCAGCCTCGGGAGCTTCACCCACCGTTGCCGAAGCGGCGCCGGTTTCTTCCCCTCCTCCGCGTGCGGGGGAGGGCCAGGGAGGGGGCCCGTCCAACGAGTCTGTGCCGCGGAGCGAGCCCCCTCCCTGACCCTCCTCCGCACGCGGGGGAGGGGAACAAGGGCGGCGAACTCGAGGCGTACGCCGCTGCAGCAGGGAACTGGTGATGTGCGCTCACCCGTGCCGCAGCATCAACTAGATCGCGCGCAGCCGCCACGTCCATGCCGCCGTCGTCGACTCCGCGAGCCCCCTCGCGCGTGCCGCGACAGCACCGCTCGGTTATAGTCGCGGTGATTCGCCGGGCGGAGACCGCCATGCCCAATCCGAAGCGCAAGCTTGCGTTCGTGCTCGCGGCGAGCGAGCACGGCACCATGATCGTGTCGCGTCTGGATTACCGCATGTCGAGCCCGTCGCTTGGGGTCGGCGTCGGCTACCAGGTCCTTGAATTCGGCGCCTTTGATGCCGACGAAGTGGCGATGGCGCTCACCCTCCTGGAGCTGCGCCGGAATTATTTCGGTGACGGCGTGGTCGCGATCGACTGCGGCGCCAATGTCGGCGTCCACACCATCGAGTGGGCGAAGCGGATGACCGGATGGGGGCAGGTGCTGGCGATCGAGGCCCAGGAACGCATCTACTATGCGCTCGCCGGCAATATCGCCATCAACAATTGCTTCAACGCAGTGGCGCTCAACCTCGCGATCAGCGACAAGCCGGGCGTGCTGATGGTGCCGCAGCCGAATTATCTTGCCCCCGCAAGCTACGGCAGCCTCGAACTGCGACAATCGGCGAAGAACGAATACATCGGCCAGCAGGTCGATTATTCGGAAGGCAAGCTAGCGTCGCTGCAGGCGGTCAGCCTCGATGCGCTCAACCTGCCGCGCATCGATTTCATCAAGCTCGACATCGAGGGCATGGAGATGGAGGCGCTCGACGGCTCCGAGGAATCGGTGTCGCGCCATCGGCCGGTCATTTTGGTGGAAGCGATCAAGAGCGACGCGGCAAAGATCTCGGCCTGGCTCACGAGCCGGGGCTACGCGATTGCCCGCGCCGGCATCAACATGCTCGCCGTCCACAAGTCCGATCCGATCCTTCCCCACGTTCCGCAAGACCGGATCGCCACGGACGTTGCCGCGCCGGCTCCAGTGTGATGTCCTGCGCGCATGGCGTTTGATGTCAGGCGGCTCGCGGTCGCCGTCTGCGGCTTTTGCACTTTCCTTAATCTCTATTCGCCCCAGGCGCTGCTGCCGGCGCTCGCCCGCGAGTTCGGCGTCGGCGCCGCCGACATCAGCTTGCTAGTCACGGCCAGCACGCTTGCCATCGCGCTGACGGCGCCGTTCACGGGTGCGATCGCCGATGTGCTCGGACGCAAGCGCCTGATCGCGACGGCCATGTTCGCGGTCACGGTGCCGATGGTGGCGATGACGGCGGCGACCGACGTGCAGACCATGGTCGTCTGGCGCTTCGTCCAGGGGCTGCTGCTGCCGCCGGTCTTCACGGTAACGCTCGCCTATATCGGTGACGAATGGCCGCCGGTCCAGATCGCGAGCGTCGCCGGCATCTATGTGTCCGGCTCAAGTCTCGGCGGCTTCTGCGGCCGCTTCATTCCGGGGATGCTCGTCGATCTCGTAGGCTGGCGCGGCGCGTTCCTTGCGCTTGCGGTGCTCGTGCTCGCCGGCGCCGTGCTGGTGGTGTTCAAACTGCCGCCGGAGCGGCGCTTCGTGCGCTCGGAAGGGCTCGTCGCCTCGGTCCGCCAGATGCTGCGCCATCTGGGCAACCCGCAGCTGGTCGCGACTTACGCCGTCGGCTTCGGCGTGCTGTTCAATTTCATCGCGATCTTCACCTATGTGAGCTTCTATCTCGCGGCGCCGCCGTACAATTTCTCGCCGGCGCTGCTCGGCGCACTGTTCTTGACCTATCTCGTCGGCACGTTGCTGACGCCGCTCACCGGGCGCGGCGTCTCGCGCTTCGGACGCCGCGCCTTGATGATGGGAGCGATCGGCGTCTTGGCCGTGGGGCTAGCCCTGCTGCTCGCGCCTCCGGTCTCGCTGATCCTCCTCGGCCTGACGCTATGCGCCGGCTCCGGTATGATGTGCCAATCGATCTCGACCGGCTATGTCACGGCGACCGCGACCTCGGGCCGCTCCTCGGCAATCGGTCTCTACGTCAGCTCGTTCTACATCGGCGGCAGCGTCGGCGGTTTTTTGCCCGGGCTCGTGTGGGAGAGTGCCGGCTGGCCCGCGGTCGTCGCGCTGTCGGCCGTGATGCTCGCCATCATGGCCGCGATTGTCGCCCTGGTGTGGCGCTGACGGATGATCGGGTGACGGCGGTCAGATCCTTACGAGGGCCGGGAGTCGACTGCGCGGGTGAGCAAGGTCTGGCCAATCTCGCGCAGCGATTCCTCCGGAACGCGGAACATCAGCGCGGCGCCGCCGGTCTCGAGCATGAGGAACGTCTCGTCATCGTCGTTCTGGCCGACACTGATCGCCTCGAGCGATAGCGGCGTAGCGCCGCGCGGCGGCCGGGAGGCATCAAGTTGCGGCTGCAACCGCCGTGCCTCGCCGTTCAGCGCCAGCAGGATGCTGACGAGGTACTGCACGTCCTCGGTTCGTAGGCAGATGGTGACGGGGACCTCGTCCGTGCGCACGATGCGCAACGCGATCGCCTCCCCGTTTGCCGCGACCTCCCCGTCGACGTGAACGACGAAGGGCGGGCTACCCTGCGCATCCTTCACGCCCTTCGTTTCCGTTTCCGTGTGTGCGGAAGCGCCGCTCATTTTGCGAGTTCGCAGAATGTGCCGGCATCGGCTCGCGCGATCGACCGGCCGGCGACCGACTGCCACCATTGATCGAGCGCCGCCCGCCGGCACGGCAGCCGCACGCTCATGCCGTCGCAATATTTGATCCAGGCCGCGAAGCGGTGTTCGGGCACGGCGATCAGCACCGGAATGTCCGCCGCGACCGCCTGGTCGATGAGATCGATGAGGCCGCGCCCCTCTGCTTCGAGCTTGCCGAAACGGTTGACGATGACGACATCGGCGCCGTCCCGGATCGCGGCGGTAATCGCGCGCGCGATGTCGGCGATCCCGCCGGGGTCGAGCTGACATTGATGGTGGCCGCGGGCTCGATCGTGGCCGAGACGGACTGCCTGCTGATTTCGACAGGATGACGGCGTCGAGGCGGTCATCGTCGCGTTGATGCGGGCGAAGTTGCACGATCCCCGCGGGGCGTAAGCCTGCGCGGCGAAGGTCTGCGGCAAAGCCAAGCAGCAACCGGTCCGGATCATCCTCGATCCCAAAGGCGATCGCCGCAAAATCGCATTGCGCGTCGAACATCACGCTCCTTCGAACCTGAACTGCCGTTATCGCTATATCCACGAAGATATATCGTGGGCGCGCCCGCTGGCAATCGAATTGTCGCAGCGACGGCGAGCTTCGGTCAGATTTCGACGATCATGCCGTCGGAGGCGGTTTCGTGCGTGATGGCTGACCCGCGGCCGAGCATGTCTTCGCTCATATGGGTGATGATCAGGCGCTTCGGCCGGATCAGCGGCAGCTTGTCGACGAGTTGCAGGTAGGCAAGGTGCAGGGGAACCGGCTTGTCGTAGACGTAGGCCTCCGAGACGAAAAGGTCGGCGTCGCGGCCGACCTCGATCAGGCTGTCAGTCCATTCGGTATCGCCGCTGAAGGCGAAGACCTTGCCGTCGATCGTCATGCGATAGCCGTGGTAGGACTCCGGCGGCGCCCCATGGCGCACCAGCACCGCGCGGATGTCGACGTCCTTGAACCGCCACGGTGCCGCCGGCGTGATCTCGACGAGCGAGACCTCGAATTTCTGCGTCGTCCGTGAAGAGCCGGCAAACGCGGTTTCCATCAGCCGCGGAAACCACTCCTTGAGAGGCGGCGGGCCCGCGATGATGAGCGGGCGCGTGCGCCTTGCCACAAACTGCGCATCGAGCATGAAGAACGGCACGCCGCCGCAATGGTCGGCGTGGAAATGGGTGAGCAGGATCATTTCGATCGCGTTGCGATCAATGCCGAGGCGCTTCATGGCGACAAGCGAAGACGCGCCGCAATCGATGAGAAAAGTGGCGCCGCCCCCTGTCACATGGAGACACGTGTTGAATCGACCGCCCGATCCGAAAGCATCACCGCTGCCGACGAATTGTAGCCTCATCCTCTATCCCTCGCTGATGTGTTGAGCGTTTCACTCACTCCGTCACGAGGCCAACCCGTCGGATGGACACAGCGCCGAATCGCGCTTTGCCCTCCTGAGCAGCTAGCTTAGCGGCTATCGGGCGAACAGCCGATCACACTCTGTTGCGATGGAAATGGTCGCGCGCTCGTTCACTCGCGCCTTGTCAACGCGGCGCGATTTTGCTGGATTGCAGACGCGATCGGGCAAGGAGACGCGCGTGGTTCCGTTTTTCGTTCAGATCAAATGCCACCTCGGCAAGTCCTATGCGGTCGCGAACGCGCTCGCAGATTCCGAAATCGCCTCCGAGATCTATTCGACCGCGGGTGATTTCGATCTCCTGGTCAAGTTCTACGTCGAGCCAGGCACCGACATCGGTCATTTCGTGAACGAGAAGGTGCAGACCATCCCGGGCATCCAGGACACGCGGACCATCATCACCTTCAAGGCATTTTGATTTCCGGTCGTCCGTCCTCAACACGGAACGTCATTCCGGGCTCGCCTTCGCTTCGCTGCGGCGCCCCGGAATGACAAGCCAAGCTCGTATGTGGATTCACCGCATCTTGCGGCGGGCCTGAAGGCCGAGCTGCCTTTCGCGCCAGATCACGAAGAGGCCCGAAGCGGCCACGATCGAGGCGCCGGCATAGACGAACCAGGTCGGAATTTCACCGAACAGCAGATAGCCGAACAAGAACGCCCAGAGCAGCGACACGTAGTCGAACGGCGCGACCAGCGAGGCCGGGCCGTAGCGATAGCTCTCCGTGAGCAGCAGGTGCGACAGGCCGCCAATGACGCCGACCGAGATCAGCGCGACGAGATCGGCCGGGTCTGGCGTCACCCAGGCGAACGGCAGCGAGACGAGGCCGGCGAGGGTGCAGATCAGCGAGAAATAGAACACGATCGAAGCCGTGGTCTCGCTGTCGGTGAGCCGCCGCGTCTGGATGACCGAGCCCGAATTGGTGAAGGCCGCCGTGACGGCGCAGGCGGCACCGATCGTGCGCGAGGTCGAATCGACGGCAAAATATCCGCCGATGTCGAAATAGGGCCACAGCATGACGCCGACGCCGACGAACCCGACCGCGACCGCCGACCAGCGATAGATGCGGACCCGCTCCTTCAGGATCAGCGCGGCGAGCGCGACCGTGATGAGCGGCGCCGCAAACGAAATCGCTGTGGCGTCAACCAGCGGCAATCGTGCCAGCGACGCGAAGTTGAGGAACATGCTGGCGACGCTGATGAGGCCGCGGGTGAGATGTCCGAGCGGGCGGCCGGTGCGCACCGCGGCCGCAAGCTCGCCGCGCCACGCGTAGATCGCGATCACTGGCAGGATCGCGAAGATGCTCCGAAAGAATACGACCTGGCCCAGCGGAATCCGGTCGCCGAGGTAGCGCACGAGCGCCGACATGATGGCGAACAGCAGCACCGACAGGAGCTTGATGGAAATCGCAAGGCGCAAATTCATTGACGGATATCGCGGACAACAAAATGAAAGCGCCGGGTGGGGCGCAGCGCGTCATGGCACGACGCGCGGCCTTGCGGTAGCACGCTGCGGGCAACCCTTCCATGGCGTGCGAGCCGGGAATTGTGGGCTTCAGTTGTTCCACAGCGTTTCGGTGCGTGGCGCAAAGCCGTGACGGGCAAAAAATGCGCGCGCCGTGTCGTTGAAGCTCCACATGCCGATCTCGATCAGCTTGATGTCGCGCTCCTCCGCCGCGGCGCGCACCGCCGCAAGCAGCGCCGTGCCGACGCCGTGCCGCCGGTGGGCGGGCCGCACGCTGATGTGGTGGAGGTGGACGAGATCGTATGCGTTGCAAAAGGCCGACTCGGCCCGGCGCATGACTTCGGCAAAGGCATAACCCGCCGGCGCACCGTTGACTTCGGCGATGAACAGCAGATTGTCCTTGACCTCGAGCAGGAACGCGAACTCGCGCGCCGGATACGTCTCGGGTCCCGGCGCCTTGAAGAGCCACGGCACCGCTGCGGCATGAATTGACTGCACGTCGGCATTGAGCGACGCCAGCACATCGGCGTCGCCTTCTTCCGCCCTGCGGATAACGGTCTGCATCGGCATCCCATTTTCACGTCATTGCCCGGCTTGACCGGGCGATCAAGTAAACACCTACCGGGAATACTGGATTGCCCGGTCAAGCCGGGCAATGACAAATAAGGGACGCTGACCGAGAAATTTCGCTAATTCGAATGGCTAATTCGAATCGATGGCACTTTCGATCCGACCGCCGCTCTCGAATCGGCCGCCGTCCAGCCGGCCAATCGCTGCGCCATTGGCGCCGTCGACGTGCGGTTTCGCGCGCGCGCGCAGGCATTCGATGAAGACCTGGAGCGCGGCCGAATTTTGCCGCCGGCTTGGGTAGTAGAGGAAGAAACCGTCGGTCAGCGGCGGCGCATACTCATCGAGCAGCGGAACAAGTTGGCCCTTGGCAATCAGCGGCGTAACGCAGTCGAGATGGCCGTAGTGAATGCCGACGCCGTCGAGCGCCGCACGCGTGGCAAGATCCTCGTCATTGACCACGACCGAGCCTTCGACGTTGATCTCGATGACCTTGCCCGCCTCGGTGAATCGCCACGTCTGCAGCGCGCCACCCGGAAACCTGCGGCGGATGCAATTGTGCGACAGCAAGTCCTGCGGAACGACGGGCGAACCGCGTCGCGCAATATAGTCCGGCGAGGCGACCGGCAGAAATCGCACACCGTCCATGATGCGGACCGCGATCATGTCGCGATCCACGCGATTGCCGATGCGGATGCCGGCATCGAAGCGCGCGGCGACGATGTCGGTGATCGCGCCATCAACGGAAACTTCAAGCGCGATCTCCGGGTACCGTTCGAGAAATTCCGCCAGCACTGGCGCCAGCACCTTGCGCGACACCGGCGGCGCCACGGTAATGCGCAGCCGCCCTGCGGGCTTGTCGCGGAACGCGTTGACCGATTCGACCGCCTCTTCGATTCCCACAAGCAGCGGGCGCAGGCGCTCCAGCAATTGCTCGCCCGGCTCGGTCAACGAAACGCTGCGCGTCGTGCGATTGAGCAATCGCACGCCTAAGCGATCTTCGAATGCACGTATCGTCTGACTGACGGTCGTGGTGGAGACATCGAGATGCGTCGCGGCCCTGGTGAAGTTACCGTGATCGGCGACTGCCACGAAGGCATTCATCTCGGCGAATTCGTTTCCGCGCATGGTGCTCCATGATGCTAATTCATCGCCGAACGTTATCTCGTGCTGCATTGCAGCGAGTGCAAGTGCTGTGCATGAACAAAAATCTTGCAATCATGACAGGGGCTTCATCGATGGGCCGCAGTTCTGCCATCGCTGTGCTCGCGGCGAGTTGCACTCCTTAAAATTCGCCTCATCTGCGCAACAGATGAGTAAAATCTCCGTATCGGATTATTTCGCTACTGCGAAAGCGCCATCCCGATCTGCAGGCGTTTTTATTCCGCGCGATCGCGCCACTTGTTGGGAGCCGGATCGCTCTGCAACGAATCATCTTCGCGCAAATCGTCCGGCATCGACTGGAGACATCGTGTCCCCGGATTGGTTTCACGAAGGAGAATCATCATGTCCACCAGGACCAAGGCTGTGGCACTCGCCATCCTGCTCGCTGTCGCAGCGCCCACGTTCGCATCGGCGCAAAGCTACCGCGATTATCCGCGCAGCGGGACGACCGGCCCGTACTATCCGAGCAACCCGACCTACTACGGCCGCGGTGATTTCAGCGCGAACGGGAACGCCGGGCTCGGCGGCGCGCTTCAGGCTGGCGCCGGCCAGTAACAAACGGCCTGACTGTCGTTCAGTTAGCCGGGACGAAAATCGGCCGGTCGGTGGACCGGCCGATTTGCGTTTGGGAGGTCGCAAGCCAATCGCGCCTCTTGGCGCTTCTCGCCTCTCCAACCATGGGCCGCGCAATGGCCGCTTGCGCTGGCCGCGCCGGAACGCCACGATGCACGCGGCGTTCATGAGGTGCGGAGATGCGGGCTCGTGCGTTGTCGATAATCGGTGCCGGTGCCGCGATCATGCTTGCGGGACTGGTCACGGCCGCGCCCTATCGCGCCATCTTCGTTGACATGCGCGCGAGCGCCATTCCGGTCGACACCGAACTCGTGATTGCGGTCGATGTCTCCAACTCCATGGATCCCGAGGAACAGGCGCTGCAGCGCGAGGGCTACATCGTCGGCCTCACCTCGCGCGAGTTCCTGCAGGCCGTCCGCAACAGCAGCCACGGCAAGGTTGCGATCACCTATTTCGAGTGGGCCGCGATCACCGACCAGAAGATCCTCATCCCTTGGCGGCTCATCGACGGACCGGACACCGCCGACGCCCTCGCCGACGAACTCAAGCGCGCGCCCTATCGCCGCGCACCGCGCACCTCGATCTACGGCGCGCTGCAGTTCGCAAAACCGCTGTTCGACACCAGCGGCTATGGCGGGCTGCGCCGCGTGATCGACGTCTCCGGCGACGGCACCAACAACATGGGTCCGCCCGTCACCATCATGCGCGACGAAGTGGTCGCTGCCGGCATCACCATCAACGGCCTGCCGATCATGCTCGACCGCCCGTACGGCCGCGGCACCGACATCCCGAATCTCGATGTCTACTACGAGGATTGCGTGGTCGGCGGCCCCGGATCGTTCATGATCGCGATCCACAACCGCGAGCAGTTCAAGGAGGCGACCCGCACCAAGCTGGTGCAGGAGATTGCCGGCGGGCCGCCGGCAGCACGCGTGCTCCCGGCCCAGGCGAGGCCGCGGGTCTACTGCTCGTAGCCGCGCCCGCGGTGATATCACGGACGCAGCCTCGCACGGCTCCTTGTGCTCGGCTGCGTCGGACCGCTACAAAGATCGCATGCAGACCCGAGTGCCGATGACCCCCGCAACCAAGTCACTGCGGCTCTTCGCGGCGGTTGCTGTGCTGCTCGCACTTGCAGCCGGGACCGCGCCGGCGCAGGGGCTGCGACCGTGGCGGCATGGGGCGCTCGAGGCGAAGAGCGATGCCGGCATTCTGTTCATGGCGACGAAACGCGACCTTGCGAGCAAGCTTGGCCTCAAGCTCCAGTTCATGCAGTTCAAGAACGACACGATTGCACTCAAGGCGCTGCTCGCGGGCGAACTCGACAGCTTCGAGGGCGGTGCCGCCGGCGCGATGGTGGCGGCGAGCCGCGGCGCCGACGTGAAAATCGTCGGCTGCAATTGGCTTGCGGCTCCGCACGGGGTCTATGCGCGCCCCGCGATTGCAAGCCTCGCGGAACTCAAGGGCAAATCGGTTGCGGTATCGGCGCCGGGCTCATTCCCGGAAATTTTGGCGCGGATCGCATTCGAGAAGGTGAAGATTCCGCTCGCGGAAGTGAAGTTCGCCGCCATGGGATCGGACACCGACCGCTACAAGGCGTTGATCGCAGGCATCGTCGATGCCGCCGTCATCACCAACGAGTTCGAGCCGCTCGCCGGCGCGACGCCTATCCACAACCTCGCGGCGGCGACCGACGCGATGCCGGATTTCATCCGCACCTGCATACAAATGACCAGCGAGGGCATCGCCGAACGGAACGAGGACGCGGCGCGGTTTCTCGCCGCCGAGATCGATGGGCTGCGCTATGCCATCGGCCACCGCGACGATGCGATCCGCATTTCCCACGAGATCACCGGCACCAAGGCGGACGATCCGCGCGCGGCCTTCATCTACGACGCAGCGATGCGCGCCAACGCGGTGCCGCCCGATCTGCCCGCGCCGCTCGCCAAGCTCGACTACATGGAGAAGGAGCTGCTCCGCTCCGGCGTGCTGGCAAAGCCGGTCGATGTCGCGAAGATGATCGATACGCGCCCCCGCGATGCGGCACTGACGCTGCTCGCGCAGTGAGGCAATTCAGGATATTGAATTGCGCCCGCAAAATCGTGCCGCCGTGCTGACGAGGTGCCGATGATCAAGAAGCTCGCCGTTGCCGTCGCGCTGCTGGGCCTGCTCGGCGCGAGCGCGCGCGCCGCGGATTATCCGACCCGGCCGATCAACCTCGTTGTCGCGTTCACGCCGGGCGGGCCGAGCGATGTGCTCGCCCGCATCATTGGCCGCAAGCTCGAAAAAATTCTCGGCCAGACCTTCGTCATCGACAATCGCCCGGGCGGCGCCGGCAATATCGCCGCCGAGACCGTGGCCCATGCGGCGCCTGACGGCTACACGCTGCTGATGGGCAACAACGGGCTCCTTGCCACCAATCAGAGCCTGTTCAAGAAACTCAATTTCGACGGCGAGCGCGATTTCGCGCCGATCAGCCTGATCGGCTCGCAGCCCAATATCCTGGTCGTCAATCCGAAGCTCGGCATGACGTCGATGGCGGAGCTGATCGCCTACGCCAAAGCCAATCCGGGCAAGCTCAACTACGCCAATTCCGGTTTCGGCGCCGCCGCCCATCTTGCGGCCGAGCTGTTCAAGTCGGAGGCCAAGGTCGACATCGTGTCGGTGTCCTACAAAGGAGCGGCACCGGCGCTTCAGGATTTGATCGCCGGGCACGTGCAGCTGATGTTCGCGACGTCGGCGTCCGTGATCGGCTTCATCAAGTCCGGCACCCTGCGGCCGCTCGCAGTCACGACGAGCAAGCGCTTCTCGCTGATGCCGGAGCTGCCGACCGTTGCCGAGTTGGGCCTACCGGGCTTCGATGCCACTACCTGGCACGGCCTCGTCGCTCCCGCCGGCACGCCCGCAGACATCATCGCGACGCTCAACCACGCGACGGTCGAGACGCTTGCCGATCCTGATACGTTGCATCAGTTGCACGACCTCGGCGTCGAGGTCGGCGCCAGCACGCCGCGGGAATTTGCCGCCTATATTCACGCTGAAATCCCGAAATGGGCCGCGGTCGTAAAGGCCTCGGGCGCCCAAGTGGAATAGGTTGAGTAGCGGCGCGACGTTAAAGACCAAGTTCATCTGCAGAGGGGGGACACATGCCGGATAGTCTCGCGACAGCGCGCGAGGAAGTTGCCATCGCCAATCGCATTCTTGCCAATGAAGGCCTGCTCGATGCCTTCGGGCATGTCAGCATGCGCCATCCGTCGAACGCGGAGCGGTTCCTGATCTCGCGCCACCGCGCGCCGGAACTGGTCGACGCCGGCGATATCGTCGAGCTGAACCTCGACGGTGAGCCCGCGGTGCCGACCAATTTCCGGCTTTACGGCGAGCGCATCATCCACGCCGCGATCTATCGGGCGCGTCCCGACGTCAACGGCATCTGCCATCACCACGCGCCGTCGGTGCTGCCCTACGCAATTGCGCGCGCCGAACTCAAGCCTGTCTACCATCTCGGCGCGCTGATGGGGCCCAAGGTGCCTTACTGGGACAGCCACGACGAATTCGGCGATACCGCCCTTGTCGTGGTGACGCCGGAGGAAGGGGCATCGCTCGCGAAGGCGCTCGGTCCTTATTGGATGATCCTGATGGGCCGGCACGGCGCAACGGTCGCCGGCGCATCGCTGCGCGAAATGGTGTTCCGCACCATCTTCTCGGCGCGCAACGCCGAATTGCAGACGCAGGCGCGCCTGGTCGGCGGCGTCAACGCATTGAGCGAGGCCGAAGCCGCCAAGGCCATGGCCTACAATCTGCGTCCCGCTCCGATGGAGCGTGCCTGGGACTATTGGGTCATGCGCCTTGCGAAGAAGGAGGGCGGCGCGGCGCGGGACGTGCGCGTGAAGGCCTCGTCGAGCACAAACAAAAAGAAGCCAACGACCAAGAAAAGTCGTCCGCCAGCGAAAAAGAAAACCCGTCGCTGAGCGCGCGATTCAAACTGTGTCTCGAAGGGCTCTGCGGATGCGGAACACCAGCACGTCGCCGCGGCGCGCTTCGTCCTCAAGAGTATCGCCGGTTTGGCGAATGAGGTGCGGAATGTCGATTGCGGCGAGCGGATCGGTGCATTCGACCACCAGCACTGCGCCGGGCGTGAGGCGCGACAACGCCTTGCGGGTGCGCAACTCCGGCAGGGGACATTTGAGGCCGCGCAGGTCAATGGTGGTTTCGTCTGTGACTGAGGCCATGTTCGCTCGCGTGCCGCGCTGCCCCGACATATAGTCGAGCCTCAGAACTCCGTGCCAGTCCCTACTGCACCAACCTCGGCGGCCTCATGACCGACAAGACCATCGCCCGCATCGTGGATTATGCGCAGAGCCTTGATTTTTCCGGCCTGCCGGATGCGGTCGTGCATGAGTGCAAGCGGCGCCTGATCGACACCTTCGGCTGTGCGCTCGCGGGCTTCGACGAGGAGTTCGAGCCGAATTGCGCGTGCCGTGGCCTTGCGCTCCGAGGCTGCGGGCACAGCGACTGTATTCGGCACCAATCGTCGAGCGCTGCCGGAGCTCGCCTGCTTCGCCAACGGCGTTGCCGCGCGCTGTCTTGATGGCAACGACACGTTCCCGGGCGGCGGCGGCCATCCGAGCGGCATCTTTGCCGCGGTGCTTGCGGCCGGCCAGGCAGCCGGCGTCAGTCCGCGCGAAATGATTGCCGCGGCCGTTCTCGGCTACGACGTCCATCATCGGCTGTGGAAGGCGTGCAATGCGATCCGCAAAGGCTTCGACCATCCGATCTATTCGGCTGTCGCTGCCGCCGCGGCCGTCGCCAAGGTGCTGCGCCTCGATCGTCCGGCATTCGCGAACGCCGTCGCGATCGCGGCGACCGCGAACCTGCCGCTTGCGGTGACCCGGCGCGGCGCGCTCTCCATGTGGAAGGGCTGCGCCGAACCGCATGGGGCGAAGAGCGGCCTCTTCGCCGCCGAGCTCGCGCAGCAAGGCATGAGTGGGCCGGGGCTTGCAATCGAAGGCGCCATGGGCTTGCGGGAGTTTTTTGAAGCCGCCGAGCTGGCGCCGTTTCCGAACGAGGGCGGGCGCTACGCCATCCTTGATGCAGACATCAAGTTCTACGTCACCGAATATCACTCCCAGGGGCCGCTGATTGCTGCCTTAAAGCTGCGCGAGCAGGTCGGCCTCGACAACATTGCGGCGATCACGATCGAGACCTACGAATTCGCCTACCGCGAGATCGGCTCCGGACCTGAGAAATGGCGGCCGCTGACTCGCGAGACCGCCGACCACAGCATGCCTTACATCGTCGCAGCTTCGCTTCAGGCGGGCGCATTCAGCGAGAACATGTTCGCGCCCGAGCGCTTCACTGATCCGCAGGTGCTCGCGCTCGCCGACAAGATCACGATCCGCGAGGCCGACGACATCAATCGCGATTTCCCCGCCAAGCTGCGCTGCCGGGTCGAGATGACCACCAACAGCGGCGAGACCGTCAGCGCCGGAGTGGATTACCCGCACGGACACCACCTCGACCCGATGTCGGATGCCGAAGTGGAGGCAAAATTCCGCGACCTCGCTTCGCGCAAGCTCTCGCCCGCGAGAGTCGACGCTGCCCTCGCCACACTGTGGGTCTTCGACAAGGCCGCCAGCGCCGACGCGATCTTCGATGCGGTCAAGATCGAGGCGGGTCGCAGACCATAGGCGGTCATTCCGGGGCGCGGGCTTTTTGCCCGCGAACCCGGAATCCAGGAGGGCCGCGCGACGATTTTACTTCTGGATTCGGGACTGAGGCCGATAAGCAATTTGACGAAAGGCAGACCGACGCAGGACCACAAGATGGGATTTTACGTGTATTGCATGGCCAGCGATCGGAACGGCACGCTATACCTCGGCGTTACCAATGATCTCGTTCGCCGAGTCTATCAGCATAAGACCAAAACGCTCGGAGGATTTACGGCTCGTTATGGAGTAGATCGGCTTGTTTGGTATGAATGTTACGACGATCCGACGAACGCGATTTGCCGCGAAAAAGAATTGAAAAAATGGAGGCGGGCATGGAAGCTCGCGCTTATTGAAAAGATGAATCCGAGTTGGATGGACCTGTACGAGGGAATTTGCGGATAGGCCGTCCTGGATTCCGGGTTCCGGCCCGCGGCCGGCCCCGGAATGACTCATCACTCGGTTATCGCTTCGCGTCTTCGAGGATCATTGCGGCGCCCTTTTCGGCGATCATCATCGTCGGCGCGTTGGTGTTGCCGGACGTGATCGACGGCATCACCGAAGCGTCGACGACGCGCAATCCGTCGAGACCGAAGACGCGCAGCCGCTCGTCGACAACGGCAAGCGGGTCGCTCGCGAGCCCCATCTTCGCGGTACCGACCGGGTGAAAGATGGTGGTGCCGATGTCGCCGCCCGCCTTCACGAGACTTGCATCGTCGTTACTCACCTTGGGTCCTGGCAGGATTTCCTGCGGAGAGAACGGGCGCAGTGCGGGCTGCGCCGCGATGCGTCGCACCACGCGCAGCGAATCGGCGGCGACGCGACGATCCTCGTCGGTCGCAAGATAATTGGGCTTGATCGCGGGCGCCGCGGTCGGATCGGCGGAGCGCAGCCGCAGATGGCCGCGGCTCGTCGGCTGGACATTGCAGACGCTCGCCGTCAGCGCCGGAAACGTGTGCAGCGGTTCGCCGAATCGATCGAGCGACAGCGGTTGGACATGGAACTGGATATTGGCGCGCTCCCGCGATGGATCGGAGCGGGTGAAAATGCCGAGTTGCGATGGCGCCATCGTCAATGGTCCGCGTCGCAGGAAGGCATATTGCAGCATCATGCCGATGCGGCCGCCGAGGGAATGATAGGTCTCGTTAAGCGTCTTCGCGCCCGAAATCTTGAAGATCGACCGCAGTTGCAGGTGATCGTGCAAGTTCTCGCCGACGCCCGCCCGCTCGAGCACCGGCGCAATGCCATGCTCGCGCAGCTCTCCCGCGGGCCCGACGCCCGACAGCAGCAGCAGATGCGGCGAGCCGATGCTGCCGGCGGCAAGGATGATCTCGCGTCCGCGCGCCCGCCGCGCGATGGCGCCCGGCATGCCGCCGCCATGCCCGGCCGTCGTGGTGTCGCCTTGGCGCCAGCGCACGGCGACCGCGCGGCGGCCGTCGAATTCGATCCGCTCCGCAAGACATCCCGTCTCGAGGCGCAGATTGGGACGCGAGAGGACCGGCTTGAGGAAGCCGCGCGCCGCCGACCAGCGCCGTCCGCGCTTCTGGTTGACGTGAAAATGGCACGAGCCTTCGTTGTCGCCGGAGTTGAAATCGGGGATCGGGTTGATGCCGGCTTCGGCTGCGGCGGCGCGGAACGCTTCGAGCAGCGGCCAGCTCACCCGCGGCGGCTCGATCCGCCATTCGCCGCCGACCGCGTGGCACGCGCTCGCGCCGAGGAAGTGATCCTCGTGGCGCATGAAAAAGGGCAGCACGTCATCCCAGCCCCAGCCGGTGAGGCCAAGCTGGCGCCAGTGATCGTAGTCGGCCGCCTGGCCGCGCATGTAGATCATGGCGTTGATGGATGACGAGCCCCCGATCACCTTGCCGCGCGGATAGTTGAGGCTGCGTCCGTTGAGGCCCTCCTCAGGCTCGGTCTTGAACATCCAGTCCGATCGCGGATTGCCGATGGCGAAGAGATAGCCGACCGGAATGTGAAACCAAATCCAGTTGTCGCGGCCGCCGGCTTCCAGCAGCAGGACCCGCTTTGTTGGATCGGCCGAGAGACGATTCGCCAGCACGCAGCCGGCCGAACCAGCGCCGACAATGATGTAATCGTAGTCGCCGTCGATGGTTTCGACTGTGGTGTCGGTCATTGTGGAGTTGCTCATCGCATCACTCTGCGTTGTCGGTTGCGCCGGTGCAACTGATCCGGTTCACCCCTGACCAAGCCGGCGCACCGCGCCGCGCACGGTCGCGCCGATGTCGGCCATGCGTGATCGCGGCTCGTTCGGTTCATCGTCGGCGAGGTCGAGGCCGACCGTCGTCACCCGGCCATTGGCGACGCCATCCACGACGAGCTGGATGCTGCCGAGCGGCAACCGTTCCCCGACCTTGATGCGGTGATGCAGATGCTTGGCGAACCAGTCGGCGAGTGTCATCGCTGCCTCCTCCGGCGCAATGGCAAGGCCATAGATTTCGCCGAGCGTCGCAAGCGTGACGTCACCCGATACGAAGAAATCGCCCAGCAGTCGCACATCCGGGGCGGCCGGCGGCGGCATGTCGACGAAAAAGCGATCGAGCGCCTTGGCCTTTTCCGGCGGCGCCAGAAAGTAGGCGTGGTCGCCTTCGCGAATGTCGCCGGCCTCCGCTGCCGTCAGCACGTGTTCGTCGCGCACCACAAGCATCAGCTTCGCCCATGATGGGCGCAGCCGGCGCCGCAGATAGGGATTGTTGCCGCCGATCTCGTAGCCGACCAGCTCCTGTTCGAGCTGGCCGGGCAGATCAAGTTCGACCCGCCGCGGCGCCGGGTCGCTCCCCGGCAGCGCGATGTGCAGGCGATGGGCCGCAAGCGCGATGGTCCAGCCCTGCACCAGGAGCGACACCAGTACGACGACGAAACCGATGTCGAAGAAGATCTGCGCGTTGGTCATGCCGACCAGCAACGGAATTGCAGCGAGGAAGATGCCGACCGCCCCGCGCAAGCCGACCCAGGAGATGAAGGTCTTCTCGCGCCAGGAGAACCGGAACGGCGCGAGGCACAGAAACACCGCGAGCGGGCGCGCAATGAACATCAGCGTTGCCGCGACGGCGAGGGCCGGCACCGCGTGCTCCCACAGCCGCTCCGGCCACGCCAGCAGCCCAAGCAGTACGAACATGACGATCTGCGCGAGCCAGGTCCCGGCGTCGAGGAAGACGATGATGGAGTTGTGCGCGCGGGTCGGCCGGTTGCCGACGATCAGTCCGGCGAGATATACCGCGAGAAAGCCCGAGGCGTGGAGCGCCTGGGCGATGGCGAACACCACCAGCGCGCCGGTGGTGACGAGCGGCGCGTGCAGACCTTGCGGCAGGCTCAGGCGGTTGAGCGCCACCACAAGCGCGCGGCCACCGATGAGGCCGATCAGCGCGCCGCCCACGGCTTCGACGCCGAGCTCCTGAAGGACGGTCCACCAGCTCTCGTCGGGAGCCAGCAGCAGGCCGACCAGGGCGAGGGTCAGAAAAATCGCGAACGGATCGTTGGTGCCGGATTCGATTTCGAGCGTGGCGCCGACGCGCGGTCGCAGGCGCAGGCCGCGGGTGTGGATCAGGAGGAAGACCGCGGCGGCGTCGGTCGAGGCGACAACGGCGCCCACGAGGAACGACGGAACCCAGCCGAAGCCGAGCATGTAGTGCGCCGCCGGCGCCGTGAGGGCTGCCGTGAGCAGGACCCCGATGGTCGCGAGCACCAGCGACGGCGCGAGCACGCTGCGAAAGGTCGCAAAGCGAGTGCGCAGGCCGCCATCAAACAGGATTAGCGCCAGCGCCACGGAACCGACGAGGTACGTCGTGTGGACGTCGTCGAACTTCATGCCCCCCGGTCCCGATTCGCCGGCCAGCATGCCGATGACGAGAAAGACGAGGAGCAGCGGAGCGCCGAACCGCAATGCCACGAGGCTCGACAGGATGCCCGCGAGCACCAGCAGTGCCGCGAACAGGATCATCAGGCTTACGGTGTCGAGCGCCGCCATTCGCCTTGATCGCCCGTCCGGCCCAGCAAGGCAACCCTCGCTGTCGCGGGTCATTCGGGGCGCGGATTTGTCTTCGCGTAACGGCTTCGGCCTTGGCGGACGCGATGGCGCCTGCGTATTGCTGCCGTGCTTTCTTTTCTCCTTCCCCGCGTGCGGGGGAGGGTTGGGGAGGGGATCACTCCACGGCACGAACTTGCAGACGGGCCCCCTCCCTGACCCTCCCGCACGCGGGCGGAGGGGAAAATAGGAGGCTCGTTTTCTTACCAAGCGCTCATTTGTCGAGGCGCCCATTGACCCGATCGCATCAGCCCCGAAAGGGCGGTTTTCATTAGCTCGCGGCTGGATTATGGTCCGCCACCGCCCCCATTCGGGAAGGACGCATCATGGCGCAAAAATTCACCCTCAACGTCAACGGCAAGGACCATGTGGTCGATGCCGATCCGGATATGCCGCTGCTCTACGCCTTGCGCGACGACATCGGACTGAACAATCCCCGTTTCGGCTGCGGCCTCGCGCAATGCGGCGCCTGCACCGTGCAACTCGACGGTCAGCCGATCCGCACCTGCGTGACGCCGGTGTCGGCGGTCGGCGGCAGCAAGATCGTGACGCTCGCCGGCCTCGGCACGCCGGAAAAGCCGCACCCGCTCCAGACCGCCTACATCGAAGAGCAGGTGCCGCAGTGCGGTTACTGCATCAACGGCTGGATCATGACGGCTGCCGCGTTCCTGCGCGAGAAGAAGAAGCCGACCGACGACGAGATCAAGGCCGCACTCGAAGGCCTAAAATGCCGTTGCGGCACGCACATGGGCATCATGCGCGCGGTCAAGCGCGCTGCCGAGATGATGGGTTGAGGGAGGGTGCCATGACGAAACACGACAACCCCGCGACCTTCTCTCGCCGCGCCATGCTCCAGGGCGGCGGCGCCCTCGTCGTTTCGATCGGCATGCCGATCGGCCTCGACACGGTGCTCGCAATCAGCGCTGCCCATGCGGATACGGCGGCCGCGGCGAAGCCGCCGCTCACGCCGGACCAGCTCTCCTCCTACATCGCCGTCAACGGCGACGGCACCGTTGCCGCCTACTTTGGCAAGATGGACATGGGCCACGGCCTGTTCGTCGCCATCGGCCAGATCGTCGCCGAGGAACTCGATGTGCCGTTCAAGGCCGTCAAGGTCTACATGGGCGACACCGGCACCAGCGTGAACCAGGGCGGCGCCTCGGGTTCGACGGGCATTCAGCTCGGCGGCAAGCAGATGCGCGTTGCCGCCGCCGAAGCCCGCCGCGTGCTGGTCGAGATGGCCGCGGAGAAGCTCGCGGTTCCGGCTGCCGACCTCACCGTGGTCGACGGCGTGGTGCAGGCGAAGTCCAATCCGGCCAAGAAGGTGTCGTACGCCGAGCTGATCGGCGGGCGCTACTTCAACGTTGAACTCGCCTGGAACAAGCAGTTCGGCAACACGCTCTATGCGCCCGGCAAAGCCGAGCCGAAGAAGCCGTCCGAGCACAAGGTCGTCGGCCAGTCGATCAAGCGCGAAGACGTGGCGCCGAAGGTGTTCGCCCAGGAAGACTTCGTCACCGACATGAAAGTGCCGGGCATGGTGCACGGCCGGATGATCCGGCCGCCGGTCGCCGGCAGCGTGCCGGTGAAGGTCGACGAAGCGTCCATCAAGGACATCCCCGGCGCCAAGGTCGTATGGCAGGAGGGCTTCCTCGGCGTGGTGGCGGACAAGGAATGGGACGCCATCAAGGCCATGCAGAAGCTCAAGGTGGAATGGTCGCAAACCACGCCGCCGTTTCCGCCGCAGGCCACGCTCTATGACGTCATCCGCAAGTCATCGGTGCGCAAGCGCGTCGTCGAGAAGGAAAACGGCAACGTCGACGAGGCCTTCCGCTCCGCCGCCAAGGTGATCGAGGCGGAATACGAATGGCCGTACCAGTCGCATGCCGGCATGGGACCCGCCTGCGCGATGGTCGAGATCAAGGACGGCAACGTCACCTGCTACACCGGCAGCCAGAAGTCGCACTTCGTCCAGCAAGGCATCGCGGCGACGATCGGCATTCCGGTGGAGAAGGTCCGCGTCATCTGGAAGACCGGGCCAGGCTCCTATGGCCGCAACGACGCCGACGACTGCGCGATGGACGCCGCCGTCCTCGCCAAGGCCGTCGGCAAGCCGGTGCGGCTGCAATACATGCGCGACCAGGGCACCGGCTGGGACCCGAAGGGCCCGGCCTCGATCCACATCGCCCGCATGGCGTTCGATGCGGCCGGCAACATCACGGCCTACGAGTTCACCAGCAAGGGGTTCTCGCGGGTCGACGTCGATACCAACGGCGGCAAGCCGCCGGATACGCTCGCCGGTCAGACCCGCGGGGTGAAGCTCGCGTCCGGCGACGGCTTCGGCGTGCCGGCGGAATCCTACGAGTTTCGCCAACAAGCGCCTGGCCTGGGAAACCGTGCCGCCCCTCCTCGACCGCGCCTCGCCGCTGCGGACCTCGCACCTGCGCGATCCGGTCGGGCCGCAGATCCACTTCGCGAGCGAATCGTTCATCGACGAAGTGGCGGCAGCCCTCAAGGTCGATGCCGTCGCCTTCCGCCTCCAGCCACGTGAAGGATCCCGCGTGACATCGCGGTGATCAAGGGCGCGACGGAGAAGTTCGGGTGGGTGCCGCGGCCGTCGCCGCAGCGCCAGACCGGCATCCACGTCACCGGCCGCGGCATCGCCTATGCGCAGCGCAATGGCACACGGGTGGCGGTGGTCGCCGAGGTCGACGTCGACCGCTCCACCGGCAAGATCCGGGCGCGCCGCTTCGTCGTCGCCCATGACTGCGGCCAGATCATCAATCCGGACGGCCTCGCGCACTGCATCGAGGGCAATATCGTGCAGGGCATCAGCCGCACCCTGTGGGAAGAGGTCAAGTTCAACGACAAGGCCGTCACCACGGTGGACTGGATCACCTACCCGATCCTCGACATCACCGAGACGCCGGAGAAGGTCGAGTCGGTGCTGATCAACCATCCGGAGATCGCGTCGTCCGGTGCCGGCGAGCCGTCGATCCGTCCGGTCGCGGCCGCAATCGCCAACGCGATCTTCGACGCCACCGGCGTGCGCATGCGTCGCGTGCCGTTCTCGCCCGACCGCGTCAAGCAGGCGATGTCGTAAGCCGCCGCGCGCGGCGGCGGTCCGCCGGCGCCAAGTGAACAAGTAAGTGAACAAGTAAAAGGGCCGGTCCCGCGGGGCCGGCCCTTTCCATTTGCGGTGCAATCGTGATTTATGCCTTGCCACGTCATTCCGGGGCGCGCTCTTGCGCGAACCCGGAATCCAAAGTCTTCGCCACGGCCGTTCTGGATTCCGGGTTCGGCCAAAGGGCCGCCCCGGAATGACTGCGCAGCGGCAGGAGGAGCGCGTGACGGACCTACTCGAAGCGGCGGTGATCGGCACCGGGTGGTGCGGCGGCATTCGTTCGGAAGCGCTGTCGCGCTCGGCGCTGTGCAAGAAGCTGCACATCTGCGAAATCCGCCCCGACCGCCTCGCCGAGGTGAAGGCGCTGACCAACCCCGCGACTGCGACGCTCGACTATCAGGACATCATCAAGAACCCTGCGATCAGCGTGGTCTATGTCTGCACCACGCCGGAGCACACGCACTTCCCGATCGCGCGCGACTGCCTGCGCGCCGGCAAGCATGTGTTGCTGGAAAAGCCGATCGCCATGGAGTTGTTCGAGGCCGACCAGCTCATCACCATCGCGAAGCGCAACAATTTAAAATTCACCATCGGTTATTCGCAGCGCTTCAACACCAAGGTCGCCTACGCCAAGAAGAAGATCACCGACGGCACGCTGGGCCGGACCGTATCGGTGATGGTGAGCCGGCACCTGAGCCGCAGTCTCGGCAAGAAGATCGCGAGCCGCGTGCGTTTGTCGCCGGCCGCGATGGAGTCGACCCACGATCTCGACTTCGTGTTCTGGCTGCTCGAGCCGGCGAAACCGGTCCGGGTCTATTCCCAGGGCGCCTACGGCTTCATGAAGGACGTCAACGGCTCCTACGACGTCATGTGGACCACCGTGACCATGGACAACGGCACGCTGGTCGCGATCGGCGGCGGCTGGAACCTGCCGCCGAGCTATCCGAACTACTGTGCCACCTGGATCGAGATCACCGGCACCGAGGGCTCGCTCTTCCTCGACGACACCCGGCGCGATAACTGGCTCAACACCGTCGCGGAGGGCACGCGCTTCCCCATGTCGACCATGCCGGGCGAACAGGTCGATCACGTGTTCGCCGGCCAGATGGGGCCGGAGACACTGCATTTCCTCGAATGCGTGATGCGCGACCGCGAGCCGATGGTCTCGCCCGAAAGCGCGCGCCGCGTCATGGAGTGCTACCTCGCCGCCGATCTCTCCGCCGAAAGCGGCGAGCCGATCGACGTGCCGCTCAACAACCAGTCCCTCGCCGCCGTCCAGGACCTCTACAAGAAGTTCCGCACGCCCGTGTAGCCTGCGAAAGAACCCGTGGGGTGTGCAAAGCGCGGACACGCGCGTGCGCACCATCTGGATCGCCGACCGGTGCGCACGGCGGATCGGCGGCCCTTCTTTAAATTGCGACGCCTTGGCCGCGTTTGCGCACCCTACCAGACGACGGCTACTTCCCGGTCCAGTGGACGAAGCGGCGCTCGATCAGCAGGAACAACAGATTGAGCCCGTAGCCGAGGGCGCCGGCGGCGAAGATCGCGGCGTACATGCGCGGCATCTCAAACAGCTGCTGTGCCTCGAACACGCTGTGGCCGAGGCCGTCCTGCGAGCCGATGAACATCTCGGCCACCACGATGATGACGAGCGCCAGCGACACGCCGTTGCGCAGGCCGACAAAGGTCTGCGGCAGCGACTCCAGCAGCATCACGTCATAGAGCACCCGCAGCCGAGATGCCCCCATGACCTTGGCGGCCAGCAGGCGAGTCTTGCGCGCGTTCATAACGCCATAGGCGACGTTGAACAGAATGACGAGGATGGCGCCGAAGGCCGCGACCGATATCTTGGTTTCGTCGCCGACCCCGAACAGCACGAGGAACAGCGGGAACATGGCCGAGGCCGGGGTCGAGCGGAAAAAATCAATGACGAATTCGAGCGAGCGATAGAGCTTTTCCGATGAACCGAGCATGATGCCGAGCGGGATCGCGATCACGGCGGCGATAAGGGTCGACGCGGCGGTGCGATAGACGGTCTTGACGAAATCGAAGCCGAGCACGCCGCCATTCATACCGGCCCAAAGCGCGCGGAATGTCGCGATCGGCGACGGCAGCAGCACCGGATCGACCCACTCCCGCCAGGTTACGACGAACCAAACCAGCAGGAGCGCTGCGACGCCGATCAGCGGCAGCAATCCTTCGATGTGTTTGCGGTTCATGCCCGGCGCACCTCGCGCTGAAACACGTCAAGGCAGTGCGCCTTGAGGCGCACGAATTCCGGGTCGGAGAGGGTCGCGTCGGTCCGCGGCCGCGCCACGCCGATGGATGCGAAATCGGCGACCCGGGCCGGATGGCGCGATAGCAGCAGCACGCGGTCGGCGAGGTAAACCGCCTCTTCGAGATCGTGCGAGACCAGCACCATGGTGGTGCCGCTCTCCAGGAACAGCCTCTGCAGCTGCTCGCGCATGAACAGCGTCATCTCATAGTCGAGCGCCGAAAACGGCTCGTCGAGAAACAGGATCTCGGGCTCTACAACCAGCGCCCGCATGATCGAGACCAGCTGCTGCTGGCCGCCCGACATCTGATACGGATACAGATTGAGATCGAGCTTGATGCCGAGGCGAGCAACCAGCCGCTCGGTGCGCGCTTTGCGCTCCGCGCGCTCGACTTTCATCATTTTGAGGGGATAGGCGATGTTGTCGAACGCGCGCAGCCATGGAAACAGCGCCTCGCGGTAGTTTTGGAACACGTAGCCGAACTTGATCTCGTTCAGCCGCATGCCGTCGAAAAGAATGTCGCCGGCGTCGGGTGGGACGAGCCCGGCAATCATGTTGATCAGCGTGCTCTTGCCGCAGCCGTTGGGACCGAAGACCGAAATCAGCTCGCCGCGCGGAATGTCGAGATCGAAATTATCGTAGACGACGGCCTTGTCGAAGCGCTTGCTCAGGCCCCGGATGGTCACATGCGCCCGCTTTGCGCGGCCGGCGGATGGCGCCGGCTGCACGCCCGTCGATTGGGACCGAAGGACGTGCTCTACGGCACGCATCGTCATCGAGCCATTTAAGTTCAGAACGCCTTGAGGTAGCTCTTCACGTCAATCTTTTCCGGCACGACGCCGATTTTCGTGCCGAAGTCGGCGAATGTCTGCAGGTAACCAAGTTGTTTCGCGCTCATGTCCTTGGTCATGACGTAGCCGAGCATCGGCACGCTATCGACGACATTGTCGGGCGTCAGCGTGTTCTTGGCGAGGTGCCGGCGCGCTTCGGCTGGGTGCTCTTTGATGAAGACGATCGCCTTCGCCCACGCGGCAGCAAAGCGCTTGGCGACGTCGGGACGCTTGGTGATGAACTCGGTCGTGAACGCGCAGCCCGCCGCAAACGCCTCCGCATTCGGGTCACCGAGAATGTATTTGGCGATGACGCCGTCCTCGACCGTCTTGGCGACGCCGAGATTGCGCATGATGGTGGCGCTCGGTTCGAGCGTATAGCCGCCATCGAATGTGCCGGCTTTCATGGCATTGACGTGCTGGCCCTGGTCGAGCTGGTCGATGGTGTAATCGCCGTCCTTGAGACCCTGCGTGGCGAGGATGCCCTTGGCGGTGTTGAGATTGGCCGGCCCCGGCGCCGACATCAGCTTCAGCCCCTTGAAGTCCTTCAGTGTCTTGACCTTGTCGGCGAGCCCCTCGCGCACCACGAACTGTTCCATCTTGTAGGTGGTGTTCTGGCTGTGCATGGCGATGTACATCGCGACGCCTGGTTTCTTGAGATTGGCGTTGAGGCCCTCGAGCGTGACCAGCACGGCCCCCACCTCGATCTGATTGGTGATCAAGGCGGCAACGTTCGGCGGCCCGCCCATCAACGTGGTCATCTCGGGCTGCACGTTCAGCTCCTTGAAGTAGCCGAGATCGACAGCGACAAAGTAGGGCAGCGAGGATGAGATCGGAAAGACGCCGACCTTCACTTTGTCCTGCGCCGCGGCGGGATGCGCAGCGACGGCGAGCACGGCTGCGGCGAGGGCGGCGAACAGGCTTCGGCGTGATTGCGACTGCATCATCGTACTGTCTCCGTTGCGAATAATCCGCCAAACGTAAAATTGCGTGACCCGTCATTCCGGGGCGCCGCGCGGCGGCGAGCCCGGAATCCATACGCCTCGGCCGTTGTCATGGATTCCGGGCTCGCGAGCTGTGCTCGCGCCCCGGAATCGCAGCGTATTAAACGGCGAATGGTCTTGCAAAATTCGTTCCGCCTCACTCGCCGACATCGACGATCGCGATCACCGGGCCGCCGCCGTGCGGGCCCTGATGCATCGCGTCGACGGAGACGAACACGGCCGGATCGCCGAGCGCAGCGGCCGCGACGCCGCCGACTGCCCCCTTGGAATGGCGGTGGTGGTGCACGTCGGAATCGTCCAACATGATCTGGCGCCGACCGCGCAGAGTGCCGCGCCGGTCGGCCTCGCATTTTATGAAGCAGTTGACGACGCGGCCCTTGAGGTCCTCGGCGCGGGCGCGCTCGGGCAGATCGATGCCGGCGTCGCGGATCGCCGCATAGATGCCGTCGATATCGAGCGCATCCTTCATCACGGCATGGCCGATGCGGAAGCGGCCGCCGGCACCGGCCTTGTTGCCGAGGAGCACGATCTGCGCCTGCGTGAGTTCGACGCCTGATGAGCACGACGCCACCGACGAATAGAGATCGAGGTCTTTGCAGATCTGCTCGGCGCGCGGCATCTTGATTTCGCCGAGCGCAACGGCGATGCCGAGCGCCGTCGTGCCGTTCGAGACGCCCATGGAATCATGCACCTCGCAGGCCACGTGCTGGCCGCGGCTTTCGGCGTCGCGCACCGATTCGATCGTGAGCAGCGGCGTCTTGGTCTGGACGTAATGCACGTCCGCCGGATCGGAAATGCCGGCGTCACGCATCGCCGCCTTCACGCCCTCGGCGACCTTCTCCACCATGGGCGGACGGCCGATGTCCTCGGGCTTGAGCTCGGCGCTCATGGCGGTGCCGATGACGAGGCGCGCCTTCGAAGCCGCACCGGTTTTGTCGTTGCGGGCAAACACGGTCGCGTGCGGCGTGATCACGCCGTCGCAGCCGCCGGACCACACCATCGGGATCTTGGCGATCTCGCTCTCGCTGCGATGGCCAAGCTTCTTGAGCACGCTGCGGAAGGCCTGATCGGCAAGGATGCGGGTGAAGTCGTTGACGCCGCCATTACCTTCGGTCTTGCCGATGACCGCGACCACCTGGTCAGCCGCAAACTGCCCGGCCTTGATGCGCTCCTCCATGCCGGAGGCGTCCATCACCGTCTTCAACTCCACCTTTGCAACTTCAATCGCCATCCGTTCAAACTCCTTTGGGCCCGCGGCCTTCCCTGAGCATTTCCAAATAGCCCGGGCCGCGGTCGATCATCGCGCTGATATTGCCGCGGGACGCGCGCATCTTCTCGCGCAGCGCCGTGGTCGCGGCGAGCTCGATTTGCCAGTCGTCGGCGTCACGGCCGTGGGTGAGCACGACGCCGTAGTCGCGCTCGGCAGCTTGCCGCGACACCCGGCCCTCGATCACGTCCTGGCACACGAGGTCCGGCTCGCGGACGAGCGGGTCGCCCCAGCCGCCGCCGCCGGTGGTGCGCACCTGCACGATATCGCCGGCCGCCACCGCCTCGCCGTCGACGAGACCCCCAAGCACGTGGTCGCCGGTCGCTGAATGGATCGTGACGCAGAACGGCGTTCCGGCCTGACCGCCGTTGACGCCGTAACAGCCGAGCCGCACGCGGTCGGCCGTGACGATGGTACCACAGTCGACGAGGGCGCGGTAATGCTTGTCGTAGCCGAGCCCGCCGCGACGCTGGCCGGGGCCGCCCGAATCCGTCGCGAGCCCGAGATGCTCCACCAGCACCGGAAAGCGCGTCTCGGTGAATTCGGCGGGCTGGTTGCGCGAATCCGGCACGATGTGAATCGCGTCGTTGCCGTCGGCGTAATAGCGCCCGCCGGAGCCGCCGCCGATCACCTCGCGGGACAGGAACGGCTTGCCGTCGCGATCGTTGCCGAAGAAGCCGGTGTAGCGGATGGTTTCCTGATCGGCCGGAATGCGGCCGCCGACCGCCTGGGCGACGACGCCGGCGAGAAGACCGAGACAGCGCAACAGCACGAACGACCGCGCATTGGTCGCCGCGGGCCACTGTGGGGTGATCAACGTGCCCTTCGGCGGAAACACCACATCGAACACCTCGCAGACGCCTTCGTTGACGTGGATTTCGGCGGCGCGCTCCGGCGTGTCGGCGAGGTTGCGCAGAATCGGCGCGATCCACTTGATGAGGAAGGCACCGCCAGCGTAGTCGGCCGGCCAGTTGATCGGTCCCGGCGATTGCGGATCGGTGCCGGTGAAGTCGAGCGTAATGCGGCCGCCGCGCTTGATCATCTTCAGGGCAAGCTTGTGCAGCCGCGGCGCGCTCACCCCATCGTGCTCGACGTAGTCTTCCCAGACGTATTCGCCGTCGGCGATCTTCGGCAGCAGTTCGTTGCGGAAGGTATCGCGGCAGCGATCGAGGATCGCCTGGAAGCAGGCTTCGACGGCTTCGGTCCCGAACCGCGCAAACAGCTCGGCCATACGGCGCGCGCCCATGACGCAGGCCTGCACCTCGCTGTCGATGTCGGCGGCGAGCATCTCCGGCACCCGCGTGTTGCGCTTGACGATGGTGAACACCGCCTCGTTGCGCACGCCTTCGCTGTAGAGCTTGACCGGCGGGACCGCGAGGCCTTCCTCGAACACGGTGCGGGCGGTGCCGGGCATCGAGCCGGGCACGCGTCCGCCGATGTCATCGTGGTGGCCAAATGCCTGGATGTAGGCGACAACCTCGTCGTCATGAAACACCGGCACCGTGCTGCAGAGGTCCGGCAAATGCCCGATGCTGCCCTCAGTGAGGTAGGTGTCATTCATCAGGAAGATGTCGCCCGGCTTCATCGTGTCGGGCGGGAAGTCGCGTACTACCGCGTTGGGCATTGCCGAGTAGGAGCGGCCGGTGAGCTTGCGGCAATAGCGGTCGAACAGCCCGACGCGATAGTCATGCGCCTCCCGGATCATGGGCGAACGTGCCGTGCGCTCGATGGCGTATTCGATCTCGGCCTCGATGGAATTGAGCGTGCCTTCGACGATCTGCAGCACGATCGGGTCGACGGCGACGGCAGCGCGCTGCGGCGGCGTCGGCCACGGTTTTGCGCCGCCGGGCGCCGCTTGGATGTTCATGGCCTCGCCTCCGTCGGCTTTGCCGCGCGCAGAATCAGGATGCCGTGGGGATCGACCTCGAGCCGTTGGCGCGGGAACACCACCGTGGTCGAGCCGAACTCCTCGATCACCGCCGGCCCGTCGATACGGGCGCCCGGCGCGAGCGCGGGGCGCTGATAAATCGGCGTGTCAACAAAGGTGCCGTCGAAATAGACGGCGCGCGTGCCGCTCGGCTTCGGCGAGCCATGCACGGCATCGAGCTTGGGCAATTGCGGCCGCTCGATCAGTCCGAAGCCCGATACGCAGAAATTGATGAACTCGACCTTCTGCTGGCCGGCGTAATCGTAGCCGAAGGTCTGCCGATGGGCGGCATGAAACGCGGCGGCCACGCGATCGAGAAAGGTTGCGTCGACGGCGCCTGCCGGAGCCTCGACCCGCACCTCCATGGACTGGCCGACATAACGCACATCAGCCTGGCGCAGCAGGCGGATGCGCGCGGGCTCGATGCCGTCGCGGCGCAGGGTGTCCGACGCTTCCTGCTCCAGGTGCGCGTAAAGGGCGGCGACGGCAGCCGGGTCCGCGGCGTCCTGCGCCATTACCATGGTGATGATGTGATCGGTGCGCCAATCGACGGCGAGGAGGCCGAATGCGGAGAGATTACCGGGGTTGGGCGGCACGATGCACGCGGTCATGCCGATGAGGTCCATGACGGCGGCGGACTGCGCCGGGCCGGCGCCGCCGAATGACAACAGGGCGAAGTCGCGCGGATCGATGCCGCGCTGGATGGTCATCTGGCGGATCCGGTTGGCCTGGCTCCAGTTGGCGATCTCGATGATGCCGTTCACGAGCGCCTCGACGCCGAGCTTCGGCCGCGCCGGGCGTCCATCTGGATGGGCAAGGCGCTCGGCGAGCGCCGCAAGGCCCGCGCGCGAGCGGGCCACATCGAGCGCGATACCGCCGCCGATCAGCGACGGCGGGATGCGGCCCAGAACGAGGTTCGCATCGGTGATGGTCGGCTCGTTGCCGCCGTTCGGGTAGCACATGGGACCAGGCTCGGCGCCCGCGCTTCGCGGCCCGACCTTGAGGTCGCCCTCGCGGCTGATCCAGGCGATCGAGCCGCCGCCGGTGCCGATGGTCTCGATGTCGATCATCGGGATGCGCACCGGAAACGGGCCGACCGAGCCGCTGTTAGTGAGATGCGGTTCGCCGCGTTCGATCAGGCAGAGATCGGTGGAGGTGCCGCCGGCGTCGAGCGTGACCACGTTCTCGAACCCGGCAATGCGGGCGATGACGGCGCTGCCGATGGCGCCGGCCGCGGGACCCGAGAGCGCCGTGGTGATCGGCTTGCGCACCACCTGGTCGGCGCTCGCGACGCCGCCGGACGACTGCATCACGAGGAACGGCCGCTCGCGGAGGCCGGCGCCGAGCGCCTCGTCGACGCGGCGCAGATAGCGCTCCATGTGCGGCTTGACGAACACGTCGACGAGGGTCGTCACCGTGCGTTCGTATTCGCGATATTCCGGCAGCACTTCGGACGACAGCGATATTGTGCACTCGGGATATTCCTGCGCCATGATGTCGCCGACGCGGCGTTCGTGCACCGGATTGGCGTAGGAGTGGATGAGGCAGACCCCGACCGCCGTGATGCCGCGGTCGCGAAAGAAGCGCGCGGCTTCGCGCACGCTGGCCTCGTCGAGCGGCCGCAACTCGTTGCCGCGGAAATCGAGCCGGCCGCCCACTTCGCGCACCAGCCGCAGCGGCACGATCCGCTCAGGCTTTACCCAGAAATAGGAATTGCCGTAGCCCTCGGGCACGGCCTGACGGGCGATCTCGAGAATATGGCGGAAGCCTGCGGTGACGATGAGGCCGAGCGAATCGATCCGGCCCTGCAGCAGCGCGTTGGTCGCAACGGTCGTGCCGTGGGCGAGCCCCGCCACGTCGGCGACGCCGGCCCCCATGTCTGCGAGAATCTGATGCACACCGCGGACGAGCCCGATGGCAGGGTTCGCCGGCGTCGACGAGACCTTGGTGACACGCATCGCGCCGGAGCCGGCATCAACCGCCACGATGTCGGTGAATGTGCCCCCGGTATCGATGCCGATGCGAAAGCGCGGTGCGCTTTGCGCTGCTGTCATCCGCCATGCTCCTGTCGCGCCGGATTTGCCCGTTCTCATGCGAGAAACAGGCCAAGCCGTCAATCGCGGGCGGTTTCAGGTGCGATGCTATCGCTTTGAATTGCCGTTGGGCCCGTCAAATAGCGCCGCCCCCAACTGCCACACGGCTTCGAACACGACCGTGGCGACCAAGAGCGTTACGGCCGACGTAGCGACGCCGACCGCAAGCTGATGGTAGCTCGTCCCTCGCGTCGCCCAGTATGCCAGCAGCGAACCGATGACGAGCAGCGCCCCCCAGCCGATCGCAGCGGAGTTGGTCTTGATCCAGTCTCTCATCGTCGCGATTCCCGGCCGCAGATCTCAAGTCGCCCCGTCATCTCATACTAAACGTGCGCGATCCATCACGCGCATACAGGGACAGCCCACTTGATGCGAGGAGATCGCATGGCGCGCATTAAAAATTCGTACCCCTGCGGCATGATTACCCACCCGGATTGCGCGTCTGGAACCATGGCCGTGAAACACCGTTCGGAAGGAGGGGCTAGGGGCGAAACCCGAAAAAGGAAATCCCATATGAGGTCCACCATCCTTGCAATCGGACTGACGTTGGCGATCGCCGCGCCGGCCCTGGCGCAAAACGCCAACTCCCAAAAGCCACCCCAGAACAATCAGGCTCAGGCTCATCCCCAGAACCTTCAGCAGGAGGTGCAGAATAACCTCAAGTCGGCAGGATTTACCGACATCAAGATCATGCCGGAGTCCTTTCTCGTTCGCGCCAAGGACAAGTCCGGCAACCCGGTCATGATGGTCATCAACCCGGATTCGATCACGGCGGTGACGGAAGAAACGAGCAAGCCCAGCGCACCAAGCACGACCGGCAGCGCGCCTCCGAGCCGCAACCTCGGCGCTGCCCCGGCGGAAAAGTCGAACCCCCACAATTCCCGATTCTGAGCAAGTCAGAAGTGGCCTGGTCCCATACCGGGCCACTATCGGTGACGTGATGGCCTGTCCCGTAGCCCGGATGAGCGAAGCGATATCCGGGGGCGGCGCAATGCCGGTCGAAACGCCGGCCCCGGATATCGCTTCGCTCATCCGGGCTACCATGCGAGTCCGCGTCCGCTTTCACCGCCACCTTACGGAGACGTAACGTTCTTCGCCGTGCTGCAGCCACAAAGCGTGCTTAGCACGACGGCGCACTAATGGAGTGACCAACATGCTGTTCGACAGAGCCCATGGCTTTGCGATCCGCCTCACCGGACCGAGGCGATCACGCATGTCTGGATCACACCATGGGCAGAAAAACCAAACTGCGCGAGGCGCAGAAACACGCGGCGGAGCAGGCGCTTTGCGCCCGCCTCCGCGAGCATTCGCGGACTGAAAAAGGTCCGGCGTTCATCGGCCGCTACGCCGAGTTCGCACTTCCGTATCAGCATCGGCTGGAAGCGTATCGCAAGTATGCGGTGCGCGATCCGGAGGCGTGGCGATGCCGCCTGCGCGTGCGCGCGCCGGAGGCACGCTTTCTCGATCTGGTGCGGTTCTCGTTCGCGCGCTTTCCGGTACCGCAGCATCTCGAGACGGCGTGGACCCACGGTTTGCAGGGCTGCGCTGCGGCGAATCAGAACGAGGTCGCGGCGCCTGTTGCGCCGGCCGAGCCGGATTTCCGTCACTGGTACATCCTCACGGCGCAGGGCCAGTCGCTTCATCGCGAAGCCGCCTGCCGCTACCTTACCGCACGCGAGACCCATCTTTTTCTTCGCGCGCCCAATCAGGTGACCTCGTCAGCACAGGCATTGTGGTACGCGATTGCGAAGGCCGCGACGGATGATGAAAGCGCCGCGCTGCGCGTCGCGCGTACCAAGATCACAGACCGTTCGGGAGCTTCGACCTTCTGGAAGGACGTTGCCCGCTTTTTCGCGCGCCATCCTTTGTCCGTTGTGGAGATGAATGACCTGTTGGACTTTCTCCACGCCGCGAAGATGGCAGATGCGCGATTTTCCATCGTTGGCCGCACGCTGCCGGCACTGCGGCGGCGCATGGCAGATTGGCATCGCGTACTGCGGGCCGCTCCCTCCGTCGCGGGAACGCGCTGGGATGGGCGTTCGATCGCCAATTCGACATACGCAACCGAGGGCGAAGATGGCCGCACCGTCTGGCGGTTCCGCCAGATCAAGACAGGCGAGCAGCTCTTCGAGGAAGGCGAGCGGATGCACCATTGCGTGGTGGCCTACAAGGACGTCTGCGCTAGCGGCGCTTCATCAATCTGGTCGCTGAGCCGCGAAACGCCGGGCCAAACATTCAACCGCAGTCTCACGATCGAGATGACGCGCGATGGCCGAATCGTGCAGTGCCGCGGCTTCGCCAATCGGCTACCGCTGATTAACGAGCGTGCCATCGTCCAGCGCTGGGCTGACGACAACGGCCTCGCGTGGTGAGGCGTTGCGCGGGTCGACGCTGGCGGCGCGCGTTCCCCATCAACTTCAGGCCGGCACCGGATCGGCGGACCGCACGATGCGCAGCGACGTCAGCGCGGCAATCGCGAAGAGCGCCGGCACCGCCGCGACCAGGATGATCGAGTGCGGCGCCCAGCCGAACGACAGCATGATGCCGCCGACGGTCGGGCCGAGAATATTGCCGAGCCGGCCGATGCCCAGCGCCCAGCCGACCCCGGTCGAGCGCATCTGTGGCGGGTAGATCGCGCCGGCGAGGGCATTCATGCTCATCTGGCTCCCGCCGTTGCCGAAGCCGATGCCAGCCATCACCGCCAGCACCCCGATGAACGGCAGCGTGGCAAAACCCAGCAGCACCACGAACACCGCGCCGATGAGCACCGTCACGGTGAGTGCGCGCTCGGCGCCGTAGCGATCGCACATATGGCCGATCAACAGTCCGCCGATCAGGCCGCCGGGCTGAAACATCGTGGTCGCGAGGATCGCTTCCCCCGTGGTCATGCCGTCGGCGTGGAACAGCGCCGGCAGCCAGTTCAGCAGGCAGTAGGTCGTGAGGAAGTTCATCGCCATCACGATCCAGATCAGGACGGTGCGGACGGCGTAGCCGTTTTCGAACAGCGCGATCATCGGGTTCGAGCGGCCGATGGCCGTGGTCATGGTCGGCGCGGCGGCGGAAGCGGCTTTCAAATCGATGTCCATGCGTTTCGCGAGCGCGGTGGCACGCGCTGACAGCCCCTGGCGCAGGACCAGGAACTGCAACGATTCCGGCAGCCAGATCATCAGGACCGGCACGTAGAGCAACGGCACAACGCCGCCGATCAGGAATACCGACTGCCAGCCATAGTCGTGGACGATTCGTGCGGCGATGAAGCCGCCGATCATCGCGCCCAACGGAAAGCCCGTCGCCATCGACGCGACGATCGCGGCATGACGCGCGCGGGGCGTATAGTCGGAGACGAGCGCAACCGTGAGGGGAATGGCGGCGCCGAGACCGAGCCCGGTCAAGAAGCGCATGGCGGTCAGGAATGCGATCGAATCCGCAAGCGCCGACATCACGGAGAACAGCCCGAAGATGAACACCGCGGTCACGAGCGTCGGCTTGCGCCCGATCCAGTCGCCGATCGGGCCGGACAGCAGCGCGCCGATGAAGAGGCCGATGCTCCCCGTCACCAGCACCTGGGTGAAGGCCTGCGGCGGCAGGTGCCATGCGTCGGACAATGCAGGGGTCGCAAAGCCGGCGGAGGAAATGTCGTAGCCGTCGATTGCGGTGATGACGGTGCACATTGCCGCAACGACGATCTGCATGCCACCGAATTTTCGGGTGTTCATGGCCGTGTTGACGGCCGCAACCAGCGCCTCGGACATCGTTTTCGCCCCCTGAATTTATATCCAGAGTTCCTAACAACTTCGGTGCCATCATGGAGCATCGGCCGCGGCGACGCGACTTCAATCCGCTGGAATGCGCCGCCAGCGACGGTCTATTGTCGCCGTTTCGTGCCTTGCGGCCTAACCGGAGACCTTGATGCCCTACCAGGACTTTCGCCAATTCCTCGACGTGCTGCGGCAGCAAGGTGAATTGATCGATGTCGACCGGCCGATCGCCATCAACGACGTCGGCAAGGCGATGAAGCAGAGCTATGCGCGGCAAGGCCCGGCGATCATGTTCACCCGGAACGGCAGCGATTTTCCGCTGGTCTGCGGGGTCTACTCGACGCGCAAGAAGGCGCTGCTTGCGTTCCAGACCGACGAAGCCGGCATTTTCGCAAAAGTCCTGGCCGGCCTCGACAAGCCGATCGCTCCGATCGTGGTCAAAGGCCCGGCACCCTGCCACGAGGTGGTGATCGAAGGCGACGACATCGACATCAGACGCCTTCCGGTCCCCCAGTACAGCCCCAAGGATGGCGGCCCTTACATCACCCCGGGCATCGTCGTCTCCAAGGACCCGGAGACCGGTGTGCCGGACATCGGCCACTATCGCGTGCTGATCCTGGGCAAGGACACGTTTTCTTTTTCCGCCCAGCCGTTTCATCGGTTCGGCAAGAATCTCGCGAAGTGCAAGAAGCTCGGCATCGTGCCCAAGGCGGCGCTGATCATCGGCGTCGATCCGATCCTTGCCTATACCTGTCAGGTGCAGGTGCCTGACGACACCAACGACTGGGCTCTCGCTGGCGGATTTCGCGGCGCGCCGGTCGAACTGACGCGCTGCAAGACCTGCGATCTCGAAGTGCCGGCGACCTCGGAATTCGTCATCGAATTCGAGGTCGATATGGACAAGACGGTGATGGAGGGGCCGCTCGGCGAATACACCGGCTACTACACGCGGCCCTCACACAAGCCGGTCGCAACCGTCAAAGCGATCACCCATCGCAAAAAACCGATTTTCCAGGGCCTCCTTACCGGCAAGCCGGTGACGGAGAACCACATCCTCAAGCAGGTGCCGTTCGAGGCGTCGGTCTATCGCGCCCTCAAGCGTCAATTCCCGACGATCCAGGCGGTGTCGGTACGCGCGTCCGCGGGGGTTTCGTTCTATCTCGTGGTGGCGATGCAGCCGCGCTTTGCCGGCGAGCCGCGCCAGGTGATCATGGCGGCGATGGCGAGCAACATCCGGCCGAAGTGGACGATCATCGTCGACCCCGACATCGACGTGCATTCGTCGACCGACGTGGAATGGGCGATGGCGTTCCGGGTGCAGCCCGCGCGCGACGTCATCGTTGTCGATAACGTGCCGGCGGGTCCGTCCGATCCGTCCGTCGATCTCACGCGCGATCGCACCATGCGGACTGCCTCGATGATCGGCATCGACGCGACGAAACCGTTCGGCGAGCCGTTTTACGAGGTCGCCGACGTGCCCGGCTGGGAAGATTTCGAAATGCCGGAATTGGATGGAAAATAGGCGGGACTTGTAGCCCGGATGGAGCGTAGCGTAATCCGGGGTCAGCCTTTCGGCAGGTTAACCTTGCGTCGCTGCATCGCCGGCCCCGGATTGCGCGGAGCCTGTCATCGGGCCCGCCGAAGGCGGGACCCGTTGGCTCCATCCGGGCTACGACTAGCTGCCGTAACCAAAAGAAGGACAGAAATGGCTGAAATATTGGTCTGCAAGCAGGGCGAGATCGCCGAAGGCGGCGTCCGCATCGTGAAATCCGGCCGCACCGAAATCGGCGTCATCCGCCATGGCGGCAGGTATTACGCCTATCGCAATCTCTGCCCGCACCAGGGCGGCCCCGCCTGCGAGGGCGTGCGGATGCCGCAGGTGGTCGAACTCATCGACGGCAACGGCTCCTACAACGGCAAACGCTTCGACGAGAATGACATGCACATCGTCTGCCCATGGCATGGATGGGAATTCCACCTTGCCGACGGCCGCCATTGCGGCGATGCCAACCTCCGGCTGCAGAAGTTCGACGTCGTCGAAAAGAACGGAGAGGTTTATGTCGCCGTCTGACACGACCGATTTCGCCGCGCTGGCGAGCGAGATCGCGGTGCGCTGCGCGGAGGCGATCGAGACCGACCAGCTCGATTCCGTGCCTGACGATTCGCTTGGCCAGTTGCTCGCGAGCGCCGTGCGCCTGTTCGCTGCCAAGGCGCAGGCCGGCGCGACGCCGCGACCGTTTGCGCGCAACAGCGGCATCGCGCCGACTGACGTGATGGTGGCGTGCAGCGCGATGCTGGACGCGACCGGCCTCAATGTCTTCGAGCTTGGCGCCTGGCAATCGATGTCCCGGGTCGGCCGGCTTGCCAAATCCTGATGATGACACCGGCGCGGGGAGTACACGCAAAGCCATGAATACCCAGATCACCAATTTCCGCGATCTCGCGGTCGAAGAGTTCGACACGACGACCTTGCTGGAGCATGCCGCGCAGCAGGCGATCGATCGCAAGTATGAGGATTTCCTCATCGTCGACGTCGACTCCCATCACTACGAGACGAAGTCGGTCTCCGAAATCGCTGAATACATGGACGACCCGGTGATGCGCCATGAGCTCCGCTATCAGGGCATGCGGCGCGGCGGTATCACCTCGGCCGACGGCTCCTACCAGGAGATCGGCGGGCGCATCACCCGCTATCCGGGCCGCAGCCGCGAAAAGGTGCCACTGTCGCCCCATCGCGATATCACGCTGATGCGGCGCTGGATGGACGCCATGGGCGTCGACATCGCCTGCATGTTTCCGACGCCGATGCTCAACCTTGCGGCGTGTCCACGCGTCGAAGTCGAGGTCGCGCTTGCGACCGCCTATAACCGCTGGCTGTGCGAGCGCGTGCTGTCCGAAGACCCGCGCGTCAAGTCGATGCTCTACCTGCCGTTCAACGATCCCGACGCCTGTTACAAGATCGTGCAGGAATTCGGCGACAAGAAGGGCGTGATCGGCTTCATGATCACGGCGACGCACTATCGCGGCGTCTACGACAACGCCTACGCCAAGACCTACGCGGCGATCCAGGAGCTCGGCATGCCGTTGTCGTTCCACGCGGCGTTCAACTGGGCCGACTCGGGGCTCTCGCAGACCAATCAATTCATCGCCGTCCATGCGCTGGGATTTGCCTGGCACAACATGCTGCATCTGACCAACTGGGTCGTAAACGCCATGCCGGAGCGCTTCCCGCGGCTCAAGACCGTGTGGATCGAAAGCGGACTTGCCTGGCTGCCGTTCCTGATCCAGCGCCTCGACAACGAATACATGATGCGGACCTCGGACTGCGCCGCGCTCAAGAAGAAGCCGAGCGACTACATCCGCGACATGTATTTCACCAGCCAGCCGATGGAGATGGTGGACAATCGCAAGGCGCTGGAGCTGACGTTTGAGATGATCAACGCCGAGACCCAGCTCCTCTATTCCTCCGACTATCCCCATTGGGACATGGATCTGCCGAGCACGATCCATGGCCTGTCGTTTCTCTCCGAGCAGGCCAAGCGCAACATCTTGGGCGAGAACGCGCGGCGCCTCTTCAACCTCACGCCGGTCTATTCCGAGCTCAAGCTCGCACGCCGCGCTGCCCGCGGTCTCGGTCCGCCGGCAGACGCGGTCGGTCAAGCCGCGGAGTAGATACGCAAGTCATGGCCGGACTTGTTCCGGCCATCCACGGCTCGCTTTTTTGCAATAGCCGAAAGAGAAGGCGTGGATGGCCGCGACAAGCGCGGCCATGACAGCTATAACTTGCGGCGATCGTCCCCGGCCGGATCGGGCGACTTTAAAACCAAGAGGATGCCATGGAACTCGTGTCCGACCGCGATCGGCGCATCAGCATCGAGGATCTCAATACCAGCCAGCTCCTGGCTCATGCGACGCGGCAGGCGCATCAGCGCAAGTTCGACGACATCCTGATCGTCGACGTCGACGCGCACCATTACGAGAACGAGCATTTCGCAGAGGTTCTCCCTTACATGGAGAACGACGTGCTGCGTCAGTTGACCATGTCGGGCCGGCAGAAGGGCGGTCGCGGCAGTAACATGCTGGCGCCGCAGGTGGGGTTCCAGGACATCGGCGGTCGGGTGACGCGCTATCCGATGCGCACCTCGGAAAAGACCGACCCCGGCAAGTTGCGCGACGTGCAGCTTGGCCATCGCTGGATGGACGCGATGAGCGTCGACTATTCATGCCTGTTCCCGACTGGCATGCTCGGCATCGGCCTGCACCCGCAGAAGGAGATGGAGACCGAACTCTGCTGGGCCTACAACCGCTGGGTCACTGAAAAGGTGTTGCCGGAATCCGGCGGCCGCATGTTCTCCATGCTGTGCCTGCCGTTCTCCGATCCGGACGCCTGCATGCGCCACGTGGAGACGTTCGGGCATCGCAAGTACGTGGGCGGCTTCATGGTGACGACGGTGCGCCACCTCCCCGTGCACGCCAACGAGTACATGAAGCTTTATCGCGCCATTGAGGAGCGCGGCCTCGTGCTGTCGTTCCACTCGGCGACGAACTGGGGCGAGAACGTCTTCAAGGGCCTCAACCGCTTCCTCTCGGTGCACGCGCTCGGGTTCTCGTTCTACAACATCCTTCACTGCACCAACTGGGTGGTGAACGGGATGGGCGAACGCTTCCCGAAGCTGCCGGTGATCTGGATCGAGTCGGGTCTCGCCTGGATTCCGTTCCTGATGCAGCGGCTCGATCATGAATACATGATGCGGCCGTCCGAGTGCCCGGTACTCAAGAAGAAGCCGAGCGAGTACATGCGCGACATGTACTATTCCACCCAGCCGATGGAGATCCAGGATCACGCTGCTATGGAGCAGGCGTTCCGCATGATGAATGCAGAGACGCAGCTGCTCTATGCGTCCGACTATCCGCACTGGGACTTC
>CAWBDV010000021.1:0-52080 GCA_963787675.1 uncultured Alphaproteobacteria bacterium | reverse complement strand
GGCGCTTCACGTTTGCGCGCCCTGGTCGAAACGCTGCCCGATGGCGTTGTCCTGATCGACGGCGGCGGCTCCGTGCTGCTGTTCAATCCGGCATGCGAGAAGCTCTTCGGGTATCTGGCGAATGACGTCGTCGGCCGCAACATCAGCATTCTGATGCCGTCGCCGGACCGCGAACGACATAGTGATTACATCGCGGAGTTCCGCCGGACCGGAATCCGAAGAATTATCGGCCGGAGCCGCGAAATCCGCGGCCGCCGAAATGACGGCTCGACCATTCCGCTTTTGCTTTCGGTGGGGCAGGTCAAACGAGACGGCGATCTGCTCTTCGTCGGGATACTGCGCGATCTCACAGACGAAAAGGAAACCCGTCGCGAGCGCGACGATCTGCTCCGACGCCTGATGGAAACGCAGGAACAGGAGCGGTCACGTCTCGCACGCGAACTCCATGATGAAACAGCACAGCTGCTTGCGGCCGCTCTGTTGGATCTCAATGGCGTTGAACGTCTTCAGGATAAGCCTGTTGACGGACTCCGCCGGCTGCGGTCGGATCTCGAGGAGATCGGCCGCAGCCTGCATCGTTGCGCTTGGGAACTACGACCGACTTCGCTTGACGATCTGGGGCTGGAAAAAGCCCTCTCCAATTATCTGTCCGATTGGAGCGCACGATCGGGTCTGCCAGTGGATTTTCACTGTCGGTCGGTGGGCCTGCAATACGTTCCGACTGAAGTGGCAACTCACGTCTATCGAATTGTGCAGGAGGCATTGACGAACGTTCGCAAACACGCTGCCGGCGCAACGTCCGTTAGCATCGTCCTCGATGGCAATGTGTCGAGGCTGCAGGTGAGTATCGAGGACAATGGCTGCGGCTTCGATCAGGAGTCCGTTGCACGGAGTGCTCTCGATGGGCCCTTGCAGCGATCTCGGTTTGGCATCGCTGGTATGAGGGAAAGGTTGAGTTTAATCAATGGCGAGCTCGAAATAGAGTCTGAGCCCGGTCATGGCACCACTCTGTTTGTCCGCATCGATCATCCACGGCAGGAGGCTGTCGAATGAGCGCTAGGATGCGCCTCGTTATTGTTGATGATCATCCCATTGTGCTGCTTGGACTGCGCAACCTCGTAGCGGCCGAACCGGACTTCGACATTATCGCTGAGGCGAACTCGGGAGCCGCAGGACTCTCATTGATTCGCGCCGAGCGGCCCGACCTCGCGATCATCGACATCTCGATGGCAGACATCAGCGGCATTTCGCTGGCGCAGCAATTGAAGCAAGAGAATTCCTCCGTGCAGCTTCTGGCAATGACCGTGCACGAGGATCGCGCTTATGTGAGCGCCGCCTTGGAGGCTGGAATTAGAGGCTATGTTCTCAAACGTTCGGTCACGGAGAGTTCTAATACCAGCGATTCGCGCTGTGTTGGCCGGAGCGATCTTCATTGATCAATCGATCGTGGCGCCCATGCTGGCGCCGCAGCCATCCGCGAAACCGCGAAAAGCCGGTCCGTTGGACGGAGTGGTCCTGACGAATCGTGAAAGCGAGGTTTTGAAGCTGGTCGCGAGCGGGCTGTCGAACAAGCAGATCGCCGCCGAGCTCGGCATCGGTATCAAATCGGTAGAAACGTACCGGGCAAGGGGCTTTGACAAGCTGAGGTTGCGAACGCGGGCCGACATCGTTCGCTACGGTTTGGCTCACGGCTGGCTGTCCCCTTAGCTGTCACGGGGAGCACCTCAGCGGCCGCCAGATCGGCGTGTCAGGTTTTGCCTGACGGCAGATCGCGAATCCTGACGTCGTCGCCAACAATTGTTAACCGGACGTTCGAAACATTGGCGGATTGTCTTCCGGGCGATCGCGTAGCGCCGCTCTTGGAACGGGCGCTGGGTGCCGGAGCATGCGAAAACATGGGAAATGCGAAGCTTGCGGAGCAATTGCATGAGCTCCGACCGGTCGTTTCAAATGAGGTGGCCCGGGTCCACAGCTCGCCCGGCAATGATGCCGACGGTGCACCGTCGGGTGCGCCGTCTCGTTTCGGAAACCGGGACTTCGAGCACACGATCTGGCTGGCCGAAGCCGCCATCGATTTGATCAAAATGCATGCGCTGCCGGCCGACCCGCCGAGCTTCGAAATCTGGTACATGTACGCGGGACGCTTCATGCCCGCGCTCAACAAGGCGCTTAATCGGCTGCTGAAAAACGCAGGCAAAATTTCCAGTGCCGATGTCGATCAGATCTACGATCGGTACATATCGCAGCTGCGGTTTGGCGATCAGATCGGTGTCATTGGCGAACGGCTCGGCGGCCAGCTTGGCGACATTTTGTCAACCATGGATGCCGCGATCGGCACGTCGAATCGGTATGGCGCCGAACTGGCACTGATCGACGAGCAACTCGGTCGATTGACCAAAACGGAAGCGTTGCGCGCGATCATTCAGGTGCTTGCACAGGCTACCGCTCACGTCGAGGAGCAAAACCAGGCGTTCGAAGAGCGGCTTAAAGCAGCCCGGGCTGAGATCGAGTCGCTCCGCAGCGGGCTGCAGGCCATCTATACCGAGAGCCGCAGCGATCCCCTGACGAGACTCGTCAACCGCAGATGCTTTGATCAAGCTTTGCAAGCGGCGGTATCGCATGCTCAGGCGACCGGGGAGCCGCTGTCGCTTTTGATGTGCGACGTGGATCATTTCAAAGCGGTCAACGACGCCTACGGGCACCCAATTGGTGATGATGTGCTGCGTCTGATCGCGAGTACGGTGAAGCGGTTGGTACGCGCGCAAGACACGGCAGCGCGCTACGGCGGCGAGGAGTTCGCAGTCATTCTGCCCGACGCAGCGCTGCCCGAAGCGACGAACATAGCGAAACGCATCTGCGAAGCCGTCGCTGATCGAGAAATCATCATCCGATCTACGGGACAGCGTGTTGGCCGTGTCACCATCTCGATCGGGGCCGCGCTGCTCGCAAACGGCGAGGATGCGCGGGGGTTGATCGAACGTGCAGACCAGTGCCTTTATCGCGCCAAGCGCGAGGGACGAAATCGGGTCGTGGCCCTCGACTGACGGAGGCTCGCTGGCACGACTGTCAAACGTGACGGCGCCGATCCGTCCGGCGCTAGATCCGTCTAGTTCCGGTGGAACTCTGAATATGCATAAAGAAAATCGAAAAGCTGTGCGACGCAAGTCGCAGCTGGATGCTTCGATATACAGCTGCGAAGGCAAGCCACTCTCCCTGTGCCAGGTTCAGGACATTTCCGCAACAGGCGTCAAACTGCTGCTTCCACGCGAGACGGAGCTTCCTCGAACGTTCGTGCTCTACCTCTCTCGGGGCGGCCAAGTCCGACGATTGTGCAAGGTGATTTGGCAATTTTCAGTGCTCGTCGGCGCGCAATTTGATCTGGAACTAATGACTGACGTTTGAATGCCTTGCCGGCGCGGACGGAGGATCAGCCCGCAACGGCGTCCCGGGTCGCGGTAGGCGCCTTTAGCCACAGCAGGAGGAAACCGAACAGCGGAATGATGATGTCTGTGTAAAAAATGATACCGGCATTGCCTGGCGCAAAATTGTTGGCGGTCAGCATTTGTTGCACGTGGCCGTACGCTGCTCCGAGGGTGAATATTCCCGGCCCGACCACGGCGGCGAGACGCATGTCGAAGCTCCTGAATGCAGCCAAAAAGCCAACGGCGGCAAAGCCGAGGCTCGCGGTTGCCACCTCGAACTGGAAGGGACTGTCGCTCCAGCCGATGAATGCCGCTGCAAGCTTTCCGAAGAACGCATGCATTACGAAATTGTACAAATAGCTCGCACCAATGGAGAAAAACACATACCACGCGAGGAGCTTTTCGACGACGGTGTTCGCTCCCACTGGCCTCGGGGACCGCGCTATAGCGGCCGCTGAAAAAATCAGCCCAACGACAAGAAACGTCAGCGTGAAATTGGAAAGGACGAAGGTAATGACCTTTGCGATGAGATCATTCACCGAAGCCTCCTCGTTGCGAATCCGCGATTCCGCCGTATTGACGCTTCGGCTTCGCAACTGCGGCTCGCGAGATATCTGCTGCAGTCAACGCTGCCTGCGGCTGTCAATGATGTGGATTTGCCATTAGAGGATATTAAATAAGCGAGCCGTTCGCATTTGCACGAAAAATGTAATCTACCGGCTGCACACTGGTCGGAATGGGGTATAGCGCCCCCTGATAGAGAAAATTTGTCTTCCGGCGAAGGCGCGTGTCACGTCTGTAATCTCAATCAAAAAGCCCCGGCGCGTGGCCGGGGCTCGAATTTTTCGCGTCTACGGTGTCTGTTACCACCACCAACGCCAGCCAGCATAACGCCAGCCCCAGGTATGATGGCAGCAGCAGCAGCAGCGGCGGTGATAGACCCGTGCATAGCGCACGGCGTAGGTCCGATAGTAGCGGACCGCATAAGTGCGAACGACGACCGGTTTCCAAACGACGCGTTCGACGGGAACGGCGACGCGGTGGACGACGGAAACGACCACCGGACGATACCGATAGTGGTGAGCCGACGCCTCGGTCGACGGGCCGAACATACTCATCACGGCTGCGGCAGCAATCAGCAAGACCAACTTACGCAACATCTCGGGTACTCCCCCTGCCGGAGGCTTTCGCTCTCCGGCGTTTAATCGAGCGAGGCCTCAGTCGCTCTTTCTAAGCCGCAGAGTATTGGTAGCGTGAAAACATTGTGTCGGCAAGCAGGCGAAACTAAGTGGAGCGATGTTGGGGCAATTTTCATAAATAGTTTGGCCGCCGAAGACATAATCACGTCATAAATGTCGTCGCCGCGCTATTTATTAACAGAAGTGGCACGTCGGAAGGTCGGTGCGCCCTAAACAATCGCAATTCTGACAATTCATTCACTTGGGCGCTGCCGCGACAGTCACTTCGCTAACCATAATTCGACGCTGGGACGCAGGTGCGGCGCCAAATGAACGGACATTAATCTCTATGAATTTCATCGAAAAAAGGGCGCGAGCACAGTTTGCCGTTCGGCGAACGTGCGGCCAGTTCAGAAGCTTCGAGTCCTCGAAGACTTGGCCCGCAGAGAGACCTCGGAAAGTCGTCGTTAATTGGTGACCGATTTGCCGAGTTCTTTTTCGATTGCAGCAATCACGCGTGCATCGGCGGGCTCGATCTCCGACGGGAAGCTGGCGGCGATCAGGCCGTCGCGCCCAATCAGATACTTATGGAAATTCCAACGCGGGGGATCGAGCGGACGCTGTGCGGTCGCCCATTTATAGAACGGGTGGGCGTTGGGTCCGCGAACGTCGGCTTTGGCGGAGATCGGGAAGCTGACGCCATACTGGTGCTGTGCGGTCTCGGCAATTTCGGCGGCGCCGCCCGGTTCCTGGCCGCCAAAGTCATTGGATGGCACGCCGACGATCAGGAGGCCGCGGTCCCGATAGCGGGTCCACAAGTCCTGCAGTCCCGCATACTGCGGCGTGTAGCCGCAAAGTGACGCGGTGTTCACGATGAGGATGGGCTTGCCGGCATATTCTGCGAGCTGAATCTCGCCGCCATTGAGGCCGGCAAAGTGGAAGGCATAGGCGGTAATCCGGCTCATGGCCGGGGCTTGCGCCCGCGCCGGCAATGTAACGAGACCGGCCATGGCGGCGAGAAAAATCCTGCGATCAGTGGGCATGACGCTTCTCCCGGGTTCATAGGCAAAAGATATCAGAAGCCAACTTCTCCTTCCACTTGAGAGATTTCATTGTGGCGGCTAAAGCAGGTTTCGCTCCCGCCCGGCATTCTGCTCGCACGCCGGCAGTTCGGAATCCGTGCAGAAGATGCCTGCATCCTGGAACGAGGCCGAATCCCAGGCGCACGCGAAGACAACAATGCATTTGACAGTGATAGCGAGCGCCGCGACGGCGGCTCATAAGTGTAAGAGCCCATGCCTCTTAGCGGCAGCCGCCGTGCTGCTCACCTTCTCGGCACACCCGGCGTCGGCAGCGGGAACGACGGCAAGGGACTGCATTTCCTTCGAGGAGACCGACGTCGACGACGCGCTGACCTACCACAATGACTGCAACCGCACGGTGATCTTTTATTACTGCGTCGTCGATCCGCAGCGCACCGAAGTCGCACCGTGCCGCCGCGTCCTCGCTGGCACGCGGCGTGTCAGGATTCACAGCGCCCAGGGTCAGACTTTCCTTACCCAGGAGATGGAACCAGGCACAAGTTACGACATCAAGCTATGGGGCGGCACCAAGATCAAATGGGCGGCGTGCGATGCTGAACTCGGCGGCCTCGAATCGTTTCAGCCTAAGGGCAACGCTGCGCTCGATTTTTCCTACGAATGCGGCGAGTAGGGTTGCAAGGTCGGCGCACCGTTTAAGGCGACCTCTGCGCTTGGCGCATCACCACAGCTGTCGGCTCGCGATTTTCGCGCCCGCGGCGAGGGACTCGAGCTTCGCCCAAACGATACTTGCATGGATCTCTTTCGAGCTCGCGAAGGTGGCAAAGCCGCAGTCCGAACCGGCAATGACGTTCTCGCGGCCGACTACCTTGGCGAACCGGCCGATGCGCTGCGCAATGAGCTCGGGGTGTTCCACCAGGATGGTCGAATTGGAGATGACGCCGGGGATCAGCACCTTGTCATCCGGTAGCTTGACGTTCTCCCAAACCTGCCATTCGTGTTCGTGGCGGGGATTCGCGGCTTCGAACGAAAAGGCGCCGGCGCGAATCTCGAGGATCAGGTGGACAATGTCCTTGAGTTCCATGTCATGAACGCGAGGGCCCATGTTGATGCCGTAGCAGGTGTGGAAGCGGACCTTCTCCGGCGGAATGCCGCGTAACGCGTGATTAAGCGCCTCCACGCGGACCTTCGCCCACTTGAGCACGTCGGGTACTGAAAAGTCGGGCCGCAAGATCCAGTAGGTTACGAGCCGTGGGTCGTCGATCTGCAAGAGGAAACCGGCATCGACGATCGCGCGGTACTCCTCGGCCAACGCATCGGCAATTGCGAACAGAAATTCTTCTTGCGTCTTGTAATGGGCGTTGCGTTGCCAATCCTCGACATTGGCGGGCGAGATTGCCGGGATGAACGCTTCCTCGACCTTGACCGAACCGAGTGCCGCACGGAAATTCGCGATGTCGCGGCGCAACTGGTCGTGACCGCGGTAGCTGATCGGTCCGGTGCATACCATGTGCACGTGGCGCGAGCCGGAGCCGGCGGTCTGGGCGTAGAACTCGGGGAATGATTTGACCTCCCGCGAGCCCTCCCACGGACTGCGACCTGTGCGTTCGGTGTCGAGTGAGAATCCCGAGAGGCGATCATTCACGTAATTGACGAAGCCTGGCTTGCCGTATTCGCCGTCATCCACGATGTCGATACCGATCTCAGCTTGCCGTCGTACGATCTCACCGACCGCTTCGGTAAGCCGAGTCTCATAACGAGCGCTATCGACCGGCTTGCCGTCTTGCTTTGCCTCAACCATGGCAAGGAGGTCGACCGGGCGGGGGAGGCTGCCGGCATGCGTGGTCAGAATGCGGTCGGTGCTGCGTTTCATTTGCTCTTCCAGGTTGAATTTTCGCTGTCATCTAGATCTATTCGCCGGCGTGTCAGTCCGGCGTGACGTTGGCATCCTTGATCACGCGTTGCCAAAGCGCCGCCTCGCTGCGTACGAACGCGGCGGTCTCGTCGGGCGTGCCGCCGACCGGGTCACAACCGTGATCCCGAAACTTCTCCGCGATCTCCGGTTGCCGAAGTGCTGCAGCGATGTCGCTGCTCAGGCGTTGAGCGATCGCATGGGGTGTCCGGGGTGGTAGGAACGCGCCCACCCAGGTCGAGGACACGAAGTCCGGCAGGGTCTCCGCGATGGTTGGCACCTCGGGCAGGCTCGGCAACCGCTTCGGCGTTGCGACCGCGAGCAGCCGCAGTTGCCCACCGCGGACAAGCGCGAGAGATACACCCACGTTATCGAACATCAGGTCGACGTCGCCTGCGACGAAGTCCCTGCAGCCCAGGCGCCGAGCCTCGATAAGGTACGGTCACGAACCTGACCCCGGACGCCATCTGAAACCATTCGGAGGTAAGGTGAGAGGTGGTGCCTTTGCCTTGGATCGCGACGGTCAGCTTGGCTGAGTGGGCTCTTGCGTAGGTGATGAGACCGGGAACGTTCGCGGCCGGCACTGACGGATTGGCGAGAAGCGCCGTCGGCATCGTGGCAAGGATCGACACCGGGACAAACGCCGCCGGATCGAAGGGGAGCCTGTGGTAGAGACTAGCGTTGACAGTCAAAGGCGCGGGCGCCGTGACCATCACTGTATATCCGTCAGCTTCCGCCTTGGAGACAACCTCAGCTCCGATGTTACCTCCGGCGCCCGGCCGGTTGTCGATGACGACCGGCACTCCCCATTTCCGTGCGAGCCAATCGCCGACGACACGAGGGAGGACGTCAGTGATGCCGCCCGCTGGGAACGGTACAATAACCTTGATAGGTCGTGACGGATATTCATCCGCCCATGCTTCGGCGGTGAAAACCGCAAGCAAAATAACAAGAAACCGCCTGAGCACGCGGGCCCGGCATGACCGACACAGCCTTCCTCCCGGCATAGGCACTCTTGCAGTCATTGCCTTTGTTTCCTATTATCGCAACTCTACACTTGCTGCGCGCGGGCGTCACGGTTCGCGCGGTTGTCGTGGGGACGGCAACCGAATCTCGCGGTGCAGTGTTTTCTCAACTTCGGAGGGGGTCGGCATGTCGCAACTTGGGGGGTGAGCAGGTGTATCCATGTGGTCCAAAATCCTCCCCTTGTTCGGACGTAGGTCTCGCGTTTACTGGCCCTATCGCTCACGACTTCTCCGCCGCTTCTCGTATTCGCCGTATCCCCGCTCTCCACGCCGGCGGGGCTTTTTAGTTCCCGACTACCGGGGGAGTGCATGGTCGGCATCCCGCTTCGGGGTTGCTGCCGTTGTCATAGCGACGTGTACGCTTGCCGCGGGCGAAGCGCTTTTCGGGTTGGCCGGTGATCCGACGGCGGTTGTCTCGTTCGCGGAGAGATCGGTCGACCTCGTACCTGAAACGTCGGGGTCGAATTTTGCCGATGTCTGGCAAGACGAAACAGTCCGGCTTAGGAACCAGCGCTCGCTCTTGGCGTGGACGTCGCCCGATTGGACCTCTGGCGCCGCATCGCCGCACGTTAGAAACGATCCCGACGTAGCGCCATTCACGCCGGCTAAGGCGGAAACAAAGGCGGACGCCAACGTTGCGCCCAAGCAAAGCAATCCGGCCATCGTGCAAGCGAAGCACGATCCGGTGTCCAAGCCGGTCGACGTAGACGGTGTAAAGACGAGCTTGAAAACCGAGCCGTCGAATCCCGTTGCAGTCAAACCGGCACCCGCGATGCCCGATCCGTCTGTCGCTAACAAGGGTAGCGGAGTGCAGGAGCAGCCAGGTTCGGAGGCGAGCGCTGCGGCGGCTTCGACCACAACTGCTGCGCCGAGTGAAACGAAACCCGCGCCGCGCAGGGCCGTGAGATCGGCGCGGAGCAATTACGACAGATACGCTCGCCGCAATCAGGGCTATGCACCTGCCTCGGTGCCGTTCTTCATGGCCCGATGAAAAATGCCCCGCTTATGATTTAAGCGGGGCACCCGTCATAATTTGAAGTTCTGTCTGCCGCTCGCGTATCCGCGAGCGGCAGCAGCAATTCGTCAGGACAACACGCCGTATTTCTTGAACCAGCCGTCCATTCGCTTCCAGGCGTCTTCGGCGGCTTCCTTACGATAGCTGCCGCGATAATCGGCGTGGAAGCCGTGCGGGGCGCCCGGGTAGATCACAAATTCCGCGGTCTTGCCCGCTGCCTTCAGCGCTGACTCCATCTGCTTCACCTGGTCGACCGAGATGCCTTGGTCCTCAGCCCCATAGAGACCGAGCACCGGCTCCTTGACCTCCTTCGCGGACGCGAGGGCGTTGACGGGCATCGCTTCGCTCGGCGGATCAGCGAGGCTGCCATAAAAAGCAACGCCGGCCTTGAGGCTCGGATTGTGCGTCGAATAGCGCCACACCGTACGCCCGCCGCGGCAGAACCCCATGATGCCAAGCTTGTCGGTGTTGCCGCCCTGCGACTTGGCCCAAGCAACTGTAGCATCGAGATCGGCGAACAGTTCGGTATCCGATTTCTTGTTGACGTAGGGGAACAGCGCCGGGATGTCGTTGATCTTGGTGAGGTCACCCATGCGGAAATAATAATCCGGGGCGACAGCAAACGCGCCGAGTTTGGCGAGCCGGCGAGTTACATCCTTGATGTACTCGTGGAGGCCGAAGATCTCCATGGCCACCAGGACAACCGGTGGGTTCGCAACTCCGTCGGGGCGCGCGTAATAGACCGGCATCTCGCCGCCAGCGACGGCCACCTTCGCATCGCCGACCTTGAGGCCCTTGGTGTCGGTGGTGATCGCATCGGCGCGAACCGGGCCCGCAGCGAGCGTATAGCCGGCGGCGGTTGCTGCCGAAGCGGTCATAAAGCCGCGCCGCGACAGCGGAGCGAACTTGGTCAAGCCGTCGAAATCCTGCATCCTGGTTTGGACATTCATAAGGAACCTCCCTGAGGGGCGCCGTAGGGGTGTGCACGAGAAGCCATTGCGCAGTGTCGCAATGCAGCGCGCGAGCTATATAGCGCTGAACCGTATCGCCAGCATAGGGGCCGGTCGCTTAGATACCTCTTCGACAAAGTCAACGCGGCCCTGCATCGTCTGGTCGGTTCCCTCACCGCCGCGGATATGCTCTATGAGGCAAGTCAGTCACAGGAGGATTTGATGCCTGAAGTCGTGTTCTATGCTCTCGGCGGTCGCTCGGTCGAGCAGAAGCGTGCCTTGATCAAAGACTTCACCGACGCGGTGGTGAAGAACTACAAAGTCGACCCGAGCGCCGTCACGATTACGATCGTAGAATCCGCAAAAGAGGACAAGGCCAAAGGCGGCGTACTGTTCAGCGACATGGGTGGGCCGAAGACGTAGATCGTGCCGCATCATCCCTGACGCCTGGGCACTTGGAATCTCGGCAAGGTTGTTTGGTTGCACAGGCGTCCCGGATGTGGCCCGTCCGCGTGGTGCCGCAGCAATCGAGGCGCGTGCGAATGCGGGCATGCGACGAGCGCATTACAATTAGAAATCTTCCAACCTTATCAATACGAATTCACGTTGAAGCCCCCGTGAATTGAGTATTTACCTCGTCGCAAAAGCAAAGGCTGAGCACGCCCATGGTTGCCTTTTCCGACGCTTTTCAATCCGGATTGATCCTGCTGCGTGAAGGGCTTGAGGCGATGCTTGTCATCGCGGCTCTCGCGGCGTTTCTGCATCGCGTCGGCGCCAACGACAAAGTCAGGTCGGTTTATGCGGGAGCGTTGCTCGCGATACTCGCGAGCTTTGGCGCGGCCTGGGTGTTCGAGAAATACTTCTCGGGCGAGCATAACGATTTCATGGAAGCCGGCGTGATGGTGATCGCCGCCTTGCTGATGTTCTACATGAGCGGTTGGCTGTTCCTGCGTCAGGATCCAAAGGCGTGGATGGCGGAATTACGCCGCTCCGCCGAAAAGGCGCTTGGGTACGGGACTGCCTTTTGGCTCGGAGCGATCGCGTTCCTCGCCGTATTCCGCGAAGGCGGCGAGACAATCCTCATGCTGCATGCAGCCGCGACGCAGGCCGGTGGCTGGAATATGGGCCTCGTGGCCGGACTAGCGGTCGCGACCATTGCCCTCGCGGTGATCTATTACGTGATGCAGAAGTCCGCGGGGCTTTTGCCGCTACGTCCAGTATTTCTCGTGACGTCGGCGTTCCTCTTCATCATGGGTCTTCGTTTCATTGGCGGGGCCATCCAGGAACTGCAGGAGCAGACGGTCGTTTCCTACACTGACCTGCCGGTCCCTGCTTGGTTTCGCAACGGGATGGACGCGCTTGGCTTTAACCCCACCTGGGAAGCAGTGGGACTGCAACTCGCAATCGCCGTGATCGCTGTCGCGAGCACACTTGCCCTGCGCATGCGCCAGCCCAAGGCTGTAGCGGCGGAGTGACGGCACGGGGGCCACTCCACGCCTCCTTTATTCACGTTCTGTTCACGTAGTCTGCGATTTCTCGCAGAGGACAAAGGGCGATTCGAGTCCTTATTGTCCTGAGCCTTTTCCTCGGACGGGTTGGGAGCGATCAATCTGCGGTCGCGTGCGCTAAAATCCACAGCCCGGAATCGCCCGGACCGGGACACCAAATTGCCGGAAACGGGTGGTTGAAGGCATTTGGCGAAGGGTGGGGACTGCTATGTCAAGGGCTGAACCTTATCGCGGACAAATTCTGTCGAAGATTGTGATGACCGTCGTCCCCGGCGTCGTCGCAAGCGCTATTGCCGTCTTCGTGCTCTATTCGGTCCATTCCACGCGCGCTCCGGAGCCCGGTGAACGGGTAACGGGCTTGGCGCCCGCGGGCGATGACCTGACAGCCGAGGAGCGCCGCGAACTGACGCGCCAGATGCTCAAGGCGCGTCGCGAAAATCAGGAAGAACCGGAGTTGGTAAAGCCGACTCCCCGCCCGGCAGCCACGGCAAGCGAGCCCAAAGCCGAGCCTCGTACCGAGCGGACGGTAAATGCGGTGCCGACAGCAACTGCACTCCCGCGGCCGCCGCGGGCGAAGCCCGATCAGGCCGCGTTAGCACCGAATGCCGCGAGTGCTCCGGGAGCAGCCCCGGGCACTACCAATGCTGTGACCCCCGGCTCGCCGGGGGCAACGGCTCTGCCGCGGGTCGATGTGACCGCGTCAACGCCCAAGGCTGACGGAGCGCCGCTGCCCCGGGCTGACGTGACGGCGCCGGATGGGCCTGAGCAGCGGAGTTTCGCCGCGAACGTATTCTCATCGATTTCGGTGTTCGCCGGCACTGCCGCGAATGCAACCGGGAACACCGTCAATTGGGTTATTGATTTGCCTGGAAAGGCGATTTCTGCGGGCGGCCGGCTGTTGGGTGGCGCTCCTGCGGCGCCGCAGCCGGCGCCGGACGCCCCGGCACCGCCGAAGCGCAATTTGCTTTAAGAGCGTCCAATGGCCGCAAGCGGCGGCCGTGCGACAAAATGCGACGTGTAGCCTGCGCTGGCGTAAAAGCGCTGTAAGTACTGATAGTTATATTGGGAATCCGAATCTGTTGCGTAAGCTGTTGATAGGCTCTTCGGCAGGAACCACAAAGCCGTTGCTGCATTGCAATATATCAGCGATAATGTCAGCAATCATGACCTATTGAGTGATCCGCCATGGCAACCAATGTGAAAAAGAAAAGCGACGTTTGGCTAACCAAATTCGGACCGCGTCGCGTTCGGCACGATCCACCGACGCTTGCGGAGGCGATTGCGGCGGCGCGTGGGCTCACCGATGACCCTCAGCAGCAGGTGGAGATTGCCGCCGCGCTGATGGATTTGCCCCAAGAGCAGGTGCGCGCGGAAGTTCTGAAAGCCAAGACGCCCCGCCGGGAAATCAACCAAGTTGCTTTCGTCGGGCGCCCTGGCGCCCCGCGCACGGTCGTTGTCGAGCGCAAGCCCAGCCGCCGCATTCCGCTTCAAAAAGCTCGGTAACGGACATCCAGCCGGCGCGGCCGGTGGTTGTCGCACCAGAAGGTCATCATGCGAGGGGGCTGTGGCGGTCTACGTCGACGATGCGATCTGGCCGTGGCGTGGCCTCAAGTGGTGCCATTTGCTGGCCGACGAAACGGACGAGTTGCATCGCTTCGCTGCCCGGCTCGGGATTTATCGTTTGTCATATCAAGAGCCACCACGCACCCGGGCACCGCACTATGATCTGACAGCTTTCGAGCGCGCACGCACCATGGCGATGGGTGCAAAACCGTGCAGCCGCGCGGAGATCGTCGCCGTTTTGCGGCAGGTTCGCGAGTAACGCAGTCGTCATCTTCCGCCGGTCAGCTAGGGTATTGTCACCACCACGTTGCCCGCCGCCTTGCCCTGTTCGACCGCCTCATGAGCGGCGACGATGTTGTCGAGCGCGAATGTCGCTGCCACGTTGTGGATAAGCTGCCGCGACGCGGTCATCTCGGTAATGGCGGAAATTGCGGCGGCGCGCTCTGCCCGCGTCAGCTCGTACACGAAGACAAACTTGATCGCGACGGCGTTCACCAACAAAAACTGGGAGGGAAGTTCCGCCGTCGGCTGACCAGTGCCGTAGACCACCACGCGAGCCCGTGGCGCCACGATGCCCGGCAGCAATTTGGCGTTGGCAGCAAGGTCCATCTCGATCACGGCGTCGAGTCCTCGCCCACCCGTAATTGCCTGAATACGCTCGGCAACATTCTCGCGCTTGTAGTCGACGACATCATCGGCACCGGCTGCGCGCGCGAGATTTGCCTTTGCCTCCGAACTGATGGTCGCAATCACCGTCGCGCCGGCAGCCTTTGCAAACTGCACCGCGTAATGGCCGACACCTCCGGCGCCGCCGGACACCAACACGGAGGCACCCGGCCGGATCTCCGCGACGGCGACCGCGTGATAAGCGGTCATCGCTGGAATGCCGAGGCAGGCACCTTCTTCGAAACTCGCATGGTCGGGAAGGTGCACCGCAAGGTCGGTCGGCAGTGTCACGTATTGCGCGCAGGTGCCGAACGGCCGCTTCCATTGGGCATTCCACGTCCACACCCGCTCACCGACGCGGTTCGGCGAGACGCCGCTGCCGACGGCATCAATGACACCGGCACCGTCGCTGTGGGGAATGACGCGCGGAAACGCGATCTTGCGTGTGCGCCCTTCGCGCGACTTTACGTCGGACGGGTTCACGCCGGACGTTGCGAGCTTGACACGGACTTCGCCAGGACCCGGCAGCGGAGTTTGAACCTCGCCAAGCCGCAACACCGTGGCGGCAGCTCCATTCGCCTCGTAATAGGCCGCGCGCATCGCCGAGGCCGGAGCGCTATTCGAGATTGGTGTAGCGGCGCTCGTCGTAGAGTGCGCCGCTTATCGGCCCGAGCTTCTCGCGGAATTCCTTCGTCCCGGCGGCGACGAGATGTGTGTCGACTGCAGCGGCGTTCTTCCAAACTTCCATGAGTGTGAAGTGGTTCGCCCGATTGATCTGTACCCAGGCCTCGACGCGCTCAACGTTCGGCTCCTTGCGGGTGGCGTCGGCGAGGCTCTTGAGCATTTCGGTGCATTGGTCCTTGAAATTTGGTGCCACGTCGACATGGGTGATCACGTAGATCGATCCCTTGGCACTTGGCGGTGTGGAGGCAGCCATACCGACAGCTGTACTTGGCCGCTCATCGTACGGACCGACCCGCAAGCCCGCGAGCTTGTCGCGGAACTGCTTCATCGCATCGCTCTTGCGATGCGCATCGGCGGCCGCAAAGTCGCTCCAGGCCTCGAGGATGGCAAAATGGTTCTTGCGCTCGATGCGCTCGAGAATTTCATAGCGCTGGTTGCCGGCCTCCTTGTGGCTCGCCGCAGCGAGCTCCTTGAGGAGGCCGATCGTTTGTGCGGCGGCCGACGGCGCAACTTCGATATATGTCACGGCATAGGAGACGCCGGCCGGCGCTTGCGCGAGAGCGGCCGAAGGAACAGCCGCTGCCAGCATCGTGCCGGTGATCATCATCGCAAGATCAGCCCTCATTGCGTTCTCCCTCCCGCTCCGCAGCCAACGCTTTGTCGCAGTCGCGAACCTATCGTCCGCGGCTGGTACGCGTCAAACCGATAGCGATGTGATCTAGGTGCGCGCGCTGTACCAACTCGACGGGAGCAGGTGGGCGTTCAATCACTCACCCAACGGCACTAGGACGAAGTTGCCCACTTCATCAGGCGATCGAATTGAGCTTTGAGATAGTCGAACGTGGTGTGCTCCAGCGTATTGACGTTGTCCCAATAGACGAGCGGTTTGCCTGCACCCGCCTCCGTATTGTCGTGCACATACGCGCCGCCGATCACCAGCGCTATTCCAATTATCAGTCCGAGGATAAAGCGCATTTCGAATTCTCCCGCTGTTCGTCCCGGCGTCCTCCGGCGAACGGAATGCTACTCCATCACAAATACGTAACCGCGACCCGCGGGCGCAATTCATACAGGATCGTGCTCGCGGGGAACATATGCTCGGCGAGGATTTAAACCGTTTGACCAGCCGGCGACGCCGAGCGGCATGCCAGATCGGCCGTATTCACGGTCCGTTCGTTGAGCACATCGAAAAGGCATTGCCTTGGGCCATGCCACCGCTATAAGCGCGAACGCCGACAACCGCAGAGGATGTAACGACGATGGCGCGCGAGCGTACCTTTTCAATCATCAAGCCAGACGCGACCGCACGCAATTTGACGGGTGCCATCAACGCCATGATCGAGCAGGCCGGCCTGCGCATCGTTGCGCAAAGGCGGGTGCGCATAACGCGCGAGCAGGCAGAGGCTTTCTACGCAGTCCACCGCGATAGGCCGTTCTTCGGGGAACTGGTGGCGTTCATGGTGTCCGGTCCGGTCGTGGTGCAGGTGCTGGAAGGCGAGAACGCGATTGCCCGCTATCGGGACATCATGGGCGCGACCGATCCGGCGAACGCGGCGCCCGGCACCATTCGCAAGGTCCATGCCCGATCGATTGGAGAGAATTCGGTCCATGGCTCCGACAGCCCGGAGAATGCGGCCGTGGAGATCGGGCAGTTCTTCGCCGGCAACGATATCGTCGGCTGACTCAGGCATCACGGCTGGCATTGGCGGCTAGCCACGCCGCCATGCGAACAGATAGGATGTGGCAGGGCCGTTAGGCTCGCCCGGAACGCAAGCCGTTGCGGCTAAATCGGGGGACGACCTGTGGAATTTCTTGCATCAGAAATGATGCGGCCGTCGTTTTGGGCGGCCGCGATCCAGATCATGGGAATCAACATTCTCTTGTCTGGCGACAATGCCGTTGTGATCGCATTGGCGTGCCGCGCCCTCCCGCCGCGCGAGCGCTTCTGGGGCATGGTCTTCGGTGCTGGCGTTGCGGCTGTTCTGCTGATCCTGTTCACAGGCATCGTCGCGACATTGTTGAAATTGCCGTATCTCAAATTTATTGGCGGCGTGGCCCTGTTCTGGGTTGCGGTCAAGCTCGTCGCGCCTCAGCCCCATGACGAGGAGGACACCCCGGAGGCGGTTGAAGATTTATGGCGCGCTGTCCGTGTGGTGGTCGTGGCCAACATCGTCATGAGCCTCGACAACGTGATCGCGGTCGCAGCTGCCGCCAAGGGCAATTATCTGCTGCTCGGACTTGGTCTCGCCATAAGCATTCCGGTGGTGATCGCCGGCAGCGCCTTGTTTCTGGCGATCCTTGAACGCTTTCCCTGGGTCGTGTGGGCGGGTGGAGCGTTGCTCGGATGGATCGCCGGCGGTCTGCTGCCAGACGATCCGATCATCGGTCAGTACATCGCGAAGCTTTATGGAATGCCGATTTCGATGAGTCTGTGGCCGGATGCCGATGCCATCCGGGAGTTTCTGTCGAATGCCACAACCCTCACGTTGGACACGAATTACGCCTGGTCCGGACGCACGGGTCAACTCAAGTGGGACTTCGAGTTTGAGCCCATCGACATCATATGTGGCATCCTGGGCGCGATCTTTGTGGTAAGCGCCGGGTTGTATCTCGTTCGCGCGAGTCGCGCGGCGGAAGCCGCCGGAACCCCGGAGGCAGTCAAAGGCTGATTCACATGAACCAGGCGGTGAGGAGCGTTGCGGCGCCCAAGACCATCGGTTTTTCCGCCTGTCCGCACGACTGCCCGTCGACTTGCGCGCTCGATGTCGAGATTCTTGATGCCCGCACCATTGGCCGGGTTCGCGGCGCCGCGGACAACGATTACACGGCTGGTGTGATCTGCGCCAAAGTCGCGCGCTATGCCGAACGTGTGCACCACAAGGATCGGCTCACCAAGCCATTGCGGCGCATCGGACCGAAAGGTTCGGGTGCGTTCGAGCCGGTCTCCTGGGACGATGCGCTCGATATCACGGCTGAGGCGCTGAATGCCGCGGAAGCGCGCCACGGTGCCGAGGCCGTTTGGCCTTACTACTATGCCGGCACGATGGGACTCGTCATGCGCGACGGCATCAACCGGCTGCGTCACGCGAAGAAATATTCCGGGTTCCATTCGACCATCTGCACCAATCCCGCCCAAAGCGGCTTCGCGGCAGGTGCGGGCAAGGTCATCGGTCCTGATCCGCGCGAAATGGCGAAATCAGATCTCGTGGTGATCTGGGGCACGAACGCGGTGAACACTCAGGTCAACGTGATGACTCACGCAACCCGAGCTCGCAAGGAACGGGGCGCCAAGATCGCCGCCGTCGACGTCTACATGAACGGCACTATGGAGCAGGCGGACCTGTCGGTGCTGATCCGGCCGGGCACCGACGGCGCGCTCGCCTGTGCGGTGATGCACTGCCTGTTCCGGGATGGTCGGGCCGACCGCGAGTACCTCGCCCGGTATACGGATGCGCCGGCCGAACTCGAAGCGCATCTGCGTCCGCTATCGCCTGAGTGGGCCTCCCGCATTACCGGCTGCGATGTGGCGACGATCGAGGCATTCGCGCGACTGATCGGCGAGCGAAAGCGCGCCTATTTCCGCCTTGGCTTTGGCTTTTCGCGATCGCGCAACGGTGCGGCCAACATGCACGCGGCAAGCTGCATTCCCGCGGTCACCGGCGCGTGGCTCCTCGAAGGCGGGGGCGCGTTCCACAGCAATGCCGACATCTACCGGCTCGACAAGTCCATGATCGAGGGGCTCGATGTTGTCGACCCCAATGTCCGGATGCTCGATCAGTCGCGCATCGGTGCGATCCTCGAGGGCGATCGTAATGCGCTCGCCGGTGGTCCACCGGTCGACGCACTGTTCATCCAGAACACCAATCCGGTCTCTGTCGCACCGGAGCAGGAACGGGTGAAGCGCGGTTTCGCGCGCGAGGACCTGTTTGTCTGCATCCATGAACAGTTCATGACCGAGACCGCGCGAGCGGCCGATATCGTGCTGCCAGCCACGATGTTCCTCGAACACGACGACTTCTATCGTGGCGGCGGTCACCAGTACCTGATCTTTGGACCGAGACTCATCGAACCACCGGGCGAATGCCGGAACAATCACGAGGTGATCGCGGGGCTCGCCGCGCGTATTGGCGCAACACATCCGGGCTTTGAGATGACGCCGCGCGAACTCATCGACTGGACGCTTCGCAAGTCTGGGCGCGGCACGCTCGCCGAATTCGAAGCGGGTCGTTGGATCGACTTTCAGCCGGACTTCGCCACGTCGCATTTCATCAACGGCTTCGGTTGGCCCGATGGCAAGTTCCGCTTCAAGCCTGATTGGCCAAACGTGCCGTTCCGCAGTCCCCTCCGGTCCGGGCCCGTCGACGCAATGCCGGCGCTGCCTTCACACTGGGAGGTGATCGAGGAGGCAGATACTCGCCATCCTTTCCGTCTCGCCACTTCGCCGGCCCGAAGCTTTCTGAACTCAACGTTCAACGAAACTCCGAGCGCGATTGCGCGCGAGCGCCGCCCCGAGGTGATGATTCATCCTGATGATGCGCACGCTGCCGGCATCGTCGATGGCGAGGAGGTCGTCGTAGGCAACACCCGGGGCGAAGTTCGCATTCACGCACGCTTCTTCGACGGCGTGCGCCGGGGGGTCGCCATCGCGGAATCGATCTGGCCCAATGATGCCTATCCGGATGGCAAAGGCATCAACACGCTCACCGGGGCCGATCCGGTTGCACCTTATGGTGGTGCCGCATTCCACGACAACAAAGTATGGATCAAGCCGCGCCGGCTGCGTGAGCAAGTTGTGTCGCACACAAATTCGTGAACGGTGATGTAACGCCCAGTAGACCAAGCCGGGCGAGCCTTGCTTAAGCCGTATTTCTGCGTACAAGTATAACGAGCAATCGGAATTTTTGGCCGTTCGGCCGCAGGCGTTTATGCGCGATCGCTGCGAACTTCCCCAAGAAACCCGGCTTGTCGGCGTTGCGTGCAGGGATGCACGCGCGTCCCATCTTACGTTTTGACTGATCTGGGAGACAGACGATGCAGAAAGGCACCGTCAAATGGTTCAATCCAACTAAGGGCTATGGGTTCATTCGGCCGTCGACGGGGGATAAGGATGTCTTTGTCCACATCTCTGCCGTTGAGCGGGCGGGTCTCAGCAGCCTCAACGAGGGACAGGTCGTCGAGTACGAACTCGTGACCAATCGCGGCAAGACCTCCGCCGAAAATCTCAAGGTCGGCTGACGCCGTCCTCGCCGGAATTTCCGGCAAGCGAATAAATCCCGTAGCCCCCGGCATCACCACCGGGGGTTTTTGTTTGGCTTCGCTGTTTTTCACGCAATTCATTTTTGCGGCTTGCGAAACGCGATATCACGCTACGGCTTTGCATCCGGCTAGTTCTTCGAGACCGGGATAAAATCGTGCCGTCATCCGACCGACGTAGCGCCGCAAATTGTCGTGCCGCTCCGCGGCAGTGCGGGCTGGCGACGAGAAATGCGGACACAGCATCGCGCACGCGACTGCAAACATGGTCGCATCCACGCCGCTTGGCTCGCCTCCCATAAAGAACGGCCTGTCGCCAAGGAAATCGGCGATGGCGTCGATCGACCGTGTCGCGAGTGCAAGAATTTCATCTGCGGAGTGTCGCCCGATGCCCTGGCCGTGCAGTCTTGTCCTGATATCCCGACGCACGCGCGCGACAACGAACGGCCGAATTGGGGCCGGCACTCGGCGAAAGAATGCGAGTGGACCCTTGCGAAAATTCTCTTCGTTCATCCAGCGATCGGATAGGCCGATCCAGTACAGATGGTCCTCGGCCATTTTCTCGAATGCCCACGCGGCTGCGCGTTCGCGGGCATCAAGCTGATGGTCGAAGTCGATGCGGTACTTCTTCTCGAGATGCCAGCGGATGAAAGTCGAGTCCGCAACGACGACACCATCGTCATCGATATAAGGAAGCTTGCCTTTGGGAGCTTTCGAAAACCCGTTCTGGTCGGTGCGGTAAGGCAGCTTCGCCATCTTCAGGAGCGTTTCCACCTTCATCACAAATGGGCTTGGATCGGGCAGGCCGAAGGCCGGACCGAAGGTGTAGAGAGTGATCACGATGTCGGTCTCCGTGACGGACGTGACAGCCGCAATGGGCCTAGACGGCATCCGGCACGATCAACTGCGCAACTGGCGAAATCGCGGCGGCGCTATGGACGACCCCGGCGGTGGTGAGAGCGGCCTTGCCGGAAGCGACGAGGCCGAGCGCCAAGGGATAGAGACGAAGCTCGGCCTTGAGTACGCGCGCGGCAAGTATCGCAGGCGTATCGTCATCGAGGACCGGAACGGCCGCCTGGGCGATAATTGGGCCGCTGTCCACCTCCGGCACCACGAAATGCACCGTGGCTCCGTGAATCTTCACGCCCGCCGCAAGCGCCCGCGCGTGAGTGTCGAGGCCCTTGAACGCCGGCAGCAGGGCAGGGTGGATGTTGAGCATGCGCCCACTCCATTTCGCGACCATGTGCTCGGTGAGCAAGCGCATGAAGCCCGCCAAACAGACGATTTCGGCACCGTGCGCCGCAAGCACCGCTTGAACCGATTCTTCGAAGGCCTGACGCTCGCTCCCGAATTTGGTGTGATCTACGACGGCAGTGGGAATTCCCGCGGTCGCAGCGTGCTTGAGCCCCTCGGCTTCCGGTCGGTTTGAAAGGACAATTGCGACTTGCGCCGGGTAAGCCGGATCGCTGGCCGCCGCGACTAACGCCGCCATGTTAGTCCCGCGGCCGGAAATCATGATGGCGACGCGCCGCTTGGCCATGACTATTGTAAACGCTGTTGAAGCCGACCCGCGCCGTTGATGCCGTTCGCCGCCCTCATCGTTGACGCCTCGCTGCTGCCGCGGGGGTGGTAGAGCCTATTCGATTGCTACGCAACGGCTTGCTTGCGCCGGCAATCGCGGTGCGGTGGAATGCTCGCGATGCCAACGGTCAATATCTTGCGCTTAGCGGCGGCCCTGATCTTCTGTCTCACTGTGGCGCCCTCGGCGCCGCAAGCGGAAGAGGCCGCACGTTATCCCAGCCGGGCGATCCGGATCGTCGTTCCGTTTCCGCCTGGCGGGCCGACGGACGTCAATATCCGGATCCTCGCCCAGCGCATGAGCGAGGATTGGAAGCAACCCGTCGTCATCGATAACCGGCCCGGCGCGAATACCGCGATCGGGGCCCAGGCCGTCGCGCGCGCAGAACCGGACGGCTACACGCTGCTCGCTGCCATGGACTCGACCCTCGTGATGAATCCGGCGGCCGGCCTACCGCTGTCCTACGATCCGTTCCATGACTTTGCGGCGATCACCATCACGGCCAAGAACACCTCGCTCTTGACGGTGCGCGCCCGCGACGGCCCGGCGAACGTTGCCGAACTGGTCGCGCGCGCGAAGGCCAGCCCGGGCAAGCTCAACTACGGAGCAGGCATCGTCATCACTCGGCTCGCCGGCTACTTGTTCGGTCGACTGGCCGGCCTGGATATCCAATTCATTCCCTACAAGGGTTCCTCGGAGGTCGTGCAAGGGCTGCTGTCGGGCAGCGTCGATTTCATCATCGACGGTGCGGCGCCCAGCATACCGTTGATCAAGGGGGGAACCTTTCGCGCCCTTGCAAAACTCAACAGCCGGCCGCTGTCGCAATTGCCGGACGTGCCGCCGCTGGCGGTTGCCGCCGGCCTGCCGCAGCTTGAAGACATGTCGAGTTGGATTGGGCTTGTCGCCCCGGCCGGCACGCCGAGGACGGTGATCGACGCGATCCAACGGGAGGTCGTTGAGATTTACAGCGATCCGACGGTGCTTGATCGTCTCGACAAGGCTGGCATCAATCCGGTGACCTCGACGCCCGTCGAATTCGATGCCTTCTTTCGCAGCGAGGCGGTGCGGTGGCGCAAGGTTTTCGATGACAGCGGAATTCGGCTGGAGTGATCGTTATAGAGCGGCGAGAGAAGCCAAAGTCCGCGAGGCGCCCTTCGCTTGACGTAGGCTGCGAGCTAGAATGACGCACAAGGCGAGAGGAGACCTCCATGGATGCCATCGCGACCCCGCGCACGGGTGAGGATCACATCGAAGTCCCCGCGGCGCGAATCGGGCTGATCATTCCATCGGTCAATCGGCTGAGCGAGCCGCAGTTCACTCATTTCGCGCCGCCCGGCGTCGGGATCCATGTGACCCGCGCGCGTATCGCCGGCAAATGGCGCAAGCCTGTGACCGATCTTGCGCCGATCATTGCTCAGGCGGCGGGCGCGCTCGCCGACGCGACGCCCGACCTTATCGTCTATCACTGCACTGATTCCTCGATGCGCGAAGGGCTTGACGGCGAACGTCGGATTCTCGACATCGTCCGTGGCGAGGCCGGCATTGAGGCGGTGTCGACGAGCGCCCTTGTCGCCGAGGCCTTGGCCGCGCTTGGCATCAAGAAGCTGGTCATCGTGAGCCCGTATCAAGACAACGACGTCATCATTGCCTACCTGCGGTCCTGTGGGTTCATCGTGGTTCACGACGTGGCACTACGTCTCGCGGGTCACGAAGCCTCTGGTGCGACCCCACGGCAATGGGTCGAGACCACTCTCGCGAACGCGCGCGATGAGGCGGACGGCTACTTCCTGAGCTGCACCAACACGACGCAAATCGAGGCGATCGAGGAGCTGGAGGCGGCGCTCGGCAAACCCGTGGTGAGCAGCAATCAGGCGGTACTTTGGGGTGCCATCAAGCGTTTGCGCGACCGGCTGGGCGACGATATCACCATGCCGCGCCTCGGAAGGCTTATGACTCTATAGGGAGCGCTGAAGCAGGCAGCACGTTTCTGTGTTGGGTCGCTGTCCGGACATGATGAAAGTTTATTCATTATCGAAATGAAAAATCATTCTGTGTATTTCGAAAAAGTCTTCGTCGCGAGTTTTAAGCGATAGCCGGCAAGAACCCGGCCTTGAAGCCGGGGTTCGCGGGCGCCACAAAGGTTTGGAACCATGGGCCGAGACGTCTGCCGCCCCATGCTGCGCACTCTCGCTTTGACCGGACTATGCTGCGTGATGGGCGAACCCGCGTTGGCGCAGGAAATTCCCGTCGATCGGACCCAAATCGAACAACTTGGCCCGCCCGTCGCGCCGTCCGCGGTGCCGGAGGTATCCGCCCCTGCGGCTGGCGCCGAGCAGGGCAAGAACGAAGACAAAAGCCCGGGCGCACCCACGACCGAGAAGCCCGAGGAACGGGTGGCCTCGCCGAACCAGCCTGCAATGCCGGCGCCCTCCGCGGCAACGTCCGGCTCGATTTGCTTGCTGCTCGAATCCGCCGCCGACGCGCACGGGCTGCCGCTCGAATTCTTTGCGCGGCTGATCTGGCAGGAAAGCCGATTCAAGCCGAACGCCATCGGACCGATGACGCGCAGAGGCACGCGCGCGCAAGGAATCGCGCAATTCATGCCAGGGACAGCCAGCGAGCGCGGGCTGCTCGATCCGTTCGATCCGGTGGCAGCGCTGCCGAAAGCAGCCGAATATTTGGAGGCGTTGCATACTCAGTTCGGCAACCTGGGACTTGCGGCGGCTGCGTACAACGCCGGCCCTCGGCGGGTGCGCGACTTTCTCGCCGGGCGCAACGGACTTCCTTCGGAGACGCGCAATTATGTGTTGAAGATCACCGGGATCGGCGTCGACGAGTGGGCAGCGCTCGGCGGCGCGGGAGACAAGGGTCCCGTCAAACGGACGAACTGCAACGAGTTGATGGCGATGTTGACGGAGCAGCCATCGCCATTCATCGGCGAACTCGCGCGGCGCGTGAAAGAAGGCGGCGAGCGGCCCTGGGGCGTCGAACTCACGGCCGGGTTCTCGCGGGGAAAAGTGCTTGCGGCCTATGCCACGCTCGAGAAGACCTATCGGTTGATCCTCGAGAACCACGATCCGGTCATCATCGAGAACCAGTTCCGCAGTCGCGGCACGCAACCTTTCTACCAGGTGCGGCTCGGGGCGGACACGAGAAGCGCGGCTGATCAAATTTGCGGTTCGCTTCGGAAGGCCGGCGGAGCCTGCCTTGTGCTGCGTAATCTGAGGGGCAAATCGCAAGCCCTGTAAGGATCGCGGCAACCTGTCCGCTCAAGCGCACGAGCGACGCCCGTTGCGCAATTGCAAAACAGTTTGTGACTCGGAACCGCGTCGATCCGACGGTGCTACGGCTTCTTCATCGTCCGTCGTTCGACGTCGAGCATTGCATCGAGTCTCGTGGTGCGGTGGGCGCGCTTCATTTCCGCGTCGGCGCCGCCCGCTCCGAGGAAAGGATCAAGCTTATCCTCCGCGAGACATTCCATCGATTGTCGGACGGCTTTGTACATGGCCGCGAACGATGTCCCCGATGAAGCGGCGAGACGATACCCCAGCCCGAGCAGATCGGCCTTCGACAGCGGAAAGGTCGAGAACCCGTCGGGCGGTGCAAATGTCATCAACGGCGGCGGCAGCCGTTCAGCGACAAAGCGCATTTCTTCTGCATCGCGCGTGTAGATGAAAAGCATGTCGGCGCCAGCACGGTGGAACGCGTCGCCGCGGCGCAGCGCGTCATCGAGGCCATGGACCCGTCGGGTGTTGGTGCGCGCGATGATGACGAGATTGGGATCGGTACGAGCGGCGAGCGCCTCTTTGACTTTGGAGACCATGAGCTCGGTGTCGATCAGATTGTCGATCCCGATGTGATGTTCGACCCGGCGCGGCAGCAACTGATCCTCGATTTCGATCGCTGAGAACCCTGCCGCCTCGCTCAGTGCGATGGTGCGGTGCATATGCATCGGATCGCCCCACCCGCCACCGGCATCGAGCACAATCGGCAGCTTGCAAACGGCACGCATATCGACGGCAATCTCGGCGAGTTCGGGCAGTGTCAAATTCGCCTCAGTCACGCATTTGAGCCAGCCGAGCGAGCCGCCGCTCAGATAGACCGCCTTGAACCCTGCATTCTCGGCAAGCCGCGCCATGATCGGATTGAGCGCGCACGGTGCAACGATCAACTCGCCGCCATTCATCAACTCACGAAAATTCGCCAACTTCCTCTCCGTCGTCCGTGCGCCGCCAACATCGGCGGTGCTGCGGTTGCCCGCGCGCGGTCATCCATGACGAGGTTTGCGGAGCCGCACAAGATCTGCCGCGCGACTGATCAGCCTCGGGCGGGGCCGGGTAGTGGCGAAGCCCGTCCCTGCGTCGCGCAGGTCGCCCATCACTCACGAACGAGAGAGGACAGCGTATGCCTTGTCGAAGCCCTTCATCTGGATGTTGAACGTCACCGTGTTTCCCGCGGTGCCCTGGATGATGGCTTCGGCGCTCTGGACTGTCGTCATTTCTCGCAACAGGTTTGCGTCCATCGGCATGCTGGCGACACAGCGACCCGTATCGCAACTCGCAAACGGCACTTTCTGCGGCGGCAGCTTGCCGACTTTCAATTCCACCCCCGGCGGGATGACGACACCCGTCGGTGTCTGGATCACGGTCACCATCTGCTTGTTGTTGTCGATCCCGACGGCCCAGGTGAACACCGTTTGGTTAGTGTTCTGCTGGGCGATCTGGAGGAGGGCGCTGCACACGCGCTTGCGCGGGCCTTCGGCGAATTCGTTGCAAGTGACGACCCAGTTTTCGAAATTCAGGATTTCGGTGCGGGTTGGAAGTTGCACAGGAGCGCCCGGCGCACCCGCCTGTCCGTGGTTCGCCTCTGCCGGAGGCGCAGGCGGGGCTGGAGCAGGTTGCGCCACGGGCGGCGGAAACGCCGTCGACGGAGCGCTCGCTGCGGGCGGCCGCGAGGGTCTGGGCGGAGACGCGTTCTGCGCTATCTCAAATTCAAGTCCGCCTGCCGCGACTGTGAAGGCGAGCACAATTGAGCCGACCACCCCAAGGGTCCACCGTGCAGCGCAATTCATGACCCGTGCACCCTAGAAAGAAGTCTGCTCCGCCCAAACAGGTTCACTATTTGGTGGTTTCCCAAAATGCCGGGTAAGAGTGCCACGTAAGCGCCACAAGATTTGGCAATGTTCGTCGACATTATGACTGATGGGGTGGCGGGGCAACGGCTGGGCTACTTGTCGGCCGACTTGCCTCCAGATCGAACGCTAGAGGCATTGCCAATAGCCTCGGAAGGAAAAAGCGATGGCCATCCGATTCGTCCCCTCCCGCCTGCGTCCTTACACGTGTGGCGTCATAGTACTCGCGCTACTCACTGGAGGCGCGGCCGCAGCCGATGTCGCCGTGCTTCGCCCCTCGGAGGGTGGAGAGGTGCGGGCGGTCGTGATCGGCATCGACGCTTATCAGTTCGTGCCGAAGCTGCGGGGCGCCGTCGCCGATGCCCGCGACCTTGAGAACACGTTGCGGAGCAACGGCGTCACGGACCTTACCGCACTCTATGACGCTGCCGCCGACCGAGAGACCGTGTTGCGCACGCTCGGCGGCCTTTTGGTGCGCACGAAGCCCGGTGACCTGATCGTCCTGACGATCGCAGGGCATGGCGTGCAGGAACCTGAGCACGTCAAGGGCTCGCAACCCGACGGTTTCGACAACGTCTTCGTACTGGCGGCCTTCAACCCACGAACTGCGCCGGGGTCTGAGCAGCGCATTATCGGCACTGAATTCAATCATATGATCAAGGAGTTCGAGGCGCGCGGCGCGCGCGTCGTGTTCGTGGCTGATGCGTGCCACGGTGGCGGCCTCGCGCGCGAAGTCGATTCGCGAGCCCCGGAGATGAGCTATCGTCAGGCTCCGCGTTACGCGCTCGCGGGTGATGACCTCAAGCTCATATCGACTGCAAGCGACGCGTTCCTGACGGAATTTGATTTCAAGCGCACCGAATTTTTGGCGGCGGTCGATCGCAAGACCAAGGCGCCGGAGGTCCGTGTTCCAGGCGTGGCCGGCTATCGCGGCGCGTTGAGCTATGCCGTGGCCCGCGCTTTCGAGGGGGCTGCCGACGAGAATAACGACGGTGTGGTGACCCAGCGCGAGCTTTTCAACTACGTCCGCCAAGTGGCGTATCAACTCTCGGATCAACGGCAGAACGTCGTGACGGTCGGGCCCGCCGACGTGTCGCCGGATATCGTGTTTACGCGGGCGCACAACGCAATCGCGGCGGCTGATATTGGCTATCGGACCCGCGGAGCGGTACTTTCGTCGTCGACGACAACATCGTCACCTCCTGTTGCCGTACCGCCGCTGGACGTCGTGCGCATTGCGGTGCTCGGCGACCGGCGCGATCTCATCGGCAATCTCGAGGCGCGCGCTGCGCGTTTCGAAGTGGTCGATCCCAACGACAGTCCGGATCTCGTTTGGGATCCGACGTCCCGCGTTGTTTTGGCGGGAGCCGACGTCGTCGCTCCCAAGATCGATCGTTCCGACCTGCCGAGCGTGATCGATCGGATGGCGGCGGTAAACGGATTTAAGCGTCTCGCAGCCTCCGGGCCGCAAAGCGTGCGGCTGCTGCCGGATGACCAGAATTCACCGCCGTGACGCCCGAATTGAAGTGCTGGTGTCCGACCTCCAGCGCCGGTCGCTGTTGATGTTCAACATTGCCGGCGACGGCACCGTTCAGATGCTTTATCCAATGGGACTGGATTCGCGTGTTCTCTCGAGTGCCGACTACAGCTTTCGCGTCAGGGTTGATCAACCCTTCGGAGCCGACTTAGTCGTTGCCATCACGTCAGCCGAGCGGCTCGATGATCTGGAGCAGGCACTGCACCGCTTCAATCAGCGCCGCACCGCGGCCGAAGTCCTTGCACTCATCGAGCGTCAAGCACCAGCCGACGCACGAATTGGCGCAACCGCGCTCTACACCGCGCCGTAAACTCGACCGTTACCGCGCAAGCTTGCCGATGGCGGCAGGTTTGCTACTGTGCGCGCATTATCCGTTGCCGGGAGATTTCAGTATGGCACGCTTTTCGATGTTTCTTGCGATGGCCTCGTTCGCGGTCATCATCATCGCCGAATCAGGGGCAAGTTCATACGCGCAGAGCGCGCGTTGCCAGAGCCTGTGGGCTCAGCGCAACCAGATCTACAAGAATCACGGCTATTGCTTCAAAACCGCGAGAGCCATTCAGTATTTCGGTAATGGCGGATGCCGAATCACGAGTGATGGCGCCGTACCGTTGTCTCGGGGCGAACGGACAACGATCGCCGGGATTCAGGCGCAAGAGCGAGCTTTGGGTTGCCCGAATTGATTATCGGAATGTCCCCCGGCAGATAGCCATCCGAGCATCATTCGTCGCGCAAATATTTTCAATTTTCACGGGATTGTCTTGGACCGCGAGCAATCCCGGCGAGGCCTGCGTTCTGCGTCCGGATGAGGCGTGCGCGTGCAAACGTCCGGAGCGCGACTCTCATCGATCAAGTCCATGTCAGCCTTTGCGATTCCCGGTCGACGGCGGACAACATAGCTAGCGGGCCGGGGAGCGCCAAAGAGTTGCCAGGGCTCTTTACGACATCCCGACCTTAGTTTCCGACGAATCCGGCGGGTGCCGAGCACTGTTGCGATTGGGACAATCTTATTGACGAAAGATTTGCAGATCGTCATTTCCCATCTGGCGCATAATGTCGCGATGTGCGATGAATTAGTCCTAAACGATTGACAGACTGCAGATGGGCCGAGGCAAAGATTTCCGTGATCGTCGGCGCGGTTATTCCGACGAGCCGCCAGAATTCACTCCTTCCTTCGGACGCCCGCCGCCCCGATCAATGGATCGTCCGCCGCGTGAGTCCTCCCGTCCGGTGCCAAGCGGACCGGAACGGCAGGCGAAGGTGAAGTGGTTCAACGGCGAAAAAGGCTTCGGGTTTGTCGAATTGACCGACGGGACCGGCGAAGCTTTCCTTCACATCAGCGTCGTCGAATCAGCGGGCCATAGCGCGCTTGAGCCGGGCACTACTTTGACGGTGCGCGTCGGGCAGGGCGGTAAGGGGCCGCAGATCACCGAAATCACGGCTGTTGATGCGAGCACCGCCGAGCCTTCGCGCGGTCCTCGTCCAGGAGGAGGGGGGCGACCGCAAGGCGGCGGCGACCGCGACCGCCGATCCTTCGATCGACCGACCGGCCCGGCCGAAGAGGTCGAAGGGCATGTCAAATGGTACGACCCCAAGAAGGGCTTCGGCTTCGTCGCCGTCGAAGGCAGCAAGGATGTGTTCATCCACCGCTCGGTGCTCGCCCGCCAGGGCATCAATGAGCTGGCGGAAGGTCAGCGCATCCAGATGAAAGTGGTGCCTGGTGCAAAGGGCCTCGAAGCGATCGGGGTTGAACTCAAGCACGACGGTTAAGCAGCCGCTGGCATACCTAAATCCGGAATCCACAAACGCCTGGGGGCGGGTGTGGATTCCAACCTGCCTCAATTTTTGAGTCGCAGACGCGAATCCTGCGCTGAATCGTCCGATTGCTGCCCGGGAGCAAGCAGGTTGGACGCGCACGCTCTGGTCTTGACCCGACCCCCGCGGTCAGCCGAGTATCCCACCCAAGACCTTTCCCATCACTCACATGCCGATGTGAAACGATCATTTGGAGGAACGCATGCCGAAGCGCCGCTCGTCGCACGACCCGGATCGCCGCAAATTTCTGAAAGGGGCAACGCTCGCGAGTGCCGCGGCAGTTTCGACGCCGGTAGCCGCGACGGCGCAAGTCAGTGCACCGCATGCGACGCCCAAGGCATTGCCGCCCGGTCCGATCCAGACCGCGCTTGAAACCTCTCCGCCCGACAAGGATCCGGTCACGCAATCGACCAGCGGCGGCGACTTCATGGTCGACGTCTTCAAGACGCTCGACATCGATTATCTCGCGATGAACTGCGCCTCGAGCTTCCGTGGTTTGCATGAGGCGATCGTCAACTACGGCAAGAACGTCAAGCCGGAAATCCTCACCTGTCCGCACGAAGAAATCGCAGTCGCGATGGGCCACGGCTACGCCAAGATGGAAGGCAAGCCGCTGGCGATGATCTGCCACGGCGTTGTTGGTCTCCAGCACGCCACCATGGCGATGTACAACGCCTGGTGCGATCGCGTGCCGGTCTATGTGATGGGCGGCAACATCATCGAGGCGAACAAGCGCGGTACCACGCCGGAATGGGTGCATTCCGCGATCGATATCGCCGCGAACGTGCGCGACTACACCAAGTGGGATGACCAGCCGGTGTCGCTGCAGCATTTCGCCGAGTCGGCGGTGCGCGCCTACAAGATTGCCGTCACGCCGCCGATGGGACCGGTCATGCTTTCGCTCGACGCCGAGCTGCAGGAGAACCCGATCCCCGAGGCGGAGACGCTGCGCATCCCCAAGCTGTCCAGGGTGGTTCCGCCGCAAGCCGATTCGGGCGCGCTCGCCGAAGCCGCCAAGTTGCTCGTCAACGCTCAGGCGCCACTCATCGTCGTCGATCGCCTTGCGCGCACGCCGGCCGGCATGGCGCGTCTCGTCGAACTGGCGGAGACGCTGCAATGCGCGGTGATCGATCGTATCGGCCGCATGAACTTCCCCTCGCGCCATCCGCTCAACCAGACCTTCCGCCGGCCTCAGGTGGTTGGCCAGGCGGACGTCATTCTCACGATCGAGATGAATGATCACTGGGCGGCGCTGAACGCATTCAGCGATCGCATCGTGCGGTCCTCGCGCCCGCTCTATAAGCCGGGCACGAAGATCATCACGCTCGGCCTGCGCGACATGTATCTCAAGGCGAACTTCCAGGACTTCGGCCGCTACTCCGACATCGATCTCGCGATTGCCGGTGACGGCGAAGCCTCGCTGCCGGCGCTGACGGCGGAGATTCGCAAGCTCATCGATACCGACCGCAAGTCGGCATTCGAAGCGCGCGGTAAGCGCTATGCGGCAGCGCGTCTCGCGATGTTGGAGCAGGCGAAATCCGACGCCACCATCGGCTGGGACGCAAGTCCGATCACCACGGCGCGGATGTGTGCCGAGCTCTACAACCAGATCAAGGACGATGATTGGTCACTCGTCGGCAACACCATCAACAATTCCTGGCCGCACAAGCTGTGGAACATCGACAAGGCCCATCGTTGGAACGGCCTCTCGGGCGGTTCCGGCGTCGGCTACAACGCGCCGGCCTCGCTCGGTGCCGCTCTCGCCAACAAACGCCATGGCCGCTTGACCGTGACGTTTAACGGCGACGGCGATCTGATGTTTGTGCCGAGCACCCTATGGACGGCGGCCCACCACCGCATCCCGCTGCTCTATATCGTCCAGAACAATCGCGCGTATCACCAGGAGTACATGTATCTCCAGGCGATGGCGAACCGGCATGGGCGTGGCATCGAGAACACGAAAATCGGCACCACCATCGAGGACCCCAACGTCGATTACGCAACGGTCGCGCGCGGCTTCGGAGTTTATGGCGAGGGTCCGATCAGCGATCCGAAGGAACTCGGCCCCGCGATCAAGCGTGCACTTGCCGTTGTCCGACGCGGCGAACCAGCCCTGATCGATGTCGTGACCGACCCGCGGTGAGGAATCCTATGCGCAAGAGTGTGTTTATGTTTGGCGCCGTTGCGTTGGCGGCGCTGTGCGTCGGCGGTGCCATGATAGGGGCGCGTGCGCAGGACGCCGCGCCTCCTGGCGACGCTTATGAAGGCAAGCGCCTTTATCTCGCGGACGGCTGTTTCCTCTGCCACGGCCGCGTAGGGGAGGGTGGAGCGATGAACGGTCCGGTCCCGATCATCGCCAAAACCAAGATGCCGTTCGACGGCTTCAAGGGCCAGCTTCGCCAGCCCGCCAATGACATGCCGGCGTATAGCGAAAAGCTGATGTCGGACAAGCAGGTAGCGGACATCTATGCCTTTGTGCAGTCGCTGCCCGGGCCGTTGCCGCTCAAGGATGTGCCGATCCTCAATAATATCCTCAATAATTAGGCGCGGCACTCCAGTACAGTTTTTCACAATCTCCGATGCAGGGGTCTAGCCTGCACTCGGCTACCGTTGCGGCACCGCTTCGCGCCGTGCGCGAAAGGCGGCGAGGCAGCGCGCAACTTTGAATCGATGAGGCCGGGCGCACACAAGGGTTAACAATGATCTAAAATCTTTGGCCCCAAAGGCTTGTGTGGAAGCTTTTTTGTTCCCCCTCCGCGCGGCGCAGTTTACCATGTCGCAATTGGAGAGGGGCTGCGCGACGTGCGCGGAATGGGGTGGATTGCAAGAGGTGGCCGAGTTGTCTTGGCCGCGAGCATATGGCTCGCGGCCAGCGTGCCTCTTTTTGCCCAGAGCAATTCATCCATCAGTGCCCAGATTCCACCCAGCGAGCAGCTCGGCCGGGAGCGCTTTCGTTTCAACGAGCCGCGGCTTCCGCGTTCGGAGCCGGGCGGTCCTGGAGTTGCGCTGCCGTCGACGGCCGCGCCCGACGGCGCTGACAAGGTCAAGGTGCGCGTCCGCGGGATTCGCATCAAAGGCTCGACGGTTTACGCGCCGGAAGAGCTGCGCGTCATTTACCAGGATTTGATTGGGCATGTGGTCACGCTGACCGCGATCTACGATGTCGCGCAGCGCATCACGACGAAATACGGCATCGATGGGTACGTGCTGTCGCGCGCGATCGTGCCGCCACAAAATTTGGAAGAAAGCGGCGCCATCATCCAGATCCAGGTGATCGAAGGTTACGTCGACAAGGTAGTTTGGCCAGCCTTCCTCAAAGACTTTCGCAATTATTTTGACTATTACGCGGCGCGGATCACGGCCCAACGGCCCGCCAACGTACGGACCATTGAACGCTACATGCTCCTCGCGAGCGATTTGCCGGGATTGCAATTCAAGACAAGCCTCAAGGCATCCGAGAAAAATCCCAACGCCGCGACGCTGTTCGTCGAGGCGATATACAAGCCAATCGATGCCGTGGCGCGGGTCGACAATCGCGGCACCGCGGCGCGTGGGCCGGTGCAATATCTCACTGCAGTCACGGCGAATAACGTCTTTGGGGCGCAAGATGCCCTGACGATCAGTTATGCCGGCGTCATGCCGATGCGCGAGCTTGAGTATTTCTCTGCCACCTATCGCCAAGTGTTGACGGCCGAAGGCCTCGCGTTTTTCTTCAATGCGAGCGACGGCTACGGCAAGCCGGGCACCGCCACGCTCGATTTTCTTCAATTCAAGACCAAGACGCTTTACCTCGACTCCGGCTTGGCCTTCCCGGTCATCCGAACCCGCGAAAAAAACCTGAGCGTTTCCGCGCTGTTCTTCGCGAGCAATAGCGAAAGCGACACGTTCGGCTTGCCGCTCAACGACGACCGGCTGCGCGGCACGCGCGCCAGGCTCGACTTCGACATGGCCGACAGATGGCAGGGAATCGACCAGCTCAATATCGTTGTGAGTCAGGGCATCAACGGATTGGGTTCGACTCCCAACAACAATCCGCTCGCCTCACGGCCCGACGGGCATGTGGACTTCACTAAGTTCGAAGGGACGGCAACTCGGCTTCAGCCGCTCGGCGGCCCATGGGCGTTGTTTACGTCGGTCTACGGCCAATATGCTACGACCGGACTGTTGACACCCGAGCAATGCAGCTTCGGCGGCCGCTTCTTCGGCCGCGCGTTCGATCCGTCGCAGCTCCTGAGCGACAGCTGCGCGATGGGCACGGCGGAAGTTCGCTACAATCTGCCGGATTGGTGGAATTTCTCGCAGGCTCAGCTCTATGTGTTCACGGACGGCGCCGAGATGTTCAATCGAGTGCCGAGTTCGGGCTTTCCGAGTTGGGGCCACGCAGCCTCCGCCGGCGGCGGCATACGCTACGGCTTTCTCGGTTTCCTGACCACCGACCTCACCGTCGCGAAAGCGGTGAACGGGCCGATTGACGATACGCGGTTCTTTTTCGCCGCGACCGCGAGATATTAGGAGCACGGAGATGATCAAGATTTATCGCCGTCTCCTGCTCCTCGCGACCACTGCGTTGTTGCCGTTAGGGCCGGCGTTCGCACAAAATCTTCCGACTGGCGGCCAGTTCGTCGGCGGCACGAGCGGTGCGATTTCGAGCTCGGGCAATACGATGACGGTTCAGACGAACTCGAACCGGTCGATCACCAACTGGACCACGTTCAATATCGGCAGCGGCTATCAGGTCAACATCAACCAGCCCAACAGCGGCAGTGTGGCTCTCGAACGCGTCACCGGTGGTCTCGGCCCGTCGAGCATCTTCGGCACGCTGACGTCGAATGGCATCGTATTCCTGCTCAACCCCAACGGCATCCTGTTCGGTCGGGGCGCGGTGGTGAATGTCGGCGGGTTCCTCGCCAGCACCAACCGCATCAGCAACAGCGATTTCCTGGCCGGCCATTACCGTTTCCACGGCGGCAATCCGTCAGTGTCGATCGTCAACTATGGCTCGATCACCGCCGCGACCGGCGGCTTCGCGGCTCTTGTCGCGCCGGGTGTGCGCAACTCGGGCACCATCACGGCGACGCTCGGCACGGTCGGTCTTGCCGCCGGCCGCGGCTTTAGCCTCGACCTTTACGGCGACAATCTGATCAACCTCGCCGTCAACGACAAGCTTGCCAAGCAAGTGATCGACGTTGCGACGGGACAGCCGCTGTCCTCGCTGATCACCAACACCGGCAAGATCAGCGCCAACGGCGGCAGGGTGGAGATCACGGCAGCGGCCGCGCGCAATATCGTGAGTTCGGTGATCAATACGACGGGCGTCATTGAGGCGAACTCGATCGGCCGGCACGATGGCATGATCGTCCTCAACGGCGGAAGCGGCAACGTGCAGGTCGCCGGCACTCTCTCTGCATCGGGCAAGCGCAAGGGCACCAAGGGCGGCACCATCGAGATCGCCGGCGAGAACATTTCGGTGACCGGCGCCAAGATCAATGCGTCCGGCAAGGATGGCGGCGGCACTGTGTTGATCGGCGGCAGCAGCGGCCGGAATTACGGGGGCGGCGGCTTCAGCGACAACGCCGTCAGGGGCAACGATTGGTCCGGGTCGCAAAACGCGCAAAACGTCACGATCAATTCGAGAAGCCTCATCAACGTGTCGGCTTATGAACGCGGCAGCGGCGGCACCGTCTCTATCGAATCCAATCAGCTTACGACGTTCGCGGGCCTTATCGAAGCAACCGGCGGCAGATTTGACGGTCGCGGTGGGAATGTCGTCACGCAAGGCGGCGCGATCGATATCGCCGGCGCCCGCGTCAATACCGGCGCACCGAACGGTAGAGATGGGTCGTGGCTGATTGAAGCGATGACGCTGAACATCGATCCGGGCGCTGCTGCAGCAATCCAGGCGAGCCTTGCGACGACCAACGTCACGCTGCAAACGAACGCGCGTTATTCGGGATTCGAGCAGAACGTCGCTAACGGCACCGGCGATATTACGATCAACGCTCCAATTACATGGTCGACACGAAATGCATTGACGCTCGATGCCACGAACGCCGTCACCGTAAATGCGACCATCGACGTCGCCGGCCCAGGCAAGGTGAATATTAGAGCAGCCACCGATCCGAATTATGGGATCGCGCAATTAGCGTTCGGCAGCGGCGGCAGCGTGCAGTTCACCGGCACGCCTGACAGCGGTCAGGCGCTCTCGATCAATGGGCAGTCCTACACGCTGCTCTATTCGATGAGTGGCTTGCAGAGCATCATCGACGGGAATTTGTCGGGAAATTATGCCTTGGCGAAGCCGCTTGACGCGACCAGCGTGGCGAGTTGGGTGCCGATTGGGACCAACGAAAGCGGCAGCATGAATGGCAACGGCTTCACCGGAATTTTCCAGGGACTTGGAAATACCATTTCCAATCTGACCATCGCACCAACTGCTCAAAACCTGGACTCGATCGGCTTTTTCGGCTCGATCGGCGTTGGCGGCGTCGTTGAAAATCTCAAGCTGACCAATGCGACGGTTACGGCCAATCAGTTTTTGTCTGATTCCATTCCCGGCCAGTTCGTCGGCGTTCTTGCCGGTGAGAATGCTGGCCTGATCGAAAACGTGTCGGTAAGCGGAACCGTCAACGGCGGTACTGCAACCGGCGTCAACGCCGGTGGCCTCGTCGGGCAGAACGGGGTTTTCGGTCCGGGTGATTTCCAGGCGGCTGGAACCGTCCGTAATGCGCGCGCCGACGTTAATGTCATCCTTGGCAGCGGTTGCAGCGGCGACTGCAATGGCGGTTATAATTCGGCGGGCGGCCTGGTCGGATTTAATCCGGGCGTGATCGCGCATTCCGAGGCGCGCGGGGCAATCGTTGTCGGATCGAACGCTGCTGCCGGCGGACTCGTTGGCACCAATGGGAACTACCAACAAACCGAGGATGGGGGCTCCGGTGGGCCGATCGCCGGGGCGAAGATCTACGACTCTCGCGCATCGGGTACCGTCTCCAGCGCGGGCGTGAATGTCAGCCTTGGCGGTCTGGTCGGCCAAAACAATGCGCTTTCGTTTATCGGGCGTTCCAGGGCGAGTGGTGCCGTAACATCCATCGCCGTCATCGATCCGAATCAGAACTGCAACGACGGCGGAAACTGCCAAACCGTCAGCGCCGGCGGTCTCGTCGGTCAGAACGCCGGCATCATCATCCGTTCGGCAGCACACGGAGACGTTTCAGTCGAGAACTTTGCACAGGCAGGCGGCCTCGTCGGGATCAACCAAGGCTACCGCGGGGAAGAAGGCTGGTATGCGACGGCGAAGATCATCGATTCCTTCGCGTCAGGTGCCGTCACCAGTTCGGGCGTCAATATCACCATTGGAGGTCTTGTAGGTCTGAACGGGCCGGGTGCAACGATCACGAGATCGAAGGCATTTGGCGATGTCACCTCCACCGCCAACATTTCGGCGGAGACCAATCAGAACTGCGATTCTGGAAATTGCCAGTATGTAAATGCTGGCGGCCTCGCTGGTCAGAACGCCGGCGTCATCGTTCGCTCGTCGGCGCACGGCGACGTGACCGTCGGGAGTTTCGCTCAGGCTGGCGGTCTGGTCGGCCTGAATGGTGGCGTTTTTGGCGATTTGCCAATTCGCGGAGCGGCAATTTTCGACTCGTCTGCGTCGGGCGCAGTCAGCAGCAGTGGGGTTAGCGTCACTCTCGGCGGCCTTGTTGGCGAGAACCAAGCGGGTTCGCTTATTAAGAACTCCCGGGCGACCAGCGACGTTACATCGACTGCGTCAAGCCAGGGCGACTGCGCGAATAATGCCAATTGCCTCAATAGCGTGGTTGGCGGTCTCGTCGGCCAGAATTCCGGGGTGATCGCTGGAAGATGGTTTGACGGCACGCCGACAAAGTGCAGGTCCGGAGACACGTGCGCCAGCGGGACCGTATCGGTCGGGTCGGAGGGTATCGCCGGTGGACTCGTCGGCGACAACACCGGAATTATCAAGAATGCCTTCGCGATCGCCAACGTGATTGGCGCGGCTGGCAGCCCGGGCGCGTCTCAGCATGAATTCAATAATCAAACGACGTTAGGCGGATTTGCTGGTGTCAACAGCGGGTTGATCAAGAATTCGTTCGCCGTCGGCACTGTCGGCTCGTCTGGCGTCAATTGGCTTCAGGCGGGCGGATTTGTCGGTGACAACTCGGGCGTAATTTCGAGATCGTTCGCTAATGTCGCGGTGTCGGCCGGTGACAACTCGGTCGCCGGCGGCTTTGCCGGCAGCAATGCGCAAAATGTCGACTCCTCCTGCTGCGGCGGCGGTAACTACAACAACAAGGCACTCATCACGCGCTCGGCGGCGATAGGAGATGTTTCCGTAGGCGCATCGAGCATCGCCGGCGGCTTTGCTGCCTACGGCGATGGCTCGTTCTACCGCGTGAGCGGGAGCGGTGCAGTCAGTGCGCTCGGCAACAGCACCGTCGGCGGGCTTGTAGGCGCCCTCGATGTAGGAGGCACGATTTCGCGGTCGAAAGCGGACAACACGCTCGTTTCCAGCACCGGCCCCAACAGCACGGTCGGGGGTCTTGTCGGCGCGAACGGCGGCACGGTCTCAAATTCGATCTCGACCAGCCCGGTCACCGGCGGCGCCGACAGTTTCATCGGAGGTCTGGCCGGAGCCAATTTCGGTTCGATAACTAACTCGAAGGTCGATCCCGTCATCACCGGCAACGGCCCGAATGATGTCCTCGGCGGAATCGTGGGTCTCAATATCGGCCAGCTCTCCGGTAATACCGCAAACGTGATGCTGGTCTCGAACGGCTCGGGAAATCAGGTCGGCAGCGTCGCCGGGGTCAACGGGACGTATAATTTCACCGGAGCAAATCCGTTCACACCGGGTGCGAGCACGCAGACCGGCGACATCGGAAATTCAACTTCCACGGGTTCGAGCTTTAGCTCAATCGGAAGCACCGTTCCGCCGTCAGCGCCGGCCTTCCCCAACTGGGTGCCGAACTGCAGCGCTACACTGTGCGATGGGATCAATAACGGCTTCCTGCAGACAGCCGGCGGCAATCAAAGCAATACGGGAGATACCGGAAATTCGAACTCTGGCGTTAACGGCAATTATGGCTCGCAGCAGACGGCGAGCTTCACCGTGCCGCCAATTCCCAACAATAATACTTCGCTCAATCTGAACGCGCCGAATTTCAATCAGCAGTCCGGCGGCGCCGGAGGCATCGGCGGCAACTCAGCGAATGGCGGTACTAACGGCGGCGGCAGCAACAACGGCGCCACCGGGAGTTCTTGGCAGCGGCACCCATGGCGGCAACGGTGCTCCGCCCGGAACGCGCCTCATCGACATGCCCGTCATTCCGCTGCCGCCCGAGTTCGGCATGCCGCCGCCGGGCGAGACGCACTTCGTGTCGAACGAGGTCAGCCTTCACGTCGGCAACGGCATGTCCCTGCAGCAGATCGAGCAGATTGCCCAACAATTCGGTCTGACGATCGTTGCCACAAATTCGATCGGGATGCTGGGGCGAACCATCTACACGCTGCAGATTTCCGATGGACGCACGGTCCAGGAAGTCATCACCGCGTTTCAGAGCGCGAATCTTCCGGTGTGGGTCGGATACGTTCCGAAATATGGATTTGCCCAGGAGCCCGCAGGCAGATCCGCCGATATCGATCCGGCTGGGGATCCGGCGCAGTACGTCATCGACAAGTTCCATCTGCCTGAAATCCATCGGCTCGCCCGGGGCGACAATGTCACGATCGCGGTGATCGATTCCGAAATCGATGTGCGCCACCCTGACCTCGCCGGCGTGGTGACTGACCGCTACGATGCTGGCTGCGGTGCAACGATGCCGGACGCCCACGGCACTGGCATGACCGGCGCCATTGCGTCGCGTCGCAATCTGTTGGGCGTTGCGCCCAAGGTGAAGGTGATCGCGATCTGCGCATTTGGCGGCGAAGCGACGGCGGAATCGACGTCGCTCAAAATCATTAAAGGCATCGACTACGCGGTCAGCCAAGGGGCGAAGATCATCAACATGAGTTTCGCCGGTCCGCGCGATCCGGCGCTGTCGCAGGCGCTGCAGATTGCGCGGGAGAAGGGCGTGCTGCTGGTGGCGGCCGCAGGAAATGCCGGGCCGAAATCACCGCCACTCTATCCTGGCGCCGATGCAAACGTGATGGCAGTGACGGCAACCGACGATCACGATCGGCTTTTCAACCGCGCGAACCAGGGCAAGTACATCTCCGTTGCGGCGCCGGGTGTCGATATTCTGGTGCCCGCGCCGGGCGGCGGCGTCGCGCTAACCACCGGCACCTCGGTTGCGACGGCCCACGTCACCGGCGTCGCGGCGCTCCTTCTCGCGCAAAAGTCGACACGCACCCCTGAGGAGCTTCGTGCCATCCTGGTCACGACCGCAAAGGACCTCGGCCCGAAAGGCTTTGATACGCAATTCGGCGCTGGCCTTGTTGATCCCCTCAGGGCCTTGCAATACGGCTCCGCCAAATCCGCGGCGATTCGATTGCCGGCACTAGGGCGCTGAGCTCGCCGCCGGCCTAAATTCAATCCCGAGAAAACCCGGCGCATTTACGCGGGTGCGGCGCCTGCAAATTCGCCCGAGTTTCAAATGGCGGTATCGCCGATTTTCATTTGTGGTATATATAACCGTGGGGGCGCCCTCGGAGTATAATAAATGAAAATCCGCCTGGTTCATGCGCTGCTGCTCACCGGAGCCGTCGCTGTTACAAGTTCCGTCATCGTTGCTGCCCAACAGACCACGCCGGCACCGGGTAGCGCTCCGAATACCGCCCCAACCGCAAGGCCTGGAGGCGGCCTCGTCATCCTCGACTTCAAGCCCGCGATGGACGACCTGATGACGATGCTGGTTCAGCCACGCCACATTAAGCTTTACTTCGCCGGACAGGCGAAGAATTGGAAGCTGGCGGGATTTCAATTGAATGAGTTGCGTGCCGCGTTGGCTCGGATCGGTCGGACCATCCCGAACTATCGAAATATCAACGTCGACAATGCGGTTGCCTCGATTTTTGCCGATAAGCTGAAGGCGGTTGACGCTGCGATAAAGTCCCAGGATTCGGCTGCATTCGCGGTCACCTACAAGGATATGACTGAAGCTTGCAACGGTTGTCACGCCGCTATGGAACATGAGTTCCTGGTGATCAAGGTGCCCGATGCGTTAAATTATCCCGATCAGGAATTTCGACCGTAGGGCGCAAACACCTAAACTACGTTCATCCATGCCCGCGGTCGGCGCGGGCATTTGCATTTAATTTCGCGCGCAGCCACCAATAATCTTTGATTTGCAGCGCGTAGGCAGCGAGGCCGCTCTCATTTGGTATAGTAGGGCAATAATAGCCACACCAAGAACAGCATTGATCCAACCGGCAGCAGCCAAGTAAAGCCATGCCAAGCTTTCGAGGCAACGTTCGAGGGTATGAGTGCCGCTGCGGCGGTCACGACAATGGCAGCGATCAGCGAAGTCAGGACAAGCCCGTACCAGTACATCGGCGGGCCATCGCCGGGCGCCGGCTGGAACACGCCAACATGCCACTCCCCTAATTTCGGCACATAGGTGACGGCAGCGATATTGAAATCGAGTACGACTGCATAAATGACGGCAAACGCTGCGCCGAAGGTCGGGAACAGGCGTTCCAACTTGGTCATGATCCGAATCCGCGGATGTTATTGATGACGTGACCGACCAGGAAGCCCCACCAGACGACGAGAGCCAGGATCACGGTCAGCGCCGTCCTGGTTGCGTGGTTGGCTTGGTCGGCCTTGTGCCAGAAGTACCAGTACGTCGGCAGAAGCATGAATCCGATCGCAACGAAGTGTTCCTTGAGCTCGAATGAACCCTCTGGCTTGAACAGCTTGTATTCCTGGAGCGTCGGTCGGACGTTGAGGCGATAGGTGGGATAGATGATTGCCCCGAGGACCGCGGTGACAATGAACAGCGCCACGATCGCATTGGTGTAAGTCATGCCGTTGGTCGCGCGGACCGCCGAGACGAACCCGGGCGAGCGCTTGGCGACCGGCCAGGTAGAACTGATCGCCTGATGGGTCGCCGCGCCAAGAAGAAACACCGCAAGGATGCCGTGAATGATGAGAAGGATCGACCATCCGACGAGCATCTGTTTCTCCCTGACTCCGCAGAGCGACGGAAAGTATCTTGTCGTTCAAGTAATGTACGCGCGGAGCGCCGATGCTTTCCCGGAGCGGTGACGCGATCTGCGATATGCTGATAGTTTGCGCTATAGGCGGGTAGTGCTATTTTTCGATAGGGCTATAGTTCTAAAGAATAGGGGACGACGTGGCTCCGCGCGCGCCGAAAACTGCAAATGTCAGCAACCGGCTCAAATTGCAACATTTGAGGGTGCTGATGGCCGTGGCCGAATGGGGCTCCATGGCGAAGGCCGCCAAACACCTGGCGATCTCGCAGCCCGTGGTGTCGAAAGTCATTGCCGATGCCGAAGACTTGCTTGGGGTGCGTCTGTTCGACCGCAATCCTCAGGGCGTCGAGCCGACGCTCTATGGCCGCGCTCTCCTTAAGCGCAGCATCGCCATCTTCGACGATCTGAGGGCGAGCGTTGACGAGATCAAATTTCTGGCCGATCCGACGTCGGGCGAATTGCTGATCGGTAGTACCGAACCGCTCGCCGGACTAACCGCTGCGGTCATCGATCGGCTTAGCCGGAAGTACCCGCGCCTCGTCTTTCGTATCGTGCAGGCAGACAGTGCGACGCTCCTCAGTCGGGGCCTTCCCGAGCGTCGCATCGAACTGGCAATTGTTCCGCTCATCGGCACATCCGTGAGCGAAGATCTCGCGGCAACCCCTCTCTTTCACGATCGTCTGCGAGTGGTGGTCGGACGGAAAAGCCGTTGGGCCAAGCTGCGCCAGGTCACGCTCGCAGATCTGGTCGATGAGCCATGGTGTGTGGCGCCGTCCCTAATCGGCTCGCTGGTCACCGATGCGTTTCTTGCGGGCGGCTTGAGAGCGCCTCGCATGGCCGTGGTAACGACGACGGCGCCGATCTTCCTGCAGTTGATCGAAAGCGGCCGTTTCGTCGGACATTTCGGCGACGGACTCTTGCGTTTCTACGCGGATCGATTTGCCGTCAAGACATTGCCGATCGAGCTGCGGATTCCGCCGTTTTCTGTCGCGATCGTCACGCTGCGAAATCGCACGATCAGTCCTGTTGCCAAGCTCTTCATCGATTGCGCGCATGAGATTGCAATCCCTCTGGCGCGGCGGGACTCCGGCCTCGATGCGAGAGGAAAGATCCAGGTCGGAAAATCGCGTCAAAGTAAAAGTGGGTGATGCGCCTGGAGTCCATGTCGACGGCGGCGTCTGCTCATTCCCGAGGGGTGCCGGAGAATTTGACGACTTTTGCCCACTTCTCGGTCTCCGCCTCGACGAATGAGCCGAACTGAGCGGGGGTAAATAGCAACGGCGTGGTGCCAAGCTCCGCGAGTCGCCTTCTCAGCTTGGGGTCGGCGAGACCGGCGTTGATCTCCCGATTGAGCTTGTCGACAATCTCGGCAGGCGTGTTCTTCGGGGCACCGACCCCCCACCAGCTGCCGGCCTCGAAGCCAGGCACGAATTCGCTCATCGCCGGAACGTTCGGCAACGTCTCTGAGCGCGTCGCCGTAGTTACGGCGAGCGCTCGCAGTTTGCCATCTCTGATGTATTCGATCGACTGGGGGACAGCATCGAACATGACCTGGACCTGGCCGCTCAGCAGGTCAATCATCGCTGGAGCTCCGCCCCGATAGGGCACGTGCACCATGTCGATGCCGGCCATCATCTTGAACAGCTCGCCGACCACGTGTGGCGACGTGCCTTTGCCGCTCGACGCGAAGCTGAGCCTGCCCGGATTGGCTTTGGCGTAAGCGATGAACTCGGGGACGGTATGGGCCGGAACCGATAAATTCACCTCCATGACGTTGGCAACGCGAACCATGCCGGCGACAAGGGCGATATCGCGTGCGAAATTGAAGTGCAGATGCTGATAGAGCGTCGCATTGATCGCATTGGCCGCCAGAACGATGAGCAGCGTGTGGCCGTCGGCGGGAGCACGCACGACCTCTTCAGTGGCGATATTGCTGGCCGCACCTGGTCGATTTTCAACGACGAAGGGCTGGCCCAGACGCTCCGAAAGCCATTGCGCCATCAGGCGCGTCACGATGTCGACAGAGCCGCCGGGCGAAAGCCCGACGACGATCCGCACCGGCCGCGCGGGATAGCTTTGCGACCAGGAACTCCGTGACAGGGCCGGAAGAAGAGCGGCGCCTGTGGTCAGACACAGGAATTGACGTCGAGGTAGCGTCAAGGCACTTCCGGTCATTCAAGCAGCCGGCCGCAGGAGAGACCTGGGTCATCAAGTACAACTATAGTGTTCGTGCGTCTGCGCCGTCAGCTTGTTTTAACAGTCCCCACGGTGTTTAGAGGAAATATAAATTACGAAGGAACCTCGTCGCTCTAACCGGGAACATTTGGCAATAGAGGTCAATTGCGCTCTTTCAGTGCAACTTTGCCGGCGCGGTCCGGGTAGCTAGCTAGCAGCTTCACTGCGGTACTCACGAGTTCCGGCAGTGTCCCAGCCTGCAACTTTTGCTTGAGTTGGGAGCTGACATTAACAACGGTCTTGTAGCTGACGCTTAATTCGTCGGCGATGCGGTCATAGGGCTTGCCGTCCGCAAGCAGCGCCAGCACCTGTAGTTCGCGGGGGGTCAGATCGGCGAGGGGGCTAAGGCGCGTGCTCGCGGATAGCGCCACTTTCGCTGCGAGATCGCCGCTCAGGAACGATCCGCCGGCTGCGACCTGCTGCACTGCTTTGACGAGATCATCCGACGAGGTGTCCTTGAGCACGTAGCCGGAGGCTCCGGCCTCAAGCGTTCGAACGACGATGGTCGCATCATTGTGCATGCTGAGCGCCAAGATGTGGGCACGGGCATCATGCAATTTCATGCGTCGGATCAGGGCAAGGCCGCCAAGTCCCTTGCCCTGAATGGCAAGGTCGATGATGGCGACATCCGGCCGGTTGCGCCGGTATAGCCGATAGCCGGCAACAATATCGCTGGCGGTGAAGACGGGAGCGTAGCCTGCATCCTCAAGAACGCGCCGGCAACCCTGGAGAACGATCGGATGGTCGTCGATGATAAGTACCGAAGTCATGATGCGTTGCTAGCATAGTCTGCCGCGGCTGCCGAGCGCTCGGCAGTGAGTGGGATCGCGATGCGCAGCGTTGTTCCGCGACCCGGTCCAGTATCGATGGCGAATTCGCCGCCCAACGCCTGCACGCGCTCGCGCATGCCGCTAAGCCCGAAACCCCTTGGCACGTCGGCGGCCATCCCTTTGCCGTCGTCGCGGATTTCGAGATCGAGCTGCGCCTCGCCGCCGATCCGGTTCGCTTGCGCGGCTCGCACCTCGATGCGGCGTGCGCCGGCGTGGCGAAGCGCGTTCGTTAGCGCTTCCTGCACGCATCGGTAGACCGTGAGGTCCAACGTATCGCCGTAGCTCTGGCGCAACTCCTCCACCGAATGAGAGAACTCGATGTTCGGATTCTGGTGCGCGCGCTCGCGCACCAGTTCGGCGATGATATCCGCCAGCGGCACGTGGCCGAGCGCCATCGGCCGCAGCCGGTTCAGCAGGTTCCGATTGATGCCTTGAAGATGATCGATGATCGCCGTCAGGTCGGTCACGCGGGCCTCGATGGCGCGCGCGGCGCTGTCGCGAATGGTGCCGGCCGCCTTGGCGATCGAGGCCGCGTTGGCCTTGAGGCCGAAGAGACTCGGGCCGACCTCGTCATGCAGTTCGAGTGCCGTGCGCCGGCGTTCGTCGTCCTGGGCTGTAATGACGCGACGGTTAAGCGCAAGATTCTCCGCACGCGCATCATCGAGGGCGCGGGCGAGCGCGTTGAAGCGGTCGGCGATCGCCGCGAACTCCAGCACCTTGGGGCGGGGGAGACGCAGTTCGTAGTCGCGACGCTCCAGACCTCGCAGTGCGGCGCCAAGCGCGGTCAGAGGATCAAGCACGCGTCCAAGTACGAAATAGAGAATGGCGATCATCGCGGCGACCGTGGCGGCGGCGACTGTCGCGAGCGCGATGCTGTTACCCCAGGCCTCTGCAATCTCGTCCCGCGGCTCGCTCACGAGTTCGACAGTCGCGATCGTTCTTCCGTTTACCGTTACCGGCACACGGTGCCGTTCGATCGGTGGCCCGATCAGACGTGCGAACCAGCGCGGTGCACGGTCGGCCTCGCCGACGGTGTCCGTAGGCGACTCCGTGGAGTCGGAGATCGTGAGGCCGGCTGCATCGCGAACAAAAATGCGGACATGGCGCACCAGGCGCAATTGGGCCGGCAGCGTTTTCAGAAATGGCTCTGCCGGCATGCCCTGCGCGACAAGCTCAACGGCCTCGTTGACCATCACCGAAGCAAGCTTCATGGAGGCGGCGATTTCCACCCGCGTCGACGCTTGCGCCTTGAAGATGGTCACCACGCCCGCAACGGCCGCCGCGATCAGGTTGGTAAGGATGAATACGATCAGAATTTGCGTCCGCACCGAGCGCGCGAACCACAGCCAGCTCAGCAGGCGGCTCCTCCACGCGCCGCGCGGGCGATCGGCTTTTGGCACGATTGCGCGAATGATTTCCTCCCAGTGGTGCTCGCGATCGTTCTTTGCACAATATACGCTTCGCCGTGACGCCGCGACCCGCGCGGCCGACGGCCATGGTTGCAGAGTCCCGGCCCTACGCGTTAGATGGCCGCAATAAAATCGCACCGAAGGGAGGTCCACATGATCGTCAACCGCCGCACATTTTCTGCGATGCTTGCAGGCACCGTTCTGGCGCCGCAGGCGTCGTTCGCACAGACGGGGAAGGAACGCGTGGCCCTCTACTCAGGAGTCGGGACCGATCTCACCCATTTCGAGGTCGATGCCGAGGCAGTAACGCTGACGCGGCGCGGCACGGCGAAAGTGACGGGCGGCGTCCAGTATGTGTGGCCGCATCCGTCCCGCAAATATCTTTATGTTTCATCGAGCACCGGCGGCCCAGGCTTTACTGGCAACGAGCACCGCCTCGCCGCGTTCACGGTTGGGCCGACCGGCGAGCTGACACCGTTCGGCGATGTCGTGGCGCTTCGGTCGCGGCCGATCCATACGAGCGTCGACGTCGACGGCGCTTACGTCTTGGTAGCCTACAACTTTCCGGCCGGCGTGAGCGTGCACCGCATCAAAGGCGATGGCAGCCTTGGCGAGGAGGTGCCTCAGCCCGACAATCTTGAGAAGGGCATCTATTTCCATCAGATCCGGGCAACTCCCGGAAATAAGTCCGTGCTCGTCGTCGCACGCGGTAACAATGCCACCGCTACCAAACCCGAGGACCCGGGATCGCTGCACGTTTATGGTTTCAAAAACGGCGTGCTGTCGAACCTGCGCAAGATCCAGCCGAACGGCGGTTACGGCTATGGTCCCCGCCATCTCGACATCCATCCGAATGGCCGCTTCGTCTATCTCTCGGTCGAGCGGCAGAACCAGCTTATTGTCTATCGCTTGCAGCCTAACGGCGATGTCGTGCCGGAACCCCTCTTTACCAAAACGACGCTCGCCGACCCGGCACGCCAATTTCCGGTCCAGTCCGCCGGTCCGATCCACGTGCATCCGAGCGGTGGATTCGTTTATCTCGGCAATCGCTCGGGTGTCGCTGACGGCGTCGCTCCAGGTGTTGAAGAGGTTGACGGCGTCAAAGTGTTCAGCGGCGGGGAAAGCAATATCGCCGTATTCGCCCTCGATCAGGCGACCGGCGAACCCAGGGCGATCCAACACGCGGACATCAAGGCCGCGCATCCGCGCACGTTTTCGATCGACAGTGCCGGCAAGCTCCTGGTCGCGGGCTCGCTGGCGCCGACCGCAATTCGCCGCGACGGCAAGGTCGTAATCATCCCCGCGGGGCTTACCATGTTCAAGATAGGTCCTGACGGCAAACTTGATTTCGTGCGCAAATACGATCTCGATGTGGGCAAGCTCACGCAGTGGTGGAGCGGCATGATCTCGTTGGCCTGAGGGGTGGTCGGATCATTTGCTCCGAAGGGCAAGACGGTTGGCGCCGGGGTAGGGTGGTCATGGTGCGAGAGCTCGCGGAGCCGTCACCTCATTTCGGATCGCTATGAGGCGGTCAGACACCTCCCTCCAGGGGAGCGTGGTATGAGCTTTCGATGACTGCTCTCCTCTCCGGCATTCGCGTTCTTGATCTGACCAATGTGCTGGCAGGCCCGTTTGGCGCCTACCAGCTCGCGCTCCTTGGCGCCGAAGTCATCAAGGTGGAGGCGCCCGGCAGCGGCGATCTTGCGCGCCAACTCGGTGCCGACCCCGCGCTCAATGCCGCATTGATGGGCGCTTCTTTTTTGGCGCAAAACGCCGGCAAGCGTTCGATCACCATCAATCTGAAAAGTCCCGGTGGCAAAGCCGTGTTTCGGCGGCTGGTTCGCACGGCCGATGTCGTCATCGAAAATTTCCGCCCCGGCGTGATGGCACGTCTCGACCTCGGCTTTGACGAATTGCAGCGGGAGCGGCCCGGCCTCGTTTACTGCGCCATATCAGGGTTCGGCCAGGATGGGCCGCTCAAGGATAATCCAGCCTACGATCAGATCGTGCAGGGCCTTGCGGGCGTCATGAGCGTGACCGGCGACGCGGCGACTGCCCCGCTGCGGGTCGGGTTTCCGGTGGCGGACACCATCGGGGGCCTGACGGCAGCCTTCGCGATCGCCGCGGCGCTGGTGCGGCGAGAGCGCACTGGGGAAGGGGAGTTCATCGACGTGTCGATGCTGGAGGCGACGCTTGTTGCCATGGGCTGGCAGGTCTCGAACTGGCTGATCGCCGGCGTTCGACCGCAGCCGCTCGGCAACGAGAACATGACGGCGGCGCCGTCCGGCACGTTCGCGACCGGCGACGGTCCGCTGAACATTGCGGCGAACCAGCAACAGCAGTTCGAGACATTGACGCGGCTGATTGGGAGGCCGGACCTCGCGAGCGACCCGCGCTTCGCCGGCCGCGAAGCGCGCAAGATCAATCGCCTCGCTCTCAAGGCGGAGATCGAAATCGCGCTGAAACACAAATCGGCAACGGAGTGGGCAGCGATCTTCAATGCTCAAGGCGTGCCGGCGGGCGAAGTGCTTGATATCCCGGCAGTGCTCAACCATCCCCAAGTTACTTCCCGCGGGCTCGTCACGACGTTCGAGGCGGCGCCGGGGGTCGACAAGGCGATCTCGGTGGTGAGGTCCGGCTTTCGCCTCGCTGGCGGCGATCCGGCGCCTGCATCTCCGCCGCCGCCGCTTGGCGCCGACACCGATGCTCTGCTCGGCGACCTCGGATTTGACGCGGCAGAGATTGCGGCGCTACGGAAGCGCGGGGCGATCTAAGCACCACGGCTGGAACAAGGCGAACCATCTGGTGGGTGGACGCATTACGTCACCGGCCAAAGGCATCCGCTGATCATCGGAGTTGAAATGGCATCGGAAACTGCACTCATCGTTGGCGCTTCGCGTGGTCTTGGTCTTGCATTGGTCAATGAGTATCTCAAACGCGGCTGGCACGTCATGGGCACAGTGCGCGGAACCGCCCGCACGCCGCTGCATGATCTCGCGGATCGTTCTGAAGGCCGGCTCGAGGTTCAGTCTGTCGACGTCACGGATCGCAACCAGGTGAACGCGCTACGTCAGCGTCTTAGCGATCGGCGGTTTGATCTTTTGTTCATGAACGCCGGCGTGAACATTTCCTCGAGCTATACGATCAGCACGACGCCGGTCGAGGAATTCGTCCGCTTGATGGTGACCAATGCTTACAGCCCGATGAGTTTCGTCGAGATCTTCGAGGGTCTCGTCAAACCCAGCGGCAAAATCGGAGTGATGTCGTCAGGGCTCGGGAGCATTACCAACAACAACGGCAGGTCGGACGCCTACAGCGCCAGCAAGGCGGCGCTCAACATGCTGATGAAGTGCTTTTCGGCCCGGCACGCGGCTCGCACAACCGTCATCATCACCCCCGGATGGGTGCGCACCGATATGGGTGGAGCGTCTGCGCCGCTATCGATCGACGACAGCATTCCTGGCGTCGTCAATGCGATTGAGAGCCGTGCCGGCAAGCCGGGACTGCATTTTCTCAACCATCAGGGCCAGAGCGTACCGTGGTGAACCGGACGCTGCGCGCGATCCAACGGGCGGCCGTTCTTGATCGGCGCCATCCAAATGTTCACGTGGCGTTCTAATCGTTGTGCGCCGCATCGACCTTGCGGATGCGTTATTTTGCCCGGAAAATCGGCGTTAATCGGGTTTTGACTCCACTTTCGTAAGAGCGAGGACTATCTTCTTTAGGTGCCAGTCGAGTGGAGTATTCATGCCTGCGTCTCGACCCTACTGGAAGGGCTACCTGAAGCTCTCCCTGGTTTCGTGTCCCATCGCTCTCTATACGGCGACGGCTGCGCGCGAACGCATTTCCTTCCGGCAAATCAATAAGAAAACCGGCCATCGCCTGCGCCAGCAGCTCGTCGACGACGAGACGCGCGAGCCGGTTGAGGCCGAAGACAAAGGCAAGGGCTACGAGGTTGCCAAGAACACTTACATCCTGATCGAGGACGAGGAACTCGATGCTCTCGCGATCGAGAGTTCGCAGACGATCGAGATCGACAGCTTTGTTCCCCGCGCCCAGATCGATGAGCGGTATCTCGAAAATCCGTATTACATCGTTCCCAATGACCAGGTCGGCCAGGAGGCATTTGCGGTCATTCGCGAGGCGATGCGGGACAAGAGCATGGCAGCACTCGGCCGCGTGGTCCTGTCCAAGCGTGAACGCGTGATCATGCTGCAACCGTGGGAGCGCGGGCTTCTCGGGATGACCTTGCACTATGCCTACGAGTTGCGAGACACGAAGGATTACTTTGACGAGATTCCCGAGCTGAAAGTCCCGAAGGAGATGCTCCAACTCGCCGAGCATATCCTTGAGACCAAGGCTGCCGATTTCGACCCGGCGAATTTCGTCGATCACTACGAAGAGGCGGTGCTGGAGCTTTTGAAGCAGAAGCAGGCGGGCATGCCGACGCCTAAGCCGCGCCCGGCCGAGCACGCGCCGAACGTGATCAATTTGATGGATGCGCTGCGTCGCAGCCTGTCCGAAAAGGAGCCTGCGCCTGCCAAGGCCGGTAAGGCGGCCGCTCCGAAAGGCCGCAAGGCGAAGTCGCCTAAGCCGGAAGACCTGCGCGCAGCCCCGCAGTTCAAGTTCCCGATCTCCGGCGGCAAGGCGAAGGACAAGGCCGCGTCGGAATCGTCGAAGGAAGTGGCCAAGGAAGCGCCGAGAGCCAAGCCCCGTCGCAAATCCGCTTAGCGCCGCCGCTCTTGCGGGGCGGCTCGTTTCGTGTCGCGCTCCAACTGGTCGAGCAAGGTTGCGGCGCTGCGGCGCGACAACATCGAGCCGATGTAGCGCGCCGGCACGAGTGCCGAATGCGCCTCGTCCAATTCGTAGCCTTCCACGAAGGTCGCATCCTCGTCGGCCTGGGCGAGCGAGACATGCATCCGCGCGAAGATCAATGACGTCGCCTCGACGATGACGACTTTGATCTCCCCAGATTGGCGATAGCACAGCCACCAGAGGCTCATTTGCTCATTGCCCGCGACGATCAGCCGAGGCGAATATCAGAGCATGAATGAGGTCAGCCGGTCACGCATATGCTGGCGACCCCGGCAGGAATTGAACCTGCGACCTTCAGCTTAGAAGGCTGTTGCTCTATCCGCTGAGCTACGGGGCCGT
>CAWBDV010000020.1:0-209064 GCA_963787675.1 uncultured Alphaproteobacteria bacterium | reverse complement strand
CCGTAGCGTGTGAAGATGTCCGCGGTTTGTAGCACATCAAATGTCCGCTTCTGTTTGTTGTTGGGGCCTGTGGGGCTTGTGGGCAACGCGCTAGCGTTGTCCACAAACCCACAGGTCTGTGTGGGCCGCCGAGCGGAGTTAAGCGGCTTTAGGCACGACATCTTTGGGTTTTCCAGTTGGATCGAATAGCGCCAGGCAGCGCGGTCCGTCGAAGATGGCGCGGTGGCCGTCGGGATATTGATGGACCCTCACGGTTGCGCGGACGTAGTGGTTGCGGTGACGTTGCGGGGGAATTTGGAGGCTGCGCCGGTTGAAGGACACGCAATTGTCGGCGCCGACCACGCGGTCCTCCTGGATGCACAGCACGTCCGCCAGCGGCCGGCCGACATAGGGCACGAAGGCGCTGCCGGGTTCGGCGGCGGCCACCGCGAAGCGGGCATTGTAGTCGGGCACGAAGCGATCCCTGATGTAGCGGTTGGCGGCTGCGACGGTCTTGATCCTGGCCAGCCGCAGTTCCTGCGGCAGCCGCTTCTGCAACGTTCCAAACGCCCGTTCCATGCGCCCGCGGGCCTGGGGCGAATAGGACGGGATGTGGGTGATGCCGAGCTGGGACAGCGCGCGGCCGACCTGGGTGAACTGGGTCTTGTCGACCTTGCTGCTGTCCTTGGGGGTGACGAAGTAATGGGAGCCCCGATCGGTGTAGAACGCGCCGAACAGGCCGTATCGCTCGATCGTCTCGGCGAGGCCGCAAAAGCTCGACATCGTGCCCTCCTCCTCGACCAGGAAGGCCGAACAGATTTGCCCGGTGGCATCGTCAAGCGTGACGATGAGGTCGAGATCGCGCGCAAGCGCCGCGATCCAGCGATGGGTCGAGCCATCCTGGAACAACAGCATTCCGGGCAGCGGACGGCGGGTGCGCTTCTTGCGATGCGCACCTCGGCGCTTCGCCTTCGCCACCAGTCCGGCGGCCTGCAACGACAGCCGCGTCACGGTGTAGCAAAGCTTGTAATTGTGCCGCTTCACCAGCTGCTCGTGGAAATGCTTCACGGTGAAGTCGCGGTAGCGCTCCCGGAAAAGCTCCTGCATCCGCGCAAGCTCGCCCGCGGGCGCCCGGCGCGGCGATATCTTGCCGATCCGCCGATCGCGCAGACCTACCACCCCATCCTCCTCGTAGCGGTTGCACAGCCGGCGGAAATTCCGCCCCGACATCCCCAGCAGTTCTCCAGCCTCCTCAGCGGTCAGGCCGCGACCTTGGTACTGCTCAAACGCCTCCGCAAAACGCCTCACAAAAACCTCCCATAGCACCGTCGCCCGCCGCATCGCCCCCTCCACAACAGGCGGCAAAATTGGCGGACAACTCACGCGCTACAAAAGGCGGACAAATCACACGCTACGGACATTCGTTAACAATGGCCTTTGTCCGCTTCGCAACTTCAGCTAGATTTGCGGCCACGGGAAACGCAAATATCGCGGCGCGCTAACGCGACGCGACAGAGGGCTGCAAGTGGCTTGGCGACAGCGGATCATGTGGGCGACGGCGGCGGTCGTCGTGATCGGGGCCGGCGCTTGGTATTATCTGCCGGGTTCTGAACCGGTACGCCCGACACGTGGGGCGGCCGGACCCATTCCGGTCGTTGCCGCGGAAGTCACGAAACGCGATCTTCCGATCTATCTGACCGGGCTTGGCACAGTGCAGGCCTCCTTTACAGTCGGCATCCGCGCCCAGGTCGACGGCAAGCTCGAAGAGGTGCTGTTCGTCGAGGGCCAGCAGGTCAAGAAGGGCGACGTTCTCGCCAAGATCGATCCGCGCCTCTATCAGGCTGCGCTCGATCAGGCCAAAGCCAAGAAGATGCAGGACGAGGCCCAGCTCATCTCGGCCCAAAAGGACCTCTATCGATCAAAGACGCTGGTCGACAAAAGCTTTCAGACCCAGCAGGTGGTTGACCAGCAGCAAGCGCGGGTCGACCAGTTGATCGCATCGATCGATGCCGATGAAGCGTCGATCGAGGCGGCCCAAACGAATTTCGATTACACCTCGATCAAGGCGTCGAGCGATGGGCGCATGGGCGTCCGCCTCATCGATCCCGGCAATATCGTGCATGCGTCGGATTCTGCGTCCATCGCCACCTTGGTCCTGACCAAGCCAGCGGCTGTGCTGTTCACGCTGTCGGCGCGCTCGCTTAGCGATGTTCGCGAGGCCATGGCGCGGGGGCCGGTGGAGGTCACCGCCTTCAGCCAGGACAACAAGCGCAAGCTCGCGACCGGAAAGCTGCTTCTCATCGACAACATCGTCGACCAGGCGAGCGCGACGATGCGTCTCAAGGCGATGTTCGACAACAACGAGGATCAGCTTTGGCCCGGCGACTTCGTCAATGCGCGGCTGCTGGTTGAGGTGCGCCACGACGTGCTGACGATCCCGTCGCCGGCGATCCAGCGGGGGCCCGACGGCATCTACACCTGGGTCGTCTCCAAGAACGACACGGTTCAGGTCCGCAAAATCGAGACCGGGCCGACAACCGAGATCCAGACGATCATTACTTCGGGCCTTGCGGAAGGCGAGCGCGTCGTCGTCGACGGGCAATACAAGCTGCGGCCCAACGTGAAGGTCCAGGTGGCTTCCGCCGCTCAGGCAGCGGCGACGCCTCCGCCGTCCGAGCGGCCGACCCTGGCTGGGCGCGAGTAGCCTCGCGCAACGGATCTCCAGTTATTGCTGGGGCGCGAAGCCGAATTTGGCCGCGAACCGCTTCGCGTAGAGCGGCCATACTTCTGGGTTGACCTGACGCGATAGCGGCTTGCCATCAAGCGCGTCGAGAATCTGCTCCGCGGCGATCTTCCCCATGTTCAGCCGCGTCTCGCGCGTGACGCCTGCGGTGTGCGGGCTGACGAGGACATTGTCGAATTGCATCAAAGCGTGATCGGACGGCGGGGGTTCGGCCGCCCAGACGTCAAGGCCGGCGCCGGCGATGGCTTTGCGACGCAGCACGTCCGCGAGCGCGGCCTCGTCGTGGATATGGCCGCGCGCCGTCGAGATGAAATAGGCGTGAGGCCGCATCAGTGCGAATTGCGCGGCGCCGATCATGCCGCGGGAATCCGCAGTCAGCGGGCAATTGAGTGAGACATAGTCGCTGCGGCGCAGGAGTTCGTCGAGATTGACCTTCTCGGCGCCGCGCTGGCGGCAGGTCTCAGCCGAGAGATACGGATCATAGGTGAGGACCTGCATGGCGAAGAGTCCGCGGCACAGCTCCGCGAGACGGCTGCCGACATTGCCGAGGCCGACAATGCCGATGGTCTTGCCGCGCACATCGTGGCCGATAAAGTCGATGCGATTGATCCGGCCCGCGCGGCGCATCGCCTGATTGGTCTCCACGATTTGCTTCGACAACGTGAGCAGCATCCCGAGCGCGTGCTCGGCAACGGCCTCGCGGTTGCCGCCGGACTGGTTCACCACCAGGATGCCGGCATCCGTGCAGGCTTTGACGTCGACAGTGTCGTAGCCCGCGCCATTCGTGGAGACGAGCAGCACGTCAGGCATGCGAGAGATCAGCGCGGCATCGACGTGAAACTTGCGCGCGAGTTCATGCTGTGTCGACCCCGCCTGATAGACGTGGGCAGCGGCAAGGATCGGCGTCACGGTCGCGTCGTCGCTCGCGTTCTCGAGGCGGTCGAGGCGGACGTCGGGACGTTGTCCGAGAATGTCGATGAAAACCGGATGGGAGAGGGACCCCACGTAGAACACGCGCTTGGTATTAACGGACACGGATTGCAGCCTTTCTGATTCGGTGTGGCCGGCAGTGGATTGTAGCGTCGGGGCGGCCGCGGTGCCCGGAAAACGACGCAGCCGTGCCGTGACCCTCGATGCGATGCTGTTGGAGGGAACGTCCAGGATGCTTGGTGTCGAATTGGCACCGATGGCAGGATTTGAACCCGCGCTGACGCGGTTTTGGAGACCGCCGCTCTCCCACTGAGCTACATCGGTAAGTGAACGATCGTCCCGGCCTCTACGCGTGCACGGAGTTACGGTAGAGGCCGGGACAGCCCCGCTGAGGGCGGAGGCGGTCCCTCCCGGCCTGTTGATGTGGATAAAAGCCGAAGACTGAATATCGCTTTTGACCCTTCGCAAGGCGGCGCCCGCGAAATGCCCTCATTGATGCGGCATGACCGAGGAAGCGCACCCTTGCCCGTCCTGCGGCGGACCGATGGTTCTGACCGCGAAGATCAGGCGTGGCTTCGCCGCCGACGTGCACGTCTACCGGTGCACGCTGTGCGACAAATCCATTTCGAAGGAGGTCGAACGCGGTTCGCGGTAAACCTGCGCCGGATCGCGACGCAGGTTTTGATCTTTTGCCATTAGTAGAGAAGCGAGAGCTGGCGACCTCCATCTGCGATGTACGTCGGCCGCGCGTGATCCGTCTGCAGTGACAGGACTGCAGAAGCCGCGGCCAGTGCAGACATCAATGCGAGGACAAGAATGAGGTTCTTCATGATAGTTTCTCCAACAAAGCTAAATGAGAGGGTGACCGCAGCGATCGCCGCACAATGGGCGTCACTGCTTTCCGGGGGCGTGATTGCTTTCGCGGCCGGAAATCGATCCCGGGAGCAGCGTCTCCCTGGAACAGAAAGAAATTGCGATTTCAGTGATTTAGAAGGGAGGGTGGCACCTGCACGTGGGATCGAACCACGATATCCCCGTCCACAGCGGAGCGCTCTGCCGTTGAGCTATACAGGCACATTGGTGCGGATCTTTTCAGACGTAACCGACACGCCAGTTGGTAGTCTGAGCTCCGGAAATGGTTCAATGAAAGCTGGTCGCGGAAGGAGGACTCGAACCTCCGGCCGACGGGGCTTATGAGACCCCCGCTCTGCCGCTGAGCTATTCCGCGATTGGCAGCGGCGGCGGGACTCGAACCCACGGTCGTGACGGATTCAAAGTCCGTTGCCATGGCCGCTAGGCGACGCCCCGGTATTGGTACCCCCTGACGGTTCTGACCCGTCTCCTGCGGCTTGAAAGGCCGCGATCCTGCCAATAGACGAAGGGGGCGAATGGCAGACTGCGCAACGCGGCCGTGAGGTCGCGATCCGCCGCGGCGTCGACTGGACCGCTCAGCGCTGCAGGCGCACGCGCGAGCTGGGCCGGCGCTTCAACACCCTGGTGATTTGCTTATGTTGCGAATTGGAGCGGGCAGCGAGCATCGATCTCGCCTCATCGGTTTGGAAGTTCGACCGCGAGCCCTAGCAAGCCCGAACTTTCGCCAACGAAAACCGATGCACAAGGGGCCAGAAGTGCCCATTTTCCAGCGCTCTAGCGCGACGCGTTGGTGATCGTTATATCTTCGGGGAAACGATCCATAACACCCTCGAATGTTTACCCCCGTTTTACCCCGAGCCATTCGGAAGAACAGACCGATGCACAAATTGACCGCTGCGGCCGTCGCAAAAATTCGGCCGACCCACGCTCGCCAGGAGGTTCCTGATGCGGGTTGCCCCGGCTTGCGACTGATCATTCAGCCAAGCGGCAAACGCTCTTGGGCGGTGCGCTACCGCCGCCCCGATGGCAAGCACGTTAAGCTGACCCTTGGCCCCTGCGACCTTACTGGCGGCCCTGAGCCCGTTGCCGAGCCCGCGATCGGGGACTGCCTGACACTCGCCGCCGCCCGCCGTCTCGCCGCCGACGTGCAGCGCAAGCGCGCGGCGGGCCGCGACGTGGTTGCCGATCTGAAAGCCGAGCGCCAGCGCGCACCCAAGAGCGAGAGTGATCAGGATGCCGTCACCTTCGGCCAAACCGTCCGCGACTTCATTGAAGGCCATAAGGTCAAACGCACCAGCCAGCGTCCGCGTCGCTGGCGCGAGATTGCCCGCATCCTTGGCTTGCAGTATCCGACCGATGGCGGTGCGCCAACGATCGTGAAAAATGGCCTTGCCGAACGCTGGCAGGATACGCCGCTTGCCGAAATCACTGGCCACGACATTCACGACGTGATCAGCGACGCCCGCAAGGATGGCATCCCCGGCAGCACTCCGCGCAACGATGGTGCCTCCGATAGTCGTGGGCGCAAAACCGCCGACGCGTTGGGGAGCCTGTTCAAGTGGGCCATGCGCTATCGTCGCAAAGCACTCACGATTAATCCGTGCCTTGGCGTCTATCGTCCCGACGCCCCGGCAGCGCGTGACCGCGTGCTCAATTTCCGCCCTGACGTGCGCGGCGCCGATGAATTACGTTGGTTCTGGCATGCGTGCGAAGTGGAAGGCCCGCCATTTGAACCGGTGTTGAAGCTGCTGTTATTGACGGGGTGTCGCTTATCCGAAATCGCCATGATGACGCGAACGGAATTAAGCGATGACTTCGCAATGCTGCGACTGCCAAAAGAGCGAACCAAAAACAATCGGCCGCATGACGTGCCATTGCCGCCGCTGGCGCGTGATATTTTATCCAAGGTCAAATTGATCGATGGTTGTAATTTAATATTCTCGATTACCGGACGCGCGCCTTTGTGGGGTTTCGATCGATTGAAAAACAGCATTGATGCGACCATGAAAGCGGCAGCGGGAAAGGAAATTGAACACTGGACATTGCATGATCTTCGCCGCACCGCCGCGACCGGAATGGCTCATATTAAAATCCCACCACATATTATCGAAGCTACGTTAAATCACGTGTCAGGTGCAAAACGTGGTGTTGCTGGTGTCTATAACCGCGAAGAATATGCAGACGAAAAATTCGCAGCACTTGAACGCTGGTCATCGTTTGTAGAAAGCATCGTTTCCGGCCGACCGGCGAACGTTGTGGCGTTGCGCGGCGGGCGGTAATCCTATTAACTTCGTGGTATAAATTGCGCTGGCGGTTCCGCCACCGCAAACCGCCCCGCGACAACCCGCCGCACTGACCCATCACTAAATCCTCTGCCGCAGTCACTTCGCGCATCGCGGAGGGCTCAAAAGTTCCTATAAACATATTGGTAATATCTTTCGCTCGCATCGATCGCGCGCCGCTCTATATCGGGTGCTCCGCTCAGATAATAACGGAGCCGCACTGTGAGCAAAACGCCAAAAGACGAATTTGTCCCTGATACGCAAGTCATCAAGGAATTTGGCATCGCGACCATGACGCTATGGCGTTGGGATCGTGATCCGAAGCTTGGCTTCCCGCCCCCGATCACGATCCGCTTGCGCAAGTTTCGCAGCCGCCTCGCGCTAGAGGAATTTAAAGCACGCATGCAGCGGCTTGCGATCGAGCGGCACACAAAAGAGTTGGCGTGAGGGGACCATGGGTAAAGTAGCCAAACGATCGAAGGCCGCCGCCGAGACTGCTGCGGGAACCACAAAGTTTGATCCCGCCGCGGTAGGTCGCCAAATCGCTGATCACATCAAGCAGGCGGACACGTTCAAAGCGAAGTCGCTCGAACACTCCATGTCGGCTGGCAAGCTGCTGGTCGATATCGCGGAAAACCATAAAGAGCACCTCGACGCCATCTGCAAGACAATCGGGCTAGGGCACTCGCGCCGCGCCGAGTTGATGCAGATTGCTGGCGGTCGCAAGACGGCTGAGCAAGTGAAGGCTGACAGTCGGGAGCGTAAGCGGAGAAGTCGCGACAAGGAAAAACACAACCCTGAGGCGTCCGTGACATCACCTGTCACGGAAGCGCCGCCTGCGATCGGCAACAACAACGATCCTGAGGCGAGCGCGAAGGCTCGCAAAGAGGAATACGCCAAGGCCGATGCAGCGTCCGCGTCGAAGGTGACGCAATCGCAACGCGCCCTGGCTCAGTTCAAGGTCGCGGTAAACGAGTGGCTTCCGAAGATGACCTATAGCGATACGCAGGCTGCGCTTGCGGCCGTTACGGACAAGGTGAAGGCGATGGCACCGAAGGCGGCAGCATGAGTACGAAGCGGAATGAATTGCTCGATAAGGTTCGCGCCTTGATGAGCAAGACGACGGCGAATGGCTGCACGGAAGCTGAAGCCCTGGCGGCACTCGCCAAGGCTCGCGCGATGATCGATGCCTATGTGATCACTGACGATGAGCTACAATTGAGCAAAACGGAAGCCGCCGAGTTGCGCACAGATGATGATGAGACAGACCCGCACGGCATCAAGTGGCGCCTAAATTATGAAATTGGTGAGTTCTGCGGTGTCACGATTTTTCGCCGTGGAGATGGTCGCTTCGTTTTTGTCGGCATGCGCAGCGACGTTGACTTGGCTCAATGGTTGCTCGACCACCTGACCGATTACGTCACTGCCGAACTAGTGAAGCACCTGATGTTTTCGTTGGCCCCGAAGTCTGAGCGGCGCAAGATCATAAAATCGTTCGTCCAGGGGGCCACTGAAACCATCAATGACAAGCTGACCAATCTATGCGAGCGATCGGCGGCAGAGCGTACGGCGAACGGCAATGCGCTGGTTGTCGTGAAGTCAACGGCTATCGCGGACAAGCTTAAGGAAGCTGGCATCAATCTGAAAACGAGTTGCAGCGGCGGGAGTTCGAACGTTGACAGTGGGGCGTACGATGCAGGCGGCAAGGCTGGTAAGAAGGCCACCATCGGACGCCCCGTTAGTGCTGGCGGTGCGCTACGGTTAGGGAAATCCTGATCGAATTTAACCGCATTACCCGAATATTTATTGAGAGTATGTCGAGGTTTGAAGTCCCGCCCGACTAGTATATAAAGACAAACCGCCCCGATCTGGCAAAACCAAGGCGGCCCTGTTTGTCGATACTGACTGCTGCTGCAACTAAGGAAGCGACACATGAAGCCTTCAGCAACCCGGCGCCAAACGGGAGAGAGGAACCTATGTCGCGCAAACCACGAGATAGCAGAAACGGTGCGGGGGCGCAAGGCCCCGGATATACTCGCGAAGATGCCTCCCGGCACTCCTACGGCTCTCGGACGGCCGATGAAATCGAGCAGACCGAAGGCTCAGGCGTCAATTACGAGCCATTCAGCGACGTTTACCTGCGACCTAATCAGCGGTCAGGTTGGACAAAGACTACCTATAATTACACCCTTCCTGATGGCGTTACTATAATCAATCAACAAAATCGATACGATGATCAAAATAGGATCGAAAAGAAATATCTGCCTAGTTGGCAATTCCATGATCAATGGTTGAAAGGCCCCGGCCCGCGAACAATCATTTATAATTGGCCTGCAATCATCGCCGCTGGTCCTGGCGCAACTGTATATGTCGTTGAAGGTGAAAAGAACGCCGACGATTGTACCGCACGTGGCGTATTAGCAACCACTGTCATTTCGCATATATGGTCTGACGAAGCTATTCACGCTCTCGCCGGATATAATTGTAATATTATAGAGGATAATGATGATAATGGCCGCAAGAATGCTGCCGCTGCTTATCGTGCTTTATCACCGGTAGCGAAATCGACACGGATTATCACTGCACAGCATTTATGGAAATCACTTGGCACAACTCCGAAAACTGGCGACGATGTAACGAATTGGTTTGAGCAAGGTGGCAAGCCAGAAACATTACTTTCGATCTGTAATGAAATCCCTGCTGCCGGGGTAATTAACTGTTCGTCTTATGTTGTGCCTGATGAAGCTACCTTGCCGCTATACGATCGCCTTTATGGCGACCATCTTATACGTGGATTTGTATCCTGCACAGCAGCCTTCGGCGGCACCGGAAAAAGTTCATTAGGAATTGGCGAGAGTTTGGCGCAGGTCACTGGTAAAGCGCTGATGAAGATAAAACCGCCACGGCCATCGCGTGTTCTGTTGATTAATCTTGAAGACGATCGTGCGACGATGGACAAGAGAATTGTTGCAGCGATGAAACATTATGGGATAAGTGCAGTTGAACTTGGTAATCGGTTCTTCACAATGGCGAAGGGCGAAATCGCACTTAGAGTGGCAAAGCAAAGTCGATTTGACGGTGTGCTAATCGATGATGTTACGGTGCGTGGCCTATTACAATTCGTCAAGGATAACGAGATTGATATTGTCAGCGTTGATCCATTCATTTCGACCCATCGCGTCAGTGAGATTGATCCTGGTGCAATCCGCGATGTACTCGAAGCATTTGATAGTATTGCACAGGAAGGCAATTGCGCCGTTCATATCTGGCACCACACCCGTAAAGTAGGAACTGGTGAAGTCACAGTTGAGAGCACGAGAGGCACTGTTGCATTCATTGACGCCTGCCGATCGGTTCGCGTGCTGGAAACCATGCATGAGAAAGAAGCTGAAACACTTCAGATTACCAGCTATGGGCGCTATTTCAGATCGTTTGATGGCAAACGCAATCTATCCCCACCACCATCTGATCGAGGGGATTGGTACAAGATTGCAAGTGTGACGTTGAATAATAACGGAATGTTATTTGGCGATGATATGGGAGTTGTAACAGCGTGGGAGCACCCAAGTTCAATTCCAATTCGAATGTCGCCCGCCAATGTCGCTGCAATACGCACGGCCCTCGGCGATCGACAATGGTCAAAAGATGCGCGAGCAAATGCTTGGATGGGGTATCCGATAGCAAATGCACTTAAACTTGATCCTGAGAGTTGCGCACTTCCGATCAAAAGACTGATTAAGCGTCTGATTAATTTCATGGGTATATTAGAGCCTGAAAGTGTCATCGTGAAAGGCAAGACGATAAATCTATATAAGTTACACAAAGATGCTAAAGACGATGACATCGAAACTGCAATAAAACAAGCCACTACAGATGGCGATGAAAATGATGACGAAGATAATGCGTCTGATAATAATTTCGCAAAGGGTAATGGACACGCGCCGACCGCTGATTGACCCTGGAACCTGCGACAAATTGTACCCCGCTAAATATTTTGAGCCAAATAATTAGCGGAAACCCTTTGCAATCAATGGTCTGATCAAGTGATTGCGGCATTGTGACACATGGTTTTGCGCTAAATATTTAGCGCGCGAAAGATAGCGCAAATCGGACGCCCAAAGTGGCAGAAGTCGCTGTGCCGCAGTGGTTTGCGCTAAATATTTAGCGCCGAATATTTAGCAATTTTTCGCAACGCTGCGCTAATTCGTGAGCGACCCAGAAAACCCCCGAAGGGGTTTCTGGTCGCGCAACCAGCGTTGGGCGCTTGCAGATCGAGTGGATTGTGGGCTAAAACCCTGTTTGTGGACGCTTCCAACGTTCATTGTAGCCCGCAACATACCCGACGCGATGTTTTCAACCCGGCCGCCGATGGCGAGCACGGGGCGAAGGGCCGTGAGTTGACGGCCGCCGATCGCTGGCGCACACAGATACTAAGCAGCACCACCGAAGCGAGCGAGCCTGTTTGATTAATCTGGTATTAAATTCGTATTAATAGTCCAATTGAATATCCAAACTAGCGCCATTTCTATTCACCGGGTCCTGGCCTGTAATTGATGTCAAACTAGGGTCGCTCCGAAGCGTGGGATATAGCAACGCTTGACAGTTACTACAGGAGTATTCTTAAATGAGACCCAATAACTTATCAGCAGCGGCATCCCATATATTTCTGAGTGGCGTCCGTTTTCGCGAGCTACAGAAGCTTGGCGTATTACCAAGAAAAGAGAATTACGACCTTGATGAAATTCGCAAGCTGTACATCGAATATATTCGCACGATTGCGAGCGGTCGCGGAAGCAAATCCAGTCTCGATCTAGCAGCAGAGCGCGCCCAGCTAGCCGCAGCGCAGCGTGAAGGCCAATTGCAAAAGAATGCTATTTTGCGCGGCGATTACGTAGAAATAGAGAAAGTCGGGGCCGCCGTCGAAGGTCAATACAGCGTGATTAGGGAAAGGCTTTTCAGTATTCCAGGAAAATGCGCCAACGGATTAGTGGGAAAATCACGCTCAGAAATAACATCCCTATTAGAGACTGAGATTAATCAATTCCTTTCGGAATTATCTGCTACCGAGGTTGAAGATCAGGCCCGAAAACCCGGCGACCAGGGCGAAGAATAGGCTTGCATTCTATTCCGGTTCACCCATACTGCGGTGCCCATGGAGTGTTTCTTTTTCCATGGGAGATTGACAAATGGGTGTTACCCCCGGCGCTTTCGATCATTTGACCCTCAGCCCTGCTGAGCTACGTTCTAGGCCAGCGCCAGCCTTCACAGAACCGCCGCGCGCCGCACCGCCGACCAATGCAGGTCCGCCGCAACCGCGTCCGAGCACATTGAGCCCGCAGCAATTCGCTGCGCAAGTCGCCGCCGCTACTGAGCTAGCGCGGACTGGTATCCGCCAAGGTGGTGAGCCGCTCTTGCCCGAGCAACAGCAGCCGAGCACTCAAAGCGCTGGCGCCTTCGCCGCCGCGATGCAACGCGCCGTCGAAAAAGCACGGGGCGGGCGGTGACGCTATGGGCGATGTTGTCGATTTCATTCTGCCACCGAAAGACGCGATTATGTCCGATGACGAGTGGGCCAAAAGCCTTCCTGATAAATTCGAAATGACGCGTGCTCAGTTTGTTGAAGTGATCAAGAATAATACTACTATGGTGATCAAGCATGCGATTGCCGGGATGAAAGCTGAAATTAAAGAGGCAAATGACCGAGCCGAGAATGCGGAGCATCGATATGATGAGCTGTTCCGGTCGATAATCAAAATTGGCGAAATCCGCAAACAGCAGGAGGCCGAAGAAAACAAGCGCCGAAACATTTATATACCGCGCGAGGAAAGAGTTTAGCTTCCGGTGCTGGCACCGGAACCTTTCCGAACAGCCGCGATATGAGATTGTAACTCACAATTCCGAGCGTTTATTATAATAGGGAGTAAAGAACATGACTACTTTATGCAAGCTTGGCGACCAACCGCGCCGCCGCGTGAAAGTTGGTCCTACGAATACGAACGAATTTATCATGCTACAGAACACCGCCCTAAAACGAGCGGCGAAGGATGCAAAGCCGACGCAAGGTCACAATCAAAATCCTGACTACTTGGCCAAGCATTCACGGGTAACTGTTTATAAATGCGGCTGAGTGCAGCACCCTATTTTATATTGGAGTAACACTATGAGCGATTTAACGCGCGAGGAATTGCTCGCCAGAAACGAGCAGCTAGAAGCTGACCTTGCAAACGCCCGCTGGCGCGAACGCCAGCAACAGCTATCCGCGCCAAGACAGATGGTGCGTGTAATTCCGCAAGGTGTGCAGCAAGGACCGATTGCTATTCCGACCACGGCCGAAATGCTTTCCCTGCGCGATATAGTGTTAGCAAAATATCCGCAGCTATCGCCCGAGGAAATGCGGATAACCCCTGAGCGATGGCTTACTGAGTTCTGTTGCAGTTTTGAGGCGTTGGGATATACCCCGCGACAAAGCACGCCGAATAACCAATATTATATCTCGTTTTGGATCGATCACTGCGAAGAAATCAGTCGGCGGATTGGGCTTGGCTCTGTGACACTCACAAAAGGTCCATTTTTGGCGGCTGTTTTGGGATGGTCGGATATTGCGCACGATTATCTTACTGCGCCGAATAACCCACATCAATCCGTGTCGATCGGTTTGGCCGTTGGCACTGGCAGGCTTGCCGATGTTGATAGCTGGCGCAAGGTACTCGCAACGAAAGCACTGCTATCGCCGACACGAACAGTATCACAATCTAATTCTAAAGTTGGTAAAATACAAAATGGGTTTGCCGGATAAGGGCGCGCAAACTCAGGAGGGTGAGCGGCGAGCATCCGGTAACGATAGACAATCTGCCTGCGCGCATAAGGGCCTTTAGGTTCAAGATTGTCAACCGCCGCATAAATTAGTTATGACCGCTGGCTTTCTCGTCATTTTCCCCAGCGGTCAAAGGCCACGGCAGTTTGCTCACCCTTTCTGCCGTGGTCGCCCTTAACGGTCGCAGGCTCACTCCCTACCCCGCGCCTCCTGCGGGTTTCTACGGCCATCGGCCCCGGTGAAGTGCATCTTCACACTTCTGCCGGGGCCGCCATTCAAAAGGTATTCTGCATGCACAGTTCAATTACTGATCCTCTGACGAAACGCCTGCTTCGTGCGCGGCATATCCTGCGACCGCCGCCGAAGATGGGTTTGATTGAATGGGCTGATACTTATCGCTATGTCGCTGGTTTAACGTCAGCTACACCCGGCAAATGGCAAACCAAAGTGCAGCCTGCTGCGTTTGGTCCGATGGCCGCGATTACCGATGGCGAAACCCATACGATTACGGTTATGGCTGGCACACAGATACTCAAAACCGAATTGCTGATTGATGTCTGCGGATACTACGCCCACCAAGACCCGTCACCCATATTATTCGTCCGCCCATCGCAAGGCGATGCACAAGCATTTTCCAAAGAGCGACTGGCGCCGACAATCGAATGCACGCCAGTCTTACGGCAAATCATCGCACCACCCCGCGCCCATGACAGCACCAACACGATTGCAATCAAGAACTATCCCGGTGGTTCGCTGGCGATGGTTGGTGCGAACAGCCCGACAGACTTATCATCCCGCCCGCGTCGCATCGTCGTTTTTGATGAGCTAGACAAGGCGCCGCCTAGCGCGGGTTCTGAAGGATCACCATTAGCGCTCGCAGAGGAACGCGCCAGTACGTACCATAATATCGGACGCGCTAAATTCGTCCGGGCATGCTCGCCGACTGTCACTGATATCAGCCCGATCGAGCGTGAATATAAAGCAAGCGATCAACGAAAATTATTCATATCTTGCCCGCATTGCGCTGAGGGATTGACCCTGAATTGGTCGCACGTGGCATGGGACCGGGACGCGCAGAATAATCATCTGCCGAACACGGCGCATATCGTTTGCAGCGAATGCGGTGCGCATTGGAGCGAGCAAGAGCGGTTGGCCGCGATCGATGCAATCGAGTTCGCACCGGGATACGGCTGGCGGCAGACCAAGCAATTCACGTGCTGCGATATCGAGCAAACACCGGAGCGCTGGGACGGTGCTGGCCATAGCCTATGCTCGATTTGCAATCACCGATCGCCGTTCGACGGCCACGCTGGCTTTCTGGTTTCCAAGTTATATTCGAAGCGTCACAGCCTCGCGGATATGGCGAAAGAGTTTCTAGCGGCGCAAAAGGATCGTGAATTACTCCGCAAATTCTTCAATACTTGTTTGTCGGAAACCTTCGGTGACGCGGAGGGCGAAATTCTCGACGGCAGTAGTCTCATTAATCGCCGCGAGCCCTATGGCCCAAATAACCTCCCGGCTGAAGTGCTGACGGTGACGGCATTTTGCGACGTGCAGGACAACTCATTGCATGTGCTATGTGTTGGATGGGGCACCGACGAAGAAAGCTGGCCATTCCTTTATCGGATTATCGATCTGTCCCCGACGCTGCCGCAGTCATGGAATGAATTAGAGACTGTGCTGCGATCTGAGTTCACCACTGTTGACGGTAGAAAACTCAGAATAATGGCAGCAGGGTGCGATACAGGTGGGCACCACGCAGCCGAAGTGTTCAGCTTTTGCAGAAAGCATCGCGGTCGCCGGCTCTATCCCTGCAAAGGCGTGGCAGGCAAGCGCGTCTTATTCGGTGCGCGAGCCAAGCGCACCAAGGTCGCTGGCGACGTTGCGTGGCTGATCGGTGTCGATACCGCCAAAGACACGATCTATTCGCGATTGAAAATCCCGCCGTCCGACACCAAGCGACAAGCGGGGTTTATTCATTTTCCCGATGCCGTCGAGTTCAACGAAGATTTCTTTGCTGAGTTGACAGTCGAACGGCGCGAGACACGCAAAATGCGCGGGCAACCCTATGTGTTATGGGTATTGCCCAGCGGGCGCAGGAACGAAGCACTTGACGTAATGGTGGGCAATCTCTGTATCCGCCGCTCATTGCCGCGCCGCGTGGAGCGCAAGCTTGAATATCCGTTGCTGCCGCCACCGGAAGCACCGCCGTCCCGCGCCCCGGCGCCAGAGCCGCAGACTTTTCAATTGGCAATTGGACATAGTGCGCCACCGCCGCCGCCGAAGTTGAGCGCGGTGCCTCCTGGTCGTGTCGTGGCACCGGCACCACCGCCACCATCGGGACCGGGAATAAGAGTGACGCACGCACCGCCGCGACCACCGCAATCACTGCAAACACCGCAATCCGATAACTCGCGGGATGTGCGCGCCAGACGTATTGCTAAGTTGCTGGCGAGGTAAGGATATGTCCGCTATATCTGCGCTACTATGTAAATCACTTTTAGATTGGTGCCTCTTGGGCGCCAGTCCGACGCGGCCTAGTGCAATTTGGGTCGCCTGCTGCACCGGCACGCCGAACAACACCGCAGCATCCGAAATCGGCCAAGGCTCGGGATACACCCGCGCCCGCGCATCATTCGCGCCCGCCTCTGATGGCAAAGCCGTCAATATCAACCGGTTAGATTATGGCCCGTTTTCTTCGGCCTGTGCGATTGTTGGCCTAGCGTTATTCGATCAGCAAGCTGGTGGATCGTTTTTATGGGGCACGGCCATTGCGCCTTATGCGGTGTTGCCGGGGCAAGATATTTCGGCCGCCGCCGGATCGTTGAGTATCACTTTGTCATGAAACGGGTTTCATTAATCGATTGGATTTGCATCGCGAGTGCGAGTATAGTTCTGATGGCGATTATACTCGCGAAGTAAGTAGGAGGAAATAAAATGGCGAAATGTCCCGGTTGTGACGATAAACTACCGACGATCGTGGTTCGCAAGCGCCAATGGCATCGCTTGGGCGCCGACATGATGGAGGAATGTCTGTCCGGTCGCCACGGTGAAAATATCAAACCGAAGATCAAACTTATCCCGACGCACTTATTATCTTTCGATGACCGCGATGCACGCCGCCGCCGTTTGCAATGGGGCTTGCCGTATCATTTGCAGCAACGATTTAGGAAAATCAGGGAAATGCCGTTGATGGCGACGACTGCCGATGACGCGGTTTATCTCGAATACGATGCTGCGAGCGTTGCCAGCAGGCTATTCGATCGTTGCAGCTTTCGCGGTATCGACGCTCGCCAACTGACGCGGGAAATCACGACGCTGCACGATAGCGTCACCGACGCGAACCTGCGATCACATTTGGTTTTCGCGCGAGTTATGGCGAAGGATTATGAATGGGATTATCAAAACTGGCAGCATATCCTCAGTGCTTTGTATTGCGCGAAAAGGATTGCTGGGCGGATCACTGCTTAAATAATAAGTTTCAACGCGGTCCACACCGCATGATACCTAAACACCAAGATATGAAATAGAGGCAGGCCATAATATACTACAGATGCAAACCGTACGTAGCATCTAAAACCTTTCGCGCGCAGCTTGATGTATTTTCGTTCTGCGCCGCTGCGTTTAGTTAGACTTTTATCTCGAAAGGGAATGTTGGCGTAAATAGCGGTGCGCAGCCGCAAGGTGGTGTATGGTGGGAGGCCAGCGACCCGAATGCCAGGCATGCACATAGCGATATAAAAACAAATGCATCCTAAAAACAACACTCCTTCGATTATTTCTGGGTTTTCCATATTGAAGGAAACCCCGCCAAAGTTGACGCTTGAGGGTTTAAATCCGGTGGCGCCAACAACAATTCCGATAAGCCATAAGAAATAAATGCGACCAATTGTTTTTTGGGTATAGTTATAAACCGTTTCAATGTCTCCAACGTTCACCGGACGACGGACTGCCATTTGCCCTCCCTATTAATCATGTCGCATCAATAACGCTGGCAATTTCGCAATGTTCGCCGCAACCCGCCGCGCTTCATCTTCGGTGAGCACCTTCGCTTGGAGCGCTTCGCTTTCGTTGGCGCGGCTATAGACGTAGGCCATCGCCTGTCCATTGTTGTCGCGCACGACCCAGCCGCCCGGAATTTTCTCGGCTCGCCACGGTGGCGGGAAGCGACGGATTGCCATGGCTCGGGCTAATAAAGTCGCCAACTGTTCGTGACCCAGCCGCCGTCACTCGTTAGTGTAAACGTAAGGACGAGGTTATTGCCGTTGCGCCCACCAAAGTAGGTCCACGTTTTACATGACCACGGCTTGCCGAGTGATTGACCACATGTCAATAGCTCCGATTTGACAGGTTCTCCTAAGACCGCGATTACCTGCGCTTCGGTCATGCCCTGTTTGAGCTTCAAGGTTTGAGGCGCACGATCTGGATAGGTCGGTGGTGCCGCAGCCGTTTCAGTCAACGATGGATTACTGGTCAACGATGGATTACTGCAACCGCCGCCAATCAGGATGACGGCGAGAAAAACAGCAAGCCTTGCTGCGCTCATTGTGCAGCCGCCTGCCGCGCCTTGGCCAAGTGTGGGCATTTTTCCCATGGGGGATGTTTGCACAACGACGGTGGGTCGGTCTTGGTCCACTGGCCCGATGACATCTTTAGGCGCAGCCCGCACTCGGCGCACTTTACTTCCACCTCGGGCAATTGGTTAGTACGCGCAATCAATCTTGATGTCCCCACCGAACTCAAAAGATCATCCATCAAAACATCGCACCCCGCAAATTGGTCCTGCCGGTTGTTTACCCCATTGTTTACCCCGATCGCCTTTTGGCCTCAAAATGTCCACGCGCGATCACTGCTAAGCCATTGAAAAATAAGTGGAGCGGGCAGCGAGCATCGATCTCGCCTCATCGGTTTGGAAGACCGAGGCACATCCGTCTATACCATACCCGCCTAGTTATCGTTGGTGTCGTGGTGCGAGAAGAAATGGCGGAGAGCTGAGAGCACGATTCTCATGCCCGTGAAGGCACCCATGGTTTAGCAAACCAGGACCGGGCCCCGCCGGCTTAACTCTCCGTATCGGTCTTATTGGATGACTTGAGCCCCGAGCCTTTCGCTGAGGATGCGTTTCCGCTCCCGCTAAGCGGCGTCGAGACGATCCCAGCTGAAGATGAGGGCCGGGATCGAACCGGCTCGTGTCGGTTTTGCAGACCGCCGCGTTCCCATTTCGCCACCTCATCATTGAATGGCAGGGAAGACAGGGTTTGAACCTGTGACCTGCGCGTTCAGAGCGCGCCGCTCTCCCAGCTGAGCTACTTCCCTGAGCTTTCCGAATTGCGCGCCGCCGTCGCGCGGCGCGCGCCGCCGGCGCCATGTCTCGCGAGAATTGGCGCGGTCAGTCGGGATCGAACCGACATTGCCCGGTTGAGGGCCGGGATTCCTGGTCCGCTTGGAAGATGACCGCAGGAAGAGAGGAAGCGGGGAGGGCGCGTGCGCCCTCCCTCAGTCCTTGAAGGGATCGAACACGTCGGCGCCCGCCATTGCGACCGCGAAGGGTCGAAGCCGATGCTCGATCCGTACCGTTCCGTCGTGATGCGCAAGCACCTCCGGTAAACGGCGATACGCTTGCGGCGCCTCGTCGAGATCGCCGCCCAGCAGCATGACACCGCGTTCGCGCAACCAAGCTTGCATCGCCTCGGGGCTGATGCGGCCCGGTGCGATGACCACGCCGGTCTTGCGGTTGCGCTTGCCGCGCGCTTCGTTGCGCGACATGACGCGACCGGCGCCGTGCACCGTCGAGTAAAAGCTTGCCGCCGCAAGCTCGCCGTCGACGCCGGACAGGATCACGGCATCGTCGCCCATCGAGCCGCCGACGAATCCGCGCTGCCCCGGAAACGCCGGCGTCGCACCCTTGCGCACGACCCACAGATCGCGATCGCCGTGGCGCTCGCGCCAGGCATAGTTGTGATGGTTGTGCACGTGGTCGGTGACGGCACCGCCGATGATGGCACGCACGCGCTCCACCACCCACTCCCGGCCGGCATAGGCATAGCGGCCGGCGAGCTCCATCGCGGCGAGATAGCGCTCGCCGATCTCGGAGGCGACCGCGACCACGGCCGGAGCGACGTCGACGCCGTCCTGGCCACCGGCGGCCTTGAGGTACTTGGTCGCGCTCTTGTGGCCGAGACCACGCGAGCCGAAGTGCACGCCGATCCAGACCAGGCCCTCCTCGTCCTCGAGCAGGTCGACATAGTGGTTGCCGGAGCCGACGGTGCCGAGCTGGCTCTGCGCCATGCCGCGAAATGCGAGTTGGGTAGATGCGGCTTGCGAAACGCAATCAATTCCGGCGACGGGCGCAACGGAGACGGCGGACGAAAGCCGTTTCGGAAAAACAGGGAATCTTTCCCTGAGAACAGGGAAAATCTCAGGGAAAACATTTTTTCGAGCCCTTCGCCGACGCTACGTCAATATTTACTCTGCGATGTCATGGGGTTGCCGTGGTTTCCCTGGCCGGCATAACAGCCAAAAAGCTCTCAATTTGTGTTCGATGAATTATTGCCGCTGCGCATGGCAAATGTAGAGGCGTACCATTTTGTCAGCATCTGATCGGGCGCCAATAGCCCACGCAGATTGAGTCCTTGCACCATGCCAACGAAGCACTGCGAGGCAGACGTGATCACGCTGTCCAAAATCTGCAAGTTTTCGCCGTCTTTTGGCGTGTTGCTCATTCCGCTTAGGTGAAATCGGCCGGGGCACCCGCCGTACAGGTCCATCGATTCGGGATACCGGGCGTGGACGTAGTACGAAAATGTCAGGTAGACATTCGATAGCAATTGATCCGCCGGCTTCACATTGTCGGTTTCGGCGAACTTGTCCAATTGGGCACCGATTATTTGATGAACTTTTTCCTGAACGAGTTTCAGTCGTTTTCTTTTGCCGTCCGATGTGCGAAACGAATCTTCGAAAAAGCTCGAAAGATACGCTGACGCGTCGGGCGACAGGTTTCCGTTTGCGTCCCGGCTTGCTAACATAAAATCGACCTGGCTGCAGTATTCGATGCATGTTCGCAGCAGGACCGCAATTTCCTGCGAATAGCCGCGGCGCCCAAGTTCGATCGAGGCGTTCAAAGCGCTGACGATACGAGCACCGCGCAACAAGCAGAAATGCAATAGTTCCGGCTTGTCGAAACGGAAGCCCCGCTCCATGCCGCGATCTATGAGCGTCGGGGATTCGAGGGTCAGCGCTAGCTCGTGCACTAATCGAGCGAGCGGAAAAATTCGGGAGCGGAGCCCCTCAATTGTTTCATTGAAAAGCGCCTGCCTCACATGTCGGTTGCGACGTTCTTTAAGTAGTGTTTCGCGGATGGTCATTGCTGGAGTCCTTTTCGCGCCGGCTCGTTCTCGGCGAGTTGTGATTGACAGCTAACGAGGACGCGTACTGTAACTATTTGAGTTTATTTGTAAATCATCATCTTGCGCCTATGATTGTTCGCTTTTTAGGATGCAAATCAAAGACGCGTCCCGATTCCGGCCTAGGTCGGCTGTTGCCTTGGGGTTATTTTTTGCCAACCGCTTTTGCTCCTCTCAAATTCGGTTCGGAAGAGAGGGCGTATACCATTGGATAAACTGGCGATCCCGGCAGAAGTGATCAGGTGACGCCTGATCAATGGCTTAGCCGCACAAACACCGCTAAGTGCCACCGTTGAGGCCAAAGGGCTTTTTCCAGCATTCACAAACCGGAGCAGGGCGCACTTTCGCCTTCCCAAAAGCGACGCGCTTTGTCCCGGTAAACCATAAGTTGGCTGTCAAGATTCAGGGTCACAGCGCCGGTTCCTTGTGCAAGCCGCTCAAGTGCAGCGGCCGTCGAGCGGGTCACAGCGAATATATCATTGATGATCGGCGGCGGTTTTGTCAGTTCGCCCCAATGGGCGATCTGCTTGTCTCTAAAGGTGCGCATTGCGTTTAGGCGGTGATCGCCACGACATCTTGTCCAACGTGCAATGCTCTCCGCCAGCGCCGTTGGATTTCCGAGCCTCTCGACCTCGGCACGCACAGCCAAATCTTTGAGCAAGTCGAAAGCATACTGTGCGTGCCGGTCACCTGATCGAGCATCCGCATAGGCGCGAGAGATGATTGCCAACAAACGAGACCATAACGATCGGTAGATGCACACGGCCACAGCGTCGGTCTTGGCCGCGCGGACGGCGGCGACGGCAGCGGGAGTGTTTCCTGCTTCTAAGGTTTCGATGATTGAAAGCATATCGATCGCGTCAGCGAAAGCTTCGGTTGAGAGATCGAGCACCAATTGTCGTGTCATGGCCGCTTTTCCTGGGTTTTGAGTGGACCTATCATAAATCCGGGCGTAGCGCGGGTCCGGTCCTGCCGCCCTCTCGACAATCGCCGTCGCCCTGGCTTAGCGTGCCGGACCTCGCCGCCTTCGTCAGGATCAGCCTCATGGGCAAGCCGACGCCGAAGCGTCCGCATTCGCCGAAGCCAAAGGTTCACGATCTTCGCGGCCACTATGCCGGCGTGCCGAAGGATGCGCGCATAGCGGTCCTCGACGTCGACAATCCCTTCCCTGATCATCACGCGACCGCGACGCTCGCTCAGCCGCCGGCTGGCGCTCGTACAATGGACGGGCCGCCGACGTGGCACGTGCCCCCGCAAGCGAAGATCAGAATCATCGCCGCGACGCGCTCGGATGTGCCGGCGCTGCTGTTCGCGAGGCATCAAATCGACCGCGCCTGCTTCCTTGCCGCTCGCGCATACGCGCAGCTTCTTGAGACCGTCGACGCGGTGCGCCTGAAATCGGTCGACGTGTCGGCGCCGCATGTTTCGGGCACCCGCTACGACACAGCGTACGAGAGCATTGCGGCGAGGCGCGGCGCGGCGAAGCAACTGCGATCGGTCGAGCGCACGTTGGCGAAGCGCTACGGTGCAGAAGGGCTGATGCTCACCCGCGACATCCTCGGCGCTGGGCGGACGATAGAGACCGCAGCTCGTGAGCGTGGTGTTGCGGACAAGCAAAACCTCAGATGGCTCGGCGGATTGCTCCGGCGGTGCCTGCGGCTGCTCGCGTGCCTGCTTGGCTTCGCGTCATGGGGCGCGTACGACGAGCACAGGCGGCGCCGGCAGCTGAAGGCAGCGTGACCGTGGGAACGCCAGACAGCTTCTACCGCCAGCGCTACGCGTTGTGTGGGTGGGCGCGACGGGCCGTCATCCTCGCGGCGCTGATAGATTGCACTGCCTTCACGTCAGAAAGCGGCGCGCAGGTTCCCGAATTTTGTGGGTTGAACTTGAGGTTGTCGCCGGCACTACAAAAAATCTGCGACGACGCCGGGCTTCTGCCGACACCGGCACAAAGAGCAGCCTCACCATGGTCGGGCTGCTCATTTGAACAGGCGGCTAAGATGGCGGGGAGGGCGCCTTTTAATGATCCATGCCTTGTGCATTGGCGGTCTATCGAAGTTCGACAGCATCCCGAGAGAGCCGCTGATTTGGAATGTATGGGTATCAAGGCCTACGAGGACCCTCAACCCCCCGGTCATCCAGTACCGTTGGCGGAATGCGAACGCAGGCACCTAGAATCGCAACAACGAATGGGCATCACCGTTCTGCCATTGTCCGACGAAATCAAAGAGGGATATCGTAAAACGTGGGGCACGCCCACGGCTGCGGCGCCTTCTCAACGCCCTACGCCATCGCGATATTGCATCGGCTTTTCTGCCGAAGCGTGCGCCAGAATCCAAGCAATAGTTGAAGCGAAGGTCCGGCCGAAGTTTTGCGCGCCGGGCTTCCCCTTCAATAAGAGCCTCACGGACGAGCAGTTGCGGGCGTGCTACGTGAGGAACGACTGAAACATGCGAATGGGGTCATGTTGGTTCGGCCCGCGCATGGTGTGCACGAAGTGCGGCACGATCGGCGCTGAAGCGCGGCCGAATTGGAAGGCCGCGAAATAGAGCCGCGCTGCGTGGCCGCGATCTCGTAGGGCGCGCACGCCACGCTTTCAGCTTCTTCGCTTCCCCAACGATAACTCCTTAACCCATAAGCGCTACAATAAGGCATCCGTCCGCACGGAAGGACCGCCGCGTTATAATTCATTCAGTAAGAATAAGCGGTTACCGGGCATTCACCCAATTTGAGATGGGCGGGTTGGGCCGTGTGAACTTGTTGGTTGGCAGGAACAACACTGGGAAGACCTATATACATTCTTTCCCTCATAGCGCGCTCGCGCCGTAACAAAAAAGACGATCTCGACGAAGCCATCCGCAACGCCATCTGAAACGCAAAAGTGCACTCGTGACTATGCCGGCCGAGCGCGAGCGCGATGCCTTCGTCGAGCCTGACGAGCGAGATAACATGCCGCTCTGAAGCCAAGCTTGCTGAGCGCGACGCGCACGCTGACGCGATGCTGATGCGCGCGTGGCTGTTCGATCACCGAGAAGCAACCGCTGCCGATTACTATCGTGAAAACGCGGCCGACACCCCCGACATGTGGCGTGGCGCAACGGCTACGCCGACGCCGGGGAAGTTTCGCCGCAGCCGAAGCGCGTGGTCGTGGCTCACCCCAAACAAACCGCTGGCGACCTTATCCGCGCCCAGCGCGACGTTCGCGGAATGGAGGAATGCTGCGCCGCTTCGCCAAGCAGCGCCCTAACATTGTCGCGCCCGAGGCGCTCGGCAATGTGATGCTGTTTCAAGCAGCTTGCCGACACGTGGCGCATGATTGCCGATCTGCGCGCGAAGCTGAGGACCAAAGACCTCGTCAAGGACGCGGACATCGCTCGCCTCAAGGCCGAAGTGGCCGAGTTGGAGCAGAGGCTCGCGCTTGCGGACTGGAATCAATACGGCGACAAAGCGCACACGCCCGGCACGATGCCCCGCGAGACCTACAACGCGGTGGTGAAATGCCTGCATCCTGACGCGGCGTCGCCGAGCGACAAGCAACGCGAGGAAGCGTGCGGCCTATTCACCGGATGGTGGCAAGCAAGTCGCAAAAGCTGAGCGGCACGCGTGAGAGCAAAGGAGCAATGAGCAAATCTGACAAATACCCGTCGCTGCCGGGCTTGGAAAAATTCCGCAAGATCAAGCACCCGACGCCGGAGCAGCGGCAGGTTCACGGCGAGGCTGTCGAGATTGCAATCCGTGCCTTGCAGGCCAGCGAACTGCAATGCAGGTTCCTGCCACGCGGATGGTCGTCGCCGCCGATCAAGCCGCGTTGCGTGAGCGGCACATGGCGCAACGATGGCGACAAGATCGCCCAGGCCATTCGGCAGCAACACCGCGCCGCCTTGTTGGCGTATCCCGAGAGGGTTCGGCGACGGCGCTCGGCCGCGCAGTGGCGTGCGATGTACGAACAGGCGATGCGCGAGAAGGCCGAAGCTATTGAGCAAAAAGCAAGTGACGTAAGTAAACCAATCGCAGTGACAGGAAGAAGCGAATGCAGTGTCGAGAGGTCCGAGCAGTTTCAAGCAACGCGATGTCGCGAAGGCGATCAAAGCCGTTGCGAGCACCGGCCAGCAGATCAAGGCCATCGAAATCACCAAGGACGGCTCGATCAAGATCACGATCGGCGAGCCCGACAAGCAGAGCAGCAACGAGTGGGACAGCGTACTGAAATGGCGCGCATCCGGCTAAAGCACGTTAATTCGTTCATCGGCAAAGACGGCCGCGTGCGGCACTACTCAGAGGCTCGTCATGGAATTTGCGCTTGAGACCGCGAGCCGGCGCGGCGAAATCGTCCGGCTTGGTCGGCAACACTGCCGTGACGGCCGCATTCGGATCGCTCGGACCCACGGCAGCGCCGATGTCGACATTCCGATGTCGAGCGAATTGCAAGCCGCCGTCGAGGCGATGCCGAAGACGGAGCACTTGACCTTCATCGTCACGGCCGCCGGCAAGCCGCGCTCGAAGTACGGGATCGGCAACGACTTCGCCGCGTGGGTGACGGAAGCGGGCTTGCCCTCGCACTGCCGGATGCACGGGCTCAAGAAGGGCGGCATGCGGCGGCTCGCGGAGAGCGGCGCGACGGCGCACGAATTGATGAGCATCTCCGGCCATCGCACGATCTCGATGGTCGCGAAGTACACCGCCGACGCCGACCGCGTGAAGCTGGCCGACAGCGCGATGGCAAAGCGGGGCAGGCGAAAGGCCGGCGCAGCGTGAGGGAAGCAGCTTTCCAAAATACGCAACGCGTTAAGGATTTGCGAAGGCCTTAAAAAGGGGATGGTGTCTCAGTTTGAAGGGCCGCGCGACTTGGGCGCACGCTCGGTGTCAATCACTCAAATCAGAAGTCCTGGTTGACCACCCCCACATTTGGGGCATTTGCGTTCGTGGAAGTCGCTCCCGTTCACGCCATAGACATGCCCGCACCGATCTCGGGTGCATTGAACGGCCCAAATCTTTTGATGGTAATCCGTGCCGTCAAACGCCGTCTTGGCGAGCAGCCGTTGGCCGTTCCTATTCACGTCTCCAATTTCTGCCACAGCCAACTCCCAACAGGCGATTTCGCCTCGGCGACATAATAGGCGTCGCACGAGCATCCGGCCAGATTTAGAAATTTCAAACTGAGACACTACCCAATGGGCCGAGAACAAAAAGGTCGAGCATGTTACAAACTAGGCGACCCAACTACACAAACCGCCCGCTAAGCCCTTGAAATTAAAAGGGTGAGATGTGGGGTTGGCGATCCCGGCAGGATTTGAACCTGCATACCGCCTGATCCGTAATCAGGTGCTCATCCAGTTGAGCTACGGGACCGCAAGGGGTGCGGGCGAGCGGACCGCTGCGACGCGCGCAATCAGACCGTCGGATGGGGGCCGCCGAACACGCCCGCAAGACGTGGTCGCCTCACGGCGACGATGGAAGCTGGCAGCAAACGCAGGGCGGCGCAATGTTGCCACGACATTTGAATGGCGATCCCGGCAGGACTTGAACCTGCATGCCGCCTGATCCGGAATCAGGTGCTCATCCAGTTGAGCTACGGGACCGTGACGCGATGCGCTCTGTATCGAGAGCGTATCGCGAGTAGTTGGCTCCCCTCGCAGGAATCGAACCTGCCTGAACTCTGCTTAACAGGCAGCCGCGTGCACCTTGCTCGCCTGAGGGGAATAATTGGTGGACCGCCGGGGTAACGCTCCCCGCTGGGATTGCTTGCAAGGCATTCCTGCACCCTTGTGCGCAGCCCGTGGTGCTCAGAGTTGGTTACGATCCAACCTCTCCGCGGTTTCGGCGCGGCGCTGTCACCAGATCAGCTGTCTGAGCAGTCGATGGCGTTGTTATGCGCGCCTTCGCACGAAACGGACTTCGTTGCGGATGCGCACGGCGAACGCCATTCACGAATTGGAGCGAACGGCGGGAATCAAACCCGCGTCTGAGCGTTGGCGCCGCCCAGCTCTGTCATTGAGCTACGTTCGCATGGTGGGAAGTGGACGGAATCGAACCTCTTGCCCCGCAGGGACCGCGTTTACAGCGCAGCGACTGCACCAGCATGTCCTTATTGGCACTTCCCGCAATTGCAGTTGGTCTTTGAAATGGCGGAAAGCCGAGGTCTTGATCCCCACACCCTGCGGTGCCACCCCGCTTCGAACGGGCGCCGGACGCCCGTCCGGTTGACTTTCCGTTTCACGAAAATGGCGGAAGACTGAGCGCACGATGCTCACACGCGAATGCGTGCCGAACGCTTTCCAAGCGTCGCCGGCACCCCGGCCGGTTAATCTTCCGGATTTGGCGGATGGCTGAGGTCTCGATCCCCATACGACGAATGCATACGCGCCGCTTTCAAGGCGGTCTCGGCCGCCCGGCCGATTAGCCATCCAAGTTGGTCAGGGTAGCAGGCTTCGATCCTGCGGCCTCTTGCGTCCGAGGCAAGCGCTCTTCCAGGCTGAGCTATACCCTGGTCAGGGATCAGTGGTCAGGGATCAGTAATCAAGAGATTTTGCGTGAGCGACAACTCTTCTTGATTGCTGAGCACCGATCACCGAAACTGGCGACCCGTAGGGGTTTCGATCCCCTCTCACCGGTTAGACAGACCGGCCGCCTCGCCAGATGCGTCACGGGTCGGCGTAGCGCGTTGCGCGCTGCAATTGGTGTGCCTGGGGTGACTTGAACACCCACTGAATGCCTTCTCAGGGCAACGCCTCTGCCGATTGGGCTACAGGCACAGAACAGGGATCAGTAATCAGTGGTCAGGGATCAGATATGCTTCGATGTGAGGCCAGCGATCGAAGAACAATGATCGCGGAGACCCTGTTCAAACGCATTCCATCTGATTACTGATCCCTGATTACTGATCCCTGATTACTGATTCCTGGATTTGGTAGACCACCGCGGATTCGAACCGCGACCTGACCGCTTAAGAGGCGGGCGCTCTGCCGTTGAGCTAGTGGTCTGTCGCTAAACATCGAAATCAGTCAGCGCTCTTTGTGCGATTGCTGAAAGGCGAACCCCGGAGGGCTCGAACCTCCTGCGGCGGGGTTAAAAGTCCCGTGCCCGGCCGATCCGGGCTTGATACGCTCGGGGTCCAATCATGTTGGATCGGATGCGGCGGCGAGCCGCGCCCCTTTGCTTGTGCTGCGCATGGTGATCTCCTTGAGATGTGGAATTGGTAGACCCGCACGGTTTCGATCCGCGTTTCCTCGCTCATCGGGCGAGTGCCTTAGCCACTAGACGACAGGTCCATGATGGTACGCCCGGGAGGTGCCGACCCTCCGACCTCCGGCGCGTCGTGCCGGCGCTCTTCCGTTGAGCTACGGACGTGAATGGTGCGAGCTGAGGATTTCGAAACCCCGACATCCCGGTTGTTAGGCCGGACGCTCTGCCTCTGAGCTAAGCTCGCATGAAATTGGTGCCGCAAGCAGGCCACGATCCTGCACTGAGCCGGGTTTGAGCCGGGTGCCTCTGCCAATTGGGCTATTGCGGCGTGGTGCACCGAGGGAGATTTGAACTCCCACTGTCATCGTTCTGAGCGATGGGCCTCTGCCGATTGGGCTATCGGTGCGTGGTGCTCTCCGCAGGGCTTGAACCTGCTTTTGCCCCTTACCACAGGGCCGTCCTGCCGGATGAACGAGGAGAGCGATGGTGCCCCGGCGAGGAATTGAACCCCGATCGGCCGCTTACGAAGCGGCTGCATCACCGTAATGCTTCAGGGGCACGGGGAACGCGCGGAGCACGCGCGTGCCGTTGGGGTTGCCGGTCGCCAAAATTCGACGGACCGACGAGCCCAGAAATAATTTGCAAAAATTGGACGGCGTTCCGCTTCGCACCGAGCGAAGAAGCTCGAGACGGGGAAACGAGAACGCCGTCCAATTCTGGACGTTCACGATGTCAAACAGCCCGATGCCCGCACGGCATCATGCGTCACGCAATTCCGCACGCGCCGCTGACGGCGCGTGATCGCGCACCTGCAGCGATGCGCGGCAACGATGATTTGGTTTGGTGTCTTTCGTATCGGACCATGCGGTCCCTCCTGCCTTTGCGGCGGAGGGGATGGCCCGCCGCCAGTTACTCTGGACTTCTGCTCTGTCGTTGTTCGGACAAACTCGCGAATTCGGTCGGATTGACCAGAATCGCGCACACGGCCCAGCCGTACGAACGATCGGATGATCGTCCGGAGGGGGCGCCGTGCATGGCGAGATATGGCCGCTTCAAAATCATAGAATTCCTGACCAAGTTCGAGGGCGTTGTAGCTGCCACAAGCCAAAACAAAAAGCAAGCGCAATTTTCTGCGGCATTGCAGTTTTCTGGCGTTGCAGCGATAACGAACGAGCCATCGCGCCGCATCGCGGGACATATGGGGCGGGGCGACTGACGGGGGTTTTGCAAGCTTTTGCTCGGCCTGGGCGCAGACTTGTTTGCGCCATGGACAAGCTCTAAGCGTCTGGGAATGCGGGCTTTTCCTTGTCACTGTAGATGCGGCGCGCGAACCGTGAGCGCGTCAGGACAACGACATGGCGGTCATCAGCGATAACGCGACGCGCAAGGGGATCGGAAATCTTGGCATCGCGGCCTTCATGAGGTTCGCGATCGCCTCGGATTTTCATGCCGTCGCGGTGCTGATCGCGGTGTCGCTTATCGCTTTGCTTCCAGGCTTTTCCCAGATCCCGCCGGTTGACCGCGACGAAGCGCGCTTCGCCCAGGCGACCAAGCAAATGATCGAGACCGGCGACTACGTCGACATCCGGTTCCAGGATGAGGCCCGGTACAAAAAGCCGGTCGGCATCTATTGGCTGCAGGCGGCGGCGGTCGAGATCGCGGAAGCTGCCGGGGTGCCGAGGGCGCGACTGCGGATCGCGATTTATCGCATCCCCTCGCTCATCGGTGCCGTTGGCGCAGTGCTGCTGACCTATTGGACGGCGCTCGCATTCGTCTCGCGCCGCGCGGCCTTTCTCGCCGGCATCATGACGGCCTGTTCGATTTTGCTCGGCGTCGAGGCGCGGCTCGCCAAGACCGACGCAATGCTGCTGCTGACCATCGTGGCGGCGATGGGAGCGATGGCGCGCGCCTATCTCGCTGAGTACGGCGAACGCCCGACGCATACGCATCCGCTTGTGGTCGCCGCGATTTTCTGGACAGCGGCTGCTGCCGGCGTTCTGATCAAGGGCCCGGTGATCATGATGGTCGTCGGCCTCACCGCCGCGACGCTGATCGGCATTGATCGGCAAATAGGCTGGATCAAGCGGTTGCGGCCGATCTCGGGCGTCCTTTGGGCGCTGCTGCTGGTGATGCCGTGGTTCATTGCGATCCTGGTGCGCAGCGGCGGCAGCTTTTTCACCGAGGCCGTCGGAGAGGACATGTTCGCCAAGGTGGCAGCGGGGCAGGAATCCCATGGCCTGCCGCCGGGCTTCTACTTTGCCGCGTTCTGGCTGACATTTTTTCCGGGTTCCATTCTGGCGGGCCTTGCGACGGCGGCCGTCTGGCGGGCTCGCGCCGAGCCGGGCTGCAAGTTTCTGCTGGCCTGGATCGTGCCGTCATGGATCGTCTTCGAAATCGTGCCGACCAAGCTGCCCCATTACGTGCTGCCGCTTTATCCCGCGATTGCGATCCTGATCGCGGGAGTCATCGATAGTCAGGCATTGTCGCGCAATCGGTGGCTGGTGCGGGGCACCGTGTGGTGGTTCATCCTGATGACGGCGATCGCGATTGCGCTCATCGCGCTGCAAATCGGCGTCGGTCAGCGGCTCGGACTGTTGGCGTGGCCATTTGCGGCCGCCGCCGTGATCTTTTCGCTATTCGCCTGGCTGCTCTACCGGGTCGATGGCGCCGAGACCTCGCTCCTGCGCGCCTCGGCAGGTTCGATCATGTTGTCGGTTGCGGCCTACGGTGCGACATTTCCGGCGATCCGCACCCTGTTCCCGTCGGTCGCGCTCGCGAATTTCGTCTACGCCGGCAATTGTCCTGACCCCGGCGTTGTCACGGCGGGCTTTCATGAGCCGAGCCTGGTTTTCTTGATCCGTACCAACGTCACTCCCGGCGTCGGATCGAGCGCGGCCGATTTCCTCGCCGGCGGACCGTGCCGCTTCGCCATCGTCGATAGCCGCCAGGAGCGGGCTTTCGTCCAACGCGCCGATGCGATCGGCCTGCGCTATTCCCTCGGGCCCCGGGTCGAGGGCTTCAATATCAACGGAGGCCAGGCCATCACGATCGCCACCTACCGATCGGAGTTTGCGCCGTGACGACGGCCGGCGGAGCGAGCGATCAGGCGGCAGGCGCTCTCGTCGCTCGTGCCTCCGCGATCCTCGCCAACGTCCGCAAGTCTCTCGCGGTCGTCATTCGTCCACCGCGATCGTTGCCGGCCCAGTTTGTGCCTGCGTGGCGGCGCTTCCCGATAGTGGCCGCAATCACCGCGGCCGCAATCGCGTTGGCGATGATGTTTCTCGACACCCCGGCCTTCAGGATGTCCGCTGGTCTGCCGGATTGGCTCGTCGACCTATCCTTTGTGATTACGGACTTCGGCCGCTCGGGCTGGATTCTGGTGCCGGTCGGCGGCCTCATCCTGGCGATCGGCCTCCTTGCATCGCCGCGGCTGGATTACATGAGCCGGGCCGTCCTTGCGATGGCGGTGGCGCGTCTCGGCTTCATTTTCATCGCAGTCGGCCTGCCGGGCCTGATTGATACAATCGTCAAGCGCTGGATCGGCCGCGCCCGCCCGTCTGCGCTCGGTCCTTTTGCCTACGAACCGTTCGCGTGGCGGCCGGAATTCGCAAGCTTTCCATCGGGTCATGCTACCACCGCGTTTGCCGCGCTCGTCGCGTTTGGCGCCGTGTTTCCCCGCGCGCGGCCCGTGCTCTGGATCTACGCGCTGCTGATCGCGGCGAGCCGCATCCTCATTGCCGCGCATTACCCGAGCGACGTCATCGCAGGGGCTGCGGTTGGCGCTTTCGGGGCCTTATGGGTGCGCGATTGGTTCGCTGTTCGCCGGCTTGGATTTTACGTCGGAGCGGATGGGGCGGTGCATGCGATGGCCGGGCCATCCTGGCGGCGAATAAAGCAGGTTGCTGGCACCGTTTTCCGACCATAAAAGGCGCATCCCGGGTTCCTGGAGGTTGTTGGCAATGCTGAGCAGTTTGTATCAGGCCGTCGGCGATTACGTGCAGAGTGTCTTCGTCTTGCGGCTGAACTGGTGGGTGCTGCTCGGCTATGTCGGGCAGGCACTCTTTGCCATGCGGTTTGTGGTGCAGTGGGTCGCCTCCGAGCGGGTCGGACGAAGCGTCATTCCGATTGCCTTCTGGTTCTTTTCGATCGGAGGCGGGCTGGTGCTGTTCGTCTATGCGCTCTACATCCGCGACCCCGTGTTCATTCTCGGGCAGGGGCTGGGGCTTTTCGTTTATCTGCGCAATCTCTATTTCGTATATCGAGAGCGTCGGACCCAGCTGGCAACATGATGGTACTGCTCCTTGACCCGAGCCCGCGGAACGCAGTCGACGCCCGCGCAAATGGCAATTGACTATTGTTCGCAATGGGTTCTGATGTCGGCATGAGCGTTGATCGATCGGCCGTGAAACTCGATTCCATCGAGGCGAGAGCCCGGATTCGGCAGGCCGTTCCCCGCACAACCGTTGTATGGGGCAGGCTTTTCGATTTCGTGCGCGCGTTTGTGCGCGATACCATCGCTCCCGGCGGCCTCCTCGGCATTGTGATGGCGCTTGTCTTCGTCCTCATCACCGATGCGGTGTTGATGCTGATGCGCTCCATCCAGGAGTTGCCGCCAGTCGCGCTGACGTTCCTGATCCCGATCGTCGTTGCGGCAATCCGCTGGGGGACGCTGTCCGCCGCAGTTACGGCTTTGGGCGGGGCGGCGTCGGTCATCTACTTCTTCTACAGCCCCTTTTACTCGTTCAGCACCGCGTCGCGCTCCCGCGTGCTCGGCATCATCGTCTTTCTCGGCGTGTCGCTGGTGCTGGGCTATCTGGCGTCGCGGACGCGCCGTGACGCTGCCCGTGCGCTCAAGCGTGAAAACGAGATCCGCGATCTCTACACGTTCTCGCAACGCATCTCCGCCGCCCATTCGACCGCCGACATCTTCGAAGCGATGCAGCAGCACTTAAGCATGTTGGTCGGCCGCCGCGCCTTGCTGTTCGATTCGCTTGGAACGCTGGAAGGGAAATCGGAGCGGCTCGGTGACGCGGAAGTTCCCAAAGCTGTCGCCGAAGCCGTCGCCGAGAACAAAACAGCCGATGCCGATAGTGCAAGGGGCATCGTCGTCGTCGATTCGTTGGGAAGCGCATGGCTGGTCCGGCCGGTCTCCACCAACACGGCTGATTTCGGCATCATCGCCGTCGAATTGGGGCGGCGTACCGAATTCTTCGACGATTTGTGCGCTCGCGTCGTCGCGGTGATCAGCGACGCAGGCCTGTCGCTCGAGCGGCTGGGCCTTGCGCGCACGATCGCCGAGGCGCGGACGCGTTCCGAAACCGAGCGCTTTCGTGAAGCGCTGATCGGGTCGGTGTCGCACGAATTGCGCACTCCGCTGTCGTCCATCCTCGGCGCCTCCACGGTTTTGTCGCTGGCGCCTGAGATCACCGGCAATTTCCGCCTCAAGAAGCTCGCCGCGCTGATCCATCAGGAATCCGAACGGCTCAACGTCGAGATCCAAAATATCCTCGATGCGTCGCGGATCAGCAGCAACGGCCTGGAAGCCAAGCTCGAGTGGGCCGAGCCGGCGGACTTCGTCAACGCTGCGCTGCAACGGTGCCGTAATCGGCTTGCGAATCGCACCGTCGAGGTCAACCTGCCCGATGAACTCGTGCTGCTGAGAATCGATTCAGTGCTGATGGAACGCGCGCTGGGACAGATTCTCGACAATGCTGCAAAATATTCGCCGCCCGAATCAGTCATCATTGTGCGCGGGATAAGTGAGGATGGGCAATTCGCCATCAGCGTAACGGATCAAGGCGCTGGCCTCGATGCCGACGACCGCGCGCTGCTCGGTCAAAAGTTTTTCCGCGGCAACCGGCATTCGCAAGTCACCTCGGGATTGGGTCTTGGGTTCTGGATCGCAAGTGCTTTCGTTGCCGCCAATCACGGAACGATTGAGGCGACAAGCGAGGGGGTGAACAAGGGCATGACGGTCACCATCCGCCTGCCCCTGACCATGAAGGAAGGCCGCAAGGACTGACATGAGCGAAGGAGACCAACACGTACTGATTATCGACGACGAGGCCCAGATCCGGCAATTCGTGCGGGCCGGCATGGAGCTTGGCGGCTATCGGGTTTCTGAGGCGGCGAACGGCGCCGACGCGTTGCGGGAAATCACGCTGCATCCGATCGATCTCGTCATTCTCGATCTCGCCTTGCCGGACATCGACGGTTCCGAATTGCTGGAGCGTATCCGGGCTTGGAGCAGCGTGCCGGTCATTATTCTGTCGGTCCGTGCCGGCGAGGCCGAAAAGGTCAAGTTGCTCGAGCTGGGCGCCGACGACTACGTCGTGAAGCCGTTTTTCATGTCGGAATTGCTGGCGCGCGCCAAGGTGGTGTTGCGACGGCAGAGCGACCGCAAGGATGGCGAAAGCGCCTTGCGTCTCGATCGGCTCGTCATTGATTTTGCCGCCCGCACTGTCGCGCTTGACGGCAAGCGCATCAATCTGACGCCGAAGGAATATCGCCTGCTTCAGGTCCTGGCGCAGCATCCCGGCAAAGTCATCACCCACCAGAATCTGCTCAAATCCGTGTGGGGGCAGGCTCACGTCAACAATACGCAGTACTTGCGCATTTTCGTGCGCAAGCTCCGGCAGAAGATCGAAGCTGATCCTAACCGGCCGAAGATTCTGCTGACGGAGCTTGGCGTCGGCTATCGCTTGAATGACCCCGCGGCGCGGGATCAGGTCCGTACCGACTAGAGGTCCGGAACCGAATCCATGGCCGGTACTCTCTTTCTCGACGATCTCCATGTCGGCCAGCGCTTTGCGGCTGGACCGCTCATGGTGAGCGAAGAAGATATCATCAGCTTCGCAACCGCGTTCGATCCGCAGCCGTTTCATCTCGATGCCGAGGCGGCCAAGGCGGCGCTATTCAAGGGATTGGTGGCAAGCGGGTGGCATACGGCTGCGCTCACAATGCGCCTGTTGACCGAAGGCGGAATGCCGATCTCGACCGGCATCATCGGCGTCGGCGGAGAGATCGCTTGGCCGCACCCGGTGCGGGCCGGGGACGAGCTTCGGGTCGAAAGCGAAATCCTGGAAATCAACCCGTCGCGATCCAAGCCGAACCAGGCAATCGTCACGATGCGCAGCCGGACGCGCAATCAGAACGGCGAGACCGTGCAGGTTTTGACCGCGAAGCTGTTTGCTTTTGCGCGGCCGCAAAGTTGAATTGATTGGCCGCCGAAGGTTAATTCGCTGCAATCATTACCGCGGCGTAATTAATTGGTAAGTCAAACTTAACTTGTATTGCCGTGCGAACGGATATCTCATCCGATCGTCAAATTATTTCTCGGGGAATTTCGTATGTTGAAAAATGTCGTTCTCGGCGCAGCGGCGCTGACATTGCTTGCAACGGTTGCCGTTGTCGCCCAGCAGCGCTCCGGCAATCGTGATTTCATGCACCGCCTGATTGCTGAAGATCGCGCGGCGTTAGTCGACGCGCGGGTTGCGGAGTTGCATGCGGGACTGCATCTGTCGGCGGATCAGGAAAGGCTGTGGTCTGGCTTCGAACTAGCCTACCGGGATCTCGCAACAATTCGGTCTGAAGGCTCACGCAGCGATCGCCGTCGCCAAGCCGCGGGCGATCCGATCGAGCGCGCCCAGCGTGCGTCCGAGGTCCTCGCCACCCGTAGCGCGGCGCTCAAGCGTTATGCCGATTCAGCAGCGCCGCTTTATCAAACTCTGGATGACGGTCAGAAGCAACGTTTCGCGATGCTGTCACGGATCAATCAGTTCCAGGGTCGCCGCAACGACCGTGATCACAGCGAACGCGGCTGATTTTATCGCCGTGCATTGAACGAGAAGTCAGGCGCGTTTTTTCTCCCTACCCGCGCCTTGCGACGAGCCGCCGGGATCCTCGGCGGCTCGTTCGCATTTAATGGTCAAGAGGCGGCTGATTGCTCCAGCGCCGCCGCGAAGGCCGCAAAACCACGCTCCAGGTCGGCGATGAGGTCGGAAACATCTTCAAGCCCGATATGAAATCGCACTGTCGGGCCGCCTGGCGCCCACACGGTGGCGGTGCGAACTCTGGAGCAAGTGAAGGGAATCGCGAGGCTCTCGAATCCGCCCCATGAAGCGCCAATCCCAAACAGCGTGAGATTATCGAGGAACGTGTTCACGGCAGCGGCCGGCGCCGGCTTGAACACGACGCTGAACAGGCCGCAGGCGCCCGAGAAATCGCGCTTCCAGATCGCGTGGCCCGGGTCGCTTTCGAGCGCAGGGTGGAGCACACGAAGAATTTCAGGCCGCGATCGGAGCCAGCGGGCGACCTTCATGCCCGCTGCGTAGTGCTTCTCCAGCCGAATGCCGAGGGTCCGCAGGCCACGTAGCCCGAGAAACATATCGTCCGGGCCAACACAAAGTCCCATGTCATAGACGGTCTCATTAAGACGCGCTGCGGCGGCTTTGTTCGCGGCGACAGTGCCCAGCATGACGTCGGAATGACCACCGAGATATTTGGTGCCGGACTGAATCGACAGGTCGACGCCCTTTTCGAGGGCATTGAAATAGATCGGGCTGGCCCAGGTGTTATCCATCAGGACCATGGCATTGCGCGCATGGGCAGCGGCGGCGATCGCCGGAATGTCCTGGATCTCGAATGTCAGCGACCCGGGACTTTCGACAAACACCGCAGTAGTGTTCGGTTGGAAGAGTGACGCAATGCCGGCTCCGACGGTCGGGTCGTAGTAAGTCGTGGTCACGCCATAACGTGTGAGAATGGTATTGCAGAACTTTCGCGTCGGGCCGTAGGCGCTGTCGGTGACGAGCACGTTATCGCCGGCACGCACCACCGAGAGCAAAGCCATGGAGATTGCCGCCAGTCCCGACGGCAACAGCGCCACTGCCTCGCACTGCGGTCCCTCAATCTCGGCGAGCGCGTTCTGCAATGCTTCCGAGGTCGGCGTCCCGCGCCGGCCATAGTGATAGCGACTGCGTTGCGCAAGGTAATCCTCCGCGCTGGGATAGAGCATCGTCGAGGCGTGGTAGACGGGTGTGTTGACGTAGCCATGGTGGGCAAACGGGTCACGCCCGCCGTTTGCAAGCCGGGTTGCCATCCGGAAATCGCGCCCGGCGCGATCATCGCGGCCGTCTTTCTTCTTCATACTGCTTGCCTCGGCATCAGGCTTGGGGTGGGAACCGACCGCGCTGCCAGAACGAAAGGCGGCCATTTACGTCGGGATTGTGCGGCGGCGTCAACCCCTTGACGTTGGTCGGCAACGGGCCTCTAGATGGCACGTGGGAACAGCGAACATCGCAAAGGCGTGGCAGAATTCGGAACATGAACATGGCCGGGCGCCCAGGTCCCATGTGGCGTGGATACCGCTTCTTTGCAGAGCGGATTGAACTCATCGTACATGATATTTGATTTGCAACGGATCGCAGATGACGGCAGGGAGACTCAAGATGAGGCTGTTGGGCAACGGGATGCTCGCGGCGGCCGCGGCGATCATGATGTCAGGCGCCGCCGCGGCCGGCACTCTCGACATCATCAAGCAGCGCGGCGTTCTCAACTGCGGCGGTAACGGCCAGCTTGCCGGCTTCGGGATTGTCGACGCGCAAGGCAACTGGAGCGGTTTCGATGTCGATCTGTGCCGTGCGATCGCGGCGGCGATTTTCAATGACGCCGGCAAGGTGAAGTTCGCTGCTCTTAGCGCGCAAGTTCGTTTCACCGCCTTGCAAACCGGCGACGTCGATGTGCTGGTCCGCAATACAACATGGACGCTCATCCGTGATACGCAACTCGGATTGAACGCGACCGGTATCAATTACTACGATGGGCAAGGCTTCCTCATCCGGAAATCGCTAAAGCTCAACTCGGCGCTCGAACTCAACGATGCGGCGGTCTGCGTCCAGCAGGGCACGACCACCGAGCTCAACCTCGCGGACTATTTCCGCGCGAATCGCATGCGCCTCAAGACCGTGACGTTTGCGAGCCTCGACGAAACCATCAAGGCGTACGAGACCAACCGCTGCGATGCGTTCACGACCGATGCGTCCGGCCTCTATAGCGTTCGGCTCAAGCTCGCCAAGCCGGAAGACCATGTTGTTTTGCCGGAAATCATTTCGAAGGAGCCACTAGGCCCATTTGTGCGTCACGGCGACGATCAGTGGTTCGATATCGTCAAATGGGTGCTGTTCGCCATGCTCAATGCAGAAGAGCTGAACGTCAATCGAGCGAATGTCGACGAGCAGATGAAGTCGGAGAATCCCGAGATAAGACGGCTGCTCGGGGCCGAGGACAATTTCGGTGAGCGCCTCGGGCTAACGAAGGATTGGGTCTATCGCATCGTCAAACTGGTGGGCAATTACGGCGAAGTATTCGATCGCAATGTAGGACAAGGCTCGGCACTCAAGATCGCTCGCGGCCTCAACGCGCTATGGAACAAAGGTGGCGTTCAATACGCCCCGCCAATTCGCTGATTCGGCGCGGGGCGGTAATGGCGCTATCGCGGGCCGATGCCCCTGCCATCCCATTTTATCGTAATCCGAAACTGAGAGGTCTCGCGCTACAAGCGGCGCTTTGTCTTACCATCGGGCTTTTGGCCTATGGTGCGATCCACAATGCTGTGGAAAACCTTGCGCGTGCAAAGGTGGCATCCGGGTTCGATTTCTGGGATGCCACTGCCGGGTTCGACATCAGCCAGACATTGATCGATTACGACGCGCATTCCTCGACCTTCGGTCGCGCTTTCTGGGTTGGTTTTCTCAATACGCTTCTGGTCGCCGCAATCGGCATCGTGCTGGCCACCATCCTCGGGTTCACGATCGGCGTCGCGCGGCTGTCGAAAAATTTCTTGGTTGCGCGACTCGCCGGCGGATATGTCGAGTTTATCCGCAATGTACCGCTGCTCCTGCAGTTGTTGTTTTGGTACAATGCCGTTCTCAAAGCTCTGCCAGATATCAGCACAAGCCTTTCGCTGCCCGGTGGCATCATCCTCAATAACCGCGGCTTATTCGGGCCGCGACTGCTGTTCGCTAGCGGGACGCAGATTGTTATTCCGCTGGTCGCCGCGATCGTGGGCGCTGTTGTCTTCAATCTGGCGGCTTCACGCAGCGAACGATTGCGAAATTCAGTAACGGGGCGGTTCGCGGGCACATTAGCCATCGTTCTGGCGTTGCCGGCGCTCGCGCTTCTCGTCATGGGCGGGCCGTTCACATTCGATTACCCGGCGGTCGGTCGTTTCAATGTTCGCGGCGGAATCGAAATCCTTCCGGAATTCATTGCCCTGCTGTTGGGACTTTCGGTCTATACGGCGGCGTTCATCGCCGAGACTGTGAGGGCCGGCCTATTGTCGGTGTCGCATGGGCAAACGGAGGCGGCACAGGCACTGGGCCTCGGTCGCTTGCAGACGTTGCGGCTGATCATCATTCCCCAGGCGATGCGCGTGATTATCCCTCCGCTCACCAATCAATATTTGAACCTTACCAAAAACTCCTCGCTTGCCGTGGCCATCGGGTATCCGGATTTGGTGCAGATCTTTGCAGGAACGGTGCTCAATATCACGGGACAGGCGGTCGAGGTCGTGGTGATCACCATGGCCGTTTATCTGGCGTTCAGCCTCATAACCTCGCTGGCGATGAATTTGTATGGCCGCCGTTTTGCCTTGGTGGAGAGATGACGGCGACGAGTACGCCTGTGGGCGCGACCCCGCCGGGTCAGGGTGGTGGGCCGCTCGCCTATGTGCGGTCCACCGCACCTCCGTTCGTAGCGCCGCCGGCGACAAGCATTGGCGTTCTGGGCTGGGCCAGAGCCAATTTATTTCCAGACCTCGGAAGCACCTTGCTCACGATCCTGATCGTATTGGTGCTCATGTGGGTGATTCCGCCGCTGATCGATTTTCTCTTCATCGATGCGGTATGGAGTGGGTCGGATCGCGAGGCCTGTCTCGCGACACCGGAGCGGCCGGAGGTCGGCGCCTGCTGGCCGTTCATCGCGGACCGCTTCTCCTATATCATCTATGGTTCCTACCCGATCGCCGAGCGTTGGCGGGTCGATCTGTTTTTCACGCTCCTGGCATTCGGTACTGGCTGGCTGTTGTGGCTCGGCGCACCGCGCCGCGATATTGGAGCGATCTATTTCTTCGTTGTGTTGCCGATCGCATCTTTTGTGCTCCTGCACGGCTTCGAGGCTGTCGGACTTCCGATCGTGGACACCACCTTGTGGGGTGGCATGATGGTCACGATTGTCGTGGCAGCGGTTGGCATCGTGGCGTCACTGCCGATTGGTATCCTGCTCGCTTTGGGGCGACGCTCGCACTTGCCAGCCGTGAGGTTGCTATCGACGGTCTATATCGAATTCGTGCGCGGTGTGCCGTTGATCACGGTGCTGTTCATGGCAAGCGTCATGTTGCCGCTGTTTCTGCCGGAAGCCTGGTCGCCGGATAAGCTGATGCGCGCGCTGGTCGGCGTCGCGCTCTTCGCTTCGGCCTATATGGCGGAGGTGGTGCGTGCCGGCCTGCAATCCATTCCAAAGGGCCAGCACGAGGCGGCGTACGTCCTCGGATTAGGCTATTGGCAATCGCTGCGTCTGATTGTTTTGCCGCAGGCACTCAAAGTGACAATCCCGAATATCGTCAGCAGTTATATTTCATTATTTAAGGATACGACGCTGGTCTTTTTCGTCGGCATTTTCGATTTTCTCAAGACCATTGAGGTGGCACGAGCCGATCCTCAATGGTCGACGCCGGTGACAAGCGCTACCGGTTATGTCTTTGCAGCTTTGGTCTACTTCGGGTGTTGCTACGCCATGTCGAGGTATGCGCGCCGAATCGAAGTGCGGCTTGCGGTCGGGGATCGCCGATGAGCCGCGGAGAAAATGACCAGCATTCGCCCGACGCCGCCGTCGAGATTGCCGGCTTGCACAAATGGTACGGCGAGTTCCACGTTCTTGCAGACATTAACATCAAAGTAGGACGACGCGAGCGTATCGTCATCTGCGGTCCGTCAGGATCCGGCAAATCGACCCTGCTGCGCTGCATCAATGGGCTTGAGGAGTTTCAGCGAGGCGAAGTCGTGGTCGATGGCATGCCTCTGACGAAGGATACGCGGCGCATCGATGCGATCAGGCGCGAAGTCGGAATGGTTTTCCAGCACTTCAATCTATTTCCGCATCTCACGGTACTGGAGAACTGCACGCTGGCGCCAATTCATGTGCGCGGCGAGCAAAGGAAATCGGCGGAAGAACGGGCGATGGCGCTGCTCGAGCGCGTCAAAATTCCCGAGCAGGCGGGTAAGTACCCGGGCCAACTGTCCGGCGGGCAACAGCAGCGCGTCGCCATAGCGCGGGCACTCTGCATGGGACCGAAGCTTATGATGTTCGACGAGCCGACGTCGGCGCTCGACCCTGAAATGGTGAAGGAGGTGCTCGATACGATGGTACAGCTTGCGGTCGATGGCATGACCATGCTGGTCGTAACGCATGAAATGACATTTGCGCGGCAGGTTGCTGACCGTATCGTATTCATGGATGAGGGTCAGATCATCGAGATCAACGAACCTGGCGAGTTCTTTGCAAATCCGCAGAACGAGCGGACGAAGTTGTTTTTAAGCCAGATACTTCATTGATCGCACATTGCCTGCTCGGCTTGGAGCGTTTTGCGGCGAAGCCCGGATTTGGAGACAGGCCGGAAGGTCGGATCACTGTCGCCGTTCGCGGTCAGGCGGGTCCGATCGCGACCGGCAGATCGGGTCGCGATCCCCATTCGGACCAGGAGCCGTCGTAGAGCGCGGCCGGTTCCTTGCCGAGGGCATCTAGCGCGAGCCAGAGGATCGCGGCCGATACGCCCGAACCGCAACTCGTAATGACGGGCCGATCGAGGTTTACGCCTCCCGCCTGGAATGCTTGTCGAAGTTGGTCGGGCGGAAGCAGCGTGCCATTGTTCACGATCGCGCTCGACGGCACGTTGAAAGAACCGGGCATATGGCCGGAACGCAGCCCGGGCCGCGGCTCCGGCGCTTCGCCGCGAAAACGGTCGGCGGCGCGCGCGTCGACCACTTGGGCACTCCGGGTCGCAAGTGCCTCTCGGATCCGATCAACCGAGGCCACGACTTCACCACGCTTGCGAGTGGTGAACGTCTTCGGGGGGCGGCTCACTTGGCCGGCTTCGATCGGTCGGCCTTCCGCACGCCATTTCGGCAATCCGCCTTCGAGGATGAAGATATTCTCCGCGCCGAACAGGCGAAACGTGAACCACACGCGTGGCGATGAAAACATGCCGTGTCCGTCGTAAGCGATGATGGTGTCGCCGTTCCCAATGCCGAGCTTGCCGACCGCATCGGCAAAGTACTCGGGCGTCGGCAGCATGTGCGGCAAGTCAATCGAATGGTCCGAGATAGCATCGATGTCGAAACGAAGTGCCCCTGGAATATGGCCGGCGCGATATTCCGCTGCTGCATCCCGGTTCATCGTTGGGAGATAATACGAGCCGTCCAGCACGACGAGACCATCCGCACTGAGATTGGCAGCAAGCCATTCGGTAGTCACGAGCCACCTGGAGATCGGATGGGGAGGCGGGAAGATCATCGGCTGCGTTTCCGTGTCGTGCTGGGAGGAGGCTGCGAGGAGAGGCCTCTGATATCACGCTTTCTCGAAGGGCATCTTGATGGTCGATTTTCGCTCCAGCCACGGTGGAACCGGCAGGCCCTTCGATCGCAGGAATTCCGGATTGAACAGCCTAGTCTGATAGCGGGTGCCATAATCGCATAGCACCGTGACGATGGTGTGCCCCGGCCCGAGTTCGCGCGCGAGCCGAATTGCCCCCGCCACATTGATGCCGGACGACCCGCCAAGACACAGGCCTTCATGCTCAAGAAGATCGAAGATAATCGACACGGCCTCCCTGTCAGAGATCTGATACGCGAGATCAACGGGCGCGCCTTCAAGATTCTTGGTGATGCGGCCCTGGCCAATCCCTTCGGTAATCGATGAACCTTCCGACTTGAGCACGCCGGTGGTGTAGTAGCTGTAGAGGGCAGCGCCCATCGGGTCTGCCAGTGCGATCTTCACGGCTTTGTTCCGCTCCTTGAGCGCAATGGCAATTCCGGCAAGCGTGCCACCGGTCCCAACCGCCGAGACGAACCCGTCGATTTTGCCGTCGGTTTGGTTCCAGATTTCTGGGCCGGTCGTTGCGATGTGGCCGTTTCGGTTGGCGACATTGTCGAACTGGTTCGCCCAGATAGCGCCGTGCGGCTCCGTCTTGGCGAGCTCGCCGGCGAGACGGCCGGAAATCTTCACGTAGTTATTTGGACTCGCGTAAGGCACCGCAGGCACCTCGACAAGCTCGGCCCCACAGAGGCGAAGCATGTCCTTCTTTTCCTGGCTTTGCGTGTCGGGAATAACGATGATGCTGCGAAAACCCAGAGCATTGCCGACGAGCGCCAAGCCGATGCCGGTGTTGCCGGCAGTTCCTTCAACGATAACCCCGCCGTTGCGGAGGCTGCCGTGCTTCACCGCATCTTCGATAATGAATAACGCGGCGCGATCCTTGACGGATTGACCCGGATTCATGAACTCAGCTTTACCCAAGATCGTGCAGCGCGTCTCTTCGGAGGCGCGTTTGAGCTTGATCAGCGGGGTGTTGCCGATAGCTTCGACGATTCCGTCGCGAACTTGCATCGAAATTTTCAATCCATGGCCGCGTTTGCAGCGAAGCGGCAACCTATCGAGGAACGCTTGCGGCGACAAGCTGGAGGCGCTTTTTCTCTCAATGGGGCCGGGACAAGAACGTTCCGGCGCCGATCGAGAGCCGCGCAATCGTTTCATTCGTTGCTCTGTTTCAGAGTCGCCAGCGCCGCAAGCGCCCGCGCACGGGCAGCCTTGTGCTCGACAAGCGGCTTTGGATAGCGCTCGCCGAGCGTCACGCCCGCACTTGCAAGTTCCAGCGGCGCCGCCGTGAAGGGCGCTTGGAGTGCCGCGTCGGGCAACCCTGCAAGTTCAGGGATGAAGTGCCTCACATAGCCTCCCTGCGGATCGAACTTCTCTCCCTGGAGAATTGGGTTGAAGATTCGGAAATACGGTGCGGCGTCAGCTCCGGAACCCGCCACCCATTGCCAATTTGCCGGATTGTTGGCGACGTCGGCATCGACGAGGGTGTCCCAGAACCATTGCTCGCCCGTGCGCCAATCCATGAGCAGGTGCTTGATCAAGAACGAAGCCGTGATCAGACGCACGCGGTTGTGCATCCAGCCGGTCGTCCACAGCTGCCGCATTCCGGCGTCGACAATCGGATAGCCCGTACGCCCGCGCTGCCAGGCGGAAAGCGCTTTATCGTCGTTGCGCCACGGGAAGGTGTCGAATTGCGGATTGAAATTCCGCGTCGCGAGGTCCGGGTGATGATGAAGGAGATGCCAACAGAATTCGCGCCAGGCAAGCTCCGACAATACCTTATCGATATCGGTCGCGCGCATTTTGCCGTGTGCGTTTAATGCAAGTCGGCAGCTGTGCCAGACTTGAAACGGACTGATTTCGCCAAAACGCAAGTGCGGGGAAAGACGCGAGGTGTTGTCGAGGTCGGGCCGGTCTCGCAAATCCGCATACCCGGCGATGCCGTGGTCGAGAAAAGTACTCAAACGAGACTGAGCACCGGCCTCGCCCCGCGTCCAGCTGTCACGCATGCTGGCCGCCCAATCCGGATGTGTCGGCTCCAACCGCCATGATGACAACGAATCACTATCAATACCGGAGACGCCGTTGATCCGCGGCGGTGCGGCAATCGGCGTACGCGGTTCGCCCATCGCCTGGAGACGGCGCCAGAACGGCGTGAACACTCGAAACGGGAGACCCGTGTTCGTGCGCACCTCACGGGGATCATGCAGCAAGTTTGCCTGAAATTGGGTAACTTCGGCACCCACCTCGCGAAGTCGCTCCTGCACCGCGTGATCGATAGCCGCTCCGACTTTGTCATGGCGTCGATTGATATAGAGTTCACGCGCACCCGTCGTTTCTGTAAGCTCAGGAATTACCGCGTCGGCTGCGCCTTGCCGTAACACCAGCATTCCGCCGCGATCGCGCAGTGATCTATCGAGAGCGCGTAATGATCCTGCAAAGCCACCAACGAGCGGCACCGCCAAGCTTGCGTAGACTAGGGTTCGCGTCGTCGAGCACGTAGACGCAAATGACCGGCCGACCCGATCTTGCCGCTGCCGCAAGCGCAGGATGGTCAGATATCCGGAGGTCATCGCGGAACCAAACGACTGCAGGCGCGCCATCACGCGCGGCATGTCCCGACGCGGTCATCTATCGGAACAGTTCAGCTTCTCGTGGCAATAACGATCGTCTTCGCGGACCGCCTGTGCGTATCGATAAAGTTTCAGATCAGTAAACAAGGGATCGTCAACCCTCCCGAGAAATGAAGCGGCGGTGCCGGGAACCGTTCAGACATTCTAACGGAACCGCACGATAGCCTGCACGCGTAGAAGCCAAATTGCCCCAAAGTCGCACAACCGAGTCGATAGCATGTTCGAAGACGTAAGCGCCTTGTTTACTGTGTCAGTCTACGTCGAGGCCATGCTGGGACTGCTTCTGTTGTTCACATGGGTGCAGAACACAGAAATCAAAGCGGTCGCTTGGTGGGGCAGCGCGCACCTTCTCCGTGCAGCGTCAATCGCCCTGTTCGGCATGTACAAGGTCCTGCCGGACGTCCTTACGATCGACGTTGCTAACGCAATTCTGCTGACATCGTTCGCTGTCACTTGGGCCGGAGCCCGCTTGTTCGGCGGACATCGGGTCAATCTCATCTTCGTCGTCGAAGGCGCGATTATCTGGCTTGTCGCCTGTCGAATGCCGGAAATTGCGGACTCGGTAACTTTGCGCGCAGTGCTCAGCGCCGCCATCATCGCCACGTACAACTGGCTTGCGGCCGCAGAAATCTGGCGCAACAGCCGTGGGCAACTCGTGTCTCGCTTGCCCGCAAGCTTTATGTTGTTCGCGCACGGCGCTCTGTTTCTGTTGCGCACGCCGCTCAGTGTGATGATGCCGCATCCCGCAGGTACCGAAGCGCTGTTTGGCAGCGTATGGCTCACTGTTTTGAGCTCCGAAGCGCTGCTGTTTACAATCGCGATCGCCTTCATTCTGATGGCCATGGCGAAGGAGTGTACGGCCTATATGCACAAGACGGCCGCTTTGATTGACCCGCTGACCGGAATCTGGAACCGGCGCGGTTTCATGGCGGAAAATGAACGCTGGACGCAAAGCTTTGGAAATAAGCCGGTGAAAGCCGCCGTGCTCTTTCTTGATCTTGATAATTTCAAGATGATCAATGATCGTCATGGCCACGCAATCGGCGACCAAACGCTGCAGATACTTGCGGCCACTACCAAGTCGGTGATCCGCTCGACCGACTTCGTAGGCAGGTTTGGTGGTGAGGAGTTCGCGGCGGTGCTTTACGGCGTCAGCCCCGAAAATTCATTGTCGATTGCTGAGCGGGTGAGGGCGACGTTTGCCAGCAATGCCGAAGTGATAGAAGACGAGCATGTTTGTGCCACCGTCAGCATCGGCCTAGCGGTTTATGAAGGCGCGACTCCCGACTTGTCCGATCTGCTATGGAAGGCCGATCAGGCGCTCTATCGCGCCAAAGAGCGCGGCCGGAACCGAGTCGAATTGCTGGGCCCTGAATTTTTCGCCGACAAGAGCAGTCGTCCGGACGAGGTTCCCGTTGCTCCGGCACGCCAAGTGGCGTGACACGGCACCACACGCGAAGAGGGCGGATCTTCAGTGAGCCAAGGGGCTCACCGCTGTGCCCTGTAGCGGCAGCGGTTGGTCATCCAACATCGCTCTGATGGACGCCCGTGCTGCTTCGCTGTCGACCTGATGATGAGCCAGCAGATCATGGCATTCGGCCATGATGAGATCAACATCCTGCAGAATTTTGAGCCGCTTGTAGTGGTCCGGGTAGGCAAGCCCCATGCTGGCGCCGACGATCTCGAGGAGATTGAGGATTTGGAACGGCCAGTCGCGCTCGTGGGCGCACAATTCACGGTGGTCGACATGATAGACCGCGACCAGTGCATCAATGTTGGCCTCTCTCGCGGCTTCAAGTTCCTTGAGCTGAAGCTGCTTCTTGTACTCAGGCAGCGTTCGTAAGGCATTGCTCATCAGGCCGATAGCCGGCTGGTTGAGGTCGACGAGCTTGATCCCGGGAATGGCTTCAAGTAGCGCGACAGCGGCTTCGACGACACCCGGAATGCCGGGATGGCGATGCAAGGCGACCCTCATGGTGACAGGCTGGCGGAACAGAGGCCGCAAGTCATCGAGCCGCTCAACGAGAAATCGCATGAACGGTGTCATCTCAAACGGACGACTGCCGACTTGGCGCTCATAGGCCGGCAACATCACCTCGGAGAACTGGACCTGGCAACTGGCACACCACGACAGAACTTGGCCGGATCGGGCGAGCTTTTTCAGGGTGTTCTCCGCCATGCTGGCGGAGACAGCGGTGTCGCCCGTTCGCAACTGACCTACGCCGCAACAATGGGTCGGCCCCCCCATTACCTCATAGCTGACGCCGAGCGCGTCCATAATATCAAGCGCCAGCAAAGCAATGTGCGGGGTCTTCAAGAGATTGCATCCCGTATAGAAGACGAAGTCTGGCGGCCCGCCAGCGGAACCGGAGCGGCCCTTGCTGCCGCCAGCGACTCGTTGCCCAAGTCGCCTCAGGGCCTCGTCGGAGAGCTGCATCCGCGACTGGACACTCACGTCGCGACTAAGATTGCGGAACTGCTCAACTCCTTCCCGGCGCTGCTCATGCGGCGCCGTATTTGCCTTCTTCATGGCGAGCCGCGCCGTGGCGAGCAGGAATCGAGGATTCACGCCATAATCGCAGGCTTCGATGCAGTCGCCGGTGAGCATGCAGGTTGAGGCCCAGCGGCGGGAGGCGGTCGGGCCATCGCCCGTTCGCAGGATATCGATGACGCCGCTGATGACTTCCTGCGCTGGGGCCACCACACCTGCGGGTGTCTTGACCGGACAGGCCTCGACGCACTTACCGCAACGCGTGCACGCGTCGATCATCTCGTCAACGCGACCCTTCAAGGCATCTTCGAAGAAATTGCTCATGAGCCCGCAGTCGTTCAAGATTTGCTTGCACCCCAGTCTACGCTCCTTATCTCGGTCAGCAAGCAAAGCCCATTTTGACGCAGTGCGGCGGCGAGACGCGGATATGCGCCGAGCGGGGGGCCTCGTTTTGATCCCTTGGGCGGTATATCCTGACTAACGTGACATTCGGTGGCGCGACGCAGCTTACGCTGATGGTTGAAGCCAGCAAGCGTTCGGAGATGCATGATGGTCACATCAGCCGACAAATCCAAGCCTGTGCCGAACGTGCCATTCGACGCAGACAGGCTCGATCGGCTTCTGGACGAAGCTGGCTTCGACGTGCTGGTCGTGACCTCGAAGCATAACGTCCAATACCTGCTCGGCGGGCATCGTGCCTTCTTCTTCGATTACATGGACGCCATGGGCCTCAGCCGCTATTTGCCGGTCTTCGTCTATGTCAAGGGTGCCTTGGAGAAGGCCGCCTATTTCGGTCATCGGCTGGAGGGGTTCCAGCGCGAGGTGAAGCCGTTCTGGGTTGCAAATGCACAGACCTCCGCTTCGGGATCGATCGATGCCATCGAGAAAGCGATCCACTATTTGCGCCGGCTCGGCGCGCCATTGCGGCGGATTGGGGTTGAGGCAGCGTTTCTGCCATTTGATGCGGGCGTGGCGTTGCGCGCGGCCTTTCCTGAGGCCGAGGTTGCTGATGCTCTCGTTGTGCTGGAGCGGCAGCGAGCGCGGAAGAGTCCTGATGAGCTCGAAAAGCTGCGCATTGCCTCAGATCACGTTATCGATTCCATGATGGCCGTGATCGCCGATCATGGACCTGGTACCAGCAAGGAGGAGCTCACCGAGGCGCTTCGCCGGGAGGAGACCAACCGCGGATTGACCTTCGAGTATTGCTTGATCGCGGCTGGCGCGAGCCACAATCGTGCGCCTTCACCGCAGACTTGGGAAATGGGGGATGTGTTGTCGCTTGACTCCGGCGGCAACTACCACGGCTACATCGGCGATGTCGCACGCATGGCGATTCTCGGCGAGCCGGACGCTGAACTTGACGAGCTATTGGGTGAAATCGAGGAGGTTCAGCAAACTGCCTTCCGCGCGATCAAGGCGGGCGCGATGGGCGGCGACATCTATGCCGCCGCTCTGGTGCGGCGCTCGCGACAGCATAATCATCTGCATTTTCTTGCCCATGGCATGGGCCTCGTTAGCCACGAGGCGCCACGGCTGACAAACAGCGGGCCGGTGCCTTACCCGGATGACGACGCTCGTCGGCCGCTTGAAGCCGGGATGGTGATCTCAGTCGAGACGACGCTGCTGCATCCCCGCCGTGGCTTCATCAAGCTTGAGGATACCGCGGTCGTGACTGACGGCGGCTATGAAATCTATGGTGATCGGGCGAGGGGCTGGAGTCGCGGCGGAACCGCGCTATAGCTTGCTTGATATAGCGGACGGAAAAAAAGGGGAGGGGAGCATGAATGTTTCTCGGCGCGACTGGATCAAGGGCGCTGGCGCACTGATGCTTGCCGGAGGGCCGGCATTTCAGGCCATGGCCCAGCAGGCCAGTGCAAAAATGCTCGTGATCGATATTCACGGTCATTATACGACCTCTCCGAAGCAGCTTGCGGTTTTTCGTCAAGCCCAGATTGCTGCTCTCAAAGGGGAGGGTGCGAAGCCGTTGCTGGCAAGCATCAAAATCAGCGACGACGAACTACGCGAGAGCGTTCAGCCTCAGCTTAAGTTTCAGCAAGAGCGCGGCACGGACGTCAGCATCTTCTCACCGACGGCGGGTGCGATGGGGCACCACATCGGCACAGCCGAGACGAGTGCCGATTGGTCGCGCGCTTGCAACGAATTGATCTATCGACTTACCCAGTTGTACCCCGACAGCTTCATTGGAGTCGGGCAACTGCCGCAGTCCCCAGGTGTGCGGCCGGATAACTGCATCGACGAGCTTGAGCGGATCGTGAAGTCCTATGGCTTTGTCGGCGTCAATCTCAATCCGGATCCGACCGGGGGCTATTGGCGCGATCCGCCGATCACCGATCGCTGGTACTACCCTCTATACGAAAAGCTCGTCGAGCTTGATGTCCCGGCGATGATCCATGTCAGCGCTTCCATCAATCCAAACTTCCAGGGCACCGGCGCTCATTATCTCACTGGCGACACGACGGTCTTCATGCAGCTCATCATGTCGGACCTGTTCAAGGATTTCCCGACATTGCGCTTCATAATCCCACATGGCGGAGGAGCGGTGCCTTATCACTGGGGGCGGTACCGGGGCCTCGCGCAGGACATGAAACGCCCTCCGCTGGATCAGCTTCTGAAGAATGTATACTTCGATACCTGTGTCTATCATCAGGCCGGCATCGATCTGCTGTTCAAGGTCGTTCCGATCGACAATATTTTGTTCGCCTCGGAAATGGTCGGTGCTGTGCGCAGCATCGATCCTACGACAGGCCATTACTTTGATGATACAAAACGCTACGTCGACGCCGTGCAGCTAACCGACGCCGATCGGCGCAAAGTCTTCGAAACAAATGCTCGTCGCGTCTATCGACTCGACCGCACCGCCTATTTCAAGCGGCGCGCATGAGTGAGGCGAGGCTGAAGTCACGCTACTTGCATCGGATTTGAGGCGGGAGCGGGCATTGCATAAACGAGGCGTCTTCATAGCAGCATTCGCTGCGGTCGTTCTAAGTGCGACTGCGGTCGCGCAACCGAACCGGACCGTCAGGTTCGTGGTGCCGTTCGGGCCGGGCGGAACGGCGGATATCCTGGCGCGCCTGCTCGCGGACGAAATCGGCAAGTCCCACGGCATCAATACATTGATCGAGAACAGACCCGGCGCCGGAAGCCTCATCGCTACCGAGGCGACTGCCCACGCAGCTCCGGATGGCAACACGGTATTGTTCAATGCCAACGCCTTTATCATCAATCCTCATCTGCGCAAGCTTTCCTACGATCCGCTCACGAGCTTCGAGCCGGTCTGCCAGCTTGTTTCCTCGCCTCAGGTGATCGTCGTGAATTCCGTTTCACCGTTTCACAGTCTCTCCGAGATGTTGGAAGCAGCCCGGAAGCAACCTAGTCGATTCACGCTCGCAAGTGTTGGCCCAGCTACGACGCAGCACATTGCGTTCGAAGTACTCAAGCACATGGCGCGCGTGAACATGATTCACGTGCCATACAATGGCAACGCGCCCGCCGTAAATGCGCTGCTGGGGCAGCATGTCGATTCAGCCCTGGTGAATTATTCCGAAGTGATCGATCAAATAAGCGACGGTAAGTTGCGCGCCCTTGCGACCACCTCGGCGAAGCGCATCAGCGCCTTGCCGGACGTCCCTGCGGTCGCTGAACTCGGCTACGGCGAATTTGAAGCCGATGTATGGTTCGGGACTGTTGTTCCGGCAAAAACATCCGGGGCTCTCGTTTCGGAGCTCGTTCAATGGTTTACCGCCGCAATGGAAGCGCCGGATGTAAAGCAGAAACTCGCCGCGCTTGGCGTCTACCCTGTCGGCAGATGCGGCGCCGCGTTCGCGAACGAATTGCGTCGCTTGCTCGACGAATATGGTCGTGCAGTCCGGGAATCGAATATCAAGGGCGAGTAGCGACGTTGCACTTTATGCGAAAGCTGCGCGTCTGCGATTGCGTGTGAGGAGCCAGGCGGCGATTCCGAAATTGAGAACGTTCCAGCCGAGGCCATTTACGAAGGCTGCCCGATAGGAGCCGAAGTAATCGAATATCGCGCCTGACATCCAGCCACCCAAAGCCATGCCGAACAGCGTCAGCATGAGGACGACGCCAAGGCGTGTGCCGACCTCCTTTGGCGGAAAATATTCGCGAATGATGAATGCGTAGCTCGGTACGATGCCACCCTGGAAAAGACCGAAAAGAGCCGAGATGGCGTAAAGCGAGAACAAACCGTCGAACAGCATGTAGAGAACAAGCGCGGTACCCTGAGCGATTGAGCCTAAAAGGAGTGTCTTGAGGCCTCCGATGCGATCGGCAATGAAGCCTGATCCGATCCGGCTGACGATACCGAAACCGAGCATGAGAGACAGCATTTCTGCGCCGCGCGCTACTCCGTAGCCGAGATCGCCGCAGTAAGCGACGATATGAACCTGAGGCATTGCCATTGCAACGCAGCAGGCGAATCCTGCGATGGAAAGCAGAGTCTGCAGGGCGGCTGGCGGTAGTCCGAGATCAGGGGTTCTTGACACATTCGTGGAAGCGGGCGCCGTGCGCGGGGCCCTCTGCCGGAAAAGCGCGAGTGGCGGCAGCATGAGCAGCAGACAGGCAATACCTATAGTCATGTGGGTTGCGCGCCAGCCTTCGGTTGCAACCCCGTGCTGGATGATGGGCGGCCAGACTGTGCCGGCGAGATAGTTGCCCGCCGCTGCGATGGCGACGGCAAACCCTCGCCGCGTCGTGAACCAGAAGGAGGCGTCCGCCATTATCGGGCCGAAGGTCGCGGACGCACCGAAGCCGATGACCAGATAGCTCAGCGCGAAAATCCACAAGCTGGGGGAGAGGGAAGCGCTGCCAAATCCGAACGTGAGCGCAACCACTCCCAAGATCGCTGGCACCGCTACACCATAGCGATCCTGCAAGCGCCCCATCAGAACGCCGCCAAATGCGAAGCCCAGCATGGTAAGCGTGAAAGGGAGGGACGCGCTTCCCCGCATGACCCCGAATTCGGCCTGCACTGCCGGAAGCGCGACCGGCATCGACCACATTCCTGCGCCGCCCACCGTCGCAAACATGACCGACGCTGCAAGACGTGCCCACGCGTAAGGCGAATCGATCTTGGAAAGGGCCGAAGTGGACATACTGCGGTTGCTCAACTGCTGCTGTGGAGGTTCCAGGCTGTGTGGTCTGGGATGGACGCGGCTGATGCCTATTCGTCGGCGACAAATCCCGAGGCTTTGACCACGGGGCCCCAACGCTCCATGTCACGCCGGACCGTCATTGCAAATTGATCCGGTGATTCGAACTTCGGTTCATTGCCGATCCTCGCCAGATTTTCGATCAAATCGGGTGACTGGACGGCCTTGCCGATTGTCGCGTTCAACGTCTGGACCACGTCTCGTGGTGTTCCCGCTGGAACAAAAGTGCCAAGCCAACTATCGACAGCGACGTCATATCCAAGCTCGCGCATCGTGGGCGTATCCGGTAGGAACTTCGAGCGATGTGAACTCGCCACCGCCAAAATTCGCACGTTTCCCGCGGTGGCCAACGGCAGTGTTTCACTTATCGGATTTACGCTTGCAGGGACATGCCCGCCGATAAGGTCCTGCAACGCCGGTGCGCCGCCGCGATAGTGGATCGGAGTCAGCGGAATCCTTGCTGCCGCAGCGAGCATGACTCCAACGAAATGCGGTGTTCCACCAGCCGAGGTGGTGGCAAAAATAGCGTTCTCCGGATTGGACTTGCACCATCGAATATAATCGGGAAGTGACACTACACTGGCGGGCACGGCCGGCCCGACAACGAAAGTGAGGCTCGAATGCGCGACGGGCGCAACCGGAGCCAGATCGCGGATCGGATCGTAACTCAGCACGCGGAAGCTGTGCGGATAGACCGTAAGCGGGAAATCCGGGGTGAATAGAATTTCGCTGCCGTTAGGCTCAGCGTTCTTGACGTAATCAATGGCGACCCGCGCGGCCGCGCCCGGCTTGTTCTCGACAATCACCGCCGGCGCATAAGATCCCCGCAGCCTGTCCGCCAGGATGCGTGCAATGAGATCAGTCGCACCTCCCGCCGGAAAACCGACAATGAGGTGCGCCGACTTTTTCAGGGTCTGCGCGCGCGATAGTCGGGGTCGGGTCGCAAAAAGACAGGACGCAGCGACAACCGCGCGGCGGGTCAACATGAGCAAGGTTCCCGGCTGACTGACTCTGACCAACCGTCAGCTTGTGAAGCGTTAATGTAGTGCAAACTTCCCTGCTAACAGGGAATTCAGCAGGGAATTTCGGCTATCTTAAGGGCTCCTGCCGACCGAGCTTGCCGAAAAGCCTTGGGCTGCCAAGCGGTTGCGATAGAATTCCCTACGCAAAAAGAACAGGGAATTTCTAATCACTTAACCGGGAATTCCGCGACGAAGCTGGGAGTGCGACGGCAGGGCTCCGTAATGACGTGACACGCTGTCTGTTTGATGGAAGGTTTTGATGCGAAATTGGGTTCGTTCCGCCAAAATCGCACGCCGTCCACGAGAGGGCTGTTCAAAGAGTACGGACCCGATTTTAAGTTCCAGGAGAAATTGGGTTCGTTTTTCCAAAATCGACCAGTTGGTTCGTTATTTGTTCCCGCCAGAAAAAGCAGGTGCAATCGCTTCCCTCAGGCCCTTCGGTGGCTTCGTTCCGCCAAAACGCGCAAGCCAGCTCCCGAATGTTTCGAATGCTCACATCGCAAAATTGCATCAGGATGGATCCTTCGCCCCGTCGGCAAAAAAAATATTGTCGCTCAGCTGCGTTTCTTGGCCGGTTTCTTTAGCCGCACGCCAGGTCCTCCCCCGTTTTCGTCGATAAATTCGACACCGGCGGCCTCTAACGCGCGGCGCACCGCCAAATCATTTGCAGCCGTCATTAAGGTCTCGGATTCAGTAAGTTCGGCACGGCGGATCGTTGCAACGCTCAGCATCGATTCCCTAGCAAGATCTTCTGCTGTCCAACGCATCAGCGCTCGAGCAGCTCGTATCTGAGCACTTGTTAGGGCAGAAAGCCGCATATTGACTTTTTCGTTGTTTTTGCTATTTTTCATAGCATATGCTATCTCAAGATGAACGGATGGTCCTTATGGTGACGCTTACCGTGACCATCAAGGGCATGCCCCCTCGGTGCTGTTCAATCAGCGCATCCGGCGGAAAAACGACCTCAGCGGCAACGAATCGCATTCGACGACTGGGAGAATGCATAACGCGTTACTGGACACAACAGTGGCACCGGCCGGACCGTTACCACTTCATCGGTAGCTCCGATGGCGGAAGTATCTCGGGGGATGATGAGCCTGCGTTCATGCCGCCGTGGTGCGAGAAGGTGAGTCTGAGACTCCGCACGTCGCAGCGAAGAGTTTCGTTGATCCTCCTTTGGATATTGGATGATCCCTTTTGGATCAAATGCCGAAACCAACGAATCGGACAGGGTCAAAGGTTACGCAAAGCGTAGGAGAAGTAACAATGGCAAGTTCAGCACAACAATGGCACCGCCCCGACCGCCGCCACTTCATCGGCGGCTCCGATGCCCGCATCATCATGAGCAATGACGAGCCGTCCCTCATCCGCCTATGGCGCGAGAAGCGCGGCGAAATCGAGCCGCAGGACCTGTCGGAAAATCTCATCGTGCAACTCGGTGTGGCCACCGAGCCACTCAACCGTCTCTGGTATCAGCGCACGACCGGAAAGGCAATCAAAGATGTCCAGCTGCGGGTCCGGCATCCGGTGGTTCGGTGGATGGCCGCGACCCTCGACGGAATGGTCGAACAGTCAGGAGCCGTCTTCGAGGCCAAGTTCATGCTGCCGTGGTCATTCTCCGAGGAAGGAGCAGCCGAGAAGTACATGGCACAGCTCCAGCACAACATGTGGGTGACCAACGCCCGCAGCGCGGTGCTGTCGGTCATTACCGGCGGCGGCAAGTGGGTCGAGATCACCGTTCCGGCGGACGCGCTCTACCAGCACCTTTTGCTGACGGCCGAAAAGAAGTTCTGGCGCTGCGTCGAGAGTGGGGACCTGCCGCGCCTCTATTTGGCAGAGACGCCGCGTCCACGCATCGAGGCGGTACGGATTGTCGATATGACCGGTTCGAATGCCTGGGCTGAATTCGCGGCGTTGTTCCGCGAGACGCGGACCGCCTTCGTCCAGCATGAGAGCGCCAAGGCCGAACTCAAAGGGCTGATGCCGGAGGACGCCAAGGAGGCAACCGGGCACGGCGTCAGAGCCAAGCGCTCGAAGTCAGGCGCCATCAGCTTCGAGCTCCTTGAGGTGGAGGCTGGCCATGCAGCGGTCCAGTGAATCGATTGGCGCGATTGCTGGGGCTCTGGCGAAGGCTCAGGCCGAACTCACCAACCCCGAGAAGTCGCTGATTGCGACCATCCGGTCCCCCTTCCCGCGGGAGAGCGATCGCACGTTCCGCTACGCCTCACTGTCGTCCGGGCTCGACATCATCCGAAAGGCCCTCGGCAAGCACGAGATCGCAACGGTCCAGACGACCTCGATCGACAACGAAGCCGGTCTCATTCGCCTGACGACTGTCCTTGCCCACACCTCAGGAGAATGGGTTTCGTCCGACTGGCCGGTGTGCCCTGTCAGCGATACGGCGGCCCCACACAAGATGGGCGCCGCATTGACCTACGCACGCCGGTACGCGCTGTTCACGCTCGTTGGTATTGCTGGAGAAGGTGACCTTGACGCACCGGATTTACTGGGTGTCCAGGACGCTTCGCCGCCAACGCCGACCGCCAACTCTGGCAAGGCGAATGGACATGCCGAGGCCGCACCGAAGCCTGTGGTCCGGTACGACGGCAAACGGTTGCATCGCACCCCGAAACCGCTTCCGCCAGTTCTTGATCAAGCGGCATCGACACTCCTGCGGCAGCGGCTGTTGGCGCAGGTTGCTGGGTTGAGGTCAGTCGGCGCGGCGACCGCTTGGGCGACACATGGCCTGATCGCTAAAAACACGCTCACGGCCGAGGACGCCCAACGCGTTGAAGCCGGATTCCGAAACCGCATGCAATTGCTCGAAGCCACGCCAGAAGAGCCGCCGCGGTCCAGCGATCCCCTCGATCCTAAGGACTACGTCGAGGTCCGCGCTGACTCATCGGCCACGACGACCGCAGAAGCGGGCTCCACCGAAGCGGTCGCCGGGCCGATCGCAGACCCCGGGCGGCAGACCCCGAGGACCTTCTCCTTCTCCCCTACCCAGCTGCCCAAAAAGGAGATCGGCAAGCTCCGCCGATTTCGGGACAAAGATCACCTTCGGTTTGTCTCACAGCAACCGTGCTGCGTTTGCGGACGCGAGCCTTGCGAACCTCATCACATCCGCTTTGCCCAGCCCCGCGCCATCAGCCGAAAGGTGAGCGACGAGTTCACCGTCCCGCTGTGCCGAGTCCACCACCGCGAGATCCATCGTCGCGGCGACGAAGCAGCTTGGTGGGCGGAGTTCAGTATCGATCCAATGCCGATTGCACTACAGCTTTGGCAGCAAACCCGCGGAGTCAGCGGCCCGCCGGACCAGAAGCCGCAACGCAGCGCAGATGAAACAGATAAGCCCACCATGGCTACCGCCAAAGCGCCTGCGAATGTAAGTTCCGTAAAGAACACCTCACCATGACATCGCTTCGCCAAATCGAGGCCAACCGGCGAAACGCGCTGCGCAGCACTGGACCGAGGACCGAACAAGGTAAGCGACTGTCGCGGGCCAATGCTATCCGTCACGGGCTCACCGCTGAGACGATCGTCACGAGCGTCGAGGATGCCGAGGACTACAAGGCGTTCGAGGCCGCCGTCATTGCCGACTACAACGCCCGCACCGCCGTCGAACGCGAGCTCGTATTGCGCCTCGCTTCGCTTCTCTGGCGGTTGCGCCGTGCTACCGCGGTCGAGACCGATCTCCTGCAGATCCAAGCCGAGAACTTGCGTGACCGGCAACTTGACCGTGCGGGTGTGCCAGAATCCGGGAGGTCATCTGCACTGTCTGGGGACCAGGCCGTTCACTTGGTCCCGCTCAATATAACAGCATCAAACAATTCGGCAATTGACGTGGTCCCGACGGATCATGCACTTGCGACACGTAAGCTGACATACTGCTTCTTGCGCCTTGCCAATCTCGACAGCGCCATATTCGAGCGGCTCGGACGATACGAAGCTGCCCTTTGGCGGCAGACAGTCCAGTTGCTGCTAACACTTCGGGCCGCGCGCGGCGAACAGCGAGCAAATTCAGCATTCGAGGGCAGATTGTGAGCGGTCCTCAAGGTCAGGTGCCGGAGCGCCAGTCGGCGGTTGCGCAAGAGTTCTGCCTGAATCTCCAGGAGGTCGGTCTCGACCGCGGTGGCTCGGCGAAGCCGCCAAAGCTGCAATGCGAGGCGAAGCACAAGCTCGCGTTCGACCGCGGTTCGTGCATCGTAATCAGCAGTGACGGCTGCTTCGAAAGCCTTGTAATCCTCGGCGTCTTCCACACCTGCCACGACCGTTTCGGCTGTGAGCTCGTGTTGAGGGCATTGGCTCGGGAATGCTGCTTGCCCTCCTCAGTCTTGGGACCGGTACTGCGCAGCGCGTTGCGCCGATTGGCCTCGAATTGGCGAAACGAAGTCATCGGCCGAATTCGCCTCGACGGCCGCAATTTCGGGCGTTATCGCGCTGCTGTTGGAAACGTCAGTCAGCTGGCCCACCGCTTCTTCGGGGCTCGCATGACGTTTCTTCTCAAGCGAATCGCCGTCTTCCGCGATGCCGCATGTCTCCTGCCAGAGCTTTAGCAATCGGCTATCGGTCAGGGTAATGGGATCGGCATTCAAGCGAGGTGGTTGCCAAGGAGCGTGATGTTGGCGCTTTGCGTACCGTTCGTCACCGCGAGCGTCCCGCTCGTTGAGGTGTCGGAAAAGCCCACGCTGGTCGCGTCATAGGGTAGGCGAGGCTTGTCAGGTCGGTGGCGTCGTTGGCAATGGCTTGCAAGTGCACTGCACGTTCGGACTTGCAATTGGAAACTGGTCTGTGCCGCCGCCCCGAAAAAATGTTATGCTGCCTTTACTGTTTCGGAAGCGACCGATCATGGACACACCAAAACTGACGTTGAGAGTAGATTTGGGCAGCGGGCGCGCTCTAGGCCCTGGTAAGATTCGTCTCCTTGAAGCGATCGAGACCACCGGATCCATCTCGCAGGCGGGACGGAAGCTGGGGATGTCTTATCGACGGGCCTGGCTGTTGGTCGACGACATGAACAATTGTTTTCGCGATCCGGTAGTGGAGGCTCAACCGGGAGGTGCTCATGGCGGAGGGGCGACGCTCACACCATTCGGAAAAAAGTTGGTGTCGCGCTATAGGGCTATCGAGGAAGACGCGGTCGCGGCAGCCCGGAAAAACCTCCAGGATCTCGAAGCCGCTCTCAAAGGCCCGAAGCGGCCGAGTGCGATCTCTTCAATAAAGCGGCCCCTACGTGCTTCAACGGCAAACCGCTAATCAAGCGAGGCGGGAATTCCGACCATCGGCGCACTCTTGCGTATCCGTTGGAACAGGGTTTCCTGAGCTCCTTTCTTCGGCATGCCGCATCGCGCCACGAGGGGTGATAAAATGACCAAATTGCCACGCGCTCGTTATGCTGCTGGTGTGTTTGGCGCCGTTATGCTCGTCCTAGCGGGTCTGACCATGCCGAGCGTGGCCGCCGAGATCGCTGCCAGCATCCAGTATGAATTCGTGCCAACGCCCACCGGCCTGTCTGACGATTTCGCGCCGACCGCTTCGGCTGCGCCGAAATTTCTGCGAATAAAGACGATCGATGGGTACGCTTTCGCTGCCTCCCTGTGGCAGCCGGCTGGAAAGTCCGCGGCTGATACGACGTTAGTTGTGATGGTCCACGGTAGCGGCGGCAGCTACCGGCAGTCCCCGCAAAGCGGGCTTGGTCCGCGCCTCGCGACCAAGGGCATTGCGTCGCTCGCAATCGATACACGTCAGCATGACGAAGGCATCAATACCGACAACTTCTTCGACATCAGCCGCGATATCGATGCGGCTGTGCAGACCGCTCGCGCGCTCGGATATCAAAAGCTCGTGCTACAAGGCCACAGTCTCGGAAACATCCAGGTCCAGTATTACGCGGCGACAAACTGGAGCCGCGACATTAAGGCCGTGATGCTGCTCGGCGCATTCGGCAACTTGCCGTGGAAGACGCGGACAATCCTGGTGCATGACGAGGAGAGCTACAGACGTCTCGCCGATGCGGCGCTCAAAGCACTTCGCGACGGAACGCCGGACAAGGAGTTGTCGGTGAAAATGCATTATTTCACTGGCCAAGATGTGCCGGTCACCGGACAGCACGTTTTAACCTACCGGTTCGACAAAACGAGTGCTGCTGATGGCACCTATTGGATTCGTCGAGTTCCTGTACTGATCTTTGTTGTACGCGATGATTCCGACGGGATAGTCCTGCCGTTCGAGCCCTATATGCTGCTTGCGGCCGCCCATGATGAGGGTTCACTCGTGCCTGGCATCGAATACCGGGCCCTTCCAGATGCCCAGCCGCCGGGCCCACGGGGTCATAGTTTTGTGGGCAATGAGCAGCCGCTTGCCGATGTTCTTGTGCAATGGCTCACGGCCCGAGGGCTGTGACAGCTCACGGAGGGTTATCGGCCCAGCGGAGGTCGGCAACATGCTACCGCATCGCGCCGGTCACAACACAGCCGAGGCTGCACCGACAGATCTAGTTCTTGCGCTTCTTTATTGATTTTGGGTGGTGCCGCGGTACTACGACAAACCCAGCCGGACATAGGATGCGAACAATCTCAAGTCTGGTCTTTTCATCGGCCGCCTCAAGCGCGTCGAGGACCGCGTAGGTCCAGGCTTTCGTCGTAGCATCCCGATCGTGTTGATCAGACATACGCCGCCTCCGCCATGCGCGTACACAATACCTATCGCGCCGGCGCGGTCTCGATCCCTGCGGGCACAAGGTTCGTGACACGCGTGGGCGTTTTCCGAGCGGGGCTACAGCGCTCGCCTCAACGTCAGCAGGCGCACAGAATCACGTCCGGACAGAAAGTTCCGAAAAATCAGAGAAAAAAGAAGTTATGGTCTTTGTATGATGGGTTTACGGCGAGCTCTCGATGATTTACCGTTAGTTGGACACGGACGAAGAATTGCAGGAATTGCCAGCTGCAACTTTCATTAACAAGTGAAGGAAGCAACGCGGCGGATAGGGTCCTCAAAGCAATTGAATATGTAGGCCGGTTCCTCAAGCCTCAGAGTGGAAATCCTATTTACAATTCCGATGCCAAATCCTATATATTACCCCTAATGGACCCTGTTCGTACTCTCATCGTTTCCCGTGTCGCCGAACTCGGCCTTTCGTTGTCCGAGCTGTCGCTGCGCGTTGGAAAGAATCATGCCTATTTCCAGCAGTTCATCAAACGCGGCGTGCCAGGTCGCTTACCCGAGGACGTGCGGGGTCAAGTAGCCGAGATTTTGAAGGTCGACGAACGACAGCTCAAGACCGCTGGACCAAAGACAGCGACGGGCACAGCGCTGTCGAAAGCTGTTGTCGCGGGCGGATTGAAGTTCGACCGGTGGATTCCAATTTATGGTCAGGCAATCGGCGGTAAGGATGACGAGTTCATCCTTACCGGCAACCAAGTTACCGAAGTAGTGGCGCCCGCGAACCTATCGAACGTTCCTGACGCCTATGCCGTCTATGTGGTTGGCGATTTTATGGAGCCGCGATACTTCGCCGGCGAGACAGTGTTCGTTAACCCGCGTCAACCGATCAGCAAAGGAGCCTTTGTCGTGGCGCAGATCTCGGCCCCAGAGGGCGAAGCACCGCGGGCATATGTGAAGCGCTTTGTTTCTCAAGACTTCGAAGCGATTGCGGCTCGAACAATACAATTCGAAGAAGATTTTAGAATTTCCTACTGCGAAGGTCCTCTCGGTTCATCGAATTGTCATGAGCAGCGAAAGCAAATAACTCTGTCGTCACCTTAAGCTAAAACGCCACTGCCCCGCTAACTGATTGACCGCGCGTACTCGTGTAGGATCGACGCCCTCATTTGCATTGTGTTTTCTGGATGGGTCGCGTTCCGATTGCCCAGTGCACGATTAGAAGGTCAGCGCACGTCATGGCCTCGCGCGGAAGTCCTGGTCCGGGAACATATTGTCCCTTGGCTCCCGGATGACGACGAAGCTGCGTCGCGCCGCCTCATGACACGCGTTACAGGCGTCAGTCAGCTGGCCGTAGGCCACGTTATATTTCGCTTCGTTCTTTTCCTTGATCGCTTGGCCAAGGTCGTAAAGTGGTTGTCGGATGATGGTCTCGACCAGCTCGACGATTCGGACCTTTTGCCATATCGGCCACTGGATGGATAAACGGTCGAAGGCCTCGTCCAGCTCGTGGACTTCGTATGCGGCGTAGGTCCAATTCTTTTCGCGGCCGGCGAAGGCAAGCTTGATATGGCGCGGTTGAACGGTAGTCGTCATCAGGTCACCGAGGCCCGGTCGATAACTCGGTGGGCCGTCCGATGGTGCCTGTGCCGCGACGAAGGCGGGGGAGATCAGCATCGCCGCCGCCAACAGGGCGGTCGCCCGGATCGAGATCGTCATTAGAAATCCCTTCCCCTCATCTTTTAGCCGCCTTCAACTGGTCGGCTTCGATTGCTGCATCTGCGTGCAGCAGATTGTCTCTTTTCGCTTGGCCCGACAAGGTCATCATGCTGCGTGCGAATGGCTTCAACGCTTGGTCGCGCCAAGCGCACCGCGGCGACTCCGCTGCTTGACTGGATCGACATTCGCGAGGATTCTCCCAGCACAAAACCTCGGCTGGGCAGCCGTATGCAATTAGCCGGTGCGCTCATGGCAACGAAATTGGGGGTGAGATGAGGGAGGCACGGGATTCGCGCGGAGGGTCGTGCAGCATCGTATCGACGCGACGAGACGTTCTCTTTCTTGCATTCTCGGTCGGCGCCTGCGCCGTATGCAGGAGTACAACTTCTGCAGCGGGAGAACCCGCGGACGAGCGCCCCAAGGAAGGCGATTATCTTGTGCGCGTAGACGCAACCGCCCCTTCTGCGCTGACGCCTAGTGAGATCTCGAATGCCGAAATCATCGCGTGGCCATTCGATCCGGTGGGCAACATCGTCCGTAACGGCTCGCGCCTGAACAAAGTGCTGCTACTGCGACTTGATCCAGCAACGCTTGTTGGACAGACGCGCGAGCGTGCAGCGGACGGCATTGTTGCCTATTCCGCGATCTGTCCCCATGCGGGCTGCGAAGTCGATGGCTGGTCTCCGGACCAAAATATTCTGGAATGTCCTTGTCATAATTCCCGATACAATCCACGTGATGGTGCGAGCATAGTCGACGGCCCGACGACCCGGGGATTGGCGGCGCTGCCCCTCAAGATCGTTGACGGCAGGCTCGTCGTTGCCAAGCCATTCGTGGGTCGCGTGGGCATCGCACCCACGTAATTCGCGATCGCGTCAAAGAACAAACGCGCACTCGACATTTACAGATACAGAACGGGAGGAAAAACTCATGTTAGATACCAGGAAATTGTTGCTCGGCGTGGGCATCGGCGCCATTGCGACCGCGATGAGCGTCGCAGTCACGCTGGCGCAGCAAACCATCGCCCCGGCGTCGGCAACGCCCACGCCCGGACCGATGCCGGAGGTCCTGCAGAAATACACGTCGGTCACGGCTGAGCGGCTTCGCAAGCCCGAAGACGGCAACTGGCTTCTATTCCGCCGCACTTACGACGGGTGGGGATATAGCCCACTGGCGCAAATCACGCCCGCAAATGTCGGCCGTCTCGAACTCGTCTGGAGCGTCGCGACCGGTCAGATCGAAGGTCATCAGGCGCCGCCGATCGTAAACAACGGCGTAATGTTTGTGGCGACACCGGGAAATCAACTCATCGCTCTCGAAGCGAAGACCGGCAACGTGCTATGGCGGTACAAGCGGCCGCTGCCGGAGGATTTCCAATCGCTCCATCCGACCAATCGCGGGGTCGGACTGTTGGGCGACAAGGTTTATTTTGCATCTGCGGACGCGAACCTCGTTGCTCTCGACGCCAAAACGGGCAAGGAGGTGTGGACGGTCAAAGTCGCCGACTACAAGAACGGCTACTACATGTCGTTGATGCCGCTCGTTGCCGACGGCAAGGTGATGCTCGGCACATCAGGCGGCGAACTTGGCGTACGCGGCTTCGTCGCTGCCTATGATGCCGAGAACGGCAAAGAGTTGTGGCGCACCTTCACGGTTCCCGAACCGGGACAGCCTGGTAGCGAGACCTGGCCGCAGGGCGACCAATGGAAAACCGGCGGCGGATCAGTCTGGGTCACAGGGACCTACGATCCGGAGACCAATCTCGCATTCTGGGGCACCGGAAACGGTGGTCCGTGGATGGGCGATCAACGTCCTGGCGACAATCTCTATACGTCGTCAGTCATCGCGCTCGACGGCAAGACCGGTGAAATCAAGGGGCACTTCCAGTATCACCAAAACGACTCTTGGGATTGGGACGAGGTTTCGCCCCCGATCCTGGTCGACTATCAGCACAGCGGCAAAACAATCCACGGCCTCGTTGATGTCGCCCGCGACGGCTACCTCTGGCAGCTTGAGCGTACCGCCGGCAAGATCAATTTCATCGCCGGCCAGAACTTCGTCGCCCACAACGTGTTCAAGGGCGTGGAGCCCGGCACGGGGCGACCAATCGTCGATCCCGAGCGTAAGCCCGGCACGGACAAGACCGCCACGTTCTGCCCAAGTCTGTGGGGCGGCAAGGACTGGCCGCCAGTCGCCTATAGCCCCAAGACGCGGCTGCTCTATATCCCCGCGAACGAGAACCTGTGCACGGAACTGCGCGGCGGACCAGCGAAGTATGTGCCCGGCGAACGCTACATCGGCGTCGCCAGCAACATCATGCTGATCCGTGCCGGCGCCGATCACATCGGTGAGATGCAGGCGTGGAATCTCGACACCGGCAAGAAGGTATGGACCACCAAGCTCCCGTCGCAGAACTGGGGTCCGGTGCTCGCCACGGCCGGCGACGTGCTATTCTCCGGTGGCACCAACGATCGCCTATTCCGCGCCTTTGACGCGAAGACGGGCAAGATCCTCTGGCAGTATCCGACCGTCTCGGGCGTCAACGGCGTGCCTGTGTCCTTCGCGGTCGACGGCAAGCAGTATATCGCGGTGCAGTCTGGCTGGGGTGTCGATGCCGCCAGGATGCAGAGTTGGCTAAACCTGCTGTTCCCCGGTAAATATCCCGATGTCCCTCCGGGCGGCGCGATTTACGTTTTCGCCGTGAAGTGAGATAGCTTCACAGTTCGACAGTCTAAGTGCTGCGAGTCAAAACTCGCGGCACTTCCCCTAGGCTGGGCGTTGTCGAGCCTCTAGAGACCGCAGCCGATCGCTGAGAAGCTGTGGGGGCCCACGCGTCTTGCCCTCGTCGCTTCGATGCCGGCGCGATATTCGAATTCTCGCTGACGATCGTCGCATCGGTGGCCGGGCGATATAAAAGTGTAAGGGAGGAAACAATGAAAACGACTGGGTTTGTCGCTTTGCTGTTCGCATCGACTCTGACAGCGGGCGCAGCGTTCGCGCAACCGGTTCCGTTCAATGAGACGGGCGTGACCATGGGTCACTGGCACATCATCTCCAAGGACGTAGAAGCGAACAAGAAGCTCTTTCTCGGCATGGGTGGCAAATTGTTGATGCCCGGCGGAAACCCGCTGATGATGTTCCCGGGTGTCTATATCAACCTGAACCTCGGCACTGAAACCGGGAACGGCGGCTCGCAGGGTTCGGTGGTGAACCACGTCGGCTTTATCGTCGACAACGTGCAGCAGCGGGTTGCGCAATGGAAGGCAGCAGGCGTTCCGGTTTTGCCCGGCAACAACAATCGGCTCGACCAGGCGTTCGTCGAGACGCCTGACGGCGTGCGCATCGAAATACTGGAAGACAAGACGCAGTCAATGCCGATCCGCAACGAACACGTTCACTTCTTCCTGCCGGAGAATGAGATTTGGGGCACCCGCATCGAGATCATCGAACGCGCGCTCGTTGGTCTGGTGGTGCAATAGGCGGAAACTAACGGTATTGGCAAAGCCGCCCGGTCATCGACACTTTCAATTTTCAAAGGCCGGGCGGCGAGGCCCAATTCTACTGAAGCATCAACAAAGGCATACCGAGACGGCCGTAATCAACCGTCAAAAAGCCGGTAAGTTCATCACGACCGACCGCGTCTGGATGGATGAGAGCAACTTCCTGGGCGAGGACGCCGATAAAGACGGTGTCGCTCCACAGATATTTGTAGCTGTAAATCCGAAGCCCGTCGTTGCGGACACCGACCAGGGTAATGTCGCGCTTAAGCCGTGCGTCAGAAAATCCGGGAGGGAAAGTCTCCGATGATGTGTAGACCGCGCTGGTGTTGGAACCCCATGCGCCGCCGCCTTGGCCGCCGAAATATCCTCCGACCCAAGATCCGTAAGCACCAGGCGGCGCAAATCGCCAAGTCACGCCAGCCATTACGGCATCGAACCGCGCATGCGCGGTCGCAAGCTGGCTCGTCGTGACCGTATAAGGTCCAGGGAATGTAACCGGTCCACCCGAAGAAGATACGCTGAGCGATCCGAGATCGACGTGCTGATATAGGATGTTGAAAATCAGGTTCGGGCTCACCTGATAATCGGCGCCGCCGCCAAAAACCACGCCGGGCTTGATCTCCGATGTTTGTGAGCCTGTCAGGATTCCGACGGTTCTGAAACTGCTGTTCAGACTGACATCGCCGTAGGCGAACCCTGCGGTGCCGTACAAAAGCCAGGGCCCGAAGGCCAAGCCCAAACGTCCGCGAACCGTGCCGTACCAGTCGATTACGGTGGAACTCGTTGCGAAGTCGCTCGGATTGGGCAGAAGAAACAAAGCCGCAGGAAACGCCGGCTGGTAGTTCAGTCCACTATTCGCCGAACTGTTGAGGTGGGTCCCCTGGAAGTCGGTCTCGAAACCGAATACCGCACCGCCGCGTTGCCAGTTGTAGCCTGCATGCGCACCGGCCAGCCAACTGCTGGCGTTACCACCAGAATTCGCGCCGTTTCCTGCATTTGGCGCGAAAGGGATACCAGCCTGAGCGTCGCCAAGAGGAGACAGCACTGTCATCAGCGCGACGACCGCCCAAAAGCCCAATGCGCGCAGCTGATGTAACAAGGTTCTCTCCCGTCGATGCACTGTGAACCGACGTTTCGTGCGTGCACGATTCCAGTCGGAAAAGCCTCCATACCTCACTCGCCTAGAGCACCACGTGAAACGTTAGCGGACCAATGCCTCTGCGACAACGATTCGACACTTTTCCTCCGCATTTTTTGGCCGACTGCGGCATAATTGCCACGCGGACCGCCCTCGATTGCCCGATATTTCTTCAGCCATTTCTGATTTGGCGAGCGGTCCGCAATGCAAGCGCCTGAATGGTCAGGGATGGTGCTTCGCCGCCGCCAGAGGAGGGAAACACGCTGGCATCCGCGATCCAAAGGTTACGCCAGCGATGGCTGCGGCCGAAAGCATCGACGACCGACGTTTCGCGATCGTTTCCCATCCGGCACGTTCCGAAGACGTGGCTCGCGCTGAACCGGTCCCAACTCGAATAACTCTCGAAGATCCGTTGTGCGCCGCTCGCGGCGAGAAGGTCGTGCGACGTCTTCGCCATGAAGCGCAACCGGGCCACGTCACCGTCGGCGACGAACGACGCGATTCGCGCGACCGGCATGCCGAAGCGATCACGCATGGCTGGATCGAGATCAACCCGGCTGTCGCGATTGGGCAGCATTTCGCCAATCGCCCCGACATGCAGTGCGTGGCCCCATAAGCCGCGCACCGCCTGTGCATGCGCCCGTCCCCAGCCGGGGACGGCGCGCAACGCGAACGCGGCCAGTCCGTTGAGCTCGCTCTCGCCGGCGCCATTGTGGAAGCGGCATCCACCAATGACGCCTGGAATGGCATCAGGCGCGTTGAAATCCCAACAGATGGCATCGCTTGGGAGCCCGCGGCGGCCATGCTGAGGATCGGGATGTAACGCGCCGATGACAATGTAGAGCGTGTCCATGAAGTTTTGTCCAACCTCGCCGCCTTCGTTGCCGATGCCGTCCGAAGCCAACAGCAGGCGCGGCGTTTCAACAGCGCCGCAGGCAAGAACCAGATGAGGGGTCGCGATGCGCTCGAGGCTGCCGTCGCGCCCGCCGACGAGGACGGCCCTGACGCGATCATCCGCGCCCGCTTCAATCCGCACCACTGCGCTGTCAGGACGCACCGTACAGCGGCCCGTGGCGAGCGCCGCTGCCACGAAGGTTACATCGGCGCTGCCCTTGTCGCCGCGCGGACAGCCTTTGTTGCAGGCTCCGCAGTAATTGCACGGCTGACGTCCGTTCCACGGGATCGATAGCGCGGCACGGCTGTTGGCTTGCCAGCCGAGGCCGAGCTTGGCCGCGCCCTTCTCCAGCGTGCGCGCCGCATACGACAGAGGGTGAGGAGGCAGGGGAAATACGCGCGAGCGCCATCGGGTGCCCTGGGTCGCGGGGCCGGCCACGCCGACCAGTTCCTCGGCTTCGACGTAATACGGCTCGAGTTCGGCGTAATCGAACGGCCAGTCCGCCGCGACGCCGAAACGGCTCTTCATCTTCATCGCGTCGGGGTGAAGGCGGTGCGCCTCCCCAGTAAAATGCAGCGTGGTACCGCCTATGCCGCGTACATGATGGTATTTTTCCATCAAGCGCGTGCCGTCGGCGGCCACTGGCCCCAATCCCCGGCTTCCCGATATGAGCAGCGGTTCACGCGTGGTAAGCGCCTGGCCTGGAGCAAAGCCCACCGTGCCGACGCTACCCGGCTTTTTCGGAAAATCCCGCGTGTCCCAATCGGCTGAGGTCAGGGGATAGTCGGTGGCAGGATCGAAGCGCGGTCCCGCCTCGAGGAGGAGCACCGAGAGGCCGCGTCGACACAGCCCGTAAGCAGCCGCAGCACCACCCGCGCCGGCTCCGACCACCACAACATCCGCCTCGCTGCTCATAAAGGCTTGTCTTGGAAATCGGCGAAGCCACTAGGCTGCGGTGGACCGGCATACGGAAAGACGGCCTTGATTGTGGGCTCGGTGTAATAGGCGGTGCCCAGATGAAATCTGAGCGCAAGGACAAACTGCTGGAGCTCACTGTTGCCCGATGCAAACGCAGCATCGACGGCCGCTAATCTGCGGCTATCTTCAAGCGCGATAAAATTTGAAGCTCCCTGAACCGCCGCTCGCGCATCGAGGAAGTCCACGCCCTTCGTGATCAACGCCTCAAGCTCCGGCGCGGCCGAGAATAGATCCAAAACGCGATCGGGAAGTCCCAGTGCGGATGCCGATGGAAGTCCCTCACCGGGAAACATGACGTCGGCGACGGCTGCGATCGTCTGGGCCACGTGATTGTTTGCGACCGGCCGCCATAACGACGTCAGTTCGCGCCACAACAAGGCCGCACCGCCGAGCGGAAATAATCCGAGAAGCGTCCGGCGCCTCATCCGCGTGCCTCCTTCGAGGCTCACGTTAAGGCAAGAGCGAGCAGAGTTAAACCTTGCCGGCCTCAATACCGCGCGTGTCCCGGCGTGCGCGGGAAGGGGATCGCGTCGCGGACGTTGGCAAGACCGGTGACGTAGGCGAGCGTGCGCTCGAAGCCGAGGCCGAAGCCCGCGTGGGGCACGGTTCCATAGCGGCGCAGGTCGCGGTACCAGGCGTAGTGCTCCTTATCGATCTTGCGCTCCGTCATGCGCGCGTCGAGCACGGCTAGCCGCTCTTCGCGTTGGCTGCCGCCGATGATCTCGCCGATGCCCGGTGCAAGCACGTCCATCGCCGCAACGGTTTTGTCGTCGTCGTTGACGCGCATATAGAACGCCTTGATATCCTTCGGGTAGTTCATCACGATCACCGGCTTTTTCGCGTGCTTCTCGGTGAGATAGCGCTCATGCTCCGACTGCAGGTCGATGCCCCATTTCACCGGGAATTCGAACTTCTCCTTGGCCCGTTCGAGAATTGCGATCGCCTCGCCGTAGTCCATGCGCACGAACTCGGAGGCGACGATGCCCTGAAGCTTTGCGAGGAGCCCCTTCTCGATGCGCTCGTCGAAGAACGCGAGGTCGTCGTGTCGTTCTCTGAGCAATGTCTCCAAGGTGAACTTCAACAGCTGCTCCGCGAGGGTCGCGTCGTCGGAAAGGTCAGCGAAAGCGATTTCCGGCTCTATCATCCAGAACTCGGCAAGGTGCCGGCTGGTGTTCGAGTTCTCGGCGCGGAAGGTCGGCCCGAACGTGTAGACCTTGGTGAGCGCGAGACAGTATGCCTCGACGTTGAGCTGCCCTGATACGGTCAAGAACGTTTCGCGGCCGAAAAAATCCTTGGCGAAATCGATCTCCCCCTGGGGCGTCCGCGGCGGGTTGATGAGATCGAGCGTCGAAACACGGAAAAGGGCGCCTGCGCCCTCCGCATCGGACGACGTGATGATGGGCGTGTTGACCCAGTAGAAACCGTTCTGATCCAAAAAACGGTGGATCGATTGCGCCAGCGTGTGCCGGACCCGCGTGGCTGCGCCGATCACGTTCGTGCGCGGCCGCAAATGTGCGACCTCGCGCAGGAATTCGAGGGTGTGGGGCTTCGGCTGGATAGGATAGGTGTCGGGGTCATCTACCCAACCGATCACCTGGATCGCGCTCGCCTGCATCTCGAACGGCTGCCCTTTGGCCGGCGAGGGCACGATCGTTCCGGTCGCGGCGATGGCGCAACCGGCTGTGAGCTTGAGGACATCGTCGGTGTAATTGGCGAGCGTGTTCGGCGCGACTACCTGCACCGGATGGAACGACGAGCCGTCGGAGAGATGCACGAACGAAATGCCTGCCTTGGAGTCGCGCCGGGTACGCACCCAACCCTTCACGGTGATCGGCTCATCCGTTGGCGCCCGGCCGGCGAGGATGTCGCTTACGCTGTGTTTCTCGTCCATTGATCGAGAGTTACGCAGTGCGTGCGCCTTGTCCAGTCGAATGAGCATGACGCGCTGCGCGGCGCAGGAGCGGCTAAAAGCCACCGAACCCGAAGTTGAGACGTTGCGTCACATCGTAAGGTGTTTTTGTCAGCGGGTAGGCGTAATCGACGCGCAGCGGCCCGAAAGGCGAATCCCAGATGAGGCTCGACCCAATCGACGAACGCACCTGACGCGAGTCGCCGACGGTCATCAGCGATGGTGATAGGTTGGGGAACGAGGTCGCTCCCTTGTAGCCCCACAAACTTCCCGCATCCGCGAATACCGCGGTCTTGAGTGCGATCTCCGGCGGCAATCCGGGGATCGGAGCCTGCAACTCGCCACTGGTCGCCCAATATTTGCTGCCCCCGATGTTGTCCTGCGTGGTGCCGGGGGTCAGATCCCTCGGCCCGAAGCCATTGACGGCAAATCCACGGACGAGCTGCGGACCGCCGAAAAAGCCATTCATTACCGGCAGAGTCTGGCCGCCATACGGCGTGATGTAACCTGCCTGGCCGCGGACCATTCCGACGACATCATTGCCGAGATCATGGTAGTAGCGCACGTCACCTGTGCTTCTCAGAAAATCCACATCGCCGCCAAGGCCAGCCACGTCCTGCCTAACTTCGACGCGCAGTCCTTCGTGGGGGTTCTTCTGATTGTCGAGCGTATTGTAGGCAATGGTCGAGCCGACCGACGATACCCACTGCGGACCGTTGAGGACGGCCTGCTTGATGGCCGCTGATGCCTCGCCGTTGTAGAGACACGCTGGCGGCGGGTTTGTCGCCGAGCAGTCCATCAGCGCTGGATCAAGTGAAAGACCTTGGTTGACAAGCGAATAGCGCGCCTCGGAGGTGAGGCCGTCCGCCACCGGCGCGCCGATCTTGATTGCAGCGCCGTAGGTGGTTGAGCCGTAGGATTGGTACGGACTGGTCAATACCTCCTTGTAGAAGAGATCGACGCCTAGCGACATTGGCGTGTCGAGGAAATACGGTTCGCGCCAACTGAGATTGCCGCCGCGCAGATATTGGCCAATCGTGAGCGACACTTTCACGAACTGACCGAGTCCAAGGAAATTCTGTTCGGAGACCGTCACCTCGCCGATGATTCCGGCGGAGGTCGAGTATCCGCCTGAGATCGCGAAGTTGCCGGTCTGCTTCTCTTCGACCTTGACGTTGAGGATGATGCGATCCGGTGCCGAGCCTTTTTCGGTCGTGATTTTGACCGACTTGAACAGGGGCAGCGCCTTGAGTCGTCGCACTGCCCGATCGACGAGGGCGCGATTGTAGGCATCGCCTTCGGCGATGGTGAATTCGCGCCGGATCACCTCTTCGCGGGTCGCCATGTTGCCGTTGATCACGATACGCTCAATGTAGTCGTGGGGCCCGTCATCGATGGTGAACACGACGTCGACAATCCGGGGACTGGCATCGTGGCTCAGATGCGAGCGCACCGCGACGAACGGAAAGCCGGCCTTTGCGGCGGCGGTCGCGATATCCTCAACCGTTTTGTCCACTGCTTCGCCGTCGAAGGTCTTACCGGCAGTCAGCGGGACCACGCCATTGAGCTTTTCGCTGTTCAGCGACTCGACGCGAGAGACGACGTTGACGCTGCCGAGGGTATAGCGATCGCCCTCATCGATCGCGTAGGTGATGATGAACCCTTTTTCTGCCGTATCGTAAGCGCCGGCCGCCGAGACGCGGACGTCGGCGAAGCCGTTCTTTCTGTAGAAATGCCGCAGCAACTCGCCATCATTTTCAAGCCGATCGACGTCGTAGACATCATTCGTTCTGAAGAATGCCAACCAATCGGATTCAGACGTCTTGATCACGCCCTTTAGGCGAGAGTCGGCGAAGGAACGGTTGCCAACAAAGACGATGTGCTTGACCCCGGTTTTACCGCCCTCCTTGATCTCGAACACAAGATCAACACGCCCCTCGCCATGCGCAATCGTTTTTGGCGTGACCTCGACGTCATAGCGGCCGGCCTGATGATAGTACTCGATGATCCGCTCAACATCATTGTGGACGGCTGCCTTAGTCAGCGGCCCCCGCGCGCGCAACGTGACCGCATCGTTCAGGTCCTTGTCCTTCAGGTGCTTGTTTCCCTCGAATCGAAGCTGCGCAATCGTCGGCGCCTCGACAACCTTCACGATGAGGCGTGACCCCGACCGCGAGATCTTGATGTCCTCGAACTCGCCAGTAGCGTAAAGCTCTTTGAGGGCAGCATTGATGGCGGCCGGGTCCGAGCTGTCGGTCCCATTGCCCTTGAAGTGCGCACGGATGGCCGCAGCATCGATACGCCGGTTGCCCTTGATGAGGATTGAGTCATCGGAGGCTGCGGCGAACGCCGATGACGCCGCGATAACCACCGCGACGCCAAGCGCAAGTGCGGCAGTTGCTACCTTTCGTCCCCACAACGCAACGCGCATGCTTTCCCCTCCGCGCCATGCTTTGCGGCCCTCCGCGGCGGAAGCATGATGATTTTCGGCGCGCCGCGGGGCATTCTTGAGGCGCCTCAGGGAAAGCTGCCAAGTTGTTTAACGTTCTATGATTGTGCGGCGGACGGTGGTGCGAGAATGGGTCCCGACCCGGTAAGATGTAACCGACTCACCCAGACGCCAATTCGCGCGGCTCTACAGTACGGGTGCTTTTCAACGCTCGCGTTATCGCTTTGCAGCCGCCTTTGAGCCCGGCCCAAGATAGGTCGCGAGATAATCCAAGATCTGTGCGCGCTGCTCGGGAGAGACCTTGAGTCCGTACTCGCTCATCTCATCGATCGCGCCGCTCCAGTCCTCTCGGCTTGCGCCTGCTGCGGCAAACAGCATCTCGAGGTCATGGCAGGCGGTGCACTCACGTGCGACGAGATCGCGGTTTGGTCCATCCGGCAATTCGGCTGCGTTCACGCTAGCAATGCCTAAGGCCCAAGCGAGCACGCCAGACAACGCTACACCTCCCAACCGTCGCACATTCATCATTCAAATTCCTTCATTTTCTCCTTGGCGGACCGGAAGTTGCCACTGTGTTCGACCCGCGTCATCAAAATTTTTGGAAACGCCCGGCGTCACTCGCGGACGATGGCGGCGACCCAGTTGCATTTGCCCGCCTGGGTGGAGAATGCATCGCCCCAATCACCGGTTTTCCCCTTAAGTTGGGGCAGAATCTGCAAGCGGAAGATCCGGACCGCTTCCGCTTCCTTGGTGGAGAATTGCTTCACCCCGTTCGCCGAGTTCCACTTGTAAACGACGTTCGTGTTCGCATCGCGCACGCTGAACACATAGTCCTCGTTGTAGATGCTCAATGTTCCGCGTCTGAGCCCGCCCAGCGCGTCGTCTGCAGGAATTGAGAGGCCGTTGCCGACAGTACCGACGGTGAGTAATTGCCAATCGGGGAGATCGGACGGCTTTGCCTGCAACGGAATGACAATGAAATGCAGTTCCGCGGGTTGCTTCGCAGCGAGATCGTCACACGCGGTCAGCGCGGACCTGATCCAGGCGAAGCTGCCGTCTGCCGTAACCGGCGGGCTTATTCCTCGGGGTTCACCTACCACCGCTCGCGAGGCTCCCTTGGGTTCAGCCGCCATGCGCGTCTGCGGTCGAGTTGCGATATAGATCGCGCTCGCAATCGCAATGACGAGCAGGACGATCGCCACAGCGATCGCGACCACCCCGCGACGGGCCGTGTTGGGAGTTCCGCAATAGCTGCATTTCTCCGCGCGAATGGGAACGGGTTCGCCGCATTCCGGGCATTCGCTGGAAATCATCTGAAACGTCCGGCCATGGGTCGGCAGTTCACGCAATTCCGCACCTGATTTCAACGGCAAAAGCGGGCCTCGGCGGCGTCGCAAAGTGCTCAGAATCAGGCCCGTTGCCGACGATTCCCTTCATATGACAAATGGACACAAACAGCGCATTTTTGCGCCTCCAAAAGGAAAGCGTTCGCTGAGACAAATCCGCAGTCGCTCAAACTCAATAACGTCGCGGCTTTTAGTCTCGCAATGCGGGAGGTCCGCCAGACAAACCACTTCGCACCATATCGGCACGCGTCTGCGCTGAGCGCTCAAGACCTGCTATTTGCACTGATGCCATTGGCTCCCCGGGCCGGACTATCTTAGTCATGTAATTTCAATGACTTACACTGTCAAACCATCGAATCCACCTCTATTGGAAGCAAATCGACTTTTCGGGAACTGTCAAACCAATCGTTGCCGGTCGCGGGGAGCGGTTGGGAGGGACCGGTGCGCCCTTTGATGGCTCATCAGCCCGGCGGAGGGCTTGGCATCGACCATAGAGGCCAGCCGGACATCCTTAACCAACATTCTCGCTGGGAGCGTCCAGGAGATGGTCGCCAGGGACGCCTAGCAAGCCGTTGGAGATGTCCTGAGCGCTGCCGGTGGCTTGGGGACACTTCGGGCCGCAGTCGACTTCCTCGAACTGCCTACGGCATGCTTGAGCCCGTGTACGAGTTTGGCATCGCATCGCAGACGGAGCCCCAGCCGATGTCAGATCGTCCCTGTACGCCGAGCGTGGTCCACGCCCGATCTTGACGAAGACGCGCCATAGCTATGGGATGGGAAGTGAGGCGACGTTTGCGGGGAGGATACCGTGGCGGGAGCTTTCTACAGCGGCCAAAAAGTCGTGCTCAGAAGAGCGGCACTGCTCTGGCAGAGTGTTCGCAGTCGCGACATCAGAATCGGACCAGTTCCTGGAAAGGCCTACACCATCCTGACGCAATGGAGCGAGGCTGGCTTGAACTACGTTGAGCTTTACGAGATGCCAAGCTTGGGCTTCGATGAGCGGCTGTTCGCGCCTCTCGTTCAGCGGAGATCGGATATCTCCGTCTTCAAACGCATTTTCGGCGGCACGAAGTCTGAACGTCGCTGACGCAGTAGTTGGCTGTCGCCGGAGCCGACGGCTGCTGCCCATGCTTCATCGCCCCTAAAATGTCCTCAGGCGCGCCCTACGCAAGTCACTCGTGCGTTTTGGGAAAACGAAGACAACGGCGAAGATATGCCCACGAACCTTGAAGTGGTATGATCCTGCCATCGACGTGGGGAGGTTGAGATGGCTCGACTCGAAGTCCACAAGCTGTCGATTCCATGCGGCCTTCTGTGGAGTTCGATCCAAATCCGATGCTCTCCGGGCACGGGCCAAGGGAGTCGTCTTCGATCCTACCGGTCCAGTGCTCAGCCGGGAAGTCGTAGAAAGCCAAAAGTGCGTCGCGATCCTTGATCAAGCATTCGATCGCCTTGTCGTATTTGACGCCCCAGATTTCCACGAAGGTGTCGAACGCTGCGAGAGCATCCTTCTTGGTCTCAGCCATCCAGATTTCCTGGAGCGCCCGCTTGGCTTTCGGTTGCTGGCTCTTCGGCAGCTTGTTCAACACATTGGCGGTCTTGTGAACCCAGCAGCGCTGAGAGCGCGTCGTAGGCCAGACCTCTTCGAGCGCTTGCCAGAAGCCGAGCGCGCCATCAGCGACCGCAAGCTCAGGTGCCACCGCAAGCCCGCGCCGCTTGAGATCGAGGAGCAACTCTCGCCACGATTGGGCGCTCTCGCGCACGCCGTCGATCAAGCCGACGAGTTCCTTTTTGCCCTCCGGCGTCGCGCCGATGATGACCAGCAGGCACTGGGCGTCATCCTCGAGGCGGGCCTGCACATGAATGCCGTCGGCCCAGAAGTAGACGTAACGCTTGGCCGAAAGATCGCGCTTGCTCCAACGCGCATGCTCCTCGGACCAGGCATATGTCAATCGGCCCCTAATCGGGACCCCTTATCAGCATCCAAAAGGGACCCCTTTGCCCGACGAGTCCGGGCGGTAGCGCTCGCGCCGTCGGAGCTGGTCGGGGTTGCGGAGACGGTGCGAGCGCGGCTTGTGGGGTGATCGTCAGCGCGGCTTTTCAAGCGCCAGCTGTCGTTTCCGGTTTCGATAATATCGCAGTGATGGGTTAGACGGTCGAGCAATGCGGTCGTCATCTTGGCGTCGGTGAAGACGCTTGGCCATTCGCCGAAAGCAAGATTGGTTGTGACGATGATTGAGGTGCGCTCGTAGAGCCTACTGATGAGGTGGAATAGGAGCTGGCCGCCGGCTTGGGCAAACGGCAGATAGCCGAGTTCGTCGAGGATCACGAAGTCCAGCCGGGCCAAGTGATCGGCGATCCGGCCTTGTCGCGCGTTGCGGGTCTCAGCCTCGAGCCGGTTGACGAGATCGACCACGTTGTAGAAGCGACCACGAGAGCCGGATCGGATGCAGCTCCGGGCGATGGCAATCGCCAGATGGGTTTTACCCGTCCCGGTACCGCCGATCAGCACGACGTTGCGCTGCTGAGCAAGGAATCCGCCGCCGGCAAGATCGCGCACCAGGGTCTCGTTGATTGGCGTGCCGTCGAACTGGAAGTCATCGAGATCCTTGGCGAGCGGCAGCTCGCGACGCAACTGCTCAACGATGTCCCGAATCGCTATATCTGCCCCCGACGCCTGCATCAGTCTGTCAATTGCGGAGATGTATGGCCCTAATTTAGGGTAGATGGGCAGTCTAGGACCGTAGCCCGGCGGAGTTTTGTGCAGAAGCATCTTGTTGATAGTCGGCCTGCTGAGCCCTGTTTCGCGAGCCACCTGCTTCTTCGGTGTTCCTTTCTCAAGAATACGGCGGCGGATTTGGCGCCACTGAGCGACTCCTTGATACATAAAAGTCTCCCCTCGGTAGATTGGCCCTTCGAGTACGCGTAATCGATCATGAGGCCTTTTATCATTTGAGGGGTCAGACGAACGAATCTGCGCCTGCGGGCGAGCCAGAGCGGCCGAGGCTGGGGTACCTTTGCTTTCAGGGTTGCGTGGTACATTCTGATTGCCTTGATGTAACCGGTTCCGCAGACTGAGCCCATGCCCGAGTTCGCCCGCACCATTGGTATCGACTATTCGGGCGCGCAGACACCGACCGCGAGCCTGAAAGGGATTCGCGTCTATATGGCCGAAGGCGGTGCGCCGGCCATGGAGATTTCGCCGCCGCCAAGCTTTCGCAAATACTGGACCCGGCGCGGCATCGCCGAATGGCTGGTCGAACAACTCGCCGAGGACGTGCGAACGCTGGTCGGCATCGACCACGGCTTCTCGTTTCCGCTGCGCTATTTCGAGGTGCATCGCCTCAAACCGGAATGGCCGGCCTTCCTTGATGATTTCCAGCAGCATTGGCCGACTGACGAGGACATCTACGTTGACTTCGTTCGCGATGGCGTGCGCGGCAACGGTGCCGCACGCATGGGCAACGCCCGCTGGCGGCGGTTGACCGAGGAACGTGCCGGGAGGGCGAAGTCAGTCTTTCACTTTGACGTGCAGGGATCGGTGGCAAAATCCACCCATGCTGGGATTCCCTGGCTGCGGTTCATCCGCCAGCGACTCGGGTCCCGCGTCCATTTTTGGCCGTTCGATGGGTGGAAAATTCCATCTGGGCGCTCGGGCATCGTCGAAGTCTATCCCGCTCTTTGGAGCCACAGCTTCGCTCGCGAATGCCGCACCAACGACCAGCACGATGCCTACAGCATCGCGGCATGGCTCGCCAAGCAGGCAACTACGTCGGTCGCATTCTTAAAGGTGAGACAGCCGCCGACTTGCCGGTGATACAACCGAACAAATTCGAAATGGTTCTCAACATTAAGACCGCCAAAGTGCTCGGGCTCGATGTTCCACCTACACTACTGGCCCTCGCCGACGAGGTGATCGAATGAACCGGCGAACCTTCATTGCGGCGCTTGGTGGCGCGGTGGCGGACGGGGACCAATCAGGAAAGCGGCGGTCGGCTCACTAAGTCCGTAGCGGAGCATATGTCGTGGCTGTCGAATATTTGGCGAAGATAGCAGAGGAGGATTACGAGGCCTTCAGAGTCCTTATCGGCGATTTTCAGCCCGCTGAGTATGAAATGTGGTTGCGCGTGAGAGCCAGAGGAAGATTAAGGGCGTCCAAAGAAGGCTTGGTGACAGTGAAGGAAATCGAGGTGCATCCGGACGAATTCAAAGCATCTTGTGGGGATATGGCGCGTCCTGATTTCAGCATCTATAGACTCGATATGTTTGCACGCGAAAAGGCGAGAGCAACCCCGAAGAGCGCTCGTCCAGCATCGAAGTAGCTCAACAGCAGCGTGCCGACTTCCAACGCACGCGCCGGGCGTTAGTGCCCACACCTTCGCGTCACATTTGCGGTGGCTCGGCTCGATCTGCTCGGAACCATCCTTGACCGATAGTCTTGCCCTCGTTGAACGCGCTCCGATTCATGCGGGCGTGACCGTTTAAGCGTTTTTTAACAGATGTGCCCGCCTAATTGCATGGCGAACGATCGCCCGCCGCTGATCGGGCCGACATGGAAGGTGCGCCATGATTTTCATGACCCTGATGTTCGGACTAATGGCCAGCGCCTCGGTAGGCGCCATCGTACTGGCAATCAGCCGGAATTGAGTAGGCGTCGCGCATCGTCCCCGCCTCTGTCGACTGCATCGCAAGCAAACGTTGATGCCTGGTCATCATATGGTCCGACACAAAAAATCTCCGGACCGCCTCGACAAGCGATCTGCCAGCCTTAATCCCGTCACCTTTGCCAAGGCACAATCTAGTCGACTGTGGGCTGGGGTGAGGGTCCTGCGGGGGGCGGGGATCATTTTGCGATTTGGGGTTTCCGCCCCCGGCGGGTTTATCGGATAATCGAGTATTCGTCGGGTTTACGCCCGTGATGAGTGTATCGATACTTTTTTCTATTATTTCGGAAATAAATTGGGTTTAGGCGTTCGGTTGTTATTCGGCCGGAACGACTGGCCTAGCTGATCGTATTTCGACGCCACACGGTTGCGAACCGGGCTCCGGCAATCATCCACAGCAATCCACAGCGGCCGTTTATAGCGAAGCCCATGGCCAAACTGCTAGGATGCCTCCTGGGTTGAGGGGGACGAGATGGCGGGGGAAAGCGAGAAGATCAAAGCCACCATGGCTGAGCTTGCGACGGCGTTTCCGGCGACGTTCACACTCGAACCGGATCATGTCCGTCCGCTCAAAAGCGGCATTCGTGAGGAGCTTTATGCCGTGGCCCAAATCTCGCACCGGCGTATCTTGGCTGCGCTGGCGCGGTACTGCCGCAGCCCCTCGTACTTGAAGGCCATGATGGAGGGGGCGGTTCGGCTTGACCTTACCGGACAGCCTGCTGGCACCGTCACGGCAAGGGAAGCGAACGCCGCCAAGAACCAATTAGCCGCACTTGCAAAACGTGCCAGCAAGGCCCTGAACGAGGCTGGCAAGAATAAATCTGCTCCCGCAGCGGGGACAAAGCGACTTTCTCTTGCTGATCTCAAGAAGGCGGCCGCAGTGAGGAAGTCGACCCGCTGATCCCTCAACTTTTAGTGCGCTGTTTCAGAGCCATAAGCGCCAGACTTCTCAAGGTAGGTGTCGCCAATGCTTCGCAGCGCCTCAGCCAGGAGGATGGCCCACTGATCTTCCGGCGCGACGAGGATCAACTCGACAAGACTTTCGCCGACCTTCGCCACCAACTCCGGCAGGTTGATGGGGTCGTCTTGTTCAAGGTGTCGTTGCACGATCTCATTTATCTCACAGTGTAAGCATCGCGTTTCAATCTCGGCCACCCGTGGATCCTCCGCCGCTGTCGTTAGCCTCATGCCGGAACACGGATTTAACACGAGAACCCAAAGTCCGACGATCTGGAGTCAGCGAAGACGCTGCCGCTTAGCCTTCACTGTGTGCGGCTGCCATCGGTGGGATTTCCAGCGTCGCGGAGAACATCGCGACCCAGAAGAACTAGAACATGATCGGCATATTGGCCTCCATTGCAAGTTGGCACGACAGATGTCGTCACAACGACATCGGCCGATTTCGAATACTGCCGGTGGGTTAGTGCGACAGGCAGGGGCGGAGTTCAAAGAAAATCGGCGAACCCGCGCGACGAGGGAGGGACCCACCGCCTCACGCTCAGTCGTAGCTTTGACAGCGTCGAAGCTCAATTAGCCTGTCCCCGCGCGGAATCTGTCTGGTAGCCAAGTGATCAAATCAGAACTTGTGCACCCATTTCGGCGCAGAACCGGCACCTCTACGCGGGCTTGCCGTCAACGGCATAGGCGGCCATGAACTCATGCCTGCTCTGGAGCTACTAAGAATCCATGAGAGTCTGGTCATCGGAGGCTTGCAATGCGCACTGCGATCAAGGTGATACTCATCACGCTCGGTTCCCTCATTTTTGTTGGTGGAGCGACAGCGGGCGTCGGATACTGGTGGTGGCAGAAGAACGGTGAAAAGATGATCGCCGACATCAAGGCTACCGAGGTGGACGCGGCAAAATTTGCGGTGGGCAAGGAAAGCTCAGCCTGCGTTGATGAGGCGGCGACTCGCGCAAGAAAGGCGGGATTTGTTGAATCCTTAAGCGTTCACGTCTTCCTGGCTAGATGCCTCCGGACCGCGAAGACTAGCAACGAATTCTGTCAGAGCGTGCCGTCCCCATTGGATGTGCTGACATCCCTCTCGTGGCAAAAGCAGATTAATCAGAAATATGGGCTCACGCCCCCGATTCAGACGACCATTCTACCGCAGGAAATCCAGAACTTTTGTCAAGGCAGGGCGCGACAGGCTCAACGGCGCTGATAAAAAGATGGCCCCGACTAGGCTGACGGGTGCGGCCCTGTACGGGCACGGAGTGACTGCTTCGGTTGAACGCCGACTGTGATCGGCGATCTGGTCTGCGGGATTGGCTATTACCAGTGCGCCACCGCGACGTTGATGATGCTGGTTGGCGACCGACGTCGCGATCATACCTAGCGGGCGATGTGTGGTCATATCGTTCAAAGCAGCGGTGCCCCACCTTACGCCCTTGTCGAGAACCCGTAAGAAAAACCCGGCCTCCAGGTTAGGCGGAGACCGGGCAGTCATAGGAGGCGGCTGGCTCCCAGCGCCGACTGGAAGCGCCATCGGCGACGTGGGTCAGCCCAGCAGATCCACCATGAAGCCCGACCGCCGCACGACGCCATCGCGCGCATCCGCAACAAGTCGCAACACACGCGGCACGTCGACGCCGACCAGGTTGCCGCGCCACTTGCGTGCCTTGCCGGCGATGAAGACGGTGTCGACGTTGCTCGGGTTCATCAGATTGACGACCGCGCCTGGCGCGTTGTTGAGCGGCCAGACGTTGAGCCGGTCGGCTTTGAGCAGCACGATGTCGGCGTCCTTGCCGGGCGTGAGCGTGCCGACCTTGCGTTCGAGGCCCGTGCAGCGCGCACCTTCGACGGTGGCAAACTCGAGCACGTTGCGACAGGTGAGCAACGCCGGCAGGTTCGGCGCGCCGACGCGTGCCCGCTGCAATACGCCGAGGCGTTGCAGGGTGAAGGTCGCGCGCATCATCGTGAAGGGGTCCTGCGCCATGGTCACGTCGACGTCCGAGCTCAGTGACGGGCGGATGCCGTGGTCGAGCGCGTCCTGGATCGGCGGCAGGCCATGGCCCATCGCCATCTCGATCGGGACCGCGAGCGATACATGCCCGCCGGTATCCTTGATTAGCTTCCAGGCTGCGTCGCTCAAGTGGGTACAGTGGATGTATTCGTCCCCAGGCTTGAGCAGGCCTGCGCGGCCGAGCGCGAACAGGGCCGCCTCGGTGTTGTTGTTGACGCCGTGCGAGACCGCCGGCACGCCAGCGTCGCGCGCGGCCCGGAAAATTGCCTCGTCGAGACTGGCGCCAAGCGCAAGGGTCAGGAGTTGGTCCGTGGAACTGAAGGTCGTACGTGCGAGGCGCATCGCGTCCTGCGGATATTGCGAGGCTGGACCGGTGCCACGCGAATAGGCGTAGACGACGCGCAGGCCGGATTCTTGCAACGCGCGGATGCCCGCGTCGGTATGCTCGGGCGTGTGCTGGACTTGCGAGGTGTCGACTGCGGTGGTGGTGCCGTGGTCGATCATGCCGAGCGCAGTCACAAGTTCGCCGGCATAGACATCTGCGGGCTGGTAGACCGCGGTGAGCGTACCAGCGATGTCGCGCTGGTAGTCCGGATTGAGCAGGCCGTTCGAAAGAACGCTGCGTAGAATGCCCTGGTAGAAGTGGTGGTGGGTGTCGATGAAGCCGGGGATGACGATGCGATTGGCGGCATCGACCACCGCAGCATCGGCGGCGATACCAGGGCGAACCTCACGAATCTTGCCATTCTCGATCAGTACGTCAGCCTGAGCGAAGTCGCCGACCTGCCGGTCGAGCGAGAGCACCACGCCGCCCCTGATCAGGATGCGGCGCTGTCCCAGCACGCGCGCAAGCTCTGGATCATCGCCTTGTGCTTGACCGCTGGCGGAGAACATGGGCGCTGCGGCGGCGGCGCCGACGACACCGGCTCCCACCCGCAGGAAATCGCGGCGCGACCTTGTTTCATCGCTGCTCGTGTCGGCAGCGGAACTTCCCGATGGGGTGAAATTGGCCGGGCTCGATTGGTCGCTCATGCTCGCCTCCCTTTTGGCAACTTTCGTCACCGGATTCCCGCGAGGGTCGCCGAGTCCGCCGCCTCCGGCAAGGTCTTCTCAGCCTCCAGCGGGGAAACGCAAGCATGTGAGTTTAATCCGGCGCGCTCAACCAAGCCCGGCCCGCATAGTCTCGCCCTGAAGTTCGCGCGTCGGCGCGCTGGTCAAAGCGATGGCGATCTCGCCGCCGAGCAGGGCTTCACACCGCCTTTTTGAAGACAGCCTTTTCCGCCGCCGACCCGAACAGCACATAGAAGGATTCTGCATCGGCCTCGCGTTCGAAGCAGTATCGAACGAACGGCTCCCCGCGGTCGTCGACTGCGACGTACATGTCGAAACTGCCGATCCGGCTTTCCAGGAAGTCCATAATCCGGGCGCCGACCAGGTCGCCGTATCCGTCGGGCGGCGGTGTGAGGTCCACATGATGAGGACACGTCGCATCGGTCTCCTGACGCCACTTCTCGCGGTCTAGTCGGCTCACGTTTGCCCCCATGGCTTGACTTTCCCCCGTAGTTGTTCTCTTTTTGTTCGCAGCCGTCAAGACCACGAAATGCGGGTCAACGGCGGAGGTCGTGTCATGGTGTATTTCGTGGCATTGCCGTTCACTCGGGTAGACGAGGGCGGCCTGGCTCCCGGCGAAGCGATCGAATGCCCCAGCGAGAGCGCCGCGGTTCGACGCGCAGAGGCGATGTCCTGCAACGATAAGCATGCGGGCGCCGTCGCATTCTCTCGGCGCGGCGATCCAGACGTCGGCGAGTTCGACGAGGCCGTGATCCTGAAGACGTTCGGCGAAGTGCCAGACGACCTTCGAGGCATCCCGGGGCAAACGATAACGCCCGCGGTCGGCCTGCCGGCGGCACTGCGCAAGTCTCCATCCCCGATATCTCGGGCGTACGGCGTCACATGTCCCTTCCCGGTTTCGAGCCGCTGCGGTCGGGTCCCCGCCCGGTGACGAACAGGTCCCGAAGCAATGGCGTGAGCAACTACAACCAACTGGTCGGGGATTACACCAATCCGATCCTGAAGCCCGAGGCGGCGGAAACGGTTAAGAAGTTCGGCGAACTCTCGCTGCAGGGCGTCACCTTTCCGAGCCCAGCCAACCAGTGTTGGCCCGAACCGGTGCCTTACATCTACAAGAATTTCGGAGTGCTGATCCTGCAGCAGCCGCACGAAGTCACATTTCTTTATGACGAGGGCCAGGAGGTTCGCAAGGTGCGCTTGAATCAATCTCACCCTGCGCAGGTGACGCCGTCCTGGCATGGGGATTCCATCGGCCGTTACGAAGGCGACACACTGGTGGTCGACACCGTGGGGATCAGGGTTGACCGGCCGTATGCCATGATCGACCTGTTCGGCACCCCGTACACTAAGGCGCTGCATGTGGTCGAACGCTATCGGGTGATCGATTACGAAGCGGCGAAAGAGGGGTTGGAACGAGACCGGCAAGAGAACATGCTTCCCCCGGGGAGTATAAATCCCAATTATAAGGGCAAGCACTTGCAGCTCTATTTTACGGTCGAGGACGACGGTGTCTTCACGATGCCGTGGTCCGCCACCATAACTTATAGGGGCGGTGCCACCAACTGGGAGGAAATCGTCTGCGCCGAAAACACGCATGAATACTATAACAACAAGGAATCGGACGTTCCAAAAGCAGACAAGCCGGATTTCTGAGCGGCGACGCGGCTGCGACTTGTGACTTGGTGGCCTCTAGCCCTTGTTGGCTACATCAGCTTCAGCCGTGCCACCTTGGCACATTCGTCGAACACCCCAAAATATCGTTGCACTGCGTCGGCGCCGACTTCGAACGGATGCGGCTCGCCCGGATTGCGGGACGCCAACAACCTGATTTTGGTGTAAGCGGCGTCAAACTCTGATTGGTTCGTCATGAGGACGGTGGCGCCGGCTTCGGCTGCAACTGCCGCAAATTTTCTGGCCGAGAGGATGTAGGTGTCAAAGTGCGGCACGTCGTTGACGAAATTGAACTCAGTGCCGCCAGAAAAGGCGACAATGAGCGGCGTCCCGTTGTCCTTCACCTGAAAGATCATGGACAGCGTCCCAGGCGTGTGGCCGGGCATTGGGACGAGCGTCACCGTCCGGTCACCAAGCGCAAGCTTCTGAACCTCGGCGATCGCGATGTCGCGTTTCGGCTTTCCGTTTGGAAAACGGTTGCGCGATTGCTCTATCATGTCCCAATCACCGTCGCCCATGACGATGCGCGCGCCGAAGCGTTCCTGCATCATACGAGCGCCGCCGACCTCGCCGGGATGCGCGTGCGAGATGATTACATATTTCACGGCCGCGGGATCGAAGCCGAGCTTTTTGAGCCCACCGAGGATCACCTGCTCGGCCTCATACTCGAAGGTCGTGTCGATGAGGATGAGTCCTTCGCTCGTAGTCAGCACCCAGGCCGAACGATCCTTGGTGCCAACGAAATAGACGTCGTCGAACACTTTGGCGGGCTCGCTGTACCATTTCGTCCGATCGGGGGGCGGTGGACCGGGCAGGGCGTCCGGTGTCGGGGCGTTGCGCGGAGCGACGCAAAGCGCCGCCAACAAACCAGGGAAATCAAAACCCGCGGCTTTCTTTGCGGCAACAAGATGGGCGTCGATCATGTTCGCCGTCGTCTCCGCGTCGGCGCTTGTGACACCGAGAGCGACCGCGAGGGCAATCGCCAAGAATCGTGGCGCGCGAACGGCGCGGGCGCACGCCAAAGTGGCGATGGCAATGGACAGGATTATCGCACGCTTCATTCGGGATACCCCAACAAACGTCGAACTGGCAGTGGATGATAACGGTGTACCAAGCCCTTCATAAGTCTTGTCTCGATAGCCGCGAACAGATGACATTATCGACGTGGCCCCTTTCTATTGCCGGAAATAAAGTTGTTGCTCGCAATAGAGCCGCCCAGCGTGACGTGCCGAAGTCTCGCCAATTCCAGGCGGCTTCACGCCCACGGTGGTCCTGCATTTCTCCAAACTGCTCGTGCGCAGTAGGCCCTTATCGGGTGGTCGCAAGCCACTTCTTCGAGGCCTCCTCATCCATGATCGGCGTCACCTTGTCGGGATCGATGCGCACCATGAGGTAGGTGATGTGATCGTCGATTTTGGTGAACCAGTGCCCGGTGCCGGCGGGAATGATGACGGCATCGCCAGCCTTGAGATGATAGGTCACGCCGTTGCGGATGCTCGTGCCGTTGTTGCCGGGGCCGTTGAACAGGCGGACTGTCTCCTCCGTGGCGGGACGACGCTTCATGTCGAGGATGTCGGGCCCGAGCACCAGCGTGCCCGATCCGTCGATGATGTGATAGACCTCGCTGACGAGATCGTGCTCGGCGACAGACTCCGGCCGCGGGGCGTCGAGCTTGCCGCGGTACACCATGCCGATGGCGACATGTGCCTTGCCGATGTCGACGTCGCGTACCTGCTGATCGATCCGCTTCTCGTCGATCGCCTTCTTGGTATAGGCCTGCAGTTCTTCGACCGGAATGTAGGTACCCGGACACATAGTGCAGGTCGGCTTCGGGTCCGTAGTATTCTGCGCCGACACTAGGGTGACAAGGCAACCGGCCGCGACCGCGCCCAACAATACTCTCTTCATGCCGACCTCCCGTTGTTTGACCGATTTTGTTTTCCAGTACTGCCCCCCGATTCCATCGCGAAGGTCATCGAATAAGCCATCGATGCGGTGCACGAAGTCGAGGGCTGGGCGGGCGCGGGCGGCTGATCCTTCGGGCCCTACGGGACCATCCATGTGGCGTTGCGCGCCGGCGCGAATCCGACCGGGACAAGAGCTACTTCCTTCAGCGACTTGATGTCGACAACCGAGACGTTGTTGGTGTGCTCGTTCGCCACGTAAACGGTCTTGTCGTCGGGCGTGATCGTCAGCCAGCCTGCGCCCTTGCCGCCAAGCGCGACGCTTCCGAGCAGCGTCAGGTCCGGCAGGGAATAGGCGTAGAGGGTGCTATTGAGCCGACTGTTGACCAGCAGTGTCTTCTGATCCGCGGTGACCGCGATGCCGTGGGATGCGGCGGGCGGCCCGAACGGGTTCTGCTTGTCGGGCGAAAGGTCGGGAAGCTTGATCTGATTGGTCCTCACCCGCGTTGCAAAGTCGACGACCGCAAAACCGTTGAAGCCGCCCAATTGGGCGTAAATCTTGTCGGTCGAGCCATCGGGATTCTTCGTGACCGCCATCGGCGATGGCGACGGGCTCATCGAGAGCGTCCAGGCGACTTCGTTGGTCCGCGTGTCGATCACGTACATCGCGTTCGCCGCCGGCTTGGCGCCCCGGCTCGCCCCGGCGAGCACGTACTTGCCGTCGGGCGTGACGTTGAGGTCGTGGATGCCGCCCCGCAGCGGGATGGTCTTGACATTCTCAAGCGCGACGGTGTCGATCACGTCGACGCCACCGCTCGCGTTGGCTCTGATCTGCGGGAACTCCGACAGCTCGTCCCAGGTCAGCGCGATCGCCACATAAATCCATCGCCCGTCGGGGGTGATATCGATCAAGTTCGGGTTCCCGCTCAGAGGAATCCGTTTGATCTCCTTCAGGGTCTTGCCGTCGAGGACAACAAGCGTCTTGTTGGCTTCTTCGCTTACGTAGATCCGCTTGCCGTCAGGCGCCACCACGAGCCCATGGGGCGCTTCGATGCCCTTGATCTCGCCGACTACCTTGTTCGTGATCGCATCGATGATGTGGATGTTGTCCCCGGCGGAGTTCGTCTGGATGATCCGCAGCTTCGATTCCTGCGCCGCCAGCGAGGATACCGACACCGCGCCGAGAGCAATCCCGGCCGCAACTACAAGACCGCCGACAAACGCCCGCTTGCCGTTCAACGCTCGACTGTTCGTCATGGTCGTCATCCCTCTTTTCGACGATTAGACGATCCTCCCGAGCCCTTCTCGAGAGGATCCTCAGTTCGTCAGGAAACCGTCACCGTTGCTGCTTCAGCGTCGCCCCGAGCACGAACGCCCTCATCGCCAGCCACTCCGGGTCACTCTTCGAACTGAATTGCTGACCACCGCCGTGATGTGGATCGCCGCCCGCCTCTTCGGCGAGCGGATGTCTGAGCAGCGGGCTATCCTCGTAGCCGGCCGCCACCACCTTCTGGACTAGTTGGAAGTTCCGGCGCGACTGCTCTTCGTTCCAGGTCGCACTCCCTGGCGAGAGCGGCACGAGGTGCAGCGGCGCATTGTTGATCGTGTGGCAGACGACGCAGCGCGCGTGGCCGTCGCGCTTGGCGAGAAACACGGGCTCGACCTTCGCCCGGAAGAATTCGAAATCGAGCTTCGGCGTTGCGGCTGCCGAAGGCGTTGGGGCGGGAGACGGTGCCTGCTGGCTTTCCGCCCGCTTCGGCGATCCAGCCGCCGCCAGCAACAGGCAGGCCCCCACCACCGCATAAGACGAGGCCGTCTTCATCCAGCACATGGAAGCCTCCCTGACATATTTTCTGATTGCGTGCATTCTCCGCCCCGGAGAAAGCCTGTCAAGGTGCCACTCAGCAAGTGTAGGGCGCCGGAAACACCGCAATTGCGAACGGCGATGAATGCCTTTCTTTGATCCGTCGCGGATAAACGGTGGAGCTAATCTGTCCCCCCTGGGGATGGCGGCTGATGTCGTTATGATGGCTAGGTAGCCATCTGTCGCGGCGTCATTTCCGTGGTTGATTGAAATATCTCAAGTCGGGCGGTGCCTGATCCTTTTTGGCGGGCATCAGATTGCCGTCTCCGCTCAGGTAATAGATTTCCTTACCGATCCCGACATAATTATTCCCCTCTTCGCAAACATTTTCGACCCAGTCGCGATCCCCAGGCTCTCGACGGAAGCTCTTCTTTACCGTCCATGGCTGCGTGAACGCATCGTCGATCGTCGTCACCTCATCGTGAAACAAGTCGTTGTTCGTTTTATCGCGATAGAGCCGTTCCTTGACGATGGTCGCATTGTTTTCGTGAAGGGGGAGTCCGCTTTGATCCATGGCGCGCGGACCCTTCATGTGCCGGGTCTCGACCTCAAGCGCGTCATATCGTCCGTCGCCATCCTCATCGATCCATTTTCCGATCGAATAGCCAACAAAGGCCGGCTCGGTGTCGGGTTTAGGCCAATGAGTGAAATCGCGGCCGTCAGTGTAAATGCGACGCGGCATTGCGCTTTCGAAGATGATGTAGGTGAGCTTCGGTAAGATCACGAACTCGAACGGAAAGATCGCCGTCATCACCCGCGGCATTCCGGCCGGAAGGCAACGGTAGCGGAAGTCGTTGCCCTGACCGCCGGCGTCCTGGTCGGCGATGCTGGCTTCGAAGATTGCCTGATATTCCCGGGTGAGAGGCGGGTTTTGGCCACCGCGGGGTGGCTTGGTTGGGTCCCACCGGTTGCCGCCGATCACCCGCCACCAGCCGGACCAATCGGGATATTTCGTTTCGTCGAACGCTAAGGTCTCAGTACTGGCGGCGCCCAAGAACACCGCCAAAACAAGCGGTCCCATCAGTTTGCAGCAAAGCATCGACGTTCCCTTCCCGAGGATTCTAGAATTTGGTTCTTCTTGCCGGCGCTGCACGGCCAGCTTAGGCTTCGCGAGCAAGTCCGACTACGTTTTCCGGTCTCGCGACGCTCCTTCTGCGCGGCGATACTGGCGGGATTACGGACCTTAGTCAAAGCCGAGTAACCTTCGCTAGGGCCGTCGATGCGCATCGATACGCCCCCTTCGGCTCCAAGACGGAGAGTTGAGGAAGACGGGTGGCCATCAGCGGTCATCCGAACCTATAACTGGCTCAGAGGGGGCTCACTGAAAAATCGTTTTGTATTGCGGGGCTCTCGGTCGAGGAAGCACGGATGCGCGACCTCGCGTCGTCCGCTTTACTCCACGGACATCGCTTTTCAGATATTGTAGCCTATCCGAAGCGCCGTCGCGGAAGCGGCAGTCATAAAGGGAGGGCACTCATGACAAGACGCGACGTCTCGATCCACGCTGCATTGCTGGCCAGCAGTATCTTGGCGTGGCCCGCAGTCGCAGCGGAGGTGACGCCAGACCGGCTGCTGAATCCCGACAAGGAGCCGCAGAACTGGCTGATGAACCACCGCACCTATGACGGCCAGCGCTTCTCGCCGCTGGCGCGGATCAACAAGGGCAATGTCAAAGGACTCAAGCTCGCTTACGCGGTCCCGCTCGGCGGCGGCGCTGGCAATGAGTACAATCAGGCGACGCCGCTCGCCGAGGATGGCTTCCTCTACATCACGGATTCATGGGGTGTGGTCTACAAGATCGACGGCACCTCGGGCAACGTCGGTCGTATTGTCTGGCGCATGGACCCCAAGCAGGAGCAACAGCGTCAGAGCCGCGGCGTTGCACTGTGGGGCAATCTCGTCATCTCTGCCGGCAACAGTCCGGGGCGCGTAATTGCCACCAACAAGGAAACCGGCAGGGTCGTGTGGGAGACCGCGTTCCCCGACATCGCGAGCGTCGTCATCATGACGGCACCGCTGGCCGTCAAGGACAAGATCATCGTGGGTGCCGCCAATAGCGGCGCCGGGATCCGGGACTGGATAGCTGCGCTCGATGCCGCGACTGGCAAACGAGTGTGGCTCAAGTACACGGTTGCGGCGCCCGGCGAGCCCGGCAGCGAAACCCGGAAAGACAAGAACAACGCATGGCAGACCGGCGGCGCCTCGATCTGGGTCACCGGCACCTACGATCCGGAAACCAACCAGACCATCTGGGGTACCGGCAATCCGGTGCCGATGTTCGACCCGGCCTATCGGCCGGGCGACAACCTCTACACCGACAGCGCGATTTCCTGGGACCCCGACACCGGCAAAATGAACTGGTACTTCCAGTACACGCCCGGCGATCAATGGGATTTCGACGAGGCCGGAACCCATATCCTGATCGACGGCGAGGTCACCGGCCAGTCGCGCAAACTCATCACCCATTCCGCCCGCAATGGGTTCGTCTATACGATGGACCGCAATAACGGGCAGATACTCTTCGCCAAGCCCTACATGGACAACATCAACTGGACCAAGGGTATCGACCAGAAGACCGGCCGCCCGCTCGATTATGACCCCACCAAGGACCTGCAGACTTATTCCGGTGTCGCCAATCAGTCGCCGAGCGAGCCGGTGCGCAAGGTCTGTCCGACGATCCTGGGCGGCAATAACTACTGGCCTTCGAGCTATAGTCCGCGAACGAAGCTGCTCTACGTGCCGGCCCTGACCGGCTGCGACGACGTCACCATCGACACCGAGATGCACTCCAAGGAGAAGGGCTGGAACGGCGGCAAGCACGTCGCCGACCGGCTTGAAAGCAATTTGACGGCCGTCGACCCTCTTACCGGGGAGGTCAAGAAAAATGCCCACCTGCCGTATCCCAACGTCAGCGGCACTCTGGCGACTGCGGGCGGCCTTATCTTCCTTGGATTGACCCACGGGACCGTGGCGGCCTTCGATGACACAACGCTCGAGCAATTGTGGAAGACCAATCTCGGCGCTGGATTCAACGCCCCGCCCATGACCTTCGAGGTTAACGGCAAACAGTATGTTGCGATCGCATCCGGCCTCGGCGCCGCGGCGCGCAGCACGATCGCCAAGACACCCGAACTCAAGGACCAGCGCAACGCAACGGTGCTGTACGTGTTCGGGCTGTGAGATCTTTCCTGAGGCCTAGCTACTGGCGGCGAAACTTTTGCCCAGTCTTTACAATCCATACGGCACGACGGGAGCGAACGCATGACTAATGCACAAGAAAAGCGTCTCAATCGCGTTGCTGAACTCAATGGCTTTCGTCTGGAAAAAGCAGGACACGGAAAGGGCCATGGCCGCTTCTACATCATGAACGTGGCTGAGGGCGGAAGGATGCGCTCCGGCGTTCTTGACCACGAGTATTCTTTTTCGTTGGAGGAGGCCGAGGCGTGGCTTTCCGAGCGCTCGAAATGACCCCGTATCCCGTGCATACTGACTCAGCACTGCCGCTCGCGACCGAGATTACTCGTCAGTTTCGCAAGTTCCGATTGTCCCTGCACAATCGACCAGTTCGATCGGTCATCATTTTTCATATTGTGTTCTAAACTGGGGCGGAGTTTTATGAGCTACATCGTCAACGGTACTAACTCAGCGGGAGTGTTGTCTCTCAAACGCGACAACGCCGCGGCGGCCATCAAAAAGGCCGCTGAGCTTATACAGGACGGCGCCAGGGATGTTCACATTACGGCCCCAGACGGCCGCGTCTACAATGATATCGAATTTGCTCAACTTATTACGGCGGCGGGGAGGTAATGCCCGCGGGACCCATTGTCCTCACGCGATCGCCGTGAAGGACGGCAAGCCGTTTGGCATTGGCGGTCTGTGGGAGAACTGGAAAGACCTCAAAAGTGGAGAGTGGGTCAGAACGTTCGCGGTCATCACGACCGACGCCAACTCGGTCGTGGCCGAGATTCATAATCGGATGCCGCTTATCCTTGTACCGGACGATTACAACCTAATCCCGAGCAGCGCGCAACGGACGATCATGCGGCGGTCGAGGCATCGTCAAGTTGTGGTATGCTTCGCGCCATGACACGGAAGCCGAGCCCAAAGTCTGACGAGTCCAAAAAATCAAAACGCGAGACAGGACGCGAGGTCAAAACCGACCAGCGGACCAAGGCGTTGAAAACGACACTCAAGAAAGCTGCCGGTAAAGACCCTCCCAAAGAGCCCGAAGGGCGCGAAGATTGATGGTGAGAGCGGATCAGATACCCGCCCATCCGTTGAATGCTCCCATCAAGCCACCGGTTCACGGAAGGCGCACGTCATGACAAAAGACGAAATCGGAAGTTTGTTCGTGAGAAAATTCGGGTTACTTCAAGCCCCTGGGGTCGCGCTGATGAAGCAACTTGCCAAGCGCACTCGCGAGCTACGAGGTGAAAACGAATCGGCCGATGGGGCCGCGATGAGGGCCGCCAATGAAATTTTTCCCTCTGAATTTAAGCCTGCTCAATACGCCGGTCCGCCGACGATCGATGTTCTTCTTGAGGCGATCGATAAACTATAGAGGTAATGCCATCAGCCTCGGAAGCGCCCGCTATCTGTGTATGTTATCGTGGCTGGTGTGGTCGATGGTAGCTGACTGGGAATTTCTGCCGGCTTAGTTGCTTCTGCTTCGACTTTCTCGAGAACTGGTTGAAACGCGCCCCAGCGTCAGTGCGCTGATCTTTACATTTCCCAATTCCCGTAATAACGGATGGATCCCTGCAAAAACTAAGGGACTTTATATCATGCCTGCGGTTGGCAACCTCAAATCAATGTCGGTAGACAAGCTTTCGAAGCTGCAAGCCCAAGTCGAGGCTGCGCTGAGCGCGAAAGTGGTCGAGGAACGGCGGGAACTTGAAGCCAAACTCAATCAGTTGTCGCGTCTTTCCAGGGCCGGCGGCGCCCGCACCTACGGCCGAGGTCCTGGCCGCCGCGTCCTTTCGCTTCGAGGAAGAACCGTCGCCCCGAAATACCGGAACCCCGAGAATTCTATCCGAGACTTGGGCCGGTCGCGGCCTCAAGCCCCGTTGGCTCACCGCCGCGATGAAGTCAGGCAAGAAGCTGGAAGACTTCGCCATCGGCGGAAAGTCAGCAGCCGCATCGAAAAAGATGCCAAAAAAGACTCGCGGCAGGCCCCGCAAGACGCCCTAAGGCGGCGCGGTCCACACCTGCTATGATGCGTAATGCGCAGATGCCTACTTGCCCGCCTCGCGGCCCGTAGGCATGTTGCCTTTGATGACATAATCGACTTGGCAATGGGGACAATGAAACACATGTTCGTCGTCGGCCGGATGCGGTGCTCGGTGCGCTCTTCGTAAAGTCATCGGCCGCTCGCACTTCGGACAGTCAAGTTCCGGCGGCATTTCAGGGCCGTGTTCGTCGGCTGGGTATTTCCCAATAAACGAGCGAACCGGACGCCTGTTCCGTGGGGACGGCATGGGCAACCGCGGGCGTCCCCGAAATGCAATCAAGACAGACTACGGACGGGGGCCGGTTAAAACCTGCGCCATCGCCTCCTTTTGGGAGCCACTACGGGCGCAACCGCGTCTGATTTCCTGCCCGGACAATCGAGCAGGAGCGTACCATGAGAACAATTCCTCTGCTAACAGTGGCGCTCGCCGCAGTGGAGATTGGATTGATCAGGAGCGGCGTAATCGGGAACGCAGCCCTAGCGCGTTCGCGGTTCGAGGCCGAGCTGAGTGCCGTCACCATCAGTGCGGGCAATGCGCAGCGATAGTTGAGCTTCGCCTCGCCGATGCGCCCGAAAATAGCATCGAACGTTCGGCCCGCTACAGGCCAGCAGCCTATGAAACTAACGGGACGCACATCGGTGCGGGCCCCGGTGCCTGGGAGCTTTCCGGCCGTGCTGGGGTCGCGCCGCTCTTCGGGGTTTCTTGATCTGACTGAACGAATTTCACCGTATATCGAATTGTGTCGATACCGGTAAAGGTCCGTTGGGGCAGATAGATGACTTCGATGCCGGACATCGATCGACCCAGGCATTCAGCCTTCCCTCCATAGAGCTTCCGCACGGTCACTCTGCTCGTCCGCACGCAAACGAAACCGCTTTGTGGTGGAACGTCGAGATAAATTTCAGGCGCTTCTTCAGCAGCGCAATTCATGTCAAAACGAGCGTATCCGCGAACCCTCACCTCGTTGGGATTTTTCGTTGCGATTGTCAAATGCTCGGCGCGGCTGGGTGTCGACCCTACCAGCACCGTCGAGAGGCCGACAGCAGCGGTGGATGCCATGACGCCAAGGATGGATCTGAGGGTCATATTGATCTCCCGACTGACCTGCGGCGGAACTGCTTGCGGTTAGTCGCATCTTCGGACGGACAAGTTCAATCGTCCGGTTTGCGTTCCGGAAGCTCATAAGCTGGTATCGAGGCTGAGATCATCTCCTCCAGCCGTTCGAATGAACCGCCGCTGACGGCTGCTGCAAGTCAAAACCCCGTTAATCATGCGTGTCTGGGGCTGCGACAGCTTTCGCCGGAAGGTGCTGCTTATGCCGACGCGGTTTGATGTAGTTTCACCGCAGCGAGGGTGGCGATGAAATCTCGGCGGTGACAATTGTTTCATCTGGCAACCGGGGCGTGCAGCCATGGATTCGACTATAGTGAGCAAACGGATTGCATCGCGACAACGCCGCTTGGCCGCATTTCCCGGCGAATGCCACAATCGCCCAACTGGGAACTAACAAAGACTCCATTGTTTAACCTCATTGCCGCATAGCTTTACGAGCGGGCTGACCGAGCTATGCGTGAATCTGGGTGACGACGTTTGATTGAAGGCGGCGTATCGAGGCGGGTGTCGAGCCTGCCAGAACCTCCCGAAAGGAGCGATACGCCATGTCGAGAGATACCACCGTCATCCCGTTCCGTCAGCCTGAAGCGATCGACGATCCACTAACCGAAGTTGCCCGTGAAGGCGCCCGCCGCATGCTGGCCCAGGTGCTGATCGCAGAAGCCGACGCCTTCGTCGCCCAGTGGAAGGACTTAAAATTGCCGGACGGCCGCGACCGCATCGTGCGTCACGGCCATGGACCTCAGCGCGTAATCCAAACCGGGGTTGGGCCGGTCGAGGTCCGGCGCGCCAAGGTGCGCGATCGGGCTGACGTAGGCGCGGAGGAGAAAATCCGCTTCAGCTCGTCGATCCTGCCGAAGTGGGCGCGGCGGACGAAGACCCTCGATGCGTTGCTGCCGATCCTCTACCTGCGAGGGGTGTCGACCGGCGACTTCCAGGAAGCACTCGCCGCGCTCCTGGGCAAGGACGCGCCGAACCTGTCTCCAGCCGTGATCGCGCGGTTGTTGGCAGAATGGCAGGACGATTACGATTCCTGGCAGAAGCGTGACCTCTCAGCGCGGCGATACGTGTACGTGTGGGCGGACGGGGTCTACCTGCAGGCGCGGATGGAAGAGACCGCTGAATGCATGCTCGTGCTGATCGGCGCCACGCCAGAAGGCAAGAAGGAATTCATTGGCTTCCAGACCGGAGTGCGGGAGAGCGCGCAGAGCTGGCGCGAACTCCTCATCGACATCAAGCGGCGTGGGCTCGAGATCGCGCCGGATCTCGCGGTCGGCGACGGTGCGCTCGGCTTCTGGAAGGCCATCGATGAGGTCTTTCCCGGCACCAGGCACCAGCGGTGTTGGGTTCACAAGACCGCCAACGTGCTCAACAAGGTCGCCCTCTCGGTCCAGGTCAACATGAAGGCAGACCTCCGAGAGATTTACGGCGCGCCGACCCGCGCGGCCGCTGAGGCTGCGATCGATGTATTCGCCAGCAAATACGCCGCCAAGTACGAGAAGGCGGTCACCTGTCTGACCAAGGATCGGGAAGCTCTGCTGGCCTTCTTCGACTTTCCTGCTGAGCACTGGGACCATCTACGCACGTCAAATCCGATCGAGAGCGTGTTTGCCACCGTGCGTCATCGAACCGTGCGGACGAAGGGAGCCTTGTCGGCGAAGACCGCCAAACTCATGGTATTCAAACTCGTGAACGCCGCCGCTAAAACATGGCGGCGATTGAAGGGCGAAAATCAGTTGCCGAAAGTGGTCCGAGGCGTCAAATTCCAAAACGGCATCGAGGTTATTGAAATGCCGGCTCACCACGCCGCCTGATCGACCTCGTCACCCAATCTCCGGCATAGCTCGGCTGACCTGCTGAGCCCTGGAGCATATCGATCGGACCGATGAAGATGGAACCAATGAAGCCGAATGCCGCATCCGTTGGGGTCAAACTGCGTCCTGAGTGGAATGGACGACTTCACTCCCGCGTTACCGGCACCCTGGGTGAACCGGGCGTTGGCCGGGTCACGTTCGTTGCCGGGGCCTAAAGACGGGGCTTCTCAAAGGCGTCCCGACGTGGAACGCATCGCGTCCATGATCGAAGTCGGGCCATAGCAGGCCGCGGCCCGGCGCGCCGCTGCGGTGGGAAGCTTTTTCGGTATTCACGGCGATATCCCCTTCCGATCAGCAGCCAGCCTCTGCACTTCGGCGATCTGCGCGGCGGTCATCTTCTTTGCAACGAGTTCGCGGTTGCGAACCGCCCTGTCGCGGTCCTCCTTCTCTATGGCGGAGCCGGATGCGGCGATATTGAACCATACGTGCGCTTGGACCAAGCTCCGTGGCACGCCCTGTCCGTTGGCGTACATGGCGCCGAGATCGTTCTGCGCGCCAGCGTCGCCCTGGTCAGCAGCACTTCGAAACAGCTTCGCCGCCTCGCTGTAGCTCTGCCGCACGCCCTCGCCGCCGAAGTACATTACTCCCAGTCCCCGCTGACCGCTGGCATCGCCCTGTGCGGCGGCCTTCCGGAACCATCGCAATGCCTCGGCGTAATTCTGCGGGACACCCCAGCCATTGTAATACATGAAGCCAAGATCGGCCTGAGCCACAGCATTGCCCTGCTCGGCCGGCGGACGAAAGAGCCTCAAAGCGGCCGTATAGTCCCGGCGCTTGTAGGCTGCCGTCGCATCCTCGAATGGCTCAGTAACACCAATGCTGGCGAAGACCAGCGTAGCGATCAGGGCACCGATGGCCGTTCTCGCAGGTTGATGCCTGACTATCAAAGCCCTGTTCTTCCCTCCGGTTCGCGGCCACTAAAACGGTGAGGCGGGAGTTTCAAGCTCGGGGCTCAGGCTTCGAGAGATGAAGCTTCGAGACATCACTCTGGCCGCTGAGGGCTATCTCTGGGCTCACCCCGAGCTGTTCACGCAGGCAGCTGAGACCATCCGGCGTTACCCGCCGCTGTGGCGGTTGGCGGTGCGCGAAGATCGGCAGCGCAAGGCCATACGGAAAACGGGGTGAAAGTCATCGCTTAGAAACGCCCATTTCATCGGGCTTAGCGAAAGCCCAGCAGCCCATACGGCAATCGGAGAATTTCGGTATAGAGCATCAATTCCCGTAACGATCGTTGTCGGCAGGAAGCGGTGGGTAAAGAACTCTCCGGTTTCATGTTTTTTGCGCGTGCGTGCGTGGGACGGTCAGACTGGGTGAGCGTTTTCTTGGATACCCGGAAGCACTACGCAGGATTACTAACCGCATCTAAAGACGATCAAAGGGAATTGCGGGATCCGACGAACGCGAAAATTCACACATCGCGCTATTCATTACCTGTCAGAGGCGCTCATGCGTGGCTTGGTACTGCCCATCCTCATTTTTGTTCTTACCGTAATCCCGTGCCTCGATAGGGCGGGTGCTGGTCCTCGCGTATTTACGGTGTGGGACCGTGAAAAGGCTCAATGGACTAACCCCAACACGGATGATCTGGCTGAGGATACCCGTTCGTCACCGCCCCAACCGGGTACCGCAAGTATTCTGCCGAACTTTCGAGCATCGCCGGACGCGAAGCTTTATCAGCCTCCGCCTCGTCCACTGACCGTGTTGGTCCAGAACCGACCGGCGACCGCCAAGCTCCGTGCCGGGCCGCAATATTCAGTTCGTCGCATTGCGCGCCGATAAGGAAGCGTCCGGCACGCGCAGCAAGTGTGCCTTACTTCGCCGCCCAAGTCTCATCGAGACACATTCAATGCGAGTGGTTCGCTCGGTATCACCGGCAACTAAGCTAGCACGATGATAAGCGGCTGATCCTTCTCAACCACGAAGGTGTTTAGAAGCTTGACGCCCTCGGCTCCGGCTGTGGCCACGTGGGGCATGCGCAGCGGGATCGAAAAGCTCTCTCCCTTATGAACACCTTGGGAGCCTGTCCGTCGAAGGTGAAGTGAATTGCGCCTTCAAGCACATACCCGACCTCGATCCCAGGGTGCATATGTCGCGGGGACACCGCATTCGGCTGAACCTCAACGACACGCAAGACGGTAGCCATCTTCCCGTCGGGAAGTTCTACTCGTTCCAGATCGGTCGCCTTCATTGGCATCGGAGGGTTCATCAAATTCCTCCACGATTGGAAGATCGCAGCGGCGAGCGGTCATCATGATCGCACTTGGTCGGGTGGCAGGATATCATCGAACGGTGCGCGAAACCGCTCATGAACACTGCTCGTCAGGCAGGAGAGCAGGAACCAGTTGAAGGGCAGGGACCAAGCGACAAGCCGGCAGCGGGGGATTGGAGGGCACCAAGTGAATTGCTGGGACTAGCCGATGCGCCGGCACAAGCGGACGAGCCAGGATCAGGTTGGCCGGAGTGAGAAGTTGCTCCAAATCGGCGACCATTCCACCGTGCCTCGCGCGTCAGGTTGACATTGCCGGGCTGCCCGGGGATTGTGACCCTTCCTACGCTACACCTGCTTAGCAAGATCAAGCCAGCGCGCGGTCTCGATCGGGTCCGATGGATTAGCAACGCCGAACGCCGCGAGCAGGATCATCCACACGGCGCGCGAAACCGGGTGACCGTTTTATCGACGGCCCCGCTGCGTCTGCGAACGCCGGTCCGCTTATCGAACACACCGCACGCACGCGAACCCGGCTTTCAACGCGATCGCCAAGTCTCACTGTAACCCGAAGCGAGCAGTTCAAAGAACCGACATCCGCAATCGAGCGCGAGCCTGACGAACCGACATCGTGAACGTTGATACTATGCCTTGGTCGGCATGAAGGCTTGAATGAAGCTCTCGATGGCGCGGATATATTCGCGCTTTTTGAGGTAGCCATTGCCGCGGTTTTGATAGGCCGCTTTGAATTTTGGGTCGATCTTGATTGCCCGATCGAAGTCGGCAATGGCGCGGTCGTAGTCCTTTTTGGCGTAGTACGCGTTACCTCGGTTCTTGTAGATGATGGCGTTCTTAGGATCGAGCCGGATCGCCTCGTCATGATCGGCGATGGCATGGTCATAGTCCCCGTTGGCGTAGTACGCGTTGCCCCGGTTGCTATAGATGATAGCGTCCCGCCCTGGCTCGCGCTCGCAGGCGCAGATACGTTCGTTGGTGCATGAGCAGATCCTTTCTACGCTCATCGTCAACGGAGACTGGCGGACTTGTTGCAGCATACCCGTCCACGATGCTCGAGACAAGCGTCCGCCGCCGAGAGCAAGGAGCTAGGCGTGCGGGTGTTTGCGCGGCTGAGTGAGCTTTCGATGCTGCCGGCGACCCACCTTAGTCTTTGGCCAGGATGTGATCCAGTTCATCATTTGCGGTGTCGCGAAGCATGGTGTCGATTGCTTCCGCGGCTATCGCCTGATGGCGGCCGCAGCAGTATTTGTGCAGATTGGTGCCGCCAGCTCCAATTGACCGGACCGCTTCCGCGGTTCCGGGACGGATAAGTCCCATGAACGAGAGCGATGGAAGCAACGATCTCCAATCAAGCTACGATTTCAATTCCTCTTGGGCAGAACGTATCGCGTTTTTGATCATTGTCGGACTGGCGATAGAGATTGCGGCCGTCTTCGTCTTCCAAAAGCCGCTCTGGGAGGCCGCATTCACAGTACTCGCCACCACGCTTATCGCGGCGGGCGTCTGGGGCGAGTTGATATTCGCAAGACGGGCCAAGACGGCAGGCGATGGCATAGTCGCCCAAGCAAATGAGCGGGCGGCGAAGGCCGATTTGGCTCGGGCCGAGCTAGAGGCCAAGTTGAGCCCCCGGATGCTTAACCAAAGGCAATGGGATTTGATCCAGTCCTTCAAGGGCAAGTTTTCAGCAATCAATATCGCGTTTGAAACGGACGCTGAGTTATGGTGGTTCGCAAGCGAATTGAGAAACGCGTTTATGTCAGCCGGCATCGCGAGCGCCATGTTCTCGCGGGACCCGACCGTCCACAGCTTCAGCATCATGATATTCGAACCGAACGGCTTTGACGGCGCGCGGGCAAGAACCGCCGGCCCATTGAGCGAATTATTCGACGCCCAACACCAACTGCCGTACGGCATGGCGGCATTCATTGGCGGATTGCCAACCGATATTTTGAAGCACGCCGGCGATGACGAAGAGGCGCGGGCGTTCTTGCAACGCACCCCGATGATCATCGTTGGCGGCCGCTTCATTGTACCGCCTTCCCATTGGCCAAAACCGCCAAAACAGACGCCCTGAATGGGTGCCGAAACGCTCCCAGGACGCAGCAACCGCAACTATCGGCGGGCTCTCACGCAAAGATTGCCGCGGGCGCGCGCGCGGCAACCCTCTGATCGGGAGGGCAGCCTTCGAGACGGCGAGGCGGATGTACCTGCGCGACCGCCTCGAATACCGGCACGGTGCGCAGCTGATTGAGCGCAGCGGCGACGGGGACTGGAGCGACACCTGATCGTCCGACGCCGCCAACAATGCGCTCGTGCCCCCGGCGCTCCCGCTCGGGTTGCCCCGCGATCACACGGCGGCGTTCGGGAGCAAGGAGACCCGGCGCTGCGGATGCAGGCGCGGCTGGAGGCGGATCGGGGGTGTTTAGGTGCTAAAAAACGGAGAAAAAAATCAGGCATATTAACTGAACATGCACTTAGTTGACGAAGGTCACAATCCAGGATGCACCCTCTATTCGCTCAAGAACGTGGGCAAAGTAAGGGCGGAGCGCCTCGGCATCACTCATATGCTGAACGAGCACCATAACTGGCCCCCTAGCCGGAACGGGCCCGTAGGCAAGCGTCATAAGTTCCGCGGCCAATTGTCCAGGATTGTAGCGCAATATATTTCCGTGTAGATCATGAAAAGCGACGCTGCGCTGGATATAACGAATCCCCAAGCTTTTGAAAGTTCCAGTAACTACATTAGCTGAGACGGCCGTAAACTCGAAGTGGGGAGCAAATCTTAAATCAAACAATGTCACGGGGCGGGTATCATACAAGCTCCTGAGAAATGTCGCTCCATGAATCTTGTCAGTAATAACAAATAAAAGTTTTCGTTCTCCGCCAAATCCAAATTCGAGCTGACGCGGTGGTGGTAACAAAGGCGACGCTGGCAGAGATCCCGCCAGCCGCGAAGGCACATTTAATGGAATGATGTTTGAACCCGGATCGTGATCGGATTGAGGCATGATGAACCTCACGATGCCGACGGCACCACTAAGTCAGCTTCGAGTCGCGCGTAGCTTACTCGATATTGTGACCAGGGACTACCCCATTCCGCTTCACCCATGCGGTAGTCGCCCGTGATCTTGTCCTTGTAGTCTCGATCCTTCAGGAACACCCGGGGATACAGTCGAGGTGCAACGCCCACAAAAGGTCGGAATAGGACCTTCCCGGCTCCCGCTGGCGCCTTGCCAACGACAATCGATGTTGGGGCCCTCTCGCCGTTCGCGTGCTCGGCGTTGGCGGCTACGCCCGGTTGACGTTCCGCTTGACGCTCGCTGATCTCGATAGACGGGCTCCGAAATGTGGCGGTATCCACATTTCAGGTACCGTTTCGATCGCATCGCCGTGTAAGGCAAGGGCCTGACTCTTGGGATAGGGTTCAATGTATTGAACTTCATATACTCCTGCGGTCACCATATGACGGGCACAAAAATGGCAAGGGAACGTAGTTACGAACAGACGTGATCCAACCGTTGAAACACCAGACCGTCCAGCGGATAAAAGCACATCCATTTCTGCATGGACGGAACGACTAAATTCAAGCAGTCCGCCGAGCTTGGTTTTGCGCAACACTTTAAGCTTTGCCGACTTGGTATCGGCATCAAGATCATTTTCAAACAAAGTATCTAAAGCCTCTCCAATTAATTCATTTTGATAATGGTTATTGCTGCAATAAGCTCCTCCACCATTATTTTCGCAAAACGCGCATCTGTTCTCAACCGGCGACAGTACAAACGAGTCTCCATAAACTCCCCCGCCGGCTTTTGGGACTTCATTAGTCCCGGTTGCCACCACGTTGCCGAGCCTATCAATTAAGGCGGCTCCTACCTGCCGCGATAGACAGCTGCTTCGTAGCTTTGCGGTGTGTGCGACATGCATTGCTGTCTCATCAACTGTGGGCCTAATAATATTATGATGAATCAGCATCGAAATTAATCGATTAAATGAGGCGAGTAACCGTGAGTTGACCGAATCACCCATGTCGCCGCTAGCTGGAGGATCGACATGAGGCGTATTATCGACAAAAAAGTCAGCCTCGTGAAAAGTGTCGGTGACGTGCTGCCCGTGGGCATGCTCCACATCATCGGCATCTCGGCGCATAAACTCGTCAACTTTGGCAGTGCTACTGGGAAGGTGACGTTCTCGGCCGCTAAAAAATCCGTCGATTAGACGTGCTTGCCGAGTGGGTTCGCTACAAACCACACCCACCAAAACGAACGCATGGCCATAAAGCCGGCGCAACAGTTGCACCTCAGCAGGATGTTTGAGCGAGTTAAGAATATAGGCCCGTGGCTTTCCGCCCGGCTCAACTGGTTCGCCTTTGGTGTACGGCCTTCCTTGTGCGCGCGCCCGGGCTGCCGATATTGCCGTAATCAAGTCAACCGCGACGGCAGCGTGGTTGCCGCCGCTGCGCATCTCGTCGCCGTAGCCCTGCATAAGAATCTTAATATCGATTGAGCTTGTCTGCGCATCGATGGGACGCTCATTTTTCGCCGCCCACTCGCGGATCGCTTCCCCTGCTTTCAGTATTTCGCAAGTAAACGGAACCTCGCCAAGTCTTGTTGATTTGATGCAGCGAGAAAGCTGTCGCGCAACATGGGACGATCCGGCACCCACGGGTCCGACAACGGCAAAGAACAATTCGTGAGACGCCCTCCCTTTGATTACGGCACGGCTATCTGGCGCGGATTTCGGAGCGTCCGATCGCGAAACCTTTTCGACGGCACTCATTCCCGTTCTCCCCGAGAAGTTGGTCGCTTTTTATTTTGAATTTGGTTTCGGGGTCCGCAAATCGCAGTGCCAGCCCATTGCCCTATCTCCCGAATCCAAACATGGCAGCAGTTATAGCGCGTGTATAGCGGGTATCGACCAGGTTTTGCACGCTGCGCGCAGGGCGGTGCTTTTAGCTCGGGTCAGACAATCATGCGCTAAGCCATTGAATTAATTGGCGTGCCCTACGCTAAGCGAGCGTGTTTAGAAGGAAAACCAAGCGGTTCCTCCCATCGGATCGCCCGCTTACCGATCGTAGCCCCGGCCGTAGCTCCCGGCAAAAACGCCGATCGTCAAGGCGCTAGGCTAGGAAGCTTAAGCTATTGATTTATTTGGCTCCCCGGGCCGGATTCGAACCAGCGACCAACCGGTTAACAGCCGGTTGCTCTACCACTGAGCTACCGGGGAAGCGGTGCAGATAGGCAGCCGCTGGCGTATAACAAAGCGGCTAGGCTTTGCCTAGCAAAAATGGGCAGGAGAGGCGTCTCAGGCCGCCGTTAGGCCCGAAGGTGCGTCTGTCCCAACAAGGCGGCGCCGGATCCTCGGCTGAGAATTGGGGAGGGGATATGAAGATCGAGTCGATCGGCTATCAGCTGGATCGTAAGACGTTCCGAGGTGCGCTGGTCTATGACGACACCATTCGCGGCCGCTTGCCTGCGTTGCTGATGTCGCCGAACTGGCTCGGCGCCACTCCTGCGGCCAATGAGCGGGCCGAAATGCTTGCCCGTCACGGCTACGTGGCCTTTGTCGCCGACATGTATGGCGAGAACGTGAGGCCAAAGAATTTCGACGAGGCGGCCGAACTCGCTAATCCTCTCCGCGATGATCCGCCTGAGGCACGACGACGAATTCGCGCGGCCTACGATAATTTTCTCAGGGAAGCGCGCCGTCGCGACCTCATCAGTGATCGCCGTGCCGCCGTCGGGTTCTGCTTCGGCGGCGGCAACGTGCTCGATCTCGCACGCGACGGCGCCGATGTCCATGCGGTGGTCGCCATCCACAGTGACCTCAAGACCAAGCAACCGGCTGCGAAAGGTGCAGTGAAAGCGGCGCTCCTTGCCATTCACGGTGCGCCTGATCCGGTCGTGCCCAAGGCCGATCGCGATGCCTTTGAAGCCGAGATGGATGCGGCTGGCGCGAAATGGCAGATGATGGTGTTCAGCGGCATTTTCCACGCCTACACGGATCAGGGCGTGGACGTACCAGGCGTCGCCAAATGGGATGAACCGACGACGCAGCAGACGTACGCGCTGACCCACGCGTTCATCGCCGATGCCTTCGCAGGTCGGCTGTGAGGACTATTCAGCTGCTCGGATGTCGGTGCTCGCGGTAAATGCCGGCATCACGTCGCGGGCGAAGCGGCGCAGGTGGTCGCGCGAGCCGGGACCGTTCAGGAGAATGTTGGCAATGCCGTGGGCCCGCAGCATTTCGAGCTTGCGGGCAATCTCGTCCGGTGTCCCGAACAGGGCGGACTGCTCACCGGCCTCGCGGGTGTCAGCGAAGCTCATCATGCTCGACTTGTTGTCGCCCGTAGGTGTCTGGGCGAGATTGTTCATGCGCTGTACCGCGGCAAGCCGGTTCTCGACAGCCTTGGCCTTGTCGGCAGCGTCCCTCGCAACATAGTAGGCACGTGCGACGGCAACCGTCATGGGATCAAATACGCGGCCCTGCTTTTCGACCTCGGTCTTGAACAGATCGAATCGCTGGAAGATCGCCTCTGGCGGAGCGAACTGGTCGAGCATCAGCCCGTAGCCGCGCGCGGCCACCTTCTTGATCGAGTCCGGACTACCAGCCGCCATCCAGATCGGCGGATGCGGTTTCTGCGCTGTTGGTGGTTCGACGATGATGTTCTCGAAGTGCCAATATTTGCCGTGATGGGAGAAGCGTTCTTCCGAGGTCCATGACTTGAGGATCAGGGCAAGCCCTTCCTCGAAGCGCTCGTCGGCTTCGGCGACCGGGATACAGAAGCTCGCAAATTCGTTGTGGCGGTATCCCTTGCCGACGCCAAACTCGAGCCGCCCGTTCGACATCAGGTCGATGGTCGCAGCTTGTTCGGCCAAAAGCACCGGATTGTGCCAGGGTAGCACCACGACGGCGGTACCGAGCCGCAGGTGCGACGTTCGTGCTGCTACCCAGGTCAATAGGTTGAGGCTCGCCGAGACCTGACCGAAGCCGGTGAAGTGGTGCTCGACCACGAAGGTGCTGTGATAACCGAGCGCCTCCGCCTCGACGTTGTATTCGACGAAATCCTTAAAGCCTTGCGCGCTGTCGACATCCGCGCCGCCGCGCTTCGCCTGAGCACTGCCGAAGAGGCCAAATTTCATGGTTGGTTCTCAAAGAATGGCCGCAGCCGGTGGCGCCCATCCCGAGCCCAAATTAGCGAGACCTGGCTGAACGCAGGCGACTTCTCGCATATTCCGTCGGCCGGCCACAAGGCATCGCGGCGCCCTCCATCTTATGGAAGGCGCAAATACCGGAATTAACTATGCATTTACAAATACTTGACGGTCGGGGGTGAACCGCAGGCGCGACCGCTTATACGAATAGGTCGCGGAGTGCAACAAATGGCTACCAAACGCAACCTGACCGTTGATCTGCAACGCGAGCTGCTGGCCGCGGCGGTCAAGGACCACGACAGCCGGCTGCGGTTTCCCAAGGGTTCCGTCGAGACGCTCGCGACAACCTATGCCGCCATTCTGAGCCTGCAGCGCAAAAAGCTAATCGAGCCGGAAAAGGATACCGATCCTGCCGTCATGACCTGGAAAGTGACCAAGGCTGGCCGTGCTGCGATCGCCGAAAAGGGTACTCGACGCTAAGCACCGCTCGCTCAGTGCCCTCAGGGCTGGTTCCCTCAGGCCTTCTCACTTTGAGAGCAAGATCGCAGCGCCTGGCGCCCGACACCACTTTGCCGCTGCCGCTATGCTAGCTTGCCGGGCTTCGATCGGATCGAATCCAGCCCGGAAAATTCCATGAGACAGCTAATCCTTGGCGTCGCATTCTTCGGAGTTCTTGCGCTTGTGCGGGCGGAATATGCCGCCGACTGGATGATGGGCCTCCTTGGCGCAACCGCGCTGATCGCGGCCGCGGCAGCCTTCATGTCGCCGGCCATATCGAGCTTCCTGCGAATCTTTGCCGGCATCTTTCTGATTGAAACGATTGTGTTTGGCTTGACGCTGCTTGCGGACGCAATCGGACTGTGGCCGCAGGGCTACGAGGAATACAAGCTCCCGCCTTCGCTGCCGCTGACCGTTGCGATCTTCTCCATATTGGTCTGTGTCGTCGCCCGCATCCCGATGGTGCACCAGATGATGACGATCGCTGATCGCTATTTCGACACGCGCGAAACCGGCCGGGCGCGCATCTGGCCGCTGCCGGCGTTTACCGCCGCGGAACATCGCATAGCGACCGCGATGGTCATCTTCCTGGTGCTCGTCAATCAGACGCAGGTCGCGATCCTGTTGCGAATATCATTCTTCAATCGTGACTGGTTCAACGCCATCCAAAACCGGGACGCCGCCACGTTCTGGCAGCTGCTGCTGTTTGTCTTCACGCCCTGGGCCATGGTCTACGTGACGAGCCAGGTGGTGGAGTTCGTCGTGCACTCGATGCTGGTCGTCCGCTGGCGACGCTCGTTGACCAAGCATTTTGTCGCGCGCTGGCTCGACAATCACGTCCATTACCGGATCAGTTTGGTCGGCATCCAGGCTGACAACCCGGACCAGCGCATCTCCGAAGACATCAACCGCTTCATCGACGGAGGCGAGGACGGCACGACGACAGCCTACGGACTCTATTCGTACTCGATCCTGCTAATCTCGACACTGACGACACTCGTGTCGTTCTCCATCGTGTTGTGGGATATGTCGCCCGTGTTCACGCTGCCTGGCACGGACATGGTGTTGCCCGGGTTTTTGTTCTGGATCGCCATGATCTATGCCGCGAGCGGAACGCTAATCACGCATCTTATCGGTCGACCGCTGATCCGCATCTATTTCCAACGTCAGCAGGTCGAAGCTGATTTTCGATTCTCGCTGGCGCGCTTGCGCGAATACACCGAGCAGGTTGCGCTGCTCGGCGGTGAGGCGGCAGAAGAGGCGTCGCTGAGCGAGCGTTTCATGGCCGTGATCAACAATTTCATTGCCCTCGTCATTCGCCGCACGAAGCTGTTGGCTTTCACGTCCGTGCACGGCCAGTTGTCGCCGATCATTCCGTTCATTTTCACGGCACCGTTCTATTTTGCTGGCAAGATCGAGCTTGGCGTCATGACGCAGACCGCCGTCAACTTTGGCCAGGTTGCGAGCGCGCTGACATTTTTCATCACCTATTACATGTCGCTCGCCGGGTTTAAATCGGTGGTGGACCGGTTGATCTCTTTCGATCAAGCGGTCGCCGAGGCGAGCACATTGGAGGGCAGGGGACCCGCGCACGTCGCGACGCCAGCGAATAGCCGGCAAGTTGCGCTCGATCATCTCGGCATCAACCTGCCGGACGGGCGCCATATCATCGATGTCGAAAAGCTGGTCTTTGCCGGCGGCGAACGCGTCTTGCTCAGCGGGCCTTCCGGATCCGGGAAGTCGACGTTGTTCCGCGCCATCTCGGGAATCTGGCCCTACGGTCAAGGCCGCGTCCTTGTACCCGAGGGTGCGAACGTCATGGTCGTGCCGCAGAAGCCTTACATCCCAATCGCTGCGCTGCGTGCAGCAGTCAGCTATCCAGTTGTGCCCGGCACGTACTCGGATGATGAAATTCGCCAGGCGCTCACGGATGCGCACCTCGGTAGCTTGGTCGGTCAGCTCGATCGCGAAGAGGTTTGGTCGCAGCGTTTGTCCGGCGGCGAACAGCAGCGTATCGCGATTGCGCGGGCGCTTCTTGCGCGACCCGACTGGTTGTTCCTCGACGAGTTAACGTCGGCGGTCGACGAAAAGCTGGAGGCTGATCTCTATCGGGCACTAGGGGCAAGGCTGCCGAGAACCACGATCGTGTCGATCGGCCACCGCGCGACGCTTGCTGCATTCCACGCCCGGCACCTCGAAATGAGCGAGCGGGCCGGGGTTTTCGGTCCCCACGAGGCGATGGTCAAAGCAGGATGAGCGCAGTTTGTTGCTGCGCCTAATATCCCATCGGCCCTGGTCGGTATCCGAATCTATAGTTGACGCCGACCTTAACGATATTCACGTTCTCAGAAATATTTTCGGAGAAAAGCCCGCCGCCAAAGGACAGATCGCGGGTGCCGAAGCCCATGTAATTGTATTGCAGAAACGCTGACCAATCTCTGGCAAAAGCATATTCGAGGCCAACGCCGATGGTCCATCCCCAGGCCAAGCCCGAGACCGAAAAGACCGGCGGCGGCGCGCACCCTGCGGCGCAGATATTCTGCAGCTGCTCATGTTGCCAGGCGGCGCCGGTCGAAAAATAGAACAGAAAGTTGTTGTATGAGGCGCCAACGCGACCCGTTATTGTTCCAAGTGCGCTGACCGACTGGGTACAGCTTTGTGTCGTACCGACGACTTCCCCGAAGCAGCCTGCATTACCGGTGATGTTGGCCCAACTGCCCTCCGCTTGCAGGCCCCACACGGCCCAGCCTAGTTGGTAATCGAATCCGATCTGGCCGCCGGCGAGAACGCCTGATGCATTGACGGTACCATCAAGGAAACCCGGACCCGCGAAGCCGCCGGATCCTGATGTCGTAAAGTCTTCGAACCAATTGGTGGTGTTCCAGCCGCCGCCGAGCTGTCCGCCGACATAGAAACCGGTCCAATTGTAAACGTAGATCGGCGGTGGTGGCGCGCCATATGCCACAGGCAATACGTCGGCGGCCATGGCCTGCCCGGCCGTCAGAGCTACGAAAGCGGCGGCTGCAACGATGATCTTCTTCATTGGACAGTTCGGCAGATCGCAACGCCCCGAAGCAACATAACCGCAGATCACATCCCAAGCTGTGACTTGGTCGCAACAACGCGAAAGATTTCGAGGGCTGATCGCGCCTGCACGCATGCAATCCCTACGCGGGTTCCAACCGCCGACTCCATCTAAGTCATTGAAATATCAATTGGAGGCCACGACCAGAATTGAACTGGTGTAAACGGTTTTGCAGACCGCTGCGTAACCACTCCGCCACGTGGCCTCAGAGGGCAAATTCTTATCGACAGTCAGCGCGTTAGGCAATGCCGTTTTGTTCTTCTACGCATCATTCCGAAACGAAGTTCCGCGCTCATTCCGAAAATCTGTTCCTGCCCCGTTCGTCAGACGATGAGCGTGACGCTTGCGCGTCGCGGCCAGCGCGCGCTCAAACGTGCGCTTCGCGTAGCCCTCGTAAGCCTTACTCCGGTGTGCTGACAGCGCTCGCCCTTGTCCATCCGTCAGCGCGGCTTCTTCCAATTCCGTCATTCCGCCATGTCGGCAGCTGTCGAGAGTGAACCAGGGTGGGAGGCCGGCCAGGTCGCGCACCTTGCGAACGACGCGAGCCATGATCATCGCCGAGTAGGTCTCACTCGTTCCGTCGCGCCGCGGCTTGAGGATCATAGGAACGCCACGGCGCGGCACTTGCATCAGTACCGCTTCAGCGTCTTCGTAGAACTTCACTGTCTCGCCTGCGATAGTTTCCTCCAGTGGATGTAAAACGACGGCGCTCGTCTTGTGATGCTCAATGCGGATCGCAGCAGGCGCGTCGGGCGCGCGGTAGTCCGACCACCGGACGTAGCCGGCGAGGACGTTTTCTGGCCGCTGTAGCCACTCGAAGCAGATGACCGCAGCGCCGGCGGCCTCAGGATGACCAGCTTGGATCGCAGCGTCCGCGAATTTGTAGACCTGCTCGCGAGTGGCTGCCTTTTTGGTGGCCATGACGCGACGCTGCTTGGTGACGCCAACCCACGGATTGGGTACGGCTGCATCGAACTCCTCGGGATACAGCCGATGGACGACCCGCCACGCGCGACGACACAAGGCGATGACCTTTTCGCCTTGTCGAGGTCGAGGGCCGCGAGGACCCGCGGTCACCAGTTCGTACATCTTATCCGCGGCCCGCGGTGTGATGGACTTCACGCTCCGACCGCCAACTCGATCACCTTTCTTCGTTATGAGGTCCGCGACCAGCAGCATCGTTCGCTCGTAGTCGGGCCGAGTTCGCGGCGAGACCCGCTCCAGATAAGCCTTCGACGACTTGAACTCGCGGAAGAGCCAATCAACGGTCCCGAAGCGCGCAATGCTTTCGACAGGCTCGCCACGGCGCTGCGCAGCCCACTCATCAAATAAAGCGTTGAGCCCAGCAGCACGCCCGCCTTTGCCATCGGGCCCACAGGCGGCCACGTAATCGCTGCCAAGCGGCTCGTTCGGGATGGTGCAGCCGAGCTTGCGGTAGTACGCGGTGACGTACCAATAGAAGCCGGTGCGCCCGCTTTTGAGTGACTTTGCCATAACGAAGCGAGGTAACGGCAGCGTCATAGTCACAAATCCTCGGCGAGGTCGCGCACGCCGGTAAGCTCCGGCGGCAAGATCGCCTGATCGAGATCGTCGCGAAGCCATAGCTTTCGCCTTCCGTCTACCACGCGAGGGTGCGGGTACTCGTCTCCCACGCGCTCGATGAAAGCCTCAACTGTGTCTTCTCCGCAATAGGCCGCTGCGAGATCCGCCGACATTCGGCGCGGCCACGAGCCGGGTGGGATACGAGAAGGCCGAGACAGGGTCACGCCCGAGATGGACCGCCTACGGCGTGAGGGTCGGAACGACGTTCGTCGACATCACGCTCGCAGTCCGGAGGCTTGGTTTGTTTGGGCAGCGAATACGCCGCGTCTCGCAACCCGAGAACCTCAAATCCGAACGCCACCCGAACAGAGTCGCAAGCAGCATCCCATGCGGCCTCGAGCCTATCGAGTTGCGCGTCACAGTCTGAGGGATCGGGTACAGACGGCTTTGGTGACGCTTCTAGCGCCGCCGACGCTCGGGCGCTTACGCGCTCGCCGCGGGCGGCCGCATCGATCAACTCGTCGCGCTTTTCGACAGGCATCTTGGCCAGGGCGTCGAGTTCGACCCCCTTGTCGAGGGAAGTGCCGGCAATCTTCTCGAGCTTTTCGGGTGTGATCGCTTCGCCGCGAGCCGCCGCCCTTTCTATGGTACGGCTGTTCATTCCAGATGCAGCGGCGGTGGCGACCGCGAACGTGGGCGACGATTTGTCGGCCACGTCTCCCCTACCAAGCTTCGCGTTCATAGCCCTGGCCTGCGCCTTGCCTGCGGCGGTGTCCGGGTGCAACGCGATGTAGATTTTCTTCCGCCGGGTGATCGCCGCCGCCCTCTGAGCAGGCGTCAGTTCTGCCCGGCATAGATTCTCATCGATTTCGGCAAGCTCGGCTTGCAGGTCATCGTCTGCCAGCAGAGCGCATTGCACCTGCTGTCGACCGAGCATCTTCAACGCTTCCAGTCGGTGCCGCCCAGCGACAAGGATTATCTGATTGCCGGTATCCCCTACGTCGGCGGCTCGCACCAGAATTGGATTGAGCAGACCGACAGTTGCGATCGAACTCGACAAGTTTCTCGATCGTTTTCGGATCGGTCGCCCGCCTGCCGGCTGGCACCTTGATGTCACCGATGCTCACGGTGCGGAGTTTGTCTGATGTCGTCATGTTCGACTCCGTCAAAAAACAAAAAAAAGCCGCCCTAGGGCGGCGTTGGCTCATCGATTGCAACTGAACTCAGAAGACCCGAATTACGATCTCCTGCGGGCCTATGCGGCGCTGATCGGGACGCAACGGGCGCGAGGCGCTGTCAACGGTGACGCCTTTTAAAGACCGGCAAGGGAAGCGGAAGAAAGAAAGAGAGAAGGTGTTAGTTGAGGATAGGTGGTCAAATCTGACCACCCTTGGGTTTCCACCGAAAGAGGGCTGGGCGTCCGCTGCTGGCGGGTCTTACCTGATCGATGTAGTCGCGTTCCAGGAATTTGCGGGCCTTAGCAATTCGCTTTCTAGTCCAGCCCAAGTGTTTGGCTAGCGTGTTCGTCACCATGAAGGTGCGATCGGGCCCATTGTTGGCTCGCAAGAATGCCAGGAGCACAAAAGCGTCCTGATTAGTTGAGATAAGCTGATTGGCCTCAGGTGCCGGAAAAAACGCGCCCGGCGTTCCGAAGCGATTTCGGCCACGTTCGGTATAATCCCATGCCGACTGGGCGACCTTCACAACTTCATGGTCCGCCAATGGGGGTAGAAATTCGGCATTGCGCGTCCGCGCCACATCGAGCAGGCCATCAAAGTCATCGCAGTGGTGCGCGGCCTTCATACATTGGCCGAACAGACTATTATTCCGCTCCCCTTCCCGGACAAAAGCCAAAGGCGTCGGCGTCAGCAAATCTCTGTGCAAGCTTGGCGCTACCGGGCAAGCCAACACGTTGCCATCCTTTGATGGCCGGCCTTTTCTGCCCACCGCCGATCCGCACAGGAAAGATCGCAATCCCTCGCTCTCCGTATGCGGGCTGCCAGAAACCGAAGTTCGAAGGTTCTTCCCTTGACCGTCGCTGCTGGCTGGAGTGTCGCCCGGCTGCTTGTCTCGCCATGCCGATGCACGCCGATCAGGGTTCGCGGCTCCGCCCTGACCTCGGCGGATGCATTGAGAGGGGCCACAGCTTGAATCGCAACCCGGCCATCAGCAGGTCGGCCTGATATCCCGCTTCGCCGTTGAAGGCGACCGGGCCGCCGTTTCGGTTCTTGCGCATGCTGAATCGCTTGCGAACCAGCCCGACCTCGGTCGGACCTATGGTCCACAGCGATCGCCAAATGACGAAAAGAACGAGGAGAACCGCGAGGATGATAAGCCAGACAGCGACGTTTCCGACGTTGCCGAGAAGCTGCAAAATGCGATCCATTTGATTGATCCTCATTAATAAAACAGCACGCCAATTTGCGCCGCCCGCGTTCGCGCGGTGATCGGCGCGGCCAAAATCTCGTGGCGTCAGCCCGGTGGCCGCAGACTGCGCGACCGGTGATTTAAATTAGTGTCTGTATCGGCCTATCAGGTTCATCGGCGTCGCGACGCCGGTGATATTGATTTTGCCGGCACACCGGCTCCAGAGAATTCAACCGGGCTCCATGCCTGTTTTGCGAATGATCGCGGCCGCTTCAGGCGCGGTCAGGAATTTTAGTAATGCGCGGGCAGCCCCCGGTGCCGCCGTTTGCTTGTGGACGCCGGCGGAAAATGTCGTGATTGCCTGTATCTCCCGCGGCAGCGGCCCGAGATAATCAATGCCTTTAACCGGCAGCAGTTCGCTCACCTGTTGGAAGCCGATTTCAGCGTCGCCACGGGCTACGACTTCGCCGATCGGCGTGTTGGGCGCCGTCGCGACGGACTTGGATTTGAGCTGATCGGCGATGCCCCATTTCTGGATTAGGCCGGCGATATAGATACCACTCGGTCCGCTGGAATACGCGATCGATCTCGCTGCCAGCAACGCCTTCTTGATGGAATCGGCGGAACTGATGTCGATTTTCGGTGCGCCGGCGCGGACCGCAACACCGACGCCGGAGCGTGCTACGTCGATCCGAGTGTCGGGGACGATTCTGCCAAGCTTGATCAGATCATCGATCTGAGCAGCGGGAAGCATGACGACATCAGCGATCTCGCCGTCGGCGACGCGCTTTGTGATGTCGTTGACGCTGCCCCAGGTCGTCGCGACCTTATTTCCAGTCGCCTCCTCGAAACCCGGCATGAGCAGGGTGTAAGGAGCGCGGGTGCCCGGCGAGCCGATGACTTTGAGTTCGGCTCCGCTCGCGACATCAACTAGCGTCGCAGTGGCGACGAGGCCCGCCAACAGACGGATCGCATTGCTGATCATGATCGTCCCTTTTTGAGCGCGGCGGGTGCCGCCCTCACGTCAATGACCTGAGCGGCTGGTGTCGATCACGGAGCGGGGCCAGCCCAATTTGCCGACGAGATAATCGCGCGAGGCCGCCGCTTCGCGTTGGACGTGGGGGAGATCGACCCCAACGAGCTTGCCGTTACGCTTCTTTGCTTGCCCCGCGATGAACACCGTATCCACGTTGCTGGTGTCCATCGCCGTGACGATCGCACCGTAGGCGTTATTGAAGGGGAGGGTGTTGGTGAGATCGGTCCGCAGCATGATGATATCGGCCTCCTTGCCCGGCGTCAGCGTGCCAATCTTCCCGTCGAGGCCGTCAGCGCGCGCCCCCTGCACGGTGGCAAACTCGATGAGATCACGCGATGTCAGAAGCGGCGGCACATTCTGCTCGCCCTTGATAGCGCGCTCGTTAACGAGGGCACGTTGCAAGGTAAAGACGGAGCGCATCTGCGTGAACATATCGGCGGCCATCGTCGTCTCGACGTCGCTCGACAGGCTTGGCCTGATGCCGGCATCAAGGGCCTGCTGGATCGGCGGCATGCCGTGGCGCATCGCCATCTCGATCGGAGCGGCGATGGAGAGCCACCCGCCGGTATCTTTGATTCGACGCATCTGCTCGTCGGTGCCGTTGGTCCAATGGATGTAGACGTTGTCGGGGCCCATCAGCCCGGCATCGCCGAGCTTGATGACCTGGTCAGGGCCAACGCCGCGATTGGCGCCGACGACGTGGGTCCAGATGCGTAGTCCATACTTGCGGGCGACAAGCCATTGATCTTTGTCGATTCCGGTGCCGAGCGCGAGGGTGACGAGCCGATCAGACGAGGAGAAATATTGCTTCTGCAGACGTTCCACGTCGTCCGGCCATTTCTGGGCCGCGCCGGAGCCGCGCGAATAACCATAGATTGCGCGGATGCCGGAATCCTTCAGGCCCTTGATCAAGGCGTCGCTGTGCGCGGGTGTGTTTGACACCTGCGACACGTCAGTGATCGTCGTGATCCCCGCGTCGATCGAGCGGAGCGCCCCGATCAGGTTGCCAATATGGGCGTCTTCCGGACGAAACTGTTCGGTTGCAGCACCCGAAATGTCGCGGAAATAATCCGACAGCAGTCCATTCGCCAGCACGTTGCGCAACGCGCCCTGATAGAAATGATGATGTGTGTCGATAAAGCCCGGCAGCACGATCATCTGCGAAGCGTCAATCGTGTTCGCCGTCACAGAGATATTGGGCTGAACCGCCGCAATCCTGCGGCCCTCGATCAAAACGTCGGCTCTTTCGAAGTCGCCGATCGCGGGATCGAATGTCAGAACCACGCCGCCCTTAAGCAGCGTCCGCTCGGCACCGACTTGGGCGAAAGCAGGCCACGTCCCGATCCGACTCGCGCCGGCTGCGGCGACAAGCGATGCCGCCGCGGTTGCGATGAAGTCGCGCCGGCCACTGCGCGTGCTCCGGACGCGTGCTGTTTGTGCGTCGTGACGCATGTCGCTTTCCTCCCTGTTTGGCGGCGTAAAACGCCACGCTGCGCAGCATGACGAAAAGCAAGGAACGCCGCAAGGATCGACAGAACGGTGGGCAGGAGGAGAGGGTGTTGGAGTGGGCCAATGCTTGGCCGAAAGGTGCGTCCTGCGCCTGCGCTCGCGAGGACGGCTATGCCGGACCGCCCGGAACGGCGGGCGGTGGCCAACCGCCGCCGAGCGCTTGGAAAAGACTGATGACCGCGAGCAGGCGGAGGAGGCGATCCTGAGCAAGCTGATCTTCGGCCGTGAACAGCGTTTGCTCGACCTGCAGGAGCGTCACCATGTTGACGGTTCCCGCAGTCATCTGCTGCTCGGAGAGAACGAAGGCGCGCCGCGAGCTCGAGACGACCTTTTGTTGAATGGTTTCCTGCGCGGCTGTCTGCTCGACGGCTATCAGAGCCTGCTCCACGTTCGAAAAAGCCGACAGGACCGATTTACGGTAGGTCTGCAGAAATTGTGCCTGGAGGCCTCGTTGCAACTCGAACTGGCCGAGCAACATACCACCATCGAATATGGGCTGCGTGAGGCTTGCCGCCGCGGTGTAGAACCAAGCTCCCGGTCCAAACAGTGCCCGCAACGCAGCACTCTCGAACCCTAGTTGCCCGGTCAGCTGGATCGTTGGAAAAAATGCAGCGCGCGCAGACTCGACGCTGTAATCAGCAGATTTGAGTTGCTGTTCGGCCTGGCGCACATCCGGGCGCCGATTGAGGACCTCGGACGGCAACCCCGGCGTGACGCGCGGGATCGTAATCGATGCCATGCCTTTGCTGCGAGTCCCGAACCGCTCGGGCGGCTTGCCGACGAGGACTGCCAGGGCCGCCGTGTTCTGCAGCCGAATCTCTTCAAGCGGTGGGATGGCCGCGCGCACTTGTTCGACCAGGGCTTCCTGCTGCGCGAGGTTGAGGTCCGAGGCCGTACCCGCGCCGAATTGCTGCCTGATCAGAAAAAGAATGCGGCTCGCGTCGTTAAGGTTGCGGCGCGCGATCCTCAGCCGATCCTCTGCGGCCAAGATATTGAAATAGGTGTTGGCCACAGTGGAGAGCGTCGTGAGAGCCACGACTTCGCGGTTGAAACGGCTTGCGACCGAGGTCTCGACGGCGGCATCCATGGCCGCGCGGTTCTTGCCCCAGAAGTCGACGATATAGCTTGCCGTCAGGGAGTTGTTATAGAGCCTGCTGAAGGGGGAGCCGGTGCCGCCGCCAGTTCTTCCCCCGCTTCCCACAGAACCGCTGCTGAGCTGTTGTGACGCTTTGCTGACGGTATCGCTCGGGGTGAAATCAAGGGTCGGGAGGAGCGGCGCTCCCGCGATGCGCACCTGGGCATCCGCCTGAACGATCTGGGCGATGGCGACCGCAATATCGAAGTTGGCGACACTCGCCTGTTCCGTCAATGATGTCAGTTCGGGCGAGCGAAAGCTGCGCCACCAGTCGAGTTGCGGTACGGCCGCCTCGGGCGCGCCTTGCGTCTGCTGATAACGCTCCGGGATGTCGAGGCTTAGGCTGGGCCGGTCGGTCTCGAGGCAGCCCGTCAGCGCGAGCGTGAGAACGCACATTCCCACCGCTCGCGCCGCGCGCGCACCTCTCGTACGCGGGACCCCGCAAGGGCGGATGTCCCGTTGGTACCGACGCATCGCACTCCCCCGCCGCACATCCTGCCCGGATTCTTGGGTGAAGCCGGACTTTGACGCCCCCGGACCCCGCTTCGGGATCAATGTCTCACCGAAATGCTTTTCCCAAATCGAACGGCACCGTTGATGCTCGCGCAATCACCGGATCGGTACCGAACAATTCGCGCCCTGCCCCTCTCGGGAGCCGTTCAGCCTAGACGGAAAGAATTCCATTGTCGCCGCAGCGGCGCGCGATTTTGGTCTGCTGTTGTGATGCAGCAACACATGGCCACGGCTTGGACCGTGATCCGCCCGCCCTTTTTGTTCATTCGCCGGGCACCAGCGGGGCATTGGGCAAAGGCCGCGGCCGCTCGCGGTGAAGCATGTCGCGCACCCAGTGCCCGAAACGGTCGAGATAAAGGTAAATCACGGGCGTGGTATAGAGCGTCAGCATCTGGCTCAGAATCAGGCCACCGACGATCGAGATCCCGAGCGGCCGCCGCAATTCGCTGCCGTCTCCGAAGCCGATGGCAAGCGGCAAGGCGCCGAACAACGCGGCATTCGTTGTCATCATGATGGGCCGGAAACGCAACAGGCACGCTTCGTAGATCGCCTGGCGCGAACTGAGTCGGCGCGAGCGCTGCGCTTCAAGCGCAAAGTCGATCATCATAATGGCGTTCTTCTTGACGAGTCCGATCAGCAAAATGACCCCAATCAAGCTGATGAGGCTAAACTCAGTGTTGCAGACCATGAGTGCGAGAACGGCGCCGACACCGGCTGACGGCAAAGTCGACAATATGGTGATCGGATGAATGTAGCTCTCATAAAGCACGCCGAGGACGATGTAGACGGCGATGAGAGCGGCCAGAATCAGATAAGGCTCATTTCGAAGCGACTGCTCGAAGACCCGGGCCGTGCCCTGAAAGCTGCCCCTGACCGACGCCGGTGCACCGATCCGGGTCATCATTTGATTGACGGCGGTGACGGCATCCCCGAGTGATCGGCCCACCGGCAGGTTGAACGAGATCGTGGTGGCGACGAACAAGCCCTGGTGATTGACCGCAAGAGGTATGCTGCCGGGCTTGAAATGACTGACTGCCGAGAGAGGCACCATCGATTCAGCGCTGGTGCTGACCGCAGCGCCGGTCGAAGCCGTGCCCTTGCCGGTGTTGCCGATCGAGTTGAGAGCCAGATTGCGTGCGGCATCAGCAGCGACCGTCGCTGCCGTGGAGGTCGACGCCGTGCTCGGGCCTGTTACAGTGCCGGCGACCGCTTGAGTTGCCTGAGTGCCGCCGACGGTGCCGCCGGACTTGCTAACGAATACGTCGTCGAGCACTTCCGGGTTCTGCCAATACTGCGGCGCCACCTCCATGATGACGTGATATTGGTTGCGGGCGTTGTAGATGGTCGATACTTGCCGCTGCCCGTATGCGTCGTAAAGGGTGTTGTCGATCTGCGCGACGGTGATACCGAGCCGCGCCGCAGTGTCCCGGTCGATTTCTAGATCGGTTTCGAGCCCCTTGTTCTGCTGATCGTAATTGACGTCGACGAGCTCCGGCATTTGCTGCATTGCGGCCAATACGCGTGGCGCCCACGTGAAGAGATCGTTCACGGAATCGGCCTGCAGCGTGTATTGATAGAGTGCGTTCGCGGCGCGCCCGCCGATATTGATGTCCTGGACTGCCCGCAGGAAAAGTGTCGCGCCGGGAACTTGGGCGAGCTTGCCACGCAGTCGCGCGATCACTTGATCCGCAGAGACGTCACGCTGGCTCATCGGCTTGAGCGACATGAAAAAAAATCCGGCGTTGGTCTGCCCGCCGCCGGTGAAGCCGACCACGGTGTCGATCGCCGGATCCTGCCGTACGATCTCCTGGAACTGCTGCATCTTTTGCCGCATCAGCTGGAAGGAGATGCTCTGGTCAGCCTGAATGTTTCCGACAATTCGGCCGGTATCCTGCTGGGGAAAAATGCCTTTCGGCACCTCAATGTAGAGAAGAACATTGACCGCGATCGTCATAAACAAAGTCAGCACGACAATGAGTGGATGGTCGAGCGCCCAGCGCAATGTGCGATCGTAGCCCCGCAGCATCGCATCGAAGATGCCTTCGCTGAACTCGCTGAAATCGACTTTCGCGACCGTGCTCCTGGCGCTTAAGCAGCAGGGCGCACATCATCGGCGTTGTCGCGAGCGACACGGCGAGCGAGACCATGATCGACACCGATAGCGTGATCGCAAACTCGCGGAATAACCGTCCGACGATTCCGCCCATCAACAGAATCGGGATAAAGACCGCAATGAGCGAGATGCTCATCGACATGACGGTAAAGCAGACCTCGCCAGCGCCCTTGATGGCGGCCTGCACCCGCGACATGCCCGCCTCAATGTGACGTGACACATTTTCAAGCACGACAATCGCGTCATCGACTACGAAGCCGGTAGCGACAGTCAGCGCCATCAACGAGATGTTGTCGAGGCTGTAACCAAGCAGATACATGATGGCGAACGTGCCGATGAGCGATACCGGCACGGCGATGCTCGGCACCAAGGTCGCGCGCACGTTGCGCAGGAACAAGAACGTCACAATGATCACGAGGATAACGGAGATCATCAGCGTGCGCTCGACCTCCTGAAGCGAAGCCCGGATCGTGATCGAGCGGTCGACTGCCGGAGTGAGATCAATGGCAGGCGAGATCGAAGCCTTGAGTTGCGGCAGCAGCGCCATGACGCGGTCGACAGTATCGATGATGTTGGCGCCCGGCGCGCGATAGAGAATCACGAGGACCGACGGCTTGCCGTTGGCGAGCCCCGCGTTGCGGATGTTCTCGACCGAGTCCGTTATCTCGCCAACGTCTGAAAGCCGAACCGCTGCGCCGTTGCGGTAGGCGACAACCAACGGCCGGTATTGATCGGCAACGCTTGCCTGGTCGTTGTCATAGATTTGGTAATGCTTGTCGCCAACTTCGATCGACCCTTTGGGACTGTGCGCATTGGCTGAGGTGAGAGCGGCGCGGATATCCTCCAATCCTATGCCGTATTTGTAGAGCGCATGCGGATTGAGTTCGACGCGCACAGCCGGCAGCGAACTGCCGCCGACCGTGACTTCCCCGATGCCTTCGATCTGGGACAGCTTTTGTGACAACACGGTCGATGCGGCGTCGTAAAGCTCTCCGGGCCGAAGTGTGTCCGATGTAAGTGCGATAATGAGAATCGGAGCGTCCGCTGGATTGACCTTCTTATAGGTCGGGTTGGTCCGCAGGCTGGTCGGCAGATCCGCATGTGCCGCGTTGATTGCCGCCTGCACGTCGCGAGCCGCGCCGTTGATGTCGCGATTGAGACCGAATTGCAGGTTGATTCGGGTTGAGCCCACCGTGCTCGACGACGTCATCTCGGTTACATCAGCGATCTGGCCGAGATGTCGCTCGAGCGGAGTGGCGACGGTGGTCGCCACGACGTCAGGACTCGCACCCGGAAGCTGAGCCTGCACCGAGATCGTCGGATAATCGACTTGCGGCAGCGGCGACACAGGGAGCTGAAAGAACGCGACCGCACCTGCAGCCGCGACTCCGAAGGTAAGTAGGATCGTCGCAACGGGCCTGCGGATAAACGGGGTCGACAGGTTCATTCTGCCGGACTTCCCTGTTCAGCATCACGCATGGTGTCGTCGATGTTGAAATACCGCGACTGCAACCGATCGAACCACAGATAGATCACGGGGGTGGTGAATAGGGTAAGCACTTGGCTTACCAGCAGACCGCCGACGATCGAAATGCCGAGGGGATGGCGCAGTTCGGATCCCACCCCCGTGCCCATCATCAGCGGCAAGGCACCAAGCACGGCCGCCATGGTCGTCATCAAAATCGGCCGGAAGCGGAGGAGGCAGGCTTGATAAATCGCTTCGCGCGGCGATTTGCCCTCATTACGTTGGGCGTCGAGCGCGAAGTCGATCATCATGATCGCGTTCTTTTTGACAATGCCGATCAGGAGGATGATGCCGATGATCGCGATGATGGTGAGGTCGTCGCCGGCGAGCATCAGCGCAAGCAAGGCGCCGATTCCTGCTGACGGCAATGTCGAAAGAATGGTGACGGGGTGCACGAAGCTTTCGTACAGGACACCCAGCACAATATAGACGGTGACGATCGCAGCCAGAATCAGCAGCAACTCGTTGGAGAGGGACTTTTGGAAGGCGAGCGCTGCTCCCTGCAATCTGATGTTGGCGCTGACTGGAAGACTGATCTCTTGCCGTGCCTGACGTATCCCATCGACGGCTTCGCCCAATGAGGCGCCGGGCGCCAGATTGAAGGAAATCGAGGTCGACGGAAACTGACCCAGATGGTCGATGCGCAACGGCGAAACGGCTTCGCGCACCTTCGCGACGACCGATAGCGGCACCTGACCCGTGCCGGTGGACGTCGGTACGTAGATCGCGTCGAACGAGTCGAGTGAGGCCTGCAGTTTCGGATCGGTTTCGAGGATTACCCTGTACTGGTTCGAATTGGTGAAGATGGTTGAAACGATCCGCTGGCCGAAGGAGTCATAGAGTGCGTTATCGATGGTTGCCGGCGTGATGCCGAATCGGCCGGCTGTGTCGCGGTCGATATCGACGTATGCAGTCAACCCATAAGCCGCGATGTCGCTCGATACCTGGGAGAACTGCGGCATCGAATTGAGCTTGTCGACGAGGCGAGGCGCCCAAACTGCGAGCTCGTCCGGATTGGCGTCTTCCATCGAGAATTGATACTGGGTGCGGCTCACGGCATCGTCGATCGTCAGGTCCTGTACCGGCTGCAAATAGAGCGAGATGCCCTCCACCGACTCGGTTGCCTTGGTGATGCGCCGCACGATCGTGCTGATGTCGGCAGTGCGTTCCTCATGCGGCTTAAGATTGATGAGCAAACGTCCGCTATTGAGGGTGATGTTGGTTCCGTCAACGCCGATGAATGAGGACAGGTTTGCGACGTCGGGATCCTTCAGTATGACCGCGGCAAGCGAACGTTGCCGCTCGGCCATCGCCGGAAACGATATCCATTGCGGCGCCTCGGTAATGCCTTGGATCAGGCCGGTGTCCTGTACCGGAAAAAAGCCCTTCGGGATGATTATGTAGAGCCAAGCCGTCAGCGCCACGGTGCCAACGGCGACGAAAAGGGTGGCAGTCTGCCGGTCAAGTACATATCGCAGCAGCACCGCATAGCCATCGATGAGGGCATCGAACCACAGCCTTGTCCGCCGCTGGAATGCATTCTCGTGCTCCTCGGCCGCCGGCTTGAGCAGCTTTGCGCAGGCCATGGGAACGAGGGTCAGCGAGACGACGGCGGAGATCAGGATCGTGACCGCAAGCGTGATCGCAAATTCGCGGAATAGCCGGCCGACCACGTCGCCCATGAACAGCAGCGGAATGAGCACTGCGATCAACGAAATCGTCAGCGAGATAATCGTGAACCCGATCTGCTCGGAACCGCGCAACGCGGCCTCAAGCGGGGACTCGCCTTCCTCGATGTAGCGCGAAATGTTCTCGATGACGACGATGGCGTCGTCGACGACGAAGCCCGACGAAATCGTCAGCGCCATCAGCGAAAGGTTGTTGAGGCTGAAGCCAAGCATGTACATCGCGCCGAACGTGCCGACCAGCGACAATGGCACCGACAGGCTCGGGATGATGGTGGCGCGGGCACTGCGCAAGAATACGAAGATCACCAGGACCACGAGGACGACGGCGAGCATCAGTTCGAATTCGACGTCCTCGACCGACGCCCGTATCGTCACAGTGCGGTCAGTGAGGACCGACACGTCGACGGCCGCCGGCAACGAGGCCGTGAGTTGCGGCAGCAGTGACTTGATGTTGTCAACCACTTCGATGACGTTGGCGCCCGGTTGCCGCTGAACGTTAAGGATCACCGCAGGGGTCATGTTCATCCAGGCAGCAAGCTTGTCGTTCTGGGCGCCGTCGATCGCGTTTGCAACGTCGCTCAATCGAACCGGCGAGCCGTTCTTATAGGCGATGACGAGGTCGCGGTATTCCGCGGCGGTCATCAGCTGATCGTTGGCGTTGATGGTCGACGCGCGCATCGGACCATCGAAGTTGCCCTTAGGCGTGTTGACGTTGGCGTTTCCAAGGGTTGTGCGCAGGTCGTCGATGTTGAGCCCGTAGGCGGCAAGCTTGCGCAGGTCGGCCTGGATGCGAACCGCAGGCCTCTGGCCGCCGCTGATGCTCACAAGACCAACGCCCGGAAGCTGGGACAGCTTCATCGCGAGTCTTGTGTCCGCAAGGTCTTCAACCTGCGGCAGGGGAAGCGTGTCCGAACGCAGCGCCAGGGTCAGAATTGGCGCGTCCGCCGGATTTACTTTCGCGTAGATCGGGGGCGCCGGCAGGTCGGACGGGAGTAGGTTGCCGGCGGCGTTGATCGCGGCCTGCACCTCCTGCTCGGCGACGTCCAGGCTGAGATTGAGACTGAATTGAAGTGTGATGACCGACGAGCCTGCCGAACTTGCCGAACTCATTTGGTTCAGCGCCGGCATTTGCCCAAACTGGACTTCGAGTGGCGCCGTGACCGAGGAGGTCATGACGTCGGGACTCGCCCCCGGATAGAAGGTTTGTACCTGGATCGTCGGATAATCGACTTCCGGCAGCGCAGCGAGCGGCAGAAATCGGTACGCTACGAAGCCCGATAGCATAATCGCGATCATCAGCAGCGTTGTCGCTACGGGTCGCAGGATAAACGGCCGCGACGGGCTCATATTCGGCCCCTCAACTAAGAGCGCCGCCGTGACAGCTGGTGAAGGCGACTGTCATTGTGAATTCCGCCGTCGCCGCGATCCGCTGTCCGAATTCGCCGGCGCGCCGTTCTGGGTGTTCGGGTTTGTGGGTGTGGATTGGGACGCGCCGGTCGACGCGTTGCCACCGCCTCCGGCAGCACGCAATGTGACGCGCGCTCCGTTGCGGAGTTTGTCCGCGCCATCGATCACGACGTTATCTCCGGCGGCGAGGCCGGACTGGACCGCAACCCGATCGCCGTTGGTCGGTCCAAGGACGATCGGTCTGACTGTGACCGTGTTGTCGTTATTCACGAGAAATACGAATGTGCCGGGGGCGCCCCGTTGGACCGCGCTGGTCGGAATGACAACCGTATCGCGCAGCTGGTCGACAAGGAGCCTCACGTTCACGAACTGATTGGGAAACAGGGCGCCATCTTGATTGGCGAACTCGGCGCGCAGCTTCAGCGTTCCGGTCGTGGTATCGATCTGATTATCGAGTGTTTTCAGCTCTCCTTCGCTGAGCTTGATGCTGCCGCTGCGATCAAAGGCTGTGACCGGCAGCCTTGCACCATCGCGCTGGCGCTTGGAAATTTGCGGCAAGTTGTCTTCCGGAATCGGAAAGATGACGGTGATCGGCTGGAGTTGGGTGATGACGACAATGCCCGTGGCGTCGCCAGGCGTCACGTAGTTCCCCTGGTCGACCAAGCGCAGGCCGACACGGCCGTCCACGGGCGCGGTAATATGACAATATGCAATGTTGAGCTTTTGCGTGTCGATCTGCGCCTGATCGGAAATGATGTTGCCCTTGTACTGAATTACCAGTGAGACCTGCGTATCGAGCTGCTGGCGAGGAATCGCATTGGTTTTCACCAGATCCTGGTAGCGCTTGAGATCGAGTTCCGCGGTCTGAAGGAGAGCCTGATCGCGCTCGAGAGAGCCTTGGGCTTGGGCCAGCGCAAGTTCATAGGGCCGCGAATCGATCTCAGCCAGCAGGTCTCCCTTTTTGACGATTTGCCCTTCCGTGTAGGCGACGCGCACCAACTGGCCGCTGATTTGCGACCTGACCGTAATGGTTGCGAGCGAGGTTACGGTGCCAAGCGCATTAAGATTGACGTCAATGTTGCCGGTGACCGCTGGCACAGCGACGACGGTAACCGGTGGTCCTTCGCCGCGGCGCGCCGGCGGTTGGGTGGTTTGCCGCGCGTAAATCACCCAACCGACCCCGACGGCAATGAGTAGGAAGACCAGGAACCCGACCCACCTGCGCTTCTTCGGGGCCGCGACCTTGGTCGGCCTCACTCCGGGGGCTGTTCTGGTAAAATCGGTGGTGGTAGTGCGATCGTCCATATCTTGAAACTCAGTCCCCACGTGCCGCACGATCCCCCGCGCTAAACCTGCGCACGATGCAAGGGCTCGCCACGTCTATACATTCTCGCATAGGTCGGCGCTGCTTTACCATACCGCGCCAACCCAATACTCGGAGACTCGACCTTACCCTCGCCTTTCCGAGTTATGAAAAAAAATCCATGCACGGACGGGCACTGCAACCGGCGGTGGGCTTAATCAGCGGCCATTCTCGAGCTTGATGCCGGTCTTGCGGAGCATGGCGGCCCAGCGATCCATTTCCGAGTGGATATGCGCGGCAAAGGCGTCCGCCGTTCCTCCGATCAACCGAATGCCGAGCCCATCCATGCCATTTCTCACGGCGGGGTCGTCGATCGCTTGGTTAAAGGCCCGGTTTATCTCCCGAACCACTTCCGGCGGTGTACCTTGGCGCACGACAAATCCGTACCAAGTCGCTACGTCGTACCCTGACAACCCTGCTTCGTTCATTGTCGGAAGCTCGGGAAATTTGTCGAGCCGATGCGATGCCATTACCGCAAGCGCCTTCAATCGCCCGGTTTTGACGTATTCAAGTGAGGTTACGAGATCGAAGCCATAGTCAATCTCGCCGGACAGCAACGCGAACAACTGCTGGCGCGTTCCTCGGTAGGCCACGTTGACCGCGTCAAATTTGCCATCGATCTTGAGCAATTCAGCACCGAGGAATGGTGCGGTTCCGACCTCTGGCGTGCCGTACGTGAGGCGACCAGGATTGGCTCGTCCATACGCGATCAGTTCTGCGACGGAGCTGACGGGAAGCGTTGGCTGTGTGACGAGAACGATCGGCGCGCTGCCTGCGAGTACGACGGGGGAGAAATCGGCCAGCGTGTCGTAGGGCAGCTTGCTCACGAGCGATGGGTTGACCGCGAAAATCGTCGTGACCATCAGAATGCTGTGGCCGTTTGGCTCAAGCCGAGCCACATATTCGGTGGCGATGATGGTATTTGCGCCCGGCTTGTTCTCGATGATGACGGGCTTGCCCCAGATTTCCTCAAGCCTGCGTCCAAGCACGCGCGCAAGCGTGTCGTTTCCGCCGCCGGGTGCGTACGGCACCACGATGCGAACCGTTCGCTCAGGGAAGCCTGCAATTGCCGTTCCGCTGAGGAGCGCAAATTGAGCGACAGCAAGAGCTATTCGGCAAAGCCGCGACATTCCGAACGCCTTATGAGGTGAGAGTAACGGCCTGCGCATGTTCGTGAAGCCGCTCGTACCTAATCGCTTACGGGCTTGCCGCCGGCCGTGATTGCGATTCCGGCCCTATCCATTCGGCTCAGGATCGATCCCGAGCGCCTCAACCACTCGCGCGTGCATATTATAAGTCCCGATCAGCACCGAGAGCTCGACGAGTTGCCGCTCGCTGAAAAGTGAGCGTAACGCTGCAAAGACCGTTTCGGGCACTTGCACCTGTTGAGTCATCGCGTCCACATAGGAGATCACCGCCCGCTCGCGGGCGGTGAAGCCGTCAGGGTCGCTGTCGGCAAGCGCCTTACATTCTGCGAGCGTCAGACCCGCTGCAAGGGCGAGTTGGGGAACGTGCTGGTGGACGACGTAATCTACCCGGTTGAGATGACCGATGCGAATGATCGCGATCTCGCGCAGCCTGTCATCGAGAGATGTGTGCTCGCGAAACGCATTGATCAAAGCGAGCCAAATTTCGGCAAGCGGCGGAGCGTGTAGAAGCAGCTTGTAGACGTTGATTAGCGTTCCGCCGCGTCCGGCGCGGATTTTCCCAGTCAGTTCTGCAAGCTCGGGATGCTCGCTCTCTTCAATCAGCGAAATCCGCGCCATCGGTGCCCGGCGCTCAACCTTCCTTGCCGCCGTTCTTCTTGCATCTGGCCCGGAATTTCTTGCGCTCATGACCGTGCAGACCCTTGGCATTTGCCAAATCTGTGCAGGCCTTCGAAACGGAGCTCTTTGTGTCAGACGACGCGGCGGGAGGCGAGGCGGCAGGTTTTGTATCCTGCGCCGGAGAAGCGCTCGCTCCGAGCAGTACGACAATTGCTGAGAGTGCGATGGTCCCGGAAAGCTTCATGGTGGCCTCTTATGGTAGCTTGAAATTATTACGCAGGCGCAGCCTAACGATCTGTGGCCGTCAGTTCAAAGGCCTTGTTGACCTTTCAGCCTCATGACAGGGGATTGTGATACTGGCGGCGGCAAAAAGCCGTCGCCAAAACAAAAATTCGAGCAGCGGCCGTCGGTTGCGATTGACTCCAACTTTTGAGTTGGTGTCAGCCGGTTGCGCGTCGCTCGATCGGTCGCACGGTCAGATCGAAGAGCTTACCAAACCGCAACACCGTCAATTTGACCGGACGATCGACCTTGGTGCCGTCGAGGAGGCGCACCAGATCGTCGACGCCGCCGACGTGTTCAGAATCTAGCATGACCACGATATCTTGGGTGAGGAGACCGCCTGTTGCTGCCGGGCTGTCTTTCTCGATCCCAGTCACCAAAGCGCCGCGCCGGTTTTCGAGACCGAACTCTCGGGCATGCCGTCGCGGCACCGGTACTGTCTGCGCCGATACTCCAACGTACGCGCGCCGTACCCGGCCGTGACGGATGAGTTCACCGAGAACGAACTTCGCAGTATTGCTTGCAACGGCAAAACAAATGCCCTGCGCTCCCGCAATGACCGCGGTATTGATGCCGACCACCTCGCCCCGCGTATTGACCAAGGGGCCACCGGAATTTCCCGGATTAAGGGCAGCATCTGTCTGCACTACGTCATCGATCAGGCGCCCATTGGATGCCCGCAGCGAGCGGCCAAGCGCCGACACGACGCCTGATGTTACGGTAAATTCGAACCCAAGCGGATTGCCGATCGCGACCACGATCTGGCCGCGCCGCAGCAGCTTCGAGTCGCCAAGCGGCGCCCAAGAGAGCTGGCGAGCCGCAGTGACCCGCAGCAGCGCAAGGTCGGTATCGCGGTCCTCGCCGATCAGGCGTGCCTCAAGGACGCGGGCCTCGCTGTCGGCAAGACGAGCCTCCCTATGGCTGTGAACCACATGGCTATTGGTGAGCACAAGTCCATCGGGGGAGATGACAACGCCGGAGCCGATGCCTGCAGCCATCTGTCCGCTCCGCAAAGGTTCGACGCGCACGACTGCGGGGCCAATATGTTCGACAATATCGGCAATGTCGCGAGACAATGCATCAAGCGATGATAGCGGGGTCGCATTATCATGATGCTCGGAGCCGTTTGAGGGGGCGCCGTTGTCGAAGGCTGGAGAAGAATCGAGCATGGTCAGCGCTATATGGTGTGGAAGCACCAGTTTTTGAAGATGTGGGGGGTCATATGAGGAGCCGGTACCGATCACGCCATCACGAGCCCGCTGCGGATGGCGATTGCAACCGCCTCGAGACAGCTGCTCGCGCCGAGTTTTTCGGTGAGCGCGGCGACGTGGAATTTCGCCGTGTGGGTCGATATCCCAAGCGTCCGCGCGATAGCCTTGTTCGAAGCGCCTGCCGACAGTAGGGCCAGCACCTCGCTTTCTCGTCGCGTCAGTTCGATCGGCACCTTGTCGTCATCGACCTGATCGGATGAGTCGGCCCAGGAGCCTGCCGCCGTCGAGCGCCCGCGGTGTCGGAATGGCATCACCGCAAATCCCGCCGCGACAACTGCGATTACGGCGACGAGTGTCGCTGGAGCGATGTCCGGTTCGACGATTGCGCGAAGATCGCACTGCCAATCTTCGACATTCGTCGCAACGGCGATCACTGGTTCGGCGCTGACGACCGAATGGTCTGTGAGCACTACATCGCTATCTTCGGCAGGGCCATTTCGCTCGACGAGGATGCCAGCAAGCGCACAGGCGTCGGCGATCCTGGTCTGCAGCGCCGGATCCGCGATCCAAAGTGCGATCCGGACTGGCGGAGCTCGCTCAGGCGGCCGCAGCATGGCTATCCACGCAGGCGTGGTGCGATAGTAACGTCGACCTTGGTATGGGCGCCGGCGCGGATCAACTCGATCGCCGTCTTCTGTCCCACAGTATCGGGTCCGAGTTGCTGGTACAGACTCCTCAAACCGGTCACCGGAGTGCCGCCAACAGCGACGATAATGTCACCCTGGAGAATGCCTGCGCGACTGGCCGGGCCCTGCGGGTCGACGGTCACCACCATGGCAGCGCGCCGCTGCTCGGCGCCCGTTGAGACCGGAACGCGTTGCAGCCCAACACCGAGGTAACCGCGTGCAATGTGACCCTGGTCCTTGATGGCTGCAGCGATGCGGGCGAGCGTGGCCGTCGGAATGGCGAGTACCCGCCTTCGGGGCCCGAAGACCGCCATACCAATCAGGCTGCCATCGGCTGCGACAAGCGCGCCGCCCTCTGCGACTGACGGCAGGTGCGCGTCAATCGCGACCCGCGTGTCGATTCGGCCGCCCTCCCGACTACGCCAAGCAGCGCCGGCGAGCGAAACGATGCCAAGGGCCGCGACAATCTCTTCATCGTAGCGCCCAACCGCAACGACGAGATGGCCGGGCTTGATATCTGTTGAGGCTGGCCTGGTCCCAAGGCCGGCCTGACCGTCGGCTGAGTCGACGGTATAGCGCAGCAACGCGATATCGGTCGTGGGATCGCGGCCCACCAAGGTGGCGTCGACACGTCGCCCGTCGGGCAGCGTAAGCGCGAGGCCGGTGTCGCGTTCAACAGTCTCCTCGGCGCTGATGACGAGGCCGGGTTGCCAAATAAGTCCGCTGGAGGGGCGTCGACCGCGACCGTGCACAGCGGCCACCGACGGCGCGGCCGCTGCGATTAACGCAGCGAAATCACGGGACAATTGCAAAGCTGATTGGGCCGATGGGCTATCCGCCATGGGTGTTCTCCTTTGTATTCGGAAGGTGGGAACAATGGCGGGGCGGCACAACTGACCAGATGGCTAGGCTCCTTGCGTTTTGCCGGAGCATGCCGCACAACCCGGATCGGTGGCTCGCGGGCGGGAGACAAATATGGATTTTGCGGCGGCGCGCCGGGCGATGGTCGACGGCCAGATTCGCACCAACGATGTGACCGACCGGGCGCTCATCGCCGCTATGCTTGACGTGCCGCGCGAGCGGTTCGTACCGGAACGGATGGCGCCGCTCGCATATCTGGATCGCGATCTGCCCCTTGGGGGCGCCGGCCCGTCAGGGACTAAAGCGCGTCAACTCATTAAGCCGGCTGTCTTGGCGCGGCTAATTCAGGCAGCCGATCCCGGGCCCTCGGACCACGTTCTGCTAGTCGGTTGCGGTTGGGGTTACTCGGCAGCGGTGCTCGCTCGATTGGCGGGGTCGGTGGTCGCGCTCGACGATGGGTTCGCCGAGAAGGCGCGGGCGGTGCTATCCGCAATGGGCGTAACGAACGTGACTGTAGTCGCGGGTGCCCTTACCGCCGGTTGGGTAGCCGATGCTCCTTATGACATTGTCCTGCTCGAGGGGGGTGTCGAGGCGGTACCAGATGGCCTCTTCGCCCAGTTAGCTCCAACCGGTCGTCTGGTTACCGTCGTTATGGCGGGGCCGATCGGCAAGGCTACGTATTTTCAGCGAATCGGCGGTGAGGTCAGCGGCCGTCCGATTGTCGATGCGACGGCACCCGTGTTGCCAGGATTCTCAAAGGCACCCGCGTTCGTTTTTTAGGCTACTTTGGCCAGCGTCTAAGCGGCCGTGTTTCGTGAGGTGCACGAATACGACATTCTGTGCCGGAATCGGACACCTCGGCGTTTTTTCTTGAGGCGATTGGCATCAAGTGTTGCGCTAATGTCCCAGTTGGGAATTTTCCGAAAGCTCCTGAATGGACAGGGTGTTGCATCGCAAGGGAGTTGCGTATGGTCCGCCTCCAATAGTGCATGCGTACAGGGATGCGCGCCTACGCGCGTTGGACGGGTGAGGCTCATTTTGATTTCGCGGGTCCTGCGACAAGGGCTGATGGCGGGCGCGCTCGGCCTTGCGGGTTGCATGATGACGGTAGCGCTGGTGCGCGCCGACACCATGAATCAGGCACTGACGTGGGCCTATCAAAACAATCCGCAGCTGAATTCCCAACGTGCCGTCGTGCGCCAGACTGATGAAACGGTGCCGCAGGCATTGTCCGGGTACAGGCCAACCGTAAAGGTTACGGGTTCGTCGCAGGAGGGCTATCAAAGCATCATTCAGAAAACCACCACCCAAGGCGAAACCTTGGGAGGGCGGCCGGTGCCGCCAGATTATCCGCGAAATGACTCACTCCAAAATCAAAGCATCATAGGAGTGACAGGGACCCAAACGCTCTACAATGGCAACCAAACTGCCAATAAGGTGCGCCAAGCGGAATCGAATACATCAGCGGCGCGCGAAACATTACGCGTTGCCGAGCAGACGATCTTGTTGGCGGCGGCTACAGCGTACATGGACTTGCTGCGTGACGGTGCGTTACTAGAATTGCAGCGACGCAACGTCGAAGTGTTGCAGGAGCAATTGCGCCAGACGCGTGACCGCTTCATTGTCGGCGAGGTGACCCGCACGGACGTCGCCCAGGCGGAGTCCCGTCTCGCCATGGGCCGCGCTTCGGTGCTCAGCGCCGAGGCCCAATATGCGAGATCCAAGGCGACCTATCGTCAGGTCATCGGTGTCGAGGCCAGCAATCTTCAGCCCGCTTCGCCGGTTGATCGGTTCACGCCCAAACGACTGATCGAAGCAATTGAGTTCGCCCGGACGCGTCACCCCAGCATTGGCGTCGCCATGTTCGGCATCGACGCGGCGGTGCTGCAGGTCAAGATCAGCGAAGGCACACTCTACCCGCAGGCCGGATTGACCGCCACCGTCAGTCAGCAGTGGGGCAGCCCCTTTGTCACGCAGCTTCAGACATTCAATGCTTTCCTCGCCGGCCAGGTCACGATTCCGCTCTATCAGGGAGGCGGGGAATACTCGTTGATCCGCCAAGCCAAAGAGTTGGTCGGCCAGAAGCGCATTGACCTCGACACCGCCCGCGATCAGGTTCAGGCAAACGTCGTGACCTCATGGGGTCAGCTTGACGCAGCCAAGGCACAGATTCTCGCAACTCAGGCTCAAGTCGCCGCGGCCGAAATCGCACTCAACGGCGTGCGTGAAGAGGCTCGGGTCGGCCAGCGCACTACCCTCGACGTCCTCAACGCCCAGCAAGAACTCGTCAATGCCCGGACCGCCCTGGTTACCGCCCAACATGATCGCGTTGTGGCCTCCTATACGCTGCTGTCGGCCGTCGGCGAATTGAATCTGCCCAAGCTCGGCATCTTGATACCGCTGTACGATCCGACGGTGCACTATCAGCAGGTGCGCGACGCCTGGATTGGGGTTCGCACGCCTGACGGACGGTAGGAGAGGCGGGATTGCGGCGCGATGCCGGTCCTCGACCGTGTTCCAGCAAATGCGCTTAACTCACGGAGGTTGCTTATCTTCCGGGGTCCGATTACCATGCGGTAGATAGCGCAAGTGAGTGGTGCGTGTCGGTCGGTGGTCGAGTTCGAGCGATGAGCTACCGATCGCAGTGGGGACGTTGCGATGAACCAACCCGTAAAGGTTCCAGAGCCGAGCATGGAAGAGATCCTGGCATCAATTCGCCGGATCATCGCCGATGACGACGCTGCGGCTCCTGCGGCCGCAACGGAGAAAGCGGAAAGCGAATCCGGCACGGCCACGGCCGAAGAAATCGATTCCATGTTCGGCGCGCCCAAGTCGAAAAATGGCGACGCCTCGGCCTCTGCAGATGTATTCGATCTCACGGAATCCATGCAGTCGAAGCCAGCGGCCTTGAAGGCGGTTGAAAGTGCCCCTGACGTCGACTTCAGCGAACCGGCCGAAGCCGAAGAACGGGTTGCGCCACCCATCGAAGCACCGCAGCCGCGCACCGCTGACTTCGGGTCGCCGCCTCTATCGGACCGCGCCCTATTGTCGCCGCGCGCTACGGCGGCGGTCGACACGGCTTTCAATTCGCTCGCTCATACGGTGCTATCGCAGAATGCACGCACCCTTGAGGACTTGGTCCGCGAAATGCTCAAGCCAATGCTGAAGTCGTGGCTCGACGATAATCTACCCAACATGGTGGAACGGCTGGTGCGGGCCGAAATCGAGCGCGTGTCGCGCGGTCGCGGATAGCCTTTAGCTTGCGCGGTGAACGGCGAGCCGCTTCGCAAACCATAGGCCCAGTATCGGCAGTAACACGCCGGCGGTGATGAATACCGGCACTGCACCGAACCGGTCGACTGCCGGTGCGACAAGCGAAACGCCCGCGGGTTGGCCAAGATAAAGTGCGGCGGAAAACAAACCGACGCCTGTGGTGCCATCTGGGTGGCGTTGGTCTGCAGCGTGTTATGCAACATATAGAAACCGAGACCGATGAGGATAACGGCGAACGGTGTTGTCCACCACGCCGGTGCAAAGGCGAGCATCAGGTAGGCGATTCCGAGGGTCGTACCGCCGTAAGCCGCCAATCCAATCTCGCCGAAACGACCGAAGAGCTGGCGCACCGCGCCCGCATAGATCAGCCCCCCGGCGCCGAAAAAGGCGATGACAATTCCAACCCAAGTAAACGTAAGCCCAAACCGATCATGAAGATCGGCGCCGATATAGGCGAAGGGGCCGAACATCAGTGCTCCCTCCAGGAATACAGCAACGAGCATGATCCGCGCCCATCGGCCCGCCAGAATGCGACGATAATCGGCGATGACGCTCTGTTGCGTGGTCGCAATTTTCGGTGGCGGCTGGGTCAGCGGATTGACCATCAATTCGTGGAACAGGCCGAGTGCTGCGAGCGCGAACAAGGCCGATAGTAGATAGAACACCGAACGCCAGCCCAACAGATCTCCAATGATCCCCCCGGCCGCCTGACCGAACAATTGCCCGATGATCTGGCCTGTCAGATATCGTCCAAGGACCTGTTGACGCCTCTCATATTGGACGACGTCGCCGATATAAGCCATGCCAAGAGGAATGATCCAGGCGGCACAGGTGGCGCATGCTACTCGCGCAATTGTCAACGCGAGTAGCGACGTTGTGAGACCGCAGAAAAGTACCATCGCCGAGGCGCAAGCCGTCGCGATGGCGATCATGCGATATTTGCCGAGCCGATCGCCGACTGGACCGGTGACGAGCTGCATAGACCCATGCACGACCGCATAGGCCGATACCACGATCGATGCAGCTCCAACGGTGACGCCAAAGTCCGCAGCGATCTGCGGCAGAAGGGAATCTGCCACCCGAACCATCGCCTGGCTCGCGAACCCCGCGACCGCCAGCAGCACGATTGCGCGGGTTTGCGATGGAACCGGGATAGTGGGGGAAGGCGCGAGCACGATTTCCTTGGATGATGCAGCGACTTTGCAGGAGCAGCGTCAAGGCCACTATACTGCAACGCGCTGAAAGCCGACTATGTAGCCTTGCAAATCCGCCATGTCGTGCAAGCATGCGATCGATGAACGCTCCTGATGGGCGTGGTTGCCGCGCCGATGGCTGTATACGCACAACGCAGCTAAGTGAAAAGTCGCTCTGCCGCTGTCCGATGCGATCATTCCGGTGACAATGGCGAAGCGACCAACAACCCATCCCGCGTGACGTGGGTTGCCTCGCGCGACGCGGCCGGACGTTGACAACACGGATAACGCCGGGCTTGTTGGCGCGTCGCCGCAATGCCCGCAGTACTTCGAGCATGAAATGATCGAAAAAAATTACCAGCCGCACGAAATTGAGCACCGGATATCGGCTGCCTGGGCGGATGCCCAGGCTTTTGCGGCGGGCCGCCCGGAACGCCGTCACGCCAAACCCTTCACGATCGTCATCCCGCCGCCCAATGTCACCGGCTCGCTGCATATCGGTCACGCGCTGAATAACACTTTGCAGGACGTGCTGTGCCGGTTCGAGCGCATGCGCGGCCGCGATGTGTTGTGGCAGCCCGGCACCGATCACGCCGGTATTTCCACTCAGATGGTCGTCGAGCGCCAGCTCATGGAGCGGCAAGAGCCGCCGCGTCGGGAGCTCGGCCGAGAGAAGTTTCTCGAGAAGGTGTGGGCGTGGAAAGCAGAGTCGGGCGGCGTCATCATCAATCAGTTGAAGCGCCTCGGGGCTTCCTGCGATTGGTCACGCGAGCGCTTCACCATGGACGAGGGGCTCTCGCGCGCCGTCCTCAAAGTCTTCGTGGCGCTATACAACGAGGGCCTCATCTACAAGGACAAGCGCCTTGTTAACTGGGATCCAAAGCTCATTACCGCGATCTCCGATCTCGAGGTGCAACAAGTCGAGCTCAAGGGCAGCTCGTGGTACATCCGCTATCCGATCGAACGATCGGACGAGTCGATCGTTGTCGCGACCACGCGGCCCGAGACCATGCTTGGCGACACCGCGGTCGCCGTGCATCCGGACAATGAACGGCTGAAGCACCTGATCGGTCGGCACGTCATTCTGCCACTGGTCGGCCGCCGGATCCCAATCATCGGCGATGAATACGCCGATCCCGAGAAGGGCACGGGTGCCGTGAAAATCACGCCCGCTCACGACTTCAATGATTTCGAGGTCGGGCGTCGGCATCATCTGGCGATGGTCAATGTGCTTGATAAAGAAGCACGGCTCGACCTCGACGGAAATTCGGCCTTTCTCGAAGGCGTGCCTGAATCGGCTGAACTCACTGAGACCTTGACGCTCCACGGCCTCGACCGCTTCGAGGCGCGCAAGAAGATCGTCGAGCGGCTCGACGCATTCGGACTGCTCGTGAAGACCGAACAGCACGTCCATGCAGTGCCGCATGGCGACCGCTCGGGCGCGGTCATCGAACCCTTCTTGACCGACCAATGGTACGTCGACGCCAAGACGCTCGCGGCCCCGGCGATTGCGGCCGTGCGTGCCGGACGCACCAAGTTCGTGCCTGAGAGCTGGGAAAAGACCTTTTTCGATTGGATGGAAAACATCGAGCCGTGGTGCATCTCGCGCCAGCTCTGGTGGGGCCACCAGAATTCCCGCCTGGTATGGCCCTGACGGCAAGATTTTTGTCGCCGAGACCGAAGACGAGGCGGTGTCGCGAGCGCTGGCCTATTACGCAGAGACCGAGGCGATCACGCCAATGCAGGGGCATGATATGGCGCTCGATCCTGCAAGCCGGGAGCCGTTCCTCATTCGTGACGAGGACGTGCTCGACACCTGGTTCTCGTCGGCGCTGTGGCCTTTCTCCACGTTGGGCTGGCCCGATGAGACGCCTGAGCTCGCGCGATACTATCCGACCGACACGCTCGTTACCGCTTTCGACATCATTTTCTTCTGGGTTGCCAGAATGATGATGATGGGCATCCACTTCATGAAGAAGGCGCCGTTTTCGACCGTCTACATCCACGCGCTCGTCCGTGACGAGAAGGGCGCCAAGATGTCGAAGTCGAAAGGCAACGTCATCGATCCCCTTGGACTGATCGACCAGTACGGCGCGGACGCGCTGCAATTCACACTCGCGGCGATTGCGGCGCAGGGCCGCGACGTCAAGCTTTCAACGTCCCGGGTCGAAGGCTCGCGCAACTTCGCGACCAAGCTGTGGAACGCGTGCCGCTTTGCCGAGATGAATGGCTGCGCAACTCTGGCGGGGTTTGTTCCGCAGGAGGTACAGGAAACGCTCAACCGCTGGATCGGGCATGAGACAGCGAAGGCGTCGGCAGCAGTGACGGAGGCGTTGGAGGGCTATCGCTTCAACGATGCCGCTAATGCCCTCTACCGGTTCGTGTGGAACATCTACTGCGACTGGTATCTCGAGCTTGCGAAGCCAGTTTTGCTTGGTCCCGACAGTGAGGCCAAGAACGAGACCCAGGCGATGGTGGCGTGGGTGCGCGATCAGATTCTCGCGTTGCTGCACCCATTCATGCCGTTCATAACCGAAGAACTGTGGACGGTCACGGCCGAGGGTGGCGTCGCCCGCGCGGACCTGCTGGCGTTATCGCCATGGCCTGTGCTGGCCGGACTTGAAGATGAGGCGGCGGAAACCGAGATCGGCTGGGTGGTCGATTTGATCACAGCGATACGCTCGGTTCGCACGGAGATGAACGTCGCACCGGCCATGCAAATACCGCTGCTGCTGACTGGTATCTCGGCTGCAACGGCGCAGCGGGCGCAGCGCTGGAGCGACGTCATTAAGCGAATGGGACGAATTTCGGATATCGGCACAGAAAGTGCGGCACCACGGGGTGCGGTCCAGCTCCTGGTCCGGGGAGAGACGGTTGCGCTGCCGCTTAAGGGGATCGTCGATCTCGGGGCGGAGAAGTTGCGGCTCGAAAAAGAGGATCAGAAGGCGGCGGCGGATATTGCGCGTATCGACGCGAAGCTCAGCAATCCGGACTTCATTGCGCGGGCGCCCGAAGAGGTGGTGGAGGGAGACCGCGAAAAACGCGAAGAAGCGGTGGCGCGCCGAGCGAAAATACAGGAAGCGCTGGAGCGGCTAAAACAGGTGGAGTAGCGGGCCGAAGGCCGGCTTCTCACTGTGCCTCTGTCGTGGTTTCAGTCCATCCAACGATCAACAAATGCACCGATCCGCGCGATTGCGCGCTCCGACTCTGGAACGAATGGCGCGAACACGTGCCAGACGTGCGGCATGCGCTGCCACACCTCAAGCTCGACCCTGCAGCTGACGGCGCGCATCCGCTCGGCCATTCGCACCGAGTCGTCATGCAGCATCTCATCGCTGCCAACGTGAATGAGTGTCGGTGGTAGGCCTTGTGGATCGCCGTAGAGCGGTGATGCGTACGGCGTCCGCGGGTCGGCGTCGCCAAGGTAGCAGGTTGAACACCGCATCGTCTCGGCAGGACTCAGCATGGGATCTGACCGAGCATTCGAATGGATCGAGGCACCGGTTAACGCAAGATCGGTCCACGGCGAGAGCGCGACAGCCGCCGCGGGCAGAGGTAAGCCGTCGTCGCGGAGTTTCATCGTCGTCGCGAGCGTGAGGCCGCCTCCCGCCGAATCTCCGATGATGGCGATCCGCCGGGGGTGCGCCCCGTCCGCCAAAAGTTGGCGATAAGCCGCCACTGCATCGTTGAGGGCGGCGGGAAAAGGATTCTCAGGCGCGAGACGATAATCGATGCATCGAACTCGGGCTCGGGTCGCTGTTGCAACACGATGGGTGAATTGGCGATACAGCGCCGGCGAGCCGGCCACGTATCCGCCGCCGTGCAGATAAAGCACGTGTCGATCCGGCAGCGACTCACGCGTCGCGATGTGATCGCCCGGGATGCCCTTGAGTGCCGTGACTTCCGTTCCGGCAGGTGGGCGGGGCACTTTGGCCGCGAGCGCGGCCATGCTGATGCGTACATCCTTGATCGAAGGCCGTCCCCCCTGACGCTTGATGAGCCAGCGTAAGGCTAGACGCACTGCTTCAGATCTCAGGCTCATGAAAACTTTGTCATGATCTGCGATCGCCGCAGCGCCTCAACGAACGGTCGGCACTGCGCGCCCTTCGGAGCCGATGATCCGTGCGGCCACTGGCGTGCGCCGAATGATGGCTACGAACAGAAGGCTCAGGCTCAATGTGCCGAGGAAGACGATGAGTCCCTTGGCGAACGCGAAGATAGGCACGCTCAACATCGCAAATTGCAGCCATACCACGAAGACGTAATGAACGAGATAGAGGCCGTAGGCGTTCTCGTTGAAGATGTCGAAGCGCGGCCATCGTCTATTGCCAAAACGAATGACGATCGCGAGCAGACAAAGCGAGCCGGCGCCACAGCACAGAACGAAACACGAAGCCGCTAGCAACTGCACCCAGATCGGTGCTGCTCCGTTGCTTTGGACAGCAAGCCCCATCGCACCCAGCCAGGCCAGGTAAGTCACCACGGTGGCAGCCAGCGCGGTGCGCCAGCGCTGCACAAGCCAACCGTCCGGTGCAAGGAGGCCACGATCTATCCCGTATGCACCTACGCCGACGCCGCCGAAGAAATAAACGGCATAGTGTAGTGGTCTGCTGAGTTGGAACGCGAATGGACCGATTTGTTTCCACTCCCAGGGCGTAAAAGCGAGGGCGAGCGGAATATAGGCGACAGCAGAAGCTGCAAGCAGAATAACAACAAAACGAGCGGGGTCCGCACTCAGGCGGGCCAAGAAAGGCCCGGTTCCGCGCGCGAAAGCGAACAACGCTGCGGCTGTCAAATCGAAGAACAGCAGGATCCAGAGGAACCAGGGCGGCCCACTCGGCCAGAACGGCAACGCTATCCAGTGCTGCCAGAACGCGGACACGCTCGGATCAGTCGCGGTCTGCAGATAAACCGCGTAGTGCGCAATCGGCTCCAAGAACAGGACCACAAGAGCGCAAGGTAGTCCAAGGCGCATCAAGCGTTCGATCAGAAATGCGCGGCTACCTCTCCGGGTGAGACTCTTCCATACGAAAAGCCCCGAGAGAAAGAACATGAGCGAGATGAGATAGACATCCTGAAGCGCGCAAAACAAATCGAACCCGAACCAGCGCTCGCTGTCGACGATCGGAAAGCTGCGCCACATGTAGGGCGGCTCGTCGAGCGGAAGCGGGCCGGCGGGTCCGTAGCGCAAATACGCAAGCACCGAGTGGAACGCCAGCACGATCAGAATCACGATGCCGCGCAGATTATTGAGAGCGAGGCTCGGTGAAGAGGCGTGCGTTTCCCTAGCCACTAGCTTGTCTTTCTGGGCGGTCCCATCAGAGCGGGTTGAAAGAGAACAGCGGCGGCCATGGTACAGGCGAGCGAAAGCGCCATCAATTTTCCCATGCTGGAGGTGCCGGGGTGACTTGAGAGCCACAGACTCCCGAATGCGGTGGCCGTCGTCATTGCGCTGAACACCACCGCACGCGTGAGGCTCGATTGCAGGAGCGCGGTCTTCCCGGCCCGCCACGCGACGATGTAGTAAATCTTGAATGCGACGCCGACCCCAAGCAAAAGTGGCAACGCGATGATATTCGCGAAATTGAGCGGAAGATCGAGAACGACGCAGAGCTCCAACGTAACGGCGCCGGCGACGATCAGCGGCAAAAGCGTCAGCAAGACGTCGCCCACGCGACGGAGTGCAACGTAGAGCAACAGCCCAATCGCCGTGAGAGCGAATATTCCCGATTCGAGGAATGCGTGGACGACTGTCATTCCTGCTTCATAAAGCAGGACGGCAGGACCGGTGGCATCAGGTGCAGCGGCCAGAACCGCGGTGACGAAATCACGCAATGTCGCGATGTCGTCAGGATCGCCTTTGGGCAAAACTTCGAACTCGAGCATGGCCATCCGGCGTGATCCACTCGCGGGCGATATCCGATGGGATCGATTGCTCGGAGATTTTCTCCGCTTTGAGCTCGCTGCGCAGTAGATCGAGCGTGTACCGCATCGGTTCGACAATCGCGGTCTCTACTCGCTGGCGAGCTGCCGGGTCTGCGGCGGCCAGTTGTGACAGCAGCCCGGCAAGCCGCCGTGCGGCATCGGCTCCCGGCCCTTGCGAGCTGCCGGCCGCCTTGAGCAGGCCCTCTGCCGTATCGGACAACGCCTTCACCGTTTCCGCGTCGGTGGGTGGCGGGTCGGTGCTGTCGGGATTGAGCGACATGTTCACCGCTTTTGCGGCGGTCCGGATCATTTCGAGCTTCACGTCCTGATCGGCCGGGACGAGATGGCTCAGGGTGTTTGCTTGGCCGACCTGGGGCAGCGCCGCGAGGCGTTGTGCCAACGTGTTGGCGGCGGCGAGATTGGGCGCAATTACTTCGATCGCCTTCGCGCCCGTCTGCGGATCGCGCCGGAGCTCAAGATAGGTGGCGACGGCTTCAACCTTCGGGCTCTGCAGATGATCCGGATCAAAATCGAACGGCAGATAAAGCAGCAAAGGCGATGAAAGCAATACGACGGCGATCGTTGTTCCGACGACGCCGATGCGATGCCGCTCCAGAAAGCGATCGACGGGGGCGAGCCAAGCGAACCCGACGGCGTGCGGCTCGCCTGCCGGGTTGAGGATCGCAATCAGCGCAGGCAGCACCGTAATGCTCGCGATGAAAGCGAGGATCATACCCACCCCGGCAATCGCACCGAGCTCTGAGAGCCCGCGATAGGCGGTCGGGAGGAATGATGCAAAGCCGACCGCAGTTGCAGCAGCGGCAAGTGCCAGCGGACCGCCAGCCTTCGCGGCGGCGCTGAGCAGCGCCTTGTGTAGATCGGCTTCGTCATGGCGCTCGGCGCGGTAACGCACGCTGAACTGAATGCCGAAATCAACGCCAAGACCAACGAAGAGGACGAAAAATGCAACCGAGATGACGTTCAACGCCCCAACCATCAGCAGCCCCGCGGCCGTCGAGACGGCGAGCCCGATGAAGAGGCTGACCGCCACGGCGAAGATGATGCGCCATGACCGCAGCGCCAGACGCAAAATGATGAGAACCGCGAGCAGCGTCAGGGCGGCATTGATCTCCGCATTCTGCCTGATCGATCCCAATTGTTCATCGTTCATGGGAATCTGGCCAGTCTGCCGCACCCGCACCCCATAATCGCTCTGCAGCTTCAGGTCGGACGCAATCTGCTCGATGGCATCGGTCGCCGCGCGTCCGGGCTGAAGCGCACTGAAGTCGAGCACGGGCTCGACAAGAAGAAAGCGCCGCAAACTGCGCGGATCGGCCGGTTTACCGCTTGCCATGACGAGCCAGGAGAAGGGGACGCGGCGGTCGGCAAGCGCTCCCTCCGCCGTGTCGGAGGCCATGGTGAGCGGGCGCACCATGTCGTCAAGCGTCACCCGCTTGATTTCAACTCCTGTGAGCGTGAGCGACAGTGCGTCGAGAGCTCCCCGCAGGCTTGGATCGGTAGCGAGCGATTCGAGCAGGGCCTCGGCTTTGGCCAGGCCGCTGGTCAGGCTTTCCACCTGGTCGGTCGGGAGGAACAGCAGTCCGTTTTGTTCAAAGAAGCCGCCGCTGCCCGGCTCGCTCACAGCGCGAAATCGATCGGGACGATCCTGCAGGGCCTTCGCAAGCTTCATCGCTGCTTGCTCGGCGATCTCCGGTGTCGGAGCGTCGAGGACCACCAGGATCTGACGCTGGGGGAAGTCCTGCATATAGCGGAAGGCGCGTTGCGCCCACGGAAGGTCGGGAGAAATCAGCGCAGTGGTGTCAGTTACGATTGCGAAATTGCGCGCGGCGTAGATGCCAGAGCCCGTTGCGAGCGCGAGCGCGAGCACGATGACCCACCAGGGCCGCCGGATGCAGAAGCCGACGACTCCGACAATCGCCTTTTGAAGCATGCTGTCCCCAAAACCCCGCTTCGACCCACGATGCCCAAAAGACCCAATATCTGAAATACCGTCGGTAGGCGAGCCGCAAAGTGCTGCCGTTAGTTCCCGAACGCCGTCAGCATCAAAGAGGAATTCCTGCCGCGATCCCAAAGAGTTCCTTGTGGCAAAGCCTCAGTCACCAATCGCGAACCTGTTTGCCCGCAGATTGATGGAACGGTTGCATGCTACCGTTTGTTCGATCACAGCGGAGAACTGCGCCGAGTCGCGATGAGCGACGACGGCGGTGAACGCATCCCTTGTTGCACAGCCGACACGTCTCGCGCGAAATCCCGTGCCGTCGCGGAAATTCGACCGCTTGATTCAGAAACAATTAACAGTGGGAGCGGCTACTGGGCTCCGGCGATTTTGCATGGGGAGCCACATGAACAGATTGGTCTTGACGATGCTCGCTGGCGCTGCGGCGCTCGCTGGCGCTGCGGCGCTCGCGGCGATGCCAGCACACGGCGCTGATCTCGGGGTCCCTTATAGGGCGCCTTTGACCGCGCCTCCTGTGTTCAGCTGGACGGGGTGCTACGCAGGTACACGATCAGGCCTCGGAACGGGCCACACGACAATGCAGGATGTCGATGTTCCCGGGGACATCGATGCCTTCGGCGGCTTCAGGACCGCGAACACCGATATGTCAGGTGGCACTATCGGCGGCCAGCTTGGTTGCGACTACCAGATTGGTCCGAACTATGTGATTGGTCTGCAGGCGATGGTCGACTATTCGAGCATCACCGGCACCAACATGGATCAGTTCAACTCCACCTGGACCCTTCGCGATCGGGTCGATTGGTTCGGGAGCACGACCGCCCGCCTTGGCTGGACGTACGATCGCTTCCTTATTTACGGGAAGGGTGGTTTCGCCTGGGGCCACAATAAATTCGAGATCGAAAACAGCGGTGCGACCTTGGGCACGCCGCAGGCCACTCGGCTCGGCTGGACCCTTGGTTCAGGCTTGGAGTTCGCGTTTGCTCCGAGTTGGTCGGTCTTCGTCGAAACCAACTACTACAACTTTGGCAATCAGAGCGTGCCTTTCGTAGGCAACGCCGCCGTCGGCAATGGGCCCTTCCATGTCAACACAAGCCAGACGCTGGAGACATTCGAGATTGGCTTGAATTATCATTTCTGGGGCAGATAGCGTGCGCTCAGACGCATAGAAGTCATGTTAAGGCGGCCTCGGAGTACTCCGAGGCCGTTTCGATTTCAGGCGTCCGATATTGTGTTAGCCGCGTAACTCTGTGGCGCATGTCACCCGAGCGCTTCGAGCAGCGACTGCAACATTCCTTCATGCTCGCGCCAGCGGCCGACAGAGGATCGATAGATCGGCTGCCGCACCTGTCGCGCACTTGCCGTGCGGATTGATCGCGCGGTTTCATGGAAATCGAGGCACGCGTCGTCCCAGGTAAGGTCATAATGGGCAACGATACGCCGGGCCTGCGATTCGAGATCAACGACCACATCCTCGTAATCGATTTCGAGCATGACGTTCGGCATGACCTGACGCCAGTGCTCCATGAGTTGCAGATAGGCACGGCAATAGCGCCCGAGCTCCGGGAGATCATAGGTGAACTCGTGACCGCGCGCGAACAAAGTGGAAAAGCAGGACACCGCCGTGTCACGAATGTCGCGACGCACGTGAATGATGCGGGCGTTCGGCAGCGCGAGGTGAATGAGTTCCCAGCAATGCAAAATTTCCCGGCATCTTGTCGGTAATTCGCTCAGCGTTCGGGGACAATCGTTTGACGGTTTGTAGATAGCTGGTTCCAAGCTCGCGGAGCTGAGCGCCCGATATCCGCGCCATCGCTTCGGGGAAAGTTGATCCGTTTGCCCCGGTGATACTCTCCGCGAGATTTGCCATCGCGCGCTGCTCGCCCGCGCCGAAGACCTTTGGATGACTCGCAAGAATCTGCTCAACGAGCGTCGTTCCCGACCGTGGCATCCCGACAATGAAGACCGGAGTTTCCGACGGCGCGCCGAGGCCCTCCTTATCGCGCACCGACTCCGCGGCGAATGCGATGGGCGTCAGCCGGCCAAGTGTGGTGGCTTCATCGTAACCGCTTTGGCGCCGTTTCAGCGCGCTGCCCTTCATGAAATGCGCAAGTGATCGTGGCGCGTCGCCGAGGTCGCCGAATGCCTTACCGAGTGCGAAATGGAGATCGATGCCTTCGTCCTCGGAGAATGACGTTTCATTCTGCGCGAGCGCGATCATTCGATGGAGGAGTGGGTCGTCTGCCGCGAGATTTTTGGAATTGACTAAATTCCAAAAGCAGCCAGTCCTATTCGGGGCGAGATCGATTGCTTTTCCGAAAGCGGCTGCGGCCTCCGAGAAACGGCCGACCGCCTGCAGCGTTTCGCCGAGCCTATTGTGTGCCTCTGTATCATTTGGCTTGGTTGCCAGCGCTCGTTGATAATGGGCGATTGCCTCATCGGGTCTGCCGAGCAGGTAACAGGCATGGCCGAGGCCGATGTGAGCCTCGACATTCCTCGGATCGCCCCCGACAGCACTCCAGTAATGCGCGATCGCGTCCTCCGGCCGATCGAGCCAGCACAGCATATTGCCGAGGGCTACATGCGCCTCGGCGTCTGCCGGACTCGCGGCGAGGACGCTTTCGTAATGAGCGGCCGCCTCGCTATATCGCTTCGCGCCGCCAAGAAGATTGCCCAGATTCTTGTGAGCATCGGCGTAGTTCGGTCTCGCCGCGAGTGCCAACTCGTATTGGACCGCTGCGTCCGCGGAGCGGTTTTGCGACTGATAGGCTATGCCGAGATTGTTTCGTGCTTCCGGGTAATCGACTTTGATGGCAAGTGCTCGTTCATAGTGGACGATCGCGTCCTCGATGCGACCGAGCGCATGCAAGGAATGGCCGAGATTGTTGTGCGCTTCAGCAAGTTCGGGATTGATTGTGAGAGCTTTCCGATAGCGCTCGATTGCCTCGTCATGACGATCCGTTCCTGACAAGGCTACGGCGAGATGGTGGTGGCTATCTGCAGACTGCGGATCGGACTTGATCGCGCGCCGGAAGAGCTTAACCGCTTCCCCAAATCGTCCTTGCTGCAAGCGGATCAGCCCGAGACGATAAAGTGCATCGAACTGACGATCGTCAGCACCGAGAACGATCTGGTAGCGGCGCTCCGCCTCCCGGAAATGGCCGATCTTGTGAAGGGCAGCTGCTTCCTGCAGCGCTCGGCTAACGTCGACGATCCGCCCGTGGGCAAGTTGCGATCTGTTTCGAATCATGGCTCCCCCATCGGGTAGCCATACGACAAATCATTGCGACGATGTAACGGCGGAGACCGCCTAACGCGGCGCAACGACAGGCCGCGCACGCCGCTTCGTTGGGCCCTACGTTCGGATGAAATCGAAGCCAGCTAGAATCCGCTGCCGCGGTTGGGGACGCTGACGATCCGGTTGTCGATGCGCCGCACGCCAGCAATGCGAGAGGCCACTTCTTCCGCTTTTGATCGCAGAGATCCGCTGCTCGAAGTGCCGACAAGTGTGACGTTGCCGTTAGCAGCGGTTACCGTCACGCCGGCCGGCGCCATGCCAATCCCGATTTCTTCCGTTAGAGCCGAATTGATCCGCGCTTCAAGCAGGCGATTTGCAAGGGCTGAACGGGTGGTCCACGAATCGCGGAATCGGGCATGACCGGCAAGCTCGCAGACCGCCCTGACGCAGGCCTCGACTGGTAGCCGCTCGGTGTTGAGGACGACATGATAGAGGAGAGGATCCTCCTCTTCGACGTCGAACGTCGCGCGTATCGCACGCGCGTGTGCGGCATCGAACCGCTCAATTTCGGCGCGCACCGCAGCGGCGTCAGCGATGCCGAGACGCTCCATCATGACGCGCACGCGGAAGTCCATCGGGGCGCAGATGCGCACGCTGATGACCGGCGTATCGCGCAGGAGCGTTGCCGCTCCCCAACCGCGGATGAGCACATTGCCGCGCTGCGCAAAGCTGAAAATTTCTTCGCACGTATAGCGCGATAGTTTGCGACGATTGATGATCCACCGGTCAATCAGCGAGGCCTTGCCATCGACATAGCGGCGGACGGCGCTCTCCTCGACGCCAAGACGCCCGGCAACCTGATTGGCGATGATCTCGGAATGAATGATGTCGAGCTTCAACTTCTTGGCCACCCCGGCGGCCACGTCGGTGCCGAGGGAACCGATCTCTCGCGTCATTACGATTACAGTCATGCTCCCTCCTGCATGCAGCGCGGTCATCGTATAAAAATCACATAAACAATATATTGCTCATTTATGGCGGGCAGGCAAGCTGGGACTGTGAAGCTTGGCGCGTTGGGCATGCGACCTCGCGGTATTGAAGTCTTTTCCCGATCGTGAGAGGGCGCTTCGCGCGACATTGGTGTCTCCGGCCGCGCGATGGCCGGTGGATTTTACCGGTATCCGTGCTCGTGTTACTGTCGAACTCGCGGCGGACTGCTGCCGGCAAGGCGCCAAACATGAAGAAGGCATTCGCCTACGCGGTTGCCATCGCAGGCATTGGGCTCATGGCGGGCTCAGTCAGCGTGTTCGGCGTCCGCGCGCCTACCCGCCAGGCGGAGGTTTCACCTTCCTTTGGCGAGGAGAAATGGCCGTTCCTGCTCGATCAATGGGGCGTCGGTCGAGCGTTTCTGTGTTCGCCTGAGCATTGCGGAACGAAGGTCGAGGTTTTTATCCGCCCCAAGATCGGGTTCTGCAACTGTGCGACTGGGGTTGCGGACGAACAGGAACTGGAACGGGTTGCTGATACCGACCTGATGACTCCTGACGCGAAACCGCTCGGAGCGGCCCATCCGATCAAGGTCGGATGGATGAAGGGGATGAGTTGGCAGTATCGCTCAGGCGGCAAGTCCGGCGAGAATTTGATCTCCCTCGCTTTCAACGATGAATGCGATGTGGTCGTGGCCGTGGCGACGCTTGGTGCCGGCGATCCGGCGAACATCGAGCCGGAGGTAATGACGTTTCTGCGCAGCGACCCGATCGTACTCTGGGCCAAGAAGGAGCTTGGCCTCGAGTTCGTAAAGCGGGTCTGGTGAATTCGGCGATCCGCGCGTCGTCAATCACAGTAGACGCAGCCAGTCTCAAAGCCGTTTCAAGTCCGGGCGGCTCGGGTATAATTTGCCCGACGCAAAACGATCGGCCGCTACATGCGGACCGGCAGGGAGGGAATGATGAACATCCAATCGCGCCATCGCGCGTTCATCTACATCGCTGCTATCGCGCTCGGCGGTGCCGGGTTCGGCTTGGTGTCTTTGCAGGACAAGGCCGGTGCCCAGCGCGCGATGGTGGAGATTCCGATCTTCCAGGTTGATCCCTTTTGGCCGCGGCCGCTGCCCGACGACTGGCTGCTGGGAATGACTATCGGCGTTTCCGTCGACGATCAGGACAATGTTTGGATCGTGCATCGCGGCAGCGCGACCTTGCACAACAACGAAAAGGGCGCCGAACTCAATCCGCCGATCGCAAGATGCTGCCGTTCGGCGCCTCCGATTCTGGAATTCAATCCCGATGGAGCCATGATCCGTGCCTGGGGAGGTCCAGGGCAGGGCTACGAGTGGCCGGAGTCAATGCACGGCATCACCGTCGACCACAAAGGCAACGTGTGGCTCGGTGGAAACGGTGCTCGGGACGCCCAAGTGCTCAAGTTCAACAAGGAAGGCAAATTCCTGATGCGGTCGGGGCATTATGGGAAGAATGCCGGCAGCAACGACACCGAGAACTTCGGACGCGTGGCCCAGATCTACGTCGACCTTAAAGCCAACGAGGCCTATATCGCCGATGGCTACCGCAACAAGCGCGTCGCGGTCATCGACGCCGACACGGGCAAGATGAAGCGCTATTGGGGTGCCTACGGCAACAAACCGGATGACGCCGAGCAGGGACCTTACAATCCTGCAGTCGCGCAGCAGCAGTTCCGCAATCCGGTGCACTGCGTCGTGATGTCGAGTGACGATCTTGTCTACGTGTGCGACCGCCAGAGCGACCGCATTCAGGTCTTCCACCCGAATGGGACGTTCATCAAGGAAGCATTCTTCGCAACGGATACCAAAGCCGCCGGCTCGACTTGGGAGATCGCGTTTTCCAAGGACCCGGAGCAGCGCTTCATGTACCTGACCGACGGTCAGAACGAGCGAATCCGCATCATCGAGCGCAACACGCTCACTGAATTGGCGTCATTCGGTCATGGCGGCCGGCAGCCCGGCGAGTTCTATGGCGTCCACAGCATTGCCGTCGATTCCAAGGGCAACGTCTACGAGACCGAAACGTACGAGGGAAAGCGCGTCCAGAAGTTCAACTTCAAGGGCATTGCCAAGGTGCCGGCAGGCGAGCAGGGCGTGCTGTGGCCGAAAAAATCGAGCTGAGCCCGACACCCTTCGATGTTCACCTTCAGCAGGCGCAGTTCACGTCCTAAAAGGCTTGCTGAGATAAGGCGAGCCCGCAAGGCCGTAGCGCCACGGCAAATCCGCGGCTTTGGAAATGCCGATACGCGGACCCACGACGATGTCGACTTCCTCTTTGCGGGCATGGAGAGCGAAAGGCGGCCGATCGAGTGCACCTCCGTTCAGCGCCGGGGTGATGCGCAGCGCCTCGCCGAGGCGCCCTGGGCCCGAGCACAGGAGCTTCATCTCATCGACACCGCGTCGCCGGCGCATGATTGCGATTCCCGACGTTGGCATCAGCGCACGGATCAGCACGGCGCTCGCCGAACCCTCGGCCTCACAGACAAAATTGAGACACCAATGAATCCCGTAGGAACGATAGACGTAGGCGTATCCGGGCGGTCCGAACATGACCGCGTTGCGCTTTGTTCGTCCGCCGTAGCTGTGGGCGGCGGGATCAGTATGGTGATAGGCCTCGACTTCGACAATAATCCCGCCGACACCGTCGGCGAGAAGAGTTGCCCCAATGAGATCCGGCGCGACGTCATGGACGTTGCGGTCAAAAAACTTTCGATGCAGGAGAGGGCCTATTAAGGATTTGGCAACCAAGACACACCTGTTGCAACTACACAACAGATTTACAACATTTGTCTTCAACATGACGCTGGCGATCAAATGCCCCTTTTCCGCCACAGCCTTACACGATCTCGATGACAAGGAAACGTGGACCTACGTCTGGGCGTATTGAAGTGAAGTTGAAGTGATGGACGCGAAAACAAGTCTCAAAGCAAAGTTGCCCAGCCGGCATGTCACAGAGGGTCCCGAACGGGCCCCGCACCGCTCCTATTATTATGCCATGGGGTTGACGACGGCGGAGATCAATCAGCCGTTCGTTGGCGTGGCGACTTGCTGGAACGAAGCGGCCCCCTGCAACATCGCGTTGATGCGCCAGGCGCAGGCCGTCAAGAAGGGCGTCGCAGTTGCCGGCGGGACCCCCCGGGAATTCTGCACTATCACCGTGACCGATGGCATCGCCATGGGCCACGAGGGCATGAAATCCTCGCTGCCCTCGCGTGAAGTCATTGCCGATTCCGTTGAACTCACCATGCGCGGTCATTCGTACGACGCGCTCGTCGGCATGGCCGGATGCGACAAGTCGCTGCCCGGCATGATGATGGCCATGTGCCGCCTCAACGTACCGGCGATTTTCATCTACGGCGGTTCGATCCTCCCCGGCACCTTCAAAGGCAAGCCGGTCACGGTCCAGGACGTTTTCGAGGCCGTGGGCAAGCACTCGGTCGGCGAAATGTCCGACGATGATCTTGAGATTCTGGAGCAGAACGCCTGTCCGTCGGCCGGCGCGTGCGGCGCTCAGTTCACCGCGAACACCATGGCGACCGTCTCCGAGGCGATCGGGCTGGCCCTGCCCTATTCGGCGGGCGCGCCCGCGCCTTACGAATTGCGCGACCGGTTCTGCATGACGGCCGGCGAGCAGATCGTCGACCTGATCAAGCAAAACCTGCGTCCGCGGTCGATCGTGACGCGGTTGGCATTGGAAAATGCGGCCGCCGTCGTCGCTGCCTCGGGCGGGTCGACCAATGCTGCATTGCACCTGCCGGCCATCGCCAACGAATGCGGCATCGCCTTTGACCTGTTTGACGTCGCCGAGGTCTTTAAACGGACACCATATATCGCGGATTTGAAACCGAGTGGCCGTTATGTCGCCAAAGATTTGTTTGAAGCTGGTGGTGTTCCGCTGTTGATGAAAACCCTGCTGGATCACGGTTTTTTGCATGGCGAGTGCATGACCGTAACCGGGCGTAGCATGGCCGAGAACCTTAAGAACGTGGCGTGGAATTCAGACCAGGATGTGGTGCTTCCGGCTGACAGGCCGCTGTTACCGACGGGTGGTGTCGTGGGCCTTTCCGGCAATCTCGCCCCTGACGGTGCAATCGTCAAAGTGGCAGGCATGGCCGGCCTCAAATTCACCGGTCCGGCGCGCTGTTTTGACGGCGAAGAAGCATGCTTCGACGCGGTTAGGAATCGGCGCTACCGAGAAGGGGACGTGCTGGTTATCCGGTATGAAGGTCCAAGGGGCGGTCCCGGCATGCGCGAGATGCTGGCAACGACCGCCGCTCTCTACGGCCAGGGCATGGGCGGGAAGGTCGCCCTCATCACCGACGGGCGCTTTTCCGGTGCTACGCGAGGCTTCTGCGTTGGTCATGTCGGCCCGGAGGCAGCCGTTGGCGGGCCCATCGCTCTGATCCGCGACGGCGACACGATCACTCTCGATGCCGAAGCCGGCACTCTTGATGTTAAACTCAGCGACGACGAACTGAAGCGGCGCCGCGCGGCTTGGCAGCCGCGCGATCAGGCGTTCGCATCGGGATATCTGTGGAAATACGGTCAGCAGGTCGGGTCGGCGCGCTACGGCGCAGTCACGCACCCGGGCGCGGGGGCCGAGAAGGCGTGCTATGCGGATATCTGATCATATCATTTCGCTCGTTTTGTTCGTCTCAGGGCTCGGCCTTGCTACGGCCTATGCCTTTGATGGAACCCGCACTCCGGGCGACATTTCGCCAGCCGTCGGGATTGAGGTGGGGCCGCGCGCTGGTGCGGGAGCGCCGTCAGCCGGTGCGCTCGGCACCCCGGACATGAATCTGCCTCTGACCTCATTTCAGGCCTTTCAGTCGGGCACACGCGCCTTGCGCGCCGGCGATACCAAGACCGGTTTGAGCGCGCTCGAGTACGCCGCTTCCAATGGCCATCTGATGGCGGCCTGGAAACTCGGCCGCATGTACGCCGAAGGCAACGGCGTTCCCCATGACGACCTCCGCGCGTTTGAGTACTTCCGTTCGATCGCCGATGGGCATGCGGACGAGCCGGCCGACACGGCGCAGGCAACCTTCGTCGCCAACGCTTTCGTGGCGCTCGGCACCTACTATCTCGACGGCATTCCGAATACGGCGGTAAAGTCCGATGCCGAACGGGCGCGCGAGATGTTCTCCTATGCGGCAATCTATTTCGGCGACCGCGACGCCCAATACAATCTCGGCCGCCTGTATCTCGACGGCGGCAACGGATTGAAGGATCCCAAGCAAGCGGTGCGCTGGCTTCTGGTGGCGGCGCGCAAGGGACAGCATCAGGCCCAGGCCATGCTCGGTGCGCTTCTCTTCAAAGGCGAGTACGTGCCTCGTGAAGTGCCGCGCGGCCTAATGTGGCTCACATTGGCTCGCGACGCTGCCACTCCTAATGAAGCGTGGATCACCGATCTCTATGCGGTGGCCATGAAGCAGGCGAGCGAGGATGAGCGCGCCGTCGCCCTGGTTTATTTAGAGCGCTGGCTCAAGACTCGGCGCGACTGACGTCGGCGCTCGTCAGCGTCGACCCGATGCGTGACATCAAAGCTCGAGATCGATCCACACCGGCACGTGGTCTGACGGCTTTTCCCAGCCGCGCACATGCCTGTCGATGCCGCATTGAGCGAGTCCGTCGGCGGCTTGGGGCGACAACATCAGGTGATCGATACGGATGCCTAGGTTCTTCTGCCAGGCCCCCGCCTGATAGTCCCAAAACGTGTAAAGCCCGCCGGCATCGCTGCTCGCCCGCACTGCATCGACAAGGCCCAGTCCGGCGAGTCCGTGAAACTTTGCGCGGGTCTGTGGCAGAAACAGTGCATCGCCAGTCCAAGCGGCCGCATCATAAGCATCGGCCGAAGCAGGAATGACATTGTAATCGCCCGCCATGATCAGCGGCTCTTCGAACTGCAAGCGTTCGCTGGCATAGTGGGCGAGGCGATCCATCCACGCGAGCTTGTAGGTATATTTCTCGGTCAGCGGCGGATTGCCGTTCGGCAGATAGATCGAGGCGATCCGGACAGCGCGCGACGCCGCCGATACCACGACTTCAAGGAAACGGGCATGGTCGTCGGCCTCATCCCCAAGTAGCCGCGGTGTCACCTCATCGAACCGCAGCTTGGAGAGGATGGCGACGCCGTTGAACGTTTTCTGACCGTGGACCGCGAGGTTGTAGCCGAGCCCTTCGAAAGGCTCTCGGGGAAATGCCGCGTCGAGACATTTCGTCTCCTGGAGGCAGACGACATCGGGCTGACGCTCCTTGAGCCAGTCGACAAGATTGTCGACACGTTGCTTGATTGAATTGACGTTCCAGGTTGCAATCCGCAACGTGCTCATCTCGGTCTCGACTTCTTCTCTGGTGGGTTGTCAGCGGATACCGATTCTAGCGGGGGTATCAGTTGCATAAGGCCGGCATAAACAAAAATTTATGCGCTCTTCGTCCCTGGCAATAGGCGCGAACTGCCGAATATGTTAGAAAAATAGCCAAAATATTGCGATCCGGCGACGATCTCGAATGTCGAGGTGGTACCGGAGCAAAAACAGAGCGGACCACCTCGGCTCTGCGGCACTGGTCATCACCAGCTGTGTCAGGACGGGGATGATGCGCTTGCACGGGGCGAGGCATGACCAAGGGAAGGGCCCTATTCGGGCTGCTTATTCTGATTGTTGCTGTCGGCGGCGCCGCCAAGACAGGACTTTTAGGAACACCTGAAGAAGTCACCAAATGGTTCCCGCCAGCGAAATGGCTGGTTGGCGATGCCGGTGAGGCGCAAACCAAAGCGGCGAGCGGTCCGCGGACAGTTGCCGTCACCGTCGGCACGGCCGAACGGCGCAAGACGCCTGTCTTGATCGAGGCGCTCGGAAACGTCACGACTTTTGCAAGCGTTGCTGTCAAGGCGCGGATCGACAACGAGATCGTCGGCATTCACTTCGTCGATGGCGCCGATGTCAAGCAAGGCGATCTCCTGGTCACTCTCGACACCCGCGCACTCGAGGCCCAACTCGCCCAAGCGCAGGGCAACCTCGCTCGCGATCAGGCGCTTCTGGCTGGCGCCGAGCGCGATCTTCGCCGCTATACCGAGCTCGTCGGCAAAGGCGCGACGCCGCAGGTCAACGTCGATAACTCCAAGACTCAAGCGGACACATACGCCGCCTCAATCAGAGCCGATAGCGCTGCGATCGATAATCTCAAAGTGCAGTTGAGCTATTGCTACATCAAGGCGCCGATTAGCGGCCGCATAAGCCAGGCTTCGGTAAAGCTCGGCAATTTTGCACGCTCGGCAGACGCCGTGCCGATTGCCACCATCAACCAGATGTCCCCCGTCTATGTTACGTTCATGGTGCCACAGCGCAACTTGCCGGAGATCAGGCTGGCGATCGCGGAGGGAGTAGCCCCGGTCACGGTAATCATTCCCGGCGACAAGCGCCAAGCGAACGGCCGCGTCACCATGATCGAAAACACGGTCGATGCCACGACCGGCATGGCGACGATCCGCGCGACTATGCCGAACGAGGATGAGCTGCTGTGGCCCGGCACCCTTGTGACCGCGCAACTTACGTTGCGAACCGAAGACGCGGTGGTGGTACCTGCGGCTGCGGTGCAGGTCAGCCAGCAAGGCAATTTCGTCTTCGTGGTGAAAGACAACTCCGCGGTTGTAAGACCGATAAAGATATCCCGGTCGCTCGGCAGCGAAACCGTCATCGAAAGCGGTCTCGACGGCGGCGAACAGATTGTAACCGACGGCCACCTTCTGCTGACCAACGGCACCCGGGTCCAAATCCGTACGCAGAGCCCGGGAGCGTGACTTGAATATTTCTCACGCCTGCATCAACCGGCCGGTGATGACGACGCTCATCACCGCGGCTCTCATTGTGTTCGGCTTGTTCGGTTATCGGCTCCTGTCGGTCGCGGCGCTGCCGACGGTCGACTTTCCAACCATTCAGATCACCGCGACCCTGCCGGGGGCGAGCCCCGAGACCATGGGCGCATCCGTCGCCGGCCCGATCGAGCGCCAGCTGTCGACGATTGCGGGCATCACATCGCTCACGTCGACGTCGGCCCTCGGCTATACGTCGATCATCATCCAGTTCGATCTCAACCGTAACATCGACGGAGCGGCGCTCGACGTGCAGACGGCGCTGACGGTAGCGGCACGTAAGCTACCCATCGAAATGACGATCCCGCCGTCTTTCCGTAAGGTCAACCCTGGCGACTTTGCGATCCTGCTCTATAGCTTTGTTTCGGATACCCTGCCGCTCTCAATGGTCGACGACTACGCCGAGGTCACGATCGCGCAGCAGATATCGCAGCTCCCCGGCATCGCGCAGGTGTTTGCGTACGGGCCCCAGAAATTCGCCGTGAGGATCCAGGTCGATCCCGTTGCGGCAGCTTCGCGCGGCGTGTCTCTGGAAGACGTGCACACCGTACTTGCCAAGACCAATTCCAATACGCCTGTCGGGATCATCGCCGGCGCCAAGAACAACACCACGATCACGGCGACCGCGGCCATGAATTGCGCCGCGGAATATCGCAACGTCATCGTCGCCTACCGCAACGGCGTTCCGCTCAAGATCAGCGAGATAGCAAAGGTCATCGATTTCGTCGAGAACGATCTTGTCGCGAACTTCTACAATAATGAACGTTCTATCGTTCTCGCGGTCTACAAGCAGCCTGACGCAAATACGATCAAGATTGTCGACGCGATCCGCGAGCGGCTGCCGCTTTATCGCGCCCAGATTCCAGCATCGGTGAGAATGGAAATTCTTGCTGACCGCTCCCAATCGATCCGGGACTCCGTCAAAGACGTCCAGGTTACGCTCGCGATCGCCATCGGCCTCGTCGTCCTCGTGATTTTCCTCTTTCTACGGTCCGCGGCTGCAACCATCATCCCCGCGCTCGCGGTTCCAATCTCGCTGATCGCGACCTGCGCTGCGATGTACGCGTTCGGCTTCTCAATCAACAACATGACGCTGCTGGCGCTGACGCTGTCGGTCGGCTTCGTGGTCGATGACGCGATCGTCATGTTGGAGAACATCGTCCGTCACATTGAAGGCGGCATGAGACCTTACGAGGCGGCGCTCAAGGGTTCGGCAGAAATCGGCTTCACGATCATCTCGATCACCTTCGCGTTGATCGCGGTGTTCATCCCGGTGTTGCTGATGGGCGGCATGGTCGGGCGTGTATTTCGCGAATTCGCGGTAACCATCGCGGTCGCAATCATCCTGTCCGGCTTTGTCTCGCTGACACTCACTCCGATGCTGTGCGCGCGGGTGCTCAAACCCCATCACGAGGGAGAGCATCAGAATATCGTGCTGCGGGCTTTCGAAGCGATGTTCAGGTCATGGCTGCGCGGCTACGAAATCACCCTCGATCTGGTGTTGAAGTACAAACCGATCGTCCTCATCGTGATGCTCGGCACTTTGGTCGGCACGGTATGGCTCTATATCGCGATCCCCAAAGGGTTCTTCCCGACGGAGGATACCGGCTTCATTTCGGCGACAACGGAAGGTCCAGCCGAGATGTCCTATGCCGCCATGTTCGAAAAGCAGCGTGAGATCGCCAATATCCTGCGCCAGGACCCCGCAATCGATTACATCAATTCGAGCGTCGGCGTCGGCGGCCCCATCACGACAGCCAACAACGGCCGTCTGTTCATCGCGCTCAAGCCGCGCGAGGAGCGAAAGGAAACCTCCACGGCGGTGATCCAGCGGCTGCGGGCCAAGGCCAATTCCGTCACCGGCATGCTCACGTTTTTCCAGAACGTGCAGAACATCAACATCACCGGCCGCATTTCCAAGAGCGAATACCAGTATACGTTGCAATCAAGCGATACCGAGACGCTCTACCGCGTCGGTCCACAAATGCTTGAGAAGATCGCCAAACTGCCAGGGTTGCGCGACGTCACCGGCGATCTCTACGTCAGAAATCCGCAGATGACGATCGAGATCGACCGCGAGGCGGCCGGGAATTACGGCATCACGGTCGACCAGATTCGCCAGGAACTGTACGACTGCTTTGGGACGCGCCAAGTTGCCACGATCTACACCGCAACCAACGACTATCAAGTGATCGAGGAATGCGACAAGGCGATCCAGGCGAATGCGACTGGCCTTTCTAAGATCTACTTGAAAACCAACACCAACGGCATGGCGGTCAACGGCATTGCTCCCGCATCGGGTTCGGGCATCGCCGGCGCGTTGTCTGCAACCGGACCCGCGGTGCCGCTCTCGGCGGTGACCAAGCTCGTGCCGACCGTCGGCGCGCTCCAAGTCAATCACCAAGGCCAGCAGCCGTCGATGACGGTGTCGTTCAATCTCGCCCCCGGCTATGCCCTTGGGGCCGCGGTCGATGCGATCCGGGACATCGAGCAGGAGGCGCACCTTCCGGTCTCGGTCATTACGGGCTTTCAGGGTTCCGCGCAGGTGTTCCAGGACTCGCTGAAAGGGCAGGGCGTTCTGGTTCTGGCGGCGGTGTTCGCCTCCTTCGTGGTGCTGGGTATTCTCTACGAAAGCTTCATCCATCCGATCACCATCATCTCGGGTCTCCCTTCGGCCGGCGTCGGCGCGCTGCTCGTGCTCATGATGTTCAAGATGGACCTGTCGGTGATCGCGATGATCGGCATCGTCATGCTGGTTGGGATCGTCAAGAAAAATGCGATCATGATGATCGACTTCGCGATCCAGCGACGCGCCGTCGGCGCGTCGGCTCACGAGGCCATCCGTGAAGCCTGCCTGCTGCGGTTTCGGCCGATCATGATGACGAGTCTTGCGGCTGTGTTCGGAGCGCTGCCGATCGCAATCGGCGCGGGCGCAGGCGCCGAGTTGCGCCAGCCGCTGGGCGTTGCCGTGGTCGGTGGTCTTTGCGTGTCGCAATTGCTCACGCTTTACATCACGCCGGTCGTTTATCTTTATCTCGACCGGGTCGACCGGTTGCTCAAGCGCCGCCTGGAGCGACCGGCCGATTCAAGGCACGACGGGGAATTTGGCGAACCGCACGCCGTTGCCGCGGAGTGAGCGATGCCGGATTGAGGAAGCTGATTTAGCCTCTTCGGCGCTACATATCCTGCCGGCGACTGCTAGCGACGGTCAGACCGAAAAGCTCGTCCCGCAGCCGCAGGACGAGGTCGCGACCGGGTTATTGATCTTGAAAGACGCGCCGATCAAGTCGTCGACAAAATCGATTTCGGCGCCTGCCATATACTGCACTGAAACCGGATCGACCAGCACGGTGGCCCCATCGCGGGCAAGAACGAGGTCGTCATCGTCCCTCTCAGTCGTGAAGTCGAACTTGTACTGAAAGCCCGAGCAACCGCCGCCCTCGACGCTGACGCGCAGCATCGATCCGGGCGGCTCGCCCTTGAGGATTTGTCCGATTCGTCGTGCCGCGCGTTCCGTAAGAACGACTGAGGTCGCCATGATTGTTCCGGCCGTTGCCAGCGTGTTCGATCGATAGTTATGTGCTGACCAGATGGCAGTCAACGAGAAGGTGCCGAAATGGCGGTCGGTATGGGAATGGGGCGCGCGCCCTGTGCATCCGATCCCTCCCAGAGCCGCGGCCGCCTCAGACGCGAGCCGCCGAGCGCAACACGAAGCGATTTTCGCCGCGATTGCGACCGCATCATTCATTCGACGGCCTTTCGCCGGCTCGCCCACAAAACTCAGGTTTTCGTCTACCACGAGGGTGACCACTATAGAACGCGGCTCACCCATACCCTTGAGGTCACCCAGATCGCGCGGTCGCTCGCGCGCGCCCTTGGCCTTGATGAGGACCTCGCTGAGGCCTGCGCGCTCGCACACGATCTCGGCCATCCACCGTTCGGACATGCCGGCGAACATGCGCTCGATCGCTGCCTCGCGGACCAGGGCGGCTTCGACCACAATGCCCAGACACTAGCAGTGGTAACACGCCTGGAACGCCGGTACGCCGACTTCGACGGCCTCAACCTCACTTGGGAAGCCCTTGAGGGCCTCGTAAAGCACAACGGACCGCTGATCGGCCCCAATGGCGGCCCGCGATCGGCGCGGCAGATGCCGCGCGAGATTGCAGATTACAGCGCCCGCAACGACCTTGCGCTCGCGCTCTACCCGAGCGCCGAGGCCCAGGCAGGGGCGATCGCCGACGATATCGCCTACGACGCCCACGACATCGACGACGGCCTCCGCGCCCACATGTTTACGGTGGACGACCTCGCGGAGTTGCCCTTGGTCGCCGATCTCCTAGCCTGGATCGACCCCGGCCACGCACACATTGCGCCGGTGCGGAGGGCACACGAAGTGGTGCGCCGGTTGATCACCCGGATGATCGAAGACGTGATCGCGCAGTCGAGGCGCCTGATCGCCGAACGCAATCCTGCGTCGGTCGAGGATATCCGCCACGCGGGAGCGCCGGTGATCGGATTTTCGCCGGCAATGGCCGCGGCTGATCGCGCGATCAAAGGCTTCCTGTTTCCGCGCATGTACCGTCATGCGCGCATCGTCCGCATCATGGCGGACGCTGAGAGGGTTGTCGGCGATCTCTTCGAGCGTTACACGCGCTGTCCGAGCGATTTGCCGCCGCGGGATGGGGCAGGAGGCGAGGGTGCGCGTGCGATCGCTGATTTCATTGCCGGGATGACGGATCGTTACGCCCTTTCCGAGCACGCCCGCCTTTTTGACTCGACCCCGGAATTACGTTAGGCCGCGCCCGCTTGCGGCATCCGCGAGCATTTCGGATTTCGTGCGTCATGAATGTGTTCACTGTCTTTACAGGCCACGTTGGAAGAGCCGTTGAAGCGCTTGCCGCTGCGGGGGTTTTTCGAAGCCCTCCCGACCTCTCCCGGATTATTATGGAACCGCCCCGCGATGCTGCCCATGGCGACCTTGCGACCAATGCCGCCATGGCGCTGGCGAAGGATGCCGGCCTCAAGCCGCGCGACCTCGCCGAGCAAATTGCTGCCGAACTTCGCAAACTCGCCGAGGTGGCGCGCGTCGATATCGCCGGACCGGGCTTTATCAATCTGACGCTTGATCCTTCGGTTTGGCGCAATTCTCTTCGTGACCTGATCGTTTCGGGCACTGACATCGCACGCAGCGACGTCGGAAAGGGTGAACTCGTAAACGTCGAATACGTCTCGGCAAATCCCACGGGACCAATGCATGTGGGACACTGCCGTGGTGCCGTGTTCGGCGATGCCCTGGCTAATCTTCTGGCTGTCGCCGGTTACGCGGTGACCCGCGAATACTACATCAACGACGCCGGCGCGCAGGTCGATATGCTCGGCCGCTCCGTTTACCTGCGTTACCGAGAGGCGCTCGGAGAGGACATCGGGCCTATCCCGGAGGGCCTCTATCCCGGCGATTACCTCAGGCCGGTCGGCGCTGCACTCGCCTCCGAATATGGGCGTACCTTGCTCGACAAGCCCGAAGCCGAATGGCTGCCGGTTGTGCGCGGAAAAGCCGTGGACATGATGATGAATGAGATCCGGCAGGATCTCGCTGTCCTCAATGTGCGTCATGATGTCTTTTTTTCCGAGCGATCGTTGGTCGAGGGCGGCGAGGATGCCGTTGCGGCAACGATCGCTGCGCTGCGGGCCGAGGGGAGGGTTTATGAGGGACGCCTCCCGCCGCCGAAGGGTGCGCCGTCAGAGGACTGGGAAGATCGTGAACAGACTTTGTTTCGCGCGACCGATTTCGGCGATGACGTCGACCGCCCGCTGAAGAAGTCTGATGGCAGCTATACCTATTTTGCCGCCGACATCGCGTATCACAAATCGAAGGTCGATCGCGGCTTCAAGAATCTCATCGACGTCTGGGGCGCAGACCACGGCGGCTATATCAAGCGCATGAAGGCTGCCGTCGCGGCGGTGAGCGGAGGTGCCGCGACTCTCGATGTCAAAATCATCCAGCTGGTGAAGCTGTTGCAGGCCGGCGAACCGGTCAAAATGTCGAAGCGTGCCGGGGACTTCGTAACGTTGCGTGAAGTGGTGGACGAAGTTGGTCGCGATGCGGTCCGCTTTATGATGCTGTTTCGCAAGAATGATGCGCCGCTCGACTTCGATCTGGCGAAGGTGATCGAACAATCGCGCGACAACCCGGTGTTCTACGTCCAGTACGGCCATGCCCGCGGTCAGTCGGTTTTCCGCAAAGCCCAAGAGATGCTGCCGGAACTTCCGGCTGCGCTTGCCGAGCGGGCTCGGTACTTGGCTGACGCTCCGCTAGAAAGGCTCACTGACCCCGTGGAACTCGGGCTGATGCGCAGCCTTGCATCATTTCCCCGCCTTGTCGAAGCCGCTGCAATTTCCCACGAGCCTCACAGAATTGCCTTCTATCTGTATGATATAGCCAGCGAATTCCATGGTCTCTGGACCAAGGGGAGCAAGGATGCGCCGCATTTACGATTCATTATCCAGGATGAGCCAGAAATGACCATGGCCCGTCTCGCACTTGTTCAGGGGGTGGTGACCGTGCTCGCGTCCGGGCTCGGTTTGCTTGGCGTCGATGCGCCTGACGAGATGAGATGAGCCCGCAGTCACCGGTCGCGACCAATTACGCGATTGACGGGACGGTTCAAGCGCCGCCTAATGGCGTCGCCCGATGAGGTTGCGATAGGTAGAATGTCGAGCGGCACATTCCCACGACCCCAACGCCCCTTCTTTCCCCCCCGCGAGAATAACTCGCGCGATCACGAGGAAGAGGATGCGCGCGGGTACGAACAGCCTGCGACGGGTCGCCGCAGCGGGTCGAGTGGGTCGTCCGACCCCTTGATGGAGCTCGCTCGCCTGATCGGACAGAACGATCCGTTCGCACCGGTGCCGCCACGCGGTGCGCCCCGGGAGCAGTATCAGCCGAAATATTCCTCGCAACAGCATGAGCCCCAGGATCGGACGCAAGACCGCGCTCCACCGGTGCGGCCGCCGACCCGGGACTTTTCGCCGGCTCAAGATCGTCATGAGCCGGTCCGTGATGAGTATGGCCGTCGCGAGCAGCCACGATTTCCGTTCCGTCAGGATTATGCTGACACGGATCACACAGCTGCGAGCGAGCCGTCAGCCTATACGCACCGCGACGACTACCAGCAGGGCGAAGACGTTCATCAGCGTGACGCTACCGATTGGCGCCACGACGACTATGCAGATCAGGCCTATCCTGATCGGGCCCATCCTGATCAGGCGTATTCCGAACAGCCTTATTCCAATCACGTTTACTCAGATCAGCCATATTCCGACCAGGCATACGCCGAGCAAGGGTACGCGGAGCACGGGTATGCCGAGGATGGGCAGGTAGAAACCCATCCACACGACGAGGCCTATGCGACCGTGCCGGGGCATGCGCCTGCCGCATATGACGGTCAGTATGCCGAGCCCGGCGCTTATGACGACGGATACGAATACGCCGAGCACACGGACAGCGATGACGGCGCGGCCGTGGTCAAGCGGCGAAACACGACGAAGATCGCGATTGCGGTTCTGGGGCTCGCGGTGTTCGGCAGCGCCGCGGCATTCGGATATCGCACTGTGTTCAAAGGCGGCGTCAGCGGTCCAGTGCCGTTGATCAAGGCTGATACGTCGCCGACCAGGGTAACGCCGAGCGGCGATGGATCGGGCAAGGCCATCAACGAGAGGCTGAGCGAGGGTTCAGAGCGCACGATGCAGCGCTATGAAGAACCCGTGGAGGTGCGTGAGGCTTCGCGGGGCAGCAACGCAGTGCTGCCGGGCGCCAGCGGGTCGATCCCATCGGTCGGTGGTTATCCGGCGTCGTCCCCGGCTAGCGCATCCGGCTCGACGGAGCCGCGTCGCGTTCGGACCGTGACCATTCGTGCGGATCAGGGAACGGCGCCCGCTCCGGAACGCGCGGCGGCGCCGCCTCCGCCCCAAACCCGCGCCGCACCGCCACCGCCGCGTCAAGCTGCGGCACCTCGGGAAGCGCCGCCGCCGCGCGAGACGACGCAGACGGCCACGGGATCGGCAGGCGGTGCGCCGATGAGCATCATGCCTGGTGCCACCGAAGAGGCGCCGACGCGGGTTGCAACTGCGGCGCCACCGCAAACGCGTTCCAGCGAGGGCGGAGGCGGCGGTTACGTTGTCCAGCTTTCCGCGCAGAAAACAGAATCGGAAGCCCAGGCAAGCTTCCGCGCGATGCAAAGCAAGTTCTCGGCATTGAACGGGCAACAGCCGCTGATTCGGCGCAAGGATCAGGGCGAGCGGGGCGTCTTCTATGCCGCCCAGGTCGGCCCGTTTGGCTCCAGGGACGAGGCCACTCAATTGTGTGAAAGTCTCAAATCGGCCGGCGGAAGCTGCTTCGTCCTGCGAAACTAATTCCTATCCCCGGGCCGTGTTTTGAACCGCGAGCATGACGGCACGGGCGTTCATCACTGGATTGGCCGGTACGGCGATCACGCCGATTGAACGCGCCTTCTTGCGGGAGGCCGCGCCCTGGGGCCTCATTCTCTTCAAGCGCAATATTGCGGACCCGGCTCAAGTCTCTTCTCTCATTGATGAATTTCGCTCGATTTGTGGGCGCGACGCCCCGGTCCTGATCGATCAGGAGGGGGGAAGGGTCCAGCGATTGCAGCCGCCCCTTTGGCCGGCCTATCCCCCCGGTGCGACTTACGGCGAACTCTACCGCCGGTGCCCGGCACTGGGGCTGCAGGCCGCGCGCCTCGGCGCCCGTCTCATCGCGGCCGATCTCGCGGCCCTCGGGATTACTGTCGACTGTCTTCCGCTTGCCGACGTGCCCGTTCCAAGTGCTGACCGGGTCATCGGCGATCGTGCCTACGGCGACCGGCCGGATCAGGTTGCCGCGATCTCAATGGCGGTGGCTGACGGTCTGCGGGCAGGTGGGGTGCTGCCTGTCCTCAAGCATTTGCCGGGCCACGGTCGCGCCACCGCGGACAGTCACGAGCGCCTTCCGGTCGTCGCGACCTCGCGGGACGTGCTGGAAATGACCGATTTTGCAGCCTTCATGCCGCTTGCAGGGCTCCCCTTGGGGATGACGGCGCACGTCGTATTCACAGCCATCGATCCCGGGCTTCCGGCGACCTGCTCGATCACTATTATCGAGCAGGTGATTCGTGGATACATAGGGTTTTCGGGAGCGTTGATGAGTGACGACCTGTCGATGGGGGCACTGTCCGGCACGCTCGCCGAACGGACGTGTCGTGCGCTGGCGGCGGGGTGCGATCTCGCCCTCCATTGCAACGGCAATCTCGATGAGATGCAGGAGGTCGCGGAGAATAGCCCGCTGCTCGCGGGTAGCGCCCTTGAAAGAACGTCGCGCGCTCTGGCCAGTCGCGCGGCAGCCGAGGCGATCGATATCGCCGCAGCGCGCGCGAGATTCGCCCAGTTGCTCGCGGGCGAGGTCCAGCGGGTGAGCGGATGACCGACGATACCGCTCAAGATGACGTCAAGAAGAAAGACGCTTTTGGCGAGGATGGTGCTCGCGGAAGTGACGAGCCGACTCTGATCGTCGACGTGGAGGGCTTTGAAGGGCCGCTCGATCTTCTGCTCACGCTCGCGCGAAACCAGAAAGTCGACCTCACGCGCATCTCCATCCTTTCCCTGGCCGACCAATATCTCGCTTTCATCGAGCGCGCCCGACGGATGCGTCTCGAACTCGCCGCCGATTACCTCGTCATGGCGGCTTGGCTCGCCTACCTCAAATCGCGTCTGCTGTTGCCGGAACCCGCTGTGGTCGAGGGCATGAGTGCTGCGGATATGGCGCGGGCCTTGGCGCTCCGCTTGAAGCGGCTCGACGCAATCCGTGATGCTGCGATGCGCCTGTTCGAACGTCCGCTGCTTGATCGGGACGTCTTCGGCCGGGGCGATCCCGAGCCGATCGCCGAAATCAAACGGCCCCAATGGTCGGCGACACTCTACGATCTGATCTCCGCTTATGCGGCGGAGCGCCAACGTCACGCGTTGCGGCGCGTTCGTTTTGCCAAACGCACGGTATGGTCGTTGGCCGAAGCGCGGACCATTCTGGAGCGCCTCGTAGGCGTTGGGGCCGACTGGGCCCGGCTTGATGATCAGCTTATGGCATACGTCGTCGAACCGTCACTGCGTGCGACCGTGTTCGCGTCGTCACTCGCGGCAGCCCTTGAAATGGTGCGCGAGGGCGCCATGGAGGTTCATCAGGCCGCTCCGTTTGCGCCGCTTTATGTCCGCAAGCGGGCGGCCGTCGCCCAAATACCTGAGGCGTCGTGATGTATGATGAGGTGGACGCGGCAAGCGCCGCGCCGGGGAGGCGGGAGGTTTTGTTGATGGCAGGTATTGCCGAGTTGCGGGTCGAGGTTTGCGAAGGTGACTCCGGAGAGCCGGAAATGGCGACTGAAAGCCGACCGGAGGAACTTCGGCTGCTTGAAGCGCTGTTATTCGCAGCCTCAGAGCCGGTTGATGAAAAAACATTGGCCCGGCACCTGCCACCGGGGATCGACGTCAAGGCGAACCTCAAGCGTTTGCAGATCGAATATGCCTCGCGCGGCGTTAATCTCGTGCACATCGGTAACGGCTGGACCTTCCGTACCGCGAACGACTTGCGCTGGCTCCTGGCGCACGAGGCGGTCGAGCCGAAAAAGCTCTCCCGCGCTGCCATCGAGACCCTCGCCATAATCGCCTATCACCAGCCAGTGACGCGGGCCGAGATCGAGGAAATTCGTGGCGTATCGGCCGCGAAAGGCACGCTCGACGTGCTCCTGGAGACGGGCTGGGTGCGTCCGCGCGGACGCCGCAAGGCGCCGGGCCGGCCGCTGACGTATGGGACCACCTCTGAGTTCCTGTCGCACTTCGGCTTGGAAGCCCTGGGTGATCTCCCGGGGTTGGAGGACCTCAAGGGTTCGGGTCTATTCGACGGCACCCTGCCCGCCGGCTTCGCGGTTCCCGAACCGTCGGACGATCCGGCGCTCCGTCCCGACGAGGACCCGTTGGAACCGGGCGATCTCGATCTTGGTCTCGCGCCACGCCCAGAGGAATCCTAGCACGAGGTCGGCGGATTCTTCGTTCGCAAAGTAGCGGCAAAGGCGTACCCGATTGGGTTAATTTGTGGCTGGCGGCGCCGCGCACCTCGGCCGTGCTCATGCGCCGCGCGACGAGAGCCGTGCGGGTGCTTGTTTTTGGTGCCCGCGAAGCCTAGGTTCACGACAAATCACAAGGCGAGGCCCCCAACGCGGCCCGTCCTGGCGGAGGGTTAACCGTATGGGCTCCATGAGTATCTGGCACTGGATCATTGTGATCGGCGTCGTGCTGTTGCTGTTCGGACGCGGCAAGATTTCCGAGTTGATGGGCGACGTCGCCCAGGGCATCAAGGCGTTCAAGAAGGGCATGTCTGAAGACGAGACCGCCAAGATCGATCCGGCGAAGACTGAACCGGTCAAATCGATCGATCATCAGCCTGAGCCGGCCTCAACCGGCGCAAAGACGCGGGCCGAGGCCTGACGCGGGCAGGCTTTCAAATCGGCGATCCTCTTAGCAGCGTTGCCCGGCACGATCCTCGGTGCTTTGATTGGGGCCATCCCTGGCATCACGGTCACCTGCCGGCGTGCCGCGGAGTTGAGGCGCGATGTTCGACATCAGTTGGAGCGAGTTCGTCGTCATCGGCGTGATCGCGTTGATCGTGATCGGGCCCAAGGAACTGCCCGCAGTGTTGCGCGCCGTTGGGCAATGGACGACGAAAATCCGTCGGATGGCGGCCGAATTCCAAAGTCAGTTTCAAGAAGCGATGCGCGAAGCCGAAATGGCCGACCTCAAGAAGGAGGTCGACAATCTCGCCGATTCCGCCAGGGGCTTGACTTCGTTCGATCCGCTCGAGGCGACCAAGTGGGAGCCGAAGGACGAGAACAAAATCGGCGACAAGGCTCCGGAGGAAAAAGCCGAGCCAAAGAGCGAGCCTGAACCAGCAATGACCGTGCCTGCGGAAGGGGCTTCCGCTGTCGCGACCGCGCCGGCGACTGAAGGCGCGTCGTACGCCCAAACTCATCTTGCTCCCGATGCCGCCGCGGTGTCTCCGCAACCGACAGCGCCCGTCCCGGAGGGGAGCAGTCCGGCATGACCCATGAGGACATCGAGGCGACCAAGGCGCCGCTGCTCGATCATTTGATCGAGTTGCGCTCGCGCCTCATCAAGGCGATCTTGGCCTTCGGTATTGCCTGCGTCGGATGTTTTTTCTTCGCCAAGCAGATCTTCAACATCCTGACATGGCCCTACGTGTGGGTAGTGGGCCCCGAAGCCTCCAAATTCATCTATACGGGGCTGCTCGAATACTTCGTGGTGCAACTCAAGATCGCGATATTCGGCGCTGCCTTCATCTCTTTCCCGATCGTCGCCGGCCAGCTCTATATGTTCATCGCCCCGGGGCTCTACCGGCATGAACGCCACGCGTTCCTGCCTTACCTGATCGCGACGCCGATCTTCTTCGTGCTCGGCTCGGCGGTCGTCTATGGCTTGGTGTGGCCAATGCTCACGCGCTTCTCGATCGGCATGCAGCAACTCGGCGGCGACGGCGAGGCCACCATCGAGCTGCTCCCTAAGGTCGACGACTATCTCGGCCTGATGATGCGGCTGATCCTGGCGTTCGGGGTAGCGTTCCAGCTGCCGGTGATTCTCACGCTGCTCGGGCGCGTCGGCATCATCACTTCCGATCAGCTCAAGTCGAAGCGGCGTTATTTCATAGTGGTGGCCTTTATCATCGCAGCGGTGCTGACGCCGCCCGATGTGCTCAGCCAAATGTCGCTTGCGGTTCCGTTGCTGCTTCTCTACGAGCTTTCCGTGCTGTCGGTGAAGTGGGTCGAGCGCAAGGCGAAAGCGGACCGGGCAAAGGCGGACGCCGACGCCGCGGCAAAGCCCGCGGAGTGACAGCGCACCCGCAAAGCGAGAACGCAAACGTAAGGGCCAATTAATTCGTCATGCCCGGCCCTGTGCCGGGCATCCACGTCTTTGCAGGTTCGCGGAAGGCGTGGATGACCGGGACAAGCCCGGCCATGACGGGAGAGACCGTCATGCACGACATCAAGTGGATTCGCGAAAATCCGGAGGCTTTCGATCGTGGTCTTAAGCGGCGCGGACAGCCGCCGGAGACTCAGCGGTCTCAGCACCTCATTTCTATCGACGAGCGCCGCCGCGCAATCATCCGGGTACTTGAGGGCACGCAATCACGCCGAAATGCGGTCTCGAAGGAAATAGGGCAGGCGAAAGCAAAAAAGGATCAGGCGGCCGTACAGAAACTCATGGCTGAAGTGGAGGATTCCAAATCCTCGATCTCTAGGATGGAAGGGGAAGAGAAGGCCGCTCAAAAGGAGTTGGACGACGCGCTCGCCGCGATCCCCAACCTGCCGCTCGACGAGGTGCCCGACGGTAGTGACGAGCACGGCAATGTCGAGCACCACAAATTCGGAGCAAAGCGCAACTACGCGTTCACGCCGAAGCAGCATTTCGAGCTTGGCGAGGCACTGCGCCAAATGGACTTCGAGACGGCGGCCAAGTTGTCGGGTGCGCGTTTCGTCGTGCTGAAGAAGGGCCTTGCGCGCATGGAGCGTGCGCTCGGCCAGTTCATGCTCGACCTGCACACCAACGAGCACGGCTATGTGGAAGTCGCGCCGCCACTGCTGGTGCAGGACGAGGTCATGTACGGCACTGCGCAGCTGCCGAAGTTCGCCTTCGATCAGTTCATGACCGCCCGCAATCTCGTCCAATACCTCGAGACCGTCGATCGGCAGGCCGAAGCGCTGCGGCTTCAGGAGGAGGGTGTTAGGCCCGAATTGACGTTGACGGACAGCACCACGACAGCGGGCGACCAGGAGCTTTCGCGAAGCCTCTGGCTCATCCCGACCGCCGAAGTTCCGCTCACGAACCTCGTACGGGAGTCGATCGTCGACGAGGCCGAACTGCCGATGCGGCTCACCGCGCTTACGCCATGTTTTCGCGCGGAGGCAGGCGCTGCCGGCAAGGATACGCGCGGCATGATCCGGCAGCACCAGTTCACCAAGGTCGAACTTGTGTCGATTACGACGCCTGCGCAGAGCAAGGCCGAACATGAGCGCATGCTCTCTTGCGCTGAGGAGGTGCTGCGACGGCTCGACCTGCACTACCGGGTGATGACGCTGTGCACCGGCGACATGGGTTTTGCGTCGCAGAAGACCTACGACATCGAAGTCTGGCTGCCGGGCCAGAACATGTATCGGGAGATTTCGTCCTGCTCGATTTGCGGCGAGTTCCAGGCCCGCCGGATGGCGGCGCGCTACCGCAGCCGGGAAGGCCGTCAGGTTCAACACGTCCACACCCTCAACGGCTCCGGCGTTGCGGTCGGCCGCGCGCTGATCGCTGTGATGGAGACCTATCAGCAGGCGGACGGCACGATAGCGGTGCCGAGCGTACTGCAGCCTTACATGGGCGGCGCCAAAGTCATTGGCGCGACGTGATAGGAAGATACATGGCCGTCATCTCAGCGGCCTGATTCGAATCGAGCGACGTCGGCGGCGACTGCATTTCATGCGAATTCTTCTGACCAACGATGACGGCGTTCATGCGCAGGGCCTTGATGTGCTCGAGGAGATCGCGCGCACATTGTCCGACGATATCTGGGTCGTGGCGCCGGAAACCGATCAGTCCGGCGTGTCCCACTCGCTGTCGCTCAACGATCCGCTGCGGCTGCGTGAGATCGGGCCACGCCGCTTCGCCGTCAAGGGCACTCCCACCGACTGCGTCATCATGGGCGCACGCCACATCATTGCCGAGGGCAAGCCGGACCTCGTGCTGTCTGGCGTCAACCGCGGCCGGAATGCCGCGGAGGACGTGACCTATTCAGGCACGGTGGCCGGCGCCATTGAGGGAACCGTGCTCGGTATCCCGTCGTTTGCGTTGTCGCAGTCCTATGCGACCGCGAGCCGAAATGCGCCCCACTGGGATACGGCGCGAAAATTCGGTCCTGATCTGATCCGCCGCGTGCTGGCCGAAGGCCTGCCGCGCGATGTGTTCGTCAACATCAACTTCCCCGACTGTCCGCCGTCGGAGGTGAAGGGAGTTGCGGTGGCAACCCAGGGCAAGCGGCCGCAGGAACTGCTGCGGATCGAGCCGCGCCGCGATGGCCGCGGCAACCCTTATTACTGGATCGCATTCGAGCGCGCGCCGCTGCCGACGCGCCGCGACGGCACCGATCTTTCGGCGCTGGCCGACAACCATATCTCGGTGACGCCGCTGCGGCTCGACATGACCGACGAACCGTTCATGACCAGGCTTGCTGAAATTCTGGAGTGACCTTTGGTCGGGCCAAACTGCTCCCGGCGGACGCGGCGAAACCCACTATCGACCTTAAGTGTTGCCTGCCGGCGATGGATCTCCGTCCTGTCGACCGGGTTGGTGCCAAGGAACCCGCCGTTGTCCGCTTCGACGCCTGCCGGCCCAAATTCCGCGATCCAGGATGTCGAGCGCATGCAGTTTGTGCTCGATCTGCGCCGGCGCGGGATCATGGATGCGGCGGTGTTGCGAGCCATGGAGGAGGTGCCGCGGGAAAAATTCGTGATGCCAAACCATTTCGGGGCGGCCTACGCCGATCGCGCCATGCCGATCCTTTGTGGCCAGACGATCAGTCAGCCCTACGTCGTTGCCTACATGAGCGAGCAGCTTAAGATCGAGCCGCATCATCATGTGCTCGAGGTCGGCACCGGCTCCGGTTATCAGGCCGCAGTGTTGTCGCGTCTCGCCGCGAAGGTCACGACCATCGAACGCTATCGTACGTTGGCGGATGCTGCGCGGGCCCGCCTCGCGGAGCTTGGCTTTCACAACGTTGAGGTCATTGTGGGCGATGGCATTGCCGGCGTTCCCGAGCGAGCGCCATTCGACCGCATCATGGTCACGGCGGCCGCAGAGGAAATCCCGCAAGCCTTGACCCAGCAATTGTCGGAAGGCGGCGTCATGGTACTGCCGCTCGGGCCCCAGCATTTCCATCAAAGCCTGGTACGATTGACGCGTTCCGCGAACGCTCTCGTACGCGAGGACTTGATCGATGTGCGCTTCGTTCCGCTACTGCCCGGCCAGGCGCGCGAATTATAGATGCAAGAATTTCCAGGGTAACAAAGCCTTAATCGATCTCTGAAAAGCTTAAATAGATATTTACTCGGCGGGTGGTTTATTCCCCGCGAGAGTTGTGTTGCGTTGCGTGGGTAGGGGGTCATGCGTCAATTGCTCGCCAGGCGGCATCAAGTCCGCGTTTTGCGCGGCGGAGTCCTCTCCGCGTTCGCGATTCTGGCGGCGGGTTGCAGTTCGGAAACGACCCGCTTCGCTGACACGACCGGGAGCACGTATGCCGCGCAGCCATCCTATGGCGCGGGTGCCGCTCCGCCGGGCGTCACGCAGCAGCCATTGCCGCCGACGAGTTATGCTCCACCGCAATATGGGCAGCCGCAGTATAGCCAGCCTCAGTATAACCAAGCGCGATATGGTCAGCCGCAGCGCGCTCAACCGCTGACGCCGCCGCCGCCTGCCCCGGAAGTGACCGGAGGGGTTCGCTCCGGTGGCCATTGGGAACGAGCGGGCGGCACGACGATCGTCCTTGCCCAAGGCGAGACCATCGCTGCGGTCGCACGGGTGCGCGGCATCCCGATGCATGCCATTCTGGAGGCGAACGGCATCACCGACCCGAAGACGGTGACTGCGGGTCAGCGCATCGTCATTCCTCACTATGTTCCCGGCGGCAGCGGGGCAAAGGTTGCCCACGCGACAGCGCCGCGCGCACCGGAGCCCAAGGTCGCTGCATCGCCCAATGCCTCGGCCCCGGTTGGAGCAGGGCAAACCTTGCTTCCGGCGCCGCCAGTCCACACCGTGACTTCCGGCGATACGCTCTCCAAGATCGCCCGCGAATATCACGTGAAGGTCAAAGATCTCGCCGTCGCGAACGGCATGGAGCCGCAGACGCCGCTGAAAATCGGCGCGAAGATCACCGTTCCGGTGAGGGTGGTGGCCGCGCCCGCCAAAGGCAAGGTTGCCGCCGCTGCCACAAAGCCGCAGCCGGGCGCTGCTCCTGCAGCATCGGCCAAGCCAAGCGCGCCGACAAAGCTGGCGTCCGCCGACAAGGCCCAGGTCGTGGTTTCCTCGGAACCATCCGATGAAACCGGCGCGACCACAGCGGGTGCACCGGCATTCCGTTGGCCGACCCGTGGCCGCGTCATTGCGGGCTTCGGCGCCAAGGTGAATGGCATAAGCAACGACGGCATCGACCTCGCGGTACCCGAGGGCACGCCTGTTCGTGCCGCCGATGATGGCGTCGTCGCCTATGCGGGCAGTGAACTCAAGGGCTACGGCAATCTCGTGCTGGTGCGCCACCCCAACGGCTTCGTCACCGCCTATGCCAACGCCAGCGAATTGATGGTCAAGCGCAACGATCAGATCCACAAGGGCCAGGTGATTGCAAAATCCGGCCAGACCGGAAATGCGGCGAACCCGCAACTTCATTTCGAGGTGCGCAAGAACTCGACGCCGGTTGATCCGATCCAGTACTTGCCGTCCGACAAGACCGCATCGGCACCCTTATAAAAGCTGTGGGGTGGGGTGAGGGGACGCGTGCCCACGACGGAACGTCCGCGTGGGCACGCGGCGCTTTTGGAGCTACCGCTCCTCTTCGGTCAGCGAAACGCCAAGGCGTCCGGCAAGATCCTGAACATACTGCCAGGCGACGCGGCCTGAGCGCGAGCCGCGGGTGGTTGCCCATTCGAGTGCCTCGCGCCGCAACGCTTCCAGCTCGATCGGCAACCGGTGGTGGGCGACATATCCTTCGACCATGGCAAGGAATTCGTCCTGGCTGCAGCGGTGGAACCCGAGCCAGAGGCCGAAGCGATCCGACAACGATACCTTTTCCTCGACCGCCTCGCCGGGATTGATGGCGCTTGACCGCTCGTTGTCGATCATCTCGCGGGCCATTAGATGGCGGCGGTTGGACGTGGCGTAGAGGATCACGTTGTCAGGCCGGCCTTCGATGCCGCCTTCGAGCACGGCCTTAAGGGACTTGTAGGACGTATCCTCCGCATCGAACGACAGGTCGTCGCAGAAGACGAGGAACCGATAGGGTGCAGCACGCAGCAGCGCCATCAGGTCCGGCAGGCTTTCGATGTCCTCGCGATGAATTTCGACGAGCTTCAGCAGCCCGGCATCACGACCGAGCCCGGCATTGACCGTAGCGTGCGCAGCCTTGACGAGGGACGATTTGCCCATGCCGCGCGCCCCCCACAATAGGGCATTGTTGGCGGGGAGCCCGCGCGCGAACCGTTCGGTGTTCTCCACCAGGATGTCGCGCATCCGGTCGATGCCCTTCAGAAGTGACATGGCGACGCGGTTTACGCGCGGGACTGGCGCGAGCCTGCGGGCATCCGGATGCCATATGAACGCGTCGGCGCCGCTGAAATCCGGCGCGACCGGCGGTGCCGGCGCGAGCCGTTCCAGCGCACGGGCGATGCGGTCAAGAACGTTTTCCCGGACCGAAGGCTTGGATTTTGGGTACTCGGGTGGTGACATGAAGCTGCTTGCGAGCCCCGTGATTGAGGGGGCCTCCAATAGCGGGGGGCGGCTTGGGCTGCAAGTCGAGGGCGGCCCGGCTCGGGCCACCCGCCTTGGCGCCACCGCCGGGAGCAAAGGCGGGCTCCGGACGCGTTGCAATCGGGCGGCCGGCCAGTATAGTCCGCGCAACTTTGGCTCAGGCGACGTCCGGCCGCGCCGTTTCAGGCGGCATACCTGCGAAAATTCAACGCCGCGGAGACAACGCCGCGGAGACTTGGAGATTTGTCGAGATGATCACACCCGCCTTCGCACAGGGCGCTGCGGGAATTGGTGGCACCGATTTCATGTACCAGGTGCTGCCGTTCGTGCTTATATTCGTGATCATGTATTTCCTGATCCTGCGGCCGCAGCAGAGACGGGCGAAGCAGCATCAGGAGTTGGTCAAGAATTTGCGCCGCGGCGACACGGTCATTACCTCTGGCGGGCTTGTCGGCAAAGTCACCAAGTTGGTCGACGACGAACAGGTTGAGATCGAAGTTGCCGACGGCGTGCGGGTGCGCCAAGTCAGGTCCATGGTGACCGATGTGCGTGCCAAGGGCGAGCCGGTGAAAGAAGACAAAGGCGCTGTGGGTTGATGCCAGCGCTATTCGGGTGAACGCCGATGTTATATTTTTCACGCACGAAAGCGGCCGCAATCTTGCTGACGGCGCTCGTCGTTTGCAGCTTCTCTATCCCCAATTTCTTCTCCGAACAGACCGTCAAGAGCTGGCCGACCTGGGCGCAGCGCCGCCTGGTGCTCGGTCTTGACCTGCAGGGCGGTTCCTCGATCCTGCTCGAAGTCGACAAGAACGACATTCGCAAGCAGCGCCTCGACACTTTGCGTGATGATGTGCGCCGCACGCTTCGCGATGCGCGCATCAACTGGGCGAATCCGCCGGTGGTGCGCGGCAACAGTGTCGAAGTCAGGTTGCGCGAGGACAATAACTTCCAGACCGCCTACAACAAGCTTCGCGATCTGTCGCAGCCGCTCGGCGGTGTGCTCGCCGGCAACGGGCAGCGCAGCCTCGATGTCACCGATACGGGCGGCGGGCTGATCCGCCTGACGCCGACCGACGCCGGCATGGTCGAGCGCGAGCGCCAGACCGTCGATCAGTCGATCCCGATCATCGAGAAACGCATCAACGAACTGGGCCTCGTCGAGCCGACGATTCAGCGTCAGGGCGTCGACCGCATCCTGGTGCAGGTGCCAGGCCTTGGTGATCCGCGGCGCCTGCTGGAGTTGCTTGGCCGGACTGCGAAGCTCGAATTCCGCATGGTCGATACCTCGATGACCGCAGAGGACGCGCTCAAAACCCGGCCGCCGCCTGACTCGGAGGTGCTTTACGAGACGCGCGACAACCAGCGCACTCCTGTCCTGGTGTACAAACAGGCGCTGGTGGACGGTTCCGATCTGACGGATGCGCAAGCCTCCTTCGATCAACGCACCAATGAGCCGATCGTCAACTTCAAGTTCAACCTGAGCGGCGCCCGCAAATTCGGCGCGGCGACCCAGGAGAACGTCGGGCGGCCGTTCGCGATCGTGCTCGACAACGAGGTGATTTCAGCACCGGTAATCCGCGAGCCGATCCTGGGTGGATCGGGTCAGATCTCTGGCAATTTCACGGTGGAGTCCGCCAACAATCTTGCGATCCTGCTGCGCGCCGGTGCGTTGCCCGCCAAGCTCACCCCGATCGAGCAACGCGTAGTGGGACCGGGGCTCGGTCAGGACTTTATCAAGGCCGGCGAAACGGCTTCGATCGCCGGCGCCATCCTGGTCGTCGTGTTCATGCTCGCGACCTACGGGCTGTTCGGGCTGTTCGCCAACATTGCGGTCGCCGTCAACGTGGCAATGATCATCGGTGTTCTGTCGTTGCTCAGCGCGACGCTGACGCTGCCCGGCATTGCGGGCATCGTGCTCACCGTCGGCATCGCCGTCGACTCGAACGTTCTCATTTACGAACGCATCCGCGAGGAGGTGCGCCACGGGCGCACGCCTATCACCGCAATCGATGCGGGTTTCACCCGCGCGCTCGCGACGATCCTCGATTCCAACATCACGACCTTCATTGCCGCGGCCGTGCTGTTCATGATCGGCACTGGCCCGGTGCGCGGCTTCGCCGTCACGCTCGGAGTCGGAATCCTCACCACCCTGTTTACGGCCTTCACCCTGACGCGGCTGATCGTCGCCTGGTGGGTGCGCATGATGCGGCCGCAAGCCGTGCCGATCTAGTCGGCGGCCCGTCCATAAGGAAGACACCTCGTGTTCCTGCTTCGTATCGTCCCGGACGAGACCTCGTTCGATTTCATCCGCTTTCGCCGGATCAGTTTTCCGATCTCGGCGATCTTGTCGATCATCGCGATCACCCTCTATTTCACCCACGGCCTCAATTTCGGCATCGACTTCAAGGGCGGCACCTTAATGGAGGTGCAATCGAAGTCCGGTCCGATCGACATCGCCAAGATGCGCTCGACGCTCGGTGAGTTGGGCCTCGGCGAAATCCAGCTTCAGGAATATGGTTCGCCGGATGTGGTGCTAATCCGGATCGCGAGACAGCCTGGCGGTGAAGAGGCGCAGCAGATATCTGAAACCAAGGTGCGGGCCGCGCTGGGCGACACCGTCGATTACCGCCGCGTCGAAGTGGTGGGGCCGCGCATCTCAGGCGAGTTCCTGCATTGGGGCATCATCGGAATCTTTCTCGCCATCGCGGCCATCCTGATTTACCTGTGGTTCCGGTTTGAATGGCAGTTCGCCCTCGGCGCCATGATCGCCAACGTGCACGATATCGTGCTCACGCTCGGGTTCATGTCGATCACGCAAATCGATTTCGACCTCACCAGCATCGCGGCGCTGCTGACGATTCTGGGCTATTCGCTCAACGACACCGTCGTCATCTATGACCGTATCCGCGAAATGCTGCGGCGCTATAAGAGAATGCCGATGACGGAGTTGCTCAACGTGTCGATCAACGCGACGCTGTCGCGGTCCGTGATCACTCACGTAACGGTGCTGCTCGCTCTGTTGGCGTTGCTGCTGTTCGGCGGCGAGGCGATCCACTCGTTCACCGCGACCATGATGTTCGGCGCCGCCCTCGTCGGTACCTATACGTCGGTCTTCATCGCTTCGCCGATCCTCATTTATCTTGGTGTTGGCACCGGTCGGCAGTTCGTTCCGGAGACGCCCGAGGAAGACGAGAAGGAGGTAGCGTCGCCTCCCTTGGCGACGGCGGGCCGCTCTCGCGTTCCGGCCAAGGCACGGCGCTGACTGCAACCGGCGACGAGGCCGAGGTGGACGAGGCAAACCGCCACCTGCCTTATGCAGCTGCGATCGAGGCTTACGGCAAGGGCGGATTCCGTTTTGCCGATATGTCGCATCGCGGGTCGCTGATTTGTCTGCCCCGCGGCATCTGGGCGTCGCCCGTGAAAGCGGCGGCGGAGGTTGATGCTGCGGCATTGGCCCTCGCGCTCGCGCCGGATGCAGGGATCGATCATTTCCTGATTGGTACCGGAACGCAGCTCATTCCACCGGCATCACCGGTGCGCGCGGCCTTCCGTGCGCATCACATCGCGCTTGAAGCCATGACTACTGGTTCCGCGGTGAGCACTTACAACATCCTGCTAGGTGAACGGCGCCGCATCGGTGCGCTTCTGATCGCCGTGGCGTAATCGATGAGAGTTCCGAGGTGGAGGACTTTATTCTCATTGCGAGGCATTGGTACGCGAGGCGGACAAGGACCGGTATCTCGCCGGCCTGTTCGCGCCGCTTCCGGCACGCCAGCACCTTTATGCGCTCTATGCCTTCGCCAGCGAGATTTCGCGCGTGGCCACGGCGGTCCGCGAACCGATGGCGGGCGAGTTGCGGCTGCAGTGGTGGCGGGACGCGCTCACCGGCGCTGGCGAGGCGAGGGCCAATCCGGTCGCCGCCGCACTCCTCGACACGATCGCGCAATGCGGGCTTTCGACAGAAAGGCTGAGCGCGTTGATCGATGCCCACGCCTTCGATCTGTACGACGATCCGCCGGCGAGCGTCGCCGATCTTGATACTTATGCAGCGAGCACGTCGGGCACGCTGTTCGCGCTCGGAGCGGCAATTCTCGGCGTCTCGCGCGCGGATTTCGCGGCTGAGCAGGCCGGCGTCGCCTATGGCGTGACGCAGGCGCTTCGCCGTTTTCCGATCGATATCGCGCGTGAGCGCATTTTCCTGCCCCGCGATCTTGCGGCGCGTCACAGCATCCACCAGGGCGAATTGGAACGCCGCCAGTCGACGCCCGGACTGCAGGCGGCGCTGGCGGAATTGCGTACTCACGCGCGCGAGGCGTTTGCAGGTTTTCGCGCAGCCGCGCGGGCGCTTCCGGCCGCCGCTGCACCCGCTTTTCTCATCGCCGCCCTGGTGCCGCAAGCGCTCGATCGACTCGACGCAGCTGCCGCCAATCCATTCGAGGTGATCGAGGTGCCGCAATGGCGCCGGCAATGGACCCTGTGGCGCGCCTCGCGCCGCTGGCCGGCGCTTTGATCTACAGCACGAATCGATCGCGCATGTTGTGCCGGGCGTTCAGGATGCTCGTGACCGTCGCGCGCTCGGCGTCCGACGTGATCAGCGGATCGATGTTGTCGACCTGATTTGTGGCAACGAGCTGCAAGATGTCGGTGCGCACGTGGCCCGCGGCGTTGCGCGGCAGCGACGGCACCACCTGAATGAAATTAGGTGCATTGTCGCGACCCACGGCCTCGGCAAGATAGCTTGCGAGTTTGTCTTCCTTGACCGCGTCGGCGGTCGCGTCCGCCGCTTCGACGAAGGCGTAAAGACCGGTGCCGGTGAGTCGATCGGGATAGGCGAGGACGGCGGCGTCGCGCACCGCCGGATGCGATATGAGCGCGGCCGTGACCGCTGGCGCGCCATAGAGGTTCTTGCGGGCGACCACCAGACGATCGACAAGGCGCCATTCCTCGGGTGACGTGATCAGCGGCTCGATCAGATCGACTTGGTTGGTGCTGATGAGCCGGAGGATGTCGCGTCGCACGTTGCCTTCCGCTGTTCGCGGCAACGCGTCGGCGATCTGCAGAAACTCGGGCAATCGCTCGGCGCCGAGCGCGCCAGCGAGTTCTGTCCGCACGGCATCCTCGCGCAAAGGCATGTCGCCTTCAACGAAGGCATAAAGGCCGGTCGAGCCCTTGCGGTCCGGAAAATCGAGCACGGCGGCGTCGCGCACATGCGCAATAGTCCGTAGCGCGGCCTCGATCGCCGGTGCGTCGCGGGCGAGCCGCACGCCCCCGCCTTCGGAATCGATGAAGCCGAGAAGGCCGCGCGTAACGAGCATGTAGAGCTTCTTGCCGGTCATCATCCAGACGCGGGTGGGCACGCTTTTGCGGGCGAGCACGCGTCGCTCGGCCGGCGTTATGGCGTCAGGCAGGTAGCGCCGTTTGTGCTTGAGGAAATGGCGCAGGTCCTCATAGGCCGCGATGCGAAAGAGCCAACTGCGGCGCCGGAACATGGACGCCAGCTGGAAGTCGAGGAGATAGGCGCGGCCATCTGGGCTGTGCAGCCAGTTCTGCTCCTTGGCGAGATCGTTGTGGGTGATGCCCGCCCGGTGCAGCGCCCGCAGCGCCGCTCGTGCCGAGCGAAAATAGGCGACGTCGCCGAACGGTCGCGCGATCTTGAGCGCGCTGCCGGGAATGTAGCCGCGCACCAGGCGGTTGCGATCGGCATAGAGAAGGGGCGGCGCAATGCCGAGGGCATTTGTTGCGGCAAGCGCGCGCCGCTCGCGGTGAAACAGCACATAGGCGAGCGGCCGCGACCACCACGGCACCTCGTCGAGACGGCGCAACACCGCCGGCACGCCGCCCGTCGGGCCGGCAAAAATGCCGCGCTCGACGGTCGAGAAGACATCGCGCTTGAGGACGACGCCCGTCTGCCAGCGGCCGGCAAGTTCGTCGCGCAGGCCGGAGTGTTCGATGGCGGTCATCGTTGCGGCTCCGGCATGATGACGCGTTCCGCCTCGGGCACCAGCGGAGCACCGCCGGCGAAGCTTGAGGCGCGGCCGGGTTCCGCTTGCCGCGCCCAGGTATCGAGGTCCGCGAGTGCGCGGGCGGTCAGGGCGCGGCGCTTCGCCATGGCCTTGGCGCTGCCGCGCAGGCGCTGGCCATCCGCCGTTCGGGACGGGGAGCGCTCGAGCGGCGGAAACAGGCCGAAGTTGACGTTCATCGGCTGGAACGATCGCGGGCCCGCGTCGATCTTTTCCACCTGAAGATCGAGATGCCCGCCGGTGATGTGGGCAAGCAACGCGCCGTGGGCGGTGGTCGGCGGCGGCGGTGCCATCGGCTCCCCGCGGCGCTCGGCGGCGGCAAACCGGCCGGCCAGGAGCCCGATGGCAGCCGATTCCACGTAACCCTCGCAGCCGGTGATCTGTCCCGCAAAACTCAGCCGCGGCATCGCCTTGAGGCGCAGCTTGCCATCGAGGAGCTGCGGCGAATTAAGGAAAGTGTTGCGGTGCAAGCCGCCGAGTCGGGCAAACTCCGCATTGGCAAGGCCCGGGATCATGCGAAAGACCTGCGCTTGTTTGCCGTGCTTCAGCTTGGTCTGAAAGCCCACCATGTTGAAGAGCGTGCCGAGCCGGTTGTCCTGTCGAAGCTGCACGATGGCGTACGGCTTTTCCGCGCGGTGGGGGTCAGTCAGGCCCACCGGCTTCATCGGGCCGAAGCGCAGCGTCTCGCGTCCGCGCGCTGCCATGACCTCGATCGGCAAGCAGCCGTCGAAGTAGGGCGTCGTGGTCTCCCACTCCCGGAAGGATACTTTCTCCGCGCCAAGCAGTGCATCGAGAAACGCTTCGTATTGGCCGCGGTCGAGCGGGCAATTGATGTAATCGGCACCTGTGCCGCCGGGGCCGGCATTGTCGTAGCGCGATTGGAACCAGGCGACGTTCATGTCGATCGAGTCGCGATGAACGATCGGCGCGATGGCGTCAAAGAAGGCGAGCGCGTCCTCGCCGGTCAGCCGACGGATTTCGTTGGCAAGCGTTGGGGAGGTGAGGGGGCCGGTGGCAATGATGGTTGAGTCCCATTCCCGCGGTGGCACCCTCACTTCCTGGCGGCGAATCTCGATGAGCGCATGTGAGGCCAGCGCCGCTGTCACTGCCTCCGAGAAGCCGTCGCGGTCGACCGCCAGCGCCCCGCCCGCCGGGACTTGGTTGGCATCGGCCGCCTGCATGATGAGGGAGCCGAGGCGGCGCATCTCCTCGTGAAGGAGGCCGACCGCGTTCTGCTCATGGTCGTCGGAGCGGAAGGAGTTTGAGCAAACCAGTTCGGCGAGCGCGCTGGTCTTATGGACAGGGGTCGCCTGCTCCGGGCGCATCTCGTGAAGCACGACGGGGACGCCGCGGCCGGCGATCTGCCATGCCGCTTCGCTCCCGGCGAGACCGCCGCCGATGACATGGATGGGCTGCATCATCCGTGGATATTGGAATTAAGCCTCTAGTCAACCGCGACGCCGACCTCGATCAGGTCGGCAATGCGCGATCCCTTAATTCCACTACCGGCGGATCACGCCGTTTTCTCGGCGTTGTCCCAGGCGATCCGATAGATGTCGGTCCTTGTGATCCCGATGTCGGCCAGTTCCCGATCGGTGAGGTGCGTGAGTTCGTTCAACGCCTGGTCGTAGCGGCGCCATTTGCGGTACACGTAGAGCACGTTGGAAAGAAACATTGAAGGTCCTTCGATTTTTAGCCAGAGGTATTTTGCACTGCGAAGCGAATCTGCTCCGCTCGTTCTTAGGGCCTTACATAAGACGATGAAAATTATGTACTTATTGGAGTTGCTGCGGTGCAGCTATGCACAAATCGCATGGCTTACGAGAGTCAAATTTGGACGGCACCTGTCCATTCCGGACCGTTGCGTGGATGGCACTGCCGGAGCGGTGAGCTAGGATCAGGGACCGATCCTAAGGAGGCCTTAGATGCGACATACCTTGCTGGTTCTCGCGAGCGCGCTGGGCGCTGCCATCGCTTCGACAGCCGTGCAAGCGCTCGAATTGAAGGTGCTCACCGCCGGCGCCTTCAAGGCGACGGTCGTGGCTCTCGTGCCGGAATATGAGAAGGCGAGCGGCAACAAGGTCGTCGTCGAGAACGATACCGTCGGCGCACTGGGCAAGCGGATCGAGGGTGGCGAAACTTTCGACGTCGTTGTGATGACGCCGGCGGCGGTCGATGAGTTGATCGCCAAGGGCAAGGTCGCCTCCGGCAGCCGTAGGAGCCTCGCCCGTGTTGGGGTCGGCGTCATGGTCAAGGCCGGGGCCCCGAAACCCGACATTTCCACCGTTGATGCCTTCAGGCGGGCGGTGCTCGACGCGAAGTCCGTAAGCTTCATCGATCCAGCGAGCGGCGGCTCAAGCGGGATTTACGTCGCGAAGCTGCTGGAGCGTCTCGGCATCGCCGCCGAGGTCAAGCCGAAGGAGAAGCTCAAGGAGGGGGGCTTGGTGGCGGACTATATTGCGTCCGGGCAGGCCGAACTCGGTATTCATCAAATCAGCGAAATTGTGCCTCATCATGAAGTGACGTTGGTCGGACCGCTGCCGGCCGAGATCCAGAACTACACCGTCTACGCTGCCGGCGTCGGCGCCACGACCGCGCACGCCGACGCCGCGAAGGCGTTGATCGCCGTGTTCTCCGGTCCGTCGGCGCGGGCGCTATTCAAGGCCAAGGGCATGGAAGCTGCGCCGGAATAGGCAAACATCAGACCCATCAACCGCAAAGGCAAATCATGGCTCAACTGACGCTCTATCATATTGCGCCGTCACGCTCCTCGATCGTGCTCTGGATGCTGGAGGAGATCGGTGAACCCTATGACATTCATCTGCTGAGCATGAAGAAGGGCAGCAATCGTGAGCCGGCCTATCTCGCCGTGAACCCCATGGGAAAAGTGCCGGCGCTCAAGCACGGTGACACCATCATCACCGAGTGCGCCGCGATCTGCACTTATCTCGCCGACGCTTTCCCCAAGGCCGGCCTAAATATTCCGATCGGGGATGCGAAGCGCGGGCCGTATCTTAAGTGGCTGTTTTTCGGGCCGGGCGTGCTCGAGCCCGCTGTGATGGACCGCGCCTTCCCTCGCAGCGGGGAGCCGCCGCGAGCGGCGCTCGGCTACGGGGAGTTCGACACAGCCATGAATGTCGTCGCCAAGGCTGTCACCCCCGGGCCGTTCCTGATGGGCGACAAGTTCACGGCTGCCGACGTCGTCATCGGCTCCAACCTGCGTTGGGGAACGATTTTCAAGATGATCCCTGAGCGCAAGGAATTCACCGATTACGTCGCGCGCTTTTCCGATCGCCCCGCCGCGAAGCGCGCCGAGGCGAAGGACGCTGAGCTCGCCAAGCAGTAGGCGCAACGCCCGTCACCTCCTCCCATCGCGCGGGCGCGACCTCCTATCGTTGCGCTCCCGCGCGGCCGTCTCGGCCCGGCGCAGATCGGCCTCCAGCACCACGATGTTGTCGAGCTGCAGGTCGCCGACGTCGAGCTCGATCACGAGGTCGCCGGCCTTGCTGACCCGCGACGAGCAGGCGATCCGGTGCTTGCCGTAGCGCACCTGCTGATGCGCGACTTCGAGGCTCTTGCGATTGGCAAGGACCGCGCGCAGCGCGATCACCGCCGCTTTGGGGACATCGCGGCCCAGCAGGTTGCGCACCGCGTTGCTCGGAAGAATGATGAAGGGAAGAGAACCGTCCATGAACGCCTCCATGACGTACGGCAGGCCCGCGCCACAATGACGCGTTTCACCTGGCGTTGTCGTCAATGGAAGGCGCTAGGGTCTCATCGTTGGCCGCTCGGCACTCAATGCACGCGCACGTGAAAAAACGCAGCGCTCTTTTTTGCAATGCGGCTCATATGCCTGAGGTTTGAAGCGTAATTATGGCCGATGCGGATGCGCCGGCCATTCTCGGAATCGTTCGGTCTTACTTCGCGATGTCGGCGCGCTGATTGCCCGCCGTCACCTCGAAGGCGAAGTGGAAAGCCGGCAGATCCTCGCCCGGATGGTCCTGCTCATACGTGAGCTGGGGGATGCGGAAGTTGTTCGGCCGCGTCTCCGCGCCCTTATAGATGCCGGGATAGAGATCGATGTAGTGCATCCCCGGCGCGCCCGTTGCCCGCATGATGATCTCGACGTCGCCCTGGCTGTTGAAGGCGCAGACATAGCCCGTGTAGTTGTTGTCATAGACGACGTTGTAGATATTCGCGGTCTCCGTCCAGCCCACACCCTTGAGGTGGATCGTAAAGGTGGTGCCGGCCGGCCCCCGCGTCACGTCCATCGGCAGTGCGGTCGGCTTGATCCAGAACGCGCCGAGCTTCTTCGTCCCGCCGTTGTCGATCCATAGTCCGTGGGTGCCGCCGAGATCGTCCGGCGTCGCAAAATGGAATTCCGCCCGCCCGGAAGCGTCGGCGGTTGCTTGCGCGACTGGCTTTGACGATTCCTCCCAGCCCTGTCCGGTCATGCGATTGCCGACGACCCGCGTCCAGTTGAGTTGATAGGTCTTGCCCGGCGTGAGGCCGTCGCCGCTGACGGCAACCGGCTCGGCGACACCCGCAAATGCCGGGCTAACGACGAGTTCGCCCTGCGGCGGCAGCCGTCGGACGTCCTTCTGTGCCTGTGCCGCCAACGGCGCAGGCATGACGGCAACGCCATCGGTGACGGTGAAGCCAAGCTCGAAGCGCGGCCGCCCGGGAGCCGGATTTTGCTCAGGATTGCGATAGGGAAACGTCAGCTCCCCATGCATCACTTCGATGACGTGCAGCCCCGGGCCGCCAGTCGCCGGGACGGTGAAGTGCGCGGACCCGCGCGTCGTCACTGACGAAATCCAGCCCGTGAAGTTGTTGTCGTAGATCACGTCCCAGGAATTATAGAGCGAGCGGAAGCCGATGCCTTTGATGTCGAGCGTGATCGGCGTGCCGGGCGGTCCATTCTTGGGCGAGATGTCGACCGACATATCGAGGTTGAACGCGACCTGCGTGAACAGCCGCCCGCCCTGCTGCAGCACGATGTCATGCAGGAAGCCGTAGTCGTCGGGCGCCGTGAACGTCACGCTCAAACGGCCAGCGGCGTCAGATTTCGCCTTGGTGATCTCGTAAGCGACAGGTGTGAACTCGCGGCCGTGATACTCGGCGTTCGCCACTTTCCATTCGCCGTTGACGGTGACCCAGACGAATTGAAATTCCTGGCCGGACGGCAACCCTTCCGCCTTGAGCGTCACCGGCGTGCCGGCCGGAGCGTGCTCCGGCACAACGTTGAGGCGTCCCACATAGCCGTTGGAGGGCTTTCCGACCGCAACTTCCGGACCAAGCGCTGTCAGCGGAGCCGCTGCGGCCGAATCTGGCTGATCCACAAGTGCAAGCGCCATCAGCACGCATGCCAATCCGGCCGCGCGGCCGCTACCCATCCACATTTGCGAGGTCCTGGCTGTTATTGCTTCATCGCCGGTTCGCCGGCCACTACCATCAACTGCGTGGTCGCACGGTTGAACGGCTCCCAAATGACTTCGCTGCCATCGTTCATGGTGGCGATGACCTTGTAGCCAACCGTCCCGGTGGGGAAATCTTCCGGAATGGTCCAGAACAGCGACCAGAAGTGGTCGGTCGGCGGCGTGCCATGGGGCTTGTAACCAGCCGGCAGCTTCATGCCGTTCCCAAGCTCCACCACGACTCCCTTGATGACCTTGTCGTCGGCGATGGTCCCGTTGGGCATCAGAACGCGGATGCGGAAGGCGACCGCCTCCTTCCGCTTGTACTGATTCGCCAGCACGCAAAAGGGGCCGACCTGATTCGCCAGCGCATGACGGACGATGTCGCCTTCGAAGAATAACTTCTTCGGTTGCTGCTGCGCCTGAGCTTGCGCGCCGCTTGTAAGCCCGCCGACGGCGAGCGACACGACGAGCGCGGAAACGGTTAGCGATTTCATGAAGGGTCCCTCCTAAGTGAAGCTAAAAGCATTATGATTTTGTCAGACCTTAGCCTGTTTTGGGTCTCCTCGGAAGGGGGTGTTTGGTTGTGTGGCCAGCGTATTTCGCATGATAGCATGCCGTCTGCTTGCCAGTTTGGAAGGCCTGCCGTTAGGGTTGCACCAGCGGTCATAAGTGCCGGTTGTGCGGCTGCTCCACGGGGCCTCGCCGCCCTTCAATTCCCGCAATGCCCGCTTTATATCTCCGCCTGTCAGGGGACGGAGCAAAGCCTATGAAATTGCGAAAGATTGCCTGCCTCGCCATTGTGCTGCCCGGACTGTGCGCTGGGCTCGCCCAAACGATCGGTACTGCGGCGGCTCAGGAATTGCGGGTGCCGTCCTCACCTGCCGAAATCAAGCTCACCTACGCTCCCGTCGTTAAGCGGGTGGCGCCGGCGGTGGTGAATGTCTACGCCGCTCGGATCGTCGAGAACCGCGCGCCCCTCTTCGATGATCCGATCTTTCGCTTTTTTGGCGGCGGCGGGCTCGGGGGCCCTCGTGAGCAAGTGCAACGCTCCCTCGGCTCGGGGGTCATCGTCGATCCGTCGGGTCTCGTGGTGACCAATCACCACGTCATTGAGAAGGCTGACCAGATTAAGGTCTCGCTCGCGGACAAACGCGAATTCGAGGCGGATGTCGTGCTCAAGGACCAGCGGTCCGACCTCGCAGTGCTTCGCCTCAAGGATGCCGGCCACGAGCGCTTCGCCTCGATCGATTTCGGCGACTCCGATGCACTGCAGGTCGGGGATGTCGTGCTCGCCATCGGTAATCCGTTCGGCGTCGGCCAAACCGTCACTCACGGTATCGTCTCCGCGGTGGCACGCACGCAGGTCGGCATTACCGACTACCAGTTCTTCATCCAGACCGATGCGGCCATCAATCCTGGCAATTCGGGTGGGGCGCTGGTCGACGTCGCCGGGCGCCTCGTCGGCATCAATACCGCGATCTTCTCGCGCTCCGGCGGCTCCATGGGCATCGGCTTCGCGATCCCGGTCAACATGGTGCGCGGCGTCGTCGCCTCGGCTCAGGGAGGCAGTCACGTCGTGCGTCGGCCCTGGCTCGGTGCCAAGCTCCAGGCGGTGACGCCCGACATTGCCGAGAACCTCAGCCTCAGGCGGCCGAGCGGCGCGCTTGTTGCGACCGTCGCCACCAAGAGCCCGGCCGCGCGCGCTGGCCTGCGCACCGGCGATCTCATCGTTGCCGTCGACGGACAGGCGGTGGATGACCCCAATGCTTTCGATTACCGCTTCGCCACCAAGTCGCTAGGCGGCCGCGCCGAACTCGGCGTCGTGCGAGCCGGCAAGGAGGTCAAGCTCGCCGTCGCGCTTGAATCCGCAACCGAAACTCCGCGCGAGGAGACTATCGTCACTGCGCGTTCGCCGCTGCTCGGCGCAAAGGTCGCGAACCTCACCCCGGCGATCGCCGAGGAATTGAAACTCGACTACACGCTGCACGGCGTTGCGGTGACCGAGGTCGAGGATGGATCGGTGGCGCAGACCTACGGTTTCCAGAAGGGCGACGTTCTGTTGTCGGTCAACAGTGCCAAGATCGAAACGACCGAGGATCTGGTGAAGACGTTGAACAAGCCGAGCCGAACTCTGGCGGCTCACGATTCAGCGCGGCAACCAACAGATCTCGGCGGTGCTTGGCGGATGAGTGCACGCAGCAAGCGGGACACGGGAGGGCTTTTTGCAGCGGCCGGTTTAGACCGCGATGCCCCGCGTCCGCTTGCCGATCGGTTGCGACCGCATGCGCTGGCCGAGGTGGTCGGCCAAGACCATCTCATCGGTCCTGACGGCGTACTCACGCGCATGCTGGAGACGAAGAGCCTCGGCTCGTTGATCTTCTGGGGTCCGCCCGGCACCGGCAAGACGACGGTGGCGCGGCTCCTCGCCGGCGCGACCAGCATGCATTTCGAGCAGCTTTCGGCGGTATTCTCCGGCGTCGCCGACCTCAAGAAGGCGTTCGATGCCGCCCGCGCACGCCGTGAAACGGGGCTCGGCACGCTGCTGTTCGTCGACGAGGTGCACCGGTTCAATCGCGCGCAGCAGGACTCGTTTCTGCCGGTGATGGAAGACGGCACCGTGGTGCTGGTCGGTGCTACCACCGAAAACCCGTCCTTCGAGCTTAATGCCGCGTTGTTATCGCGAGCGCGCGTGCTCGTCTTCCATCCGCTTGATGCGGCGGCGATCGAAAAGCTGCTGGCTCGCGCCGAGGCGATCGAAGGCCGGCCGTTGCCGCTCGATGCCGATGCTCGCGCCTCGCTCGTGCGCATGGCGGACGGCGACGGCCGCGCCGCGTTGACTTTGGCCGAGGAAATCTGGCGGGCCGCCCGCAAGGACGAGGTGTTCGGTGCGGCGCAGCTGCAGGCGATCGTCCAGCGCCGCGCCCCGATCTACGACAAGTCCCAGGACGGGCACTACAACCTCATTTCAGCCCTGCACAAGTCCGTGCGTGGATCAGAGCCCGACGCGGCGCTCTATTATCTTTGCCGCATGCTCGATGCCGGCGAAAGCCCGCTCTACCTAGCCCGTCGTGTGGTGCGGATGGCGATCGAAGACGTGGGCCTCGCCGACCCGCAAGCTCTCGTTGTCGCCAACGCCGCGAAGGATGCCTACGACTTTCTCGGCAGCCCCGAGGGCGAACTCGCAATCGCGGAGGCCGTGCTCTACATCGCGACTGCACCGAAATCGAATGCGGCCTATGCTGCTTATGGCGCCGCCATGCGCGCCGCCAAGGAAGCGGGCTCCCTGCTGCCGCCCAAGCACATTCTCAACGCGCCAACGAAGTTGATGAAGGGCGAGGGCTATGGCGCGGGTTATGAGTATGACCACGATGCACCCGATGCATTTTCCGGCCAGGACTACTTCCCAGAAGCGCTCGGCCGCCAGCAGTTTTATGATCCGCCCGAACGCGGTTTCGAGCGTGAGATCAGGAAGCGGCTGGATTACTGGGCGAAGTTGCGCAAGGAGCGCGCCGGGCGAACTGGCACGCCGCAAGGGTGAGGGAGCGGAGCGTGAAGCGCGGCGGACCTAGGCAACCCGGAGGCGGCCGGCAAATGGCGGGACCGCGCCATCGCGACCGTTTGCGCGAACGGGAACGGCCGCCCTCTAGACACGGTGCGACGGGTGAGGCCGGGCGCCGCGGGCCAACCAAGTCACCGGCCGTGTCGCGAGGGGCAAGCGGCCGACCAAAAATCGCTGTTGCCAACAAACCCGCACGCGAAGAAGCAGCCGCGGTTCCGGCCCTCCCGCAAGAGGCAACCAAGGTGCAGACCGTTGCCGTCTCGGCGGACGAAGCGGGAATGCGGGTCGACCGGTTTCTCGAAGCGAAATTTCCTGGCCTGTCGTTCTCCCACATCCAGCGCGTGATCCGTAAGGGCGAGCTACGCGTCAACGGCAAGCGGGTCGATGGCAAGGACCGGCTCGCTGCGGGCCAGGCGGTGCGTATTCCGCCGTTGCGTCTCGATGCGCCGAAATCCACCGATCTTTCGGAGGCCGACAAGAAGACGCTCGACCTTCTGAAATCGATGACGCTGTTCGAGGACGCCGACGTCCTCGTGCTCAACAAGCCGATGGGACTCGCCGTGCAGGGGGGCTCCGGCACGGTACGCCATCTCGATGGGATGCTCGAAGTGATGCGCGACAAGGGCGGCCAGCGCCCGCGCCTGGTCCATCGCCTCGACAAGGACACATCGGGTTGTCTTCTCGTCGCGAAGACGCGCTTTGCGGCCTCCTTCCTCGCCAAGGTTTTTCGCTCGCGCGAGGCGCGCAAGATCTACTGGGCTTTGGTTGTGGGCGTGCCGCGGCCGCGGCAGGGCCGCATCTCTACGTTCCTCGTCAAAGAGGAGCGTGAGGATGAATCACTGATGCGGATCGCGCGGCACGGCGAGGAGGGTGCAAGTCACGCGGTGACGTATTACGCCGTGGTCGAGACCGCGGCGCAGCAACTGGCCTGGGTGTCGCTCAAGCCGGTGACGGGCCGCACCCATCAACTTCGCGCGCATATGGCTCACATCGGGCATCCGATCGTCGGCGACCCGAAGTATTTCAACAAAGAGAACTGGGCTCTGCCCGGCGGCCTGCAGAATCGTCTGCACCTCCTTGCCCGGCGGATCGTCGTACCGCACCCGCGTGGCGGGACCATCGATGCGACTGCACCGCTGCCTCCGCACATGGTGCAGAGCTTCAACCTGCTCGGCCTCGATCTGACGCGCTATGATCCGATCGTCGAGGCTCCGGAGGAATGAACCTGTGAATCCGTCGAATGCGAGCGAATTCGAGCACTGGGAAAACCGCTTCTCGGTACCGGAATATGTATTCGGCACGGCCCCCAACGCGTTCCTTGCGGCCCAGGTTGATCTGCTTCCGAAGTCGGGCACCGCGCTTGCGGTCGCGGACGGCGAGGGGCGCAACGGTGTCTGGCTCGCAGAGCATGGCCTCGATGTTCTGTCGATCGACTGGTCTCCGACCGCGCAGGCCAAGGCGCAAGCGCTCGCCCGGGAACGTGGCGTGCAGATGCGCACCGAGCGTGTCGACCTCCTCGCTTTCCCATGGCCTACGGCAGCGTACGACGTGATCGTCGGGATTTTCTTCCAGTTTCTCAATCCCGAGCAACGCCGAGACGTCTTCGCAGGCATTTACAGAGCGCTCAAGCCCGGTGGGCTGCTCCTGATCGAGGGCTATCGGCCTGAGCAGTTGAAGTACAAGACCGGTGGCCCGTCCGAGGTCGAGAACCTTTACACCCGCGATCTTCTCGAAACCGCATTCGCCGGGCTGTCGCAACTCAAGATCGTCGAACACGACAGCGTCGTCCAAGAGGGAACAAGACACGTCGGCATCTCGGCGTTGGTCGATCTCGTCGGACGGAAATAGACGGATCTAATTCCCGGCATAATAATTCTGACATGATTTCGGCCGGGGATCGTTGCGTGATGCGCCGCCGCAGCGGCTGGGATTCTCCCTGGACGCCCCTGGGCGGTCACGGCTTGTACTCGTTGGGCGGCGGCGATAAACAGGCCGAATTCAACTTTTGGGATGCATGAGGAGAGCCATGAGAAAATCGGGAAACGCCACGCTTTGCGCCGCCGCCGCGATATGCGTCGGCCTCGCAGTCTTTGCCGCGCCAGCAAGTGCCGAGACCCTAAAAAACTGCAATGCCGAATGGAATTCCATGAAGGCGAACGGGACCGTCGGCGACAAGAAATACACCGACTTCCGCAAGGAATGTCTCGCCCGCACCGCCGCTCCGGCCGACACCGCAACACCGCCGGCAACTCCCGCGGCTGCGACGCCGCCGAAGGCCGCCGCTGCTCCCGCAGGCGCAGCGGGCGAACCCGTGTTTCCGACTGCGGTTGCCCCGAAGTATTCGAGCGAGTCCGCCGGCCGTGCACGCATGCATACGTGCCGGGACCAGTATCAAGAGAACAAGGCGGCCAACGCCAATGGCGGCCTGAAATGGATCCAGAAGGGCGGCGGCTACTACAGTGAGTGCAACAAGAAGCTCAAAAGTTGAAGTCGCGCCGCCAGCGAACTGAAGGCGGACCAATCATGGACGGGGCAGGGAGGTTCTCTCCTTGCCCCGTCGTCGTATGTGATTGTCGTGATGCGTGAACGACTGGTCCAACTCAGTCCTGCTTGAGACCGAGTTCGGCGGCGATACGCTTTTCCTCTTCCATCTGTCTGAGCACGAAGGCGCGGAAATCGTCGCTGCTCATGTAGATGAATTCCTGGTTGAGCTTGTTCATCGTGTCGATGAACGCCGGCTCCTCCATGCCCTTCTTGAACGCGTCGTGCAAAATCTTGACGACGGCTGGATCGATGCCTTTGGGACCCACCAGCCCATAGGGGGAGTCCACCACCATATCGATGCCGGATTCACGCAAGGTCGGTACCTGGGGCCAGCTCTTGGTGCGGTCGGCGCCGAACGTGACAAGTATGCGGAACTGACCGGCCTCCACCTGCGGTGCCCAGCCGGTCGATGAGGCGATGGCATGAATGTGCCCGCCGAGCAGTGCATTGATCTGATCGGCATTGCCTTTGAACGGAACCGGGACCCAATCGATGCCCTTGAGCCGCGCAATGCGCTGCATCGAGATCTCAGGCGTCGTGAACGAGCCGGTCGTCGCGTAATTCACCGTGCCCGGGTGAGCCTTCGCATCCTGCAGCAGTTCGCCGAAGGTGTGCCAGCGCGAGTCGCTCCGCACCACGACGCCCCAGGTATAGCCGGTGACACCGATGATGTAGGTGAAGTCGGTCGCGGGATCGAAATTCACCTTGCTGATGTAAGGCGCGCGCCAGACTGCATCGAACATCTGCGCGACGGTGTAACCATCCGGTCGTGCGCTCGCCGCCATCTGGGCTGGCCCAAGCGTGCCCGATGCGCCGGGCCGGTTCTCGACGACGATCGATTGGCCGAGGTGCCTCTCGGTGGCCTGCGCAAGCGCCCGGAAAGTGACATCGGTTGAGCCGCCGGCGCCGAAGGGCACGATGATGGTGACCGGCCGGGTCGGAAATTTCTCCGCTCCCGCGGCGCCGGTCCATCCGGCGAGTGCAAGCACGATTGGACATATGGCTGCGAAGATGCGGCGGCTCATGCGCGACCTCCCATCGTCGCTTCGCGACGAACTTTATTTTATCGCAACTTACACCGCGGCCCCGGCGTGCGAAAGCCGCGTCGGCATGGGCCGTCTGCGTTGCAATGGCGCGCCTTGTCGCCCATCGGGCGCTGCCGTAGAAACGTGCGCGTCGCGCAGAGGGAAACAGATGGCAAGATCGTTCGCGAACCACTCGCAATCTACGGTCGCGAGTAAGCCCGACGAAAGCGCCATGGCCGCTGGGAAGCGCACGCGATGAGCGGGGAGGCGACTGGCGCGCTCGCCGGTGTGCGTGTCCTCGATCTCACGCGCATTCTCGCAGGGCCGATGTGCGCGATGATGCTGGGCGACATGGGCGCCGACGTGATCAAGGTCGAGCCTCCGACTGGCGATGACACGCGCACCTGGGGCCCGCCATTCGCTGCCGGCGAAGCGGCGTATTTTCTCGGGGCGAACCGCAACAAGCGTTCGCTCACGCTCAACATGGCGGTCCCCGCCGGGCGAAAGCTGCTTGCAGGCCTCATCCGCAAGGCCGATGTGGTCATCGACAACTTCAAGCTCGGCACGCTTGGCAAATGGGGCTTTACCGATGACTGGTTCGACGCGGAGGCACCGCGCGCGGTGCGTTGCTCGATCACCGGGTACGGTTCGAGCGGTCCGAAGGCTTCGTTGCCGGGCTACGATTTCGTCCTCCAGGCGGAATCCGGGCTGATGAGCATTTGCGGCGAGCCCGACGGTGGACCGACAAAATATGGCGTCGCGATCGTCGACGTTTGCACCGGCATGCTTGCCTGCAATTCGATTCTCGCCGCGCTCAATTCGCGTCACGCCAGCGGGCGTGGCCAGAAGGTCGAGGTCTCGTTGTTTGAATCCTCGCTCTTCATGCTGGTGAACGTCGCTTCCAATGTGCTCGTCTCCGGCCGCGGCGGCGGCCGCTTCGGCAACGGCCATCCCTCGATCGTTCCCTACACCACGTATTCGGCGACTGATGCGATGATGGCGCTCGCCATCGGCAACGACGTTCAATTCGCGAAATGCGCGGCCGTGCTTGGCCATCCGGAATGGGCCGAGGATAACCGCTTTGCCGTGAACAGCGCCCGCGTCGCGAATCGCGATGTTCTCGACGCCGCGATTGGCGAAGCGCTCGCGACCGACACGGCGGCCAACTGGCTCGTCAAGCTCAAGGCCGTGGGCGTGCCGTGCGGCCGCATCAATTCGGTTGCCGAGGCGCTCGCTGAGCCGCAGACCGAGGCGCGCCGCATGGTCGAGACCGTGCAACACAAAACCATCGGCGACCTCAGGCTCGTGGGGATGCCCTACAAATTCTCCGGTACGCCGGCCTCGATCCGCCGCGCGCCGCCGACCCTCGGTGAGCACACCGAGGAAATCCTAACCTCGGAGCTTGACCTCGATGCCGCCGCGATCGCGGCGCTCCGCGAGCAGAAAGTCATTTGAGTGAAAGAAAGTGCTCGCCATCCGCCGTTGAAGATGAGGAAAGCGAGAGCATGGCGCCAGAGTTAGACCGACGCGATAGCGCTCCCGCGCGTGCTTCGGCCGCCATGAATGGGCTCGAAGCTTTGCTGCGGCCGAAATCGATCGCGCTTGTCGGTGCCTCGGAGGCAAGTCGCGGCGGGTGGGCGCAACGGCTCTACGACAACCTCGAGCTGATGGGCTTTCCCGTTCGGCTTCATCTCGTTAATCCGAACCGTGCCGAAGCGTGGGGACGAAAGTGTGCGCCCAATTTCGCGGCTCTTCCTGAATTGATCGATCTCGCGCTTGCCGTCATTCCGAGCGAGGCGGTCGCGGCATCCCTGGAAGAGGGTGCCCGCCACGGCCTGCGCAGTGCGATCGTCTACGCCGCTCAGTTCGGCGAGGGCGGCGACCCGGCCGGCGCGGTGCGGGCGCGGGCGCTCCTCGACCTGCGGGACCGCTACGGCCTGCGCATCAGCGGCCCCAACTGCATGGGCCTTCTGTCGGTGCGAGAGCGCCTGCTGCTCTATCCGCACCCGCGCATCCGCGCGGTCGTGCCGGGTTCGGTCGGCGTCGTGTTCCACTCCGGCGGGACGTTTCAGTACTGGTTGGATCAGGCGAGCCTACGCGGTCTCGGGTTTTCGTACTGCGTTTCGAGCGGCAACGAGCTTGATCTCGACCTGACCGATTATCTCGAGTTCTTCCTCGACGACGAGAACACGAAGATCATCGTCTGCCTCATCGAAGGCATTCGCCGCCCGGCGGCATTCATGGCTGCCGCGGCGCGCGCGCTTGCCATCGGGAAGCCGATCCTGATGGTCAAGAGCGGGCGGAGCGAACGTGCCAAGGAAGCCGTAATGAGCCACACCGGCGCGCTTGCCGGAGACGATGTCGTGTTCAACGCGCTGTGCCGCCGCTACGGCATCGTGCGTTGCCACGATCTCGATGAGATGCTGGAGACCTGCCTCGCGTTTGCGCCGGGCAGGCTCCCCAAGGGGCGGCGCATCGGGCTGATCACCACCTCGGGAAACTCGGTCGGGCTCCTCGTCGACTATGCGAGCGAAGAAGGCGCGGAACTCGCAGATTTTGCGCCAGCGACCAAGGAGCGGCTCGTCGGCCTTATCGACCCCGGTCTGGTGCCGGGCAATCCGCTTGATGTCGGCGCGACCAATGTCCGCCGCCAAGACAAGTTCGCCGCGATCTGCAAGCACGTCGTCGCCGACCCGAATGTCGATATGCTCGGCGTGCAGGGCCAATTGCCGATCCTGCCGCATGAGGTTTCCGATGCCGCCATTCTCGCCGATCTCGCTGCGACTACCGACAAGCCAGTGCTGTTCCTCGCCCGCATGGCGCAGAATTTGACCGAAGCTGCGCGCGATTTCGGCCGCAAGACCGGCCTGCCTTTCCTCCAAGGGTTGCCCGCTGCAGTCCATGCCTTGCAGGCACTTGCGACTTATGCGGAGCTGCGCGCGTGTGCGCATGGGCGTTCGGGCCTGGAGCTACCGGTCCCTGTCGGCAAGGTGCTTCCGGACGGCCCGGCGCTCGACACGCTTCTTGCAGCCCATGGTCTCGCGCCGCCGCACAGCGCCATGGCATCATCAGCCGAGGACGCCGCGGCGCGGGCGGCCGATATCGGCTTTCCGGTGGCGCTCAAGCTCGTCTCGGCTGACGTGTCCCACAAGACTGAAGCGGGCGCAGTCGCCCTCGGCCTTGCCGATAGCGCCGCTGTGGTGGAGGCGGCGCGGAAGATGCACGCCGGAGTCAGGGCACACCACCCGGACGCGCGGGTCGATGGCTTTCTGGTGCAGGAGATGGTTTCGGGCCTCGAATTCATCGTCGGCGCCCGCACCGATCCGCTCTACGGCCCGTTCCTCGTGCTGGGCCTCGGCGGTATCACGGTTGAAGTCCTGGCCGACACCGCGATTGCGCTGCTGCCGGTCGATGAAGCCGAAGTGCGCGCCATGCTCGCCGGCCTCCGCTCCGCGCCGTTGCTTGGCTCGTTCCGCGGCCAGCCGCCGCGCGATGTTGACGCTCTCGTCGCGGCTATTCTCGGCCTTGCGCAACTCTTTCTCGATCATCGCGACGCCATCAGCGACATCGAAGTCAATCCGCTGATGGTCGGCCCCCAGGGAGCCGGCGTGCGCGCGGTCGACGTGCGGATCATCCGGTGCGCGCGGTGATCGCGGTACAACGCTCACTGCGCGGCCTATGATGCAGCACTGTCAGCCCACCCCGGATCGCCTTGCGATCCGACCCTTCCCGCAAGGGGAGGGTGAAATCCACGGATCCACCTCATGAACACTGCTCCCATTGACGCTGAAATGAATTTCGAGCTGCCCTCCGAGCTGCGCATGCTCAGGGAATCCGTGCGGCGCTTCGTCGATGAAGAAATGATTCCCGTCGAGATGCGCTCGCGTGTCGGCGACGGCATGGACCCGGACATCAGGGCGAACCTCGAAGACAAGGCCAAGGCGCTCGGTCTTGCGAACTATGATGTCCCCGAGGAATACGGAGGCCAAGGCCTTGGTCTTCTCGCCAAGGCGGTGGTGTGGTCGGAGCTCGGCCGCACCATCGCGCTGCCGCCGCGGGCGGTCGAAATCTTCGGACCAAACGTAAGCCCGCTGCTTTACCTCATGAACGATGAGCAGAAGCGGCGTTACCTCGTGCCGACGCTCGCCGGCAAGCTGAAGTGGTGCTTCGCCCAGACTGAGCCCGAGGCCGGTGGCGATCCGGCCCGCATTCGGACCTCGGCGGTGCGCGAGGGAGACCATTACGTCATCAACGGCCACAAGCGTTTCATCACCGGCGGCGGCAGCGCCGACTTTGCCCAGGTGATCGCCGTGACCGATCGTGCCAAAGGTGCGCGTGGTGGCATTTCGACCTTCATCGTCGACATGAACGCGCCAGGCGTGAAGCGCCTGCGCGAGCAGAAGCTCATGATCGATGACCGGCCGTGGGAGCTTCTGTTCGAGAACGTGCGCGTGCCCGTGCGCGACCTCGTCGGCAACGAGGGCGAAGGCTTCAAGCTGGCACAGACCTGGCTCAGTGTCGGGCGCATCCGTCACGCCGCGCGCGGCATCGGCGTGATCGAACGCTGCCTTGAGCTTGGCGCAAGCTACGCCAAGCAGCGCATTACCTTCGGCGCGCCGCTTGCCGACCGCCAGTCGGTCCAGTTCGCGCTCGCGGACAGCTACATGGACCTGCATCAGCTGCGGCTCATGACCTATGACGCCGCGCTGAAGTATGACCAGGGCCGCGACATCCGAGTCGAAGCCTACATGGCGAAGATCTTTGGCGACGAGCGGTCGTTCGTCGCCGCAGACCGCTGTTTGACGGTCCACGGCGGAACCGGCCTTACCACCGACTTGCCCATCGAGAAGTTCTGGCGCGACCAACGCAGCATGATGATCACCGAGGGCCCGAACGAGATCTTGAAAATGACCGTCGCCCGGCACGTGTTGAAGGAATACGGCCGCTGAAGCCGGTCAGCGCTATCAATGATCGATTTGCCAATCCATGGAAATGGTTAGGCCCGGCGATTGCCGCGGTACGTTATCGCTCCTACATTCAGTGTAGGTGCAGTTTCACAGGGGATTCGACCATGTTGTCACGGCGTGCGGTGTTGATGGCGGGAGGGGCCGTTGCGCTCTCCTCGGCGACACAGCTTGCGCGCCCTGCCGGCGCCGCGGCGGTGATGACCGATGACGGCTTCTACCGTGAGGACTGGTTCCTCGATAGCTTCCTCGAACTCGCCGACGATCTCAAGACTACGACCGCATCCGGCAAGCAGCTTGCCGTCTTGTGGGAGCAGCGCGGCTGCCCCTATTGCCGCGAGACCCATCTCGTGAATTTCGCGCGGAAGGACATCGAAAGCTTCGTCCGCGATCACTTCGAGGTCGTGGAACTCAACCTCCATGGCTCGCGGATCGTCACCGATTTCGATGGCGCCAAGCTCGGCGAGAAACAGCTTGCTGCGAAATACGGAATTCGCGGCACTCCGACGATCCAGTTCTTTCCCGACCGTGGTCCGGACCTTGCTGCGAAGTCCCCGCGCGAGCGTGAAGTGAATCGCATTCAAGGTTATCTCGCGCCTCACGATTTCATGCGCATGTTCGCCTTCGTCGCGGACCACGGCTACGAGCGTGGATCGTTGCGGGACTATCTGCGGCGGCAGAGTTGAGCATCTCCACCCGTGCGAAACAGCGCCGCACCGATGGGAGTAAGTGCCGCCGTATCGCTCTTAGTGATTGCGGCGATGCCATTGTCGGCGGCGAAGGCGGCTCCACTCGTCGCCTACAAGATCGTTGTTGCCAACGGCGTCCCGACCATTCCCGAGCCGCTCGCTGGGGCGCGAGGCGATGCCAAGCGGGGCGAACAGGTGATGGTCACCCGCCAGCTCGGCAACTGCCTTTCGTGTCATGAGGTAAGCGCGTTGCGCGGTTACGAGTTTCACGGCGAGGTCGGCCCGTCTCTCGATGGCACCGGGGGACGGTGGGACGCGGCGGCGTTGCGCATGATTGTAGTTGATCCAAAGCGCGTGTTCGGCGACGCCACGGCGATGCCGGCGTTCTATCGGATTGGCAGACTGAACCGGGTGCGCCCCGAATTCGAAGGCAAGCCGATCCTATCGGCGCAGCAGGTCGAAGATGTGGTGGCATATCTTTCCGCCTTGAAATGATTTGAAACAATCGCAATGGCACCGCGAACCCACCATATCAGCCGGCGCCAAGCAGTGGCTGGTGTTGCCGCAACCGGCGCCGGCCTCCTCGTCGGCCTTCCGATGGGCTCCGAAGAAGCCCTCGCTGCGAACGACTATGCCGAACAGATTCGGAAGTTCACGGGAGGACGCCAGCCGGTCGAGGGCTTGCTGAGGCTTGAACTGCCGGAGCTTGCCGAGAACGGCAACACGGTGCCGATGTCGGTAACGGTGGATGCTTCGCTCCGCGCCGATGTTCACGTCGAGGAGATTCTCGTGGTCGCCCCCGCCAATCCCAATTCCCGGGTCGTGCGGTTTCGCTTTTCGCCGGTGAGCGTGCCGGAGGCCGCAACCCGCATCCGCCTCGCGGAAACCCAGAACGTGATCGCGGTCGCCAAGCTGAGCGACGGCACCTTTTTCTCCACGTCGCGGCAGATCAAGGTGACGATCGGCGGCTGCGGCGGCTGACGGGATACGAGAATGGCCGAGACAAAGCCCCGCATCAGGCTCGACAGGCGGCAGGTCCGCAAAGGCGAGGTCGTCGAGGTCAAGACGCTCGTGTCTCACGTCATGGAGACGGGCCTACGCCACGACGCTGCCGGCAAGCTGATCCCGCGCATGATCATCAACACATTCACCTGCACGCTGAACGGCAGGTTCGTGTTCGGCTGCGATCTCGAGAGCGCGATTTCGGCCAATCCGTACTTTCAGTTTCGCTTCAAGCCGGAGGAGTCCGGCACGTTGACATTCGTCTGGGTTGATGACGAGGGCACGAGGATCGAGGCGACCGAGACGATCGAGGTGATATGATTAGTCTCGGCTTCGAATTGAGGCGCATTCTCTATATTTCCGTGCGCTGCATGATGGCTTGCGTCGTTTGCCTCGCCGGCGCGGCGGCCGTCGCGGAGAGTGAGCTTGAGCACCCGCAATGGCGGGGTCACGGCATCAAGGCGCCGGGTCCCGAATATCCGCTGCAGGAGATCGTGTCAGGCTATTGGTTCCGCACCAAGGAGACCCGGGCGATTCAGGACGACGATCTCGTCAATCCGGGTTTCTTTGGAGTCGAGGCGGGCGAACGGCTGTGGTCGCAGGTGGACGGCACGGCAGGGAAGTCCTGCGCGAGCTGCCATCACGACGCCAAATCCTCGATGAAGGGCGTTGGCGCGGCCATGCCGAAATGGAGCGACAAGCTGCGCAAGCCGGTGAACCTCGAACAGCAGATCAACATCTGCCGGACCGAGCGCATGGGAGCCGCGCCGTGGGCGTTCGGGTCGGACGAACTCGTCGATATGACCACCTATGTCCGTTTTCAGTCGCGCGGAATGCCGGTCAGGCCCAAAGTCGACGGCCCGATGTCGCCTTGGCTCGCGCGAGGCAAAGCACTCTATTACACGCGCGTCGGACAGCTCGATCTCGCCTGCGCCAACTGCCACGACAATAATTACGGCAAGTATCTGCGCGCCGACTTTCTGAGCCAAGGCCAGTCGAACGGCTTCCCGGTCTATCGCCTGCGTGAACAGCGCCTCGTGCCGCTGCATGAGCGCATGGAGGGCTGCGTTTACGATGTGCGGGGCACGCCATACCCGCCGCTCTCCGACGACGCCACTGCGCTTGAGCTCTACCTCGCTTGGCGCGGTACCGGCCTGCCGGTCGAAACACCCGCCGTGCGGAACTGAAGACGCTATGAAGTCACTACTCGTAGGTTGGGCAAATGCGGCCGAGGCTTCTGTATTTGCCATTGCGCGGATTCCGCCATGCCCATCGGCGAAGCTGCGGTGGCCGCGGCGCCGTGCGCCTTTGCCCACCCTACGCTGCCGTATTTCTCATGACCACGCGCCGCGAATTTCTTGAGATCGCCGCCGCTACGGCAGCGATCGTGCCTGGCGGGTGGACGCGTGCGTTTGCACAACAACGGCTCCGCGAGGCGGACCTGCTTGCCTTCGAACCGCTGGGCAACGTGACGCTCGTCCACATCGCCGACCTTCATGCGCAACTCGTGCCGATCTATTTTCGAGAGCCGGCGGTCGATATCGGGATCGGGGAGGGGAGGGGGCGCGTTCCGCACCTCACGGGCGCGGCGTTCCTCGATCACTACGGCATCCCGCGCGGGTCGGCGCTCGCCTATGCGCTCGCCGCGGACGATTTCGTGGCACTCGCGCGGGAATATGGTCGCATGGGCGGCCTCGATCGTATTGCTGCGATCATCGCCGCAATCCGCGCCGACCGCGGCGACCGCGTCGTGTTTCTTGATGGCGGCGACACCTGGCAGAACAGCTACACGTCGCTCATGAGCCGCGGCCAGGACATGGTCGATTGCATGGCGCTGCTGCGGCCGGACGCCATGGTGGGGCACTGGGAGTTCACCCTCGGTGCCGCGCGCGTGAAGGAACTCGCGCGCACGCTCGGCTTTCCGTTCCTCGGCCTCAACATCCGCGACACCGAATGGGACGAGCCTGCCTTTCCGGCAGCGACGATGATCGAGCGCGGCGGCGTCAAGATCGCGGTCATCGGCCAGTCGTATCCCTATACGCCGATCGCAAATCCCCGCTGGCTCATTCCCAATTGGAGCTTCGGCATCCGCGAACGCGATGTTGCTGCCGAAGCCGCGAAGGCGCGCGCGACCGGGGCCGATCTCGTCGTGCTGCTTTCCCACAACGGCTTCGATGTCGACCGCAAGCTTGCCGAACGTGTGCCGGAAATCGACGTCGTGCTCACGGCGCACACGCACGACGCCCTCCCGACGGTGGTGGAAGTGGGCAAGACGCTTCTCGTTGCCTCCGGCAGCCACGGCAAGTTCGTCTCCCGTCTTGATCTCGATGTGCGCGCGGGTCGCGTCGCGGCGTACCGCTACAAGTTGATCCCCGTGTTTGCTGACGTCATCACGCCCGATCCGGCGATGGCTGCAAAGATCGCGGCAATCCGGGCGCCGCATCTTGCTCATCTCGGCAAAGTCATGGGTCGCACGGACACGCTGCTTTACCGCCGCGGCAATTTCGACGGCACGCTCGACAAGGTGATTTGCGACGCGCTGATAGAGCGGCGCGATGCCGAGATATCACTGTCGCCGGGGTTGCGCTGGGGCACTGCGCTGATCCCCGGGCAGACGATCACCCGCGAGGATATTTACAACGTGACTGCGCTCACCTATCCCGCCGCCTACCGCACCATGATGAGCGGCGGGCGGATCAAGGACATCCTCGAGGACGTCGCCGACAATCTGTTCAATGCCGATCCCTATTACCGGCAAGGCGGCGACATGGTCCGGACCGGCGCCATCAGCTACACCATCGACGTCGCCGCCCCGGCGGGGCGTCGCATCTCGGACCTGCGGCTGACGCGGACCGGTGCACCGCTCGATGCGGCGAAGGAGTATGCTGTCGCCGGCTGGGCGAGCGTCAACGAAGGCATTGAAGGCCCGCCGATCTGGGATGTGGTCGCCGACTACGTCGCGGCTCATCGCGTTGTCGCGCCGATCGCCGTCGAGCATGTGAAGGTCACAGGCATTTGAGTGAACTTGTGCTGACTGCGCTCGCCGGCATTCCATTGGTCAAAACCGGCGACGACCTTCCGACGCTGATCCTGGCCGCGCTCCGCGAGGCGAGCCTTGTCCTCCAGCCCGGCGATGTCCTCGTGCTGGCTCAAAAGATCGTCTCCAAGGCGGAAGGCCGCACGGTCGATCTAGCGACCGTCAGGCCGTCGGATCGCGCGATCGCGCTTGCGGCAAAAACCGAGAAAGATCCGCGCCTCGTCGAGCTGATCCTTGCTGAATTCGACAGAAGTGCTGCGCCAGCGGCCGGGCGTCATCATCGTCGCTCACCGGCTCGGGCTGGTGCTCGCCAACGCTGGCATTGACCGATCGAACGTCGCTGGAACGGATCAGGCCTTGCTGCTGCCGCTCGATCCCGACCGGAGCGCCGCCGACATCCGTCGCAGCCTGCACGCTGCGACCGGTATCGATGTTGGCGTCGTGATCATCGACAGCATTGGCCGCGCCTGGCGCAACGGCACCATCGGCACCGCAATCGGAATGAGCGGCTTTCCGGGACTTCTGGACCTGCGTGGCCGCGCCGACCTGTTCCACCGCCGGCTGGAGACGACCGAGGTCGGACTTGCCGACGAGCTTGCTTCCGCTGCTTCACTTGTGATGGGGCAAGCCGACGAAGGGCGTCCGGTGGTGCTGGCGCGTGGTTTGGGGTATGGGCGTCGCGACGGTTCGGCGCACGAACTTGTTCGCGCGCGGGAAAAGGATCTCTTTCGATGACGCCAGCCCCGGTCGCCGATCCGCTCACAATCCACGCGTCGAACGGGATGGGTGGCATGCCCCTATCGGCGGCCGCATTTCACGACGCATTGCGCTCGCGCCGCTCGATCCGCCGGTTTCGTGCGGATGCAGTGGCGCCCGCGACTCTCGAGCGTTTGTTCGCAAGCGTTGCCGCGGCGCCGTCGGCGCATAACCGCCAGCCCTGGCGTTTTGTCGTGATCGAGAAAGCCGAGGCGAAGGCGGGGCTGGCGCGGGCGATGGGAGCGCGGCTCGCCGCAGACCGTCGCCGCGACGGCGATAACGAGGAAACGATTGCCCGTGACGTCGCGCGCTCATTCGCCCGCATCACCAGCGCGCCTGTCGTGACCGTCGTCTGCATGACGCTGGAGCACGCCGATTCTTATCGCGACACCGCCCGCAGCGACGCCGAATTCCTGATGTCCGTGCAGGGCACCGCCATGGCTGCGCAGAACCTGATGCTCGCGGCCCATGCCGAAGGACTCGCCTCGTGCTGGATGTGTGCGCCGCTGTTTTGCCCCGACGTGGTGCGCAATGCGCTCGGCATACCGGAGCATTGGCAGCCTCAAGGGCTGATCGTGCTGGGGATCGCCGCCGAGGGCGGACGCGATCGCCCGCGCCGGCCGATCGGCGATTTCGTCATGCGGCCCGGCGATTGCGTTCATCTCCCAGGCGTGATGAAGCCTGACGACGCAATCACCGTCGTTGCGCTGGCCGGCGGCGTCGGCGGCGCCAAGCTCGCGGACGGCCTAGCGCGAATCCTCGGTGCGCGCCTGACCGTCGTCGTCAACACCGGTGACGATTTCGAGCATCTCGGCCTGCACATCTCGCCCGACCTCGACACCGTGATGTACACGCTTGCCGGCATTGCCAATCCCGAGACCGGCTGGGGCATTGCAGGAGAGAGTTGGAGTTTCATGGATCAGGTTGCCCGCCTCGGCGGGCCGACTTGGTTCCGGCTCGGCGACCGCGATCTTGCTACCCATGCGCTTCGCACCACACGCCTGCGCGCCGGCGAGACACTGACGCGCGTCATGGCCGAGCTTGCCGGCGCGCTGGGTGTCGTACCCGCGCTTCTGCCCATGTGCGACGAGAGCGTGCGCACTATGCTCACCACCCCCGAGGGCGAACTTGAGTTTCAGCATTATTTCGTCCGCCTGGCGTGCAAGGTGGCAGTGACTGCTATCAGCTATCGCGGCGCGACTGCTGCTCGCATGAACCCCGCACTCGCATCGGTTAACCCCGATGCGATCATCATCTGCCCGTCCAATCCGTTTCTCAGTGTCGATCCGATTCTTGCTGTTCCTGGCATGCGGGAATGGATGAAGGCGCGGCGTGTACCGATCATCGCAATCTCGCCGATCGTTGGCGGTGCTGCCATCAAAGGCCCGGCGGCGAAAATCATGGCCGAACTGGGCCAGCCGGCGACCGCGGCTGCCGTCGCGCGTCATTATGCCGGTTTGATTGATGGGCTCGTGATCGATGAGACCGATGCCGGCCTCAAAGCTGCGATCGAAGCTCTCGGCATTGCGGCGCTCGTCGCGCCGTCCGTTATGCGCAACGCCGCCGACCGCGTCGCTCTGGCACGCGCGTGCCTCGCCTTCGCGCGCGAGATCGCCGACAATCGCCGGTCATGAGCCTCGTCGTCCTCATCCCTTGCAAGCATCTCGACCGTGGCAAATCGCGGCTTGCGTCCTGCCTGTCCGCGCGCTCGCGCGAGGCGCTGTGCACTTTCTTCCTGTGCCGCACCCTCGATGTTGCCATTGCTGTGGCCGGCGCGGCCGCGGTGCGCGTGATCACTGGCGATCAGCACGTCGCCGCGATTGCCGCCGAATATGGCGTCGCCGCCATTGCCGATAATGATGCCGATCTCAACGACGCGTTGTCAGAGTGTCGCGCACGCGTGCTCGCCGAGGACGCGGATTCCGGCGGACTTATCCTGCCGATCGATCTACCGCTGGCAACGCCTGCTGCGCTTGCCAAGCTCATCGCCTGTCGGGAGGAGGCCGTGATCGTGCCCGACGAGGCCATGGACGGCACAAATGCGCTGTGTCTTGCGCCGCCCGCATTCACGAAATTCCGCTTCGACTACGGCCCGCAAAGCTATGCGCGGCATCTAACGCAAGCCCAAGCAAGTGGGCTAGCGATGCGTAGCGTCTGCGATCCTCTCCTGATGTTCGATATCGACGGCCCGTCGCAATATCAGCGTTGGGAGCGGGATGCTCCGGTGTGGCTGCACGGGTAAGCGCAATTGACCCGTCTCCGCGGATTTCGGTATCCTGCGCCGCACGGTGCCGCTGCGCACGCTGGCGGCAGGTGTCCGGGAAAAGCTGATGGCACGACAAGATGCCCGCCACGAAGAGCTCGACAGATTGCGAGCCGAGCTTGCTGGGGCCTGTCGGCCACTCACTGAGGCGTCAGCCGCTGACGAGCGGCCCGAACCGCGCGACGGGCAGCCATACGATTACGCGGAACTGCTCACGGAGTTGCAGGGCCGGTTCGCAGATGCCGTTGACGATCTGGAAGAGGTTGTAACTTCCCATCCCTTGGCTGCCATGGCGGTAGCCCTCGTGGCCGGCATTGCCATTGGGCGCCGGCTCGGACGACATTAGATGAGAACCGACAGCATCGTCGCCAATTTGCGCGCGCTTGTGCGGGCGAACGCGATCATTGCGGACATTCAAGCGCGCCGTATGCTGACGCGCTCCGGCGTCACCGGCGTTGCCGCTCTGGTCGCGGTGTTTGGCCTGGTGATGCTCGGGATTGCCGCCTTTTTTGCGCTGGAACCTATATGGGGCCGCGTATGGGCCGCGGTCGCTGTGGGGTCCGCAAGCCTGGTGATTGCGTTGGTGCTCATCCTCATCGCAGGGCGCATCAAACCGGCGCGCGACATCGAACTCGCGCGTCAGGTCAACGCGACCGCCATGGAGGGTCTCGTTTCTGATTTTCGCGCCATCGAGACCGAGGTCACTGAACTTCGCAATTCGTTTCGCAATCCGATCGAGTTCGATCATTCCAAGTGTCATCGTCCCCCTCGCCGGTATCGTGCTCAACACGCTGAAGAGACGGAGCGAGAGACCGAAGGGGGAGGGGGAATAGTCAACACGGCGCTTCTGGGCGATTGATCGCCCCTTAAATCACCTCCCCCTGGAGGGGGGATGTCGGCCGCGCAGCGGCCGGGTGGTGGGTGACGGCCGCGCAACACACTTAGCGCCGCAATCAGCGGCAGCGCTGCCACCCACCCCGTCGCACTTCGTGCCGACCCTCCCCCTCCAGGGGAGGGTGTTCTTCTCAATATGGCTCCATGCCGTTCTTCTTGATCACCGGCACCGAGCTTTCGGCGAACAGGAGCTTTGACAGCGCGCGGGCGGCGTCGGCTTGCTGCGCGTTCGTGACGATGGCGGTGGCGTAGATCGGATGGCTCTGAATTGCCTCCGGCAATGCGCCGACGATATCGATGCCGCCAATTGGCATCAGCTCGGCGATCTGATGGATGCCAACTTCGACATCGCCGCGAGCGACGGCAGCCCCGATCGGCATGCCGCGCACGTTCTTGATCTTGTCCTTGAGCGCGTCGGCGATGCCAAGCCGCTGGATCAAGACCTTGGAGAAATACTCGCCGCTCGGACCGATGCTGTAGCCAATGGACTTGGCGTCGAGGAGCGCCTTCTTGAAGCCCTCCGGGGTGCTGATGTCGGGCTTCGGTGCGCCGGCGCGGACCGCGAAACCGATCCGCGAGCGGAACGCCGGCGTGATGGTCGCGCCATCGACCTTGCCGGCCTTGGCCAATTCGCCGAGCGGGTCGGGACCGAGGAGCACGAGATCGGGGTGATAGCTGCCGTCCAAGACCTTGGCGACGGCCGTCGCGGTGCCGTCGACGCTCATGCGCACCGTGTTGCCGGTCGACATCTCAAAGGTCGGGATGACCCCCTTCATGATCTGCTCGACGGCGGCGGTGGTGACGAGCACCACTTCGGCGGCGGAGGCCGTCGCCGCGAGCACGACCATACTCGACGCGCCGGCGATGATGACCCCAAATATTCTCGTCCATCTGCGCATGTTGTCCTCCCAAGCTCGCCGGTTCTTCCGGCGCCGCGTTTCGGCGAGAATACATGTTCGCCGGACGAATTGCACATGAGGCGCAGATGTTGTTCGCGAAGCCGCAGCCAGGCAGCAACAAATCCCACCAAAGCTACCGAGGGCTATAAATTCCGGGCTCGCCTACGCTGCGCTTCGGCGCCCCGGAATGACCCGTGCTAGCTTCACGTGGACGTGCAAAATGCTGCTTGCGATCGGTTGACACACGAGGACAATGACGCGGCGCCAACAACAATTAATGGGAGGATCTATGAAAAGGCTTCTGCTTGCCTGTCTCGCTTTTATCGCTGCGCCTGCCTTCGTTGCGCCCGCGTTCGCCCAGCAAAGCGTGCCGGAGATCGCATTCGATTCGGTGCCGGATTTCCTCAAGCTGCCGCCCGGCATGAACTTCGGCGAGGTGCCAAGCGTTGCGGTGAACTCCAAGGGCCATATCTTCGTCTTCACGCGCTCGAACAGCGCTCACGGACCGGCCTATGCGCCGTCGGCGGCGCAGCTTCTCGAGTTTGCGGCGAGCGGCGAATTTCTGGGCGAGATCGGGAAGGGGTTGTATGCCTGGGCGTTTGCTCACACCGTGCGCATCGACAAGGACGATAACATCTGGGCTGTTGACAAGGGCTCGGACATGATCGTCAAGTTCAGCCCGGCCGGCCGAGTGATCTGGGTGTTCGGCCGCCGCAAGGAATCCGCTGACGACGAGACCAAGCCGTGGGAGCACGTCAACCCGCCGCTGCCGCCGATCGACGGCTTGTTTCGCCAGCCTACCGATGTTGCCTGGGACAGCGCCGGCAACATCTACATCTCGGACGGCTACATCAATTCACGCGTCGCGAAATACGACAAGAACGGCAGCTGGGTGAAGTCGTGGGGCGAGCCGGGAACGGGACCGGGCCAGTTCCGCCTCCCGCACTCGATCGCGATCGACAAGGACAATAACGTGTACGTCGGCGATCGCACCAATCACCGCATCCAGGTGTTCGACACCGACGGCAAGTTCCTGCGCATGTTCTCGATCGACGTCCCGCCGGAGCCCGGCACGCACGCCGTCTACGGCAACACGCCGACGGGCGAGCGCCTCAAGCAGCTGATCGGCGCGCCGAATTCGCTCTGCATCACGCCCGCGCCGAACCAAGTGATGTTCGTCGGCGAATCGACTTTCCCCGGTCGCATCTTCAAGGTGACGCTCGACGGCAAGGTGCTCGGCGTAATCGGCCGCTCCGGCCGCCAGCTCAAGGAGTTCTCCGGCGCACACGGCCTCGCCTGTCCGTCCGAGCACGAAATCTACGCCGCCGAAACCGCGAACTGGCGCGTGCAGAAATTGATTCTGCACTAGCGGCTCGCTGAGACTTGTAAGGCGGAAAAAGGCGGCCGGCTCATGAGGAAGCTCATCATCCCGGCCGCGCCTCGCAAACCTAGCCGCCCGTCGATGATCGTCGACTGAAGGCGGTCATGCCCGACGTTGGAAGCCGGCGCACGGCTCCTCCGACGCCGGGTGCGCGGCGCGGGTGCGGCTAGCTTCGTCCTTCGGATGGCCGCGCGATCTGATTCCGAAGTTCGAAGGCGAGGGATGGCTCTTCACAATCAAGTGCAGTGCGACACCAGCGGCCGGCCTGTGAGAGACTTGGCAACCGAGTCCTAATCCCCTAAATCTCACCTGCTTCCCGCCGGGCCACCACTCACGGCCATAGCGCGGGATTAAAGCCGCTTGGGCTCGGTAGGCCTATGAAATTCCAGGCGTTTTGG
>CAWBDV010000019.1:0-365203 GCA_963787675.1 uncultured Alphaproteobacteria bacterium | reverse complement strand
TCCTCAGGTGGGACCGCGATCTCGAGACGCGCACCTACGTCGGAACAACAAGCACATCCGGATTTCGGGGTGACGGCGCCACGGCGCACATTGCGACGGTACGCCCATTTTCTGCCCGGCATTACGGCGAGCCATTCGGGGTACGTCGCCTGACGGCTGCGGCGTGGTCACGGAATTCCCCAGTCGAGTGACCGTCGTGCCCACGGTTACACCCGCATGCTCCAGGCGACTATAGAGGGGTGTCGTGGGGGGCTCGTGGCCACGGTGGTACTCCCGAATAACAAGACACGTAGCGTGCATACGAACACAGATGACGTCGACCTATCCTCGATGGCGTGACGCCGTATGCACGAATGTGAAAGTTTCGCCCATTCAAGGCATTTACGAGCGTGATTAGGGCTTATTGGGCGATTTTTGCTGTCGATTTGCAACGAACTGCACTTGCGGTGGTCTAGCCGCCATCCGGCAGAAGGCGTTTGCCCAAACTGTAAACAGCAGCGTCTGCAACAAGTGAGACGTGAGACAGCAAATCTGGCTCACGCTCCGTAGTCGATTGGAATATGCGATGCGCTCAATTCAGGAGATTGAATCAAACGTCAGATGGGACCGGTGACCGCGCGGTCGCGGGTACGGGCAGGCGAAATTCGGACGATCAGCGCGGACCGGCGTCACCGCGACCCGTCGAGGGTGCAGTTCCCGCAGACTGGTCGGTGCGGCGGTATCGCCTCGGCGCGCATGGGCTGGTGTGGATCGAATTTCAATTCCCGATGGAGGGCGGCTGAGCAGCGCAAGTGCAGTTGTTTGAAAATTCAGGCCAGAAATCGCCCAGAAAGCCTTCTTTTTCTAAATCGGCGAATCTTCTTCGCTTGTCGCGCACACGGCCTCACGCACGCCTAATCAGCTACCTTCCAGACACTCGAGACGTTCAATTGCGCTCTGGACTGTCGTGCCCACGTACCGGCGAGCGATATCGTCGTCTGGATGAGGATCGGGATCGCGGGCGCAGCTGTGATTCTGATTCAGGAATTTCGTGACCACGGTCGATTGATATTTCGTGGGCACGCTCGTTCGCTATGGTCGCGGGCGCGATTCCCTAAGTGGCGCGGCAGTCGTACCCTCGTGCAGCCCCGGGATCGCGCTCACGATGTGGGACTACAGCCGATCTGAAGGAACACGAGGGTGAGCCAATCGGAACGGTCAAGGAAGCCTATTATGTCATTGCGTCTTCACCACCAGCGAAAACGGGTTCGTGCGTAGTTCAAAGCCGTAGATAATTCGCGGAAGGCCCAATCATGCCAAATCGTCAACCGGCTTATTGTTTGATCTTGGCAATGAGGCGCGACAGTTTCTTGCTGTCGAGGACCCAAAGGCGCGGCCGCTTAACCAGTTTGCCGTTCACGGCGATCGGGAACCGCACTTGGGTCGTGCCAGCGTGACCGTCGCCGCCTTCCAAAACGCCCGCCTTCTGAAGGCGACGCGTAAATATCTCCTGCCCCGCCTTCGTGCGGAGAAGCTTGCGTAAGGCCGACTGACGGACGCCGTACTTGACGCGCCCGCTCTTCTTAAAGCGGATCGCGATGGTATTCGACCCGAGTTTCACCGGTTTGTCCGGCCGCTTGCGCTCGGCGACCGCGCCCTCATCATGCTTGAGGATGTGGTGTAATTTGAACATAGCTTTAGCAACTCGCTCCTGGTCGGTGTCGGCCGCCGCGCGAGCTTTGCGATAGCACTTGGTCGCCACCTTCAGCGGCAAGGTCGACGGCCAAGGCAGCGACCCGGCACCAATCCCCATTTTCATCGCTGCATAGACCACTGCAAACTTTTGGGCGAACCGTCGCTCCCAACCATGGTCCCCGACCCCGACATGTTTGATGAAGGCTTCGACGAGCGCCATGATGGTGTCGCAACGGTTCGCGGCCATCAGGTAACCGATCCAGTCAGGCATTACGTGACCGTGATGATTCGAATAACCGCGCTCGAGCTTGCCGATCAGTTGAACGCTGTGCTTTGCGCGATCGCGTTTGGCACATCCGATACGGTCGAAGACGCCGCCCCGAGCGGGACCAGGCACGCTGATGTTGAACAGGCGGACCTTGTCGCCTGCGGACATTGCCCAGCGCCGTTCGCGGGCAAGGTCAGGAACCGACCGGGGGCTGCTGGACAGGGCGAACGTGCTCCAGCGTAGAGGCGGGTACTGGTCGGCCCCTCGGGAGATGGCCTTAGATTGGCCGCTCGGGACCATGTTCACCAAGCTCTTGAGGACCTGAACCAGCGCTCCATCCTCGGCCTTTTCGGTATCGTCGAGGACGAGCAGCAGGTCGTTGCTGTCGCTCGCCAGTTCAGCGAGGCCACGCCGGGTGAAGTCAAGGGGTTGGGCGCGCAGCGAGGACTCCGCCAGCGTCATTGCGGCAAGGCAGATCGATGATTTGCCGGAACTGCTTGTTCCGGAAAAGTTGAACACAGCCGTTTCCCGGACCAGCGACGGCAGGTCGTCACCATCCCGTCGATAAAGGTTCACATAGGTTGGCAAGGGCGCGGCGAGGGCAACGCCGATGGCGAACGCCAGATACGTCGACTGCTTGGCCACACTCAGTACGAGGTCCGTCGTACCTTGCGGCGTTCCTTTGGTATCGTCGAATCTAGGTGCATCCGGGCTAAGATCGCGGGGAACCGGAACGCGTGCTCCGTCGGCGTGGAGGATCTCGCTGTGGGTGACGAATGTGCTGCGATCGATAAAGCCGGTCCGATCCGGCAGAAGCTCGGCCGCCCCCGAAACGGCATCGACGACGCGTTTGATGAACTTGTATTTCGCGTCGTCGGTCTTCGCCGCGTCAGCCGGAAAGACGGGCAAATAATCGGCGAACTGGTCCAGCAAGTGACCGATGTGCCGCCTGCCCAGGTTGCTGTACGCGGTGCGCAACACGCTTTCGCCGCCGCCCTTCGTCGGAAAAGTGAACTCGATGAAGGCGGGGCCGGTGAGCGATCCTCGGCGCAGTACTCGCGCCTTCCACTTCGCCCGCTTCGATGACGGCTTGTCTTTCCCTGAACGACGACGCGTGTCGTCTCGATCGGTAGGCATTGCTGTTTGTCCTGGTTGGTTGGTCGGCTCGCCGGTCGCGTGGCAGCGCAATATCGGGGTGCCGAGATCGGCCTGCCGACATATCGGGCGGCGTGCCCACGCGAGTACGTCTCACATGCTGCGAGCGTCGCGCGTGTGCTGATTTCTTTTTACAGTTTACCGCCGGCTTGCCGCCGCAGGCCGGAAACAGCCCGCGGCGGCAGTTCGTTGAATATTTCGAACGTGCCCTCGAGTTCCGGGCCTATTTCCTCGTTCTAGACCCTTCCAACCTTGCGGGACCGCGACCGCAAGTCGGTGATCACCCAACCGTGCCCCTTCATGATCACGAAACGCAGCCCGCGCAGCATGAACCGCCCCTGGATGCCGAGCTCGTCGCGGTGCAGCAGCAGCTCGCGCTTCTGCTTCGACTTGAGCGGCTGCTTGTCCGTGTCCTTGCAGTTGCGCTTGCCGCCGTTGGAAGCGTGCCGCTGTCCGTTGTCGGTCGCGATCCGACGCCAGAAACGGGTCTTCAACATATAGCGAATGGCGTCCTTGCTCCCGTCCCAAGGTTTGACATGGACCGGGCGCACCACGATGGCGGTGTTGGGGAACTGCTGCTTGAGTGCCTTCTTGAGGGCCTTGGGATCGGCGGTCGCGGTGAAGCCGTAAAAGTGGACAGACCAGTGGTCGGAATACTTGCCTTGCGAGTGGGTGTTGAACGACCAGTCGAACGCCCCGAGGAACCAGGTCACCCCGGCCCGGCTGAAGGCATCCTTCCAGCGCCGCTCGCGACGACGGTGATCAGCAGCGTTCAGTTTCCCCGGTGCGACCTGGCCGTCGGCCGGGATGCCGGAGACACACACCAGCTTTTTTCGATCTGGGTGGTTCTTCAAGAACGGCCAGATCGCCGTCACGGCGAGCGCCACGGTCGCGGCCGCACACACCGGGCAGGCTGCCGACTTGCACCGCTGCTTTCGCCGGCAGTTGTCGAGGCGGTCGGCCAGGTTCGAGGACCTCTGGTGCCCGCCATACTTTCCTTCAAGCCAGCCGACGAGCTTCTGCCGCTCGGCGTCAATCTCGGCGGGCAACGTCTTGTAGGTGCGTTCCGTCAAACCGTCGGTGAGGCGGCTCGGGTTAAAGATCGCGGTCGAGCTCATCGCCGCACCTCCCGCGACGGCCGCACGAGGGGCAGGTGCTCGAGCCACTCCTCAAAGTCTTGCGCGAGTATGACCGTCCTGCGCCCCGCCTTCCGGGCCTTGAGCGCGCCGGATTTGATTTCCCCGTAGATGCTCGTTCGGCTCAAACGTGTCCGCGCACAAATCTCGCGGATATCGTAGGTCTTGGCTTTGTCATTCATAAATCAGGTCTCCAACGGAGGGCGCCACCGCCCTCATCGGAGCTGCAAATAGTTGCGCGCATTACACCTACAATTCTGGGTTTTAGGCCCGCTTTTCGCGTGAGCTAAAGCGCATAGGGTCCACTGCCAGACAAAATCGCGTCGAGAGTGGAGGTTAGGGCCTTGCATCCCCGCGTAGTGCGGAACGCGGTTTCGGTCAGATGTTACACTCGCATCTTGGCCGTTGTGGGCTGGACGACAAAACAGTATCGCTGGCAATCACCAGGCGCACATTCAAGCGGTGCTGCCGGGTGCAATCGAATTATAAGCAATTTAACTAACCCATTTTGCTATTTCATACTCCGGAAATTTATCAAGGATGTGCCGGATTTGGGGACCTGTAACACGCTCCTCCAATTCAAGCGCGACCGTCGCCGTTGTAGCGATGGTGCGATAGAGCGCACTGCCAAAGATCGCGGAAGTGACCTGTGCAAGCTGAACAACGTAGCTCTGCAGCCGAAGGTCGCGCCGTTCTCGATCAACCACAAGTATATCTAGTTCAGAATCGTCCGTCATCTGGGATGCAATCTCACGAACGTCCCGGGCGATTTGCGCTAAAGTGCCTTCATAGTGCTCCAGACCGATCGAGCGCAGCTCTCGCGCGAGACGATGTATCTGTTGTTTAATTTCGTGATATCCGGCAATAGCGTGTCGTAGATTTTCACGTTTTGTAAGTGGTTCGAGATCGCGACCAATATGAAAGGCACTATGAAAGAAGCAATAAGCTGCACAGTCGTTCCCAGACCACCCTTGTGGCGTTTGGGATTGTACAGGAGGCTCGGTGGTTGCTGGCGCCTTGAATTCAAGAAGGTCGGCTGTAGCGTTGTTGCGGTCGCCGCCCTTTTCCCGACACTCGGCCGCTTTCTCGCGTTTGAATGCTGCCTCCCGCCACTCGTAAAACTCATTAGGACCGCTGAATTTCTGTCCCCCGGCAATGTCCCCTTTGCCAACCAATTCGCGCCAGACACGTTTCATGCGCTCGTCGGTCGCAAGGCGACTGAGCAACGCTAACTGATCTTTGGCTTCAGATGATGTGGCGCGTTCGTAAATGGATTTTGCAAGCGGATGAACCGACGCCGGAAGCCAGGGCGGCGGTTCGAAATCAAACGGTGGTTCAACTTCCATGAGAGTTGACCCCAATATTGGCCTGCACCCGGTCTCGTGGACACCATGCTAAGCTAATTGCGCCTGTTTTTCGAACTCGGCCAGGCTGAGGTAGCCGATGGTCGAGTGGCGCCGCTTGGTATTGTACAACGAAGCTTCAGAACACCCACAGGACTGAGAGTTGTGAAGTTCTCTACCCGTGGCATCCCTGGGCAGGGCGCGTCATTGAGGTCCATGAAGAGATCGAGAAGTCGAGCGGTCATTTCGCTCGGTGCTGCCTGAACGGTGAGGTTAATCGCGACTAGTCGTGCGCGAGGCCAATGCTGCCCATAGTTTAAGCCATTTATGGCGTAGTTTAAGCCATTTATGGCGTAGTTCGCTTCCGGGGGCCCAACGTAGCGCCGTCCTAGCGGCGGCCGCGGTCATATGTCCCGCGAAATGTTCATCGGGCGGAGTGTGACGACCCTGGCGTACCAGCGCGCCCTACGCCGCGTCGCATCGTTGACGCCGTTCGGCGTGATTGGATGATTGCCGGGCCGATCGCAGGTCTCCGCTCGCGCGCAGGTGCGCGAACCCGACCGGAGACACCTTTGAAAACATCGCTGATGGATCGACAGAGGGCGACGTGCAGGCACAAAGCCGGTCTGCGTCCCCAATGCGTCCCCAACCCTGTATCGTCTGCCAGGCAACTTTTCGTAATAAGCTTCTAAGTCCTTGTCATTGATTGAAAATCGTTGGTGCCAGGGGCGGAATCACACGCGCCGCAGATATCCTCAATTCATGGGCCTAACTGCATCAACCGGTTTTCGGTACCCCCGAAAATACCCCCAGTACTACCAGATCACGGTCGACCCGTGAAGGCATTGGCGCCGATATCCTCGGCGTCCGCCGTATAGATGTATAGATGAATTCGGCCGCGATTTTCACAGAAAGAGGCGGCACGAATGCGTCATGTGCATCGGCAATCTCGCCTCGAAGCGTCGTCTCGGGGCTGTTGCGACTCGTTCCTCCTCGGAAGCGAAGCGCCATGATGCGCTATGTGCATCTTGCGGTTGTGCGCGGATTCTCATATGGTTGCGCTGCCTACCGGAGGTAACCGGGCGGCCTTGCGAGGCTCCCAAATCAGGAGCTTTTGCAATGTCGATCGTGAGACCACTCGTTGTAGGCTGGAAAGACCTTCGTAGAATGGGATGGCCGTACTCCCGCGCTCATACCTGGAGGATGATGTACGACCCCGACTACACTGATGATCCGTTCCCACGGTGTCAGAAGTTGGGTACGCACAGAAATTCGCACCCGGTCTGGCGCGTGAGCTTGGTGCTCGCATACTTCGAAGCTCACGGACTTCAGGTAACTGAAGACTGGACTGCTCCTTAACGGGAGAAGTTAGAGGCGGCCCGGTGCACACGGGCCGCCTCGCCTTTCTGTCCACGATTAAGGCTATTAGTGTCCGAAGTTTGGGATACTTTGAGTGCGGCCAGGATGACCTCCCATAGGGCAAACCAAACAAAAGTTCAGCTATTGGAGGGTCGCTCATGCGCCTTGGTTTGGTAACGGGCGCGGCACTTCTTTGCACGTCTGCAACAAGCGCCTTCTCATATGGCGCAATCTCGGCAGGCTTGGTGGGCGATAGTAGCGGCACTCCGCTGAAGACCGTGACAGGCTTCTCCACCAATAGAGCGACAAAGGAGTTGGCGATGGCAGAGGCCAATCGAAACTGTGCACTCGAAATTTCGCCTATAGAGAAGTTCGTGAAACCATGTTGGCCAGTCGCGGTTTTTTATAATCAATGTACTGCCCTTGCGAGACCGACACAGCCCAGTATCAACATTCGCCAGCAAGTCGCACAAACCGAGCGCGAAGCTAGGGATTTTGCAAAAGCCCTTTGCGAAGCGGAAACTCCGGGCAATACCTGCTATATTGTGCGATCGTTTTGCGACGGGCCGATGTCGGCCGCCAACGGCGCGCCAAACCAAAGTACCGGAGCCGGGCCGCCCATCCAGCCCGACGAGTCCCTTGTTAATCACGTCATCAGGACAGTTTCGGAAGAGTACTCGAACGTAACAAGATTTCGAGCTCATTGCCACGTCAGTCATCTTCGTCCTTTGCGCCGCCTTTTTCTACACCCTGCGAAAACTCCGACGATTGCGCCGCGCTATATCCAGCGTTAACATCGGGTCTCCCTCGCGCGCTGACGACAAACCGCGCCCCCAGGCTCGCCGGGAATTGCCGCTCGATACGAACGCGATAAAGCAGTCGTTTAAGGGCAAGCGCCAGGAGTTCGATATCTGAGCGCGCGCATCACGTGGTGCGCGGAACGCGGTTTGGCCCGGCCAGTTTTATTATGAAGTCGCTTGACAGCAACCAAGGGTTGCCGGTGAAATCGCGCAACAGCTCCCGGGGAGGGGCATGCGTGTCACCATTGATCATCGTCAGCAGACGACCGGCCTCGGGAGCCAAACGTCGCAATTCGTGATCTGCGCCGTGCAGTTCAGCGAAGAGGAGAAAGCCATCATCGCTGTCAGAGGGCTTCTCGACCACATCATCATTCTTGATCCGCCGACGCCGCCGCCGAGCCGCCGAGAATACATGACGGCCGGCATCCTTCAGGCATTTTCTCCCTTAGCGGGCCTTATCGGCTTCTGGATGCTCGTGCCGTCGGTTATCACCACGATTTTCTCCGCTGGTCGCTCGGGCGGCCAATTCGTTCTCCTGGGGGGCTTATTGTTCTTCGGCTCCCCGATCACCTGGGCGATCGGCTACCTCATGGACAGGTCGGTGAATTTCCGCTTCACGAACCCGAAGCAGCACGTCTCGGTCAGGGAGATGCTCCTTCGGCCGTTCACGGTCTACTCCCCCGACCCCGCCTACTCCAATCTGGTGGTCGAGCAGATCAGGGAGCGCTTGGCGGTCCTGAAGGCCGTCATCTCCGGCAGTGCCGAGATGGGTAAAAAGCAGACGTACGAGCTATGAAGATCGACGACTGGCTGCAATGGCCGACGAGGTCGACGGACCCGGCCGCGAACGCCGCGATAGCCGTCCTCCTCGCCTTGGTCATCATCTTCGCGCTCCTCGTGGGCGCGACCATGCTCATTCCCATCGCGCTCGCGTTCGCCGTCGTCAGAGGGGTCCAGTGGTACGTGAACCGGCCGGTGCCGACTGACCAGCTCTATGCCCAGACCGAGCAGCGCAGCATCTCGGCGAACTTCCCCGACGCAGACAAGTTCATGGACGCGTACCTCGACCGCTTTATCGACGCGATCCGCGATGACCTTCCTGCCTACAAGGTCTTTCAGACGATGGCAGTGATCGCGGAGGAGCTGTACAAGGAAGAGCGACTGACCAATCCCCTGCCGCCTCTCCCGCCGGCCAACACGATCGAAGAGGGGCGCTACCGCGACCAGCTGATCGCCAATCAGCGGAAGTCTGTCGACGCTCCCCGCACGCTGGAGGTCTTCCACAAGACGCTCGGGAAGGCCTACCTCGACCTCATCGCCCGGCTGCCTTCGATCGCGAAAAGCACGCCGAAGGAATTCTCCAAGTGCGGCGAGGTCGAAATCGTTCGCGACGTTCCCGCTCGTCGACGTGCTGCCGGAGGCTGGCAAGTCAGTGCAATCCGTGATGCTGCCGTTCTTCGCCGACGACGTCGAGCAGATCGGCCTCTTTGTGAGCCTGCGCAGGCAGCTCGACCGCAACTTCCACGAGGCCTCAGGCGCGGATTTCGGGGCGCCGGCCTCCAAGCTCATCATGCCGGATAAGCATAAGGGGTCGCCGCGCGAGATCGTCTCCGCGTACCTGCACGATACCCCCTTGGAGGCGCTGTTCTATGCGCCGGTGCCGTTCGCGATATCGGACGAACAACGCTACGAGCATATGCACGTCGTGGGTGGCTCCGGCCACGGAAAGACGCAGCTCCTCCAGCGACTCATCCTGAGCGACTTACAACGCGACAAGCCGCCCGCCCTCATCATCGTCGACAGCCAGGGCGAGATGCTGCGAAAGATCCAGCGGCTCGACCTGTTCGCTCCTGGCGGGAAGCTCGCCGACAAGCTGGTACTGATCGATCCTGAAGATGTGGAGCATCCGCCGGCCCTCAATATGTTCGCGATACCGACGGGCCGCATGCGGCGATACTCGCAGAGCATCAAGGAGCAGGTCGAGGCCGGCACCGTCGAACTCTTCAACTACATCTTCGGCGCCATCGCCGCCGAGCTGACCAGCAAGCAGAACACGACCTTCGCGTACGTGACCCGCCTCATGCTCAGCATCCCGGGAGCGACGATCCATACGCTGCGCGAGCTGTTCGAGGACAAGGCAAAGTCGCTCGACGCGAGCCCCTTCGCGAAGCACATCCGGAACCTCGACCTGACCTCGCAGGGGTACTTCAACAATCAGTTCTTCGAGTCCGCTCCTACGAAGCAGCAGGTCGCCCGCCGGCTCTACGGCGTGCTCCGGGTCCAGAGCTTCGATCGCATGTTCTCGGCGAAGGAGAACAAGCTCGATATGTTCGACGCGATGCAGTCGGGGAAGGTCATCCTGATCAACACCAGCAAGGCTCTCCTGAAAGAGGACGCCTCTGCGCTCTTCGGCCGCTACATGATCGCGCTCGTCATCGCCGCCGCGTACGAGCGGGTAGCGTTGAAAGCAGAGCAGCGCAATCCCGCGTTCCTTATCATCGACGAAGCCGCGGAGTACTTCGATGATAATCTGGAGAAGCTCTTGTCACAGGCCCGCAAGTTCAATGTGGGCCTAGTGATCGCACACCAACATCTCGATCAGCTGGACGAGCGAAAGCTGCGGGCGGCGGTAGCGGCGAATACGAGCATAAAGCTGGCGGGCGGGGTCTCCGACAAGGACGCACGGGCGCTCGCTCCCGACATGCGCACCACTTCAGATTTCATCAGCAGCATGACCAAGCGCGCAAACTCGACCGAGTTCGCTTGCTATGTGCGCAATTACACAGGCAGCGCCGTGCGTCTTCGGATACCTTTCTTGGCAGTAGAAAACTCGCCCAAGATGAGCGAGGAAGCCGAACAGACGTTGATAGCGCAGAACCGCGCTCGTTACTCAGTGCAATCCGGTGGGCCGGCCCCCAACGATGAAAATGACGGTGAGCAACAAAAGAAGCATCTTGAGCAGCCCGCGCAAGCTGATCCGGATAGTAGGTCGACGGACGCGACCGAGAAATGGGGGCAAGCGTAATGGCGAGTAAGGTTCTGACTAACCCTGGACCGCGAGATATCAGCCGATGGATGAAGAGCAGATCATCGAGGACGCCTTGGACGTCCTCAGAAGAATTTACGATGACCATCCGAGCAGGCAATTGCGCGATCTTGCTTTTCTCATTATGAGGCAGATCAAGCCATCCAAGATGACACTAGATTCTGGCCGTTTTGTCAGGCTCTATAAGGACTTGGCTAAAAGCTACGTCGAGGAATCGATAAGATTCGCAGATAAGGACGATGACGAAACAGACTACGCAACCGGTGTTTTCAAGTGCCTCAGCGATTTTGAAAAATGTAAGAAGCGCTCGCCCAAAAAACTTTGTTGGTCGTTGTTCATCCTTTGCGTTGAGAGCCATTCGAAGTTGGCCATCCAAGATGATTAATCAAAACGTTGTTATTGGCCTGGCGCTTTTCTTAGCGGCGGCAACTCTTTGCTGGCTGATAGCATCTCTTCTCAACTCGAAGTCGGGAGAGATTGCCTCGTCTCTGGGAAGTGTCGCCGGCGGCATAATCGGTGCTCTCGGCGCCGCCCTGGCTGTTTATCTAACCCTTCAAGGACAACGCCAAGAAGAGATTACCAAGGTCACTTCGGCGATCACTAGCGAGGTCGCCGAGCTCTGCAAAGCGCCCATGGGCCAGTTGGGCGCCTGCTTCCTCATCCAAAGCGGGGCGATGAGGGTGCCCACGTCTCATATCAAGTATTTGTTCAATACCCCGGTTCCCGTCATTTTTCCGGCCGTGGCCGACCGCATCAGCAGGCTTCCGCGCCCCACTCTGGTCGTTACCTTTTATATGCAGCTCGCCGAAACGCGGGGTATGGTCGATCTGCTCGCCAATACCGGGAATCCACAGGAGCAAACAGAGTTTGGGATGGTACGCGAGATTGCCGATTTGCTAATAAGCCAATGCCAATTGGCGCATCTGATTCTGAGCAGCGCCGCGGCCGGACCTGACGAGGATCCGCTGTTGGCCGCAAAGCGACGCGTGATGGTCGTGCAGCTTGAAAATCAATTGAATGAGGCGCGTCGATTATTTCCCGACGCACCCTCCTTTACGGATCAGTTAGCCGCGCAACAATCCAATCCGATCACCCAGGGATGAGGCTGGTGCACCGGGGCCGCCACCGGCGCGTTCCAACGGCGGATAGTTTTGGCTAATTAGACTAGTAGCTAAAAAATCCGTAACGGGCGGAGCTTTGGGGAGAGGCACTACGCGTGAAGGAATTCATGATTCCCTCATACATCTGAGCGCAGAAGGGTTCAACATTGTACCCTCCTTCTGCTTTGGGAATCTCAACTTTTCGCTCTGTTATTGAATCTTCAGCGTAAATCATGTGCCCGACCGTGATGTGAATAGGCCAATAAAACTGGAACTCCGGTGGCACGGGTGGCGACTGTTGCGTGATTACACCAATGGCAAACTGCCACCTGTTGTCCCGGGTCTGGGAGACGGCGGCCACGCCGTTGCCGGCCTCTACGTATTTATCGAACTCGGCGGAAGGCCCGGGCGCATAGGAGTAGAACTTCAGGCGGCTGGGATGCGGAATTTCAATGTAGTCAGCGAATGTGGCACCTATCTGATTTGCGAGCGTTCCAGCGATAAAGCTGTCCTCACGAATCCGTTGATGGAAGGCCGTCAGAGCACTACTTAGGGCGTCCCAGCGGCTGGTCATGGTCGATCCTCAGCTACAATGATTTGTGAAATTGACATATTACACGGCGTTCATCGGCGGAAATAGGGAGATCATCGATGATGACGGTAATAAAAATCCTCATTAGCTCCGGGGCAGTCATCTCCGGCATTCTATCGGCCATCTTCTGGGTCACTGCGGCCTATGCCAAGGTCGAAGCGGGACCGGCAGCAAATATAGGAGTTGGGTACGGCGGCGTGCCAGTGAACGTCAAGGATCACAGTGGAACAGTCGTGGATTTCCTACAAACGTACACTCTACAATCCAAGTGGAACTCCAGGGCAGCCTTGGCTTCTGGTTGTGCGGCGCTGCTTGGCGCGATCGCTTTTGCATTGCGATAGAAGACGAATTCCCGGCGGCCCGAGAAGTCCGAGACCAATCGAGCTGGACAATCGCCCGACGGACGCGACAGACGAGGCTGACGGTCTAGGAACACCGATAACGAAACCGCTCTCGACATCGTTTAGTGGAGGACTGTCCGTTGTCCAAAGCTCCGGCCGCACTTGCGTTTCCCACATGGCGACATCATTGGGCCTCCCTAGCTGGCGTGTCCGCCCTGTTGTCAAAGGCTGATGACGCGCTACGAAGACGAGCCGCCGGAAACCACGGCATACCCCTCACCAACGGCTGCAGAGACGACGAGAGGCTCGCCGCGGCCACAGCCGCGATGCGACAGTGGGCGGAGGGTAGTCCACCGAAGGACACCGAGACCCGGCCTATAATAATCCGCCGCATCCATGCGATCACGCAGCCGAAGGTCCGCTCGGTGGTTTGGCCGCGTTGGCTGCTTCTGGAACGGGCTTTCCTCGACGGTTCGACCACGGGCGATCTATTATTTGCCGCACTGACGCTGCGGACGATGTGCGAAGAGGTGCAGCGGCTACACGCTCTCGACCTAAACGCCGAACAACTCGCTCACCTGGCGAGTTCAAACCTGAGTGCAGATCGCGAACGACTTGAGCTTTATTTGTCAGCCGCATGGACATCTCTTGGTCCACTGTCGCAGGAGATGATCTTGGCCGGGGAGGGTTGGCCATCTCTGAGACTAATGGCGGCAGCGATGCCGCGTCTTGAGAGAGCTCGCGGAAGTCTCAATAGCTATGTCCATCCCAACTATGGCAGCCACGTTGCAGCCCTCTTTCCCGAATGCACTTTAGCGGCGAGACTCCTACTGGAAGCGGTCATCGTAGTGTACGAGGAATTCTTTCGCCTCTCGTGGGCGGAGCGCCCGGCCGAGGGTCCATGCGCCTCGCCGGCCATCGGCTCCTTTGAAACTTGGGCTCGAACGGTCGACCGGTTCCGATCGTCCATTCTGCCGGACATGCAACGGGCCACGGAGAATCCCGCCGCGGCTGAATTGATGAAAGCACCGGGGGTAATCGAGTGGCTGACCGCGGCTCGGCCCGATTTAGCTGCCATGATAAGCGAGCCGACGCTCGCGCCCTTGCTTGAAGGACTTCCACGACAAGAGCCGGCTCAGAATGAGGGGAGCGAGGTTTCACCTTTCGCGCTATGGGATGGTGCGCGCGCGATCGACCTATTAGGCTTTGCTGCCGCGCGTCGAGCAGAAGAATTGCTGTCCAAAGAATTCCCTTCTGGCGCGCCCGACCCCAGCGAACAAATCAGGTGGCTTCGCTTCAATAGGCTCTCCCTAGATCTGGCGCTGCTACTCGATCAGGTGAAAGTTGGCGCGTTCAAGACGCAACTCGTCAGGCAGATAACGCAGGGCAATAGCTTGGCAGCGCTGCTATGCACGCGGTCGCTTATCGAACACCGTGCCCTGGCGGTATGGCTCCCGAAGGCAATAGGAACTTCGCTTCATGCTCTAGCAACTGGCCTTCAGGCGGCCAAACCTCTACCAGGGGAAGCACTAAGGCTTGAACAGCACCTGGCTAACTTTCTCACTGCAGAAGCGAAGCGGTCACAGGAAGATCGACGATCATGGGTAGTGAATGAACACGGCGGAGTCAGAACCGCTTGGTTGAACCTCACCAATATTGTCGAGACTGCCTTCCCAGGAGAGGACCGCTTTAGGAGAATCTACGCTCTCACGTCGGCCGCAATGCATGGTCGAATTCAACGAGGTATCGAACTCACGCGTGTGAACGGTGTTCCAGCATCGCATGCCTGTGGACTCGGGCTGTTGGTGCTTGAACGTCTTTGCGAGGACGACGCCGACATAAGCGGTCTCGCGGAAGCAACCCGACTCTCGGTACAGTTGGCACACGCTGAGCGGTTCGGCGGCACCCCGGCTGCGGTGAGCGACGCGATGGCGCAGCAAGTGTTTGGACTGTTGGATGGTCCCCTAACACTGGGCATAGATTACACTGGCGAAGGTACTGTGGATGATCCATTCTGCCTGAGCCCTCATCTTCAATTTCACCTGGCTTCCCCTGCTCTCCTGAAGCAGATGGGCGTCGAGGTGCTCGGTTGTGTGCGTGAACTAACGAAAGATAATAACGGACGGTTTTGCGATCGATGGCAAGCGCCCGAACGGACCTATTGGTTTCTCGTCGATCTTACTGCCATTCCCTTCTTGGGCCTCCCTGATATCGAGCATGGCGATTAAAGGTGCAAAGCTGATTTGACAAAAAAGAAGCCCCGCGGTTAGGCGGGGCCAATGTCATGCGAGACTATGGAGGGTCTCGCGCTTTTCAATCTCCTTCAGCAAAGCACGCGCGATCATAAGGGTGACGCTGGCGATGCTGCCATAAGGGCCTTTCATCTCCGTCTTGTCGCCGAAGCGGCCCGTGCGGCCGAAGTACCAGCCTGCGGCTCGGCACTCGACCGTGTAGTCCGCGAGCGCGTAAATGCGTTTTGCCTTCGCGAGCATGGTCAATACTCCGAGGCGAGCATCACGGTGAGCACGCGCGTTGTCTTGGCTGGATTGGCCGGGTCCTCCGAGCCGAAGTGCATCTCCGGGTCGTAGTACTCGATTTTCCAAAAGAGCCGGCGCCCACACAGCTCGAAGCTGCCGAAGTCGTGCTCGCCGTGCGGGTCATTGTCCACGTTGAATTCGCTGAAGTTGGCGACGGTGCAGAGCGCCTCCGCCTTCACCATGTCCGGCAGCTCGTTGACCCCCGCGGTCATAAAGACCTTTCCACCGGACAACGTCTTGCGGAAAGCGTCGTTGAGCGTCGCGATCTTCTCGGGCGGTGACAGCGTGGCTAGCTCGCTCGTCCGCGGCGTCATCGCTTTGGCACCGCAATTCGGGCAGTCGTCGCTCCGCTGGTCAGTCCATACGAACGACCATTGGTGGCCGCAACGGGAGCACCGATAGTGATTGTTAAAGAACATGGCGGCCTCCTCAGATGAGGTCGGCCAGGATGAGGACCGATGCGACGGTGTTACCGCCACAGGCCTCGCAGTACCCTTCCGCCTGGTCGGGCTCCATCTCGGCTGTGTGGTCGCAGCCTTCGGTCATGCAGATGGCCGGGCACACGCTGTCGACCGCGGCGACGGCAAGCAGATCATCGAGGCTGGCGAAGCCTTCCGCCTCGCACAGCTTCATCAGCTTCTGCGCCTTATTCGAAAGAACAATCTGGGACATGTACTCCTCCTCGCTACCGGCACCCGAACCATTCGGGTGTCGGATCGCGAGGCGGAGTCGACGGCGTTAGCTGGTAATGGATGACCGCCCTGTCCCCTCCGTCTCGCTACCGACACCCCTGGGAGGTGCCGGATTGCGGGACCGAGATCACGCTTCCTGCTCGGCTCTTCTACAGGGGCTCTGAAAGAAGGCGAGTGCGAGCGCGGCAGCATCGAATAGGTTCATGCGGGAATCCTCGCTCATCCACGGCTTGCGCGGCGGCGGAAGATACCGCTCGAACGCCGGCATATGGCGGGCGATCGCCTCGGCAAGAGACTGCTTATTGATCACACCTTGTTGGGCGAACGTTTCCATGACCTCCCGCCGCGAAAAGGAGATCGTCTCAACGCCGACGCAGCCGACGAGTTCTCGGACGGCTTCATTGAGATGCCGTATCCTAGGGGACCGCCGCGTCCCCTCCGGGGAGGTGTCTTGTAGGACTGCGATCCCGGGTGCGTAGAGCTTAAGCAAGGAGCTGACTGTCGTCAGACACGCATCATCTTTGAGCGGACCTCGAACTTCTTTGACGCCCCAATCGATCGGACAGCGTGGCCCTTCGAATACGACGAACGCCAGCCCTCGAGTGCTCAGATAAATTGCAAGGACGAGGCTGTGAGGCCGATGACTTATATTTCCGCGTTCGGCGTCCGGTTGCCGCGTGCAAGAATGCTCTCAAGGAAGTCGAGCTTGACGCGGGTAGCGGCGGAAGGGTTTCCCTGCAGCTCCTGGTACAACTCGTTGGCCCGCGCCTGCACAGCCTCATTGATCTCGGAAAAGAGGCCAGGAAAAATCTCGATTGCGCTAGTGTCGAATATAACCCGGCATGCAAACGCCGCCCCCAGGTTGGGTTGCCGCTTCAACTGTTCAAACCGCGAGACCGTCGTTGAACTTTCAGCACCAATGAGAAATGCCAGTTCCTTCTGGGTGAGGCCTCGGCTACGCCGAAAGGTCCGAAGATATGATTTGAAACGTCGTTCCATACGCGATGCGGGACGCCGACAATGCGGCGCGCGCGCACGCTATGGTGTGCCAAGACGATCGTTCATTCGAGACGTGGAAAATTGCCAGCATGGCACATCAAATGTCGCACACGGTTTGTGAGTAGCACATGAAGCGCCCACAGCCACAGCTTGCACGGCGAACGAGCGCGTCAGCGGCGGGACATATTCTCGCTTGGTCTCACCTTCGCCCTCAACCCCGCGCCTTCGGCGCGCCGCTGCGCGGCTTCGGGGTTGACTGCTCGGTGAGGCCAAGCAAACGGGCTTTCGTGCCGCTTTGGCATCATCGTCGCGCGCAGTTGTAAGAGAGATGGCGCCGGCGCGTCTTCGTTGAAAACCTCGCAACCGCTTCTCGAAATCGCCCGTACATCGGAAGTCCAAAGAGACTTCCGACCGGCCGCTTCGAACCGCTTGCGCGCCTTCCGCGTTCCAACTCACACCAGCGCCCCCTGTCCCTTCCGGCTCCGGCGTCATTGCAAGATGACGGATTTTGAGCCTGGGCTCTGCGCTCACCGGCGTGACCGAGGAAATTGCGGACCAGGCACAAAATCCCGTCTACGAACGTTGCCGCGCTCCCGTATCCTTTTCGGCATGAACGACCTTGTAATCAACGTGGGCTGGGAAAATTTCCTGGGTATTCTTGGCTCGATCGTGGCGCTGGCGTACTACGCCAGCGGCCGCTTCAGCCGTTTGGAGACGAACGTCGAATGGCTCTCCGACACGGTACGGGAACTCATCATCCGTGCCGAAAATGTTTCGAGCAAGCTCTTCGGGGCCGGCTCGCCGATCTCGCTGACCGCGGCCGGCTATCGGCACCTGGAGCAAAGCGGCCTCAAGTCGTACATCGATCGCCGCAAGGATACGCTCGTGCGGCAGCTTCGGGCGAAAGCGCCATTCGACCGCTACCGAGTCCAAGACTTTGCGTTTCGGCTCATGGCGCGCATCCCCTTCGACGACACATTCGGCCGCCGGCTGAATGCGTTCGCCTTCGAGCACGGTGTTAGCACCGATCTCCTCCGGCGCGTGGCGGCGATCTACTTACGCGACATCGCTGCCGATCGAACCTGAACTGTTATGCCGATTTGCCAATTTTGTGTCCGGAATGTATTCTTACGAGCGGTTGCCCGCACTGCCCTGCTCTCTGACAACTATGTCGATTGACCAAGCCCGTGCTCCGGAGCTGCTTACGGTCGCCGAAGTCGCTGCACTTCTGAAAATCTCGATCCCCAGCATTCGGCGCTTGCAGCAGCGCCGGCAAATTCCGTTCATCAAAGTGGGCGGCTGTGTTCGGTTCATGATAGCCGACATCGCCGCGTACCTGGGCAAGCGCCGGGTGGGCTCGATCGATTAATAACAAGCATGTATGGGAGTACGAAAAATAAGGAACTCATGGTGGGTGGACTTCCAGTTCAACCACACTCGTTACCGGAAACGAAGTCCTGAGAATTCCCGATCCGGTGCGCTCGCCTATGAAGCAATACTCAGACAACGGGTCGCCAAGGGTGAGCTCATAGACCGAGATGCGATTGATCAGGATGTCGCCTTCCAGCAATTCGCCTGGAGATGGTTCGACGAATATGTTGTGTCTAACAACAAGTATTCCGAGCAAAGGACTAAAAGAACGGTTCTGCGGTCGGCCCTGATACCCTTTTTCGGGATGGCACCGGTCGGCGAAATAACTGCTCATAAGATCGAGCAGTACAAGGGGCAGGCCCTTAAAAAGGGACTCTCTCGCAAAACGATTAACAACCACCTCACCATATTCCGCAAATGCGTCTGCACGGCATACGAGTGGCTCGCGCTGCCAGGTGCTCCTCCCAAGGTCACCTGGCTCAAATGCGCTCCATCCGTTGCAGACTACCTCTCCCCGGATGAGTGCTCGCTGCTCCTGTCGCATGCGAGAGGAACAACATACGAGATGATCCTCACGGCCCTGCGCACGGGAATGCGCCAGGGCGAGCTGAAGGCACTTCAGTGGTCATCGATCGATTGGCAGAACCGCAGCATCTCGGTGCAGCACTCCAGATGCGACTACACAGGCGAGCTCACATCGCCCAAAAGTAACCGCGTACGGCACATCCCGATGGACATTGCGGATTCCGGCGAAAACGGACAGTGATTCCGATCGATTGCGGACAGTGATTCCGATCGATCGCGGACAGCGTTCCGGTGAACGCGGACAGCAATTCCCGTCGACGGCTTAATGGGGTCATTCGGCGGTGTTGGTGTCAAGCTTTTCGCGCTTTCGGGAGTTTTCCGGTGGCTTGCGCAGGGTCTCGCCGTCGAGGGCGAGGCGGTGGGCGGTGTGCACGAGGCGGTCGAGGACGGCATCGGCGATTGTGGGATCGACGATCACCTCGTGCCAGTGATCGACGGGGAGCTGGCTGGTTACGATCGTGGAGCCGCGGCCGTGGCGATCGTCGACGATTTCGAGCAGGTCGCGGCCCTGCTGCGAGGTCAGCGGCGCCAGCCCCCAGTCGTCGAGGATCAGAAGCTCGACACGGGCGAGGCTCTTGAGGAGGCGTACGTACCGGCCATCACCGCGTGCCAGTGCAAGTGCGTCGAGCAGGCGTGGCACGCGATAATAGAGTACCGATCGATCGTCACGGCACGCCTTATGTCCGAGTGCGCAGGCGAGCCAACTCTTGCCGGTGCCGGTTTTCCCGGTGATCAGGAGGTCGTGTCGCCGCCCGATCCAGTCGCCGGTCGCGAGCTTGGTGAACAGCGCCTTGTCGAGACCGCGCGCCGCCTTCGTGTTGAGATCCTCGATGGTGGCGTTCTGCCTGAGGTTGGCAAACTTGAGCCGCGTGACGAGCCGCCTGCTTTCGCGCTCGACGGCCTCGCGATCGACGAGGAGGCCGATCCGCTCCTCGAACGTGAGCGAAGCAACGGCGGGCTGCTGCCGCTGCTCCTCGAACGCTTTGGCCATGCCGACGAGACCGAGGGCGATCAGCCGGTCGTATGTAGGATGTGGAAGCATCTGTCATTCCTCTGTTTTCTTTTCACCCGCAGCTTTCTTCGCGCGCGCCCGCTTGCGGGCCTCCCGGGCACGCGATCATCCGGGAGTTGCTCAGTGGTAGTAGCCACGCCCGCGGATGTTGGCGTGCCGGATCGGGGTTGCGTCCGGCGTGTTCGGTTTGGCGAAGGCGCGATCGAGCCCGTTCTGCAGGATCGACTTGATCGAGCCGTAGGTGGTGGCGCGAATATCGTTGCCGCGCCTGGCCGCCGCCTCGATGCGCTCCGGTCCATAGCTCTTCACGAGGCTGAGGATGCCAAGGCACGAGCGGAAGCCCTGCTCGGGATGCGGCTTTGCCTTCATGATCGCCTCAAACAGCGCGATCGTGGCCGGACCGATCTTCTCGGCCTCGCGCAACAGGCGTGTAGGCGACCACTCCGCATAACGCCGATGGCTCGACGGCATGTGCTGCGGGATCGTCGTGTGCTTATGCGCGACGCGCGAGCGCAGGTGGCTCGCAATCCGCTCGCCCTTGTGGAAGACCTCGATGGTTCCGTTCGTGAAGCGCGCCTCCACGGTCTCGCGCAACAGCCCGAACGGCACCGAGTAGTAATGGCCATCGACCTCGACATGATAGTCGGGCGCGACCGTGCAGCGCTTCCATTCGGCATATTGGTAGCGCTCGCTCGGGAGCCCTTTCAGCGCCGGCCGGTCGAGACTGGTGAAGAGATCATTGCGGCTCTGCTTCAGATGCTTCATCACCTTCGCGTTGATCTTCGTTACGCAGTCGCGAACGGCGTCGTTCAACTCGACCAAGGAGAAGAAGCGCCGGTTGCGCAACTTGCCGAGCACGAAGCGAGAGACGATGCCGACGGCGGCCTCGACCTTGGCCTTGTCACGCGGGCGTCGAACGCGCGCCGGCAGCACGACGAAGCCGTAGTGATCGGCGAGATCCTGATACGTCCTGTTGACGCCCGGCTCGTAGCGCGATGGCTTCGTGATGCCGGCTTTGAGATTGTCCGGCACCGCAGCCTTTGGCACACCGCCGAGGAAGTCGAGCGCGTTGACGTGCGCACCAATCCAGTCGGGCAGCGTCTCGCTCCAGCGCGCCTCGGCGTAGGTGTAGCTCGACGCGCCGAGTGCCGCGACGAAGATGTGCGCCTCGTGCACCTCGCCCGTCATCGGATCGATGATCGGAACCTTGTCGCCGGCCCAATCGACGAACAGCTTATCGCCCGCCAAATACGTCTGCCGCATTGTCGGCGAGAGACGCCTTCTCCATTCGCCGTAAAGCTCGCAGAAGCGCGAGTATCCGTGGCCGTCGACATACGCGGCGCGATGCTCCTCCCACAGGATCATCAGCGTCACGCCGCGCCGCTTGAGTTCTTCGTGCACCTTCGACCAGTCCGGCAGCCGCTTCGTCGAGCCTTCGTGGAAGCCCGCCGGCGTGAACAACAGCCCCTCCAATGCGGCGTCACCGATCTCCGGCGGGATCGGCCATGAGATCCCGACCACCTTGGCTCGCCTCACGTATTCCGAAACCGCCGTCTTGCCGACGCCTGTTGCCTCGCGCACCTCACGGACGCTGAGCCCCAACTCATGCGTCAGCCGCAGCACCTCACGGATTTTCCTCATCGACATTCTCATCCTCGCCATCGGCAGCCCCTGTTTTCTTCACAGGGACCGCCGATCTACTGATTCGGATGTCGAAGGGAGTGCTGTCTAAACGCTCATAAGAAACTGTCCGCAATCACCGGAATGCTGTCCGCAATGCGCCGGAATGACTGTCCGCGATGCACCGGAATCTGCATGGACATTGACGTGTACGAGATGCTCCTCGCGAGAAAAGCACCCAGCGGATACGTATTCCTCGACGACAGAAGACGACCGTTCGATGGCCAGTGCCTCAAACGTAAACTCGCAACGGTGCGACGGAGAGCGGGTTTGCGTAAAATTGGGTGGCATACGCTTCGGCATACGTTTGCGTCCCACCTCGCAGCGCGGGGCGCGCCGATGACCGCAGTGCAAATGCTGATGGGCCATTCCTCGATCACAACCACCATGCGATACGCGCACCTCGCCCCCTCTACATTGCGCGCCGCTATCGACATGCTGAATCCCAAGACCGCACCAGTCGCGGATTGTGGGCAACCCGGCGTCAACGCATGGCTCGAAACACAACGCAAGCAGATGGCTCGGATCGTTCGCCCGCAAAAAGTTGAGGATTTCCGCTCTGAAATGGCAGCATGACAACCCAGCTTCGTATTCCGCCAAGCGGAGAGGGTGGGATTCGAACCTTGAAATTAGGTTCACGTGAACGCGACGAATGGGAGCGTGAATCCGAAATTATTGGCTTAAATGAAGGACGTATGAGGTAGAATGAGAACTATCAGTCGTGTACATGACTGATCACGAAGAGTCGGCTCGTATCAGTTAAATGGCAACCCGCTGTCAACGCATTATAACACGTGCGCGACGGCGAATTATCACCAGAGAGCAGTGCAGACAAGACTGGCACGAGCAACCGCACAAAAGCCGCCTCCAGAGGTGGCCTTTGTGTTATTCAACCCGAACAACTTATACCGACTCATTCATCACCGATACTTTCATCATCTACTTTTCCCAGACCGGCGGCCTTTGTGCAAAGCCACTTAACAAAAAACGGGAATGCCACGAAGCAAGAATAATTACACGTTTAGCGTACCAATGTAGGTTCCTTCAGTGCCAGATACGTCTTCATCATCAAGATGGGCAACCTCGTATGTGTTTCGAGAGGTGAAAATGTGAACCTTCTTGCTGTCGCACTCAAATATAATGTCGCCGGCCGAGTTTTGCGTCAAAATCTCATACCCGCCATAGTAGTGCAGATATCGCGAAGGCGCTTCGCCGATCACGATTATCTCGGGCTTGATCTTGTCAAGAATAGCGTGCGGCACACGCCCACTGTGGCGGCCGTGGTGCGGAGCAAACAGGATATGAACTTTCGGCCATTTGATGTCATCGACAATCTTTTCCATCATGTCGGTCTCTAGATCCCCCATCCACATGAAAGTCACGTTACCTGTTTGGTACGTAAGGATTGCAGAAATATTGTTCGGGCTTTCTCCTTCCTCGGCAGCTGCCAAGGCTTCCTTGAAGTCCCCGTTGCTAGAGTTGGGCCAGAGCACCCGAATTCCCGCTGATCCCCTTTCGTTATTAGTAATGTTAAGCCACCTACGGGTGACCCCTTGGTAAATGAAGAAAGCCTTTTCGGAATCTCGCAGCGCGCAATAGTGCTTGAAGTCTTCTGATTCGTCCTCTTTGGTAACCTGATTTTTTATGCAATAAAAGTTAGTTAGTTTGAGCTCCTTGTCTAACTCCTTTAGCCCGACTAAGTGGTCCTCGTCGGGGTGCGTTGAGATAAAGCGGGTTACGCTCTTTCCCCTTCTTGCATTCTGAATGTCTTCGAGGATTGCCTCCCGGTCATCATCTGGAAGGCAGCAGTCGATAATCGTGAAGCTGTCGGCGCCATGGTTTATATAGAACATGTCACCGTTACCTACAGAATATGATTTTACGGTGCTCATGTACTTTCACTTTGGCTTCGTTGAAGAGGACCCGCTGCGACCCCTGGCTCCGCTAATCACTGTCCCGGTTACCGCTAATGTGTCGCAGGCGGCCAGAAGTTGCCATCCATAGGCGTCAGCCGGCACTCGAACCCACGTCCGCGTTATTAGACCGATCCAAATAAACGAAAGAACCCACACAACGGCGGTGACGATCATGATCTCCGAGCTAACGACGACGTGGGGACCCCAATATTTGAGCGCAATAAGCAAGCCGCCGGGCCAGAGTCTACGCTGAGCGCTTTGATAATGTCGTTCGTTGTGATGGCGCGACGGCCAACGTCGCAACCGCGACGGCCGCCGCGCTGTCAAACTTACGCCCGTTGAATGTTGGAGGGGCACACCGCGTCGACGCCTTTCCTCTCGAATTCAAAGGTCAACTGGGCGGTTTCCGCGGGTGACTCTTGTCCTTTCTTTCCCAAATTAAAACAGCGCGACTGTTCGGCGAGTCTTGTAGGTGAGCGGCGGTCAGTCCGCGCAGGAGGTCCAGTCATCCTTTGGGCCGTTCGCGATGTCAGACTGCTGTAGTGTTACGCGTAGTGTTACGTCGCTTCGGAAGTCGAGGCGCCGGCAGTCGAATGGGGGCGAATCTGATCGGGATCGAACACGACATACACGTCTGTCACCGGGCTGTCTGAGAAGCAGGACCCGGGATCGTAGGTCTTCCTGATGATGACCCCATCGTGCCCGTTCTCCTTGGCCTCGGTGATCGCCTCGCAGAATTCGGAGTCGTCATAGCGCCGCCCGTTCATGTGATAGACGTACGGGTTCTTCAGATCGAGGACGCACTTCTTCACCTCGGCGCGCTTAGAAAAAGCAACCTTCGTGATTTGAGTGGTGCGTAGCTTGTCTGTGGCCCGCTCATGCATTCGCAGGAAGTGCCTCACCCTATTGGCAATATCCGGCTGCAATTCGTTCTTCTCCAAAGCATTTCTGGCATAGAAGCATGTCACGCCCGCCAAGGACAGGATCCGGGCCTCGATCGTCCGAATGGTTACCGCAAGCCCGCGCTGCCGGGCTAACTCCGTCGAGGCATAGGAGGCGGCAACTTTCGGATTGGAGGCGAAGAAGAATCCCTCATGCGAGCTGTCGCAATCGTTGGCCGACCCGACGTAGTCGTAGCTGAAGTGCTCGAACTTCGCGAACGTGCCGTGATACCCGATGATGATCTCGGGGCAGACGTATTCGCTTTTGGTACGGACGCGCTTGCCCTCCCGGCGCGTCTTCTGACGATACCGGTACCGGCGGCCGTTAATCGATTTGATGACGATATACCAGTCCATGCGACAGGAGTTCGCATGGAGCAGAAATCCGGTCACAGGTACCTATGAGAGGCGTCGCGTCGCTACCTCACGCCATGAGGCGCGACGCACCAGAATCACATTCATGTGTAGTGATACAGAAGTTGATATAATTTCCAGAAGACCCCTTAAATCACGGGAACCTCATATGCCGACTCTCTGCGCGACATTTCGTAAGGAAGCCGGCGTCGTGTGGAACCGAATGGACACTGCTGCGAGGCTCGGTCTCTCTTTGAGCGAAGAGACGCTCACTGAATCTTCTCTCTACGACATTGCACTTGCGCATCAGGGCAGAGATTTTAAGATCGATCTGGCATCAAAACCTGCGGAGAGCAAACATGGGGCAGATTGGGAATGGTGGTTCATCCGTGGCGCGAGAGCTTTTCCGTTTCGCGTCCAGGCGAAGCGACTTTTTCGGAATGGATTGTATCAGGCGCTCTACAAGCCAGGCCCGAACCGATATGACCAACTAGATAGGCTGGTCCGTGTATCCAAGAACGCCAACTGCATACCGCTTTATTGCTTTTTCAACTTTCCTCATCCTCGATTCAACGGGTTTAATAAGTGCCGCCACGACTATCGAAGACCCAGCTTCTGGGGTTGTACACTTGCGTTTCCTCACAGTGTGAGACAGGCGCAATCAAACAAAGTGAAAGACCTTAGTGATGTTATGTATCCTTGGCATATGCTCGTGTGTCAGTCAGACCGAACTGACCTCCTTGGCGCTGCCAGCAACTTTGTCCGAGACGTAGCGGGGCGGGATTACGTTGTTCACCCCCAAGTTATTCCTGACAGAGTATCGCGGCTGATCGAAATGAGTGATCGGGTACGGCCAGACGGATATCTGGACGATGCCTATTGGGCGGAAGAGAGCAGCGTGCCGGACGATATCTCTGGTCTCGTCGTGTTGCGGGATTTACGAGAGGACTAAGGGGACGGCGCGGGGCTACCGGCGTCACACGAAAGTTCGCGTCCCCTGCACATTCTGCCCCCTTACCACATCTTCTCTCTCCCCCGACAATGCCGGCCATGCACCTCGGCGATCACATTCATTTCGCGCGAGTTCGACTTTCGTGCCAACAAGCACGTCTTCGGCATCAAGACCGAAGACCGCATGTCCCACGTGTATGTCATCGGAAAAACGGGTACGGGGAAATCGACGCTCCTGGAGACGATGGCGCTCCAAGACCTTTCTCGCGGGGCGGGCTTCGCGCTCATCGACCCGCACGGCGACCTGGTCGAGCGCGTCGTTGCCAAGATTCCGGAGTGGCGCGCTACGGATGTGATCTACCTGAATGCCGCCGACCCCTCGCAGCCCTACGGCTACAATCCGCTCCGTCATGTACGCGAGGACCGCATCGCGCTCGCCGCCTCGGGGTTCCTGGAGGTGTTCAAGAAGATGTGGCCGGAGGCCTGGGGCGTGCGGATGGAACATATCCTCCGGAACGTGCTCATGGCGCTCCTGGAGCGGCCCGACAGCACTACAGCCGACATCCTGCGCGTACTCGCGGACCGCGCATACCGCAAGGAGCTGACGAAGTCGGTCAAGAACAAGACCGTCCGGGCTTTCTTCGAGACGGAGTTCGAGCGCTTGACCTTCGGCTACCGCAGCGACGGGGTCGCGCCGATCCAAAACAAAGTCGGAGCCTTCCTCGCCGACCCGCTCCTCCATCGCATCCTCACCTCGTCGAAATCCGAGATCCGCATTCGTAGTGTTATGGACGAAGGCAAGGTGCTGCTCGTCAACCTTGCCAAGGGGCGCCTCGGCGAGGACAGCTCTTCGCTCCTGGGCGGCCTGCTGGTTACGACGATAGGGTTGGCGGCGTTCAGCAGGGCGGACGTGCCGGCCGAAAGTCGGCGCGAGTTCTTCGTGTACGTCGACGAATTCCAGACCTTCACGACGCTCGCCGTCACGAACATGCTCTCGGAATTGAGGAAGTACCGTGTGGGGTTTACGATCGCGCATCAATATTTGCATCAGCTGGAGCCGGATGTGCGGCACGCGGTCCTGGGGAACATAGGGACGGTCATCTCGTTCCGCCTCGGCGCCGAGGACGCACCGTACTTCGTCCGCGAGTTCGCCGAGGAGTTCGACGGGATCGACCTTATCCAGTTTCCCAACCATCGGATTTACCTCAGGCTCATGATCGACGGGGCGCCGTCGAAGCCCTTCAGCGCCGCCACGCTGCCGCCTTCGTCCTGAATTGGGCCGCGGAGCCTGAAAAATATTTTGGTCTCCTCATGGCTTTGCGGCGCTTCTCGTCCACGCCCGCCGCGTCGCACTGCGACCGTTTTCAAGACGGGCAGTTGATCGTATTTCGATCGGCCATGACGACATCGAAGCGCCGATCACGCATGCGCCGCATCAGCTCGGGAAAGCGCATCGAGCTGACCGCGCGCGACATCGAGCTGTTCAAGCTCCTCAGCCGCTACCAGTACCTGCGATCCAACTTCCTCTATGCCTTCCTGGGCGGCGAGTTCTGAGACCCGCTTCAAGGAACGGCTCGGCGACCTGTACCACGACGGCAAGTACGTGAACCGCCCGGAGCAGCAGTGGCAGTTCGCGGGCAGCCGCTGCATGCCCCTCGTGTACGAGCTTGACGCCCGCGGCGAGCAGCTCCTGCGCGACTACGGACTTTTCCCGCACGACACCCCTTTGCTTAAGAAAGGACGCATGGGGGCGTGCCGGCAATTCGCCCATCAGCTGATGATCTGCGATTCCCTCGCCTCCATCGAGCTCGGCATCCGGCAGCGGACCGACCTTCGGTTTCTCTCCTGGCAGGACATCCTCGCGAAGGCGCCGGAGCGCACGCGCGCGCTGGAGAATCCCTTCGCCATCCCGGTCACTATCTCGCACACGTTCCCGGGCAGCGGAAACGCGCAAAGCGCCGACATCAGAGCCGTGCCGGACGCGTTGTTCGGGCTGGAGTATGCGCGCTGCGGGCAGAAACTGTATCGCTTCTTCGCCCTGGAAGCGGACCGGAACACCCTTCCCATCAAGCGCACGAACTTGCAGCAGACCAGCTATCTCAGGAAAGTCCTCGCCTACCGGCAGATCGTGTTGCAGGACATACACAAGACGCACCTGGGATTGCCGAACCTGCTCGTCTTGACGGTCACGACCAACGAGCAGCACATGAGGAACATCATGGCGCTGGTCAAAGAGCTTGCGACCGACGGCAGGAGCACGCTCTTCCTGTTCAAGACGATGAGCAGCCTCGGGGACTTCCAGAAGGCGCCCGCCCCGACGCCGCACATGCTGACAGCGCCGTGGCAGCGGGTCGGGTATGAGGGGCTCGCGATCTGTGAGGCGTAGGAGCCAGGGATAGAAATGCGAAGGGCGGCCAATACCGGCCGCCCTTCTTGTTATTCACCGCTCGCCGCTGATTGCGACGTGGGGCAGGTCTTCGAGTTGTGACCCTCCTCTCCACACTTTGAGCAGCGCAGCGTCTTCTTCGCTCGGACGGTGATGCCGAACATCATTGCAAGCTCGGCGTCTATTTCTTCACGTCTTTGGATGAGATCCTTTGCCCGTCCGATCCTTTCGTCAATGTCCATTTCATAGCTCCCTCGTTTCAGTGAGGGAGATGTACATATAGCAACGGCGGTCGGGGTAAACGGTAGGTATGTGGAGCAGCGGCCCCACCGTGCGACACGTTGCAGCGCGGTGCAAATAGATAACTTTTTGCTGAGGCAGGCGTGCCGCGCTTCCAGGTTCTTGTCCAATCTACTCAAACCCTCCCTTTACGCTCCGCCATTGTGTCAGCTAGCATTCAGGCAAGAGAGGGAGGGATACTATGGTGCGCGCCATAGCCGTCGCAATCCTGCTTTGCCTCGGCGCAACGAGCGCGCTTCCGTATGGTGCCGTTGCCGTCAACACCTCGGGCTCTACTCTGACGACCTCTCAAAACCGCAAGACGCCCCAAGAAGCAATACGGGAGGTTATCGACAGATGCAGAGCAAGACCAGCTCCGGGCGACCCATGCAAAGCAATCACCGTATTCAAGAATCAGTGTGTCGGCGTTGTAATGGCCTTACCCTCAACCGTTCTTCCATCTCCGCCTGCAGTCGAATTTTTCTCAGCCACTGCCGCCAACCTATCCGAAGCTCAAGCCAATGCGGTCGCGCTCTGCGTGTCGGCGTATGATATAAGTCATTGCGTCTCTCACGTTCATTTCTGCGACGTGACAGAGGGAAGCCCAAATTCCGCCGATCTCGGGCTTGTCGATTTCTTATCCGGGTGGTTCTACAAACGATACGCCGTGGCTCTTTCTTGGTGGGGTACCAACGTCAGCACCTCAGTTCTTGTCGTTGTCGGCGTTTTAATCGTCCTTGCCGCCGGCCTGGCCTATATGATGCTACAGATGCGCCGACTACGGCGCATGCTCGCCAGCCGAGCCGACCCGCTGCGTACGGTGACCGATATAGAAAAGACGTGGCGCACAGCTCAGCCTGGAACGTCAGGCCCTGAGCTGGATACGAAGGCGATAAAAGAGGCCATCAAGCCGAACGCAAAACGTCGCGAGGAGTTCGAACTCTAGGCGCGGGTATTAGCGTCAGCCAACGCCGATTCGTTATCCCAGACCGCGCCGCCGGCGCTCACTTTGTTTTTCGAATTCTAAGGGGCTCCCGCCCCTCGCGCGCGCAAGAGGGCCGAGCCTCGCTGGCGCTGCGGCCGCACCAAGACCCCCTTGCGCTTGCTACCCCCAGTCTCGCCGACGGGCAGAGGTTCATGCGCGGATTTCGCCCAGAACCTGCATGACGGCCTGCGAGCCGAAGTACAGGTTCGCCGTACACCGCTCGCCAGTGGTCAGGCCGCTTCTTATCATTCAGGTGCCGGACGCGAGCGACATGAGGGCTGTGGCCATTAGTTTTTGCCCAATCGATGGCTTCCCGCTGCGTTTTGAAGGTGACAAGCACGTGATCTGCATGATCTTCGACGACATAATCTTCGATGGGGCTTCCATCGGGGCGACCTTTGGGGCGCGCTTCAATATAAACGTTCGCCATGCTTTTCTCTCCCTAGGGATTTTGCGAGCTATGAGAATTACGCAAAGCGTATGCGTTCAGTAGCCCCCAAAAACTTTATGCCGCTTTCTTCCTCCGACCTCCCCCCAGTCTTACACCAAGCCCCTTTGCTTTCTGATAGGTGGCCCCGAGCGTTCGCTTCAGCTTCCGCGCGATGATCGTCGTCTTGGTCTTTTCGCGCGCGAGCGCCTTGAGAGTACGCACATCTTCCTTCGTCCACGGTCGCAGCTTCGTTGCCTTCTTCGCCATCTTTGTTTCCCCTCTCTGCCAGTGTGCCCGAATCAGCGACCATCGTAGAACAAAAAGTCCGACTCAGCGCGCCGTACTCACTTCCCTCACGGCGCGGCGGCGCCCTCTACGACTCCCGCCCCGACCCCCAGGTCGTCCACCCGGCATCCTTCGCGTTTTCAACATCCTATCGGCGCGATGCTTGGGCGGCGCGCTACACTTGATTCGTGTATCCGCCAAACGCAATCGTGTTTACCGACGATGGGGTTCTCATCAACCGCAGGCGTTTTGTCCCCGCGGACCGCATTGCGCGTCAGTACGGCTACACGCGGGATTACATCGCCCGCCTGCGCCGAGAGGGAAAAGTCCCAGGCCGCCGGATCGGGAGGCCTTGGTATGTCGACACTGAATTGTTCGCTGCGTTCATCGCCGCTCGCGCCTCACCGCTGAGCGCGGGCGAGAGCACAAAAGCCGCCCAGGTCTCGGAGGTAACGGCAGCGTCGCTCTGACACCCTCATGTCCGACAATCCCCGCGTCCAGGAATTCAACCTGCTCATTGCGATCTGCTTCTTCGGCGCCATAGCGCTGTTTGCGATTATGTTCATCGCCAGCGTCGGCGGCGATCGACAGCAAGTCAGCCATGCGGGCGCCGCCACGCCGACCTCTCGGTAGTGCTCCCTTTCGCCGCTACCAGGTCGTCCATCCGCCATCTCGCTCGTTTCGCCATCCAATAACGGCGCTTATACTTCACGCGCGTATGAGCCCGATCCGCGCAACCCGAGCCCTCCGCTCCCCTTCTCCCCACCTAGCCGGAGTATTCGCTAACTGTGCGGTATGATGGGCGTGTATGCGCCGATCCGGCCGATATTTGGCCGTCACCGCTTTCGTATTCACGCTCCTTTTGTCTTCGTTCGCTCACGCCGCCACGACAACACCAGCTCAACTACTTCTTCAGACGCTTCAACCCCCCGCACCACCTACAAATCTGCCACTCGTTACGCCAGATACAACTCCCGTTCCCGTCGGGGTTTCCTTAAGTAACCTCATCCCGTTCGATACCAGCCTCGCGCCGCAGGAATCCATCATCCCCGGCGCATTCAACTCGCCTGCAACATCTTCCATTTCATCGAACACGACCGCATCCGCAACATCCACCGACTCATCGAACGCGACTGCGTCAGCAACTTCCACTGCATCCTCGACCGCCGCGCTCATCGCGTCTCTCTACGCGGAATTGAAAGCCCTTGAAGCCGAGCTTGCGGCTCTGGAGGCAACCTCCGCAACCACTACACCGAGCGCGGCGTGCACTCCGCTTTCGCTCGCTCGTTCGCTTGCACTCGGCTCGACCGGGAGCGACGTAACGCAACTTCAGCAATTTCTGGTCACTCAAGGCTACCTGAACGCAACTCCCTCCGGATATTTTGGCACTCTCACGCAGGCGGCCGTCAACGCATTTCAAAAGGCGAACAACATCATGCCGGTCGGCAGCGTCGGTCCTATCACGAGAGCGAAAATCGCCGCCCTTACCGCTTCATGCACGGCTGCAACCGGCGCATCTCAATCGGTCCCGGAATCTTTTGCGACGGCAACGAACTCTTCCACGACTGCGACATCGACCGCAACGACAACTCCGGGCACTATCGCTCCCATCATCGGCGGCTTTGGCGGTGGTGGAGGAGGCGGAGGAGGCGGAGGAGGTGGTGGCGGCGGAGGCTCAACGCCCGACACGACGCCGCCCAGCACGCCGACCAACTTTACCGCAACCACAGCCTCCTCGACGCAGATCAATCTCTCCTGGACCGCCAGCACCGACAACGTCGCGGTCGCCAATTACGAAGTTTTCCGCAATAGCTCCCTCATCGCCTCTCCGTCCGGCACGACGTATCAAGACACCGGTCTTACCCCCAATACCGGATATACCTATTACGTCGAGGCGGTCGATACTTCCGACAACATATCTGGAGCCTCTGCCACAGAGACTGCGACGACGAGCGCAGACACCACGCCCCCGTCGGTATCCATCACCGCTCCCTCAAGCGGTGCCACGGTGGGCGGCTCATCCGTGTCGCTAACGGCGAGCGCCTCCGACAACGTCGCCGTCGCGGACGTGCAGTTCAAGGTCGGCAATGCGAACATCGGTTCCGCCATCACCTCATCGCCATACACCACTTCGTGGAATAGCAATGGAGTATCCGACGGTTCCCACACCCTCTACGCTGTTGCCGAGGACACCTCCGGCAATTACGCGACATCGAGCGAGAGCATCACCGTCGACAACACGGCGCCGAACATCTCCTCGATATCGTCCGGCTCGCCTGGCACCAGTACTTCCACCATAACGTGGACGACGAACGAGAGTGCTACCTCCAAAGTCGTCTTTGGTACTACGACGGCCTACGGCTCGGCCTCATCGAGCGCGATCCTCGTTACCTCGCATTCCATATCGCTCATCGGGCTCACTGCGTCCACGACCTACCACTATGCTGTCGTTTCAGCGGACAGTGTCGGCAATACGGCAACGTCAAGCGACCAGACGTTTACGACGGCAAACGCCGCTCCAGTCATCTCATCGATCTCGTCCGGCTCGCCTGGCGTCTCGACCTCAACCATCACGTGGACGACCGACCAGAACTCCACCTCTGAGGTCGTGTATGGCCTCACCACGAGCTACGGTTCCGCTTCAAGCAGCGCGGCTCTCGTCTCCTCGCACTCCATTATATTGAGCGGACTCGCGACCTCGACCACGTACCATTACGAAGTGGTCTCGACCAACGGCGGAGGGCTTACCTCCACATCGACCGACCAGACATTTACGACGAGTTCTGGAGAAGGCGGAGGTGACGCGCAGGCACCCACCCAACCTACAAATCTCGCCGCGACGCCGGAATCGCCGAGCGAGATCGACTTGTCGTGGACCGCCTCGACCGACAACGTCGGCGTGGCCGGCTACGAGATATATCGCGACGGCACGCAGGTTGCGACCGACACGAGCGGCACGACGTACGACGACACCGGCTTGGCCAATGCGAGCCTCCACTCGTATTGGGTAGCTGCATACGACGCGGCCGGAAATGTATCGACGTCATCCGCCGCGGTCGTGGCGCAAACAAGCTACGGTACCGATCAATACGGCACGACCTGGAAGCCGCTGCGAATCGGCGGCGGCGGATGGGTCATCGGCATCGACATTGCTCCGGACGGGACCAAAGTCGTGCGTACCGATACGTACGGCGCATACCTCTGGGACGGTACGCAATGGGACCAGCTCATCTCCACGTCGAGCATGCCGACAAGCTTCGTGCAGATCAATTCAGACGACTCAGGCGTCTACGAGATCAGAATCGCACCGTCCAATTCCAACCGCCTGTACATGATGTTCGATGGTTATGCCTTCAGGAGCGACAACCGAGGCGTCACGTGGACACAGCTGACCAGCTTGCCGCAGTTCAGCAACGACGCGAACAGCCCGTATCGCATGGGCGGTCAACGCATGGCGATAGATCCCGCCAACCCCAACATCGTCATCCTCGGCACACCCAATAATGGTGTCTGGATGACGGGCAACGCCGGCACAACGTGGTCGCACCTCACTGCGCTTGGCACGAGCACGACCGACACCAACAGTGTGTACTACGGTGAAGACGTAGAGTACGACCCTTCTTCGAGCGTCGTCGGCGGCGCGACGCAGGGCATCTACGTCGCGGTCTCAGGCACCGGCGTCTACCATTCAACCAACGGCGGCACCTCATGGACGTTGCTCAACTCGTCCGGCATGCCGACCGGGACACCCTTCAATCATATGGTCGTATCGCAGGACGGTACGGTGTACGTGACCGACACCAGCGTCGACCTCTACACCTACTCGGGCGGCGCTTGGACGACACAAAACCTGGGCGTTAATCTCCAATCCGTCGCTATCAATCCAGCTGACGCCAACAACGTAATTGCGCTCGGCGAGGACGGCGACCTCGACGTCTCGACCAATCACGGTTCGACGTGGAGCGGATGGACATACGACCCGACTCGCACCGCGACCGATATCCCCTGGCTCGCGTGGACGCACGAAACGTTCATGAGCGCGGGCAACGCGATATTCGACCCGACCCAGAACAACAAGCTCTACTTCTCAGAAGGAATAGGCGTTTGGTATACGAGCCCAACCAGCACCGAAAGCTCCGTCCCATGGGTGTCACAGACGGTCGGCATTGAGCAACTCGTCGCTAACGAAATCATCAGTCCACCAGGCGGCTACCCGGTAGTCGCGTCTGACGACCGGCCGCTGTTCACCATTACCAACCCGGATGTCTTCCCCTCGACTCACGGGCCGAACAACGACAACGCCATTGTCCAGGCAAGCTCCGAGGATTGGGCCTCTAACGATCCGTCCTATATCGTGGCGGACATGGGCGATGACAGCGCCTACTCGACCAATAATGGCGTGACGTGGACGAGTTTCGCGACCCTGCCCAACAGCGGCGGCGACAACCCCGGCTCCATCGCGGCTGCGTCGTCGACAGATATCGTGTGGGTGCCGTCCAACCAGCAACCGTACTACAGCCTTAACGGCGGTCAGACCTGGAACGAGATTACTGCGGCGACCTCTTCCGGCTGGGCCTATTACCTCGATCGCCAAATAGTCACGGCTGACCGCGTCAACATCGGCACGTACTACATGTACGTCAACAGCGGTCTCTTCAAATCGACCGACGGCGGCGCGACATGGAATCTTGTCCACTCCGGCCAGATTGAGCCATTCTCGTACTACAACGCGAAGCTCCGCGCCGTGCCCAATATTGCGGGCGAGCTCTTTTTCACCGGCGGCCAACAAGATCCCGATTCGCTCGGCAATCCCGCCGATGAGCAATTCATGAAATCGACCGACGGCGGCATGACCTGGACCGCGGTCCCGAACGTGCTCGACGTGTACGACTTCGGTTTCGGCAAAGCCGCGCCTGGGACGACGACACCCGCCATTTACATCGTCGGCTTCGTCAACAACCAGTTCGGCGTTTGGGAGTCGGATGACAACGCGAACACGTGGACACAGAGAGGGCTCTTCCCATTCAACAAGTTTGACGAAATGAAAGCGGTCTCCGGCGATATGAACGCCTACGGCCGCGTCTACGTCGGCTTCGAGGGCAGCGGCTATGCCTATGGCAACACCGCCAGTGCCCAAATTCCGCCGCTCATCTCCGACGTTTCTTCCGGCACGCCGACGACGACAACCGCGACTATCACGTGGACGACCGACCAGTCATCGAATTCGGAGGTCGTGTACGGCACCACGACGAGCTACGGCTCCGCTTCGAGCAGCGCCTCGCTCGTGACCTCGCACTCGGTTAGTCTGACTGGCCTCGCGTCCGGCGTCACCTACCATTACGCAGTCGTCTCTGCGAACGCCTCTGGCTATACGGCGACCTCAACCGACGAGACCTTCACTACGTATAACCCCAACCCGCCATCTACCCCGAGCGGCCTCACTGCGACCGCTACCTCATCGACCGAAATAGATCTCTCCTGGACCGCGTCGACCGGGGATGGCACGTATTCCATCGCCGGCTACAAGATCTACCGCAACAGCACGCAGGTTGGCACGACGACGAACGGCACGACCTACGCCGACACCGGACTCACTGCTTCAACGACCTATACCTACAACGTGGCCGCGTATGACACGGGAGGCAACGTTTCAAGCCTATCGAGTAGTGTAAGCACAAGTACCCAGAACGGCGCATCATGGAGCGCGACCGCCAGCCCGGCAATTCAGGACATAGCTCATGCGTCAAGTACGGCGATGTTCTCCAACGTCGCCATTGGTACGGCATCGTCAAACCGTCTCGTCATCGTTGGGGTCGCAATGGCGGGCAACTACGCAACCCAAAGTGTGACGATAGGAGGTATCTCTGCGACCGAAGCAACCGGCACCATCGAAAGCAGTTTTAGTGGCGCGTCACTTTGGTATGCAAATGTCCCAACCGGCACCAGCACCTCAATAGTGGTTCAGGATTCGAATAATTGCTGCGACATAAACACTGTGGGCATCGCGGTTGGTGCATTAACCGGGGTTGCAACAGTACCCACCGCCTCTAGCACCTTGACCTTCGGATACAACCCCGACCCGCAGCAAATCCCGCTCGCCGTCCCCCACAATGGCATCGGCATAACGGTGCTATTCGGCGCCTCGGCCACCAACAATACAACGTGGTCTGGAGCGACGGGAGACTTCAATACGCAAGGAAGCGGCATTACCGTCTCCCTCGCACACACCTTCACCTCAGGATCAGATACGATCTCGGCCAGCGGCTGGAATTACGGCGGCGCGGCACTGGCTGGTGCTGCATGGGGACCGGCTTCGGAACCCGTCATCTCCAACATCTCCTCGGGTTCGCCCGGCTTCTCAACCTCGACCATTACGTGGACCACCGACGAGGCTGCCAATTCAGAGGTCCTCTACGGCACAACGACCTCGTATGGCTCAGCCTCATCGAGCCCAAGCTTGGTCACCGGTCACTCCATTTCTCTGACCGGCCTTGCGACCTCGACCACGTATCACTATGCGGTGGTATCGAAGGACGGCTCGGGCAACACCTCGACATCGACCGACCAGACGTTCACAACGGCGAGCAACTCGCCGCCGGTGATTTCATCGATCGCGACTACTTCGGTCTCCTCAACGAGCGAGACGATCACTTGGACGACCAGCCAGGCGGCCAGCTCGACCATAAGCTACGGGACCACAACCGCCTACGGCAGCGCTTCGTCCTCGTCAGCGTTTGTCACATCCCAATCAATCACTCTGACTGGTCTCTCGTCCAACACGACGTATCATTTCCAATTGGCGTCCTCGAACTCACAAGGAGCCTTGGCGACCTCGACCGACCAGACATTTACGACGGCAAGCGGAGGCGGCGGTGTTACGTTCACTCCGACCGGCAATCCTGCCAACCAATCTATCGGAAACGCTTCCAGCACGGCGCTCTTTTCAGCCGTAAATATAGGCACGCCGTCATCTGATCGAATCGTGGTAGTCGCGGTCGCACTTGTGGCGAACTACCCGGCGCAGAGCGTGACGATAGGAGGAATCTCCGCGACCGAAGCAACGGGAACCATCGAAAGCGACTCTACGAGTTCAGTCGATTTGGTACGCGAGCGTCCCCACGGGCACCAGCGCTGACATTTCGGTCAATGTTTCAAATGGTTGTTGCGAACTAAATGTCATTGGCATAGCGGTCGGAACCCTCACTGGCGCCGAAGCGACGCCCACAGCCCTCGACACGGTGACTTATGGATATAACCCAGACCCGCAAACGATCCCCATAACCGTGCCGAGCAATGGCGTTGGCATCGTCATGCTCGGAGGCCGCACAGATTCCACGCCAACGACATGGTCGAACGCGACCGGCGACTATACTACTGGTACCGCAGGTACAAGCTTAACGGTCTCGCTGGCGCACACCTATAATGCCGGCAGCGACGCGCCTTCAGCTACCGGATGGAATTATGCTGGCGCGGGATTGGTCGGGGCGGCGTGGGGGCCATAAGGTCACAACTAATCCGTAGGCTTCCGATTTCACCCGACCATCTCGCGACCTCTCACCCCGCCACCCGCCACCCCACGACACCGGCCTTTACTGGCTCCCCCGTTTCGGCGCTCCGCCATGTGTCACCTGACCAATGGCACAGATACGGGAGCGTGTAGGTGCCAACATGGTCTTCACACAGTAATTCACACCGCCGGTCGGCCGGCGGCGTGCCTTCGCCCGGAAAATCGGCCAACCGCATCCGCTCTCCGTCAAAAATCCATGACGTCCCGATCAGGTCACTGCTGGCCGCGGCTATACGGTTGTGCATCTCTCGAAAACAGCTCGGAGCAGATCGCGAAAGTGCCCCTGCCTTCCTTGAGTTCATCGAGCACTGGCTCGCAACACCACTTGTCTCCGTGTCGTCGGGCCTCTTCTTTTAATTCTCCTGCCCACTCCGAGTCAGGCGCTGAATTGATGAGATAACAAATCGCGCCATAGGGGCAGGTGTGCACATGGCTCATCACGGCGAGTAGCTTGTCTCGATCAGCTTGCGCCTTGTCACGATCCCATTTCTTAAACTCGACCATCACGAGGAATCCCTCACAATCTTTGCGATGCGACTTTCCGTCGAACACGATCAAATCGATGCGGCCGCCGTGATCCAACCGTCTTATAGCTTCTTCCAGCTCACTTTTTTCCGGTTCAAGGCTTTCGGATCCAGTCAACCGAGCTCGCCGACGTTTTGCGTCCTCGTCCCACCGGCGTAGCGTCCGAGAGTTTGTCTCCAAGGTCATAGTGAAGGTTGAGCCGAGCTTGTCAAAAACATATGCCGGCATGAAGTACTCGGGCATTGCGTTGCGGCTATCCCCGGACACGTTTGCGTAGCGGCAGACCGCTTGTGCCGCAACTTCACGAATTCTTTTCATCACCACATCCACAGAATGCCCTGCGTTGGCCATCGTCTGCTCCTACGTCGCCACCGACCAGAACGGCCTCACAGCAACATCAACGAGAACCGTCATCATCGAAGCCCCCTCCATCGTCCCAACCGACGCCGCCTCATCGGCCGCCAGCGCCTCCACCGCGCTATAGCGTTCCCAAACATCACCCCCTTTCCCCTGCAAGCCCGAATACGCTACGGTCACCGATTATGCATCGGTGAGGACAACTCATGCGACAGCGAGTTTATCGCAATACTGGGACGCGCGGAGGCGCATGTCCGCGATTGCTGCGCACTCGCGCAGAGCCCTGGCAGTAATCGGTAGTCAGCACGTTGGATTGCCCAATGGATAGCTTGGGGGTTCCCATGAACGAGATCGTTGCTGAAAATTGGTTGCATATTCAGGACGTATTATTTTCGAAAGATGACCTGTGGAATACGCGCCTTGGCCGTTTTCGCTCGCCAATGGCGTATAGGGGACTTAATCGAGCCAACCATCCGCTCGTGACTTCGCTCTCTCGCCTCGGCGGCGATTTCGCTAACCTCGAAAAACATTTGCTGCGCAACTTCAAAAAATACGCTCATCGGGATATTGTCGAACACAATACAGATTGGCACTGGTTATCGGTTGCTCAGCATCATGGTTTGCCGACAAGACTTCTCGATTGGACATTCTCGCCCTATGTCGCCCTTCATTTCGCCACAGCTAACCTGGAACATTATAAGCATGACGGCGCAGTGTGGGCCGTCAACTTTGAAAAGGCGAAGCGAACGCTGCCTAAGAGGATGCGTAATTGGCTCGTCAAAACGAACGCCAACGGGTTTTCAGTAGATATGCTCGGGGAGCTCGGCATCTCACCACTTGAGCTTGAGGCTCATGAGGAAAAAGGGACGATGTTTGCAATGTTCTTCGAGCCATCATCTGTAGACGACAGAATAGTCAACCAGTACGCTCTCTTCGCTGTGTTGTCCCGGAGTTGATCAACTTTCGATAGTTGGTTATCCAAAAACAAGGGCTTGTGGTGGAAGCTGATTATACCAGCTGCACTTAAGTGGGAAATCCGAGATAAACTTGATCAGGCAAACATTACAGAGCGTGTCCTCTTCCCCGGCCCTTCTGGCCTTAGTGCTTGGCTGAAGCGTCACTATAGTCCCGGTCCGGGAGCCCTGACAAACCGTTGACGCCCGAACGTCATTTTTATGCCAGAACGTACCGCGTCCACTTCACATGCACTGCACCTCCAATCCCCGTGCACCACGTTTCCGATTTCCGTGATGGGCCGCCTCCGCACCAACTACGGAAGACTCGGCGAGGATCCACCACAACACGCTGACGGGGTACCGGTAGCGCGTGCCTCTTGAATTGGCGGGCACGGCACCGATCCGTAGGAGCAGAACACGCAGCAGTCCCCAGCTTTCGGCTTAAGCCGCGCGCCGCAGCCCGTGCACTCGTAAAAAAACCGGCACGCGTCGACAGGCATCGCCTCAGCCTTCGACACCCCGCAGTACGGACAGGTGATAACGGACTGAGCGATCATGGGGACCTCTCGCCGGCGACTAAGCATTCTTCCAACTTCGTCCCGAGGGCTTTTGCGGGCACGTACTCGCCGATGAACCCCAGGCTACTCGGCACCAACTTAGGCGCAACCACTATCAGTCCGCAACACGACTACGTATAATTCCTTAGTGGTGCGCGTCGCCGATTTTCTTAAACTTTGGTCTATGGCGTCGTTCCTCTACCGCTGCCCCATCACCGGCTATCAGGTCCAAGGCTGGGTCGACGACAAACCCGAGAACGAGACCTATTAGCCGGTGACATGCCTTGCGTGCGGCCGGGTTCACCTGGTCAATCCCAAAACCGGCAAAACGCCTAATGAGGTGGCTGCCGACTCCCCTTCGCAGATTGCAGCTGACCGGACGGCCCGCGACCTGGGACCTGAGAGGACCAATCGTCGGCGGCAATAGTGGAGATCAGAAAATGGCACGCGGCACGGTGAAGTGGTTCAATTCGCAAAAAGGCTACGGGTTCATCCAGCCGCAGAGCGGCGGAAGGGACGTGTTCGTCCATATCTCCGCTGTCGAGAAGGCCGGCCTGACCAGCCTGAATGAAGGTCAGATCGTTGAATACGAAGAGGTCTCGAATAGAGGCAAAACATCGGCGGAAAATCTCAAAGTTCAGCGCTGATCGCTCTCAAATCACAGGGGGCGGCACGACATGCCAGATACATTGGGTAGGGCGACTGTCTACCACGAGCTTGCCGACGTAAGTCTGAAACTCTCCGATTGTGCCACCGATCACGAAATTCGCGGGCAGTACCGCACGGTCGCCTTGGGCTATTTGATGAAAGCGCGAGCCGAACTCACACGCGCAGAACAAAAACCGCATCGGCAAGCGACCACAGCCATGCGCGCCGCCGACCAAGCATTCCGCGGCTTGACCCCGTGCCCGAGCGCGCCGACCACCTTGCAAATGCGTCGCCGCCCAAGTCCCTTGCAGTCGTGAGCTGCCACGCATATTTTTCAGCGCATCATGTTGCCGTTCGACCCAGCCGATTATTCAGTTGTCGTAAAGCGCCGAGCGCGCCCTCCAAAACCGTGGAGGTGGGAGATTTATCGCGCGGGGAGAGCAAACTCGATAGAGCAGTCGCCGCTTTACTTCCAGACCGTGGCGACGGCCGTTAGAGCGGGAAAAGAAGCTCTCAAGACGCTGTTGGAGAAGCTTCGTTCGCAACACGAGCGATGGCCATTCATCTGACCGCGGCGCTTGCTCTTGTTCCTTCCTGCCCGACGCGCAACAGAACCAAGCCCCGCCTCACGGCTTAGCTCCACGCCGCTCTCCTATTCTCTGTTGCAGAATCCGTGAGCCACACAGCATCCACTTGCCGTGCGCCGCGCAGCCAAATTCCCATGCGGCACATTTCCAATTTTCGTGAGCTTAAGCCACGGCGAGCCCGCCATCAGATATCAGCCTGCGACAGACGAGTTTCGAGCCCGACGTGGCGAACGGCCGATGAGAGCGGCGTACTCTTCGATCGGGAGCGGCCGCCCGATCAGATAACCTTGGACTTCGTCGCACGATTCTTCGGTGAGGAATGCGAGTTGTTCGGCGGTCTCGACGCCCTCGGCGATCACTGGAAGCTTGAGACCCCGCCCCAGCCCGATCACGGCGCGGATGATCGCGGCCGATTGGGAAGAGCGGTCGAGGTTTAACACAAACGACTGATCGATCTTGATCTTGTCGAATGGGAACGATTGCAGATAGGACAGCGAGGAATAGCCGGTCCCAAAATCATCCATGGCGATGCGCACACCGAGCGCTTTGAGCCGGCGCAGAATAGAAAGCGCGCGGGAAAAATCGCCGATCAGCACGCCCTCCGTGATCTCAAGCTCAAGACGACTGCCAGCAAGCCCGGTTTTCAGCAGAACTGAATGGACCATCGCGGGCAAGTCACCATGCTGGAACTGGACCGGGGAGAGGTTGACGGCAATTTGCAGCGGCTGTGGCCAAGAGGCTGCTTCTCTGCACGTTTCGCGCAGGATCCATTCGCCAATCGAAATGATGAGCCCGCTTTCCTCGGCTAGCGGAATGAAGGTGTTGGGCGGGATCATGCCGCGGCTTGGATGATGCCAGCGGACCAAGGCCTCGAATCCGATCACACCTGCTCGGACTTGCGATTGCGGCTGGTAATGAATGACGAGTTCGCCGCGGGCCGCAGCACCTTGCAGGTCACGCTGCAACGCCCGACGCTCGCGCTGTCTCTTGTCCATGTCGGCCTCGAAGAAGCGCACCGTTCCGCGACCATCCGCCTTGGTCCGGTAGAGGGCCGCATCCGCATTTCCCAGAAGCAGACCGGCGTCGGTGCCGTCAGTCGGAAAGATCGCGACTCCGATGCTTAGTCCGATGCGCAATTGGTGGCCGTCGATGCTGATCTCGCCGGAGACAGCCGCTTGCAGCCGCTCCGCCAGAATTTCCGCCGTCGCGGGTTGCGGTCCTTTTTCGCAGATCACGGTGAATTCGTCGCCGCCGAGCCGCGCGATGAATTCTCCATGGGCCGCATTTTTCATGCGCGCCGTGACCTCGCACAGCAGTGCATCGCCGATCGAATGGCCAAAGACGTCGTTGACCTCTTTGAAGCGGTCAAGGTCGATGGCCAGCAGCGCGACGGATTCACCAGCCTGCGTCGCGCGCACCAGGGCGGCGTCGAGATGCTGTTTGAAGGCGGCCCGGTTCGGCAAATCGGTCAGTGGGTCATGATGAGCGAGGTGGGCGATGCGCGCTTCTGCGTGCCGTTTCTCGGTGATATCTTCGATGACGCCGAGAAGATATTCGGGGTCTCCGTTGGCGCCCATGATGGCAACGCGTTTGCTACTGACAAGCCGCGTGCCGTTGCGCGGCGTGTGCATTTCGTGCTCTTCAATGGATACTTGGTGGCAAGATTTGAGTACTGCCGCGTCGCGCGCCGCAACCACGTTGGCATGATCGTTTGCGAACAGGTCGTGGGCATTCTTGCCGATCAACTCGGCGCGTGGCAGTCCCCACAGCTCCTCGGCTGCCCGATTGACCAGCACGTACCGGAGGTCACGGGCATCTTTGACAAGGAGCGTCACCGGGACGTTCTCGATGACCGTATCAAGAAACGCTTTGGTACGGTCGCGGTCTCTCTCCGCTTGCCGCCGTTCGGTGATGTCCTCGTGGGTTGCCACCCAACCGCCACCTTCCATCGGCTGGTTGACTAGCGCGATGACGCGCCCGTCGCCCGTTTCCGTGATTCTCCGAATGGTCCGCCCTTCCCTGATCGTGGTCAGCAGGTCAGCCCGATATTCGGCGGGGTCCTGAGCAAATGTCCCGTTTTCAATCCTATGCCGCAGCAGATCGAGCAACGTGCAGCCGGGCTTCATGACCGCGGGCGAGAGGCCGTACATTTCGAGATATCGACGGTTGCATACCAAGAGCCGCTCGGCCGTATCGAACATGACGAGGCCCTGCGACATGTTGTTGACGGCGATGTCGAACAGCCGGCCCTGCTCGCGGAATTTCTCCTCAGCGGCGCTCGGTTGTTCGGCAGCCCGCGACGGCCGGCGCACAACGCCGCCGACGCCATTTAAATTCCTGGGCACAGTTCCTTAATCCTGTTTTTCCATATTTGGTTACGCCTACGCCGTCTGCATGTTCATGCAGTTAAAAGCGGCAATTCAGCGCAAGATATCGTTAACAATAGATTGCCGCGGCTGGCCGTGAACTCCGAGACGCCAACCCAGGCACTACGGAGATTAGCCGACTGAATATGTTTAAGAACGTTTTATTAGATTGATTTGATTTGAGGCAATGACCGGTGAGCGGCGTATGGGAACAAATCGAGGTTCACGCCGTTTCCAAAATGGACGGGCAACCATAGGGGCACGTCATGCCTCAACCCCAGCGGCACGATGGATCCCGTGCTCTGCCGATCGTCCCTGGCCATGCATATGCGCGCTATCTGGTTGTGCGTCAGGAGAACCTCTGGTTCATCAGGTTCAATGCCCAGGAATTTGGGCCATACAAAACCGACCGGGAGGCGATGATGTTCGCGATCGATGCCGCCGAAAAGCTCGGAAAAAAGGGCGAGGAGACGCAAGTGCTGTTGGTCGGAGAGGACGGGAATGCGATGGCGGTGTGGACCTACGGCCAACACCCCTACCGATGCTGATCTGTTCAACAACCCGTCGCAGTCAGTAATTTCCTCCGGGGGCGGCACACGAAAGCTGAGTCTCTACTTGCGTTAGCTAGCTCGAATTTGCCATGCGGAGTTCTCTCACCGCTTGCTGTCCAGAGGTCGCAGCAAAACTTGAGCGGTCCGCCGAAGAATATAGAAGGCCGCGGCTCAGTGTCAGACAGAAGAAAACCGACGAGAGCCGCCGACAAATCGATCGCCTCCGCAAAGAAAAACATGAAGGATCTGCCGGCACCAACCGCCGCTTGGATTAGCTCATACAGATGCAGCTCCGCATTACCCCATCCGCTCCGACAGAACCGGCCTACTCAAAATTCCTAATTGAAAGTCTCTTCAGTAGCTGAGCGAGTGCTTCTTTGCCGGCCTTATTGGCTGCTGCCATTGTTGGGAAAAGTTCCAAGGAGCACTCAATCGCACTTGATCGCCCCGCACGATAAATTTCCCACCTCCACGCATTGGGCGGCTTGCCCCTCTTTTTGACTGCTACTGAAAAATCGCGGCGCTCGTGCTTGGTGAACATACCGCCGAGCATAGGCAGGACCGCGCCACGGTGCGAGGGCCGGCCGGGGTTCGTTCTTGCGGTACAGCCGGGTTCGTTCTTCCGGTACAAGCAGTGGTGCAGCAGATTCCAGCCGCTTCGGAGAATGCAATATCGCTGAATGGTCGGCCCGGCTGTGGGGCGCCGGGCCGTGGTGGTGATTAGGCTCGATACGCCAGCCCACGTGAGCCCCTACGCGAGCAGACTGCGTTCGTCTAGCGTAGTCCAGCGCCGCCTGTCATTTAGTTTTCACCTGCGCCAAAACTGCAACACATCTGGAAGCACCATCAGCGATTTCACTGTGATTTTTCCCAGTAAATATTCCATCTGTCATCACCGTAGCCTGGAACCTTCCTTCCCACCGTTTAATGGCGAAACGAGAAGACACATGCCGCTGATGAGAGCGCGGGACGAATGTATATCCGGTATCAATGGCATTCGGTCGCTTATGCGCGACGGCACCTCTGAGGTCCCATGTCGCATTAGCTTCCCGGACGTAGGGCGCGCGCTCACCCGATTTTCCAAATGACCGTGGTTAAGCCGTCACTGATAAAAAAGGGCTTCGTTGCTTTCCAACTCGAAAACTCTTAATGCTCTTCCAGTCCGCACAGCTAATCTTCGCCCGCATCGGGATCATTTGCTCTCAGCTTGACGTGAACAGATCTCTGCCAAACCCCACCGACAAACACGTTGGCAGCCGTGTGCGCATGCGTCGCATGATGCTCGGGTTGAGCCAGACCGAGCTCGGAGATGCTCTCAACCTCACTTTCCAGCAGGTGCAAAAATACGAGAAAGGTACCAATCGCATCAGTGCCAGTCGGCTCCAGCACATCTCTCACATCCTCCAAGTCCCAATACCGTTCTTCTTCGAAGGCTTGCCGGACACTACATCGGGTGAGTCCCCGTCCCCCGCCTACGTGTCCGACTTCCTCGCCACCTCCGACGGCCTTTCCCTCACAAAAGCGTTCATGAGCATCCGGGATGCCAAGCTGCGCCGCTGCATCGTCGCGCTAGTTGAGCACCTTGGCCGCGCCGAGTAGTTCGGTCCTGCGGGCCTAAAGCCGCGGTAACACCACTTCGGTGCGCCACCAAGGCGAAGTGTTATACTGCCCGCATATGGCCGCCACAAAGGCAAGTAACGGGCGCAAAGCATCTCTCGATACAGTCCTGACGACCATGGAGCGCGGCTTTGCCGCTGTCGCCAGCGACATCGCCGACTTCAAATCCACGATGGCGACAAAAGCAGAGGTTGCCGCAATCCGGCGAGAGATGGTCACCAAGGAGGACCTGCGGGAGGAACTCCGCCCCATCCGCTCCGAACTCAAATCGATCCGCAACGACCTCGGCGACCTCACGGAAAAGGTCGAGGTTCATCACGCGCTGGCGCGCATCGCCACCATCGAGAAGCACCTCGGCCTCGACAAGAAGATCGTCGCCTAACCGGCACGACCTCCTCCCCGCTCCCTCAAGCGACGAACCTGAAGTCATCGGGAACGTCGCCAAACGTTCCCAGGATCACTGCCTCCTCAAACTCGCCGAGCAAAGGACTGCCCGAGCGCGAAAACGCCACCGCCCCAGCGTTTGGCTCTTTAGATGACATAGCCTCCGCTCGCCGAATCGCGGCGGCGGCATGAGGACATTCGACGGCTTCCCCCGGAGCCAAGCCGCCGTCGACACGCAGGAACGGCAACGCAACAAAGTAGGTCATCACCGGCCTCCAACACCGGATGCCTAGCGGACCAATTATAAGAACAAAATGAGAACGAGAGTCAAGACCTAAGGGAGACTAATGGGTCGTCTCCGTTTCGACCGCACCGCTCTTTTCGAGATACACGTTGCCGATGTGGCTCATGGCCTCCGCCAGCAGATTCCCCCACTGGTCCTCGGGTCCCAGCAAGATCAGATCGACAAGGCTTTCGCCCAACTTCGCCACCAGATCGGGCAAGTTGCTTCGCTCATGCCTCTCGATATGCTTTCGCACGACTTCGTTTATCTCGCAGTGCAGGCACTCTGGTTCGCTCTCTGCCACTCGCTAGCTCCCTTCGAAGTCCGCGATTGTCCCCTCCTCGCGTCGGGCTCTGGAATGTATCGGATGAAAGCGTAATCGCGTGTTCTTGTATTGGCTAGTATAGGCTCGACGGCCGCGTCTCCGTCGTCATCCTGCCGGCCTATTCCCTCATCGCCGCGCGGCTTCGCGCTTCGCTCGACAAACTCGACGAGGGGGAGTTCGCAGAGGGACGCCAGCTCGATGAAAAGATGGCCGGGCGCGTTCCTGGGAAGATGATAGGCAAGCGGCTGACTCGGCAGGAAGCCGAAAAGCTGTTACAACGAATGGCGTCTAAGTAGTGCCACCGGGATGCCAAACTACAGTCAGAGGCACCGGCTAACACGTTGATATTACTTTGGTCCCGTAGCTCAGGCGGATAGAATCGCGGTTTCTTAAACCGAGGATCCCCGCGCCTATTCCCTCATGGCATAATTATAGATTTTCTTCGGTCCAGTAATTATTATAGTCCCCCATTTCCCACCCGTCGTAATGCCACTTGCCGTCGCTTTTTTTGAAGAAAAACAAAGTAAGGCGTTCGACAACAATTATCTTCATGCTTAAAAGTGGCTTATTTTCTTTATCTTTAAGCTCGGCAAACGCAAAACGAACCGTATTGCCATCAAATAAGCGTCCTGCCGTCTCTCGAAGTATCGCCAGTTCCATGGGGCGGCCACCACTCAATTTTTCCTCATCAATCTCTATTTCCATAGGAAAATTATACCAAACTATGTCGTGAAAGGATAGGCGTCCGAGGATCAAGTGGCCGAGCGAAACATATCCAGCATGTCCGCCCATGCCTGCATAAGCTTTGTCCTCTCCCTCCAATAAGCCGATCGGTTATATGCCCGTCGAACCTCGTCCTCGTCTTGATGCGCGAGAGCGGCCTCGATCACATCAGGATTGAAGCCGCGCTCGTTGAGGATGGTGCTCGCGGCTGATCGAAACCCGTGCGCGGTCATCTCGTCCTGGGCATAGCCCATCCTGCGCAGGGCTGAATTCATGGCGTTGTCGGATAGCGGCCTCTTGGCTGACCGGATTGATGGCAGGACCAACTCGTCGCCCTCTGAGAGCGGCCAAATATCCTTCAAAGTCGCCACAGCCTGCTTGGAAAGGGGCACGTCGTGGGGTCGGCGCATCTTCATCCGCTCGGCCGGTATGCGCCAGCGCGCCGCATGAAAGTCTATCTCCGAGCGCCGCATGTGCCGAACATCGCCCGGACGCGTCATCGTCAGGGCCAGCAATTGCAGCGCAGCTCGCAACGTCGGCCATCCGTCGTACTCGTCGATGGAGCACATGAGAGCGCCGAGCCGCTTCTCGTCGACGATAGCGGCCCGATGCTTGACCTGAGGCGCCAACAGCGCCCCATGCGTCGCGATCGTCGGGTCGTTCGTCGCGCGCAGCGTCACGATCGCATAGCGGAAGACGCTGCCGATCGCGCCGCGCAGTCGGCGTGCGGTCTCCCGTCGGCCGCTCTTCTCCACGCGCTGGAGCAGCGCGAGAACCTCGGCGGCCGTAATCTCCGCGATGGGCCGCGTCGCCAGCGAACTGGCCAGGTCTTCAAGCAACCACCGGTTCTTGCTCATCGTCGAGCCGGCGGCCGCCTCGGCTTCCTTCTTCGCGAGTAGCTCCTGGGCAATCGCGCCGAAGGTGTTGTTCGCGGATATCCGCGCCGCGAGCCTCTGCTCCTTGCGTTGTGCGGACGGGTCGACGCCGTCGAGCAGCAATCGCTTCGCCTCGTCACGTCTGCGCCGCGCGTCAGCAAGAGGGACGAGGGGGTAGGCGCCGAACGCGAGAAGCTTCTCGCGTCCGAGAAAGCGATACTTGAGACGCCAGAGCTTGCTGCCGTTCGGCTGCACCAGCAGATGCAGCCCGCCTGCATCGGAGAGCTTGAACGGCCGCTCGCGCGGCTTGGTGGTTCGTATCAAAAGGTCCGAAAGCGGCATGGGGGTATCGCCCCGTCATCGCTGTCTCGATACCCCAAAGTCTACCCCCATCTGCGTGAGAAGCAACGGGATGCCATGAACGACGTTGCTGCTATAACTATCTGCAATTACGCGATTTTTTCGATATCCGCGGGAAGCTATGCAGAACGGTGAGGATACCTATTGGTGCCCAGGGGCGGAATCGAACCACCGACACCGTGATTTTCAGTCACGTGCTCTACCAACTGAGCTACCTGGGCGCTGGCCTCGCCGGGCGAAGCGGACAGCGGCGGGGTTATAGTGGGTCGGGCCGGTGCTGTCCACATGACCGGATCGATACGGTGGCGCAGTCGCCAACCGGGCGACGGTCAAGAGTCAGCCCGCCTCCCTCATGGCGGTGGCGTCGGGCGTGGTCTGATCTGGCCGGTCGCGCTGGCGACGGCGAGGAGGGTGCCTTGGCTGTCGAGGAGGCGCCCCTCCATGAAAGCGATGGTGCGGCCTCTGCGCAGCAAGGCGCCTTCCCCGGTGATGGCGCCGGGGCGGGCGGGCGCGATGAAGCTTGTCTTCATTTCGAGCGACGGCACGACGAAGCCGTTTTCCAGTGTGCACAGCGTCGCAAACGACATCGCGAGATCGAGCATCGCGGTGAGCATGCCGCCCTGGATCGATCCGATCAGGTTGCAGAAATCGGCTCGCGCGTCGAATGCGACGGTGAACCGCCCGCGCTGCGGATCGCATCCGAGGGGACGCGCGCCGAGCAGAGCCGCGATCGGCAGTTCGGTGAACAAGCGGTGTGCCCATTCGAGGGCAGCTGATTCGGATGTGTGCACACTTTCCATGGTCATCGTCTTGCTCTCGCGGAAGTCCCGGCGGAAAGGCGCGCCCGAAAATTCCTGCCGTTTTTGCCCGCAGCGGTATCCGACAGCCGCATGCTGTCGATTCGTTGCGGGTTGATGATGCTGAAATAACACGAACGTGACGCCGCGCGCGCGGCATCCCTCCGATACCGCAGCCTTGGCGCGAATATTGCTAAAGTTTTGAGCGTGGGCGCCGCGCGTGCATGCGTCGGTGAGTTGGGGCCCCTCAGGGATTGCCGCAACCTGGCGCGGACGAGTTCCGCGTACCGCAAATGCGGCCAACACATGCGAGGAACGACGACATGCGCATGATCATGCGTGGCTTGTTCATTGCTGCCATAACGTCCGTATCTTATGCCGCCCTGGCATTCGACAACGGCCAATACAACGAAGTGCCGGACAGTGTCCGGTCCTGGTTCAAGAGCGTGCGCAGTCCGCACGGCGTGCCGTGCTGCGATATCGCAGATGGCCACCGTACGTCTTATGACATCCGCAGCGACGGCTACTGGGTGCCGATCGAGGGCGAATGGCGTCCGGTGCCGCCGGAAGCGATCGTCTACAATGCGGGCAATCCGGTCGGTGAAGCTGTCGTGTGGTACGTCCGCCAGGGCTCCAACGCGTTTTACATCCGGTGCTTCGTGCCTGGTGGCGGCGTGTAAAGAGGAAATCCGCGTTCAACCTGATGTGGCGGGCGCTGGTCCGCCATCGATCCTGAGCTGATCTGAGTCGGTGCGGAGCCCGCATCCGGACTCGATTAAGAGGTTTGCGTCCCTGTGCCAGCGCGCTGCCGAACGGCAGGCGCACGAGACAGTGCCTGATCGACGCGCATTTCGCACGCGCCTCGGACAGGTCTAATTTTGACTGACGGCAGCTTTTGACGAACCGGCAGCGCGATTATCGCGCGCAATCGGGATCTCTCGACAATGGCCCGCTGATGAACGGATCGCGCTCCGTTGGGACGAAGAGACCGGTGTCGAAGATCGGCCCGCAATTGCCGGCGCCGCCCGGCGGGGTGGTGATGGCGCGAATGGCCCCAGCACTCCGATCGAGCGGAAGATCGCCCGATTGCACGTCGGCGGAACAAGCCGATGCGACGCTCAATGCCAGCGCGAAAGCAGATCCGCTCAGGGCGAGTGATGCTTTCATGTGAGGCCTCCTTTAAAAATCTATACTTTGTCTTTCGAAGCGGCTACGAAAGCTATTCGACAGCAACGGGCACTGCGAAAGTACGACGGTCAGCGTCGTCATTGGCGACAACGAGCCGATGCGCGGTCAGATGTGCAATGCAGCAAAGAAGATCAAGTCCATTTACATCAAAGTCTTCGAAATTTTCGCTATCGCAAAATGTGATAACCGAACGTTATACTTGTAACAATTGCGTCGCATTACCCTGATATCGCAGTGCGTCATTTTTGCGGCGCGTTGCGCGCGGCTTCCCGGATGGCAGCCCACACCCGCGCCGGCGTCGCCGGCATGTCCAGGTGTTCGATGCCGTAGACCGAGAGCGCGTCAACAATGGCGTTCATGATCACGCCGAGCGACGGCGTGATCCCGGCTTCGCCGCCGCCCTTGACGCGCAGCGGATTGCCTTTGGTCGGATCCTCTGCCAGTGCGACGGTGAAACTCGGCACCCAGTCGGCGCGCGGCATCCCGTAATCCATGAAGCTTGCGGTGAGGACCTGGCCCGAGTCCGGCTCCCACCGGAAGCATTCGGACAGCGCCTGGCCGGCGCCTTGCACGATGCCGCCATGGACCTGGCCATGGAGGATCAGCGGATTGATCGGCTGCCCGCAATCGTCGACCGACGAATAGCGCTTGATCGCAACGAACCCCGTCTGCGGGTCGACTTCCACCTCGCACACCGCACATCCGGTCGGGTAGGCGGGGATGCGTCCGCTGAAGCTCGCTTCGCTCGTCAGCGGCGTGCGCAACTCCTGCGACAACGCGGGGTCGGAGGCGATCGCGCGCGCGACGTCGTAAATATCGAGGCGCAGGTTGGAGCGCGGCGATTCGAAGAAGCCATCGTTGAAATTCACGTCGCTCTCGCTGCAGCCCGCGAGTGCCGCGAAGATTTTGCGGGCTTGGGCGATGATCCGCCCCGAGGCCTCGACCAGAAGCGTGCCGGCGAGCCGCATCGAACGGTCCGAATGGGTGCCGCCGCCTGCCGGCACGATCTTGGTGTCGCCGGTGACAAGCTTGACCTCGTCGGGGGTCACTTGAAACCGGTCGGCGAGCACTTGCGCGAACGTCGTCTCGTGCCCTTGCCCGCTCGATTGCGTGCCGGCCACCGCTTCGATGGCGTGGTCGGGATGCACTGTCACGCGGACATATTCATTGGGTTGCCCGACGGGTGACTCGACGTAGTTCGCAATGCCGATGCCGGCGAGCATGCCGCGCCGCCTCGCTTCGCGCCGCCGTGCCGGAAAGCCGTGCCAGTCGGCGAGCTTGACGGCGGCATCCATGTTGGCGCGGAAATTTCCACTGTCGTAGATGAGACCGGTCGCGGATTCGTAGGGAAGCTTGGCGCGGGGAACGAGATTGCGCCGCCGCAGCGCCAGCCGATCCATGCCGAGTCGATGCGCAGCAATGTCGATCAGGCGCTCGAGCGCGAACGTCGCTTCGGGGCGACCGGCGCCGCGGAATGGTGCGGTCGGCACCGTATTGGTGAGTGCCCCGCGAATCGCGACTGTCGCGACCGGGAAATCATAGATGGTCGGCGTCACCCGATAGGCGTTGGAGAGTGGCACATACGTCACCGGATGAGCGCCGATATTGCCGGTCATGGCGATGGCAAGCCCGAGAAATCGCCCGTCTGCCGCGAGCGCGAGCCGTGCCTCGGTAACGATGTCGCGGCCCTGATAATCGGTGAGAAAGGCCTGGGTGCGGTCGCCGTTCCATTTCACCGGGCGGCCGACGCGCCGTGCCGCCCAGGTCACCATCACTTGCTCGGGATAGACGTTGCTCAGAAGTCCGAAGGCGCCGCCGACATCGTGAGTGCGGGCGCGGACCCGCTCGGGCGGCACGCCGAGGCCGGCCGCGATGGTCTGCTTGATGCGCACCGCGCCCTGGCTGCAGGTGATGATGGTGTAGACGTCCTCGTCTTTGTCATAGCTGCCGATCGCCGCGCGCGGCTCCATGTGTGCCGATGCCACGCGCTGATTGCGGAAAGTCTGCGCAACGACGAGATCGGCGCCGGCGAAGGCAGCTGCGACCGCTGCGTCATCGCCGAATAAGGTTTCGACGCCAAGATTGCCGGGAAGTTCAGCATGGAGCTGCGGCGCGCCGGGCTTGAGCGCGGCGACCGCATCGGTGACCGCGGGCAGCTCCTCGTAGTGAACGACGACCAATTCGCTGGCGTCCTGGGCGATCGCGCGGCTTTCGGCCACCACCATCGCCACCGGCTCGCCGACGTAGCGCGCGCGGTCGGTCGCGAGCGGCAGATGCGGCTTCTCGAACGCCGTGCGGCGTCCGGGTCCGGTGAATGATTTGACCTTCACGTCATGGGTCGAGGCCGGGTTCGCGATGTGGTTGACGCCGCGCCCGCCGGACGCGGCGTAATCGGCTGCCGTGAAAACGGCGATCACGCCCGGCAGGCTCGTCGCCGGAGCCACGTCGATCGACACGATTCGGGCGTGGGCGTGCGGCGAGCGCACGAACACCGCATAGGCCTGCCCCTCGAGCGAGAAATCGTCGGTGTAGCGTCCGCGTCCCGCGACGAGGCGCCGATCCTCGAAGCGCGGCAGCGCCCGGCCGATATAAGGTTGGCGCCGTTCCGCCGTCGACATATCTACGCTCCACCATTCCGCCCCGCGAAGTCGCCGTGCTTATACCAATCCGACGCCGGGCTCCACATCGGCGCCACCTCAACTCGACATGGGGCATGGGTTGACAACGGCGCGGGCTCTTGGTGTTACCGCCGCGACGACGGACATCCAATGATGAGCAGTTCAAGTGAAGCGGCCGGCCGGCACGCGTTGCCGAGGGTCGAAGACGAGGCGCTGTTGCGCGGCCGCGGCCGCTTTCTCGATGACGCCCCGCTGCCAGGCGAAGTGTACGGCGTCTTCGTGCGGTCGCCGCATGCTCATGCAAAGATTCGCAGCATCGATGTCGCGGCGGCCCGGTCCGCCGACGGGGTGCTCGCGGTGCTCACCGCGGCCGATATGAAAGTCGCCGGCATCGGCACGATCTACACCCATTTCCCGATGCCAGGTCGCAACGGTGCGGCGCTGATCAATCCGGTTCGGCCGCCGCTCGCGACCGATCGCGTCATGCATGTCGGCGAACCGGTCGCGCTCGTGGTCGCGACCTCGACGGCGCTTGCACAGGATGCGGCGGACCGCGTCGGCGTCGACTACGAGGAACTTCCCGTCGTTACCGACGCACGCGCCGCGATCGCGCCGGGCGCGCCCCAACTCTGGCCGCAGGCCCCCGGCAATCTCTCCATCGACTGGCAAACACCGGCTTCACCCGACGGCGCCAATGAGCGCGAGGTTGCCCGCATCATCGCCGAGGCGCCGCTCGTTGCCCGGGTGTCGCATCTCAATCAGCGGATTGCCGCGGTGGCGATGGAGCCGCGCGGTGCGACCGCAAGCTACGATGCCGCCACCGACCGCTATACCATGCGCGTGTGCACACAAAGCGCGATCGTGCAACGCGACGCTCTCGCCGGCGTCATGGGCATCAAGCCGGACAAGCTGCGCGTGGTGACCGAGGACGTGGGCGGCGGCTTCGGCATGAAGTTCGCCGGTTTATCCCGAATACCCGGTGCTGCTCGTAGCCGCGAAAATGCTCGGGCGCCCAGTGCACTGGATGGCGACGCGCGGGGAATCCTTCGTCAGCGACAATCAGGCCCGCGACATGTTCGCCGACGGCGAGCTCGCGCTCCATCGCAACGGCAAATTCCTGGCGCTGCGCCTCGACTGCGTGGTCAACCTCGGCGCTTACGTGGGCTTCGTCGGCATCCATCTCGCGACCAACAATTTTGCTCGCTGCCTCCCCGCCATGTACCGCATACCGGCCATCGACGTGCGGGTGCGTTGCGCCTTCTCCAACACCGTGCCGACCGCGCCTTATCGCGGCGCCGGCCGCCCGGAGGCGAATTATCTCCTGGAACGATTGGTCGATGAAGCGGCGCGCATCAGTGGAATCGCGCCGCATACGATCCGCAAACGCAACCTCATCCCGCCGTCGGCGATGCCGTACAAGCCGCCGGTTGGCACCACCTACGACAGCGGCGACTTCCCGGCGGTGGCCGCGAAGGCATTCGCGATCGCGGGCTTTGACGAGTTCGCCGCGCGCCGTCGCGAAGCGGCGCGTCGCGGCAAGCGTCGCGGCATCGGCATTTCCTGCTTTCTCGAACACGCCGGCGGCATGCCGACGGAAGGCGCCGGCATCTCCTTTCCCGGCGATGGCCGAATTGCGGTCGAGGTCGGCTCGCAATCGACCGGCCAGGCGCATGCATCGGTGTTTCCACGCCTCGTTGCGCGCGAACTCGGCATCACGCCGGAGCACGTCATGCTGCGGCAGGGCGACAGTTCGCTCGGCGTGACAAGCTCGTCGTCGGTCGCGTCGCGCTCAACCATCACTGTCGGCACCGCGATCGTGCGCACGGTCGAAGCGGTGATCCGCAAAGGCCGCAGCCTTGCCTCCGACAAGCTCGAAGCCGCCGAAGAGGACATCGTCTACGAGCGCGGCACCTTCACGGTCGCCGGCACCGATCGCCGGATCAGCCTCGTCGATCTTGCGGCGGAAGCGAAGGAGCGCAAGCGGCGCGGTGAGATTCCCGCGGATCTCGACACCAAGCTCACGGTCGATACGCCGCAGACTTTTCCCAACGGCTGCCATATCGCCGAGGTTGAGATCGATCCGGACACGGGTGCGGTTTCGCTGATCAGCTATGTCGCCGTGGATGACTGCGGCAACGTGCTCGATCACATGATCGTCGAAGGCCAGGTGCACGGCGCGATCGTGCAAGGCTTCGGCCAGGTGCTGATGGAGCGCCTTGTCTATGACAGCGGCGGTCAGCTCGTGACCGGCTCGTTCATGGACTACGCCATGCCGCGCGCCGCCGATCTCCCGTCGTTCACGGCGGCCGAGCAGAGCGTGCCGGCGACCACCAACCCGCTTGGCGTCAAGGGTGTGGGCGAAGCCGGCACCACCGGCGCGCTCGCCGCCATCATGAATGCGATTGCCAATGCGGTTCCCGCCGCCGCTCACCTGGACATGCCGGCGACCCCGGAGAAGGTCTGGGCCGCGTGTCGCGAGGGTAAGTAAGGACCGTAGCCCGGATGAGCGCAGCGATATCCGGGGACCGCACTTCCAATGAGGATGAGCTGACCCCGGATGTCGCTGCGCTCATCCGGGCTACAGGGCACTTCTCGCAAGTGATGTTGTGTGAGCCGCGGAATTTGGCCACTATCGGATGGTGGATCGCCCCTGATGTCCAGTCCGGTTACCCAGCTGCATAGCGTTGCGCCGCCCGCGGTGGCGGAGACGACGGCGCGACCTGCGATTCGCATTCGCAATCTCGTCAAAAGTTTCGGCGATCTCGTCGCGGTCGACAACGTGTCGCTCGACATCGGGCAGGGCGAGTTCTTCATGATCGTCGGGCCGTCAGGTTGCGGCAAGACGACGCTGCTGCGCATCCTCGCCGGCTTGGAGGACGCGACTTCGGGATCGATCGAGATCGATGTCGCGGCGGGCAGCGGTCGCCCGGAAAATTCCATGGTGTTCCAGGGCAACTCGATCCTTCCCTGGATGACGGTCTGGCAGAATGCTGCTTACGGCCTGCGCATGCGCCATGTGCCCGCGAATGTCATCAAGGACGTCGTCTCGCATTATCTCGATCGCACCGGCCTCACGCGGTTTGCGCAGTACTATCCTCACCAACTGTCCGGCGGCATGCGCCAGCGCGTCGCCATTGCTCGTGCCTTTGCCAACGATCCGCAAATCCTGTTGATGGACGAACCGTTCTCGGCGCTCGACGCGCAAAATAAGCTGCTGCTGCAGGAAGAACTGCTGCGCATCTGGGAGGAGCACAAGAAGACCGTGGTGTTCATCACCCACAGTGTGGACGAGGCGGTGCTGCTCGGCGACCGCGTCATGGTGATGACGGCGCAACCCGGCCGGCTCAAGCTGTTCGTCGGCGTTCCGCTGGCGCGGCCGCGCAACATCATGAACCTGCAGGGTGCGCCCGAATATGGCGAGCTCGTGCATCGCATCTGGGCGAGCCTGCGCGACGAGGTGACACGGGCGCGGGAAATCGCGGAAGGATTGGAAAGACCATCATGAGCGTCGAACAAGCGTCCGCCCAGCGTCCGCTCGGCCGCTCCGAGCCGCTGTCGCTTCGCATGCGCGACCGCATCCTCAGCATCGCCTCGCCGCTCGGGCTCCTTCTGGTCTGGGAGATTGCCGCAAGGTTCGGGTTCATCGACACCCGCTTCTTTCCGGCGCCGTCGAGCATCCTCGCGCAGCTCTGGCAGATGCTCATGTCGGGCGAACTGATGACCCACACGCTCGTAAGCCTGCGCCGGCTGTTCTGGGGCACCTTGATCGGCGGCGTGCCGGCGCTCGTGCTCGGCGTTGTGATGGGCCTGCATCGCGTCACCCGCGCGCTGTTCGACCCGCTGATCGCTGCGACCTATCCGATTCCGAAGAGCTCGATCCTGCCGCTCGCACTGTTGATCTTTGGGCTCGGCGAAGGTTCGAAGATCTTCATGGTGGCGATCGGCGTATTCTTTCCGGTCGCCATCAACGCCACCACCGGCGTGCTGGAGATCAACAAGATCTATATCGACGTCGGCCGCAACTACAAAGCCAGTCGCTGGAACATGTTCTGGACCATCGCGTTGCCGGGCGCGCTGCCGGTGATCATGACCGGCTTCAAGCTCGGCATCGGCATCGGCCTCATCCTGATCGCGGTCGCCGAAATGGTCGGCGCCAAGAGCGGGCTCGGTTACCTAATCTGGAGCGCGTGGGAGACTTTCTCCGTCGAGCAGATGTACGTCGGCTTGTTTATGATCGCGTTGATCGGGTTTATCCTCACGCTCGCGCTCAACGAGCTTGAGCGCTTCATCATTCCGTGGAAATCAATTTGAGTTTGGCGATGCCTCGGGCCGAGGAACGATCATGCCGCTGATCGCGCAGACGATCGAGGAGGCGCTGGCGCCGATCGGCGACGGCATCACGCTGGCCGTGCCGCGCGAAGTTGCCGGCGTGCCGATGGAAGCGACGCGAGCGCTGCTCCGCCGCGGCGTACGCAATCTGCATCTCGTCACGTTGCCGACCTCGAGCCTGCAGGCCGATCTCCTGATCGGCGCCGGTGCCGTCGCGGTGCTGGAGACGTCGGCCGTGAGTTCTCGGCGAATTCGGACCGGCGCCGCGCTTCACCGCCGCAATGACCGGCGGCACCATCCGCATTTTGGAGGCGACCTGTCCGGCGCTGCATGCGGCGTTCCAAGCGGCCGAGAAGGGCGTGCCGTTCATGCCGCTGCGCGGCATTCTCGGCTCTGACGTGCTCAACTGTCGACCGGGCTGGCGCGTAATCGACAATCCATTCGGCACCAACGATCCGATCGTGCTGTTGCCGGCGCTCAATCCCGATGTCGCGCTGCTTCACGCGCCGATGGCAGACCGCGCCGGCAACGTCTGGATCGGACGCCAGCGCGAGCTTGCGACCATGGCTCACGCAGCGAAGAAGACGGTGGTCACCGTCGAGAAGCTGGTGGACGGCAATCTACTAGACGATCCGCTGCGCGCGGCCGGGACGTTGCCCGGTTTCTATGTGGACGCTGTGGCCGTTGCGGAAAACGGCTGCTGGCCGCTCGGGCTTCCCGATCACTATGGCGCCGATCTCAGCCACCTTGCGGAATATGCTCGCCTCGCAGCGACCGCGGAGGGATTTGCGCAGTACCTCGATCGATATGTTTATCGGCGGCTGGCAGCATGATTTGAACGCGCTCGGCAATGACCATCCGCGACGAAGAACTCCTTGCCGACGTGATCACGCGCGTGATCGGTGACGTGCGCCATATCGCGGTGGGCAATGCCTCGCCAATCCCCGCGACCGCGGCTCTGCTTGCCCGCGCGCGCGGCAGCGGCATGCCCTATGTGTCGCTGCTGCAAAGTCGCAAGCACAATTTCTTCACCGACGGCGGGCGCGAGCTGTTCGACTGCGCGGGCCAGGGCCGCATCGACGTGTTCTTCCTGTCGGGCGGCGAGATCGACGGCGAGGGCAATATCAACCTCGTGGGGATTGGCGACCACGACCAGCCACGGGTGCGATTCCCCGGATCGTTCGGCTCCGCGCATCTCTATTATGTTGTGCCCAAGGTCGTTCTGTTTCGCACCGAACATTCGCGGCGCACATTGGTGCCGCGCGTCAGCTTCATCAGTGCGCCCGGCGGGAGCCCGGCAAACGTCTATCGCCGCGGCGGCCCGATCGCGCTCGTCACCAACCGCTGTCTGTTCGATTTCGATCGCACGCGACGGCGCTTTCGCCTGCACAGCGTCCATCCGGGCCACACCGCGGCCGAAGTCGCCGACAACACCGGATTCGATTACGACGCTTCGGACGATGTGCCGACCACCCCACCGCCGGCTCCAGAAACGCTGCGCCTCATGCGCGAGGTCGTTGCCCCGCAACTCGCGGAAGTCTACCCGCAGTTCGCGGCGTCGGTGTTTGGCATCTCGGCCGATGATTCGTCGAGTCGGCGGCCGTCTGAGATGAATGGTTAAAAGAAAATCGCGACGGTCACGTTCCTGTGAATGGTCGCGATGACCTCCCATGCGCCGCAACTATTTTGGAATCTGTCAAACTACGCTATGGTCGGTTCCAATCCCGCCAAAGAAATCACATCCGTCGATCGCACACAGGAGATCAATTGATGGCTCGTCTCACAGTCAACGGCAAAAGCTACGAGGTGGATATCGATCCCGATACGCCACTATTGTGGGCAATCCGCGAAAATATTGGGCTGACCGGCACGAAATACGGCTGCGGAATTGCGCAATGCGGCGCCTGCACGGTGCAGATTGACGGCGTACCGACGCGCTCTTGCTCCGTGCTGGCGAGCGATGCGGTGGGCAAGCAGATCACCACGATCGAAGGCCTCGCCAACAACGGTCAGCTCACCAAGGTCCAGCAAGCGTGGGTCAATAACGACGTTCCCCAGTGCGGCTATTGTCAAAGCGGCATGATCATGGCGGTGACGGCGCTGCTCAAGGACAAGCCGAAGCCCACTGACGCCGATATCGATGCTGCCATTACCAATATTTGCCGGTGCGGCAGCTACCAGCAGGTACGCGCGGCAATCCACGAAGCAGCGAATGCGTGAGGAGGCGATGATGAACTATATGCCGAAGATCGATCGCCGCAGCTTCGTCGTCGGGACTGGCGCTGCCGGACTAGCCCTTGGATTCCACGTTCCGTTCGCAAGCAAGGCAGCGGCGGGCACTGGCACTCCTGAAGTCAACGCCTGGGTCGTGATCAAGCCCGACGAAACGGTCGTGATTCGCGTCGCCCGTTCCGAAATGGGCCAGGGCACGCTCACAGGCCTCTGCCAGATGGTGGCCGAAGAACTTGGCTGCGACTGGAACAAGGTCTCTTACGAGTTCCCGACTCCGGGCCAGAACCTCGCGCGCAAGCGCGTGTGGGGTGAATATCTGACGGCAGGAAGCCGCGGCATTCGCACCTCCCATGAGATCGTCCGCAAAGGCGGGGCCGCAGCGCGGATCATGCTGATCGAAGCCGCTGCCAACCAGTGGAAAGTGCCGGCGGCCGAATGCACCGTCGAGAATGGCGTGATCACCCACACGCCCTCCGGCCGTAAGGTGACTTTCGGCAAGGTCGCGGATGCGGCCGCGAAAGTCGAGCCACCGGCCGACATCAAGCTCAAGGACCCGAAGGACTGGAAGCTGATCGGCAAGAGCGTCAAGCGCCTCGACACCATCGGCAAAGTCCAGGGCCAGACGGTCTACGGCATCGACGTCAAGCTGCCGGGCATGGTGAATGCCGCACTCAAGGCAGCGCCCGTCTTCGGGGCCAAGCTCAAGAGCTTCGACGCGACCAAGGTTGCGTCGATGAAAGGCGTCAAGAAGGTGATGAAGGTCGACGACAACGCTGTCGCCGTCGTCGCCGACACGTGGTGGCACGCAAAGGGCGCGCTTGAAGCTTTGCCGGTCACCTGGGATTCAAGCCCGAACGATCATGTGTCGAGCGCATCGATCGCGGACTTCCTCAAGGCCGGCCTCGATGCCGACAAGGCGATCATCGGCAATGAGAGCGGCGACGTCAAAGCAGGGCTTGCCTCTGCGGCGAAGAAGGTCGAGGCGGTCTACGCCTATCCTTATCAGCACCATGTCACCATGGAGCCGCAGAACGCCACTGCGCTCTACACCTCGGACAAGTGCGAGGTGTGGTGTCCGGTGCAGAACGGCGAGCAGGCACTCGCAGCCACCGCTGAAGCTTGCGGGCTGCCGGTCGGCAAGTGCGAGGTCTACAAGACCTTCCTCGGCGGCGGCTTCGGACGGCGCTCCACGTCGGTGGACTACGTTCGACAGGCCGTTCTCATCGCCAAGGAAATGCCGGGCACGCCGGTGAAGCTGTTGTGGACTCGCGAGGAGGACATGACGCACGGGTGGTATCACCCGATCACCCAGTGCAAGATGACGGCCGGCCTCGACGACAAGAACAACGTGACGTCGCTGCACGTGCGCATCTCGGGCCAGTCGATCCTCGCGACCGTCATGCCGGCACGCCTCGAGGACGGCAAGGACGCGGCAACGTTCGCGGGCTTCTACAAGGGCGGCGCGGAAGCGGCGTTCGGCTACGAGGCTATCCCGAACATCCTCGTCGACCATGCCATGCGCAATCCGCACGTGCCGCCGGGCTTCTGGCGTGGCGTCAACATCAACCACAACGCCATCTACATCGAAAGCTTCATCGATGAGCTGGCGAAGGAAGTCGGCCTCGATCCGCTCGAGTTCCGCCGCAGGTTGATGACGAAGAATCCGCGCCATCTCGCCGTGCTCAACGCCGCAGCCGAAAGGGCCGGCTGGGACACGCCGGCGCCGAAGGGTGTCTATCGCGGCCTTTCCCAGCACATGGGCTTCGGCAGTTATGTGGCGGCGTGCGCCGAAGTCTCGGTCGACGGCAACAAGGTGAAGGTCCACCGCATCGTCGGCGCGACCGATCCGGGCTATGCGGTCAATCCGGGCCAGATCGAGCGGCAGATTGCCGGCTCGTTCGTGTACGGGTTGACGGGGTTGTTCATGGGCGAATGCACCGTCAAGGACGGCGCTGTCGAGCAGGAGAACTTCGACAGCTACGACATGATGCGCATCAGCCAGATGCCGAAGGTGGAGGCGATCGTCATGCCGTCTCACCACGGCGGCTGGGGGGGCGTTGGCGAGCCCACGATCTGCGTCGCCGCGCCGGCCGTGCTCAACGCCATCACGGCCGCGACCGGCAAGCGCTATCGCACCTTCCCGCTCAAGAACCACGGCTTGACCCTTGTCTGAGCGTTCTGGCGGCGGTCCCGCGACAATTCGCGGTGACCGCCGCCGGGTTTTTGAAATGTCAGGCGCGCGGGTGCGGTTCGCTGCGGCCGCCGCTCTGATTGCCGGTGTTGCTTTTCCGGCGATGGCCGCGGATGCCCCGCCCGGCGCTGCCTCGTGCTCCGGATGCCATCCGGCGACGGCGAAAGTGGAGACGCCGGTGGCGCGGCTTGCCGGGCAGGACCCGGCGGCGATCGTCGCGGCGATGCAGGCGTTCCGCACGGGCCAGCGTCCGGCGACCGTGATGGATCGCATCGCCAAAGGCTTCTCCGATGACGAGGTGAGGGCGATCGCGGCTTGGTACGCGGCCCAGCGGTGATCCATATGACCTCAGCAGCACCGAGCCGCCGTCAGGTTATTGCCGCCGCAGCGGCAGGAGCCGCGAGTGTGGCGCTGCCGCGTCCATTGCGCGCACAAGGCGCACAACCGCGCATCGTCGTCGTCGGTGGCGGATTCGGCGGCGCGACCGTCGCGCGCTTTCTCAAGCGTGCCGATCCGAAGCTCGACGTCACCCTCGTCGAGGCGAATCCGATTTTCACGTCGTGCCCGTTCAGCAACGAAGTCATCGCCGGCCTGCGTGATATGGCAAGCCAGTACTTCCGCTATGACCGGATTGCGGCGGAAGGTATTGCCATCGTGCATCAGCCGGCAATCGCGGTCGACGCTGCCGCCCGCAATGTCACCGTGCGCGACCGCACGCGGGTTGGCTACGACCGACTCGTGATCGCGCCGGGAATCGATCTGCGGTTCGATGCGCTGCCGGGCTACGACGAGGCCGCGGTCGAGCGCATGCCTCATGCCTGGAAGGCCGGGGAGCAGACGGTGCTGCTGCGTCGCCAGCTTGAAGCGATGGAGGATGGGGGCACGGTGGTGATGGCGCTGCCCGCGCTGCCTTACCGCTGTCCCCCGGCGCCCTACGAGCGCGCCAGCCTGATTGCCTATTATCTGAAAACGAAGAAGCCGCGCTCGAAGATCATCGTCCTTGATGCCAAGGACACGTTTTCGAAGCAGCGCCTGTTCGAGAATGCGTGGAAGGAGCTTTATCCCAATCTCGAATGGGTCTCGTTGTCGTCCGGCGGCAATCCGACCGCTGTCGACGCCAAGACCAAAACCATCATGTCGGACTTCGACACCTACAAGGCCGACGTCGCGAACGTGATCCCGCCGCAGAAAGCGGGTCGCATCGCGGAACTTGCGGGCGTCGCCGATCGCACCGGCTGGTGCCCGGTCGATCCGGTGACGTTCGAGTCCGCGCTCGTTCCCGGCATCCATGTGGTCGGCGATGCGGCGATCGCGGGCGCCGTGCCGAAGTCTGCCTTTGCCGCCAACGCAGCCGCCAAAATCTGCGCGGTCGCGGTGGCGCACCTCGTTCGCGGCAAGACGCCCCCGTCGCCGAAATTCGTCAACACTTGCTACAGTGTGGTGGCGCCCGACTACGGCTTCTCGATCGCGGGCGTTTATCATCCCGTCAATCGTCAATGGCTGGAAGTCGAAGGCGCCGGCGGCATCAGCCCGATCGACGCTCCGCCCTCGTTCCGCAAACAAGAAGCATTGCTAGCCGATGGCTGGTTCAACACCATCACCGCCGAAATCTTCGGCTGAGCGCGGCGGGATTTGTCTGCGCTCTTTGTGGATGGCCGCTTTGCCTCATCTCCTGTCCGTTGCGCAACCTTCTCTAATGCCCCGTTCCCACGTGTCCGCGTTTCTTTTTCCCCTCCCCCGCTTGCGGGGGAGGGTCAGGGAGGGGGCCCGTCCGGAAAGTCAGTGCCGTGGAGCGTGCCCCCTCCCCCAACCCTCCCCCGCAAGCGGGGGAGGGGAAAAAGAAAGCGGTGCGTGCGAGCGAGGAAAAGACTTGTCGCGCTGCCCGCCGCTCCGTCGTGATCACAACAACTCTGGTGTCGATTTCTTTCTGCACCCCGTCGTTCGTCTGCACCCGGTCGCTCGCCGCCGATCCGGCGCTGCGGCCCTACACCATCATCGGCGACGCCATCCCCGCCTCTCTCACCGGCAAGCCGGGCGACCCGGCGCGCGGCAAGCCGATCGTCGTAAGCCGGCAGACCGGGTTGTGCCTGCTCTGTCACTCCGCACCGCTACCGGAGGAGAAATTTCAGGGCACTATCGGGCCGGACCTCAAGGGCGCCGGTTCGCGTTACACTGAAGGTCAGTTGCGGTTGCGAATCGTCGATTCGAGCTTAGTTGACCCGGGGACGATCATGCCGTCCTACTATCGGCTCGACGGCCTTGACCGCGTCGCGCCGGCGTTTCGCGGCAAGACGGTTCTGACGGCGGATGAAATCGAGGACGTGGTGGCGTTCCTCATGACCTTGCGTGATGACACGAGGCATCCATGAACGATACTGACAAGGCGCCGACACGGCGTGCCGTGCTCATCTGCGCGGCCGGCGCGGCGCTGACGCCGATGCTGGTACGCCGCGCCGAGGCGACGCCGGCGACGATGAAGGCCGCGATTCACCGCGTGATCGGCGAATCGCCGGTCAGCAAGGGCAGGGTGAGCCTCGACATCCCGCCGCTCGTCGAAAACGGCAACACCATCGCCATGACGGTCTCGGTCGAGAGCCCGATGAGCGCGACCGATTACGTCAAGGCGATCCACGTCTTCAACGAGAAGAACCCTCAGCCTGATGTGATCTCGGTGCATCTCGGTCCGCGCGCGGGCAAGGCTGCGTTCTCGACCCGCATTCGTCTCGCCGATTCTCAGACCGTGACGGCGATTGCCGAGATGAGCGACGGCTCGTTGTGGTCGGACGAGGCCGAGGTCATCGTCACCATCGCGGCCTGCCTGGAGTACAACTAGCCATGGCCCGGATGCTCATCAACGTTCCGCCCAAGGCGAAGCGCGGCCAGGTCGTCGAGATCAAGACGCTGATCTCGCACGTCATGGAGACCGGATACCGCCGCAACGAGACCGGCGTTGCGATCCCGCGCGACATCATCAACCTGTTCGTTTGCACGTATAACGGCGAGGAAATCTTTCGCGCCAACCTCTATCCGGCGATCTCGGCCAATCCGTTCATCACATTCTTCACGACGGCGACCGAGAGCGGCACGCTTGAGTTCAAGTGGACCGACGATCACGGCCATGTCGAAAGCGGCACCGCCAAGATTGCGGTCGAATAATCAAACCTCGATGCGCGGCGCGGCGGCGTTCGGTGCGGCGTGTCTCGTGTGCGCCGCGTTCGCGCCATTGCTTGCCGCCGATATTCCACCAGCCGAGCGTCGTTCGGGCTACGCGGACTTGAGCCGCGAAACCCGCGCGATGCAGGACGACGACACGGCAAACCCCGCCATGCTGTCGGTGCTCGACGGCGAAGCGTTGTGGAACCGCAAGGTGGGCGCGGCAGCACGCTCGTGCGCCGATTGCCATGGTGACGCAACGCAAAGCATGAACGGCGTCGCGGCGCGCTATCCGGCATTCGACGCCGAAAGCGGCAGGCCGGTCGATCTTGAGCAGCGCATCAATCTTGAGCGCGTTCGTCATCAGCAGGCGCCGCCGCTGCGGTTCGAGTCGAGCGAATTGCTGGCACTGTCGACCTACGTCGCGCTGCAATCGCGCGGCGAGCCGATCGCGCCGCCCGACGACGAACGGCTCGCTCCGTTCATCGCTGTCGGTCGCGCGTTCTTCAATCTGCGCCAGGGCCAGCTCAACCTGTCCTGCGCGCTGTGCCATGACGACAATTGGGGCAAGCGGCTCGCCGGCAACATCGTGCCGCAGGGACACCCGAACGGCTATCCGCTCTACCGGCTCGAATGGCAGAACGTCGGGTCGCTGCAGCGCCGGCTGCGCAACTGCATCTCGGGAATGCGTGCCGAGGTCCCCGAATACGATTCGGCGGAGTACGTCGATCTCGAGTTGTTCCTGATGAAGCGCGCCGCCGGCATGCCGATGGAGTCGCCCGCCGTGCGGCCGTGAACCGTCGTCGATAATGGCGGGGATTCTGCAGACGTTTGGAGCAGCTTCGTAGGGTGGGCAAAGCGAAGCGTGCCCACCATCCGTGCTCCGTAGTTTGGCGAGGCCCACGTGGGCACGCGCGGCCTTCGTCCGCGCTTTGCCCACCCTACGGATTGCTAGGGACTGCTGCTTTCTCTGAGCGCGAGCAAATTCAGCGGCCCGTCGTAGATCGTTCGCGCGCGCTCGAGCGCCGATGCGACCGCCGGCTCGGGCCAGCCGCCGTGGCGGGCGTTGAGAACGAACTTGTCTTCGATGTCCTGCCGCGTCAGCGGCTCGTAGGCGCCTCCGCGCATGTAAGGCTGGCGTTCCTCGATCACGCGGCCGTCCCGCAGCACCGCGCGGATGTGGCCGGTGTAATTCTTGGGGTACGGATTGTCGGGGTCGATGACGTAACGGACCTTGGCGGCAACACCGAGCACCGCCGGGTCTTTGACCGCGGCATCGGTGAAGTCGCCCAGACCGACATTGCCGCGCACGAACCCCGCGGCAATGCAGTAGGGCGTCGAGAACTTGCCGGCGTAGCCGTTGGCCGGATGCTGCTTGTCGGCGAGCGGCTCCCACAGCCGGTGCACGGTGCCTTCAGCGACCTCGCAGACGAGTTCGGCAATCTGTTCCGCCGCGATCCCACGTGCGGCAAGCCTGCGGGCGCAATCGATATAGGGATGCGTCATGGTTCCGCACGGATAAGGCTTGAAGGCGAGCGTCTCGGTCACCCAGCGGGTGCCGAAGTCGCCGACCAGCGCGTCGTAATCGCCGGTGGTCGTGTGCGCGAAGCCGTGAAACAGGCCGTGGGTGCCTTCGAACACGGTACGCGGGCCGGTGAAGCCGTGCTTTGCCATCAGCGCGGCGCGCAATCCCGATTGCGCGGCCCAGCCGGCATGCATGCGCTTGGTCCACGTGCCTTCGGCGAGATACTCGATGATGCCCGATGCCATACTGCCGGCAATGCCGAGCGCGTTCACGATGGCGCGGCGGTCGAGGCCGAGCGCCGCGGCGACGCCTGCCGCCGCTGCCATTGCGCCGAAAACCGCCGTCGGATGGAAGCCTGCCTTGTGCACAAGCTTCGGAGTCACGAGCGAAAGCCGGCACAGGGTCTCGACGCCGGCGACGATTCCGAGAAGCGCTGCAGCACCCTCCGGGCGGTGGTGCTCGCAGGCGGCAAGCACGGCGGGCACGATGACGGCGCCGGCATGAACCGGACCGCCCTCGAAGGTGTCGTCAAAATCTTCGCCGTGCGCAGCGGTGCCGTTGACGAGCGCCGCGCCGACGGCGCTCAGCGAGCGCCGATGGCCGATCGCCGTGCACGGGCCGTCGTCATCGCAAGCCGCGAGCGTGCTCGTGACATAGTCGAAGCGGCGCGCGGTCAGGCAGAGGCCGACCACGTCGACCGCTAGGTCCTCGCATTTGGTCCGCACCGCAGCCGGCAGCCGTCGCGGATCGATGGCCGCGATAAGTTCGGCCAGCTGCTCGGCAACCGCGATGGTGGGTAGGGGCTCGCTCATGGGCGGCTTGGAGGGTGCTTGGAAATCAGCCGCCGATGAAGGCGGGCTTGCGCTTTTCCATGAAGGCGCGGCGGCCCTCGATGTAATCGCGGCTATCGAAGCATTGCTTCACCAGGGCCTCGCATTTCGCGAGATCGCGCTTCGACTCGTCTTTGACGACTTCGCCGATGATGAATTTCGTCGCAGCGATGGTGAGCGGCGCATTCTCGGCAATGGTGTCGGCATATTTCTTCACATGCGCGGCCAGCTCCTCGGCCGGCACCACTCGGTTGACGAGACCCATGATGCGCGCTTCCTCGGCGTCGAACTGGCGCGCCGTGTAGAAGATCTCCTTGGCGAACGAAGGGCCGACGACATCAACGAGCTTCTTGAGGCCGTGATACGGGTAACCGAGGCCGAGTTTCGCCGCCGGCACCGCGAAGCGGGAATCGTTCGAGCAGATGCGCAAGTCGCAGCACAGCGCGAGCCCGAGCCCGCCGCCGATGCAGTACCCGCGGATCATCGCAATGGTGGGCTTCGGATATTCGTAGACCGCGGTATTGGCGCGCTCGACAGTCTGGCCGTAACGCGCGATCGCCTCCTCGTTGGCGCGCTCGTTCTCGAACCGCGAAATGTCGGCGCCCGACACGAACGCCTTGTCGCCCGCGCCGGTCAGCACCACGCAGCGGATGTCGTTGTCCTTCTTGAAGTCATCGAGGATGCGCGCGGTCGCTTCCCACATTTCGAGCGAAACGGCGTTGCGCCGTTCGGGATTGTTGAAGATGACGTAGCCGACATGCCCCTCCTTGCGCGACAGCATTTTGTCGGTCTGGGCCAGTGTATTCATGATGGTCCTCGTCGCTGTCAGGGGAAATTAGAGTCATTCCGGGGGCCGAGCACAGCTCGGCAGCCCGGAATCCATAACCCCCGCCGAGGAGTATGGATTCCGGGCTCGCCTTCGCTGCGCTTCGGCGCCCCGGAATGACAGCGTTGCGATTTGCATGCGGAGTGCTCGCGATCAGTTCCGGAATTGCTACTAGATCGCGTTTGCCTCGCGCAATGCCGCGATCGCCTTCGCATTGAATCCGAATTCCTTGAGCACCGCATCGGTGTGCTCGCCGAGCGATGGCGGCGGCGCGACCAGATGGCTCGGCGTGCGCGACAGCGTCACTGGCTGGCCGACGAGCGTGAGGTTCTTACGGGCTGCCGCCTTCTTGCCGCGCGTCTCGACCGGCTGCGCCATGCGCAGATGCTTGACCTGCGGATCGGCGAACATCTGGTCGATGGCGTAGATCGGACCCGCCGGCACGCCGGCCTTGTTGAAGCGATCGACCCATTCGGCGCTGCTGCGCTTCACCGTGTGCTCCTCGATCTCCGCATTGAGCGCATCGCGGTTCTTCGAGCGGTTGGCGCCGCTTCCAAATTCGGGTCGTGAGATGAGGTCGGGCGCGCCGAGCGCGTGGCAGAAGCGCTCCCAGATCTTTTGGCCGGCGACGGCGATATTGATGTGGCCGTCGGCGGTCTTGAACACGCCGGTCGGGATGCTGGTCGGATGGTTGTTGCCGGCCTGCTTGGCGACTTCGCCGTTGACGAGCCACCGCGCGGCCTGGAAGTCGAGCATGAAGATCTGCGCCTGCAGCAGCGACGTCTCGATGTGCTGGCCCTTGCCGGACGTCTCCCGCTCGAGCAAAGCGACGAGAATGCCCATGGCGCAGAACAGGCCGGCCGACAGGTCGGCGATCGGGATGCCGACGCGCACCGGCCCCTGGCCGGGCAGCCCGGTGATCGACATCAGCCCGCCCATGCCTTGGGCGATCTGATCGAAGCCGGGGCGGGTCGCGTAGGGGCCGTCCTGGCCGAACCCCGAGATGCTGGCATAGATGAGCCGCGGATTGACCTTGCGCAGCGTGTGGTAATCGATACCCAGCCGTTCCTTGACGTCGGGACGGAAGTTCTCGACGACGACGTCCGCCTTCTTCACCATTTTCTTGAACGCTGCGACGCCCTCCTTGGATTTCAAGTTGAGGGTGATGCTGCGTTTGTTCCGGTGCAGGTTCATGAAATCGGGACCGTCGCGCGGTCCGCCCAGCGGTTCGCCGCTGTCGAGGTTCGCCGGAGTTTCGATCTTGATGACGTTGGCGCCCCAGTCCGCAAGCTGGCGCACGCAGGTGGGGCCGGACCGCACTCGCGTCAGATCGAGCACGGTGAAACGCGACAGCGCTTTTGATGCCCGCGGAAACGGCATTGAGGACTTTCCCGAAACCTTTCTTGACCCGCTGCCAGGCGCGGGCCGCAGAACTTCACCGATCTCCGCCGCCTTGTCTACGGCTTGCCCGGCATGGCGCTGACGTCATTTTGGCGTGGGCGGGCGGGCAACAGGGCTAGCCGACGGGCGGCGTCAACAGGCCCTTGATCACCGCCATCCCGAGCATCGCAAGGTGCGGCCCATGATCGAATTTGCCTGCGAGGGCGAGGTCGAAGAGCTCAGGGACGCTCACCATCAGGCAATCGACACCGGATTCCGGCCGCCAGCCGGGAACCGGCGCGGCGCTCCGCGTGAAGAAGGTCCACATGCGATTGCCGAGCCGGCCCGAGTTCGGGGAAGAAGTCCGCCAGCGGCTCGATCGAAGCGGCCTCAAGCCCGACCTCTTCGGCCAATTCCCGGATGGCGCAGGCGCGGGGCTCCTCGTCGCCATCGCGCATGCCTCCGGGAAATTCGAGCGTGACGCTGTTGAGGGCTGGCCGGAACTGCCGCACCAGCGGAATGCGCCCGTCATTCGCGATCGCGAGGATCGACACGTAATCTGCCGTGACGAACGAATGATAGTAAGCAACATCGTCCTGCGCGGATTGCACGACGCGGTTCTCGACGAGGGTGACCCAATTGGATATTTGAGTGTACTGCGACGACTCAATCCGCGGAAATGCTTTGGATGCGGGCTTGTGCATGGACAAATCGTCTCGGATATGCGCGCTGTTGCAGCAGGGTTTCTCCACAATGTCCAGTCGTAATTCGACCTTCGTCAGCCTGCGCCGCGCGTCGCCGCGACTGACGAGGTGACACCGCCATGAACCGGATCGATCCCGCACGGACCGCGCTCGTCGCCATCGACATGCATCGCGGCCATCTCGACCCCGCGGTGGCAACCCTTCCGCTGGCGCGGGAGCGCTGCGGCCCGGTGATCGCGCGTGCGGCGCGGCTCTTCGCGCAATTGCGCGAACGCCAGGTGCCGATCGTGCATATCGTCACCGAGTATCGCGATGCGGGGGAAATCCTCGCCAATCCGTTTTGGAAAGCGATCCACGACGATCCCGACAAGGCGCGCAAGGGCATGTCGCGCCACAATATCGCCGGCGAACCGACGACGGAGATCATTCCGGAGCTCTATCGCGAGGGCGACCGGGTGGTGCGCGGCAAGAAGCGCTACAACCCGTTTGGCGATACCGATCTTGCCTTTCTCCTGGACCACCGGCTCAAGGCCGACACGCTGATCCTCGCCGGGATCAACACGACGTCGTGCGTCCTCAGCTGCGCGTTCGAGGCGACCAATCGGGACTACCGCGTGATCATTGCCGAGGACGCCGTTGACTCGATGGACGGCGAGGACATGCACCGCTTCGCGCTGCGCCTGATGTCGGCAACGGTCGGCTGGGTGCTGACCAACGACGCGATCGTTGCCGCGATCGGAAAAGGCTGAAGCGCCGGTGGCCTAACGCTTCCACAGTTCCTTGCTCGCGAGCTGCGCGCCCTCGACCAGCGATTTGAATTTCGCCCACACGATCGACGGATGCACCTCGTTCGATCCGGCGAACGAGGCGAAGCCGCAATCCCGCGCCGGCGATCACGCGCTCGCGACCGACAACCTCGGCGAAGCGGCATAGCCGTTGCGCGACGAGTTCCGGATGTTCGACCAGAACGGTCGATTGCGTGATGACGCCGGGAATGAGGATTTTGTCGTCCGGCGTTTTCGCTCGCTTCCATTCGGCATATTCATGCTCGTGGCGCGGATTTCCGGCTTCGAACGAATAGGCCCCGGTGCGAACTTTCAGGATGATGTCGATGATGTCCTTGAGCTGCATGTCATGGACGCGCGGGCCCATGTTGATGCTGTAGCAGGTGTGGAAGCGCACGCGGTCGATGGGGATCCCTTCGAGCGCGGCGTTGAGCGCCTCGACGCGCAATTCGGCCCACTTGCGGCAATCTGCAATGCTGAGGTCCGGGCGCGTGATGTAGTAGGTCACGAGAAACGGGTCGTCGACCTGGAGCAGAAATCCCGCGTCGACGATGGCCTTGTACTCCTCTCGCATCGCGGCCGCGATCGCAAAGACGTATTCTTCCGCGCTCGGATAGTACTCGTTCGGGGTCGTGGTCTCGACGTTTGACGGCGCGATCGCCGGCACAAAGGCTTCCGCAGCGTTGACGCCATTGAGCGCCGCTTTCAAGTTGTCGAGATCGGCTTTCAGCTGCGCGTGGCCCTTGTATTTGATCGGACCGGCGCAAACCATGCGGGCGCGGCGGCGGCTGGCGCTGACCTGCTCCGCGGCGGCCGACTTGTAGTACTCCGGGAACGAGGCGGTCTCGCGCGATTCGGCAAACGGGCTCGGCCGCGCGCCTTCCCGCTTCTCCAGGCCGTCGAGGCGTTGCGCAGCGTAGGTGATGAAGCTCGGCTTTCCCATCTCGCCGTCGCTCACGATGTCGAGACCGGCGTCGACCTGCTGGCGGACGCTGTCGTGCACTGCCTTGCGCACGCGTGCGGCATAGGCGGCGCCATCGACCGGCTTGCCGTCCATCTTGTCGAGCATCATCTGGAACAGGTCGTCCGGACGCGGCAGGCTGCCGACGTGGGTCGTCAAGATGCGATCAGTGCTGCGTTTCATTGTAGAAATCGGCTCCACATTTCAGGGGTCGGCAAAGGACGTTTTCGATTTGCGCCCGGACCTGATGATCAGGCAACGACAATGGGCGGACCCATCGTCACATGCAATCCCACCTATCGCGTCTGCTGCTGCTCCAGCGCATGTTCGACGAAGGAATTGTCGTAGGTTTTGGCGACATCGATCTTCGCGTTCTTCAGCGTTTCTTCGAACGCGGCGAGATTGCGCCAGGTCAGGTTCGCTGCTTGCGGGCTGATCCGCCCATCGGGCGACACCCGCTCGCGATTGCTGTCGACCATCGCGCGATAAAGATTGCGATCGCCGGCATAATATTCCGGCGGAACGGACGCGACGATGTCGTCCGTCGATGCCGAATGAAGCCACGTCAGTGCCGCGCTGATCGCGTTGACGAAGGCTTGGGTGGTCTTGGGATGGCGCTGGATGAAACGGGCATCCGCGTAGAAGGCCGAGGCCGCGAAGGGGCCGCCGTATAGATAAGTAAGGTCCTTTTCACGGCGCGTATCGAGAATGACATTGATGGCGCCGTCGCGCTGCAACAGCGAAATCGCCGGATCGAAGTTTGCAATGGCGTCGAGCCTTCCGGCCTTCATCGCGGCGACCGCCGCGGGACCGGCGCCGACCCCGATCACGGCAACATCATCGACCGTCATCCCGCCCTTGTTCAACAGCATGGCGAGGCCGAGCGCGCTTGCAGACCCCGGGCCGGTGACGCCGATCTTCATGCCCTTGAGGTCGGCCAGGGAGTGGTAAGACGCCGCCTTCTCTTTCTGCAGGCCGACGACGAGGCCGAACGAGTTCGCCTGCAAGGCAATCGCTTTGATGGCGAGGCCCTTGGCGGCCATGTAGAGCGTGTGCTCGTAGGCGCCGCACACGATATCGGCGCTGCCGCCGACCAGAGCTTCGAGCGCCTTGCCGCCGCCCTGAAAATCGCTGATGTCGACTTTCAGACCTTCCTTGGTGAAGTAGCCGCGGCTTTCCGCAATCGTCAGCGGCAGGTACGCGATCAAAGTCTTGCCGCCGACCGCCAGCGTAATCGTCGGCTTCTCGAGCTCGGCCGCGCGAGTAGCGTTCGCCCACCCGACGCTCGCGAGCAGCAGCATCAACGTTATCGACCGCACGCGCCCCATCGATCTCCCTGGTCCTCGCGAATTGGTGCGGCACGGCGGCGCGCTTGGTAGCGACAGGTTTTTCTATACAATCCCGCCATGTTCAAGCCCGCTGCATTCGGGCCACCAAACATAGAGAGTTTCGGGAGGAATGGCTGCCATGAAAACCGCGCATGCGGGCACTCTCATTCTGTCGGCCTGCATATGCTGGATCGCAGCATGCCCTGCGCCGGCTGCCGCGCAGGCCGATTATCCGTCCCGGCCGATCAAGATGATCGTGCCGTTTCCAGCCGGCGGCGGCATCGACATGACCGCGCGGATCGCCGCGCAATCGCTGAGCGGCATCCTTGGCCAGCAGATCGTCATCCAAAACCAGGGCGGCGCGGGCGGCGCCATCGGCACCGATGCGGTGGTTAAGGCGGAGGCCGACGGCTATACGCTGCTCTATCATTCGACGACCGGGATGGTGCACGCGGCGGTCACCGACGGCCTGCCTTACGATTGGCTGCGCGACCTCGCACCGGTCTCGATCGTCACCCGGTTCGCCCCGGTGATGATCGTGTCGCCGACGCTCCCAGCCAAGGATTTGCGCGAATTCATTGCGCTCCTGAAAGCAAACCCCGGCAAGTACAGCTTTGCGTCCTCCGGTCGCGGTACCGCCGTGCATCTCGCCGAACTGTTGTTCCTGCAAAAGGCCGGCGTCGACATGGTGCACATTCCCTATCGAGGCACGGTCGCGGCAATGCCGGATATTTTGACCGGACGCGTCGCCATGATGATCGACGGCGTGCCGGTGCAGACCAAGAATATCCAGAGCGGTGCCGTGCGCGCGCTCGCGGTCACCACCGCCGCCCGCTCGCCGGCGCTTCCCGACGTGCCGACGATGAGGGAATCCGGATTGGATTACGAATTGCCGTTCTGGACCGCGATCTATGCGCCGGCCCAGACGCCATCGGCGATCGTCGAAAAGCTTGCGAATGCCATCGGCAAGGCCATGAGCAGCGACGAGGTGGTGAGGCGGCTCGGCGAGGTCGGAACGGAATCCGTCGGTTCGCCGCCCGCGGAGCTCGATGCGCTGACCCGCGAGCAGTTCTTGCTCTATCGCGCCATCGCACGAAGCAGCGGGCTGGACTGAAGCGTCACCGGCTGGGCGGCGATGCCGCGATACTGAGTGGCTCCCGGCCTTGCCGCGAGAATGTGATATACCTTCGATAAGGCGGGCAAAACCGCCAACAGGAGGAAATGATGGGAGGGCCATTCGCCAACCGTTGGTGGATCGTGTTTGCGTGCGCGTGCGGCCTTCTCGTCGGCACCGGCTCGATCATGATTTTCTCGTTCGGCGTTTTTCTCAAGCCCGTGACCGAGGGTCTCGGCATCAGCCGTGGCGACCTGTCGAGCGCGTTGGGAATTGCGACCTGGCTCACCGCGCTCGCGTCCCCCGTCATCGGCTGGCTCATCGATCGGTGGGGAACACGTCCCGTCATGATCCCCGGCATCCTGCTGTTCGCGCTCGCGGTTGCGGGCTTCGGGCTGATGCAGGCCGAACCAATCTTCCTCGTCTTTTTGATCTTCGCCATCGTGGGGTTTGTCGGCGGCATCCAGACGCCGGTTCCCTATGCGGCGGTGATCTCGCATTGGTTTGACCGCCGGCGCGGTCTCGCGCTCGGGATTGCGACCGCCGGTGTCGGCCTCGGCGTCGCGTTGATCCCGCAGCTTGCAGCGTTTCTGATCGGACGGTTCGGCTGGCGGGAGGCTTACTTCGGCCTTGCCCTTTCGGTCGTGGTACTTGCCTGGCTGCCGGTCATCATTTTCGTGCGCGAGCCGGAAATTTCCGGGCATCGGGTCGAAGGTTCGGCTGGTCTTCCAGGGATTGAAGCCGCCGAAGCACTGAGGTCCGGCCGCTTCTGGGTGCTGACGGTTGCATTCTTTCTTGGCGCGCTCGCGATCAACGGAACCATTGTCCACATCGTTGCGATGTTGTCGGACCGTGGCGTTCCGTTGCAGGCCGCGACCGGCGCGCTGACCGCCGCCGGGATCGCGATCATCATCGGTCGCATCATTTGCGGCTGGTGTGTCGATCGTTTCTGGGGGCCCTATGTCGCGATCGTCTTCTTTCTTCTCCCGATGGTGGGAATCGCGCTGCTGGAGACCGGCTGGGGCAATCCGGTTCCGCGCATCGGCGCGGCGCTCTGTGGCGCCGGGATTGGTGCCGAGATCGACCTCATGGCATTCTTCATCAGCCGTTACTTCGGCCTCAGGGCCTACGGCAAGATTTACGGCCTGATGTTCATGCTGTTCAACGTCGGCACCGGTCTTGGGCCGGCTCTGAGCGGACGCGCGTTCGATATCTATCACTCCTATTTCCAGATCTTCATGGCTTACGAGGTGGTGCTGGCAATCACCTGTCTCCTTCTTCTTTGTCTCGGGGAGTACGTCTATCCGGCGCCAAAGGCAGCCGGCACGCTCGAACTGAAAACGACTTAGGTCCCGCGCTTTCCCGCGCTGTGGAGGATAGTTGTGTTGGCCCATCATCACCGGAACGGAATTTCCAACGGCGCGTGCGGCTGCCTCGGTCGCCGCGGTTTCTTGGCAGGCCTTGCCGCCGCGACGGTGCTCGGCCCTGCAAGCCGTGCCTTGGCTCAGGTCCCCGCGACAACCGTGTCGGGGAAGCGCATCGACGTGCATCATCATTTCCTCCCGCCGCAATACATGAAGGAGGAGCACGAGCGGATCAATTTGGGGCACAGCGTTCCGGCCAATCAGATGCTCGCGTGGTCTCCGACCCAGTCACTGGAGGTGATGGATCGCAACGGCATCGCGACCTCGATCGTCTCAGTGACGACACCGGGCGTATGGTTTGGCGATGTTGCCGCTGGCCGCAGGCTGTCGCGGATGTGGAACGACTACGCGGCCGAACAGATTCGCAATTATCCCGGCCGATATGGGCTGTTTGCGGTCGTTCCGCTGCCGGACATCGAAGGAAGCCTCAAGGAGATCGAATACGCACTCGACACGCTCAAGGCAGATGGCATCGGGCTCTTGTCATCCTATGACGGCAAATACCCGGGCGACGCCGCTTTTGCACCGGTGTTCGCGGAATTGAATCGCCGCAAGGCAATCGTCTATTTCCATCCGACCGTGTCGGCCTGCTGCGGCAGCGTCATTCCCAGCGTCCAACCGCAGGCGATCGAATACCCGTTCGACACCACGCGTGCCATTACCAGCCTGATGATCAACGGCACGTTGACCAAGAACCCGGACATCCGTTGGATCTTCTCGCATGGAGGTGGTGCGACGCCGATGCTGGCGGGACGCATGGTCGAGACGTTGGGCCGTCGCGCCAACGCCGCCGAGACCATGCCGGGCGGCGTCGCCGCGCAGCTGCGCAAACTCTACTACGACACGGCGAGCGCCTCTTCTGCCGGAGCGATCGCCGCCTTGCGGGAGATGGCGCCGATCAGCAACATTCTGTTCGGCTCCGACTATCCCTTCGTGAAAGCGGCGGAGATGGTCGAGCAATTGCATCGTGCGCCGTTCTCGGAATCCGAGCGGGACGCGATCGAACGCGGCAACGCCATGGCCCTGCTGCCGCGGCTAAAAACCTGAATCGCGGCGGCCGCTTGGTGCGGGCAGGTATGCTATCCTGCCGTCAACAAAAGAGAGCTTCGGAGAACGCCCATGACGCTGATCGAACAACCCTCGCCATCGCGCGTCCGGTTTTCCATGACGCCGGCCGCGGACATCGATCTCGCAACGACCAAACCCGGAACTCCGGGCGGCATTTTCATGCGGCAATTCTGGCACGCGGTCCATCGCAGCCAGGACCTGGCCGTCGGCCACGCGAAGCCAATTCGCATCATGAGCGAAGATTTCACGCTGTTTCGCGGCCAATCAAGAGCGGCACAGATCATAGCCCATCGCTGTCCGCATCGCGGCGCGCCGATGCATTTGGGCTGGGTCGAGGAGGATGAGATCCGTTGCGTCTATCACGGCTGGAAGTTCGATTGCGCCGGCCGGTGCACCGAGCAGCCCGCCGAGGAGGCAGGTTTTGCGCGCAAGGTTTCGATCCAAACCTACCCGACCCGTGAATATCTCGGTCTCGTATTTGGCTATTTCGGGCCGGGCGAGCCGCCGCCCTTTCCGCATTTCCCGCACCGGACGACCGAAGGGTTGATCCAGGTGTGGAATGCCGAGCATGTGCCCTGCAATTATCTGCAGAGTTTCGAGAACAGCATGGACGAGGTGCACGTCGCCTTTACGCATCAGCCCGGCGGCTCGCATGCCAAGCTCGCAGCAGATCTGCCGATCATCACGGCGGAAGAGACCGATTGGGGACTGTTGCGATTCGGAAACCGCAAATCCGGCAAGGTGCGCCATACGCTGCACTACGCGCCCAACCTGACGCGCGTGATCGTGCCGCCGCTTGCCGGCATGGAAGGCGTCGGCGGCTGGAACGAAATCTATTTCAGCTTCACGCCGGTTGATGACGAAAATCATCTGTGGCTGATCACCAGCCATGTCGAAGTGACCGGCAAGGATGCCGACGCCTACCGCGCCAAGCGCGCCGAATATGACCGCAAGGTCGCCCTGGCGCCGCCGGTGATGGACGTGGTCCGCGACATCTGGTCGGGCAAGGTGCGTTTCGCCGACGTGGTGCACCCGGACCTTGCCATCGTCCAGGACATTGCGGTGCAGGCCGGGCAGGGGGCTATCGAGGACCGCGACAATGAGCGGCTTGGCCGCTCGGACGCCGCGATCATCATGTGGCGCAAAATCCTCGCGCGCGAACTGCGCGCCATCGCCGAAGAGCGACCGGCCAAGCGATGGAAGACGCCTCCGGCCGACGTCGTTCCGACGCTGGGATTTTAACGCGAACTCCGCGCAGCTAAAATCACATGTCGTGGTGGAACAACAAGCCCGTCCACCATGTCATTCCGGGGCGCCGGAGCGAAGCGCAGGCGAGCCCGGAATCCATGACCACTGGTCCGCGAGTATGGATTCCGGGCTCGCCGCTTCGCGGCGCCCCGGAATGACGCATGTGGCCGGGAGATGCCCGCCGACGACATCATCCCTCGCGGCGCTTCACGCGGCGCGCGAGGTAGTTGAAATTGACGATGAACTGCTCGGGCTGGGAGATTTCCTTCTTGTGCTTGGCGATGTCCTCGCGCGAGAACTGCGGCCCGGGATCGCCGGCAGCTTCGGTCACGAGCTGGATCATGGCGGCGTTCTCCAGCATGATCACCGTGACCACGGCTTCTTCGATGGTCGCGCCGACGACGGCGACGCCATGATTGCGCAGCAGCACGGCCCGGTGCGGTCCGAGCCCTTCGGCGACCCGCGCGCCCATCGCCGGCGTGCGGATGAGTGCGATCGAGTCCTCGTAAACGCCGAGGTCGCCATAGAACAGCGCGCTCGGCTGGCTGAAGCCTTTCATCGGCTGGCCGGTCGCCGACAGCGCGACGGCATAGGACGGATGGGTGTGAATGACGCAGTTCACGTCGCTGCGCACTTTCAGGATCTCCGAGTGGATGTAGACCTCGCTGTGGCGCCGTGCCGTGCCGGCCTTGACGTTGCCGTCGAGATCGATGGTGAGGATGTTCTCCATCGTGATCTCGTCGAGGCCGACGCTGTGCGGCTTCATGAAGAACAGCGACGGATTGTCAGGCAGCCGCATTGAAATATGGCCGCGGGTGAAATCGTCCTGGCCCTCCGCGACCAGCACCTTGCCGGCGATGATGAGCTTTTGTTTGAGTTCGTCATGAGTTCATGTGAGTTTCCGTTCGCGCTCCTGTAAGGGCACTGCCGCTATCGTAGGGTGGGCAAAGGCGCGATGTACGGCCTATGAAGGACCATAAGGCCTATCGCGCCGCGCCCACGTTTGGTGATCCGTATTCGGGATTCCGCAGCGTGGGCACGGCGCGCGTTGCGCGCCTTTGCCCACCCTACCAGATCGGCGTTGGTGAACTTGCTAATCCTTCGGCTCGATTCGCACGAGCCAGCCTTCGTGGTCGACGTACCATACGGTGACCGGATTGGTTGAATTGTCGATCCAGGTCTCGCGATCGAGGCCGTAGGGCTCGGGCAGCACGTATTCGGTGAAGGTCGTGGTTTTCGGATCGAACCGCAGGTAGCGGCCGGAATGCATTTCGCCGGCCCAGACCTCGCCGTTCTTGTCCGTCTGCGCGGAATACATCGAGGCGTAGGGTGTGGGCAGCGGATATTCGTGGATGCGCTTTTCCTTCATGTCGAACTTGACGAGCTGCCCGCCGCGGCCGCCGGCCCAGTAATTGTCGTTGAGATCGAATTCGCCGCGTGCGGGACCGGACCGCGGCGAGGTATCGGGTTCAAACACCTCCGCCGTCTGCGTATCGACGATGACCACGCCGTCGCGCGGCCACGCGCCGCCGCCGAAATAGCGGCCGTCACGGCTCATGGCGCTGCCGTAAGTGCCGGCGAACTTCTTGAGCACGTAGCCCGTGACCTCGTCGCCCGTCAGCGCGGCGACCTTGCTCACCTTGCGCGCGCGTGCCTTCCAGATGAACCCGTCCGGATCGATGGCGTAGTTGCCGCCCATCGGGGTGTTCACCGGCTCGCGCACTTTCCAGGGAATGCGGGTGAACTGTTCGGTCTTGGGATCAAGTCGCCAGATGCTGTGCGCCCAGTTCTCCGAACCCCAGATGACGTCGTTCTTGTCGGCATAGATCCAATGTGTGCCGGGGAGCGCACCTTCCGCAACCGGCGGCACGTGAAATTCCCTGACCATGCCGGTCTTGGGATCGAGCCGGCCGACGTAGGAGGAACGGTGAGTCGAGTACCAGAGATTGCCCTTCGAATCGCCGGTGACGTCATGCGTCGCGGTTTCTAGCCGCGGCAGCTCGTATTCGGTGATCACGACGCGGGTCTGGCGGCCCTGCGGGCGCGGCAGCATCACAAACGCGGGATCAGCAGAATCAGGCCCGCGCACCGATGCGAGCCATTTGACGAGCCGAGCCTCTTCGTCGCCGCCCCAGCGGCCGCGTTCGTTGATGTTGATGAGCGGCGAGCCGGCCCCGTGAATCATGCGATAGACGATCTTGCCCCAGCCCGCCTCGTCGTAATGATTGCGGAAGATCTGCTGGTAGGAATGGCACCAGTTGCAATTGTTGGTGAGGAGCTTTTTCTGCTCGCCGGTGCCGGACAGGCTCAACAGCCATTCCGATCCGGTCATTTGCGCCGCGATCGCCGGCGAGAACGGCAGCACGTCGCGATCGGTGACGTGTTCGAGGGAAATGTCGGCGGGCGGCGATGCGCCGTTGATGTCGACGCCTTCCCGCACATAGGGGCGAAATTCACGCGGGCGCGCGATGCGCAGCGTGTAGGTGCCGGCAGCGAGCGCAGGGAACTCGTAGTGTCCGCCGGCGTCGCTGTAGACGGTGGTGCGGATCGCTGTCTTGCTGGCGATGAGTTGCACCATGACGCCTTCGAGCAACTCACCCGTGGTCGACTTGACGATACCCTTCGGTCCACCGGCGAGGCGCGTCGCGTCCGCTGCGAACGGAGTCGCGCCGGACAGTGCAAACGCTAAACCAGCAATCAAGCCGATGGCGCCGTAACGCGTCGAGTGTGTGGCCATGTGTCCTCCCGATCAAATCGTCGTTGCGCGATCAACGCATGCGGTATCGCGGATTAGGCGGCGGCGCATCCGAATCCCAGCAGCACTCCGTGCGCACGAAGCTCACGAGATCATCGATGTCGGCTTCGCTCAGGGTGTATTTGTAGGCGGCCATGCCGGCGCCGCCGTTGCGGATGCGGTCCTTCACGTTATCGACGTTCACCGGTAGCCCCGACAACAGGGTTTCACGTTGAAACAGTCCGTCGAGGCGCGGCGCATTCTTGGTGAACTCGTTGTGGCAGAACCAGCACTTGTAATAGAAAATCTCGCGCCCGCGCTCGGGTCCGCTGGCCGCGGCCTTCTTGAACTCGTAGGTCTCGAGCGAGCGCTGGTAGTAGTCTTTTTCCACCGGCTTCGTCTCGGCCCCGGGCGCGGCGTTCTGGGCAATCCCCGATGTCCCGATCGCAGATACGAGAACCATCGCCGCCAAACTCGCCGTGACCGACCTCATATGTCCTCCGCCATTTTCTCTTTGGTTGTTGCTCACGTTAGCAGATTTGCGGCCGGCACCGGAAGGACGTCAGCCGAGGAAACTCACGGTGTAGCCGGTCCGGCGCATTAGGGCATCGCGCGCTTCCTCTGCGAGCCGCATGATGCGCGGCCAGTCGACGCCGACAAGGCGGCCTTGCCATTTGCGCACTTTGCCGCCGATCAGCACGGTTTCCACTTGGGCGGGGCTCATCATGTTGACGACGGTGCCGGGCGCGTTGTTGACCGGCCACAAGCTCGGCGCGTCCGCGCGCAAAAGCAGGATGTCTGCCTCCTTGCCGGGCGAGAGCGAGCCGACCTTCCTTTCGAGATTGGCGCACCGCGCCCCCTCGATTGTCGCAAATTCGAGAACATCGCGCGTTGTCAGCAGCGGCGGCACGTTCGCCTCGCCGGCGCGTCGCCGCGCAAAGATCTGCATGCGCTGGAAGGTGAAGGTCGAACGCATCACCGAGAAGAAGTCCTGGGCGATCGCGACGCCATGGTCGGAGCTCAGAACTCGGTCGCAGGCCGTAGTCGAGGGCTTGCTGCACAGCGGGCGTGCCGTGACCCATCGTCATATCGATGGCGGCGCAGATCGAGATATGCCCGCCGGTGTCCTTGATGAGGCGCCAGGCGTCCGGCGTCTGGTTCAGGCAATGGATGTACTCATCACCCGGCCGGAGCAGCCCCGCGCGGGCGATCTCCATCAAGGGTCCGCTCGTGTTCTCGGCCACGAGATGCAGCACCGCCGGCACGCCGGCCTCGCGCGCCACCATGAACAATTTGGGATCGAGGCCGACGCCGAGCGCGAGGGTCAGCAATTGGTCTTTGGAGCTGAAATAGGTCCGCTGAATCCGCCCAATGTCTTGCGGATACTGATTCGCGGGTCCGGCGCCGCGGGAGTAGGCGTACACAGTGCGGATGCCGGCCTCCTGCAACGCGCGAATGCAGGCGTCGCTGTGCTCCGGCGTGTGGCTGATCTGGGACAGATCGACGATCGCGGTCGTCCCCATGTCAATCAGGCCGAGCGCCGACGTCAGCACGCCGGCGTACACCTCTGCTGGCGCGAATGCGGGCGAGAGCAGCGCCTGGACATCGCGATTGTAGTCCGGCACCAACTCGCCGTTCGGCATGATGCTGTGGAGCAGGCCCTGATAAGTGTGGCTGTGGGTGTCGATGAAGCCCGGAATGGCGATCCGGCGCGAGCCATCGATCGTCGCTGCGTCCGAGGCGGCGATGCCCGGCCTGATGTCGCGGATTTTGCCGTCCTCAATCAATATATCCGCCGCGGCAAAATCACCGACCTGACGGTCGACGGTGATAACCGTGGCGCCCTTGATCAGAATGCGGCGCGCGCCCTGCAGGCGGCCCAACGCGGCATCGGCAGAATTCTGGGAGACGCCCTGAGCTATGCCGGCAGCGGGCAGGGCGGCGCCGGCAAGTCCGCCGGCCACGACGCCGGCGCCGGAGTGCAGCAGCGCGCGGCGCGAAAAGGCTGCGTCCGACGCGAGAACGGTGCGTTCTACCGCGCTGCTCGCGCCGCTGGGATCACCAATCTCGGCCATCATTCCCTCCCTCGATCTGTCGGCAGCGCTGCTTGTTGCCGCAGCGTCAGCCGAGGAATTTCACGGAAAATCCCGTCCGGCGCATCACTGCATCGCGCGCCGCGTCGGCCATGCTCATGACGCGCGGCCAGTCGACGCCGACGAGGCTGCCACGCCACTTTTTCACCTTGCCCGCAATGAATACCGTCTCCACGTTGGCGGGGCTCATCATGTTGACGACGGTGCCGGGCGCGTTGTTGACTGGCCACAAGCTCGGCGTATCGGCGCGCAAGAGGAGGATATCGGCCTCCTTGCCGGGAGTAAGTGAGCCGACCTTGCCGTCGAGATTGGCGCAGCGCGCGCCTGCGAGCGTCGCAAACTCGAGGACGTCGCGGCACGTGATGAGCGGCGGCACACTCGCCTCGCCGGCGCGCCGCCGCGCGAAAATCTGCATGCGCTGGAAGGTGAACACCGTGCGCATGATGGTGAAAAAGTCCTGGGCAATGGAGACGCCGTGGTCCGAACTCAAGCTCGGCCGCATGCCCATATCGAGTGCCTGCTGGACGGCAGGCATGCCGTGGCCCATGGCCATTTCGATCTGGGGACACAGCGATACCCGGCCGCCGCTGTCGCGGATCAGATGCCACGCTGCGTCGTTGAGGTTGGTGCAATGGATATAGGCGTCGCCGAGACGCAGCAGCGCGGCGCGGCCGAGCTCGAGAAGCTTCGCGCTGTCGTTGCGCATATGCAGCACGGCCGGCACGCCCGCTTCGCGCGCGGCAACGAAGAGCTTGGGGTCGAGGCCGAGGCCGAGCGCGAGCGTGAGCAACTGATCCTTGGAGTTGAAATAGGTCCGCTGCAGCCGCAACAGGTCTTGCGGATATTGCGTCGCCGGACCGGCACCGCGCGAATAGGCAAACACCGCCCGGATGCCGGAGTCCTGGAGCGCACGCACGCAGGCATCGCTGTCCTCGGGCGTGTGGCTGATCTGGGACAGGTCGATGATGGCTGTAGTGCCCATGTCGATCAGGCCGAGCGCCGTCACGAGCACGCCCGCGTAGACGTCGGCAGGCGAGAAGGCGGGCGTCAGCAGGGACTGAACGTCGCGGTTGTAGTCGGGGTCGAGCACGCCGCTCGGCATGATGGACCGCAGCACGCCTTGATAGGAATGGCTGTGGGTGTCGACGAAGCCGGGAACGACAATCCGTTTGCCGGCATCAATGACGGCGACGGACTCGTCGGATATCGCCATATTCGGCCGCAGTTCGCGAATCCGCCCGTCCTCGATCAAAATGTCCGCGCTCGCGAAATCGCCGACGCCGCGATCCTGCGACAGCACCACCGCGCCTTTGATGAGGATGCGCCGCGCCGCAAGGAGGCGGGCAAGCTCCGCCGCATCGGCGTCGCGCGTCGCGATGACTTGCGCGTGGGCGGGTCGGCTGCCGCTAGGGGACAGCAGGAGAGAGGCGGTCGGCGCCCCGGCAGCGGCGGCCGCCGCGAGGACGGCGCGCCGCGACGGAAGGTGCGTTCGCGACGAATTGGAGCCCGATGGATCGGGCGAGTTGATATTTCCTTGGCGTTGATCCGGCATTTCCCCTCCTTATGAAAATCAAGGGCTTTTGCGCGGTCCCCGAACAAGCTGAGCCCCGAGAGGTTCGCCCGTCAAGCGTCTGCCGCTTCGGGTTGCAGTGCCGCGCAATGTCCTCCCATCGGCTATCGTCAAGGGCGATGCCGTGGGCTAGAGTGGTCAGGGCTGTCGCGGGGCTTCCAACGGAATTTTGGCACTCCGCGGTTGACCTTTGGAAACGCTCGACTCAAAACCCTAAGGGGGGTCGCATGAGACTACTGACTTCTATCGCCATGCTTGGATTATTGGCCGTGCCGGTCCAGGCCGCGGAGCTGCCGCAATGGGCTTACCCGATTGCCCCGCCCAACTTGCCCCCGCCGGACAAAGTCATTGAGAAGACGCTGCCGGGCAGCACCAAGAAATATACAGCGGCGCAGATCAATGATCGGTTCGGTCCGCCTGACTGGTATCCGGAAGACCATCCGGCGATGCCGGACATCGTCGCTCACGGCAAGAAGCCGAGCGCTTTTGCCTGCGACCTGTGCCATCTGACGAACGGCGCGGGGCACCCGGAATCGGCCAGCGTGTCGGGGTTGCCCGCCAACTACATCCTGCGACAGATGGCGGAGTTCAAATCGGGCGAGCGCAAGGGCATGCGTGCTCCTATCATGAAGCAGATCGCCTCGGCGCTGACGGATGAAGAGACCAAGGCGGCGGCCGATTACTTTGCTTCGATAAAATATCCGCGCTTCTACAAAGTCATCGAAAGCGCTACCGCCCCGAAATCCTATGTCGGCGCCGGCGCCATGCGATTCGCTGCCAAAGAAGGCGGAACGGAGCCGATCGGAAATCGCATCATCGAGATCCCCGCCGATGAAGACCGCACGGAAGCGCGTGATTCGCGTGCTCTCCACATCGCCTATGTGCCGCCAGGTAGCATCAAGCAGGGCGAGGTGCTGATAACAACGGGCGGCGGCAAAACCGTTGCGTGCGCGGTCTGCCATGGGGCTGACCTGACGGGCCTCGGCGAGGTACCGAATATCGTCGGGCGTTCGCCGGAGTACATCTATCGTCAACTTAACGACATCAAGATCGGGACCCGCCATGGCACCTGGGTGCCGCTGATGAAGGGCGTCGTCGCGAACCTGAGCGACGAAGATATGGTCAATATCTCCGCCTACCTCGTCGCCAAAGGCGGAATTTGACGGCTCGACCGACGACTTGACGCTGAGTGTCCCTCGGGCAAGCCCGGGGGACGCACTTTCAAAAAATGAAAAATCGGAAAAGGGAAAATGTCCATGAGGGCGTTGCTCGTTATTGCGCTGTTCGGTGCCATCGCTTTGCCGGCAAAGGCGGCAGAACTTCCACAATGGGCCTACCCGGTCAATCCGACCCCGAAGCCGCCGGATGCCACGAAGCCGATCCAACTGCCCGGCAGCACCAAATCGTACACCCAGGCGCAGATCGACGACGGTTTCAATCCGCCCGACTGGTATCCGCAGGATCACGCGCCGATGCCCAACGTCGTCGCGCACGGACGCAAGGAGACGAACGCGCGGGGGTGCGCGCTCTGTCACTTGACGAGCGGCGGCGGTCATCCGGAATCCGCCGGCATCTCCGGGCTCCCCGCGGGCTACATCGTCCGCCAGATGGGAGAGTTCAAGAGCGGCGCCCGCAAAGGTGCGCGGGCCGTCGCGATGATCCCGATCGCGAAGGGCCTCGATGAAGCGGACTTCAAGGCCGCGGCCGAGTACTTCTCATCGATGAAGTACCCGGTCTGGTACAAGGTCATCGAAAGCGACACCGTGCCGAAATCCTATCTGGGCAATGGCGCCATGCGCTTTCCGCTGGAAGGCGCCGAGGCCGGCACCGAACCGATCGGCAACCGCATCATCGAATTGCCCCAGAACGATCTCAGCGCCGAAAGTCGCGATCCGCGCACGGGCTTCGTCGCCCATGTGCCGGTCGGCAGCATCAAGAAGGGTGAGACGATCGTTGCGACCGGCGGCGGCAAGGCGCTGCCATGCGCGATCTGCCATGGTCCCGAATTGAGAGGTCTCGGCGATGTTCCGCCGATCGTCGGCCGATCGCCGATGTACGTCTATCGCCAGCTCAACGACATCAAGATCGGCAGCCGCAACGGCTCCATGGTGCCGCTGATGAAGGGCGTGGTGGAGAAGCTCGATGACGGCGACATGATCGCGATTGCGGCCTATCTCGCCTCGAAAGGCTCCTGACGTCGCGAGCGGCCATAGCGCTATGGGCCACCGCGCTGTTAGCGGCGGCGGCCCCGCCCGCGTCCGCAGCCGAGGGCGACTGCCGCGATCTCGAGGTAAGCTACGCCACTGCCGGGCCTCAACCCACCTCGATCGAACGTAACGCCGCGCTTTTCACCGCAGCGTCCCGCGGATGCGTGCCGCTGGCGCGGCGTCTGCTTGCTGACGGCGCCTCGCTTGCGGCCCGCGACCGAGCAGGAGCCATGCCACTCGCCAACGCTGCCCGCGGCGGGCATGTGGCTGTGGTCGAGCTGTTCCTCGCTGTCGGTGCCGCCATCAATGCGCGCGACCTCAATGGCGCGACCGCGCTTGATGAAGCCGCAGAAGGCGACCGGCCCGCGATCGTCGCGCTCCTCATCGCCAGAGGCGCCGATCCCAATCTCACCGGCCGCTCCGGCGTGTCGGCGCTCGCCGCCGCGTCCTACAAGGGCAATGATCGCATCGTCGAACTCCTGCTCGCCCACGGAGCCGATCCGAAACTCAAGGACGCAACCGGCAAGGCGCCGATCGTCTATGCCGCCGGCCGCGGGTTCGAAACGATCGTGCGTCGCCTGCTCGATGCCGGCGTCGACCCGAACGCGCTCTACGGTAATGATCTCACCGCATTGATGTGGGCCGCAGGCGCCGAAGACGGCGTCGGCGCTCGCGCGGCTTCCGCAGTGATCGACTTATTGATCGAGCGTGGTGCCGCGATCAACGCGGCTGATAATCGCGGACGCACCGCGTTGATGATCGCGGCCGAGCGCGGCGATCCTGCCATCATCGATGCATTGCTGCAGCATGGCGCCGATCCGACTTTGCAGGACAAGAGCGGCAAGAGCGCCCACGATCTTGCGGCAAATGCCGCCGTGCGTGCACGGCTGACGGGACGTGCGCCGTAGGGCGCAATAGCGAAGCGTATTGCGCCACTGTGATGCAGTACATCGCACCGCCGTGAATGTGATCGGCAAGACGGCGGAATACGCTTCGCTATTCCGCCCTACGCGCCAATGCTCCGAAGTTGTGCGTCGAGTTCTACAGCGCCGCGACAGCGCTGACCTCGATCAAAAACTCTTCGCGTACGAGACGTTCGATGATGATGAGCGTGTTCGGCGGGGCGCTGCCGCCCGGAAAGAACCGCGGGAACTCGCGCGCGCGATATTGCATGAATTTCGAAATGTCGCCCGCATTCACGAGATAGGTGGTGAATTCGACGACATTGGCGAAGCTTGCGCCCTGGGAGGTGAGTGCCGCGCCGATATTGGCGAAGACCTGAGCGCATTGCGCTTCAAAGTCGGCACCTGCCCTGCCATCTTTGTCAGCCCCGACCTGGCCTGCGATGAACAGGAACTCCGACGCCTTGACGCGCGTGATGTGCGAATACTGTCCGAGCGGCTTACCGAGACCGTCGGGATTGAGGAACTGAATGCTGGGCATGAGCGGCTCCGCGAATGTGTAAGATGACGGGAGAAGACTACAGCATCCTCCCATTGCAAATCATCGGTACAAGCCTCGCCGGTCATTCCGGGGCGCCGCGAAGCGGCGAGCCCGGAATCCATAACCACCGGCCGAGGCGTATGGATTCCGGGCTCGCCTGCGCTCCGCTACGGCGCCCCGGAATGACTGCCGCTACACACGGCGAGGTCTCATCTTTGCTGGCTATCTGAGTCGGGCAATCTGCTGGATGCGAACCGGTCAAGGTTTGCGCGCGGTGCTCTCTACCGCTGAGTTTGGATCATCCGTGAGCGTGCGCAGTTCGGTGTTCATCTTGACGTCGCTGCGTTTGTGTTGCCGGCACCACTCGCCGGTCTGCCAGTACTCGCTCTTCACCGCGAGTTCGGCCTGGTGTTCGAGGTGGTCGTTCCATTCGCCGAGATCGTAGCCGTACCACGGCATTTCCGGACGCAGCTTCGGCAATCCGAGTTCATCCCAGATCGTCTTGGCTCGCTCCATGTATTCGCGTTTGGGCAGCGAGATTGGCGGGAATGTTTCCTTGAGCGTGGCGTCGATGAGCACTGCAGAGTCCTCGTGATCGATAAGGCTGCGCGGCCCATGTCCCTCGTCCTTGTGCTCAAGGATCTTCACATCGCGGTGCGGCTTGCAGCGAAACGACATCGCCCAGAACGTGGCGTCGGCATTGTCCGGATCGATGTCTTCGTCCACCGCGACCACCCACTTGCCTTCAGCGCGGCGGAACGTGGCGATGCCATAGAGCGCGCGCCAGATTTCGGTGCGTGGCACGCCCTTCTCGAACACCACCACGATCAGCTTTTGCAGCGCGGTGAGCGGCTCGTGGGTGACGACGCGCTTGATGCCTTGGATGCCGAGGTTGTTGCGCAGATGAATCATGTGCGCGGCCTCGAAGGCCGGGCGCTTGATGCAGCTCGATTCCGACGGCGTCACCTGGCTCACCCACGACGTCATGACGGCGTTGCGGCGTCGCGTAATGCAGGTGACGTCGAGCACGGCGTTATATTCCTGCAGGTTGACGTGGCCGTGGGATTCGCCGAACGGCGCCTCCGGCTCGAGAAATTCGGTCGAGATGAATCCCTCGATCACGATTTCGGACTCCGCGGGCACCAGGAGATCGAGAAGTTCTTGCATTTGACCACGTTGAGCGGCGCGCCGATGAGCCCGCCGGCGATGTCGAGTTCGTCGTAAATTTCCGGCACCTTCTGCACCGCGGTGTAGGAGACCGCCGGCGGGCAGCCCAGCACCACGGCGCACGGCATCGGCTGGCCGCGCGCCTTCCACTTCGCCCAATGCATGTAGCCGCCGGTGCGCAGTTCGACCGAGGGGTTCATGCCCATGCGGTCCGGCGCTTTGATCATGCCGCGATAATTGCCGACGTTCTGGATGCCGGTTTCGGGATCGGCGGTGATGAAATGGCTCGATGTGGTGTAGGGCGCATTGTCCCAACCCGGCGACGAGATCGGCACCGGGATGGCGTCGAGGCCGTGGCCGCTGCGCAATTCGTCAGCGGCATGGACGATCTCCTGGCACGGTGCGACGTCGACGACGCGCGGCTTGATCGGCTGGCTCATCGCCTTGATCCAGCGGTCGCGCACCTCCTCGACGCGGCAGCCCATGCCCAGCGAATAGATTTGGTTGTTGCCGGCAAGCCCGCACACCAGCACCGGAATGTCGAACCGGCGTCCCTTGCTGTCGACGATGTTGGTGAACAGGAAAGCGCGCCGGTCCTCCGGCGCGATGCTGCCGCGAAACTGCCAGCGCACCAGCGGGTGCATCTCGGTGTCCTTGTTGATCTCGCGGGTGACCTCGATCAACAGACCGGCTTCGCGCAGGGCCGCGATGTGATCGTGCAGGTCGGGATAGGAGCGTTGATTCGACGTGATCGGGTTAGGCGTCGAGGCCATATGGACAGTCCTCACAAAAAAGCCCCGGACAAACCGGGGCTTTGCACTCTGCGCCGGCGTCAGGTCCGGCGCCACGAACGATCGCGCGAGTTAAGTCAGCGCACCCAACGCAGATCGATGCCGGCAACGCCCGCGGCGACGTTCAGGCCGGCCTGACCCTGCACCGAGAGCGGTTGCAATTCGACCGTGCGGTTCGAGCCGCCGACAAGAACATTCGCACCCACGCCGGCCACGACGCTGGCTTCAGCAGTAGCTCCACCGTAGCTGCCGGCGAGGGCACCTGCAGGGCGCGACGTCGGCGCATAGACGGTCCACACCATGACGCCGCCCGTCGTAATGCCGAGGTCGACGCCGACCTTGGTGAGCGTGCCGGCATAGAACTCGATCGGACCCGGGATTGCCGGCGTAAACGAGCAGTTGAGCGTCCGCTGCGAACCGAAGATCAGGCCAATGCCGCCTGAAATGTCGCAGGTCAGCGTGCCGGCCTGAACCCGTTCGCGCGGCTGCGCGCCGGCGGGCACCGCGGTCATGACGGCAACTGCCACGACGACCGCCAACTTGGCGAAGTGACGCATTGAAGCTCCCCTGTCTACGCCGGCCGCTGAACGGCCGGGTACGCGTGCCCGGCGTCTTTCGCCGGTTTCCCCATGGCAACCATACGACATAAAGGAGGCGATGTCGCGCCGTCAATCGGCGGCGCGGGAGGAAGGCTGCCATAATGTGGCAGCTAGCTCGGTTTGCCGATCAATGCTAGCAAACTCTAACACTCACGAAATACCAGATTTCATTGACTTTTACTCTTGCCCTCCCTTGCCTCGATTGGCTACGGTTTGCGCATAGTCGTTGGCTAGATGTTGGCTAGCCCAACTGGGCGGGGGAAAAATGCGCGCGACAATCGGCATCGTGACGGTCGGCAAGTTGAAGCCGGGAGAGAAGATTTGGGACACAAGAGTGCGAGGCTTTCACGCCCGGCGCCAGAAAGGCGATGCCGTTGTGTACGTGTTGCACTGCGGTGCCAAGACTTCATCCTGGCCAGCCGTTATCGAGTGGCGTCCACGTCGAGCGCCGCGACAGCGGAGCGGTGAACAGTCCGAACGTGGCCGGCGGATACGTCGGGCCGGAGAGCTTTAAAGACAGTCGAGGCTGACCCTCAAACGGCAAAAGGGCCGCCTGCCAGGGCGACCCCTTTGAATTTCGACCAGCGGTGGGACGCTGGATAACCATGCAGCACAAGGAACTGAGTTAACATGCACAACGTATCATCTGAATATAAAATAGTCAATACGGTCAAGCTAGGAGGACTTTTAAAACTAAAAGCGAGACGCAATTTGGTAAATCGTGATCCCGAAGAGAGCACGACAGATTCGAGCTTGCGGAAGTTCTGGCTCTCTGAGATTGAAGTCAGTAGTCCGATTGAAACCGACAATCATTTTTCGGTCGGAACTCAAGACTGGGGAAGATTTAAACTCGCTTCCGCCAGACGGCGCGGTAACGCTGTTTCCAGCCGATACCGACCGCGAGGATAATATCAATGAATGGATCGGACTCGTAAAAAGCAAAAAGGTCATTGACCCCGGACGCTATATTAAGGTTCAGAGCAAGCTCGAAGGGTGGATTGCAATCTATCCGTACACGACCGAGGATTTCCCGGAGCCTAAGAATTGCGACCGGTTCTGCCGCGATAGGATGTGTGATGAGACCGATCTCGTTGCGGGGTACCCGGTCGAATTAGAGGAAGTGAACCGTCGGCGCCTCTCGATCAAAAGAGAGATTTGGGAAAGGCGCTTGGATGATGAGGTTCGACGCTTGGCCGTCGAATATCTCGAAGCGATTGCTTCCGCGCGGACGGCCGTTGAGCAGCCCATACAGGAAGCGCGCCGGGAGCCGGGCAATCGCGAACGTGCTTACGCCCAAGCCGCGCTGGCGGGTTGCCAAGCGGAAGTTGCAAAGGCTGAGCCGGGCGGCAGGAACAACCTGCTCAATACCGTGGCCTACCGCATGGGCCGGATGGTCGCACGGGGTTGGGTTGAGGTCGGGGAGGTTGAGCAAGCCCTATGGGCTGCGTGTGATTCGAATGGGCTCCTGCGTGAAGATGGCGGCAAGCGATGCCGCGACAGTATCAATAGCGGCCTGACGGCCGGCCAAGGGAAGCCGCATGACGACTTGGCCGACTACGACCCGCAAACCGGCGAGGTTTATGAGGATGAAACGGCTTCACCAACTGGACGCCTGCGCATAATCAGGGCTTCGGATTTCGCGGGCAAACCTGTTCCGCAACGCGAATGGGTGGTTGAGGATTTCATCCCAAGTCGCATCGTTACGGATTTTAGCGGCGACGGCGGCACCGGCAAGAGCCTCGCAGCCCTGCAACTCTGCACTGCGATGACCAATCCCAAAGGTGGGGAATGGTTCGACCTACCGGTGACGCAAGGGCCGGTGGTGTACTTTTCGGCGGAGGACGAAGAAGACGAAATCCACCGCCGCGTAGCAGACATTTGCAGCCATGAGGGTATTGATATGGCCTCGCTCACGGGCTTGCACATCGTGCCGTTGGCAGAATGCGAGGCCACTCTCGCAACATTCACCAGCGCGAATGCGATCAATAAAACTCGGTTGTGGAACCAGTTAGTCGACGAGGTTAGGGATATTAAACCCAAGCTTGTCACTATCGACACGCGAGCCGATGCGTTCGGCGGTGACGAAATCAAAAGAGTCCAGGTTCGTCAGTTCGTCACGATGCTGCGAAAGATGGCACTCGAATCGGATTTGGCAGTGCTGTTGTTGTCGCATCCCAGTTTGACAGGCATGGCCTCCGGCACGGGGCAAAGCGGCTCAACCGCATGGGGAAATTCGGTGCGCTCTCGCCTCTATTTGAAGCGCATATACGTCGACAGAATAGAGCCTGATCGAAACCTTCGAATCATTACCAAGCAAAAAGCGAATTATGGATCACTCGACAGTGAAATCAGGCTTCGTTGGACTGCCGGCGTTTTCGTCCGAGAAAATGTCCAAGGCTCCGGCGGCTCGGATACTCAGGCGCTTGCCGAAGCGGTTTTTTTAGAACTGTTGCGCTTGCGCGAAGGGCAGGGCCGGCCGGTTAGTCCGTCGCCAAGCTCGACAGATTACGCCCCGAAGATATTCGCCCTGCATGCGGACGCGAAGGGTTTTGCCAAGAAGGCGTTTGCCGACGCGATGGAGCGGCTGCTTGAAGCCGGGACTATCCGAGTCGGTTTCGATGGACCGCCTTCAAAGCAGAAAAAGAAAATCGTTTTCGGATGATGCAAATAGGTATCAGAATGGGGTGCGAACCCCCTTCCAACCCCTATTTGTTCACTGCCAACCCCCCTGCCAACCTCCCTGCCAACCCCCCTACGAACCCCCTTCCAACCCCTGTGTTCGAACCCCCCCTTATACCCCCGGAGGCCGGAAGGGCCGCCTTGGGGGCGGCGCCGGCCATAGAAAGAGTTACCCGCCACCCGGTTTGGTTCCTTTCCGGTTCGGCGGCACAGCCTGCCAGGTCCCACCTTGGCGGCACGGGGTCGCCTGTAAATGGGCGGCCCCTTTCATCCCCTTCCACATTAGAACCGCACCACCGGCTTCCGTATGAGGCTGGCGAGGCATTGTAACGGAGGAATCGAGTGAGCTTTTTTTACGTTGAGAACCGGCAAGACGACGATTTCAACCAACTGCCGAGCCGGGCGGAGATGTCAGGCGCGGCACTGTATTGGAACATGGTTGCGACTGCGCTCGGAAATGTCGTCGGCGGGCATTACGAGGAAGCTGAGAACCGCAGGATCGCGGCGTTGCGGAGAAATGCCGAGCACTACGAGGCGCAGCGCAAACCCAGCGTGCTCGCGGAGATCGCGGCGGAAGCCTTTGATGTTGTGGTGCGGCCCATTATCGAGGCCGTGAGGCCGGCGAAGATCGAGAGCGCGCTCGACACCGCGTCAGCGTGGCTGGTCGAGAAACTGACGGCCGGCCCCGTCGCTGCGAAGGTGCTTGAACGCCTTGCTGATGATGAAGGTATCGCGCGGCGCACATTGGAACGGGCTAGGCGGAAGCTCGGGCTAACGCCGCGGCGCATCAACCGGCGGTCGTTCTGGATGCTGCCGGAGCGGGAGTCGAGCTAGCCGTTGCCGCCGCCGAAGCCGCCGCCACGATCATCGTGCGGATCGCGCAACCGGTCGGGAACGGTGCCGGTGCCATTGCTGTAATAGCCGCGATACCTATCGGGGTTATAGGTCTGCGCGGATACCGAGCTTGGTATGACGCTCGCGATGCCGATTGCAGCGAACATAAGTTTGAGAGCCGTGCTCATATTGTCTCCTGAGTCATCGTCCCTATGGGCAGAACGACGCTGGGTCCGCCACGGTTCCTTGGCGAACTGAACACTCGCCGTGTTCGGCGCGCGTCAAAAGCGCGCGCTATTGGCGCTCACAGCGCCAAGCGCTTGATTTTATATTGATATTCAACCGGAAAGTTTAACGTTATGAACGACATTCCCCGTGAAAAATCCCTTGTAGAACAACGCCGTAGCGGCTTCCAGCCCGGTGTGAGCGGCAACCCGGCTGGCCGTCCAAGGAAGAACACTACGAGTCCCGGCATCAAATCCATGACGGCAGTCGAAAGGCTTTTGGCGAAGGGAGTTGTCCCCGTCGCAGAAACCGTTTTGAGGCTGGCGAAGGAAGGCGATATGGCGGCTGCCAAGCTTGTGCTTGACCGCGTGGCACCGCCAAGGAAGGGCCGATTGACGCTGTTCAACATGCCCGAGATTAAGAGCCTCGCGGACCTTGCAGCGGCGCATAATGGGCTGCTTTCCGCCGTATCGAAGGGGCTCATTTCCAGCGCGGAGAGCGTCGAGCTTTCCGCAGTGCTCGATAAGCTCGGCAAGGCTTTGGAAGCGTCGGAAACCGAAGCCCGACTCGCTCGCCTCGAAAAGCTCTCGGGACTTGACCGATGACCGTAGCCAAACGCCTCGCGGCGCTCGAAAGCAAGTTGATCCCGCAGCCGGACACGCACACGCCCGTCGACATGCGCTCGTGTATCGCCGGTCTGCAAATCGCAATCATCGGATGGCACTATGGTCGACCGCGCAAGAACGAAAGCGACCTTACCCGCTTCGCGCGAGCTTTGAGGGTGTCGCCGGAAACGTTGTTTAAACTTGCGTACCGCGACCGAAAAGATTTCGAGCGCGGTTGCTGCCGCTCTTGCCGACGCGACCCGCCGAGCTTGCCGATGACGTGGCAGCGCAAATCGTCAAAGAATTTCTAGTCGAGGAACTTTGCTGGCAATACATCGAACTCCTGCCGCTGCGGCTGGCTGGCATCCGCCGGCCCGGTTGCCGCTATGCTCGGCGAGGCCATGCCGACCGGCGGGGCACGTGGCGCCTACGTGGGAGGATTTGTGTTTCGCGGAATGATGTATGAAATTCTTCAATTTCCTATCAGTCTCAACTTTCATTGCGGTTTCGCCCGTTTTTTCCCTTGACAGCCGGTAGGTCTGTATGAAAATATTTGCTTTAGATGAAATTCATACATGGGTAGCCGACATGGGCGAGGGGTTGGGCAAGCAGGCGAAGGTTTTGACCGAAGCGCAAATCCGGGCGGCGTTGGCAGCGACGGCCGCACGCCGCTATCCCGAGCGCGACCGCGTGATGGTGTTGCTGTCCGTCCGGGCCGGCTTGCGGGCCAAGGAAATCGCGCTCGCCACGTGGGGCATGGTGACGGACGCACAGGGCAACGTCGGCGACGCGCTGCACCTGTCAAACGGCGCCAGCAAGGGCAAGCGCGGAGGTCGCACTGTGCCGCTCAACCGCGAGCTACGCGACGCGCTGGTAGCCCTGCACGCCATCCGCAAGCCCGAGCCCGGCGACCGCATCGCCCATTCCGAGCGCGATGCCGGCATGCAGCCCGGCGCCGTGCAGGTTTGGTTTCACCTGCTGTATGCGTCGCTCGGCTTTGCCGGCGCGTCGAGCCATTCCGGCCGGCGGACGTTCGTCACCCGCTGCGCCAAAAAGATCGTTGAGGCCGGCGGCTCGCTGCGCGACGTGCAAGAGCTTGCGGGCCATGCATCGCTGCAAACGACGCAACGTTACATCCAGGGCGACTCGGCCGCCAAGCGCCGTGTGGTCGATCTCTGACGGCCGGCGCAGCCCTGCACCATGCCAGCGGCGCCTTCGGGCGCCGTCTTGCGTTTAGGAGCCCGTTAGCACGGTGCCGACACTCGCGCTGCCGACCTTGCCCCGACGCTCGCCGAGCTACAGGCGGCCGGGAAAACGAGCCTGCGGGCCATTGCAGCCGCCCTCAACGAACGCGCCCCTCTTGGCTCACGAGCGGGTGCGAGCGCCACAGCGGAAGAGTTCACGGGCAGGTTGTCTCCTGAACCGCAGTCAACTATCCTTCTTGAAGCACTCTAGGGGGGTTACAATGTCGAAACTCAACCAACTGGCGCTCGCCGCGACGTTGGTCGCGGTGTTAAGCGCGGCGGCCCATGCCGCTGATCCGCGCTGCAATGCGCCACCCTACGGCAGCACGGTCGCCAAATTTAAAGCATTCGCACAAACCTTCGGTCATATCGTTCCTCCGACCACCATGCTTCCGGCGATATGCAATGCAAAGTACAGCGGTGCTTCTCGCCTCGGTATGTATAATTTAGGTCTTACTGATCAGGAGATTGATGCGAAAGACACCGCAGACCTCGCTGTGCAAATGATCCTCGCGATGAAAAAATTGGTAGACAAATTTTGATAGAGGCTGCATCCCCGCTGGGCGCCCAGAGCAGGCGGGCCGCTGACCAGCCATCAGGACCGCAACGCACAGCCGGCCACGGCAACAGCCTCAACTATGGTCGGCCGTCGACCACGGCGACGCACGGTAATTCCCGGTGCGCTGCCAGCGGGCCGGACGCTTCGCACATCGTTACGTTTCCGATGATGGTTATTGGGCAACCAAACCGTGCCCTGCCGGGGTCTGATTTGCACCGCAGTAGGTATTGCCGCAGGTCGCGCGAGGCATTCGCTGTTAGCAGTGGAACGCGGGCAACGTTCTGCCCGATATCTGGATTGGTGGTCGCCAGAATGACGGTTCGCTGGTCGGCCAACAGTAAGTCGACATTGCCAGCAGGCACATAAATACCGCTCAATGAGACTTTGGCCGAACGGCCCGACAGCTCTTTTCCATCGAGCATGAAGGTCTCGACGGAGATTGATTGATAGCCGCGCGCTCGATCCCGCTCCTGGTTGCGAGTTTCCTGCACTCGCTGCTGCGCGGCGGCATCGGCAGCCTGTCTGCATTGGAGGCGTTGCTGCTCAATGGCAGCGAGGATTTGCGGTTTGTTCGCTTCCTGCTGCTGGCGCTCGTTTAAATCGTTGAACAGCAAAATCCATGCACCAGGAAGTAAATGCGTCGGGTCAATTGACTTCGATTGTGAAATCGCTGCGACTTGTTGCGCAGCTTGCTGATCGCAGTTCGCAAACGCTGACGCTAGCATGGGGTCCGGCGTCACCGCTCGATTTTGAGCCGCGACAGCGGACACCATGAAGCCAAGACCCAATGCAGCTGTTGCGAGCAAATGGTGTGCAGCACTCATAACCTTTCCCTACGTGGACCAGCTTGGCGCGTGCCGGTGGGGAGAACAATAGCAGACAAGGGAGGCTGTGGACAACGCAGGCGTGTGTCCTTGTGTATGTACATTGCCGTTGTAGCTTGAATGTTTGGGAGACCCGACATGCTGCATGGCTGGATCAGGAAAGGCCGGGAGGTCGAACATCTCTTCGAACAATTTTCCGTTCCCGGAGTCGAATGATGGCTTCCGACCCGGCCTATCTGCGTGAATTCAAAAATTTTACAAATTCGTCACCGAGCGCGGCCGACCGGGAGGCCATGGAAAAGGAATTCTACGGGCAAAGTGACCGGGCCTGTGGTGTGCTACACGCCAGCTGGGTCGATCAAATGTTGGAAACTGCCATCAAGGGACAACTTAGGGCTAATTTATCAAATAAGCTCTTTGGTTTTAATGGACCTCTCGGAACATTTTCCGCAAGAATCATGATGGGATATTCTCTTGGGTTATTCGGACAAAAGACAAACCATGATCTGCTATTAATTCGGACCATTCGCAACGAATTTGCGCACTGTCAGTTGCCTCTACGTTTTGATATTCCTGAAGTAAAAGCGGTCTGTGATAAATTGATTATCCCAGATACTCAGGCGAGAGTTATTCCGCCTTACCTTATTGATGTGGCCACCGACGTCAATCAGCCCGTGAGCCATTGGATTGATCGAGCACATCCTAAAACAAGATTCGTTGTTTGCTGCTACTCGATCATCTATCAGCTTTTCGACATGTGGCGCAATTTTAAGCCGCCCCCGCCGCCGCCTTCTCGTTTGCCCTAAGAGTTTTCGGAGGCAGGAACAAATAGGCATGTCCCCGCGCCGATTTTCGCCACCTTGGCGAGCCGAGAAAATCCCCGGCGGTTGGATCGCGCGCGACGCCAATGGGCAGAGCCTTGCCTACGTCTACAGCCGGGCGAACGAAAGCGAAGCGTTACAAGCCAAAGTACTGACTGACGACGAAGCGCGCCGCGTGGCGGCGAACATTGCGAAGCTGCCGGTGTTGCTGACGCGGCGCGAGGGGTAGAGTGCGGGATGCTATGCGCGTCTCACGGCGGCGTGCAATGCCCCGGCCACTTATCGCGCTCGACGGCGGAGAGTTGCACGCCCTCGATTTTTGAGAGTATGATTCAACCGACGGGGTGGCAAATCGGAGGCATCAAATGAAAAAGAAAGTTAGTCCGAATTTGCTTGAGCGACTGCCCAAACGAATGGCTGAACTCGAAAGAATGCGGGCGGAAGCGAGCCGCCAGACGAAGACAGAGAAGGACAAGACTAGTGCCAAGATCCGCCACGCCGATAAGCCAAAGTAATCTGTAGACAGATGCAAAGAGTTCTCAGCGCGGACCTTTGGAAGGAGATTCGAGCAACAGCGCACAGTGCGCGGTGCCGAAAAGCCGCCATAGCGTATGTAACTCGGAACTCAATAGGTCTGCGAAAGGGCGACGTGCTCGTGTTAGATGCTTCCGAACACGCAATTCGCACCGGCGAAACTGATGCTAAACTTTTGCGAAAGCTGCAAAATAGGGGTGTCAGCCTTTACAACTGTGTCGACTTGCACGCCAAAGTCCTTCTTCTCGATGAAGTGGCGGTCGTTTGCTCGGCAAACATGTCGGACACCTCAGCCAACCGTCTTGTCGAGGCTGGCGTACTCACCGATCACAGCAGCACCGTGTCGGCGGTCGCATCGTTTCTTGAGCAACTAAAGCGACAATCCACCGAACTTAAGTCGGCACACATCGCTGCATTATGTAAAATAAAGGTGATACGTCGCGGTGGTAGAAATCGTGGCGTACAAAAGAAGGCCAAAACAAAAGTCTCTCGTCTTGGTAATCGCACTTGGCTAATCGGGGTGAAGGAAATCGTTCGGGACGCTTCGACGCAAGAACAAAAGTTGATTGAGCGCGCAAATAAATCGTTGCAAGTTCGCCTAGACACTCCAGACGAGGATTACAATTGGATTAGATGGGGCACGAAGGGACCATTTGTGCGTGGGTGTCGCGAAGGTGACTCCTTAATCCAAATCTGGCGATCAAACGCCGCCAAACGACCGAGCGTCGTGCTTCGAGCTACCCCGGTGCTGCTCCGACAGAAAACTCAACAATGGACGCGATTCTATCATGCGGAAATGAACGGACTTTATGCGGAACTGGCTTGGGGTAAATTCAAAAAGCTACTAAAGGAGCTTGGTTATTCACGTCGCGTTACCGCGAACATGGCGCAATTGCTCGACCCCGATATTGCAGATGCTATTGGCCGAAAATGGAAATCTGCGGTTCGGTCGTGAGCATGTCCGCGCGGTGGGCCTCAAATCATCGCAAAGCTACCGGCGTAGTTGACGCGCGAGGCCCTGGCGCGGCGATCCGCGCCCCCGCTGTGTTCGGGTGCCGGCCGCTCGGCCTAACGCATGGGCGGCCACGGCGCGAAGCTGGCGACGCCGACCCAATGCCTTGATGGGTCCGTTAGCTCCCCGCCATGTCTGCCGTAGGCCGGTTCTCCGGTCGCGGCGATTCGGCGAGTTCTCTAGCTCCGGCCGATAATCTTTAAGGACTGTTACATTCGGGCAACACCGGCAAATCGCGATCATTATGCAAATCCCTCTATACATGATCGTTCCAAGTAATTGAGATCAAAGAGATGATCGTTCGTCATGCGAATACTGATTTGTATACTGCGCGATACCATGCGCGGCTATGATATGACTTGACACGCCATAGGAAAGTGTGCTATACTAATTTTATAGGGTTGAGTTTTTATTGGTTTTTCTCTTGCTCAAAACCGTCGCGATTACGACGCGCTAACATCGTGCAAGCCAGCATGGGGACCGTTAGGCCCCCGTCGGAGACTGGTCCCCCGGCGAGGAGTCGGGGTGGCGCGAGCCGCACCCGGGTCTGCAAAGTGACCGGGTAGAGGCTGAACCGGCCCTTGGTCGAAGTGTCCCGAAAGGACGCGCGGCATCGTTTCAAAAAAACACCACAAATCGGCGGCGCATCCGCGTCGCCCTATCCGCGTCTTTGGACGCATCAAGAGGAACGCGCCCGGCATGGTCGTCGGGGCGTTCACCACATTGGAGCGCATTACACATGACCAACCAAATCCGATTTCTTCGCTACCCTGATCTTCGCGACCGTGGCGTTAGCTATTCGCCAGCGTCGCTTTACTCGGCAAGGGCGGCACCGATGACGACACCGCCGAGCGCCAGGAACTCGACAGGCGACTTGCAGCCGAGCGCCACCGCGCCGACGCTGCGCGCGAAGCTTTGACCGAAGTCGAAGCGCAAATCGCTGCCAAGCAATTGCAGGTCGAAACCCTCGCTAGCCGCAAGTCGGAGTTCCTGAATCCCGTGATGCAAGATTTGCTTGAAGACTCCGGGTTGCCGAAACTCCTGGCACGTCGGCGCGCGGAAGTCGCCAAGCTCGAAATCGATTGTCGTTATGTGCGGCCGCGATTTTCCGGCCGGCTATGGCGTCGAGCGCCCGGCGCATCCCGAAGTCAGTGACAGCATCGAGTGGCGCCACACTTGGCGCGATGTCGCCACCGCGCTGCGGTCGGACCCGCGCGGCCATGTTGGTCGGCTTTTGCCAACGGTGCGGTGACGCTTTGGATAGCATTTGCACAAGTGCGTTTTGGCTCGCATCACGTGGAGCCCATCGCATACTTACCGGCGCGCAAATCATCGAACTCGCGTTGACCGACGCGGCGGCCGTCTTCGAAGCCGCACGCCGGGAAACGGCGTTGACGCTCGCGCAGCGTCCTACAGATAACGCGCGCGCCACGGCGCTACTTGTCGGCGCCGAAGCCCTCCGGCGTGCTGGCGACATGCCGCCGAATTGGCTCGCGATGTGCGTCGAGGTTGTCGGCACGCCCTGGCCGGAGCGATTGCCGCCGGCCGCGCGGATGTTCGTTGACCAACGCTGGCCGGCGATTCAGCGCGTCGCCGCCGAACTTCTCTACTCGCGATTTGTGATGGTTTCGCGCGCACTCGAATTGTGCGGCATCAATGCGAGGGAAGCGGCATGAGAAATCCCGCAGCCTTCTATCTCGCCGGCAGAATGGTTCATAAGCTATCGACTTCGGGCGCGGTTACGGCGCTGTCCGTCGAAAAGCCGCAAGACGTGCTGGCGTCGGCTAAGGCTGACGTAGCCCGCGCCCTGTACATGATTGATCGCGCTAGCTCGATCACTTGGTCTTCGTCGAGTTCTTTTATGACCGCAAGTTTCATTGATGACCCCCATCAAGCTGCATCATCGCAGCGTGGACGATGTACATCGGGTCAAGGTCGCAGTCAAGTAAGTCATTGATATAACTTAACTTATAGCCAAAGCTATGGCGATAATCCTTGAATTTCTTCGCAAAAACTGCGTGCCCATAAGTCAAGCTATGGGCTGCGCGCCATTCGCAATCGGAAGCGTCAGCGCGTAATGTGATTCCGGCTAGCAGGGGAATCATATGACCGACGCTGCGCGGCTATCGTTGATGAACGACCCGGCTCATTGGCAAAAGCGAGCGCATGAGGCGCGCACCAACGCGGAATTGATTGTCGACGCCGACGCTAGGCGGACGATGCTCGCCATCGCAGATAATTATGAGCGGCTGGCAGCGCGGGCTCTGGAACGAACACTCACTACCAGGAATGTGTGAGCGGGTTTCTGCCGCGTTGGCTTGGTGTTGGCTAGCGGTCTATCGGGCACGCCCTTAGTTGGCCAATCCATTGAAATAAATAGGTAATTGTTTGATCGGCATCTATATCGGCTGCCACAATGTGGCAGCCTTTCAATATGTTACAGGTTCCCGCTTACCGCAGGTTGGCGCAGAAACGTTGGATGCGCTCGCAGGCCTCCTGCACCGCCGAGGTCGCGGTCGCGTAGGAGATGCGGAACGCCGGACCGACCCCGAAAGGCGTTCCCTGCACCACCGCCACGCCTTCGGCGTCGAGGAGTTCACTCACGAAATCCTCGTCGGTTCTGATGGTGTGGCCGGACGGTGCGGTCCGCCCGATGGTACCCGCGCAGGACGGGTAGACGTAGAAGGCGCCTTCCGGCTTGGGGCACTTGATGCCTTTGGCCTGGTTGAGCATGGCGACGCAAAGGTCGCGACGCTCCTTGAAGATCTTATTGTGGCGAGGAATGAAATCCTTGGGGCCGTTGAGGGCTTCGACCGCCGCCCACTGCGACACCGCCGCCGGGTTCGAAGTCGACTGCGATTGGATCATCGCCATCGCTTTGATCAGCGGCTCGGGGCCGCCGCCGAAGCCGATGCGCCAGCCCGTCATGCAATAGGCCTTGGAAACGCCATTCACGGTCAGCGTGCGCTCGTAGAGGCGCGGCTCGATCTGCGCCGTCGAGGTGAAGACGAAATCGTCGTAGACGAGATGCTCGTACATATCGTCGGCCATCACATACACATGGGGATGGCGGACGAGCACGTCGGTCAGTGCCTTCAATTCGGCGCGCGTATAGGCTGCGCCCGTCGGGTTCGACGGCGAATTGAGGATCAACCACTTGGTGCGCGGCGTAATTGCGGCCTCGAGCTGCTCGGGCTTGAGCTTGAAGCCGGTCTCCGCGCTCGCCGCGACGCTGACGGGCGTGCCGCCGGCCAGCATCACCATCTCCGGATAACTCACCCAATAGGGAGCCGGGATGATCACCTCGTCGCCCGGATTGAGTGTCACGACCAGCGCGTTGTAGAGCACCTGCTTGCCGCCGGTTCCGACGGAGATCTGGCTCGGCTTGTACTCGAGCTGGTTCTCGCGTTTGAACTTCGCTGCCACCGCCTCCTTGAGTTCCGCCAGGCCGTCGACGTTGGTGTACTTGGACGCACGGCCGTCGCGGATGGCGCGGATCGCAGCCTCTTTGATGTTATCGGGCGTGTCGAAGTCAGGTTCGCCGGCGCCGAGCCCAATTACATCGCGGCCCGCCAGTTTGAGCGCCCGCGCCTTATCCGTCACCGCGATGGTGGCAGAAGGCTTGATGCGCAAAATCTGGTCGGCGAGAAGAGCCACGATAACCTCCGTCGAATCTCCTTGGACTGCGTCTGCCCGGTTCGCGGGCGCCCGTTTCCTAAAGGGGGTTCGACGCTACCGCAAGCGGAAAGCATTGAGCGAAACTGTGAACAACCGCAATCGCGCATCACGTAAAGGTGAGGCCGGGACTTCTGTTCGTGCCGAAGGGCATGCGATTGTGATTGCGCACCGGCATGAGGTAGTCTCAACCCGCCGGGTCGAAGGATTGCCATGGAAATAACGATTTCAGATTTTGACGGTGTCGCGAAGAAGGTCACGCTGGTCGGTCGAACTCGATATCCAGGGCGCCGACAAGATCGACTTGCCTCTTGCTGCGGCGGCCGGAGCGCGCGGCAACATCGTCATCGACATGGGGGCGGTCGACTACATCGCATCGATCGGCATTCGCCACCTGGTCATGGCGGCCAAGACGGTCGCGCGGGGCGCCGGCAAACTCGTGTTGCTCAACCCGACTCCGCTGGTGACGGACGTGCTGCGTGTCGCCGGGCTCGACCAGCTGCTGCCGATCGTTCGATCGGAAGCGGAGGCCCGCGCGGCCTTTGGCAAGGCATAGGGCTAGCCTCCGCAACGCTCCCTTAATGACCCGTTGATAGGACTGGCGCGACCGGCCGCCGAGCGCGGCGTCGCGAAGGATCAATGTCATGGGTCGAGCGGTCAGCGCGTTCGTGGGCGCAGTTCGCAACGGCGATTTCGTGACTCGCGAGCGAATCCGCCTTGTGAGCCTCGCGCTTATCGCCGCCTTCGCGGTGGCACTCGCCTATATGGCGGCGACGGCCCACGGTCGAAACGACGCCATGGGGCGGCCCCTCGGCACCGACTTCTCCAACGTTTATGCGGCGGGAACCTATGTGCTCGACGGCGAGCCTGCGGCTCCTTTCGACCCGGCACGCCAGTACGCCCGCGAACAGGAAATCTTCGGCAGTGCGACGCCGTTCTACGGCTGGCACTATCCGCCGTTCTTCCTCGGCGTTGCAGCGGCGCTTGCGCTCCTTCCCTATGTGCCGGCACTCGTCCTGTGGCAGGTGGCGACGCTCCTCCTCTATCTCCTCGCGATCCGCGCGATCGTGATGGCTGAAAGCCTGCCGCGTAGCCCGGATGAGCCAACGGGTCCCGCCTCCGGCGGGCCCGATGACAGGCTCCGCGATATCCGGGGCCAACGTGGAGATGATGGCACGGTCGACCCCGGATTTCGCTTCGCTCATCCGGGCTACAAGCTGTGGCTTCTTCTTGCGCTCGCTTATCCGGCGGTCTTCGTCAATCTCGGTCATGGACACAACGGCCTGCTGACGGCGGCGCTGATCGGTGGGGCACTGGTGCTTCTCGATCGGCGGCCGCTCATCGCCGGTATTCTGTTTGGGCTTCTCGTTTACAAGCCGCAGTTCGGAATTCTTATCCCGCTCGTTCTCGTCGCAACCGGACGATGGAAATGTTTTGCGGCTGCGGCATTCACCGTGGCGGCGCTCGCGCTTGTCACGACTCTCGCGTTCGGCTCCGAGGTGTGGACTGCATTTTTCGAACTCGACGCACTTCACCCGCGTCGTGGTGCTCGAAGCGGGCGGGACCGGCTGGCACAAGATCCAGAGCGTGTTCGCAACAGTGCGGATGTGGGGAGGCTCGGTGGCGCTCGCTTATGCGCTGCAGTCCGTCGTCACGCTCGCGCTCGCGGCGGCGCTCGTCTGGCTGTGGCGGCTCAAAGTGGATTATGCGCTGAAGGACGGCGCGCTCGTCATTGCGGCAATTCTCGCGACACCGTACAGCCTCGACTACGACATGACGGCGCTCGCGCCGGCGATCGCATTTCTCGCCATGCACGGCGTGCGCGAGGGTTTTGCGCCTTACGAGAAGACAGCGCTTGCAGCACTTTGGCTTGCCCCGCTCGTCGCGCGCGGTGTGGCGGAGGCCACGCTGATTCCGCTCGGCGTGATTGCGATGGTCGCTGTGTTCGCACTGATATTATGCCGCGCTGCACAAGAATTCGGCTTGTTCAATCGATGGCGTGCGACTGGATATCCGGCAGGATAGCTCCCATTTGACATAAACGATCTCAAGATCTTCTCCGAATCGTCTTCAGCTATTCGAAAAAGTTTGGTGACTGCGACGGATTGCGCATCACGTCATCGTCAGCAGTCGCATTGAGGTCGCATTCGCCTGTCACGCCGTGACACGGGGTATCCGCGAAGCTGGGAAGCGCGATGTACACGCTCTATTCGATGCAGCGGTCCGGGAACTGCTACAAGGTGCGCCTCGCACTGTCGCAGCTCAATATCGACTATCATCTCGTCGAGATCGACATCCTCAAGGGCGAGACGCGCACGCCTGAATTTCTGGCCAAGAATCCGAGCGGCCATGTGCCGTTGCTGGAGGCCGCGCCGGGCCGCTATCTGCCGGAATCCGGCGCCATCTTGTGGTTTCTCGCCGGCGGCTCGCCGCTCGCGCCCGACGATCGCATCGATCGCGCCGAGACCTTGCAATGGATGTTCTTCGAGCAGCACAGCCTTGAGCCTTATCTCGGGGCCGCACACTTTTGGCTTGCCCTCGTCAGGGGCGGACGCGAGTTGCAGATGCACGCGATCGAAGAGTGGATGGAGCACGGCTACCGCGCGCTTCAGGTGATGGAGAAGCATCTCGAGACCCACCGCTTCTTCGCGGCCGATCGCTACACCGTTGCCGACATTGCGCTTTATGCCTACGCCCACATTGCCAACGAGTGCGACTTCGATCTCACCGGCTTCCCGGCGGTCCGCACCTGGCTCAAGCGCATTGCCGAGCAACCCGGCCATGTGCGCATGGATTGGCATCCGGCCGCGATGGCGATCGCGGAATAATCGCCGTCACACCTTGTCGCTCTTCACTTCGACGCCGGCCCACTTCTCGATGCACTGCACGATCTGGGTGAAGTCGCTTGCCGGCCCTAGCTCGGCGTGCGCGACCTGCCAGAGCTGGCGTACCGCGCTGCCGAGCCACATCGGCACGTTGAGGGCTTCGGCCTCTTCGAGGCAGAGCTTCACGTCCTTGTACATGAGACCGGTGGCGAAGCCGTAGTCGAAGGTGCGCGGCAGCACCGCGCGCGGAAACTTTTCCTGGGTCGCGGTGTTGCGCCCGCTGCCGGAGTTGATCACGTCGATCATGATCTTGGGGTCGAGCCCGGCCTTGACGCCCATGACGATCGCTTCCGAGGAGATCGCCATCGCGGTCGCCGACAGAAGATTGTTGGCGAGCTTCATGGTCTGCCCCATGCCGGGCCGCTCGCCGATGTAGAAGACGTTCCCGAACACCTTCAGGATCGGCTCGAAACGTTCGAACAGGGGCCGTTCACAAGCCGCCATGACGGCGAGCGTGCCTTTGCGCGCGCCACCGACACCTCCGCTCACCGGGCAATCGACGGTAGCGATCCCCTTGTCCTTGAGCGCCGCCGCGACCGCGGCGATCACGCGCGGCCCTGTGGTCGATAGATCGATGAATGTCTTCACCCGCCTGCCGGCCGCAACGCCATTCTCGCCAAGCGCGACTGCGCGAACGATATCGGGCGTGGGCAGGCTTACGATCACGGTCTCGACCGCGTCCGCAACCTCACGCGATGAGCCAGCGACCCGCGCACCGCGCGCCGCGAGTGCCGCAGTCGCCGACGCGCTGGTGTCATAGACGGTGAGCGTGTGACCGGCATCGATCAGGCGGCCCGCCATCGGCCCGCCCATTCGTCCGACGCCGATGAAGCCCAGATGTTCGGACATGTGTTCCTCCCCTACGGCGCGGCGACGCGCCTCTGCGGATCAATCTCAAGCGTCATGCGGTCGGACGCTCGCGGCGACGGCAACATTCAACTCCGCTTGGGCGGCGTCCGCGGTTGGCGCGCCAGGAGCGCCGCCAGATCGACCTTTGGATAAACGATCTTGCTGTGGGAGGCGCGGAGTTCCGGTGCGAGCGTCGCGTCGATGATGGTCTTGCTGATGACGCCGTTTTCATCGGCAGACGGGTGAAGCTCGTTGCCCAGCGTTCCCGGGATGACCACCTGGTCGCGATCCCATCGCACCCGCGTCGACAGCGCCCAGAACACGTCGGTCGGATCGAAGATATCAACGTCGGTGTCGACCACGACCACCGTGTTGATGTTGACGTGCGCCATCAACGCGGCAATGCCGACCGCCCGCACTTCGCCAGGTCGCGGCTCTTCCATCGAAATCAGCGCGAGAAAGCCCGAGGCATAAGGTGGCAGATAGGCGTCGCGCACCCGCGGCGACGTGCTCATGGTCAGGCGGCGAAGGTGCGGCTCGCGCGTCGCCGCCGCGCCCAACAGAAGATGCTCGAACGACGCGCCGGCGGTCGTCTGGAAGATCGGATCGCGGCGATGGGTGATCGCGGTGATGCGCCCGACCGGCTGCTGATGAACGCCGGAATAATGGCCGGTGTACTCGGCCATCGGCCCTTCCTCTTCGCGTTCGCCGGCCAGAACCTCGCCTTCGAGCACGATCTCCGCCGTCGCAGGCACCATGATGTCGCAGGTGCGGGCGCGCACCACCGGGATCGGCCCGCCGCGCAGCGCGCCGGCGATTTCGTATTCGTCGCCGCCATAGCGGAACGCGGCCGCGATCATCAAAACGGGATCGACGCCGATCGCAACGCAGAATGGCAGATTTTCGCCCTGTGCTTCCGCAGTCTCGAAAAACTCGCGCATATGGCGCCAGGTGTTGAGATTGATGCCGACGCGATCGCGACCCTTCACCTGCATGCGCACATACGAAAGATTATGCCGGCCGCTGACCGGATCGCGGCAGATCACGACGCCCGCGTTGATGAAGGCGCCGCCGTCCTTTGGCGCATGAACCGGCACCGGCAGGGTCGCGAGATTGACGTTATCGGTGACGACCTCCTGGCACGGCGCCGCGCCCTCAATCGCACGAAACGCCACCGGCGCGCGGGTTGCAGCATCGAGCACATCGCCGAGCTTTTGCCGTTCGCAGCCGACCGCGAGCGCAATCCGCTCATGGGAGCCGAGCGCACTGCCCATGACCGGTATCTCCGAGCCCTTCACGTTGTGAAAGAGCGCGGCCTTGCCGCTCTGTTCGCAGGCGCGCAAGACCGCGCCGAGTTCGTGCACCGGATCGACCGGAGTCACGATCTCGGCAAGTGCGCCGGCTTTTCGCAGCACGTCGATGAAATCACGAAGATCGTGGATCGGGGCCGTCACCTTCACACGTCCTATGCCTGATGTTGCCGCGCCTTCGCGGCGTCGGGAGAAGGCACCGCATGGTCGCTTTCTCTCGCCGATGTTCGCATCGCCGGCAAGTGATTGAACAGGAGATTGAGCAGAATGGCGGCGATCAACCCCGCGCCCACCGGGCTGTTGAAGATGGTTTGCAGGTTCTTCGGCCAGGCATCGTAGAATTTCGGCGCCACCATCGGAATGAAGCCTATTCCGAGCGACGTGGCGACGATGAACAGGTTCTGCGGCTCGGCGAAATCCACGCGATTGAGGATCTTGATGCCGATGACACCGATCGCCGTGAACATCACGAGGGCGATGCCGCCGATGATCGGTCCGGGAATTGCTGCCACCAGGCGCCCCAGCGGGGGGAATAAACCGAGGATGACCAGGAACACGCCGGCCGCGGTCGCAACGAAGCGGCTGCGCGTCGTGGTGAGGCCGAGGACTCCAATGTTCTGCGAGAAGGTGACCAAGGGGAACGCACCAAATACGCCGCCGACGAGGCTCGTCAGCCCATCCGCCAGAACGCCGCCCTGAACGTCTTCGCTTGTTGCCTCGCGCCCGACCATTTCACCAACCGCGACGAGCTGCGGCAGCACCTCAAACATGAGCACCGCCATCAGGACAATGACGGCGATCGCAGCGCCGATGTCGAAGTTGAACTCCCCGAAGTGCGCCGGCAGCGTGAATCCGAACAGGGCGCCCTGGAACACGCGGCTGAAGTCCGCGTCGCCAAGCACGAGTGCGATCACCGTCGCCAGGATAAGTCCGAACAGCACCGACATCTGCCGCAGCATTGCCGGCAAAAACTTCATGAACAAGGCGACCAGCAGGATTGTGCCTCCCGCCATGATCAAGTTCTTGGCGCTGACCGGATCGTCGGGCTTGAAATTGGTGATGAGCCGTACTCCGATCGGCACCAGCATGATGCCGACGAGCGCGAGCATCGTGCCCATCACAACCGGGGGAAAGAAGCGCCGCAATCGTCCGATGATCGGGGCGCAGATCATCATCGCGGCGCCAGCCAAGATGCACGTGCTCCACACGGCCGGCAGGCCATAGGTCTTGCCGATGAGGATCAGAGGTCCAATGACGTTGGCGGATGGCCCCAGCACGATCGGCAGCCGCGCGCCGAACTTCCACAGACCCACCGTGGTCAAAATCGTCCCAAGTCCCGCAAAGATCGTATTGGCCGACACCATCTGCGCGATGTCAGCCGGCGACATGCTGAGCGAGCTGCCGATCACGAACGGCACTGCAATCGCGCCGGCGTACATCACGAAGAGGTGCTGGAGCCCCAGGACGGTGAGGCGGCCGGGCGGCGGTACCGCATTGACCGGATGGACGGATTCCTCGATCAGGCTCATGATTTCTCTCCCCGGCATGTCGCCCTGCAATTTGTTTTGCGCAAGGCGTTGATTGCGTCCTACGGCGAGAAGCCCCTTCGTTTCAAGCTTCATGAGCCGGCGAAATCGACGCAGACGCGATCGCCGCACTATCGTGTATCATTCATCCGGTGGAGAGGAGGTCCTCGAAAGCGATGAAAGCTAGCGCCGTTGAAAAGGTCATTAAGGCACTGAAAGCCTCGGGCGTCAGTGTCGCCTGCTATCTACCGGATTCGCTTCTCAAGGAGCTCTATCCGGCGCTCGACAGGGACAATGACATTCGCACCATCCGCGTCACCAACGAGGGCGAGGGTGCCGGGATTTGCGGCGGCGTGTGGCTGTCAGGCAAACGCGCCGTATTGGTCATGGAAAACTCCGGGCTGCGAGCGTCGATCGAGCCGCTGGCGCGCATGGGCATGGGCGCCGGCATCCCGGTGGTCATGCTGATGAGCTATCGCGGCGACCTCGGCGAGAACAACTGGTGGGCGATTCCGCACGGCATGACGATGGAGCCGTTGCTGCAGGCCATGCGCATCCCGTATCGCATCGTCGACCGGGAGGAGGGGATCGAACAGGCGATCCGCGACGCATTCACCTGGTCGCACACCGCCTATTATCATTCCGCCGTCGTGCTTGCCGGGAGTATGGTGCGATGACGCGTTATGATTGCATGAAGGTGCTTGCGGCAAAGCTCAAGAACGAACTCGTCATCCTGTCGCTCGGCGGCAGCGTCGATGAATGGTACGATGCCGCGCCCCACATGCGCGAAGCGAGCCTGTTCCAGCAGCAGCTGGGTTGCGTCACCCCGCAGGCGCTGGGACTGGCGGTCGGACTGCCGCATCGGCGTATCGTCTCGCTCGATACCGACGGCGGCATGATGTTCAACCTCGGTATCCTGGCGACGCTGGCGAACGAGCGCCCAACCAATCTGCTCGTCATCGTGTGGGACAACGAATGCTATCAGTCGATTGGCGGGCCGCCGACCCACACGGCGTCCGGCCGTGTCGACATCGCCGCGATTGCGTGCGGCGCGGGCATCGAAAACGCTCACACGGTGCGCGATCTCGATGAATTCGCGCAGCGGTGCGATGAAGGACTAGCGGCGCAATCACCCTTCGTGATCGTCGCAAAGGTCGACCGCACGGTCCGCCGCGACGTGAAGCGCAAGCACAGCGACGGCCGCGAGGACAAGTACGTCTTCGTCCGCCACGTCGAGGCGACCGAGGGCGTCGTCATCATGGGACCGAGCGAGCACAATTGAGCGAATTTTCCGCAGCGTCGTTCCGGAATTTCCGCGGCGTCATTCCGCAAAATCCGCAGCGTCATTCCGGGGGCCGAGCGCAGCGAGGCAACCCGGAATCCATTCTCCGCAGTCGCGTTCATGGATTCCGGGCTCGCCTCCGCTTCGCTGCGGCGCCCCGGAATGACGCTGCCGAGAATTAGAGCGCTCCCGGAAGACCACTCGCACCAGCAGGGACCTACTGATGCCCAATCTCAAGGAATTTCTCGATAGCCTTCCGGCGAGCGAGAAAGTGACGATCACGGAGCCGATCAATCTCGATTTCGGGCCGACAGCGCTCGTGCTGGAGCTTGAAGCGCAGAAGCGCTTTCCCGTCGTCTGCATCGAGCGACCGGACGGTTTCGACGTGCCGGTGGTGACGAACCTGTTTGCCGATCGCAATCGCATTGCACGGATGGTTGGCCGAGGTCCGGGCGAGTTCAATGCCGCGTGGACGGACGCGCTTTCGAACATGAAGCCCGCCGTCATGACGGACCGAGCGCCGGTGCAGGACGTGGTCGCGCTCGGCAACGAGGCTGACGCCGGCAAGCTGCCGATTTCTCGGCATTTCGAAGCCGATGCCGGCCGTTACATCGGCTCCGGCATCCTGATCTGCAAAGACCCGGAAACAGGGGGGCGCAATCTCAGCTTCCAGCGGATGCAGCTCAAGGGGCCAAATCGATTCGGTGCGAGCCTGCACTCGCGCGGGCACATCTGGGATTATCTGCAACGGTGTGAGGCGCGCGGACAGAATCTCGAAGTTGCGGTGGTGATCGGTTGCCATCCCGCGATCTACATTGCGGCAGCGGCCAAGGTCGCCATGGATGTCGACGAGCTTGCGATCGCCGGCGCCCTGATGGGCGCGCCGGTCGAGATGGTGAAATGCAAGACGATCGACGTCGAAGTGCCGGCCGATGCGGAATACGTCGTCGAGGGCGAGATTCTTGGCGGCGTGCACGAGGACGAAGGGCCGTATGGGGAATACACCGGCTATTCGACCTATCGGTCGACCCGCAACGTGTTCGTCGTCAAGGCGATCACGCACAAGCGCAAACCGATCTTCCTCGACATCATCCCCGGCTATTCCGCGGAGCATCTGCTGCTCGGTCGCAGCACGCGCGAGGCGCACGTGTTCCACCGGCTCAAGGAAATGGTGCCGACGCTCAAGGCGATCAATTATCCGAAATCCGGCACGCACTTTCATGCCTACATGTCGTTCAAGAAAACAGCCGAGGGCCAGGCGCGCCAGGCGCTGATGCTGCTGATGGGCCTCGACTCCTATGTCAAGCTCGGCGTCGCCGTGGACGAGGACGTCGACGTCTTCAACGAGGAGGAAGTGCTGTGGGCGCTGGCGACGCGGTTCCAGGCCGACACTGATATGTTCATGATTCCGAAAGTCTTCTGCAACCGGCTCGACCCATCTTCGGTCGAGGGCATGTCGGCGAAGATCGGCATCGACGCCACCAAGGGACCGAAGTTCGAGGGTGAGCGCACACGCTTGCCGGAGAAATCCGTCGCATGGGCGCGAAACTATATTTCCAATCACCTGCGGTGATCGGCCCAGAGAATATGCGGCAGTATCGCGCTTGCGCGACAGGAATGAGTTTGGTAGAGGTCGGCGGTCGGTAGAAGCGGTCAGCTGAACCGTCACCGTAGCGCCGGGACGTTTCAGTCGGAGATTGCTGACAGGCATTTGTGTGCCGTCGCGATTTGGACCGGAGCCTGCCGTGGCGTTGATCCAGGATATCGTCAGGAAGCGTGGCCGTGGGCCGGATTGCGATCGCATTCCGTCGCGGTCATTTGCGTCGTTTGCAGGGAGCAAACCATGATTATCGACACCCACCTTCATCCCACGAACGTCGTCGACGAGGCGTGGCGACACGATGGGACTCCGTTCAACGGCGAACGGATGCTTAAGCTGATGGACGGCCCGTACTACATCAACGGCAAGCCGCGCCGCATCGATATGGGCCTCATTCAACCGCCGCCGGGCAACACGGCGTGGCGCGAAGGCAATCGCACCGGACGCGAGGGCATCCGCGATTACATGTCCTACATCGTCGAGTTGGTGCAGAAGTATCCCGACCGCTTCATCGGCAACTTCACCTACAACCCGCGCTTTGGACCGGAAAACGGCGCCGCGGAGCTCGAGTTTCACGTCAAGGAATACGGCTTCAAGATGCTGAAGCTGCACGCCAACATGCACTCGTACCGGCCCGACCGCGCGCTCGACTGGCTGCGGCCGGCGATGCGCAAGTGCGATGAACTCGGCGTCGTGGTGCTGATCCACACCGGCGACGGGCCGTACAGCATCCCGACTCAGTTCTACCCGATCATCCGTGAGTTCCCGAACGTCAATTTCATCATCGGTCACTTCGGCATTCAGACCGGTGGCGTCTACTGCTTCGAGGCGTTCTGGATGGCGATGGACACCCCCAACGTCTATGTCGAATCGGGCTGGTGCCTCCAGTCGCGCATCGTGGAGTTCGCCAAGCAACTGCCGCGCAACAAGATCGTGTTCGGCACCGACTCGCCGCCGAACGAGCCCGGCATGTGGCTGCGTGAACTCGAAGTGCTGTGCAGCCCGCCGCCCCAAGGCATGAACCTCGACGAAGATTTGCTCGAGGATTTCATGGGCAATAACGTCGCGAAGCTTCTCGGGATCAAGCCGACCAAGCCGCCGAAGACGGTCGAAGAGGCCAAGAGCCGGCTGACTGGCAAGGTCGCGGCCGAGGCGGTCTGACGCACGCGAATTTCCTCGGCCGCGGTAGCAAGCGGCCGGGGGTTGCTCAGGACCGATCACGGATTCGTCGTTTCGACGCTTGCCGCCCGCTCATTGACATCAACAAAGCCGCTGCGGCGGCAAGCAGGGATGAGGACGCTGACCGGGAGTACGATCATGGAACCAAGAGTTGATCCTATGCCATCGAAGATCGATCCGATCGATGAGGTTCTTCCGGTTCCGCGGCTCTTCGTGCTCGGCCTCCAGCATGTGCTGGCGATGTATGCGGGCGCGGCGGCGGTGCCGTTGATTATCGGTGGCGCCGTGCATTTGCCGAAGGAACAGATCGCAATGCTGGTGAGCGCGGACCTTCTGGTCTGCGGGATCGTCACCATCATTCAGTGCGTCGGCTTCTTCAACATCGGCATTCGGCTGCCAATGGTGATGGGCGTCGCGTTCACGGCGGTCCCAAGCATCATCGCGACGGGAAACACTCCCGAATTGGGCATGCCGGGCGTATTCGGCGCCGTCATCGGCTCCGGCGTATTCGCGTTCTTGGCGGCGCCGTTCTTCGGGCGCTGGGTCCGGTTCTTTCCGCCGGTCGTCACGGGCACCGTGATGTTGATCATCGGCCTGTCGTTGATGCGGGTCGGCATCGACTGGGCCGCCGGCGGTCAGCCGTTCATCCGCGGTCCGAACGGTCTCACCCCCAATCCCAACTATGGCCTTCCGGAAAATCTCGCGATTGCCGCGATCGTGTTGCTCTCGATCCTGTTGATGACGCGCTATCTCAAGGGGTTTCTTGGAAACCTCGCCGTCCTCCTCGGTATCGGCATCGGATTCGTTCTGGCCGTCGCGCTGGGCCGCGTCGATTTCCAGGGTGTTGCGTCCGCCGATTGGCTGACGCTGGTTTTGCCGTTCCGTTTCGGCTTTCCGGTCTTCGAGCCATGGTCGATTGCCGCGCTTTGCGCGGTGATGATCGTGATGATGATCGAATTGACCGGTCAATTTCTCGCGGTTGCCGATATGGGCGGTCGCCAAGTCACCGAACAGGATCTTGCGCGAGGCCTGCGGGCCGACGGCGTCGGCAATATCATTGGCGGCATCTTCAACACTTTCACCTACACCACGTTCGCGCAAAACGTGGGCCTTGTTCAGATCACGGGCGTGGTGAGCCGATGGGCCGTTGCCGCGGGTGGCGGGATCCTGGTCGCGCTCGGCTGCTTCCCGAAGCTCGCCTTTCTCACGGCCTCCATTCCGAGCTACGTCATCGGCGGTGCGGCGATCGTGATGTTCGGCATGGTCACGGCCACCGGCGTCAAGATTTTCGCGCGAGCGGACTTTTCCACGAACCGACGCAACCTCTACATCGTCGCCGTAAGCGTGGCGCTGGCGATGATCCCGGTGGTGTCGGACCAATTCTTCTCGAAGCTGCCGGCGGGCGTCGGCCGCTTCTTCCAGAGTGGCGTCCTGATCGGGACGCTGACGGCGGTGCTGTTGAACCTGCTGTTCAATGGCTTGCCGCCGCGCGAAAAGGTGGCGGCCCAGCCGGTGCCCGCTGAATAGATGCGGGCCTTCGGCAGCGAGTAAACATGAAGCGCTTCGACTATTTCGAACCGCATAGCCTTGATGAGGCGGTCGCGCTGCTGGGACAGCACGACGGCGCCGCCAGCGTGCTCGCGGGCGGCACCGATCTGCTGGTCGAGATCAAGGAGCACATTCGCTCGCCCGACCATGTCATCAACATCAAAAAAATACCGGGCATGGACCAGTTGCGCTTCGATCCAACGTCCGGATTGCGGTTCGGCGCGCTCGTGACGGCACGCGAGATCGAGATTTCGCCGGCGGTGCGCAAGCACTATCGCGGCTTGGCCCAGGCCGTGAGCGAACTCGGCTCGATTCAGGTCCGCAATCGCGCGACCGTTGTCGGGAATATCTGCCGCGCCTCGCCGTCGGCGGACACCTTGCCGCCGCTCATCGCTGATGGCGCCTGCGCGACCGTTCACGGGCCCACCGGCGGACGACGAATCATGCTGGAGGATTTCTTCATCGGTCCGGGCAAGACGCTGTTGCGGCGTGATGAAATCGTAACCGGGGTTGAAGTGCCGGCCTCAGCACCGCACTCGGCCAGCGTCTATATCAAGCATGGCCGCCGCAAGGCGATGGAACTCGCGACCGTCGGTGTTGCTGTCTCTCTAACACTCGATGGCGATGTCTGCCGCGCCATTCGCATCGTGCTCGGGGCGGTCGCGCCGACCCCGATCCGGGCAAAGCGCGCCGAATCGATGTTGGAGGGACACCCCCTCGATCCAAGTCTGATCGAGCAGGCGGCACGCGCCGCGGCGGAGGACACGCGACCGATCAGCAATGTTCGCGGCAGCGCCGCGTACCGACGGGAGATGACCGCGGTGCTGACATCGCGCACGATCACCGCGGCGCGGGAGCAGATCCAATGAAGCAGGTGGTGCCGATCACCATCAACGGCGAGTTGCAGGAGCTTGCGGTCAAGCCCTACCGCAGCCTGCTCGATGCTTTGCGCAACGAAGCGGCGCTGCCCGGCACCAAAAAGGGATGCGATGTCGGTGACTGCGGCGCCTGCACCGTCATCCTCAACGGCAAGCCGGTCAATTCGTGCCTGGTGCTCGCCGTCGAGGCGAAAGGCTGCGAGGTGGTGACGATCGAAGGCATCCAATTGGCGCCTGATCGGCTCCATCCACTGCAGGAAAACATGATGAAATACGGCGGCTCGCAGTGCGGCTTCTGCACGCCGGGAATCATCGTGATGGCAAAGGCCTTGCTCGACGAGAACCCGAACCCGACCGAGGAGGAGGTCCGGTTCGGTCTTGCCGGAAATATTTGCCGTTGCACCGGCTATACCAAGATCATCGAGGCGATCCTCGCGACGGCGCGCGAGCTGTCGGCGGGGGCAAAGAAACCCACTGAAGCAACCGAGAGTGTGCGATGAACTTCGCGGTCGTCGGTTACAGCGTCAAGCGCGTCGACACCTTGGGCAAGGTGACCGGCCAGGCGCGGTATGCGGGCGATATCGCGCTGCCCGGCATGCTGCACGCCAAGATCAAGCGCAGCGCCGTCGCTCACGCGCGGATCACGCGCATCGATGCGACGAAGGCGCTGGCGCTTGCCGGCGTGAAGGCGGTGCTCACGCACGACAACGTGCCGCGCGTCCTTCACTACGGATCGCCCCACCCGCGCTCCGCGTCGGTGACCAAGGACCAGTACATCCTCGATAACAAGGTCAGCTACTGGGGCGATGGTGTCGCCGCGGTCGCTGCCGTCAGCGAGGAGATCGTGGAAGAGGCACTCGACCTCATCGAAGTCGAGTACGAGGCATTGCCGGCCGTTCTCACAGTGGAAGAGGCGTTACGCCCCGGGGCGCCGCTCGTTCATGAGACGCACCCGGGCAACCTTGTGATCGACCCGTTCGTCGTCACGCGCGGTGACATCGGCCGCGGTTTCGCTGACGCCGACCTCATCATCGAAGGCGAGTACGAGATGGGCCGTCCGACGCCGGCCTACATGGAACCCAATGTCTGCGTTTGCCAGTGGGATGCGACCGGCAAGCTCACGGTGTGGATTTCGACCCAGACCGCATTCATGGTGCGCGGAATCCTCGCCGAGGTCCTCGGGCTGCCGCTGCACCATGTCCGTGTTTTGGTCGACCACATGGGCGGTGGCTTCGGTGCCAAGCAGGATCTGTTTCAGAACGAGTTTCTGTGCGCTCTCCTCGCCAAGGAGACGCGCCGGCCGGTGCGGCTGGAGCTAAGCCGCAAGGAGACGTTTCTCAGCGGGCGCTCGCGCCATCCCGGCTCCGTCTGGTTAAAGCAAGGCTTCAAGAAGGACGGCACGATCACCGCGCGGCAGGCGCGCGTCACGTTCAACGGCGGCGCCTACGGGTCGCACAGCCCCGGCGTGACCGCAGTCGGCACCGCGGCGCTGACGTCGCTTTATCGCTGCGAGAACGTCCATCTCGAGGGGCGCGGCGTCTACACCAACACGCCGATCGCCGGCGCGTTTCGCGGCTATGGCGTGGTGCAGACCTATTATGCCCTCGACATTCAGATGGACGAGGCGGCGGAGCGGCTGGGCATCGATCCGGCGGAACTGAAATTGCGCAACGCCGTCCGCGAGGGCGACATCGCGCCGTCGGGCCATCCGCTCACCGGACACGGCCTCGAAGACTGCATCCGGCGCGGGCGGACGGAAGTGAAATGGGATGAGCTCCGCAACAGCGCGCGCGAGGCGCAGGGGCCCATCCGTTACGGTTGGGGCATGGGCTGCGAGATGCACGGCAGCAGCGCCTATCCCGGCATCAAGGAGCAGGGCAACGCCATCGTCAAAATGAACGAGGACGGCACCGTCACGCTTTTGACCGGAACGGCGGGGCTCGGAACCGGCGCGCACACGGCGCTCGCCCAGATCGTCGCGGAGGAGCTTGGCGTGAAGTTCGAGGATGTCGCCGTGGTTCATGGCGACACCGACGTCGTGCCATGGGATATCGGCGCATTCGCAAGCCACACCACGTTCATGGGCGGTCGTGCGGCGCAAATGGCGACAGCGGACGTGAAGAAGCAGCTCTTGAGCCGCGCCGCCGACCAGCTTGAAGCCGCAGCCGACGATCTCGTCGTCGCCGACGGCATGATTTCGGTGAAAGGCGTGCCGGGCATGAAGCTCAGCGTGCGCGACGCCATTGCGCCGCGCCTCGGCATACCGGCCGCTCATCTCGTCGGAACGGCGACCTATTATCCGACGAAATCCTATTCGTTCGCGGCGCATTTCGTGCGGGTGAAAGTTGATACCCAGACCGGCCAGATCGAGGTGGTGAAAGTGGTACCGGTGCACGAGATCGGTCGCGTCATTCATCCGGTCGCGGCGGCAGGCCAGATCGAAGGCGGCATCCAGCAAGGCATCGGTCATACGCTGACCGAGGACTACGTCATCGATCCGAACGACGGCCGCTCGCTCAACCCGAGCTTCGTCGACTACAAGATGCCGCTGTCGATGGACATGCCGCCGATCCACACCATCATCCTGGAGACGGCGCCGTCCGCGGGCGGACCGTTCGGCGCGAAGGGGGTCGGCGAAGACCCGATCATCGCGATCGGGCCGGCCATCGCGAATGCGGTGTACGACGCAATCAGCATCCGCTTTCGGCACTATCCGATCACGCCCGAACAGGTGCTGGACGCACTGCGGGAGAAACGCGAAGGCGCGGGGCAAAAGGTGAGGGCAGCGTAAACGAACATGAATCGAAGCCCGAGCTTCGGACCTTTTGCCGTCACGCTCCGCGAAAGCGGAGCATCCAGTAACCACCGGACTATCGCCTGATGGAATGCCGCACGCCATCGTCTTGCAGTGGTTACTGGATCGCCCGGTCAAGCCGGGCGATGACAGTTAAGACCCGGATTTATTAGAAACGAAGTACTTGTATGGAGCGATCATGAGCGTGAGTGAACAGAAATCGTCGCGGCCGGTGCCAGTGACAATCCTGTCCGGATTTCTCGGATCGGGGAAAACGACACTTCTTAATTATATTCTCACCGAACGGCACGGCCATCGCATCGCGGTGATCGAAAACGAATTCGGCGAGATCAACATCGACTCCGATCTCGTGCTGACCTCCGAGGAAGAGATCTTCGAGATGACGAATGGCTGCATCTGCTGCGTGGGCAGCGTGCGCACCGACCTCATCCGCATCCTTGGCCAGCTCATGGAGCGGCGCGAGAAATTCGATCACATTCTGGTGGAAACGAGCGGCCTCGCCGACCCAAATCCGGTCGCCGCCACCTTCTTCATCGACGACGACATCGCGCGCCAAGTGAATCTCGACGGGATCGTGACGCTCATCGATGCCAAGCACATCGATACGCATCTCGACGACCCGAACCTCGACGGCATCGACAATCAGGCGGTCGATCAGATCATGGCGGCGGACCGCATCATCATCAACAAGATCGATCTCGTCGACGACAGCAAGATCAAGTCGCTCGAGACTCGCATGCGCGGTCTCAACGCCACGGCATCGATCATTCGTTCGAGTTACGCAAAGGTTGATCTTGAAAAAATTCTTGGCATCGGCGCATTCGACCTGTCGCGGACGATGGCAAGCGATGAGCATTTCCTCGACGATCATGATCATCAGCACGATCCGTCGCTCGATTCGGTCTCGTTCACGTTCGATGAGGCCTTCGACAAGGCGCGTCTTGAAGACCACTTGAAGGATTTGCTGGAGCGTCGCGGCGATGAGATTTTTCGCCTCAAGGGCATTCTGGCCGCCAAGGACGATCCGCGGCGGTGGGTGCTTCAGGGCGTTCATCGCCTGTTCGAACTGCGGCCGGCCAATCCTTGGGGCGCTGCTCGTCCCAACAGCCGGCTCGTCTTTATCGGCCGCAATCTCGATCGCGCGGAGTTGGAAAGCGGCTTGCGGGCTTGCCTCGCAAGCGGGTGGGGCACCTGAAAGCCAACGCGACTGCGCGGCGCGACTTCCTGGCCTGCGCTAATTCCCGATAGTTGAATGGCGTGCTGGCCTATGGATGCGCCGTTCGTGATCGCCTAACCTCTCGTCCGAGACGGGGAGGTCCAACGTGAACGAACCGCGAAGACTCGCGTATATCGACGCCCTGCGCGGCTGGGCCATTTTGCTGGTCATTCTCGTTCACGCGACGCTGGGACCGACGGCCTACGAGTCCCTGCAGTTTCCGCGCGCCTTGATGACTCATCGGATATTCGTGCCGAACCAAACGATCTTTAAGATCGCCACCAGCGGCATTCTCGGCGTGCAGTTGTTCTTCGTGGTCAGCGCGCTGTCGTTGACGTTGAGCTGGCAGGCTCGACACACGGCCGGAACTGCTGGTGTCCGTGATTTTTTCATCCGGCGGTTTTTTCGGATTGCGCCGATGTTTTATTTCGGCATCGGACTTTATTTGGTGTTGTTCGGCTGGAGGGCGCGCGAGTTCGCGCCGGACGGCATCGGTGGCCTCGATGTCGGGCTGACGGCGCTGTTCCTGCACGGCTGGTGGCCGACCGCCACCAACAGTGTCGTGCCGGGTGGCTGGTCGATCGGTGCGGAAGCGATGTTCTATCTTCTGCTTCCGGCGCTGATCATACTTTCGCGGTCGATGAGGCGAATGTGGATCGTCACAGCGGCGGCGGTTATTGTCGTCCAGATTGCTTACATGATGCTGGCGCCAGTCCCGCCGGCGGGCTGGCCCTACGCCGCGACGCTCTGGCAACCGCTGATCTACTGGAGCTTTCCAAATCAGCTGCCGGTGTTTCTGTTCGGAATTCTCGCAGCGGACGTGCTGATCAACAGGCCTCGTGGTCGATCCCACAATACACCGCGAACCTGGGAGAGTTGGCTTGCCGCTCTGCTCTTTGTCGCGATGGTGACGATCTTGCCCTTCGTCAATACCCCTTGGCTCGAACCCTCGTTGCGGTTCGGCGCCTGCGCCGCCGTTCTTTGCGTGCTTCTGCACCGATCGCCGACGCCCCTTCTCGTCAACGGCGTCATGACCCGCATCGGCCGGGTCTCGTTCAGCATGTACATCCTTCATTTTGCCTTGCTTGAACCCACGCTCGACGCGGTCACCGTCGTTTTGTCGTCGATGCTGGATAAGGTCAGCGCCGGTTTGGCGCTCGCGGTCTATTATCCGCTTCTCGTCATCGTGACGTTCATTGCCGCCTCGATTAGCTTCGCGCTGATCGAGGCGCCATTCATGAAATTGGGTCGCAAGCTGATCGATTGGATTCATCGCGAGGCGGTTGCAGCGCCAGCCATGGTTGTCGAGCAGCCTTCGCCGCAACGGACAATGAAGACGTCATAAACTCAACGATTCGCCGAGCAATCGAAGCTGCCCGTCAGAACGCGATGTCGCGCACTTGCTTGGCGCGCTCGCCGCAGGCTCCCATGAGGAACGCGAGGTCCGTTCCGGTCGAGACGTAACGCGCGCCCATGCGGACAAAGTCCGCGACGAGCTTCGGTCGAGTGGCGAGCCCGCCGACGCCCACGTGCTTGCCGTGCTTGCGACAGGCGGCGATCGTCGTCGCATAGGCCTCGCGTACCTTCGGATGCTCGTATTGCTCCGGAATGCCCCAGTCGCACAAAAGATCGTTGGTGCCGATCATCACCATGTCGATGCCGGGGACGGCGACGATCTCCTCGGCTTTGCCGAGCGCGGCGGCGTTCTCGAATTGGATCATCACCGTGGTGGCGTCGTTCAGCACCGCGAACGCCTCGTTGACGGGAAAAGTGCGGAAATGCAGGTGCGGAAGTCCGCCCGCGACCGACCGCCCGCCGAGCGGCGGAAATTTCGCCGCCTGCACCACGGCGCGGGCCTCGTCGGCGGAGCCCACATGCGGCGCGATCACGCCGAGCGCGCCGCCCTCCAGCACCCGCGTGATGTATTCGGGCGTGTTGGCCGGCACGCGCACGAACGGCGCGATGCCGACGGCGAGCGCCGCCATGCAGATCCGGCTCGTCGTTTCGATCGAGGCGCTGGAGTGCTCCATGTCGACGTAGATGGTGTCGAAGCCGGCGGTCTTCGCGATCTGGGCGATCTCCGGCTGGCGCACGAGGCGCACGGTCATCGACGCGACTACCTCGTCGCGGGCGAGCTTCTCCTTCACGTTGTTGCGGAGAAAATCGATCGCCATCCCCCGGCCCCGAACTCAATTGCTTCCGACGGTCGAGCGCTTGCCGGCGTCCGTCCAGCGCGCCGCGGCGGAATCGTCCGTGGCCTTGGCCTCGACCCAATTGGTGCCGTCCGTGTGTTCCTCAAGCTTCCAGAACGGCGCGCGAGTCTTGAGGTAGTCCATCAGGAATTCCGCGGCCGCGAAGGCATCGCCGCGATGGGAGGCCGCGGTCACCACCAACACGATGTTGTCGCCGGGAACGAGCCGCCCATGGCGGTGGATCACCGTGACGCCCATCAGTTTCCAGCGTGCCTGCGCCTCTTCCACGTGGCGCGCGATCTCGGCCTCCGCCATGCCGGGATAATGTTCCAGGGTCAGCGCAGCGAGCGGGCGCCCGCCGTCAGTGCCACGGCAAATGCCGGTGAAGGTAACGACGGCTCCGATATCGGTCCGCCCGCGCGCGAGTGCAGCGGCTTCCGCCGCGGCGTCAAAGTCTTCGCGTTGCAGTCGGATCGTCATGGCCGTCATCCGCCGGTCATCGGCGGGAAGAACGCGATTTCGCGCGCGCCTGCGATCGGCGCTTCGGGTTTCACGTGACCGCGGTCGATCGCGGCGCGAATGACCTTGGGCTTTTCGAAGGCAAACGCATATTCTTCGCCGCGGCTGGCGAGCCAGGCCACCAGATCGGCGATGGTGACGACGCCGGCCGGCGGGTCCACGGTCTCCTCGCCTTTGCCGATGCGCTCGCGCACCCAGGCGAAATACAGAAGTTTTACGCTCATCAGTCGATCAGGTGGCGGACGCCGGCACGGAAGTAGTCGTAGCCCGTGTAAAGCGTCACGATGGCTGAAATCCACAGCAACGTCAGCCCCGTCAAGACTCACCACCGGGGCGGACGCACCGCCGACGAACGACCGAAACGCCTCGTCACCTGCATCGCCGGCGAGCAGGAATCCGATGGCAACGAGCTGGACCGTAGTTTTCCATTTGGCAAGCCGGGTCACCGGAACGCTGACGCGCAGCTCGGCGAGGTATTCGCGGAGACCAGACACCAGGATCTCGCGGCACAGGATCACGATGGCGGCCCACAGCGACCAGCCCCGGATGGTCTCATCGGCTGCAAGCATGAGAAGGCACGACGCCACCAGGAGCTTGTCGGCGATGGGATCGAGCATGCGGCCGAAGCTCGACTGCTGGCCGAGGCTTCGGGCAAGGTAGCCGTCGAGAATGTCGGTTACGCCGGCGGCAACGAAGATCGCGAGCGCGACCCAGCGCAGCCACAAGCCGCCCGACAAAATCGACTGCCAATACATGCAGGCAACCACCAGCGGCACAGCCAGGATCCGCGCGTACGTCAGCAGGTTCGGTATCGCGAGCGGCCGCGCCGGAAGGGGGTGACTGGTGACAGCATCCATTGCCCTAACATAATGCATCTTCCGGCGAATGGGACACCGGCGTGCACGATTAAAATTTGGCTACTCCGCTCCTTTCGTAGCTTGTCCTGCCATCGACGATTTTCGGGACCCAAGGCAGGACGGGGCTACCTGTGCCAATCGTCCGCCGCCGCTGATCTCAGCGGGGTGCCTCGTGAAAAAAGTCGTAGATGCGCCGTGCGGTCTCGGCGCTGACGCCCGGAACTTGGCTGAGATCGGCGATCGAGGCGCGCTCGATCGCTTTGAGCGTACCGAAATGGCGCAACAGGGCACGCTTACGAGTTCGGCCCGATGCCGGCGATTTCCTGCAGGCCGGCTTCGCGGATATCCCGGCTGCGGCGCTGGCGATGGGAGCCGATGGCAAACCGGTGGGCCTCGTCGCGGAGGCGCTGGACGAAATAGAGCACCGGGTCGCGAGGCGCGAGGCGAAACGGCGTCCGGCCCGGCATGTGGAACGTCTCCCGGCCGGCGTCGCGGTCCGGGCCTTTGGCGATGCCGATAAGGGGTACGTCGGTGATGCCGAGGTCGCCTAAGGTTTCGCGCGCGGCATTGAGTTGGCCCTCTCCGCCATCGATCAGCACAAGGTCAGGCCAGGGTGAGCCTTCATCGTCTGCAGGCGCGGCCGCCTGCTCCCCGCCCCCTTGTGGGGAACTGTTGGAACTGGGCGTAGGGTGATGTGGCTCATCGGTGACATTGCTTCCCGCCCCCTCACCCCGACCCTCCCCCGCGAGGGGGAAGGGAGAAGCGGGAGGCGTGTCAATTGCCGACGCCTCCGCGCCCTGCTCAAGCCGTTGGGTCTGCATACTAGGTCGGGGCGCCTCGTTGATGAGGCGCTTGAAGCGGCGGGTGAGCACTTCGCGCATCATGCCGAAGTCATCGCCGGGCGTGAGCGTCTCCGACCGAATGTTGAACTTGCGATATTGGTTCTTCCGCAGACCTTCGGGACCGGCGACGATCATGGCGCCGACGGCGTTGGTGCCCTGGATGTGGCTGTTGTCGTAGACCTCGATCCGTCGCGGCGGATGGGGCAGCGAGAAGCTGGTCGCGAGCGCCGCGAGGAGCCGCTGCTGAGAGGCGGCTTCGGCGAGCTTGCGGCCCAGTGCCTCGCGGGCATTCGCAAGCGCATGCTCGACGAGGTCGCGCTTCTCGCCGCGCACCGGCACCGAAATCTCGACCTTGCGGCCGCTTTTGATCGATAGCGCCTCGGAGAGAAGCGCGCGCTCTTCGATGTCGTGGCTCAACAGGATGAGGCGCGGGCAAGGCTTGTCGTCATAGAACTGGGCGAGAAACGCGCCGAGCACCTCGCCTGGCCCGAGCGCGCGGTCGGCACGCGGGAAATAGGCACGGTTGCCCCAGTTCTGGCCGGTGCGGAAGAAGAACACCTCGATGCAGTTGAATCCGCCGTCCTGGTGGATGGCGAACACGTCCGCTTCCTCGACGCCGCGCGGGTTGATGCCTTGGCGTGCCTGCACCGCCGAGAACGCCGCGAGGCGATCGCGCAAGGCCGCGGCGCGCTCGAAATCAAGCGCCTCGGCGGCCTCGTCCATCTCGCGCGCAAGCTCCTCCTTCACCGCGCGACTCTTGCCGGACAAGAAGGCTTTCGCCTCGCGCACGAGTTCGTCATAGTCGGCGCGCGCGATTTCCCCCGTGCACGGCCCGGAGCAACGCTTGATCTGGAAGAGCAGGCACGGGCGCGTCCGGCTCTCGAACACGGTGTCGGAACAGGATCGGATCAGAAACGCGCGCTCCAGCGCCGTAATGGTGCGGTTGACGGCATTCACGGCTGCGAACGGCCCGTAATAATCGCCGTCACGATTGCGCGCGCCGCGATGCTTGCAAATCTGCGCCGCCTTGTCGCCGCGTGTGATCAAGATGTACGGAAACGACTTGTCGTCGCGCAGCAGCACGTTGAAGCGCGGGCGCAGCCGCTTGATCATATTGGCTTCGAGCAGCAGCGCCTCGGTCTCGGTCGCCGTGGTCACGAACTCGATCGAGGTCGTGGCCGCCACCATGCGTGCGATGCGGGTCTCGAGACCGGCGCCTCTCGCGTAGGAGAGGATGCGTTTCTTGATGCTCTTGGCCTTGCCGACGTAGAGCACCTCGCCGCCGGTGCCGATCATGCGATAGACGCCAGGGGCTAGCGGCGCATGCCGGGCAAATTCCGCAACGACATCGCGGCCAGGCGCGGCGTCGGCGGCGACTTCAAGGTCGATCGCGGATTCGTCGGGAAGGTCGGGGAGGGAAGTGTCCTCATCCTCGTCCTTGGGATCGATTTCAGGATCGATGTTTTTCTTTTCCATGGGCATCAATCGCGGCGCTCGGCATCTTGGTTATGTGGTGTTCGCCGCGCCCGCTATTCGTCAGTGTCCCCGCTCGCGTCCCGCCAGGCAAGGTGCTGGCCGCCATCGACCGGGATGGTCGCCCCGGTGATGCTGGTTGCCCGCGCGAGGAACAGCACGGCGTCCGCGATCTCCTCCGGAGTGGGGCCATGGCCAAGCGGCATTGCCCGGCAGTAGCGGGCGAATGCTTCGGCATCCTGGCGCGGATTCGGCAGCGTCGGGCCCGGTGCTACCGCGTTCACCCGCAGGCGAGGCGCCAGCGCCTGGGCGAGCATAATCGTGGCAGCGTGTAATCCGCTCTTGGCGACCCCGTAGGATAGAAAACGCGGGTTTGGCCGCAACACGCGCTGATCGAGCAGATTGACGATCGATCCACCCACGAGCGCCTGTTTCGCAAAGGACTCCGCGAGGAAGATGGGCGCGCGCAGGTTGACTGCGAAATGGCGATCGAACCGCACGGGGTCAAGTTGCCCGATTTCATCAGACTCGAAAGTGCTCGCGTTGTTGACCAGCAGGGTCAGCGCGCCGACTGCGGCGACAGCGGCAGGCACCAGACGAAGCACGGCGTCTGAGTCGGCAAGGTCGCCGAGCACCACCTCGGCGCGGCCGCCGGCCTGCACGATGTGGTCGCGAAGCGTCTCTGCCGCTCCTCTGGAGTGATTGGCATGAATTGCGACGGCATAGCCCGCGCGGGCCAGCGTGAGGACGATGGCGCGGCCGATGCGCTGAGCGCCACCGGTGACCAAAGCGGCAGGCCGCGTGGAGGACGGAGCGGAAGGCGGCGACGTTTCAGCGGCGAAGTCGGCGGGCATTTCAATCTATTCGCCCAGGCGATGGTGATCGGCAACCCCGGCACTGCCCCGGTGAGCGGGTGCGTTATCGGAAAGTATAGGCAACGCCGCGTTAAGTATTGGTGGGCCCGTTTACGGACGCTTATCGTTAATTCAGCCCGACCGAAGTCGTTGAGAACTGCTTAACCTCAGCATTGAGATAACCATCAACCATGTTCCTGGGGTGCGGGTGAAACAATGCGTAAACGCTTGTTGTCGGCGACTGCGGCAGTCTGGGCCCTCTCGATAGGCGCTGCCGGCGCGGCCGACTACTATCGGGCGCCGCCGCCTGCGTATCCGGCGTATCCCGCTTACGGGTACAACTGGTCCGGCGCCTACCTCGGGGGCAACTTCGGCTATCAATGGGGCGACCTCACCAACAGCGGAGCGCGCCCGTCCGGTGCGACCGGCGGCTTTCAGGGCGGCTACAACTGGCAGTACGGTCAGTTCGTGGCCGGCGTCGAGACTGACCTGCAATTCTCGTCCAACAGCGACACCTTCAATAACTACAAGTTCTCCAATCCCTGGTTCGGTACCGTTCGCGGCCGCGGCGGCATCGCTCTGAACAACATCCTGTTTTACGGCACCCTCGGTCTGGCCTACGGGCGCGGTCATGTGGTGTCGAACGGCTTTGGCGAGGACAACTTTCACCCAGGCTGGGCGACGGGGGTCGGGCTCGAAGTGGGCCTCACGCAGAATTGGTCGGTAAGAGCGGAATACCTCTACATCGATCTCGCCGACGAAAGTTACTTCCTCACGGGAACGAGCAACGGGCTGAGATCGAATCTGGGACGGTTCGGCGTGAACTATCGGTTCTGACCCGAGGCCGACGCGGCAAGGAACCACCCTCATTCCCCACAGTTTGAGGGGTGCCCGTGGGGAATGTGGGTGTGAATTCGCCGAATATTGTTTATGCAATGGATATTGTTCCATTGTGTAAACAGACCGTAAAATCATCATCCACTGTATTTCTGCGCAATCGCAATAGCTTCGGCCGGATGCGAAAGCGGCGCGATTGTGTCGCTGATCGGGAAATATTGAGATAAAACCTTTGTATACCATCAATACTAATGTGCGCTGGTGTTGCTCTTCTGCACTAGACATAAATCGTTAAGCGCATAATTTGCGCCGCATGGTGAGACTGGAGGAGGACCTAATGAAGCGTTATCTGTTGGCGTTGGCCGGGCTGATGGCCCTGGCCGGATCGATCGGCGCCGCCCAGGCGGCAGATTTGGCGCGGCCGCCGCCGCTGCCATACAGAGCCCCAGCATTTGTCCCGCTGTACAACTGGACCGGACTCTATATCGGTATCAACGGCGGCGGGGCCTGGGGCACGTCTAATTGGGACGGTCTGCCGACGAGCTTCAATACCACCGGCGGCCTCGTCGGTGGCCAGCTCGGTTACAACTGGCAGTTCGGGCAGTTCGTATGGGGCCTCGAAGGCGACATCGACTGGGCGGACATCAAAGGCAATTCCGGCCTCTGCGCTGCCAACCTCTGCCAGACGCGGACCGATTGGTTGTCCACCGTGCGGGGTCGTGTCGGCTATGCGTTTGACCGCGTGCTGCCGTACTTCACCGGCGGTCTTGCGATGGGCAACATTCGCACCCCGAACGCCATCAATGGTGGAGTCGATCAGACCAATGCTGGTTGGACAGTCGGCGCCGGCGTTGAATTCGCGCTCGTCGCCAACTGGACCGCGAAGGTCGAGTATCTCTATGTCGACCTCGGTAATGTCAGCTGCTCGGTCGCTTGCGGACTGCCGGGCGGCAACAACGTCAGCCTGACCGAGAACATCGTTCGCGGTGGTATCAACTACCGCTTCTGATCGGTCAGTCGATTGCACCGAAACCCCGGGCCGCGAGGCCTGGGGTTTCGCGTTTTTGCGCTAGGGCTGGCGCAACAGCACAAGCTGGGTGTCGTCGTAGCGGCGGCGCTCGATCTCCAGGAATCCGTGCGGCGGCGCGAATTCCGCATCCGCGGCTTCCTCGACGACAACGATCGCACCCGGCTCGAGCCATCCGCCGTCGCGCAGCGCCACAAGCGATTTTTCCGCGAGCCCGCGCCGATAGGGCGGATCAATGAACGCGAGTGAAAACGGCGCCAACGGGTGGACCGGGCCGAGCCGCGTCGCGTCCCGGCGAAAGATGCGGGTGGTGCCGCCGAGCCCGAGCGCTTCGACGTTCTGGCGCATGAGCGCGCGCGCCTCAGCGCCGTCATCGATAAAGAGGGCAAACGCCGCCCCGCGCGACATTGCCTCAAGCCCGAGTGCTCCGGTACCGGCGAACAGATCGATGACCCTGACGCCGCTTACGGGATCGCCCTGGCCGTGCGCCAGAATGTTGAAGATCGATTCGCGCAACCGATCGCTGGTCGGGCGTACTATCTGCGACTGCGGCGCTGCGAGTTTGCGCCCGCGGAAGCGCCCGCCGATGATGCGCATTCAGCGCTTCCGCTCCGGCGGTTTCGGCCGTGACGGCCGTGGCCCGCTGGAACGGTCGCGCGCCGGCCGGCGCGGTGCACGCGCGGCCTTTCGCGGCACGGATTCTGCGGTATGGGCGTCCTTGGTCGGTTCGCCGGCGCCGAATCGCTCCACCAAAACGCGGCGCCCCTTGCGGTCGGTCAGGAGGCCGGCGCGTCGCTTCGCGGGGTCCGCATCGCGGACCTTGAGATCGTCGCGACGTGAGCCGCGATAGGTGCGCTTGAGCGGTGCATCATCCTCGCGCCAGGCATGGCCGCGCCGTGGGCGCCCCATTGGCTTTTCGGGACGATCGTCGCGACCGCCACGCGGCTTGCGCGAGTGTCGAGATTCCTTGGCGAACCCGCCCGCACCGCGCGTGCGACGGTCCGGTTCGCGTACCGCCTCGTGCTGATGTGACGTTGCAGGTCCAGAGAAATCGCAGCCCGCCGCCGCAATGATCTCAGCGCCGAGCATGGCGCGCAGCGTCTTCGTCTCCACTTCCTCGATCGCGCCATCGGCCATCTCGTCGAGCGCGAACGGGCCAAAGGCGACCCGGATCAGCCGGTTGACCTGCAGGCCGAGGTGACCGAGCACATTGCGGACCTCACGGTTCTTGCCTTCGGTGATCTCGAAGCTCAGCCACAGATTCGATCCTTGTTCGCGTTCGAGCGTCGCAGTGATCGGTCCGTAGTGAACGCCATCAACAGTGATGCCGTCGGCGAGCTTGTCGAGGTCGGCCTGCGTGACGCGGCCATGCGCGCGCACGCGATAGCGTCGCACCCATTGGGTCTTCGGCAGCTCCAAGACGCGGGCAAGCCCGCCGTCGTTCGTCAACAGGAGCAGGCCCTCCGTTCCAATGTCGAGCCGCCCGACGCTGACGAGGCGCGGCAAGCCCGCCGGGAAGTTGTCGAAGAGAGTTGGACGGCCCTGCGGATCGGCGTTGGTGCTGACGAGACCGACAGGTTTGTAATAGCGAAAAAGCCGCGTGCGCTCGCGCTGCGGCAGAGGCTTGCCGTCAACGGTGACGCGATCGCGCGCACCGACGTTGACGGCCGGTGAGCGGATCGTCCCGCCATTGACCGCGACGCGCCCCGCCGCGATCCATTCCTCGGCATCTCGGCGCGAACACAGCCCGGCCCGCGCCATCACCTTGGCAATGCGCTCGCCCTCGTCCCGACGGGGAGATGATTCATGCTTGCGGGGCATCGATATTGCGGACCTTGGCCGAGTTCGCCGATAACGAGGTGGCTGATAGCAAAGATCGTCGTCGGGAACGAGTGTGGCATCCTTCATGGAAATGGCGATCGCCGAAGCGCGGGCAGCCGCCGCCGCAGGCGAGGTGCCGGTCGGCTGCGTGATCGTGCGCGATGGCGTGGTCGTGGCAACCGCGCACAACCGCACCATTCGCGATCATGACCCAACCGCTCACGCGGAAATCCTGGCGATCCGCGCCGCAGCTCGTGCGCTCGGCACTGAGCGCCTGACCGAGTGCGACATCTATGTCACGCTTGAGCCCTGCGCAATGTGCGCGGGCGCGGTGTCGTTCGCCCGCCCGCGGCGGCTTTACTACGGGGCGGCCGATCCGAAGGGTGGCGCGGTCGAAAGCGGCATCCGGTTCTTCATGTCGGACAGCTGCCACCATAGCCCCGAGGTCTATGGAGGGATTGCGGAGCAGGAGGCGTCCGCGCTGCTGCGCGACTTTTTCGCCCAACGCCGGTGACGATTGGGTCGGGCAGGGCTCCTGGCATTACCTCCCAAGCAGGGCCATAAGGTCTGCCTTGATCTGGGGCTTCATGGCCTCCGCGACGCGCAGGATCGCACTCGCCTGCATGAAATCGAGGGTGCGGAACGTGCCGACATGGGGCTGCACCAGCAGGTCGGGCACCTCGTGCTTGAGCTTCTCGTTGATGATCGCGCTCGTCATCACCACCACAGTGGCATAGATCGCCTCGATCGCATTGGGCACGTTGGTCCGGTGATCCTCCGGCGGGCCCGCCACGTCGACCGCCATCACGACGTCGGCGCAGCCGCGCAGCAGGTCGAACGGCAGCGGATTGGTGGCGCCTCCATCGATCAGCACGCGCTCACCGGCCACGACCGGCCGCATCATCATCGGCAGCGCGATCGAGGCAGCAAGGGCCGGTCGCAGCGGACCTTCCGTGAAGACGACTTCATGGCGGCGATGGAGGTCCGAGGCGACGATCGTCAGCGGAATGGCGAGGGCTTCGAAGGTGTTGGGCACCGTCTCGGGCAGGAATGCTTCGGTGAGCTTTTCGGCATCGAGGCGCATGGCTGACAGATTGCCGCTGAACAGATCGCCGATGTGGCCGGTACGCGCCATCATCAATCGCCGCCACACCTCTGAAGTGTTGTGCGCGAGATCGATGACGTAGCGGCGGACTTCCTTCCCGGTCATGCCGGCCGCATAGACCGCACCGGCGAGCGCGCCGATCGAAGACCCGGCGATTGCCACCGGCCGCACGCCGAGTTCGTCGAGCGCCTCGAATACCGCGATATGAGCGAGCCCGCGCGCGCCGCCGGCGCCAAGCGCGAGCGCGAAGCTCTTCACGCCGCGCCCGCCTCGCGGGCGAACTTCCATGCGGTCGCGGCGAGCGGCCGCACCTGCTGGGCCTTGGCGGCAGCGTGCTCGCTCGTCGCCGTGCCGTCGCGCACGCGGCCGGCAATGCCTTGGAGGATCGCGGCGAGGCGGAAGAAATTATAGGCAAGGTAAGTCGGAAGATGGGGGCGAGGGTCGAGACCCGTCCGGGCCACATAGGCGCCCGCGTAGGCCATCATCGATGGGATGCCGAGCGCGGCAATATCGAAACCGACGAGGGAGCCGGTGCCGGCATCCGACGGCGGCATGTGCCATTTCATCAGGTGATAGGAGAAGTCGGCCAACGGATCGCCGAGCGTCGAGAGCTCCCAGTCGAGCACGGCGATGACGCGGGGAGCGTCGGATGCAATGACCATGTTGTCGAGCCGGAAGTCGCCGTGCACGAGCCGCACCGGCCCCGGTGGCGGCAGATGCTGCGGGAGCCAGGCGATCAGGCGCTCCATGTCCTCAATCGTCTCGGTCTCCGATGCACGATACTGCTTCGACCACCGCTCGACCTGGCGCGCCACGTAATTTTCGCCGCGCCCGTAATCGGCAAGGCCGATCACCGCGGGGTCAAAAGTATGAAGGCGCGCGATGGTCGCATTGGCCGCATCGTAGAGCGCCGCCCGTTCGGCCGGATTGGAGCTTGGGAGATGCGGGTCCCAAAAGATGCGCCCTTCAACATAGCCCATGACGAAGAACGTCGTGCCAACCACTGCTTCGTCCTCGCAGAGGATCACCGGTTCCGGCACCGGAAAGTTCTGGCGATGAAGCGCCGAGATCACGCGGAACTCGCGCTCGACCGCATGCGCCGACGGCAAGAGTTTGCCCGGCGGCTTGCGCCGCAGCACATAGCGCCGCGACGGAGTCTCCAGGAGATAGGTCGGGTTTGATTGCCCGCCCTTGAATTGCTTCACCGTGAGCGGCCCGCGGAATCCGTCGACTTGGCTCGAGAGCCAAGCTTCGAGCCGCTCCGCATCAAATTGGAGAAGCTGCGTAACGTCCTTGGTGCCCGAGAAGGTGCTTTGGCGGTCGGCGATGGTTTTGCGGTCGGTGGCGATCATGGCTTGCGCCGCAGTGTACAAAATTTGAAAGACCGAGCGATATGCGGGCCTCGCGCGCCAATCGTCCCGCCCAAGCATGACAGCGTGGGATTGAGCATTCGCGATCGGACACTATCATCAGCAACAGGGGTTCTTCGCATGGCGGCGTCCGCTGCCCGCCCCGTCATAGGAGGCAGATGAAAATCATGCCCGGTACTCCCGACCACCCGATCGAAATCGGTCCCGCACCGCAGCGCGTGCGCGTCACCTTTGCAGGGCGTGTTGTCGCCGATACCAAGCGGGCGCTGCTACTGAGCGAAGCATCCTACCAGCCTGTCGCCTATGTGCCGCGGGAAGATGTCGATTTCAACGTGCTCAAGAAGACCGACCACAAGACCCATTGCCCCTACAAGGGTGATGCGTCCTACTACTCGATCCATGTCGATGGGCGCGTCGCGGAGAATGCGATCTGGAGCTACGAGCAGCCGATCGCCGATGTTGGCGCGATTACGGGGTACATGGCGTTTTATCCGAACCGCGTCGACCGCATCGAGCAGTTGCCCGCCTGAGCGTCGTTTAGACGACACACGATCACGTTTGATTGATCGGGAGCGGCGGCCGGAATCGCGGCGGCGGTTCCCGATAAATTCATGCAATCGCCGAATTCTTTACTGTTTTTTCGCCTTGTTCCTGCCCTATCAACTCGACTAGAACATCGGGGTAGTTGGGGGATTTTCAAAATGACCGCGCGCTCAGTTGCTATTGCAGTGACCGCACTGGGTTTGGTCGGGCTCGCGGGCGGAGCTTTTGCCCAGGGCTATTCCCCTTATTCCCCGCCGCCGCCGCCCGGCTACCGCGGCGCGCCGGCCCCCGTGAATGACGATGACGATTTGGTGCCGCTGCCGGGGCCTTATGGCCGTCCCTCGAGCACGCCTTATGGCTATGGCTACGAGCCGCCGCAAAGCGCGCCTGGAGCGATCCAGCGAGACACATTGCCGCCGCCGGGCCAGGGTGGCCCTTACGCGGCCGCGCCGCCGCAGCCCTACGGGGCACAGCCGGCGCCGTATGGCAGCGCTTATCCGGAGAGCGCGCCGCCGCCGCGCGGCTATTCTTATGGTGCCTGGGAACCGGTGCGTCCGCCCGGCGACCTTGGCAATCGTGGACTCCCACCGGGACCGGGTGCCCCGGGCGCTGCTGCTCCGCCGCCTTATGACACCACTAACCGCGGTCCCGTAGAGGCTGTGCCTCCACCTCCAGGGATGGGCGGGGCATACGCATCGTTTCCGCCGGACTATCGTCCCGAGATGGGGCGTCCGAAGGAGTTGCCGCCGCAGTTTCGGCGGCAGGTGGTTGAGTACCCAACTCACGAACCTGCCGGTACGATCATCATCGATACGTCGAACACCTACCTCTATCTCGTCATGGGTGGCGGCAAGGCGATGCGCTATGGCGTCGGCGTCGGCCGCGAAGGCTTCACGTGGGCCGGGCGCGAGAAGGTCACAAAGATGTCGGAATGGCCGGACTGGCATCCGCCCAAGGAGATGATCGAGCGCCAGCCCTACCTGCCGCGCTTCATGGCTGGCGGCGAGAGCAACCCGCTCGGGGCGCGCGCGCTTTATCTCGGCAACACCGTCTATCGCATCCACGGCACCAATCAGCCGTCGACGATCGGATCGTTCGTGTCATCGGGCTGTATCCGCCTGACCAACGCCGACGTCGAAGACCTTTACGGCCGCGTCACAGTTGGGACCAAGGTGGTCGTGTTGCCGGGCGGCCAGGGCCAAGCCAACCGTCTGGCGCCGGAATCGACCGCAAGCGTGCGCTAATCGCTTCGGCTTGTAATCTGTCTTTGGCATACTGACGCGCGGCGCTGTGATCTCAAGGACACGGCCGCCGCGCCTCGCGTTGCGCGGGCATTGACTGGCCGCGCAGCCTCGCGCACGATCTCCCCATTATTCGGGGCATTGCGACCAGGCGGGTGGGGTGGTCGATGTGGGATCGGAGTCAGCTGCGGCAAGCGGTGGTGTGGGGCTGCATCGCGTGGTTCTCCAATTGCTCCTATTTTGACACCCGCGCCAATACGGTACCGCTGCAGTTCGGCATGACGCCGGACGCAGTTTCGGCCGCCTTGCACGCGCCCCTCATCTACGCCGGGGGCCGCGAAGGCTCGGAGGTCTTTTACGTCGATCGAAAGACCGCGATTCCGTCGGTCGATACGTATGATCGGCAAATCTGGTTGCAGTTCCGCAATGGCCGCCTGACCGGCTGGCGCAACGACAACCGGGCCGTCGGGTTGTGGTAACGCTCCGCGGCGGCGAAAGCCCTCCGTTGGTCCAAATCGAAATCTGAAAGGAACGCTGGCAGCCGCTACCGCGGTTCGCCGGCCATGACGTAAGCCCACAGCGATTCAACGTCGTCGGGCTTGAACAGGTCGCCCCACGGCGGCATCTGGCCTTTGCCGCGCGTGACCGAGTTGACGAAGCGATCGTGTTGCTCGGGCGGAAATTCGCGCAGATCGAATGCACCTTCGGGATTGCGCATGTGATTGCCGTGGCACGGCGAGCAGTTGCGCGCAAAGATCGCGGCACCCGCATTGATGCGTTCCGGAGCGAACTCAGCTGCAACGGTGGTTACTGCAACGAGGGCAAGCGCGCAGCCGAGAACGGCCGCGCGCCGCCTAAGAGGCCTCAGTTCGGCAGGAGTGCGAAAGTCCATACCGATCCGCCCGGCACCACGTTCTTGAGCGCGGTCTTGGCAAGGTTCCAATAGAGGCCGCCGACACCCGACAGCACGGTCACATATTGCTGGCCGTTGTGGGTGTAGGTGATGGGCATCGCATTGATGCCGGAACCCGTCTGAAACTGCCACACCGTCTTGCCGTTGTCGGCGTCGAGCGCGATGAACTCCCCGGTCTCCTTGCCGGTAAACAGAAGGCCGCTCCCGGTCGCGAGCATCGCGGCCCAATGCTGGTGGTCATAGAGCGGGACGCGCCAGCGCTGCTTGCCGGTCAGTGGGTCGATCGCGTCCACATGGCCGATCGGCTGGCCGTTCGACGGCATATTCAGGTTCTCGACGAACATGAAGCGCTGGCCCGCTTGATACGGCTCCGGCGGGAGCCAGCGGTAGAGCCGGCCTTCATGGATCGTGTTGGCATAGAGGAGGCCGGTCTCGGGGTTGAAGGCGGCGTGCGGCCAGTTCTTGCCGCCGCGGGTCGACGGCCACATCTCGATCTGCTCGCCGGAGCGCAGCTTCTTGGCGATTTCGGTCTCGACGGGTCGGCCGGTTTCCTTGTCGATGTGGCTTGCCCAGTTGACCTTCTCGTAGGGGTTCGCCGCGAGAAGTTCGCCGTTGGCGCGGTCGAGAACGTACAGGAAGCCATTGCGGTTGAGCTGCATGACCACCTTGCGCTTGACGCCGTTGATCGGCAGTTCGGCGAGGATCAGCTCCCACACGGCATCGTAGTCGTAGACGTCGTTCGGCGTGAATTGGTAGTGCCACACGATCTCGCCGGTCTTGGGCCGCAGCGCGATCACGGACGCGGTGTAGAGGTTGTCTCCAGGCCGCTTGGCGCCGGTCCATGGGCCGGCATTGCCCGTGCCCCAATACGTGAGATCGAGATCGGGATCGTACGAGCCGGTGATCCACGTTGACCCGCCGCCATGCTCCCAGGAGTCATTGTCCTGCGGCCAGGTCTCGTTGCCTTTCTCGCCGCGCGCCGGGATCGTGTAGCGGCGCCACAGGTGATTGCCGGTCTGCGGGTCCCAACCATCGACGAAGCCGCGGATGCCGTATTCGGCGCCGGAAATGCCCGTCAGCAGCACGCCATTGGCGATGACCGGGGCGACGGTCATGGAATAACCGTCCTTCCATTCAGCCGCCTTTGATTTCCAGATTTCCTTGCCGGTCTTGGCGTCGAGCGCCAATACATAGGCATCGAGCGTGGTGCGATAGATCTTGCCGTCGTAGATCGCGGCGCCTTTGTTCGATACGCCGCAGCACACGACGCGCGGCGTCTCGGGCAGCCAGTCGACCGGCGTCTTCCAGATCTGTTTGCCGGTGCCGACATCGATCGCGACCGTCGCCCGCGCGTTGGTCACGTACATCACGCCATTGTAGATGATCGGCTGAGCTTGCTCGCCCCACTGATTGTCGAGGCTCAGGTTCCAGATCGGCACCAGCCGCTTGATGTTGGTTTTGTCGATCTGCTTGAGCGGACTGTAGCGGTTCTCACCATAGCCCATCCCGTAGGTGAGCACATTGTCGGTGTTCTTGCCGTCGTTCTTGAGATCATTGAGCGTCTGTGCTGCGGCTCCAGTGGCAAACAGCAGCGACAAGCCGATCACCGAACTGATGTGCTTCATGGTGCTCCTCCCGAGAGGCGTGAATTTTCGCCTGTTGTGAACCATCGGGGCGAACGACACAAGCCTCGGTGCAAGCGGCCTGCCCACTGGCAAGCCCTTACGCGGACGCGACCAAAAGTGGGCAAAGCCCCGTCGCCGTAACCGATATGTTCATTCGGCTATAACGCGTTGTCGCATCGGGGAAATCGTGCTCTTGTAAATCATAATAGTTCAAAACTTGCGGCCGCCGCTCGTGGCGGGCCGCTGACATTGGGAGGACGCTCATGTCAGACAACGATGTACGTCCGTCATGCGAACGCCATGGCGATCCCGGAGGCGGACATCCCGCCGATCGGGCCGCGTTGCGCGCCTCGCGACGTGAGTTCATCAAGGGGGTGATCGCCTCGGGCGTCGCCGTCTCGGCCGGAGGCTATGTGGTCCTCGGCCGCGGTGGCACAGCCCTCGCCCAGGTGGCGGGCTCGGTCGAGCGTCTTGTCAGGCTCAACGTCAACGGTCGCGAGCGCCCGGTCGACGTGCTGCCGAACGAAACGTTGGTCCACACGCTTCGCTACAAGCTCGGGCTCACCGGCACCAAGCTCGGCTGCGATCATTCCGAATGCGGCAACTGCACCGTGATGATCGATGACGTCGCGACCTATTCGTGCTCGACGCTCACGCATCAGGTGCGCGGCCGCAAGGTCACCACTATCGAAGGCATCGAGGGGCCGAACGGCGAACTGCATAAGGTGCAGAAAGCCATGGTCGAAGAACTCGGGCCGCAATGCGGTTTCTGTACGCCCGGGCAGGTGGTCTCCGCCGTCGCCCTCCTCAAGCACAATCCCAAGCCTACGGTCGAGGAAGCGCGCATCGCAATGTCCGGCAACATCTGCCGTTGCGGTGCGTACGACCACTACCTGAAGGCCGTCATGCGCGCATCGCGGGAGGCTTGAGATGGCATACAATCTCATCGGCAAGAACTTCGTTCCGGTCGACGTCACCGCGAAGGTTACCGGCCGCGCCAAATACGCCGAGGACTTCCGCGCCGAAGGCATGGTGTTCTGCAAGACGCTGACGAGCCCGATCCCGCATGCCCGCATCCGCCGGATCGACACGTCGGCGGCACTGAAGATCAAAGGCGTGCTCGGCATTCTCACTGCGGACGATGTGCCGCAATTCCCGCCGCCCCAGCCGCCAATCCTCGCCAAGGACGAGACCTTCTATGTCGGCGACCCGATCCTTGCGGTCGCAGCCGAGACCGAGGAGATCGCGGCCGAGGCGATCGAAGCGATCAAGATCGATTTCGAGCAACTGCCCCACGTGACCGATCCGCTGGAAAGCCTCTTCCCGGGCGGACCTGATGCACGCTCGAACGGCAACGTCGCGGCCGCGCAGATCAACCTGCAGACGGTGAAGTGGGATGCCGCGGCCTTCGCTGCGGCGGGCGACGACAAGATGCCGCTCGGCAAGCCGGCCGAGGAATGGAGCTACGGCGATCTCGACGCCGGCTTCAAAGCGGCGAAGGTGATCGTCGAGGAAAGCTTCGTATCGAGCGGCCTCGCCCACCATTCCATGGAGACGCGCTCTGCCATGGCGTACTGGCAGGGCGGCAAGTGCATCCTGCACGGCTCGAACCAGAGCCACACCGCGGCGGTGCCCAACATCGCCCGCCTGATCGGCATCAAGCCCGATGATCTCGTCCTCGTCGCCGAATTCTGCGGCGGCGGCTTCGGCAGCAAGATCCCCGGCTATCCCAACATGGCGATCGCCGCGCTGATGTCGAAGAAGATCAATCGCCCGGTGATGCACCGTATTTCCCGCATCGAGGAATACGGCATCGGCAGTGCCCGCCCGAGCTTCCAGGGCCACGTCAAGCTGGGCTTTGGCGCGGACGGGCGCATGCTCGCGGCCGATCTCTACATCGTGCAGGAAAACGGCCCGCACATCGGCGGCGGCGACTTCCGTTCCGCCGGCAACGCGCTGTCGATGGTCTATCAGCCGCAGGCGATGCGCTGGCGCGCCGTGCCGGTGCTCACCAACACGCCGCCGGTCGGCCCGCAGCGCGGACCGGGCGAGAACCAGTTCGTCGCCGTGTTCGAGCCGATGATCGACAAGGCCGCACGCGACCTTGGCATCGACCGCCTTGCGATCCGGAGCATCAATGCACCGGACTCCGCAAGCAAGATCGGCTCCGGCCGCGGTCCTCTGACCAGCGCTTTCCAAAAGGACGCGCTCGCCAAGGCTGCCGAGATGTTCAAGTGGGACGATCGCAAGAAGCGGTCGGGCCAGCGCAACGGCAATCTCGTCACCGGCGTCGGCATCGGCCAGGGCTATCACTCGGCCGGCTCCAACGGCTTCGACGGGATCGTGCGCATCACGCCGGACGGCAAGCTGCACGTCCATACGGGCGTCGGCAATCTCGGCACTTACTCCCATTCGGCGACCGCGCGCGTCGCGGCCGAGATGCTCAACTACGCGTGGGACAACGTGATCATCGAGCGCGGCGATAGCCGCCGCGGCCTGCCCTGGAACTCGAACCAGGCCGGCAGCCTCACGGCATCGACAGAATCGCGGACCATGTATGTCGCCGCGATGGATGCCAAGGCGAAGCTCCTCGGGATCGCGGCCCAGGTCCTGGGCGGTGCGGCGAGCGACTATGACCTCGGCAACGAGAAAGTGGTCAGCAAGGCCGATCCGGCGAAGTCGATCAGCTACGCCGAGGCGGCCCGTAAGGCAGTCGAGCTTGGCGGCACGTTCTCCGGCAAGGAAGCGCCGAAGGACATCAATCCGGTCACCAAGCACGGCCTCGATATGATTGCGGGCAGCGGGTTGATCGGCGTCGCCAAGGACAATCTACCCCGGGTCGGCGTGACGCCGGGCCTGACGACCACGTTCGCCGAGGTCACCCTCGACGTCGAGACCGGCAAGGTCAACATCGTCGACATGCTGTGCGTCGCCGACTGCGGCACCGTGCTGCATCCGCAGGGTCTCGCCGCCCAGATCCGTGGCGGCAACATCATGGGCATCGGGCTCGCCATGCTCGAGCGCCACGTCTACGACCCGAAACTCGGGTTGCCGACGAACACGCTGCTCTATCAAACCAAGCCGCCGACCTATCTCGACGTACCCGTCGAGATCGGGTGGGCCGCGGTCGACCAGCCCGACCCGCAGAACCCGGTCGGCGTCAAAGGCGTCGGCGAACCGGTGCAAGGCTCCGGCGCTGCTGCTGTCACCTCGGCGATATCCGACGCGCTCGGCGGACATCTGTTCAACCGCACGCCGATATCGCTCGACATGATCCTCAATTACCTTTCGAAGCGGCCGCAAGCTCACAAGCCGCTCCAGATCAATACGGTCTGAGGGAGCACCGCCATGATCATCAAGGACGTCATGCCCGGCTTCGAGCTGTTTCAACCGACGCAGCTCAAGGATGCATTCGCCCTGCTCGACCGCTACGGCAAGGACAGCTGGAAGCTGGCCGGCGGCTACGACAGCCTGTCGTGGTTCAAAGAGCGCGCCAAGCGGCCGAAAGCCGTGATCGATCTCAGCGGCATCGCCGAGATGAAGGGCATCCGCGAGACCCCGGACGGCATCGAGATCGGCGCGTTGACGACGCTTACCGAAATCGAGCGCAATCCGGTCGTCAAGGCGAAGTATCGGCTCCTCGCCGACGCCGCCGCGAAGGTCGCAAGCCCGCAGATCCGCAACGCCGGCACCATCGGCGGCAACGTGTCGCAAGACGCACGCTGCTGGTACTACCGAGCCGGCCTGCCCTGCTATCGCGCCGGCGGCACGACCTGCTTTGCCGATACGCCGCAGGGCGTCAACCGCGAGCACGCGCTGTTCGATTCCGACCGCTGTGTCGCGGTGTCGCCATCGGACACGGCGCCGGCGCTGGTCGCACTCGACGCCAAGTTCGTCGTGAAAAGCGCGAAGGGCGAACGGGTCATCGGTGCCAATGAGTTCTTCATCGGCCCGAAGACCGACATCACCCGCATGACATCGCTCGCGCACGATGAAATCCTGACGGCGATCCGGATTTCCAATGCGTGGGCCGGCGCGCATTTCTACTTCGAGAAAGTCGCCGACCGAAACGCCTGGGATTTCCCGCTCGTCAATGTTGCCGCGGCGATGACGGTGAAGAACGGCGTGATCGAGAACTGCCGCATCGCTTGCGGCGCCGTCAGCGCGGCGCCGCGACGCCTCACGGCGGTCGAGTTGATCGTCAAGGGCCAGAAAGCAGGCCCGGACATCGCCAAGCTCGCCGGGCAATCGGCGACGCGCGGTGCCTCGCCCTTGAACTACAATCAGTTCAAGATTCCGCTGATGGCGAACCTCGTCACCCGCGCGGTGCGCGACGCCACCGCGTGATCGGCTGCGCCGGATCGTGTTGCGATCCGGTCGGGCGTGAGGCATTTTATCCGGCGGAGCGGTACGGCTTCGCCGGATCGTGCTTTGGAAGCCCTCAACCTCTTGGATCACCACCACTCGGATCACCACGGAGCGTCGTCGCTTGGAATTCCCCGTAGAACTGTTCCGCTATTCCAAATCGATTTACGGCGGCAGCGACCTGATGATCGGCGCCAACTGGGATTTGTTGCCGTGGTTCGTCGGCGCGGGCGCAGCCTTCATCGTGGTGCACGCGGTGCTGACCGCTCTGTTCTCGCGTCGTGCCCACGGCCCGTCCTGAACTAGCCGCAGCGCCGGCGGCGCCTGAGAGGCGAGCAGGAACAGCAATGACCATATCCGAAGCGAAATTTCCCGAAGGCCGCATCCGGCGCCACATCTTGTTGGATCGCGCCTATCACTGGCTGATGGCGATCTGTGTCCTCACGCTGATGGGGACCGCGTTCCTTCCCATCGTCGGCATCAAATTCGAGTGGCTCACGCTGCACTGGACGACGGGCATCGTGCTGTCCGTTCTTGTCCTCATTCATATCGTCCGCGCGCTGATCTGGCAGGATTTCTGGGCGATGTGGTTCGATGGCAAGGATGTCCGCAACGCGATCCGTCTGTGCACGCGCGCCTTTGGCGGCGGCGCGGAGCCGGGTCTCCCCGGCAAGTACAACGGCCTGCAGAAGCTCTATCACTTCGCGATTGCGGTGCTCGGGCTGGCGATCGTCGTGTCGGGCTTGACGATGCTGCTCAAGATCGACACGCCGTGGTGGCGGCGCAATCCCTATGTGCTCGCCGATTACCAGTGGGGCGAGATCTACGCGGTGCATGGGCTTGCGGCGATGGCGCTCATCACGCTGGTCATGATTCACATCTATTACGCGGTTCACCCGGACGAATGGTATTTGACCCGCTCCATGTTCCGCGGCTGGATTACGCGCGCTGAATATGATCGCCATTTCGACAAAGAGCGCTGGGCGGGCGATAAAGGTTAGGTCGCGGCAATGAGTTCCACGGCAGAAGGACCGGCGACGCTCGCGGAAGCGATCGACGTCATCGAAGAAACCTATGCCTATCTGCTCGCCTACGCCGCGCAGGGCCGTGCCCGCGATGATTCCGGCGACGACGGTGTGCGCGACTATCTCGCCCGCGCCGACGCGGGTCTTGCGATCGTCGCTGCGATGCCGCCGCAAGGCAATGCCGACGAGGCGGCGTTTATCGAGCAGGTGCGCCAGGACGCCATCCGCGCACGCACCGCGCTGCGCTTTGTACTGGCGCAGCGTGCCATCGGCTCGCAGATCATTGACAACCTCAATGCTTCAATTCACCTGCGGACGTTGCTGACGGACCTCTTCCTCATCGACGAGGCGCTGAAGATCAGCGAGGGCTGACGAGTCTGTTCGTGACGCTGCTGGATTGCTCCGTTTAGCTTCGCTCTCGATGTCATCGCCCGGCTTGACCGGGCGATCCGGTAACCACATGACTTTGATAAAGGCGGCAATCTTATTTCATCGCATGCGCCGTGGTTACTAGATGCCCCGCTTTCGCGGGGCATGACAGCTTGTAGGAAACGGCAGGTGAGCCGCTTTGAGAATGCTGCGAATTGAAGGAGCGCCGTTATGAGCCAATTGAAGGTCGGCGTGATCGGTATCGGCGCCTTTGGCTCGCGCTTGGCGCTGCGACTGTTGTGGTCGGGCTATCACACGCTGCAGATCTACGACATCGCGGACGTCGCAACGCGCCTCTTTACCAACGACTACGGCGGCATGGCGATCGGCTCGCCCAAGATGATGGCGCAGACCTGCGACGTCATCATCACGGCGCTGCCGTCGGCGGCTGAGTTGCGCGAAGTGTGTTTCGGGTGGGAAGGCGCGATCGAAGGATTTGCTTCGGGGGGCATTCTCATCGATCTCGGCACGACCGACCCGATGGAGACCATGAAATTCGCCGAACGGTTCGCGGCGCGCGGCGTCGATTTCATTGCCGCGCCCGCATTCGGTACACCCGCGCAGGCCAAGGAAGGCAAGCTGACGCTTGTCGTCGGCGGCCCGGAGGCGGCGATCACGCGCTGCCAGCCGCTTTTCCAACTGCTCGCGGAACGGATCGTGCCGGTGGGCGCGGCGCCGGCCGCGCAGGCTGCCGGCGCGATCTCGGATTATCTGCGCGCCGCCGAGCTTCTTGCCGCGAGCGAGGCGATCCGGCTCGGCCAGCGCTTCGGCTTCGAGCCGGGGGCGGTGCTTGATCTGGCCGACCAGATTGGCGGCGACGCTGATCCGCATTTGCAGCAGGTCGTCTCGCGCAAATTCAATTCAGGTTTGCAGCTCGGCATTCTGCGCCGCAACCTCGCGCTTGCCGCACAGCTTGCCACGGCGACCGATACGTGCTCGCCGCTGATGGAGGCAACGCTCGCTGCCTGGACGGCGGCGGAAAAGAAAATCGGCTATGGCGCCGATTACACGGCCATCATCACCTGGCTTGAGAGCCTGCCAAGCCTCAGGCCGCCGCCGGAAGGTGAAGCCGCAGCCTCCCCGCGGACGCCCGCGCCTCTCGGAAACGCGCCAGCGGCTTGATATAACTTCGAACCGTCATGATGCGCACTTCAAGCAACGGCGGAGCGATGGACGTAATCTTCCGGGTGGTGCGAAAGGCGGCGGGCACGAGCTTCATCGCGGCGCTCGTGATCGCCGCGCCTGCGGGCGTGCGCGCCCTCGCCGACGACATCGAAGCCTTCCTCGCCGGCACCACAAGAGCGTGCGTCGCCTGTGATCTCTCCGGGCGCGATCTCAAGGACCGCGAGTTCAAGCGCGCCAAGCTCGACCGTGCCAACCTGCGCAAGGCAAACCTTGCCCAGGCAACCCTTTTCCGCAGTTCGCTGCAACGTGCCGATCTCGCCGGTGCGAACCTCGTCGAAACCGACCTCAATCGCATCGACGCCAAATGGGCGGACTTCAGCGGCGCCGACCTCACCGACGCGCTCCTCTACGAGGCGGACCTGTCGAGCGCCAACCTTGCCGGAGCCCAGCTTCGCAACGCCCGTCTCGGCCAGGCGCGGCTCAACCAGGCCAATCTCGAAGGCGCGGTGCTCGCGGGCGCCGACCTGCGCGGAGCGCGCCTCGCCGGCGCCAAGCTCACCGGCGCCAATTTGCGCGGCGCCAAGCTCGACGGTCAAAAACTGCGCGAGATGGATCTGCGCGGGATCGACTTCACGCTGTCCGACATGGTCGAGGCCGACCTCTACGGCGCCGATCTGCGCGGTTCGACCTTCGCGGGCGTCGACCTCTTCGGCGCCAACCTCCACGGCGCCGACCTGCGTGGCACGAGCTTCGAGGGTGCCAACCTCAAGAACGCGATCCTGACCGACGCCCAGACCGAGGGCGCCAATTTCGACGCCGCCATCATGCCGGACGGCAAGCGCCAGGAGTGAATTGCTCTTCTTCCGCTTGCGCTGGCCCGTGCGGGAGGCAGGGCCAAATGCTTTCCGCTCCCCCGCGTGCGAGGGAGGGCCGGGGAGGGGGCACGCTCCCCCGCAAAGTCTTGTGGCCATGCCCCTCCCTGACCACTCTTGTGGTGGCATCTCGAAGGGGCAATCGTAGCGATGATTGACATCATAGGAATAGTCCTATAGAATAGTCATCCAGAATTCACGGGTTGTGATGTTCGCAGGATCGTTGCCATGCCCGCCACGACGACTTCGCTGAGATACGCTGTTCCAGGCCGCCGAATCGCGGGTCCGCTTTGGCCTATGTCTCTGGACTGTTGGGCGAATCGGCGGAGCCATGCGCGGACGGAAGGGCGATTTTTGGTTTTCCCTGTTATTTACCCTGTTCTCAGGGAAAAATCGGGTGGAGTGCACCCCTAGAGCGAGCGAGTTCGGATGAACAGGTTCCTGATGATGGTCTTGCGATCTCTCGGACGCGTTGCCTTCGCGATTGCCTGCCTCGCCGCCTTTGTTGTCGCGACGCGGGCGGGTTCGGCGGAAGAGGATTTTCGCAGCGGCCTCTCCGCATTCAACCGCGGCGACTACATCGCCGCGATGCGTTTTTGGCGCCCGCTCGCCGACAATAACGAGCCGCGTTCGCAGGCGGGCATCGGCTTCATGTATCACCGCGGGCTCGGCGTCAAAACCGATGACGCCCAGGCGGCGATTTGGCTTCGTAAGGCCGCCGAGCAAGGGCAGGCCGAAGGCCAACTGATGCTGGGGAGCCTTTACTTCTTCGGGCTCGGCGTGCCGCAGAGTTATGCGACGGCGTATGCGTGGTGCGAGCTTGCGCAGGACAACGGCCAGGCCGAGGGACAAATGTGTCGCGACGCCGCGTTGCAATCGATCACCGCCGACGCCGACCGGCGCGATGCTTTCAAGATGGTCAGCGAGTTCCGAGAGCGGTACAGGGCCGGGAGTTGGTAGGCGGGGTACGCGTGTAGCCCGGATGGAGCGCAAGCGTAATCCGGGAAGAACGTTTCCGCGAGTTGAGAGGCCTGCCCCGGATTACGCGAACGCGCCGCGTTCGCTCCATTCGGGCTACATGAATTGCAGATCAGCAGCCCTTCTTCTTCGTGAGTTCGATGGCTTCTTCGTCAGTCGCGGCGGTGACGACAGTGTTCACCTCGTCGCCGCTCTCGTCGACGATGCAGCTCACGCGATAGTCGAATTTCCCTGGCGCCGACGCAGACGGCGTCTTCGACTGGATGTTGCACGACGAGCAGGTTGCGTAGGCAGGCGACGCCAACGGGAGCGCGGCAAACGCAACGGCTGCGGCAAGCAGATGCTTCATGGGCTTTGTCCCGTGCCGTTGTGGCGAGCTTCCGTCGTCTTGTAGTTCGGGTCCATCAACTCGAAACGCGTCCAGCTTTCAAACTGGCCGACCGTGCTCTCGCCGGTCGCCGGATTGATGTCGCTCTGGCCCGGCTTGCGCAGGAAGTGCGCCTCCACCATGAGATCGCGTTCCGCCGTATGTTTTTCGCAGCGCTGTTTGATGAACACGCCGCCACCCACCGGCGTCTCACCTGGCGCCGGCGGAAAATCTGTGCAGGTCCAGCCGTCCGGATCGTACCGATTGATGACCGCGAGGCGCAGCATGTGCGCCATGCGGCGCTCGATGACCGACCCCCGCGGATCGCTGACCATGCGAATGCCGCGCAGGATGCCATCCTTGTCGAACAGCACCGACAGGATCACCGGATGACCGGCGACCTGCGTCCCGACCCGACCCTGTGCATACAGCGGATCGTCGATCGCCCGTCCGATATAGTCGCGTTCATCGTCGAAGCGGGCATTGACCTCGTAGAGGCCACTTGATTCGGGGCGGCATTTGCGGAAATCGGCCCAGCCGTCGATCATCTGGCGCGGTGGGCCGCCATTGCTGCCGCAGGCGAGATCGCCCCACGTCGCGGTCGACATCTCGGCAGCCTTGAGACCGAGCTTCAGCCCGTGAATTTCGCCGGGGTCGGGTCGCGGCTGCGCATCGGCCACCGACACGGTGATGGCCAGCGCCGCGATCGCGAAAGCGAACACATGGGATGGCCGAAGGCGGCCCTCCATGCTCACCGTGCGACGCGCATTCGCACTCACTTCTTCATTGGCTCGCACTGTTTGGTGTCCTTGCCCCAGAAGTCGACGCAGTCGTCGTAGGTCGCAGGTCCTTTGCCGACGTCCTTGGCGAACAGATATTTGACGACCGCCTCGACTTCGCGGTTGGAGAGGAAGTCGTTGCCGGCCGGCGGCATGTCCGAGCCCATCTGCTCGCGGGTATAGCCGTAGCAGCGCTTGTCCGTATAAGCGAAGCGATCGTGATACGGCATCCCGGTGCCGGGGCGGCCGCATTTCACCACCTCGGTCATTTGTTCGGGCGTGAGCTTGGTTGCCCGCAAGGACAAGGCGTTGCCGCCGTAGCCCTGATCGCCCGACGCATCCCACTTGTGACAGAACTGGCAGACCGCCTTGCTCTTGAAGATCTCCTTGCCAAACTCGAGTTGCCGCTGCTCCTCGGCCGACAGCGCAGCCTGCGCGTTGGCCGAACTGCCGAGCGACGCAAACGAAATGACAGCGAGAAGCACGAACGCGGCAACACGACTTGGTTCCATTGGTGTCGGCATTTCCGGCTTCTGACCCCTCACAGGCTGAAGACAAAGAGCATCGAAGCCGTCGAGGTGTTCTTCAATTCCGGCGACAACGGGATGACGTTGTTCGATTGTCGCGAACCGACCAGCACCGCGATGTACTGCTTGCCGTTCACCGAATAGGTGATCGGCGGCGCATTGATGCCGGTGCCGACGTTGAAGCTCCACACTTCCTGAAGGGTCTTGGCGTCGTGGGCTGCGAACGTGCCGTCGACGTTGCCGATGAACACCAAATTGCCGGCCGTGGCGAGCGCGCCCGAATAGTTCGGATAGGTGAGCTTGAGCGAAGCCTTGATCTCGCCGGTCACCGGGTCGACCGCCTTGAGCCCGCCGTAGAGGCGCTCCGGGATTCTGGTGGCGCCGCCGCTGAAGCGTTCGCGCGGCTTCACGGTGCCGCCCTGGTCGGCGAAGTCCTTCTGCTCGACGGTGTCGATGAAGTCGCAGCCCTCGATCGAGGGAATGTAGAGCAGGCCGAGTTGCGGATTGTAGGCGGACGGCTCCCAGTTCTTGCCGCCGGTGTGCGCCGGACAGAGCTTGCCGCTGTGGGGCTCGGCGCGCGTTCCGTGGCTGCCCGCGGCATAGATCTGCATGCCGCCGGCGGGATCGTAGTTGAGCGGCCGGCCGGTCTTGGGATCGAGACCGGGCGTCCAGTTCAACTGGTCGACATATTGCTTGCCGGCGATGAACGAGCCGTTGGTGCGGTCGAGCGCGTAGAAGAAGCCGTTGCGCGCGGCGTGCACGACGAGCTTGCGGTCCTCGCCATTGACCTTGGCGTTGATGATCGGGTGCTCGGAAATTTCGTCGAAGTCATAAGGGTCGTTCGGGGTGTACTGGAAGCCCCACTTGATCTTGCCGTCGTTCGGGCTGATCGCGAGCACGCTCGCCGCCCACTTGTTGTCGCCGGGACGATATTCCGGGTCCCAATCCGGGCCGGCATTGCCGATGCCCTGGTAGAAGGTGTCGGTCTCCGGATCGTAGGTCGCGGTCTCCCAGATCGAGCCGCCGCCGTGCTTCCAGCGGTCCTTGCCGTCCTTCCAGGTCTCGTTGCCGGGTTCGCCGGCGCCGGGAATCGTGTAGGTGCGCCACGCCTGCTTGCCGGTGTTGAGATCGGTCGCCTCGATATAGCCGCGAATGCCGAACTCGCCGCCGGCCGCGCCGACGATCGCGAGATCGCGAACGACGAGCGGTGCGATCGTGAGGGTCTCGCCGAGCGCCGGATCGGCGATCTTGCGCTCCCACGCGACTTCGCCGGTCGCCTTGTTGATGGCGAACATGCGCCCGTCGAGCGCAATCGAAATGACCTTGTCCTTCCACAGCGCGACGCCGCGATTGTTGACGCCGCAGCAGGCAACGTCGCCGGCCCAGGCGCGGTCGGTGCCCGGGTCCATCTTCCACTTGATGACGCCCTTCTTCCCGGCGGTGAGATCGATCGCGTAGACCGAGCCCCAACCGTCCGGCACATACATGATGCCGTCTTCGACGAGCGGCGTCGCTTCCAGATTGCCGAACGCGTAGCGCCCGCCGCTCTGGAAGCCGCTCAACGCCACCGTGAACACCGGCTTCAGATTTTTGACCGTGTCGGTGTTGATGTCCTTGAGCAACGAGAAGCGGTGCCCCTGGTAGTTGCCGTGGTGCAGGATCCAGTTCTGCGGCTCGCGCTGCGGGTTGAGCGCCCGCTCCATGGTCATGTCGGCGGCACGGGCCGGCGTCAGCGCGGTTGCAGTCAGGAGCGAGGCGAACAGGGCGCCGGCGAACGTTGTCATCCTCATGGTCTCTCTCCCTTTTGATCTGCCGCCGCGGCACGGGCAGAACGAGTGACGTTTAGTGTTGTGGCTCTGATGCATCAATCCCATAGGGCGTCATGCCCGCGCAAGGCGGGCATGCAGCAATCCGTCAGCTGTCGCTTGGGCAGGAGCTTCAACCGACACGGACTGGTTAACGGACCGCCCGGTCAAGCCGGACAAATCCGGGTCGTCCAAACCTGCGCGCCGCCAAGCATTCGCGGCGGGGCACGACCTACAGGCCGAAAACGTACAGCATCGAAGCCGTCGACGTGTTCTTCAGTTCAGGCGCCACCGAGATGAAGTTCGCCGGCTGGCGCGACCCTACGAGCACCGCGACATATTGCTTGCCGTTCACCGAGTACGTGACGGCCGGCGCGTTGATGCCGCTGCCAACGTTGAAGCTCCACACTTCCTGCATGGTCTTCGCATCGTAGGCCGAGAACGTGCCGTCGATATTGCCGAGGAACACCAAGTTTCCGGCCGTGGCGAGCGCGCCGGCGATGTTCGGATAGGTGAGTTTGGCGGTGGCTTTGATTTCACCGGTGGTCGGATCGACCGCCTTGAGCGCGCCGTAGAGACGTTCCTGCCACTTGAACCCTCCGCCGGTGAAGCGGTCGCGCGGCTTCACCGTGCCACCCTGGTCGACAAAGTCCTTCTGCTCCACGGTGTCGATGCTGTTGCAGCCCTCGATCGTCGGCACATAGAGAAGGCCGAGTTCGGGATTGTAGGCCGAAGGCTCCCAATTCTTCCCGCCCTGGATGTTCGGGCACAGCGTCGCGCTTTGCGGTTTTGCCCGCGTCCCGTGACTATTCTCGACGTAGGTCTGCACGTTGCCGGCGGGGTCGTAATCGATCGGCCGGCCGGTCTTGGGATCAATGCCTTTCGTCCACGTGACCTGATCGACGTACTGCTTGCCGGCAACGAACGAGCCGTTGGTGCGGTCGAGGGCGTAGAAGAAGCCGTTCCGCGCGGCATGCACCACGAGCTTCCGATCCTGGCCATTGATCTTGGCGTTGATGATCGGATGTTCCGAAATCTCGTCATAGTCGTAGGGGTCGTTCGGTGTGTACTGAAAGCCCCACTTGATCTTGCCGTCACTGGCGCTGATCGCCAAAACGCTCGCCGCCCACTTGTTATCGCCCGGCCGATACTCCGTGTCCCAGTCCGGACCGGCGTTGCCGACGCCCTGGTAGAACGTGTCGGTGTCCGGATCGTACGTGGCCGTTTCCCAAATGGAGGCACCGCCATGCTTCCAATGGTCCTTGCCGTCCTTCCACGTCTCGTTGCCGGGCTCGCCGGTGCCTGGAATCGTGTACGTGCGCCACGCCTGCTTGCCGGTGTTGAGGTCGGTCGCCTCGATGAAGCCGCGGATGCCGAACTCGCCGCCGGCGGTGCCGACGATCGCGAGATCGCGGATGACAAGCGGCGCGAGGGTGAGGGTCTCGCCGATCGCAGGGTCAGCGATTTTGCGCTCCCACGCGACTTCGCCGGTCGCCTTGTTGATTGCGAACATGCGGCCGTCAAGCGCAATGGAAATGACCTTGTCCTTCCAGAGCGCAACGCCGCGATTGTTGACGCCGCAGCAGGCGACGTCGCCCGCCCACGCGCGATCCGTGCCCGGGTCCATCTTCCACTTGATGACGCCCTTCTTGCCGGCGGAGACATCGATCGCGTAGACCGAGCCCCAGCCGTCCGGCACGTACATCATGCCGTCTTCGACGATCGGTGTCGCTTCGAGGTTGCCGAACGCATAGCGCCCGCCGCTTTGGAACCCGCTCAGCGCAACCGTAAACACCGGTTTCAAGTTCTTGACCGTCTCGGTGTTGATCTCCTTGAGCAGCGAGAAGCGATGACCCTGGTAGTTGCCGTGGTGCAGGATCCAGTTCTGCGGCTCGCGCTGCGGATTGAGCGCACGCTCCGTGGTCATGTCGGCGGCTTGGATGGGTGTCAGAGCGGTCGCCGTCAAAAGTGCGCCGAACAGCGTGCTCGCCAAATGTTTCGCGTTCATCGTTTCTCTCCCTGTGATTGGCGGAGCACGCCGCACCGACCCGACCGCGGGCGCGCTCCTTTATGTTCGGCGGCGGGGCGATACGCCCGCTAGCCGTTTTTTCTCAAAGGCCGAAAACGTAAAGCATCGACGCCGTCGATGTGTTCTTCAGCTCCGGCGCCAGCGGAATGATGTTGCTCGGCAATCGCGAGCCGACCAGCACCGCGATATACTGCTTTCCATTCACGGCGTAGCTGATCGGCGGCGCGTTGATCCCGGACCCGGCGTTGAAGCTCCAAAGCTCCTTGAGCGTCCGTGCGTCATAGGCACCGAATTCGCCGTCGATATGCCCGAGGAAAACAAGATTGCCGGCGGTCGCGAGGGCACCGGCAAAATTCGCGTAATCAAGGCGCGTGTTTGCCTTGATTTCTCCGGTCGTCGGATCGACGGCCTTGAGCGCTCCGTAAAGGCGCGGTTCGGGCATCTTGAAGGGGCCGCCGGTGAAGCGTTCGCGCGGTTTGATCGGGCCGCCCTGGTCGTTGCGGTCTTTCTGTTCGACCGTCTGGATCGAACTGCAGCCCTCGATTGACGGAATAAACAGCAGCCCGAGTTGTGGATTATAGGCGCCGGGCTCCCAGTTCTTGCCGCCGGACACTGAGGGGCACAGCTTGTTGCTGATCGGGCGCGCCCGCGTGCCGTGGCTGCCCGGCTCGTAAATCTGCGTATCCGCGTTCGGATTGTAGTTGAGCGGCTTGCCGGTCTTGGGATCAAGGCCGGGTGTCCAGTTCAATTGATCGACATACTGCTTGCCGGTGATGAAGGAGCCATTGATGCGATCCAATGCGTAGAAGAAGCCGTTGCGGGCCGCATGCACCACGAGCTTGCGATCAGCACCATTGACTTTGGCGTTGATGATGGGGTGCTCGGAGATTTCATCGAAATCGTAAGGGTCGTTCGGGGTGTACTGGTAGCCCCACTTGATCTTGCCGTCGCTCGGCGAGATGGCGAGCACGCTCGCCGCCCATTTGTTGTCGCCCGGCCGGTATTCTGCGTCGAAATCAGGCCCGGCATTTCCGATGCCCTGGTAGAAAGTATCGCTCTCGGGATCGTAGGTCGCTGTCTCCCAGACCGAGCCGCCGCCGTGCTTCCAACGGTCCTTGCCGTCCTTCCACGTTTCGCTGCCGGGCTCGCCGGCGCCGGGAATCGTATACGTACGCCACGCCTGCTTGCCGGTGTTGAGATCGGTCGCCTCGATGAAGCCGCGGATGCCGAATTCGCCGCCGGCGGTGCCGACGATCGCGAGATCGCGGATAACGAGCGGCGCGAGCGTCAGCGTCTCGCCGATCGCGGGGTCAGCGATCTTGCGTTCCCAGGCGATTTCCCCGGTTGCCTTGTTGATGGCAAAGAGGCGACCATCGAGCGCGATGGAGATGACCTTGTCCTTCCACAGCGCGACGCCGCGATTGTTGATGCCGCAGCAGGCGACGTCGCCGGCCCACGCGCGGTCGATGCCGGGATCCATCTTCCACTTGATGACGCCCTTCTTGCCGTTCGAGAGGTCGATCGCATAGACCGAGCCCCAGCCGTCCGGCACGTACATGATGCCGTCTTCGACGATCGGCGTGGCTTCGAGGTTGCCGAAGGCATACCGCCCGCCGCTCTGGAAGCCGCTGAGAGCAACCGTAAACACCGGCTTGAGGTTCTTGACCGTATCGGTGTTGATCTCCTTGAGCAGCGAGAAGCGGTGACCCTCGTAATTGCCGTGGTGAAGGATCCAGTTCTGCGGCTCGCGCTGCGGATTGAGCGCACGCTCCGTGGTCATGTCGGCGGCTTGGACGGATGTCAGAGCGGTCGCGAGCAGCAGCGATCCGATAAACGCATACGTCTTCGGTCTCATGGTACTCCTCCCCTGTTGTGCCGGAGCTCGATGACCCCGGCTTATCTTTAGCTTGATCAAGCAAAGCCTTGATCAAGCGCGGCGCGACCTTTTTGATCGCGCCGCGCGATCGCGAAGTTACAGGCTGAATACGAACAGCATCGAAGCCGGCGCGCTGTTCTTGAGCTCCGGCCGGTCGCCGATCACGAACTGCGACTGCTTCGAGCCGGCCAGCACGGCGATGTACTGCTTGCCGTTCACAGAATAGCTGATCGCCGGCGCATTGATGCCGGTACCGGCATTGAACGACCACAGCTCCTGCAACGTGCGCCCGTCATAGGCGGTGAAAGCGCCGTCCGCGTGACCAAGGAACACGAGATTGCCGGCGGTCGCCAACGCACCCGAGTAGTTGGAGTAGGTGAGGCGGATCTTTGCTTTCATCTCGCCGCTCACCGGATCGAGAGCCTTGAGGCCGCCGTAGAGCGGCTCGACCATCTTGAGGCCGCCGCCGGTGAAGCGCTCGCGCGGTTTCACCGTGCCGCCGTCAGCCACGAAGTCTGCCTGCACCTTGGTCTCAAGCGCATTGCAGCCCTCGATAGTCGGAATATAGATGACTCCAAGATTCGGATTGTAGGCTGTCGGCTCCCAGTTCTTGCCGCCGAAGTGGGACGAGCACAGCGGACCGCTCATTTGCGGATGGGCGCGGTCCGGATGGCTGCCGGGCGTGTAGGCCTGCAGGTCCTTGGTCGGATCGTAGTTGAGCGGCATCCCGGTCTTCGGGTCGAGGCCGGTCGTCCAGTTCAACTTGTCGACGTATTGTTTGCCGGCGATGAACGAGCCGTTGAGGCGGTCAAGCGCGTAATAGAAGCCGTTGCGCGCCGCGTGCACCACGATCTTGCGATCTTGGCCGTTTATCTTGGCATCAATGATCGGGTGCTCGGAGATTTCGTCGAAGTCATACGGATCGTTCGGGGTGTATTGGAAACCCCATTTGATCTTGCCGTCGCGCGGGCTCATGGCGAGCACGCTGGCCGCCCACTTGTTGTCGCCCGGTCGGTATTCGGTGTCCCAATCCGGTCCGGCATTGCCGATGCCCTGATAGAACGTGTCGCTCTGCGGATCGTAGGTTGCAGTCTCCCAGACTGAACCGCCGCCATGCTTCCAGTGGTCCTTGCCGTCCTTCCAGGTCTCGTTGCCAGGCTCGCCCTTGCCGGGAATCGTATAGGTGCGCCACGCCTGCTTGCCGGTGTTGAGGTCGGTCGCTTCGATGAAGCCACGGATGCCGAACTCGCCGCCAGCGGTGCCAACGATCGCAACATCGCCGACCACCAGCGGCGCAATCGTCAGCGTCTCGCCGATCGCCGGATCGGCGATCTTGCGTTCCCATGCGACCTCGCCGGTCGCCTTGTTGATGGCGAACATGCGGCCGTCGAGCGCAATGGAAATGACCTTGTCTTTCCACAGCGCGACGCCGCGATTGTTGACCCCGCAGCACGCGACGTCGCCTGCCCAGGCGCGATCCGTGCCCGGATCCATCTTCCATTTGACGACGGCCTTGTTGCCGGCGGTCAAATCGATCGCATAGACCGAACCCCAACCGTCCGGCACGTACATGATGCCGTCTTCGACCAAGGGCGTCGCTTCGAGATTGCCGAATGCATAGCGCCCGCCGTTTTGGAATCCGCTCAAGGCGACCGTGAACGCGACCTTCAGGTTCTTCACGTTCTCGGTGTTGATGTCCTTGAGGAGCGAGAAGCGATGACCCTGATAATTGCCGTGGTGCAGGATCCAGTTCCGTGGCTCGCGCTGCGGATTGAGCGCGCGCTCCATGGTCATGTCGGCGGCGCGCACCGGCGTCAGCGCGGTCGCCATCAGCAGTGAAGCCAAAATAGTGCCGGCGAACAGTCTCGTCGTCATCGCATTCCTCCCAATGTGGTCAACCGGTGCACAGCCCGGACGGCGTCGGCTCAACGGCCATTTTTCAATCTCGGGCCGCAGATTAGATCGGAAGGTAGGCCGGCAGATGTTGGGGGGTCAACCTGTTTGCGCCGTCGCGCGCAGCGCCCAATTGCAGCAGCGTGAGGGCGCGTCCCAACCATATTTCAGTGGGACGAAGCCTTTTGCGGGCAGGTGGGCAAGATTGCGGTTTTTGCGTAGTCCGCCTCGCGTTCTAAGTGACCCGAGCGATCACTTGCCGCAGTCAGTCAAGTCTTTCTCGTCGATGGAAAAGACCTCGCCCGCCTTGATGGCGATATTGCGGACGTAGCAGACGCGGCCGGTCACATCCTTGAGGCGTGCATCATAGGTGCCTGGTGCGGTACCGGTGATCCGCAACCGTTCATCGGAATCGACGGTGCCGTCCTTGTCATTCTTGCACTGGTTCTCGCCCCAGTTGGTCGTGCCTGTCGGCGCGAGCTGGAATTCGGAGATCGTGTTGCGCGTCAGATTCCAGAACCGTGTCGGGCGCTCGACCGCGATTGCACTCGAGATGCCGAGCAGGCTGAGCAGGATGATGTAACCAACCCTTCGCATGGTTTCCCCCAAAGGCTTTGCCGCACGTTACCTGCCGTGGCAGGGGAGCGGAAGGGAGCTTCTTGCAAACATGCGGGCACTGTCGACGTCGCCTCCTCGGCTCAAGCGGCAGGGTCGGAGGGGTATCGACACGACCCCGGGGGCCGGGTAACTAGTTAGCCGGAAACACGCCCGCGTCACGACCAGCCGTCAGGCTCAACGAGAAGAATTTTCGGTATGTCCACCCAGGCTTTGGCTCCCCGCGCTTGGCAAAGCGAATTTCCCGCCGACCATTTGCCGCTGCTGCGGTGGCTGATTTTTACCGGCGTTTGCGTCTTTGCGTTCGTCATCGCCTGGCAGTACGGCCTCGTGCGGATGATGGTAAATGGCGATAAGACCTATATCTCCATCATTATCGCCGTGCTCTATGTCGCGAGTTCGCTGCACTGTCTGCTGCGCACGTCCACGATTTCTCGTGAGCTCGACAAGGCCCACCGGGTGCTCCGCATCGTGAGCAATGGAGAGCCCCACCTCAGCGTTGAAGGCTCCGACGTGGTGACTGCCGCCGGCGAAAAGCTTCCGCGCGGACAGGTGACCGAGCATATTCGCAACCTCCTGCTCAAGGCGCGGCTGCAGGGCGACGAGCATCGGCTCGACCAGACCCTGTTGTTGCGTGGCCTGGCCGATGCATTGCGCGGACCAAACCAGCTTGGCTCCTATGCAGGCGATGCCCTGATGAAGCTCGGGCTCTTGGGCACCGTCATCGGGTTCATCATGATGCTGGCGCCGATTGCGGGGCTGGATGCAGCCGACCGGGTCTCGGTACGCACGTCCATGGGCCTGATGAGCGATGGCATGGCGGTCGCGATGTACACGACCCTGACCGGCCTGATCGGTTCGATCCTGGTGCAGACGCAATACTACATGCTGGACAAGGCGACCCAGCGGCTGTTCGGGATTGCCACCAATTTGACCGAGGTCTTTGTGGTTTCCGTCCTCGAGCGAAAGCCAAATGGATAGCTTCGGCAACTATCCCGACGACAAGCCGTTTGATCCCTTCAGCGTGATGCTGTTCAAGGCGCTGCAGGTCGTTGCATTTTTGTTCTTCATCGCGCTCCTGGCGATGAATCCGGAGAGCACCAAGGGCAAGGTGGACTCGAAGGCCGAGTTCATCATCACGCTGGGCTGGCCCGATAGCCATCCCGATGACATGGACCTCTATACCGAAGATCCTCTCGGCAACATCGTCTGGTACCACGAACGCGAAGCCGGCTTCATGACGCTCGACCGCGACGATCGCGGCGGGCTCAACAATTCCATCACCGTCGCCGGCCACAAGGTGATGAGCCCGATTCGCCAGGAGACGGTGAGCATTCGCGGCATCGTCGCCGGCGAGTACACCGTCAACGTGAACTATTATCTCGCCACCGCGACGGCGCCCGTTCCGGTCTCGGTGAAGATCGAGAAAGTGAATCCGACCGTCGAGGTCGTCTACTACGACACCATGACGCTCACCCACATGGGTGAGGAAAAGACCGCGGCGCGGTTCCGCGTCGCCGAGAACGGCAACGTGGTCGAGGTGAACCACCGGCAGAAGTCGCTGATCCAGATGACGCGCAGCGTCCGCCGCAATGCCGGTGCCAAATGACAGGGTTGGCGATGCGCATGCGACGGTCCGCGACGCGCCGATTTGAAAAGCGCCGTGCATGACACTGGCAGTGCTCGCCATATCGGTCGCTTACGTGGTGATGGCCGTGGTGCTGCTGTCGATGGGGCTCACCTCGCGCTTCAAATGGTGGATCAAGGGCGTCGTCATCGTCGTCACCAGCGTGTTCTTCATCGAGTCCTTCTTCGCCACCAGAAGCCTGCTCGGATGGCCCGGCTCCGGCCAGCTCCCTCATCGCTTTCAACTGTTGTGGACCCGCGTGGTCGAGCCCGATCCCAAGATCGGCGATCCCGGCGCGATCTATCTTTGGGTCGAAGAACTGGACGAGAACAACGTGCCGAGCGGCGTGCCGCGCTCTTATAAAATTAAATACACGCCGCCGCTCGCGGACCGCTCTAACAAGGCCAAGGACGAGATCATGGCCGGCAATCCCCAGGAAGGCACCGCGAGCGATCTCGAAGGCGACGAGGTCAAGACCGAGGCGAAGCTCGAACAGATGACCGGCCCGAACCGTGCGGAGACCGGCATTTCCAAGGTCGAGATGGAAATGCTGCGCCAAGCCCAGCAGATCGAATTTCGCCCGCTGTCGGGCATTCCGCTGCCGCCGAAGAATTAGGCCCTTTGCGGTGAATTGACCGTCAATTCCGGCGCGGTGCCGTTGAGTGACGGCGGCCCTACCGATTACGCTACCCAACGATTCGGCGGTGCGGTTTCGATTAAATCGCCCCACATCTCGTGACGGCGGGACAAACAATGACATTGCCTTTCACCAAAGGCGACGTTCTCGGTCAACTCGGCGCTGGAGAGTTTCGCAAGGGCTCGTTCGTGCTCGCGGAGGGTGGCGTGCAGCATGTCGAGGCGTCCGTCGACGGCAAGACGGTTTCGGGTCTCGTTCAGGGAACGCGGCCACGCCCGTATGAGCAGACGATAGCGATCAAAGGCGAGCGTAAGCCGGTGTTGATCGAAGGACGTTGCACCTGCCCGGTCGGATTCAATTGCAAGCATGTTGCTGCCGTATTGCTTCATTGCCTGACCCGGGATGAGGTGACCGCTTCGACGGCATCAATCGTGCCGCCGCAGGCCCAGCGGGCAGTCAAACCCGCCGGCAACGGCCCGGCAGCGCCGGCCGGCTATGTTCGAAGCCTGTCGCGCCCCGTAGCGGGCTGGCTCGACCGGCTCGCGAATGCGGCGCATCCGGCCGCAACCTCGTCCGGTGCGAAGGCATCAGACGCGCATCGTATGGTCTACGTGCTCAACTACGATAAAGCTCTCGTCTCAGGAGATTCGCCCTATGCCATGATCACCCCGGTCAAAGTGCGGGTACGGGGTGATGGCAGCCTCGTTGATGAAAAACCTTATGATCTCAACAATGCTGCGCGGCCGAAAGAGCAGCGCGGCCGCTATCTCGGCGATGCGGACCTTGCGCTGTTGCGCGATCTCGCTTGGCTTCAGCGAGAACATGGCAGATTTGATCAGCGCGACATTGCGCTTGGTGGGACATCGATGGGGTATGCGGCTCTGCAGTCTCTGATCGATTCGGGCAAACTGCGATATGGCCGCCCGCAAGGCTTCGTTCTGCGGCCAGGTCCGACGGTCAAGGCGCATCTGCGGTGGAGTAAAGTCGAGCGATCCGGGCAGCGACTGGAGTTCGTGCCGGTCGGCGGGACGGAATCATTCGATTACATCCTACCGGTATTGCCGCCGCACTATGTTGATTTCAAAACCGGTGAGGTGGGTGCGGTCGAGTCCGAGTTGTCTGCGCAACTCGCTCTTGAGGTCGTCCGGGCACCGGCCATTGCGGCCTCAGAAGCGGCTCTTGTCAAAACCGAAATGCGTCGGCGTCTCCCGGAGGCATCGACCCAAGCGGTAGGCCAGACGCAACCTGTGCCCTGCGAACTGCTGCCGCTCCCTGATGCGCCGGAGAATGTCGAGACCCGCGCGTTTGCTCCCTCTCCGCGGCTTGCACTTTTCATGGCAAAGATGAGCGTCAGCTATGGTTGGTACGGCGCGAACGGTCGTGCCCAATTTGCCTCGTCGCTGCCTGCCGCGCGGCTGTCGTTTGATTATGACGGCGAGTCCGTTCCGTTTGGGGCCGACGTCGAATTCATCGAGCGGATCGAGGGCGAAAAGCTCGTGTTGATTGGGCGCGACAAGAAGGCCGAGGCAAGCGCCGTCGCCCGCCTGCGCCGGCTCGGCATGACGAGGATGGCTGAGACGGGGTTCGGATACCTCGACCCTTCCTCAGCCGACCTGTTTTATATCTCGGGGAACGATGACGGCGATGATTTCGATCTCGACCGTGATTTCGATTCTGACCACGATCAGCCGCGCCGCTTCATCGATTTTTCCCTTGATGCCGTTCCGAAGCTTATTCGCGAAGGCTGGACGGTCACCTTCTCCGACGACTACGCGTACCGCACGGTCGACGAAGACGTCGGATGGTGGGCGGACGTCGCCGATAGCTCGGGAATTGACTGGTTTTCCTTCGGGCTGGGCGTCGAATTCGGCGGCCAACGCGTCGACCTCGTGCCACACCTCGCACGGATGCTCGCCGAACTGCCGAATGATTTAGTGGCGCTTGCTTTTGCAAAGGGTGCCAACGACGAATTTTTGAAAGTATGCCGGCGCCAGCGACTGTGCCACCGTCTCGATGACGGCCGCCTGCTTCCGCTCCCTGGCGAGCGCATTGCGCCGATACTTAAGGCGCTGCTTGAGTTGGTTGGTCCGCGTCATCAGCGCCTGGTTGACGGCAAGCTGCGCCTGCACCGGGCCGAAGCAGGTGCTCTCGCCTCATTTGCAGCCGGAGCCGGTACCGACGTTGCCTGGGCGGCGAGCGCCAGTCGCCTCATCGAACTGGGAAGCAGGCTAAGGGCTGGCGGCGGCGTCGGGGCAGTCGATGCACCCGCCTCATTCAAGGGGCAGCTTCGTTCCTACCAGGCCGATGGTCTTGCCTGGCTCGATTTTCTCCGCAACTGCGGCTTTGGCGGGGTACTGGCAGACGACATGGGTTTGGGGAAGACCATCCAGGCTCTCGCCTTCCTCCTCCGCGAAAAAGAAGCGGGCCGTCTGGATCGGCCCGCGCTCATTGTTTGCCCGACGAGTGTCCTTCCGAACTGGCAGAGCGAGGCGGCACAATTTGCGCCGCGCCTCTCGGTGTTGGCTCTTCGGGGCCTCGACCGCCGCAATTCATTCGCGTCCATAGCCGTGAGCGATGTGGTGCTCACCACATATCCGCTGCTCGCGCGCGATCACGAAGTGCTGCTCGCCCATGAGTTTCACGCCGCGATCCTTGATGAAGCGCAGGCAATCAAGAATCCGAAGGCGGCGGTATCCCGCCTGGCGCACGGCATCAAGGCGCGTCACCGGTTCGCGTTGACCGGCACCCCGCTCGAGAACAATCTGGGAGAGGTGTGGTCGCTGTTTGAGTATTTGGCGCCCGGACTGCTCGGCGACGAAACCACCTTTCGCCGCACTTTCCGGATCCCGATCGAGAAGCACGGCGATGCGGGCGCCCAGACGTTCCTTTCCAGCCGCCTCAAGCCCTTCATGCTTCGGCGAACCAAGGAAGAGGTCGCCAAGGAGCTGCCGCCAAAGACGGAAATCGTCGAGCGGGTGCGGCTCGAAGGCGCCCAACGCGATCTCTACGAAACGGTGCGAGCGCTGATGCATACGAAGGTGAGGGACGAAATCGCGAGCAAGGGACTGGCGCGGAGCCACATCGTGTTTCTCGATGCTCTGTTGAAGCTACGCCAAGTCTGCTGCGACCCGCGCCTCCTGAACCTGTCGCAGGCGAAAAGCGTCAAAACTTCGGCCAAGCTTGAGCGATTGATGGAAATGATTCCGGAACTCATCGCGGAAGGGCGCGGGATCCTTTTGTTTTCGCAATTTACAAGCATGCTGGCGCTGATCGAGGCCGAGCTTGAAAAGCTCAAAATTCCCTACGTTAAGCTGACCGGGGATACTGCGGACAGGGCGAGCCCCGTGCGGGATTTTCAGGCGGGCAAAGTGCCGCTGTTCCTGGTAAGCCTGAAAGCGGGTGGAACAGGACTCAACCTGACGGCGGCCGATACCGTGATCCACTACGATCCGTGGTGGAACCCCGCCGTCGAGAACCAGGCAACCGACCGTGCCCACCGTATCGGTCAGGCCAAGCCGGTGTTCGTCTATAAGCTGATCGTCGAAGAAGGCATCGAGGCGGCAATCGAAATGTTGAAGGCCCGCAAGGCGGCGCTTGCCGAAGCCCTGTTCGCTGGCCGTGCCAAGACGCCGCTCGATTTGACCGAATCCGACATTTCAGCGCTGTTCGCGCCGCTCAACCGCAGCGCTGAGCGTCGCGCCGCTTGATTGAAGGCGGTCTGCTTCACACGCGCTCGGCGGCGGAGCCGGTCATCGCAAGGAATGCTTCTTCGATCGTCTTGGCGCCGGCGGCGGCCATGAACTTGGCCGGCGTCGTATCGGCGAGGATCTTGCCCTTGTGAAGCACGATCACCCGGTCGGCGTCGCCGACCTCGTCGCACAAGTGCGTCGCCCACAGCACCGCGACCGCGCGCTCGGTGCGCATCGTGAGCAGCAGCTTGAGGAGATCGCTGCGGCTCGCCGGATCAAGGCCGACGGTCGCCTCGTCCATCAGGAGCACGCTCGGTTCGTGAAGCAGCGCGCGGGCGAGTTCGACGCGCCGGCGATTGCCGCCGCTGAGCTTCGCGGCTTTGTCGTGCGCGCGGTCGGCGAGACCGAGACGCTTGAGTTCGGCGTCGATGCGGGGTCGCGCAACGGCGCGTGGGATGCCGTGCAAGCCCGCGTGGAACAGGAGATTCGCCAGGACCGACAACTCCAAGTCGAGCGTCGGCTGCTGGAACACGATGCCGAGCCGCGCGAGGGCCGGAACAGGGTTGCGCGTCATGTCGTGGCCCATCACCTCGATGCGCCCGGAATCCGGAACGAACAGCCCAGAGAGCAGCTGGAACAACGTGGATTTTCCGGCGCCGTTCGGCCCCAGCAGCGCGATGAACTCGCCCGGCCACGCTTTGAGGCTGACACCATCGACCGCCCGCACCGGCCCATAGGTCTTCACCACATTATCGAGCAACAGAGCGGGCCCAGCGAATGCCGCGCCGGAGCGTGCGTCCATCAACCTTTCATCCTCCCAGGCCCGGCGCGCGGTTCGCGCGCCTGCGCCGGTTTGCGCCTTGCCCGGCTGCTTGAATAAGTCGTACGCTGGGTTTAAGCGACTTCGCAAGTAAAGAGAACCCACCGTGCCCATCGAGAGGCTTCTGCAACGGCCAGCATCCGTTGCTGCCGTCATTTCTGTCGCCCTGCGATCCTGTGCCGCCCTAGTGCTCGCCGCTGTGCTGCTCGCAAATTCGAGCGCGAGCGGATCGGCGAAGGGGACGGGCCTTATTTTCGTCAGCAACGAGAAGACCAATAACCTGATCGTGATCGATCCCAAGACCTACAAGGTCGTGAAGGACCTCAAGACCTCGCGCCGCCCGCGCGACATGCATTTCAACGCCGATCACACCAAGCTCTACGTCGCCTGCGGCGATGATGACGTGATCGACATCATCGATGTCGCCAAGCTCGAAGTGGTGGGCAAGCTCTCCACCGGCTCGAGCCCCGAGACTTTCGGCATCGACGAGAAACGGCGTCGCATCTACGTGTCGAACGAGGAGGGCTCATCGCTCTCCGTCATCGATATGGACCAGAACATCATCATCCAGGAAATTCCGACCGGCGCCGAGCCGGAAGGCGTATACGTGAGCGAGGACGGTCACAACGTCTACGTGACCTCGGAGGTCGGGGACCTCATCCATCTCATCGATGCCGACAGCGGCAATGTGGTGCAGGACGTGGTGGTGGGCACCCGGCCGCGCCGCTTCGCGGCCACACCCGACGGCAAGGAGCTGTGGGTCTCCACCGAACTCTCCGGCGAGGTTTACATCATCGACCGCGAGAAATTCGTGGTCAGCGGCAAGCTCGATTTTCTGCCGCCCGGCATGCGCAAGACCGACGTGACGCCCGTCGATCTGCGCATCACCAAGGACGGCAAGACCGCGTATGTGACGCTCGGCCATGCCGCCCACGTCGCTGTCGTTGATGTCCCGACACGCAAGATCCAGGGTTACATCCTCGTCGGCAAACGAGCCTGGGGTCTCGGCATGACGCGTGACGAGAAGACGCTTTATGTGGCCAACGGCTTCGGCGACGACGTCACCGTGATCGATTTGCCGAGTCGCAAAGCCGTCATTTCGATTCCGGTCGGCCGCATTCCGTGGGGCGTTGTCATCGATGATTAACGCGCACGTCGGCCAAGCTATAACGATTGGTATGTGTAGGGTGGGTAAAGCGAAGCGTGCCCGCTGTTGCAGCCGCTGGCCTCGCGTCGGCACGGCGCTTCGCGCCGTTGCCCCTGCGACTCTGGTGTCATCTGTCTTTCTCGCTCTCGCCACGTCGGCATTCGCGCAATCGCCGCCGAGCCCACCCGCGCCGCAAGCGCCCGCACCGTCGCAACCGCGTCAGCACGTCACCATCGGCTTCGTGGAGATCGCCGGTGATCCACGCCACGAGCCGGTACGCGCTTATGAGCGGCTGATCCTTAAGATGCGCGAGCATCCGTTCACCGGGGCGCAGATCGGCGTCGACGAGGCCGCGGCGCTGATGCGGGTACTCAACACCGAGTTCTCGCTTGAGCGGATCACCGTCAAGTCGGCCGCCGAGGTGACGCCCGCCGTGACCGAGGCGATGGAGGCGCGCAAGATCGGATTTTTTCTGATCGATGCCCCGGCGGAGGCTTTCAAACCGCTGGCGGCGGCGGTCAAAGGCCGCGACGCCTTGCTGTTCAACGTTTCTGCGCCGGACGACACACTGCGGCGCGATCTCTGCGCGCGCGAGTTCGTGCATGTCACGCCGAGCCTTGCGATGCGCATGGATGCGTTGATGCAGTATCTCGTGTCCCGCAAATGGCGCGACATCCTGGTCTTCGAGGGTCCGCAGCCGGCCGACGCCGAGACCACGAAAGCCTTCACCCGATCCGTGCAGAAATTCGGCGCCAAGATCGTCGCCAACCAGCATTTCAAACCGGGCACCGATCCGCGCGAGCGCGAACAGAACGATCCGGCCCTGCTCTCCGCGATCCGCGGCAACTACGATGCAGTCTTCGTCGCCGACGACGCCTTCGATTTCGTCCGCCAAGTCCCCTATCACACGGTCCTGCCGCGACCGGTGGTGGGCGCGATTGACCTCGAGCCGGTCGCCTGGCACTGGACCTGGGAGCACAACGGCGCGCCGCAGGTCAATGCGCGGTTCGACAAACGCTCCGGCGGCCGCCGCATGGAAGGCGATGACTGGGCGGCCTGGATCGCAGTGAAGATGGTGGTGCAGTCGGTGTTGCGCACCCGTTCGACCGACTTCAAGAAGCAGCGCGATTTCATCCTCGGCGACAACGGCTTCGACGGCGACAAGGGATTGCCGGTCAGCGTGCGGCCATGGGACCACCAGGTACGTCAGGCCGTGCTACTGGCCGCGCCCTATCAGGTCGTCGCCAGCGCGCCCGTGGAGGGCTTTCTTCACCGCACCAACGAGCTCGACACTTTGGGCGATGACGAGCCCGAGAGTCCCTGCCATTTGAACAAGTAGACGCCATGGAAATCGGACATCGCGCCGCGCATGTCGGCCGCGCCCTCAGGGCGCTGACCACGCGCGAACTCACCAAATTCGTCCAGCAGCGCGGACGGCTGCTCTCCGCGCTGGTGCGGCCGCTGATGTGGCTCGCGGTGTTCGCGGCGGGCTTCTACAACGTGTTCGGCGTCTCGATCATTCCGCCGTACAAGACCTACATCACCTACCAGGTTTACATCGTGCCGGGCCTGCTCGGCATCATTCTGCTGTTTCACGGCATGCAGTCCTCGCTCTCCATGGTGTACGATCGCGAGATGGGCGTGATGCGTTTGCTGCTGACGGCGCCGCTGCCGCGTTGGGTGCTCCTGATCTGCAAGCTTGTCGCCGGCACCGCACTCGCCGTGATCACTTGCTATGTCTTCCTCGCCGTCTGCATCTTGTTCGACGTGACCTTTCCGCCTCAATACTGGCTCGCCGTATTGCCGGCCCTGATCTTGTCCGGGCTGATGCTCGGATCGCTGTGGCTCTTCCTCTCGGTGCACATCAAGCAGCTCGAGAATTTCGCCGGCGCCATGAACTTCGTGATGTTCCCGATGTTCTTCTTCTCCTCGGCGCTTTATCCGCTGTGGAAGCTGCGTGAGGGCGGCTCCGAGCTTTTGTATTACACAGCGCTCGCGAACCCGTTCACGCATGCGGTCGAGCTGATCCGGTTCGCCCTGTACGGCGAATTTGAACCCATTGCCGCCGCGGTCGTCGGCGCCTGTACAGTGTTGTTCTTTCTGCTCGCGGTGCTGGGCTACAACCCGCAGCGCGGCATCATCCGCCGCGCGGCGCAGCCGGCGTGAACTGGCCGCGAACGCGCGCGATCTCGTTTCGGATTTTTTCAAGCTCGGCAGCCGTTCTCGTTTCGCGCGGGCGGGGGATCGGCACTTCGCCGATGACGTGAGTCGGGCTCGACGACAGCAGGAATAGCCGATCGGCGAGGCCGATTGCTTCGTCGATGTCGTGAGTGACGAGGAGAGTGGTGATCTTCAGGCTCGCCACCAGGGCCGCAAGTTCCTCGCGCAGGTGGAAGGCCAGCGCGGCATCGAGGGACACGAACGGCTCATCGAGCGCCAACAAATCCGGCTTGACCGCAAAGGCGCGCGCGAGCGCGACGCGGCGGGCCTGGCCGAGCGACAGCTCGCCCGGAAAATGGCGGCGATGCGCGGCTAGGCCGAGCGCCGCGAAGAGCGCATCAAGCTCTGCGTCGGTGGCGGCTGGCGCGCCGAGCCGTACGTTCTGTTCGACCGTGCGCCACGGCAACAACCGCGGCTCCTGGAAAACCATGCCGAGCTTGCCGTGATCGGGCAGCTTCACCGTGCCGGCAAAATCGCGATCGAGCCCGGTGATGATGCGCAGCAATGTCGTCTTGCCGCAGCCCGACGGGCCGACGAGCGCACCGACCGTGCCCGCAGGAAGCGTGAAGGCGAGGTCGCGCAGCACGTCGACGCGAGCGCCCGAAGCGGAGCGGTAAGATTTTTCGCGGATGCTGACGTCAAGTTGGCTTTCAAGCCGGTTTGGGCCGCCAGCGGGAGACGTGTCGTTCAATCGGCTGCACCAGGAAGGATTCGATCGCCAGCATGACAAGGACGAAGGCGATAGCATATGCGAGGATGCGCGTGACGTCGAACAGCTGAAATGCGATACCGATCTCGAAGCCGACGCCGTTGGAGCGGCCCAACAGCTCGACGATGAGGACGATTTTCCAGACGAGCGAGAGCCCTGATCGCGCCGCCGCGGCGAGATAGGGCGCAAGCTGGGGCACCAGCACATGCCGCAGCCGCGTCCACCCGCTCATGTCGAACACCTGCGCCATTTCGTCGAGCTGGCGGTCGAGGGAGCGCGCGCCTTCGCGCACGGTGACCGTCGCATTGGGCAGTTTGTTGAGCGCAACCGCCGCGATGGCGGACGGTTCGTTGAGCCCGCCCCACACATAGGCCATGACGATGATGACGAGGGCCGGCAAATTGAGCAGCGCCACGAGCCAGGGGTCGGCGAAGCGGTCAACGAGGCGATGACGTCCCATCCACACGCCGAGCACGGTGCCGAGCGCCATCGCAATGACGAACGAAACGACGACCCTTGCCAGCGTCACGCCGAGATTGAAGGCGAGCGCGCCGCTCTCTGCTTCGTGCCATAGGGTAAGACCGACCGCATCGGGCGAGGGCAATGCCCGCGAGCCCGCAATCGCCGATCCGGCATACCAGGCCGCGATGAGTGCGCCGAGCGAGATCAGCCGGGCGACGCCATTCAATCGGACTTCCCCGGGTCGTAGAATGTCCCCTTGGCCAGCTCCCGCGCCGGACCGACGAGGTCGGCTCCGCCGACGTCGGCCAGTACGCGATAAAGCGCCTTGGCGTCGTTCTCCTCGTCCGCAATCGGGCGGCGCGGAACGCCTTCACTGTACCGCTTGCGGTAGATTTCGAGCCCGGACTTGTCGGTGACGCCGATGCGCGGCGCCAGCCGCAGCCATTCGTCCGGCGACGCGGCGAGAATGTCCTTCGCCTCGGCAGCGACCTTGAGGAATCGCGCCACGGCCGCGCGGTTCTTCGCCGCCCAATCTCCATTGAACGCGTAGCCGATCATGGCGACCGGACCGCTCGCGCCGAGGCGCTTCTCGATCGCCTCCATATCGATCGCGCGCTTGAAGCCGCGGCCTTCAAGCTCGGCGCAGAAATTCCAAAACGTCAGGGTCCCGTCCTGCTCGCCTTCCAGCGCCTTCGCCGAGAGCAGCGGCGGGGCGCCGTAAAGGATAGTCGCCTGGGTCTTGAGATCGATGCCCTCGCGGCGGGCGACCCCCTGGAGCATGAGCCAGCTCTTGTCCAATGGACCGCCGGCAATCGCGAGCTTACGGCCCTTGAGATCGGCGATACTGGCAATCGGCGAGCTTGCCGGCGTCATGACGGCGCCAAGCGTGCTCGTGTACGGATAGAAGACGAGATTATCGCCAAGGGCGCGTTCGCGGTTGACCCACAGCCAATCGGAGACGATCAGGTCAGCGGAGCCGCTGCGCAGCGCGATCTTGCCGGCCTCGGGCGAAGCAAGCTCGACCACCTGGATGTCGAGATCGGCCGCCTTGTCGAGGTTGTGGCTGCGGATGATATCGAGCTCCCAGGCGAGCGTTCCGGTCTTCTGCGCCGCAATGCGAATGCGGTCGGCCGCCGTGGCAGCGGTTGTGACGAAAGCACCAACGCTCAGGACGGCAAGGAGCGCGGCGGTGCGCGCAAAAATTCGTGTGCGCAAGTCGATCTTTCCGCGCGGTGCGCGTTGGGCTTTGCCCAACATTTGCAGTTTCCTCCGTGACGTTCGGCCTATTTGCATAGGCGCATAGCGCATGCGCAAGATGGCATTTGCTTATGGTCGTTATTCGCTTTTCCTATGATGCTGATAGGTCGCTCTAGGCGGCTGCAACGGGAGGCAGGGATGCTGGTCGGCGTGCCGAAAGAGATCAAGGACAGCGAATTCCGCGTCGGTCTGGTGCCATCGACGGTGCGCGAACTGACGCTCAAGGGTCATCGCGTCTTGATCGAGACGAATGCCGGCACCGGCGCCGGGCTCACCGACGAAGCTTATGTCGCTGCGGGTGCCGAGATCGCGCCGAATGCCGACCGGGTATTCGACCAGGCCGAGTTGATCGTCAAGGTCAAAGAGCCGCTGCCCCCGGAACGCAAAAAGCTCAAGCGCGGTCAGGTTCTGTTCGCTTACCTTCATCTCGCACCCGACCGCGAACAGGCCGAGGATTTGCTCGCATCGGGCTGCATCGCCATCGCCTACGAGACGGTGACGAACGCGCAGGGCGGACTGCCGCTGCTGATGCCGATGTCGGAGGTCGCGGGGCGAATGGCGCCGCAGGCGGGCGCGCACTGTCTCGAAAAGGAGATCGGCGGGCGGGGCGTGCTGCTCGGTGGCGTGCCGGGCGTGGCGGCCGCTTATGTGCTGGTGCTGGGCGGCGGCGTGGTCGGGGCCAATGCAGCCCGGATCGCCGCCGGCATGGGTGCCGACGTGACTGTGGTCGACCGCAGTCCTGATGCGCTGCGGCGCATCGACAACACCTTGAAAGGCGTAAGCACAGTGTTCTCGACCCGCGACACCATCGAACCCCTGTGCCGCCGCGCCGATCTCGTCATTGGCACGGTGCTGGTCCCGGGCGCCACGGCGCCGAAGCTCATCTCAGCGGAAACCGTCAAAGCCATGAAGCCCGGCTCCGTTATTGTCGACGTTTCGATCGACCAGGGCGGCTGCTCGGAAACCTCGCGGCCGACGACCCATTCCCATCCGACCTACATCGTCGATGACGTCGTGCACTACTGCGTCACCAACATGCCGGGCGCGGTTGCACGCACCTCAACCTTCGCGCTCAATAACATGACGCTGCCATTCGTGATCGCGCTCGCCGACAAAGGCTACCGCATCGCCCTCGGCCAGGACCCGCACCTGCGCGCCGGCCTCAACGTTCATGAGGGCCAGATCACCTACAAGGCCGTCGCCGATGCGCTGAAGCTGCCCTACATCCCCGCTGAGCAGGCCTTAAGGATGTAGCGTAGCCCGCATGGAGCGAAGCGCAATGCGGGGCAGGTCTCACGGGGTAGCGCGGTCGGTCCCGGATTACGCTTCGCTTCATCCGGGCTACAGGCACCTGCAGAGGCTGAGCGTCACGCGTTCAGCTGGGTGATGAACTTCGTATTGAAGTAGGCGTCGAGCGCGTCGGCGCCGCCCTCGCTGCCGAAGCCGGAATCCTTGATGCCGCCGAAGCGCACTTCCGGCAGCGCGAGGCCGTGGTGGTTGATCGACACCATGCCGCTTTCGATCGCGTGGCCGATGGCGGCCGCGGTCTTGGTCGAGCGCGTGTAGGCATAGGCGGCGAGGCCGTACGGCAGCCGGTTTGCCTCCGTCACGACGTCGTCGAAGCTGTCGAACGCGTTCACGATCGCGACCGGACCGAACGGCTCCTCGTTCATGATGCGGGCTTCGCGCGGCACGTTGGTGAGCACCGTCGGCTCGAAGAAGTAGCCCTTGTTGCCGATGCGTCGGCCACCGGTTTCGACCGTGGCACCCTTGGCGACCGCGTCGGCGACAAAGCCTTCGATGGCGTCGAGCCGGCGGCTGTGGGCCAGCGGGCCCATGCGCGTATCCTCCTTGAGGCCGTCGCCGACCTTGATCGCCTTCGCCGCCGTCACGAACTTGTCGACGAACTGCTTGTACACCGGCTCCTGCACCAGGAAGCGCGTCGGCGAGACGCAAACCTGACCGGCGTTGCGATACTTGTTCGCACTCAAGATCTTTGCCGCGGTGTCGAGATCGGCATCCGCGAACACGATCGCCGGTGCATGGCCGCCGAGCTCCATGGTGACGCGTTTCATGTGCGCGCCGGCAAGCGCCGCAAGCTGCTTGCCGACCGCGGTCGACCCGGTGAACGAGATTTTGCGGATGACCGGGTGCGGGATGAGATAGGACGAAATTTCCGCAGGGACGCCAAATACGAGGTTGATGACGCCCGGCGGAAGGCCGGCCTCGACGAAGGCACTGACGAGCGCTGCGCAAGCGGCCGGCGTCTCCTCCGGGCCTTTGATGATGATCGAGCATCCGGCCGCGACAGCGCAGGAGATCTTCCGCACCGCCTGGTTGATCGGAAAATTCCACGGCGTGAATGCCGCGACCGGCCCGACCGGCTCCTTCACTTCGAGCTGGTAGACGCCATCCATGCGGGCGGGCACGGTGCGGCCATAGGAGCGTCTTGCTTCCTCGGCGAACCAATCGATGATCTCGACCGCGACCATGGTCTCGCCCTTGGCCTCGGCCAACGGCTTGCCTTGCTCCATGGTCATGGTGGCCGCGACGTCGTTGATGCGACCGCGCAGGATGTCGGCGGCCTTGCGCATCAATCGGTAGCGCTCATGGGCCGACACTTTGCGCCAGGTCTCGAAGCCCCGTTGCGCCGCGGCGAGCGCGATATCGAGATCGGCCTTCTCCGCATGGGCCACCGTGCCGATCGGATCGCCGGTCGCGGGATTGAGCACCTCGAGCGTCTTGCCGCTGACCGCCGGTTTCCATGCGCCATCGGTGTAGAGGTTCGTGTTCGGATACATGATGACCTCGTTGCTAATCGCGGAACAACTTCGCGGCGGACTGTCACGGAGTCCGGGCTAACGCGGCAGCGGTGTAGCAAATTTAGCGTAGAGGCCGCAAATGGCCGCGCAGCCGTTGTGCAGCCGGCCGGACCACGACCAATGTCGTCCAGCCGTCGAGCGTGATGCGGCGTTCCAGGACAAGACCGACCGCACGGTAGGCCGCGATCGCCGCGTTGGCTTCGCCTGCCAGCAGTCCCGACAGCACGATATGGCCGCCCGGCGCGATGAGCACGCCCAACGGCCGCGCCAGCCGTTTCAATGGGATCAGCACGATGTTGCCGAAGATGAGATCGAATGGCGCGCGGTCGCGGACTCTGCGATCGGCGACGCCGTTCGCGAAGATCGTTTCGATCGCGGCAGCGGTACGGTTGAGGCGGGCGTTGTCCCGCGCGACGCGCACGCTGGTGCGGTCGATGTCGCCCGCGAGCACACGGCGGTGGCTCGCCCGCGCTGCCGCGATGGCGAGCACGCCGGTGCCGGTGCCGACATCGAGAATGGCACGCGGGCGGCGCCGCTTGAGCAGTCGGTCGAGCGCGAGGAGGCAGCCGCGCGTCGTCGCGTGGTGGCCGGTACCGAAAGCGAGTGCCGCTTCGATCTCGATGGCGATGCGGTTCGGCGGAATACGCAGACGATCGTGGGAGCCGTGCACGAAGAAGCGCCCGGCCTCGACCGGCGGCAATCCGGCCAAACTCGCGGCGACCCAGTCGCGCTTTGCGACCGTGCCAAAAGCAAGGCGCCGCGCAGTATCGGCGTCGGCAAGTTCGCCGATGCGCGCGCGCACGGCGTTCTCGTCGGGGCCATGCTGGAAATAGACCTCGACGGTCCAGTCGAGGTCATTTTTGCTGCCACGGCCGAGTGCGCCACCGGTCCCGCCCGGGCCGGTCGCGAAGGCAGCGATGACGGCCTCGCCAGGCGCGAACAGTTCAGCCAGCACGTCGCCGAGCCTGCGCGCCGTCACGGCGTCGGTCGCAACGCGGGCGACCACCGAGTTTTCCCCAGGCGGGTCTCGGCTAATCGCATCGTTGCTTGCGGCGTCAGACATGCACAAACCCATGCAACGGCGGTCCACCGTCCGTCCACAGCTAATTCAACGTTTTCAGCACTGATTGCGGAGAAGCGAGTCTGGGATACAGCTCGGCAAAGATTACCAATTTGAGATTCCCCCGCTGCGCTCCGCCTCGGCAATGATCAAACGGGTTGGCATCGCTCCGCCACCGCGGCCGCCTGAAAAGTCTTCTCCGTCTATCCATCGATGATTCACAGCCATCGCCGGCTGTTTTCCACATGGATGGGTTGCATCGGTCACTTCTGACCTGACGGGCCGCACCATGCTATTGAGGCCCTCCTTCAAAGCTGCGGATCGCGGCAACACGGGAGGCAACGTGACAGACAAGCCGCCGCAAGGCGTTCGCGGCACCCTCCATCAACTTGGCCCGGTGCTGGCAACGGCGCTGCTGTTCACGTGCTCTGATGTTCTCGCCAAATTGTCGCTTGAGGGCGGTAGCGACGTCGTGAGCTTGCTGGTGTTTCGCGCCGGCATCGGCATCGCCTTCATGTTCCTCTGGCTGCGTCTCGGACCGGCGGCAACGCCGCTCAGCCCGCGCATGAAATGGATAGCGCTCGCGCTCGGCCTCGTCCTGACGCTCAACCTGGTCGGGGTGTTCAAGGCGATCGACCTCATCCCGGTGTCGATCGCGATCCTCACCTACTTCACCTATCCGTTGATGACCGGGCTGATCGGAGCATTGACCGGCCTCGACCAATTCACCTGGGCGGGGGCTGCAGCCGCGCTGGTCGCGTTTTTCGGCCTCGCCCTTATCATCGGGGCAAATCCGGGCGAGCTGGCCCTGCTCGGGATTCTTGCGGCGCTCGGCGGCGCGCTTGCCCGCACCGCCATGCTCCTCATCACCCGCGCGGCCCTCAACACTGCCGATCCGCGCCTCGTCACCTGGTACACGATGTGGGCATCGCTGCCGATATTTGTGGTGGTGGCGCTCATTGCCTGGGATTGGCATTGGCCGCAGACACCACTTGGCTGGATCGCGACCATCGGTGTCGGCGTCGCCACCACTTCGGCGTTCTTTACCCTCTATCTCTCGACCCAGCGGATCGGGCCGTTTCGGACCGCGCTGTACATGAACCTCGAGCCGTTCATGACGGCCGTGCTCAGCGCAATCGTCCTTGGTGATCGCCTGACGCCGATCCAAATTCTCGGCGGCGTCATCATGATCGCCGCCTTGTGCCTGTTTCAGATGCGGCGACGGTAGTGCGAGCGATGCCGCGGCAATATCCGCCGTCCATTGTGTTGTTTGAGTCACTTCGAGGGCGGTTCGCGAGCAACGTTTAGTTGCGGACTCTTGCGAATCAGCCGCAGATCGATTCTAGCTGGAGAAAATTCCTTTCGCGGCCTGCCATGCCGCGCCGCGCACTGACAATAATACGAAGGAGCCCGGTTCAAATGGTCATCATCACCTTCGCGTCGCGCAAAGGCGGCTCGGGCAAGAGCACCTTGGCCGCGCATCTTTCTGCCTACGCCAACAAAGCATCGCGCCGCTGTCTTCTCGTCGATGCCGATCCCCAGGGCTCGCTGACGCTCTGGCACAGCCTGCGCAAAGGTAATGAGCTCTTGTTGCGCAACGGCGTGCGCGGCATCGATAACGTCGTCAAGGCCGCCAAAGATGCCGAGCTCGAATGGGTCTTCATCGACACCCCGCCGCAGATCTCCGGCGTCGTCAATGATGCGATCCGCGCCGCTACGCTCGTTGTGATCCCGGCGCGGCCGTCGGTATTCGACCTCGACGCCGTCAAGGAGACGATCGCCTATTGTCGGGAGCGCCGCAAACCGTATGCCATCGTCGTCAACGGTGCACCTGCAGTGCGCGACGGCAATGAAGCGCCGATCGCTACCTCTGCGCGCAAATCCCTCGACGATCTCAAGGCACCGGTCTGGGGCGGCCAGATTACCAACCGCACGACCTACTCGCTGGCGCTTGCTGAAGGCGAAGGCGCCCGCGAGTACGATCCGGGCTCGGCGGCCGCGAGCGAGATCGGCCGTCTGTTCTCCGCGATCGAACGCAGCGTCAAGATGATTCAGGGAGACGTCGCGAGCGGAAAGGCCATGCACCGCCGCGCGGCGTAGTCTCCCTCTCCGGTTTCGGAGAGGGAGAAAGCCGTCAGTTCCTACTTCAGCTGCGCTTCGACTTTGTCGATGGCCGCCTTGGCGCAGGCTTCGTCCTTTTCGCCGCCCGGCGCGCCGGACACGCCGATCGCTCCGATCGTCTCCTCGCCCACCTTGATCGGCAAGGCGCCGCGTGCGGTGGTCATGTTGGAAAGGTGGAGTGCGCCGGCGGTGAAGTTGTCCTTGATGGCGTCGCCGAAATCGCCTGACGGCCGGCGCTGGGCGCGTGCCGTGTAGGCCTTCTTCATGGAGTTTTCGAGGGTGTGCGGGCCGGTGCTGTCGCCGCGCATGGCGACGATGACCTCGCCGTTACGGCCGACCACATTGGCCGATACGTTGTAGCCATTGGTCTTACAGGTCGCGATGGCAGTCTCGGCCATGGTCATCGCCATGGCAGTCGAGATCTCCTTGTGGGTGATGAGCTGGGCATCCGCCGAACCGGCGAGGCTCACGGCAAAGGCCGCGACGAGCGAGAAGCCGGCAACGCGTACTACGTTCGTGGACATCGTTAGGTCTCCATTATGACAGCCGCGCCGCAAGGCCGGCGCGTCGGGAAAACATCAGGGTTGTTTATGCTGCAACGCCGATTACTTCAGTTCGGCGGCGACCTTGTCGATGCCCGCCTTGGCGCAGACTTCATCCTTCTCGCCGCCCGGCGCGCCCGAAACGCCGATCGCGCCGATCGTATCGCTGCCGACCTTGATCGGCAGCGCGCCTTGCGCCGGCGTGATGTTGGTGAGGAAAAGCGCGCCTGCATTGGGGTTGCCTTTGACACCCGCGGCGAATTCACCCGACGATCGCGCAAAGGTGCGCGCGGTGTAGGCCTTCTTCATCGAGTTCTCGAAGGTAGCGAGGCCGGCGCCATCGCTGCGCACGCCGAGGACCACCTGGCCCTCGCGGCCGACTACGTGCACGGACACGTTGTAGCCCTGTGACTTGCAGGTATCGATCGCAGTCTGGGCAATCGTCGTCGCCATCGCGAGCGACAGGTCTTTGTGCGCAAGCAACTGGGCGCTCGCCGAAGTGGTGAGGCCGGCGGCCAGCGCCGCGGTCAATGAAAGACCGGCAATTCGACTCGTAATCTTGGACATGGGTAAGCCTCCCTTGTGAACAGCCGCTTCCCTGCAGCTTGTCCGTGATAATAGGTCATTGTTTCGGTTTTGCATCAGCTTTCGCGGGCGCGGCGCGCCGAGAGATTAGGCACGCGCGCTGCGTTTTTCGGAGCGCGATGGCGCTCGGTGATACGGTCTATCGGACCAGCTACGTGTCACTTGTACAATTCGATCGAGGCTTGGCGGAACCACACGGTGTTCGACGGCGCCACCGAGATCGGTCCGTTGATGCCGAACACCGCGATCTGAATCGTGTCGCCGGGCTTTGCCGAATCGGTTAGCACGACGCGGTTCGGGATGTTGAAGCCCTGGATGGTCGCGGGGCTCGTGATGCCGGCGCGGCGCGGGACTTCGCCGTTCACCCAGATTTCCGCGTAGTCATCGACATAGGCCGTCAGTACGATCTTGGCGCCTGCGGTGTTGAATTCGCCGATCTTCGCGGGAATCGTAAGGCTGGTGCGATACCAGATGAACGACACCTTGCCGCCGCCGCGGCGCGCCGCGAGGTCCTTGGGCTCGATCTTCGGCCACGAAGAATCATCGAAGCCCGCTTCGCCGGCATGGGGCGCGATGTCATAGGCCTTGTCGTAGCCCGGTAGGTGACTACTGATGGGCGCCACCTCGACGATCTTCGCCTCCATCGTCTTCCATAGCGCCTTGAACTCGTTGGTGCCCTGGGTCGTCATCAAGTCGACTGAGAGCGACGGCACCAGCGCCGGCGCAATCTGCGGCGGCGAGGTCGGCGGCGGCGCCTGCGCCGACGCACTGCTGATCATCATGATGGAAATTGCTGCCGCGCCGGCAATGAGCCGGCCGAAGCCCTGCTTGCACATGTTGTCCTCCCGATTCGGCTCCGATGATTTTTTAGTGCGAACAACGTCGCTCTGATGCGCATTGCGCGCAAGCCAAACGTATTCTAGCTATTCGGAAGCTTTCAAGAGGCGAGGTGATGTCTACTCCGCGGCATCCACCGTGGCCGCCGGCAAGGAGATCAACGCGACCGTATGATTGCGCAAATCGGGGGCCACCTCCGGATCATCCTTCAATGCGGAGACGGTGCGTGGAGCCGGTAGCGCCTCCCCTTCCTTGGCGCGCGATTCGGCATATAGAGCTAACGCTTCTTTTGCGTTACTCATTGCTTCATCAATATCATCTCCGGCCGAGAAGCAGCCCGGCAGGTCGGGAAACCAAACGCCGACCGCCAAGCCTGGTCCGGCGTCCTCCACAATCGCCACGTAGTGGGGCATATGAACCTCAGTCTCGTTTCCAGCGCGCTTTCTTGTATATCTCCCTAACCAAACCAGGACCCAAGTCTTTTTTAGGATGCGGCAAAACGATCGTGTCGGCTGATCCCGTATGCTTGAAAATATAATGTGAACCAGTTACGCGCTCCAGTACCCATCCTTCCTTTTCAAGACGACGTTTTATGTCGCGACTGTTCGTGAGCATGGGCGCTCCCGCTTTTTTCCCGTTGGACAGAATAGGTCGGGTTGAGCGCCGTCTCGTCCTCACACGCGTTCGACGAAGCTGTCCACCACCTTCTTTTCGCCGGCGCGGTCGAAGGCGATGGTGAGCTTGTTGCCCTCGACGTGGACGACATTGCCGTTGCCGAACTTCGTGTGGAACACCCGGTCGCCGACCGTGAAAGCCGAGACGGTGCCGGTGGATTTCGCCACCAGCTCGCCTTCGATGGTGATGGGGCCTGATCGGAAGCCTGGCCGCGCGTTCGTTTTGGCGCCGGCGCCACCGCCGGATCGAGAGCCGGTGGCGGACCCGAATTCGCGGCTGCCCGACGTCGAATTCGTCCACGACGTGCCAGCATCGCGGAAGCCACCTTTATCGGAGCCGCCGAATCCGCCGCCACCCTGTCCGCCGCGATTGTTGCGGGCGCGCTGCCATCCGGGCGTGCGGTAGGTCGAACCGAAACTCTCCATCTCGTCGAAACGCGAGGCGCCGACATTGCCGTAGCCGGCGAAGCCGCCGAAGCCACGCGCTTCCTCGACTGCGACGTTGTGTTCGGGCAGTTCATCGACGAAGCGCGAGGGAATGGTGCTCGACCAAGTGCCGCGCATCCGGCGGTTCGCGACGAAATAGATTTTTGCGCGACGCCGCGCCCGTGTCAGGCCGACGTGAGCAAGGCGGCGTTCTTCCTCGAGGCCCGCGCGGCCATTGTCATCGAGCGAGCGCTGGTGCGGCAGGAGGCCCTCTTCCCAGCCCGGCAGGAACACCGTGTCGAACTCCAAACCCTTGGCGGAATGCAACGTCATGATCGAGACTGCCTCGGCGCCGCCCAGCTTGTCGGCATCCATGACGAGCGAAATGTGCTCCAGGAAGCCCTGCAGGTTCTCGAATTCCTCCATGGAGCGCGCCAACTCCTTGAGGTTTTCGAGGCGTCCGGCGGCGTCGGCCGAGCGGTCGGCTTTCCACATATCGATGTAGCCCGACTCTTCGAGCACGATCTCGGCGAGCGCAGTATGCGGGAGGAGATCGCGCTGCTCGCGCCAGCGGTCGAAGGCCACGAGAAGATCGCGCAGCGCCTGGCGCGGTTTGCTCTTCAATTCGTCCGTCGCGATGATGGCGCGCGTCGCCGGCATCAGGGCGAGGCCAGCGGCGCGGGCGTGATCGTGAAGCACCTTGATGGTTGCGTCGCCGAGCCCGCGTTTGGGCACGTTGACGATGCGCTCAAAGGCAAGGTCGTCCGTATCGGAATTGATGCAGCGCAGGTAGGCAAGCGCATCGCGGATTTCGGCGCGCTCATAGAACCGCGGGCCGCCGATGACGCGATAGGGCAGGCCGAGAGTGACGAAGCGATCTTCGAACTCGCGCATCTGGAACGAGGCACGCACGAGGATGGCGATCTCGTCGAGCGAGTGACCCGCGCGCTGAAGCTGCTCGATCTCCTCGCCGATGACGCGGGCCTCCTCCTCGGAATCCCAGGCCGAGGTGACCGTCACCTTCTCGCCGGACTCCTGTTCGGAGCGCAGCGTTTTGCCGAGGCGACCTTCGTTATGCGCGATCAGATGCGAGGCCGCAGCGAGGATGTGGCCGGTCGAACGATAATTGCGCTCGAGCCGGATCACCTTGGCGCCCGGAAAGTCCTTCTCGAAGCGCAGGATGTTGTCGACCTCCGCCCCGCGCCAGCCGTAGATCGACTGGTCGTCATCCCCGACACAGCAGATGTTTTTCAGCGGGCGCGAACTCTTCTCCCCTCCCCCTTGCGGGGAGGGGTCGGGGGTGGGGGGCGCGAGATGAGGCACTTCAGCGCCATAATCTCCCGACCCCCCACCCCGACCCTCCCCCACAAGGGGGGAGGGAGAAGAAAGAGCGGCCAAGGTGCCATTACCAAGCTCGTGCGAAGGCGGCCTTCCCCCTTCAGGTGAAGAGGTGCTCTGGCCGAGGAGGCGGAGCCACAGGTACTGGGCGACGTTCGTGTCCTGGTACTCGTCGACCAGGATGAATTTGAAGCGATGCTGATATTGCCGCAGCACGTCCGGATGCTCGCGGAACAGCCGGATGTTCTCGAGCAGCAGATCGCCGAAGTCGACCGCGTTGAGGGTCTTGAGGCGCTCCTGATAGGCCGCATAGAGCTTGAGCCCTCGGCCGTTGGCGAACGCCGCGGCCTCGCCGGGCTTGACGTCTGAGGGCGTGAGGCCGCGGTTCTTCCAGCCATCGATCATGCCGGCCAGGATGCGGGCGGGCCACCGTTTTTCGTCGATGTCGTCGGCCGCAATGATCTGCTTAAGCAGCCGGATCTGATCATCGACATCGAGGATGGTGAAATTGCTCTTGAGGCCGACCAACTCGGCGTGGCGGCGCAGGATCTTCACGCCGATGGAGTGGAAGGTGCCGATCCACGGCATGCCCTCGACCACCTCGCCCACCATCTCCCCGACGCGTATCTTCATTTCGCGCGCCGCCTTGTTGGTGAAGGTGACGGCGAGGATTTCTGAGGGCCGCGCGCGGCCGAGACGCAGGATGTGGGCGATCCGGGTCGTCAGCACCCGAGTCTTGCCGGTGCCGGCGCCGGCAAGCACCAGCACAGGCCCGTCCAGCGTCTCCACGGCTTCGCGCTGTTCGGGATTGAGGCCGGCAAGATAGGAGGCGCCAGCCGCGCGGGCGCGCGCAGCGATGCCGCCACTGGAGGCTGAAGGGGGTGGCGCCGGGTTGTATTTTGCAGGATCGTTCAATGACCGGGTCCGGGTGATTCTCTCTACCCCAAAATGGCATCAGCAAGCGTCTTTTGCGAGGCCGGGACGAACCCACGTCTGCTTTGCCCGACGATCCGCGGGATTTTTCGCGGCCTTGCCGGCCACAGGGCGTTGGCCGGCCCTCGGGCGCTGGTGACGCCGTGGATTTCGTGTTCAGATCGCCGCTAGCGTTACCGGCCAGCTACTCGCTCGCCGTGCCTGGAGAGTTCCCATGAACATCAAGCGTCCCATTGCCGCTGCGATCGCACTGCTGGCGCTCGCCGCACCTGCCCATGCCCAGACACGGACCTGGCCCAATCAGCAAGAGGGCGACTTCATCATCAAGGATTTCCATTTCAAGAGCGGCGAGACGCTGCCTGAGCTCAAGCAGCATTACACCACGCTCGGCACGCCGAAGCGCAATGCGGCGGGAGACATTGTCAACGCTGTGATCCTCCTTCACGGCACCAGTTCCAACGGCAAGATCTGGTTCATACCCTCGCTTGCGGACGAGTTGTTTGCGCCGGGCGAACTGCTCGATGCCTCGCAATATTTCATCGTGCTCCCCGACGGCATCGGCCGCGGCGGGTCGAGCAAGCCGAGCGACGGGCTCAAGGCCAAGTTTCCGCATTATCGCTACGAGGACATGATCGCGGCGGAGCACCAACTCCTCGTCGAACATCTCGGCATCAAGCACCTGCGTCTCGTCCTCGGCTCTTCCATGGGCGGCATGCACACCTGGATGTGGGGCTACATGTATCCCGACCTGATGGACGGGCTGGTGGCGATTGCCAGTCAGCCGATCGAGATCAGCGGACGCAACTGGATCCAGCGTCGCATCGCGGCCGAGGCCATCCGTCAGGACCCGGGCTGGCACAACGGCTTCTATGAGACCAACCCGATCTATTGGACCGTTACCGCGCCTTACGGATTCCTGCAGACTGAGAGCGTGCTGCAAATCCAGAAAATGGCGCCGACGCGCGAGGCCGGCGACGCCCTTTTCCAAAAGCTTCAGGAGGACGCCAAGAAACGCGATGCCAATGACACGCTATGGGGCATTGAAGCGGTGATGGATTACAATCCCGCGCCGCATCTTCACGAAATCAAAGCACGCCTGATGGCCATCAATTCGTCCGATGACGAAGCCAATCCGCCCGAGCTCGCCTCGACCGCTCGGGAAATCGCACGCATCCCGCACGCCAAATATGTGCTGATCCCGGGAACCGAGGAAACTGAGGAAACCCACGGCCATTTCACGCATCTGCGCGCGAAGTTCTGGAAGCCATACGTGGCAGAGTTCCTGAAGGATCTGCCGCCGCGGCAAATGTGAGACGACCCGGCGCGAATCGCGCGCGGCAATGGTCCGCGCCGCTCAGCCGCTGCGTGCGTCGAGAAGGGCGGAAGCGGAAGCCATCGCGCTGTGCTGAGGCGACTGCTCCGATTCGCTTGAAATTGTGGCGCGCCGCCGAATAGCAAGGAAGTCACAATCAAGGCAAAATCGCACAAGCGATCTTTCGCATTCCAAACGATTTTGGTGGCGGCTATCCTTGGCTTGGAATGGTAGCGGAGACCGCACCATCATGAAGGCAAAGCCTCTCGGTTATAATCGGCGCTCCGTCCTCAGGGCGATGGGACGCGCAGGTGTTTCCGCCACCGTCGGCTGGCGCACCGCTGCTACGCTTTTCGCTCCGGCGCTATCGCTGCTGCGATCCGATCGGGCGGGGGCGGGGCAGCAGACATTGATACAACCCCAGGAAATTCGCAGTCGAGACGGCGTGCTCGCGACGACGCTCACCGCCGCGCCAAGCCAAGTACGACTGGGCGACGTCGAGCTTCCGGGATTTGTCTACAACAACTCCTATCTGCCGCCGCTGCTCAGAATTCGTCTTGGCGAGGTGATGCGGATCTCGTTGAGGAACAATTTGCCCGCCGATCCGTCCAATCTGCATTACCACGGCATGAGTGTTTCGCCGCGCGGCAGAAGCGACAACGTCTTCATCCAGGTGCGGCCCGATCGCGAGTTTGAATACGAGGTGAATGTACCGAGTGCCGGCCGCCAAGGGCCGGGCTTGTTCTGGTATCATCCGCATGACCACGGCTACGTGACCAAGCAGATGCTTGGCGGGATGTCCGGAGCCCTTGTGGTCGATGGTTCGGAAACCCTGTTTCCGATCCTGGCGGGCTTGCCGGAGCGGTTCCTTCTGATCAAGCACGCGGAGCCCGGCAACAACCGGGAAATCATTTCGATCAACGGTCAACTAAATCCGACGGTTGATATCAAGCCGGGAGAACTGCAGTTCTGGCGGATAGCCAATATCGGGGCGACCCTCTTCATCAAATTTCGCATCGAGGCAATGCCGCTCTACGTGATCGCGACCGACGGTCATCCGCTGTCTCAGCCGCGCAAGACGAGCGAGTTCTTCCTCGGCCCCGGCGAGCGCGTTGACGCGATCGCGATCGGCCCACCGGCTGGTGAATACGCCATGAGCACGATTTCGTTTCAAAATCAGGCGTGGCGCAGTCCCGACCCGGCACAGCAGATTGCGACAATTGTTTCCGCCGGGTCTCCACGCAATCCGGCGGAAGCCGAAACCGAAGTGCTGCACCAGCGGGTCAATGGTTCACGATGGATCGATGAAGTGCGGTTGAGCCCGATCGCACGGCAACGGCAGCTTATTTATTCCCGAACCGCCGACCGTAGCGTTTTCATGATCGACGGGAAGGTCATGGACGACGACCGCATCGATCAGACGGTGAAACTGGGGGATACCGAGGAGTGGACGGTCATCAACACCGACCAGCAGTACCACAGCTTTCACATTCACCAGACGGCATTTGTCGTGACCGAAATCAATGGCATCCGCCAAGACGAAGATAGCCAGCGAGACACCGTTTCGATTCCGCCGGCAACGACCGAACGCCCCGGCACATTGAAAGTAACCATTCCATTCACCGATCCAGAGATCGTCGGACGATTTGTGTATCACTGTCACGCCGTTGATCACGAGGACAAAGGCATGATGGGCGTCGTCAAAGTCGTTGCTTGAGGGGGGCACCAAAATCGCGCTGCGGATCCACTAGGAGCGGGTGATCACCGCGTACGCAAGATAAACGAACAGCGTTGCGCCCAGCATGAAAAGAAGCCCCGCGAGAATTGCATCGGCTCGACCGCCGATGTCCGGACGAACGTCCGTACTGTCGATCGATCCAGCCGTTCTACGGAAGCGGATGATTGCCAGGATCATCGTGGCGCTACCGAGCGCGATGAGAACGAGCCCGGCAATATTTCCGACTGTCTGACCGCCTGCAGGCAGTGCGCGCTGGCCAAGGGTCCCGCTGGCGATTTGCAAGAAGAGATCGAATTTTTCGACCAGGAACCCGAAAGCCATGATCGCGATCGCGGTGCGGACCCACGCCAGGAACGTGCGCTCATTGGCGGCGTGGTCGCTGTATCGCGGTATCATGCTTATCTCCTTAATTGCAGACGGCGCCCGGAAACCGGAGTTTGCTCTACCATGTTTGGGCGCAGGTCAGTGCAATCGCAGCGCAGCTTGACGGTCGGCAATCGAGTTCGTCCGCCTTTGCTGTGATTTGATGGACCTTGCCGCTTTCTGAAAGCGCGGTCGGATAGTGTGTTGTGGCATCCGTGTGGAGCATGTTCTGAGTCCACGGGGGCAGTGCTGAAGGAACGGAGACGCCTATGAAACTTGGTATCGTCGGCACCGGCCAGGTCGGTTGCGCGATCGCGCTCGCCGCCGCAACGCGCGGGAGCGCCCGCGAAATCGTGCTCGTGAACCGGAACCGCAAGACGGCAGAGGCCGTCGCAACCGACATCCGCTACGGCACTCCGCTGTGTCCGAAAGTCGACATCAGGGATGCTGATTACGACGGCCTAGCTGATGCTGGCGTCGTCCTTGTCACCGCGGGCGTTAATGAGAAGACCGGCGGCGCCACCGATCGAAGCGACCCGCAAGGGCGCCTCAAACTGCTGGCCAAGAACGCCGAGATCTACCGTGAGATCATTCCGCGAATTGTACGCGCCGCGCCCGGGGCCGTGTTGGTCGCCGTCACCGATCCGCCCGACCCGCTCGCCGATATCGCCCGCGAGGCGGCCGGACACGACCGCGTCCTGAGCACGGGCACGTTCCTCGACAGCTTGCGATTCCGCGTGCACCTTGGAAAGCACTTTGGCGTCGATCCCGCCCATGTGGATGCTGAGGTGATCGGAGACCACGGCACGTCGCAGGTATTTCTTTGGTCTTCGGCGCGCATCGCCGGCGTGCCGGTGACTTCGCTTTTGAAGAAACGCGGCGAGAATCTCGCCGACATACGCGCGCAACTCGAAAAGGACGTGCGCTACGCCAACATCACGATCATCGAAGGCCACGCCGCGAGCCAATACGGCATCGGCATTGTATCGGCTCGAATCGCGGAAATGATATTGCGCGACGAGCGCGCCGCCATTGCGATCGGCAGTCACCACAGCGCGCTTGGCGTGACGCTTTCGCTTCCAAGCGTCGTCGGCCGAACCGGAATAGTGTCGGTGATGCAGCCGGAGCTATCCGCGGAGGAACAACGGCAGCTGGAAGCAAGTGCGGAGAACCTGCGGAAGGCGTTGCGGACCGTAAGCAAGTAGCGCGTCCTCATATGCCGAGGGTGGAACTCGATTGCGGCTTGTGCGGGATCGAAAAAAACAAAACATGGCGTGTTCGTGCAAGCGAGCGCGCGGCAGCGGTTCTACCAAAACCAGGTTCAATCAATTCCGAGCAGGCAAAAGGATGGGCTCACCATGTTCGACCTTGCGACGTACACTGCATTCCACACGGTGCTGAGCCTTGTCGCTTTGCTCGTCGGCATCGTCGTGGTCGCAGATTTGCTGCGCCCGAAGGTGCGGCGCGGCTTGACCGTGCTTTTCCTGATCACCGCCATCGCCACCAGCGTGACCGGATTCGGATTTCCGTTTCATGGCATCCTGCCATCGCACATTCTTGGCGGAATCGCCCTCATCGTGCTAGCGGTCGCACTGTATGCGCTGTACGGCGCGCACCAGCGGGGCGTATGGGGTCCGATCTATGCTGTCACAATCGTCGCGAGCCTCTATTTCCTGTTTTTCGTCGGCATCGCGCAGGCCTTTGGTAAGATTCCATTTCTCCATGTCCTCGCGCCGAATGGATCCGAGCCTCCCTTCGCGATAGCACAGCTCATCGCGCTGGTGCTCTTCATCGCGGTCGGATACGCCGCCGTACGGTCGTTCCGTCGCGCCCCAAGCGAGGCGCTTGCTTAGAGCTGCGCGTCGCAATCGAGAATGAGGCGACCAGTGAGCGCCGTCGCGGCGCAAAGGGAGGAATGAAAATGACAAAGGTGACGTATGAGATCGTCGAACATGACGGCGGTTGGGCCTACCGCGCCGACGGCGTTTTCTCCGAAACATTTCCGACCCACGATCTCGCGCGGCAAGCGGCCGAACGGGCCGCGGGCGAACAACGCGTACCCGGTGAGACCAGGGGCATCTCCTTCGAAGATAAGGAAGGCCACTGGCACGACGAGCTGTCGGAAGGCGAGGATCGGCCCAACACCGAGGTAAAGGGGTGAAGAAGTCACGCCGCTTTTTCGAGTGCCGGCAAGACTTTTTCGATGTCCTTGCGACGCGGCTCGAGAAAATCCGGCAATTTCAGGTGCTGGCCGAGTGAGTCAACCGGCTCATCGACCGCAAAGCCGGGTATGTCGGTTGCGATCTCGAACAGGACGCCGCCGGGCTCCCGGAAGTAGATGGATCGGAAATACTTGCGGTCCGTCTGCTCGGTCGGATGCATATAATGCCCTTCGACGAGCTTGCGCGCCATCTCGGCCTGAGCGGCATCGTCGGCCGCGCGAAATGCGATGTGGTGCACCGAGCCGCGCCCCTGGCGCCCCGGCAAGAAGCCCTTTGCCTCTCGAATATCGATCAGGCCTCCCGCGTCTCCTCCCGACGCCTTAAAGCGGACGACAGATCCGTCGCGGTCCATCTCGCGAAAGCCCAACACGTCAGTGAGGATTGCGCCGGTCTTTGTTCCATCCTCCAGCAGGAGCGTGACGCCGTGAAAGCCGCGGATGCCATGCTCTGCCGGAATATCCACAGTCGACCATGTTGCGCTGGGCTCTGCGCCTGGAACGCCGACCAAAGCCAGGCTCATGCCGTCCGGGTCGGTGAATGGCAGCACGGTTTCACCAAAGCGCTTCTCGGGCGAGCGATGGGCAATGCCCTTTTCGATGAAAAGATGGGTCCAAAATCCAAGCGAGCTTGAGGGCACACGGAATGCCGTCTCGTGAGTTTGGCCGATCCCACCGCGACCAGGCGCTGCGTGCTCCCAGGCAAAAAAGGTGAGGATCGTGCCGGGATTGCCGAACTTGTCGCCGTAATAGAAATGATAGGTGCTCGGATCGTCGAAATTCACCGTTTTCTTCACGAAGCGCAGCCCCAGGGCGCGGGTGTAGAATTCAAAATTGCGCAAAGCGGCACCGGCGATCGCAGTGACATGGTGGATGCCCGACATGCTGCTCTCCATGCTTTGGCGCGTTCTCATACTCTCTGACAGCAATATGTGGATCAAACGGTGCGAAAGACAATCCGAGCTTCCAGCAACGTTTCTATAACGTGGCAGCAGAGTCCATGGGATGGAAGTCGATGCTCTGCCCGTTGGAGTTGATCATCGCGGATCGCTAGACCAATCTCCGACGTTGAGCGATGAAGCGTCGCCGCAGTGCAACGGTTTAGATGACATTAGTGGTACCAACAATTGGCCTTGCGGCCTTAACCGCACTTTAAACGAAGTCGGTTGACCGTCCCCCAAATCCCGGGGAACCGTTCATGGATGGGTTGATTGCCTGCCTGCGCGATCCATTGGACTTCCTGGCTTTAGCAGGATTGGGGATCGTTTGTATTGTCGCCGCGCTCGCCACACTCCTTGCCGAGCGGTTGAAGGCCAAGGCGATAGCGGAGCTTCAGCGAACCGAAATCGAGCTTCGGCAGACGCGCGCGTTCTTCAACGCCGTGATCGCCAACATGCCAATGATGCTGACGGTCAAGACGGCAAGCGACCAAAGCTACGTTCTGGTCAATCACGCCGCCGAGCACGTGTTCAAAGTCTCAGCCGCCGACATGATCGGAAAGCGTGCCCAGGATTTGCTGCCTCCGGACGAGGCCGCACTGTTCGAGGCGCGCGACCGCGAGGTTCTCAACGGCCGCCGGTTGGTGACGTTCGAGCATGACGTCGAGACACCCAGCGGCAACCGACGCGTGATTGCCCGGAAGGTGCCGATTATCAGCGACTCCGGCGAGCCGCAATATCTCGTCACCCTGTCGGAGGATATAACCGAACGGAAACGGGCGGACGAGGAACTATCCCGTACCCGCGCCTTCCTCGACACCGTGATCAACAACATGCCGGTCATGGTGAGCGTAAAGGATACCGCGGAGCACAGGTTCGTGCTCGCCAACAAGGCGACTGAACAGCTCTTTGGCGTGCCTCAGGTCGAAATGTTCGGCAAACGCCTTCACGACTTCTTCGCGCGGGAAGAAGCCGACTTCCTCGTCGCGCGGGATTGCGATGTGATCGCGAGCCGACAGCCGGTCTCGTTCGAGCACGCCATCTATTTGCCCGACAAAGGCACCCGCATCTTCTCGGCGAGCAAGATTCCGATCGTCGATGCTGACGGGACCGCCAATTATCTTTTGACGCTCAACGAAGACATTACCGAACGCCGGTTGGCCGAGGAGCGCATCGCTCATATGGCGCACCATGACGCGCTGACGGACCTCCCCAACCGTGCGCACTTTACAGACTTCCTCGGCGCGACCTTCGATCGGGCCGCTCGGTCGGGCAACCCATTTGCGGTGCTCTCGATCGATCTCGACCGGTTCAAGGAAGTCAATGATCTCTTCGGCCACTCGATCGGCGATGAACTGCTGAGAGAAGTTGCGCACCGGTTGCGGACCGCAGCAAACGGCGACTATGTCGCACGGCTCGGCGGTGACGAGTTCATGCTCATCTCAAGAGATGGACCGCAACCGGCGACTGCCGAAGCTCTTGCCGAGCGATTATTTGCAGCGTTCTCCGAGGAAATCCCCATCAGCGGCCAGCCGATGCGCATCGGCATCAGTGTCGGCGTCGCGATATACCCCTCCGCCGGGGCGGACGCGACGACGATTTTGGCCCACGCCGACGCTGCGCTCTACCGGGCGAAATCGCAGGGGCGCAATGCTGTGAGATTCTACGAAGCCGCGATGGACAGCCGCCTCCGCGAACGGCGCAGCTTGCAGCACGATCTGCAATTGGCGATCGAGCGCGGCGAGCTGTCTGTTCATTACCAGCCGCAGGCAACGGTCGCCGGAAAAATTCGAGGCTTCGAGGCATTGGTCCGTTGGCAGCACCCGCGGCTTGGCATGGTACCGCCCACGGCCTTCATCCCGATTGCCGAAGAGAGTGGGCTGATCATGCCTCTCGGAGAATGGGTCTTGCGCAGTGCCTGTAGTGAAGCGGCAGGCTGGGCCGAGCCCCTGCAAGTCGCCGTCAATCTCTCGCCGATTCAATTCCGACACGGCGATCTTCCGAGCCTCGTCCACCAAGTGCTTCTCGAGACAGGTCTTGCGCCAAGCCGGCTTGAAATCGAGATAACTGAAGGCGTGCTGATCGATGATTTCACGCGGGCGGTTTCCATCCTGCGAAGACTGAAAACGCTTGGCGTCCGGGTCGCCATGGATGATTTCGGAACCGGCTACTCGTCGCTGTCCTATCTGCAGTCTTTCCCCTTCGATAAGATCAAGATCGACAAGGCATTCATCGGCAATCTCGATCGCAATCCTCAGTCGGCCGCGATCGTGCGCGCTGTCATCGGCCTCGGGCGCGGTCTCGATGTTCCGGTTGTTGCCGAGGGCGTAGAGACGGATGCCCAACTCGCCTTTCTCTGTCAGGAGGGGTGCGACGAAGTCCAAGGCTATCTGATTGGGCGTCCTGAACGGAGCTGCCACTACGCTCACTACATGCGACAACAATCCAATGGCAGCGCGCCAATTGCTGCAACCCGATAGCGCCAGGTTATCGCAGATCTCCAAAACACGATCGTTTTGGGTTCCAGGCTCGAAACAATTGCCTTGCCGGAGCCTCGCGCGTAGCTTGCCAGCGGCTTCGAGTCGTTGGGGGCGCTTGCCATGAACGCAGCTTGGAAGGGCATCTGCATTATTCTGATCGCGGCATTTGCGCTGATCGCCGCAAGTGGCAGCGGCAAGGCCGGCAGCGCGGCCGAGATCAATGCAGGGGTGAGCGCGACGCTCGACCGGTTCTATCGGCAGGTGCCGGGATCACGTGAGCTTGCCGCTCGCGCAGTTGGTGTTCTGGTGTTCCCGACGGTCATCAAGGCCGGGATGGGTTTCGGCGGCGAGTACGGCGAAGGCGCAATGCGCAGCGGCGGAAGGACGGTCGGCTATTACAATACCATCGCCGGTTCCTTCGGCTTTCAGCTTGGCGCACAGGCGCGATCGGTCATCATCATGTTCATGACGCCCGAGGCGCTCGCGAACTTCAATCGCGTCGAGGGATTCAAGGTCGGCGTCGATGGCTCGATTGCGGTGATCGTGGTGGGCGCCGGCGGTTCCATCGATACCGACAAAATTACCAGCCCAGTGATCGGGTTTGTGCTCGATCCCAAAGGGCTGATGTATAATTTGACCTTGGAAGGATCGAAAATCACCCGCATCAGCCGATGATCTCGGCAGCGGCGTGCTGACTGTGAGCGCGAAAGAAACACGCGAGACGCTCGCGCGGAGCAAGCATAACCCCTCGTGGCGCTCGGCAGAGCCGAGCGCGCGGACTAAGCCAAAACTTTAGTAATAGCCGACGCTAGCGGTGCGAATCTGATGGATGGTACCGGCCGACAATCAGACATTCCGAACTTCGGTTCGGGGTGGAGAACGGACGCCTGGTTACACCAGCAAGTCGGCGCGCATTCGTTCGCCCGACGTCGCTTTCCAGGTCACGCCGGCCCAAGCTAATCTGAAAACCCCTGGGGTAGAGGTCTTGCGTCTTGGCGAAGCTCGTCTTCGGATTGAACCAGTCGCTCGATGGCTACGTCGACCATCAGGTCATGCCGCCAGAGCCCGGGCTCTTTCGTCATTTCATAGAGCACGTGCGCGGCCTGACCGGCATGGTGTACGGCCGCCGTATGTACGAGGTGATGCGCTATTGGGACGAAGACCTTCCTGATTGGGATGCGGAGGAGCGCGACTACGCGGCAGTGTGGCGGAGCCAGCCAAAGTGGGTCGTGTCGCGCTCGCTGAAGTCCGTCGGACCCAATGCTACCCTCGTCGAAGGCGACCTCGAGGCGGCGGTGCGCGGGCTGAAGGCCCGGCTCGACGGGGAGATCGAAGTCGCCGGACCGGAGCTGGCGGGGAGTCTGACCGAGCTCGGCCTTATTGATGAGTATCGACTCTACCTTCGCCCCATAGTGCTTTGGTCGCGGCAAGCCATTCTTCACCGGCCCCTGCGCGCCGCTGCACCTCGTTGCGAGCGATCGGCTGGGCGAGGACACGATCAGATTGACCTACGTCCCCGCCTAGCTAGTGATGTAACTCGCCTGACGGCCCACGCCGACGCAGCAGGTCCGGGACTCAAACGCTAGATTTTGACCACTAGTTGCCGGGACCGCCGCCGAAGGCGCCGTTAGGCCCGATATTGTCGTGGTTCATATAAGTGCGAATGCTCGGGTCCGGATCGGTCCCAATATAAGTCCCGTTCGGCTGCGTGACGATCGGGCTGCCACCCCGGCTGCTGAATGCACCGTAACCGCGGGGAGACGCGTAAGTATCCGCACGGGGCGCGTACTGATACCGTGAATAACCCTGCTGATAGACGCGGTCTTGAGCTATCGCCGTTGTTGATAAGATGACCAGGCTCGCGAAGGCCAAAATAGACACCTGGGTCGTTGACATGGATTTTCTCCTCTGGGTCGACCACCCGGTAGGGCACGATTGTATCGTGCCAGCGATACACGCATATGGCTTCGCCCGACCAGGAACAAGGCATCGTGCTGCGGCACGAGCGCACATCGATTTAGGTTTTCGAGTGTGATTGGTAACAGGGGATAGCGCGAGCGCTCGCGATCTAAACTCAGTCTATCGATTGCTGCCATGCATATATCATTCGCCAATCTACAGCGAAGGGCAATCGTAGGCTCTTAAATCAACTCGAAACCTGGTCGACATAGAAAATGGTCGGCACGTAGCTTCGCGGCCGTGACGCGATCGAGCAATCGATTAGCTCGTCTATTCCCAATCCTTGCGCAGGTTCTCGTGCGTCGCCTTCGCATTGCTCTGACGAGATGCGGTAGCGCGAGCGGGTTGCGGGTGTGTCGCAGCCTCGGGAACGTCGACGAGATAATCAAACATTCCGGCGGCGACGATGAACGGGAAATACCAGAAGAGCGTGGGCATGTTGCTGCTCCTATCGATCATCCTTGGATGCGCATTGGCGCGCCATGGTCACCCTGCAAACGGCTGCGCAAATCGCATTGTTCCGGAGCGAACAGCGCCCGCCGCGACGAAGATTTGATCGATCAACTTTCTTACTCCGCGGAACTCCCGCACCTGGTGCGCTACTTTGATCAGTCGCGCCCTTCTACCTCTTGGTTCCTTCAATTTCTTTTGACAGCCGCTATTTGTTCAGCGCGCGTGGTTCCCGTTTTGTTAATTGTCTACTGCACCCCGACGACCATGCCGCCGACGTCGAGCGACAGCTCGACGCCAACTTGCGGCCCTTCCAACGTGAGGACCGCCCCAATCCCATTGACGAGCGTCGCCACCTTGCCGCCGCCCACGACGGTCACACCGGCCTGGCCGGCGCCGTAAACCCCGGCGACATCCCACGGCCCGCGGATATTGCTCACGGTGCCGACGAGATCGGCGGAGGAAAAACCGATGATTGCGCCGAAGCTCGCGCCGGCAATGGAAAGCGGGTAGGCGCGGCCGCGAAAATACAGCACGCCGCTACCGCCGGTGACCCCGACGATGTAGCCTGCCTTGAAGAGATGAATGCGGACGTAGCCGACTTCGGCTCGCGACGGCGTCGATATGCCAACGCACACGAACGCGGCGAGCGCAATGGCCAGGATACGCGCCAAAGCGACGATACGAGACATTTTCCCCTCCCCAGCGGACGATGACGCGACACACACTTCCAGTCCGCTGCCCTACAACAAGGCTACGCCCACTTTGCCGCGATTGCGATCACAATCCGATGTTTTGCTGCCCAATTGATCAGCATCTCGGCCAGGTGTGACTTTTGTGACACTCAAATGACCTGATGCAGGTCCCGTTGAAGACGCGCCAGCCCTTGTGCGCAGAACCATCCGTTAGCTTCGTCCGGTTAGGGTCCGCGCCGTCCCTCACGACCGGAGCGCCGATGCCCGAGCCTCACGCCCTCGATATCCGCTGCTTGCGCAAATCCTTCGACCGGCCCGCGGTCGACGGCCTCGACCTCACGGTGCGCGCCGGCGAGTTCTACACGCTGCTCGGCCCAAATGGCGCCGGCAAGACCACGACGCTGCGGATGGTGGTCGGCCTGCTGCGGCCGGACTCCGGCTCAATTGGGGTCCTCGGCGTCGATGCGCTCGCCAACCCGGTAGAGGCGAAACGGCTGACGGCCTGGATCTCCGACGAGCCGATGATCTACGACAAGCTCACGCCATTCGAGTATCTCGAGTTCGTCGCCGGCCTGTGGGGCATCGACGCGGCGCACGCCGAAAAGCGCGCGGTTGGGCTGCTCGACCTCCTCGGTCTCGCCCCTCATTCCCACGAACGCTGCGAAGGCTTCTCCAAAGGCATGCGCCAGAAGGTGGCGCTCGCCGGCGCGCTCGTGCATGCGCCGCGCCTCATCATCCTCGACGAACCGTTCACCGGGCTCGACGCCGGCTCGGCCCTCAAGGTCAAAGGCGTGCTGCGCGACCACGTGCGCGGCGGCGGCACGGTCATCATGACCACGCACATCCTCGAAGTCGCCGAGCGCATGGCCGACCGCATCGGCGTCATCGCGCGCGGGCGGCTGATCGCCGGGGGCACCCTCGACGAGTTGCGGCGTCAGGCCGGCGGCGGCAGCAAGACCTTGGAAGATGCTTTCCTGATGCTGACGGCGGACGAGAGCGCGGGCGAGGAGAACAACCAGGCGACAGGAGCCGCGGCCGCCGCATGAGCACGCCTGGCACCATCACCTGGTTCGCGCAGCACGAGCTCCGGCTTATGTGGCGTGACTGGCTGTCGATGATGACGGCGGGCCGCCGCGGCCGCGCCTGCACGCTGATCGTGGCGCTCGTGCTGTTCGCACTTTTCATGCACGCTGTGGCGTTTGGCGTGGTGTCGCGCTTTGCCGGCCTGGCGTCTCCTGACAAGACCGCGCTCGTCGTCATCACTGCAAGCATGCTGCTGTCGTGGGGCATTGATGATGTCTCAGGCGATGGAATCGGTAACGCGCACTTTCTACGCCCGGTCCGACCTCGACCTGCTGCTGTCGTCGCCGGCATCGGCGGAACGCATCTTTTCGGTTCGTCTCCTCACCATCGCGTTCTCTGTTATGGCGATGTCGGCCCTCGTTGCGGCGCCGTTCATCAATGTGCTGGCGCTCGAGGGTGGTGTGCACTGGCTTGCCGCTTACGGTGCCATGGCCGCATCGGGAGTCGCGGCGGCGGCGATCGGTGCGCTTGTCACGACCGCGCTGTTTGAAATGATCGGAGCGAAGCGCACGCGCCTCGTCGCCCAGATCGTCGCCGCAGTGATCGGTGCCGGTTTCGTGATCGCGTTGCAGCTTGCCGCGATCCTGTCGACAGGAACGCTCTCGCGCCTCACGCTCCTCACCTCGGCGCCGATCGTCGCGATCGCGCCCGATGCGGCAAGCGCCATGTGGTGGCCGGCCCGCGCGATACTGGGCGACGCGAGAGCCCTTGCGGCCGTTGCCGCGGCGAGCCTTGTGCTCCTCGGTGCTTCCATCCTCCTCGTCGCACCCCGGTTTGCGCGTTGCGCGATCGCAGCGTCAGGCATTGCCGACACGCGACGCAAGCAGCGGCAACGTTTGGCGTTCCGCATGGCATCGCCGCTCGCGACGCTGCGTCGCAAGGAATGGGCACTGCTGTGGCGCGACCCTTGGCTCGTATCGCAGTCGCTGATGCAGCTTCTCTATCTGCTGCCGCCGGCATTCCTGTTGTGGCGCAGTTTCGGCGATGGCCCGGGGGCGACGGTCCTGCTCGTGCCGATCCTGGTCATGGCGGCTGGCCAGCTTGCCGGCGGACTGGCATGGCTTGCGATTTCCGGCGAAGACGCGCCAGAACTGGTTGCCACAGCGCCGCTCACGCGACGCCAAATTCTGCGCGCCAAGATCGAGGCCGTTATGGCTGCGATCATGGCCGTCTTCGCGCCGCTGCTTCTGGGGCTCGCGCTGCAGTCGGTCTTCGCCGCGATTATTGCCGCAATCGGCATCGCCGGCGCGGCCTCGTCGGCGACTTATGTGCAGCTTCTGTTTCGCGCGCAGGCAAAACGCAGCCAGTTCCGCCGCCGCCAGGTCTCGTCCCGCGTCGCAACCTTTGCGGAGGCTTTCGTCTCGATCGGCTGCGCCGCGACCGGGGCGCTTGCGGCCAGCGGCATGTGGGCCGCACTATTTCCCGCAGCTCTCACCATCGGCATCCTTGCGGGTGCCCGCGCCATCAGCCCGCGCGCGGCTTGAGCCAAGCAAGAAACCTACGGTCTTGCTGGGCTGGTTGATCCCGCCAGCGGAATGCGCCACACCTTTTGCAAAGCGGTGCGCCTCACCGGGATGAAAACGATGGGAATTGAAAATATCGCGACGGCCGCCAAGGCAACTGTCAATTTCGACAAGTTCCGCCTGCGCAATTTTATCGCTCAGCTCGATCCCACGGGCGAATTGGAGCATCGCCGCGGCGCGACGGCGCTTGCTGTTATCGCCGCGGCGCTCGAAGCAAATCCGAAGGCCGTGCTGTTTGACGGCGCGGGCGGAGGCTTGCCGCTTGTCGGCAATGTCATGGCGAGCCGCGCGCGGTTTGCGGCAGCCTTTGGCGTCGCGCCGCCGAAGCTTCTGCCCGAAATTCTCCGCCGGCTTCGGGTCAAGCCCGAATTGGTCGAGGTCGGACGCGAAGAAGCGCCGGTGCAGGCCGTGGTCGCGACCGGCGCCGATGTCGATCTCACCGCGCTTCCGGTCCACCTGCAGCACGGCAAAGACGGCGGACCCTATATCTCGGCCGCAATCGATTTCGCCCACGACCGTGCGTCCGGCTGGACCAATGTGGGCCTGCGCCGGCTGATGCTGCGCGGCCGCGCGAGCGCCGGCATCGATCTCGTCGCCCCGAGCGATCTGCGCAATATTTATCTCGCAAGCCTCGCTCGCGGCGAACGCTTGCCGCTCTCGATCGTCGTCGGGGCTCATCCGGTCGACTACTTCGCGGCGACGATGCGCCTTCCTATCGACGAACTCGGCCTGATCGGGTCGCTGCGCGGCGAGCGGCTCGCAGTCGCAAAATGCATCACCAACGACCTGCGCATTCCGGCCGACGCCGAATGGGTGCTCGAAGGCTATCTAGGCGAGGAAGGCTATCGCGAGCCGGAAGGACCTTACGGCGAATTCCTCGGCTACTACGGCGGCGTCAAGATCAATCCGATCTTCCATGTCACCGCCATTACCCGCCGCACGGACGCGCTGTTCCAGACCCTCACCATCGGCGGCGCCACCATGAGCCGCACCGACACCGCCCAGCTCGCCGCATTGCGCACGGAAGTGCTGATCTGGCGCGCGCTCGAGACTGCGATCCGCGAGCCCGTCGCGGTCTATGCGCCGCCTGCGACCGGCGGTGTCTACAACGTGCGCATCGCCATGCGCTCGCGCGTTCCCGGCGAGGCGCGCAATGCGATCGCAGCGGCGTTCGGCTCGCAGGCCAACGTCAAGAACGTGTTCGTGGTCGATCCAGACATCGACGTGTTTTCCGACGAGCAGATGGAATGGGCGCTGGCGACACGGTTTCAGCCGCACCGGGACCTCGTGATCGCGGAAGGATTTCGAACGCTGCCGCTCGATCCATCGCTCGGCGAGGCGGTGACGGGAGCCAAGGCGGGCTACGATCTCACGCTTGCGTCGACAGGGGGGCGCGGCGCGGGTGCCGGGTCCACCGCGAAAAACCTCGAAGCGGAAATTCCGCAGCCGCCGCGATTTGACGGCTGCCGCTTTGCGAACGTCGAAGCGGCGCTCGCCGACGGACCGAAATTCTTCGCGGAGCTGATGGCAGCAACGGGCACCGACGACGGCCGCGAGATTGTGCTGGTGTTGGAGAAGCTGCACGCGGCCGGCCGGCTCGCTCGCAACGATGTGGATGGCCGGTATAGCTTGGCGAAGTAACGAGCCGTTCGCTTTTTTCCTCTTTTTGAAGAAACCCGAATGGGAAGATGTGACCCGCCTTGACACCGGTGGGCAGCGGACGCCCAATAAGCGTATGCGCCGGACAACCGGCCGATCCTTCCAAAACGGAAAGCCATACGAGGAAACGCCATGCGGTCACTCGCTCCCATCGGAGTTATCGGATTTCTCGCGCTCGCTTCCGCCGCGGCTGATGCGGCGACCATTGCCGGCACGGTGACGGGGCCCGACGGCCAGCCGTTCCGCGGCGCGTTCGTCCAGGCCCGCCACGCCGGCCTGCGCATGACGGTGAGCGTCCTCACCGACAATCAGGGACGCTACGTGGCGGAGAACCTTCCCGCGGGCGATTATCGTGTCGGCGTTCGCGCGGTCGGCTTCAAGGCGGATTTGAAAACCGGCGTGAAGCTTGCGGCTGACCAGAACGCGGCGTTCGACTTTGCGCTCGCGACTGCGCCGGTGCGGTGGAGCGATATCTCGATCTACCAGGGTCTGGTGCTGCTGCCGGACGCGCGCGGGAAGAAGACTTTGTTCGACAACTGCCTGAGCTGCCATGGCTTCCAGTCGAAGATGGCGGCGACGATCCGCGACGAGGACGGCTGGCGCGACCGCGTCACCTTCATGCGCGAGGCGATGCGCTCCTCGCTCGCTGACCGGCAGGGGTTCTCCGATCAGCAGGCCGAGGACGTGGTCTCCTACCTCACCACCATGTTCGGCGAAAATTCGCCGCTGCCGAAATCGCCGACCGATCTGCCGGCCTACAAGGATACGGTGCTGAACTTTTCCGACGAGGCACTCAAGATCGTCTACGTCGATTTCGACATGCCGGGCCCCAATCGTTTCCCCTGGACCGCCAATCCCGACAAGGACGGGTATTTCTGGATTCCGGAATATGGCCAGGCCAACAAGGTCGCACGACTGAAGCCTTCGACCGGCGAGATCAAGGAGTTCCCCGCGCCCAACATGGGGCCGGCGCTGATCCATTCCGCCGTGCCCGCGCCCGACGGCTCGGTGTGGATCACCGAAGCAGGGTCAAAGAAGCTTGGCCGCTGGGATCCTGCGACCCAGCAGATCACCGAGTATCAGGACGACTGGCGCAAGCACACCATTCGCATCCACCCGGACGGCTCGATCTGGTCGACCGGTGGACTCACCCGCTTCGATCCAAAGACCTCGACCTACACCCACATCAAAGACGTGCCGACGTCCTACGGCATCGCCCTCGATCCGAAGGGCACGGTCTGGTTCACCGAAATGACCAAAAACGGCGCCATCGGCAAGGTCGATCCGGTCTCGCTCAAGGTGACGAAATACATTCCGCCGACCCGCGAGCGACCGCGGCGCATCCAGGTCGACAGCGACGGCGTGGTGTGGTTCGCCGAATACACCGACAGCAAGATCGGCCGCTTTGATCCCGAGAAGGAGCGCTTCACGGAGTTCGCGCTGCCGCACGACCATACGGCGCCGTATGCGCTCGGCATCGCACGCGATCATACGATCTGGTATTCCGGCGAGCATCGCGACGTCATCGGCCGACTTGATCCGGCGACCGGCAAGGTCGTCGAATTTCCGATGCCTTACACCGACAACGGCATGCGCGACTTCTTCCTCGATAACGACGGGCGCTTCTGGTACGGCTCGCCGCCGAACAACCGAGTCGGTTATTTCTACATCTCGACGCGGCAGCGCAGCGCCGCCGCGCGGTGAATAACCGCAGCCTTGGAGGCGCGTAGGTGCGGACTCGTCCGCGCGTGCCCACGCGGAAAGATCGAGCACATTCAAAGACAACGTAAGAAGGGGAGAGACATGACACCCAATCATCTTGGCCGGGCAGCCGCGGTGGCGCTCATTGCCGTCGCTGTGACGCAAGGCAAGTGGATCACGACCGAGGCCGCCGCGCAGAATGGACGCGCCCTGCCGACATTCGAAGTCGCCAAGGACTGGCCGAAGATCCCGTCGCAATGGAAGATCGGCGATGCGTCCAGCATGACCGTCGATGCCCAGGGCAACATCTGGCTCCTGCATCGGCCGCGCACGCTCAAGGGCGAAGACCTCAAGAAGGCCGCCCCGCCGGTGATGGTGTTCGACGTCGACGGCAACTTCATCAAGGCGTGGGGCGGCGACGGTCCGGGATACGATTGGCCGCAGCGCGAGCACGGCATCTATATCGACTACAAAGGCTTCGTCTGGCTCGGCGGCAACAACTGCCCGTCCAACGGCCTTGCCAATTTGAAGCCGGTCGCTGATGACGCGCTGCTGAAATTCACGCAGGACGGCAAGTTCGTCATGCAGATCGGCCACAGCAACCAGAGCAAGGGCAACGCCGACACCGCGAACCTGCACCGCGCTTCGGATGCCCAGGTCTACCAGCCGACTAACGAGCTGTTCGTGTCCGACGGCTACGGCAATCACCGCGTCATCGTATTCGATGCCGACACCGGTGCCTTCAAGCGGATGTGGGGCGCCTTCGGCAACAAGCCCGAGGACGACGATCATTGCGAGATCTTGCGCAAGACCGACTTCACGCCGCCGGGGCCGCCGCAGTTCAGTATCGTGCATTCGCTGCGCGTCTCACACGATGGCCTGGTCTACGTTGCCGACCGCGAAAACCGCCGCGTGCAGGTGTTCGACAAGGACGGCAAGTACATCACGCAATTGATCAAGGGCGACACGCAATTTGCGCGCTCGGTTGCATTCTCGCCCGATGCCGACCAGCAATTCCTCTATGTCGGCGACGGCGAGGACATCGCGATCGTCGATCGCAAGTCGATGCAGTTGATCGGCACAATCAAAGTGCCGGGCATGGTCGGCGGCGGCCACCTGATCAACACCGATGCCAAGGGCAACATCTACATTGCCGCAACCGGCATGGGCTTGCAGAAGCTCACCTTCAAGGGAATGTCTGTGCCGGCCACGCGCTGACCACGCGCGATTTTGATCGTTATCGCTGCGGCGCTGCCGTCGCGGCGATAGCCTCGATCACGGAGTCGGCCGCGGCGAGCCCGGTGCGGTAGGCGCCGTGCGCCGTCGAGAAATCGTGGATCGAGCAGGCTTCGCCGGCGAAGAACAGCCGGCCATCGACCGGCGCCGCCAGCACAGGCCGCGCCGGCGCGTGGCCGGGCAGGGCGTGGGAGTAAGAACCGCGCGCGAGCGGATCGTTCCCCCATGCTGACGCCGCAATCGGATGCAGGCGTTTGCGCATGCCGCTTCCCAGCACCGAGACGATCTGGTCGATCGCGAACGCTGCGAACGCACCTTCGCCGGCCCGCTCCAACGCGCGGGCATGGCGTCCGCCGAAGTAGCCTTCGATGATCGGCCGCCCGAACGGGCGGAAGTGATAGGTGCCGGTCTCGGTGCGATCGATGGCACCGTAGATGCGCAATTCATTCTGGAACTCCTCCGCATCGTCCAGCCGCAGAAAGACCTTGTCCGCAAGGCCGAGCGGCAGACCGGCGGCCGCTTCAACCTTGTCGGGCAACGCCGGCTGAAACTGCAGCGTACCGTCCGCAATCAGGTTTGTGGGCACCGTGACGATGACGGCGCGGGCGCGCATCTCGCCGCGCGACGTCTCGATCCGGACCACGCGGCTGCCATGATCGACAACCGTCGCCCGACAATCGAGCACGATATCGAGGCCCGCGTCGAGCGCCGCGATCAGCGCGCCGTAGCCTGCGGTCACGCGCCAGTTCACGCCGGTGTCGTGATAATTGTAGAAGTCGTGGACCGAGACGCGGTCGAGCTCGGCGCCGTTGATGTAAGTGCTGGTCGCGTTGAGCAGCGGATTCCAGCGCGAGCCCGGCTCGAGGCAACGGTCGGCCGGCTGATCGGTTTTCTCCTCGCCGGCCTCTTCGAGCCGTGAGAACAAGCGCCCCATCGCAGCCTGGAAATCCTCCTGCTCGGCGCGCGGAAAGCCGATCTCCACTCTGCGGCGGGCCCACGGCGGCAGCGTCTTGTCGACAGCGAAGCCAAGCTCGGCCGCAACCGTGCTGAGCTCATTCTCCTCGGCCGAATGCAGCCAGCCGCAGCCGAGATCGAGGGGATAGCCGCCACCCGCTTGTTCAGAAAGGGTCCAAGCCCGCCCGCCGAGGCGGCTGCGCGCTTCGATGACGCGCACGGCGACTCCCGCGGCTGCAAGGCGTCGCGCCGCGCCGAGGCCGGCTGCGCCTCCTCCGATCACGATGACATCGGGATCAGCCATGAAACCTCCAGCACGTAGCGTAGGTGTTATAACGCGCGTCGTGACGACATCTCATTGGGGACACGATGACGAAAGAACGCGTATCGCTGCTGTCGCTTTATGGCGTGTTCTTCCGTCTTGGCCTGTTCAGCTTCGGCGGCGGGATCAGCGCCTGGGTTCATCGTGAAATCGTCGACGTGCGGCATTGGGTGACCGAGGAAGAATTCATGGCGGGCTATGCCCTTGGCCAGATCCTCCCGGGCGTCAATTCCACCAATCTCACGATCTATATGGGGCAGCATCTGCGCGGCGCAATCGGCGCCGTCGTGGCGCTTGTGGGGTTGCTCACCGGTCCTTTCGTGATCGTCATCGCGGTCGGCTTCGTCTATCGCGAGCTTTTCGGCGTGCCGGGGTTTGCGGCGGCGATGGCCGGAATCGCTGCGGTCGCGGTCGGCATGCTGCTACGACTCGGCATCGTGTTCGCGCGCCGCGTCAAACGCGAGGTGATTTCCGGCCTCGTCATGGCGGCGACGTTCGTTGCCGTCGGCATCATGCACTGGCCGCTCATCGTGGTGGTGGCCGTGCTCGCCCCGATCAGCATCGCGGCGGCCTGGCCGAGGACAGGCGATGCGTGAACACACTCTCCTCACTCTCGTCGCGGTGTTGGCGCCGCTGTCGGTCGTCTCGATCGGCGGGGCATCGAGCGTCTACGCACCGCTCCAGCACCAAACCGTCGACGTGCTGCAATGGTTGACCCCGCGCGAATTCATCGAGCTGTTCGGTATCGCCCGCGTGACACCGGGGCCCGGCACGATGCTCGCGACGCTGATCGGCTTCAAAGTCGCGGGTCTTGCCGGGGCAATCGCGGCGACGCTGGCGCTGTTCGTGCCGTCATCGGTTCTCTGCTATTTCGTCGCCCGCATCTGGAACCGCCATCGCGGCAAGACCTGGCACCGCGCTTTTGAGACCGGGCTCGCGCCGATTGGCGCGGGCCTGATGTTTGCCGGCGTCCTCGCAATCCTGCGGCTGAGCGCGACCGGTCCATTGTGGCCGCTCACCTGGGTCGTGACGGCCGCAGTCGCTGCGCTTCTGACGTGGCGACCGCGCCTGCATCCGTTCGGCCTGTTGATTGGCGGTGCCATGCTCTATATGGCCACGGCCTGGCTGGTGCCCGGTTCGTAGTTCGTCGTTCGTAGCAACCATTAAATGAGCTGGCTTGGCTGGAAAGTGTCCCGTCTGCGCTGAGGATGACACCGTGCTCGCCGCCGTCAAGGCGTGGCCTGGCGGCGGCGGAGCTTGTGGCACCACCTGAGCGACGGCCAGCCTTGACGGCGGCTGTGCGCGGCGTCATCGGCAGTGACAGGTCGGGACGAAGAAACGGTGCTTTCAGTCGAACAAAGAAACGGTTCTTTCTAAGACAGGGTCACGCAACGACGGCGGTGGCTGCGAGCGGATCGTGATGCCGGCTCCACGGGGTTGCGCGAGCCACCACCGTGTTGACGAAGATCAGCAGCTTCCTGGCACACGCGACGAGGGCGACTTTGTGCAGCTTGCCGGCGGCGGTCAGCCGTTTGTAGAGGGCGATAAGCTGCGGATTCCATCGCTGCGAGGCCGGCAGGGATGCGGTGTAGAGCGCCGCACGCAGCCGCTCGCGTCCGCCGGCGATATGACGGGCGCCCACACGGTCGCCGCTGTCATCGTCGTAGGGCGCAAGTCCCGCCAGCGCCGCGGCTTGCTCGCGACTGAGGCGGCCGATCTCGGGCATGCGCACCAGGATGGCAACCGCAGTCTTGCGCCCGACGCCATCGACGCTTTCGATCAGATCGAGCCGCTCGGCGAGATCGGGATGCTGGCGGATGGCCGCCGTCAGTGCCTTGAGTTCGCTTCTCTCGCGCTGTTTGAGGCGAGCAATCTCTTCGGCCCAGAACTGCCGGATCCGGGCGTCGCGGCAGGTCTCGATCCGGTTCTTGATGCGGGCAATATCATCCTTGAGCTGATCGATCAGCGTCAGATGCACGGCAAAGGGCGCCAGCCGCGGATCGGGCGGCGCATGGATCTTCTTGGCCGCTGTCGTGCAGCTGGCGATCAAGGCGGCATCGATCTTGTCGTTCTTGGCCCGTTGCAGATGAAACTCTGCATAGGCCCGTACCTGCAAGGGCTGAAACACGATCACAACGAACCCATGGCGCCGCAGCTCGGCCACCACAGCCTGCTCGTAGCCGCCGCTTGCCTCAATCCCGACCCGGGTGACCCGATGCCCCCGCAGCCACGTCAACAGCGCGTCATGGCCGGCAGGCGCATTGTCCACCTGCAGGCGCTGCGAACAACCATCGAGCGCAATGTCGAGCTTACGTTTGCCGGTATCGATCCCGGCGCAAATCATGGTACCTTGAGCCATCTTCGTCGACCCTTCCTTGTATGCGAACCCTTGGTTCCATCAACCATCCGGGTGCGGATGAAGTGCCGATCGCGATCTTGCTACGAAGGTCAGCCCTTGCGGGCTCCGGTGCGCATCGATCCGATCGATCGGCGGCTTGGCCCGGATGGCCATCCGGGCCAAGCCATTCCTCACGGAACGAGGCCCAGTCTAACCGCGCGCGCTAATACAAGGGTGCGCAAAGCGGAGCGTGCGCACCGCATTCACGATCCGACCGATTGAACGATCCGGTGGTGCGCACGCGCGGACAAGTCCGCGCTTTGCACACCCTACGCGGCGCGGCCGTTAGACCGGCTGCGTCTCAAACTCCTCGCCGGCGGCGATGGGGTTGGCCATCGCTGCGTGCAGCTTGTCGGCGTCGAGCTCGTTTTCCCAGCGGCTGATGACGATGGTGGCAACGCCGTTGCCGACGAGATTGGTGAGCGCGCGGCACTCGCTCATGAACTTGTCGATGCCGAGCAGCAGCGCCAGCGACTGGATCGGAATATCGGGCACGATCGCGAGCGTTGCGGCCAGGGTGACGAAGCCCGCTCCGGTCACGCCGGAAGCGCCTTTAGACGTGATCATGGCAATGACCAGAATGCCGAGCTCCTGGCCGAAGGTAAGCGGCGTGTTGGTCGCCTGCGCGAGAAAGAGCGTCGACAGCGTCATGTAGATGTTGGTGCCGTCGAGATTGAAGCTGTATCCCGTCGGGATCACGAGGCCGACCACCGATTTCGAGGCCCCGAGCCGCTCCATCTTCTGCATCATGTGCGGCAGCACGGTTTCCGACGACGAGGTGCCGAGCACGATCAGAAGCTCGTCCTTGATGTAGGCGATGAACCGCAGGATCGAGAAGCCGGCGAAATAGGCAATCGTGCCGAGCACGAGGAGCACGAACAGCAGGCTTGTGGCGTAGAACGTCAGGATCAGCGCACCAAGATTGACGAGCGAGCCGATGCCGTAGGCACCGATGGTGAAGGCCATGGCGCCGAACGCACCGACCGGTGCCGCCCGGACGATGATGCGGATGATGCCGAAGAACATCTTTGCGGCGATGTCGATCGCGTTGGTGATCTTCTCGCCGAGCGCTCCCATCTGCGAAATCGCGAAGCCGGACAGGATCGAGATCAGGAGAATCTGCAGCAGATCGCCACGCGCGAGCGCACCGAAAAACGAGTCCGGTATGATTCCCAGGAGGTGGGCAACGAAGTTGTCTTCCTTGGCCCGCGTCACGTAGGTCGAGACGGCTTTCGGGTCGAGCGTCGACGCATCGATGCCGAAGCCGGCGCCGGGCTGCACCAGTTCGCCGACGATAAGCCCGATGGCCAGCGCGAACGTCGAAACAACTTCGAAGTAAAGCAGGGTCTTCAGGCCGATGCGCCCGACCCGCTTGAGGTCGCTCATCGATGCGATGCCGTGCACCACGGTGCAGAAGATGACCGGCGCGATCATCATCCGGATCAGCGCGATGAAGCCGTCGCCCAACGGCTTCATCTCGACTCCGAGCTTCGGGAAGAACTGTCCAAGGGCGGTGCCGACGGCGATGGCGATCAGAACCTGGATATAGAGGACCGTGTACCACGGCCGACGAGCGGCGGGAGCAACGGGTCTCGGAACCGGAGTTGCGGCATCCATGCGCGATTGTCCTCGACGCTGCAGCGCTCGGCGCGGTGGCGCGCTCGCAGCAATCCTAGCGCATGCAGTCCGATGCTGTCATGCAGAGCGAGACGAACCGATCATCCCAAGAAACTAATCCGCCGCGGCGCCGCTCGCCTTGATCGGAACTGCCCATTTCTCGATCTCGGCTTTGACAAAGGTGCCGAGATATTCGGGCGTCGCCCGGTCATCGGAGACGATCTGGCCGCCGAGGCCTTCCAGGCGTTCCTTGACGAGCGCGCTGTGCATGGCGTCCAGCACCGCATGGTTGAGCTTGGCGACGATCGGCTCCGGTCCGTGCTTGGGCATGAAGATCGCATTCCAGGTATAGGCTTCGACATTCGGGACGCCCTGCTCTTCGGCAGTCGGAACATTGGGCAGCGCCGGCGAGCGCGTCTTGTTCATCAATGCGATCGCCTTCACCGTGCCGCCGTCGATTTGCGCCTTCGCGGTGGTGAGGATTTCACAAAGATAATCGATGCGGCCGGCCTGAAGGTCGCTCATGGCCGGGCCGGTGCCGCGATAGGGAACGTGGGTCACGTGCGTGCCCATCACCGCGTCGAGCACCACGCAGGCAAGATGCGTCGCCGACCCCGCGCCCGCGGAGCCGTAGCTCATCTTGTCCTGGTTCTTGCGGACGTAATCGACGAACTCCTTCATGTTGCTGACCGGCAGGTCCTTGCGCACGATCAGCACCGTCGGTATTTCCGCGACCAGCGCGATGGGCGTGAAATCAGTCGTCGAATTGTAAAGCGGGCGTTTGTAGAGCGTCTGGTTCTGCGCCTGGGTGCCGACGGTGCCGAGCAGGATGGTATAGCCGTCCGACGCCGCCTGGGCGACGCGCAACGCACCCGTCATTCCGCCGGCGCCGCCTACGTTTTCGATGACGATCTGCTGCCCGAGCGCCTCGCCCATGCGTTGCCCGACAAGCCGGCCAAGCACGTCGGTCGGGCCGCCGGCCGCAAAAGGAATGATCATGGTGATGGGTCGAGTCGGATAGGTTTGGGCCGAGGCGGGGCCGGCCGCGACGGCGAGCATGGCCGCAACTGCGGCGGTAAACATTCGCAACATCATTTCCTCCCGAACTTTGCCTGCACCATTGGCCATGGCAATGGTTCGGTCAAGCCGCGCCTTGCCGCATGCCGCATCGCAGCGTATGAGCGCAGCGAGAGGGGATTGTGATGACACCGACCAGAGTTGCGATAGCAGGGCTCGGCACCATCGGGCGGGCATTGGCGCGTCGGCTTGCCGCCGATTTGCCGGGACTGACGCTTGCCTGCGCGGCGGCGCGCGATCGCGCCAAAGCGCAGGCCTGGCTCGACGAAGCGGGCATCACCTGCCCGCTGGTCGAGTTCGATGCGTTTCCGCTCTATGCCGATCTCGCGGTCGAATGCGCGCCGGCGGCCGTGCTCGAGGCGGCCGTGACGCCGATGCTCAAGGCCAGCAAGCGCGTCATGGTGTTGAGCGCGGGCGCGCTGCTGCCGCGGCCTCATCTCGTCGAACTCGCGCGCGAGACCGGCGGCCAGATCATCGTGCCGACCGGTGCGTTGATCGGCCTTGATGCGGTCACGGCCGCGGCCGAAGGCGTGATCCAATCGGTACGGATGATCACCCGCAAGCCGCCGCGCGGATTGGCCGGCGCGCCTTACCTCGTGAAGAACGCGATCTCCGTCGAGGGCCTCAACACGGCGAAGCTCGTGTTCTCGGGCACAGCCCGGGAGGCAGCGGCGGGCTTTCCCGAGAACGTCAACGTCGCGGCGGCGCTGTCGCTCGCCGGCATTGGCCCCGACCTTACGACCATCGAGATCTGGGCGGACCCGGCCGTCATCCGCAACTGCCACACCATCGAGGTCGACGCGGATTCGGCGCGTTTCTCGATGTCGATCGAGAACGTCCCTTCGGAGAACCCGAAGACCGGCCGCATCACCGCGCTATCGGCGATCGCCGCGCTGCGCAAGATCAACGCGCCAATGCGCGTCGGGACGTAAGCTTTGCTGGTTATTCCGGGGCGCCCACAGGGCGAACCCGGAATCCATACTCCGCAGTCCGTGTTCATGGATTCCGGGCTCGCCTCCGCTTCGCTTCGGCGCCCCGGAATGACTCGCGTAGTGGTCGTCACATCGTGACGCGGAAACTCTTCGGGCTGGCGACCTTCCACGCGTCGCGGAAGCGCGGGTCGTCAGTGCCGTCGATCAATTCGCCGGGCCGCAGTGTCGGGTAAAGCTCGTCATAGGTCGCGACCTCGCGCGCGGAGAGACGGCGAGAGAAATGCGGCGGCATGAACTCGTTGGGATGATCGAGCCCGGCGGCCGCAACGATCTCCTTGAGCGCCTGCAGCGTCGCTTCGTGGAAATTGCGCACGCGCACCCACTTGTCGTTCACCACGAGGGCGCGCTGGCGCGTCGGGTCCTGGGTCGCGACGCCGACCGGGCATTGGTCGGTGTGACAGCTTTGCGACTGGATGCAGCCGAGCGCGAACATGAAGCCGCGTGCGGCGTTGCACCAGTCGGCGCCGAGCGCCATGGCGCGGGCAATGTCGAAGGCCGATATGATCTTGCCGCTGGCGCCGACTTTGATACGGTCGCGGGCGTTGATGCCGATCAGCGCGTTGTGGACGAAATTGAGCCCTTCTCGCATCGGCATGCCGAGATGATCGATGAATTCCAGCGGCGCCGCGCCGGTGCCGCCCTCCTTGCCGTCCACGACGATGAAATCGGGATAGATGCCGGTCTCGAGCATCGCCTTGCAGACCGCGAGGAACTCCCACGGATGGCCGACGCAGAGCTTGAACCCTGCCGGCTTGCCGCCCGACAATCGTCGCATCTCGCCGATGAACTGCATCATCTCGATCGGCGTGGAGTACACCGAATGGCCGGACGGCGAGACGCAGTCGGCGCCCATTGGCACCCCGCGGGTCTCCGAAATCTCCGCTGAGACTTTGGCCGCCGGCAAGACACCGCCGTGGCCGGGCTTAGCGCCTTGGCTCACTTTCAGTTCGACCATCTTGACCTGCTCGCGCGTCGCGGTCGCGGCGAAGCGCTCGGGCGAGAAGCTGCCGTCCGGGTTGCGCGCGCCGAAATAGCCGGACCCAATCTCCCAGATGATGTCGCCGCCGTTCTCGGCGTGATACGGGCTGAAGCCGCCCTCGCCTGTGTCGTGGGCGAAATTGCCTGACTTCGCGCCCTTGTTCAGCGCGCGGATCGCGTTCGGGCTCAGGGCGCCGAAGCTCATGGCGGAGATGTTGAAGACCGACGCACTGTAGGGCTTGGTGCAACCCGGGCCGCCGATGGCGATGCGGAACGGGACCATCGCCAAGGGGCGCGGCTGCATGGAATGGCGCAGCCACTCGTAGCCCTCGGCATAGACGTCGTACTGGGTGCCGAATGGCCGCTTGTCGAGCACCATCTTGGCGCGCTGATAGACGACTGCGCGCTTGTCGCGGCTGAATGGAGTGCCGTCCTTCTCGCCCTCGAAGAAATACTGACGCATCTCGGGTCGCATTTCTTCGAGCAGGAACCGCAGATGCGCCGAGATCGGATAATTGCGCAGCACCGCATGCCGGGTCTGGAGGAGGTCACGGGTGCCGAGGATCGCGAGCCACGCGAACACCAACAACGGAACGGCGGCAATGTTGAATGCAGCCGGAAAGGCGATGACCAGGATAAGGAGCGCGACCGTGAGCAGAATGCTCAGGGTGTAGACGATGAATCGGGCCGTGAAGGCGAGGCGCAGCACCTGCATAGCGGTCTCCCCATCGGCGATCGGCATGTCGCTGCCGCCGCCGCCGCAAATGCAATCATCGGGCTAGAACAGAATTATGAAACACGCGCACTGATGACGGCCAACAACTTGTCCGACCATCGGGTTAGTAGCACGGAAGTGTGCGGCTTAGACCCCTATTTTCGCGCCGGCCACAGATTTTCAGGCGCGGACGTCACGCGCAGCGCGCTCGTCTGAAGCGTTGTGCCGGATCAATCCTTGGCACGCTCCACGTAGGACCCATCTTCCGTCGAAACCACGATCCGCGTGCCGGGGACGATGTGGGGCGGCACGCTGGTCCGCAGGCCGTTCGAGAGCATCGCCGGCTTGTAGGAGGAGGATGCCGTCTGGCCTTTGGTGGTCGGCTCGGTTTCGGTCACTTCGAGCGTCACCCGCGGCGGCAGTTCGATCGCGACCGGCGTGGCTTCGTGCATGCTGAGGCGGACCTTCATTTCCGGCTGCAGGAACGCAGCCTGGTTGCCGATTAGGTCCTCCTGCAGCGTGACCTGATCATAGTTGTCCATGTTCATGAAATGGAAGCCGTCCCCGTCCTGGTAGAGGTACTGGAATTCGCGGTCTTCCACGTGTGCGCGCTCGACCTGATCGGTGGTCTTGTAGCGCTGGGACGCCTTCACGCCGTCGCTGAGCCGACGCATGTCGATCTGGGTGACCGGAGTGCCCTTGCCGGGATGGATATTTTCGGCGGTCAAGATGACGTAGAGCCTGCCATCCAAATCGACGATGTTGCCCTTGCGAAGCGAGCTGGCGATGACTTTCACGAGTTGAAATCCTTCGATCGGTAAACGATGGCTCCGCGCATGCCGAAATGGGCGCCCATAGGGCGCCCTTCAAGGCGTTCGCGGCCAGATTCGCGGCCGAACATACCGATCTTGCGCTCGCGCGCCAGCTTTTTCGGCGGTCCCCAGCACCGCATCTGGTACGGCGCAATAGCGCAGCGTATTGCGCCGTCTTCGCCGTCCCTCGGCGCAATACGCTGCGCTATTGCGCCCTACGCGGGGTTTTTCCCGAGGTCTATCGCGGCTCCATGCCGGTCGCCTTCCAGTGCGCGGCGGAATCCTTGCTGGCGATGAGCCGCGCGAGAGCGGCCGCCGGCTCGCCCGCCGTGCTCTTGGCCGAGATCGCGACATCGTAGTTGGTGTAGGCCTGCAACGGCGCCGGGACCGGGCCGGCATATTTCACGAATGGGCGAATCTCGCTGATGTTGAACATGCCGAGATCGAATTCGCCCTTGGCAATCTCCTGTTGCCCCGGATCAAGACCGACCACCTTGGTCTTGCTCTTGAGCGCATCGGTGAGGCCGGCGTCGGCGAGGATGTGCTGAATCAGGATGCCACTGCCGTTGGGCATCGCGGGATCGCCGACCGCAATCGACTTTGCGGACATCAGGGTTTTCTTGAACGCGTCGGCGCTCGACAGGTCGGGCGCCGCCGTCCCTGGCTTGATGGCGACACCGATGCCGCCGCGGACCACCGGCACGCGGCTGCCCGCCTTGACGCCGCCGGCCTTTTCGTACTCGTCCATGGCCGGCACGGATTGCACCACCACGTCGAAGACCTCGGCCTTGAGCTTCTGCGGCACGACGAGCGGCGATCCGGCGGTGTATTTCACCTTGTGGCCGGTCGCCTTGGTGAAATCCTCGACGATCTTGTCGAGCGAGCCTTTCACCGCCCCGACGCTGATCAAGGTAATCTCGTCTGCGGCTACAGGCCCGGAGGGCCAGGCGGCTAAAAGTGCCAGCGCAACGCTGCCACACAGAATCGAACGCATGTTTCTTCCTCCCATCGTTTTTGGATGTGTAATCTTATCCCGTGAGGCCGAGCCCGACCAGACCGACCGCATAGACGTGATCGGCGCGAAGCCGTAAGACGGCCGACGGAGGAACAGGTGTCCCAATGATCAGTGCAAAGCGAATCGGCCATGCCACTTTCGAGACGCCGGATATGGAACGGCAGATCGACTACTATCGCGACACAGTCGGCCTCGTGGTTGCTGGCCGCGAAAACGGCCGTGTCTTTCTGGCCTCGCCGCTCGGACAGCTCGCGATCGTGCTGGAGAAGGGAGAGCATCAGCGTTGCAGCAAGCTTGCGTTCGAAGTCGCACGTGATCTCGATGCGCGCGAGCTGAGCCGCCGCCTCGATGCGATGGGGCTCAAAGCGGAGCCGTGCAGCGACGCTTTGCCGGGCGTTTCGCGGCTCGTCAGCTTTTCCGATCCCAAAGGGACGAAGATTGAGCTGTTCTCCGAGTGGAGCTTCCTTGACGTGAAGCCGATGGCCTCCGCCGGCACGGCGGCACAGAAGCTTGGTCACATCGCGTTCTATCACCCGGATCCCAAGGCGATATCCGAGTTCTACGCCGCGACGCTCGGCTTCCGCGTGTCCGACTGGATCGGCGATTTTTTCGTCTTCATGCGCTGCGGCGTCGACCACCACACGGTCAACTTCCTCCGCGCCGACCGCACCACCATGCAGCACATGGCGTTCGAAATGCGCGACGCGCATCAGCTGAACGCGGCCTGCGATCTTCTGGCGCGCCAGCGCATCCAGATTTTGTGGGGTCCGGTGCGTCACGGACCGGGTCACAACATCGCGGTCTACCACCGCAACCCGGATGACCAGATCATCGAGCTCTTCTGCGAACTCGATCGCATGGCGGACGAGGAACTCGGCTATTTCGAGCCGCGCCCCTGGCACCGCGACCGACCACAGAAGCCCAAGGTCTGGGACCCGACCCCGCCGCGCGACCTCTGGGGCATGCCGCCGTCGCCCGAGTTTCTCCGCCCGTCGAAGTGAGGGCGCGTGGGCCCCGCCGATTTAGGGCGCCTTCACAACGAGCGTGGCGGCATCCATCGGCTTCGTCACCTGGCCGAGTTCGGTGAGGACCTTGATCCACGGTTCGAGCGACTTCGGCTCGAGGTTGGCGTCGTATTCGGGGATGGGGATGGTCTTCACCACTCCCTCCGGCAGCCGCGTGTACTTGCCGAGGATCGCGCGCGACTCTTCCGGGTTGGTCTTGACGTAATTCGCGCCCTCGATAAGCGACGCGATCCACGCTTTGAGGACATCGGGGTGCGCTGTTGCCCAGTCGCGCTCCGCGATCCACATGGTGCCGTGGGTCGGGTCGGCAACTGAGATCACCGGATCACCGATCGACACATTGCCGGCGGCAAGGAGCGGGGTCACGAACGGCTCGATCACCTCGACGGCATCAAGACGCTGCGCCTTGAGCTGGTCCGGCATGTTCGGGAACGGCACTTCCACTGCGCGGACCGAACTTGGATCGACGCCGTTTGTCTTGAGCCAATGGAGCGTCGAGACATGGATGAGCGAGCCGAGCGCGACGGCGGCAATGAGCTTGCCCTTGAGGTCCTGCGGACCTTTGATTCCGGAATCCTTGCGCACGATGATCTCGACCGAGCGGTGCGCTCCCAACTCGATCCAGCCGCCGGCAACGCCCACCACGTTGAGGCCCTTGGCGGCGGCATTGATGAGGTCGGGCGGCGTTGCCGGCGCGATGTCGAACTGCTTGCCGACCGTGCCGGGCAGGAGCCCGATGTTCTGAATCACTGCGAGACTTACGTCGAGGCCGTGGCGCTCGAAGATGCCGGTGTCCTTGGCAACCCAGGCCGGCAGCCATGTCGCCGCAGGAATGTAAGCGGAGCGGATCTTCGTCGGCGTTTGCGCCGCGGCCGGCAATGCCAGAATGACGACCGTCGCCACTGCGCTGAGCAGCGACTTGATCGATGAAGCTCGCGACATCACGCCTCTCCGTTGTTGTTATGAACGTTTCCTACCGTAGCGCGCCGTGACGCGGCGGCCACCGCCGCAGCACGACGCCCTCCACTATGGCAAAGATCAGTCCGAGCAGGAATGCCAGCACGCCGACGATTGCGAGCAATCCGAACACCTGGGCGGAGTTGTAGGCGCGTTGCGCCAGCGTCATCAGCACCCCGATGCCCGGAACGCCGGTGAACATTTCGACGAGCAGCGTGGTGATGATGGCGATCGAGAGCGCGAGCCGCACGCCGATCAGGAAGTCGGGCATGGTCGCCGGGATGACGATCTTCCACAGGCTCTCCGCGCGCGAGAGCCGGAGCGAGCGGGCGACGTCGAACAGCAGGCTGCGGATGTTGGCAACGCCGGTAATGGTGTTGAGCAGCACCGGCCACGATGCCGTGATGGCGATGACGGCGATCTTCATCTCCGGCGAGTAGCCGGCGATCAGCACCGCGATCGGGATCGTGACGGGTGGCGGCAGCGCGCGCAGGAATTCGAGCAGCATGCTCGACCATTGGCGCACAGTGACGCTGGTGCCGATCAGGAGACCGAGCGCAAAGCCTGCTATGCAGCCGAGCGCAAGTCCGGCGACGAAGGTCCACAGCGTGGCTTCAACCGCGGGCCGCAGCGCACCGCTTCGCGCGAGTTGCAGGATCGCGGTCCACCACAGCGATGGCCGCGGAAAGTTCGGCGACGGCCCTTGCTGTGCAATCTGCCACACAAGAAGCCCGATGACGAGCGGCGCGAACCCCCACGGCGAGGGCATGAACGCGGTGAGCCGCCGCCACATCATGTGCGGCTCAATTCGGCGCGCGGGCGGCGGAACTCGCCCGGCAAAATCAACTTCGCCGCTCCGATCAGCGCCGCATTGAGCACGATGCCAAGGACGCCGATGATGAACACGTAACCGAACATGGTGTCGGGCCGCAGCGCCGCTGCCTCGCGCACCACGGCATAGCCGAGACCCTCGGGGTTCCCGATCATCTCGACCGCGACTGCCATGATGAGCGAGAGCGTCATCGAGAGCCGCAGCCCCACCAGGATCGCAGGTGCGGTTGCCGGCGCGAATATCGTCAGCGTCGCGGCCGGACCCGACATGCGGAACGATCGCGCGACGTCGTGAAGACGCGAAGGAATTGCCGCAAACCCCGCCATGGTGTTGACGAGGATCGGCCACACGGTCGGAATCACGATCACGATCAGCTCGGTTTCGAGCGAGAAGCCGTAGAGCAGGATCGCGACCGGCACGAAGGCGATGCCGGGCAGTGGACGTAGTGCTTCGACGGTGGCGAGACTGTAGCGTCGCGCAAGGGGCGACAGGCCGAGCGTCGCCCCCGCGACGATGCCGACGGAAATCGAGATCAACCAGCCGACGAGTGATGCATTCAAAGTGTGGCCGATCTCGCCGAAGACCTCGCCGTTCTGCGCCATTTCGACGAGCGCGCCCGCGATCACCGAAGGCGCCGGCAGATAGTCGAAATCGAGGAGACGGCTGCGCACCGCCGCTTCCCACACTGCGAGGAAGATGACGACGCCGCCGATGCCGCGCAGCGTTTCGCCCTTCATGCCGAGCCTCCGATGGCCGAGCCTCCGATCGCATCGTGAACTTCGTGGCGCAGGCGCAGGAACGCTGGCAACTCGCGCGTCGTCACCTGATGGCGCGGGAACGGGATATCGACCGCGAAGATGCGCGTGATAGCGCCAGGCGAACCGGCAAGTACGGCGACCCGGTTACCGAGATAGACCGCTTCCTCGATATCGTGGGTAATGAACACGATGCTGGCATGTGTCTCCGCGCGCACCCGCAGGAGCTCGTCCTGCAGGGACGCCTTAGTCATCGCGTCGAGCGCCGCGAACGGCTCGTCCATCAGGAGCACCGAGGGGTTGGCGACGAGGGCGCGCGCGATCTGGACGCGCTGCTGCATGCCGCCGGATAGCTGCCAGGGATAATCGTTGGCATTGCGCTCGAGGCCGACGAGCTTGAGCGTCGCACCAATGCGACCCGCCCGCGCGGCGCGATCGAGCTTGCGCGGCAGGCCGAGCGCCACGTTGTTCGCGACCGTACGCCATTGCAGCAGAGCGTTAGTGTAGTCTTGAAAGACGATGGCGACGCCATCCTGCGGTCCGTCGATGGGCGTGCCGCGAAATTTCAACGTTCCCGAACTTTGGCGATTGAGGCCGGCCAACAGCCGCAGCAGCGACGTCTTTCCAGTGCCCGACGCGCCGACGATGGTGAGGATCTCGCCCTGCGTCACCGCAAAGGTAATGTCACGCAGGATCGTCCGGTCGCCGCCGCTGACCGGAAGCGACAGCCCGATATTGTCGAGATCAAAGATGGTCTGCATGCGTTGAATTTAGCGCGCGTGGGGTGGGGCAAAGCGAAAGCGTGCTCACCCTACCGGAAAACTGCAACAGCGACACGCAAGCGCTCCCAGGCAGCCTCATTGCCGGGAAGACCAAATCTGAGCCACGACGGCTGCGCGTCAAAACGGCGCACCAAGATGCCGGCGCGACCAAGATGCCGATAGAGATCGGCGGCGCGGGGCGTGCCCACAAGCTGAAACAGCGACGTGCCGCCGATCGTTTCGAGCCCGGCACAGGAGAGCAATGCGTCGAGGCGCCGCATTTCATCGGCAAGACGCCGGCGCATGGCATCCATCCACGCGGCATCGGCAAGCGCAGTTGCGCCGATTGTGATCGCCGGTCCGGATACCGGCCACGGCCCGAGCGTCGCCGCTAGGCGCGCGACGAGTTCGGGAACGCCGATCGCGAATCCGAGGCGCACGCCGGCGAGCCCGAAGAATTTGCCGAATGAACGCAGCACAAGGACGTTGCCGTGCGTGCAATCATTGAGCGCGAGGCCGTCCGGTGCCACCTCCATGAAGGCTTCATCGACAATCAACAGGCCGCGGCGGCGCTGCAATTCATCGGCGAGATGCAGCAGCGCATCGCGCGTGAACAGCCGCCCATCCGGGTTGTTCGGGTTGGCAACGATCGCAAGATCGGCACTCGCCAGCGCCGCGATATCCGTCACCTCGCTCACCTGGTGTCCCGCCAGCGCGGCAACGCGGGTGAATTCGCCATAGGTCGGCGACAACACCGCCGCGCGACCTGGCGGTACGAGACTCATCACGAGCGGCAACAGAATCTGCGTACCCGGCGCGGCGACCACATGATCCCAAGACGGCGCCCCATAGTTCGTAGCGGCGGCGGCACGCAGCGCGTCGAGCGCTGCCGGTTCGGGCAGCCGCGCAAAAGTGTCGGATTGCAGTTGCGGCAGGGGATAGGAATGGGGATTGATCCCGGTCGAGAGATCGATGAACGGCTCGGGCGCGCCGGGAAACAGTTTTCGCGCGGCACCGAGTTCGCCGCCGTGCAGGAGCGATGTTTTCATGTGGGGGGTTGCGCCCATTACGCTCACGGTTCTCGCCCTGCTGATCGAAGCCATCGTGGGTTATCCGGATCGGTTGGTGCATGCAATCGGCCATCCGGTGACCTGGATGGGCCGGATAATTACTGCGCTCGACCGCGTCTTGAACCGCGATGGCGACAGCGAAGCCCATCGGCGCGCCGCTGGCGTCGTTGCCGTCGTTATCCTCGTCGTGGTCGCCGCCGTGATCGGCGGCGGCATCGAAAGCCTTTTGCTGCGTCTGCCGTTCGGCATCGTCCTCGCGGCGATCATCGCCGGCACTCTCCTCGCTCAACACAGCCTGCATGATCACGTTTCTCGGGTCGCGACGGCGCTCGATCAGCACGGGCTTGCGGCCGGTCGCGACGCCGTTTCGCATATCGTCGGCCGCGATCCCCAATCGCTTGACGAGGCTGGCGTCGCGCGCGCCGCGATCGAAAGCTTGGCGGAGAATTTTTCCGACGGAGTCGTCGCCCCCGCATTCTGGCTCGCCGTCGCAGGGCTTGCGGGCGGCGCGGCCTACAAAGCGATCAACACTGCCGACAGCATGATCGGACATCGCACGCCGCGCCATGCGGCGTTCGGCTTTGCGGCCGCGCGGCTCGATGATCTCGTCAACCTGCCAGCCTCGCGCCTCGCGGCGCTGCTGCTGGTCGCTGCTGCAGCCATGACGAGCCGCGAAGCGGCGGCGGAGGCATGGCGCGCGGTGGTCCGCGATGCTGCGCACCACCGCTCACCCAACGCAGGCTATCCGGAAGCGGCCATTGCCGGCGCGCTCGGCCTTTCGCTTGCGGGGCCGCGCGTCTATGGCGGCACCGAGGTGGCCGATGCGCTAATGGGCAACGGACGCCGCGACGCGACCGCGGCCGATATCCGTGCCGCGCTCGCGCTCTATCGCCGAGCCGATGCCCTGCTGATTGCGCTCGTCGGCGTGATCGCGCTTGTCGCCATGATCGTTTGAAGGGCAATCTACCGACATGCCCCGAGTTCATTCGCACATTCGACCCGAGCGATGACCGCCCGCGCATTGATGATCCAGGGAACTGGTTCCGACGTCGGCAAGTCGCTGATCGTCGCGGGGCTCGCGCGCGCTTACGCCGATCGCGGGCTCAAGGTGCGGCCGTTCAAGCCGCAGAACATGTCCAACAACGCGGCCGTGACGGTGGACGGTGGCGAAATCGGCCGCGCCCAGGCGCTGCAGGCTCGCGCGGCGCGAACGCCTCCGACCGTGCACATGAATCCGGTCCTGCTTAAGCCGCAGAGCGAGATCGGAGCGCAGATCGTGGTCCATGGTCGCGTCATCGGCGCCGCCAAGGCCGCGCAGTATCAGCGCATGAAGGCTGACCTGATGCCGCACGTGCTCGCAAGCTTCGCGCAGCTCAAGGCCGAAGCCGATCTCGTTCTCGTCGAAGGCGCCGGGAGCGCATCGGAAATCAATCTTCGCCGGAACGACATCGCCAACATGGGCTTCGCGCGTGCCGCGAACGTGCCGGTCGTACTCGTCGGCGACATCGATCGCGGTGGCGTCATCGCAAGCCTCGTCGGCACCAAGGCTGTAATCGAGCCTGAAGATGCGGCGCTGATCCGCGGCTTCGTGGTCAACAAATTTCGTGGCGATCCCGCGCTGTTCGCCGACGGCATCGCAAAGATCGCGGCGGCGACCGGCTGGCCGCCGCTGGGGCTCATCCCGTTCTTCCCAGAGGCGCGGCAGCTGCCGGCCGAAGACGCGCTTGCACTCGACCATGCGCCGGCCGCAAAGCCGGGTGGCCGCGTTCGCATCGCGGTGCCGCTGTTGCCGCACATTGCCAACTTCGATGATCTCGACCCGCTCGAAGCCGAGCCGGCGGTCGAACTCATTCGCATACGGCCCGGCGGCGTGCTGCCGGCGGATGCCGCTCTCGTTATTCTCCCCGGATCGAAAGCGACCATCGCCGATCTTATGGTGCTGCGCGACGCCGGCTTCCAGATCGACATTGCTGCGCACGCGCGCAGGGGCGGCATGGTGCTCGGCCTCTGCGGGGGCTTTCAAATGCTCGGCCACGCTGTGCGCGATCCCGATGGCATCGAGGGCCCGCCGGGTGTTGTCGAAGGGCTCGGCTTGCTCGACGTCGAGACCGTGTTGACGAGCGAGAAGCGCCTCGTACCGGCACAGGGCGAAGCCGGAGGTACGCCGTTTTCGGGCTATGAGATGCACATGGGGGTGACCACGGGACCGGATTGCGCGCGTCCTTTCGCGCGGTTCGCCGACGGCTCTGTGGATGGCGCTGTGTCGAAGGATCGGCGGGTGTGGGGCACCTATATCCACGGTCTCTTCGGTGACGATCGTCAGCGCTCCGCATGGCTCAATCGTCTCGGGCTCGGCCCGTCAGCCATTGCCTATGAACACCTTGTGGAGACGACGCTTGATCGCCTCGCGGCGCATGTCGCAGCACACGTCGATCTCGATCGGCTGCTGAAGCTCGCGATCTGATGCGTCGGCAGCGATACCGGGCCGCGGTTGACGCCCCTCTCGGAAACGCCCATGTATTCAACGTGATTTGTCCACGGGCCTTGAACCCGATGCGACACGGAGAGCCAGATGTTCATTCAGACTGAAGCGACACCAAATCCCGCGACCCTGAAGTTTCTGCCCGGGCGGCCGGTTCTGCCCGAAGGCGTTCTCGATATGCCGGATGCAGCGGATGCGGGAAAATCGCCGCTGGCGGAGCGCTTGTTCACGGTTCCCGGCGTTACCGGCGTGTTCTTTGGCAGCGATTTCATCACCGTGACCAAGGGAGACGTCGAGTGGCAGCAGATCAAGCCTGCGATCCTCGGCGCCATCATGGAGCACTTCATGTCCGGCGCGCCGATCCTGTCCGATGCGGCGGGGGAGGGCGACGCTGCGGACGAATTCTTTGACAGCAAGGATGCTGAGACCGTTGCCACCATTAAGGAGTTGATCGAGACGCGCGTGCGCCCGGCGGTTGCCAACGACGGCGGCGACATCACCTTCCGCGGCTTTCGCGACGGCGTCGTGTTTCTCAACATGAAGGGCTCGTGCTCCGGCTGCCCGTCCTCCACCGCGACCCTCAAGCACGGTATCCAGAACCTCCTGCGGCATTATGTGCCGGACGTAGTTGAAGTACGTCCGGTGTGATAGACATCGTTTCGACTGACCTTTTGAAAGACGATTCGAACCGTTGCGCGTCCTTGCCATAGACACCGCGCTTGATGCCTGTGCGGCCGCGGTTCTCGATACGGATCGCAGAGGCGGTTTCACCGGTCGATCTCTGCCGATGATGCGCGGCCACGCGGAAGCGCTGATGCCTCTCATTGCGGAGGTCATGAGCGCGGCCGGTGTCGAATTCTCCGAACTTGATCGTATTGCCGTGACCGTCGGACCGGGCAGCTTCACCGGCCTGCGGGTTGGCGTCGCCGCGGCCCGGGGCATCGCGCTCGCCGCCGGCACGCCCGCGATTGGTTTGACGACGCTCTCGGTGCTGGCGGCGCCGTTCTTTCACGCCGATGAGAGCAAGCCGTTGCTCGCCGTCATCGATGCGCGTCACTCCCAGGTCTATATGCAGCTGTTCGGCCCGGGCGGCCGGAGTTTGATCGCGCCGCGGCTCGCCACGGTGCGCGACGCCGTGCGTGCCGCCATGGCGAGCCCGACCCGGATCGTCGGCAATGCAGCGCGGCTCATTGAGCAGGCGTGGCCCGAGCACGAGCGCCGACCCGCCCTCGTCAACGCGGTGCGTGCCCCCGACATCGGCTGGGTTGCCCGTCTCGGCGCCGCCACCAGCGATACGTCGGTGCCGCTGAAGCCGCTCTACCTGCGCGAAGCAGATGCGCATCCCCAGGAGGCGGGCATCCTGCCGCGGCGATGATCTATCCGTTTTTTCTGTTCTCACCCTTTGTCTGGTTCGAATGGATGTTCGGCCGGCAGGAGCTTGCGATCTCATCGGCGGGCGTCGCCGACGCCGCACAGTTCGCAGCCCTACACGGCGCCGCGTTCCGGCGAGGCTGGAGCATCGAAGAATTCGAACGGTTGCTGCTCGAACCCAATGTCGTCGCCGACCGCGCCATGGCCGGTTCGCGTCTCGGCGGATTCGTGCTGTCGCGGCTCGCGGCCGATCAGGCGGAAATCCTGTCGATCGTCGTAGCCGCGGACGAGCGCCGGCACGGCGTCGGCCGCAAGCTGCTGGAAGTCCATATGCGGCGGCTTGCGCGCTACGGCGTCACCTCGCTGTTTCTTGAGGTCGACGAACGCAACACTGCGGCGCGCCGCCTCTATGCCGGTTTCGGTTTCGGCGAAGTCGGCCGCCGCAACAGCTATTACATCGAGTCCGGCAGTGCCCCGGGCGCGGCGCTGGTCCTGCGCCGCGAGCTTACCTGAGCATTAAACGTAATTCGTCGCCGCGAGCGCCCAGGTCTACGCTCAGGCCGCTCGTGGTCGCACATCGCGGTCAATCGTCTCGCCGTTTTCGCGACGCACCTTCGTCAAATCATGACTCGCCTGCATGCTCATCCAAAACTCGGCACTCGTGCCGAAGAAGCGGGCGAGCCGTAAGGCAGTATCCGCCGTCACCGCCCTCTCACCCTTGATGATCGCCCCGATGCGCGTGGCGGGGACACGCAGTGCTATTGCCAGGGCGCTGGCCGACATGCCGAAGGGCTTTAGAAATTCCTCACTGAGTACTTCCCCCGGATGGGTGGTCACCCGATTGGGGGTGGGAACCCCCTTAGTGGTAGTCGACGATTTCGACATGAGCCGGACCCTCCTTGGTCCAAACGAAACAGATGCGCCATTGATCGTTGATTCGAATCGAGTGCTGCCCGCGACGGTTTCCTCGCAGCGCTTCGAGGCGGTTCGCCGGGGGCGCGCGCAGATCATTGAGTGTGCGGGCATGATGCAGCATGTCGAGTTTGCGCAATGCCTGTTTTTCGATGCCGCTGAATCGCTTGACCAGCGCACCCATCCACAGGTGCTCGGTGGCGCGGTCCCGAAAAGACACGATCATCAGGCTACAATATGCGATGACTCATAGAACGCAACGCGTATAACGTGGCACGGCAGATCATCTTGGTAGGAGGCGTCGTCGGCCCGGAGTCTTCCGGAACGGTGTCGCGGTCCGCGAAATTCCTCTTTGGCACGAAATCCATTATGACCTATATGAAGGCTGGCCCCGCGCGGCGGTCCCGATAAAATCATCAGGAATTTCAAAAGGTTGCGAAAAGTCTTCGTCAAATCATACGGCTGTCAGATGAATGTCTACGATTCCGATCGTATGACCGACCTCCTGGCACACGAGGGTTACGTCGCGGCCTCAACGCCTGACGAGGCGGACCTCGTCATTCTCAACACCTGTCACATCCGCGAAAAAGCGGCGGAGAAGGTCTATTCGGAGCTCGGCCGCGTCAGGCAGCTGAAGCGGCAGGCCGAACGTGCCGGCCGCCGGATGACGGTTGCGGTGGCAGGGTGCGTTGCTCAGGCGGAAGGCGAGGAGATCGTCCGTCGAGCGCCTGTCGTCGATCTCGTGGTCGGGCCGCAGAACTATCACCGCCTGCCGGCGCTGCTCGTCGAAGCGGAAAACGGCTGCAAGGTGGTCGACACCGAATTTCCGGTGGAGGACAAGTTCGATCACCTCGCGCCGGCCACGGTAGCGGCGACCCGCGCGCGCGGCGTGACGGCGTTCGTCACGGTGCAGGAGGGCTGCGATAAATTCTGTACGTTCTGCGTCGTGCCCTACACTCGTGGCAGCGAAGTGTCGCGCCCGGTTGCAAAAATCATCGAAGAGGTCGAGCGGTTGGTCGCGGCTAGGGTGCGGGAAATCACGCTCATCGGCCAGAACGTCAACGCGTATCACGGCGCGGCTAGCGACGGGCGCACGGCCACGCTGACCGATCTCCTATACCGGATCGCCGATGTACGAGGCCTAAAGCGCCTGCGCTACACCACGAGCCACCCGCGCGACATGGAAGCGGATCTGATCAGGGCTCACGGCGATCTTGCCGCCCTGATGCCGCAACTTCATCTGCCGGTGCAGTCGGGCTCCGACCGCATCCTCGCGGCCATGAACAGGCGCCACGGCCGCGCCGACTATCTCGCCGTCGTCGAGCGGCTGCGGGCGGCACGGCCCGATATCGCGCTCACGTCCGATTTCATCGTCGGGTTTCCGAGCGAAACGGCGGAGGATTTCCGCGATACGCTGCGCGTCGTCGAGGAGGTCGGCTTTGCCGGCGCCTTCTCGTTCAAATATTCGCCACGGCCGGGTACGCCGGCGGCGACGCGTGATGATCAGGTCGACGACGCCGAGAAGGCCGAACGCCTTGCCCGACTGCAAGAATGTATCGACCGTCACCAGGCGGCGTTCAACGCGGCGTCAGTTGGAAAGACATTCGACGTGCTGTTCGAGAAACCGGGACGGCTTCCCAGTCAACTCGTCGGGCGTTCGCCCTATCTGCAGCCGGTCAACGTCATGGCCGCGTCATCTTTGGTCGGCGAAATCGCCGCGGTGAGAATCACCGGTGCCGGACCGAACAGTTTGTTCGGAGAGTTGGCCGGCACGGAACAGGATTACATTCAGGCGCCGGCCATGGCCGGTATCGGAGGCTAGCTCGTTGGGACGACGTGCACCCGAGTCCGGGCCGCTGGTGGCGAGCCCGGTATCCGCAGATGCCGCAACGCAGATCGTGGTGGCTTTCGATGACAACCGACTGGCTTCGATGCTGTTCGGCCAATATGGGCAGAATCTTGCATTGATCGAGCGCCGCCTCGGCGTCGTCGTGGAACAGCGCGGCAATCACGTCACCATCGAGGGTTCGCGTGACGCCTGCGAGCAGGCGCGGCGCGTGCTGGACGGGCTCTATGACCAATTGAAGCGCGGCCACGACCTTTCCACAGGCGACGTCGAGGGCGCGGTGCGGCTCGCGATCGCGCAAGGCTCGTTGTTCGACTTCGACCCTGCCTCGGCGCGGGCGAGCTTCGAGGAGATCAATCTGCGCAAGCGTCCGGTGCGGGCGCGGACACCGGGCCAGGACGCCTATATCAGGACGCTGCGTCGCAATGCATTGGTGTTTGGCACCGGGCCAGCCGGAACCGGCAAGACATGGCTTGCGGTCGCGTACGCGATCATGTTGTTCGAACGCAAGGAGGTCGACCGCATCGTGCTGTCGCGGCCGGCGGTCGAAGCCGGCGAACGGCTCGGCTTCCTGCCCGGCGATATGCGCGAGAAGGTCGATCCTTATCTGCGCCCGATCTATGACGCGTTGTTCGATCTCATGGATGCGCGCATCGTCGAACGCGCGTTGCAGACAAATGAAATTGAGATTGCGCCGCTCGCCTTCATGCGCGGGCGCACTCTCTCGAACGCGGTCGTGATCCTCGACGAGGCGCAGAACACCACATCAATGCAGATGAAGATGTTCCTGACGCGAACTCGGCGAAAACAGCCGGATGATCGTCACCGGCGATCCAAGCCAGGTCGACCTGCCGCCGGGCCAAACCTCGGGGCTTGCCGAGGCGGTGCGGCTTCTGAGCGACGTCGAGGGCATTGGCCAGGTCGTCTTCACCCATGAGGACGTGATCCGCCACGAGCTGGTGGCGAAAATCGTGGCAGCTTACGACAAGGCTTTGCCTCTTCGATCCGGCGGCAAGCCTGACAGGACGCCATGATCGCGCAACTGTCCTTAAAGTCCCAAGCCGACCCGGCCATCGATGTCTTGGTCGAGGCGCCCGTCTGGCAGAATTTGCCTGACGCCGAAAACATTATTCGCCGCGCGATCGCAGTCGCTGCCGATCAAGAAGCAACTAACGGCCATCCCAACGGCGAGATTTCGGTTTTGCTCTGCGATGATGCAACCATCGCAGACCTCAATTCGCGCTGGCGCGGCGAAGAGCGGCCGACCAACGTGTTATCGTTCCCGGCGGCGGTCGCAGCAGCTTCGCCTGGCAGTGAAGCGGGGCTGGCACCGCTCGGCGACATCGCGATTGCCTACGAAACTGTCGCGCGCGAAGCCGAACGCGATGGCAAGCCGCTGGCAGATCATCTCGCTCATCTCGCGGTCCATGGCTTTCTTCATCTTTTGGGATACGATCACCACATGGAAGCCGAGGCCGAACGCATGGAGCGGCTTGAGCGGGACATTCTCGCGCGGATCGGAATTTCTGATCCCTATGCGTCGCGAGACGCTGACATTTGAACCTCCCACCATGGCCGAACGCGAACTGCGCACGATGATCGATTCCGCGCCTGCCGCCACTGCCCAGCGTGATTTTGCGGCGCCGGCGCCGCGCGCGAACGGCAGCGCACGCGAGAGCCGCGAATCCTGGTTTGGTCGCGTGATACGTTCGGTATTCGGAACCAGTCCCACATCGGTTCGCACCGATCTCAAGGTGCTGCTCGACGACACCGCGGCCGAGACCGATTTCTCTCCCGACGAAAGCAGGATGCTCAAGAACATCCTGAGCCTGCGGGAGCGGCGGCTCGACGACCTGATGGTGCCGCGCGGCGATATCGTCGCGGTTCAGCAGGACATTCCCCTGGGCGAGCTCGTGAAGGTGTTCGAGAACGCCGCCCATTCGCGGCTCGTCGTCTACAACGACACCCTGGACGAACCGGTCGGCATGGTTCACATCCGCGATCTGATCGCCTTCATGACCGCGCGCGCAACGATGGCACCCGAAGTCAATGCCGCCCGTGCGAAGCCATTGCCGGCGGGCCTCGATTTCGCCGCCATCGATCTCGCGATGCCGTTGTCGGCAACCAAGATCATCCGCACCATTTTGTTTGTGCCGCCGTCGATGCCCGCGATCGATCTGCTTGCCAAGATGCAAGCCACTCGTATCCATCTGGCGCTGGTCATCGATGAGTACGGCGGCACCGACGGCCTCGCATCGATTGAAGACATCGTCGAGGAAATCGTCGGCGACATCGAAGACGAGCATGATGAGGCCAGCGAACATACGATTATCCGCCAGCCCGACGGATCATTCCTGGCTATGGGCCGTGCGAGCCTCGAAGAGGCTGTCAAAGTGATCGGCGATCAGTTTGATGTCGGTGCCGCTTCCGAAGAGGTCGACACCATCGCAGGATACATCGTCACGCTGATCGGCCGCGTGCCGGTGCGCGGCGAACTGGTCTCTGGTCCGGGCGAGTTCGAGATCGAAATCCTCGACGCCGATCCCCGGCGCGTGAAGCGCGTGCGTATCTATCCCCGCAAACAGCCGCGGCGCACCGCCGACCGCGGGGTCGTCCGCCGCACCGAGGGGGCCGGTCGTCCAGCCGCGCCGGCAGTGCCGGCTCCAGTGGAAACATCCGAGCAACCGACTGGGCCAACGGGTGCCGCCATCCAAGTCGTCGACTCCGATTCCCAAGCCGAGGTGGTATCGAAGCCGTGAATTGGTTCAAGCTCGCCCAACCGGTCATTCTGGCTTGGGGTTGGCGCAGGGCGTTGATCGCATTTCTGGCCGGCGCCGCCTCGACGCTCGCGATGGCGCCCATCAACTTCTGGCCGGTGATGTTCGTGACATTCCCGGTCATCGTCTGGCTGCTCGACGGCGCCGGGACTGCTCGTTGGGGCGGCGTCGCAGCAGGCTTTTTGGTCGGCTGGTGGTTCGGCTTCGGGTATTTCCTGGCCGGGCTCTATTGGATCGGCAATGCGTTTCTAGTCGACGCGAAGATTTTCGGCTGGCTGCTGCCGTTTGCGGTCACGCTGCTGCCGGCCGGGCTCGCCGTATTCACTGGGCTTGGGTGCGCCGTAGCGCGCCTGCTGTGGCAGCCAGGGGCATGGCGGATCATGACGCTTGCGGCCGCGCTGTCGTCGGCCGAATGGCTGCGTGGCCACGTGCTGACCGGGTTTCCCTGGAACACGTTCGGCTACGCGCTCACGACGCCGCTGCCGCTCGCCCAGAGTGTTTCTCTGTTCGGCATCTGGAGCCTGACATTCATTGCGATCGCGGTGTTCGCGAGCCCCGCGGTGCTGGCAGATGATCCCAAAGAGATGCCGCGACGGTGGCTGCCGTTGGGCCTGGCCGTCATCGTCCTTATTGCGCTTGGAGCGTTTGGCGCGCTCCGCCTCGCACGCAACCCGACCGAAATGGTCGCCGGCGTGCACCTGCGGATCATGCAACCGAACATTCCCCAGGACGAGCGTTTCAACTTCGGCGCCAAATCGCAGATCATGAGCCGTTATCTCGCGTTGTCGGAGAGCGGTGACAGTGGCTTGCGCGGCGTTACCCACCTGATCTGGCCGGAATCGGCGTTTCCATTTTTTCTGACTCGTCAGCCCGACGCATTGGCCGCCATCGCCAAAATGCTGGAGCCCGGCACGTTGCTGATCACCGGTGCGGCCAGCCTTGCTGAACTGACGCCGGGTCGCGCCGGGATGCGCGCATACAATTCGGTCTACGTTATCGACCGCAACGGCACGCTGTTGGCGCGCTACGACAAGCTTCATCTCGTGCCGTTCGGCGAGTATCTGCCGTTTCAGGACACGCTCGAGCGTCTCGGATTTTTGCAACTGACGAAAGTGCAGGGCGGCTTCATCGCCGGCGACCAGCGGCGCAAGATCGCGACGGCCGCTGCGCCAGAGTTCCTGCCGCTCATTTGCTATGAGATCATTTTTCCGGGCGAGGTGGTGCCGAACGGCCAACGTCCCGGATGGATGCTCAATGTCACCAACGACGCTTGGTTCGGCATAAGCGCTGGACCGTTTCAGCATTTCCAGCAGGCGCGGGTGCGCGCAATCGAGGAAGGACTGTCGGTGGTGCGCGCTGCCAACAACGGAATTTCTGCCGTAGTCGATCCGTTCGGACGCATCGTGTCGTCGTTGCAGCTTGGCCAGGAAGGGATCCTCGACGCGCCTCTTCCGCGGTCTCTGGCACCTACAACTTATGCGAGTATCAAAGATGGGGCCTTCATAGTAGTTGTGAGTGCCACACTGTTATTAAGTTTCGCGCTGAGGCTGCGTAGGTAGACTTCAGGAGCCAAACCGCCATGAATAGTGGACGGGGCTATCAGTAACATTCCCAAAAACTGCAACCTCATTAAGAAAACTGCACCTAAATTATTGTTCTAACACAATTTTATTGTGTTTTTACGTCATTAGTTGCAGAGAAATCCCTCAAATTGTGATTTTGACCGCCCGGTAAATCTAGCCGGGCCGAGAGCGATTGAGGAGCGAAATCGGATGGCCAAGAAGGCACCCAACCCAATCGATAAGCACGTGGGCAGCCGGGTGCGAATGCGACGCATGATGTTGGGAATGAGCCAGGAAAAACTCGGCGGCGCTCTCGGGCTTACCTTCCAGCAGGTGCAGAAATACGAAAAAGGTACGAACCGTATCGGCGCCAGCCGACTGCAACAGATTTCCATCATTCTTCAGGTGCCCGTTGCATTCTTTTTCGAAGGGGCGCCTAACCTCGTCGATCCTCCCGGGCAGAAGGGCCTCGAAGAGGCGCCATCGCCGGCTTATGTCTCCGACTTTCTCGCGACCTCTGACGGCCTCGCTTTGACCAAGGCGTTCATGCGCATTCCGGACGCCAAATTGCGCCGGCGCATCGTCGAGCTCGTGCGGCAGATCGCCGGCGAAGGCGATGAAGTGAGCTGACAAGAGCCCCGCGCCTGCGGGGCGATAGCCCATTGGCGCCCAATTCTGCCCACATCTTGACCCCGCCCGGCGCCGCTGCAAGAACAGCGCGTTAAAGGCGATGAAGCGATCGGTCTCGCGTCGCCTCAAAGCCTATGGAGAGCAATTTGTCGCGCGGAAGCTATCTGTTCACGAGTGAATCCGTTTCCGAGGGGCATCCCGACAAGGTTTGCGACCGCATTTCAGACGAGGTCGTCGACGCGTTTTTCGACATCGCGCCGCGCCACGGCTGGGACCCGCGCCAGGTGCGGGTCGCGTGCGAAACGCTGGCGACCACGAACCGCGTGGTGATTGCCGGCGAGACCCGCGGACCGTCGGCGATCACGCGCGATTACGTTTCCCATATCGCACGCCTCGCGATCAAAGACATCGGCTACGAGCAACCCGGATTTCACTGGGAGAAGGCGTCGATCGAGGTTTACCTCCACGCCCAATCGAGCGACATCGCCCAAGGCGTCGACTCCGCGGGCAACAAGGACGAGGGCGCGGGCGACCAGGGCATCATGTTCGGCTATGCCTGCCGCGAGACACCGGAGTTGATGCCGGCGCCGCTCTACTATGCCCATCGCATTCTCAAGCTGATGTCGGAGGCGCGCCGCTCAGGCGAGACCAGTGCGCTGGGTCCCGACGCCAAGAGCCAGGTGACGATCCGCTACGAGGACGGCAAGCCGGTCGAGACCACGCAAATCGTCGTCTCAACGCAGCACTATGACGAGAGCCTCTCCTCCCACGATATCCAATCCATTGTGGAGCCTTACGTTCGCAAGGCGTTGCCGGCGGGCTGGATCACCAAGCACACGGTGTGGCACGTCAATCCGACCGGCAAGTTCGTGATCGGCGGTCCCGACGGCGATTGCGGCCTCACCGGTCGCAAGATCATCGTCGACACCTACGGCGGCGCGGCGCCCCACGGCGGCGGCGCCTTCTCCGGCAAGGACCCGACCAAGGTCGACCGTTCGGCCGCCTATGCGGCGCGCTATCTCGCCAAGAACGTCGTCGCTGCGGGGCTCGCCGACCGCTGCACCATCCAGGTCGCCTACGCCATCGGCGTCGCTAAGCCGCTATCGCTCTATGTCGATTGCTACGGGACCGCGAAAGTCGCCGAGGCGCGCCTGGAGAAGGTGCTCGGCGAGGTGATGGACCTGTCGCCGCGCGGTATTCGCGAGCACCTCGGCCTCAATCGCCCGATTTACGCCCGCACGAGCTCCTATGGTCATTTCGGTCGTTCGCCCGATGCGGATGGCGGTTTTTCCTGGGAACGCACCGACCTCGTTGATGAGCTGCGCCGCAGCGCGAGCTGATCGGGTCATCGGTAGCGTTGGCAGGCAAGCGGCCGCATAGCGGCAACGCGCCCATACGCTGCCTATGGCCGACGATGATGCCCGCACTCGACCCGAACCCCGCGGCTTCTTCGGCCGCCGCAAGGGCCATCGGCTGCGGTCTCATCATGCGGAGTTGATCGAGACGCTGCTACCGCGGCTCGCGCTCGCTCTCGATCACCCTGCGCCGCCCGATCTCGCGCAGCAATTCAACCGCCCGGTCGACGCGGTTCGGCTCGAAATTGGCTTTGGCGGCGGGGAAAATCTAATCGCTGAGGCGGCGGGCCATCCGCACTACGGCTTCATCGGGTGCGAGCCGTTCATCAATGGCATGGCGAAGATCCTTGCGCTGATCGAAAGTGGGGGCCAGGACAACGTTCGCCTTTACGCGGGTGACGCCATCGATCTCCTGAGCTGGCTTCCGGCGGCTTCGCTCGCGGGCATAGATCTTCTCTATCCCGATCCTTGGCCGAAACGGCGTCATTGGAAGCGGCGCTTCATTCAAGATCACACGATCGACATGTTGGCCCGCGTCATGCGGCCCGACGCCCTGTTCCGCTTCGCAACCGACGTGCCCGATTACGCCGCCTGGACGCTGGAGCGGCTCCTGCGTGCGCCGGATTTTCTCTGGACCGCAGAGCGTGCCGACGACTGGCGCCGGCCATGGATTGGTTTCGCCGGCACTCGCTATGAGGCCAAAGCGAAACGCGAGGGTCGAACACCCTGCTATCTCGTCTTTCGACGCACTGCAGCGCCGCGTCAGCCCGACGTCTATCGCGAGGGGTCAGCCGAGCGGTCGCGCCAAAAGGAGAGCACCCGGATGGCGCTCGGCTCTGACAGATGTTCGTAGTGGCTCCGCACCTCGTCGAGGTTCGCCGGCCGGCCATGCCGTAACACGATGATGGCCCGCAGCGTCGGCCAGCTGATTCCGAGCGCTCGCCCGATGATCATGAGTCCATCGAGCCGCTCGCCGACAAACAGTCGGTCGATCCGATCGATCGGAACACGCGACAACGCCGATAACGCCGCCACGGTCTCGGCGCGTTGGCCGCTTTCCGCAAAAATATGGAGCTGCGCCGCGTCGAGCTTGCCCTCGTTCACGAGGGTCAGCACGGTGCTCTGAGCCTCGCGATAGAGGATCGCGTTCTGGCCGTCCTTGCCATATGCCACAACGATCAGGCGCTGGCGCACCGCTGCGGGCGCATCGCGGACAAGCCGACGCAGCAGGCCCGCCGGAATATCGGGGCGAAGTCCGAGCGTCTCGACAAGAGCGTCATCGCCGGCCGCTCGTGTGACCAGAGTTCCAAATCCAAAATCGGAAAACTGTGCGCCGGGGTTGGACGCGACGGCGAGCAAAATGCCGTCGTCGCCGCGCTCGACGAGGACGTCGGTGACCGGCGGCGCAATCATCTCGCGCTGCGCGATGGCAGCGAGGTGCGGCAAGCTCATTCGCGCCGCGACAGCCGCGAGATCGAGGTCCGGCAAGCCCGGCGAAAAGCGCAGAACAGGCCCTGCAACCGCGATGTCATCGTGATTGGCGAGGCGTCGAACGAGGCCGAGCGGCGCATTGGCAACGGGCGCAATTCTATTCGCGATTCTGCTGAGTGTGGTCGCTTCGGCCTGATCGACAAGGCGACACAGGATGTCGCCGAACAGATCAATGTGCTCAGCGGCAAAGCGATCCGCCCCGCCGATGAAAAGATCGGTGAGGCGCTCCGCCATCTCGGTGAGCTTGGGGGCTGATCCCTGTCGAATACAGCCTTCGAGTTCGGGTATCAGGACGGCAAGGGACACGGGTTGGGACCGGCGCGTGAGTTCACTTCACGGGGATCACATACCAAGGAACCCTCAATGAACGGTTAGGCCGAAAATGCCGAACCGCAGCGGACAAGAGCTATCGAGCGATAACAATGTGGGAGTATGCGCCAGCCTTAAGGAAGGGTGACCCGGATCGTGAAACTTTCGTCCACACCGGATTGCGAACCGTAAGGATCGGCCTTGCGCGACAGCGGCTAAGCGTTATATAAGCCGCATCAACTAAACATCTCATAGCGATCGATTAACGTCGATCGGATCGTGAGAGTGGGCCCCGCCCGGGACCCGCTCTTTTTTATTACCGCAATCGGCGGACCGGGCGCGACATAAAGTCAAGACATCGAATGATGACTGACGCACGCGCTATGGCTGATACTGCAACGCCTGAAGAGGCGCTTGCGGAGCCGCGTCTCATTGCCGAAACCGGAGTGGCAGCGCGGCTTGCCGTGATCGTCTCTCCGGTATTGGCCGCACTGGGATTTCGCCTGGTGCGGGTCAAGGTGTCAGGACTCGATGGGTGCACCGTGCAAGTCATGGCGGAGCGCCCTGATGGCACGATGATCATTGAAGATTGCGAGGCGGTTTCCCGCGCACTGTCGCCGGTGCTCGATGCCGCCGATCCGATCGATCGCGCCTACCGTCTTGAAATCTCATCGCCCGGGCTTGATCGACCCTTGGTTCGGCGCTCGGATTTTGAACGCCACATCGGGGCCACGGTGAAGATTGAACTCGTGACCCTGCGCGAAGGTCAACGTCGGTTCCGTGGTGTCATCGCCGCTGTCGAAGACTATGGTGTGCTTATCCGTATCGACGGCGCGGCGGGCGGCAAAGAAACCGTGCTGCTGTCGTTCGACGACATGAGCGACGCCAAGCTCATGCTGACTGACGAATTGATCGCAGCGTCGCTTCGTCGCGGCAAGGCCGACGAGCGAGCTTCGCGCCATCCCGATGACGCAAGGCCTCGGTACGATCACCGCTCGCGTCAAACGATCAAGGATCGTCGTGCTGCCGGTCACTCTCCGGCGGCGTCGCGGACCAAAGCTGAACAAGGAGACTAACACATGGCCGTCAGCGCCAATCGGCTCGAACTATTGCAGATCGCCGACGCGGTCGCCCGCGAAAAAGCAATCGATCGCGGCATCGTCATCGCCGCCATGGAGGACGCAATCCAGAAAGCGGCTCGCTCCCGTTACGGCAGCGAGACCGAGGTGCGCGCCGAGATCAATCCGAAGACGGGGGAGATGCGGCTGTCGCGCCTGTTACTGGTCATGGATCAGGTGGAGAACGATGCCATCCATATCAGCGTCGAGGATGCGCGGCGGCGTAATCCCGACGCCCAGGTCGGCGACTACATTGCCGAGCCGCTGCCGCCGCTGGAGTATGGCCGCATCGCCGCCCAGTCGGCCAAGCAGGTGATCGTGCAGAAGGTACGCGAGGCGGAACGCGACCGGCAATATCAGGAGTTCAAGGATCGCATCAGCGATATCGTCAACGGCATCGTCAAGCGCGTGGAATACGGCAACGTCGTCGTCGATCTCGGCCGTGGCGAGGCAATCGTGCGGCGCGACGAACTGCTGCCGCGCGAGGTCTTCCGCAACGGCGACCGCATCCGCGCCTACATCTACGACGTGCGCCACGAACCGCGCGGGCCGCAGATTTTCCTGTCGCGCACACATCCGCAGTTCATGGCGAAGCTCTTCGCTCAGGAGGTCCCGGAAATCTATGACGGCATCGTCGAGGTGAAGGCGGTTGCCCGCGATCCGGGCTCGCGCGCCAAGATCGCGGTGGTGTCGCGGGATTCTTCGGTCGATCCGGTCGGTGCCTGTGTCGGTATGCGTGGATCGCGCGTCCAGGCGGTCGTGAACGAGCTGCAGGGCGAGAAGATCGACATCATTCCGTGGTCGGCCGATGTCGCAACCTTCGTGGTCAATGCGCTCGCCCCGGCGGAGGTCGCCAAGGTGGTGCTCGACGAAGATCGCGAGCGCATCTCGGTCGTGGTTCCTGACCAGCAGCTCTCGCTCGCCATCGGGCGTCGCGGACAAAATGTCCGGCTTGCGTCGCAGTTGACCGGCTGGGACATCGACATCCTCACCGAGCAGGAGGAATCGGAGCGCCGTCAGGCCGATTTCGAGAAGCGTACGAAGATGTTCATGGAAGCGCTCAATGTCGACGAGGTGGTCGGACAGTTGCTCGCCTCGGAGGGTTTCGGTTCCGTCGAAGAACTGTCGATGGTCGATGAGAAGGATATCGCATCGATCGAAGGCTTCGATGAGGAGACCGCGAACGAGCTGCAGACGCGCGCGCGGGACCACCTCGCGCAGATCGAGGCCGAATACGATGCCAAGCGCACGGAACTCGGCGTTTCCGACGACCTCAAGTCCGTTCCGGGCGTAACGACCCGGATGCTGGTTGCGTTCGGCGAGCACGGCGTCAAGACGGTCGACGATCTCGCTGATTGCGCGACCGACGATCTTGCCGGCTGGACCGAGCGCAAGGACGGCGAAACCGTGCGCAACGCCGGCATTCTCGATGGTTTCGAACTCAGCCGGGAGGAGTGCGAAGCGATTATCATGCAGGCGAGGGTCAAGGCCGGCATCATCACCGAGGCTGATCTCGCAGCCATAACCGCTCCCCCAACGGCCCCTGAAGAAGCGGTCGCAGCGCCGCCGGCGTAAACGGCCGTGGCGCAGCGGGAAGGAAGCCTATGGCGACGGCGGCAGAAGACGAGAATGCCGATCGGGGACCGCGGAGCGCCGCCGCGACCGCGCGCTTGTGCATTGCAACCCGCGAGGTTCGGCCGGTCGACGAACTGATCCGCTTCGTCGCCGGCCCGGATGGGGTCGTCGTGCCGGATTTGCGGCGCCGGCTTCCCGGTCGCGGCGTATGGGTCACGGCGCGGCGCCGGCTGGTCGAGGAGGCGGTCAAGCGGCGAGCCTTCGGGCGCGGGCTCAAGACTGATGCCAAAGCCTTGCCCGACCTGCCCGATACGCTGGAGCGGCTGCTTGAGCGGTCGGCCCTCGACGCCCTCTCGATGGCGTACAAGGCCGGCCTCGTGGTCCAAGGCTATGCCAAAGTCGAGGCCGCCGCGGAGGGAGGGCCGGTCGTCGCCCTCTTGCGGGCCCGCGACGCCGGAATTGAGGGAGGCCGGAAGCTCGCGGCCTTACTGGCACGCCGTGCTGCGGCGGTGCCCGCCACAATCATCGAATCCTTCACTTCAGCGCAATTGGATTTGGCATTGGGACGCCTAAATGTGGTACATGCTGCGCTGCTGGCCGGACGGGCGAGTGAAACATTTCTCGCCCGCCGGCGGATTCTCGAATCCTTCCGAGCGGACGAACCGGACGATCTCTGCTCGCGACGGCCGAATGACAATGCTCCAGATCTAGGATCGTAATGACTGAAACTAAGAACCCTGGTGAAAAGACGCTGACCGTCACCCCCAGCAAGACGACGTTGTCGCTGAAGCGAAGCGTCGAGCAGGGCATGGTGCGCCAAAGCTTCAGCCATGGCCGCACCAAGGCCGTGGTGGTGGAGAAGCTGAAGCGTCGCGTCGTTGGTCCCGGAGAGGCGAAGGCCGGCGAGACGGCGGCAGCCGCGCCCGCTACGACCGCGCGCCGCGGCCCGGCACAACCGGCCGCCAGAGACGCTGCAGGCGCGCCGGCCGCGGGCGGCAAGCTGTCCGGCGTGGTGCTGCGCGAACTCACTCAAGAGGAACATAACGCCCGCGCCCACGCTCTGGCCGGCGCCAAGGCGCAGTATGTGGAAGAACGTCGGATTGCGGTCGAAGCGGCGCGGCAGAAGCTCGAACGCGACAAGAAGGCGCAAGAAGAGCGTGTTGCGGCCGAAGAGCGCAAGCGCGAGGAGGACGACCGGCGCCGCCACGAGGAAGAGGCCAAGCAAAAGGCCGAGACCACCGCCAAGAAGCGGTTCGGCGAGGAAGAGACAAAGGCGAAGCCGCCGACGCCCGCAACGCCCACGATCAGTCTGCGCCACACGACGGTCGAGGCTGACGAGGAAGAAGCGCCGCGCACTGCGCGCCGCGGGCCTGGTGCTGCGCGTCCGGTGCCTCCCCCGAAGCCGACCCGCGGCGGCGCCGAAAAGCGCCGCGGCCGTCTTACGCTTGTCACCGCGCTCAGCGCCGACGAGGAGCGCGAGCGGTCCGTCGCGTCGTTCCGCCGCCGCACCCAACGTCTCAAGGGGCATGCTTCCAACGAGCCCAAGGAGAAGCTCGTGCGCGAGGTCACGATCCCGGAGGCGATCACCATTCAGGAACTCGCGAACCGCATGTCGGAACGCGCGGTCGACGTGATCAAACTCCTGATGAAGCAGGGGCAGATGGCGAAGATCACCGACATGATCGACGCCGATACCGCGCAACTCATCGCTGAAGAACTCGGCCATTCCGTCCGTCGCGTCGCCGAATCCGACGTCGAGGAAGGTCTGTTCGATGTCGCCGACGATCCGGCGCATCTGCTGCCGCGCCCGCCGGTCGTCACCATCATGGGGCATGTCGACCACGGTAAGACGTCGCTCCTTGATGCGATCCGCAAGACCGATGTCGCCGCCGGCGAGGCGGGCGGCATCACCCAGCACATCGGCGCCTATCAGGTGACCTCGCCGCTCGGCGCGAAGATCACGTTCATCGATACCCCCGGCCACGCCGCCTTCACCTCCATGCGCGCGCGCGGCGCCAAGGTGACCGATATCGTCGTGCTGGTAGTGGCGGCTGACGACGGCGTGATGCCGCAGACGGTCGAGGCGATCCAGCATGCCAAGGCGGCAAAGGTGCCGATGATCGTCGCCATCAACAAGATCGACAAGCCGGACGCGCGGCCGGAGCGGGTTCGTACCGAGTTGCTCCAGCACGAGGTGCAGGTGGAATCGCTGGGCGGCGATGTCCTCGATGTCGAGGTGTCGGCCACCAAGAAGACGAACCTCGACAGGCTGTTGGAGACGCTTGGGCTGCAGGCCGAAATTCTTGATCTGAAGGCCAATCCGGATCGTCCGGCCGAAGGCACGGTGATCGAGGCGAAGCTTGATCGTGGACGCGGCCCGGTCGCGACCGTGCTGGTGCAACGCGGCACGCTCCATCCCGGCGATATTGTGGTCGCGGGGGCGGAATGGGGCCGCGTGCGTGCGCTGATTTCCGATACCGGCGAGGGCGTGGAAACCGCCGGCCCGTCGGTGCCGGTCGAGGTTCTTGGCTTTAACGGCACGCCCGAAGCCGGCGATCGGCTTGCAGTCGTGGACAGCGAAGCGCGCGCCCGCGAGGTCACCGATTACCGGGCCCGCCAGCGGCGTGACAAGCAGGCGGCGCGGGCGAGCGGCATGCGCGGCTCGCTTGAGCAGATGATGAGCCAGCTCAAGAGCGCCGGACGGAAGGAGTTTCCGCTCCTCATCAAGGGCGATGTCCAAGGCTCGGTCGAGGCCATCGTCGGTGCGCTCGAGAAACTCGGTACCTCGGAAGTCGGCGCCCGCATCATCCTCGCGGGTGTTGGCGGTATCAGCGAATCCGACATCACGCTCGCCGAGGCCTCCGGTGCCGCCGTGATCGGCTTCAACGTCCGCGCCCACAAGGAAGCGCGCGAGATGGCGGAGCGCGACGGCGTCGAGATCCGCTATTATAACATCATCTACGATCTCGTCGACGACGTGAAAAAGGCCATGTCCGGCCTGCTGGCGCCGATGCTGCGCGAGACCATGCTCGGCAACGCCCAGATATTGGAGATCTTCAACATCTCCAAGGTCGGCAAGATCGCGGGCTGCCGCGTCACCGACGGCACCGTGGAGCGCGGCGCCAATGTGCGGCTGATCCGCGACAATGTCGTGATCCACGAGGGCAAGCTTTCACAGCTCAAGCGCTTCAAGGATGACGCGCGCGAAGTCCTCGCCGGACAGGAGTGCGGCATGAGCTTCGAGAGCTATCAGGACATGCGCGTCGGCGACGTCATCGAGTGCTATCGCGTGGAGACGGTGCAGCGCACGTTGTGAGTTCGAAGCTCAAGCGTGCGGTGCGCCCGTAGACTGATCCGTCCGGGCGAACTGAGTTTTCGTGAATCGCGTACCGGCGGAGAGGTCACTGCCTGAAATAAGAATTTATGACGACGCATGATTGGCGTCGTCCTTGATCCGAATTGGTGAATTCCATGTCGCGTCATCATTCCCATGAAGCCGCCAAGGGGCCTTCGCAGCGCGCGTTGCGCGCCGGCGAACTGGTTCGTCATGCGCTGGCCGAAATCTTTGCGCGCGGGGAGGTCCATGACGACGTGATCGAAACGCATCTGATCACCGTCGCGGAAGTGCGCATGTCGCCCGATCTGAGGCTTGCAACCGTTTACGTCATGCCGCTGGGCGGCCACGACGCAAAGACCGTCCTTGCCGCGCTCGAACGCAACAAGCGTTATCTGCGCGGCGAGATCGCCCATCGGGTCAACCTCAAATTCGCCCCTGACATTCGCTTTCGCATCGATGAGCGGTTCGAGGAGGCCGATCGGATCGAGCAGCTTTTGCGCTCGCCGCAGGTGCAACGCGATCTCGACACGGAATCGAGCAAGAAGCCATGAGCAACGCGACCCCGGGACGGTCGGTCGCCGATGAGGCGACCGAGAGTGATTTGCTGTCGGCCAATGCCGAGATCGCGCCCGCATCGCCGGTCGCTGCGGAGGCGGGGGCCTCGCCGCGCGGCACGAAAGCGCAGCAACGCCGCCCAAAATACGACGTGCATGGCTGGGTGGTGCTGGACAAGCCCATCGGCATGACCTCGACCCACGCGGTGTCGGTGATCAAGCGCCTCTTTGCCGCTAAGCGTGCGGGTCACGCGGGGACCCTTGATCCGCTTGCTTCCGGCTGCTTGCCGATCGCGCTCGGCGAGGCGACCAAGACGGTGCCGTTCGTGATGGACGGTCGCAAAGCCTACCGCTTCACCGTTCGGTGGGGCGAAGAGCGGGATACCGACGATGCCGAGGGGCGCGTCGTGGCCTCAAGCGATCAGCGTCCGACGAGCGAGGAGATCGAAGTCTTGCTGCCACGTTTCACGGGCGAGATCGAGCAGGTACCGCCGCGCTTCTCGGCCATCAAGATCGAGGGCGAGCGCGCCTACGACATCGCCCGGGACGGCGAGGAGTTCGATCTCAAGTCGCGTCGCGTCGTCATCGAGCGACTGACGCTCGTGGCCATGCCCGATCCGGATCACGCCGAGTTCGAGGCCGAATGCGGCAAAGGCACCTACGTGCGCTCGCTCGCCCGCGACCTTGGCCGCGAGCTTGGCTGCCGCGGTCACGTCTCGGCGCTGCGCCGGACAGCGGTTGGATCGTTCGGGGAACCCGATATGATTTCGCTGGAACGGCTTGAATCTTTGTGTCATAGAGCCGCTGTCGGCGAGGGAAACCTCGCCGACGCGCTATTCCCGGTTGCGACCGCGCTGGACGACATCCCGGCGCTGGCCGTCAGTCGGGGCGATGCGGCCCGACTCCAGCGGGGTCAGGCCGTTTTGATGCGCGGACGGGACGCCCCCGTCGTCCGCGGTACGGTTTACATCACGGCATCTGGCAGCCTGATTGCGCTCGCCGACGTCGACCGCGGCGAAATCGTCCCCAAGCGCGTGTTCAACCTCGCCGGCCTGCAAGGCAGAGCCGGCCGACAAGAAGGTCGTTGACGATGTCGATTACTACCGAACGTAAATCGGAAGTCATCAAGACGCATGCAAGAAAGTCGGGCGACACCGGGTCGCCCGAGGTTCAGGTGGCGATCCTTTCCGAGCGCATCACCAATCTGACCGAGCACTTCAAAACTCACGTAAAAGACAACCATTCTCGGCGCGGTTTGCTGAAGCTCGTGTCGCAGCGTCGTCAGTTGCTCGATTACCTCAAGCGGCAAGACGAAAACCGCTACAAGACTTTGATCGAGAAGCTTGGTATTCGCCGCTGAGCCGTATGCTCGTGCGGAAGCATTTTCCGGAACGCGTGTCGGGACGCCGGAAAATGCCACGATTTGCGCGCCGAGTTCGCGCAATTCCCAGCGGAGGCGTGGTGCGTCCGCTGCATTTCGGCGGCAATGGCCGCCGTGTTCGGCCGGGCCAATCATGTCCGGCAGCCGAAGGCGCGAAGGCCATGGCAGGATCGCGAGAAGCTGTGATGCTCATCTCTGCGTTCATCGCTCATCGAGCGCGAACGGCAGGGATGCGCAGCTCCTCGCCGTCTTGCTCATGGCTTTCGTCGCCGCAAAACCATGAAAGAAGACGAAACCTATGTTCACCATTCATCGTGAGGAGCTCGATTGGGGCGGGCGCAAGCTCGTTCTCGAAACCGGCAAGATAGCGCGGCAAGCAGACGGCGCGATCTTCGCGAGCTACGGCGAGACGACGGTTCTCGCGACCGTAGTTGCCGCAAAGGAACCGAAGGTCGGGATCGATTTTCTGCCGCTCACCTGCAACTACCAGGAAAAGTTTTTCGCTGCCGGCCGCATTCCGGGCGGCTACTTCAAACGGGAAGGTCGCCCGACCGAACGCGAGACGTTGACCTCGCGCCTCATTGACCGGCCGGTCCGACCGCTATTCGCGGATGGTTGGCGCTGCGATACCCAGGTCATCGTGACCTGTATGTCGCACGACCAGGAGAACGATCCCGACATTCTGGCGATGGTCGCGGCCTCGGCCGCCCTCACGCTCTCCGGGGCACCGTTCATGGGGCCGATCGGTGCAGCGCGCGTCGGGTTCATCAACAACGAATACGTGCTCAACCCGCAGATCGACGAGATGACCGAGAGCAATCTCGATCTCGTTGTCGCCGGCACCCAGGACGCGGTGCTGATGGTCGAGTCCGAAGCCAAGGAACTGCCCGAAGAAGTGATGCTCGGCGCCGTGATGTTCGGCCACCGGCATTTCCAGCCGGTGATCGAAGCCATCATTCGCCTCGCGGAAAAGGCCGCGAAGGAGCCGCGCGAGCTGACGCTCCTCGACAACGCGGCCCTGGAGAAGGACATCCTCGGCCTCGTCGAGCAGGATCTGCGCAAGGCGTATGCGATCCCGGACAAGATGGCGCGCCACGACGCTGTCGACGCCGCCAAGGCCAAGGTGATGGCTCATTTCCTCCCGGAGGGCGTTGAAAATCCGGGCCACAGCAAGGAGCGGGTCGCCGGCGTCTTCAAGGAGCTTGAAGCCAAGATCGTGCGCTGGAACATCCTCGACACCGGCAAGCGCATCGATGGTCGCGACGTCCAGACGGTGCGGCCGATCGTGGCCGAGGTCGGTGTCCTTCCGCGCGCCCACGGCTCGGCGCTGTTTACCCGCGGCGAGACCCAGGCTTTCGTCGTGGCGACACTTGGCACCGGCGAGGACGAGCAATTCGTCGACTCGCTCACCGGCACCTACAAAGAAAGCTTCATGCTGCACTACAACTTCCCGCCGTTCTCGGTGGGCGAGACGGGACGGCTCGGCTCGCCGGGCCGGCGCGAGATCGGCCACGGCAAGCTCGCGTGGCGCGCCATCCACCCGATGCTGCCGCTGCATCACGAGTTCCCGTACACGATCCGCGTGGTCTCGGAGATCACCGAGTCGAACGGCTCGTCATCGATGGCGACGGTGTGCGGCTCCTCGCTGGCGCTGATGGATGCCGGCGTGCCGCTGCGGGCGCCGACGGCGGGCATCGCCATGGGGCTCATCCTCGAGGACAAGCGCTACGCGGTGCTGTCCGACATCCTCGGCGACGAAGACCATCTCGGCGACATGGACTTCAAGGTGGCCGGCACCGAGAAGGGCATTACCTCGCTGCAGATGGACATCAAGATCGCCGGCATCACCGAGGAGATCATGCGGGTCGCCCTGAACCAGGCGAAGGACGGCCGTCTACATATCCTCCTCGAGATGGCAAAGGCGATCACCTCGGCGCGCGCCGAGCTCGGCGAGCATGCACCGCGCATCGAGGTGCTGACCATCCCGACCGACAAGATCCGCGAAGTGATCGGCTCGGGCGGCAAGGTGATCCGCGAGATCGTCGAGAAGACCGGCGCCAAGGTCGACATCTCCGACGATGGCACCGTCAAGGTGGCTTCCTCCTCGGCGGATTCCATCAAGGCGGCGATCAACTGGATCAAGTCGATCGCGTCCGATCCCGAGGTCGGCCACATCTATGAGGGCACGGTCGTCAAGGTGATGGATTTCGGCGCGTTCGTGAACTTCTTCGGTTCGCGCGACGGGCTCGTTCACATCAGCCAGCTCGCGCCGCGCCGGGTGCAGAAAACGACCGACGTCGTCAAGGAAGGCGACAAGGTCAAGGTCAAGCTCCTCGGCTTCGACGAGCGCGGCAAGGTGCGTCTGTCGATGAAGATGGTCGACCAGCAGACCGGCGAGGACCTCGAAGCGAAGCAGAAGGCCGAGGCCGAAGGGCAGCGCGAGGTGGCCGGCGGCGCGGAGTAAGCTACCCGCTCATCGCCCTCAACGACGAAACCTCGCCGCGGTTCTCACACGATGATGTCGAGACCCACGTCGAGGTTGACCGACGAATGCGTGATGGCGCCTGACGACAGGTAATCGACGCCGGTCGCGGCCACCGCGGCCGCGCTGTCGTGGGTGATGCCGCCCGACGCTTCGGTGACGAGGCGTCCCGCCACGAGATCGACCGCCGTCTTGAGCACCGGCGGCGGCATGTTGTCGAGCAGCACCACGTCGGCCAGACCGGACGCGAGCACTTCGCGCAGTTGATCGATGGTGTCGACCTCGATCTCGATCTTGACGAGGTGACCGGCGACCGCGCGCGCCCGTTTGAGCACGGCGGTAATACCGCCAGCGACCGCAATATGGTTGTCCTTGATGAGGATCGCGTCGTCGAGGCCGAAGCGGTGGTTGAAACCGCCGCCGCAGCGCACGGCGTATTTTTGCAAAGCGCGCAGGCCCGGCGTCGTCTTGCGCGTGCAGCAGACCCGCGCGCGCGTGCCAGCGATGAGCTTCACGAAGGTCGCCGTCCCGGTGGCGATCCCTGACAGATGGCCGAGGAAATTGAGCGCGGTGCGCTCGGCGCCGAGCAGGGCGCGTGCATTCCCTTCGACGGTCATCAATACGTCGCCCTTGCGGACCTCGGCGCCGTCGCGCGAGTGGTTCATAAGCTTCACCTGCGCATCGAGCCTGCGGAACGTCACCTCGACGAGCGGCAGGCCGGCGATCACGCCGACGTCGCGTGCCGCCACGACGGCGCGCCCGGAGTGACCGGCCGGAACGGTTGCGATTGAAGTCACGTCGCCGGCGCGGCCAAGATCTTCGGCGAGCGCACGGTTAACCGCGTCCTCGATTGCAAGCGGCGACAGGAAGGCATCAGGATTCAAGGTCTCGAACATGGCGCACCGGCAGAAATTTTTGCTGCCGGATCAATAGCGCATTGGCGCGGAGGGCGGAACGCGCAGGATGGAGAAGATCAACGGCGGCGTCGGTCATGATCGGCGTGATGGCCGTGCAAAATTCGCGCGGCGCGCGTGGCTGCTATGCAGGAAAACCTGGATTTAGGGCCAAAGTTTCGTTTGGCCGCTTCGGGCGAGCCCCTAGATATCATCCCACCCCAACCGGACCGGGTATTGCAGAGGTCCGGCGCCGTGGCTCGCGCCTTATCGAGGACCCCTGCGATGGATGCCGAGACCCCTGACTTCGCCCGCACCAGACAGCTTTCGCTTGCGACGTGGCGCACCCCGGGCGTCATCATCCTGTGCGGCTGCGCCATCGCGGTGCTATCGTTTGGTCCGCGCTCAGCGCTCGGCTTCTTTCTGACCCCGCTGTCGCACGAAAACGGTTGGGGGCGTGAAGTCTTCTCGCTGGCGCTGGCGGTGCAGAACCTGCTCTGGGGCGCGGGCGTGCCGTTCTCCGGCGCCATCGCCGACCGCTTCGGCACCATGCGCGTGCTGATCGTCGGCACCCTGATGTACGCGGCCGGCCTCGTCATTATGGCCTACGCCCAATCGCCGGCGATGTTTGAAGTGTCCGCGGGTGTGCTGGTCGGTCTCGGGATGTCCGGCTGTTCGTTCAACCTCGTGCTCGCGGCGTTCGGAAAGCTGTTGCCCGAGGAGTGGCGCTCACTCGCCTTCGGCGCAGGGACTGCAGCCGGTTCATTCGGCCAGTTCATGTTTTCTCCGCTCGCGGTTGCCTTGATCGGCGCGTATGGCGTGCAGCAGGCGCTGGTGATTTTCGGCGGCCTCGTGCTCTTGGTCGTGCCGCTGTCGGTCGCCATTGCGACGCGGCCTCAGACGTCGGCCGCGTCAGAGGGACGGGCGCCGACGCAGTCGCTGCGGCAATCACTGGCCGAGGCTTTGGGGCACCGTTCCTACATCCTGCTGGTGCTCGGCTTCTTCACCTGCGGCTTCCAACTCGCTTTCATCACCGTGCATATGCCGGCCTATCTCGCCGACAAGGGAATCTCCGCCGAAGTCGGCGGCTGGACGATCGCTGTCATCGGATTGTTCAACATCGTCGGCTCGGTGTCGTCCGGGTGGCTCGGCAGCCGCTTGCCCAAGCGCTACATCCTCTCGGTGATCTATCTGATCCGGGCGCTCGCGGTGCTCGCCTTGATCTCGTTCCCGGTCACGCCGGTGAGCGCGCTTCTGTTCGGCGCCGTGATGGGCTTGATGTGGCTTTCCACGGTGCCGCCCACCAACGGATTGATCGCGATGATGTTCGGCACCAGGTGGCTTGCCATGCTGGCGGGATTTGCCTTCTTCAGCCATCAGGTCGGCGGCTTCCTCGGCGTCTGGCTCGGCGGTCTCGCTTTCGAGCGGACCGGCTCCTATGACCTCGTATGGTGGCTGTCGATCCTGTTCGGCGTGATGTCGGCGCTGGTCAATCTGCCGATCGTCGAGAAGCCGGTGCCGCGGATCGCGGAGCTCCGCGCATAAGGTGGAATTCCCGCACGTGGGCTGGTAGAGCCGGCCCATGAACGGCACATCAGGACCTGCCGATAGCATGTCCGCGCCTGAGCCTGCCAAAAGCTCAGGCGCAAGTGTGCCCGCAATTTCGGTCGTGCTTGCAACCTACAACCGCCTTCACGTTTTGCCTCGCGCGATCGCAAGCGTTCTTGCGCAAAGCGCAAGCCTCGAACTGATCGTGGTCGATGACGCCTCGCAGGATGGCACAGCCGAATATCTCGCGACACTCACCGATCCGCGTATCCGCATCATCGTTGCCGAGCGCAATGGCGGGCCGGGCGCGGCGCGCAACCGCGGTCTTGCTGCGGCGCGCGCGGCGATCGTCGCCTTTCTCGACAGCGACGACGTTTATCGCCCGGGGCGGCTCGCGGTCCCGCTTGCGGCCTTCGCGGCCGATGCCGGGCTCGTCTGCACCTTGAGCTCGGCGATCAGGCACGATCGTGGCCGCTCCCGCGAGGCCCTCATTCCGGCCGTGAAGCTGCCTGCGGCGGCCTTCGAATGGGCGATGATCTGCGACCTCGTGCCGGTCGAAGCGACGAGCATTACCGTGCGTCGCGATGCGGCGCTCAGTGTCGGCGGGTTCTGCGAGCGGCTGCGCCTTGCCGAGGATCGCGAATTCCTGATCCGCCTCGCGCGCCGCGGCGGCGCCCAGCTGTTGCCCGACCTGCTATGGGAAAAGTTCTGGGGCGACGACAATCTGTCCAATGACTGGGCGAACGCAGGCGCGGGTCTTGCCGCCTATGTGCGCGAACGCCCCGAATTCGTCGGCCGCTTCCGCAAGGTCGGGAGCTATCTCGCCACCAAGGTGCTCGTCGCGGATCTGCGGCTTCATCTGTGGCGCGCGTTTCTGCGCGATCTCGGCCTGCTGCGCGGCGCCGGCTTGATCGACGGCAACATCGCGCGGCTCATGCGCGACCATCGCGCCGTGCGGCACTACCGGCGGACCACGTCGGGCGGCGATGCGCTGCGAAGCCTCACCGGTCCGCCACCGGAATGGCGGTAAGGATCATGCTGCCGGCGTTCGCCGTGTGCGCGCCTGCTCGCAACGATTGCCGGCATCGGGGTATATTGGGGTCCGTTGTTTCGAGGAGAACCCGCGTGGCGACATTCAAGGCGATCGTCATCACCAAGACCGAAACCGGCACCGCCGCGGCGCTGACGGATTTCGACGAACAAAACCTCATGGAAGGCGATGTCACGATCGCGCCCGAATGGTCGACGGTGAACTACAAGGACGGGCTCGCGCTGACCGGCAAGGCGCCCGTGGTGCGACGCTTCCCGATGATCGCGGGCGTCGACGCCGCCGCGACCGTCATCGCGTCATCCCATCCGGCCTGGAAAGCCGGCGACAAGGTGCTGCTCAACGGCTGGGGCTGCGGCGAGACGCACCTTGGCGTTTATGCCGAAAAGGCGCGGGTCAAGGGTGATTGGCTGATCGCGCTCCCCGCGGGCCTCACAAGCCGCGACGCGATGGCGATCGGCACCGCGGGCTATACGGCGATGCTGTGCGTGATGGCCCTGGAGCGTCACGGAATCACGCCGGCGAGCGGGCCCGTCGTCGTCACCGGGGCAGCGGGGGGCGTGGGATCGGTCGCCGTCGCGCTCCTTGCCCAGCTTGGCTACCACGTGGTCGCGTCTACCGGCCGCCCGGCGGAGGCCGAATACCTCAAGGGGCTCGGCGCCGCCGAAGTGATTGCCCGTGCGGACCTGACGGGGCCGGTGCGCCCGCTCGCCAAGGAGCGCTGGGCCGCCGGCGTGGACACGGTGGGCTCGACCACCCTTGCCAACGTGCTGTCGATGACGCGTTACGGCGGCGCGGTCGCGGCCTGCGGACTTGCCGGCGGTATGGATTTGCCGACGACGGTTGCCCCCTTCATCCTGCGCGCCGTTTCGCTCCTAGGAATCGAGTCCGTCACGGCGCCGATTGCGCTGCGCAAGGAAGCGTGGGGGCGTCTCGAGAAAGAGCTCGATCGGCACAAATTGGCCCAGATGACCGAGGAAATTAACCTTGGTGGCGTCATCGACGCTGGTAAAAAAATCGTTGAGGGTGGCGTTCGCGGGCGACTTGTGGTCAAGATTGCATAAATGCCATTCAGAATTTGTCCACCAAATGTGGGCATGTTCAACTTGACGAGTATGGTAAGAGTGTCGTTAACGGGGACGGGATTCGAGAATCTCTCGAAGGCGGAGTGGGGGTCATGTGGGCGCGTAGCATCCTGATCGTTGCAGGGGTCGTTGCCGCGGTGCCGGCCTTGGCGGGCGAGCTTCGCCCCGAGGACGCCAAGCGCTTTGTCGCGGGCAAGCATTTCACCTATAGCTGCTTCGACGGCACTACGGGCTCGGGCCGCATCAATGCCGACGGCTCGGTGATCGGCACGATGCAGGCGCGGGGCGGACCGCTGCGTTTCATCTCGCTGCCGACTGGCACCATCCGGGTGCAGCCGGATTCGATCTGCGCCTCGGTGAAGGGGATGATGTTCACGCCCTGCTTTACCGTCTATCAGCTCGACGGCAACCGCTTCCGCGGCGCCATCTCAGGATTGGGCTTCGCCTATTGCGATTTCGTCCGGCGCAATCCGCGCATGGAGCTGTCGGGCTCGCGCGCGTCGAATTCGCCGAACTCCCAGCGCGCTTCGGCGAACGAATAGCGATTCAACACCCTACGAATTCCGGCACCCATCGATCGTGGTGCGCGCCGCAAGCATCTCGTGAATCTCCGCGTCGCCGTAGCCGATCTCGCGCAGGATCGCGATACTGTCGCCGCCAAGCGTCGGCGCCGGCAGGGTGTTGCCGCGGCCTCCGGCTGAGAACCGGTTGGGGAATTTCGTTTCCTTGATAGGGCCTTCGATCGGGTGATCGACCTCGCGGAAGAACGCAACGTCGGCGAGATGCGCGTCATCGACGAGGCTTTCGAGCGTATGCATCGGGCCCGCCGGTACGTCGGCCGCCGCGAGGATCGCGACCCATTCGGCGGTGGTGCGGGTGCGAAAGCTCTGGGCGCGCAGGTCGAAGTAGGCGCGCACGTTGGCAAGCCGCGCCTTGACCGACGAGAACCGCGGATCGGTCTTGAGTTCCGGCCGACCGATGGCGTCGAACATCGCGAAGGCCTGGGCGTCGGTATTGGCTGACACGCAGATGTAGCCGTCCTTGGTGGGGACGGGCTTGCCCATGGGATCGAGCACGCGCGGGTCCCCGCTCTCGCCGCGGGGCGGCACGAAGGTGAGATCGCCCATGTGCTCGGCAAGCACGAAGGCGGCGATGTTCTCGAACATCGGCACTTCGATCGCCTCGCCCTCACCGTTGCGCTCGCGTCCGCGCCGGAACAGTGCGGCCATGATGCATTGCGTCGCGATGAGACCGACCACGTGATCGGCGAACACCATCGGCACGAAGCGCGGTTCGCCCATGGAGCGGCGATTGCATTCGGCAACGCCGGACATGCCTTGGATGATGGTGTCGTAGGCCGGGCGGTCGCGGTAGCGCCCCCCGCGGCCGAAGCCCATCAGGTTGCAGATGATGAGCCGTCGGTGTCGCGCGCGCAGCGCCTCGGCGCCGAGGCCGAGCCGCTCGAGTGCCGCGGGCCGCACATTGGCGATGAAGACGTCGGCGGTCGCGAGCAGCCGATCGAGCGCCGCGCGCCCCGCTGCTTGCTTGAGGTCGAGGACCAGCGACCGCTTGTTGCGGTTGAAGTGCATGAACTTGCCGCTGAGCGCGCCGCTCTTCGACTTGCCGCCCAGCATGCGCAACAGGTCGCCCCCCGGCGCCTCGACCTTGATGACGTCGGCGCCGTAGTCGGCGAGAAAGAGCGTCGCCGTCGGTCCGACCACCACGCTGGTAAGGTCGACGACCCGGATGCCGGCGAGCGGGCCCCCACTCATGACCCTGGCCTGGATGCCGATCCCGCAAGCGTTACGTCGACGCGATAGGCGAGGCCGCCGCCGGGCGCTGACGTCCACAGCGAGGCCGTGCCATCGACGATGCGGCCGTTGAAGGTAACCGTCGAGGGAACGAACAGCGGGCTCATGGCGCGCGCCGCATAGGAAGCGATGGGACGCGGCAAATGCGCCCGTGCGGTCTCGACCAGGAGCAGCGCGGTGAGGCCGCCGTTCATGACGAGCCCCGGATAGCCTTCCGTCTCGCGCGTATAGGGAAGATCGTAGTGGATGCGATGCGCGTTGAAGGTGAGCGCCGAATAGCGGAACAGCAGCACGGAATCGAGGGCGATCGGCTTCGACCAGTCGGCCTTTTCCGCCGCCGGGGCTGCGGCCTCGCGCTGCTGGGCGGCGGTGCCGGAGGCGACGGCCTCGCGATAGACCACATCCTGCTCCTCCGTGATGGCGACGCCGTCGGGCCCGCTGATCTCGTGCACCACGGTCATGAGCACGAATGACCCCGTGCGGCCCGACTTCGGCTCGGCCCGTGTCACGGTCGAGACCCGCGAGACGCGGTCGCCGATGTGAAGCGGGCGATGGAAGGTGGTGCGCCGCCCGGCGAACATGCGCCGCGTGCCCTGCAATGGCGGCATGAAATCGCCGGTCTCGGGGTGGCCATCGGAGCCGATGTCGCTCTCCCGCGCCGTCGTCCCGAACAAGATGGCGTACCAGCTTTCCGGCATCACGCCGCCGCGACGGAACTTCGCCGGATCCTGGTCGAGTGTCGCCGCCATCCGTTCGACGGCGCCGAGCGCGATCTCGTCTTCGTCTTTGCGCGTGCGTCCGAGCCAATCCTTCAGCGCGACATCGTTCAAGGCGGTGCTCCCTCGTTCGTCCGATCACGCCGACTTTGCCCCGTCGGCGCCAAACGTCAACATGGGTTGCGCCGCGTCCAATTTGCCGTCAGCCTGCTCGTTCCACATACAATGGGAGCTGCCGTGATCCGATCCCTGCTTTACGTTCCGGTGAGTTCCGAGCGCTTTCTCGCCAAGGCCCACGAGCGCGGGGCCGACGCGATGATCCTCGATCTTGAGGATGCGGTGGCGCCATCGGAGAAGGACGCGGCACGCGAGCGGCTTCCCGAGGCAGTCCCGATGGTGGCGCGCGGCGGGGCGACCGTGTTCGTGCGCATCAATTCCGAGCCGGAGCGCATGCGGCGCGATGCGGAGGCCGCGTGCCGCGCAGGCGCGGCGGGCCTCTTCGTCACGAAGTCGCGCGAGCCGACCGCGATCGCCGAGCTTGGCGATTTCCTCGACGCAATCGAACGCGCCATCGGCCGCCCGCCGCTGAAATTCGTGCCGATGATCGAGGATGCGGGCGCGCTGTTCGATGCCCGCGCGATTGCGCGCGCAAGCCCGCGCGTCTTTGCGCTCACCACCGGCGGCGAAGATATGGCGACGTCGCTCAATGCCGAACCAACGCCCGAAGTGCTCCGCTATCCGAAGCTCTTGGTGCACTACGCCGCCAAAGCCGCGGGGGTTCTCTCGTTCGGTCTCTTGCGCACCGTCGCCGACTACGGCGAGCTCGAAGGCATCGAGAAATCCGCCCGCGAGGCGCGCCAATTCGGCTTCGACGGCGCAAGTTGCGTCCATCCATCGGTGGTGCCGATTCTCAACCGCGCCTTCTCGCCGACGCCGGAGGAACTCGATCACGCCCGCGCCCTGCTCGCGGCATTCGAGGCCCATCGCGCCGCCGGCCGCGGCGCCTTCGCCTTCGAGGGACGCATGGTGGACGAGCCGGTCGTGCAGCGCGCCCGCGTTTTGCTCGGCAAGGTGTGAATCAGCACGCGGGACCAAAGCACCCTCCCCTGGAGGGAGAGGGTCGGACCGCCGCGAGGCGGTCCGGGGTGGGGTGACAGCGTCTCAGCAATCGCGGCGCTGAATTTGTTGCACCGCTGCCACCCCCTCCCGCCCCCGCTTCGCGCGGGCGACCTCCCCCCTCCAGGGGGAGGTGAACCCGGATGTCGCTGCGCTCATCCGGGCTACGGTCACTCCAGGGGAGGTGATTTCAATGGAAGAACGGCGGGCGGTAGAACGTCAGCAGGCGGCCGCACACCATCACGGCGAGCCATAGCGACAGTGACGCCCCGCCCACCAATTTGAGGATCAGCGGCACGCGCGCGCCGGGCGCGAGCGACTTCATGTAGTCGAACAGCCGCGTTCCGTAGAACAGCAGAATGTTGAGTCCGGCGAGCGCCATGAACGTGAGCTTGAAGCGAAACGCGGGATTATAAAAATACTGGTCCGGGTGCCCGAAGAAGAACACGATGCCGGTGAGGACATTCACCACATAGCCGCCGACGCCCCACGGGATCAGCCGATGGATGAACCGCGGCGCTATGCCCTTGGCAATGCCAAGCAGGCGCAGATCGAACAGCCCGACGGTACCGAGCAGCAGCGATAATCCGAGATAATGCAGCGTCTCGCACAGCGGCCACACCCACTCGTGCCGGATGACGAACATGTGCAGTGCCGTCTCGCGGATTGCCATTTCCCAGGGTTGAATCTCCATGGCGCTGTCCGTCGATCAGTGGATGGCGGAAATGCCAAGCAATTCCCAGCGATTGGTGTAAGCGAGCAGACGGCCGGCGGTAATGACGGCAATCCACGTCAAGATGGATATGAAGGCGAGGAGCTTGCCTGTGATCCGGATCGGCTTGTGATCGGCATCGGGCCGACGCAGCACCGCAAGATCGATCCACCGCACCAGGATCAGCGCGAGCACGACCAGCGCGAGCTTGAGATAGAACAGCGGATTGGTCAGCGCCTTGGTCGGGTAAGCGATCACCAGCAGGACCCCGGTGATCACGTTCACCAATAGCGCAAGCCGCATCAGCGGAAAGAAGCGCTCCAGCGGCTTGAGCGGCACTCTCGGCGCGAAGCCGAGCACGCGCAGGTCGATCGCGGTGCTGGTGCCGGCGAGGAAGCCCATCCCGATCGTGTGCAAGGTGATGATCGCGGGAAAGGCAAAGATCGACTCCGATCCGCGAATCCAGTTGCTCAGCTCACCGTTCTCGATCCAGGCGAGAAAACCGTTCTGGATCCAGGCAAGGAAAGCGTCCACGGGTGGTTCCCAGGATGCCGGTTCAACAACGGTGAGCCAAACTCACGCCGCGGGGGGCGCACGATAAAGGGCATCTTCCATGTGCGAGGCGACGCCTTCGCGACGCAGCGTCTCCTCGTATTCCTTGCGCAGGAACGGGTCCTCGAGCCAGTACGGAATGGCAGTGCCGCCTTCGGTCACGTCGATGGCGCCCTCGTCGGTGTCCTTCTCGCCCGGCACGCCGGCCTTGTCCTTGCGGTGGTTGTTGGGACCGTACCAGCCGATCAGCCGCAGCGGCTCGCGGCCGATGCCGAAATGGGCGTGGAACCAGTCGCCGCCGTAAGGCGCCGCGGTGACGATGCCGACCGGCTCGTAGTCCTGCCGGTAAACCTTCTTCTCCTTGCCGTCTTTCCACGGCGTCATGCCGATCGCGCGCGGCCAAGTGTAGGTGTAGCCCTTGCCCTTGATGCAGACGAGCACCGCGGCCGAGGCGTGGGCGTGGGCCTTGGAGTAGCGGCCGGTGACGTGCTCGCCGACGAAGCCGTAGAACACATTGCCGGCCAGGTCGGGCTCGACCCGCTTGTAGCCGGGCGAGCGGCGGTTATCGAGATAGAGCTCGGCGTTGAAGATGTCCGGGATGAAATTGGTGCGTCGCGAGCGCAAGGCCGCGCAGCCGGTCTGGCACGATCTCGTCCTTCGGCTTGAAGAAGTCCGCGCTGCCGTCGAACCGCGACGGGAAAGTGACCGGGCAATTGAAGATCCAGTCGCGGTCGCGAAAGATGTTCATCACGTTGGGCGCCGTCGAGGCGACGAGGATCAGTGCCGGGGTCGATGCCGCGTTGATGATGCGATGCCAGCAATTGAGCGGGATCGAAAACATCGAGCCGCGCTGCCATTCGAAGCTGTGCGGCTTCTTCTGGTCGTCGGTCCACACCTCGGTGGTGCCGCGGCCCTCGACCACCACCATGATCTCCTCGTACATGTGGCGCTCGGGATTAAGCGCGCCCGCGCCCGGCACCTCGATCACGTAGCAGCCCCATTTGCCCTCGGTGCCATAGAGCTGGATGAAGGTGCCGTTGCCGCCCATCCGGTTCCAGCGCTTGAGCGGCATGTCCTGCACGCGCCGCACGCCGATGCCGCGGTAGATCGGGATGCCCTGCTCCACCATGTACTCGTCGTAGGGCGTGTTCGGGCGCTTCCAGCTGCCGTAGCCGGCATTCTTTGTGCCCTGCGGCTCGTGCCAATGCTCGCCTGTGATGTCGTGCATGTTTGTCCTCCCGGCGGCTGCGCTCGCAACATTGTCGACGCAACATCCGCGATGCACAAGGGCGTTGGCTCCCGGATCAACCCTTGGCGACGCGCGCGGAAAGGATCATGCTGTGGACAATAACGATACGGGAGGAACCTCATGAACGCGATGACACGGCGGGCTTTGCTTCGCCATACGGCTGTCGCTGGAACAGCCGCTATTGTCACGGGCCGCGCAGCGCCGTTTGCTCATGCGGCACCCGCGAAGGCGGCGCAGCGAAGCGGCCCCGTCGGCCCGCTGCCCGCGCGCGGCGAATTCGTCATCCGCGGCGCCTACGTGATGACGATGGACCCCGCACTCGGCGACATTGCCGGCGGCGACGTCCATGTGAAGGACGGCACCATCGTCGCCGTCGGCAAGGCGCTCAAGGCGCCGGGCGCGACCGCGATCAGCGGCGAGCGCATGATCGCGTTGCCCGGCCTCGTCGAAACCCACTGGCACATGTGGAACACGCTGCTGCGCAGCTTTTCCGGCGACCGCCACGAGGAGAGCTATTTCCCCATGGTGTCGGCGATCGGCAAATTCTGGACCCCGGCCGAGACGCATCTCGGCACGCGGCTCGGTGCCGTCGAGGCGATCGAGTCAGGCATCACCACGGTCCACAACTGGTCGCATATGCTGCCGGCGCCGGAATTTGCCGACGCGGAGCTGCAGGCTCTCGCCGATACCGGCATCCGCGCCCGCTTCTCCTACGGCTGGTCGCCGCTGCTGGCCGAAACCGAGCCGTTACCGCTCGCCGACATCGAGCGGCTCCACAAGGACTGGGCGAAGTTCGCGAACGGCGGCCTCATCCATCTCGGGCTTGGCTGGCGCGGCATGTGGCGGTTCGGCAAGCCGTCGCCGGAAGCGGTCTACCGGCGCGAGTTCGAATTCGCGCGGAGCATCGGCATTCCGATCTCGCTCCACGTGCCCGGCGTGCGCAACGCGCCGAAGGTGGTCGAGATGCACAACAAGGAAGGCTTCCTCGGCAAGGACGTGCTGATCGCGCACGCGACCTGGGTCACGGCCGACGAGATCAAGATGCTCAAGGATGCCGACTCGTCCGTCAGCCTGTCGCCCGTGACCGACGCGCGCGTCGGCTACGGTTTTGCGCCGACGAGCGAGCTGATCGATGGTGGCGTGAACTGCTGCATCTCGATCGACACCACCGCGGTGACTGGCACCTGCAGCCTGTTCGAGAACATGAAGTATCTCGTCAATCTGGAGAACGGGCGGTTCGGCACCGAATTCAAGATGCTGCCGCGCAAGGCGCTGGAACTCGCGACCATCAACGGCGCCCGCGCGCTTGGCCTCGCGGACCGCATCGGGTCGCTTACGCCCGGAAAGCGCGCCGACCTCATCACGGTCTCGACGCGCGGCGTCAACATGGGCGTGCTCAGCGATCCGGCGCATCTGCTGGTGGAAGCGGCTACGCCGGCGAATGTCGACACGGTCGTGGTCGACGGCCGCATCCTCAAGCGGCAGGGCAAGTTCACCTACATCGACGCCGATCGCCTGACCGAGGAGACTGCGGCCTCCTTCGAACTCGCTGCGCAAGCGCGCGAACTGGCGGGTGTGACGCGGCGGGCTCAGTCCTCGCCCGCGGCGGCGGGCGCGCGCCCTCACCACCAGCTCGGCTTCGGCTCCGGCGGATACACCGGCTTTGCCGGAACGAAGCCGTTGCGGTTCGGCATTTCGACTTTGGGGAGACTCTTTGCGTCCATGACGTCGGTCTCCCCGATGATGCCGTTCCGATAAAGGATGAACGCGACCACCGCATAGACTTCGTCGTGGGTGAGCGATCCCGGTGCGGGCACCGGCATTGCGCGGTTGATGTAGTCCCACGCGATCGTCGCATAGGGGTAGTAGGCTACGCTGTCCCTGTCCTCCGGTTTGAACGGCCCGCGAAACGGCTTGCCGGGACTGCCGATCACCAGACGCCGCAGGACGCCGTTCTCGCCATTCTTGCCGTGGCACACTTCGCACCGCTTCGCGAAGACCTCGGCGCCTTCCTTCGCGGTTCCGTGTCCGGCAGGAAGTTGCTGTCCCTCCGGGCCGATCATGAAGTCGAAGCTCTTGATTTCGTCCTGGCTCAGCGGTGTGCCCACATTGTATCTCGGCGACTGGGCGAGCGCCGTCGCCGGTGCCGCCAGGATCACCAGCGACGCCAGGACTTTAAGAGAACATCGCATTCTGCACGCTCCCGTCACGGGCCACTTTCCAGGGCTGCATGGCATTGGTGTGAATGGCACGTGACGGCGGCTTCTTCGCCTGCTCCTCGCTGATGCCCCAGTTTTTGTAGAGTTCGGCGCGCGACGGCTGAACTTCATTGAGTTCATCCGTGCAGCGCGACATGAGCACCGCCTCTTCTCCGTCCCAAGCCCAGTCAAACGTGAACCGGGTATGCGCCCGCGGGACCACCGGCGCCTGAAGCTTTGCTTCCTTCCAGGTCTTGCCGCCGTCGGTCGATGACGTCGACCTTCTTCACCACGCCGCCGCCGGACCAGGCCAAGCCGGTGATCTGGACGTATCCCTTGCTCGGAATTGTCAGGCCGCCCGAAGGCCGCGTGATCACCGATTTCGGGCCGAACTGGAAATGGTACCAGCGCGCTTTGCCGTCGAGATCGGCGCGCGGGATGGAATGATTCATGGCTTCATTCCAGGCGTGGTAGGGCTGATCCACCACCTTGATGTGTTTGAGGTACTTCACGCTGAAGGGCGCTTCCCAGCCGGGAACGATCAGCCGGATCGGGTAGCCCTGCTCAATGCGAAGCGGCTCGCCATTCTGGCCGTAGGCTACGAGGACATCCTCCATGGCCTTAGCGAGCGGCAGGGTGTGAGAAAACTTGCCGGGGTCCGCCCCTTCCGAAACCAGCCAGCTCGCCTCTTTTTGCAGGCCGACTTCGTTCAGCAACACCGAGAGCGGCACGCCGGTCCATTCGCTGCAACTCGTCATCCCGTGGATGTACTGGACCGGCAGGCCCATGTTCTGGTTGCCGGCGCCATGGATCATGGGAGAGCTGTTGGCGTGGCACTCCAGGAAATGAATGCGGGTTACGGACGGCAGGCGCTTGAGGTCGTCCATCGAGAAACTCAACGGACGGTCGACCAGGCCGTGAATCGTCAGCCGATGTTGCTGTACATCGATCTCGGGGAAGTGCGACGCGTGGTATTGCACGAAGTGGAGCGAGGCCGGCGTGATGATGCCCGCGTAATCCTGCAGCGGCGTGTAGTAGGTGATGTGATCGACGCTGAATCTCGCTCCGCGGCGCGAAAGCTCGCGGTGATCGTGGGGATCCCTGGCTTGCGCTTCAGGCTTTGCCGGCGCCTCAGGCTTGGCAGCTTCGGATTTGCCCGACTGGCCTCTTGCGGCCCACTCCGCCCCGACGCCTGCTCCAGCGGCCACACCGGCCACGGCAGCTGCCTGTTTCAGGAACCGCCTCCGGCCAGATCCATTGGTATCCATGGTCGCCTCCGTGATCCCGAATTTTCGATTGAATTTGGTTTTGGGCCGGCTCTCTCCGCCAGCCAATTCAACAATGTCCGGTCAAACCGACAGCGTGTCAACCGGAGGGCGCGCGACAATCAGTCGATTGGGCGACCTGAGAGTCGGTATCTTTGCTGCGTCATTCCGGGGCGCGTGCAAAGCACGCGAGCCCAGAATCCATAGCCCCGATGCTCTCCGAAATTTCGCGACTGTGGTCATGGATTCCGGGCTCGCCTCCGCTGCGCTCCGGCGCCCCGGAATGACGCAGCAAAGAGTCACAGGCCGGACAGGTAACGCGCCATCGCCTCCCGCTCGGCGGGCGACATCGCCTCCATGATCCGCGCCATGTCGGGACTGTTGGTCCGCTCGCCGTCGGCAAAGCGGCGCATCGCCTCGACCAGATATTCGTACCGTTGGCCGGCGAGCCGCGGCGCCGGCAGGCCGCCGGCCAAATTCTGCTGATGACACGCCTGGCATACGGCGACTTCGGCGGGCGCCGACGCGGCGGCAGCTTTGGTGGTCTGCGCCGGCCAGTTCTTCTTGGCGAAGTAGGCGGCTGCAGACCCGAGTTCCGCCTCCGTGAGGGCCGTCGCCATCCACATCATGACCTCGTTGTTGCGATCTCCGCTGTGGAAGTCGCGCAATTGCTTGAGGAGATAGTTTTCCTGCAGGCCCCAGATGATCGGCGTCGCCGCACTTTTGGGTATGCCGTTGTCGCCGTGGCATGTGTTGCAGACGAGCAGCTTGGCGCCGAGGATGGCCTGGGCCTCGGCGGCATTGCCCGGCGTCGCCAGCGCCGGTCTCTCGACGGCATGCGTCGGCGCCGCATTCTCGGCGGCATATGCCGGCGCGATGAGAACGACCAGAACACCAAAGACAGTCGGAAGGCGATTGTTGATCATGTTCACGCTGCCATCGTTCGAGTGTCTGCAGAACTTAAAGCATGCCGGCCTTGGGCTTGAGGCGCAAGGTGGCGCGGGCCTAGGAGCAAGGCTTCTGGCTGCTTTCGCAGCCGCCGTACTAAGGCGAAGCTCCCTCGTGCTCTCGCGTTCATTCAGATCCGCCCGCCGGCTTGCGCCGCTTTGAGGATCGCGCGAACGATCCGGTTATGGGTCCCGCAGCGGCACAAATTGCCCGCAAGCGCGAGCCGCACTTCGGCCTCGCCAGCCTGCGCGTTGCGGTCGAGCAGCGCCTTGGCGAGCATGATCATGCCGGGGATACAGTAGCCGCACTGCACCGCCTGCTCCTCGATGAAAGCGGCTTGCAGCGGATGCGGACGCTCGGCGGTGCCGAGACCTTCGAGCGTCGTCACCTCCGCCTGTCCGAGCGCGCCGATCGGCGTGACGCAAGAGCGCACCGGGGCGCCATCGACGAGCACCGTGCAGGCGCCGCATTGGCCAAGCCCGCAGCCGAACTTCGCGGCATTGAGGCCGAGATCGTTGCGCAGCACGTAAAGCAGCGGCGTGTCGGGCTCGGCCGGAACGCTGTGCACTTCGCCGTTTACCTTGAGGCTGATCGCGACGATCCTGCTCCGGCTTTGAGGTGGCGTATCGCTCGCTTCACTTCACGCGCAGCAGTTCGAAGCGCACGTTGCTGTCGAACTGGTTGATGGTTTCCTTGCCCGAGTGCGGATCGTATTGGCTCTGGCCGGGCTTGCGCAGGTAGCGCGTCGCGAGCGTGGCGCGGGTCGAGGCATCGATCTCCTTCCTGCAGTTCTGCTTGATGAAGACGCCCGCGACGGGGGTCTCGCCGGGCTCGGCCGGCAGGTCCTCGCATTGCCAGTCCTCGCGGCCGAAGCGCGCGTTGAGGAAATTGCGCAGCAGGTAAGCCTCGTCGCGATCGCCCGTCGCGTCGCGCGGATCGGTCACGACGCGCAGCCCCCGCACGATGCCGTCCTCGCCGAACAGCGCCGAGACAGTGATCGGAAAGCCGTAGGTCTTGGTGCCGATATATTGTTCCATCTGCGGCGCGAGGTTGTTGGCCTTGGCCCAGTATTCGAGCTCGTCGTCGTAGCGGAAATAGACTTCGCGCAGCCCGCTCGGCTCCGGCCGGCAGCGGCGATAATCCTTCCAGCCGGTCAGCGGCGTCGACGGCGGGCCGCCATTGGTGCCGCAGGCGTAATCGATGAAGTCATCCGGCAGATCGGCGACGGGCTGGCCGAGCTTGATGTCCCAGATTTCGTGCCGGACCGGCCGTTCGCCCGCGTCCGGTCGTGCGCCGCCTTGCGCATCGACGACCGCGGGCGAGCCGGCGAGGCTTGCCGCGAATGCGATGCAAGCCGCGATGACAACGCCGGCAAACGGGGAGGGCGCGCGCGCCCGCAGGGATCGGTCCATGGAGGTCTCCCGGCGCACTTTGGCGGCACCTTCAAACGTGCCATCATATTGGTCGAGGAAACGGAATCAAAGGTCATGTCACATCGTCGATCTCCAACAGCGTGCGTCGCCACGCTTGCGCTGGCGCTTTGCCTCGGCACAACCGCCGCGTTCGCGCAAGGCGAAGCGGAGTTTCTCGCCGGCGCCTCGAAGGTTTGTCCGAAATGCGCGCTCGAGAAAGCGCCGCTGAAACGCCGCGATCTTAGCGGCGCGGATCTCACCGGCGCCGACCTCGCGCGCGCGGTGCTCCATCGCTGCAAACTGATCGGAGCCGATTTCACCGGCGCCGTCCTCACCGGGGCGAACTTCAACAAGACCGATCTCAAGAACGCCAAGTTCGCCAAGGCGAGCGCCGCCGGCGCGATGTTCTACGAGTTGGACATGAGCGTCGCCAATCTTGCCGGCGCCGACCTCACCGATGCCAAGATGGGCCGCGCCCGGCTCGTGCGCGCGAACCTCGACAATGCCAAGCTCAACGATGCGATCCTCATGGGCGCGCGCCTCGATGATGCCTCGCTGCGCGGCGCCGAGCTGATGCGGGCGAACCTCCTCAACGTGACGTTGCGCGGCGCCAATCTCGAAGGCGCGAATCTCGAGGATTCAGGCCTCATCGATGCGGTGATGCGCGACGCCAACCTCAAGGGTGCGCATCTCTCCGGCGCCGATCTCTTCGGCGCCGACCTGACCGGCGCGAACCTCACCGGCGCCGACCTTTCCGAGTTGCGCCTGTCGCGCGCGATCCTGACCGACGCCAAGCTCGACGGCGCCAATCTCAAGGGCGCGCTGATGCCGGACGGCAGCGTGCACGAATAGCGCGCGCCCAATGCCATAAGCGGGACCGTCGCACGGCCCGCACAGGGAGGACAGTCATGAAGAGGATGCTGCTGCTCACGACGTGGCTCGGCCTGTGGCCGGCGATGGGTTTTGCGCAAACGACGCAAGACCTCGTCAACGACGGCAAGAACACCGACAACGTGCTGACCGAGAGCATGGGCTACGCGCGGCGGAGTTTTAGCCCGCTCAAGGAGATCAACAAAGCGAACGTCAAGCGCCTGGTGCCGGTCTGGAGCACGAGCTTGATGAACACCGACGGCGAGCTGTCGGCGCCCGCCGTCTACAACGGCGTCATCTACGTCATCAACGGCAACTACACCCTTGCGATCGACGTCGAGACCGGACAGCAGATCTGGCGCACGCCGGTCGAGATCGAGCCCGACGTGAAGCGCCGGCCGATCACGCGCGGCGCGCCGGTGCTCTACAACGGCAAGCTCTTCCGCGTCACGATCGACAATCACGTCGTTGCCCTCGACATGAAGACCGGCAAGCAGGTCTGGAAGGAGAAGTTCGCCGAGGCGAAGGAGGGCTACTACGCGACCGGCGGCCCGATCATCGCCAACGGCGTGCTCATCTCCGGCATGGCCGGCGGCGAATCGACGACGCGCGGCTTCCTTGACGGCTGGGACCCCGAGACCGGCAAGAAGCTATGGCGCCGCTACACCATCCCGGCTCCCGGCGAGCCCGGTCACGAGACCTGGCCCGCCGACAGCGACGCCTGGACCCGCGGCGGCGGCCCGACTTGGCGCTCCGGCTCCTACGATCCCGACCTCGACCTCGTCTACTGGGGCACCGGCAACGCCGAGCCCTACGATCCGCGGCCGCGCGCGGCGATGGATAGCCTCTACACCGCGAGCGTGCTGGCGCTGCGGCCGAAGACCGGCGAGATCGCCTGCTTCTACCAGTACACGCCGAACGACGTGTACGACGTCGACGGCACCGACGAGAACGTGCTCGCGGACATCCCGATCAACGGGCAGGTCCGCAAGGTGATGATCCAGGCCAACAAGAACGGCTTCATGTACGTGCTCGATCGCACCAACTGCAAACCGATCGCGGCGCCGGCCTATGTGAAAGTCAACTGGGCGAGCCACATCGATCTCGCCACCGGCCGGCCGGTGCTGACCGATGTCTACAAGCGCTTCCTCGCCGGCGAGGAGGTCGAGATCTGGCCGTCGCGCGGCACCAACGCGGTGGCGATCGCGTTCAATCCCAACAGCGGCCTCGTCTACGCCAACACCTGGAACATCCCGCGCATCCAGAAGCTCGCGCAGCCGAAGCCCGTCATGCTGGGCGGCGAGACCACCGGCGTCGTCGCGCGCGTGCCGCAGGTCAAGCCCGGCGACGTGCTCGGGAGCTTCATCGCCATCAACCCGGTCACCGGCGAGAAGAAGTGGGAGACGCCGCTTCCCGACCTGCCGAGCGCCGCCGGCATGCTCGCGACCGACGGCCTCGTCTTCACCGGCAAGCTCACCGGCGAGTTCCTCGCGCTCGATGCCGACACCGGCAAGCCGCTGTGGCAGTTCAAGGTGTCCTCAAGCGTCAACTCGACGGCGATCACCTACACCCACAAGGGCCGCCAATACGTCAGCGTGGAATCAGGCCTCGGCGGCGCCGTCGCCCCGCGCTACGCCGCCTCCAAGGTCCCCGCTGGCGGCTCGCTCTGGACCTTCGCCCTCCCGCCGGAGTGAGATCGGTTCGGGCGAGCCCGTAGCCCGGATGCAGCGCGGACCTTGTCCGCGCGAAATCCGGGGCAGGCCTCTCCTCGCGTCGCACCGCCGCCCCGGATTGCGCTCCGCGCTCGCGCGCTCCGCTCCATCCGGGCTACGAAAACTGAGATTGCGGCAGCCGCCGTGGTCAAGCGCGTCGGCGTCGGGTCGACGATCGAGACAGGGCTTTACTGCGACAGAACGTTGCGCGCCAAAAACCCTCGGTTTTTCCCTGAGAACAGGGAAAATATCAGGGAAAACCAAAAATCACCCTTCCGCCGACGCATGGCGCGGCGATTTCGACAGTCGTGCCCGAGACATGAGCCGAATGGGAGCTGCGATGCGGCGTCAGGAAACAGTGAATCTGAGGGAAGTCGTTCTGGCGAGCCATTGAAACATTCTTTCAAGCATTCGGTTAAGCTGGATAACTATATTATAGGACTATTCCTATAACGTCAATCGCCGTGTCGCGCCGGGCAACGCCTCTTTCGCCTTTTAGCCCCTACGCGAGAATAGCGAAGCGAGAGCAGGTGAGGGGCTCAGAAATCACTTAAAATATTTTCCTTCCCCTCTGAACCGCAAAGCGGTCGCACAGCCGACGCGGGCGGGACGACGCGACTAACCCATGGCTGTCCTCGCCCTCTTTGCGCGTCGCATCGCCGGGGGTGCTGCCGGCTCACCCGAGGGCGGCGGTTCCCGAGTGGCGTGCCGGATGCGACCTTCTCGCCGCTGACGGCTTTTGCAGTCCCTTCCACCCAATGGCGAAGTTGATATAGCTTAGTCGCAGGCTAAGGGCGGTTTGTAAGGTGTGAATTCCCACACCAGGCAGCGGCGTGGCCGACTTCGCCCGCCAGCTTACGGATCGCCAGTGGCGTCAGCCTAACTGTCACAGCCGGCGCGTATCCTCTTCCTGAGGTGAACTATGGAGCCAATCAGTGTAGGGACCGTCGGAACGGGCCTGCGAATGATTTGGTCGGGAATCCGCTGGCTATGGCAATCAAGGCAAGCGCCGTGGACAGCGATTAATTTGTCCGCCACCCTTAGCCCCCACGATGGTACTTGGTACCGCGTTCGCTTCTTCGGCACGAACGACAGACCATTTGCCATAGAATTATTAAGTCTTCGTACCATTAAACCCAAAAAAATCCTGCTAAGGCGCGCGGATAACAACATGAACCCCACAATGCGCGCCGACACAGAAGCCGTCATATTGAAAGACCTTCCGTGGATCATCGCGGAAAAGGGAGCCGGAGGACTTCCGTTCGAACGAAATGCCTTCGTCAACTTGAAGGAATGCAAGGGCGAGGTCTATGTCGATTTCGAAATAGCGACTCGCTTTCTCGACAATCGACGGTCCGAGTTGCCGGTTTGGGTCCGGACAAACACCATCAAGCGGTAGATCGCCCTTGCCAGCGAACCACGATAGCCGCTGCCTTTGCTCATGAGCATTCCAGCTGGCCAAGATATTCAGGGAAGGATTTATCTCGGTTACGGACGCTGCATTTATTGCAGCTCAACTGGTGAAGGCCAGGGGCTCACCGACGAGCACATTATTCCTTTTGCCCTCCACGGAAACACTATCATCAAAAACGCATGCTGTAACTCCTGCAAAAGTAAGATCGATCCCGTCGATAGGCATTTGGGAAGAAGCATTTTTGGAAGTACCGAATTCATGCGAGACTTCAAACGCGAAACCCCAAGGCAAGGCCGACGGTCCTACCGGCCAAGTTTACGATCGGATCAGAAGTGGTGAATAGAGACCTACCGATAGCTGATCATCCATATTCCCTGGCAATGCCAATTTGGGGTGACCCTGGGTTCTTCCGAGGAGCAACGATTGATGCCCCGTTTCCGCCAATGTTTTTGCACATCTATCATTACTTGCCGCCAAATATCCGTGATTCGCTTGGCCTATCAGAAGACGGTAATTTTAGAATATGGGCTGAAGGGCAATCAGACATCGAGTTATTCGCGCGCGGCATAGCTAAAATTGCATTCTGTCATGCGGTTATTGAGCTGGGACTAGGAAATTTTCGTCCGCTGCTCTTGCCCAAGATTATTCTTGGCGAGAGCAACGCTACGCCGTTTTTTGTAGGCTCTCCACTGATGCCGCCACCGCCACCAACGGATCGTAGAGTTTTGCATTTCATTCAGCGCAGTGAACTCGCTTCAAAAAGCGGCCCCGCTAAAGCTTTACCTTATGGCTGTGCGTCTGTTTGCCGCCAGCGCTCACAAAGATCATGGTATGCCGACGTACTACGTAATTGTTGGCGCTCCGCCCTTAACCAAGCAGTAAACTGAAAAACAAAGATCCAACGAATCGACAGGTAGCCCGGATCGTGGATAATCGACGGGCATCGGTGTGATAGCGGCCTTGCGGCCCTTAGCATCCAATTTGCGCGCCCGGGAATTGACACGCTTTTGATCTGCAAGCAGACCGCTGCGATCGCCCGTATGATCGTGCATTCTCGTTTGCCATCGAGAACTGGCGTTATCGGGCTCACGACCGCCGTATCACTGCGATTTGCGCAATCCCATGTAGAGGTGCCGTGAAATTCGGCCCATGATCTTGGGATGGCGCAAGACGCGCCCGAAGCCCTCGATGAAACGGCGCAGCAGCACGTACTGGCGTCTTCCGATCTCGAAGCAATCGGGCTGTGACGCAAGTCTGGCGTCACGCGCGAGCTGATCGAGGGCCTTCGCATTCGCTTCCTCGTCGGCCCCGAGGTCCGCAAGCGTGATCGCTTGGAACCAGTGCAGATAGGAGACGCTCACCGGGTCGTCGTTGGGAAGGGCGGCGATCTTCAGGATGGCGTCGCCGTGGCCCTCCACATCCGGTCGGCCGGCATCCTCACTGCTGACCCGAAGCGCCAGCATCAGCTTCAGATGCGCCTGCGCGACATAACCGGGATTGGGGAATTTGCCGTGGCCGCGCGCGATGGTCATGTGCTTGAGCCCGCTCGCTTGCGCATCAAGGGCCGCAGCGAGGTCAGCCTCGGCCTGGGTCAACTGCCACTTCCATTGCAGGAGCCCGCCCAGCACCCGATAGGCATGGGCGAGGTTCGCGCTCGCGGTGCCCTCATCGTCGACCGCATCGGTCGCATCTTTCGTTATTTCGGCGAGCGCCTTGCGCGCGAAACCAATCGCGGTGTTGGCGCCGCGCAGATCGGGGTTGGCTTCGGAATAGGCACCGGCGTAGCCCAGCAGATAGAACGGCGTGAGCTGACCGCAGGCCCCGACGCGTTCATAGACTGCGGTCGCGAGAGCATATTGCTCCGCGGTCGAAAGGAGCTTCGCGACCGTGCTGGCCTCGGCGGGGATCGGATCGGCCATGAGGCAATAATCCCCGAGTGCCCGCAGCCCGAACACCGTGTCGGTGTGCTCCTTGAGAAGCGCCGACAGCGGCTGGCCGCGCCATGACTGCGCGAGGCCGTGTTCGTACTTGTCGAGGTTTTCGCGGGTTGCCGAAACCGTCGTCGCGGTCGTCGTCGGTGATTGCTGGGAATCACTGCGCATCACGTTTTCGAGCAGGACGTGGACCGGACTGTCAGGCTGGTTTCGTTGCGCATCCTGGAGGGCAAGCTTGAGCGCCTTGATGGTTTCCTCGACCTCTTCCCAATCGAGATCGTCGCCGTCGAATTTGTAGAACACGACGCGCGAAAGACGCACGTCAAACGGCAGATCGGTCCCCTTCCGGCACATCAGCACGGTGCCGGTCGGCGACATCACGTGGCGGATGCCGAGCTCATAGAACACGTTGGGGTTCTCGAGCGAAAGGTCGGCGAGGACGATCGCGCGGTCGCGCAAATCCCTGAACATGTCGGAATGAATGAGGCGGGAACCGACGGTTTCGTCGGCGCGCAACGGCTTGAGGCCGACCTCGTTCACCGCGCGCGTGATGATGACGCGATAGACCTTGTCAAAATCATAGGTGCTGCCGTCGGGCAGCGGCTTCTTGCCAAACGGCATCACCACGAAGCATTCGCCGCGCACGCCGCTTGCTGCCTGCCCCGCCATGCTCCACCTCGGCTCAGTCGCTGATGTCCGGCGCCGCCCTACGTTACCGGCCCCGCGCCACGGCTACCACCCTAGCCGGAGCGGCGCTCGCGATCGAATTGGCGAAATCCGAGGCTCATTTCGGCGGCGCGCTCCCCCTCATGGTGGCCCAGCGTGAGCGCGGCGAGTTGCACCTTGAGCACAGCCTGATTCATTCGGTTGAATTTCGGCTTCGACCGCTCGGCCGCCGAAGATTGCGGGCTCAGCCCGACGTGTTCGCAGAGCCAGCTGAACAAGCCCGCGACTTCTTCGCTCGCTTTGCATTCGGCATCGCGTTCGAGCGTCGGCATGTCGTCTGCGCCGAGATCCGCAAAGGCAGCACGTTCCATCCACAGCACCGGGGCGACCGCAAAGCCGCGCTTGCCAAGCCGGTCAAGCGTCGTCGCGGCGAGATGCTGGCGGTTGGTCGGCACGGAATTGACCAGGACGGCGCCCGGCCGTCCCAGATACTCGACCATCTCGAGGGTGGTCTGGATCGCCTCCACATCGAAGCCGCCGGGCCGGGTCGGAATGAGAACGAAGTCCGCGATCTTCGCGGCTTGCAGGGCAGTGTCTTCAGCGCTTGGCGGCGTGTCGATAATGGCAAGATCGGCGCCATTGGCACGCGCCGTCTCCACGATCAGGGCGAGGCGCGATGCGCGGCCGCCGACAACGCAAGGGCCGTCGGCGTCGCGTCGCTCTCCCCATTTCGCCGCGGTGCCCTGCGGATCAAGGTCGATGATGACCGTGACAAGGCCGGCCCGGTGCGCCGCAAATCCGATCTGGATCGCCGCGGTGGTCTTCCCGACGCCTCCCTTCTGGCTGACAACGGCAACTGTTTTCATGGAGCCCCCCTCACAAGCCAAGCGAATGTCTACCGCGCTCGCCATACCGGCTCAATCTGCGTCATCGCCAGTGGGCAGATGGCCTGTGGACGGCCCGCGGGGACTGCATCGGGGCACCGAGCTTCCTGAAGCGAACTTTACGGCAGCAACAATGTTCTCCACTTAGCAGACATTCCATTCGTGCCCACGTATGCCAGGTTGGGTGCAAATAGCATGTCCGTCACTGCGGTGTGGGAGAAGCCAATGAATGACGACCGGAATATTCGAGCGGCTTTGGATCGCCACTGGGCGGCCTCAGACGCAAATGATTTCGAGGCAGAGCACGAGATTTACCGCGACGATGCAGTGCTCGAGTACCCGCAATCCGGGGAGCGGATCCGCGGTCGGCGCAATATTCAAGCATCGCGTTTTGCGCAGCCGAACAAGAAGCGCTTTACGGTGCGGCGCATACTCGGCTCCGGCGACCTTTGGGTCACTGAATTCATTCTCACCTACGACGGCGTGCCGTCTTACACGGTGAGTATCATGGAGTTCACGGACGGCAAGGTTGCCCGTGAGACCCAGTACTTCGGCGATCCGTTCGAGCCGGGGGCCTCGCGCGCCCAATGGGTCGAGCGAATGCGCTGAAGGGTTTTTATTGAAAACGATCGCAGCGAGGAGGCGAGGGGCCTCTCTCGCGCGCTGCGTAATTTAGGGCCAGGCGAGCTAATCACAAGCCGGCAGATGTAGCGACGGAAGGGCGCCTTCTCTCAGGCAATTGCCTTTTTTTGCGGATTGAACGCCGCCAGCAACCGCCTGATTTCTGCAGCGGGTCTCGGCGCGCTGAACAGGTAGCCCTGGACCTCTGTGCATCCCTCCAACTTCAGCTGTTCCAGCTGGCCGGGCGTTTCAACACCCTCGGCGGTGGTCGTCATGCCAAGGCTGTTGCCCATTGCGACGACCGCGCGCACGATCGCGAGACTGTCGTCGCTGCCGGACATGTCTCGAATAAAGGACTGGTCGATCTTGATCTTGTCGAACGGAAACTTGCGCAGATAGCTCAGGGATGAGTAGCCGGTCCCAAAATCGTCCATCGAAATCCGTATGCCAAGATCTCGGAACTGGTGGAGGAGGGTCAGGGTCGTTTCGCTGTCTTGCAAAAGCACCGACTCGGTGATCTCCAATTCCAGACGCGCTGCCGACAATCCGGCTGTTGCAAGTGCCGATAGGACGGCTGGCAGCAAATTCTTGCTCTTGAATTGAATGGGCGACAAATTGACGGCTATCCGTACGTCGGCTGGCCACGTCGCTGCTTCGGCGCAGGCTGTTCGCAGCACCCATTCCCCGATCGGCACTATGAGGCCGGTTTCCTCTGCAATGGGGATGAAATCAGCAGGGTGGATCGTACCGCGCAGCGGGTGCTGCCAGCGCAAAAGCGCCTCGAATCCGCTCACGTGGTTGGTGCGCATATCGATCAGGGGCTGGTAGACCAGTTCGAATTCGCCGTTGGTGATTGCTTTGCGCAGATCGAGTTCAAGAGCGCGTCGGGCTTGCATGCGCGCGTCCATCTCGGGCTCAAAAAAGTGATAAGTCCCGCGCCCATCCGCTTTGGCACGGTAGAGTGCCAAGTCTGCGTGTTTCAGGAGCTGATCCGGGTCACGCCCGTCACTTGGAGCGACCGCAATACCGATACTCACTCCGACCAGGATTTGATGGCCGTCGAGCTCGTAGGGAGCGCTGATCGATTCAATGAGCCGCGCCGCAAGTACGGCTGTATCTCCCCCGCCAGCCTCGGATTGCACGATGGCGAATTCATCGCCGCCGAGACGCGCAACGACGTCGCAGTCGCGAATACATCGGTGCAATCGTTCGGCTACCGCCTTCAGAAGCAGATCACCGACCGGGTGACCGAGCGTGTCGTTGACCCCCTTGAACTGGTCTAAATCAAGACACAGCACCGACAGTGGTTCCCCACGTTTGGCCCTTTGGAGCGCCTCGCGCAAATGCTGATGGAACTGCGACCGATTGGGCAGCCCGGTAAGGGCGTCGTGGCGCGCCATATAGGAAACCTTTGCCTCGGCGCGCCGCCGCTCAGTGATATCCTCGTGGGTCGCCACCCAGCCGCCGCCGGCCATGGGTGCGTTTATCACTGAAATCGAGCGTCCCTTCTGCGTATCGACGATGCTGCTTATGATTCTGCCTTCCTTGAGCGCAGCCAAGAGTTTTCTGCGATATTGCTCAGGATCGCGGTCAAAATGACCAGTCTGAACACGATGCCGCAGAAGGTCGATCAACGAACAGCCTGGTTTTACGACATCGCGCGAAAGCTCGTACATCTCGATGTACCGGTCATTGCTCACGACGACGCGCTCCTGCGCGTCGAACATCAGCAATCCTTGCGACATATTGTTCAGCGCGGTATCGAACCGGAGATTTTGCAACCTCATTTGCTCGTTTGCGCGATCGAGTTGCTGGTTTGCAATTTGCAGCCGCTGGGTATGACGGGCGGCGGCCCAGAAATAGCTTGCAACGATAAACGTGATCAGCGCGCCGACGAACAGCACGGTCCAGGCGCCGAGATGTCGAGTCTCACCGGGGCCGCCCGGGATGGGCGCTGCGACGAATGTCCATTGTCGGTCACCGACTCTCAGCGCGCTGGACCGGTGTAGTGCTGCCATCAAATCGCGTCGCGACGCCGGCCGAGGAATTTCCTTGAGGAGGTGCGACGGATGAAAGTACAACGGCGCGGCGGCACTGCCAGAGTCGTCGGCAAAGAAATACAGGTTCAAGGGACCCGGAACCGACATAGCATCGACAATGCTGTCGATCATGATGCTGATCTGAAACACCCCCTGTACGAAACCGATCAGATTGCGTCGGCGCTCCTCGGCGGTGTTGTGCGGGAGGCCCCGCTTGAAAACCGGCAGCACGACGAAGAAGCCGGTGCGATTGCCGTCGCCACTGTGGAGAACAAATTCTGGACTGGCCGCTAAACGGTCGTGGTCGCGCGCTCGATCGAGCGCGCGCTGGCGCACGCCCCCATCGTTGAGGTCAAGTCCATAGACAGGCGAATCGAGCGGCTCCCGCGATGAGTAAAATGCCGGAAAGTATTCGTCCGCCTCCGGCGCGGGGACCAAAGTTCCGTCCGGACGGGCGGCCTTGATCCGGTAACCCGTCAATCCCTCCCGAGCGGCCGTACGTTCATGTGCCTCGCGCTCGTCCCTGGTGATCCTCGGAACCCATCCGACTGCCAGGATAGCGGGATGATCCCGCAGGAGGAATTCGCTGAACGTCTTGAACTCGTCGCGGGTGACCTCCCGTCCCATCGATTGAAAGAGAGCCCGCAGCGCCGTGAGATCCGCAATTTGCCGGTCGATGCCGTTCTGCAGAACAGTGGAATGGCTGTTGGCGCGCGCCGCGAAATCCTTTTCCGCAAGCAAGTCCTCCCAACGAGAGACCTCCGCCCACGCAATGAGGGACAGCACCAAACCAATAACTGCCGCCCCTATGGCAGGCCAGATTTGCAGGCGTGGCCGGCTGTCGCGGCGGACCCCGTCGGAGGAACTCGAACCGGAGGCCATATCGGTACCATTTGTGCGAGCAAAGCCACCGATCACGATATTGGAAGGAAGCAAACGAAGCCTTCCGCCCTCTACAAGAAAGAAAGCCCAAATGATCGCCAAAACCAGCATTTCTCCGGCGCCGGTTAATGGCGCTTTTTCGCTTTCAGTTAAATTGAACTGAATAAGTGCAGCTTACAGGGTCAGTTCTCGCCCGGAGTTATCGATTTCGGGCGGCGCGACACTAAATCCGCTAATGGCCGATATCATCGCCAAAAGATTTTGAGCACCTGCGACACAATCGATCCTTATTGTGAAGCTCTGCCAGCGCTCCGCCTTTCACTCGCAATCTCATGCTGCTCCAACGGCGCCAGCCTGCGATGGAACGAGATGCACCAACCGCCTCAATTCCCCCCATCGAGCAGCCGTCGGGCGATCACCTGGGCCTGGATTTCGGCGGCGCCTTCGAAGATCGAGAGGATGCGGGCGTCGCAGAGGATGCGGGAGATCTTGTATTCGAGCGCGAAGCCGTTGCCGCCGTGGATCTGCACGGCGTTGTCGGCGGCCGCCCACGCGACGCGTGCGGCGAGGAGTTTCGCCATGCCGGCCTCGAGGTCGCAGCGGCGGCCCTTGTCCTTCTCGCGCGCCGCGTAATAGCTGATCTGGCGTGCGATCATGATCTCGACCGCCATCATCGCGATCTTGTCGGCGACGCGCGGGAATTCGATCAGCTTCTGGCCGAACTGCACGCGGTCGTTGGCGTAGGTGATCGCCTCTTCCATCGCGGCCTGGGCGACGCCGACCGCGCGCGCCGCGGTCTGGATGCGCGCCGACTCGAAGGTCGCCATCAGTTGCTTGAAGCCTTGGCCCTCAACGCCGCCGAGCAAACTGTCGGCCTTCACCTCGAAGCCGTCGAAGGCGATCTCGTATTCCTTCATGCCGCGATAGCCGAGCACCTCGATCTCGGTGCCCGACATGCCGGCGGCCGGGAACGGTTCGGCGTCGGTGCCGCGCGGCTTCTCGGCGAGCATCATGGAGAGGCCGCGATAGCCGGGCTCGTTCGGATTGGTGCGCACGAGGAGCGTCATCAAATCGGCGCGCACCGGATGCGTGATCCAGGTTTTGTTGCCGTAGACCTTGTAGACGTCGCCGTCGCGCTGGGCGCGGGTGCGCAACGAAGCGAGATCGGAGCCGGTGTTCGGTTCGGTGAAGACCGCGGTCGGCAGCACTTCGCCGGAGGCGAGCTTCGGCAGCCAGCGGCGCTTCTGCTCCTCGGTGCCGCTGCCGAGGATCAGTTCGGCCGCGATCTCGGCGCGGGTGCCGATCGAGCCGACGCCGATATAGCCGCGCGACAGCTCCTCGGAGACGACGCACATCGATTCCTTGCCGAGGCCGAGGCCGCCGAATTCTTCCGGGATGGTGAGGCCGAACACGCCGAGCTCGGCCATTTTGTCGATCACGTCGAGGGGGATGTAGCTGTTGGTGCGGTGCCACTGCTGCGCCGCCGGCACGACTTCGCTGTCGGCGAACTTGCGCATCTCCTCGCGCATGGTGTCGAGGACGTCATCAAGCCCGCAGTCGCCGACGGTCGCGCCGGAATGGTCGGCCAAATGGTCGGCCATGAGCGCAATCAGGCGGGCGCGGTTCTCCGCGGTGTTGCCGGTCGCGATCAGTTCCTCGACCGCGGGCGTAAAGCGCAACGCAATCGCGCACGCGTCGAGGCCGAGATCGGAAGGCCGCACCAACTCGCCCTGGCTCATCAGGATGCCGCCCGCCATCTGGGCGAGGAACTCGCCGGCGCCGATCCGGACCAAAACTTCTTCGGTTTCGCCGAAGCGGCCGTCGCCGGCGAGCCGCTTCGCGTAGCTCGCAAGCTGGCGGATCGCCTCGACGTAGGTCGCGAACCAGGCGAGCCCGTGCGCCGCGCGCTGCTCGCGCTCGAAGCGGCGCGGATCGGTGCGGCCGTTCACGGCGGTGCGCTCGCGCACCTTGTAGGTGGCGTCGGCAAGCAGCGCGTCGGCGGCGCTCCGGGCCGCTTCCAACAGCGCCATTAGATCCGATCGGGCTTGCGTCCGCGGCTCAGCGAGCGACATTGCTCTCTCCCATGCCTTGCGTGCCTTGGGCTCCTGGATCGCCCTTGTTGCAATGCACAATCATACAAATATTGATGTGGGGCGCCAGTGCTTCGCCTGCTTCGCCGGCAGGATAAACGGGTAAGAACATCGGCCGGAGGGCGCCGCTTGCCGCTTTGTGCCGCCTTGTTCGCCAATTGCCCTTCCTGACGGGAACCAATCGTGCGCCTGATCCTGTTTTGTGCCCGCATCGCCTACGACGCGTTCCTTGCGTTTGCGCGCGACGACGGGTGGGCGATCGCGAGCCACATCGCGTTGTCCACGCTGATGTCGCTCTTTCCGTTCCTGATCTTCGTCACGGCGATGACCGGCTTCGTGTTCGGCACCGCTGCGATCGGCGATCAGGTCGCCAAGATCCTGCTGGAGGCCTGGCCGCCCGAGGTGGCGCAACCGATCGCCCGCGAGGTCGCGAGCATGTTGAGCGTCAACCACGGCGGCTTGCTGACGATCAGCGCGGTGCTCGCGCTTTACTTCTCCTCGAGCGGCGTCGAGAGCCTGCGCATCGGCCTCAACCGCGCCTACAACGTGACCGAGGCGCGGCCGTGGTGGCTGCTGCGGCTCGAGTCGATCGCCTACGTCATCATCGGTGCCGTTGCGTTGAGCACGCTGGCATTCCTCCTCGTGCTGGCACCGCTCGCGTTTCAATGGGCGCGACCCTACGCGCCCTGGCTGCAAGACGTCGAGGGCCTTTTCACCTTCGCGCGGTTCGGCATCGCCAGCGTCGTGCTCATCGTCGCGCTCGTCCTCGTGCACAAATGGCTGCCGTATGGGCGGCGGCGGTTCGTCGAGATCGCGCCCGGCATCCTGGTCACGCTCGTCCTCTGGATCGTGACCGCCGCCGGCTTCGGCCGCTATCTCGCGGAATTCTCCGGCGCCTACATCGCCACCTATGCCGGCCTTGCCTCGGCCATGGTGGCGCTGGTGTTTCTCTATTGGAGCGCGGGCATCTTCGTTTACGGCGGCGAACTGAACCAGATCATCCGCCGCGCGCTGAAATGATGCGCGGGCGCGAAGGGCGAAACTCAACAAAACCCGAAGCGAATCCGTTCGTCGTGCGAAGCACCGCTCGTCGTCATGGCGGTGCTGCATTCACCTCTTTTTCCCTCCCCCGCTTGCGGGGGAGGGTTGGGGAGGGGGCACACTCCACGGCACGAAGTTGCAGACAGGCCCCCTCCCTGACCCTCCCCCGCAAGCGGGGGAGGGGAAAAGAAGTCGATGCAGCAACAAAGAACGACGTGGACACACGCAGCAGGCGAGTGCGCCCATGACGGCCGGAGCGCGATTCATCCAATATCCAATTAGGCTCTATTTCAAGAAATAGTTTTTATTTCAGGTAATAATCTTCATTCAAGCAATATTATTAATTTCGGGAACTATTTTTCGCGGCCTCGATGATTTCAGGGCGATACTCGAAATGCATCGTGTCGTAGTGATACCACTTGCCGCCCCAGATGAAGCCGTAGTGCTCGAAGATGTTCACGATGTCCCAGGGAATTTGATTCTTGTAGGGAATGGCGGCATTCGGCGCAGGCTTGGTCCAGAGCCAGTAGTTGGTGTGCGCTGACGCGATATCGATCGCAATTCCGAGGCCGTGAGCGCTTTGCCGCTTTGTCCCGGCGATCACGCGACAATTGTAGGTGCCATCGATCGGCTGAAGATACTGCGTGAAATGACCGGGCAGCTTGTCGAGTTCGTTCGAGACTTGCTGCAGCGCCTTGGCCGCCCCATTGATCTTGGAAAACTTGATGGTCTTGTGGCGGGCTTTGCCCGGCAGCCAAACGACATCGCCTGCGTTGGCCATGAAGCCGCGCTTCTCGCAATCACCGTACATTTTCTGGAATAGCGGCATGTAGCGCACCCTACCGGGATCGAAGTTCACCGCCGGCGGGATGCCCTTTTCTCCGAGCGGGTAGCTCATCGAGAACATGTCCTTGATATCCGGATCGTCGAGCAATGCGTCGAAGTTTTTCGATCCCTTGCCGTCGTCGATCGGCATCTTGGTCCCGTCTTTCCAGATCAACTGGTTCTGCTCGATGCGATCGAGGAAATCCGGATAGGCGCGGAGCAACGCGGCGACGCGATCCTGCGAGGACGCGGTGTTCGCCTGTTGGGTGCGGCCGACGACAGTCGCCAACACGATGGCGACGCAAACAACTGCGCAGCAGCAAAGCCGCGTCATGGATGCATCCTCCCGCAACGGGTGAGATCACTCGCTACATATCACTGCGCGGCCCACTCTTCGGGTCGCGGCTGGACTCTACTCCGCCGCGGCGGCCGGCACCTCCACCGGCGCGGCATCGATGAAGCCGCCCGACTGCCGCCGCCACAGCGAAGCATAATGGCCGCCGGCGCGCAGCAGCTCGTTGTGCGAGCCCTGCTCGACGATGTGGCCGTGGTCGAGCACGATCAGCCGATCCATGCGCGCGATGGTGGAGAGCCGGTGGGCGATGGCGATGACGGTCTTGCCGGCCATCAGCGTATCGAGGCTCGCCTGGATCGCGGCCTCGACCTCGCTGTCGAGCGCCGACGTCGCCTCATCCAGCACCAGGATCGGCGCGTTCTTGAGGATGACGCGTGCGATCGCGACGCGCTGGCGCTGGCCGCCCGATAGCTTCACGCCGCGCTCGCCGACCTGCGCTTCGTAGCCGTGCCGCCCGCGCCAATCTTCGAGGTCCGCGATGAACTCGTGGGCATGGGCGAGCTTCGCCGCGGTGACGATCTCGGCATCGTTCGCGTCGGGCCGGCCGTAGCGAATGTTCTCGCGGATCGAGCGATGCAGCAGCGAGGTGTCTTGCGTCACCACCGAGATTTGCGCGCGCAAACTTTCCTGGGTGGCACGGGCGATATCCTGGCCATCGATCAGGATGCGGCCATCCTCGAGGTCGAAGAAACGCAGCAGCAGATTGACGAGGGTCGATTTGCCGGCGCCGGAGCGGCCGACGAGGCCGATCCGCTCGCCGGGCTCGACGACGATGGAGAGCCCGTCGATCAGCCCGCTCTCGCGGCCATAGCCGAAGCGCACGTCCTCGAACTTGATCTCGCCGCGGGTCACCGTCAGCGGCTCGGCATCGGCGCGGTCGGCCAGTCCGATCGGCCGCGCGATCGTCATCATGCCTTCCTGCACGACGCCGATGTTCTCGAATATTTCCGTGACCCGCATCGCGACCCAGCCGGCGATGCTGATGATCTGCCAAGAGAGCGGCAGCGCCATCGCGACGGTTGCGACCGGCACCTTGCCGTGAACCCAGAGCGCGATCGCAATCGCGCCGGTGCCGGTCACCAGCATGGCGTTGAGCGTCGACAGGCAAAAGCTGAACAGGGTGTTGAGCCGCAGCGACGCATGGAACAGCCCGGTGTGCTCCTCGATCGCGTCGCGCACATAGGCGTCCTCGCGATGGGCGCGTGCGAACAGCTTCACGGTCAGGATGTTGGTGTAGGTATCGACGATGCGCCCGGTCAGCATCGATCGCGCTTCGGAGACCTGCTTCGAGCGATCGCGCATGCGCGGCACCAGCACGCGCAGCAGCACGATGTAGCCCACGAACCACACCGAGATCGGCAGCGCCAGCCAGCCATCCGCCGAGGCGAGCAGCACGAGCGCGGCCGTCCCATAAACGAGGATGTACCAGACGCCGGTGATGAGCGAGACGAGCGATTCGCGCACGGCCGGCCCGGTCTGCAACACGCGATTGGCGATGCGGCCGGCGAAGTCGTTCTGGAAGAATGCCCACGATTGGCGCGCCACGTACCAGTGGTTCTGCCAGCGGATCATGTTGGCGACGTTGGCCGAGATCGCCTGGTTGGCGACGAGGTTCTGCGCCGTCAGTGCCAGCGGCCGGACGAAGAGGAGCACCACGGCCATGCCGAGCAGCATGTGCCAGGATTCGCTCCACAGCCGCGCCGGATCGCTCGACGTGACGAGGCCGACGACGCGGCCCATGAACACCGGCACCAGCGAGTCGAGCAGCGCGACAAAAAGGCCGGCGACGAACAGCGCAACAAACAGGCCTTTGACCTGGCGGGCAAAGTGCCAATAAAACGCGACGAGCCCGCCCGGCGGCTCGGGCTGGTCCGGCTGGACGGTCGGATTGAGCGTCTTCTCGAATAAACGGAACATCACGGTTTGCGCAAAAAGGGCGCCGCGGCGTGACAAGCCCGCCGTGGCGCCGGTCATTTTATTTAAGGATGCGGGCGTTTACATCGGCATCGTGACTGCAGCAAGGCGGAATTTTCGCAAAAGCGCGTTCGAACCGGCGTTGTGACTGAACCCGCTGTCATGAATCCGTGAGCGAATCGGACTTAATCACGGCCCCATGAAAGCAACTCTCATCGATCTGGTCGGCATGACCGGCGCGGTCCTCACCACGGTGTGCTGGCTGCCGCAGGCGATCAAGATCATCCGCTCGCGCGAGACGAGCGCGATCTCGCTGGCCGGGACGGTGGCGTTCACCGTCGGCATCGCGTTCTGGCTCGTCTACGGGCTCGCGCTCGTCGATTGGCCGCTCATCACGTCCAACATCGTGACGCTTGCCCTGATGCTGGTGATCGTTTCCCTGAAAGTTCGCCACGGCTGACGCCATTGCGGCGCTCTCCGCCGGCGCCTATAGATGGGGAAACTAGAGCATCAGGGAGCGAAACCATGCCTCGACGGCTGATCGTCGCCGGCGCCATCCTCGTTGCGGCGCTCGCGGGGCACGCGAACGAAGTGCAGGCCCAGACCTATCCGTCGAGACCCATCACCGTCGTGGTGCCGTTCCCGGCGGGAGCGACCGCGGACACGCTCACCCGCATGGTGACCGACCGGCTACACGACATTCTCGGCACGCAGATCGTCGTCGAGAATCGCACCGGCGCGGGCGGCAATATCGGTGCCGAGTTGGTGGCGCACGCCGCGCCGGACGGCTACACGCTGCTGAGCGGCGCGCAGCTGACATTCAGCGTCAACCATCTCCTCAACCCGAAGCTCAACTTCGATCCGCGCGCGTTCGAGCCGATCAGCGTCATCGCGATCTATCCGACCTTGCTGCTGGGGCGCGCCGACCTGCCGGCGAACAACGTGCCTGAGCTCATCGCCTACGCCAAAGCGCATCCGGGCAAGCTCAGCTACGGCTCGCAGGGCCGCGGTCAGATCGGCCACCTGACCATGGAATTATTCAAGTCGATGACCGGCACCGACATTCTTCACGTTCCCTATCGCGGCAGCGCGCCGGCGCTGAACGATCTCCTGGGCGGCCAGGTCGACATCGTCGCCGATGTTCCGGTCGCGACCGTCCCCTACATCGAGGCGGGCAAGATCAAGCTGCTGGCAACCGCCGGCGCGACACGGCTTGAGAAGTATCCCAACGTGCCTACGGTTGCGGAGGCTTTGCCCGGCTTCGAATCATCGACGTGGATCGCGTTCGCGGCGCCGCCCGGGACACCAAAGGACATCACCTACAAACTCTCAGATGCGGTTGCGAAGGCAATCCATTCGCCGGATCTCAACAAGCGCATCCGCGCCACCATGATCGAACCCGCCGGCACCACGCCGGAGGACATGGCGCGGATCATCCACGAGAGCTATGAACGCTGGGCTCCGGTGATCATCTCCGGCAAGATCACGACGGAATAACTTCTTCTCCCTCCCCCCTTGCGGGGGAGGGTCGGGGCGGGGGGTCAGGAGGCGACGGCAATGCGTTGCCACAGCTCTCGACCCCCACCCCCGGCCCCTCCCCACAAGGGGGAGGGGAGAAGAAGAAGGGGTGAAGAGTGAAAGGACGAGACGCGTGAGTGAAGAGACTGTCGCCATTCCGTCAGCCGGGCTCAAGCTGTCCGGCGTGGTGCGCGTGCCCGACGGCGTCGGCCGCGGCGAGCGGCGCGCCGCATTCCTGGTGCTGCACGGGTTCGGCAGCAACAAGGACTCCGGCAATGTGATGCAGCCCGTCAAGGTGCTGAACGATCTCGGCTACGTCACGCTGCGGTTCGACATGCGCGGCTGCGGCAAGAGCGAGGGCGAGTTCGGGCGCATCATCTGTCTCGAGCAGGTCGAGGACACCTCGAGCGCGGTGACGTTTCTCTCCCGCCATCCCAACGTCGACCCGCAGCGCATCGGCGTCATCGGCACGAGCTTCGGCGGCGCGGTCGCGGCCTATTCCGGCGGCGTGGATGAACGCCTCGCTGCGGTCATTTCCAACGGCGGCTGGGGCGATGGCGAGCGCAAATTCCGCGGCCAGCATACGAGCCCGGAGGCGTGGGCGAAGTTCACCAAGATGCTCGCGGACGGGCGCGAACACCGCGCGCGGACCGGCGAGTCACTGATGGTGCCGCGCTACGACATCGTGCCGATCCCGGTGCATGTCCGCGAGGGGCTCGCGCAGAAATCAGTGCAGATGTTCCCGAGCGACGCGGTCCAGATGTTCCCGGCGGAGACTGCGCAGAGCATGTGCGATTTCCGCGCCGACGATGTCGTCGGCAAAATCGCGCCGCGCCCGCTGCTGCTGCTGCATGCGGCGAACGATTCGGTGACGCCGACCGAGCAGTCGATCGAGATGTTCAAGCGCGCCGGCCAGCCGTCGGAATTGCACCTCTTCAGCGACACCGATCATTTCATGTTCGCCGAAGGCAACACGCGGGTGTGGGGCGTGCTGCGCGACTGGCTGCACGACTATTTCCCGGCGCAGGGGGCGAAGGCTGCGAAGTCGGCGTGATCTCACTCGTAGCCCGGATGAGCGAAGCGATATCCGGGACTGAGCTTCCTTTTTGCACCTGCTCTGCTTGTGGCCTGGTTTACCCCGCATGTCGCTGCGCTCATGCGGGCTACAGACCGTCGTCGCTTCAATAGCTATATTGCGCTAGGGTTGTGCGGTTGTGGCCGCTGTAATGGTGATTTTGCGGAGCATTCGTCGTGGATACTGTTCGTTTCAAGTACCACGCGTTTCTCAGCTATGGCCACCGCGACTTTGGCTGGGCCAAATGGTTGCACGGGCGACTTGAGGGTTTTCGTTTCGACAAGGACCTTATTGGCCGCGAGACGGCGCTCGGGCCGGTTCCGAAGACGCTGCGGCCGATCTTTCGCGACCGCGAGGATTTCTCCGGCGGTCATACGCTGACCGCGGCCACTGTGGCGGCAATAGATGCCTCGGCAGCGCTGATCGTGCTGTGCTCGCCGGTGGCGGCCACGCGGCCGGCCGTCAATGAGGAAGTGCGGTTGTTTCGTTCACGCCATCCTGACAGACCGGTGATTCCGGTCATTGTCGAGGGCACATGGCCGGACAATTTTCCGCCGGCGCTGCGCTTCGAGCTTGCCGAGGATGGCAATGTCACCGACCAGCCGATCACAATTCTTGGGCCTGATCTGCGCGAGAGCGCCGACGGCCGGAATCTGGGGCTGGCCAAGGTCATCGCCGGTCTAACTGGGCTTGGTCCCGATGACATTTTCCGACGGGCCGAGCGGGCGCGGCGACGGCGCACGCGGATTTGGGCCGGGATTGCGGGGTTTTGCATTCTCCTCGCGATCGCGGCGACCAGCTCTGCCGTCTACGCCCGGCAGCAGCTCAAGACCAACGAAGCATTTCTCAACGCCACGCTCCAAACCGCAACCGACATCGTCAACATGGCAGTGGCGCAGGCGGAAAAATACAACGTGCCGCGAGCCGCAACGCTTGAGCTTCTGACCAGGGCCGAGGTCCTGTTCGACAACATGGCGCGCTACGGCCGCCCGACGCCCGAACTTCAGTATCAGAAGGCGTTGATGCTGATCCAGTTTGCACGCAATTACGCCATCCTGGGTGATACCGGCAGGGAAAGCGCCGACGCCGAAGTGGCTTACCGCCTCCTCGCCGAGCTTGCCGCGGCGAAGCCTGATGACAGCAGGTATCAGAGCGGCCTCGCAGGTGCCGATGCAGAGATCGGCGACGTGCAGGCGGCCCGCGGCGACCTTGCCCGCGCGCTGAAATCCTACCGCGACAGCCTCGCCATTATCGAGCGGCTGGTGCAATCCGATCCGGGCAATGTCAGCCGGCAGCACGATCTGTCGGTCTCGTATATCAAGGTCGGCGACGTGCTCAGGGCGCAGGGCGATCTTGCGGGCGCCCTGAAATCCTATCGCGAAAGTCTCGCCATCTTCGAGCAGTTGGCGCAATCAGATCCCGGCATTTCCTTCTGGCAGCGCGAACTGTCGGTATCGTACGAGAGGATTGGGGGTGTGCAGGAGGCGCAGGGGGACCTCGCCGGCGCCCTGAAATCCTACCGCGACAACCTCGCCATTGCGGAACGGCTGGCGCAATCCGAGCGGGGCAACGCCGGCGGGCAGCGCGATCTGTCGGTGTCATACATTGCGGTTGGCGGCGTGGAGCAGGCCCAGGGCGACCTGGCGAGCGCGCTCAAATCCTACCAAGGCGCCTTGGCCATTGTTGAGCGGCTAACGCAATCCGACCCCGGCAATTCTCTTTGGCAGCATGACCTGTCGTTGGTGTACAGCAGGGTGGGTGATGTCCAGCGGACGCAGGGGGACCTTACGGACGCGCTCAAATCCTACCGCGACAGCATCGCCATCTTTGAGCGGCTGGCGCAAACCGACCCGGGCAACGCCGGGTGGCGGCGCGATCTGATGGTGTCGCATGCGAAGGTCGGCGAAGTGCAACAGGCGCAGGGCGACCTCAGGGGGGCGCTCCAATCCTACCGTAGCAGCCTCGCCGTCTTTGAACGGCTGGCGCAATTGGAGCCTGGCAATACCGGCGACAAACATTCGCAGGAGGACCTGCGACATCTCAGCGATAGCATCGGTGGCTTGGCTTTCCGCTTTGTCTTAGAGCGCGATTTCGCAACTGGTTTGGATGCCGTGGACCAAGCCATTTCGCTCGCCCCGGACAAAATTTGGCTCTATGCAATCCGCGCCCACGCGCTCATGTTCCTCGGCCGAATTGAGGAAGCGAGATCACTCTATTTGAAATATCGCGACCAGGAGAATGTTGAGGGAAAATCTTGGAAGACTGGCATTGTTGACGATTTCGCCGAACTGCGACAGGCGGGGCTTGCCAATCCGCTGATGGATGAGGTTCAGAAGATTTTCATTTCGGCTGGGTGAGGACCTCGCGACACAGCAACGTTACTGCAAAAACGGATTGCTCCGCCGCTCGCGGCCGATGGTGCTGCCGGGGCCGTGGCCGCAGATGAATGCGGTGTCGTCGCCGAGCGGCAGGAGCTTGTTCCTGATCGAAGCGAGGAGTGCCGCGTGATCGCCGCGCGGCAGGTCGGTGCGGCCGACCGAGCCGCGGAACAGCACGTCGCCGACGATCGCGAACTGCTCTGCTCTGTTGACGTAGGCGACGCTGCCCGGCGAATGGCCGGGGCAATGCAGAATATCGAAGCTGACCTCGCCCACCTCGACCTTGTCGCCCTCGTTGAGCCAGCGATCGGGCGCGACGTTGCGGGCGTTGAAGATGCCGAACTTGAGGCCGCTGCCCGCGACCATGTCGAGGAGGAACTTGTCATCGACGTGGGGGCCCACGATCGGCACGCCGAGGCTCTCCTTCAATTCGGTCGCGCCGCCGGCGTGATCGATGTGGCCGTGGGTCAGCCAGATCGTCTCGACCTTGGCTTTGCTTTCGGCGATGGCGGCGCGCACGCGGTCGAGATCGCCGCCGGGATCGATGACGACCCCCCGCATCGATTTCGTGCACCACAAAATGGTGCAGTTCTGCTGGAACGCCGTGACCGGAACGATCATGGCGGCGAACGTCCGGGCCGCCGGCTTGCTGTCGACTTTTGCTTCCATTGTTGCGTCCATCGGTTTCAGGAGCCGGCGCCGTTCGCGCGCGCGGCCTTGGCATCCTGGATCATTTTCCAGATACGATAGGATGTCGCCGGCATCGTGACGTCGCGCACACCGAATTCGTGCAGCGCATCGACGATGGCGCTGACGATGACCGCCGGCGCCGCCGTGGTGCCGCCCTCGCCGCCGGCCTTGATGCCGAGCGGATTGGTCGGCGACAGCACCTCGAAGATGCGCGTCGTAAACGACGGCAGCACGTCGGCGCGGGGCATGCCGTAGTCCATCAGCGAGCCCGACAGCAACTGCCCGGAATCGGGGTCGAGATTGACGTGCTCCCACATGGCCTGGCCGACGCCCTGGGCGATGGCGCCGTGGGTCTGGCCGTCGACGATCAGCGGATTGATGCAGCGGCCGACGTCGTCGACGCAGGCATAGCGCGTGATCACCACCGCGCCGGTGTCCGGATCGACCTCGACCTCGCAGATCGCGCAACCATTGGGAAACACCGGCTCGTGCATCTCGTTGTCGGTAACGACCGCGAGACCATCGGCGAGATCGTCGGGGAGGTCGGCGCGCTCGGCCTCGACAGCCAGTTCGAGCATGTCGAAGGTGCGGTTGGTTTCGCGCGCGACGAACCGGCCGTCATTGAACATGATGTGGTCGGGCGAGGTTGCGATGATCGCGCCGGCGATGCGCTTGCCTTTCTCGATGAGATGGATTGCCGCCTTGGAAAACACCGTCGCGGCATGGCGCATCGAGCGGCCCGAATGCGAGCCGCCGCCGACCCGCACCACGTCGGTGTCGCCGAGAATGATGTCGACGCGGTCGACCGGCACGCCGATGAGGTCCGAGACGACTTGAGCGAAGCTCGTCTCGTGGCCTTGGCCGCTCGGCTGGGTGCCGATCACCACGTCGACGCGGCCGTTGGGCTTGACCCTGATCTGGGTCTGCTCCTTCGGCGCGCCGATGGAGGACTCCACATAATTGGCGAGACCGAGCCCGAGCAGCCGGCCGCGCCGCTTCGCTTCGCGGCGGCGCGCGGCGGCGCCTTTCCAATCGGCGATCTCCATCGCCGTATCCATGGCGTCCTCGTAACGGCCGCTGTCGTAGAGCATCCCGACGGCGTTACGGTAAGGCATCTGTTGGGGCCGGATCAGGTTCTTGCGGCGAAGCGCGATGCGGTCGAAGCCGAGTTCGGCAGCCGCCGTGTCGACCAGCCGCTCGATCGCAAAGGTCACCTCCGGGCGGCCGGAGCTGCGATAGGCCTGGGTCGGCGTGGTGTTGGTGTAGACGGCAATCGCACGCAGCGAGGCGACGGGGATATCGTAGGAGCCGGTGATGAGCCCGGAGCCCTTCGATAGCGGCGAGAGTGACACGAGCCGCGCGCCGACATTGCTGATGTTGGTCGCGCGCATCGCGAGAAACTTGCCGTCCTTGCGCAGCGCGAGTTCGACGCGGCTGACGAGGTCGCGGCCCTGGTAATCGCTGAGGAAGCATTCCGAGCGCGTCGCCGTGTACTTGACCGGGCGGCCGAGCTTCCCGGCCGCCAACAGAACGAGGCCGAATTCCACGAACACGCGGTTGCGGGTGCCGAAATTGCCGCCGACGTCATAGGAGAGAACGCGGAGGCGATCGGGCGCGATGCCGAGCACGCCACCAAGCTCGTGCTTCTGGCGCACCGCGCCGCCGCTTCCCGCATGCAGTGTGTAGCGCCCGGTCGCGGCGTCGTATTCGGCGAGCGCGGCGCGCGGCTCGAGTGGCACACCGGTGACACGGTCGATGTGAAAATTCATCGCGACCACGTGATCGGCGACGGCGAAGGCCGCATCGGTCGCAGCTTTGTCGCCGAAGTCGGTATCGATCGGCGTATTGAGCGGCGTCTCGTCCCACACGAGCGGCGCGCCTGGCTTCATGGCGTCTTCCGAGTGCAGCACGAACGGCAGCACCTCGTAGTCGACGTCGACCGCCTCGGCGGCGTCGAGCGCCTGGGCCTGGGTCTCTGCCACCACCATGGCGACCGGCTCGCCGACATGGCGCGCCTTGTCCGCCGGAAGCAGCATGTGCGGCCCGATGAACAGCGCGCTTCCCTCTGGCGCATGCAGCTTCATGTCGAATTTTGTCTTCGGCAGCGGATCATGTGGGATCGGATGAAGGCCGGCGGCGAGACAGTCGGCGCCGCTGAACGTGCCGAGCACTCCCGGCATCGCGCGGGCGCGGGCGAAATCGATGCCGCGAATGCGCGCATGCGGGTGCGGCGAGCGCACGATCGCGGCGTAGCTCTGCCTCGGCGCGTTGAAATCGTCGCTGAAGCGGCCGGCGCCGGTCGTCAGCCGCGCGTCCTCCTTGCGGGGCAACGGATGGCCGATGAAACGAAACTGGGAAGGATCAGGCTTTTCCATGAGTGACGTTGCGGCTCGCAGGGACTGTCAAATCCATAAACGACGGGAGAGCACGGGAGGAGGCCGGACAGAGCAGGACACACCCGCGCGACCGTCATTAGCCGCTCGTCGCGAAGAAATGAAGCCCAATCAATCAGATGTGGAGTCTAGGGGCGGCCAAGCAAACTATTAGTGCCGATAACGCCAGTTCTCGAGGGTAAATTTGAGCGGCCGATCGCTGGCAAGCGGGGGATCGGTCTAATTGCCGATAAAAAGCGGACCAATTACGAAGTCGCCCAAATCCGCAACTAAGGGCCGAGCGGTCACATTGCTGGCATTCCTCTGGCGAAAACGAGCAATCGGTGCGGTTGACGACACGCTCATGCGCCGCAACAGTGATTTCGAACCGTCAATCAAGTTTCACGTTCTGAAGCTTGTTGACGCACAATTCGGCAAAAGCGCGAACCGTGGCCGACAGGATTCGGGACCGCGGATAAACAAATTGCACGGGAAGCGGTTCGATTTCGAAGTCTTCGAGCACGTATTTCAGGCGACCGGATTTCCGATAAGGCGCCACCATGTAGGAAAGAAACGACCCGAGTCCTAGGCCCCTGGCACAGCTATCGATCGCGACCGCAGCCTCGTTGCAAACAAGCACGTTTGAAACGGGAACGCCGAACTCGGCGCGAGTTCATCCGGAAGGGCCATTCTGCGTGTGGAGCGAGGCCGGTAAATCGGACGCACCGGTGGGCGCGAAGGTCCTCCGGGCGCTGGGGGACGCCGTGGCGGCGCAAGTACGCCGGACTCGCACAGACGACACGTCGTACTTGCGCAAGCGGGATCGATACTAGCGACGAGTCGTCGAGGTGTGCGATGCGAATTGCGGCATCGAAACCTTCCTCGACGAGGTTCACAATCCGGTTCACGAGCAAAAACTCGACCGTCATTTCAGGGTGAATAGCTAGAAACTCGTTCACGATGGGAGTGACGTATGTCTGCCCGAACGCGACCGAGGCCGTGACCCCAAATTTGCCATGCGGAATAGTGCGCCGAGCCTGCAGCACTCCCTCCGCTTCCTCTACGTTTGCCAAAATGAGGCGACAGTACTCAAGGTAACGCCTTCCATCATCGGTGAGATGAATTCTACGGGTGGTGCGGTTGAGGAGTGTCACGCCGAGTTCGCGCTCGAGTCCGGCGAGCGTGCGCACCATCGAAGGCAAGGAAACTCCAAGCTTCGATGCGGCAGCGGTGAGGGTGCCCTCCTCGACGATGCGAACGAACCCCTTCATCGCCCCGAGCTTATCCAAGCTTGATTACTCCATTTTATGAAACAGTGAAGTGCATGAATGCATCTTTATTCTCTTTAGCGAAGGAGTTAAAATTGATATCATCCGGAAACGAGTTCAGGGAGATCGAGCATGAGCAAAGTCGCAAGCAGACTCGTATTTTCGTTCCTCGCACTTCCGATAGTGTTTGGCGCCTTCGCATTTGCCCAGGGCGGCAACCTCGCAGAGGTGGAGGCGAAGATGTTCGCCGCCAGCGCTGGTTACGAACGCTTTATGGGCCGCTGGAGCCGCCTCCTCGCTCCCTCGTACATTGCGTTTGCCGGGGTCAAGAACGGGGATCGCGTTCTTGATGTGGGCACCGGGACCGGATCGCTGGCCGCTGCGGTGGAGTCGAGCATGGCGGCGAGCGAGATCGTCGGCGTCGATCCCTCGGGCGGGTTCATCGCGTACGCACAAAAGAACGCCAAATCGACCCGCGTGCGCTTTGAGGTCGGTGATGCGCAGATGCTCATGTTCAAGGATGCATCCTTTGACAATACCTTGGCGTTGCTCGTTATGAATTTCATCCCGGATCACAACAAGGCAGCCGCCGAAATGCGCCGTGTGACCCGCTCGGGGGGTACGGTAAGCGCTTGCGTGTGGGACTACGACGCAGGCATGCAAATGCTCCGCTTCTTCTGGGATGAAGCCGTCGCGCTCGACCCGGCGGTCGAGCCCAAGGACGAGCGTCACATGAAACTCTCTCGCCAGGGGCAACTCGGCGATCTGTGGCGGAAGACTGGGCTAACCGGCGTCAAGGAAGAGCCTCTTACGATCGAGCAAGGCTATTCATCATTCGACGACTACTGGGAGCCCTTTACGAAGGGCGCTGGGCCGGGAGGTGCCTATGTCGTCTCGCTTTCGCAGGATCGCCGCCAACAGCTCGAAGGCCGCATTCGCAAACGCTTGCTCGGGGATCGCCAGGATGGGCCGTTCACGCTCAAAGCGAAAGCGTGGTGTGTGCGCGGGCAAGTTCCACAGAGCTGAGTTCGAGGGGGAGCGCGACCGTCATTAACCTCTCGTTTACCACCTGCCACCGGTTTGCCGCATAAGGTCACGACCAAAGCCGCAGTCGGGCCGGATGCGGGCCTGCTTCGCGTCGCATTCTTTGGGGTATTCGAACACTGATTCGGAGCCATCAATTGTCGCCGACCAATTTTGCCGATACCGATTTTGCCGACACCGGGTTCGCCGCTCCCCGGCAGAGGCGCGAGCGCCGCTGTGCGGTCGCGCTCGCGCAACTGATCGCGACCGTCGCTCTCGTCCTCTCGATTGCGATCGCAGCCGCTGCCGTCTCGATCGGGATCGCGCGGGCCGAACTGCCGTCAAACGCCGCAGGGAGCCTCGCCGCGCCGCGCTGAGCCACGGGAACCTGCCATGGCAGGTCCCCGTGTTGCGTATTTGATCGCCGCTGTGCGCACTTTATAGTCACCGGCCTCTGCGTCGCCTGCGCGATGCCGGGGCCGGGAACCACAGTGGACCAGACAACCGCCAAAGCCGGGACGTTCGGCGCCTACAGGATTGAGACGCCGGCCTCCTGGGTCGTTGCTATCGTCGCGCTTCTGACCTTCGCCTTTTCGTTCGGCGCGCCGTGGGTGACGGTGGTCTCGCTCAAGATCATCGCAGCCGATTTTGGCGGCACGCGATCGACGCCGGCGCTCGCGGGTTCGCTCGGCTGGATCGGCGTCGGCGTCGGCGGCATCATCATGGGCCGGGTCGCCGAGCGCATCGGCATCCGCGCCACCGTGATGTTCGGATCGGCCATGGTGTGCCTCGGCCTTGCGATCTCCTCGCTCGGCCGGCCGTGGCAGCTTTTCGTCGGCCACGGCATCTTCATTGGGTTTCTCGGCAACGGCGCCATCAACGCGCCGCTCTACGTCTATGTGAGCAAATGGTTCGACCGCCGCCGCGGCTCGGCGCTCGCGCTGATCTCGAGCGGCGTCTATATGGCAGGCGCGGTGTGGCCGCCGATCTTCGAACGCATCGTTGCGCAGGTCGGCTGGCAGACCACCATGTGGGTTTACGGACTGTTCCAGCTCGCGGTCATCCTGCCGATGGCGGCGATCTTTTTTCGCCCGGCGCCGCAGCCGCCGCGCCCGCGCGGCGGCGCTTTCACCGACACGCCCGCGGGCGATGTGCTCGGCTGGCCGCCCAATCTCGTGTTCGCGCTCTTATGTGCTGCGGCATTTCTGTGCTGCGTTCCGATGGCGCTGCCGCAAGGTCACCTCGTTGCCTTCTGCTCCGACCTTGGCATCGCGGCGTCCCATGGGGCGGCGATGCTGTCGGTCGTGCTGGGCTGCGGCTTCCTCAGCCGGCAATTATGGGGTTGGTTCTCCGATCGTGCGGGCGGTCTGACCACGCTTCTCGTGTGCTCGTCGCTCCAGGCGACCGCGCTTGGCGCGTTTCTCATGACCCAGGACGAAATCGGGCTCTTCACCGTGTCGGCATTTTTCGGCCTCGGCTTCAGCGGCCTCGTGCCCGCGTATGTGCTGACGCTGCGCGAATACTATTCCGTCGGCGAGGCCAGTTGGCGGGTGCCGACGGTGCTGATGTTCAGCGGCACCGGCATGGCGACGGGCGCGTGGATGGGCGGCGCGCTCTACGATTGGTTCGGCTATTACGCGCCGGCCTTCGTCGCCGCGATCGGGTCGAACCTCCTCAATTTCATCATCGTCGCGACGCTGCTGTTGCGTCAGCACGCAAGGCCGCGCTCCTACGGCATGGCGTGATAAAAAGTCATATGCCGTAGGGTGGGCAAAGCGAAGCGTGCCCACCATCGTCGCGCAGTTGGAGCACAAAAGACGTGGGCACGCGCGGCTGGCGCCGCGCTTTGCCCACCCTACGCTGATTTGCGTTACGCCGATGCGACGAGGCCGGGCGTTGCGCGCACGGCGGTGCTCTCGGGAAAGACCGTGGCGGCGAGGGCTGTGTCGGGCACGCGCAGGTGATCGCGGAGCACGCCCTTGAGCACCGCGCGCAGGTCGGTGGTCGGCTTGAGGTCGCGGTTCTGGTAGAGGTCGGTGTCGCGAAGTCCCGGCCAATCGGCAATGACGCGGCCGCCTTTCACCGCGCCGCCGGCGAGGAATGCGACGGTGGCGGTGCCATGGTCGGTGCCGTCGGTGCCGTTGATGCGCGCGGTGCGGCCGAACTCCGTGACCACCGCGACGACGGTGTCACGCCAGGCCGGACCCATGCCGGTTTCGACCGCAGCAAACGCGCCGTCGAGCGCGCCGAGCAGCGCCGCAAGCCGGCCGTTCACCGCGCCCTCATTGGCGTGCGTGTCCCAGCCGTCGAAGGCGAGCGCGCCGACGCGCGGCCCATCCGGACGCGCCATGAACTTCGCGGCACTGCCCGCCGACTCGGCGAAATAGGCGCGCACTTGCGCAGCTCCGGCAGCCGGCGTCTTGCCGGGCCCGGTCTCCATGCCGCCGGCACGCGCGATGGCGGCAAGGCCTATGCGTTCCTCGAGCGCGCGCGCGAGCGCCGCATCGGAATGGCGGTAGAGATCGAGGAGGCGCATCACGGTATCGTCGGCCGCAGGCTCAAGGCGCGGTGGCGTCCACGACAGCACCGGCGCCGGTCCGCGCGCGACGAGCGGCGTCACCGGGCCGATCGCGAAGGCCTTGCGATTGCCGGGCTCGACGCGCTCGCCGGGCGCAAGGGTGCCGAGCGCGCGATTGAGCCAGCCGCTGTCGCTCGTGCCTGGCGCAACGAGACCGCTCTCCAGCACGTCCTGGCCGTCGAAATGCGAGCGCTCGCGATAGGGCGACGCTACCGCGTGCACGATCGCAGCTTCGCCGGCACCGTACAGGCGATGCAGGTTCGGCATTGCCGGGTTGAGGACGAAGAAATCGTCGAGCGGCAGGCCCGGGGTCGGCCCGTCGCGGTGCAAAATCTTGTCGCCGCGCAGGGCCTCCCAGTGACGGTCCCCGACCGGCGCGACGGCGGCAAGGCCATCAAGGGCTCCGCGCAGCACGATGACGAGGAGCCTCGGATCGCGGCCTTCGGCGCGCGCCGTCTTCGGCAGATAGGCCCAGGCGAACAGGACGCCGGAGGCCAGCAGCAGTTCGCGCCTAGTGGCGGCATGAACGTTACGCATCGTCATCTCCGTTGAAATTCGGGGGCCATGAACAGCATGGTGAGCGCCTGCGGCCGGCTCTCGGCGCGGCGGATCGCAGTGCGCGTCGCGTCGGAGGCGAGCGGCCCAAGGCTCGTCTCGACAGCCTCGCCGGCATCGACCATGCCGGCGACGCGGCGCGAGATTCGGTTCGAGATATCGAGGCGCTGCGCGAGGCCATCGAGCCAGGCCGCGTCGCCATCGGGAAATCCTGTCGGTGCGGGCGGACGCCACAACGGCTCGCCGAGGAGATTGTGAGCCTGGAGCACCGGATTGATCTCCGGCGGCGTGGTCACGCCGCTCGCGCGCAGTGCGGCGACGATCCACTCGCCCGGGCGCTTGAGCTTGCGATCCTCCGCGTTCCACGACTCCGGCGCATTGACGAGTGCGATCGCCACTTCCTTGAGATCGCCTTCGGTCGCCGTGAATCGGCGCGCCAGCTTGTCGACCAGCGCCGGCGGCGGCTGATCGCTGACGAAATGGCGCGCGAGCTTGGTCGCGATATGACGCGCCGTCGCCGGATGACGCGCGAGCATCGCCAGCGCGGCGCGGCCCTGGTCGTATTCGCCTTCCGGCAGCACCGTGCCGATCAGCGTCTGCGAGCCGGGTTCGTGCATGCGCGCATCGAACGTGAACACGCCGCCGCCAGGAAAGCGCGGCGGCACGATGGTCCATCCGGTGATGACGTTGGCGAACCGCGTCACGTCATCCTGGGTGTAGACAGTGCGGACGCCGAGTGTGTGCAGTTCGAGAATTTCGCGAGCGAGGTTTTCGTTCAAACCCTTGCCGCGGTTGCGGCCGGCCTGGGAGTCCGGGCCGATCGATCGCGCATTGTCGAGATAGATCAGCATCGCCGGATGGGTCTCGACCGCGATCAGCATGTTGCCGAAGCGGCCGGTCACATGAGGCAGGATCGCCTCGCGCTCGTAAGCGCCGACGAGCGGGCGCACGCCCGCCTTGTCGGCCGAAACCGCGAAGTGATTCGACCAGAACCACGCGAGACGTTCGGCAAATCCGATCTCGGCGTTGAGCGCGCGCTCGACGCGGGCCTTGACCTCCTCGCGATAAATCTGCTGCGGCACCGGCGCGGCGCCGTTCGCGCGCGCCGCATTGGGCGGGTTCGTTGCGGCTTCGTTTGCTGCGGCCTGGTTCGGCGCTGCCCCACTCTCCGGAGCGCTGGTGCGGTTCGCCGCGGCATCGCCATTCGGCCGCTGCGCGGCACCTTGCGCGCGCTGCGCTGCGCGTTGCGCGACGCGCTGCTGACGAAACTCGAACGCCGCGCGCGCGGCTTCGCCGCTCGTCATCAAGCGCGCGTCGGCGCCGTGTCCGGTTGTCGGTCGAGTCAGGTCTGTGATGAGCGCGCCGCGCGAATCCGAGGCGATCGCCGCGATCGATCCTGCGCGCGGTCCGAGCCCAAAACGATGAAGTGCAAATGCGGCCTCCATCTCGGGGGCCATCGTCGATTGCGTGCCTGCCGTCATGGCTTGCTCCAATGCAAAGCCGAAGTCGCCCCACGCGAATGCTTCGGAATACTCGTGTCGTTAGTACGGCAATACAAATTAAAAACACTGACGGGACATTAAATGTTGGAAAGATCGACCCTATCGTGATGGCGATCACACGGTGATCGAATGCGCGGACGACCGCTGCGTGTATCGCTGGGCGTACGGCAACGTCAGAACAAATTTAAGCATCATGCGCCCGCCTGAGCCGCGATCCGCACCTGTGCTCGAGCGGTCAGATCACGCGCATCCACGCCGCTGCGGCAGCACTTCCGTGGTCATTCAAATTCGCGACGACAAACGGTATGATCATAGCCACGAACTTCGAAAGTGGAGGAAACACATGCATCACGCCTGCCTGCGCGCCTTGCTTCTTGCCAGCGCCGCTCTCTGCACCGCACCGGCGCTTGCGGCCGATGTCACGCCGGATCGGCTTACCAATCCGGAACCGCAGAACTGGCTGATGAACCACCGCACCTATGATGCGCAGCGCTATTCCCCGCTCGACAAGATCAACAAGACGAACATCAAGTCGCTCAAGCTTGCCTACGCAGTCGCGATCGGCGGCACCTCGGCAAACGAAAATTTGCAGGCGACGCCGCTCGTCGAAGACGGTTTCATCTACCTCGTCGATCAGTGGGGCGTGGTCTACAAGATCGACGGCCGCTCGGGCGACATGGGCCGCATCGTGTGGCGGATGGACCCGGGCCAGGAGAAGCTGCCGTTGTCGAACCGCGGCGCCGCGCTGTGGGGCAACCTCGTCGTCAGCACCGCGAACTATCCGCCGCGCGTCATCGCCACCAACAAGGAAACCGGCCGCGTCGTTTGGGATACCAATCTCGGCGACGGCCAACCCGACGTGCAGCTCACCGCGGCGCCGCTTGCCGTCAAGGACAAGATCATTCTCGGCGCCGCCGGCGGCGACCGCGGCACGCGCGACTTCATCGCCGCGCTCGATGCCGCGACCGGAAAGCTTGTGTGGCGCAAATACGTGATTCCGGCCCCGGGCGAGCCCGGCTCGGAGACCTGGAAGGACAAGAACAACGCCTGGCAGACCGGCGGCGGCGCCATGTGGGTCACCGGCTCCTACGACGTTGCCGCCAACCAAGTGATCTGGGGCACCGGCAATCCGGTGCCGGGCTACGACGCGACCTATCGGCCGGGCGACAACCTCTATACCAACAGCGTCATCTCCTGGAATCCCGACAGCGGCAAGATGAACTGGTATTTCCAGTACACGCCGGGCGACCACTGGGATTACGACGAGGCGGGCACGCACATCCTGGTCGACGGCCAGATGGCGGGCGAGGCGCGCAAGCTCATCACGCATTCGGCGCGCAACGGCTTCCTCTATACGATGGAGCGCAACAACGGCCAGACCTTGCTGGCGAAGCCCTATCTCGACAACATCAACTGGACGAAGGGCATCGACCAGAAGACCGGCCGCCCGGTCGACTACGTTCCCGGCGCCGACATCCAGCTCTATTCCGGCAACGCGGCGCCGACGCTCACCGACCCGACAAAGAAGATGTGCCCGGGTCCGTCCGGCGGCAACAATTTCTGGCCGGCTACCTACAGCGTGAAGACGAAGCTCATGTACATCCCGACGGCGACGCCGTGCGTCGTCCTCACGCAGGATCCGACGCTCTCCAACAAGGCGAGCGATTGGAAGGGCGGCACCTACAAGCAGACCGAGCGGTTCGAGTCGAACCTCGTCGTCGCCGATCCGTTCACCGGCGAGATCAAGAAGACGGTGCACATCCCCTATCCAAACTATAGCGGCACGTTGTCGACCGCCGGCGGCCTCGTCTTCACCGGCTTCACCGACGGCACCTTCGTCGCCTATGACGACGCCACGCTCGATGAGCTCTGGAAGATCAATCTCGGCGACGGCTTCAACGCGCCGCCGATGACGTTCGAGGCCGGCGGCAAGCAATATGTCGCAATCCTCGCCGGCCTGAGCCCGATTGCGCGCAGCAAGCACCAGCTCGTGCCCGAGCTCAAAGACATGCGCAACCAGACGATGCTGTTCGTCTTCGGGCTTTGAGCCTAGAATTCGGGGGTGGCCGCGCTCGCCGCGGCCATCCACGTCTTCGCACCTTCCCAAACGAAACGCGCATCGCCTGCGCGGACGCGGGCAGCACGGAGCTTTTGCGAAGACGGACCAAGAAGGGAAAGAAAGGAACAGGTCGCGTGAATATCGTTCGGTACGTCGGCGCCGCCGTGATGGCGGGCATGTTCACAATCGGTGGCGCGTGCGCTCAAGACTATTCGTTCGGCAAGCGGATTTTCGAAGAGAAGGGCGACTGCCAGTTTTGCCACGGCATCAACGGCGACGGGCGCGGCGATCCGCGTTCCCCCGGCCGCGCCGCAAACTTCCATGAGACGAGGCTGACGCGCGCGCAGATGATCGAGGTGATCGCCTGCGGGCGGCCCGGAACCGAAATGCCGCATTTCGACAAGTACGCCTACGAAGACACCGACTGCTACGGCCTCAAGGGGAAGAATCTCGGCGCCGACATGCCCCATGATCCGCATTCGACCTCGCTCGCGAAGCGCGAGATCGAGGCCGTGACGAACTACATCTTCGCGACCTTCGTCGGGAAATAAGCCGCTGCTTCATCTCCCCCTGGAGGGGGGAGAGCCTGCCCCGGACTTGATCCGGGGTCGCCCGCGCGAAGCGGGGGCGGGAGGGGGTGACAGCGCTTCCGCATATTCGGTGCAACAATCCAGCGCAGCAATTGTCGAAGCGCTGTCACCCCACCCCGAGCCCCCACCCTACCCTCCCCCGCGAGCGGGGGAGGGTAGGGTGGGGGCTCGACCCTCCCCCTCCAGGGGAGGGTGATCGCCTAATGTGCCTCGTCCCAGTTCGCGGCGGCGCGGGCGTCGACGTGGAGCGGGACGGAGAGCGCGACGGCGGGGTGCGGCGCGTCCTCCATCACCTTCTTGACCACGGGCAGCGTCGCCTCGATCTCCTCCTCGGGCACCTCGAAGATCAGTTCGTCATGCACCTGCAGCAGCATGCGGGCGCTGAGGCGATGCTTCTTCAGGGCGTCCTCCATGCGGATCATGGCGCGGCGGATGATGTCGGCCGCGGTGCCCTGCAGGCGCGCATTGATGGCGGCGCGCTCGTTGAAGGAGCGCAGCGACGGGTTCGACGCCGTGATGTCCGGGTAGTGGCACTTGCGGCCGAACAACGTCGTGACGTAGCCGTTCTTGCGGCAGAACTCGCGGGTCGCGTCCATGTAGCCGCGGATGCCGGGAAAGCGCTCGAAGTATTTCTTGATGTAGGCGGCGGCCTCATCGCGCGGGATGCCGAGCTGGTTCGCAAGGCCGAACGCCGAGATGCCGTAGATGATGCCGAAGTTGATCGCCTTGGCACGGCGGCGCACCTCGCCCGGCATGCCGACGACCGGCACGCCGAACATTTCCGATGCGGTCATCGCATGAATGTCGGTGCCCTCGCGGAAGGCGCGCTTCAAGGCGGCAATGTCGGCGATCTCCGCCAACAGCCGCAGCTCGATCTGGGAATAGTCGGCCGACACCAGCTTGTAGCCGGGCTCCGAGATGAAGGCGCGCCTGATCTTGCGGCCTTCCTCGGCGCGGATCGGGATATTCTGCAGATTGGGCTCGGAGGAGGACAATCTCCCGGTCGTTGTCGCGGCAAGCGCGTAGCTCGTGTGCACGCGGCCGGTATCGGGATTGACGAACGACGGCAGCAGATCGGTGTAGGTCGATTGCAGCTTGCTGATCTGCCGCCATTCCAGAATCTTGGTCGGCAGCACGTGGCCTTCCTCGGCGAGATCGTCGAGCACCGACGCGGACGTCGACCACGCTCCGGTCTTGGTCTTTCGGCCGCCCGGCAATTTCATCTTGCCGAACAGAATGTCGCCGAGCTGTTTCGGACTGCCGGGGTTGAGCGGTTCGCCCGCGAGGTCCTGAATGTCGGCTTCGAGACCGGCGGACTTTTGCGAGAACTCGCCGGAAAGCCGCGACAGCACATTGGTGTCGATCGAGATGCCGCGCCGCTCCATCCGCGCCAGCACCGAAACGAGCGGGCGCTCCAGCGTCTCGTAGACGGTGACCATGTGTTCGGGCACGAGCCGCGCCTTCAACAGACGCCAGACGCGCAAGGCGATATCCGGGATCTCTGCGCAGAACTGGCAGGCCCGCGTGATCTCGACCGCCGCAAATGGGGTCTGCGTGCGCCCCCGGCCGACGAGGTCCGGCAGGTTCAGCACGGCATGGCCGAAGTGCCGATGCGCGAGCGAGGTGAGGTCGTGATTGCCGCGCCCGGCATCGAGCACGTAGGACATCAGCATCACGTCGTCCAAACAGCGAAGCTCGATGCCGTGCCGATCGAGGACAAGCGCGTCCGGTTTCACGTCGTGCCCGATCTTGAGCACCGACCGATCCTCGAGCATCGGCTTGAGCAGCGCGAGTGCCTCGTGCTCGCCGATCTGGCCCGGCACGAGCCCGGCGAGGAGATCATCGGCCGCTGCGCGATGGCTTAGAGGAATGTAGGCAGCCCTGTTGGGGCCGAGGGCGAGCGACACGCCGATCAACGCGGCGATCATCGGATCGGGCGAAGTGGTCGCGAGATCGATCGCGACATAGCCCTGGTCGGTCGCTTGCGCGATCCAGCGCGCGAGCGTGTCGGCATCGCCGATCGTCTCGTATGAGGCGCGGTCGATCTTGTGGGCAGCGGCGTCGGCCAGGCGTTCGCGCACCAGCATCAGCGGCGTGATCGGCTCGGATCTGGCTGTCGTCCGCTTGCGCTCGGGTTCGGCAAGACCGAGCGACAATTGCCGCGCCGCGGTGGTGGGCGCAGCCGCGCTCTCGGCGTTTGGGCGCTCCGGGCCGGGTTCTGCGGCGACGGCATCGGTGTGCTCGACGCGGCTCGCGGAAGCAAGTTCCGGATCGGGATCGACCACGTTGGGATCGAGGCCGGTCGCCTCGCCGACCCGCTTGGTCAGACCCGTGAACTCCATCGCCTTGAGAAAAGCGATCAGGGTCTTCGGATCGCGGCCGTCGAGCGGCAGATCCTCGAGCGGACATTTCAACTCGACATGATCGTCGAGATACACGAGCCGCTTCGACATCCGCGCCTGCTCGGCGTATTCGATCAGCGATTGGCGGCGCTTTTCCTGCTTGATCTCGGGCGCACGCGCGAGCAGCGTTTCGAGGTCGCCGTACTCTTTGATGAGCTGGGCCGCGGTCTTGACGCCGATCCCGGGCACGCCGGGCACGTTGTCGGTCGGATCGCCGATCAACGCCTGGACATCGACGACCTTCTCCGGCGGCACGCCGAATTTCTCCACGACTTCGTCAGGGCCGATGCGGCGCTCGTTCCCCGGCATCGGATCGAACATGGTGACGCCGGGACGCACGAGCTGCATCAAGTCCTTGTCGCCGGCGATGATCGAGACATCGGCACCGTGTTCGAGCGCGACGCGCGCATAGGTCGCGATCAGATCGTCGGCCTCGAAGCCTTCCTGCTCGATCGGGATCAGGCCGAAGGCGCGGACGGCATCGCGCATCAGCGGAAACTGCGGCACGAGCTCGTCCGGCGGTTCGGGCCGGTGGCCCTTGTAGTCGGTGTAGATATCGTTGCGGAAACTCCTGCCCGAATAGTCGAACACCACGGCCACGTGGCTCGGCATCACGCCGTTGAGGCCCTCGCGCAAGAGCTTCCACAGCATGTTGCAGAAGGTCAGCACCGCGCCGGTCGGCATGCCGTCCGAGCGCGTAAAGCTGCGGCCACGGCTCTGCGCGGCCTTGAACATGGCGAAGTAGGCGCGAAAAATGAAAGACGACCCGTCGATCAAAAAGACATGGTCGCCCTTGCGCAGCTTGCGAGGGCCAGCGTTGGTGATCATGGATGCTTGCGTATGTATGGCGTCCTCTTCGCCATACCACCCCGCGCGATCAGCGGAAAGTCCGGGCAACCCGCCCTGCGAGTGCACGCCGTTGACGCGCAATGCAGCCGAGCGTGGGGATGATCGCGTAACGCGAGCGCATCAAAGCGGGGTGGTGGCCGGTTGGTTCTTGAGGGGTGAAACCTATTGCGCTGCCAATTCGGGTCGACAGGGCTCGTTTTGACCCAGCCGTCATCCATCCGCTTTCACAGGCTGCCGTCCACTGGCGAAGACAGGTCTGCCCAAGGGGACTTCGTTCCTAACCAGACGTGATCGCGGAGGTTGCAAAAAATTTCCTCGCAAGTTTAATTAGTGGCGGAAGGGTTTGGCGGCTTGAAGCGCCAGAGCTGCCTAAATATCTCGGCATCAGGGTAGCCTTTTCGTGACCAAGGGCCATCGGCGTGCCTCGTGACACAGACTGATGCCGCCATCGATCGGCACGGCTCTACTCCGCACCAGCGCAGGTCGATGCTGGAGATTTTGATTTTGGAGCACCGATGCCAACCATTCATGGAACGCCTTACGAGACCGATCAGACTCTGATTGCAAGACTGAAGGGCATCGTTGACCGCGTCTCATCCATGCGGTCGAGCGGCGCACTATCTCCAGAAGTGCTTGGGCGCCTACGGCGCTTCTTCAAGATTAAAAATATCTACAACTCAAACGCCATAGAGGGGAACGTTCTCGATGTTGGAGAAACACGCCTCGTAGTTGAGCAGGGTTTAACCCTAACGGGAAAGCCGCTCAAGGACCAAGCAGAAGCAAAGAATCTATCAGAGGCCACCGACTTTCTCGAATTGCTCGCAACCGATAAGTCGCGTCCGATAAGCGCGATCGACATCCGACAGATGCACTTTCTAGTACTTAAGGATATTCGCGATGAGGACGCTGGAAAATACAGGTCGGTTGCGGTCGAAATCAGCGGATCGAAATACAAACCGCCTGCACCCGAATCCGTTGCTGCGCAGATGGAAGAATTTTCAGCGTGGCTCGCCGAAGCGAGTGTGCCGGGAAATAGATGGAACATAGAAGATGCATTACTTGTGGCCGCCGCGGCCCACGCATGGTTCGTGACAATCCATCCCTTTATTGATGGCAATGGTAGAGTCGGTAGGTTAATTTTGAATCTGCTCTTAATGCGGTACGGATATCCGATCGCGATAATTACCAAAGCCGATCGCACGCGCTATTATGACAGTCTGGAGGAATCTCAGACTTCGGATTTAACGGCCTTGGTATCACTGATTGCCGAATGTGTTGAGGAAAGCCTCGAAGAATATGAAACAGCCGCCCTAGAGCAGCGAGCGCATCACGAATGGGCTCAATCGATTGTGGGCAAGCTGCAACGCGCCGAGCAGGTTCGTGCGGAAAATCAATACGAAGTTTTTCGAAACGCGATGGAGCTATTGAAGAGCATATTTAAACAAACGACGGAAATGCTCGAACTCAACGGCAATTCTTGCCGAAGTGTGGTTCAAAGACTTTGGACAGCTTGAACTAGAGAAATATTTGGCCCTTAGGGGAAACACATCAGCGAAAAGAACGTGGTTTTTCCGAGTTGACTTCAAGTCTGGTCACAGAACGGCGAGATACCTTTTCTTTTTTGGTTATCCTAGCTATTCCATGAAAGGTCGCTGCGATGTTACCCTTCATGTCGCGAGGGAGGAACCTCCCGGCTCCTATAACTACGAGCGACTCGATTCTCTGTCGGCGCCAAACGTACCTGGCCTTGTCGAGGTAGGTTACGGTGCGAGTCGGGAGGAGTTCATAGCTCGGAAAAAGTCGGGTAATATTGTAGAAATGAAGATCGATAAGGTTTGCCGAGAATTTTTTGAAGACGTTGTCCAACGGCATTTCACCGGCTAGGCGGCTGTCACTCTCGCCGCGGCAGAACAGATCAGCGTTGACGCTTGTTAGACACTCGGCCAGCTTCCCCGGCGCGCGACATCGGCCAACAAATTGCAATTACAGGGTCTTCTCGGCTTCGGCGGTCGCACTAGGATCGCCCCAGATCGGCGAGTTCGCGCCGTCACCCCAGCTGCGCGGGCGATAGAAGGTGTGGACGCCGATGCGATCGAGCTTGTGCATCTCGCGCACCCAGAACGGATGCACCCAGCGGGCGTGATAGTGGGTCGCCTTGCCGACGTCCGGGAGCCAGAACTTGCCGTCGAGGGTATCGTGGGCGATGCGCTCCGCGCGCTCGTAGGCGGCGGGCTCCGTGATGCGGTCCGGGATGCCGTCGCAGGCGAAGGAGAACTGGCAGGCCATGTGGCGGTGCGCGTTCTGGTAGACGACGCCGCAGACGCTGTTCGGGTAGTAGCCCGAGAACACCCGGTTCATCACCACCTGGGCGACGGCGATCTGGCCGCGCGTCGGCTCGCCGCGCGCCTCGAAATAGATGGCGTTGGCGAGGCACTTCTCTTCGGCGGCGCGCGCTTCGCCGACAATGCCGAGGCGTTCGGCGGGGCTCGTCAGGCCATTGGGATTTTCGGCCATGTCGCCCTTGGGCGCGACGGATTCGTTGGCGTAATCGTCGCCGTACCCGATCATCGGCGGCGGCGTCGGGTCCCAGGGATCGAGCCCGAGGCCGTCGTCCGTCGGAATCTCGCCGAAATAGAGTTGTGCCGCCCGCAGGGGCGCACTGATGGTCTCGAACCGGGTGACTGGCGCGTACATCTGCTCGCGCGAATCATCATCGGCGGTGTCGACGCCCGATGGCGACGGCATCGCGGCATCGACGGCCGCAGGCGGAGGCACAGCAGCCGGCGGCGGAACGGAGATCGGCTCCGCCGGGATCGATTCACGCGATGGCAGCGCCGCGACGACCTGAGGCGGCGATGCCGTCGCGCTGTCGGGCGCGGCGGTGACAGCCTGGCCCGCCTTGTTTACCTCTGGCGGCACAAGCCGCGATTCCTTGTGAGCGCGATCGACCGTCGGGAAAGTGCGGATCGATGCCGCCGGATTGCGATAGAGGTCGCCCCGCGCGATCGGCGCGCGTGGAACGGCGGCGGTGACATTGACGTCCTGCAGCGACGCGACGCGGTACGGCGCGGGTTCCGCGACCGCCGTGCCCACCGGCTGGGGCAGTACAAACGTCGCCTCGTGGATCGTCCCGAACGGCGAGGCAATGAAATGAGATCGCTGATTGGTGCCGGCGGCATGCGCGGTCATCATGGCCCCCAGATCCTGGTGGCCACTTCGGACTGTCAGCAGGGCCAGTACCACGACAGCCAGACCGAAGGGGGCCGCGAACCCCCTCGGTCTGCGACGCGGCGCATTCCGACTAACCCGATGCAACCCCCATACCCCCACGCCGTTGGCGGTTCCCAGCCGCATTCCACTCCCGGAGATCGGCAGGATTGCGGCCAAATCTGCGCCAACACGAGATGTTATCAGTTGTTATCCTTGACGTATCGTTAATTCACGTATGGTTAATGCCCTTGGAGATTGAGAAGGAATGGCGTTGCCTCCGATGCGGGCATCCCGGTACCGATCGCCTCGATCGCCTTCACCATCCGACCCTTTCGCTCCAACAACGTGTCGGCGAGCGAGATGATCCGCGCATTGGGCGTCGCCGTCGGCGAGGCGCGCCGCAGCGCCTTGGCGACCACGGCCTCGTCGTGAAGCGGGTTCAGGGCGCAGACCGAAACGAACGCTGCGGCCGTCGAGCGGCTGATGCCGGCATAGCAATGGATGACCAGCGGGGCCTCGCGCGGCCACTGCCGCACGAAGGACAGGAGCTGCTCGACATGCTCGGCTTCCGGCGTCACATGCCCGTCGAGCGGCTCGCTGATGTCATGGACGCGAAGCCAGAGGTGATTTTCCACCATGATGGTATCGGGGCGCGCCACGTGATCCCCGTGCCCCAACAGCGTGACCATGTGGCGGGCGCCGGTCGCGGCGACGGTCTCCTTCACCCGCGAGAGCGAACACACGTGGATCATCATTCGTGCTCCGGTTTTAATCGAGGACGAGGACTAGTCCGCCTCGGCCTACTTCGTCCCGCCCGCGCGTGTCCGCTGGAAAGCCGGCAAGTCATGCAGGCGGCGAGCCGGGGGCCGACCTCTATGGTTCCGTGATCGCGGAGAAGCATTCGAGGTAGCGCCGCTTCGCGATCTCGGCCGGCCATGGCGTGAGATAGTCCTTCTCCGCGGATGCAGGCAAGGACGGCCGGGCTCCGAAAAATCGTCGCGCCTCGGTGACCGCGAATCCTGCGAGCACCGTCGCCTCCAGGAACGCCGCGCCCCGGTCCGCCGCCTTGATGATGGTGGTGACCTCCGCCGGCAGCTTGGGCGCGAGGCCGAAACGGAGGTGGATCGCCGTCAACAGGCGCCGCTCCACCGCCTTGTAGGCTTCGCCGATCACCGCCTTGAAGGGCGAGATCATGTCGCCGATCACGTATTCGGGGGCGTCGTGCAGCAGGAGGGCAAGGCGCAGTCGGCGGTCGAGTACGCCGACCTTGTGGCGCGCAACCTCCTCCGCCAGCAGCGTGTGCTGGGCGACCGAAAAGATGTGATCGCCGCGGGTTTGCCCGTTCCACCGCGCGACGCGGGCGAGGCCGTGGGCGATGTCTTCGATCTCGATATCGAGCGGAGACGGATCGATGAGATCGAGCCTTCGGCCCGACAGCATCCGCTGCCAGGCGCGTGGCGTCGCGGCGCCCGACGACGCCCGGCCGGCCGCTCGGGTCACGTGCCGTAGCTCTGGACCAAGCTGCCGGCGACGAGGCTCCAGCCGTCGACCAGCACAAAGAAGATCAGCTTGAACGGCAGCGACACGACGACCGGCGGCAGCATCATCATGCCCATGGACATGAGAATCGACGCCACCACGAGATCGATGATGAGGAACGGCAGGAACAGCAGAAACCCAATTTCGAAGGCGCGCCGCAGTTCGGAGATCATGAAGGCGGGCACGAGAAGGCGCAGCGACAGCTCTTCCGGCTTCGACGGCACCGTCTCGTGCGACATGTTCACGAACAGCTTGAGATCCTTCTCGCGGACGTTCTTGAGCATGAACGCGCGGAACGGATCGGAGGCGCGATCGAACGCCTGCTCGGCCGTGATCTCGTTGTTGACCAGCGGTTTCACGCCGATGTCGTAGGCCCGCTCGAAGGCCGGCCCCATGACGAACGCGGTCAGGAACAGGGCGAGCGAGATGATCACCGTGTTGGGCGGCGCGGTCGCCGTCCCGAGCGCGGTGCGCAGCAGCGACAGCACCACGACAATGCGGGTGAACGAAGTCACCATCACCAGGATCGACGGCGCAAGCGACAACACCGTCATCAGCGCGATGAGCTGCAGCACGCGCTCGGTGAGTCCGCCGCCGGAGCCGAAATTGATGCTGATGTCCTGGGCCGCGGCCGGCGTAGCCGCCATCACCGCGAGGGTCGTTCCGAGAGTTACACCAGCCGCCACCGTCATAAGACGAACCCGGCGGCCAGTCATGGCACCCGTCACGTCTTCCCTTGCGGGCGCCCGAGGAGGCTTGCCATTTCCTCCTCGATGCTGCCGAAGGCCTGCGGGGGCTCGTCCTCCGCTTGCTCCAGCTGGGCCGGCACGGGCGGCGGCTTCACCTCCACTGCCGGAGCGGCGGCGGGGAACGAGGCACCGGCCGGCATCGGGCTTTCGAAATAGGCGGATACCCGCGAGGCCGGTTCGGCGCGGACGGCGCGCGACGCGGTCGGTGGCGGTTCGACCGGGCGGGTCGGCCGCCGCAACGCGGCTTCGAGACGCTGCGCCATCTCGATGAGATTGTTCTCATCGCTTTGCGTGGCACGCGCGGGCGCGGCAACCGCAGCCGGGGCAGGCGCGGGAGCAACGCGCAGCGGTTCTTCGGGAGGCGGCTGAAGCATCGGCTCGAAGCTCGAAGGCGGTTTGAGCGCGGTCCACTCGGGCTCGGGTTCGAGGCTTCCGAGCAGCGGCTCGCGCATCGGCGTCGACCGACGCGCCTCCGGTTCAGTGCGAAATACCGGCTCGTAAGCCGGCGGCGCCACCGCGGGGCGGTGCGGCAAGTCCGATTCGTCCGGGAGCGGCGGCGGCATCAGGCCAGGGAACAAGCTTTCAGGGGCAGGGACCGGGGCCGGGCGCACCGGCGGGATAGAGCGCATCGCGGGTTCAGCGCGCGCCACCGGTTCGGGGCGCATCATCGGTTCGGGGCGCAACATCGGTTCGGGCCGGACCGGCTCGGGGCGGATCATCGGCTCGGGGCGGATCATCTGCTCGGGGCGGATCATCGGCTCGGGCCGGACCATTGGTTCAGGACGTGGTTCAGGGCGCACGGCCGGCTCGAGATGATTGATCTCTTCCAGTGAACGCACCGGGAGATCGGGTACGGGGCGCTGATTCGGCGCGGCGGCACTTGCGGGACCGCGGTTGATGTTGGGCTCGATCACGATGTCGGTCGGTCCGCCGATCATCAGCAGATGCTCGGTGTTGTCGCGCCGGATCAGGACGAGGCGCCGGCGCCCGTCGACATTGGCGTGGTCGATCACCGCGAGCCGCGGCTGGCGGCTGCGTGGTCCAATCGCCCCCAAGCTGCCGAATTGGAACTGCCGCCAGAGGTAAAAAGCGGCGCCAATCAGGGCCAATACCAGCAGGAAAACGACGACAAACTTCACCGGATCCGGCAGGCCGCCAAACAGCGCATCTATCCACATGCTCAAGTCCACCCTGTGTGGCCGGCCGGCATCGGCAACCCCGGCCGGTTAACGGCGCCGGCAAATTCTGCCGGCCCCTTTCCGGCGTCGTGGCTACAGCCGATGGCTGATTCGGCCCGTCCCGACCAGTTTTTCCCCGACTTTCCCGCAGACCTCTTTGATGGCCGTTTGATGGCGCGAACCTAGACGGCGAACTCTTAACGGTCCGTTAACCATACGCTCGGCAAAGTCTGCCTACCGGAAAGCAGACCGGCAAGTCGGAAAATCTGCGCGGGACCGCCGCCAGGAACGCACTGGAACGCCACTGGAACGTCAAATGGGCATCTCCGACATCCCGATTTTTTCCATGCTGCGGACCCGGATGCAATGGCATCAGGACCGCCAGCGCGTTCTAGCCGACAACGTCGCCAATGCCGACACGCCGGGGTTTCGCCCCCGCGACCTCGTCGAGCCGAAATTCGACGGCCTCGCGGCGATGGCACCTGCCGGGCTGATGAGGACAGATTCAAGCCATCTCGCGGGCGCGGAGGGCCAATCAATCTTTGCCGCCACATCGAGCGGCTTCCAGGTGAGGCTCGGCGGCAATGCCGTGAGCCTCGAGGACGAAATGCTGAAGGTCGCCAGCAACCAGATGGACTTCCAGGCCGCCACCTCGCTCTACAACAAGAGCCTCGGCCTCATCAAAATTGCCGTCGGGAAGAAGTGAGGCCTCGCCATGGACTTCGTCAAATCGCTAGCGATCGCCGCCGCCGGACTGCGGGCCCAGGCCGGCCGCATGCGGGTGATCTCCGAAAACATCGCCAACGCCGATTCAACCCCGTCGACCGCGGGCGGCGATCCCTACCGCCGCCGCATCCCGACGTTCACGTCGACGCTCGACCAGGCGCTCGGCACGCGGGTCGTCGCGCTTGGTCCGGTCGGGACCGACAACGGCGATTTCCCCTCCAAGTTCGAACCGGGCCACCCGGCTGCGGACGCGAACGGCATGGTCAAATACCCGAACGTCAACACCATGGTCGAAATGACGGACATGCGCGATGCCCAGCGCTCCTACGACGCCAACATCAATGTCATCACCGCGACCCGCACCATGATCCAGCGCACGCTGGACATCCTGCGCGCCTAACCTTTTTCCGAGGAGTGAACGATGCCGACGCCTGCCATCGCCGCCAATGCCTATTCCCAACTGTCCCGCATCACCGACTCTGCCGCCGGCCTGGCGCGGACGATCGGCGGCGGCAGTAACGAGGAACAGGGCCCGAGCTTCGGCTCGTTGCTCAAAGATGCCCTGCATGGCGTCAGCGCCGCCGGGCACAAGTCCGACGCCCAGGCGCGTGCGCTCGCCGCCGGCAAGTCCAACGTCGTGGACCTCGTGACCGCCGTTGCCGAAGCCGAGACCGCGGTCGATGCGCTTGTCGCCGTGCGCGACAACGTCATCCAATCGTACCAGGAAGTCATGCGCATGACGATCTGAGCGCTTGCATCCGCAATGCGCGCTAACTCGGAACACACGACATGATGAACGGGCCCGAGGTTCTCGACGTCGCGCGCGAGGCGATCTACACGCTCCTCGTGGTATCGAGCCCGCTGATGCTCGTCGGCCTCGTCGTCGGCGTCATCATCTCGCTGATCCAGGCGCTCACCCAGATCCAGGAATTGACCCTCGTCTTCGTCCCGAAGATTCTCGCCATCTTTATTGCCATGCTGATCGTGCTGCCGTTCATGGCCCAGCATCTGGCGGCGGAGATGAACCGGATCGCGGCGCACATCGTCGCCGGCTGACGGCAGAGATGAGCATCGACATTTCGTTTCTGCCGGCGATCGCCGCCGCGTTCCTGCTCGTCTTCGCCCGCATCGGAACGATGCTGATGCTGCTCCCCGGCTTGGGCGAGCAGAATACGCCGACCCGGATGCGACTCACGGTCGCGCTCGCGCTCACGCTGCTCATGTTGCCGCTCCATCGCAATGCCTACCGGATCGATCTCACATCGCTCGGCCCCATCACGGCGATGCTCGGCGAGGAGATTCTGATCGGCGCGCTGCTCGGGCTTACGGCGCGGCTCGCCATCGGGGCGCTCCAGGTGACCGGCTCGATCGTCGCCCAGCAACTCGGCCTCGGCTTCGTGACCGCGGTCGATCCGACCCAGGGCGAGCAGGGCGTGATCGTCGGCAATTTCCTGACGATGCTCGGGATCACGCTCGTGTTCGCGACCGACCTGCATTATCTCGCGATTGCCGCGCTCGACGACAGTTATCGCCTGTTCGCGCCCGGCATGATGCCGTTCTCGGGCGACATGGCCGCCCACATCACTGCCCTCGTCGCGGGTGCCTTCCGCATCGGCGTGCAGCTGTCGGCGCCGTTCCTGGTGTTCGGGCTCCTGTTCAATCTCGGGCTCGGCATCCTGTCGCGCCTGATGCCGCAGATGCAGGTGTTCTTCGTCGGCATGCCGTTGTCGATCCTCGGCGGGTTTGTCCTGCTGTTCCTGGTGATCGCCGCGATGATGACGACGTTTCTCGGTCACGTCGAAGGCATCATGCACGAGCTTGCGCCGCGAGGCTGATCGGACCCCGCCATGGCTGACGAAACCGACGATACCGAGAAAACAGAAGACCCCAGTCAGAAGCGATTGGACGAGGCGGTCGAGCACGGCGACGTCGCCAAGAGCCAGGAGGTTAATACCTGGTTCGTGATCGCGGCCTCCGCCCTCGTGCTGATGAGCTTCTCGGCCTCGGCGGCGGGCGAGTTGCGCAACCTGTTCCGCAATCTCCTCGCCAATTCCTATCAGGTGCCGGCCGACGGTTCGGCGCTGGCCCTGATGTTCCAGCATGTCGGCGCCCAGGCCCTCGCCGCCGTCGCGTTGCCGGTCCTGTTGCTGGCGCTCGCCGCGGTCGGCGGCAACATGGTGCAGCATCGCCTCGTCTGGTCGGTCGAGGTGCTGATGCCGAAGGTCTCGCGCATCTCGCCGCTCGCTGGCCTCAAGCGCCTGTTCTCCAAGCAGGCGCTCGCTAACTTTGCCAAGGGCCTCGTCAAGCTCGCGATCGTCGGCGCGGTCTTCGTCGCCCTGATGCTGCCGGAGCGCCGCCGCGTCGACGGCATGGTGACGCTCGACCCGGAAGTGCTTCTGCCGATGGCGCGGTCGCTCGCGCTCAAGCTGTTCGGTGCCGTGGTCGCGATCCTCGCGATCATCGCCGCGGTCGATTACCTCTTCCAGTACCGGCAATGGTTCGAGCGGCAGAAAATGTCGCTGCGCGAGGTCAAGGAGGAATTCCGCCAGAGCGACGGCGATCCCAAGATCAAAGCCAAGATCAAGCAGTTGCGGGCGAACCGCTCCAGGAAGCGCATGATGGCCGCGGTGCCGAAGGCGACCGTGGTCATCACCAACCCGACCCACTTCGCGGTGGCCCTGCAATACGAGCGCGGCATGCACGCGCCGATCTGCGTCGCCAAGGGCATCGATTCGCTTGCCTTGAAGATGCGCGAAGTCGCCGATGCCCATGACGTCGCCATTGTCGAGAATCCGCCGCTCGCCCGGACGCTCCATGCGGCCGTCGAGATCGACCAGGAAATCCCGGCCGAACACTACAAGGCGGTCGCGGAGGTGATCGGGTACGTCATGCGCCTCAATGGCGCCGTGCGGCGGTAACGAGAGGTATTTGGTGGCCTTTTACTGTCTCTAAGGCGAATCACTTAGATTGCCAGGCCATTGGAGTTTCAGCCGATCTAGCTTGCGCGACCCGTTGAACTTGGGCAGTGAGGCCTTCGCGGCTGGTACATAGGACGATTCGTCATGGCCATGCAGGGCGTGAACGCGATCAGCGAGCGCGGCGAACGCCGGGGCAGCATCGCGATGGTACTTTTGGTCGCGGTCGGCCTCGTCGTGGCGGCCGCCGGCCTGCTGCTGGTCGGTCGCGGCCAAGCCGGCTCCTATGTCGTGGTGCTGCTCGCGCTTCTTGGGGTCGTCGGCGTCTTCGCGCTGTTTGCACTTGCGGCCGGCGTGCTGCGGCTGTCGGGCCGCGAAGCCGGCAACTCGCTCCTCGATAACGTGCTGGAAAATGCCTACGACGGGGTCGTCGTCACCGACAGCCACGGCCGCGTCCTTTATTCCAATGCCGCCTACCGTGCCTTTGCCGAGGCGACCGAGCCCGACGACGTACGGCCGGTGGAACGCGTCTTCGTCGGGGATCCCGATGTGTCAGAGGCGGTCTACCGGCTGTTGCGCGCTGCCAAGGATGGCCGGCGCCTCCAGGAGGAAGTGCGGATCGCCGGGCCGCGCGGACAATCGGCACGGTGGCTGCGCTTGCGGGTACGCCCGCTGGCGACACGCGACTCCAAGGCGGCGGTGTGGACCGTCGCCGACGTGACCCGCGATCGCGAGCGCCAGGAAAACGTCTTCCAGGAACTGCAGCACGCCATCGACTATCTCGATCACGCGCCGGCGGGCTTCTTCTCGGTCGATGCCAATGGCGACATCGGCTACATCAACGCAACGCTCGCGACCTGGCTCGATTACGATCTCGCGCACGTGGGCTCCGGCGGGCTGCGGCTCTCCGACATTCTGTCCGGCGACAGCGCGGCCCTGTTCACGACCCTGTCGGCGCGCCCCGGCGAAGTGAAGACCGACATCCTCGACCTCGACCTGCGGCGACGCGATGGCCGCACCCTTCCGGTGCGGCTCCATCACAAGGTCGCGTTCTCCGCTGACGGGACGCCGGGTGCCTCGCGCACCCTTGTCCTCAACCGCGTGAGCAACGACGGCGCCGACCCGCTGTGGGCGGCGGAAATGCGCTTCATGCGCTTCTTCAACAACACGCCGATGGCGATCGCGACCGTCGACCGCAACGGCGTCATCGCTCGCAGCAACGGGTTGTTCGCCAAGCTGTTCGAGAAGGCATTGCGCGCTGAACCGGCGCCGCCGCAAGGCCGCTCCATCGGCATCGTCATTGCCGAGCGCGACCGCGCAGCGCTCGGCGAGGCGCTTGCTGCGGCGGCGCGCGGCGAGAGCGAGATTGTGCCGATCGATGCTGCATTCGCCAACGAGGACGAGCGCTGGGTGCGCATCTACGTGACGCCGGTCGAGAAGGACGCGCGCGACTCGGAAGCGGCGATCGTCTACGCCATCGAGACCACCGACCAGCGGCGGCTGCAGCGCCAGTTCGACCAGTCGCAGAAGATGGAATCGATCGGCAAGCTCGCCGGCGGCATCGCGCACGATTTCAACAACGTGCTGTCGTCGATCATGATGGCGACGGACTTTCTGCTCAATGCCCACAAGCCGACCGATCCGTCGTTCCAGGACATCATGCAGATCAAGCAGGACGCCAACCGCGCGGCGCGGCTCGTGCGTCAGCTGCTCGCGTTCTCGCGCCGGCAGACACTGCGGCCGCAGGTACTCGATCTCGGCGAGATGCTGTCAGAGCTGTCGATGTTCCTGCAGCGGATGATCGGCGAACGTGTCACGCTCGACGTCGTGCACAGCCGGGACCTGTGGTCGGTGAAGGCCGACGAATCTCAGATCGAGCAGGTGATGGTCAATCTCGCGGTCAACGCCCGCGACGCCATGCCCGACGGCGGCAAGCTCACGATCAAGATCGCCAACGTCACGCGCGAGGACAGCCTCGGCATGGAATTGAAGGGCATGCCGCCCGGCGAATACGTCATGGTCGCCGTGACCGACACCGGCACCGGCATTCCGCCGGAGATCATCGACCGCATCTTCGAGCCGTTCTTCTCGACCAAGGAGGTCGGCAAGGGGACGGGGCTCGGGCTCTCCACGGTCTACGGGATCGTCAAGCAAACCGGCGGTTTCATCTATCCGGAATCGATCGTCGGAGCGGGAACGACGTTCCGCATCTTCCTGCCGCGTCACGTGCCGGAGCAGGCAACCGAAGCCCCGGGCATCGTGCCGTCCGCCGAACCGCGCGCCGCCGCGAAGGTCGCCGATGATACGGGGCAGGGCACCATTCTCCTTGTTGAAGACGAGGAAGGATTGCGCGGCCTCAATGCCCGCGGGCTCGCCTCCCGCGGCTATACGGTGCTGCAGGCCGCCAACGGACAGGAAGCCGTCGAGGCCTTCGAAGGCCACGCCGGCAAGATCGATCTCGTCGTCTCCGACGTGGTCATGCCGGAGATGGACGGACCGACGCTGCTCACCAACCTGCGCAGCCGCGATCCCGGCGTGAAGATCATCTTCGTGTCGGGATACGCCGAGGAAGCCTTCGAGAAGAACCTCGCGCCCGGGGAGAAGTACAACTTCCTGCCCAAGCCTTTTACGCTCAAGCAACTCGTCGGCGCCGTGAAACAGGCCACGGGCAAGTAAACGCGCGCCTCGAGCAGCGATCACATAAATCGATCCGTAGGGTGGGCAAAGCGCGGACGCAGTCCGCGCGTGCACGCGTCGCGCACGAACGGTGGGCACGGAGCCTGTCATCGGGCCAGCCAAAGGCCGGACCCGGTGGCTTTGCCCACCCTACGGATTTCGCCGGTTGCCATGCGCGTGGGCAAAATCCATTATCGCCCACCACATCCCGCCTCGCCCCGAACCGCACGAGTAATGCATGTTGGACAAGTCCGCCCCTGCTGCCGCCGCATCCGCCCCTTCTCGACCGGCCGCGGATTTCCAAGAGCATCTCGCGGAGCTTGAGAGGCGCGGCCTGCTCGTGCGCATCGAGCGGCCGATCGACAAGGACACCGAACTGCATCCGCTGGTGCGCTGGCAGTTTCTCGGCGGCGTTGCCGGAGAACGAGCGGCGCGCCTTCCTGTTCACCAACGTGATCGACGCCAAGGGCCGGCGCTACGACATGCCGGTCGCGGTCGGCGCGCTCGCGGCCTCGCCGGAAATCTACGCGGTCGGCATGGGCCGCAAGGTCGAGGAGATCGGCGCGGCCTGGATGCGCGCGATCGCCAATCCGATTGCGCCGGTCGATGGTTGCGGCGGCGCCGTGCCAGGAGGTCGTCATCACGGGCGACGAACTGCGCAAGCGCCGGCGGCGGACTTGCCGCGCTGCCGGTGCCGGTGTCGACGCCGGGCTTCGATTCCGCGCCCTATCTCACGGCGACGCTGTGCGTCACCCGCGATCCCGACAGCCGGCGTCCAGAACATGGGCACGTACCGCGCGGCGCTGAAAGCGACCGACCGGCTTGCGGTGCGCATGGTGGCGCGGCGCGTCGGCCGGCGCCGGCGGCTATCTACCACTGGCTCAAATACCACGAGCGCCGCGAGCCGATGCCGATCGCGATCGTGATCGGCGCCGCGCCCGTGGTCGTCGTTCACCGGCCCGCAGAAGCTTGCCATCGATCTCGACGAGCTCGGCGGTCGCCGGCGCGCCTCGCCGGCGAGCCGATCCGCATGGTCAAGGCGAAGACCGTCGATCTCATGGTGCCCGCCGACGCCGAGATCGTCATCGAGGGCTTGATCGATCCGCGAGAAGCTCGAGCCCGAGGCGCCGTTCGGCGAGAGCAACGGCTATGTGGCGCTCGAAGCCTTCAACATGCCGATGCAGGTGACCGCGATCACGCGCAAGCGCAAGCCGGTGTTCTGCTCGATCATCAGCCAGGTGACGCCGAGCGAATCGAGCGTGATCAAGAAGGTCGCCTACGAGCCGCTGTTCCTCGCGCACCTGCGCGAGCGGCCTTTCGATCAAGGGCATCCGCCGCGTCGTCATGCACGAGCGGCTCACCAATCTGCGCCCGGTGATCTTCCTGCAGTTCGCCGCCGACACGCCGCGCACGCGAGGTGTGGCGCGGCGCTCGCACGGCGCCTCAACGCTCATGGCGAATTGCGGCAAGATCGTCATCGCGGTGAGCGACGACATCGACCCGGCAAGCGTCGACGCGGTGCTGTGGTCGCTCGCCTATCGCTCCAACCCGATCGAGGACGTGCAGCATCGTCGCCCTATCGCGGCGGCGTGCAGGGCGCGCAATACGGACCGCGCAGCAGTCCGATTCCGACGATGCTGATCGACGCCACGCGCAAGCGGCCGATGCCGCCGCTCGCGCTGCCGGCCCGCGAGCCTTCATGGAGCACGCGCGCGCGATCTGGGAGGAGCTCGGCCTGCCGCCGCTCACCGTGCACATCACCCTGGCACGGCTACACGCTCGGCGACTGGACCGACACCTGGGAGACGTTCGCCCGCCGCGCGACCACCGGCGACTGGGAGGAGAGCGGCCGCGAAACGTTGGCGCGCCAACGCACCGGGGTCGCCCCGGAAACGTCAACAAAAGCCGGCTCGGCGAAGATGGGCGAGTAGCCCGGCTCAATCGCCGGTCACCGCCCATTCACCGTAAGGTGATCCGGAAGCGGCTGCAGTTCCGTCGATGAATGCCCAAATCTCCTCACGAGACATCGAGAGGAGCTTGTCATGAACAAGATTCTTGTGGTCGGAGCAGCGCTGGCCCTCATTGCGGTCAGCGTGCCGGCCGGCGCGGCGACGCGTTATCGCACCGTTCCGCGCGCTTATCAGGGTGTGCCTCCAACCGCGCCGTTCTATCGCGGCGGCAGTTATTACGGCGAGCCTGATCCGTTCATCCGCGGACAGATTTTGCGTGATATTCCGTTGCGGGATCGCTCGTTCTAATCGCCTCGCCGGTCAGGTGTGCGCGGAGCTGTTTGGCAGCGTGAGTGCGTCATCGAAGTGCGACGAGGATGCGTCGCGCCTCACTCCGCTTTGATGTTCGCGGCCTTCACGATAATCGCGTACTTCGCAATCTCCTGGTCGAGAAACGCGGCCAATTCCGACGGTGAGCTCCCGACGGCCGTGACGAGATGAATCTGCGCGAGCTTCTGGCGCATGCCGGGTTCGCGCAGCGTCGCGGTGAGCGCCTGATTGATCCGGTCGATGATCGCTTGGTCGACCTTGGCCGGCGCGAACAAGCCGTACCACACCGTCATGTCCACCGCCTTCAGGTCCGGATGATCGGCGAGACTCGGCAGATCCGGAGCCAACGGCGAATGCGCGCGCTCGCTGATCCCGAAAATCTTGATGGAGCCGTCGCGGAACGGCGGCAGCGCAAGGTTCAGCGGCAGAACCGCGAGGTCGATCTGGTTGCTGATGAGGTCCGCAACGATCTGTGGCGCGACCCGGTAGGGCACGTGCACCATGTGCACCTTGCCTTCGACATTGATCATCTCGCCCAGCACTTGAAGCGAGGTGCCCACACCTGAACTTGCGTAACTGTATTTACCGGGATTGGCGCGCAGGAGCGCTATCAGCTCGGCGGTCGTATTGGCCGGAAGATCTTTCTTCGCGGCGAGGACCAGCGGCGCGGTCGCGATCAAGCTGATCGGGGTAAAATCTTTCTGGCTGTCGAATTGAACGACGCTCGGCTGCACAAGCTTGGCAACCGCCATCGTATTTTCGACCGCAAACAGCAAGGTGTAACCGTCCGCCTGCGCGTGCGCTGCGCGCAGCGTCCCGATCACCCCGCCGGCGCCGGTCACGTTTTCGATGATGATCTTCTGGCCGAGGCGCTCGCTGAGGGTTTCGCCAATAACGCGCGCGACGACGTCGACGCCTCCTCCGGCTGCGTATGGCACAATCAGCGTGATGACGCGCGACGGATAGTTCTGCGCGACGGCACTGTCGGTGCAGATAAGCGCAGCAAGCGTCAACGCCCAACCCAATGCTCTGTGCATCAGCAGCCTCCGATTGCAATCGTTTGCGTCAAATGAAGAAGCGTATTGCCCCGCTGCTCGCTTCCGGTGATGCTGCTACGGGAATGGCAATCGAGTCCACACAATTTGCCGCGGATGCTTGCAGGAGATTTGGATGCCCGATGAGGTGTGGCGCTGGGATGCCGCAAGGCTGGCGCAGGCGATCCGAAGCCGGCAATTGTCAAGCAAGGAGGCTGTGACCGCCTGCCTGGCGCGGCTCGATGTCATCAACCCGCGCGTAAACGCTGTCGTCGAAACGCTCGCTGACGAGGCGCTGCGGTTCGCCGATGAGGCGGATCGTGAATTGGGACGCGGCGGCCCGGTCGGTCCATTGCACGGCGTTCCGGTCACCACAAAGATCAACACCGATCAGAAAGGCTGCGCGACGACGAACGGCGTCGCCGCCTTCGCAAATCTCATTGCGCAAGACGACAGTCCCTCGATTGCTAACCTGCGCCGCGCAGGCGCGATTGTTATCGGCCGCACCAACGCGCCGGAATTTTCCTGGCGCTGGTTCACCGACAACGAGCTCTTCGGCGAGACCGTCAATCCCTGGAATAGGCAACGCACTTGCGGTGGATCGAGCGGCGGCGCGGCCGTATCGGTCGCGACCGGCATGTGCCCGCTCGCACATGGCACTGATTTCGGCGGATCAATCCGGCAGCCCGCCTTATGCTGCGGCATCGCGGGGCTGCGTCCGACGTTGGGCCGCGTACCGGCTTATAACGCGACAACGGGGGACCGTCCGATCACCGCGCAATTCATGGCAGTCCACGGGCCTCTCGCACGACGGGTCGGCGATCTGCGGCTCGCGCTCGCGGCGATGGCCGCCGGCGATCCGCGCGACCCGTGGTGGGTGCCGGCACCGCTCGCAGGACCATCGCCTGAGAGGCCCGTTCGCGTCGCCGTCTTGGATCGGCATTCGGGGCTCGATCCGCGTATCGCCGACGCAATGGACACTGCGGCCGCATCGCTGCAGGACGCGGGCTATGTCGTTGAGGAGCCCCAATCGCCTTCGCTCGAAGAGGCAGCGAACCTTTGGTCGACGCTCGTACTCAACGAAGCGAAATTCGCGATGATCGCGCAAATCAATGAGCACGGGGGCGCGGCGATTTGTAAAACCGGCGCGCTGATGATCGCGCAAGCACCGCCGACCGACTTTGCTTCATACGTGAAGGCGCTCGGGCGGCGCGCGACGATCTTGCGCGAATGGCAGCTTTTCCTCGAACGCTATCCGCTGATGCTGATGCCGGTTTGCCGCGAGCCGGCCTTCGAATTGGGGCTCGATCAGCAGGACGATGCAGCGATGAAGCACATTTTTTATGCAGCAGAGCCGCTTCTCGCACCGGCTCTCCTCGGACTGCCAAGTGTCGCCGTGCCGACCGGCGTGCGCGACAACCTTCCGCTCGGCGTACAAATCGTCGCCGGTCGCTTTCGCGAGGATTTATGTCTCGACGCCGCGGAAGTTGTCGAGAATCAGGTTGGCACCCTGACGCCGATCGATCCGCAAATCGTCGCTTGATGCATTATTTGTGGATTGGTGCATTATTGGAATAGTCATTGCCGAAATATTCGTTCGGATAATTCGACACTTAACACACTTGCGAATTTCAGACTGGGGGTTTTGCACACCCTGGATTGTAGCCATCTGCGCGCGCCAACTACCGGAAGAAGCTCTTTAGCAGCATTTAAATTTTTACCGATAACAATTGTTTGTTTTTTACCTCGCTTCCGGAGAGAGACACCCATGTTTTCGAGCAAGGCGACCGAACTGAAAGCAACGATCGACGCACTGGACCATTCCCAGGCGGTGATCGAGTTCAAGATGGACGGCACGATCATCACTGCCAATGACAACTTCCTCAAGACGCTGGGCTACCTCCTCGAGGAAATCCGGGGCCGTCATCACAGCATGTTCGTGACGGAAAAGGACAGGCAGAGCGCAGCCTACCAGCAGTTCTGGGACGCCTTGAAGCGCGGGGAATATCAGGCCGCCGAATACAAGCGGGTCGGCAAAGGCGGCAAAGAAGTGTGGATCCAGGCGAGCTATAACCCGATCAAGGGGCGCGACGGCAAGCCGTTCAAGGTCGTCAAGTTCGCGACCGACGTCACCGAACGCAAGATGCGCGAGGCCGACTCCCAGGGACAGCTCTCGGCGATCGGCGAGTCCCAGGCCGTCATTCATTTCAACATGGACGGCACCATCGTCGTCGCCAATCAAAACTTCCTCAACGCGCTGGGATACGGCCTCGATGAAATCCAGGGCCGCCATCACAGCCTGTTCGTCGAGGACAAGGAACGGCAGGGCGCCGGTTATCGGCAGTTCTGGGAGGCGCTGGGCCGCGGCGAGTATCAGGCCGGCGTCTACAAGCGCGTCGGCAAGGGCGGCAAGGAAGTCTGGATTCAGGCGAGCTACAATCCGATTTTCGATCTCAACGGCAAACCGTTCAAGGTCGTGAAGTACGCGACCGATATCACCCAGCAGCAATTGCGCGACGCCGACAGCCGCGGGCAGATCGACGCCATCGGCAAGTCGCAGGCCGTCATTCACTTCAATCTCGACGGCACGATCGTCACTGCGAACGACAACTTTCTCAAGACGCTGGGATATCGCCTGGACGAGATTCAGGGGCGGCACCACAGCATGTTCGTCGAGGAGAAGGAAAAGCAGAGCGTCGCTTATCGGCAGTTCTGGGAAGCGCTGGGCCGCGGCGAATATCAGGCCGCGGTGTACAAGCGCATCGGCAAAGGCGGCAGGAAAATCTGGATTCAGGCGAGCTACAATCCGATCCTCGACCTCAACGGCAAGCCGTTCAAGGTCGTCAAATACGCAACCGATATTACCCAGAAGACCAAGATTCAGCTCGAAATCGATCGCGATCTCGGATCGATTGCGGGCGCGCTGACCTCCGCGAACGAGCAGGTCACCGGCGCGGCGAGCGCGTCGGAAGAAACCTCGGCGAATGTCCAGGCGGTGGCGTCGGGTGCTGAAGAGTTGTCGGCATCGATCGGCGAGATCAGCCGGCGAGTCGCCGAAGCCACCAAGATTTCCGGCCAGGCCGTGGAACAGAGCAAGCGCACGAACGACATCGTCGCCGGCCTTTCGACGTCGGCGAGCCGCATCGGCGACGTCGTCAACCTGATCAACACCATCGCGGCGCAAACCAACCTGCTGGCGTTGAACGCGACGATCGAAGCCGCGCGCGCCGGCGAGGCGGGCCGGGGTTTCGCAGTCGTCGCATCCGAGGTGAAATCGCTCGCCACCCAGACCGGCAAGGCCACCGAGGAAATCGCCGGTCAGATCGCGAGCGTGCAGAATGCCACCAAGGAGGCGGTCGGCGCGATCGGCGACATCTCCTCCACCATCAACACGATCAACGAAATCTCGGCGACGATCGCGGCGGCTGTGGAAGAGCAAAACGCCGTGACCAAGGAAATATCGTCCAACATGCAGACGGCGTCCGCAGGCGTTCAGGCTATCAGCCAGAACATGAGCCAGATTATGACGGCAACAAAGGCCGCCAACGAATCGACGCTCAAAGTGAAGGAAGCTTCGGTCGCGCTCGCTTCGTAAGGCCGGTCGAGGGCTCGGCGGTCGGGCCCGTGCCGGCGGCCGTCGAGAATTCCGTGTGGCCTGCGGCAAGCGATGCAGCAATGCAACAGGTCAAGTTTAATGATGCGGCCGGCGCGACGGGGCCGCCGCAGGTATGGTAAGCTCCTCCCGTTGCCGAACTGGCAACGGGAGCGTTCGGATGAAATCGTTGATATTGGCAGTCGTCGCGGCAGTCCTGCTGGCTGTTCCAGCGAGCGCCTACGCACAGGACAAAGACAACGACACCTCGACTCAGCAAACGCCCGTCAGTCAGAGCTCCCGGACGCGGTCCAATGATTCGGCCAATTACGAGTTCGAGCCTCGCCGGCACTGCCGGCAGCAGCCTACCGCTCCTGCCCAGGGGCAGCGCAGGCGGTCCGCTGCCGAACGTCTTTAGAAACTGCGAGCATCCGAGACCGCGGTTCTGCTATTATTACTGATCCGGTTCACCGCAGCCCGCGCAAATTTGGGCGCAACGATTTCAGCGATGGCTTCCAACGTCGCCGGCACTTTCGGCTAGCGATCCAGTCGGCAGTTGTTCTTATTCCGCTACATCGCACGACATTCGATTGACGCAAATCAATGCGACGGCATGGTGTCAGCGTTGCATCATGCGTCGTCGTGATACTGCCTATCATCGCGATCGAAGCGAGGCGCCATGAGATTGCTGTGGCTGATCTTCTTCTTCATGCTGCTCGAAACGGCAGGAGCCGCCGAGACTGCGGCGCAGAAGCGCGGTGAATCGCTGCTCACGAAGGATTGCGCCCGCTGCCACGCGGTGGGCCGCGCCGGTACCAGCCGGCATCCGGAAGCACCGCCGTTTCGCACGCTAGGGGCTAAATACCCGGTCGAATCGCTCGAAGAAGCATTGGCCGAGGGCATCATCTCCGGGCATCCCGACATGCCGGAGTTTCAGTTCAGCGGCGAAGACGTGGGCGCGATCATCGCCTACCTCAAATCGATCCAGCAGCGTTAGCTTCGAGGCTGCGCCGCTCTCGACGGGCTGTTCGCGGCTCGACGGCACGCGCAGCTTTTGAGTCAAATGGTAGCCGCGTCCGCTCCACGAGCTTCACCATCAATCCGATTTTTCCTGAAAGGTGACCGGCCTCACACTTGCTGCGCGGGCTGCGCCTTCTAATGCGATCGCCGAGGGGAGTCGAGCGCCGACACGTTCGGCCTCGCTGCGAACCGCGTTAGGAGCGCAATACGCCATGACAGAGATTGTACCGAAGGCGCGCCCTGCAACGGAGCACGATCATCGAACAGGTGAGACACAATGGCAGCGGCAACGCATCATTATCGCCGTCATCGCCACCGCGCTGATCGTGGCTGCTTCGGTCGCTGGTGTCCGCACCCTGTTGTCGTCGCGACCGTCTCCCGCGCAAGTGCGAGCCAACGTCGCCCGCGAACTCCCCGCGCTGGAAACGACGAAAATCTCACCGGCCAAGGCTGAAGGTCCCGACCCCGGCTTTTTCATCGGCACCGGCGACGGCGGCAACGGCTTCTTCTCCAAGCGAGAGCCCAAACCGCCTGAAGGCCGTTGACGACGCAGGCGTAATATTCGTTTGTCCAAGGCGCGCCGTCCGCGGCGGCGGGCAGCGCGCTGGCGCGTCCGCCTGATCAGATCGCCCCTGCCGTCCATTCCACAAGGCGCTTCGCCGCGTGGCCGAAGGCGTCGTTCAGGGCGGCAGTCGCGCCCGGTGCCGTGGTATCGGGCGCCGGTACCTCCACATCGAAGGTTTGCGACCCGACGATCCGCCCCTTCTCGCTCAGGATTTTGGCGGCAAACGCGACATGAGCGACAGGCTTGGCCGGCGCCGCCGCGGACATCTCGATATCGAAATGATGAACATCGATGAGGAGCTGATAGTCCGCCATCAGCCCCTCGGTCGGATGCGACACCGCGCCAAAGTAGTTCGCGTTCTCGAAGCTCTCGATAATCTTGGCCTGGATCAGCTTCGGAATGGTGTCGCTCCATTGCGCTTCCAGTCCCGGGCTTTTGCCGGCTGCCGGAGCAACGACGATCCGCTGGGTGTCGAGCGTTACGAGGGTTGTTGGATCGACGACCACGAGCTGGCTCGGCTGTTTCTTGCGCGGCGGAAACGAAGTCGGCGCGGTGAGGTCGAAGGTGACGGGCACGGGTTTTGCCGCCTCGCCGGCGGTCATCTTCTCCAAGCCGGACAGGATGGTATCGATGCGGTCCGAATTGCGTGCCAACACGCCTGAGAACGTGTTCAGGTTGGCGATGGTCTTCTTCACGTTGTCGGCATTATCCCCGAGCAGGTCGTCGACCCGGCGCAACGCCTGGCGCGCCGCTTCGGTCACGCTTTGGCCGGCGGAAGGATCGGCAGCGATGATGGCCGGCCCGTCGTTCGCGGCGGGAAGTGGCGAGGCTCCCGGCGCACCGCCTTGAAGGCTGATGACCGGGACGCCCGTCAGGCCCTGGAATTCGAGGCCCGCGCGGGTATCCGACCGCAGCGGCGTCGCCGCTGCCACGGCGATGGTCGCCATTACTTCGCGCGGGTTTTCCGGATTGAGGCCGAGATCCGTGACCTCGCCGACGCGAATACCATTGAAGAGGACGGCAGCCCCCGTGAGGAGCCCTGACACGGTGTTCTCGAAGCGCACCCGGTAAACAGCGCGCTCGCCGAGGCCGCCGGTGTTGTGCAGCCAATACACGAAACCGAATACGGCCCCGATCGCTGCAAGCATGAACAGGCCGATCAATGCATAAGGTGCGCGTGTTTCCATAAATATCTGCCGTCAGTTTGCGGCGGCGATAGCCGCGCGGGAACGTTTGCCGCGGAAATAGGCCTTCACCCAAGGATGATCGCAGGCGAGCATGTCCGGCATGCGGCCTTCGACAATGACCTTGCCGTCGGCAAGGACCGCGATCCTGTCGCAGACCTCGTTCAGGCTGTCGAGATCGTGTGTGACCATGAAGACCGTGAGGCCGAGGGTCTGCTGCAACGTGCGAATGAGGGTATCGAAGCCCTCGGCCGCAATCGGGTCGAGGCCCGAGGTTGGCTCATCGAGGAATACGATCTGCGGATCGAGGGCCAAAGCCCGGGCCAGTGCCACCCGCTTCGTCATGCCGCCGGAAATTTCGGCCGGAAATTTGTCGCCGTCGCGGGCCTGCAGCCCGACCATCTCAAGCTTGGCGTTGGCGAGTTCCTCGAGCAGGTCCGCGGAGAGCGGCAGATTCTCCCGCATCGGAAACTCGACGTTCTGCCGCACCGTCAATGACGAAAACAGCGCGCCTTGCTGGAACAGGACGCCCCAATGCCGCGCCAGTGCATCAGTGTCGCCGTCGTGCTCGCCATCGACGCCGTCGAAGGAGATCGTGCCGCCGCGCTCCGGCAAGAGGCCAATCACCGTGCGCAACAACACCGACTTGCCGCTGCCCGATGCGCCGACCACGCCCAGAATTTCGCCGCGTCTGACATCGAGCGAAAGATGATCGAGCACGATCTGGTCGCCGAATCCGACGACGAGGTCCTTGACCTTGATCACTGCGTCATTGGCGGCGTCGGCCATCGGTCACATTCCAATCGAAGCAAAGAAGATCGCGAACAGGCCGTCGAGCACGATCACGAGAAAGATCGATTTCACCACCGACGTGGTGGTCTGGTTGCCGAGCGATTCCGCGCTGCCCTTGACCTTGAGCCCCTCGCTGCAGGCTACGATCCCGATCGCGAGCGCCATGAACGGCGCCTTTATCATTCCCACTTCGAAGTGCGTCACTGAAATCGCTTCCTTCAAACGGGCGATGAAGGCGGCGGGGCTCATCCCGCCATAAAGCCAGGCCACCAAACCGCCGCCATAAAGCGCGGCCATGGCGCCGATGAACGCGAGGATCGGCAAAGCGCAGACCAAGGCGATGATTCGCGGCAGAATCAGGACCTCGATCGGATCGAAGCCCATGGTGCGCAGCGCATCGATCTCCTCGCGCATCTTCATCGAGCCGAGTTCTGCGGTGTAGGCGCTGCCCGAACGGCCGGCCGACATGATGGCGACGATCAGCACGCCAAGCTCGCGCAGCACGAGGATGCCGACCATGTCGACCACATAGGCATCGGCGCCGAATTTCCGGAAATGAAAAATGCCCTGCTGGGCAATGATGCCGCCGATCAGAAATGTGATCAAAGTCATGATCGGCACGGCGAGCCAGCCGACCCGGTAGAGATGATAGATCGTCGAGGTGAGGCGCAGCCGCCGCGGCTGGACGAGGACGCGACCCAAGGCAGCGGCCACAGCGCCGAGCATGTCGACGAACTCGATGAAATCGCCGCCGAACCGTGTCGCTGCGCGTCCGATTCGGTCGAGCGCCATCAATACGGGATTCGCAGATGCAGGAGGGCTTGGCGCCTGCCGATTGACTTGATGCATCTCATCGATGAGGCCGCGATAGCGCGGCGCCAGGCCGACGATCTGTGCCGGCTTGCCGTCACCGCCGGCGTGGCGGATCAGGCGCTCCAGCAGCCATGCGCCGAGGGTGTCGAGTTCGCCGATCCCGGCCATGTCGATCGAGACCTGGCGACGCCCGGTGACCTGCGGCGTGGTCGCCGCGACGAGCCGTTCCAGCGCCTCGACGTGCTGCGCCGTCCAGGCGCCGCTCGCGGCAAGGTCCACGCGTTCTCCCGCGATCGCACAGGTCAGAAGCGGCGTGGTCATACAGGCGGCTGTACCCGATTCAGCCGTTGGCGGCGAGCTTTTCGTCAGGGGTCCGGGGCGAGGAAGCGGCTTGCGCGACTTCGTCGTTCGGATCAGAAAAAACCATTCCGGACATCGGCTCGATCCAGGTCAGGTGGCTTCTGACGGTCTTTACCCCAGGCACCGTCTCGGCCGCAACGCGCGCGGCATCGCGCTCCCGCGCATCGAATACCGTGCCCCACAGTTCCACGACACCATTGCGCACCACGACATCGATCATCTGACGCGGCGCCCACTTCTGGCGGTCGAGCTCCGCAATTACCTTATTGCGAATTGTCTCATCATCCTTCGGGCCAGGAGCGATCTCGTCGGCAATGCCTGCCAACGCACGGAGCAGATTGGCGCGGCTGACAATTCCGACCACCTTGTCGCCGCGCATCACCGGGACCCGCTTGATCCGGTGTTTTTCCATGAGCGAGACGATGGCATCGAGCGCCGCATCCTCATCGACTATCGCGACCTCGGTCGTCATGACTTCCTCGACCCGGCGGGCGTGGGTGCGGACGTAATCCTCGGCGATCCGGCCGGGGCCGAGCAGGAACTCGAGCCAGCGCGACCGCTTGCGTTCCGTGCCGGTTTCGGCGCGCCGCAGAAAGTCCCCTTCCGTGACGATGCCGCACAGATTGCCGCCCTGGTCGACCACCGGCAGGCCGCTGATGTTCCGCTGCAGCATCAACTGCACCGCCTCGCGAACCGGGGCGTCGGGAGCGACACAGACGACATGGGGCGTCATCACGTCTTTGGCTTTCATGACTAATCTCCGAACTCTTCGCGGAATTGAGGATTGAATTCGCATGAGGATCGGCTGCCGACATTGCGGCAGATCAAGCCGCGCGCCTGAAGGCCATTGATGTAAATCAATCGTAGGCCCGATGTCGGAAAGCTATTAAAGTGCTTGCAAGCTTCCCAATCGCGATCGGATCGAGCATGTGCCTGGGAATTCCCATGGAGATCGTCGCCGTCGATGGGCATCTTGCGCGCTGCTGCGCCAAGGGCGTCGAACGAGAGGTGAGCCTGTTTCTGCTCCAGGACGAGCCGGTATCCCCCGGCGAGTTCGTCATGGTCCATGTGGGCTATGCGATCCAGAAGATGACGGCGCTGCAGGCGCGCTCGGCGTGGGAACTGTTCGATCAGATGCTGGCCGCGGAGGACGGCGGCAATGCATGAGCTTGCGGTGTGCAAAGCGCTGGTCACCCAGGTGACGGAGATTGCGCGATGCCGCGCGGCGCGCATCTCCGCCGTGCATGTCGGCATCGGACCTCTGTCCGGAATCGAGCCGGACCTCTTGGAACATGCTTATCCATTCGCGAGCGCCGGCACGGCGGCGGAGGGATCACGGCTCATGGTCGCGTTGATGCCTGTTCGCGTGCGATGTCGCACTTGCGGCGCGGAGAGCGCGCCCCCGCTCAATCAGCTGTTGTGCGAAGCCTGTGGCGACTGGCAAACCGAGCTTCTGTCCGGCAACGAGATGCTGCTGCAGAGCATCGAACTCGATATTCCCGAAGAAGCGAACGGGCGCTGCGATGTGTGACGCGTGCGGCTGCACTGTTGTCTCGAACGAGCACGATCGAATTGCCGAGCGGCAGACCACGGTTGAAACCATCGGCCGCAGCCTGCTCGACGCCAACGATCGCGCGGCCGCGCACAATCGCGCGCACTTCGATGCCCATGGTGTGCTGGCGCTCAACCTGATGTCCTCGCCCGGCGCCGGCAAGACGGCGCTGCTCGAGGCGACCATCGATGCCGTGGGCCGGCAGTTGCGCATCGCGGTCATCGAAGGCGATCTCGAAACCGACAATGATGCGCGGCGCATCCGCGCCCACGGCGTGCCCGCGGTGCAGATCACGACCGGCAATGCCTGCCATCTCGATGCGGACATGATCCACCGCGCATTGCACGACTTGCCGATGGACGAGATCGACCTCTTGTTCATCGAGAATGTGGGCAACTTGGTGTGCCCGGCCTGCTTCGATCTCGGCCAGCATCGCAATGTCGTCCTCCTCTCGACGACGGAAGGCGACGACAAGCCGGCAAAATATCCGGTGATGTTCCGCGCCGCCGATCTCGTCGTCCTGACCAAGACCGACCTGCTGCCTTTCATGGATGATTTCGATCCCGCGCGCGCCGAGACCGCGCTGCGGCAGCTTGCCCACGCCGCGCCGATGATCGCGCTGTCGGCGCGCCGGGCGAGGGGGCTCGACCCGTGGCTCGGTTGGTTGCGGCACGAACTGAAATTGCTGCGCAGCAGAAAATCGGCAAGCCACAGCGAGACGCGCCATGAGCACCGCCCGGCAGTGGCTTGATCGGATTCACGCCCTCAAGCTGCCGCGCCACGCCAAGGTGATGAACGTCTGCGGCGGTCACGAGCGTTCGATCGCCATGGCGGGCCTGCGCAAGGCGCTTCCGGCCAACATCGAAATCGTGCCGGGGCCGGGCTGTCCAGTGTGCGTCTGTCCGGAGGAGGCGGTCTATCAGGCGATCCGATTGGCGCTCGACGAAGGCGTGATCCTCGTCGCCTTCGGCGACATGCTGCGGGTGCCGGTGAATGTCCCGAAAAATGAGGTGCGCTCGCTGGAGCAGGCGCGCGCCGCGGGCGGCGACGTCCGGCCGATCGCGTCCCCGCTCGAAGCCGTGCGCATTGCCCGCGCCGACCCGGATCGCCGCGTCGTGTTTTTCGCGGCGGGCTTCGAGACGACGACGGCGCCGGTGGCGGCGATGCTGGCCGAAGGTGCGCCGGACAATCTCGCGGTGCTGCTTGCGGGACGGCGAACCTGGCCGGCGGTCGCGATGCTGCTCCAATCGGAGGCGCCAGGATTCGATGCGCTGATCGCGCCGGGCCATGTCGCCACCGTCATGGGGCCGGAGGAATGGGAGTTCGTGCCCCGAGACCGCGGGATTCCGGCCGCGGTCGCGGGGTTCACCACGGAAAGTCTCGTGGCCGCGCTCTATTCCGTGTTGCGCCAGCTGATCGAGGGGCGACGCTTCCTCGACAACTGCTATCCCGAGGTGGTGCGGCCCGGCGGCAACCCCGCGGCGCGGCGCCAACTCGACCTCACGATGGACATCATCGACGCCAACTGGCGCGGCATTGGCGTGATCCCGTCATCCGGCTACGCGCTGCGCGAAACGTTCGCCGCGCATGATGCCGCGCGGCTTTATCCGTCGTCGGCGGACAGCGCGCGCAAGCGCGCCGGACAAATGCCGCCCGGCTGCGACTGCGCCCGCGTGGTGCTGGGCCGCATCTATCCCGATCAATGCGTTCTCTATGGCCGGGCGTGCACGCCGCGCACGCCCATCGGACCGTGCATGGTGTCGGACGAAGGAGCCTGCCGCATCTGGTGGTCGAGCGGTGTGCGTGCGCCGCGCGAGGCTGCCGCTGAGCGTGCGTGAGACCATGCCCGACGTCGCGCGAAAATGGGTGCTCGGCGGCCGCGTGCAAGGCGTCGGCTTTCGTCCTTTCGTCTATCGGACCGCGCAGCGTTGCGGCGTGCACGGTTGGGTGCGCAACAGCGCCGGCGCGGTCGAGATATTGGCTCAGGGCGAGCCTGAGCGATTGGATCGCTTCGGGCGGGCGCTCCTCGACAACGCGCCGCCGCTGGCGCGGCCGGAAATTCTCCGCGAGGACGCTGTCGAGCCCGAGGCGGTCCAAGATTTCCACATTCGTCCGAGCGCGGCGGCGCGACCGGACCATGTCCATGTTCCGCCGGACCAATTCGCCTGCAACGAATGCCTCGCCGAACTCGCCGACCCGCACAATCGACGCTACCGCTATCCCTTCATCAACTGCACCCAATGCGGACCGCGCTACACCCTCATCAAGCGTCTTCCGTACGATCGCACGAGCACCTCCATGTCCGGATTTCAGCCTGTGCCCGGACTGTGCTCGCGAGTACGCCGATCCCGCCGACCGTCGCTTTCATGCCGAGCCGATCGCCTGCCCGCGCTGCGGGCCGCAGCTTGAATTCCGCGACCCCACACATCCGTCAAATTGCGCGTCCGGCGCCGACGCGTTCGCTGCCGCCATCGCGGCACTGCGATCCGGCCGCATCGTCGCGGTCAAGGGCATCGGCGGCTATCACCTTGTCTGCGATGCTGCGAACTCAGCGGCAGTCGTTGCGCTGCGCGCGCGCAAGCGGCGCCCCGACAAGCCGCTGGCAGTGATGTTCCCGCTCGATCCCGGACTTACCTCACTGTGCCGGTCAACGCGGCCCAGCCCGCTCCACGCGACGATGCTGCGCGATCCGATCCGTCCCATCGTGCTGGTGCCGAAGAACGATGACGGTGACCTGGCGCCGGAGATCGCGCCCGGGAGCGACGAGATCGGTGCCATGCTTCCCTACAGTCCGCTGCACCACATGCTGGTGGCGGACTTCGGCGGCCCGCTGGTCGCGACGTCGGGCAATATCAGCGGCGAACCGGTGTTGACCGAAATTCAAATGGTCGAAAGTCGTCTTGGTGCGATCGTCGATGCCTTTCTTCACCACGACCGCCTGATCGTCCGCCCGGCCGATGATCCGGTCTATCGCGTCATCGCCGGCAAGGCGCGCCCAGTCCGACTCGGTCGCGGCGATGCTCCGCTTGAAATCGATCTGCCCTGGTCGCTGCCGCATCCGATGTTGGCGCTGGGCGGCCATCTCAAAAACACGATCGCGCTCGGCTGGGCCAATCGCGCGGTCATATCTCCGCATCTCGGCGATATGGACACGCACCGCGGCCGCAAACTGCTGGAGCAGGTCGCGGCTGACCTGCAATCGCTCTACGGTGTCACCGCCCAAGAAGTGCTCTGCGACGCGCACCCCGGCTACGCCACGACGCGTATTGCCGCGACGCTCGGTCTGCCGACGAAGCGCATCTATCATCACGAGGCCCATGCATCGGCGCTCGCCGGCGAGTTCGCGCCGGCCGAAGATTGGCTGGTGTTTACGTGGGACGGCGCCGGCTTCGGCCGCGATGGCACGATCTGGGGCGGCGAGGCGATGCTCGGACGGCCCGGCCGGTGGCACCGCGTGGCGACCCTGCGATCGTTCGCCCTCATCGGCGGCGAGCGCGCCGCGCGCGAACCGTGGCGAAGCGCGCTTGCCCTGTGCTGGGAAGCCGGGCGCGAATGGTGTACTTGCCCGCAAGACACGGCGATGCTCCGCCACGCCTGGAGCCGCAAACTCAATTGCCCGCGCACATCATCGATCGGCCGCCTGTTCGATGGCGGCGCCGCGCTCCTCGGCCTCGTCACCCACGCGACCTACGAGGGCCAGGCGCCGAGCCACCTGGAAGCCGCCTGTGCCAGCGCAATGGCATGCGAGACAATTGTCCACGAGGCGAAGCCCTCTTCTCCCTCCCCCCTCGTGGGGGAGGGTCGGGGTGGGGGGTCGGGAGGCTTTGGCACTGAAGTACCTTATCTCCCGACCCCCACCCCCGACCCCTCCCCGCAAGGGGGAGGGGAGAAGAAGCGTGCCTCTCCCATAAGCCATCACCATGCGATTCGACCGGTCGCGCTGTCGCTGTGCCGTCGGGCAGACGGAGTCTTGGAAGCCGATTGGGCCCCGCTCGTCGAGCGGCTCCAGGACGAGAGCCTGAGCGTGCCAGCGCGCGCGGCGATGTTCCACGCAACGCTTGCCGAACTCCTCCTCGCTCAGGCGCGGGCGATCCGGCGCGAGTATGGCGTCGCGCACCTTGGGCTCGCCGGCGGTGTTTTTCAGAACCGTGTGCTGTGCGAGCTGATCTCGTCCGCTGCCGAGCGCGAAGGATTTGCCGTCCACATTCCGGAGAAGCTGCCTTGCAACGATGCGGGCTTGAGTTTCGGCCAGCTCATCGAGGCGAGCGCGCCGTCATGATCGACGACAAATACGTGACCCTCGCCCACGGCAACGGCGGCCGCTTCATGCGCGAACTCATCGAAGAGGTGTTCGCGCGCCATCTCGGCAACCCGCAGCTCGATATTCGCGCGGACGCCGCGTTTCTGCCGCTGCCGCCAGGCGACGTGCTGATCACCACCGACGGCTTCACAGTGCAGCCGCTCGAATTTCCCGGCGGCGATATCGGCTCGCTCGCCGTGCACGGCACCGTCAACGATCTCGCCGTCGCCGGCGCGACGCCCGCCTATCTGAGCCTCAACGCCTTCATTGAGGAAGGCCTCGAATTTGCGCAGCTCGATCGCTTCATCGCCAGCATGGCGCGGGCGGCGAAAAGCTGCGGTGTGTGCATTGCTGCCGGCGACACCAAAATCCTGCGACGCGGCGAAGGCGGCGGCCTCTATCTCGCGACCACCGGCATCGGCATCAGGCCGCCGGGCCTGCGCCTCGGCATCGGCCAGATTCGCAGCGGCGACGCGATCCTCGTCAGTGGCCCGGTCGGCGACCACGGCACGGCCGTGCTGCTGGCGCGGGAGGAATTTGGGCTTTCGGGCGATCTTGCCTCCGATGCGGCGAGCGTCTTTCCGCTCGCGCAAGCAATCCTCGGGCTGCCCGGCCTGCGCTTCATGCGCGACCCGACGCGCGGCGGCCTCGTCACCGTGATGCACGACATTGCGCGTGCCACCGCGGCAATAGTGTGGCTTGACGAGACGGCGATCCCGGTGCGCGAGCAGGTGCGCGGCGTATGCGAGATCCTGGGCTACGATCCGCTCTACCTCGCGTGCGAAGGCCGGGTCGTTGCGGTGCTGTCGGCGGATCATGCCCACGATGCGCTGGCGGCATGGCGTCCGCTACCCGGCGGCGAGACCGCCGCCATCATCGGCAAGGTCGACGATGGAGGCGAGGGGCCGCACGTGATCTTGCGGACCGACATCGGCGGCGAACGCCGCCTCGAAGAACTTGAAGACGATCCGTTGCCGCGAATCTGCTGAGGGGAGTCCGATGCGCAAGCTATTGGCCATTATCGTCCTGCTCGCTTCTGCTTCGGTTGTAGCATTCGCCCAGGCGCCGAGAGGACCCGGCGCCGGCCACGGCTACTTGATTGATAAGCACGTGAGAGCCGGCCTCAATTGCGCGGCCTGCCACGCCGATGCGCCACCGCCGAAGGCGCCGGCAATGACTGCTTGTCTCGGGTGCCATGGCAGCTATTCGGACATTGCTGCGAAAACTGCCGCTGACCAGCCGAATCCTCACGCCTCGCATGTCGGCAATGTTCCCTGCGAAGCGTGCCACCATGTGCACAAAGCATCGGAATCGATGTGCAGCCAGTGCCACGCATTCCAAATGAATCCGCCATGACGAGCCTGTCGCAAACTGGATGCGACGCTCTTCGACGCGCCGTAAATAGCGGTCAGATCTTTGCAGCTTCGGTGGCGGCATTCATCCCGGCGATATAGCCTTGGCAAATGGCGCGAGCGAGACCGTGCTGGCTGAACCCGCCCGCCGACTCGCCACCGCAATAGAGTCCCGGGACCACCTCGCCATTCATATCGACCACCTGGCAGCGGGCGTTGATGCGCAGCCCGGCGCGAGTGTCGTGTATCACCGGCGTCGCCCAAGCGGCATAGAAAGGCGGCTTGGCGATCTTGTGCAGAGGCTTGGGTTTGCCGAAGTCCTCGTCCACGCCTGCATCGACAAAGAAATTGTAGCGCGCGACGGTCGCCTCAAGGTTTGCAGCCGGCATCGGGACGCGCTGATATTTCATCGCGATTTTTCGCGCGAGATCGGCGAGGGTATCGGCGGCGAAAAAGAAGCCGGCATCGACGTCGACATTGGGCGGCGCCGGATTCCATTTTTCCCGAACGACGGCATCGGCATCGAAGATCGCCCAGATCGGGCCGCCGCCATTGTGTCCGTCACCGATACCGGCGAGGGCCGCGTTGACCCAATTGTTTGGACGGTAGCGCTGGTCCCTGGCGTTGAGGTAGCTGCCCTGGACGTAGTTGTTGATCGAGTTGTAGTCATTGGCGGTGAACTGGTCGCCGGTCTCGTCATAGAACCTTCGGCCGAGCATGTTGACCAGGATGACATCCTGCCAGTTCGCGACCGCGAGACATGACGCGCGGGCGCGATCGAACACCGAACTGCCGGGCATCCATTGCAGATTTCGATAATTGTATTGGCAGCCGACCGCGCCAGGCTTGGTCAGGTTCGTCCCGAATTCGCCGGTCTGATTGTAAAGACCCCACAGGGAAACGCCCACCGCCATGGCGGCGAGTTCTCCGCTCGCATCCTGGTTGGACCACGGCATGCCGGCGAGTCTGCAATACTCTTCGGTGAGGCGCGGGTCGAACATGCGGCGGAAGTTGACATTGCCGGTTGAACCTCCGGTGGCGATGATGACGGCCTTGCGCGCGCGGATGGCGAGCTTCGTTCCCTTGTTGTCCGCGGCAATGCCAACCGCAGGCCCCGCGCCGGGCGTCTGCCGATAGATCGCGCTCATGCGGTGTTCGAGGAGAATTTCCACCCCGGCCTTTCGTGCGGCAACCTCCAAGGGTCGCATCAGGCCGTTGCCCGACGAGAAAGTCGACTGGATGAACTGATTGGCCGGCTTTCCAGTCTGCACCATCGGCCAGTCCATGACCGCGGCGTGCATCTCGCGGGGCACCGAGTTGCCAACCGAATTTCCGCCTTGCGCATCGGGCGCCTTGTCGACGAAGACGACGCCGTGGGCGACCAGCCACTCGAACGCCGGTGCGCTGTTGTCGGCAAACGCGCGGATGATCTCGCGGTCGTTGTATCGGTAGTCCGGGAAGCCATTGGGCTCAACTACGGACCAATCGGTGAGGTCACGAAAGACGAGATCCGAGGAATCCTCGATCCCGTACTTCTTCTGCACGCTGGTGCCGCCGCCAAGCGGAACATTGCCCCCGCTCGTGATCGCGTGGCCGCCGATATCCTTTTCGGCCTCGACCAGGATTACCGAGGAGCCCGCTTCGCGGGCGACAATCGCGGCCGGAAGCCCCGTCGCACCGGACCCGATGACCACGACATCCGCCTCGCGGTCCCAGCGTGCCGGAACCTGCGAAGATTGAGCGACCGCCGGGTTGATAGTCGCAGTGCTTGCGGCTGTTGCCGCTGCCCCGCCGGAGATTAGAAGCGTTCGCCTACTGAGCGCCATCGCAAGCGCCTTTGACTCCCTGGTACTTCGGCCTTTGCCGAGCAATCTCCGCGGCCAGTTTGCGCAAAATCAATGTCGGCAAAGCGGCGGTCCCGCATGGTCCTCGCGAAAATCAAGCAAGGAGTCCCTGCGATGAATGCCTCGGATGTCATGGTCGCTGACGTCATTACCGTAAAGGCCGGCGCCACGGTGCAGGACGTTGCCAAGCTCCTGTTCACCAACCGGATCAGCGCCGTGCCGGTCGTCGACGAGGCCGGCAAGCTGCTCGGCATGGTGAGCGAAGGCGATCTGCTCCGGCGCAGCGAAATCGGCACCGAGCATCAGCGCCCGTGGTGGCTGAAGCTGCTGATGGGCCGCGAGATCCTCGCCAGCGAATACGTGAGGGAGTGCAGCCGCAGCGTCGCCGATGTGATGACGCGGCAGGTCATCTCGGCCGCGCCGGATACGCCGATTGCAGACATCGCGACCCTCCTCGAACGCCATCGCATCAAACGGGTGCCCATCGTCCGGGACGGCAAGGTCGTCGGGATCGTCAGCCGTGCGAACCTCATTCAAGCGATCGCGACGCGCAAGAAGGCGCTGCCGGCACAGCCCGTTGCGGATGCCAAGCTGCGGGACGCCATCATCTCGAAACTGAAGGGCGAGCCGTGGGTGCGCCCGAGCCTCGTCAACGTAACGGTCACTGACGGAACGGTGGACCTGTGGGGCATCGTCGACACCCCGGTCGAGAAGCAGGCGCTGCGTGTTGCCGTCGAAGTCACGCCAGGTGTCAAGGCCGTCAACGACAACGTCTTGGTGCGCCCGATCGCCGCGGGCACCTGAACCGAATTTGCCGACCGCATTCACTGGACTCGCGAAATACAAACAAGGAGATGGAACCGTGAACGACAAGGAATTGCAGCAGAACATCATCGACGAACTCGACTTCGAGCCGAGTGTCGATTCGGCCCATATCGGGGTTGCGGTGGAGAATGACGTCGTGACCCTGACTGGGCACGTATCGAGCTACGCCGAGAAAACCGCCGTCGAGCGGGCGGCGCGGCGGGTCAAGGGCGTGCGCGCGATCGCACAGGAAATCGAGGTTCGCTATCCGAGCGACAAAAAGACCGGTGATGACGAAATCGCCAAGCGGGCCGTCAGCATCTTGCAATGGGATGCGGTCGTGCCCCAGGGCGCAATCGACGTCACCGTGCAGAGAGGCTGGGTGACGCTCGCGGGCGTGGTCAACTGGCAGTATCAGCGCAAGGCCGCCGAAGACGCCATTATGAAGCTCTCCGGCGTCAATGGCGTCATCAACAACATCGCGCTGAAGCCCGCCGTGCACGTCTCCGACGTCCAGAAGCAGATCGAGGACGCGCTGTCGCGCCACGCGAAGTTCGAGGCGCATGCGATCCGCGTCAGCGTTCGCGACGGCAATAAGGTTGCGCTCGAAGGCAAGGTCGAGAGCTGGGACGAGCGGGACGCGGTCGAAGACGCGGCGTGGTCGGTTCCCGGCGTTCAATCAGTTGATGACCGACTGACCATCACGCCCTGACCGCGGCGCTCACGCTCGTGAACAGGAGGACGCCGCGAGGCGTCCTCGGCCTTTTCTCATCAGCGAACAGCAAAGGACCGCGTCATGGATGTTAGGGAAGCGATCTACAGCCGGCGCGCGGTGCGCGAATACACGAATGCCGCTGTCGACGAGAAGACGCTGCGCGATCTCATCGATGCGGCGATCCAGGCGCCAAGCGCCGTGAACGCGCAGTCGTGGCTGTTTTGCGTCGTGCGGGACAAATCGTTGCTGGCGGTCATTTCGCAGGAATCGAAGGCATATATGATGCGCAAAACGCCCGCGGGTCTGCTATCCCATCACTTTCAAGACATATTGGGCGATCCGAACTTCGATATTTTCTATCATGCGCCGGCTCTCATCGTGATCTGCGCCGCCGAAGGAAACTGGGCGGTCGAGGATTGTGCACTCGCCGCCGAGAACCTGATGCTTGCCGCGCGCGCCGCCGGGATCGGAACCTGCTGGATCGGATTTGCCCAGAACTGGCTTGTCACCAAAGAAGGACGAGCCGCGCTCGATCTTCCGCCTGGTTATCTTCCGGTCGCGCCGATCATCGTCGGGCACCCGAAGGCGCAGCCGCCGCAAGTCCCGCGCAAGCCGGCGCAGATTCGCTGGATCGGCGCGCAGTAGATTGAGGGCTGCGCGATTCCGGTTCGCCGCAAAACGGCGAGCCGGGAATCCATACTCTCCGATCTGTGTTCATGGATTCCGGGCTCGCCTGCGCTGCGCTGCGGCGCCCCGGAATGACAGCGCGAAGCGGCTGCGGCGCTGTGATCAGGCTGATTGAGATCGCTCGCCACCGGTGCCAGGATGGGCGACCCCAGCCGTAACGGAGGAGAAGTGCCATGCGATCGAAGGCAATGAGTGCAGGATTCGCGATCAGCACCGTCCTACTGTTGCTCTCCGCCACGGCGACCCGCGCCCAAGATGCAATTCCGAACCTCAAGGGTACTTGGTCGGGCAAAGGTAACGCGATCGTCTTCGGCAACAATTCATACCATCCCGGATCGCAAACTCCTGCCGATCCGCCGCGCATGCACGAGATTGAAGCGACGCATACCGTCGAAGGCCAGGACGGCCGCCTCGCCTGGGGCCGATCTTCATCCACCATCGCCGATACCAAAGAGCCATTCGTATGGGCGATCTCAGGCGACAACAAGACGATCGTCGGCGCCGATATGGATGGTTACTTTCGGATTACGATCCTCTCGCCGGACCGCATGGAGAAGTGTTACACGCACAACGGCACCAGCCCAACGCGATCGATTGTTGCCGCCTGCTACGAAATGAATCGGGTGAAGCGGTAAGACATTTTCGCTTCCCGCCGGGGCCGCCCGGCAATCAGCGCAGAGTATCCCGCCGGCGGCGCCGCACCCGTCCCGCCGCTTCCGCTGCGTCAAAGGGGCACGCCCGAAACGCCGCGATCAGCGTGAAAGCCCTTACGGATATTTCCTGAATGGAATGCTGCCCGAATTCGCTTATTTCTCGTACATGTGTCCCGATCCAACCAATGGTCCTACCTGTCCCGGCTGCGGGGCAACAATGGCGCTCGTTCGTGTCATTCCGCGCCTGGGTGGCTTGCCGGAACTCGCGGTATATCAGTGCGCGTCCTGCGATCACGTGGAAACCGTCGCAAACGAGCCGAGCGCGACGATCGCCCGAGCAGCGGTGAACGCACTTTGAGCCGCTCCCGAGTGTAACGGGCGCCGGCGCGACCTTCAGCGATTGACGAGGAAGGCGCCGGCGGCCACGAAGGCGGCGGCCAGGCCCTTTTGAATCAAGTCGCGCCGCGACAAATCCTCGCGCCCAAGCGCGGGGAAAAAGAGCGACAGCAGCAGGCCGAACCCGAAAACGAACAGCGTCGTGGTGCTGCTGATCGCCTGCACGAGGCTGAGCGGAGCGAGCACCAGCGCGTATCTCGTTCCCAAGCTGCCGCCGAGGTTGATCAGTTCATTGGCGGCATTGATGGAGAGTACCGCGCGCGGGCTCACGCGCAGCAACGCCATGAATTGCCGGCGGTACGGGGTGACGCCGAGCATTGCCAGGCCGAACAACGCCTCGCCGCCATACATCCAGAACGTCGTCGGCCAGAATTCGTCCTGCAACGCGAACAGCTTGAAGATCAGCGAGCTCACCGCGAGCGAAAGCGCGCACGCGAGCATCAGCGCCGCGAGCCGTCCTTTGAATTCGGCCTTGCTTGTCCCCGATTGAAGGGAAACGAGCGCCGTCCCGCCGATGATCAGCGCACCGCCGGCGAGCTGAAGCTTGGACAGCGTCTCGTCCAGCACGAAGTAGCCCAGCACGTAACCGAACAAGGGAGACGCCTGGTAGAATGGGGCAACAGCTGATGCTTCTTCGAACTGTAGCGCGCGCAGGTAGAACAGCATTCCTCCCATGTAGAGAACGCCGGCGAACGCGGTGAGGAGCGCGCCCTCGAGGCCGACCCCAAGGACGTCGGGCGCAAGCAGCCAAATAAACGGCAACGCCACCAACCCGATCACTGCGGTGAACACCAGCAGCACCGCGACGTTGCTGTCCTTGAAATACTTGTCGACGAGATATTTGTCCAAATGCGTGGAGATCGCCCACAGCACCGGCCCAGAAAAGGCAAAGACGATCCACGACATTGCGAACTTATAATGGGGCAAGGCGCGCTCGGCCACGAGAGCCCGCAAGCGTCATTCCGGGGCGCGAGCAAAAGCTCGCGAGCCCGGAATCCATAACCACTGATCGAGGAGTATGGATTCCGGGCTCGCCTCCGCTTCGCTGCGGCGCCCCAGAATGACGCTAGAGGAAACAGCCCGCTACTGACTGAGCCTCTCCACCTCCGCGATCACGCGATCGGCAACACGGTCGACGGCACCCACGACCGCCGGCGTTAGTAGCGAAAGCCCATCAAAGCTCAGTCCTTCGACCGCGTAGAGAACGATCTCTCGCGGCGCGAGGTGAAGGCTGCGTGCAAGCGCAATGGTATCAGCGACGCCGAAGGCATGGCTCGATGCGCGCGCGAGATCGGGCGGCAGCTCGCTCGACGCGAGATCGATGCGGCGAACCCGCCCAGGCACGCCCATCGGCGCCGAAGCGTCGATGCACACCAGCGCATCGCACCCCCTCCAGTCGTCGATCAGTGCGAGCATGTCGCCACGGCGGGCGATGATCGCAACGCCCTCGGGCAATCGGCCGCGCAGCATTTCAGCCACGCGGGCGCCGACCCCGTCATCGCCGCGGTCCGGATTGCCGAGGCCGATGACCATGACCTTGCACGGCGCGCGGTCACCTTGCGGAAGCTCGACGGACTCACTCACCGCGCCTTCGTCTGCTACGCCATCGTCCAATGCGCTCATGTGCGATGCACGGCGAGCTTGAGAAAATGCGTCGAGCACGAGATGCAGGGATCGTAGTTGCGGATGCTCTGCTCGCATCGGCCGCGAATGACGTCATCGGGCTGATCGACGATCTCACCGGCGACCAGCACCAAATCCTCCTCGATGCTGGGTTGATTTTGCGAGGTCGGCGGCACGATCCGCGCGGTGACGACCGAGCCGTCGGACTCGATGTCGTAGCGGTGCCAGCAGATTCCGCGCGGCGCCTCGGTGCAGCCGAACCCGGTCCCCGCACGCGGTTCGAACGGGACCGACGCCGCCGGCGGCGGCTCGTATGCCGCGATGATGCGCAGCGCTTCTTCGCAGGCGTAGGCGATTTCGATCGCCCGCACGACGATGCTGCGAAACGGATTGGTGCAGACCGGGCCGAGGCCCGCCTCGCGCGCGAGACCTTGAATTGACTGGGGCAGCCGTTCGGAATTGAGCGCGTAGCGCGCGAGCGGCCCGACGAGATACGACCCACGTCGCCGCAGCATGGAATGCAGCGCGGTCGAATGCTCGACCTGCCGTTCCTCGAACTCCGTGTCGTAATCGCTGATAGCGATATCGAGGCCACGGCTCGAAACGAGCCGGCCCTCGTTCAGCGGATATTCGTCGGGGTGACGCAGCGCGACGAATTCGTAGTCGCGTTCGAATGCGGGGAATGGAAAACCGGCGACCCACCTGACGAGCCCGACCGCAATCTCCGACGCCCGCTTCAAGCTCTCCGCCAGCCCGGCGAGTTCGGCGGGCGTCGGGAGCCGGTAGAAACCACCGGCCTTTACATTGACCGGATGGATCTCGCGCCCGCCCAGCACCCGAATAATGTCGTTGCCCGCCTTCTTCAGCGCGAGGCCGCCGCGCACCCGATCGCCGTGATCGCGCGACATGGCGATCGCATCGGGATAGCCCAAGAAATCCGGCGCATGCAGCATGAGGACGTGCAGCGCATGACTCTCGATCCACTCGCCGCAATAAATAAGCCGGCGCAGCGCGCGCAGCTGTCCCCCCACTTCGATGCCGAATGCGTCCTCGATCGCATGCACCGCGCCCATCTGGTAGGCGATCGGGCAAATGCCGCAGATCCGCGCGACGATGTCCGGCGTCTCAGCATAGGAACGACCGCGCAGCAGCGCCTCGAACAGGCGCGGCGGTTCGAAAATCCGAAGCTGCGCCGAGGCGACCCGCCCGTCGCTGATGTGAAGATCGAGCGCGCCCTCGCCTTCGACGCGAGCGAGTTGATCGACCCGGATCGTCCTAGTCGCCATGGGCTTCGCTCTCGGTCCGAAACGGCTCTGCGGCCGCGTTGAACGTGCGGAAGGCGCGGCGGATGTCGCGCGGTGTCGCGCCGAGCGCCTGCCATTCGCGCGCCAACGCCGCCGTATTGGGCGTTGCCATCGGACCGTAACAGCCGTAGCAGCCGCGACGATACGACGGGCAGATCGCGCCGCAGCCGGCATGGGTCACCGGGCCGAGGCATGGCGTGCCCTGCACCATGACGCAGGCCGCGCCGCGCAGCTTGCATTCGACGCAGACGCTGTCGGATGAGATCGCCGGCTTGCGGCCGGCAAGGAAAGCGGAGATGACCTCGAGAAGCTGGAGCTTGTTGATCGGACAGCCGCGCAGCTCGAAATCCACCGGGACGTGCGCTGCGATCGGGGTTGAGGTCGCCAGCGTCTTGATATATTGCGGCGATGGATAGACGGCGGCGACGAACTCGTTCACGTCGGCGAAATTGCGCAAGGCCTGGATGCCGCCCGCGGTGGCGCAGGCGCCGATGGTGACGAGATGCCTCGATTGCTCGCGCACCGTCTTGATGCGTGCCGCGTCATGCTCGGTGGTGATCGACCCCTCCACCAGGGACAGGTCGTAGGGACCGTCCGCGACGGCACTCGAAGCCTCGGCGAAATTCGCGATCTCGACCGCGTCTGCGACCGCCAGCAGATCGTCCTCGCAATCCAGCAGCGACAGCTGACAGCCGTCGCAGGATGCGAACTTCCAGACCGCCAACCGGGGCCGCTTCGATCCGCTCATCTCATATCTCCCGGATCGAGAGGATCTTGCGGATGCGCTCGAACGGCATCACCGGGCCATCCTTGCAGATGAAGTCCGGGCCGAACTGGCAGTGACCGCAGAGACCGATGGCGCATTTCATGTTGCGCTCCATCGAAAGATAAATCCGCCCGGCGGGTACGCCGGCATGCAGCAGCGCGTTCGCCGTGAACCGCATCATTACTTCCGGGCCGCAGACGAGTGCCACGGCCTCGTGGGGATCGAACGCGAGGCGCGGGATCAGCGTCGGTACAACGCCGACATTGCCGTGCCAGTCGGCTTCGGCGTGGTCGACGGTGACCTCGACATCGACGTCGAGCCGGCGGCGCCATTCCTCGAGCTCGTGACGATAGAGCAGGTCGGCGGGACCGCGGCTTCCGAACACGATCGCAACCCGGCCGTAGCGGTCGCGGTTGGCGAGGATCGCATAAATGGCGGGGCGCAGCGGCGCGAGGCCTAGACCGCCGGCGACGATGACGATGTCTGAGCCCTCGGCGTCGGCCACCGGCCAGCTCGTACCGAACGGACCGCGCACGCCGACGGTGGCGCCGGGCTCAAGTGCGGCGATCGCGCCGCTCACCGCGCCGACCGCGCGCACGGTGTGGACGAAGACGCTTTCATCGGCGCAGTTGCCGCTCATGCTGATCGCGACTTCGCCGACGCCGAAGGCATAGAGCATATTGAACTGACCGGGCGCGTAGCGCGGTCGCGCCCCGGCAAGCGGACTGAGTTCGAGCGTCACCGTGTCCGGCAATTCGCGCCGGACGCTGCCGACGCGATAGAACTGCGGGACGAACGGATCGGCGACCGACGTCGCTGCCGTGGTTCTCGCCTCGTCCATTCACGGCTTCCCATAGACATCGAGGATCTGCAGCCGCGTCGCATGGAGCCGCTGCACCAGAATGGGAAGGAAGCGCTTCATCATGTCGTAGCCGAAGGCGTGATCCGCTTCGCACTTCATCCGCAGGCAGGCGGCATCGATGCCGATCGCCCGAACGAGTTCAATTGCGCGCGCGTCGAACAGCCAGTGATAGGGCGGGATGAGCCAGGAAAGGCCGACGACCTCGCTCTCCCTGGATGTCGAAAAGACGATCGGCGTCCGGCCCGGCGCGGCGATTTCGAGCGCCACCCGGCCATGACGGATCACGAAGAACTCGTTCGCTGCCTCGTGTTCGTGAAAGAGGTATTGGCCCGCATTGAACACGCGATTGCGAGCACAGCCGGCGATCAGCTGGATGTGCTCCGCCGCAAGCCCGGCGAAGAAAGGGTGCGCCTTTATGATTTCATCAAGCCCCTGCATCCTGTGCCTCATGCGTGGGGTGCGGCGTTGCCCGGATGGCAGCCGCTTCTTCGGTGATATCGATGCCGACCGGGCACCAGGTGATGCAGCGGCCGCAGCCGACGCATCCCGACGTCCCGAACTGGTCGTACCAATGGGCAAGCTTGTGCGTCATCCATTGCCGATAGCGCGATCGGCCCGATTTTCGCACGCTGCCGCCGTGGAGATAAGAGAAGTCCAAAGAGAAGCACGAGTCCCATTTGCGCACGCGTTCGGCGGAGGTGCCGGCGAGATCGCTGTGGTCTTCGACGGTCGTGCAGAAGCAGGTCGGGCACACCATCGTGCAATTGGCGCAGGTCAGGCAGCGTTCGGCGACCGCATCCCAGCGCGGATGATCAAGGTTGCTCTGCAGGAGTTCCTTGAGCCCGTCGGTCTCAAGCGTCCGCCCCATCCGGCCGGCGGCTCGCGTCACGACCGCATCGGCCACGGTGATCTCGGCATCGGAGGCCCGGCGATATGAAAGATGGCTGAGAACGTCGGCGCCGGCCTCGCTGCCGATCTCCACCAGGAAATCATGGGCGTTGTCGTCGACGAGCTCGGTGAGCGCGAGGTCAAACCCTGATTGCGCCTTCGGGCCGGTCTGCATGGACACGCAGAAACAAGTTCCACCCGGCTCGCCGCAATTGACCGCGACCACGAACGCATCACGCCGGCGCATCGCGTAGCCTTTATCGACGAACGGCCCCTCGCAGAAGACGCGATCCTGGATCGCAATCGCGTGGATTTCGCAGGCCCGCACGCCAATGAAGGCGAACTTCGCGGCGCCTTCTTGCGTTGTCTGAAGGCTGAGGCCGTCCTCGCTCTTGTGAGCAGTCCAGAGCACCTCGACCGGCGGATGAAGGAAACGCTTCCACGCTTGCGGACCAACCGCGAACCCGAACAGCGCCTCGTCGTCGCGCCGCTCCAGACGGTATCGCCCCGGTTCCTGACGGTCGCGCCAGCCGACCGGCAGCTCGGCAATCGTCGCGATAGTGTCATAGACGATCGCGCCGTCCCGCACGGTTGGTCCGATGATCCGGTAGCCGCGAGCGGCAAGCGCGTCCACGAGCGCCTGCAATCCGTCACGGTCGATCGTGACCTTCGCGCCTTGTGTCAATCGATTCTCAGCCATCAGCCGCTCCGGTGGCCTCGTGTCTAAATAAGAATCCCGACAGATTGCTGACGCGTTGATCTGGCGCAATTCGATTGGTCGCAACGGGACCTTTCGGCCGCCGGGACGGCGCCATCGCCGCCTCGATATAATCACCTTTCTTCCGCACGAGCGATGCGTGCGGCAAGGATGATGGAACTCCATGGTGACCGGAAAGCATAGCGCCGGCCTTCTCATGTTCCGGCGGCACCGCCATAAGCCAGAAGTCCTCCTTGTTCATCCGGGCGGACCCTACTGGAGCAAGAAGGACGACGGCGCGTGGTCGATCCCGAAAGGGCTTTACGATCCGAGCGAAGACCCGCTCGTCGCCGCCAAGCGCGAATTCGAGGAGGAAACCGGTTGCGTGCCGGCCGGCGAGTTCATCGCCCTGGGCGATTTCAAACAGCCGAGCGGCAAGGTGATTTCAGCATGGGCGATCGAGGGCGATTTCGACCTCGCGTCGTTTCGCAGCAATCTGTTCACGATGGAATGGCCGCCGCGATCGAAACGCCAGGTCGAGTTCCCGGAAGCCGACCGCGCAGAGTGGTTTGATCCGGCAACCGCGGCGCAGAAGCTCGTCCGCGGCCAGGTTCCGATCCTCGACAAATGGCTCACGTTGCTATCTCCCGGCTAGCCTTTCCAACGGATAATTCGATTGTGTCGTCGCCCGGCTTGACCGGGCGATCCAAAAACCATCGGAGTTTGCTTCTTGGCACGTCAAGTTTCTATCTATCGTCTGGGGCTACTGGATGCTCCGCTTTCGCGGAGCATGACATCGAAAACGCGGAACGATGGCGGAGATTTTCGATCTCGCCGCCTCTCCGGGGCGATGAGCCAATCCCCGCAGCTAACCCGGATGCACGGTGGGGCGGAAAAAATAGCATGCAAAACTTTGCTCGCACTTGATTCATCGCAGCGAGTTGCGAATATCATCATCGCCGTGCAGAGTGGCGGCAGCCGAGGCCGCGCGGCGACAGAGGACCAATGAAACTCGCGATCGCGTCAGTGTCGCTCAGCGGCGATCTCGCCGAGAAGCTCGCGGCGATTGCCGATGCCGGCTTCAAGGGCGTCGAAATCTTCGAGAACGATCTGCTGTCGTTCAACGGTACGCCGGCCGAAATCCGCGCGATGGTCGCCGATCTCGGGCTTGAGATCATCACGTTTCAGCCGTTCCGCGATTTCGAGGGCATGCCGCCGGAGGCTCGCGAGCGCAACTTCGCGCGCGCCGAACGCAAGTTCGATCTCATGGCGGAGCTCGGCTGCAATCTGCTGCTCGTCTGCTCCAACGTCTCGCCGCAGAGCCTCGGCGGCATCGACCGTGCCGCGGCTGATCTTCATGCGCTCGGCGAGCGCGCGAGCCGCCGCGGCATGCGGGTCGGTTTCGAAGCATTGGCGTGGGGCCGTCACATCAACGATTACCGCGATTCCTGGGAGGCGGTGCGGCGCGCCGCGCATCCCGCGATCGGCCTTGTGCTTGACACCTTTCATATCTTCGCGCGCAAGACCGACCTGACGCCGATCCGCTCGATCCCGCGTGACCGCATCTTCCTGGTGCAAGTCGCCGATGCGCCGATCCTCGATATGGATTCGCTTTCGCTGGAGCCGCCACTTCCGCAATTTTCCCGGCCAGGGCGAACTGCCCCTCATCGATTTCATGATGGCGCTGCAGGCGACCGACTTCGACGACCTGCTGTCGCTCGAAATCTTCAACGACCAGTTCCGCGCCGGCTCGGCCAAGAGCGTCGCCGTCGACGGCCAGCGCTCGCTTCTGTTCCTGCTCGACCAGATGCGCGAGCGCACCGGCGTTGCCCTGCCCAGGATTACGCCGTTGCCGCCGCGCCCAAAAGTTCTCGGCACCGAGTTCATCGAGTTCGCGATCGACGAAGGCGAGGCGCCTCTGTTCGAGAAGCTGCTGCGCGGGCTGGGCTTTGTCCGCGCGGGCGTGCACAAGTCGAAAGCGGTGACGCGATGGTCGCAGGGCGCGATCAACATCGTCCTCAATACCGAGAAGGAAGGCTTCGCGCATTCCTTCAACATCACCCACGGCACCGGGGTCTGTGCCATCGGCCTCAGGTCGATGACGCGACGGCGACACTCAATCGCGCGCAGCTTTTGCTCGACAAGCCGTTCCGTCAGGCGGTCGGGCCCGGCGAACTTGAGATTCCAGCAGTGCGCGGCCTCGGCGGCAGCCTCATCTATTTCATCGATGGCAAGAGCGAACTCGGCCGCGTGTGGGACATCGAATTCGCGCCGACCGGGGAGGCCAGCACAGGCGCCGGCCTCACCGTGGTCGACCACATCTCCCAGTCGATGCATTACGAGGAAATGCTGACCTGGGTGCTGTTCTACACCTCGCTCCTCGATCTCAAGAAGACGCCCGAGCAGGACGTGCTTGATCCCGGCGGGCTCGTCAAAAGCCAGGTGGTGCAGTCAGCCGACGGCGAACTGCGCATCGCGCTCAATGCGTCGCAGTCGGTGCGAACCCAGTCTTCGCGCTTCCTCAACGAAGCCTTCGGCTCCGGCGTACAGCACATCGCGCTCGCCACCAACGATCTCGCCGCGACGGTGAGGCGTCTCGAAGCGAACGGCGTCGCGCTGCTGCCGATTCCGGAGAATTACTACGACGATCTCGAAGCGAAGACCGATCTGTCGTCCGCGCAGATCGACGAACTCAAGGCGCACAACATGCTCTACGAGCGGGACGGCAACGCCGAATATCTTCAGGCCTATACCCGCACGTTCGAAAACCGCTTCTTCTTCGAACTCGTCGAGCGGCGCGGCTATCGCGGCTTCGGTGCGACCAATGCGCCGATCCGCCTTGCCGCGCAGACGCGGCTTGCGCGCCACCCCGCGGTGCCGGCACGGTGAGAAAAAAAGGGCCCACGATGATGCCACAGAATTTGAAATTCGTGCCAGCACTCGCAGTGGCTGTCGCCATCACGACTCTGATCCAGCCGCTCCACGCGGAAGTCATCGAGAAGACGAAGGACGTCGCCGGTTCGACCGTGCATTACAAGGTCGTCCTTCCGAACGGCTTCGATCCGGCAAAGACGTACCCGGCCATCATTGCCTTCGGCGGTGGCCCGCAGACCATGAATACCGTGGATGGCGTGCTAAGCCGCAATCTTCGGGCTGAAGCCGAGCAGCGCGGCTACATCGTAATTGCGCCCGCAGCGCCCGACGGTGATCTCTTTTTTCAGGACGGAGCCCGCATCTTTCCCGAGTTCCTGGACAAGATGCTCGCGGACTACAAAATCCGCGACGGCAAGTTTCATATCGCCGGCCCGTCAAACGGAGGCATCGCGGCATTGCACGTTGCCGCGACCAACCCGCAATACTTCGTCTCGGTGACGGCCTTTCCCGGATACATGTGGGAGCCCAGCGCGGCAAAGCTGCAGGCGGTCTCGAAAATGTGCGTTTTCATGTATGTCGGCGAATTTGACCCGTACATGTGGCACGGCGAGATGAAAAAGGAGGCCGAATTCCTCCGTTCCAAGGGAACCCTCGCGCGCTACAGCGTCGAGAGCGGCCAGCCGCATCGGATGGAAACGCTCACAGGCGCGAACGCCGGCCGCTTGTTCGATAATTTTGCCGAAGCCGAGAAAGGCTGCAGCCAGTGACGGCGGCCGCTGGCTGGCGATGGTCAATACTAGCACATGCCTTTCACCAACGTTGTGAACGGGACCTGTCTCATCTGCCTGTATAACTGGACTTATGGAAAAGCGCCCATGGTGGCGAGAGTTTCGGGCGACGGCGCCGCCGATACCACAATCGCATAAATCGCGACCGCCCAAAGGACGCAGGCGACAATCACTGATACCAGAACATTGATGTCGAGTGCCGGATGTCCCGCCTTTTGATGGCTCGACAGCACTTGGCTTGTAGAAGTTCTTGAAATCATAATTGGCCTCCTCTGAGTTGAGTAGAAACGAAGTTCAGAACAGATGAAGGGCATGCAACGCCAGGTCGATACCGAGCAGCAAAATCAAAATTGACGGGTAGATCAGGCTCATTGCGATTAGCCATTTTGAATGGATCGATCGGTCTTCGCTCGAGCGCCACCGATAACGGGTATTCGGCGGTCGAACACCGATTGCCTCGTCCGGCGGACTTGCATCGTGAGGGGGGATCGAGAGCATTGCGTCAGATCCTGATTCGCGTGCGATCGCTAAAACGGCGGATAGGCGAAAACGAGATCGCTCGAGCTCGTTCCTCCAATTGAGACAGCGGCCAGCGCCACCAGCGCCACCAACGCTACGGCAGCGAAGGCCACCAGCACGAGAATTCCAACGTCACGCGAATATTTGCGATCGCGCACCGGAGTGGTTTTGGAGTGAACCGGTATATCGGTCATGGTGTTCTCCAATCTGCTGGTAAGAACAAAAACTCGACGCACGCAGGTATTGCTGACGTTCGGCGACCCACGCGGCCCCGATCGGTTTGGCTGTTTCGGTAGATAGCCCCCTCATTCAAAAACGAATGTGAGGTGGCTCACGTCACGCGTAATCCCGCTCTATCGATCGCGAAGGTCGCGCAGACACCGAAATAACGGAGCCTTTGCTTTCCAGTTGTCACCGCAGGGGATCTTCGTCGATCGCGGACCCTGCCGTCATGTTGTCCTTGGTCGCGGGATCGGGACCTCGCCCCTCGGCGAACGCGCGCTCTTCCGTACGTCGCCCATGCAAAAGTCCCGGCAACCCGTAATTTCCTTCGACACACCGCGGCTCGTAATAAATTCGGTTCTGCTCGTCGCTCTGCCGCGTGAATTCCTGCTTGACGGTCCAGGGCCGCGTCCACACCGTCGGGTCTTCGATCGTGACCTCATATGCGAGCGTAGTCGGCCCGGTACGGGTCCAGCGCTCGACGATGTGCAAATTCTCGCGCGCGTTTTGGAAATCGGCTTTCGGACTGAAGTTCGTGACGTCGATCACGAGCGTGTCGCCTTCCCAGCGGCCACGGGAATCGCCAAACCATTGACGGATGCTGCTGGGCAAGTGCGGACTTCCGTTCATCACGATGTTCCGCTGCCATCCTTGGCCCTGGCCGACGTCGTAGAAGATCGAGATGCCTCCCGGCGTCTGCACGATGCGACGAAAACTGCCGCCGAAGGCGGTGCCGAATTCGGGGAGTCCGCCGGGCAAGCAGCGCTCGCCGAGCGTAACATCCTCGGGACCGTCCTGCCGGTTCATGCGCCCGACGTTGTAGCGCGGCGGTTGCTCGAGGCGCCGTGGCGACGGCGTCGGTTCGAATGTGCCGCCATTGCAGGCCGCCAACTTCTTCCTGCAGGTCTCGGTCGATTGCAGCAGGGCAAGGCGAAACGCGCGATCGGCGGCGGCTAGCTTTGCAGCCTCCGGCGTCAGCGGTGGAATGCGCCCGTTCGGTGGGTCGACGATGAGCGAGGTGCGCGCGCCGACGCGTTTTACGGTGAGGAACACCGAATTGTACGCGGCGGTGACATCGGCTTCGGTGCCGCGTTCGGTGCGCCTGTCGCGGGCAAGCAGTCCCGCCCGCTGACTATCGATTTCGGCGCGTTGGGCGTCGGTGAAAAATTCCTGGTCCCATATTTGGCAAGGCGCTGCAGGGGTATGTCAGTCTCGTCCGTCCAGATGCCCTGCAGATCGGGCTCGCCCCATGGCGTCCTCGGCGCGACGGCCGCTGGCGTCGATGCCGCACCCGCCGGCGTCTGGGGCGATACCAGTGTAATCAGCGTCGAAAGAACGATGATGCCGGCAGCAATGCCGAGCGTAATCCCGACTGCCAGGCTCCTGCTGAGCTTGCACAACAGATGAAAATGACACCGCCGCGCATTCATGCTTGCCCTCCCCATCACGGTTCGGTTGTCGCCGATCGATGTGCGCGCGATTCAAAATTTACGCCGTGAGAGCGTCCGGTGCACGCCTAAGCTGAAGGCGATGTATCAATTGAGTGTGCAGCCAAAACAGGCAATGCATCATGCGCTTGTCGCCGGGTTCAGCCCGCACCGCGCGCTTTAGCGCGAGCCGGTTCAGGGCGGCGGGAGCGGCTTGCCGCCTTCGGGCACAGGCGTGCGGCTGGCGTTGAGGATGAGCGATACGAAGCCGTAGTAGCCCGCGAGCCCGATCAATTCGATCACCAAGCGCTCGCCGAAGCGCGTCACCGCGGCATCGAAAGTCGCGTCGCTGATATCCTTATTGTTCAGCAACTCGGAGATCAGGTCATACACGGCGGCCTCGTCGGCCGAGAGTTTCGGCGGGCGTCGGCCGATCTCGAGGGCGTCGGCAATGCCCGGATCGAGGCCGGCGCTGGCGGCGTGCTTGCGATGGGCGTTCCACTCGTAGTGAGCCGACCAGAACCGCGCCACGATCAGGATCGTCAGCTCGCGCAAAGGCGCCGGTATCGTGCTCTCGAAGCGCACGTAATCCCCGAGATGACGTGCCCTGTCGGCGAGCTCGGGACTTCGCAGCAGCGCGTGGAACGGCCCCCGCAAGCCACCGCGCGGACCGGTCGCAACCGCCTGGGCGACGCGCTGCTGATCGAGGCTCATGTCATGTTGAGCGAGCGGTTTGAAGCGTGGCGACACGTTTGGCTTCCCTTGTTGACGGAGCGCGGCGCGTCCGACGCTTTGCGGGCCGGCAGCTTATGCTATTGCCGAATGCCGTGACATACTTAGAATCAATGACGCAACAGGCGCACACGACAGCCTGAACAACCAGCGTTAAAGCAGGCGCAGAACACAAAGGGCAGGACACGCCATGGCAAAGCAACGGATCAGCTACGTTCCGCTGGAGCGGATGGACGCGGACATGCGCCGGGAAATGGAGCGCTGCCAGCGCGAAGGCACGCCGCGCCCGGAAAGTTCGGCGGTGCGCGCCCACGTGCCGGCGGCATTTTGGTTCTTCGCGCGATCCTGGAACGATCTCTACCGCAACGGCGTCCTCGATCACGCCATCAAGGAACTATGCCGGCTCTACGTGTCGCGCTCGGTGCAATGCGAGTATTGCGGCAACCAACGTTCCGTCAAAGCGACCGGGAGCGGCGCGGTGATCGAGGATCAGGTGCTCGATCTTTTGAATTTCGAGAAATCGACACGCTATGGCGAACGCCAGAAGGCGGCGCTCGCCTACGCGGAGGCGATCGTCTGGCACCTCAACACCGACGATGCGTTCTGGGAGCGCATGCATCGCCACTTCACCGAACCGGAACTGGTCGAACTCGGCTGCATGATCGGATTGACGCTCGGGCAGCAAAGCTGGCTGCGCCTCCTCAATATCGAGCATCATCAGGTGCTGGCCGGCACGTCCGCCTCCATGGCGCCCGGCTACGAAGATGCCGCCCGCCTTACCGCCACGAAAGCGGCCGATGACTACTGGGCGAAGTCGAACCCGCGAGTCGGCAGCGACGCCTGAGGGGGCCGCTCGGTCTTCAAATAATTAATTGGTGCCCGCCGCGCGGCTGCTTCGTTTCTCATCGAAGCCCCGCGGGCGAGACTTTTTTCAGCGCTTAAATCCGCGCCAAGCCGCCCTCCGGCTGGGCATGGCGCTGTACCCTAAATCCACCCCCACGCCTGCAGCTTGAAGAAAAGCCAAGTCGCGCCAGCGCGTTGGTCAGTGCGCGGGGTTGGCACATCCCTTGAATGCAGAGGAGCGGCAAGCGCAACCGCTTCGTTGCTCCGGGATCTGGCTTGCCTCGCGAGAGCTTCGCGGCGACGCCGTGGAACGACCGCCACCGGAAGAGGATTGTGATGACGCCAGAACAGGTCAGCCTCATTCAAGCAAGCTTTGCGAAGGTCGCGCCGATCTCTGAACAGGCGGCGGCTATGTTCTATGGTCGCCTGTTCGAGATTGCGCCCGAGGTGAAGCCGTTGTTTCGCGCCGACATGGCGGAGCAGGGCCGCAAATTGATGGCGACTCTCGCGGTCGTGGTGAATGGGCTTACCAATCTCCAATCGATTCTGCCGGCGGCGAGCGCGCTCGCGAAACGCCATGTCGGTTACGGCGTCAAGGCGGAGCATTACGCTCCGGTAGGCGCTGCTCTGCTGTGGACGCTGGAGCGCGGGCTCGGTGCCGCGTGGACACCGCAGCTCGCCGAGGCCTGGACCGCGGTCTACACCACGCTCTCCGGATACATGATCGGCGAAGCCTATGGACGGAGCGAGGCCGCGGAATGACGCGGCATCATCGCGACGTCTGAGCGACACCCTCTCATGAGCGAACCCCTCGTCATCATCGGCAACGGCATGGCGACTGTCCGTCTCGTCGACGAACTCGCGACGCGCGCGCTCGGCCGTTACGCGATCGCGGTGGTCGGCGAGGAACCGCAGCTTGCCTACAATCGCGTGCTGCTGTCCTCGGTGCTCGCGGGCGCAGTGCCGGTGGCCGAGATCGAACTCAAGCCGCCGAAATGGTGGATCGATCGCGGCGTCACGCTGCTCTACGGTTATCGCGCCGTCTCGATCGACCACGACCTGCGCCGCGTTCGCCTCGCGAGCGGCGCCACTTTGCCCTACGCCCATCTCGTGCTCGCCACCGGTTCGCGACCGATCCGCTTACCGGTGCCCGGCAGCGAACTTGCCGGCGTCCTCACGTTTCGCGATCTCAGCGATGTCGCCAAGCTTCAGGAGGCTGCCGTCGCCGGCAGCCGCGCCGTGGTGATCGGCGGCGGCCTGCTCGGCCTCGAAGCTGCCTATGGACTGGCCCAGGCCGGCGTGAACGTCAGTGTCGTCCATCTCATGGACCGCCTGATGGAGCGCCAGCTCGACGTGCGTGCTGCGGCCTTGCTGAAATCCGCCATCGAACGGCAGGGTGTCACGGTCCATCTCAACGCGCAGACGGCTGCCTTCCGCGGCGACCGGCGTGTCCGCGCGGTTGAACTTGCCGACGGTCAGGTGATCGACGCCAACCTCGTGGTGATGGCGGTTGGCATCCGTCCCAATGCCGATCTCGCGACCGGGGCCGGCCTCAATGTCAATCGCGGCATCGTCGTCGACGACAATCTGCAGACGAGCCGCGCCGGTATCCATGCCATCGGCGAATGCGCCGAGCATCGCGGCACCTGCTACGGCCTGGTCGAGCCCGCTTATGAGCAGGCGCAGGTGCTGGCGCAACGCCTCGCCGGACGCTCGGCAAGCTATGCCGGGAGCGTGCTGGCGACCAATCTCAAGGTCTCCGGGGTGCACGTCTTCTCGGCTGGGGAATTTCTCGGCCGCCAGGGTGCGAACGAGACATCCACCAACGACATCGTGTTCGCCGATCCGGGGCTCGGCATCTACAAACGGCTCGTGCTCGATGGCGATCGGCTGGTCGGCGCGGTGCTCTATGGCGATACGACGGACGGCCTGTGGTATCTCGACCTGATCCGCTCCGGCGCCTCGATCAAACGCATCCGTAATGATCTTGCCTTCGGGCGCGCGCTCGCCGAACGCAGGGCCGCATGAGGCCGCGGATGGCGGTGCGACCCGACGAACGACGATCCTCATGAATGCGCTGACCCGCCATCCGCCGCAGGTGCGCACGGTGTGCCCCTATTGCGGCGTCGGCTGCGGCCTGCTGGCGACGCCTGACGGGGAAGGCGGCGCGCTCATCGCGGGCGATCCCGATCACCCCGCCAATCGCGGGCGCCTGTGTTCGAAGGGCTCGGCGCTCGGCGAGACATTGTCCCTCGACGGCCGGCTGTTGCATCCGATGCGCCGGCAGAATGACAGCACGCTGGCGCGGGTCGCATGGGACACCGCGCTCAAGGCGGTCGCAAATGGCTTCCAGCAGGTGATCGAGCGGCACGGGCCGGGCGCGGTCGCATTCTATCTCTCGGGCCAATTGCTCACCGAGGATTACTACGTCGCCAACAAGCTGATGAAGGGCTTCATTGGTTCGGCCAACGTCGACACCAATTCGCGGCTCTGCATGGCCTCGTCGGTCGCCGGCCATCGCCGTGCCTTCGGGTCCGACACCGTGCCGGGCATGTACGAGGATCTCGACACCGCCGATCTCATCGTGCTGGTCGGCTCGAACACCGCCTGGTGTCACCCGGTACTGTTCCAACGGATGATCGCCAACAAGCGCGAGCGCGGCGCCCGCATCGTGGTCATCGATCCGCGCCGCACCGCGACCGCCGATGAGGCCGATCTCTTCCTGCCCATCGCCGCCGGCACCGACACCGCGCTGTTCTGCGGGCTGTTGTGCGATCTTGCGGCACACGGCGCAATCGACTTCGCCTACATCAATGCGCACACGCGCGGATTTCGGCGCCGCCTATGCGCGCGCGACCGAGGTCGCCCGCACCGTCGAAAATACTGCGGCGGCGACGGGACTGGCCGCCGCAGACGTGGCGCGCTTCTTCGAATGGTTCCGCACGACGCCGCGCGTGGTGACGGCGTTCTCCCAAGGCGTCAACCAGTCGGCGCAGGGGACCGACAAGGTCAACGCCATCATCAATTGCCACCTCGCCACCGCCCGCATCGGCAAACCCGGCATGGGGCCGTTCTCGCTCACCGGTCAGCCCAACGCCATGGGCGGACGCGAAGTCGGCGGCCTTGCTAACCAGCTCGCCGCGCACATGAGCTTCACGCCGGCCGATGTCGACCGCGTCGGCCGCTTCTGGCGCGCGACCGCGCATGGCGACCCACGAGGGCCTCAAGGCGGTGCAGATGTTCGAGGCGATCGAGCGCGGCGAGATCAAGGCGCTGTGGGTGATGGCGACGAACCCCGCCGTGTCGCTGCCGCGCGCAGCGGCGGTGCGCGCGGCGCTGCGCCGGCTCGAGGTCTTCGTCGCTTCCGAGAACGTGCTCTCCAACGACACGGTCGATGCCGGCGCGCAGATTCTGCTGCCGGCCGCGGCATGGGGCGAAAAGGACGGAACCGTCACCAATTCCGAACGGCGCATCTCGCGCCAGCGCTCGTTCCTGCCGCCGCCCGGGCAAGCGCAGCCCGACTGGTGGATCGTGTGCGAGGTCGCCAAACGCATGGGCTATGGCGCTGCGTTCTCCTACGGTTCGGTCGCCGACGTCTTTCGCGAGCATGCGGCGCTGTCCGCGTTCGAGAACGGCGGAGCGCGCGATTTCGATATCGGGGGTCTCGCAGACGTCACCGACGACGAATACAACGCATTCGATCCGGTGCAGTGGCCGATGCGCGCCAACGAAGGGTCCGGCACAACACGATTCTTCGCCGGCGGCGGCTTCTTCACTGGCGACCACAAAGCACGCTTCGTCGCGCCTGAACCGCCGCCCCATCGGGCAATGCCCCTCGACGAGGCCTTCCCGTTCCGCCTCAACACCGGCCGTATCCGCGACCAGTGGCACACCATGACGCGCACCGGTGCGAGCCCACGGCTTGGCGCCCACCTGCCGGAGCCCTTTGTCGCGATTCATCCCGACGATGCGCGCGCCGTGGGCCTCATCGACGGTGGATTTGCGCGCGTCACGACGCGTCACGGCGACTGCATTCTCAAGGTCGCGGTGACCGACGCACAGATGCCGGACACCGTGTTCGTGCCGATCCATTGGAGCGGCGCGACCTCGTCGGGCGGCCGCGTTGGCGAGCTTGTCACGCCGCTGACCGATCCCCATTCCGGCCAACCCGACTCCAAGGCGACGCCGGCCGCGATCAGCGCCGTCCTGTTTTCCTCGCGCGGGTTCATCCTGACGCGACACAAGATCACGCTGCCGGACGGTGCCTGGTGGGCGCGTGTCGCCGTGCGCGGCGGCTACGGCCTGCTGTTTGCCGCCGATCTCTCGCTCGAAGGATGGCGCGACTGCGCGGCCCGCTGGTTCGGCGCCGATGCAGAGATCGCCGAGTATCTCGATGCGCACGGCGGCAACCTGCGTCTCGCCGCTTACGTCGACCGGAAACTCGCCGGCTGCATCTTCGTCGGCCCGCCGGAGTCGGCGCCGCAGTGGGATGCGGTCAGAGCGATGTTCGAGGCCGATGCGATCGCGAGCGGACCTCGCCGCACGCTCCTGTCCGGCCAGTCGACCGACGGCGTTGAAGATGCCGGGCCGATGATCTGCGCCTGCTTCGGCGTCGGCCTTAACACCATCCGCCGCGCCATCGCGTCAGAGAAGCTGGCGAGCGCCGAGGAGATCGGCAAGGCGTTGCGCGCCGGCACCAACTGCGGCTCATGCCTGCCGGAGCTGCGCAAGATCGTCCAGGCCGAAATCCGTGCCGGCGTAGGCGATATTCTCGCGGCGTGGCAGCCGTACGTGATGCAGGCGTTCACCCTTGCTTCGCGGCCGCTTTGTCGACGAGGCCGATCAGGCCGCGCAGGAGATCGATCGGGCGCGGTGGGCAACCGCGGATGTGCAGGTCGACCGGGATCACCTTGTCGACCGCGCCGACGACCGCGTAGCTCCCTTCGAACACGCCGCATCCGCATCCGCAATCGCCGACCGCGACGACCCATTTCGGATCGGGCGTCGCCGCGTAGGTGCGTTCCAGCGCAACCTTCATGTTGTGAGTCACCGGCCCGGTGACGAGGAGCACGTCGCAATGGCGCGGCGAGGCTGCGAAACGCAAGCCGAACCGCTCGATGTCATAGACTGAGCTATTAAGCGCATGGATTTCGAGCTCGCAGCCGTTGCACGAGCCCGCGTCGACCTCGCGGATGGTGATCGAGCGACCGAACAGGCGCCGCGCCCGCGCCGCCAGTGCGCGGCCGATCTCCTCGAGCCCGCCGTCGTCGGCGCCCGGTGAGGGGATCGTCACCGGCGCGGCGAACAGCGATTTCAATAAGAGCGTGCGCATGACCTAGAGATCGTGACCTGAATAGGAGCAGTTGAACGATTTGTTGCACAGCGGAAAGTCGGCGACGATGTTGTTCTCGATCGCGGCTTCGAGCAGCGGCCATTGGAACCACGAGGCGTCCCGCACATGGCAGCGCGCGACGCGCCCGCCCGACGCAAGCCGCAGCCACACCAGCACGTCGCCGCGGAATGCTTCGGTGATGGCGACGCCCTCGCGCTGCTCCGTCACCTGCGGCAGCGACGCCATCACCGGCCCGGCCGGCAGAGCCCCAAGCCACGTCCTGATCATGCTCACGCTTGTGCCGATCTCGGCGACGCGCACGCGCAGCCGGGCGTCGACATCGCCCGCGGCCAGCACCGGCACATCGAAGCGGAGGCCTTGGTAGGGAGGATAGGCAAGATCGCGCCGCGCATCGAAATCGCGGCTCGATGCGCGGCCGACGTAGCCGCCCGCCGCCCACTGCCGCACGAGATCGGCGGCGACGATACCGGTCTGGCAGGTGCGATCCTGCAAGGATGGAGTCTCGTCGTAGAGGTCGATGATCTCGGCGAATCGCGGCTCGATATCATCGAGTGCCGCGATGATCGCCGCCGCCCCATCGGACGCGATGTCCTGGGCGACGCCGCCGGAAACGATGCGATCCATCATCAGCCGGTGGCCGAAGACACGGTCCGACGCGGCGAGCACGCGCTCGCGGAAAATCCCGCAATGGGCGTGGATCAGGGCGAAGGCCGCGTCGTTGCAGATCGCGCCGACATCGCCGAAATGATTGGCGATGCGCTCAAGCTCCGCCATCACCCCGCGCAGCACGACGGCGCGCGGCGGCACAGTAACGTCAAGCGCGGCTTCGACGGCGCGCGCGAAGGCAAAGCCGAGCGCGACCGTCGAATCCCCGGAGACCCGCGCGACGATCCGCGTCGCTTTGTCGAGATCGACATCCGTCAGGAGGCCGTCGACGCCCTTGTGCACATAGCCGAGCCGCTCCTCGAGCCGCGCCACGGTCTCGCCATTGGCGGTGAACCGGAAATGCCCCGGCTCGATGATGCCGGCATGCACCGGACCGACGGGAATCTGATGGAGGCCGTGGCCGTGCACCGGCAGGAATTCGTAATCCACGGGATCGCGCGGTGGCGCCGGGCTGCGCGCCCCGAGCGGCGCGCGCAGACCCCACTGGCCGTGATCGAGCCAGGGGCGCGCGTCGGGCGCGTTGGCGGGCACATGGCCGTAGAGATCGCGCACGGCGCGTTCGAGACGGATCGCAGGCAGATGAAACCGGCCGATCGACGGAAAGCCGCCGTCCGCAATGGCAAGCGACACCACGCAGGGCGGGGCCGAGGACGCGCGGACCGCCATGTGCACCGCGCCGGTATCGCCCCATAGGCCAAGGAGATCGCCCTCGCCGCGACCAAGTGACTGGCCGACTGCTTCCCACGTCGTCGCATCGACCTCGAACCGAGGCCATGGCGCATGGCCGGAAACCGGCGCGAACTTCGCGAGCGTCGTGGCGATTGCGCTCATCGTCGTCATCCGAGCAGGGCCGCAACGCTGCGGAACCATTGCACCAGCGCGTCCGGCAACCACAGGCCGGCAACGAGCACGAGCGCAAGGTGCGTGTACGCCGGAATGTAAGACGCTTTCGCCGCGTGGTATTTGCCGCTCGGTTCGCCGAACACGATGTCCTGCAGCCGCAGCACCAGAGCGCCGAAGGCAATGAGCAGCCCGCCGATCAGCACGACGCTCAGCGCCGGCTGTCGCGCAAACGTCGAGGTGACCAGCATGAATTCGCTGGTGAACATGCCGAACGGCGGCAACCCGGCGATCGCGATCACGCCGAGCGAGAACAACAGCGCGAGCACCGGATGGGAGACCGACAGGCCGCTGATGGCGGCGATGCGCTGCGTGCCTTTGACCTGCGCGATGTGGCCGACCGCAAAGAAGATCCCCGACTTGATGAGCGAGTGCATGGTCATGTGCAGCAGGCCGGCGAAGTTCGCGAGCGGGCCGCCCATGCCGAAGGCAAAGGCAGCGATCCCCATGTGCTCGATCGACGAATAGGCGAACAGCCGTTTGATATCGCGCCGCCGGTAGAGCATGAACGCCGCGAAGACGAGGCTCACGAGGCCGATCACCACCATGATCGCGCCGACATTGATCGCGCCCGCATTGCCGGCAAGCACCATCTTGAATCGCAACAGCGCATAGAGCGCGACGTTGAGCAGCAGCCCCGACAGCACCGCCGAGATCGGCGTCGGACCTTCCGCGTGAGCGTCAGGGAGCCAGGCGTGGAACGGCGCAAGGCCGACCTTGGTGCCGTAGCCTACCAGCAGGAACACGAACGCGAGCGACAGCATTTTCGAGTCGAGCTTCGCCGCGTTCGTCACCAGGAGATCCCACGACATCGCCGACAGGCCGGTGCCGATCGCTTCCTGCCCCACGAGATAGATCAGGATGGTGCCGAAGAAGGCGAGTCCGATCCCGACGCTGCCGAGGATAAAGTATTTCCACGCCGCCTCGATCGCCTCGGGCGTCCGGTAGATGCCGACCATCAACACAGTCGACAATGTCGCGACTTCGACGCCGACCCACATCAAGCCGATGTTGTTGGCGACCAGCGCAAGGTTCATGGCGCCCAGCATCGCCTGGTACATGGCGTGATAGAATCGCAGGAATACCGGGGTGAGCTTCCCGACTTCGATCTCGTGGGCGATGTAGGTGGCGCTGAAGATGCTCGTGGTGAACCCGACGAAGGCGGTCAGGATCAGCAGGAAGATATTGAAGTCGTCGATGATGATGATGTCGCCGCGCGGATGCGCGGTGAACAGCAGCGCAATCGCGGTGGCGAGGACGAGCCCGCAGGCGATCACGTTGAGCGCGGCGCCGAGCCGGTAGCTCGAGACGATGGCCAGCACCGGCACCGCAATCGCCGGAATGATGAGCAGCAGCTCGGCGGGGCCGATCATGAGGCGTCTCTCCGTTCGCCGCGGAAGCGGTCGAGCGCGCTCACGTCGACGCTGTCGAAGCGCTCGCGCATGCGGAAGACGAAGACGCCGAACACGATGAAGGCGATCAGGATCGAGAACGCGACCGATATCTCGACCACGAGCGGCATACCCTTGGCGCCGGTCGCGGCGAGGATCAGGCCGTTCTCGAGCGACATGAAGCCGACCACCTGGGTCACGGCATTGCGCCGCGTGATCATCATCAACAGCCCGAGCAGAATGATCGCGAGCGCAAAGGCGAGGTCCTCGCGGGTGTAGATGCTAGTCTCGCTGCCGACCGGCTGGACCAGCAGAATCGAGAGCGCGACGAGGCCGAGGCCGGTGAGCATGGTGGGGCCGGCGCCGATGACCTGCTCGATCTCGCGGTGGATCGCGAGCTGGCGGATAATGCGGTGCAATGCCGTCGGGATGACGAAGCCCTTGACGACGAGCGCCAGCGCCGCCGTCACCACGAGGTGCGGCGCATCCTGCACCACGGCCTGCCACGCGACCGACATCGCCAGCACGATCGCCTGAAATGCGAACACGTTCACGACCGCCATGATGCGGTCCTGGTAGAGCAGCAGGAAGCTCAGCACCAGCATGCTGCCGGCGAGCAGATGGGCGACATCGAACAGAAGCGACGGCATCAGAAGCCCTGGGACACGAACAGGAGAAACACGGCGAGCGCAGCTGCCGCGAAGGCGCCGCCGACGAAGATCGGATAACGGAACACCCGCATCTTGGCGACGCTCGTCTCCGCGATCGGCAGCAACGCCGCGAGCACGAATATCTTGACGAGATAGCTGACGACGCCGATGGCGTACGCGCCGATTCCCGCGCCAGGCCCGGCGATGCCGAACGGCACGAACAGGCAGGCGATGAGCGAGAAGTAGAGGACGAGCTTGAGGGCTGCCGCCGCCTCGATCATGGCGAGGTGGCGGCCCGAATATTCGAGCACCATCGCCTCGTGCACCATGGTGAGCTCGAGGTGCGTCGCCGGGTTGTCGATCGGGATGCGCGCATTCTCGGCAATCGCGACGGCGAGAAACGCGATGAGCCCGAGACCGAGCGAGACGCGTATGCCGACCGTGCCCGCCGAGAATAGGGTTGCGATCGCCGAGAGCTGCGTCGTGCCGGCCACGAGCGCGACCGTGAAGACGATCAGCAGCATGGCGGGTTCAGCGAGCGACGCGATCATCATCTCGCGCGACGAGCCGATGCCGCCGAAGGCCGTGCCCACATCCATGCCGGCGAGCGCCAAGGCAAACCGCGCCGTGCCGAGGAGAGCGACGATCGCGATGAGATCGGCCGACCACGAGAACAGGAGACCTGTGGCGTAGGTCGGCACCAAGGCGGCGCCGACCCAGGTCGCCGCGAAGATCAAATAAGGCGCGGTGCGATAAACCCACGATGCATTGTGAGCGAGCACAGCCTCCTTGTGCATCAGCTTCCAGATGTCGAGATAAGGCTGCAGTACCGGCGGGCCGATGCGCCGCAACAGCCGCGCCTTGATTTTGCGGGTCACGCCGAGCACGGCGGGCGCGACCGCAACCACCAGGAACATCTGCGCCGCCTGGAAGAGAAGGTTGACGATCAGCGCCATACGGCCACCACCACGAGAAGCGCGATCAAAGTGCAGAACACCAATGTCAGATAGCGGCGGATGGTGAGGAACTGCAGCTGGTTGAGCGTCGTCGCCAGCGATCCGACGCCACGCGCGAGCGGGCCGTAGGCATAGCGCCAAGCGGGGTCGAGTACGCGCAGTTGAAAGCTGCCCGCGCGCATCTCGCCGGGGCGCGGCATGTCCACGTGCTCGCGCACGTCGAAGACAACCGCGCCGAATACGCGGCGGATCGGCATCGCGAAGCTCGCGCTCGCATATTGGGTTTGCGGCGCGTTGAGCGGAAAGCCGCAGTCCCAGATGGCGCTGCGGCGCGTCGCCCGCGTCGCAAAGCGGTGAATCACCATCGCGGTGAGCGTGCCGGAGACGACGAGGAACACGAGAATGATGAGACCGTTATACGAGCTTCGGCTCTCCGCGATGGGGACGATCGAAAGCCATGGCTCCGCTGCCTGGCGCGGCATGGTACCGGAAACCAGCATGTTGGTCACCGGACTGAGCGCATCGATGACGAAGCCGCCAAGCACGCCCGCAACAATGCAGATCGCGGCAAGGAGAAACATCGCCGTGAGCGAGAACGGGTCGACCTCGGTCGCGGCGGCGACGGCGGGGCCGCGCGGACGGCCGAGGAATGTCACGCCAAAGGCTTTGACGAAGCACGCGGCAGCAAGCGCCGCCGACAAGGCAAGCAGCGCGCCCGCGGCCGGCACCGTCAGCTTGAGCCCCCATTGAGGAATTTGCGGGCTCACCAGGATCGCCTGGAACGTCAGCCATTCCGACACGAAGCCGTTGAGCGGCGGCAGCGCCGAGATCGCGGCGCAGCCGATGAGGAAAGCGATTGCGGTTTGCGGCATGCGATGAATGAGGCCGCCGAGGCGCTCCATGTCGCGCTCGCCCGTCGCGGTGAGAACGGCCCCGGCGCCGAAGAACAGCAGGCTCTTGAACACTGAATGGTTGAAGACGTGAAAGAGGGCCGCCGTCATCGCCAATGCCGCGGCAATGTTCATGTCGTTCGCCCGAAAGGCGAGCGCGAGGCCGAGCCCGATGAAGATGATCCCGATGTTTTCCACGGTGTGGTAGGCGAGCAGCCGCTTGAGATCGTGCTGCATCAGCGCATAGAGGACGCCGATCGCCGCAGTGATGCCGCCAAGCGAAAGCACGATGAGGCCGAGCCACGGATTGGGCATGCCGACCAGATCGAACACGATGCGCACGAAGCCGTAGATGCCGACCTTGGTCATCACGCCGCTCAACAGCGCCGAGACATGGCTCGGCGCCGCCGGATGCGCGAGCGGCAGCCAGACGTGGAGCGGCACGATGCCGGCTTTCGATCCGGCACCCGCGAGCGCGAGCAGCACGGCGAGCGCCGCGATGGTCGGACTGTGCGTCGCTGCGCGGATCGTGTCGAAGGCATAGCCTCCGGCCGGCCCTGCCAAGAGGCCGAAGGCGAGCATGAGGCACAACGTCCCGAAGCTCGCCATGACGAGATAGAGAAAAGCGGCGCGGCTGTTGGCTGGGTCGCGATAGCGCGCTAGCACGATCGCCCATGACGTGAGCGACATGAACTCCCAGGCGAGCAGAAAGGTGAACGCGTCGTCGGCGAGGACGACGAGGTTGAGGGCGGCAAGAAACGCAGCATAGAACGGGAGCACCCGGGCCGGGTCCTCCTCGTGCCGGCCATAGCCGAGCGCGTAGAGGCTCGTCGCCGCGGCGCCAAGATTGACGACGACGAGGAAAAACGCGCTCAGCACATCGATGCGAAAGCGCGCGCCGATTCCGGGCAGACCGATCGGCAGAACGAGTGTCGACGGCGGTTGGGCCCCAACGAAATGGACGAGGGCAGCGCCGAGAGCTGCAATCGCAACCACGAGCGAACCGCCGTAGATCAGCGGTGTCGCAATGGCGCGGCGCCCGAGGATGACAGCCAAGACCGCAAGGCCCAGGAAGCCGACCACGCTCCACATGCCGACCACCGCCGGCAAGCCTATTCCTGGCATCTCCGCTGATCCCGCTTGCCCCGATTGCCAACGCGTGGGCCACCTTGCCGATCGAGACATTGATTTCGATCAAACACGCAACGCGACCGCCCTGACGAGGGGCTGATTTTGCAGTAAATCACCTTCGACGGACCATAAGAATACGCGCGCTTTGGACGGAGGGACCCTGCAATGAAAAGCCGATTCGCATTCGCATTGGCAATACCCGGATTCATCATGGCGGCAATGCTTATGACGGCGCTTCATGCACAAGTGGCGTTCGGGCCTGGAATCCCCTGGCACGGCGCCGGTGCACCCGCCTGCTTCGGCTCGGACGGCGGCAGCATGCAGTGCGCGCCGCCTGCGGCCTTAATCGCCGTGCGGGCCGGTCAATTGTTCGACAGCCGGTCCGGCGGAATGCGACAGAAGCAGACCATCATCATCCGCGGCGAGCGGATTGTTGAGGTCGGCGCCGATGCCGCGGTGAAAGTGCCGCCCGGTGCCGCCGTAATCGATCTCAGCCAGGCGACCGTGGTGCCGGGCTTGATCGATGCCCACACCCATATGTTCAACCCGCCGAAGCCCGGCATGTCGCGCGAAACGTCGACGCTCATCGCCATCCAGCATCTCCAGGCCGATCTGCATGCAGGATTTACGACGGCACGCGACATGAGCTCGCACGGCAACGGCTACGGCGATGTCGATATCCGCAACGCCATCAACGAAGGCCGTATCGACGGGCCGCGTTATCAGGTCGCGGGCCGCGGCATCGTCTGGGGTGCGGCGCCGCCGTCGGCTCCCGACAACCCGCTCGCCAGCATCATTGTGCGCTCGGTCGAGGACGCGCGCGCGGCGGTGCGCGAGCACGTTGCTCGCGGCGTCGATTGGATCAAGCTGTTCCCGACCGGCGCCTACTCGTTCACGCCGACCGGCGAGGCGAAGTACGTTTTGACCTACCCGATGCCGGTCCTGCAGGCGCTGATCGAAGAGGCCCACAGCCGCGGCAAGAAGACCGGCTGCCACGTCTATGGCGGCGAGGGACAGCGGAACGCCATCCTCGCCGGCTGCGATACCATCGAGCACGCTTTTGGCCTCGACCAGGAGCAGGCCGACATGATGGTCGCCAAGGGGCTCGCCTATGATCCGACCATCGTGCGCTACACCGAGCCCTACATGGACGACAACGACAGCCGCAACACCGGCGGCAAGTACCGGATGATCCCGATCATCGAGCGCGCGGTCGCCATGGCCGCCGCCACCAAGGGACTGAAGATGATGGTGGGCAGCGGCGTCGACGGCGCGACCTTCCCGCACGGCACGCAGGCCCTTGAATTCGAGTGGCTCGTCAAGCGCGCCGGCATGACGCCGGCGGGGGCGATCCAGTCCGGCACCATCGTCAATGCCGAAGTCCTGGGCTGGCAGGATCAGGTCGGCTCGATCGAGGCCGGCAAGTTCGCCGATCTCGTCGCCATGTCCGGCGATCCCGTGCGCGATATCACCGAGTTGCAGCGGGTAAAGTTCGTGATGAAGGGCGGCAAGATCATCCGCAACGAACTGACCGGCTATACCGCTTCGCAGTAAGCGCGAAGCGGCACTTTCTTCCAGCTAGCGGCTACCCGCGGGCGTGGATGGCGTTGCCGACGAGCGTGCGGCCGAGCGACCAGATCGCGCCCGGCATGCGCTGCGTTGCTGCAATCACGTCCTCGAAGGCGGATTCGATCAGCGCGCAATCATCGTCGGTGATGATCAGCGGCGGCAGCAATTTCACGGTATGGCTGCCGTGGCCGGCGACCTGCGTGAGGATCTTGTGGTCGCGGAACAGCGGAATGGTGATGAGCTGGCAGAACAGCCCTTCCTTCGCGGTTTCGATCAGGTTCCAGCTTGCCTTGAGCTTCAACGAGGCGGGCGATCCGAATTCGATGCCGATCATCAGACCCTTGCCGCGTACATCGCGCACGAATTCCGAGCGGCCGACGAGCCGCTCCAGGCCTTTGCGCAGCCGTATGCCGTGGCGCTCCGCCCGCGCGATCAGGTGCTCGTTGCGCATCACTTCGAGGGTCGCAAGACCCGCCGCCATGGCGAGATCGTTCTTGGCGAACGTCGAGCCGTGCACCACGGCGCGATCGATGCGATCGAACACCTTGTCGTAGATGCCCTTGCGCATCAGGACCGCGCCGACCGGCACGTGTCCGCCGGACAGCGCCTTGGCGAGCAACACCACGTCAGGCTCAACGCCCCAATGCTCGACCGCCAGGAAACGGCCGGTGCGGCCGAGGCCGGTCTGGATTTCGTCGGCAACGAACAGCGTGCCGTGACGCCGGCACAATCGCGCCGCCTCCTGCAGATAGCCGTCCGCGGGCATGTTGACGCCCTTGCCTTGGATCGGCTCGACGATGAAGGCGGCTACATCGCGCAGCGCGAGCGCGCGCTCGAGTGCGTCGAGATCGTTGAACGGCACCACGCGGCATTGCGGCAGCAGCGGCTCAAAGCCGGTGCGGAAGATGCCGTCGCCGTTGAGCGACAGCGATCCGTTGGTCAGGCCATGGAACGCATGATCGCAATAGACGAGCCCCGGCCTCCCGGTGGCGGCGCGCACGAACTTGATCGCGGCTTCCGTCGCCTCGCTGCCTGAATTGGCAAAGAACACCTTGTCGAGATAGGGCACGAACGCCAGCAACTGCTCCGCCAACAGCCCCGCGAGCGGCGAAACGTCCATCTGCACCAGATTGGGCAATTCGGCATCGAGCACGCTTTTGAGCGCCTCGCGCAGGGCAGGATGATTGCGTCCCACCGCGAACACACCATAACCGCTTAACAGGTCGAGGTATTTCGCGCCGTCGCGATCGTAGAGATATTGCCCCGTGCCGCGGCGAAACGAGACGTCGTAGCCGATGGTGCGCAGAACGCGGACCATCTGCTCGTTGAGATGGCGCGTATGCAACTCGTAGCGGTCGGCTTCGTTATCGGCGTAGAGCTGAGCAACATTTAAGCTCGATGCCGTGTTGCTCGGCACCGCGCTGTTCGGCATGTAGATGACTTGCGACCGATGATTCACCAGTTCGCCCCCCGGACTGCCCAGTGCCGCATCGAAATACTGACGCAAACATTACCTAATGCAATGATTCGTTGCGTAAGCTATGACGGAATTCGTTGAGGTGTGACCTGGATGCGTCGACTTTTCGTGATTTGTGCCGCGGCCATTGTGTGGGCCGCACCTGCCCGGGCAGCCGATCCGGTGGGCGAGTGGCGCGTCGCCAATGGCGAAGCCAACATCCGCATCGATGATTGCGATGGGGCGCTGTGGGGCATCGTCTCTTGGGAGAAGGATCCGGGCGTCGATTCTTCCAATCCGAACCCGGCCGAACGGACGCGGCCAACGCTCGGGATCCATATCCTCAAGGGGATGCGGCCGACGAAACCCGGCCAATGGCAGGGCGAAATCTATAATGCCGAGAACGGCAAGACCTATGACTCGCGCCTGAGCCTGCAGTCTCCTGACGTGTTGCGGGTCGAAGGCTGTGTGTTCGGCGGCTTGTTCTGCGGCGGCGAGAACTGGACGCGCGTGAGCGCGCCGGTGCGCGCACGGCCGCAAGCCAATGCGGCAGCGCAAAGCGCCTGCTCAGGTCTCGCGGGTGGAGCGCGGACGCCCCATAAGAGCGGGCTGAAATAACACCGCCGCCGCGAGCGTGCACACGAGCGCGAGCGCCATCAGCTTGCCCATGCTCGACGTGCCCGGATGACTTGAGAACCACAGGCTGCCGAATGCCGTCGCTGTCGTTGCAGCGCTGAAGATCACGGCCCGCGTCAGGCTCGACTGCAAGAGCTTGGTGCGGCCGGCGCGCCACGCCATCATGTAGTAGATCTTGAACGCGACGCCGACGCCGAGCAGCAGCGGCAACGCGATGATGTTGGCGTAGTTGAGCGGCATGCCGATCAGCACGCAGATCTCGAGCGTCACCGCGCCGGCGAGCAAGAGCGGCACCAGCGTGAGCAGCACGTCGCCGAGGCGCCGCAGCGTCAGCCAGAGCAGGATCGCGATCGCGCCAAGCGCCCAGCCGCCGGCCTCTAGAAACGCGCGCACGACGGTGTCGCCGGATTCGAGAATGGAAATCGGCCCACCGATCGCGGTCGGTTCGGCCGCGAGGACGGCGCGCGCAAACGTGCGGAGGTTTTCATTGTCGGTCGGATCGCCTGTGGGCACCGCCGACACGCAAATCTTGCCGTCGGCCGTGCGCCAGTCGCCGGTGACGTCGGTCGGGAGATTGTCGAGCGTGACGGGCTGTGCCTGCAGCAGGCTGCGGATGTCCTCGATGTCGGCCGTTGCCGGCACCATGAACACCGCTTCCGCACGCGTCCGCACGGCGGGCTCCGCCTGCGCGAGTTTCGACAGGGCGCCGGCGAGGCGAGGCACGGCATCAGCGCCGGGGCCATCCAGCTTGCTCGCCGCCTCGTTAAGCTCTTCGACCACGTGCTTGATCGCCGCGACATTCTCCTCGTCCGTCGGCGCCGGCCGTCGTTCGGCCTGCAGCACCGGATCGAGCACCATCGCCGCCTGCGCGATCGCGGCAAGCTTTGCCTCCTGGTCATCGGGAACAAACGTCGTGATGGTCGTGACGCTCGCGACCTGCGGCAAGGCCTTGAGCTTCCGGCTTACGGCGTCAGCGTCCGCAACCGAGGGCACCAGCACGTTGACGGCGTTGACGCCGGTCGACGGATCGCGGCGCAGATCGAGATAGGTCGCCATCGATTCGACCTTGGCGCTGCGCAGGTTCATCGGATTGAAGTCGAACTTCAGGTAGTAGAGCAGCGGCAGACCGGCGATCGCGACGCCGAGCGTCAAGACGACGATCGCGACCCGATGGGTCTCCAGAAAATTGTCGACCGGCGCGAGCGCCTGGAAGCCGAGCGGCTCCTTCTCGCCTGCCGGCCGGAGCACGCGCAGCAGTGCCGGCAGCACCGTGATGCTGGTGAGATAGGCGACGATCATGCCGACCCCGGCGATCTGGCCAAGCTCGGACAAGCCGCGATAAGCGGTCGGAAGAAACGAGAGGAAGCCGGCAGCAACCGCCGCGGCCGCAAGCGTCAGCGGAATCCCGACCCGCGCGCCGGTCGCGCGCAGCGCCAACGGAAGCTTCGCTTCCTTGAAGCGTTCCTGGCGATAGCGAACGCTGAACTGGATGCCGAAATCGACACCGAGGCCGACGAACAACACGGCGAAGGCAATCGAAATGGGATTGAGCGCGCCGACCATCAGCAGGCCGAGCGCCGCCGTAATCGACAGGCCGACAAAGAGCGAGACCGCGGTCGCGAGAATGATGCGGCCCGATCGCAACGCCAGCCACAGGATGATCAGCACCACCGTCATCGTGACGATGCCGTTCGCCAGCGCTCCCTCCTTGAGGGTCGCGAATTCCTCGTTCTCGATCGCCACCGGCCCGGTCAGTCGCACCCGGGCCTGGTACTTCGCGGCGAAGTCGAGCTTGGCGGCTGCCGCGCGGATCGCATTGGTTGCGGCTTCCCCGGGCTCGAGTGCGGCGTAGTCGAGTTTCGGCACGATGTCGATGAGGCCGCGCAGGTCGCCTGGATTGGGCGGGCCCTCCGACACGATCTCGCGCCAGGAGAAGCTCGCCGGGCGGCCGGCGAGAACATTGTCGAGCGCGGCGGCCGCGGCGTTGAACGGCCGCGCCGCCTGCTCGGCGGTGATCGCGTCTTCGCGCACGCCGGCGAGCACGAGGGAGATCATCTGGGCAAAGCCGCGCAACGATGGGTCGGTCACCGGGATGCGTATGAGCGGCGCCGCCTTGGTGAGCTGATAGAGCGTGCCCTGGACTTCTTCGATCGAGGGAAAGAGGAGGGCGTTGCGGGCAAAGAACGGGCCGCCGCCCGGCTCGGTCACCTGGGGGAAGACCTGGCTGTCGGCCGTGAGCGCTTTGACGAGTTCGGAGCGCGCGAGCGAGGTGAATTCGGGCGTCGGCGCCTCGACGACCGCGAGGATCTTCTCGTCGGGATCGGGAAATGAGCGGTTGTAGTTAATTTCGCGCTGACGCCATGGCAGCTGGGGGGAAATCAGGTTGTTGACGTTGGTGTTGATGGCGAAGTGCTCGACCGCGTAGTGACCCGCGGCGGCACCGCCGACGACTGCGACGGCAATGATGGCGTAGGCAAAATGCGTGCAAAAGGCGACCACCGCCGCAATGGCATTCTTGAGCATGCCGATCGATTTC
>CAWBDV010000018.1:0-199023 GCA_963787675.1 uncultured Alphaproteobacteria bacterium | reverse complement strand
GCGTTCCCCGCCTCGCTTGATCTACTGCACCGTCTTCGCCAGATCGGCGAAATTGCCGACGCCGCCATGGCCGCCAGCCATGCGGTCCATCTGGATGCCCATCTTCTGGACGCCCTTCACCAGCGCGGTCGTGCCGGGATTGGCCGGCGGAATTTGTGGTTGCGGGCTCCAGATGTCCGTCACGAAGCCGAGCTTCGCGTCCGGGATGTAGGGGATGATGTAGCCGGTGGAGTGCGGATTATCGAGCGAGTATGCTTCGATGGTGCGTCCGCCCTCCGTGGTGTCTCCACTTGCCGTTGACTTCCTCGACCTTCGGCGGCACCTGCTTGGTCCCGTAGGGATTAAGCGTCTCCGGCGCCGACAGCACTTTGCGGTAGAAGGCGCCGTCGCCCTTGCCGACGACGATGGTCGCCCCGGCCGCCGCGAAGGCGCGTAAGCCGCCGATGTGATCGATGTGGTGATGGTCGAGCAACAGATATTTCCACGGCTTGCCGGGATATTTCTGCTCCGCGAGACCCATCACGATCTTCGACTGGCCGTCGTCGCCCGGCGCTTCGACCGCGATTAAGCCGTCGTTCGTTGCAACAATCAGGGTGTTGTGCGACCCGCCGTTCACGAAACTGATGTTCGGGGCGATTTCCTGGATCTTCAGGCTGCCGCCGTCGGCCGTGTAGTAGGCATCGGTGTCGAGATAGAAGCCGTTACCCATGCGCCGCAGCACCCATTGCCAACGCACTTTCTCGACCGGAGCCGGCGCCGCCGCCTTGTCGCGCAGCTCCGCCGGAATCGCGAAGGCGTCGGCAGGAAGGGCCGGATTTACGGAAGCTTCCGTCAGAGTGGTGTCGAAGATCTTCAGTCCATTGATGGTGATGACCTGGTGGAACGGCACCTTCACGCCGTGGCCGGCGTCCCGCCAGTCGGACAATGTCTGATCGTAATTGGAGTCGCCTTCGATCACGTCGAAGTCGCGCGTCCTGACGACCGTCGGCAGGCCGGAGGCCGGATCGAACAGCACGATGAAGGTGCCGTAATTGCCGCGATACTCGACGGCCGGATAGCTCTTGCCGTCGACGGTCTGAGCCGGATAGTCGGAGACTTTCCCCGGATTGGCGTGCATCTCACTGACGACGTTGTTGCGCTCGAGTTCGCGCAGCTCCGCCGTCAGCCTCACCCCGGACATCGTATGCAAGGGCTTGTCGGCCGGGCCGACGGAGCGGGCCGGCGTCCCGTTATTGATGTCGACGCCGGTGACGTAGCCGCCCATCTTGCCGCCGATCTCGTTCGAGAATACCTCGGTGTAGTTGCGCATTCCGCCATTCGGCTTCGGGCGCACCCAGTCCACGCGGTAAAGTCCACGCCCAAGGTCCGCACTCTCGGTGAACGTCGAGACACCAAAATCGCCCGTTTCAGGCTTGTAGGCGTCTTTGGATTCGCCCGGATCCCAGGTGTGGGTTGTGCCCTTCATGACAAGGGTGTTAACCGCGTTCGTCAGGCCCATCGCCTTATACGCAGCGTCGACGCGCTCTTGCGGCGCGGCCGAGACGGTGCCGACGCCGAATCCGAAGCCGATCGCGGAAGCGGAAAGCAGCAGGGCAGCAAGTGTTTGGCGCCTGTACATCGAGTTCCTCCTCCTTTGCGCTCCGGCGGGGTCCGGAGCTGCTTGAACCACTCTACAATAATATGTGTGGCATTTCGCGGAAAGCAGGCAGGCTTTCTAACCCGTCGCGGAGGTTTCCCGGCAACGTGTCACGCACGCAGGTTTGGCGCGTGCTCGTCGGTATCGCCGACCGCGTCGCGGTATACCGGCACGAGCCGTCATGCAGTCCGCCGCCGACGCGAACAACCGGCACCACGTGATCGAACGCCGGCACAACACTCTCATACGTCGAACTGCGCTCGTCGGAAGCTATCGGAAGATACGCTGCTGCCAGCGGCAATGCGGCGCAGCGGTGAAAGATGACCTGAACGGAAGGAGACGGATGGATTCTCTTCGTTAGACAGGCCCATGGCCATCGCAATCGTTTTGAACTGGGCCTCAACTAACAAGAAAGCTCCTGAGCTCTCTTGATCGGCTCGGGTGCTTTAGCTTCCGAAGTGCCTTGGCCTCGATCTGGCGGATGCGTTCGCGCGTCACGGAGAACTGATGACCGACTTCCTCCAGCGTGTGGTCGGTCTTCATGCCGATGCCGAAGCGCATGCGCACGATGCGCTCTTCGCGCGCGGTCAGCGAAGCGAGCACCCGCGTCGTCGTCTCGCGCAGGTTCGACTGGATCACGGCGTCGATCGGCAGCACCGCGTTCTTGTCCTCGATTAAATCGCCGAGGTACGAATCCTCCTCATCGCCGATCGGCATTTGGAGAGAGAGCGGCTCCTTGGCGATCTTCAACGTCTTGCGCACCTTCTCGAGCGGCATGCCGAGCTTCTCGGCAAGCTCCTCAGGCGTCGGCTCGCGACCGATCTCGTGGAGCATCTGGCGGCTCGTGCGCACGATCTTGTTGATGGTCTCGATCATGTGCACGGGGATGCGGATGGTGCGCGCCTGGTCGGCGATCGAGCGGGTGATGGCCTGGCGGACCCACCACGTGGCGTAGGTCGAGAACTTGTAGCCGCGGCGATACTCGAATTTGTCGACCGCCTTCATCAGGCCGATGTTGCCCTCCTGGATGAGGTCGAGGAACTGCAGGCCGCGGTTGGTGTACTTCTTGGCGATGGAAATGACGAGGCGCAGGTTCGCCTCCACCATCTCCTTCTTGGCCTGGCGCGCCTCGCGCTCGCCCTTCTGCACCATCTGCACGATCTTGCGGAACTCGAGGATCTCGAGCCCGGTCTCGCCGGCGAGCATGTGGATGTGCGAGCGCATATCCTTGATGCGGTCCTTGTCACGGGCGACGAGGTTCTTCCAGCCCCTGGCGGATAGCTTGGAAACGCGGTTGAGCCAGCGCGGATCAAGCTCCGAGCCGACGTAGTTCCGCAGGAAGTCCTCGCGCGCCACGCCATGGCTTTCGGCAAGCCGCATCATGCGGCCCTCGTAGCCGACGAGGCGCTTGTTGATGTCGTAGAGCTGCTCGACCAGCGAATCGATGCGCGCCTGGTTGAGCCGCAGCGACTTCACCTCGGCGATGATCTCGTCCTTGAGCTTCTTGTACTTGCGCTCCTGGGCCAGCGTCAGCGACTGGTTCTTGAGCTTGTTCTCGATGTCCTGGTCCTGGAGGCGGCGCAGCCGCTTGTAGCTGTCGGCGACCTTGTCGAAGGTCTCCAGCACCTTGGGCTTGAGCTCGGCTTCGATCGCGGCAAGCGACATGGAATTCTCCATGTCGTCCTCGTCGAGTTCGCCCTCCGGCGGCTCGGTCGGCTCCTCGCCCTCGGCACCGACCTCGGGCTTGGGCCGGAACGGCGTCGGCGCTGCCGGTGCGGTTGCCGGCGCCACGGTCTGCGGCGGCTGCCCGCCGTCCGCCACCGCCTGGCCGTCGCCGTTCGGCATCACCGGCACGCCCTTGGCGTCGGGCCCGGCATAGGTGGCTTCGAGATCGATGATGTCCCGCAGGAAGACCTTGCCGTCGTTCAGCTCATCGCGCCAGATGATGATGGCCTGGAAGGTCAGCGGGCTTTCGCACAGGCCTGCGATCATGGCTTCGCGGCCGGCCTCGATGCGCTTCGCGATCGCGATTTCGCCCTCGCGCGACAACAGCTCGACCGAACCCATCTCGCGCAGATACATGCGGACCGGATCGTCGGTGCGTTCGGCGAGTTCTTTGGTGCGGGACTTGGCCGGAACTGGCTGGTGCTCGAGTTCGACCAACTCGTTCTCGTTGTCGTCTTCTTCCTTCTCCTCCTCCTCCTCCTCGCGGGTCGCGGCCCCTTCCTCAGCCTCGGCCTCCTTCTCGACCAAGTGAACGCCCATTTTGCCGAACATCGACCGGATATCCTCGATCTGTTCGGAATGGGTCGCCTGCGAGAGCAGCACGGAATTGATCTGATCGAGCGTGATGTAGCCGCGCTTCTTGGCGCTACGGATCAGCTCGTTAACGGCCGGTTCGGAAAGGTCGAGCAGCGGATGCGGCATATCCTGAGCATCCGGTGCACCTCGCATGCTCTTTTCACGGGTGGCCTTGTTATTGCTTGCCATGAGTCCCTCGTGACCGGCGCTGAGCCCGCGCCGCGTCCGGTTCGACGACGTAACCACTAAACTGCCGGAAGAGTGGCTGGGCGTTGAGCGCCCGACCCGACGGTGAACCGGGTCGACCGCGCCGAGATCGCGCCTAGCCTATTTATTTGTATACGATTTCTCTAATTGTAAGGTTTGTTCGAACAAATCCGCGGGCGAACCCGGCGTTGCAACACTGCGGCCTTGGACGAAGAAAGATGTCCGCATCGAAATCGCTCGCACGGGAAAAGACAAAGACCACGGTGATCGCAGAGAAGTAGGCGCGGAGCGTGGGAACGACATACCAGCAGGCATCAAAACATGGTGTCGCGCTGAGTGGACGTCGAAGGAAGAGAGCACTCGGCCGGCGGCGGTGCCTGCACGTACGGCCGAGGTCCAGGTCGCGTCGGCCTCTCACTTCGAGGGAGAATCGTCGCGCCGAAGTACCGCAACCCCGAGAACCCGTCCGAGACTTGGACCGGTCGCGGCCTCAAGCCCCGCTGGCTCACCGCCACGACGAAGTCGGGCAAGAAGCCTCGAGGATTTCGCCATCGGCGGGAAGTCGGCATCGAATCGAAAAAGATGCCGAAGAACCGCGGCAGGCCACCTGCGACGGACTAAATGCGTGATTTGCGCGCCGACGAAGCGCCGCGCGTTGCATGCGAGCGATGCAGTGGTTGTAGCTCGTGGGGGGTCTCCAATCGTTCAACGGTACATCTTGGCGCCGCCACGTGGTGCGATTGTCGACGGGCACCTACGTGAAGAAATCATTGGATCGCAACACTACCGGTCGTTCGCCCTCAACTGACCCTTCGAAGAACTTACGCGATGCTCGCGCCTCAATGACATCGCGCAGTCGCACGAATTGATCTACTCGCTGATCTGCCTTCACGTCATGCTTGCCTTCAAGACCATCCATCGCTGCGGTGCTAATCGCGCACTGCACTGTCTTGCCTTGATTCAGCATCGTGAAATCCACGACCATCCGATTGAAGTCGTAGCCGAGTACTTCACCTCGCTGCAGCGGCATTGTAAATCCTCCGGTCTAACGGGTGTGATTATGGCGCGTCGGTCGGTCCTGCGCGAGGTGCGGCGCGGCCCGCTACGACGCTTCTCTGGAATGGGCTTGCCTCTGCAGCGCAGAGCGGCGCGCGTCTCGCTGGCTTGTGACGATCAAGCAACTACCGGCCTAGGCGAGAGATCGCGCGCAACGCACGAATTCGGAAGGTTACTGGAATGCAACCTCGGCAAAGCTGCGGAGCTTGCGCGAATGCAAGCGCTCCCATTCTTGGGTTTTGAGCTTTTCCAGCGCCTTCAAACCGATCTCAAGATGTTGGCCGACACGCTGCCTGTAGAAGTCGCCGGCCATACCGGCGAGCTTGATTTCTCCGTGAAGAGGTCTATCCGACACGCAAAGCAACGTGCCGTAGGGCACGCGAAAGCGAAAGCCGTTGGCGGCGATTGCTGCCGACTCCATGTCGAGCGCAATAGCGCGCGACTGCGACAGCCGCCGAATGATGGCAGGATCGCCGATTTCCCAATTGCGATTGTCCACGCTCGCGACGGTTCCGGTTCGCATCACGCGCTTTAGCTCGAAGCCCTCGAGCCCGGTGATCTCGCCGACGGCTTGCTCAAGCGCGACCTGCATCTCGGCCAGTGCAGGTATCGGCGCCCATAGCGGCAGTTCCTGGTCGAGGACGTGATCCTCCCGCATATAACCGTGCGCGAGGACGTAATCGCCCAACTTCTGCGTGCTCCGCAGCCCCGCACAGTGTCCCAACATCAACCAAGCATGCGGCCTCAGCACCGCAACATGATCGGTGATGTTGCGGGCGTTGGACGGACCGGTGCCAATGTTGATCAACGTGATTCCTCGATCGTCAGGTTCGACGAGATGAAAGGCGGGCATCTGTGGCATTCGCTCCGGGGCGATACCAGTCTTGCCCCCACCCCGACGCGCGCTGCGAGTGATCACATCGCCCGGCGCGACGAAGGCTTCGAAGCCGGGTTGGGCCGAGCCGATGCGCTCCTGGCATAACCGCGCGAAGGCGTCGACGTAGAACTGATAATTCGTGAAGATCACGAAATTCTGGAAGTGCTCCGGACCGGTACCGGTGTAGTGATAAAGCCGGTGTAACGAATAATCGACGCGCGCGGCGCGGAACAGGGCGAGCGGCTCCGGTGAGCCAGGCGGCAGCTGTAGCGTGCCGTTGGCGATCGCATCATCTATGGCGGCAAGCTCTGGCGTATCGAACAAGTCGCGCAGCGGTTGCTCAAGCACCGACTTTCCGCCCCCGGAGAGCACGGCTTCAATATTGATGTCACGGCGATAGGCGAAATGAACAGGAATGGGCTCGTCTGACTCACCGATTTCGACTGGCACGCTGTGGTTGTCAATCAACAGCTTGATTTGCTCTGCAAGATAGGCGCGGAAAATGTCCGGCCGCGTAATGGTCGTCTCGTGCACGCCCGGTCGCGAAACAAAGCCGTACGACCGACGTGAATCGAGCCGAGCATGCGTCGACGTCGTCACGCGTACAAACGGATAGGTGGCACGCACGCGTTTCGCGAGCACCTCACCATTGGCATACGCCTCAAAGCGATCACGCAGGAAGTGCGTATTGCGCTCGTAGATTTCATCAAGGCGGGCGACCGCCGCAGCGGCATCGCTGAATGCTTCGGTAGCGATGCGCGGCGGGGTCTGAACGCCAGGTGTAGGCTGCATGTCGGCCATAGTGGATTCCGGTGAAGAGACGAGAGCGCAGAGAGGCGTCCATGCGGTACCACGCAGATAGGAATGAAAAGCTTCGACTTCCAGCACGACGGACGAGACATCCTTGCCCGGCGGTCCATTGGCTTCCGACTGGACACAATGGAGGCGCTAGCGCTGGCCACGGGCGCCTAAAAAGTCATTCCTAATAGCATGTTGCCGCGGTTAGACTGAGAAAAACTAGCGCCAATGTGTCGGCGAGCCCTTTCCGCCTAATTTGCTGGAAGGCGTAAGTCCGATGTTGGTCCGACTCGGCCAATTCAATCAGCAGCTAGGTCCGGTCACTGAGACAAAGCTGCCGCGCTCACGATGTTCGCCGCACGACGCCGTTGACCCGAACCGGGACCATCAGCGATAGCCGTGCTCGATAACTTTCGACCCGCCATTTTGCTCCAGCTGCGTCATGCCCGCTGCGCAACGAGCAGCATGTTTAAAAGTTTTCCCATCTCAACACGCGAAACGTTCGGGAGCCGCTTCACCTCAGCTTCCGGCATGGACTGGTAAGTATCAGGAAACTCGGTGAGGTTGACGAAAGCAACTACAAGGTCTCGCTCGGGAACGACCACAATGAATTTGCCGAGAGCGCCCCATGCGCTAAAGCTTTTTCAGGTAAGCCGAAGCCGTTGATCCACCACAAGTAGCCATAACCGAAACCGTTTCCGGCATCCGAATATGATTGGGTGCTTTCCAAAACCCATGACCTTGGGATCACCTGGGTGCCATTCCAATCTCCATTTCTCAAGAACAGGTAGCCAAATCGAGCCATGTCGCGGGCAGTGAGGCGAAATTGGTAGGCAGGATGATTTGACTTCTCAAATGCCTCAGAGTTTTCAGTTGCTCGGACGTAGTACATATCCTCAAGGCGGAAGTCTTGCATTTTGGTGGGCGACGCAATTTCGTCGCGGAAAGCCTCACCAATTCGCTTATTTAGCTGCTTTTCGAAAATCGTGCCGAGCGCGTTGAAGTCCCAATTGTTATAGTACCAAAATGTTCCGGGCCAATGCGAACCACGGACCGGCATAGAAGCCCTCATGTCCGGCGTTCCAGCTACGAACGAGTGGTAAATTCCCGAACGCGCTTGAAGCAGCATGCGAAGTGTCGCGTGTTTTTCGCCCTCGCTTAGTGGCGGATCATCATCGATTCCAAGTTGTTCGATTGTTTTTTCGAGATCAAAGCGGCCATCTTGTACATGAGGACCAAACAACGCACTTAAGATGCTTTTCCGCACCGAACTCAGCTTGACTCGTCTAGCCGGGTCCCCCCACTCGATGATCGCGCGACCCCGATCGATGACGATTATGCTAGCTGCAGGTAGCCTCTGAAAGAACTGACGGGCATCTTCGAGCTTTTGTGGCGACCATCCCATTTCGCCTGGGATTGCCCTCTCCCATGCATCGCCCGGGAAAACGAAGTCCGCCTTAGCGGACTGCGATCCTGACTGCGCAGTTGCACTTCGGGGCCACGTCGAAGCGGCCGCGGCAGTACCCGCAGCCAGTTGCAGAAATCGACGACGCGGAAATTTCGTAATCTGCCCCCTCGTGAAAACCAAAAGTATCGCAGTTACAGCGTCTCAAGAAGGGGGGGTGGCGACGGCTTATGGTGTGACTCGCAAGCCACACCCGCCGCCGCGCACGATCGCTTTCGAAGCAAGTTCTGCCGCGGAGATCCCGAGTGTCGATGACGCAGTCTGAACCATAACGGCCGCCGGACGTCACCGACGTGCTGCGGCTTCATTCAGACGGTTGCGTATCTGTTTTCGTGCAGGCGGGAGTATCGTGGCTGCGATACCGCTAATCGGGGCAAAACTTCATTCCACATTAATGTTGGTCGCCTTTACAACAGCGGTCCACTGCGCGAGTTCACGGGCCAGCATCGCGCCGAACTCGGCCGGAGTGCCGATCTTGATCTCGGCGCCGAGACTGGCAAGGCGTGCGCGTGTCTCCGGCTCCTCAAGGCTTTTTCGGAATGCTGAGTTTAGTTGAGTGACGATCACGGGTGGCGTTCCGGCTGGCGCCACGACGCCCAACCAAAACGGCGCCTGCAGCTTGGGATAGCCTACCTCTGGCATCGTCGGTACGTCGGGCAATTGCGAGAAGCGTTCGGCGCCAGCGATTGCCATTGGGCGCAGCTTCCCGGATTGCAGATGAGGCAGGCTGGTGGTGCTGGCGTCAGCGACAATCTGGACCTCCCCGGCCAAAATGGAGGCGAGCATCGGCGCTGTCCCGCGATAGGGCACGTGCACGATGTTGACGCCGGTTTCGAGCTTGAACATTTCGGCCAGCGGATGCGGCGAAGTGCCGAAGCCCTGCGAGCCCCAACTGATCTTGCCGGGATTGGCCTTGGCGTAGGCCACGAGTTCGGCCAGCGATTTCACTGGCAAATCCGGGTGCACGCAAATGATAAGCGGCGTCTCGATGAGCAGACCGACAGGCGTAAACGCCTTGGCAGGTTCGTAGCCGATGTTCTTATGCACGGCGGGGCCGCTCGTCAGCGCCCCTCCGGGCGTGACCAGGATCGTGTAGCCGTCCGGATCGGCCGCCGCGACGAGCTTGGCACCGACGCTGCCACCTGCGCCGCCGCGCGAGCCGATCCGAGATGATCCGTGCCATGTCGTCGATCCGACCGCCGGCCGGGGAACGGCACAAACATTTTGAGCAAAAAGTGATCCGATTACGTGGGCAGTACCCGTTGAATTACCATCGCCCGCCGCAGTCTTTGCGCGTCATTTCACGCCCCGCGCACCAATCGCCGCTTGCGAGATAGGCCAAATAGCCGGCGACCAGTTCGAACAGGTTGAATTGCCCGTGTGCATACTTGCTGATCCAGCCGGCGACGACTAACTGCCCAATGCGTTGTGGCGTGATGCTCAGCAGCAACGAGGCTTCGGCGGTGCTGATCACGGTGCTACGATTGAGCGTGCCCCGCACCGCGCCGGGTGGCGGAAGACAATCCGATTCCAACCACTTGCGGCCGTCTTTAAGGAATTCAACATGAGCGCGGACTAGGTCACACAAAGCGCAGCGGTTATGACCGACCTCCGCTACGCCGTACATTTCAATCAGCCAGCACACTGTTGACCGACTCACGCCCAGCAACTGCGCGGCGCTTCGTTCCGATATTGCCGTGGTCTCATCAATCATTGGGGCAAGACCCAAACAACAGATCCTGACTAAAGCCGATAGGCGAAACTGAAAGTCGGAAAAAACACATCATAGCTAGTGAGCCGGCGAGGTCGGGCGACCTCCGTGGCAAAGGGTGCCGGAGTAGAAGGACCCGCCAAGTGCCTGCGCTGCTATCATTTCCTCAACGTCAATACCGAGATGTACCTGCGCTGCAATAACTTCTTAGACTATCAAAATCAGCATCAATCAAAGCCGCAGCCAGTCGTCGGTCGTCATGAGCGGGTCACCAACCTCGCAGGAAGCCCATCCATGCGTTGGTGGCCGCAGTCGATGCGGGGGAAGCCGTCCGATGCGTTTCCCTCATCCTAGGGGCTCCTATCGAAGAATTTAGGATTGATGGGCGGGCGACGGTCGGTGGCGGTCGTCCAACCTTGACGTTCGACCTTCGATCACCGCCGCATCATCTTCAGGAATCACGCCGCACGGTTGTCCACCGTGACCACAGACTGACGACGATATTGCTCGAGACACACAACGTTTTCTGAACGAAACCAACGAAACGATCCATCCCACCGCGATGTAGTCCAGAACGCCCGATCTTCTTCGGGGACGGTCAGCTCGCGGAAATAGCGATCATCTTCCTCGGTGTAGCGCCGTTCAAGCATTCACTGCCTCCATTTGTCAACCAACTATTATTTGTACAGAGATATTAGTATACAAGGTAGATCAAACGTGAGAATAGCTAAGACTTAAGGGACGTATATGCATTTGTGGCCCATGATTAGAAAACTCATGGGCCCAGTATGTCCTCAAAACATAGCCGTTTGTGGCCCAAGATTTACAACCGAGGCGAATTAAAGTGCGACGAAATTACGCGCCGTCAGCTCTCGGGTTGTGGTCTTCCAGGAGCAGTAGAACTACCTCGGGAGACTTCCGTGGGTGTCGCTCAACGCGAATTAGGCCTAGCTGTTCAAGCTCTCGTAATGCTCGCGATTTTGACCGCGCCGGTACTCCGATTTGTTTAGTCGCGACATTTGTCAGCACGACCGACTTGCCTCCTGATTTCCAGCACCGGAACAAGAGCTCGACGGCGATCTTGTAGGTGCCCAGGTGACGGGCCTCGTCGAGACGAACCTTCCACACCAGCGGCACCTTAACGAATCGCTGCGCACCCGGCCGAGACCGACACTGGGTCGATGGCGCCATGGTTTTGGCATCGGCCGACGTCGGCAACCGGAACTGCTCGAGGTCAAATTTGTCGCTGCCGTTCGTCACTATGCGACCCCCGCAACAACGTTGTCGAATCCTGCGAGCAGCTGCGTTGCCCGAGCCCACATGACGGTACCGCGCTGATCGGCGTATCGGTCGGGGTAGCGCGTGATCGATACGTCGGTGCGCACCTCGAATCCGGCCAGCACGGCGCGCGAGGCGTCAGCCATCACGGCCCGCATTACAGCGACGTCGTGTTCGATCCGATCAAGCGGAGCGCAGATGAGAACGGCATCATGAACTGGCGCGCAGATTTCGACACCGCGCTCCACAGCCAGACAGCATGCCAGCCGCAACATCTCGGCGCCGTTCGCCTGTATTACGAAGTTGCCGAGTGACCGCGGGTTGAAGTTCTCGCCGACATGGACGCACCAACCGAACACCGTGTTGAGCCAGCCTCGCAGTAGGGCATGATTCACCGCGTCACTACTGAATTTCCAAAATCGGCGGTACGTCTGGCGGTTGAGAAAAAGCATCTCGCGTGCCGCTATCACCGGCTGCCCCATCCTGGCCGCCAACAACTCCGGTCCCATGCCGTACTGGATGCCGAGGACGCACATCTTCAACATTGCCCGTTTATCAGGGTGTGTCGCTTTGGTGGCATCCGGCGGCAGTATACCGGCGTCGATACCGAACGCGATATAAGGATCACCGCTATTATAAGCCGCCATCATTTTTTCATCGCCTGACAAGGCGGCGGCAATTGCGTATTCCTGATTACTGAAATCGAAGTACGCCACAGCAAAACCCGGAGGAGGTTTAATCAAGCCGCGTAGCCAGACGCTTGGGCCAAATATAAACTTAGAATTGCTAGGTTGATTTCTACCGGTCTTAGACCGAAATGGAGATAACAATGTTCGGTTGCGGCCATCGTCACCAACCTGAAGATCGATTGACCGCATTTCATCTATAGAATGTCTAAGTTCGTGTAACGGTGAAATGATCAAATGACTTTTGGCCATTTGGCGGAACGTATCGCGGCTCAAATCCAGTTGACCACTCTCAAGCCTTGGCCATGGAACGTTATGTCGCGCTAGAAAGACGTTAAAACGATCGCGCTTGAAGGTCGTGCCATCGTAGACACCGTAGTCCTGATCAATCGCAGTGATGAGCTTTTCTCTGATGTCGACCCAATGTGTCCGCAATCTATCGAGTATAGGCACGTCGATCGGCACACCATTTCGCTCCATCGCGGAAACGGCCGCCATATAGCGCCCTCTGAGCAGCGATCGACCAAGGTCGATGTGGGCGAGCATCGTCGGGAACAAACGCTCAAGTGCTAGGGTGTCGCCTTCGCAGTATTCGACGATCTCTCGCTGTTCCTCCGTCGACCAGGGACCGCCGCCGAGGATGAGGTCGATCATCGTTTTCTTGTAGTGTGCGCCGATCGTGTCCAGGCCACAATAAGTCAATGCGTCGATTAGGCTGTTGCTTGGCGGGCTTAGTCCATTCGTGAGGTTTCTGAACTCGACGAAAAGATCAGAGAATCCGCGCTGGTATGGGCCAGCCCAGGGCGCGGAAGAATCCGAGCTCGGCGCTGGCGAGGTATGCAACGAACAAGGCATCCGACCCGATCGGAAACGGTGGTGAAGGACTAAATTCTCCGCGAAACTGCCGCCACACTTGCCCGGTCCGCAGTTCCTTGGCGACGATGCAGACCGGGCGAGGGCGATTGCCTAGGTTGCCGCCGAACTCGAACTCGGTGTCGGCCACAACTATTGATTTGAACGGCAGGTCGTCGAGTGTCACGAGAATCCTAGTAACTGCTTGACGACGGGATGGTCTAAGGTCGTGACAAACCGTCCAGTGTTGACGAAGGCAATTTTCATCAGCTCCTTGAAACTTAAATTCGGCCATTCTGGATCGAACGAATTACTCGCTTGCGAAATGCTGATCTCATAGGCTTTCAATTCGTTGTTCCACTCCATTTGAACAAGTTGCGTCATCGCTTTTTGCGCGGCGTCATTATTAGACGTGTGGGCGGTATTAATACGATCCCCCGGTTCTGGGAGTCTAACAACCCACAGAAAAGTTGTGCCTTGACGGGTGATCGCGGTGTAAATGATAACCTTCCACACCTTCGATGGTATGGCTCTCGCTACTTCTGGCGTTACTAGGAACCATTCACGATCATTATTGAGAAAGATCGCAAGAAATTCACCGCGATACTCAGGCTCAGGCCGGACCCGGACCCAATCTTGCGGGTCCGGTTTTTTGCGAACAGGAACGACGTTGATAAGTTTCACAACCCCTGTCGCAGCGCCAAAATCTGGCGGCAACCGCAGCTTGTCGAGATCGAACGGGTCTGGCGCGTTGGCCAAGGCTGGCGTTTCCGGTTCTGCTGGTGCCGCAGCGGCCTTTGCCTGCTGTTCGTCGCTCTCGGTTTCGTGAACAATTTTAGGTTTGGGAGCCATGGGGTGGCCTTTTTACAATGAGGCGGCGAGAGTCCCGGGCCGCCCCGGACCGGGAATTAGTTGAACTTTCGTCGCTCTTCGGTCCTTTGGGTCCATCGCGGTCGTGTCGATCGGGCGAAGAATTCAAGGGATGGCACCGCTACACCCGGGCTTCCTCGAATGATCGCCGCCCGGATCGCGTCGATGGTGCCGTCGTGAGCGTTAAGCGACGTCGCGCTGCGGGCGTCGGTGGCCGGGCCTTCCGGGCGAATTCGGCGACCGAGCGATTGATCGTGCATGCTGCCGGCGCCTGCCCTCGGTCGGATCTCGCGCTATTTCGAAGTGACGCCTTTGTCCTCCTCGCGGGTTGACAAAAAAATGAACCGGCCTCCTTTGCGCGAGAGCCGACCTTTTTTATTGGTTCTTCAAGAGACGGTTTCGGTCGGCGTCAGCAGCAATTTAAAGCTCGCGTAATCGACGAGCGTGCGCTTCAACACCTTGACGGTGCGCAGGTGTCCGCGTACGGCGAGGCGATGGAGCGTGGTACGGCTGAGGCCGCTCAGGCGCTGTGCGTCCCGAATGGTGATGGTGAGGGGTTCAAGATCGCGCGGGCCGCTGCGCGCGGTGCGGACCGACCGACGTTCCTCGTCGCTCAGACCGGTCGACATAGTGCTCATGGCCGCCGCTCGTTTCTAATTGCTAACGACGGCCTCCGATTGATACCAATATTTTCAGAAAGTCATGCTGCAAGATTTGCAAAAACAGCAAGACCGGCAGCGAGCGTCATTTTCTCAACGGTTTCAATAATCGCCTGATGAGATCAACACTCAGCACTTCGCCAGTCTTCTTCTCGATCTCGTGGCGGATTGCCGTGGCGCCCTTGTCGCGGTAGTCCGGCACGTGCGCGCGAATCAGTCGCCAAGCCTTGTGCTGACCCGGCGTTGTCGGGTGCGGCTCGTCGACAGTGGCGACAGCCGGCTGACTCTCATCGGCCGGCGGCGGCGCCGGCACGAGCCCCGGCCACAGCCGATTGACATAACGGACGTTGGCGAACAGGAACATCCGTGCGCGCGGCGCGACCAGCTCTTCAAAATGATAGCTCCGTGCACTGAGAAACCGGGTCTGCGGATCGCAAATCGCTTGGGGCCTCATCCCCAGCAATTCCCATTTGTGCAGCATCGATGCAGGCACCCGCACCTCGGATTGCCGCTCGATCAGTCGGAAGTCAGGATTTTCGGGATCGAAGTCGAGCGCGGCATTGGCGCCGGTGAAGATGATCTGCCGGCCCATCATCGGCAATGCGCCGCTGACCCAATGATCGCGGATTTCCTGCCACCCCGGAAGCGGCCCGCCGAGCCGCTCGGTCACCAGCCGCCACAATGCCGGCAGCCACACGACGTCGGCATTGGGCGTCAGCGCATGCGCGCCGGGCTTGCCGGTTTTACGGTTTGCCATGCCGCCAGCCCTTATCCAGTGGCGGATTTTCTCGGAGGCCAGGCGGCGTCACCCGCCCGGTCTTTTCGATGGTCACGCTTTACGAGGCGGTGCGCAACGGCACCACGGTGGCAGCTGCCGATGGCCGGTTGCAGTAATCGCCCCACGCTTGCATCAACCGGCGGCGCTTCTCGAACAGGTCGCCGCGCCGATAGGCGGCCTCGGTCTTGTCCTCAATCGCGTGGGCCAACGCCATCTCGGCGACTTCGCTCGGAAACGACGTACACTCGGCCGCCCAATCGCGAAAACTGCTTCTAAATCCGTGCACCGTCAGGCGACCGCATCCCATGAAATCGAGCGCGGTGAGCATCGCGGAATTCGACAACGCGGTGCCGACGCGCATGCCGGGGAACACGATGTCGCCGCTGCGGATCGCCTGCATCGCCTCAAGTACCGCCATCGCAGCCGATGACAGCGGCACCCGTAATTCCCCGCCGGTCTTGGTCCGCGGAATCGTCCACACCCGCGCGGCAAGGTCGACATGCTGCCACATCATCGGGGGCGCGTCGGTACGCTTTTGACCGATTACGTCGCCGGTGCGTACCGCGGTCAGGATCGTGAATTCCAGTGCGCGCGCCGCCATGCCGCCTTGCTCGCGCAAGCTCACCATGAAGTCGCCGATCTCCGGGTAGGGCAACGCTTCGTGATGTTTCACGGCCTTCGCGCCGCGAGCGGGGAAAATATTGGCGAGGTGGCCGCGCCACCGCGCCGGGTTGTCGCCCGACCGCAACCCGAGCGCCTTCGCGAAGTCCAACACGTTCTCGACCCGTTGGCGCACCCGCTTCGCTGTCTCGCGCTTGGTGTGCCACAGTGGTTGGAGAATCGTCCGCACGTGCTCGGTGTCCACCGCGTCGACCGCGATCTCACCAATCACAGGAAAGACGTAGGCGTTGAGCGTCGACTGCCACTGGTTGCGGTGCTTGGCGTTGACCCACGTGTGTTCGTGGTTCGCGATGTAATCCTGAGCGCACGCCTTGAAGGTCTTGCGCGGCCCAACGCCTTGGCCGGCCCGTACGCGCTTGCGTTCCGTGACCGGGTCGATCCCCTTGCGGAGCTGCGCCTGCTCGTCGTCGCGCTTCTGCCGCGCCGCGGCGAGGGTTATGCTGGGATAGGAGCCGAGGCCGGACCATCGTGCCTTGCCATTGAGCGTGAAACGATGAATCCATGAGCGCACGTCGGCGTCGACGATTTGCAGATAGAGGTTATCGTCAACCCAATGCTTGCCCGGCGCGGTGAGGTGCTCGATCTCTTTCGCGGTGAGTCGCTTTGCCATTTCCGTCCGCCTAAACTACAAGGAAACCTACAAGTAGGAGACGCCATAGCCGGGCACAAGGTGTGACAGTCGGATACAACGAAGTTCCCGTGGATTGGGCCTTTCCGGTGGATCTTGGCACGACGTGAAACAGCGGGAAACATCGTCTTGGCGGAGAGCCCGGAATCCATAACCACTGCCGAGGAGTATGGATTCCGGGTTCGCCGCACGCGGCGCCCCGGAATGACGGCTCACTGAATGGAGAGCGCGCACCCCCGAATTTCGCGCGGCTCGCGCCACTCTTGATCCGGGCTACGTTCCCGATCCCTTAAGATTTCCATTGATTCCCTGCGCCCCAGGACCAGAAGTCGCGGCCCTCCTCGCGCATGAAGCGGGCAAGCACCATCATGTGGACTTCGGTCGCGCCATCGACCAAGCGGGCCGAGCGGGCGGCACGGTAGATCCATTCGAGGATCGTGTCCTTGGAGAAGCCGCGGGCGCCGTTGAGCTGGATCGCGACGTCGGCCGCCTTGTGCAGGGTGTCGGCGACGTGGACCTTGGCCATGGAGACTTCCTTGCGCGCGCGGTCGCCCTGGTCGAGCTTCCAGGCGGCGTGCATCGTCAACAGCCGCCCGATCTGGATCGCGTGGGCGACTTCGCCGAGCTTGATCTGCACGCTCTCGCGGTCGGCGAGCTTGATGCCGAAGCCTTCGCGGTTGTTGACGTAGTCCTGGGCGATCTCCATGCAGCGCTTCGCTTGGCCGAGCCAGCGCATGCAGTGGGTGAGCCGTGCCGGGCCGAGCCGCGTCTGGGTGACGCGCAGGCCGTCCCCGATCGACAGCAGCACGTTGTCGTCTTCGACCTCAAGCCCGGTGAACTCGAGTTCGCAGTGCCCGCCATGTTCTTCCGGACCCATGATCCCGATCCGGCGCACGATGCGCCAGCCGGGCTGGTCGCGGTGGAACAGGAACGCGGTGAGCCCGCGCCGCGCATCGTCCGAGGTGCGCGCGATCAGGATGAAATGCGCGGCGCCGTCCGCCCCGGTGATGAACCATTTGCGCCCGGAAATGACCCACTTGCCGTCGCGCCGCTCGGCACGGGTGCGGATCATGCCGGGATCGGAGCCGCCGCCCGGCGCAGGCTCGGTCATGGCGAAGGACGAGCGCACCTTGCCGTCGACGATCGGCCGCAGCCAGCGCTCCTTCTGCGCCGGCGTGCCGGCACGCGCGAGCAGGTTCATGTTGCCGTCGTCGGGCGCCATGCAATTGAATGCGAGCGGGCCAAAGATCGAGCGGGCGGCCTCCTCATACATCGCCGCCCAGGCGACGATCGGCAGCGCCATGCCGCCAAATTCCTTGGGCGATTGCGGCGCCCAGAGGCCCGCAGCCTTCGCCTTCGCGCGCACCGGCGTGAGGCGCTCGTCCGGAATGTTCTCGTGCTCGGCAAAGTTCGCACGGTCGCGCTCCAGCGGCAGCACGTGCTCCTCAACAAAGGCGCGCGTGCGCAGCCTGATGTCCTCGAATTCCGGCGGCAGCGTGAAATCCATCTTCAACCTCGCAGCGCGACCATTTGGCCGCCGTCGACCACGATGGTGGTGCCGGCGATGAAGCTGCCGGCATCCGACGCCAGCAGCAATAGCGCACCGTCGAGGTCGCCGTCCTTGCCGAATTGGCCGACCGGAATGTCGCGCGTGAGCTTTGCGCCGGCCTCGCTCTCAAGGTATTCGCGATTGATCTCGGTCGCGAACCAACCGGGCGCGATGGCATTGACGCGAACGCCTTTGAAGGCGAGCTCGAGGCCGAGCGCCTTCGTCATCTGCACCACGCCGGCCTTGGCGGTCGCGTACGCAATCGTGCCCTTCGACACGCCGAAGCCCAGCACCGAGGCGATGTTGACGATCGCGCCCGGCTTGCCGGCGGCGAGCATGCGCCGCGCCGCTTCGGTGGCCCACGCGAACACGGCGTCGAGGTTGGTGGAGATGACACGGCGCCATTCGGCTTCGGACATTTCAATCGCGCGGTTGGCGTGGGCGACGCCGGCATTGTTGACGAGGATTGTCACGGTGCCGAACGCCGCCTCGACCGCGTCAAACGCGCGGACCATGGCGGCGTGATCGAGCACGTCTGCCGCGATGGCGACCGCGCGGCCGCCCGCCGCCTCGATGCGGGCCTTGACCGCGGCGATGCGATCCGCGCGTCGCGCCACGAGACCGACCGCCGCGCCGTTTGCGGCAAGCACCTCGGCGAAGCGCACGCCGAGCCCGCTGGACGCGCCGGTCACCAGCGCGACACGCCCGGAAAGGTCGAATATCTGCGAGGCTTTCATTTGCACTGCATCGTCCGCGCTACATCGTGGTGGTGAGGCCGCCGTCGACGACGATCTGCTGGCCGGTGACATAGGCGCCGGCTTCCGATGCGAGGAAGATCGCAGCGCCGGCGAGTTCGCGCGGCTTGCCCCAGCGCCCCAAGGTGGTCCGTCCCTTGACGAACGAAACGAAGCTCGGGTCCTCCAACAGCGGTCCGGTCAGATCGGTCTCGAAATAGCCCGGCGCAATGGCATTGCAGGTGATGCCAAATTCGCCGAGCTCGGCGGCGAGCGAGCGCGTCACGCCGGCGAGCGCGCTTTTCGCCGCCACATAGCCGTGGACGCTGGCGCGGCCGAGGATCGACGCGATCGACGTGGTGAAGATGATGCGGCCATGGCCTTGCAGGCGCATCGCGACGGCAGCACTCTGGGCGAGGAAGAAGCACGACGTCACATTCACCGCGAGCATGCTGTCCCAGTCCGCGGCGGTCCACGAATTCGAGCGGCGCGCGATGGATGAGGCCTGCGTTGGCGATCACGATATCGAGGCGGCCGAGCTGCTTGACGATCGCTTCCACCACCGCCTGCGAGGCATTGTGCTGGGTGACATCGAACGGCGTCGCTTCGGCGCGCAAGCCGCGCGCGCGCAGCTTCTCGGCCGCCACATGCGCGGCGTCGGCGTTGCGGCCGTTGAGCACGACCGTCGCGCCGGCTTCGGCAAGGCCCTCAGCCATGGCAAAGCCAAGCCCGCGCGAGGAGCCGGTGACGAGAGCAACGCGTCCATCCAATGAAAACAGCGGCAAATCAACCATTGGTGATCCTTGATGAAATTATGAAAGCTAAAGCGTGGCCTCAATCATGGCGCGCAACTCTGCCGTCACCTCCGGCATGACGCCGAACCAGGAATGAAAGGCCGGCCGCGCCTGGTGGAGCAGCATGCCAAGTCCGTCGACCGTGCGGTTGCCGCGCTGCCGCGCGGCAGCAAGGAGCGGCGTCTCGCGCGGAATATAGATGATGTCGGAGACGAGCGCTGCCTTCGGCAGCGCATCGAGCCTGAGGTCGAGCGCGGGCTGGCCGGTCATGCCTTGGCTGGTGGTGTTGACGAGCATCGCGGCGCCGGCGAGCGCCGCGTGGCGCTCCTGCCAGGCGAGCGCCTTGATGGGTGCACCGAACTCGCGCGCCAGCACCTGCGCGCGTGCGTCAGTGCGGTTGAGGAGGCGGATATCGCGCGCGCCCTCATCCACAAGGCTCGCGAGGATGGCGCGGGCAGCACCGCCCGCGCCGATCACCACGATCGGGCCGGCATCGGCCCGCCAGTCCGGGCAGGCCTCGCGAATGCTTTGGATGTAGCCGAAGCTGTCGGTGTTCGTGCCGTCGAGCGTGCCGTCGGGAGCGACGACCACGCAGTTGATGGCGCCGATGCGCCGTGCTAGCGGATCGACACGATCGACGATCTCGAACGCGGCCTCCTTGTGCGGGATCGTCAGATTGCAGCCGGCGAATCCGAGCGGGGCGAGCGCGCGCAGCGCCGCGCGCAGGCCTTCGGCCTTGATGGCAAGTGGCACATAGGTGCCGGCGAGCTGATACTTGGCGAACCAATAATTGTGAATCTTCGGCGAGCGCGAATGCATGACGGGCCAGCCCATGACGCCGGCCATCAGGAAACGGTCAGCAGAGGACATATCCGTGCCACGGGCGGTCGCGCCCATCCCTTTGAGTGAGAACAGCATGCTGTTGTAATTACCAGGCGACGTGCATGGCCGGGACCGGTGGCGGGGTCAAGCCCGGTAGCAGCGCGAACAAACCCGCGGCATTCAAGGGTTACGCTTCAACCAAGCTTCTATCGCTCGGCAAATATCAGCATAGGTGAGACGTTCATCCTTTAGCTTGAGCGCAATCGATGCCCCCGGAAGCTCGCGGGCGAAAGCAACGTAGCGTGCATTGATGTGCTCGCCTCCGGGTAACGAAGCAGGACCTTTATGGTCAGCATTTAGATGCGTCGGTCACATACAAGGACGAGCGAATTCGCGGACGATTACCCCACCGCCTCCAAACGCGCATCGTCGAAAAGGTGGAGCTTTACGCGTCCTAGCCAGACCCGCTCCAGTTTGCCGAACCGCTCACCGGCTCTGGGCTTCCTTCGTCGTCCGCTACTGTCCAATCCGGACATGGCCACCGGATCAGGATAGGCAGAAATTGGCCCGTTGCTGCCGCAGAGGGGTGCATCGCAGCATACGAGACAGTGTTGGTAGGGATGACGAGCAATCCTAGCCCCTACGACATGTCCGGGACGGCTAATCGATTACTTTGTTGGCAATCGCGAGCAGCGCAAGCGGAATTCGAGGCCAAGCGGCGCATAGGGACTTTGCATTCTTGTTGGATTGCTGATTGTGTTGGTCGGGTTTGGGGGTGGGTTATGACCACTTTGCGGCATCAAGGAGACTTTGCGACCACTCCCCGTGCTCGAGGGAAGTGGCTGCGCGCGGTCACGGATTGCCCAGCGGTGATCGCCCCGCAGTCGAAGAACTTCTTGATCAAGCGGCTTGCGCAACTTGAGGCGGGTAAGGTCGCAAAATCCGTGGTGTCGGCTGCGCTCGCCGTGTTCGCGCTCGCCGCGACCGGCGCTTGGGCGGACAGCCTCTTTGACGAAACTGTGCGCACGGAAATGCTGAAGCGTGCCGACGGGCGCATCGCTCACGTCGAAACCGAGTACAACGATATTTTCGTCAACAAGCGCGGTTCGATCCTGGCAATGTCCACCAGACACCGGAGTGAAAACTATCTCGAATCCGCGCTCAATCTCAAAGACCCCGACGACATGCAGCTTGAATATACACAAACCATACCCGTCAGCCTCGTGTATCCCGAGACGGTCAAGCGGATCCTGATGGTCGGCCTCGGCGCCGGTGTCGTCTCGACTTATCTCGGCCGCGCCATGCCGGACCTGCAAATCGACGTTGTCGAACTTGATCCCGGAGTGATTGCGGTTGCCAAGAAATATTTCGGCCTGCAAGAGACCGCCCGGGTCCGCTTCGTTGACAGCGACGGACGGGTTTACCTCAATCGTCACAAGGAACTTTACGATTTAATCGTGTTGGATGCCTTCCGGGAAACCGGCGTGCCGTTCCATCTCCTCACCCGGGAGTTCTACACGCTTGTCAACGAGCGTCTGACACCAGGTGGGGCTGTGGCCCTTAACATTCTGGGCAACACGAAGCTTAACGCATCAACGATTGTGACCTTGCGCGCGGTATTTCCGACTGTCGACGTCTACCCGGTCCCCGAGACAGGAGTTGGCATACAGGTGATCATGGTGGCGACGTCGAGGCATGCGCCGGAGTCGGAAACTCTGGCGCAGCGCGCCGTTGCGTTGCAGGGCAAATATCATTTTCGGTATCCACTGCCCCGCCTCGTGCCAAAACGGGCCGTAAATCCCAGTGTAACGAGCGGCGAATTGCTGACTGACAATTTCGCACCGGTCGGTCTTTATGAAACAACCGTGATCAGGGGGCGCAAGCGCCAGTAGAATTCGCGAGGATGTCCGCAATTAGCCCATGCGTCGTTCGCCCGCTCTCATATACGCGCGGTGATATCCGTCAGTTATTCAATGGAAAACTCGCGGGGGCCGAACGCGCCACTCGACATTGACGCTGCTTGGAGCAAGCCGATCAATCTCTCCGAAGCCAGCTCAGGCGCGATTTATCGATGTCCGGAGCTATCGCTTTTTCCGAACGAACCCGCAAGGCGGCATTACTTTTTTTCGAATGCCTGAGACCAAGCCTTGACCGTGTTGGCTGACTTCGCCGGCGATGTGACGATGAAACGACCAGAGGCGGTCTTTAGTCGGTAGCTCTTGCCCTTCTTGGGCAACGGCATTTCCTTTCGAATATCCCCGCCGAGAGGTCCGACGAGTTCATATTCACCCGAGCGATCCCCTTCGCTTCGGGCTTTTTGCTGCCACAAGGTCCCACGATTACGTACTCGCGGGACCGGTGTCCCTTCACCGCGGGCTGGGCGTTTTTGGTCACCCTACGCCTCCTTAAGATCTCACTACCTTCAACATCCAATAGCCCAACTGGCAGCGTGCACCAACTGCGCCGTCTGGAGGCTGGTTATGGGCGATACGATCGCATAGCCTTTCGGCAACGGGCGAGAACATCTCGGGAGGAGGCCACCATGAACGCGAAACGCAATCATTCGATCCGCGGCGCGCTGCTCGGCGCCATTGCGATAGCCGTCCCGGCGTTCGCCGCCGAGGTCACGCCGGAGCGGCTCGTCAATGCCGACAAGGAGCCGCAGAACTGGCTGATGAACCACCGCACCTATGACGGCCAGCGCTTCTCGCCGTTGGCGCGGATCAGCCGGGACAACGTCAAGAACCTGAAGCTCGCGTTCGCGATCCCGCTCGGTGGCGGCAGCGGCAACGAATTCAACGAGGCAACGCCGCTTGCCGAGGACGGCTTCCTCTACATCACCGACTCGTGGGGCGTGCTCTACAAGATCGACGCCACCTCGGGGAGCACTGCGCGCATCGTGTGGCGCATGGACCCCAAGCAGGAGCAGCAGCGGCAGAACCGCGGCGCCGCGCTGTGGGGCAATCTCGTCATTACCGCTGCCATCAGTCCGGGGCGGGTGATTGCGACCGACAAGAGCACCGGCAAGGTGGTGTGGGAGACCACGTTCCCGGACCTGCCGAACGCCGTCATCACGACCGCGCCGCTCGCCATCAAGGACAAGGTCATCGTGGGCGCGGCGAACAGCGGCGCCGGCATCCGCGACTGGATCGCAGCACTCGATGCGCCGACCGGCAAGATCGCGTGGTTCAAATATACGGTGCCGGCGCCGGGCGAGCCTGGCAGCGAGACCTGGAAGGACAAGAATAACGCCTGGCAGACCGGCGGCGCCGCGATCTGGGTCACCGGCACTTATGACGTCGAGACCAACCAGACCATCTGGGGCACGGGCAATCCGGTGCCGATGTTTGATCCGACCTACCGGCCCGGCGACAACCTCTATTCCAACAGCGCCACGTCATGGGACCCCGAGACCGGCCGGATGAACTGGTATTTCCAGTACACGCCGGGCGACCAGTGGGACTTCGATGAGGTCGGCACCCACATACTGATCGACGCCGTGGTCGACGGGCAGCCGCGCAAGCTCATCACCCATTCGGCGCGCAACGGCTTCGTCTACACCATGGACCGCCACAACGGCCAAATCCTCCTCGCCAAGCCCTATCTCGACAACATCAACTGGACGAAGGGCATCGACCAGAAGACCGGCCGGCCTCTTGACTACGATCCGGCGAAAGACCTGCAGACCTATTCCGGCGTCGCCAACCACGCGGACGGCGTCCGCAAAGTGTGCCCGAGCATCCTCGGCGGCAACAATTTCTGGCCGTCGAGCTACAGCCCGCGCACGAAGCTGCTCTATATCCCGGCGCTCTATGGCTGCCACGACGTCAAGCTCGACTCCGAGATGCACTCCAAGGCGAAGGGCTGGAACGGCGGCACCTTTTCGACCACCGAGCGGCTCGAAAGCGAACTGGTCGCGATGGATCCGCTGACCGGCGCGATCAAGAACAAGATTCACCTGCGCTATCCGAACAACAGCGGCACGCTGGCAACCGGCGGCGGCTTGATCTTCCTCGGCCTCGCCGACGGCACCGTCGCAGCCTACGACGACACCACGCTCGCCGAATTGTGGAAGACCAATGTCGGCTCCGGCTTCTCGGCGGCGCCGATGACGTTCGAAGCCAACGGCCGCCAATTCATCGCGATCGCGTCCGGCATGTACGAGACCGGCAAGCGTCAGATCGCCAACACGCCGGAACTCAAGGAACAGCGCAACGCGACCGTGCTTTACGTGTTTGGATTGTGATTCTCGCAGTCCGTAGCCCGGATTGAGCATCGCGAAATCCGGGAACGGCCAGCGCGTCAGATATTAAAAACCCGTCCCGGATTTCGCTCCGCTCAATCCGGGCTACAAGGGCTGCTCGCCACTCCGGCGCCTCACTGCTTTTCCCCTCCCCCGCAAGCGAGGGAGGGGAAATTTGCTGCGCGCGCTGCATGTGATGGACGATGTATTCGAGGCGCTGGGCGATGAACATCGTCTTCTCGGTGAAATAGAAGCGGGCGACCGAGAGGCACGGACCGGAACGCAGCGTGAGGAACAGCGTGCGGTTGGGACCCATGTTCTGGAAGCTTGCAAGCTCGGACCAGCGGAAACGATAGACGTAGGACTTGCCGTCCCACTTCGCCCAATCGCCGGGAAATCGTGCTGCAAAGCTGTCGGGGCTTGCGGCGATCGCGGTGACGCCACGGAGAAGTTGCACCATCACGCCATAGGGGCCGCGCACGCCGAGGCGGATCTCGATGCCGTCGGTGCCGGCGCGGAAATAGCAGCCCTTCCTGAAGGCCTGCTGCAGCAGGCCGATGCCCTTCAAGAGCGAGGGAACGCCGACCGCAAAGCCAATCACGATCAAGCCGGCGGGCGAGTGCGCGAGCCCGGGACCCAAGATCCACGCGAGGCCTGCGGCGGCAAAGAACACTCCGCCGAGGAACACGCGACCCGGCGAAAAGATCGCACAGTCGCGCAGCCCTTCGATCTTCGGCGCATCCTCTTGAGGGGCCTCTTCCACGGTCGAATCCAAGTTCACATCCTTGCCTTCCACAATGCCGCGCCCGGGGTGTAGCATGCCGCCGCTGCGTGGCGCGATCGTGGGGAACGCACATGCTTTACCGTAGTTCGCTGGGCGCGCTCGCGCTCGTGGTTGCGCTCGGCGCTACCATCGCGGGCGTTCGTGCGTTTGACGAGGCGAAATATCCCGACTGGCGCGGCCAATGGGTCCGCCTGTTCGTACCCGGCGTCTCCGGCAATCCATCCTGGGATCCGCACAAATCGGAAGGCCGGGCCCAGCAGGCGCCGCTCACCCCGGAATATCAAGCGATCCACGAAGCGAGCCTCGCCGACCAGCGTGACGGCGGCGCCGGCCTCGACCGCGACTACGCCTGCTACTCGCCCGGCATGCCGCGCATGATGAACGTCTATTCGACCATGGAGATCGTCATCCATCCCGACACCACGTACATGATGCTCGGCTTTCTCAACGATCTTCGCCGTATCTACACCGACGGGCGCACCTGGCCGGAGACGATCGTGCCGACGCTCGCCGGCTACTCCATCGGCACGTGGATCGACGAGAACGGTGATGGCCGCTACGACGCGCTCGCCATCGAAACCCGCGGCTTCCGCGGCATCCGCACGCTCGACAGCAGCGGGCTGCCGCTTCACCAGGATAATCAGACCGTCATCAAGGAGCGCATCCACAGCGACAAGGCTGACGCCAACATCCTGCGCGACGAGATCACGCTATTCGACCACGCGCTGACCCATCCCTGGACGGTGACGAAGTCCTATCGTCGCACCGCGCAAGCGAAACCGCAGTGGGCCGAATTGAAATGCGCCGAAGACAATGGCCATGTCCGCATCGGCGAAGACAGCTTCATGCTAAGCCACGACGGCCTGCTCATGCCCGCGAAGAAGGGCCAGGCACCGCCCGATCTGCGTTATTTCGGCAGGACGCCGAAGTAAGGAAGAAGGACGTCATTCCGGGGCGCCGTAGCGAAGCGCAGGCGAGCCCGGAATCCATGAACACGGACTGCGGAGTATGGATTCCGGGCTGCCTCGCTGCGCTCGGCCCGCGGAATGACCAGTTACGCTTTCAATTCACCTTGATGCCGGCGGCTTGGACGACCTTGCCCCATTTCGCGATTTCGCCGCGGAGGAAGGTCTCGAACTCGGCGGGCGTGCTGCCGATGAGGACGAGACCCTGGCTTGCCAGCTTGTCTTCGGCGTCGCGCGATTTGACCGCAGCCATGACCGCGGCGCTGAGGCGGGCAATGACCGGCGGCGGCGTACCGGCGGGCGCGAAGACGGCGTACCAGTTTTCGGCGACGACCTGCGGATAGCCGATTTCGCCGAAGGTCGGAACATTGGGCAGAACCGCTGATCGCTCGTTCGCCGCGATGGCGAGCGGACGTACCTTGCCGGCCTGGATCTGCGGCAGCATCGCCGGCACGTCGGCGAACATGAATTGTACCTGATGGCCGACGAGATCGTTCACGGCAGCGGGCGCGCCGCGATAGGGCACATGCACGACGTCGATGCCGGCGCTGAAGCGAAACAGTTCGGCCGCCAGATGCGGCATGGTTTCGACGCCGGTCGAGGCATAGTTGATGGCGCCCGGGCGCGCCTTGGCGAGCGCGACGAGATCGGCCACGCTGTTCGCCTTCAGCTCTGTCGACACCGAAAGGATTTGCGGCACCTTGGCGACGAGCGAGATCAGCGCCAGATCCTTGAGCGGATCGTACGGCATCTTCTCCATCATCACCGTGGACAGCGCGAGCGCGCCGGAGCTCGAGGTGCCGATCGAGTAGCCGTCGGGCTTCGATTTTGCGATCGCGTCGGTGCCGATCACACCGCCGACACCGCCGCGGTTGTCGATGATGATCAGCTGGCCGAGCATGTCCTGCATCTTCGGCGCGATCACCCGCGCGATGATGTCGTTCGGGCCGCCCGCCGGATACGCCACCACGAAACGGATCGGACCTGTCGGATATTCCTGCGCGCTCACGGCGAACGGCGCAGCGCACAAGGCGACGGCGACAACAGCAAGAAGCGCCTGCATGTTTCCTCCGAATTTTTACCGTGCGACGAGGTTCACACTGTCCCGCCGCGGCTCCGCACGAAATCGATCACCAGCCGTACGGCGCGCTTTGTATGCACTGACTCAGGCTCGCGCGTCACGAACGCGTGCGGCATGCCCTCGAAAATTTCGAGCCTCGCACGACCGCCGGCGGCACGCCACACGCTGACGAACTTTTCCGCCATGTCGGGCGTCACATTGTCATCGTTCGTACCTTGCAACACCAGCAGCGGCGGCAACGTCAGCTTCTCGCCGTTCGCCCTGCTGCGTTCGAGGATCAGTTGCGGATTGCCTTCGGCCATGGCGGCTTCGCCGCGGAAGAAATCGTCATGACTTTTCACGAGACGATCGATGCCGCGCGCCTTCGCCATGCGGTAGCGGGCGAGCGGATCGGCGATCGGCCAGCACGCGACGACGTAGGCGAGCGAGGCATCGACAGATTCCGCCATCGGCATGGCGGCGTAGCGGGGATCGCCGGGCCGCAACGCATTGAGCAAGAGCTGGTGGCCGCCGCTTGATGACGCAACGGCGCCGACCCAGTCGGCGCGACTGTCGAAGCTCGCGGCCCGCGCCTTGAGCCAGCGGACGCCGTAATTGATGTCGGCGACCGAGCCCGGATAGGGCGATTGCGGCGCGAGGCGAAAATCGAGCGCCAGCACGACGGCGCCGGCCGCCGCCACCGCGCGGTCGAGAATTTCGTTGTTGAGGCGATCCCCGCTCGTCCAGGCGCCGCCATGCACGCCGACCACGGCCGGAAACGGCCCCGTGCCGCGCGGCCGATAGAGCCGCGCCAGCAGGGTCGCATCATCCGTACGCAGATACTCCACGTCCTCGGTGACGACGTCATAAGTCGGAAGGGCGGCCGCGACGTTCATGCTAGGTCCTGACTTGCACTAGGCTTCTAATTTGCACCTCGCCTGAGCTTACCATTGCACCGGCGTTGATGCTAATTGGCGGCCTGAGAGGCCCACAAATGCGGCTGTGCCATCTCCGGCGGCCGCGATATAACTGCGTTGCCGCCCCAAGTGGGGCCGAACCGGGTTACCGCACCGCCGATGGCTTCGATCGACCGTTACATCTTCCGCACCATCATCGGCGCGTTTCTGCTGGTGCTCATCAATCTCACCGCAGTGATCTGGATTACCCAGATCCTGCGTCAGGTCGATCTCATCACCAACCAGGGCCAGACCATTCTGGTGTTCCTGCGCATCACCAGCCTGCTGGTGCCGATCCTGATGCTGGTGATCGCGCCGATCGCCCTTGTCATCGCGGTCTGCTACGCCCTCACCAAGCTCAACGGCGATTCCGAACTCGTGGTCATGAACGCCGCCGGCATTTCGCCGCGGCGCGTCTTCCGGCCGGTGCTGGTGGTCTGCACCATCGTCGCGATCTTCGTCGGCTACATCGGCGCCTATCTCGCGCCGAAGCTGCAGCGGGACATGAGCGAAGAGTTCGCCAAAGTCAGGACCGACGTCGTCTCCAACATCATCCGCCCGGGCGCCTTCACCCAGGTCGAGCAGGGGATGATCTTTCATATCCGGGAACGGCAGGCAGAGAACCAGTTCCGCGGCATCTTCATCGACGACACCCGCAACCCCGAGGAACGATCGACCATCGTCGCCGAATACGGGCAGATCGTGCAGAAGAATGACGGCTCGTTCCTGATCATGCGCGACGGCAACGTGCAGCGCCGCCGACCGAAGGAACGCGACCCCACCATGGTGGTGTTCGATCAATACGCGCTCGACCTGACGCGGCTTGCTCCGGCGCCGCAGACCAATATCGGGCTGCGCGAGAAATACCTCTGGGAACTCGCGTTCCCGGATGCGAACGACCCGATCTTCAAACAGTCGCCGGGTCAGTTCCGTGTCGAAATGCACGACCGTATCTACGGCGCGCTCTATCCGCTGGCCTTCGGCGTGATGGCGTTCGCGCTGCTCGGCTTTCCGCGGACGACGCGGCAGAGCCGTGCGGTATCGATGTTTGCGGTGATCGGGGCCGTCGCGGGGCTGCGGCTGGCTGGCTTTGCCGGCACCGCCATGGGGGTCAAGATCCCGATCGCGCTCGGGGTGGTCTACGTGCTGATCGCTGTCGCGATCGCGCTCGGTGGCTACGTCGTCTGGCGGGGCGTTGCCGTCGATCTCGACGAAAAGATCGATTTTGCTCAGATGGCGCGCACCACCGCCGCGTTCGTCGAGCGCACCGCAGCGCGCTTCAACATCAATCTGCCCGCGGTCGAATGGCTGCGCCGCCGCGGAGAGGCATAGCCCGTAGGGTGTGCAAAGGCGGCCGAGGCGGTCCGTTTTGGGCACCGATCTGGTTCCGCCGTGCGCACCTTTTGGCGAGGCAATGGTGCGCACGCGCGGACAAGTCCGCGCTTTGCACACCCTACGAAGCAACGGCTCCGCGTGCGCTCGGGGCAGGAAGAGCCTCATTCTGGCCGCAAAATGCCGGTTTTGGGGCGGCAATGCGTAGACATTGCAGGCTTTGTCCGGTAGAGCCGTAAGGTGGGCGCGGGGGGCGCCTCGGACCGAACCGAATGTTGTCTCGTTGGGGGCGCGGCTTCTTTGCCGATCCGAACGGTTCGCCTGCCTTGATCCGGCGGCTGCTGGCGGAGCATGCCCGCAGCCATTGGCGCGCTTATGCGATCGCGCTGACGTTCATGGCGGTGGGCGCGGGGTGCACGGCGAGCGCGGCCTGGCTCATCGGCCACGGCCTTGACGAGGCCTATGTGGCCCGGAGCTTCCAGGGCGTTGCGATCGTGTCGGTCGCCGCGATCGTGATTTTCACCATCAAGGGATTCACCAGCTACGGCCAGGCGGTGATGCTGGCGCGCATCAGCAACAGCATTCTCGCCCACAATCAGCGGCGCCTGTTCGACAAGCTGCTGGCACAGAACGTCAGTTTTTTCGCCGACCGCCACTCGTCGGAGTTTGCGGCGCGCATCACTTTTGCGGCAGGCGCCGCCAGCCAGGCGCTGAACCTTATCGTCAACACGCTGGGGCGCGATCTCCTGTCGCTCGTCGCGCTCATCATCGTCATGGTGTGGCAGGCGCCGCTGTTGTCGCTCATCGGCTTCGTGGTCATGCCGCCTGCGGTGCTGACCGTGCGCAAGCTGGTCAAGCGCGTGCGCGCCATCACCCGCACTCAGTACGGCAGCGGCGCCGACATCCTCAAGACGATGCAGGAGACGATCCAGGGCTTCAAGGTCATCAAGGCGTTTAATCTCGAGGACCTCGCGCGCCGGCAGATTTACCAGAGCGTCGGCGAGGTCGAGCGCGCGTCCAACAAGCTCGCGCGGGTGTCGAACCGTTCGACGCCGCTGATGGAATCGCTCGGCGGCGTCGCCATCGGCCTCGTGTTCCTGTACGGCGGCTATCACGTGCTGGTGCTGGGCGGCGCGCCGGGCGGGTTCGTATCCTTCATCAGCGCGTTCCTGCTCGCCTACGAGCCGGCGAAGCGCATCGCCCGGCTCAACATCGAGTTGCACAACGCGCTCGCGGGCGTGCAGATCCTGTTCGATGTATTGGATGCGCCCGACCCGCAGACGGGCACGCCACGCCGCGACGTGAAGATCGAGCGCGGCCGCATCGCCTTCGACCGCGTGTCGTTCGGTTACCGCCCCAACACGCCGGTGCTCGACGGCATGTCGTTCGACGCCGAGCCGGGCGCTGTCACCGCCTTCGTCGGTCCGTCCGGCGGCGGCAAGACCACGATCTTCAATCTTGTGCTGGCGCTCTATACGCCGCAGCGCGGCGCGATCCGGCTCGACGGCCAGGACTACGCGGACGTGTCGCCGGATTCGATCCGCCGCCACATCGCCTATGTGGGCCAGGACGTTTTCCTGTTCCACGGCTCGATCCGCTACAACATCGGGCTCGGCCGGCCGGGCGCAACCGATGCCGAGATCGCGGCGGCGGCGCGCGCGGCCCATGCGGAGGAATTCATCTCGGAATTCCCGGCGGGCTACGACACCATGGTCGGCGAGCACGGTGCGCAACTCTCCGGCGGCCAGCGCCAGCGCATCGCCATCGCCCGCGCGCTGATCCGCGATGCGCCGATCATCCTGCTCGACGAGCCGACCGCGGCGCTCGATTCGGAATCCGAGCGCTACGTGCAGGAGGCGATGACCAAGCTCATCAAAGGCCGCACCACGCTCGTCATCGCCCACCGCCTGCACACCATCGTGCAGGCCGACATGATCCACGTGGTCGAAAAGGGGACGATCGTCGAGTCGGGCCGCCACGCCGAGTTGTTGGCGCGCAGCGGCCGCTATGCGCACTTCTACCGGCTGCGCCTGTTCGGCGACGGTGCCGACGGCCGCGAGGTCTCCATCGTTCCGGGGTGAGCGTTATTGCTCGGGTCGCTTGCGTAGGATGGGCAAAGCGCGGACGCGTCCGCGCGTGCCCACGTGCAGCATTTCCGCGTGGGCACGGCGCGCGAGAGCGCACCTTTGCCCACCCTACGAACTCGCGAAATTTTCGAGACGACGTCCGCGCTATCGCGGCGGGTAGGGGCGCCAGGCGCCATCATCTGCTTGCACCTCGTACGCGCTGTCGCCCGCCGACGGCCGAACATGGCTGGATGCGATCGGCACTTTGCCGGCGCCGCCCGGAATGTCGAGCATGTAGGCGGGCTGGCACAGGCCGGATGCGCGCCGCCGCAGTTCCTCCGCCAATTGCTGGCCGGTCTCGATCGAGGTCCGCAGGTGCGCGGTGCCGGGGGCGAGATCGGCATGATGGAGGTAATAGGGCTTGATCCGGCATTCGACGAAAGCCCGCATCAACGCCATCAATGTGTCGATGTCGTCATTGACGCCCTTGAGCAGCACTGACTGGCTGAGCATCGGAATGCCGGCATCGATAATGCGGGCGCAGGCGGCGCGCGCAGCAGACGTCAGTTCGCGCGGATGGTTGGCGTGGAGCGCCACATAGGTGGTCTTGCCGGGGACCGTGAGTGCCGCGACCATCGCGGCGGAGACGCGCTCGGGCGCGACGGCGGGCACGCGGGTGTGGATGCGCACGACCCTGACGTGGTCGATCGCACCAAGCGCCGCCATCGCCGCACACAGGCGCGCCGGCGGCAATACCAACGGATCGCCCCCTGTCAGGATGACCTCCCAGATGGCGGGATGCTCGCGGATATAGGCGTAGGCCGCCTCGCGCTGACGCGCGTTGAGCCCGCCCCGTCCGCTCGGGCCGACCATTTCGCGCCGAAAGCAGAACCGGCAATAGACCGGACACGAATGCACGAGCTTGAGGAGCACGCGGTCCGGATAGCGATGCACGATGCCGGTGACCGGGCTGAACGCATCATCGCCGATCGGGTCGGCGCGCTCGGGCGGTTGGGTCTCAAGCTCCGCCGGATCGGGGACGAACTGGCGCGCGATCGGATCGGCCGGATCGGCGCGATCGATCAGTTCGGCCATCGCCGGCGTGATAGCGACCGCATAGCGCGTCGCCACCTGCGTCAGTGCCTTGACCTTGCGCGCCGGCACCAGACCGGCATCGCGCAGCTGCGCAACGCTGCGCAGGGTTCTGGCCGTCATCAGCCTCTCCGGCGAAGTTGGCCGCGCCAGCGCGGCCACCGCTCTTATCGACTGGATCGGGCAGCGTGTGAAGGCATGCCCGCGTCGCAGCAGTGCCCCGACTATGCCGCAAGTGCCGCGGTAGTTTCGCGCCAGGAAAGGTACATCGGCAAAATGATGAGTGCGAGGAGAGCAAGGCCGACGAAGGCGAACAGGCCGCTCGCCATCATGCCTGCCGCGGTGCCGCCCCAGGCGAGGCCGATCAACATTTCGAGCAGCCCTAGGCCCCAGTTGTCGCGACGGCGCTGATTGAATTCGCTGGGCCGGCCAGGCGCCGGATAGCGCATTTCGAGGAGCGCATTGGAGATCGCGGCGCCGGTGCAGCAGAACAGCAGGACCTGCCCGAGCCAGGGATCGACATACCAGGCAATTGCAATCGGCGCGGTCATCGCGCCGGCGATCAGAACGAGTGCCGCTTCGAGCTTTGCGCGCAGCACATCGAACCGGCGCACCGGCGCGGCATAAAGGAGGTCCGGCGCGCGTTCGCCGGAAACCGTGAGCCAGGTGAGGGCGGCGGCGAGACCGCCGGCGATCGGCGCCATCACGGCCCACGCAAGCGAATGGCCGTTGGCGCTGAAGCGCCAGATCATGATGGCGAACGGCAGGGACGCAACGGCTTGCTGCAGAACCTGTGTCAGGAGCCAGGGATCGCGGGCGATGAGAAGAATGTCCTTGCGCCGCATCGCTGAAAGGGTCGCAGTATTGAACCGACGCACTGTAGTCTTGCGGGGGCTTCCCTTGCTGGTGCCCTGCGCGCCCGCCATGCTGGCAACGAACCAGCTCGCCAGTCCAACGGCAGCGAGCGTGAAGGTGCCGAAACAGACGATCGCGAACATGGCCGCGGGAAACGGCTCCGCCATGAGTGCGCGCGCCGGCAGCCAGATCCAGCTGTCGAGCGCCGGCCAGGCAATCGTGCTCAAGTAGCCGCCGAGCTGTTTTGCGGCCGCTGCGCTCTGCTCCCGCGACGCGAAGTTATAGAATTGCGGCAGCATCGCCATCATGCCGATGACTGCCCCAAGAATCTGGGCAAAAACCCGGGTGCGGCGGGGCCCCAACAGCCGATAGAGGCCGACCGCCAGGACAAGGCTCACGCCGGTGCCGAGCAAGGCAAGGCTTGGCACCACCAGATAGAGCGCGAACCACTTGGGCGCGACCACGAGGCCGAACGCATCTGCGAACGGCAGCGCAAACAGAGCCCACCCCAGACATGCTTTGAGGGCAATCGCGCCGACACGCACGAGGACGATCGAACGCGGCGCGAGCGGCGAGGACAGCCACAGGTCGATGTCGCCGCGCCCATAGATCGCCTGAACGACACTGATGAGCGTGGTGGAGATCGTGGTCAGCAGTAGAAAAAGGAGAGCGGCAGTCGCTCCCGCATAGACCCACACTTCGTCGCCGTGCGGGATTGCCGGCATCGACAGCATCGCAAAGGCGAGCGGAAACGCGGCAGCATGCAGCAAAAGGAATAGGCAGCCGGCGATAATGAGCATCCGCTTGGTCGTGGCGGCGCTCTTGCGTTGCAGCCGAAATTCCTGGAGCAGCAACCAGAGGGTCGATCCCGGGGTCATGCCGCAAGCCCCAAAGGTCCGTTGGCATCCTGACGTTCACCGACAAGGCCAAGGAACACATCTTCGAGAGTCGAATCGCGCCGGCCGGAGCGGGCGCGCAGGTCGTCGAGGGTGCCTTCCGCCATCAATTGTCCCTGGTCGATGATGCCAATTCGGTCGACCAGCCGCTCCGCAACTTCCAGCACATGGGTGGTGAGGATGATGGTGCAGCCGCCCTTGGCGCGATCGAGCAGCAGGTTCTTGACCTGGCGGGCGATGGCGGCATCGAGGCCGCTCAGCGGCTCGTCGAGAATGAGAAGCTTCGGATCGTGGATCAGCGCGCCGGCAAGCGCCGCCTTCTGCTTCATGCCGCGCGAAAAGCCCTCGCAGCGCTCGGCGCGATGCTCCCATAGCTCGAGCGTTTCCAGAAGTTCGTGGGCACGATGCTGCGCCGTCGCCGCATCGATGCCCCACAGGCCGGCGACGAATTCAAGGTATTCGAGGGGATTGAGCTTGTCGTAGAGCATCGGCTCGTCGGGCAGCCAGGCAATCATCCTTTTGGCGGCGCGCGGATCGACGAGCGCATTGACGCCGAAAATATTGATGCTGCCGGCGTCGGGCTTCATCAGCCCGGTGATCATGCGCAGCGTCGTGGTCTTGCCGGCACCGTTTGGCCCGAGCAGACCATAGAATTCGCCGGCGCCGATCGTGAGATCGATGTCGCGAACGGCGGGCTTGTTGAAGCTCTTGCGCAGCCCGCGCACGCACACTGCATTCCGCGAATCGAGCATGATGCGTCCCCTGACGTGCCGATTTCTCTGCCGTTTGGTCGGCCGGACGGGACGATCGGTTCATCGGAGACGGGCGGCTCATTTTGTCAGCCAGTCCGTAGCCCGGATGAGCGAAGCGACATCCGGGGCAGCAGCCACGACCCCGGATGTCGCTTCGCTCATCCGGGCTACGGAACTTCTACGGACTGTGGGCGGGCTGTTAATCGTCTTCGGGCAGCGGCGTCCAGATCACCTGGTCCACGCGGGAGGCGCCGGTGGCGAGCATCGCCAGACGATCGAAGCCGAGAGCGCAGCCGCAGGCATCCGGCATCCGGGCGAGGGCGGCCAGGAACTCTTCGTCGATCGGATAACGCTCACCGTACACGCGTTCTTTCTTGTCCATTTCGGCTTCGAGACGGATGCGCTGCTCGTCGGGGTCGGTGAGTTCGCCGAAGCCGTTGGCAAGTTCGACCCCGCATACGAAAAGCTCGAAGCGCTCCGCGACGCGCGGGTCCGAGGGCTTCCGGCGGGCCAGCGCGGCCTCGACTGCCGGGTATTCGGTGAGGAGCGTGGCGCGGCCATTGCCGAGATGCGGTTCGATCCGCTCCACCAGCACGCGACTGAAAATGTCGCTCCAGGTGTCGTCATGGCCAAGCCTGATGCCGGCGGCGCTGGCCTGCGCCGCGAAGGCGTCGCGATCGGAGGCGCCCTGGTCGAGCGTCGCCATGAGATCGATGCCGGCGTGGCGCGCGAAAGCCTCCGTGACGGTCAAGCGTTCCGGTTCGGCGAAGGGGTCGGCGGCGCGGCCGCGAAATGCAAAGCTTTTCGTCCCGGTGGTCTCGGCGGCGATGCGGAGAAAGCTCAGGCAATCGTCCATGACGGCGGTATGGGGCTCGCCCACGCGATACCACTCCAGCATGGTGAATTCCGGGTGGTGCAGGGCGCCGCGCTCGCGATTTCGGAACACGCGGGAGAATTCGAAAATCCGCCGCTCGCCGGCAGCCAGCAGCTTCTTGCAGGCGAATTCCGGCGACGTGTGAAGATAGAGCCGCGACTGAGCGCCGCTTGGCGCCACGAGCTCGGTCGCAAAGGCGTGGAGATGGGCTTCATTGCCCGGCGAGCGCTGGAGGACTGCCGTTTCGACCTCGACGAAATCGCGCTCCTCAAGGTGATTGCGGAGTGCGGAGACGATACGCCCGCGCGCCCGCAACATCGGCCGGCGGTCGGCATGGATATCCGGCATCCACCACGGCGAACGTTGCGACATCGCAAGCCTTCAGGCGCGTTCAAGACCCGCGCGCATTCTAGCGGACGCCGCAAAGGAGTCGCCAAGCGCCCGTCCGCCGCCATGGCGCTCGTCACATCTCGCGCGAAGCTTGACTCTGCGCGGCCAACACCATATTTCCCGCGTGCCTTGGCACTCGTGTTGATCGAGTGCTAGCGCCCCGCCCTTTCGAATTCCAGCCAAAAGTCCGCGCCTTTGCGCGGCGACGAGGTCACAATGGCAAAAACCAAGTTCCGACCCCTTCACGACCGCGTGGTCGTCAAGCGCATCGACGCCGAGCAGAAGAGTGCCGGCGGCATCATCATTCCGGATACCGCACGCGAGAAGCCCCAGCAGGGCGAAGTCACCGCTGTCGGTCCTGGCGGCCGCGATGAGTCCGGCAAGCTCATTCCGATCGACCTCAAGGTCGGCGACAAGGTGCTGTTCGGCAAATGGTCCGGCACCGAGGTCAAGCTCGACGGTGAGGAGCTCCTGATCATGAAGGAGTCCGACATCATGGGCGTCATCGCGTAAGGTCAGGGGGAATCCATGGCAGCCAAAGTCGTAAAATTTTCCGCCGAAGCCCGCGACAAGATGTTGCGCGGCGTCGATATTCTCGCCAATGCGGTCAAGGTGACGCTCGGCCCCAAGGGCCGCAACGTCGTTCTCGACAAGTCGTTCGGCGCGCCGCGCATTACCAAGGACGGCGTGACGGTCGCCAAGGAGATCGAGCTTGAAGACAAGTTCGAAAACATGGGCGCGCAGATGGTGCGCGAGGTCGCCCAGAAGACCAACGATCTCGCCGGCGACGGCACCACCACGGCAACGCTCCTCGCTCAGTGCGATCATCCGCGAAGGCGCCAAGTCGGTTGCCGCCGGCATGAACCCGATGGACCTCAAGCGCGGCATCGATCTTGCGGTCGCGGCCGTGGTCCGTGACATCGCCAAGCGCGCCAAGAAGGTCGAGCTCGTCCGCCGAAGTCGCCCAGGTCGGCACCATCTCGTCGAACGGCGACAGCAAGATCGGCAAGATGATCGCCCAGGCGATGCAGAAGGTCGGCAACGAGGGCGTGATCACGGTCGAGGAGGCGAAATCGCTCGACACCGAGGTCGAGATCGTCGAGGGCATGCAGTTCGACCGCGGCTACCTCTCGCCCTACTTCATCACTAATGCGGAGAAGATGATCGCCGAGCTTGAGGACGTCTACATCCTGCTCCACGAGAAGAAGCTCTCCGGCCTGCAGGCGATGCTGCCGGTGCTGGAGTCGGTGGTGCAGTCGGGCAAGCCGCTGCTGATCATTTCCGAGGACGTGGAAGGCGAAGCGCTCGCGACCCTCGTGGTCAACAAGCTGCGCGGCGGCCTCAAGGTTGCGGCGGTGAAGGCGCCGGGCTTCGGCGATCGCCGCAAGGCGATGCTCGAGGACATCGCGATCCTGACCGGCGGCCAGCTCATTTCCGAAGATCTCGGCATCAAGCTCGAAAACGTGACCGTTGCGATGCTCGGCCGCGCCAAGAAGGTCATCCTCGAAAAGGAGAAGACCACCATCGTCAACGGCGCCGGCAAGAAGGCCGACATCGAGGCCCGGGTCAACCAGATCAAGGCTCAGATCGAGGAGACCACCTCGGACTATGACCGCGAGAAGCTGCAGGAGCGTCTCGCCAAGCTTGCGGGCGGCGTCGCGGTGATCCGCGTCGGCGGCGCGACCGAGGTCGAGGTCAAGGAGAAGAAGGACCGCGTCGAAGACGCGCTCAACGCGACCCGCGCCGCGGTCGAGGAAGGCATCGTGCCGGGCGGCGGCATTGCGCTGCTGCGCGCCAAGAAGGCGGTCGGCAAGATCACCGACAGCAACCACGACGTCCAGGCCGGCATCAACATCGTGCTGAAGGCGCTGGAGGCTCCGGTCCGCCAGATCGCGGAGAACGCCGGCGTCGAAGGCTCGATCGTGGTCGGCAAGATCATGGACAACAAGTCCGAGACCTTCGGCTTCGATGCCCAGACCGAAGAACTACGTGGACATGGTCGAGAAGGGCATCATCGATCCGGCCAAGGTGGTGCGCGCGGCGCTGCAGGATGCGGCATCCGTCGCAGGGCTCCTCGTCACCACGGAAGCCATGGTCGCCGAAGTGCCGAAGGACAAACCCGCAATGCCGGCGATGCCGGGCGGCGGTGGCATGGGCGGCATGGGCGGGATGGACTTCTAAGTCCCGGTGTCGTTCGCCTCCCCGCAACGGGGAGATCAAAGCTAGCATGGGGCGGCCGCAAGGCCGCCCTTTTGCATCGGAAGAGATACGATTGTCCGACTCTTACGACGTCATCGTCATCGGCTCGGGGCTCGGCGGACTGACGGCCGGCGCGCTCCTCGCACGTGCCGGCCGCAAGACGCTCGTCCTCGAGCGCGGCAACTCGGTCGGCGGCGCGGCATCGACCTATAAATCCGGCGACCTCATCATCGAAGCCGGGCTGCACGAAACGAGCGATGCGCGCGATCCGCACGACCTTAAGCACGACGTGCTGGCGCGCGTAGGCGTGCTCGATGCCGTCGAGTGGGTGCCGACCGGCAGTCTCTATGAGGTGCGCGGCGGCCCGGTGGGCGCGCCATTCATCCTCCCGGAAGGTTTTGCGGCGGCGCGTGCGGCACTGTCGACGCGCTTTCCCGCGGCTCGCGCTGGGATCGAGACAGTGCTGCGCGACGCCGAGGCGATCGCCACGGGCTTCGGCGCGCTCGGCCGCAGGCGCGGCGCCTTGCGCAATCCGCGCGAGGCCTTCGCGGCCCTGCTGAAGCTTCGCCCGTTGATCCGCGATTGGCGGTCGTCGGTGACGGACGTGTTCGATCGCGCCTTCGGGGACGACGAAGCCGTCAAATGCGCGCTCGCCGCCAATCTCGCCTATTACCACGACGATCCCGATACGCTGTGGTGGGTGTTCTTCGCGCTCGCCCAGGGCGGCTACCTCGGCTCCGGCGGCCGCTTCATCAAGGGCGGCTCGCAGCGCCTCTCGAGCGCGCTCGCGCGCGCCATCAAGACCGCGGGCGGCGAGGTGCAGGTGCGCCGCAAGGCGATCGCGATCCGCCTCGATCGCAACGGCCGCGCCGCCGCCGTGACGCACGCCGATCGGCGCGGCGAGAACGCGGTCGAGCACTCGGCCTCCATCATCATCGCCAACGCAGCGCCGGCGTCGGTCGCCGATATGCTGCCGAAATCGGCGCGGGCCGCGTTTGCGGCATCTTACGCGACACGGAAACTCTCGATCTCGGTGTTCTCGGCGACCTACGGGCTTTCGATCCCGCCGACGGACCTCGGCATGCGGACGTTCGCGAATTTCCTACTGCCCTCGTGGATGCACAAGCTCACGGACTATCGCCGCAGCGCGGCTCTGCTCGCGGGGCCGCCGGGCGACGAGGCGCCGGTGATGACAGCGGTCAATTTCTCCGCCATCGATTCGGGGCTCGGCGGTCCGCCCTATCCGGTGTCGGTCGTCGGCCCTGACCGCCTCGACAACTGGACCGGGCTCGACCCGGATGCCCACAACGCCAAGCGCGCGGCATGGCGCGACGCCGTCGCGGCCGCGATCGACCGCGCGTTTCCGGGCTTCGCGCGCCACGTCGTCGCGGCGGTGTTCAACACCGCGCATTCCATGAACAGCTATCTCGGCACGCCAGGCGGCGCGATCTATGGATTCGCGCCGCTGCCGCCGAACGGCCCGATCTGGCGCGGCATCGAGCGTTCGGTCACGACCGCGATTCCGGGGCTCTACCTCGCCTCCGCCTTCGCCGGCTTCGGCGGCTTCACCGGCGCCATCAAAGCGGGCGATGACGCCGCGACCCGCATCCTCGCGGACACGTAAGCTCGCCGATGAACTACGGCTAATTCGTCTGGATCCGGAATCGCAACGTCGAGCCGCCGGTGAGGACGAGCGAGACGTCCTCCATCCGCCAGTTGGTCACCTGGTTGAGCGCGGCGAGAAGGTCGTCGTCTGCACGGGCGCGGTCGGGAGCGCATTGGCGCGACGTCATTTCACCGGTGATGATGGTGATGGTGTCGGCGGCGACGATGAGCTGCGCCTTGACGGTGTTGCACCACAGGTCGATTTCCGCTTCGCCGCGGTCGCCGATCTCGATGATCGGGACTTTCTTCGACCCGCGCATCGGATTGACATCGAGCTTCAGCTCGCGGCCGAACGGGAACGTCTGCGCTGCGGCGCGCGACGGCGGCGCAAGCATTCCCAGCACGGCGAGACCCAACAAAAGAACGGGGAAAAATCGCGAACGGCAAGATTTCATGCTACTCTCAGCCTCAAGCAAACCCCGTTCGACATAGCGAAACTTTGGCGATGACGCCATGGCATCGCGACGGCGGGTTTGCGGAGCTTTTCGCGGGGCTTGCGGATAAACGTTGCGGGTGCGGGAGAAACGTCATGGATCAACGCATCGTCGATCTCTACCATCATTTCACCCACGGCGGCATGAGCCGGCGCGCCTTCCTCGACCGGCTCACCGAACTTGCCGGCACCGCCGCCGCAGCAGCGGCGATGGTCGGTCTGTTGCAGAACGATTACGCCAAGGCCGCGATCGTCGCGGCGAACGATGCGCGGCTCGCGATCGATCGCATCTCCTACGATTCCCCGAAAGGCAAGATCAGTGGCTATCTCGCGCGGCCCAAGGACAAGGGCAAGCGTCCCGCGGTGCTCGTGATCCACGAGAACCGCGGCCTCAACCCGCATATCGAGGATGTCGCGCGACGGCTTGCGGCCGAGGGCTTTCTGGCACTTGCGCCCGACCTCTTGTCCGTCAACGGCGGCACGCCGGACGACGAGGACAAGGCGCGCGAGCTCCACACCAAGACCGATCGCGAAGCGATGATCGCGGCGGCGGTCGCCGGCGCGGCATTCCTCGCAACGCATCCGGAATCGACCGGCAAGGTCGGCACCGTGGGGTTCTGCTTCGGCGGCGGTGTCGTCAACCGGCTCGCCACCGACAGCCCGGACATCACGGCGGCCGTTCCCTATTACGGCGTTCAGCCGCCGGCCGAGAAGGTGGCGGCGATCAAGGCGCCGCTCCTGCTGCAATACGCCGAGAACGACGAGAATATCGACAAAGGCATTCCGGCCTTCGAGGCGGCATTGAAGGCAAACAACAAGCGCTACACGATCTACATCTATCCGGGCACCCAGCACGCCTTCAATAACGACACCGGCGCCGCGCGCTACAACAAGGCCGCCGCCGACCTCGCCTGGAGTCGCACGCTGGCATTCCTGAAAGAGAATCTCGGCGCACCCAAGGGCGCATGAGGCGGCAGAGCCGGAAACGATAGCCGCATGGCGTTGCACTCATGGGGCTGAGGTCCACGCTCCCGATGCCGCGCATCACGCGGATCGGCGCAGCGATCGCGCGCGGGTGCTTCGGCACGCTCCTCGTCGCGCTGACGGCGCTGCTCGCCCCTCGCTCCTGGAGCCAGGAGATGGTGCCGGCGGGATTGGTTCGTCTGCGCGATATCGCACCGGGCATCCACCAGGACATCCGGTACGCCACCTCCTTCAATTTCACCGGGCAGGTGGTGCCTGGCTATGAGCGCGCCGAATGCATGACGCGCCCGGGCGTTGCGAGGGCGCTGGCGCGCGCGCAGGCGCGGCTTGCCGCCGAAGGCCTGGCGCTCAAAGTCTATGACTGCTACCGGCCGCTTCAGGCGGTGCGCGCCTTCGTGGTGTGGTCGAGATCGCGCGGCGGCGACACGATGAAGCCCATTTTTTACCCCAATCTCGACAAATCGCGGCTCTTCGCACTCGGGTATATTTCGCTCTATTCGAGGCATTCGCTCGGCATCGCGATCGATGTCGGCCTCGTGAGGGAGGGGGATAGCGATGCGACACCTTCCACGGGGGGGCGGTGTGACGGACCTTTCGAGCAGCGGGCGAGAGAATCGAGCCTTGATCTCGGTACCGCCTACGACTGCTTTTCGGACCTCAGTTCGACGGCAAGTTCAGGCATTTCCGCCGATGCGCGGGTCAATCGCGGCAAGCTCCGGCGCGCTCTTTTGGCCGAAGGATTCCATAATTACGCGCGGGAGTGGTGGCATTATGAGTTCAATGATTCGGGGGCGGCTAGGGCCGGGTACTATCCAATAAGATGACGGCGCCATGAGCCGATCGACGACGCGATCGGCGCAACCGGGAAGGGGGACCATTTGATGAAGCAGAGCCGAGACGTCATGGCGATTTTGATCGCCGCCGCCGCGCTCATGCCGCTTACCGGCGCCGGGGCGCGGGCTGCGGAGAGCAACAAGGCCGCCGAGGCGAGCAAGGTCGCGAAGAATTCCGAAGCGCCGGCCTGCGACCGGTCGCAGTTCCGCATGGTTGTGGACGTGGGCCACAGCGAGGAGGTCTACGGCGCGCTGAGTGCGCGCAATGCGGGGGAGTACGATTTCAATCTGCGTCAAGCGAAGGAAATCGAAAAGAGCCTGATCGACGACGGCTTCACCAAGACCACGCTACTCGTGACGCATGGTCCGGCAAGGCCGAGCCTCGTCAAGCGCGTCGCCGCCGCCAATCACTTGTTGCCGCACTTGTTCCTGTCGATCCATCATGACTCGGTGCCCGATCAATTCCTCGAAAAATGGGAGTACGAGGGAAAGCCGAGCTATTTCAGCGATCGGTTCAAGGGCTATTCGCTGTTCGTCTCCAAAGATAATCCCAACCTCAAGGCGAGCCTCGAGTTCGGTAAACTCATTGGGCTGCGATTGAAGGAGAGCGGCGTTCCCTTCGCGAGCCAGTACACGCAGGCATTCATGGGCCATAAGCGGCGCGAACTCGTCGACGCCGAGGCCGGCGTCTACCGCTACGATGCGCTGCAGGTGCTCAAGAACACCCACATGCCCGCGGTCCTGCTCGAGGCGGGCTCGATCATCAATCGCGACGAGGAACTCGAGATGAATTCGCCGGAGCACCGCGCGATCATCACCGCCGCGGTCAAATCGGCGGTCGAAACGTTCTGCGATAGCGAATGGCCGAAGCCCAAAGCCACCCGCTCGGTCTCTGCCGCAAAGCCCAGCAGAACGGCGGCCGCTAAACGCGCTCAGTGATCGTCAGGCCGCGGATGCGGTCGAGGAGATAGATGAGGCCGCGGTCGTCCACGGTGACGTCGTTGCTCTGAACGCGATCGGCGCCGGGGGCGGGATCCGGCATGAAGTGCGCCACTTCGCGCACCGAATGCGGGTTGGAAATATCGATCACCCGCAGTCCATGGGAGAACCAGGCGCAGGGAATTTCCGACCCGGTGACCTTCTCGCAGGGCTGGTGAGAGCCGGTCATGAGGGGCGTGCGCGGCTTGCCCTCGATGCCCTCGACCTGGAAGCTGCCAACCGGAACGGGCCGCTTTTCGTCGGTCACGTCCACCATCCACATGAACGCCGGCAGCGCCTCCTCGGGTCGCTGCACGTCTTCATCGGCAACAAGGACGTAACGGCGACCGCGGATCGCAAACGGGATCGGCAGCGCCGTGTGGGTCGGGCATGAGAACGGCGGCGACCAGTCGAGGCCGGAGACGAGCTTCGGCTTCGTCATGTCGTCGATGTCGAGGATGACGAAGCCGCCGAGCCAGTAGCTCGTGAACAGCCGATTGCCGAGTCGCAGCGGATGATGGCAGCGATGGGCGGTCTTGTCCCAGGTCGGTTTCTCGCCGCCCGCGGTCCACTGCCCCGGCATCCACCAGCGGCCGACCTCGACCGGGTTGGCGGGGTCCTTGAAGTCGAAGATCATGACGATGTTGCCGACATAACCTTCGATGGTCGGCGACATGTAGGCATAGCGCCCATCGAAATCGTAGCGGTGCACGCCCGAGCCCGCGGCCGTCTCCCACCGCTTGATGAGGCGCGGCTTCGCCGGCGCGCTCACGTCGTAGACGCCGAAGCCGCCGCGGAAGTCCGCCGGCAGCGGCCGCTTGTCGGCGAAGTTGACCTCGTGATTGACGACGATCACACCGTTGCCGTAGCGCACCTTATGGGAGTGCGCGCCTTGCGGCATGCTGATGGTCGCCAGCTCTTTGGGGTTCTTGGGATCGCGCACGTCGACAATGGAGGTGCCGTGCGGAGCATGCATGTGCGCGACGTAGGCGATGTTGTTCTCGACCACGACCTGCCCGCCGCCGGCGCAATCGTAATAACCGACCTGGCGAATGCCGACCCCTGATCCCATGATGCACTCCGTTCACGATTTGCCTGCAGCGGCTGACCGGCCGCGTCTCGTCGCAGACGATTTCCCTTCCTTGCTCTTCACATGATGGGAAAGCATTCGGCGATCGACGGGATGTCCGCCGCGGACTGAATAGGCCCTATCGTCCTCGGCTGACAAGCCCGGGGGCCGGCATGGCGGCGGCGGGCGCAGCGCTGTCCCAGAACGGCGGTCGCGCTTCTTCGAGCCGCGCTCCGAGGCGCACCGGCGCGACGCGGCGCGCGAGGCCGGTCGCATCGTCGGTCTCGACCGCAAGGCCGCACATCGTCGCCGGCCCAAGCGCGGGCTCGAACTTGCCGCTTGGGATGCGGCGCAGGAACCGGGTCAGCGGCTCTTCCTTGGCCATGCCGATGCAGGAATTGTAGTCGCCGGTCATGCCGACATCGGTCATGAACGCGGTGCCGTTGGGCAGCACCTGATGATCGGCTGTCGGCACATGGGTGTGGGTGCCGATCACGAGGCTCACCTTGCCGTCGAGGAAATATCCCATCGCCTGCTTCTCGCTCGACGCTTCGGCGTGAACGTCGACGATGATCAGGTCAGCGCCGGTCTTGAGCGGACACGCCGCAACTTCGCGCTCCATCGCGGCGAACGGATCGTCGAGCGGCTCCATGAACACCCGGCCCATCACATTGACGACGAGGACGCGCGCGCCGTTGCGCGCCTCGACCAGCGCAGCGCCGCGGCCCGGCGTGCCCTTCGGATAATTCACCGGGCGAATGAGGCGCGGCGCGCGCTCGATGAACACGAGCGCCTCCTTCTGGTCCCAGCAGTGATTGCCGAGCGTGACGGCGTCGGCGCCGGCGTTGACGAGATCGTTGTAGATCGTTTCGGTAATGCCGAAGCCGCCGGCAGCGTTCTCGCCGTTGATGACGACGAAATCGAGTTTCCAGTCGCGCACGAGCGCGGGCAGACGCTCGACCACGATGGCGCGCCCGCTGCGTCCCACAATGTCGCCGATAAATAAAATACGCACGAAGTCAGGTCCTGAAGTCGATGATCTCGCGTTCCGTTAGCACGAGATCGAGGCGCGCGTCCCGCGCGGTGGCCGGAACGCTCTCGACTTCCTGTGCGGCGAAGGCAATGCCGATGGCGACGACGGGCTTCATCCCGCGCAGCCGCGCGATCGTCATGTCGTAGTAGCCGGCGCCATAGCCGATGCGCTGGCCGTGCCGGTCGAAGGCAAGGAGAGGCACGATGAGCACGTCGGGGAACACTTCGGCCGCATCGTCGAGCGGTTCGCTGATGCCCCAGACGCCCGCCTTGAGCGGCGCGTGGAACGACCACTCGCGCATGACCAGCGGCTGGCCGCGGCCGAGCACCACCGGCAGCGCGAGGGCCGCGCCGTCATCGGCGAGGAGACGCATCAGCGGCAGCGGATTGATCTCGCTCTTGAGCGGCGTATAGCCCGATATGATCGCGTCCGCGCCGGCCGCGGCCGCGAGACCTTCGGGCAGTCCGCGCGCCGCGATCGTCTCCGCGGCAATTCGGCGTTCGGGCGGCGGCAAGGCATCACGCCGCGCGACGGCTTCGCGACGAAGTTCGGCTTTGCGGGCCGCGACGGAGTTGTCCTGGTCTGCCATGGGATAAAGTGCGGAGCCACCAAGGCCGTTGGAGCAACGATCCCGGGTTCCCTACGAAAGTAGGTGGGCGCCATATGTCCGAGCCCACGAGCCCGGCCAGGGACAGCTCCCTTAAGGATCGATAAGGCCCCGGGGATAAGGCTCCTGACGCACCCAGCAGCCCCGCCGGACCAATCTAGTGTGCCCGGCGCAGATTCGCCACCCGCGAATTTCTGCCGCGACGGAATTTCGAACGCTTCTCAAGGCACGGCGCCGAACGCGCACGCGGATAGTGTATAAGCGACGCCGATCGCACATTGCGATCACCGCTTCGGTGCGCGGCGGAGCAGCACCTTGGCGGACAGCGGGTTTGGGAGGCAGGCTTGGCCGAAGAGCTGACGCCGGACATTTGCGTGATCGGAGCCGGGGCCGGCGGGCTCATGATCGCGGGCGCTGCCGGTGCCATCGGCGCGTCGGTCGTGCTTATCGAGAAAAACAAGATGGGCGGCGACCAGCTTCATTACGGCACCGTGCCGGCGACGGCGTTGCTCGCCGCCGCGCAGCGCGCCCACGACAGCGCCACGGCAGGCCCCCTCGGCATCGACGCCAAGCCGCGGATCGATTTTGCCCGCGTCCAGGCGCATGTGCGCCGGACGATCGCCGCTGTCGCACCGAATGTTGCCAAGGAACGTTTCGGCGGTTCGGGGGTGCATATCCTATCGGGGACGGGGTCGTTCGTCGCACGCGACCGGGTCGCAGTCGATGGCACCACGGAGGTGAGGGCGCCGACATTCGTTATCGCTACCGGATCGGCGCCCGCCATCCCGCCGATTCCCGGCCTCGACGAGGTCCCCTTTGTCACCAATGAGACGGTGTTCGATCTGCCGGCCGTGCCGACGCATCTTGCGGTGCTCGGCGGCGGCCCGATCGGTCTCGAGTTTGCCCAGGCATTCCGGCGGCTCGGCGCCGCGGTGACCATCATCGAAGCGGGGCGCTTGCTGGGCGCTGAGGACCCCGAATGCGCGGCGATCGTCGCCGACGCACTCGCCCTTGAAGGGATCGCGATCCGCGACGGAACCGCAGTGACCTCCATCAAGGAAAGCGCCGACGGCATCCTTCTCGCGGTCGCCGTGCGCGAGGCGACCGAGACCATCATGGCGAGCCATCTCCTGGTCGCATCCGGCCGGGTTCCCCGGATTGCCGGCCTCGGCCTCGACAAGGCGCACATCAAACAGGCAGACGGCGGCATTGTCGTCAACGCGCGGCTGCGCACCTCGAACCGGCGGGTCTATGCGATCGGGGACGCTGCGGGCGCCATGATGTCGGCACATATCGCCGAGTATCATGCCGGAATTGTCATTCGGGAGGTGCTGTTCCGTTCCCCTGCCAAAGTGCGCTATGATGCTATCCCGTGGGTGACCTTCACGGACCCGCAAATTGCCCGCGTCGGCCTGTCCGACGCCGAGGCCAAAGCGAAGGGATACGATATCCACGTTCTGCGTTGGTCTTATCGCGACAACGACCGCGCCCAGGCCGATCGCCGCACGTGCGGCCACGTCAAAGTGGTGACCGGCAGGCTGGGCCGAATCCTCGGCGCTTCCATCGTCGGGGCTCATGCCGGCGAGATGATCGGTGCCTGGGCGCTTGCCATCGAGCACGGCATCGATATCGGCGGCATGGCGCAGGTGGCGGTGCCCTACCCCACGTTCGGGGAGATCAACAAGCGCGCGGCGCTGAGCTTCTTTGCGCCTGGTGCCGCGCACACGCGGAAGCGGCGGCTGACGGGCTGGCTGAACCGCAAGGGCTGAGACGAGCTGGTGCTGACACGACGCGACCCCGACCCGCCATCTGCGACGACCGCGCCACCGCGGCCGCGCATCCGCTTTGGCATGTCGGCGAAGCTCCTGATCTTGACCGTCCTCTTCATGATGCTGGCGGAAATCGTGTTCTACGTGCCGTCGGTCTCGAATTTCCGCCTGGTCTGGATCGGCAACAAGCTCGCCGCGTCGTATACCGCGGCGCTGGTGTTCGCTGCGGCGCCCGAGGTTCCCGATGACCTCTCCAAGCAGATCCTCGACAGCATCGGGGCGCGGGCGCTGGCGCTCAAGATGGGCCAGCAGCGCCGCCTGCTCGCCTTCACCGGTCTCAAGGACGAGGTGCGCCAGCAGGTCGACATCCGTGACATGATGGCGCTTCACGATATCGTCGAGGCGTTCGAGACGCTGCTGTTCGTCAAGGACACGGACCTCCTGCGCGCCGTGGGACCGGCGCCGATGGGCGGCCAGTTCGTCGAGGTTGTGTTGGAGGAAGGGCCGCTGCGGCAGGCGATGTTGCGCTATTCGCGCAACGTGCTCCTGGTCTCGATCGCGATCTCGGCTTCGACGGCGGCGCTCATCTACTTTGCGCTGCATTACCTGTTCGTGCGCCCGCTCTATCGCATCGCCGCCAACATGATGGCGTTCAGCGACGAGCCTGAAAACCCGGCGCGCATCATGGTGCCGCATCGGGGCGCGGACGAAATCGGCTTCGTCGAGCGCGAGCTCGCCGGGATGCAAGGCGAACTTGCCGCGACATTGGCGCAGAAGACGCGGCTCGCGGCGCTCGGCCTTGCGGTCTCGAAGATCAATCACGACCTGCGCAACCTCCTCGCGTCGGCCCAACTCTTCTCCGACCGGCTGGCGAAGCTTCCCGATCCGCAGGTGCAGCGCTTTGCCCCAAAGCTGATGCGCTCGCTCGAGCGCGCGATCGATCTCTGCCAGGCGACCCTGTCCTACGGCCGCGCCCAGGAGCCGGCGCCCGATCGCCGTCCGGTCGCCCTCGCCGACCTGGTCGAGGACGTGCGCGACACCCTCGGCCTTACGCCGGAGTCGCCGGTCGGCTGGATCCCGTCGATCGAGCGCGGCCTCATCATCGAGGCCGACCGCGACCAGCTGCTGCGCGTTCTCGTCAATCTCGTCCGCAACGCCACGCAGGCCTTGGAGGCGCGCGGCCTCAACGACCCGCGCCGCGACCAGATCCGCATCACCGGGTGCCGCGAGGGCGCCGTCGTCGTCATCGAGGTCGCCGACACTGGGCCCGGCGTCCCCGACGCCGCGCGGGCGCATCTGTTCGAGCCGTTCCACGGCTCGACCCGCACCGGCGGCTCCGGCCTCGGCCTCGCAATCGCCGCCGAACTGGTGCGCGCCCATGGCGGCGAGATCGACCTCCTCCCCGGCCCCCTCGGCGCGACCTTCCGCATCAAAATCCCCGACCAGCCGATCGCGCTCGCCGCCCGCCGCGACGAACGCGCGCGGGCTTAGGGGGCGGGCGGGCGGGGCGCAAAGGGGGCGGGGGCGGCAAATGGAGTGGGTCGCCGGCCGCCTTGCCAAGGCCGGAAAGAGCCTATAGCTATGCCCGGCCCGCCGGCTTCGACCGGCCGATGGCAAGCGCCCGTAGCTCAGCTGGATAGAGCACCAGACTACGAATCTGGGGGTCAGGAGTTCGAATCTCTTCGGGCGCGCCAGTATCAATAAGGCCCTCGACAACTCCGAAACAACTTCATTATCAACCTCTTCTAAGCCTGCCGGTGGTATCGCTCGGTGGGATCGGACATGAGGGCAATGAACGGCGTCGCGAAGGACCGTCACGGTACGTACTACGTGCGGAAGAGGGTGCCGAAGGGGCTGGAGCACGCAACCGCAGAGTTCCTCGGAAATGGCAAGGCGCGACAGGTTTTCCTGAAGCGCACCCTGGGCACAAAGGACCTTCGCGAGGCGAACATCCGCGCGAAGCCGATCCTCATGCAGTTCGACAGGATACTCGCGCAAGCCGAGGCGCTGACCGTTGAGCGTCCTCTGCGCAACTCACTTGAGAAGCGCGAGATTGATCAGATCGCCAGCTACTTCTTCGCTCATCAACTTGCAGCGGACGATGAAGATCGGCGTAACGGCGGGTCAGAAGAGGCCTTTCAGAACATAGCTCGGCAGTTGAGCGCCGAGGGTGTGGAGTACCAGACCGCATACCAGACGGGTGATCCGCCGAAGTTCGGCCTCTCCGATAGAGACATGCACAAGCGTGACGAGACACTCTCGTGGACCCTTCAGCCTGCAAAGCTGGCGCTCGCGCGAGGCGACTTTTCATCCCTCCGGTGGGAAATGGATGAACTGCTGAAAATGTTTCGTATCAACCTCGATCCAGCGTCGGCTGCTTATAGCGAACTCGGATTGGCGCTACTGCGGGCCTACGTAAAATCCATCGAGGCGATTGGTCAGCGACACAAGGGCGAAGTGATAGAGACACCGGAGTTGGTTGATCCGCAGCAGTCTTACGTTTCGGCAACCGCTACGCTGGCTGCGGCGTACGAAGGATGGAAGAAGTCAGCAGCAAGGCCAGAGAATACGCTCCGCGAGTTCAAGTACTCGATAGATCGTTTCGCCGAACTACATGGCGAAATAGCTGTGGCTCAGATCGTGCGAAGACACGTGCGGCAGTTCCGCGAAGCGCTTCAAGACATGCCTCTTCGCCGTTCCGGCCCGCTTCGAGCAGCCACGTTGCCTGAGTTGGTAGAGTGGTCGAGGCAGCACACGAACGCGCAGAAGGTATCGGCCGAGACGGTGAACAAGCTACTTGGAGGCGTACAGGCCGTGTGCCTCTGGGCACGTGACAATGGTCTGATACCGGACGATGTCGCGTGGTCTGATCCATTCTCGAAGATGCGACTGCCGAAGCGCAAGTCGCAGCGACAGCCCTGGGAGCCAGAAGAACTTCGCGTGCTCTTCGGATCAACAATCTTCACTCATGGTGATCGTCCGAAGGCAGGCCGTGGAGAGGCGTCGTTCTGGCTACCTTTGATGGCACTGTTCACTGGGGCGCGGCTCAATGAACTCGCGCCGCTGACCGCAGCGGATGTGAAGACGGACGTTGCTACGGGCATCGTTTTTATCGACATCAAGGAAGACGAGCGGCAAGGTCGCCGCCTCAAGAATGCTGGTTCTGCTCGCATCGTGCCAATGCATCCTGAGTTGAAGCGAATTGGTTTTCTGACGTTCGTGGAATGGACACGCTTAGTTACACCGCAGGCTCGCCTGTTTCCGCTTCTCAGACCCGGCGCCAAGGGCGGCTTCGGTGAAGCGTGGTCGAAATGGTTCGGGCGCTACAAGCGGGAACTCGGCATCGCGAACAAAGCAACTGTATTCCACTCCTTCAGACACGGCTTCAAGGATGCAGCGCGAGCTGCTCGTGTGAGCGAGGAGCTACACGATGCCCTTACGGGTCATGGTAACGCGTCGGTCGGACGCGGGTATGGCGCGAAGGAGGTAGTGCGTAGGTTCGGCCTTGAGACCTTGGCCGATGCTGTGAGCAGGATCAGTTATCCAGGCCTTGACCTGGACCAGGTCTGCTGGATTGAACCGCACACTGCAGCCGTGATTGACGAGTAACCTCCCCATGTTGACCCGAGCCGATCAAGAGAAGCTGGGCGCGCACGCCCTTCGGGATGCTGAGTTCGCGGCGCTCACTAGCCGCGCGATGAGCGAGCAAGCGAGAGCGGTCGTCGGCGAGGTTTTCCGCATGATCCTCGACGAGGAGGCGCGGCGCGGCGCGCGAACACGGCAGCGAGGGACCGCTAAGGTCACGGCGTTCAAACGCGCCCTCGGCGCATTCCTCGGTGATCTCCTGAGAGCCGCTGGCGGCAAATTGTCTGCCACGGGATACGGATGGGTGTACCGTTCCGTTAGCCCGAACAGCTTCACTGGCGGCCCCGTGTCGTCTCGACACTTTGGCAACCTTCGTCCACCCCTGCGGTCGCTGGGACTCGTCGAGGAGAAGGGCAAGGTCGTTCAGTGGACGGCGTTCGGGGTCGGGCGGCGGTACGCCACGCGGTTCCGCGCGACAGCGAAGCTGGTGGACTTGGCGGAGCGGTTGGGCGTCCCAGCAGCGGAGACGGGTAGGCACTTCGTCAAGGCGCTACCCAAGGAACCATTGGTGCTCAAAGGCAAGTCCACGCAACAGCCCGGTCGCGGCAAGATGCCCGGTAAGTTGATCAAGATCGAGTACACGGACGAACTGCGGGCTATGGAGCAGTCCGTCAAGGAGCTGAACAGCTTCCTCGACCAGTTCGCCATCGGCGGTGGAATACATCGCGGTTATGTTCGCGTGTTCAACGTCGGTGATCATCCGCGCTTCCGGTGGAACCTCGGGGGCAGGCTCTACAGCCAAGGCCGCGACAGCTATCAGCAGATGCCGCGTAGCAACCGGCTTGAGATGACCATCGACGGCGAGCCGGTTTGCGAACTCGATATCACCGCCAGCTACCTCACCATCTTTCAAGCCCGACGCGGCCAGCCGCTAGGCGGCGACACCGATCCGTATGACCTTGACGAGCTGGGAAGTGATGCGCGGCTTCCCGTCAAACTTTTTATCGCGACGACGTTTGGGAGTTCGGAGTTCCCGAAGCGGTGGCCTCAGTCGACAGTAGACGACTACGAGAAGGAGACCGAGCAGGACCTGAAGGCAATGTTTCCGATATCGGTAATTCGGAACGCGGTCGCCAAAGCCCACCCGCTGCTCGCTGGCCTGCGCCGCAACCCGGAGACGCCGCCAGCTTGGGCCGAGCTGATGTATCTTGAGAGCGAGGGGGTGTTCAGGACCATGATGGCGCTCAAGCAACGCCACATCCCCAGTCTCTCTGTGCACGATAGTCTGCTTGTGCCGATCTCCGAGGAGGCTACCGCAAGGGAGCTGCTGGAGGAGCACTATCGGTCCGCCACTACCGCTGCCCCTACCATCAAGATCAAGAAGCTGTAGCGGTCTCACCATGGTGGAACCATCATCCCTGGACCCTAATCCCTATGGTGAACCATGATGGTCATGGTGGTGGTCTCCTCCTCGACGCCAGCAGGAGTACTTGAGCATAACCAGTAACGTTTAGAAATGTTGGAGTGGGGAGGCGCCGCACTTGCCGAGGGAAGAGGCCCCAGGGACTCCTGCGAAGCCTGTGGAGTCGTTGGGGGCTGTGTCCGCTACCTGGTAGCCCTGCCGCGCAATCGACTCCAGTGGAGTCCCTACGGCGTTCTGGGGGCATTCCTGCTCGACTGCCTTCTGGTACCACCTTGGTAGCACTGGGACATGCGAGCCTTCCCGCCGAGCGAAGGGGCTCCAGCGAGTCCCAGGATCACCGTGGGCGCGATCTCCGCTTTGGGTGCACCTTGGAGCGGCGGCCACACCACGTGCTCCACGGAGGCGCTACGGGCTCCTGAGGGCGACCCACAGCGGCCACGCGGAACGCTCCTCGGCGGAGCCAATACGGTGCCGTCGGAGCAGCGCGGGGATGCCCAGGTTGACGTGGGATACCGAGGGGGCGATGACCGCTCGCGCAGTATCCAGTGCAAGACGTTCGCGTCGGTGTCCGACGAAATGCAATGCGTGACCGTTCTCTGGTCCGGGAGGAGAAGCGGAAGAGTGCGCTGCTGCGGAGTTTCCTCGCGAATGACCCTTACCGGAAGCCGGGTGTGCACGGCAGCAGCCCTGCGGCGTTGCGGCGGATTTCCACGTTTCAAGGTTTGACGGCCGCGCGGGCTATGCTTAGGACCACGCCAAGCGGCGCGCGGTACGAGCATGATATGGCAAAGCGACACAAACAGATTCGTCATCGAGGATTGCAATTCACGAGCCGAGAATTTCGGTCCCACGCGACGACACTCGGTCAGTTGATATTCGCGTGGAATGATCTGCATGAGCAGCTTGCCGCGATCTATTGGACGTTGGTCGGCTACTCCGAAGATGCCGTTGCGGAATGGAACAAGCCGAAGGTGGACAAACATAAGCGCGATCTAATCAGACGATGGGTCAATGCGCTTCCGCCCGCTCATAGGAACATGGCGGTCAACATGTGGAATGATGTGATTTGGTTGGTCGATACAATTGACACCTTGGCAGACTTCCGCAATGACGCGGCACATGCGCCTGTGACCATAGAGCCGGAGTCGTTTTTTGCCCGCCGCGACAACTTTACTGCCGGCGTGGTTTCAAACAGTGCTTGGCGCAATCGGCGAGCGTTAAATCTGATTAGGAAGGATTTGCTTGCCGAATTTCGTTGGCAACGAAACGTTGCGATCAAGCTTCGGGATTATGCGCTTAACGTCGAGCGCGCACTGAGCGACGAACACACCCGTTGGCCCAACAGACCGGAATGGCCGGACAGACCAAATCAGCGCAGCCCAATGATGGTGCCTGCACGACTTCTGAGGCAAGATCGGGCGTTTTAGCGGTCACGGCCTACTGCTTGGAGATCACGACGAGAAAGTTCCTGCCTAATTCCTACATTGAAACGCTCGTTTGAAGGCGGCCTCAATGACCTTTGCGGAATCTTTGTCTGTAGACCCGCTTTCGGTTCGATAGGTAGTAACAACGGAAAGCAGAAACTCTGGCGTGGTAATTTGCCCCTTTGGACAAATCGCCCCGGTATGGACAAGAATTGCAAACGATCCTTCCAACACGCCGCGACAATAACCGTCGATGGTTTCACCTACCCTGGTCCCGTCGCGTCCATATACAAGTGTCTTACGTGCGCAGGAATCGAGGACAGCATCGAGGGCGATCTGCGCCTCGGATTGCGAAAGCATCATTGATGACAATCCAACAAAGACAAAGTTGGTGAACAGGCCAAGATACCTCTGCTTGTTCATTCCTGGTTCTCCCAATGCCTTGCGCTAGGGAGCATATCGCGGCCGGAGGTTGCATGGGAACCGGCTCGTTCAGGATGGCAGTGCTTTGCTGCAACTGCGTCAGTCCGAATCTGGCCCACCTGACACCAACGGTGCACCCACGCCAACGTCAGCTCATTGGTCCCCACCGGCTTCCCCATGGGCGCCCACGGTCACCAATGTTGCCGGGGTCACGCGCGGTGCTGGAGATAGATCGCGGAGCCGACAGCCGCGTTACAGCCGCACACAATCGCCACAATTGATGGCGGAGGAGCGCGCAGTTTTCATCACGAGACACCGCTGCCGATAGTCAGGCTGAGCGAGGGCTTTAGACGCTGTCTTTGAAATCGCACTGCCGAACAGAGCCCTTGGGGTGGTCGCCTGCCTAGAGAGGCTCATCGCGTCGGACGTAGCCTCGGAGGCCGCCAACGCCTCGTGGTTCGCTTCGCGTGCGGGGAGTGCCCGCGACTGGGGGCGCTAATTGCCGTGTGGCCGAGCAGTTCGGTGTGAGCGCGTAGATGAGCGACGTGTTGGAAGCGGTGTCGGCGTCATGCCGTGGGTGGCGGCAGGATCACCCGGTGAAGCGATGCGGCGCCTAACTTCCCGACCTGCCACCGTCGCGACCACCGGACTTACCGAGGGCGCTGTTGCCTCGGGAGCGACTCAAGATCATCCGAGGGGCAGACAATGACCCCTCATTGACGGTAGTCGACATAGGGGCCTATATTGAATTGCGAGTATGGAGCCCTCCGATGGATGACCATGTGCGATTGTCCGAACGCGGGCTGCGCGTTCTGCGGTTCATGATCGAACAACCACGGGCGTCACGGTCGGGGGCGGAGATAGCGAAGGCGACCAAGGTCGGCTCGGGCACCCTGTATCCGTTGCTCGCGCGCCTTGAGGCGGCCGGATGGCTCACAAGCCAGTGGGAGAATGTGGACCCGAGCGAAGTAGGGAGGCCTAGGCGGCGGCTCTACAAACTCACGGGGGTTGGACAGCAGCGAACGCGTGAAGCTCTTTCGAGCCTCCAGCTTAGAAAGGGAGCACCTTCATGGGCTACCTAGTGGAAATCCTGCTCGGTGCCGCAGGCAGTCTGGTGGCGGCCGAGATTTGGTCGCATTCAGAGCTGATGGCGAGGTGGTTAGTTCGGAAAGCGGTCCAACGCCTTCCGGCAGAAGACCAAGCGCGGTGCGAAGAGGAATGGCTTGCGGACCTTCAAGATATGCCCGGTGCGCTTCGGAAGTTGTCGTGGGCGGGAGGCTGCCATTGGTCAGCGACGGTGACGAACGTGCATGCGTGGAGAACGCATCGAAAGTTCGGCCGTGACCAAGTGGAGCCTAACCCTCCTGTGGTCCATGAAGTGGTGGTGAACATGGCCTTCAGCGTGGAGACGACTCTCAAGGCCAACGTTACTGTCATCCCCGGACCGACTGTGCCACCGGCCTGAAGGAACGTACCGGTACTGCCGCTGAGACCAAGCGGCTCCTATGCCATGCCGCCCCGAAGTCGGCAGGCCTTTGTGCCACGCCCCTACAACCCCCATGCCACCAACGCTGCCTGAGCGCCCGCAGGATCATCCTTGATCCTGTAGATCGTCTGTCGACTCAGCCCGGTGTTCTTAGCGATCTGGGCCATCCCCACAGTGCCCTGGGAGAGCATGTCGCGTACCTGGTTGAACTGAGGGCGCGTGAAGCTGGGCTTGCGTCCTAAATAGGCGCGCCGGTCATTCTCTTTGGCGTCCTCGATACCCCGATGCTGACGGGCCTTAGCGTGCTCAATACCGGCGCGCTGTGCGGCCTTGGTGGCCTCAGCCTGCGCTTGGGACAACGCCGCCATGAAGCCGATCAGCGCGTCACGGACGGCCTGCTGCATCGGGTCCTTGGTCGCGCCGTCGAACGTGAAGTTGTTGATCACAGTGCGGATGACCACGCCGCGCCGCATAAACTCGCGGATCGTGTCGACCACATCCTCGTAGTTGCGTCCCAACCGGTCGACCCAACGAACCACTAAGGTGTCACCGGCTCTCAGCTTGTCGAACAGGCGTCGACCCTCGGGGCGCTCGGCAAGCCGCGTGTGGATGCCTGAGACGCCGTTGTCGGCCACCACCTCGTCGATGGTGAAACCTGCGGCGACCGCGTGGGCTCGCTGGTGCTCAATGGTTTGCTCGATGGTCGACACGCGAGCGTACAGGATGGCTGCCATGACACGTCCTCTGTCCGTAAGGATCATGTCCGTACGCTATCGCCTCCGTTGAACGAAGTCGACCCTAGCGGACGGCATGGGAGTCATGCGTTGATGTGTACGCTAGGGCATACCACACCGGACAGTTGACCAAGTGCCTATGCCGACCTAGGTCATCAGCGTCGCATTTTTTGCGTCATTCGTGTCGCGAGTGCTAGATATGAATAGTATTGAGACTGTATCGGGTCAGCGTTTTGTGCAATGGCTCCGGCACAACCGGAGAACGACATTATGAAAGCCGACGAAGAAGACGGCGCGGCGCCCGCCACCCACATCACAGCTAAATGGGGCGGTGCTCTTGCGATGGGCTTTGCCGTTGTCCCGGGGGCGCTAATCCGCGGGCAGGCGAAACTCGGCCTAGATGCCGTCGACCTAGCAGTGCTGTTGAATATCATCATGCATTGGTGGACCCCCGGCGACTGGCCGTATCCCCAGCCGAGGGTCTTGGCGAACCGGATCGGAGTTTCGATCCGAACTGTGGAACGCCGACTGGAAAGTCTCGAGGCCCGCGGCTTTCTCGTGCGGCTCCCTACGGAAAAGTCCGCACAGGGATTGGCGCGTCGCCGAATTGACCTAACAGGGTTGGTTGTCCGGCTTCAGGGCTTCGCTCGCGCAGGACTGGCGCTGAGGCAAGAGATCGCCGCGGAACGCGGAGCATAGCTTATGTTTGCCGTGCTTATTCAGCTCCTCCAGTCCAGCCCTACGGTCTTCGTAGTCGCTTTGCTCGTCATCGTAGTGGTGGTCGCACGGCTGCGGTCTTTGAGGTACGCAGGGCCTCGGCGGCAACTCGAAATGCAATTCGGCGCAAGCGACGTTCTTGACCGCCCCATCGAGGGCAAAAAGATTTAGTTCGATAACCGGTGATGATACTCGCCGCATGTGGTTGGTCGAGGACTACGCGACAAATATCACCGAACACTAATGCGATTTGCGGCGTGATCTGCGATGCAAAGTACCGGTCGATTTACTGCCGAACTTCGCCGTCTGATGGCTCGCAGCTATGACGCCTGTGGAAGCTGCGGGGTTCGGCTCCACAAAGACACGCCCGGTTTAGCTGGATATGGCGCGGGCGGTGAGCCGCTCTACGTTGGACCATGCTGCCAAAGTCTGCTCGCCGAGCGTGCCACACACGTCTACTGGTGGTGGGAAGCTGACAAACGATGTCCGCCCGACCTTGTGCTTTGGCGATATATGGATTTTGCGAAATTCGTATTGATGCTTGAGCAGCACTCTCTTTATTTCGCTAGGGCTGACAAACTAGGTGATCCTTTCGAGGGAGCCGCCGGCATCCAAGATCGGCTTCCGATATGGGAGGCTTATTACCGTAAGTTCTTCCGAGAAGCAGTTGCGACGGCGCCGGGACAGCTGCAACCTCTTTCCGAGGCACGCCTCGATGTAGAGGCCGATCGATTGCTTGCAGAGTTTAAGAGGACCAGCGAACGTGATCGTCTGAGAACGTTTGTGAGCTGTTGGCACGCTAACTCCGGTGAGGCCGAAGCGCTGTGGCGGCTCTACTGCCCTCCTCCTTCGACGGGCGTCGCAATACGGACGACGGTCGGTGCGCTGGAAGCCAGCTTCGGGTCGGAGCTGTTCGTGAAGATCGGGCGCGTCCAATATCTGGACTTCAAGCTAGAGTTCGCCGGATTGCACGACCGAGTTTTTTGGAAAAGAAAGTCTTTGGCTCACGAGGCAGAGGTGCGAGCCGTGATCCAAGAGTTTGAACCGCAAATGGAGATCGGGCGATCAATCCCGGTAGACCTGAAGAAATTGGTACTGGGAGTGATCCCGTCGCCGTACGCGCCCATTTGGTTACAAGAACTTGTGAACAGGATCACCACATCGTACGGCCTCAACGCGACGGTCGAGCGATCCGAGTTACTCGCGGAGCCGTTTTTCTAATCCTCCAATTAGATACCCGATGAATGGCACAGTGCACGTCAGCATGGCTACGACACGGGCTAATCCTGGCAATGCTGCACTCCACCGTTTTCTCACGGCCTAAATCGCGCCTTGCCGGTGGTACTGCTCGGTGGTATCAAACACGCGGCAGGCAATCGAAGTTTCATCGATTTTATCGAGGTTTCTGGAAGTTCTGGCTCCCTCTCTTCGGGCGCGCCAATAACTCTTTGATCTCGAATCAGAATCTCTGCGGGATTTTCCGCCCCTTGACGCATAATAGTTCGGGGCCGCACGCAAGAAGTTTTTGCAACTTTGAACAAGGACAAGGAATTCGTCGAGCGGCTCGCGACCAACCTCGTTTTGGAGCGCCACAATGTGTGGCTCGATCACTGGGAATTGAACGTCGGCGATTCAATCGTGGAGAAGATTCAAAACGCGCTAACAGAGTCGAGCGCGATGCTTGTTATTTTGTCGAAGGACTCGGTTGGCTCCGAATGGTGCAAAAAGGAACTCAATGCGGGCATCATTCGAGAACTCGATGAAAAGAATGTCATAGTCCTGCCATGCGTGATCGATGATTGCGAAGTCCCGCTCTTCCTACGGGACAAGAAAAGAGCCGACTTCAAAGCGGACCCCGACGCGGCCTTCTCCGAGGTGAACGACGCACTGCTAAGGATATCCAACAGGCAGCAAAACCGACTCGAAAGCCCAGAAGCCAAAACGGATTGGAGTTTCGACTGGAAGAAGAGAGACAACAGATGGATGCTTGAATGGACCTTTGTGGACCACTCCGCCGCTTTGGAATACTGCGTACTCACGCGTTGTGGCGTGTTCTTTAACGACCATGCCAATGCGATTTACGAGGCGCTAAGCGAGCAGAAGCGCCAGGACTACGCGCGGAATTTGTTCGCGCGCATCACTAAAGAAGCCGTCGATTTAACTATGAAAATACGGCTCGCTGACGCGTTCGAGAAATTCCAGTACCTACGTATCTCCCCTGGTGTTGCAAATTAGCTGTGGTTTGTAGAAATCTCAAGCCGACGAATGGGCGTCGACAACGGCAAAGACACGCTGACGCATATCGACCAATTATTTGAGAGGACGCTCGAGCAAATGACGCGCGAGGATAGGGCTAAGGCTGCGGCGCAAGGCGGCAAGGCTTAACCGGTTCAACTACCAGTCCCGAGACGAAAAGAGTCCGCGGTGATATAGCGAGAAAATTGGGACCAGTTCACCTTTCGGATTTGGCTGATGTCCCCCGAGGCGCCCGTGCAAGTTGGGCCTTTTTTATTCTCCGAACAATTTTCGCCCGCGCCTCGCCGCTACTTTGATCCTATCCGTTGCAGCATTGCCACGAGTTGGTCGAGCTTGCTCTCCCCCGTGTCCGGTCGAGCCGCATGAAAAAAGGAAGTACCACGAGATTTAAGCTCAATCCGAAGAGGCTGCCAAAGTCTGACTGGCGCGTCTTCGACGCTATGAGTGAGGAGGAGCGTCATCGAGCCGCGCTTTCGGACCCGGATGCGCCGCAAGCGACCGCAGCACAGCTCGCGCGCGCTCGCCGCGTGCCCACTGTGCGCGGGTTACCCCGGAAGCTGAACTTGACGCAGGAAGAGTTCGCGAAACGGTTTCACCTCCCGCGAGGGATTGTCCGGGATTGGGAGCAAGGGGTTCACCGCCCCGACAAGGCAGTGCTGCTCACCGTGATCGCAAAGGACCCGGACGCGGTGGCGCGCGCTCTCAAAGGCTAGTCTCATCGGATCATGGGTCGGATGGCGTAGCGGCCTTGGCTTGAACGGCGTAGAAGTCATCGATCCTGATGATTCTGACCACGCCGCGGCGATGGATTGCGATTGCTGCGGTTTGGCTCAGGCGACTATTCCATCCTTCTCGTAGATGGTATTGCTCTGCTGGATGAGACAACGGGCGGGGCAGTTCCCGATGCCTGGGGATTTGCGTGATCTGATCACAGCGTCATTCGATGCCGCGGCTGCTGATGTGTGGAGCAGATTCACGGTCGGTGAGGTCGACAAGCTAGTGCTGCAAGAATGCGCAATGAAAGTGCTGAAAGTCTTTCCCGGTCGCATGTCGGGCCAGTGCGCATTGATGAGCGCCCTGTATTCGCTCACGCTTGAAAAGCTCGGGCCGCAGCGGGGGTATGTCGTCGCTGGTTCGCTCTACATCGGCGACAAGCGTATCTTCGGAGAAGACGCGGGATTCGACGGCAAGAAGGCATTCTCGGAATCGAATCTCGACTGGAATGGTCATGCGTGGATCGTCTATGGCGACTGGCTTGCAGACGTGTCGGTCTGTCGAACGGCAGATGCCGGTAGTCCGCGGTTGTTGTCGAGATACATCGCCAAAGAAATCGGCAAGGGCAAAGGCTTATTGGCATGCCGAATGGCTTCTATGGACCCGGCTGGAATCCGGTATGTTCCGCAGTATGTCCTGACGCAGGATCAGGTTGACGCGGTTGGCCGTGGCGCGCTCGCTATGATCGACAAACTCAACGGGACTGGTTCTTAGTGAGCCCGCGCCGAGTGACCGGGACCTCATAGCTTTCGCGTCGCTCACGGTCGGGACCCCTGGGCCTGCAAAAGTCGTAAGGCACGCGGGGGATCGGCAATCCTAACCAGGGCTCTCACAGCGGTAATGCTCCGATTAGAGACGATTTTTGCGCGCTGCTCGCCTTGTGGACTTAACGTCTTTTCTTTTGGCTTTCGAGCCGGTCGCTAGAAAGTGGCCTGCACGCAGCCAATGATCGCCGTCGCGATCGATCTTGCACCCAAGATCTTCGAGCCGGTTTGCAAAATCATGCCTTGAGCGGTCTGATAGACGCTCTTCGGGCGCGCCACAGCTTCCGTTAGCTTGAAATCGAACCGGTCACTTCGGCGCAACAGCGAAACGCTACCCTCACTCACCGTGACGAGTGATCCTGCGCGGCTCGCAGCCGCAGGCAGAGGGCGGCGCTGACGAGCGCGGAAAGACCCAACATCACGAGCACACCGGAGAACCCGGCAAGCTTGAACACGATTCCCCCGCAGGTGACCCCGACCGTTCCGCCGAGAAAGCTGCATGAGTTGAGGATCCCGGAGCCCTTGCCCGCCTGCGTCTGCGGCAACGACGCCAAGCCGACGCGCGGGGCCGATGCATAGGGAAGCGCAATCCCGGCGCCGGATACAAAAAGGCCGAGCATCAACATCGCAAATTTCGCCTCGACCAGGGACGACGCCCACGCCATCGCACAGCCAAGAGCCAGAAGGAGCGATCCGCCGATCAGCATTCGCCGCAGACCGAAGGCCGTTCCGAGCCGGGGTGCCAATCGCGCGAAACCGAACAACGCGACGGAGAGCGGCATGAGAGAAAGGCCGGCGGCAACGGCGGACATATCGAGGCCGTCCGGCGCCTGCGCAAATAAATTGTAGTAGAGCAGGAGCGTCATGATGTCGAACATGAGGAGAAAGCCCAGCCCGGAGGCGACGGCAAAATTTCGATTTGAAAACAGAGCGAAGTCGACGAGGGGCTGACGATGCCGTCGCTCGATCCAAATCAGGATCACGAAAGCGAATATCGCCAACGCGAGCGCGACGATTGCGACCTGCGGCGCCGAATCGAAACGCGCCAACGCCTGCAACCCCGAAATCAGCGACACCATGAAGACGGCGAGAACGCCGAGTCCCATCCAGTCCGTCGACTTCGTGCGACGTTCTCGGATTGCAGGATGCAGCCACAGCATCAGTGCTGCGGGCCCCATGGCAACAACGTTCAGCCAAAAATTGAAGCGCCATCCGGCGTAATGCGTGATGATCCCGCCCACCAACGGGCCAATGCTGAAACCGAGCATCAGGAAACCGGTCCAGGCGCCGATTGCCTCCGCCCGCTTTGACTCCGGCGCAGCTTCGGTCACCGCGGCAAGCGTGCCGGATACGGCGAAGGCGGCGCCGAGCCCCTGCAGGGCACGCGCACCGACAACCATCATCCCGACGGGCGCTATAGCGATGAGTAACGAGGCAAGAGCAAACAGGCCGATGCCGACAGTCGATGAATATCGTGCGCCGAACTGATCGGCTGCGTCGCCGCCGAGAATGATGAATACCGCGGCCGCCAGCAGATAGGCGTTGACGACCCACTCGACCTCGGCGGGGCCGAGGTGCAGACTGCTCGTCATCGCGGGCAACGCCGCCATGATCGCCGTGCTATTATCGCCGACCGACAACATGGCAAGACAGCACGCGATCAGCACCGGCCTGAAGTCGCTCGTCGCGCCGGAGTGCAATGATTTGGAGTTCTGCATCTCGATCTCGGCAATCGCTGCGGATGAACCTGATTACCGCGGCGCGCAAGTTCCATAAAGACCACGGGGGAAAAGGCTTTTGCTTGCAATGACCGCTGCATTGGCGTTCTACGCCAGGGCACCCAGTGCAACCTCTTCTGCGCCGGCGTTCGCTCGCGGCCGCAGCCGCCGATCCGCTTGACGTACTACGTGAAGCGTTGTAGCCTGACCATGTGATCCGCTCGTGGGGCAACTCGGCGACACGTCGACTATTCGAATCTGGCAAGTCGCGGTCTCGATACCGAATCGGCGCTGGAGCTGTTGGCAATCTTGAACGCGGCCGCACGACTAGATCACATCAGCCCGCTTAAGAGCGTCGGATTGCATCCGCTCAAGGGCAACCGAAGAGGTCAATGGGCGATCACGGTCAACGGGCCGTGGCGCATTTGCTTTCGCTTCAAAGGCGGCGATGCCTATGAGGTCGAAATTGTGGATTATCACTGAGGAGCAACGATGGTTCCGATCCATCCCGGCCGTATCCTGAGACGCGAGCTGAATGCACGGCAACTCTCGGCGAATGCACTGGCACGGGCGTTGCGTGTGCCATCAGGCCGTATCGTCGATATACTAAACGGCAAACGCTCGGTCACGGCGGAGACCGCGTTGCGTCTTGGCCGTTATTTCGGCAATGCTCCGCAATTCTGGATCAACCTGCAGGCTCAGTATGATCTCGCCGTCGCCATGCGCGATGTTGGCCGCATTGTGGAGCGCGAAGTTCAGACAGCCGCGTGACCGGCCGGCTCGTCAGGTCTGATGTCGCTTCCAGGTCCACCCATTGGAGCCCCCAGAGATCGACCGGCGCGCTCGGGAGGTCAAATGAAACGGCGTTTCAAGATTCTATCGATCGTCAGTCTCACCCTGGTGTGTGGTTCGGCGCATGCCCAGTTTACGGACGGAGTGGTCAAGATCGGTATTTTGACCGACATGACCAGTTTGTATTCAGACCTCACCGGCGCGGGCTCCGCGCGAGCGACGATTCCTGCCGCAGAGGCATTCCGGCCAATGAGCGAAGGGGGCTGTCCTCTCGTGAAAGGTTGATTGATCGACCGATGCTGGAAGACGGATTGAACCTTTATCTGACGATGGCCAGCTAACGCCGGTTCGATTTCAGCACACCACTTTGCCGCAGCGGTGCGCGGCCTGGATGATCGCCGCGAGCGACTTGCGGCCCGGGTAGCCGACAATCGCCACGTCCTTGATGACGAAGGATGGCGTCGCCGCAAGTCCGAGCGCGTCGCCGACCCGGACGTGCGATTTCATCGCCTCGGTGACGCGATCGTCATCTGCTGCCGCGATCAGGTCCTTGGGTTCGACCCCGAGCGCCTTCGTAACGGCAAGCGCCCGTGCACCGTCGACGACACCGCGACCCGCAAAGATGCGGCGATGAAACTCGTAGAATTGCTGCGGCGTCGCTTTGTTCATAAACGCAATTTCGACTCGTCCGGCCTGAATCGATTGAATCGACAGCACCGGAAACGGCACCAGGACGAACTTCAGGTTCTTGTCGGCCCGCAATATGTCGGCGATCTCGACGGCCGCCTTGCGACAATAGGGACAGTTGAGGTCATAGAATTCGAACAGCGTGACATCGCCGTTCGGATTGCCCACCGTGGCAACGCTCCCCTGCTGCTCGACCTGGCTCGACAGTTCCGCCGAAATCCGACGGTTGTACACCGGCGTGCCGTCGTCACCCTTGATCGGAAAGTCGCCGTTCTGGGCAAGCGCAGCATGGCTTGCGGCGATGACGCCACAGACCATCAGCAAAGCAGCGATAATCTTGCGCAATGACCCCTCCCCGATCGTTCGACGACAAATCGCCGGTGAGAGGGATACATCGCGCCGCCATCGCGAGCAAATCCATTACGGCATGATGCAGGGCCGAGCGTCCTGACCATTGACGATTGCGGCCGTTCTAAGTCAGCGACAACGATCGAAGCGGCTACCGCAAAGGCCCACTTGTACAGTCAACCGATATCGGCACAATCAAGCAGCCGGACACCTCGCGAGACCAACCCTTTGCACGAACTTGTCCGATACCGCTACAACACGATGGCTGATCAGACGCCGGGCGGCGAATGGAAATGGCGGGTGATCTTTGAGCGCAACGGAGGCTTCGAGGAAGTGCTCGTGAAACGATTGATCGTCAACGTGCCGTCATTCAGCCTCGAAGACGAAATGCCGGTGGTCGGCCGCAAATATCACATGGCCTGCCGTGGCCGGTTTCGCCTTGAGGATGGTGCTGGGATCGTCGATCCGGCCTGACTCGAAGTATAGGTGCTTCGCGGGTTGAGGATTGATGATGATTTCCTTATTTGCAGTTTCGCCGCGCGGCGATCTTTGGGGATGCGTTCGAACGAGTGAAGCTTGATCGGCGTCAGTCGAGAATCGCGGCGTCCGCCGCCGCGCCGATCAGGATAGCTGCCGGTGTAACGCCCGGCCGTCCCCGCCTTCTCTCGACGTCTCGGATCAGAAATCGCCCGCAATGAACGGTGGTTTCGATACGGCCAATGGCGCGCACCTAAAATCGCCTCAGTGAAATCGAGCAGTCAGGAAATCCACGAGCGCCGCTTCGAATTCATCCGGCTTTTCGACGTGCGACACATGGCCGGCACCGCCAATCTCGACCAGCTTGCCGTCAGGCAGGTCCTTCGCCGCCTGGCGGCCTAACTCAGGCCAGTTGCCGAGCGGCTTGATCGCTTCGGGGGAAGCGTAGCGACGAAAGAAGACGCTGCGGTCGCTTTGGCCGATGATGAGCAACACCGGCATCTTGAGCAAAGGATACTCGTGCCGGATCGGCTCCTCGAACATCATTTCATAAGTCAGGGCGGAGGCCCGCGCCCAGCGCGGATATTCCGGACTGAGCAGCACGCGCGAAAAAATATCGGCGTAGTGCTCCGCGGTGCTCGGCCAGCCGACAAAGAAGGCCTTCAGGAAGGTGCGATAGCTCTCCGGCGTCTGCGCCATCTCTGTCTTGACGAGTGCTTCGAGCGGCTGTGGCGGGATCGCGCTGCGGTAGTCCTCAAGGCCGATCGGGTTCTCCAATGCGAGGACTGCGGTCGTCTCGGGAAAATCCCGCGCGAAATAGACAGCGAGCATCCCGCCGAACGAATGGCCGACGACGGCCGTGCGGGCGATGCCGAGCGTGTCGAGCAGCGCTTTGGTGTTGCGTGCGAGAAGATCGAAATTGTAGCGGATATCGGGCTTGGCGGATTTCCCGAAGCCGATCTGGTCAGGCACGACGACGCGATATCCGCCGGCGGCAAGCTTCGCAATCGTGCGGTTCCAATACTCGCCTGAAAAGCTCTTGCCGTGGAGAAGCAGCACGCTTTTGCCGTTTGCCGGTGCGGTCGGGGCGATGTCCATATAGGCCATGCGCAGCGGCTGGTTCTCAACGGTCAGGTCAAGGTAGCGCACCGGATACGGGTACTCGATGCCTTCAAGGCCGATGCCCAGCGGCACCAGCGGTGCTGTTTGCGCCGAGGCCGGCGCTTGCGCCAAAGCCGCGGTGCCGAGTGCGGCTGCGCCAAGAAAAACTGCACACGCAAGACGACCGAACATTTTCTATTAGCTCCCACTCGGTATTGCAGCCGCGCGATCTCTGAAGACTTCAGCCTCTTGATGCCCGAAGACTAGAGTGGAACTCGCTGGTCTTGAAGCACCATTCATAGGTCAGGGCCGGGCTTAAGCTGGCTCGTGCCGGCCATCCACCCCTTCGTTGCTGCATCACTCTTTCCCCTCCCCCGCAAGCGGGGGAGGGTTGGGGAGGGGGCACGCTCCACGGCACGAAGTTGCTGACGGGCCCCCTCCCTGACCCTCCCCCGCAAGCGGGGGAGGGGAAAAGAAGCGGATGCGGCAACAAATGAAAGACGTGGGTGCCAGCGACAAGCGTGGCATGACGACGGGCGAGGATGCGATCAGATCAGATCGAGATGCAGTCTAAGACGTCCGTTGCATCGATCATTTCTTGCCGGGTGAACGCTTCAGTTGCGAAGCCCGCACCCGGCGCCCTCATCTGCAACGCGGTCATTTTCTCGTTGCGACCTACTTCTCGGTGTGCTGGTCGCGGTGGCTGATCGCCCACACGTATGCGGCCACGGCCTTGAGATCGGCTTCCGAGAGCTGCACGCCACCCTCGGGCGGCATCGGGCTGCGATAGTTTTTCGGGTCCGGCACGCCGTTCTGGATGATGCGGGTGATCGAGGCGAGGCTGCCGTCGCCCCACAGCCATTTTCCGCTGGTGAGATCCGGCGCGATCGGCGAGCCCTTGGCATTGGAGCCGTGGCAACCCGCGCAGGTGCCGCTATCGACCTGGCCGTGGAAGATGCGCGCGCCTTGCGCAATCTCTGCGGCTGTGGCGCCGGGCGGCACCGGCAGCGAGGCCACCATGGTCGCGGCGCCGGCATCCGGGTGGATGCCTTCCGGCGGCAACACGTTGGCGCTGGTGCTCGCGCCGGCGCTCGACGTCGGCGCGGCCGCAATGCCTGTCGTCGCCACCTGGCCGTGGAACGTCACTCGCCAGATGCGGCCATGCTGGTCATCCGAAATAAAGAGTGCGCCGTCGGGCGCAACCGCGAGTCCGGATGGCCTGTGCGCCGCCGCGCCGGGCTCCTTCACGGCGCCGGCAAAGCCGTCGGCGAAGACAACAAAGTTGCCGCTCGCTTTGCCGTCAGCCAACGGCTGGAACACGACGTTGTAGCCGCCCTGCGGGAAGGGCGCTCGATTCCACGAACCGTGGAAGGCGATGAACGCGCCGCCGCGGTAGGCATTCGGAAACTGACTGCCCGTCATAAATCGCGAGATCGTTCGGCGCCCAATGCGCCGGGAACCACGCGATCGGCGCGCGCTTCTGCGCGCAGACGCCGACGGCCTTGCCGCCGTCGCCGCCATATTCCGGCGCCAGCACCAGCTTCTGCTGCTGGCCGTCGAAATAGCATTCCGGCCAGCCGTAATCGGCGCCATGCTCGAGCGCACCAGTTCTTCAGCCGGCTCCTCGCGGACCTTGCTCCGGGCTTGTAGAGCTTCGGCCAATTCTCCGAAAGCTGATCGCGGCCGTGCTGGGTCGCGTAAAGGGCGCCGCTGGCGTCGAAGGCAAAGCCTTCGCCGTTGCGCAGTCCGGTCACGTACCGCTCCGCCGGCGAGAAGTGCTGCCCGGTCTCGCTTGGCGTCGTAGCGCCACGTGCCGGCGCGCGTCTCAAGCTCGGTGCAGGGCTGTATCGCCGGGCGAATTCGAGCATGCGGTTCTTCGACCTGGCAGGAATTCGTCGCCGAGCCGAGATCGACATAAAGATTGCCCGTCGCGGTCGATAACGAAGGGATGCATCGGATGGTCGCCGGTCAGCGGCAGCCCCGAGACGATCGTCTCGGGCTTGGCCGTTCGGCGCGATCGTTCCCGTCGGCAAGTGCATAGCGCACGATGCGATCGTTGGTCTCGGCGTAGAGCGCGCCGTTGTAGAGCGCGATGCCGGTGCCGCCGTGATTGCCCTCGGCGAACGTATCGCCGAAGCGCCTGACGACATCGGCGCGTCCGTCGCCCTTGGTATCCTGGAGCGCGATCAGAAATCCGCCGGCCGGCGGCATGTCATTGCCGTAGTAGCGGCCGCTCCAGGTGTTGACATAGAGGACGCCGTTCGGCGCGACGACCATGTGCCGCGCGTGGCCGACATTGTCCGCGAATACGGTCGCGCAAAATCCGGATGGCAGCGTGATGCCGCCATTGTCGCCGGCACACGATGGTGCCGACGGCCCGGCCGCGTTGCGCGGCGTTTGCGCAAATGTCGGAGAAGCGACTCCGAGCAGCATGCCGACGACCGGCAGGGTCGCGAACGGCATAGTCCTGGTAGCGATTGTCCTGATAGCGGTTGTCCTGGCAGCGATTTTCGCGGCGCGGCCGCGACCGAAATGAGCTCTCATGACGCCTTCCTCGCGTGAGGGTTACGATGGGATTAATCGCGTTCAGTTCTTGAGCTTCTGCGGATGCATCGCGTTGCGATCGGCACAAGGCCGGTTGCGCCCGCGACAAAGCAACCACGGACCCGCAAATAGGTTTCGCTGCGGCGCGCGACTTTGCTGCGCTTGCCGGGATTTGGCCGATTTTGCCGCTCGTTGCCGATCCGAGCGTCGCAGAAACGTCATCCCCGACGATGCGATTTGCGCTTCGTTCCCGTCGCAGGCTAAGAACTGTTGCATCTGTGACTGATGTGAACCGGTATGGCGAACACTCTGGAATTCGGGCTGGACACCTTCGGCGACATCACGCCGGGGGCCGACGGCCGCACCCTGTCGCACGCGCAGGTGATTCGCGACGTCATCGAGGAGGCGGCGCTTGCCGATGACATCGGCATCGATTGCTTCGGCGTCGGCGAGCACCATCGGCCGGACTTCGCGATCTCGGCGCCCGAGGTCGTGCTCGGCGCCATCGCAGGCCGCACCAAGCGGATTTGCCTCGGCTCGGCGGTGACGGTGCTGAGCTCCGACGATCCGGTTCGCGTATTCGAGCGGTTCTCGACCCTCAACGCCGCCTCCAGCGGACGCGCGGAGATCACGGTCGGGCGCGGCTCGTTCATCGAGTCCTTTCCGCTGTTCGGCTATGACCTCTCACAATACGAGAAGCTATTCGAGGAGAAGCTCGACCTGTTCTCGGCGCTGATCCGAAAAGATGTCGTGACGTGGCGCGGCGAAACCCGCCCGGCGCTGACCAATCAGCGCGTGTTTCCACCGGTCGAGAAGCCTCCGCTCAAGACCTGGGTCGGCGTCGGCGGCAGCCCCGAGTCCGTCGTCCGCGCCGTCCGCTACGACCTGCCGCTGATGCTCGCCATCATCGGCGGCGATCCAAAACGCTTCGCCCCCTATGCCGATCTCTATCGGCGAGCGTATACGCAGGTCGACAAGCCGCCGCAGGCGATTGGTGTGCACTCGCCGGGCTACATCGCCGACAGCGACGAACACGCCCGCGAGGAACTGTGGACGCCGTACAAACAAATGCGCGACAGGATCGGTGCCGAGCGCGGCTGGCCGCCGATGACGCGGGCCGAATTCGATTCCGAAGCCGCTCGCGGCTCGCTCTATGTCGGCTCGCCGGAGACCGTCGCGCGCAAGATCGCAGCGACGGTGAAGGCGCTGGGCCTGTCGCGGTTCGACATGAAATACAGCGCCGGCGCCCTGTCGCACGAGAAGATGATGCGATGCATTTCGCTCTACGGCAGCAGGGTCATCCCGCTGGTCCGCGAGATGGTCGCGTGATGGGGCGCTTTAGTAGAGATCGCGGTCGCGTCGGACGCGATCGAGGATTGCCTGGGGCTGGCGGGCGAACTCGGAGCGCGTAAGTGGTTCGCCATCGCCCGGACGCGTCGTCGCGATCATCGCGATCTTGGTTACTGTCAAATTCTCGTGCACCGGATCGCAGCGGTCGGCCTTGACCGCGGGGAGGACGAAGAGATCCTCATTGCCCCGAAAACGCGCGGCGCGCGCCCATTCGACGTGGTGCGGATTTTCGATGTCGATGTCGTCATCGACAACGGTCACGAGCTTCAGCAGGTTGACGTGTCCCATCGCCAGCAGCGCGGCGCGCTTGCCTTCGCCGAGCGCCGGTCGGTGCATCGCGATCACCGCATGGAGCCGCCCCATTCCGCCTTCGGTGATCAGCACGCGGGACACCGCCGGGATCATGCGCTGGAGCGCCTGGCACAGGGTGGCGCCGATCGCGGTCGCGCCGAGGAGGCAATGCTCGCGGGCATAGCCGGGCAGGATCGCCTGATAGATCGCGTCCTTGCGGTGGGTGACGCAGCGGATCATCCCGCCGACGCCGGGACCGTAGTTCACGTAGAAGCCGTGGAATTCCGATACCGGACCTTCGTCGATGGGTTCGTTCGGATCGAGTTCACCTTCCAGTACGATTTCGGCATAGGCCGGCACTTCGAGATCGACCGTGCGGCATGTCGCGAGCTGCAGTGGCTCGCCCAGGAGACCGCCGATCAGGCCGTATTCGTCGTCGCCCAACCCGAGATAAAGCTGGGAGCCAAGCAGCACGGCCGGATGATTTCCGATCGCAACCGCGATCTCAAGCTTGCGGTCCCGCGCCTTGGCCTTTTGCAGGAGCGCATATAGATGATGGTTGCGGGCGATCCCCGCCATCACCCGCGCGCCGCCTTGGAGCCGCAGTCGCGCGATCGAGACATTGCGGCGCCCGGTCTCCGGATCCTTCGCGACGATCACTCCCGCCGTGATGTAAGGGGCGGCCTCGCGTTCGAACCACATGGGTACCGGAAGCAGGTGTCCGAGATCGATGTCGCGCTCATGCACCACGTCTTGCACGGGGCCCTGATCGACCAGGACCGGCGCGATCGGATTGGCGAGCGCATCCGCGAAGCGGCCGTCGAGCTGCTCCGGCGTGATCGCAAGGACGCGGGCAATGCGCGCCCGAGTCGTCAGCACGTTGCCGATCACGGAAATGGTGCTGTCGCCCGGCTGCTCGAACAACAAAGCCGGGCCGTCCTGGCGCAGCTTGAGGACGGCGCCCAGTTCGAACCGCGGATCGACCCGGCGCATGACGCGATGAAGCTCGCCGGCAGCCTCGAGCGCGGCGATGGCGGCGCGCATGCTCTGGTCGGTCATGTTCGTTCGCGGCATTTGCATTGGTGGCGCTCCGACGTCACAGGCGGAAATGCTGAATACCGGCGCGCTTCGCCTCGTCGAAGGATTCCTCGTAGCCGGCGTCCGCATAACGCATGATCCCGGTCGCGGTATCGTTCGTCAGCGACAATTGGAGTCGCTCATCGGCGGCCGCCGTGCCGTCGGCGATCAGCGTGACGCCGGCGCTCGTCATGTAGCCGGCGTAGCCGCCGCCGCCGGAATGGATCGCCACCAAGTCGGCCTGCGACGCGCAGTTGACCATGGCGTTGATGAGCGGCCAGTCGGCGATCGCATCCGAGCCGTCGCGCATGTTCTCGGTCATGATGTTGGGGTGGGCCATGGCGCCGGCGTCGAGATGGTCGCGGGTGAACGCGATCGGGCCCGACAGTTGGTTCTCCCGGACCATCCGGTTCACGGCGAGGCCGAGTTCGGTGCGTTCGCCGTGGCCGAGCCAGGCGATGCGCGCCGGCAAGCCTTCGAACGGAATGTGGTCGCGCGCGAGACGCACCCAATTGGTGACGATCCGGTTGTCGCCGAACTTCGTGAGCACGAGATCGTCGATCTTGCGAATGTCGTCGGGATCATTCGAGAGCGCGATCCAGCGGAACGGCCCGATGGCACGGGCAAACAGCGGTCGCAGGAACGCCTCGGTGAAAATCGGAATATCGAACGCGTTGGCGACACCACCGTTGCGAGCGTGAGTGCGGATCAGGTTGCCGTTGTCGAAGACGACGGCGCCGCGCTTCTGGAACGCGAGCATCGCCGACACGTGGCGCACGATGGAGCGCATGGACTCTTCCATCAGCAGCGCGGGGTTCGTTGTCCGCAGCGCGCTTACTTCGTCGAGCGAGCGGCCTGCCGGCACATAGCCGTAGACGAGATCGTGCGCCGCGGTCTGGTCGGTGACGACGTCCGGCACCATGCCGCGGCGCGCGATTTCCGGGTAGATGTCGGCCGCATTGCCGCAGAGCCCGACCGACAGCGCGCGCCGCTCGGAGCGCGCGCGCTCGATCATCGCCAGCGCGTCGTCAAGCGAATTCGTCTTCACATTCAGAAATCCGACCGCGATGCGTTTGTCGATGCGCGCTTCGTCGACTTCGACGCACAGGATCGCGGCCTTCGCCATGGTGCCGGCGAGCGGCTGGGCGCCGCCCATGCCGCCGAGCCCGGCGGTGAGCACGAAACGCCCTTCGAGATCGCCGCCGAAATGACGCGCGGCGATCCGCATGAAGATCTCGTAGGTGCCCTGGATCACGCCTTGCGAGCCGATGTACTGCCAGTCGCCGGCCGTGAGCCCGCCCCAGCAGATGAGATTCTTCTCGGCGAGTTGGTAGAACGTCTCGGCCGTCGCCCAATGACCCACGATATTGCAGTTCGCCATGATCACGACCGGCGCCTTGGGGTGCGTGCGGATGACACCGATGGGCTTGCCGGACTGCACCAGCAGCGTTTCGCCATCGCGAATCGTCTTCAGCGTCTCGACGATGCGGTCATGGGACGGCCAGTCGCGCGCGGCGCGGCCGAGCGCGGCGTAGACGATGAGATTGTCCGGGTCCTCGCCGACAGCGAGGACGTTCTCCAACAATCGCAGCAAGCCCTCTTGCCGCCAACCGCGGCAACGAATCTGGCCTCCTGACGTGACGGAGAATGTTCGCTTCATCTCGACCGTCCGAGGGCATAGTCGGCAAGCGTGATGCCAAGCGTCTTTTCGACAAATGGATAGACCGAAGGATCGGACACGCTGGATGACAGCGGGATATGCTGCTTCGCGATGCGCAGCACCAGAAGCTCGTCGCCCTCGTGCAATTCGCCGACACTCACCGGCGTGCCGTCGCGATCGAGCGTCGCGATAACGTCGGGGTAGCCCGCGAGCCGCGCACCGTCCGCGCCATCGACCGCCATGTACTCGTTCATGACATGGAGCGTGACGGCCTTGTCGCCGTCGCCGATCGTAATGGTGCCGACATCGAACGCGGCATTGGTGTAGATCACGGCCTCACGCTTCAGCTTGCCTTGGCCGATGATCTCGCCGTTGGTCTGCCGGCAGATGGCGTCGATGACGGCACTGCCACCCCTTGGTTCAGCCGCCAAAATAGCCTCGCCGAGCGCCAGCGCGATCGAGATGCCGCCGAGCGCCGCGTTCTTTTTCACGTATGCGGCGGGAAGCGGATTGCGGCACGACGCGATGAAGCCGCCGGCCATGTCGGCCGCAGTGCGCAACACCGGCGAAATCTTCGCAGTCGCGCCACGGATCACGAGCTCGATGTAACTGTTGCTGTCGCGATTGCCGCCGACAGCAGACTGGATCATCTGCTGCGGCGAGTTTGCCAAGCCGATCGAGCCCATGTCGCCGGTCGGATGGGCACGGATGTCGCCGACGGCATCGACAACCTTGGTCCCCAGGATAGCGGACGGCAGCCATCCGTTGAGGGTGCTCGACTTGCCGTTCTGTCCGATCATCAGACCGTAGATCGGCGCCCCGAGCGCCTCCTGCACCAATTCGACGGATTTGACGTAGTCGACGCCGCGCATCTCCCATGACGTCGTACCGGCGGGCGCGCCGATCGCGGCGGCGGTGGCAATCCAGGCATCGTCCGGAACCTCGTCCATCGAGACGAGTTCGGGCTTGCCGGCATTGACGGCCGCAGTGCCGAGCATGCGCCCGTGATCCGCAAAGCCGCCGCCGCCCGCCGCGAAGACGGAGCCGCCTTTGACGGCCGCTTCCACGTCTTTTGCCCCGAGAATGCGCCGCATGACTGCTCCCTGCGCCCGCCTTGACCTTGTGCGCTACTGCCGCGGCGCGTTAACGAAGACGTCGAAGAGGTTCTCGTTGTGTATCGCCTCCGCCGAAGGTCCCGAATAGACGAGCGAGCCTGAGGTCATCACACATACCTTATCCGTAAAGGCGAGGGCGCGCGCGGTGTTCTGCTCGACCAGCAGAATGGCAACGCCTTCGGACTTCAGCGTCGCCAAAGCATCGAAGCAGAGATCGACCATCGCCGGCATCAGACCGAGCGACAGTTCGTCGATGAGGAGGAGCTTGGGCTCGGCCATCATGGCGCGGCCGATCGCGAGCATCTGCTGCTCGCCTCCCGACAGCGACCCCGACACCTGCCAGCGCCGATCGGCCAGCCGCGGAAAGAGGCCATAGACCCGCGCTCGGTTTCTGCGATCCGCCGTCATCGTGCGGCGATACCCGCCGACCGTGAGGTTCTCTTCCACCGTGAGATCGGAGAAGAGCCGCCGGCCCTCCGGCACCAGCGCAATGCCGAGGGCGACGCGGTCGACCGGCGGCGCACGCGTGATATCGCTGCCGTCAAACAGAATGCGGCCGCCATGAATGGTCGTGTGACCCATGATCGACATGATGGTCGAGGTCTTGCCGGCGCCATTCGGGCCGAGCAACGCCAGCGAGCCGCTGTCGGCAAGCTCCAACGACAGGTCTTCGACGGCGCGCACGGAGCCGTAGCCGCAACTCAGGTGCTCAAGCCGCAACATGATCGCCGCTCTTTCCCACGTAAGCTTCGCGGACGCGCGGGTCGGCGATGACCGCCTGCGGCAAGCCATCCGCGATGATGCGTCCGCCGTCGAGCACTAGGAGGCGTTTGCACACCCGCACCACCTCGCCGAGATTGTGTTCGATCAGAATCGTGGTGATGCCGTCGGCATTGAGGGCCGCAATCGTGTCGGCCTGCTGGGCGGCCTCGCGGTGGTTGAGGCCGGCGAGCGGCTCGTCGAGCAGAACGACGCTGGGTTCGACCGCCAACGCCCGCGCCACTTCGAGGCGTTTGAGATGGCCGAGCGGAAGTGCGTCGACCGCGCTTCGCTCCAGATTGCCGAGGCCGACGCGGGCAAGGAGTGCGCGGGCGCGATCGTCCTCCGCCTTGCGCGACGCGTGAAACAGCGCCGTCAACGGATTGGACGTGATCCGATGGCCGGCCGCGAGCGCCGCATTGTCGAGCACGCTCATGGACCTGAACGGCCGAACGATTTGATGCGTGACCGCGAGCCCGCGCCGGACGCGCGCCGCCGTCGACAGCCGGCCGATGTCCTCGCCGTGCAGCAGAATGTGTCCCGCGTTCGGCCGCAACACGCCGGCGATGATTTTCAGCAGGGTGGTCTTGCCGGCACCGTTGGGTCCGATCAAGCCGACGAACTCGCCGTTGGCGACCGCAAACGACACGTCGTCGAGGACACTCAGGCCGCCAAACCGGACGGCGATCGATCGCGCTTCGAGGATCGTCGTCATGAGCTGCGAAGCCTTCGCGTGAGCGATGCCACGATCCCGGCAAGGCCGCCGGGCGCAAAGCGCATGATCAGCACCAGGAGGCCGCCGTAGATCAGCAGGCGGTAATCGTTGATGAAGCGAAATGCTTCCGGCAACAACGTGAGGAAGATCGTCGCGGCGACGACGCCCCATGTCGAGCCGGTGCCGCCGATCACCACCATGGCCATCAGCGTGACGGACAGGATGAAGCCGAACGAGTCCGGCACGATGAACTGGGTGAAATAGGTATAAAGGCCGCCGGCGAGACCGGCGATGGCGGTGCCGATGGCGAACGCCACCAGCTTGTAGGTCGAGACGGGAATTGCGACCGTGCGCGCCGCCTGCTCGTCATCCCCAACGGCGCGAAACGCAAAGCCCATCCAGCTGCGATTGAGATAGAGACTGAAGGCGATGGTCGCGACCGCGAAAGCGACGATCAGCGCCGCGTTGCCCTGAGGCCCAAGGCCGCTGGGCGGGATCTTGCTGATCCCCATCTCGGCGCCAAGCCAGGACTGTTTGCGCACGAAGCCGACCAGCAGGAAGCCGACGCCGATAGTCGTCACCGCGAGAAAATCATCGCGCAGCCGCACCGACGCGAAGCCGACGATGAAGCCAAGCGCACCGGCGACGACGAGCCCGCACAGCAGCGCAATCGGAACGCCATAGCCCGCCACTGCGCACAGCGCGGCAGCATAGGCGCCGGCGCCGTAAAAGGCGGCATGACCGAGACTGAATTGCCCGCACAAGCCGGTGATCAGGTTGAGACTCACCGCCAGCATGATGTTGATGCCGATGATGGACAGCAGGCTGTAGGCGTAGAGGCTCATGCCGCGCGCGACCCGGTCAGGCCCTGCGGGCGCACCATCAGTACGATGATCAGAAACAGGAACGCCAGCGCATCGCGGTCGATATAGGCGCGGAGCGCAATGGTGCCGAAGGACTCGATCATCCCAAGCGCAAGGCTCGCGAGCAGCGTGCCGCGAATGCCGCCGAGCCCGCCCAGCACGATGATCGCGAGCGCCTTGTAGCTCACCACGAAGCCCATGGATGGCTCGACGAAATTGTTGAGGAGCGCGATCAACGCGCCTGCCAATCCGGCGAGAGCCGAGCCGATGAAGAAATTGAGATAGCGAACCGCGATCGGGTCAACGCCGAAGCTCTCCGCGATGGTCGGATTGGAAACCGTGGCGCGCCACGCCGTGCCGATCCGGGTCCGCGTGATGAAGAGCTCGAGCGCGGTGAGACACAGCGTGGCCGCGACGATCATCGCGATTTGGACGGAATTGATCGTGAGGCCGAAGATGTCGAAAATCTGCGTCGGATATGGATCGCTGCGGAACGTCAGGCCCTGCTCGCCGAACGCGATGCGAAAGCCATCTTCCATGAAGATCAAAAGTCCGACGGAAGCGATCATCGCCACATAAGGCGGCTTCGCCAGCAGGGGCTGGTAGAGCAGACGATAGATCGCCGCGCCGAGCAGTGCCGAGGCAAGCATCGCCACGATGATGCCGAGCGCGATGCTGCCCGCGGCGTTGGCGACGATGACGGTGACGAAGGCGCCGAAGGCGTAAACCGCGGCATGGGCGACATGGAGGATGCGCAGCAGGCCGTAGACCAGCGTCAGCCCGACCGCCATCAGCGCATACATGCTGCCGAAGATCAGGCCGTTGAGGGTCAGGTCAATGTAGTACACGCGGCGTCCGGATTCGCAGCAACGGTTCGGGAGGGCGTTAGTGATCAGGCGCTGTTCGGGGCTAGACTCCGAAGTCTCGATTCCTGTTCGATCGTCATGCCCCGCTTCAAGCGGGGCATCCAGTAACCCCCAACCTTTCGGCCGGGACACGCACCGTGCCCCATTCGGCGAGACAGGGGTTACTGGATCGTCCGGTCAAGCCGGACGATGACGACGCGAGAGGCTCGGGCAAGGACAATGTGCGGGGCTACGGATGTTGGAAAACCGGATACGCTTTGCTGAGATGCTGTCTCTCGCGCTCCAATCCCGAAAGAGGCAGAGCGAAAAGCCTCCAGCATCACTCGGTTGGCGGGGCGAGGAGCTTGAGATCGTCGATCCAGGCGAAATGGCGGAAGTGGCCGTCCTTCACCACGTTGACGTTCAGCGGCATGTTGATCTCGCGCAGCGAATTGAAGCTCACGAGCTCGCCAGCGAGATGCGGAAAGTTCTTCGTTGCCGCGAGCGCATCGCGCACCTTCTGCGGATCGGTTGAGCCGGCGCGCTTGATGGCGTCGGCCATCAGCGCGATTGCCGAATAGGTGGTGGCGCCGACGTTTTCGCCCGGATAGCCGGCCCGCTTTTCGAAATCAGCAAGATAGGACTTGAGTTCGGCGCTGTCGCGATCGCGATTGAGGCCGGCGACGATGTAGACGCCCTCGACCGCTGCGCCGGCGATCTCGATCAGCTTTTGCGCATCGAACGCCTGGGAGCCGATGATCGGAGCGGTGATGCCGGCGGCGCGCAGCTGCGTCACCAACGGGCCCGCGGTGAAGAAATAGCCGGTGACGTAAATCGCCTTCGGGTTGTCGCGCTTGACGCTGGCGACGATCGAGCCGAACTGGCGGTCGCGCAGCGGATAGCTGTATTCGCCGAGCACCTTGATGCCGAACTGGCCGAGCACGCTCTTGAAGCCTTCGAGCGTTGCCTGGCCGTAATCGTTGTCCATGGAGATGATGGAAATCTCCTTGATGCCGAGATTGTCGGCGATGAATTTCGCGCCGGCGCGCCCCTGCGGCTGGCCGAGATGGACGGTGCGGAAGGCGTAGTCACCAGCGCGCGTAATATCGGGGTGCACGCCGTAAGCAGAAATGAACGGCACCTTCGCGGTCTGGAAAATCGGTGCCGCGGCACGCCCCGAGGCCGAATAGCTGCCGGACACCGCGAACTTGACGCCGTCCTGGCCGACGAGCTTGTTGGCGGTGAACACCGCCTCGTCGGTCTTGGCCTGGTCGTCATAGGTCACGAGCTCGATCTTCTGACCGAGCACGCCGCCTGACGCATTGATGCGCGCCGCCGCGAGTTCCGCCGCGATCTTGGCGGACACGCCATCAGTGGCCGCGGGGCCGGTGAGCGGCGCCTGGAAACCGATCTTGGTTTGCGCCGTTGCGGGGGACGCAGCGAATATGGTCGCCGCTATCGCGCCAGCGACCAGGAGCGAGTGGGACGACCGCGCCGTATTGATCTTCATCTGTGCGTTCCCGTCTCCGGCCACGCGGCCGGGAAATAGCCCCCGAACAGCATTATGATCGGCATTTCGCTACGGGTCGAGCCTCGGGCCCATCGCGGCGGCTGCGGCGCGATTGCGCAGGCGGTCGTCAGCTGCCGCGGTCAGAACTTGAGCTGCCTGTCCTTTGCCGGCGGCAGGTAGGCATCGGTGAAAATGTCCGACGTCTTCGGCACGGGCGAGACATTGAAGGCGTTGGCGACGATCGCCAGTCCGCGATCCATGCGATCCGGATCGACGAAGCTCACGCCGTTCTTTTCGACGGTCGGCGTCTTCAGCGCCATTTCGATCATCAAATCGAGCCGATCGATTTCAGTCTGGGTGTCGAGCAATGGATCGCGCTTTTGCAGCGACGCGATCGCCGCCTTCTTGTCGGCCAACATCGCCTGCATGCCGCGCATGGTCGCGCGCAGGAATTTGCGAACGGTCTCCGGATTGGCCTCGGCCCACTCGGGACGAACCAGGAGACAGCTGCCGTAGAGATCGAGCCCGTTCTTGAAGAACGTGAAAACGGTCAGCTTTTTCAGGTCGACGCCCAACAGCTTCAAATTGAGAAGCGACGTGGTGGCATAGCTTGCCACCGCATCGAACCGCCCCTGCGCGAATTGCTGATCTTGCAATTGAATGCTGATGGTCTCCCAGGTGATCTTGCTCTCGTCGATGCCGTTGGCCTTTGCGAAGGCCGGGAACAGCGTGCGTCCGCCGGTGGTGACCGGCGCGCCGATGACGCGGCCCTCCAGGTCCTTCGGCGTGTTAATGCCGTTACCCTTGCGCGTGATGATAGCGCCGAGCGTCGCGTCATAAGCGATGAAGACAGCCTTCACCTTGTGATCCGGATTCTTCGCGTTGAACTCCACCAGACCGTTGACGTCGGAAAAGCCGATGTCGTAGGCGCCGGATGCAACGCTGCCGATAGTGTCCGGGCCGCCGTAACCGCGATCGATGGTCACGTCGAGGCCTTCGTCTTGAAAATACTTGCGCTCGTAAGCGAGCGTCCAAATCGATTGCGGCGCCTGCCAGACCCAATCCAAACGGAAGCGGACCGGCGTCAGCTGGGTCTGCGCATAAGCGGCCGGCTCAAACGCGCACGCCAGCGCTAAACCAAATGCCGCACCGTTGATCCATCGAGACGCGCGCCGCATGGGACCTCCCGCGATTTGATCATTCCAAGGCAAAGCCGAGTATGAAAAATAAGCAAACGCCATGCCACTGCGCGACGCGCGCGGCGCGCTACCGTAGGCTGTAGGCGTCTTGAAGGCACGAGCCAACGTTATTCAATCGAGGTGGGCGAAGCGATCGATTTGGATCGATTTCTGCAATGCCTTGAGGATGAGCGCCTGAAACACGCCACGCTCGGCTCGCGCCTTGGCCAGGAACGGCGCATTCGCTGCGCGATCTGCGCCGGCGAGTTCTTCGGCTTCAGCGAGCACATCTTCCTCATTGACCTTGGTGCAACGACCGTTGCGCACGACAACCTCGCCGCCGACGAGCACAGTGTCGACGCCCTCGCCGGTCTCGTACATCACGAGATGATTCCAGATATCCCCTAGCGGGCGATAAGCGCGATTATTGAGGTCAATGACCACGAGATCGGCGTGAGCGCCGACCTCGATGACGCCGAGCGTGCCCGGCTCGCCTAGCACCGCGCCGCCGTTGGCCGTCGCCATCCGCAGCGCCCGCGGCGCCGTGATCCAGCGATCGCAATCCGGCTCGCTGATGCGGCTCAGCAGCATCGAAAACTTGGCTTGCTCGAAGAGGCTGATGGGGTTGCCGCTGCTGCCGTCCGATCCCAGAGCAACCGTAACGCCGCCGGCCAGCAGCCTTGCCGTCGGCTGCAGACCGCTGCCCAGCAGCAAATTGCTCACCGGGTTGTTGACGATGTTCACTTTGCGCGCAGCGGCAAGTTCGATGTCCCGCTCCGTGCACCAGACGAAGTGAGCAAACGAACTTTTGGGTCCCACCAGTCCGAAACGGTCGAGATAGGCAACGAAACTGCCGCCGTGCTCGGCCGGCGCGACGAGCGCCTGGGTCTTGGCCTCAAGCACATGGGTATGCAGCCCAATGTTGTGACGTGCCGCAAAATCGCCGGTCAGTTCGAGGAGATGCGGCGTGCACCGTTGCGGGCCGTCAACACCGAGCAGCAGTTGCACGCGATCGCGCCCGCGCCATTCCGCCGCCACCTCTTCCATCATCGCGAAATAGCTCTCCGGCGGCGGAGGCTTGCTCGCGAGCCAGCGGTCCCTGATGTCGGGCGGCAAATCGGCATGATCGATGGGAAGGGAATCGATGTAGCGCTTGTCTTCGTACATCGGCGCCACCGCGGCACGGAGACCGGCCTCCTGGTAAGCCGAGAACGCGGCCGAAACCGCTTCGACCGTCGGCAGCCCCGCATGCCGGAAATGGTCGACCGCGCCTGTCACGCCGCGCTTGAGCATTTCGGTCGCCTGCAACAGGACGCCCGCGCGCACCTGCCGCAACGGCTTCGGCGCACGGCGCGCCATCGCATCCAAGACGAAGAGATCAAGCGGCTCGCCGCCGACGCAACCGCGCAGCAGCGACGATGCCGAATGCGAATGACTGTTGATGAGCCCCGGGATGACGAGCGCGTTTTGGAACGACAGCGTTTCGACTTGACCATCGGCTGGGGGCAGTGAGCCGGCCGGCGACAACGCGAGGATGCGGCCCTCGGAAATCCACAGGTCGGTGCCCTCGAGGAGGGTCGGCGGATCGTCCACCTGCGCAATACGGGCACCGGTAATGCGAAGAAGCTTCTTCATCTGCGCCTCTGGTAACTCACTTTCTTGCCGGCGCGGCGACGCAAGGGCCGTCGGCGCGCCAGACCATGACATGACCGTTCGACGGCGGCTACACTGGCCTCACTGACGCGCTGCTGCACGCATGCGTCGCCGAGATCGGGGTGCAATGAACACGGTTATGATCATCAAGCGGGCCCGTCCGTGGCTCGCCGCTATCGGCTTGTTGCTGGCGTGGGAGTTGAGCTGCCGGTTATTTTCCATTCCTACTTTTGTGCTGCCAGCGCCGACACAGATTTTCGACGCTATGGTCCAGTTCCGCGAGCCATTGTTCATACATGGGGTCCAGACTTTGCTGACCACGGTCGCGGGGTTCGCCATTGCAATCGTGGTCGGCATCTTGCTCGGCATTGCGGTAGGGAGTTCGCTTGGGGTCTACGAGACGGTTTATCCGCTGCTGATCGGATTCAATGCCGTCCCCAAGGTCGCGCTGGTTCCGGTGGTCGTGATCTGGTGCGGCATTGGCACCGTCCCCGCCATCATTACTGCGTTCGTGATTTCCTTCTTTCCGATCACGGTGAACGTCGCGACCGGGCTCGCAAGCGTCGAACCGGAAATGCGTGACGTGCTTCGTGTGCTGGGCGCGAGCCGCTTCGACGTCATTCGCAAGGTCGGCATTCCCCAATCGATGCCGTACCTCTTCGCAGCACTCAAGATCGCGATCACGCTCGCCTTCATTGGATCGGTCATTTCCGAGACCGTCGCTGCCAACAAAGGGATAGGGTTTCTGATGCTGTCGGCGGCATCGCGTTTCCAGGTGCCGCTGGTTTTCGCCGGACTGCTGCTCGTCGCAGCAATGAGCATCGTCCTCTACGTGCTGTGCGCGTTACTGGAACGCCGGATGACGGCCTGGGCATTCCGCCGCTGAGCCCCCGCCTCCTGCAACAGCCCTGCCGAGTCGTCCACCCGCGCCGCACAGGCGCGCAACGACCGACTTGTCAGTTGCTTGTCGGCGACCAGGCCGATTTGACGAAGGACGGATCGTAGAACTTGTCGACCGGCGGAACGGGGAGCGCAAGGTCGCCGAGGCCGACAAGCGCGTCGGTCATCTTCTTGTAGCTGTCCGCGCCGATCTGCCCATCGATGCTGAAGGCGCGCAGCTTGGTGACGAAGTAGTCGTAGGTATCGCTCGCATCCTTGCGATCCTGGTTCGCGAATTTCACCAGGATATCGACGGCCTGCGCCTTGTTCTTTGCATCGTAGAGCCAGCCGACCGCACGGCTATAGGCTTTGACGTAGCCGCGCATGGCCTCCTGGTTCTTCGCGGCCCAGGTGGTGTTCGCCGCCCAGACGGTGAAAGGAAAACACTTAAGATGCGGCTCGATATCGCCGAGATCCGTATAGCCGGCGGCGCCGGCGCGGAACGACGACGGCGGATAAAGAATGGCGGCGTCGGCGCCGCCCGAAAGCAGCGCCGCCAATCGATCCTGCGTCGCCTTGGCGTAGACGAAATCGACATCGGCGGCCTTCAGTCCCGCCGAGCCGATAAACGCCTCCATGTAGACGAGGGTGATGTCCTTGCCGCCGCCGATGCTCACGGTCTTGCCCTTGAGATCGGCGATGCGCTTGATCGCCGGCTTCGCGTAGACGGCATAGGGCGGCGAGGAAATGCCGTTGATCACGATCTTCACCGGCGCGCCCTGGTTGGCGGCGCGCACGAAGTCGGGAAAGCCGCTGTAGCCGAGGTTGAGCGCGCCGGCGGCGAGTTGCTGGGCCGCGCCTGAACCCACGACCAGCATGTCGACGCTGACGCCGTTGTCCTTGAACCAGCCGAACTCGCTCGCGATGTACTCCGGCCATTGCAGGGCGCCGTGACTGACGAAGCCTTCGATGATCTGGCTTTCGGCGTGAGCCCGCGGGGCCGGCCCTACCGCCGACATCATGATGGCGGCCGTCAGCGCGATGCTCGCGCGGCGGACCAGTTGCTTGGCATCAGTCATGGCTCTCTCCTTGCCGAAGCTCACGGAATCATGATCGCGCCGCCGTTCACTGCGACCGATTGCCCGGTCATATAGCGGGACGCATCGCTGAGCAGGAACACGACGACGTCGGCGATATCTGCGGGCTGACCGGCGCGGCCGAGCGGAAGCTTCCCGCCCAACACACGGAGTTCTTCAAGCGTCATATCCGCGAGCGGCTGCGCCGTTTCGGTGATGCCGGGGATGACCGCATTGACGCGAACGCCGCCCGAGCCGAATTCCAACGCCATCGATTTCGTCAACGACACCACGCCCGCCTTGGACGCCGCATAGTGCGCGCCGCGCGGCGTTCCCTGCAGCGCGCGCCCGGAAGCGAGATTGACGACGGCGCCGCGCTTCTGCGCCATCATCGACGGAACGAGTGCCTGGGCGCAGAACACCATGCCCAGCAGGTTCACCCCCAACACCGAGCGCCACAACTCCGGCGTCGAGTTCGAGGATCGTGGCGCGCGGGAAAATGCCGGCGTTGTTCACGAGACCAAACGGGACGCCGTAGGTCGCGATGACGCTCTTCGCCGCGGCGCGCACCGCGCGGTCGTCCGAAACGTCGACCTTGTGGCAGATCGGCTTCGGCCCGACGGCAGCACAGGCAGCGGCGGTTTCGGCGAGACCCGCTTCGTTGACATCCCAGAGCGCGAGACGCGCCGATTTCGCTGCGAGTGCCAATGCAATCGCGCGCCCGATGCCTTGTGCTGCACCGGTAACAACCACCGCATCATTGTTTGCGAGTTCCGCTCATCGACGGGCCTCCACGGCTTCCTCGACGAAACTGCCGTCGAAGAATTTTGCCATGGGAGGGACCGGCGCGGTGAGGTCGCCGAGTTCGATCATGCCTGCCGTCATTTGCCGATAGGCATCCTCGCGCAGGCGGCCGTCCGTGCTGAACCCGTGGAGCTTGCCGAAATAGTAATCATAGGAATCGGCTGCATCCTTGCGGCTCTGCCTTGCGTACTTGATGAGAATGTCGACCGCCTTGTCCTTGTTGTTCGGATCATAGAGCCAGCGCACCCCGTCGAGATAAATCCTGGTAAAAGCAATGAGAGCCGGTCTGTTGCGCGCCGCCCAATCCGAATTCGCCGCCCACATGGTGAAGGGGAATTCGTGGATGTAGTCCTTGATTTCGCCGAGAGCGACGAAGCCGAGGTCGGCGGCACGGAACGATGACGGCGGATTGAGAATCGCCGCATCGACCGCGCCGGATGCCAGCGCAGCGAAGCGATCACCCGCGGCCTTGGCAAAGACGAAGTCGACATCCTTCGAGGCAAGATTCGCAGCGGCAAGCAGCGGCCGCACGTAGATGAGCGTCACGTCCTTGGCGCCGCCGATGCTGATCGTCTTTCCGCGCAAATCGGCGACCGTTTTGATCGCGGACTTGGCGTAAACCGTGTAGGGCGGCACGCTGATATCGTTGATGACGATCTTGATATGCGCGCCCTGGTTGGTGGCGCGGATGAATTCCGGAAAGCCGCTGTGCGCCATGTCGATCGAACCCGCGGCGAGCTGCAGCGCGGTGCCGCTGCCGACGCTTTGCATATCGATGCTCAAGCCGCGCTGGTTGAACCAGCCGAGCTCCTCGGCGATATACTGGGGCCACTGCGACGTGCCAGGACTGACGACACCGACAGTGATCTTGGTTTCGGCAAGGGCGCCGCTGGGGACGAGCCCGCACAGCAGGGCCGCGACCGCTATCTTGCCGGGCAATCCGGAGCGCCGGCGTAGGAACGGTTGAGTCAACGCTGGTCGATCAACCGCCATCAACGATCCTCTCTTTCAGCGCCCTCGCAGAGCGAAGAATCGCGCAGCCGGGCTGCGAATTCGTAATGCGTCGCGCGTTCGTTCTCCGCTAAGCTACTCAAGCCTGTGGGCAAGGTCCATGCCACGGGCAGTGCCGACGGAGTGGCGCAATGCAATTTGGTCTCTATGCGCCGGTCCCGCATGTGACCGCGGGATCGAAGGAAATCGAGCAGTCGATCGCAGGTGCGTTGCTGCCGCTGCCGCCCTCCGAAGTCGATCCGGCGTTTACGCTCGCGAAGAACGTGTTGTGTGCCGCTGATCGCGCGGGCTTCGACATCATCCTGTTCGCGGAGCGCCATCTCGGCGCGGACTTCGAAGCCTGGATCCTGGCTGCGGCGGTGAGTTCGTGGACGACCCGCATCAAGACAATGACGGCCGTGCACCCGGGGCTCTGGCATCCGCAGCTGATCGCCAAGATGGCGGCCTCGCTCGACCGGATGACGCTGGGTCGTACCGCGATCAATCTCGTAACCGGGTGGAACGTCGAGGAACATCATATGTTCGGCGGCGATGCGCTGCTCGAAAACGACGATCGCTATATCCGCGCCGAAGAGTTTGTCGACATCCTGCGCGGCATGTGGAGCACCACGCCATTCTCCTACCGCGGACGATTCTACCAAGTCGACGAGGCGCAATTGCTATTGCGCCCGGCGACGCCCCAACTCCCCGAGATCTTCACGGCAAGCCGCAGCCCGCGCGGGCTTGAGATGGTCGCGAGGACCGGCGATTGGTGGTTCCTCGACTACGACAAGGAGGCCGAGACGGTGCAGGATGTCATGGCGAGCCTGCGGCACTCCATCGACACCATGGACCGGATCGCGGCGCGTTACGGCCGCAAGGTGCGCTACGCGTTCAATCCCTTTGTTGCCTTCGGCCCCTCGACCGAGAAAGCGAGAGAGGCTGCGGCCCGCCTTCTCACGACCAATGGCTCGGAGGCGGAAGCGCGAAAGATCATGACCAAGATCGTCGGCCCGGCGATGAAATGCGGATGCGTCGGTCCGCCAGAGCAGGTGCGCGAACAGCTATCGGCCTATCGCGACATGGGGATCGAGCTGTTCCTGTTCAAAATGGCGCCAAGCGAGGAGCAGATCGCCGCAATCAAGCAAGAAATCATCGAGCCGTTCCGCAAGCCGCAGCTCGCGCCGGCATTGGCTTGACGCCTGATGATAGTAGAATTTCAAAACGCAGAGTGCTGATCGCGCAGCGATTGCGAAAAGCGGCTGACGGCTTCGAAAAAACAGGAGGAACAGGATGAGCGATTATCTTGCGTTGCTACGTATCGCCGTTGCCGGTGCTGTAGCGACCATGGTCATCGTCACCGCGAGCTACGCCGTCGAGCTTGCTCCGACCGCCGTCATTTACAAGACGCCTGACCAATTCCAGTGGCGCGATCCGACCGACCAAGTTGCCACCAACCAGACGATCCTTTACGGCGATCCGACCAAGCCTGGGCTCTACATCTACATCAACAAGTTCAAGCCGAACCGTTTCGGCAACGCGCACTATCATCCGAACGATCGGTTCATCACCGTGATCGAAGGCGCGGGATGGCGTGGCACCGGCCCCGTGGTCGACCCGGCGCACGCGACACGGCTGCCGAAGGGCTCATTTTCCATCGACCACGCCATGAAAGTGCATTGGGACGGTACCAAGGAGGAGACCGGCGCCTACCTGATCGCCGGCTACGGGCCTGCGACCAATATCGAAGTGCCGAAAAACACCGGTCCGTATGCCGGCGGCGATCCGAGCGCGCTTGCGCTGCTCACCCCCGACCAGATTCCGTGGATGGACTACGGCGGAAACCGCGTGGCGACGCTCGCGGGCGATCCGGAAAAACCGGGACTCTACGTGCAAATGCTCACGTGGAAAAAGGGCAATTTCAGCCATCCGCATTTTCACCCAAACGACCGCTTCATCACGGTACTTTCGGGCACTTGGTGGGTCGGCACCGGCGCCAAGTTCGATCCCGAGCATCTGACGGTCCCGATGAAGCCTGGGACCTTCGTCACCGACCTCGCGAAAGGCGTGCATTGGGATGGCGCCAAGGACGAGGACACGACGATCCTCATCATCGGCGAAGGCCCGGCAACGACCACGCCGGTCGAAGAGGCGAAATAGAATAAACCAAAGCTCGTCAACATCAGGCCCGCTTGGAGCGCCGATTTCGTCTTTCGTGCCCCTGAACGTACTCGCGCAGCGCCCGATTGATACAGGTTTGATAGCCTGCATCGGGCGTTGAGTGGCTTTTGAACCAAGCGACGACGTCAGCGTCGAGACGAAGCGTCAGTTGCTGCTTTACCGGCCGATAAAAAAGTCCGCGCTTTGCACCGGACCAGTCGAGCAACTCCGGCGCGTCCGAGGTGTCGATAGCGGCATCGGGAAGGTCCGACAGCGCCTTAAGCTCTGCCAACTGCTCCCGCGTCGGCCGCCTAGCAGTTCCCTTCTTCATAAGCCTTCCTCTCATGCGCGGTTGCCTTGCGAGCACTGATAATGCGGCCAATCGGTTCCTCGTCTTCAGATTCGGCCTCTGGCCACGTATGAACGACCAGCAAAAGCACCCGCGCGACAAGACCGATGGTCTGCCAACGATCACCGTCCGGATATGGGTCCGGCTTTGACGCGTGGAACGGATCGTCAAACACGTTCTGGGCCGTTTCGAACGACAGACCGTGTTTGGAGCGATTGGCCGCTGCTTTGTCGGGATTCCCACGTCCAACGCAACGTCGATCCGTCCTGTAACTACAGATGTGGCGTTACATTCGCAACGTCAAGAGTTCCGGAGAAAGTACTCCTACGGCTCGCCCGGCAACGGGCCGAAATCCTTGGGCGGGCGGCGATGATGGGTCGCCGCCTCGTAGGCGGCAGCGATGCGGAGCAGCAAGGGCTCGCTGAAGGGGCGGCCGAGGAAGTCCATCGACACCGGCAGCGCCACGGCCTTGGGCGGCAGCAGGTCGCCCGGCTGCTTGCTGCCGTCGGCGCCGCGCACGGTGGCGCGATCATAGACCTCGGCGACAAATCCAGCCGGCACGACGATCGTCGGATTGCCGGAGTTCGAGCTCAGCCGCGGCGTCAGCGGCGCGCGCAGATCGACGACGCGCTCGACCGAGCGCTCATAGGCCTCGCCGTCGACGACCACGGTCACCTTCTCGCGGACGGTCGTGAGATTGGTCGGCTCGACCGGCGCAGCAAGCTGCGGCGCGGGTATGGTCTTGGTCGGGTAAACCAGGGCATCGAGGCTGTTGTCCGCCATGACCTTGTTGACGAGCATCTGCAGCACGGTGCGTTGTGCGTGCCAGCCGTTGATGTCGAGCGCGGTGACGGGGAGCTTGCGCACGTGCGTGCTGCCGTCGCTCTTGCGCGTCAGGCGCTCGGTTCGCGCGAGCAGGCCTTCGAGTCGCCCTTTCGGCGGCGCGGTAACGCCATTGATCGGCGCATGGTTGTAGAAGGTGGAATTGGCGATCAGGTCCGCAACGTGGCGGATATTACGGTCGCCGCGCTCGCGCAGATATTGCTCCATGGCGAACAAGCCTTCGCCCGAGATGGCAGGCTCGCTTTCCGCGACGATCCGCAAGGTGAGCGTCGGCGACAGGTTCGCCGTGCCGCTCAAAATGATACCCGAACTCGGTGAGATTGCTGCCGCGCGCGAAAATCTCCGGGTAGACGGCGCCGAGAAGCGGCGCATCGAAGGCGGGCAAGATCGCTGCGATCGCATCCTGGAACAGGGCGCCGTCCGGGCCTGGATCGACGAGCGTCGCGCCGGCCTTGGCAAGATCGCGGAGCGCCGCCTCGGCGACGGCAACGCTCGCCTCGTCGGCCTTGGTGTGGACCTTCATGAATTCGCGCACGACGCCGACGCGCACACCGCGGAGGCTCATGCCTGCCGCGTAGTCGGAATACGAACGGCTCGGCATCTGGCCGACGCTCGCGGACGTCGCGGGGTCGCGCGGATCATAGCCGGCGACGGCGCCGAGCACGATCGCGGCATCCTTCACGGTGCGGCAGAGCAGGCCAGGACGATCGCGCGTGAGCGATGCCGGGATAATGCCGGCGCGGCTCACCAGGCTGTGGGTCGCGACAATGCCGGCGAGGTTGCTGTTGGCGGCGGGATTGCGCGCCGACGGCCCGGTCTCCTCGCCGATCGCGCAGGTCACGAGATTGGCGGCAGCCGCGGACCCGGAGCCGCCGCTGGATCGGCCCGAACTGCGCGAGGTGTCGTACGGATTGCAGGTGGTGCCGCCGAAGGTGCTGCGGTCACCCGAGGCGTATTCGCCCATGTTGGTCTTGGCGAGAATGATGGCACCGGCAGCGCGCAGGCGCGCGACGATCGCGGCGTCCCGGGGCGGTCGGTCGTTGGCATAGGCCGCGGCTGCGCCGCTGGTCGAGCGCATGTCGAACGTGTCGAACTGATCCTTGATGCCGAAAACGATGCCGTGCAGGGGACCCTTGAGCTGACCGGTGCGGGCGAATTCCTCGTCGAGAGCACGCGCGGTTTCGAGCGCATCAGGCATCGCGGGATCGTTGTCGACGAGATCGGTGCGAGACCGCTTGCCGCGGATATTGAGCGTCATGATGGCGCCGAGCTTGCCGGCATTCTCGATCGGCTCGATGTCACCGAGCACGAAGCCGGTCGCGGGATCGACCGTTCCTTTGACGCACTGTCCGTTATAGGCTTCGATCCGCTTGAGGTAGAGGCCGACGAGCTGCGTCGCCGTCAGTTCCCGAGCAAGGATCGCGCGATGAATGTCGGCAATGGTCGCCTCTTCGAGATGGAACGCCGCGGACGCTGCGAACGGCCACAGACCGAGCAGCGATGAGACCATCAAGATGCGAAGCCTACGCCTACCCATGTTTCTCTCCCTGTGCGGCTATCGCGCCAATGATACCCGAACATTTTTGCGAAGCCGATCCTTATGCGGCGTCGTTCTGGGGCGCGAGCGCAGCTCGCGAGCCCGGAATCCATACTCCGCAGTCCGTGTTCATGGATTCCGGGCTCGCCTGCGCTTCGCTACGGCGCCCCGGAATGACCGGCGTCAGAGGTCTAGCAGGGCAATGAATGTGATTATCCGGCTCGCTGCGTTGTGCGTCGCTTGCCTTCTCGCGCCGGTCGTCTGCCAAGCCGCCGAGTATCCGACGCGGACGGTGCGCATCATCGTGTCGGCGCCGCCGGCGGGCGGGCCGGACATCGTGGCGCGGCTTCTGGCCGAGCGACTCACGACACGATGGGGGCAACCGGTCGTGGTCGAGAACCGCCCGGGCGCCGGGGGCAATCTCGGCGCCGGCGAAGTCGCGGCGGCGGAGCCCGACGGTTACACGCTGCTCTCGGCGCAGCCTGCGCCGCTCACCACCAATGTGCTGCTTTACCGCAAGCTGAACTTCGATCCGACGGCGCTTGAGCCCGTCATCATCATGACGCGGATGCCGACTGCGCTGGTGGTGCGGCGCGATTTTCCGGCCGACGATGTCGCCGGCCTGATCGCCTACGCGCGCGCCAATCCCGGCAAGATCGATTACGGTTCCCAGGGCATCGGCACGACGCCGCATCTCACCTCCGAACTGTTCGCCCGCCGCACCGGCATTTCGCTGACCCACGTCCCCTATCGCGGCACGGCGCAGGCGATGAACGACCTCGTCGCCGGTCACCTCGATCTTCTGTTCATGCAGATCGACGCCGTGCGCGAGCAAGACGGTGCCGGCCGCATCAAGATGCTGGCGGTGACGACACCTCAGCGCTTGACGACGCTGAAGGACGTGCCGACCATGGCGGAGGCCGGCGTGCCGGACTTCCGCTCCGATACCTGGAACGCGATCGCGGCGCCGCCGCACACGCCTGCCCAAATCATCGCCAGGATCAACACCGCCATGGACGAGATACTCCGCGCCGACGACATCAAGGCGCAGCTTGAAAGGCTCGGCCTACAGCCGGTCGGCGGCAGTCCTGCGGAGATGGCGGCATTCCTGCGCGAGGAAACGCGCCGCTGGGGCGAAGTGATCCGCGCCGCGAACATGTCGGTAAACTGACGCCGGACCGATACGGGCAGCATTTCATTCCGCGACCCGATCACGTAGGATGGGTAAAGCGCGGACGAGTCCGCGCGTGCCCGCGATCGATCTTTCCGCGTGGGCACGGCGCGTGAAGAACGCGCCTTTGCCCACCCTACGAGATTCCCATGAGTGAACAATCCGCCTCGATCTCTGCCCTGGTGCGCGACCTCGTGGTCGCGAACCGCATCCTGGCGCGTGAAAATGTGGTCGATGCCTACGGCCATGTGAGCGTGCGTCATCCCGACAATCCGCACCGGTTTTTTCTCGCCACTTCGACCGCGCCCGAAATGGTCGAGGAGGACAACATCATCGAGTTCAACCTCGATTGCACACCGGTGCGCGGCGATCACCGCCCGCTCTATCACGAGCGCTTCATCCACGGCGGCATCTACGAGACGCGGCCCGACGTGCAGGCCGTCGTCCACGCGCATTCCGAAGACGTGCTCCCGTTCACGATCTCGGCGACGCCGCTGCGTCCGGTCATCCACTCCGGCAGCTTCATGGGCGCGCGCATTCCGGTGTGGGACATGGCGGACAGGTTCGGCCCCGACACCAACATGCTGGTCACCAACATGGAGCAGGCGCGCGACCTCGCGCGCTGCCTCGCCGACAACAACGTGGCCTTGATGCGCGGCCACGGCTTTGCGGCGGCCGCGCGCTCGCTGATCGAAGTGGTGCGCATGTCGGTCTACGTGCCGCGCAATGCGCGCGTGCAGATGAACGCGCTCGGTCTCGGCTCCGACATCAAGCCGCTGCACGACGGCGAGATCGCGGCGCGCAACGCGGGCTACAAGCCCTACTCGCTGGAGACGCGGCGGGCATGGCGCTATTGGGCGCACAAGGCCGGCTGCGCACATCTCATCGAGGACCGTCCCGTCGACCACGCTCACAAGCCATGGGGGTCCCAGTAATCAGGCATCAGTAATCCGGGATCAGGGATCGGATGGATGCGCGTCGCGCGATTTTCTGATATCTACCGCCGTCGACGAAGGACCACTTGATCCCTGTCACCTGATCCCCGATCCCTGGCACCTTGATCCCTGACATCTGATGCCCGATCCCTGATACCCTGACCTCTGAAAAACGAATGTCCGCCAAGCTCAAACTGACGATCGCCACCACCGACTACGATCATTTCCGCGATTTCCGCACCGGCGCGGTGCAAGCGGAGGGGATCGAGCATCTGTGGCTCACGCTCGGACACCACGAAATTTTCCTGCGCTTTACGTTCGGGCGCGAATGGGACGTGACCGAGCTATCGTTCGCCAAGTTCGCCGCGCAGGTGACGCGCGACAAGACGGACATCATCGGGCTGCCGGTGTTCGCCTCGCGCCTGTTCCGGTTCGGCTCGTTCTACGTCAACCGCAACAGCGGCATCAAAACCGCGGCAGACCTCAAGGGCAAGACCATCGGCTCGCCGGAATGGGCGCACACCGCGGCCGTCTACATGCGCGGATGGTTGCACAACGAGGCGGGCGTGAAGCTCACCGACGTGCACTGGTATCAGGCCGGCGCCAACGAGGCCGGACGCATCGAGAAGGTGGAGTTGAGCTTGCCGCCCGGCGTGAAGCTCACGCGCGTCGCCGACAAATCGCTGAGCGACATGGTGGCGTCGGGCGAGATTGATTGCGCGCTGATCGCGCGCCCGCCGAACTCGTTCCTCGCCGGCAATCCGGACGTCGTGCGGCTGTTTCCGAATTTCCAGGAAATGGAGGAGGAGCATTTCGCGCGCACCAAGGTCTTCCCGATCATGCACGTGATCGCGATGAAGCGGGAGATCCTCGACGCCCATCCATGGGTCGCGCGCAATCTCTACGCCGCCTTCAACGAATCGAAGCGGCGCAGCCTCGAGCGCCTGCTCGATCCGGCCGTGTCGCGCTATCCGTTGCCCTGGCTGCCGCCCTATGCCCGCAAGATGCGCGACCTCTTCGGCGGCGATCCGTTCCCGTTCGGGATCGAAGAAAACCGGCCCACGCTAGAGCACTTCCTGCGCTACACCCACGAGCAGGGCATTGCCCATCGGCTGGCGAAGCCGGAGGAGATTTTTCCCGCCGGCATCATGACCGCCGTCAGGGTGTGACGGCGGTCCGGCGCCGATGCACGGCGCCCGCCGCGCCCCAGGCGGCAACCGCCGCGAGGCCGAGCGAGATGAGCATGTTGTAGCCCGCGAGCGATATGCCGAGGAAGCGCCACGCGGCTTCGTCGCAGCGCACGAGCGTGAGGTTGGACAACTGCGAGAGGAGATCGCCACCGGTGGTGAGATCGCCGAGCGGACCGGAACATTCCTGCGGCCCCGGCCACCATCGCCACTCGATGCCGGCGTGATAGAGCCCAAGGCCGGCATTGAACAGCATGATGAGCACGATGATGCCGAGACCCAGGGCGACCAGCCGGCGCGGCGCCCGCCACGCCGCCGCAATCTCGATCACGATCGCTAGCGGAATCGCGATGTAATAGGCGACGCGCTGGTCAAGGCACAGCGGACACGGCGGCAGCCCCTTCACGTATTGAAAGTAATAGGCGCCGAGAATGGTGGCGGCCCCGACCGCCGCGACCACGACGGCCGCGATGACCGGACGGCGCACGCGCGCCGACGCGGGCGCGCTGCGAGCCGGCACTCCAGTGGATGAGACGGCATTCATCGTTTCGGCTCCCATGGTTCTTCGCATTGCCTGAAATCTGAATGCGTTGCCAAGCGCGTTCACGATAACCGCTAACCGACCACGCTTCCACGTCTAGGTCCGCGCCGTCGGCCGCTTCGATGCAGTTCGCATCGCGACGACTGCCCGCCGCTCCTCGCGGCGGACGGCATCAGCCGTCCGCATAGCTCTTTGCTGGGGCAGTGTCGACCGCCGAAAATGGCATTTCTGCGTTGACCCGCTTTGCTCCACCGCTATAGTCCGCGTCCCGTGCCCCTGTGGCGGAATTGGTAGACGCGCCTGACTCAAAATCAGGTGGCCGCAAGGTCGTGCTGGTTCGAGTCCGGCCAGGGGCACCAAGCGAGTTCTGGCGATTTCATCGATAGTGTTAGAGATCGGCGCGCGCCGTTACGGCGTAAAATTCGGGGATTTAGCAGGCGCGCCTGACAAAATATCAGGCGCTTGCACAAGTTCATGCGATTTCGGAGGTACTTGCCGACGATTTTCGATTCGGAAAACTTACACACTCGGTAAACGAAGTTTTCTGCAGCATACGCGGCCCCATCGGCGGCGCGATTCGGTTCAAGATCATGCGGAAAGGAGAAGGCGATGCGATCGACATCTCAGCCACCCGCGCGCTCATCCGCCGTCCGGCAGTGCGGAGCTGCAGATTCGCCTTGAGGACGGCAGGCTCTCGGATTGAGTTGACCGGAGATTGGCCGGTCTACGAGTTCGAAAGCCGCAAACCGGTCGCCCTGCTTGCACGCTCGGACACCGAATTCTGCCACGATGGTGGCTACCACACGCGCATCACCTTTGTCAGGGACGCGGCGGGCAGGACCAGCCGCGCGGTTCTCAATCCGGAACGCTTCGTACGAACAGGGATACGAAAAGATATAACTGATGGGTTGGCTGTACGTCAGTTGCCTTCACGCTCACCATGTTCCTCCTTCATCAGGGTAATCGGGGTTCGATGTTTCATTGTGTGAAGCTCGTATCCAAATAGCCCGTGAGCCTTTTGCGAGGGCGTGACGGTCCGCCCGCCACTACCGACACGCCCTGCAACATTATGGCCGGACGCATGCCGACCGACCATATAGTCAGCCCTATCAGGGCCGACCCGGTGGGCTCCGAACGGGTTCGCCGCCATCCCCACCACCGCGCTTGATCCGCCCCAGCGTGCGGCTTCTCCCACGGTCCCCGCGCTTGTTGGGTCCGGGTCCCCCTCAGCGGCCGCGTCGGAGCGGCCGCAGGATGCGTTAGTCCGCGGCTCCTTCCGTCCCAGCAAGTTTCTGGAACTCGCTTAGAATCTCACGGTGATGCTGTGCGAGGTAGCGCGCAATTCTTAAATTGCCGATCAGCTTGCCGAGATACCCAGTGGTCAGAACAAGGTCGAGATGGTCGGTACCATAGGATTTCTCAGCGATCCTAAATTCGCGCTCAAGATTGACGGATTCGCATTCCATCAGTGCGATTTGTTCTTGGCTCAAGCCCTTGACGCGCTTCGGCTTGGTTGACTTAACCAGCTGCGATTGCGGTGTCGCGGCGAGCAGCGATTTTGCATAACTGATTGTGTATTTGTTCATCGCGACCATCAGCTCTGCAGCCTCGATTTGTCGCAATGGAGCCATCTTCTTGAGTTCTGAGAAAGTTTGGATTGCGATGTTCTTGTCTTTAAGAATTTCGGCAGCCTCCAAGCAAATGCCATCCAGGAGGTGTCGCTTTCTCCTAATCGTTTGGACATCGACGTTGAGGGCTTTTGCAATTCGCTCGTCGGACACACCTCGCTCGCTCGCCTTGAGAATCATCCGGTGTTCCTGGATTATCGCAATGCGATTAATGCGCTTATTATAAGTAAAGGCCTCGTCGTCTGTTGAGAGGAGACACACGACCTCGGCTTCGCCCATTTCCTTGAGGACTTCGATTCGCAGGTGGCCGTCGAGAAGAAGGTACTTGCCACGTTCGCTGCGATCTCGGGCGACGACGGGCGGCTCAACGAGCCCCACTTCTCTAATTGAGGTAACGATTTGGGTATATTTGGGAGAATTTTTTATTTCACTGCCGACGAGTTTCAGAGGTTGGATATCGGCAACGGCAATGCGCAGCTCGTTTTCTTCAAACGCCATTTTCACAGGTGGCACGGTGGCCTTGCGCGGCATGGTCAAAGCTCTCCGTCGGCCTGGATACGTGTGGCAAGATTGAGGGGAAGTGTGTCAAGTCCCTCCGCCCGCAGCAACGTCACGAAATTCTCGTCAACAAAGAGCTTTCGTATGGCCTCGGTCGCAAAAATGAGCCGATTTCGCGTTGCGTCTGCTTTGCGGATAAGAAGGCGCTTGCGATCGACGTCCTCCCGGTAGGCACGTATAAGGCCATGCGAAGATAGCGTGGGTACTGAGCGTTTCTGGTTTGACTTAAGCCCTTTTCCCCTCCGTCGCCGTTGTTCGATAAGATGCTTGGCGGCGATCAGCCTTTTACCGCGCAGCAGCTTCTTCTCGTATGCTTGTTGCAGGACAATCTGCATTTCCTCTTCATCTGAAGCGGCGATCTCGACAGCGACACTGACAGGGATCTGGCGACACTCGACAGCACGCAATAGACGATGCTCCCCCTTCTCAAGCAATCGAATTACTCCCTTCACGTACTCGATTGGCAGTCCAGTTTTCTTGCCGATCGCGGTCTCGTCGTACCCCCGTTGCTTGAGGCCTTGGATGTCGTGGAGTAAGTCGATAGGGCGGTGCTTACGACGCGCGAGGTTTTCCACCAAGCTCCTCAAAAGACAATCCTCAGTGTCAGCATCGATGATGAGAGCTGGAATCTCGCGTTGCCCGAGTGCCTGGTACGCTTCCACCCGACCCTGGCCACAGACGAGATCGTATCGCGTCCCATCCGGCCCCTCTCGACGGGCAACCGAAATCGGCTTTTTCAAGCCGAGTTCGGCGATGTTCGCTACGATTTCCTTGAAGATTGTTTTGTTGCGAACCCGCGGATTGATCACAGTGATATGTTCAATGGGGATCATCTCAACCGCTTGAGCCTGTTGGGACCTTTTCATGCGACCTCCAGAAGTTCGACCCGCGCTGCCAAACCAAAAAGCGGTTCAAGGTTCTCGAAGCGATAGGCATCGATCGAGATTCCGTTGTCTTCGGCGAGCCGCAGATGGGGCCCGGTCATGTCTATCCGAGGCAGGAGGTAATAGTCGAAAGTTTGCTGGTTCAGCTGGTCCATTCGAACTGCGACGGTGATGTCGGGCCACAGACCGGTGTCAAAACGAATTTTCCAACGGAGTGAACCCGCAGGTGTCGTCCGGCATCGCACCACCACGATGGACGCTGTGAACTCCCCATTGATGGTCAGAAGATCGGTGGCGGGATTCTGTGCCACCCATCCTCCCGCGTGTTCGATCCCCGCAATTATTCCAGTTACGATCTGCGGGTGCATGCGGCGCAACGCACGATTCGTCTCGATATAACGGTAATCGTGATCTGGCGTGTAGTCGACCAGCTCATAGGCGCGCAGGAGACTGCCAAAACGGCTCTGATAGGCGCTACTGGACGGCAGACGCTCGCTCTCGTCTATGATCAGGCCGGAGAGGTGCCCGCGATCTTGCAGCAAACGCTGGAGTGCTCCCAGCATTTCTTCATCAGAGAGCTTGTGTGACCGTTCGCGGATGATCGCCTGCGCCGCCTCGAACAGCGATCGGTCCACGATGGGCTCGAATGCTCCCTCGGTGCGAACCCACATGTCGGGAGTGTTGCGAACCCGCTTCTTCTTGAGCTTGAAGGAACCACGATTCCAGACATTGTTGCCGATGTATTTCTCGTTGATCAGCACTTGGTGAACCGTGCCACGCGTCCACGGACGTCCAAGATCGGTCTTGAGGCCCCGTTCATTTAATGCATTTGCGATTTCCTGCTCTGGCGTGCCGCTTGTCACGAACGATTGATACATCCAGCGCACAGTGTCGACCTCCTCGGGAGGTCCAGGCGCCAGAACCACACGGTCAGTCTGGATGCTCTTGTGCTCGCCCCTTGTTAATTCACCTTTGGCAATCCCCGCTTGATCGATCAGGCAGCGGCGCAGCCCGTATCCTGCCGCTCCGCCTTGACGAAAGCCATGCTCGATCAGCCGACACTGCCCGGCGAAAACTTTGATGGATAGTTCCCGGCTGTATTCACCGGCCATCGCACGCTTGACGCCCTTAACGATGGTGGAGACTGGGCTTCCGTCGTTCTCGAACTGCTCGGCGCAATACTGCACGCTGATACCGGCACGCTTGCAAATGTATTCGTAATAAGCGCTTTCATCGGCATCCTGAAATCGGCCCCATCGGCTGATGTCGTAGACAAGGATGATTGTGAAATCGGCGCGTCGATTTTGAACGTCTTCGATGAGCTGCTTCAGCGCGTCGCGACCATCCAGACGAAGACCGCTTTTTCCCTCGTCCGCATAGGTACGCACAATCTCGATGCCGCGCCGCGCGGCGTATTGCTGGATCGCCTCCGCTTGGTTCTCGGTCGAGTATTTCTGGTGGTCGGTGGACATGCGGACATACTGCGCAGCACGCCCTGACTTGCGACTTGCCTCAGCGCTACGGTCCGTCCCGAGATCACACCCCACTGCCAACCATCCCACTTGCCTTGGAGAGCGAGAAAGACAGTCACGCGCACCGTCGAAGGCTGAGCACGGATCGTCCGCTTTGATCAACTCCCCGTTTATCGACCATAGCTGCGGAGGGTCGGCAGAATGTTGCCGAAAAAGGGCACAGTTCTTCCATATCCGGCTGCGATCGCCGACGCTTTGCAAAGGCAACTGGGAACCACCCACCAGGCGGTCAAAATCATAAGACGATGGACTGGGGCGGGGGAGCGGACAGTGAAGAATTGGCTTATTGGGGTCAGTGGACCCAGCGGTCAACATCTAGTCGAGCTAATCCGCAATTCGGACGAGGTGCTAGAGACTCTGCTGCTTTTGGCTGACCGACCGCAGATCGCAGCCGCAAAGAAGGTCTTTGATGCACGCAATAAGCTCGCGCAGACGGTTCAGCAGATCGATGAATTGATGGGCGAGCGTAGCACCTAGATCGCGGCTCGAATCTGGGGAGCCAGCGAATCTTGGAAACGTGCAGCTTTCTTTGTTTTTTCAAAACGTTACTTGGCTCACGGGGAGCGGCCGAATGGCTGGATACAGTCGCCGCCAGGGCCGCATAGTCCGCAAATTTTGATCGCGCGTAGGTTTCGAAATCCATGGGTCAACCCGCTTATTTCAGCGGAAGATTTTGCAATAAATGCTGTCAATTCATAAGCTTATAGTCCAAGCGACCTACAGCACACGATTTACTTGAATGGAAACAACTTCTTTGACTTGCGCATATACGACACTATATACTTGTAATTGTACGGCACGACGAACTTGAACAGATCCCATGCAGTACAGGAAAGACTCAACCTATGGCTACCCTACACCAAAAGCTCGCGACATCGCTTGAGAAGCTGCACAAGCTGCAAGGCGGCGGCCTGCATGTCTTCCGGTCGAAAGAGTTCCCGCGCGTCGATCGCGAGCGCTTGCTGGCGCAGGGGTTCCTGCGCGAAGTCATCAAGGGCTGGGTGATTTCGACAAGTCCGGAGGCGGCGCCGGGCGACACCACGCGCTGGTTCGCCTCATTCTGGGAATTTTGCGCGAGTTACTGCGAATTTCGCTTCGGCAAGAATTGGCACCTGTCGCCCGAACAGTCGTTGCTGCTTCACGCGGAAGACACGGTGATTCCAAAACAGGTTATCGTCTACAGCCCCAAGGGGACGAACAACACCATATCGTTGCTGTTCGATACCTCGTTGTACGACCTCAAAAGCAAGATGCCGAAAGCTTCGGACTTGATGGTGAAGGAGGGGCTTCGTCTCTTCAAGCCCGCAGCCGCGCTCGTGAGGGTCTCCGAGGATTTCATGCGGCGTCGGCCATCCGAGGTTCATGTCCTGCTCGCGGGTGTCAGGGATTCGTCCGAAATTCTTGGTCCTTTGCTTGAGGGTGGCCACACCGTTGTCGCCGGGCGTCTGGCCGGGGCCATCGCCCGTTTTGGCCGCACCGATGTCGCCGACGAAATCGTGAAAGCGATGAAGGCGGCGGGCCACGCCGTCAGGCCAACCGATCCCTTCGCCGAGCAACAGACTTTCGGAACGCTGAAAACCGGCGTTCCGCCGATCGTCGGGCGGCTTCAGTCGTTCTGGAGCCTGCACCGTGAACAAGTCATCGCGGGGTTTCCAAAGCCGCCGGGCTTGCCCAAAGACACTGATGCCTATCTGAAATTCGTCGATGAAATCTACCAAAGCGACGCTTATCACTCCCTCTCGATCGAGGGCTATCGCGTCACGCCCGAGCTGATCGAGCGGGTGCGCGCGGGCGCATGGAATCCCGAGGCGCACGAGGCCGACCGGAAGAACCGCGATGCCCTCGCGGCGCGCGGCTACTGGCTGGCGTTTCAAAGCGTAAAGCAAGCCGTCGCGCAAATCATCGCGGGCGCCGATGCGGCCAAGCTCGTCCGCAGCGCCCATCGCGACTGGTACCGCGAGATGTTCCAGCCTTGCGTCGCGGCCGGGCTGATCGAGGCGCAAGCCCTCGCTGGTTACCGGACGCATTTCGTCTATCTGCAAGGCTCGCGTCATGTGCCGCCGCGCTGGGAGGTCGTTCCCGACGCCATGGAGGCGATGTTCGATTTGTTGGAAAACGAGAAAGAGCCGTCAGCGCGCATCGTTCTTGGGCATTGGCTATTTGGCTATATTCATCCCTATCCGGACGGTAACGGCCGTATGGCGCGCTTTTTGATGAACGCTATGCTGGCATCCGGTGGGTACCCGTGGACTGTGATACGCGTCGAAGATCGCACCGCCTACATGAAAGCGCTCGAAAGTGCCAGCGTTCAAATGAACATCGGCCCCTTCGCGGCATTCATCGCGGAACGCGTTAAGTGGTCGATGGAGCAATCGGGCAAAACGGCCAGAGAGAAATGAACACATCTTCGGTGACGTTTCCGTGGGGATCGTCCGCATTCGCGCGCGTTCAAAACTATTCGATGGTATAACCGAGCGTACGGTACCCGGCGCGGCGTTTCGCCGCCATACGTGCCAGCATCGGCACCGCCTCATCAACGTAGTCGACGACGAGAATGTCTGTCTTTCCGTCATGCTGCCGGTGCAGTCGCCCGACATACTGAGCCAGCGTGCCCTTCCAGGAAATCGGCATCGTCAGAAATAGCGTATCGAGCCTGTGATCGTCGAAACCCTCTCCGATATAGCGTCCCGTCGCAAGGATAAGCCGCTCCTGATCGTCGGATACTCTGAGGGCTGCCTGAGATGACTTGCGCTCGGTAACTGACATACCGCCCCGTAGAACGACGAGATTGCGCACGAAGCGGGCGAAGCGACTGTGGAGATAATCGAGATGGTCCCGGCGCTCGGTCAGCACAACCGGCGAGCGCTTTGCTTCCAACGCCTTCAACACGTCGTCGAAGATCAGGTCGTTGCGCAATTCGTCCTGTGCGAGGGCCGCATAAACCGCCGCCATGGGAGGGCGGTCCGTGGTCGCCAAAGGCTGCGGCAAGTGGAACGTGGTCGACCGATGCTTGGCTCGATGCGCAACACCCCCCTCGGCGGCCTGTGCCCGAGCATCGACGCGGTGTCGGACTGGGCCGCACTGCATAAAGATGATGGGATGGTGACCATCCTTGCGAGCGACGGTCGCCGATAACCCTAGGACGAATCGAGCCTTTGCCCGTCTTACCACCAGCTCAAAACTTGTCGCCGGGAGATGATGGCATTCATCAACGACGACATGCCCGTAATCCGCGACCAGATCCGACACTTCGCCATGACGCACCAGGCTCTGAATGAGCGCGACGTCAATAATGCTTGTCGGCTTGCGGCGCCCGCCTCCAATGGTCCCGATATCCTTCGGATTGATAGCAAGGAATGTCTTGAGTCGCTCGACCCATTGAGTGAGTAACTCCCGACGATGGACGAGAATGAGAGTATTACGCGCTCGTTGAGCGATAAGGGCGATGGCCACGACAGTCTTGCCGAAGGCCGTAGTTGCCGCCAGCACGCCATGGTCATACGGCACGAGTGCGTCGAACGCCTTGACCTGCGTAACGCGAAGCTTCCCCTGAAAGCGCATGTCGGCCGGAAGTGGGTTGCCTGCTGCACGAACATCTTCCACGGCGACTTCCGCGCCATGGTGACGGATCAGCTCGACAACTTCGTCAAAACAACCCCGTGGCAGCCCCACATGGCGCGAATGAAGTTCAGCACAAGACACGATCCGCGGTTTGCCGAAGGTTGGCAACCGCATGGATTGCGCGCGATAGAACTCCGGATTCTGAAAAGCCCCCAGGCGTATCAGCCGTGCCGTCATGGCAGATGGCAATTCGGTCCGATCGATGTAGACCTGATCGCTGACGACAACGCTGATCTTGTCGGGCAGGGGGGCACCAATCAGTCCCGGTTCGCGGCGCCGCGACGGTGTCATGCGCCAGGGCGCATCAGCATTCTCATCCTCGACCGGCATCCGGACGCCCAGCACCCGGCCGCGAAACTCCGCGTCAGCCACGATCTCCGATACCGCATCTGCCGAGAGCCGTGGTAGTGACGATAGGAACGCCCACTGATCCTTATATGGACGAAGTTCCTTGTTGATGAAGACGCTATTGCCATGCGCGCGCGCCTTCCGTTGCAACGGCAACGCGATCAGATTGCCGAAGCCACCGATGGGCATCGTATCCTGGCTCGGAAAAAATCGATCATACGACGCGAACCCGATCTCTGGGCGGCGCTCCATCGTCTCCGTTATGATCGCAGCGCCAAGCTGCCGCGCCGTGCGCGCGGGGATCGGCTCTGAGAAGAATATCCAGACGTGACCGCCATTGCCCGATCGGGACCGTTCGAGGGCGCCCGCAACCCCTTTCGCGTGGCACGTATCAATCACGGCCGAAGCATCGGCGGCCCAACTCTTCTTATCGAAATCGGCGGCCAAGAACCAGCAAGTCTCGTCCGGCAGCAGCGGATAGACGCCGGCGACGAAGTCGCCGGGGGATGATCGCAGGTTGTCGCCGCCACGGAGATGTTTTTCGATCACATCGTCCGAGACGGGGATGAACGCTTGATTGGGGCACTCGCCGCATTTGACCTGCGGCTTGCCGCATATTCCCTTGGCCCATTCGTTGGCGCAGGCTGGAGCATATCCCGACCGCCCCGTCTTTCGGTTATCCCAGCGGACAGGAAACACGTCGGGGCGGCCGACAAACAGACGCCGAAAGAGTGCCACCTTGTCTGCCGTCCCGGAGGCCGCGGTCACAGTTGGAGCGTTGACGACCAGCACCGACTGATGATCAGCGCGCAGGAGCGGCGCACGAGGACGCTCAAGCTCATCAAGGCGAGCTTCGAGTTCTGCCCGTTCGGCTTCCAGCGACTTAAGTCGGGCTCGAATACGCCCGATCTCTTCGTCTTCCTCGCGATTATCCATCAGCGCCGCAGATCTGTGCGATGCCACACACGTGACGAAACATACCCCATCGGCGCCGGCCGCTTAAGCTAACGCGGAATCGAGACCAATGCTGCGTGCGACCACGAATTCGCAGAACCGCCCAGCGGCCTTCCTACAGGCATTTAGAGGCATGTGAAAAAGCCAAAAACTTACACATTCTCTTACACATACACATTCAATGATCTAAAAAGATCCATCAGATCATAAGTTTATAGCAGATGTCGCCTGACTCAAAATCAGGTGGTGGAAACATCGTGCTGGTTCGAGTCCGGCCAGGGGCACCAAGCGTCGGCCGTAAACGGCCCCGACAAGCAGCAAGCTTGTAACTTTTGAGAAGGTGCTCTGCGGGACCTGCAACACCACGCGCACGTAGCGCTTTGATCGTGCGGATGAACGGTTCTCGCGTTGGGTTAATGAAAAAGACGCAGCCCTGATGAGGGAAGCGTCGATCGATTTTGTTGAAATCTATGGCGATGACTATCAAGTCGGTATTCTGAATCTCATAAAGTATTTCGCGAAGCACCTAGGTTGCCGGATCGCCAGCGAGAATTGGGAGCTTCCCGCCGGCCTCGTGCCATCTTTAGCGGCTGAAAGCCTGGCTCCCTTCGAGATTTCACTTTCGCGCAATTCAGAGGTAGGCGGATATCCAGTACGGGGACTGGGAACGTTGCACAATTTCCCCGCGCTCGCACACCACACGCCTTCTACTGGCGAAGTGCGTGCACCGTATCTTTCCGGCATGATCGTCGGGTATCTGGATGTCGTATATCGCTACGATTGGCCTAGCCGGTATTCCTGGGAGGGCGATCCTCTCGTCCCTTCCGATCGCGTGGTCAGGCTCGGCGAATATATTCCCGGCAGCCCTCACCCAACGGACGGCCAGATACCCGGAGCGGAGGCCAGCCGCAGGTTCAATTTCGGAGGACGGAAATTTTCTATCCATCTGCTAACGCGGGATCATATGCGGCACATTATGTCCCTTGAGCTCCCAAGCAACGACATGACGATCGAACAGAATCTCTGAGGCCCGGCTGAAAATTGCGCATGCTATTCTGTCGCCCTTCTACCCGGACGTCACTATTGAATTTCTGGAAGACAATCTTACCATCGATGATTGCGATGCGCTTTGGCGCTGTGCGGCGCCGTCAGCTCGATGAGGCACTCAGATGAAAACATTGAGCGCCGTCACGGATTTTGAACGGTTGGACGGGGCTGCACGGCTCTATTGGGCCGTGGAGGTGGCTTCGGTTGTCGTTGTCGCCATGGAAGAGGGAGATGCGGTGGGGATAGGGAGCGGCAGGGGAGACATGGGAGCGTCGGGGTAGCCAGCAGCCGCCATAGGGCCCTTCTGACAGCCCAGCAATCCGTGCTAGTATTCACTGATTAGACCGGCCCGTGGCCGGCAACTCGTGTTTTGCAATGCTTTTGCGGGATGAAATGATGGCGGACTTAGCGCATACGAACGACACTAGTCCAAAGCCCAGGATGTGCTTGGTTGCCGCAGCTGCCTCTCTTTTTTTGATGGCCTCTCCGCAAGATCGCGCCGTGGCGGAAGATGACGTATTTCAACATGCGGTGAACTATGTGTTTACCGGTAGAATAGACCCTGAGGTCAGCCCAGAAATTGTGAATCGGAAATCGTGCGTAGTTGTGGTGCCTGTGGCTCAATTTCAAAAATACGCCAGGTACTATCTGATGCGGTTTAAGATCGACACTTTTCGCATCAGCAAGATATACGCAGGAACGCAAGTATCACACGAATTGAGCGTTCGCGGTGATGACATTATCGTTGAATACCTCAATATCGATAAAGTGACGATAGAGTTCGGACTCAAGTCCGCGGATATTCCGCTTCCCGGAGATATTGAACAAACGGAAAGAGCACTTCATCTTATTTTTGACGAATATTGTAAGCCCGAGAAACCAAAGGCGCCCTTTTAACGGGCGCGATATCCATTTGGCGCCGGCAGCGGCGAAAGTCCATAAAGCGGGTATTGGTTTATGATCGCATCCTGTGCCGTGCCGAAACCAAAACCTCATGAAAGCGATGGCGCTTGCAACAAGCGCACGCGCCAAGACGATGCGCTCGACCAAGCTCTCAAGGATACCTTCCCGGCTTCTGATCCGGTTTCGGTTAAGGAGCCCACGCCGCCAGCCAGCGACCGCGATGGGGTGGGGGTGTAATGGATTCAAATGAAGTGAGCAAACGGGTTGCATCGCGGCAACGGCGGTTGGCAGAATTTCCCGGCGAAGGTACTCCACCGGTTGACACAGCGTGCGAATTATTGTGCGAGGACCATGTCGGCACGTACACGCTTCCGTACCTCTGCCATTGGTCCAGCGGCATGTGGCGAAGCGTTGGATCAGGGGAGCCAGTGAAGGCAGGCGTAGTCGCGTGGAGGGTGGCGAAATAGGCGATGGCCCAGGGTGCGGTGGAGATCGGTAGAACAACGTTTTCCAGAATGCGGCCTCAACGTTGCCTCATGAAATGATTCGCTATTGGTTCGGCTAAAGCGCACTCTCGCCGATCACCGGCAACGGCCTATCCTCCGACGTCGATTGGCTGAGAGCTCGGTCGCCCTCCTGCCTGGTGTGGAGCGGAGTCGCGTTATGCATAAATTCCAAGTAGGACAAATCGTGCAATTTGTACCCAACACCTGGCACATTCGTAATTCGGTGCCTGGCTCGTACGAAGTGAGAAAGCAATTACCTGAACGAAACGGTGAGTTCGAGTATCGTATAAAAAGCTCGAACGAAGCGCATGAACGCGTTGCCACTGAAAGCCAGATCAATCGAGCAGGCTAATTGCCACAAACACGGAAATTTAGAAGCGAGGACTGCGCGGCGCGCCGGTTCTTCCTGGCGCCCCAGGGGTAACCCGGGGCTTCATCGGCAGTAGACCCTCGCGCTGCAATTTCTTCCGCGCGAGCTTGCGGGCGCGACGGATAGCTTCCGCCTTCTCTCGGGTTCTCTTTTCGGATGGCTTCTCGTAGTGGCGACGGAGCTTCATCTCTCGAAAAACGCCTTCGCGCTGCATCTTCTTCTTGAGCACCCTGAGGGCCTGGTCGACATTGTTGTCCCGGACGAGAACGTGCACGTGTTGTTCCTTCTTAAGCCAACGGTACAAGGACCCGGTGGCATCGGGGACGCACACCGAGGCATCAAGGCTGCCAATTGAGGGAAAACCGGCCACGGCGACCCTTTCCTTTTTGGCGCGGCGTCGGACCTTAGCGGTTACAGCGAAAGCACCTATTGCGATGACGTCATTCGCGCGAATGCGCCCGGACCTTTTTCCTCACCCCTGTTTCGCGAAGCGTTTGGGCGGCGTGTCGGAAGGCAAGGAGACCCAGGGGTGGCGTGACTCCTCCCACACTGCAATGTTCGGGGCGGGGAAATTCGGATTGGCGAAGTTGCCGATGGCGACGGCGATCAATGCAGGAAAGCCTTCATTCTCCCAGTAGACGGTCGAGCCGCAGGTCGGGCAGAAATGGAAGGTGAGCGCATTGCCGCTTTCAGCCTTCCGCGTCCACCCCGTAGACTTGCCGACGACGGTGACCTGCTCGCGAGGGAACCGCGCCTGGTTGCTGATGACAGCGCCGGTGCGGCGCTGGCACTCCAGGCAGTGACACATTGACACGCGGGATGGCTCGCCCTCAATCGTCAGTTGGAGCTGCCCACAACTGCATGTGGCGTGTCGGGTGGTCATCGGTCGGCTCCGTGGCTATCGATGTGCGCTGAGTGTAGGCCGGATTTCGGAACGATGCACCATGGCCGGCGAAAGCGCGCGAGCCTTGCTCTCGACTGCACGCGCCGCCAAAACATTCCGGGCACCTGTGCCCAGCTGATTTCACGGTCCCGGCCGAAGCCTGATCGAAGGCCGACAGTGCCGGCTCTCGGGTTTAGACGATCGCTTGCGCGTCAGCGCACCGCCGCCGCGCGATAGATCAAGAGCGTTCAATATTGGGCAAAATATTATCCAATATTTTAGGCCGCCTTTCAGCGGTTCGATGTCATCATCACTGGGGGGCTCTTGGAGCGATCCCATGCGGCGCGACCGACGAAGGAGCTTTCGGGTTGAGTGGAATTCGACGGCGATGATTTATGACGGGACGATGGCCCGTCCGTGCATACTGACGAACTTCTCCAATGGCGGCGCGAAGATCACCGGCGTCGTGGTGTCGACCGTTCCTGACGAATTCAGCCTGCGGATCACGCCGCACAGCCGTCCACACAGCTGTCGCGTGCTGTGGCGCGCCGAGGAGTCCCTCGGCGTGATATTCACCGATCGAGCGGCACCCGTCGCGGCGACGCCGGCGACGCGGCGCCAGCGCGAACCGGCGACCTAGCGGCCGACGGAACAACGGATTGTTTACCACTTAACAGCGTCGCGATCGGCAAGTGGGCGGCGGTTGTCATGATTGCACAACCCTGCAGCTTGAAGCTTCCTAACGGGGATCGATGAATTCCCGGATCAGCGCGATCGTTTGGGCAGGCTGCTCTTCCATCAACCAGTGTCCCGCGTCGCTGACCGCTGCGGCTTTGACGTTGGTGGCGACGAAGCGCATGTCGTCAGCCATCTTCAGCCCGTAGGATTTCTCGCCGCCGACGGCCAACACGGGCATGGTGAGCTTGCCTTTCGCCGCGAACGCCTGATTGTCGAGCGCATCCTGGCCGAATGCAGCAAACTGCTCGAAGGCGGAGTGCATCGCGCCGGGGAGCGCGTAAAACTCGGCATAATGCTGGCGCATGGGTTCATCGAACGCGCCGGGATGAACGCCGAGTTCGTCCCAGAAGCGGTCGAGATAAATCCGTTCCCGTCCCTTCACAAGGCGCTCGACGTCAGGGCCGCGGAAATTGAAGTGCCAGACCTTCGGATTGCGAAGCTGCTCGTCCCACGGACCGATGCCCGGGAGCGGCGCCTCCATCGCGACATAGTGCATGACGCGCGGGGCAAATTGCGCCGCGAAGGCGTAGCCGACCATGTTGCCGAGGTCATGCGTGACCAGGTCGACCTGCTGAATGTTCAGCGCATCGAGCACGTGGGCGATGTCTTGGGCCTGGGTTTTCTTGACGTAGCCTTTGGGCGGATGAGACGATAGCCCCATCCCGCGAAGATCGGGAACCACGATGGTGTGACGCGCCATCATCGCTTCCGCGAGCGGCACCCACTTATCGCCGGTGTCGCCGAAGCCATGAATCATCACGACAGCGGGTCCTTGCCCGCCGACGCGCACATGGATCGTCGCGCCGTCGGTCGGAATGTCCAGCGTGCGAAATCCGGCCGGGAAGACTCCGAGTTCGGCGGCGCCGATTGAGTCTGCACTCACGGCCGCCGCCGCCAGAACAGCTGCAAACAAAACGACATGACAATTCGGCTGCCGCCATTTCAACGTCATCATCCTGTCTCGCTCCCAGATTTTCGTGCGCACCAGCCTATGGTCCGCGAAAAACAACAGATGGCAAGCCCGTTGCGATGGCCGCGGGCGAAGTCGGCGGAGGCGCAGTACTGGCACTGAGACGCACGCCGCCTGCGGTCAAATTTCGATCTGGTCGTGAATGCGCGGCATCTCGACCCGCATGCTGCCGAGACAGCCTGCAAGGCCGCGCATGGCGCTCTCTTCACCGTGGACGAGGATGGTCGTCGCAACGCCGCTGATGCGCGAAAGCCAGGCGGTCAGTTCGCGCTGGTCGGCATGGGCGGAAAATCCGTTGATAGTATAGATGCGCGCCCGCACCGAGATTTCTTCGTCGAACAGACGCACGTGCTTTGCCCCATCGATGATCTGGCGCGCCAGCGTGCCCTTGCCGGCAAACCCCACGAAGATGACGCTCGACTGCGGCGATGACAGATTGTGCCGGAGGTGATGGCGCACCCGGCCTCCCGTGGCCATGCCTGAACCCGCCATGATCAGTGCCCCACCGCGGATTTTATTGATAGCAATCGACTCCGCGTTTTCCCGGGTCAGATGCAATCCGGGCAGAGCGAAGGGGTCACCACCCCTCTCGAAGAGCGCGGCAATATCGGGTTTGCACAATTCCGGGTAGCGCCTGAAAACTTCCGTGGCGGAGATGGCCATCGGCGAATCAAGAAAGACCTGCATTGCAGGATTGAGCCGGTTCTGTTCGATGCCTTGGCGCAGAAAGAACAGGATCTCCTGGGCGCGCTCCAACGCGAACGTGGGGATGATCACATTGCCGCCGCGCGCGAACGCGTCTCCGACGGCTTGATAAAGCTCATCGACCGACGCTTGCAGCGATCGGTGCTGACGGTCGCCGTAGGTCGATTCCATCACCACGACATCGGCGGCCGGCGGCGGGACGGGATCGCGCAGCAGCGGCCGCCCGGCGTTGCCAAGGTCGCCCGAAAACAGGATGCGTCGGTTCTGTTCGTCAGCCTCGATGAGAATGCTCGCCGAACCAAGAATGTGACCGGCATCGAAGAAGGTCGCGCGAAGGCCCGCTTTGAGCTGCACCGGCGTGCCGTAATTCGCGGTGCGGCCGAAATGGTCGAGGCTGTTGAGCGCATCGACCACGGAGTAGAGCGGCTCCGCGGCTTTGACCTCGTGGCTGTGTCGCGATGCGACGCGCGAACGGTGGCGCGCCTCTTCTTCCTGAAGGTGAGCGGCATCGAGCAGGACGAGACGGACGAGTTCACGCGACGCCGCGGTCGTAATGATCTCGCCGCGGAATCCGCGCTTGACCAGCAGCGGCAGCCGACCGCAGTGATCGAGGTGGGCGTGGGTCAGCAAGAGGAAGTCTATCTTGGTCGGATCGAAACCGAACGGCTCGGCGTTCTCTTCGTCGAGCTCGCGGCCGCCCTGGAACATCCCGCAATCGATGAGGACGCGGCACCCCGGCGTCTCGATCATGTGGCAGGAGCCGGTGACGTCGCGGTCCGCCCCATGGAACGATAGCTTCATCGCGCTCACCCTCGGCTGGAAATTCCAAAGCCTGTTGTAGCCAACGTTCGTCGTGCCGTCGAATGAGCCGCGTCTTCGTAAGTGCTGGCGAAGAATTCCTGGCTTAAGGCCGCAAGGCCAGGCTCATGGCGAAAACGAGTGCCGCATGGAGTGCTGCGCGGCCGGTGCCATCCTTGATCTGGTGGCGACACGATGTGCCGTCGGCAACGATGATAGCGTCAGCGTCCGCCTTGCGCACGGCCGGCAAAAGCGAAAATTCGCCCATGGCGAGCGACACATCGATGGTGTCCGTTCCATAGCCGAAGCTGCCGGCCATGCCGCAGCAGCTCGATTCGATCGAGTCGACCTTGAGGTCAGGAATGAGCTTCAGCGCCGCCTCAACCGCCGACATGGCGCCAAACGATTTCTGATGACAGTGGCCATGCAGCAGCGCGCGCTTATCAAGCCGCGCCAGCGGCAACGCGAGCCGGCCAGCAGTTGTCTCGCGCACGATGAAATCTTCGAACGATATGGCCTGTTCGGCGATGCGTGCCGTGCGCTCGTCCCTCACGAGGGCGGGGATCTCGTCCCGGAACGAATAGAGGCAGCTCGGCTCGAGCCCGACGATCGCGACCCCGCGCGCCGCGAATGGTGCGAGTGCCGCGATTGCGCGTTCCGCCTCGCGTCGCGCCTCGTCGACCTTGCCGACCGCGAGGAACGTGCGCCCGCAGCACAGCGGGCGTGATGTGCCATCTGCTGGCGTCGCGACGTGAACATGGCAGCCGCCGGCCGCCAGGACTTCGACGGCGGCGCGGAGATTCTCCGGCTCGAAGTAACGGTTGAAGGTGTCGGCGAACAGCACGACCTCGCGTGCGCGCTTCTCCCCTCCCCCTTGTGGGGAGGGGTCGGGGGTGGGGGTCGGCGAACGAGGCACCGCCGTGCCGTCACCTCGCGACCCCCCACCCCGACCCTCCCCCACAAGGGGGGAGGGAGTCGACGGTGCGGCCCTGTCACCCCCTCCCGCGGGGCTTTCGCCCTGCGACCTCGCCCCTCCAGGGGGAGGTGAAGGCGCATCGCGAAACCAATCGCTGCGCCAGCGGGGCAGGCTGCGACGGGTCGAAAAGCCGGCGAGCCGCTCCGACAGCACTGCCGCACCCGGCAGCGCGTCGCGCAGATTGAAGAGCCACGGCAGGCGCGCCGCGATCGGGGCATAGCGCGGCAGATAGCCGACCAGCCGATCGTGCAGTGTCAGCCCGTGTTTCTCCGCCCGCGCCGCGGCGACTTCGATCTTCATGCGCGCCATGTCGACACCGGTCGGACATTCGCGCCGGCACGCCTTGCAGGAGACGCACAGCTTCATCGTCTCCGCCATGGCCTCGGAGGTGAGCGCGTCAGGCCCAAGCTGGCCGGTGATGGCGAGCCGCAAGCTGTTGGCGCGGCCGCGCGTCACGTCCTTCTCATCGCGCGTCACGCGATAAGACGGGCACATCACGCCGCCGGAGAGCGCCCGGCAGGCGCCGTTGTTGTTGCACATTTCGACGGCGCCCTGAAAACCGTGGCCTTCGCCCGAGTAAGGCGACCAGTCGAGAGCGGCCGTCATCGGCGCGGCGTGATACCCGGGGCCGTAGCGAAAATTCGCGCGGTCATCGAATTTCGGCGCGCGCACGATCTTGCCGGGATTGAAGAGACCCTCAGGATCGAAGCGGTCCTTCACCTCCTCGAAGGCCCGCACGAGGCGCGTGCCGAACATCGGCTCATGGAATTCGGAGCGCACGAGACCATCGCCGTGCTCGCCAGAGTGCGAGCCTTTGTATTCGCGCACGAAGGCGAACGCCTCTTCGGCAATCGCGCGCATCGCGGCCTTGTCCTTGTCGAGACGCAAGTTGAGCACCGGACGCACATGGAGGCAGCCGACCGAAGCGTGCGCATACCAGGTGCCGCGAGTGCCATGCTTTTCGAACACATCGGTGAGGCGCGCGGTGTATTCCGCAAGATGGTCGAGCGGGACGGCGCAGTCTTCGACGAACGAGACCGGCTTTCCCTCCTCCTTCATGGACATCATGATGTTGAGGCCGGCGGTCCGCACCTCGGTGATCGCCGCCTGCAGCTTCGGATCGAGCACCTCGACCACGCCGCCCTGCTTGTCGCCCGCCTTGTCCCAGCCGTAACCGAGATCGCCCATCAATTGTTCGAGGCGCTTGAGGCGATCGATGTTCTCGTCCCAGTCGTCTTCGGCGAATTCGACCAGCAGGACCGCGTCGGGGGCGCCGCGCACGAAGGCGTCGACGGTCGGGCGGAACATGTCGATGCCGCGGGCAAGCTCGATCATGGTGCGGTCGACGAGTTCGACCGCGATCGGTCCGAGCTTGACGATGTGCTGCGCCGCCTCCATGGCGTCATAGAAGCGGCCGAAATGGCAGGCACCCACGGCACGCCGGCCGAGCAGCGGCCACAGCTTGAGCTCGATGCGGGTCGAGAAGCCGAGGGTCCCCTCAGACCCGATGAGAATCTGCGCGAGATTGTGCACCGGCGCGTTGGGCGCGAGCGCATCCAGATTGTAGCCGCCGACGCGGCGCTGCACCTTGGGAAATCGCGCTGCGATCTCGTCCGCTTCGCGCACGCCGATAGCGAGCAGATCCTCCGCGAGCGGCCGCAGCGGCGAGTGCGCGGGCAAGTCGCGCAATCCCGCGCCGATCGGTCCGAAGTGCGCCGCGGTGCCGTCAGCGAGAAGCGCATCAATCGACATCACGTTGTCGCGGGTCACGCCGTAGCGCAGCGAGCGCGCGCCGCAGGAATTGTTGCCCGCCATGCCGCCGAGGGTCGCGCGCGACGCCGTCGAGATGTCGACCGGAAACCACAGTCCCTGCGGCTTGAGCTGACGGTTGAGATCGTCGAGGACAATCCCCGGCTCGACGACGCATCGCCGGCCCGCAACATCGAGATCGAGGACGCGATTGAGGTATTTCGAGCAGTCGATCACCAGCGAATGATTGACGGTCTGTCCGCTCTGCGACGTTCCGCCGCCCCGCGCCAGCACCGTCACGTTCTCCTGGCGCGCCAGGGCGATCGCGGTCTCGGCTTCGGCCATCGTGCGCGGCGCCACCACACCGACCGGCATCATCTGATAGTGCGACGCATCAGTGGCATATCGGCCGCGGGCGAACCGGTCGAACCAGATGTCGCCGGTAATCTCGGACCTCAGACGGCGCTCCAGGCCGGGCGCCAATGTCGTAACCATCGATCAGACTTCCTGCCCGGCCTTGCGCCAATCGCACTTGACTGACTGTCGCATTCGTCATTCATGGCGGCAAGATTTTCCCCTCCCTCCCCCGTTCGGGGCAGGTGGCCAAGCGCAGCGAGGCCGGCAGGGGACCCCACCCAGGCACGCCGAGCGCGCCACCTTCTCCAAAGCTGGAGAGGGGAAATTTCTTCAAAGGGTTAGAAAAGCACCATGGCTAAAAACTCATCACGCACTGCCGGCCGCCACTTTCTCCAGATCCCGGGGCCGACCCCGGTGCCGGACCGCATTCTGCGTGCGATGGACACGCCGATTATCGACCACCGCGGTCCCGAGTTTCAAAAACTTGCCAAGAGTGTCCTCGAAGGCATCAAAACGATTTTCAAGACGACGAATCCGGTCATCATCTACACCGCGACCGGTACCGGGGCGTGGGAAGCCGCACTCGTCAACACCTTGTCGGCAGGCGACCGCGTGCTGATGGTCGAGACCGGCCAGTTCGCCACTTTGTGGAAGAACATGGCGGTGAAACTCGGCCTCAAGCCCGAGTTCATCGCGACCGATTGGCGCGTCGGTGCCGATCCCGCCGCCATCGAGGCCAAGCTGCACGAAGACAAAGCTCACGAGATCAAGGCGGTGTGCGTGCTCCACAACGAGACCGCGACCGGATGCCTGTCGCCGATCGCCGAGATCCGCAAGGCGATCGATCGCGCCGGCCATCCGGCGCTGTTCCTCGTCGACACCATCTCCTCGCTCGCCTCGACGGACTACCGGCATGACGAGTGGGGCGTCGACGTCACCATCGGCGGCGCTCAGAAGGGCTTGATGCTGCCGCCCGGCATGTCGTTCAACGCGGTGAGCGACAAGGCGCTTGCGGCGTCGAAAAAGTCGAATCTGCCGAAGTCGTTCTGGTCATGGGAAGACATGATGAACATGAACAAGATCGGCTTCTTCCCTTACACGCCGGCGACCAACATGCTCCATGGCCTCGCTGCAGCGATCGACATGCTGCACGAGGAGGGGCTCGAAAACGTGTTCGCGCGCCACGACCGCTTCGCCGAGGCGACGCGGCGGGCGATCCGCACCTGGGGCCTCGAGATCCTGTGCCGCGATCCGAAGTACTATTCGCCGACCATCACTGCGGTGTTGCTGCCCGAGGGCCACGACGCGGACAAGCTGCGCAGCCTCGCACTTGATCACTTCGACATTTCGTACGGCATGAGCTTCGGCAAGTTCCAAGGAAAATACTTCCGCATCGGGCACCTCGGCGACACCAACGATCTCACGATCCTCGGAGCGCTCGCCGGCACCGAAATGGCGCTCACGCTCGCCGGCGTTCCGATCAAGAAGGGCGGCGTGCAGGCGGCCATGGACTACATCGTGTCGGTCCACGCCAGCCCGCAGCGCGCGGCAGCGGAGTGAACGGCCCAACCGCTGGCTGACTGGATCCCCCGTTTCCCGCGTTTGACGGAGCTCCTGAGCCGGCGACCACGCCGCGACGGATAAGCAACACTTGATGGGGATTTCCGGCTGCCTTTGCCGATTCCATATTGGCAGGGCCGGAATTGGTATAACCTATGCATGGATGTGCCTTATTCTTAGGAGGCATTCATGCGAATTTCTCCCGTTTTTTCAGCACTGGCGAAGGCTTTCCTCGTTGCCGCGGCGCTGGTGCCCGGCGCGGCGCGCGCTGATTCGCCAACGCTCGAGCAGATCCTGTCCGGCGTTGTCCACATCAAAACCTTCATCAACCCCGACGGCCGGACCGCCGAGAACCTCGGGAAGGAACGCGACGGCACCGGGATCGTCATCGATAGCGACGGTCTCGTCCTCACCATCGGCTATCTCATGGTCGAGGCGCTGTCGGCCGAGATCATCACGTCCGATGGCCGCACCATGGCGGCCAACGTCGTCGGCTACGATAACGAGACTGGCTTCGGCCTTTTACGGGCAATCACGCCGTTGAAGATGCGGGCGCTGGAACTGGGGAAATCCTCCGAGGTGAAGAAGGACGACCCGATGGTGGTCGCGAGCTACGGTGGGCCTGCCGGGGCGCGGCCGGTCCACGTGGTGGCGAAGCGCGAGTTCGCCGGCAACTGGGAATACATGGTTGAAGACGCGCTGTTCACGGCGCCGCCGCACCCCGCCTGGAGCGGCGCGGCCTTGATCAATCATGAGGGCAAGCTCGTCGGCGTCGGCTCGCTGATCGTCGGCGACACGTCGGGCACCGGTGACGGCGTCCGCGGCAACATGTTCGTGCCGATCGACCGGCTGCCACCGATCCTCGCCGACCTGATCAGCGACGGACATCCGGCGCAGGCCCATCCCTGGATCGGCGTCAACACCGACGATGTGGGCGGCCATCTCGTGGTGAGCCGCGTCACGCCCAGCGGTCCCGCGGAAAAGGCCGGATTGCGCCGCGGCGACATTATCCTTGCGGTCAACGGCGAGACGCCGAAGACCTTGTCCGATCTCTATCGCCTGATCTGGGCCCAGGGCGCGGCTGGCGTCGACGTGCCCCTCGAGGTGCTGCAGCAGCACGAGCGGCGGCGGATCGAGGTCCACTCCATCAACCGCCTCGACCACCTCAAGCTGAAGAGCTCGTTTTAGAGCGACGGCCAAGCCACGTTAACGGTTCGGCAAAATCCCGTTCGATACGGCGGAGATATGCACTAAATTCGCCCAAGTCGTTTTGCTTTGGGCAACCGGTGATGCCGATCGGCAAACAGTGTGATGTTGTCATTGCGGGCGGCGGATTTGCCGGTCTTGCGCTTGCAATCGCTTTGCGCCAAGCGCTCGGCGACCGTTTCGCGGTCACGCTGGCTGACCCCGATCTCGCCAAACATGGCGGAAACGACCTGCGCGCCTCGGCGATCGCCGCGGCGCCGCGCCGGATGTTCGAAGCGCTTGGCGTGTGGTCGGCGGTGGCCGATGAGGCGCAGCCGATCCTCGACATGGAGATCACCGACAGCCGCGCCGAGGACGCGGTCCGTCCGGTGTTCTTGACGTTCGCCGGTGAAATCGAGCCGGGCGAGCCGTTCGCCCACATGATCGAGAACAGCCGGCTCAACGCGGTTCTTGCCGACAAGGCCGCGGCCATGGGCGTTGACCTCGTCGCAACGTCGGTGACGGGTTTTACCTGTGAGCCGCAGCACATATCGATCGCGATGGGCGACGGCCGTTCCATCGCGGCAAAGCTTCTGGTCGCAGCCGACGGGGCGCGGTCGCGATTCCGCGAACGTGCCGGAATTGCGGTTCGCGGCTGGTCCTACGGTCAGTCGGCGATCGTCACCACCGTGACCCATGAGCGCGATCACCGGGGTCGTGCCGTCGAGCATTTCCTCCCCTCCGGTCCGTTCGCCATCCTGCCGCTGCGGCGAAACCGCTCGTCGATCGTATGGACCGAGCGAACCGAAGAGGCTGCTCGCATCGTTGCCCTCCCGGACGAGGAATTCCACGCCGAGCTTGAGCAGCGCTTCGGCCTGCGCCTCGGCGAAATCGTCTCCGCCCCGGAACGCCGCGCCTATCCGCTCGGACTGTGGGTCGCACAGAGCTTCATCGCCGAGCGCCTCGCCCTCGTCGGCGACGCCGCCCATGTCATTCACCCGATTGCCGGGCAGGGCCTCAACATGGGACTGCGCGACGTTGCGGCGCTCGCTGAAGCCATCGTCGATGCCGCACGACTTGGCCTCGATGCTGGAAGCGTTTCTGTACTGGAGCGCTACCAGCGCTGGCGCCGGTTCGACACCATGACCATGAGCGTCTCGACCGATGGCCTCAACCGATTGTTCTCAAATCGATCGGACGTGTTGCGCCTCGCCCGCGACATCGGCCTCGGCATCGTCGATCGCCTGCCCGCGCTCAAACGTCTGTTCATCCGAGAGGCCGCTGGCCTCACCGGCGAAGTGCCCAAGCTCCTGCGCGGCGAAGCACTATAAGGCACCTTCTAACTCAACGGGATCGCCGCGACATGTTCGCGAAACGCGGGCCGCGACGCGATGGCGGCGTACCATCGTTCGAAATTAGGAAAGGCCGGGCGGTCGGTGACCAACTGTCGATAGCGATAGCTCATGACGGCGATCGGTATATCGCCCATGGAAAACGCCTCGCCGGCGGCGTAGGCGGTCTTGGCGAATTGATCGTCGAGGATCTTCACCGCGGCGGTAGATTTGACCTTGCCGTCATCGATCGCCTTGTGGTCGCGCTTCTCCGGCGGCGTGCGGATCATGCCCCAGAACACCGGCGTGATCGCCGGCCCGAAGACCGAAAGCTGCCAGTCCATCCATTTGCTGGCGAGCGCCGCCGTCCGCAGATCGCCTGGCATCAGCGACCCGACACCGTGCTTGGCGGCAAGATACCGGATGATCGAATTCGATTCCCAAAGCGTAAAACCATCCTCCTCCTCGAGCGTCGGCACGAGGGCGTTGGGGTTCATGGCGAGGTAGAATGGCTCCCGCGTCTTTCCAAAAGCTCCGCCGACATCGATACGCTCATGGGGAAGCTTGAGCTCGCCGACCGCGAACATCGTCTTCTGCACATTGGACGACGTGTTTCTCCCCCAGATCTTGATCATGCGTTCATTCCTGTGTTGGTGCGGCGGTTACGAGTGGCGGGATATGACGAAGCGGCGCCATCAGAGAAGCGGACGCGCTTCTTCCGACAGCAGGATCGGAATGCCATCGCGGATCGGATAGGCGAGCTTGGCGGAACGCGAAATCAATTCCTGCTTCGCGGCATCATATTCGAGCGGCCCTTTGGTGACGGGACACACCAGGATTTCCAGAAGCTTTGGATCGACGGCACTGGCGGGTCGGTCAGGCGGCACGGAGCTCATGCAGGCGAATCCTTGAGGATTTGATCGGGCCTTTATCCTGGCTCCGCGTGTCACGATCAAGTCGCGCGGAGGAAGAAGAGTGGCCTCACTGCAGCGGCGTCTCGCCCTCGGTGTTGGTCTTGGCGAGCGCGATTTCCGTCACCGCGACCAGGATCTCGGCGCGGGTCTTGAGATCGGGAGCTTCGAGCATCGCCTGCTTTTCGGCGGCATCGAAAGGCGACATCATGGCGAGCGCATTGACGAGGGCCTCGTTGGAAGCGCTCTCGATGCCCTCCCAATCGGCCTTGAGATTGTTGGCCTTGAGAAAGTCCGTCAGCGCGTCGAGCACCGCTTTGCGATCGACCTGCTCTTCCCCTCTCCGGGCGACAAAATCATCAGCGAACGGGATGAAGTCGACGCGGCACTGCCGGTAGCCGGTCGCGACATTGAGCTCTTCGAGGACGCGAAACCGGGCGACGCCCGTGAGCTGAAGGAGATAGCGGCCATCACCGGTCTCGGCGATCTGGGTGATGCGCCCGACGCATCCGATCTTGTAAAGACCCGGCCGCTCGGGCGTGCCGGGATGGGCCGGGTCCGGCTGCACCATGCCGATGAGACGGTGGCCGTCACGCAGCGAGTTGTCCACCATTTCAAGATAGCGCGGCTCGAAGATGTTGAGCGGCATTTGACCGCGCGGCAGCAGCAGCGCCCCGGCAAGCGGGAACACTGGAATCGTTTCCGGCAAATCAGCCGGACCGCGATAGACCGCGTTCATCGGCATTGCCGCACTCCCAATCGGCCACCGAACGGCACGCCCGGCGGCCGCAGCGGGCGATAGATCATATCACCGCGCGGCGTTCACGCGAACAGGATCGAAGACAAGCGGCGGCGTCCCGCCACCGTGTGTTCGTCGGTCGGACCCCAGGCTTCGAAAAACTGGACCAGCTGCTTGCGGGAGCCGTCATCGTTCCATTTGCGATCACGGCGCACGATTTCGATCAGATGATCGAGCGCCTCCTGGCGGCGGTTGTTGGCATTCAACGCGACCGCGAGATCAAACCGCGCCTGATGATCGAGCGGATCGGCCGCGACCTTCTGTTCGAGTTCGGCGACTGGCCCAAGCGTTGCCGCCTGCTCGGCGACCTCGATCGCCGCGCGAGCGGCCGCGACCGCGCTGTCGTTGCGCTTGGCTTCCGGCACCTTCGCCAGTGTTTGGCGTGCTGCTGCGATGTCGCCGGTTTCCACCTGCGATCGCGCCAGTCCTGCCAGCGCATGAATATTCTCCGGCTCGTCCGCCAGGATCTCGGCATAGATCTCCGCGGCCCCGGCGGCATCGCCCGCCACCAGGGCGGCGTCGGCGGCCTTGAGCAGCTCCGCCTCTTCGCCGCCGATGTCCTGCTTCGTCAACCGTTCGAGGAACGCCACCACCTGGCTTTCCGGCAGCGCACCCATGAAGCCGTCCGCCGGCTGTCCGTTGACGAAGGCAATCACCGCCGGGATCGATTGGATGCCCATCTGGCGCGGGATGGCCGGATGGTCGTCGATGTTCATCTTGACGAGCCTGACCTTGCCTTTGGCCGCCCGCACCACCTTCTCCAGCACCGGGGTGAGCTGCTTGCAGGGCCCGCACCACGGTGCCCAGAAATCCACCAACACCGGCTGGCGCCGCGATTCCTCGATCACGTCCTTCATGAAAGTCTGAGTGGTGGTGTCCTTCACGACACCTTCCGCTGGCGCAGCAGCCACAACCCCGACGTCCATTTAAAGTCGACCTCTCTTTTGGGATCTCGCCGGTACGTCCCAATAGGCCGCACCTTCGGCTCCCGCTTAAATGGGGAGCATCGATCTGAATGCAATCGCAGCTTTATGGCGGCAAGGCAATGGCGGGTTCCGAAACCGCCGCGACGCAAGGCTCGTGCCCGCTGGCGGCTAGAAATTTAATCAATCCGTCTCGTGAGATCGAGGTGGTCATGGTGTTCACCAGCGGATGATAGTTGAGCACCTGGTGTTCCAGCATCGCGGTATCGAGCACCACCGTGACGCTGCCGGCTTTGTCGTTGATGGCGCCGAACGGCGTCACCGAACCCGGTTCGACGCCGAGCATCTGCCGCAAGGCGTCCGCCGATCCGAACGAAAACCGCCCGGACGCGCCGAGCTTGCGGTGAAGGCTCTTCAACTCGATCGTGGCGTCCTCGAGCGCGACCACGAGATAGAACGTGCCGCGCTTGTCGCGCAAAAATAGATTTTTGGTGTGGCCGCCCGGAATTTTGCCGCGCAGCGCGCGCGACTCCTCGACCGTGAACAGCGGCGGGTGAGACGCTGTCGTGTGCTTGATGCCCAGCCGATCGAGCAAGGCGAACAGGTCGGCGGGCGTGGCGGACATGGCGGTATTTTGCAGCAGCGCAGGGGAGACTTCGAGGCTACCCTTAACGATAGCGGCCTTTCAATCGGGCGGCCCCTGCAACCCCCGTTGCATTCCGCAGCCCCATTTGGCATAGGAGAGGGAGGCGGCAGCGGCCAACTGCCGGCTCAGGATGCGGGTGTAGCTCAGGGGTAGAGCACAACCTTGCCAAGGTTGGGGTCGAGGGTTCGAATCCCTTCGCCCGCTCCAGTGTGCTCCGGCGACCCCGTGTGTGACGGAAGTTGCGGATGTCGCGTTTTGTGGGTCGTTTGAGCAAATTCATTCCGAGATCATCCCCGCGGCTGATCGGCGGCGTGCATCACGTGGCGCGCCTGTTCGTGCCGGGCTATGAGGGCGGCATCGCCATCAACATCCCGGTGAGGCGCAGCCGGAACAGCGACGCTCGACGGCGTCTCGCGCGCATCTTCGAAACCCGAAGAACGGTATCCTGAGGTAGGTCTGCGCTAGTTTTGCGCCCTTAGCGGTTTCTGCCGTTGGGCAAGCTCTTTTGCCTGCCCCTCGCCATCGCTCAGAAGCCTACCGCTGCCGCGCCGCGCGCACGGAGGTCGGCCGCGCCGGTGAACGACCCCGGCGTGAGCCCAATCGAGTGGGCTGAGCCGAAGAGCGGACCGACCCGCACCTTGTGTCCCATCGCCGTGAGCGCCCGCACCTTGTCCTGCGGGAAGCCGCGCTCGACCAGAACCTCGTCCGGTTGCCACTGGTTATGCAGCCGCAGCGCCGCCACCGCATTGCCCATGGTCATGTGACCGTCGATCGAATTGACGATCACCTGCAGCACTGTCGTGATGATCCGGCTCCCGCCCGGAGCCCCCGTCACCAGGACCGGCTTTGTGTCCTTGAACACGATCGTCGGGGTCATGGAGGAAAGCGGCCGCCGGCCGGGTCCGGGCGCATTTGCGGCGCCGCCGACGAGACCATAGGCATTGGGCACGCCCGGCTTGGCGGCAAAATCGTCGAGTTCGTTATTGAGCATGATGCCCGTGCCGTCGGCGACGAGCCCGAGTCCGTAATTGAAATTGAGCGAATAGGTGTTGGCGACGACGTTGCCCTCTTCGTCGGCGATCGAGAAATGGGTGGTGTTGCCTCCGGAGGGCATACCCTCGGGCGCTAGCTCGCGCGGGGGGCGGACCTGCTTCGGGTCAATTCGCGCCCGCAAGTCCGCCGCGTGGTCCTTCGCGATCAGGCGATCGGTCGGAATATTGGTGCTATCGGGATCGCCGAGAAACGCCGCACGGTCGGCATAGGCAAGCTTCATCGCCTCGATTGCGAGATGAAGCCCTGCGGGAGATCCGCTGCCGATCACGTGAGACGGATACCCCTCCAGAATGTTGAGGATTTCGATCAACAGGACCCCGCCCGACGACGGCGGAGGCATCGAGACGATCTCGTAGCCGCGATAGGTGCCGTAGATCGGGTTGCGTACGATCGGCTGATAGCTTTCGAGATCGCGGCGCGTCATCACGCCGCCGGCGTCGCGAACCGAGGCCACGATCTTGTCGGCGATCGGACCGACATAGAAGGCGCGAGGCCCTTCCCGGCCGATCGTCTCTAGAACGTCGGCGAGGTCGGTCTGGACAAGCTTCTCGCCGGCAGCCGGCGCGCTGCCGTCCTCCTTGAGGAAAATCTTGGCCGTCGACGGGCGACGAACGAGCCGCGGCTGGGCCAGCAGCAAGGAATCAAACAGGTCATCGTTGACGGCGACGCCTTCGCGGGCGAGGCGCACGGCCGGCGCGACCAGTTCGGCGAGTGTGAACTTCCCCGATCCGTACCGTTCGAGCGCCAGCGTGAGCCCGGCGACCGTGCCCGGCACGCCGACACCAAGCCCGGTGTCGCGCGACTTCGACGGATCGACTTGGCCGTCCGGCCCGAGGAAGATGTCGGCTGTGGTCGCGGCGGGCGCGGTCTCGCGATAGTCGATCGCGACATTCTCGTTGCGTTCGGCGCGATGGACCAACATGAAGCCGCCGCCGCCGATATTGCCGGCTTTCGGCAGCGTCACCGCGAGGGCAAACCCCACCGCGACCGCGGCATCGACGGCGTTGCCTCCATGCTCGAGCACGTCGAGCCCGATCTGGGTGGCCTGACGCTCCTGCGTCACCACCATACCGTGGCGGCCCGTCGCAACTTGCGCAGCGGCGCCGCCGGTACTCTGTTGGGTAAAGCGCTCCTGGGCCGGCGCGACCGCGGGCGCAACGAGCGCCAGCAACGCGAGCACGGCAATCGACTTACTCAACCTGTGCAGCATGTTCCCTTTACAGTCGGTCTAGACGCGCTTCTGGGCATGATAATTCGAATTCGGTCGCATGTCTGTCGCGGTGGCGATGCGATTCGACATGTTGAAGAAGCCGGCAACGGCGGCAATGTCCCAGATGTCGCGGTCGGTGAAGCCCGCTTCGCGCAGGGCCTTTCGATCGTCTTCCTCGACCGCCCACGGTTCGGCGGTCAGCTTGACGGCGAAATCCAGCATTGCGCGCTGGCGCCGATCGAGGCGGGCGGCACGGTAATTCATCACCATGAGTTCACCCAGCACCGGATCCTCGGCAAGGCCGCGCACCGCGGCACCATGCGCGGCCAAGCAATAGTAGCAGTGATTTTGCGATGACACCGCAACGGCAATCATCTCCCGCTCGAGCTTGCTCAGTCCCGACGGCGCCAGCATGAGATCATTGTACATCGCCACGAAAGCTTCGAGCTTGGCCGTATCGAACGCATAAGCCTTGAGCACGTTCGGAATGAACCCGAGCTTCTCCGTGCATTTGTCGAAATAGGCCTGCATTGCGGGGTTGAGCGTGGCGGTGCCGAGCTCCAATGCGGTGATGACGGTGTCGTCATCGGCGTCGGCTTTGCGGGCTCGCGATCGCGTCTCGCGGTGTTTACGTGCGGACTTTTGCGCCATCGCGGGTCTCCCATTCCGGATTTGCGAAGGTTAACAGTTTCGCCCAGCAACGCGAAAGCTCGCACCCTGCCTACGCTTTCTAGCAAGGTCCGCGACACCATCGCGGCAGTGCGGCGCCGGTGTCTCTTTCGCCTGGACAAATTCCGGCGCAATCTCCGGCGCAAATCAGGGAGGCGCGCGCGCATGAACGTCAATTCCCCGGACATGCGTCCGTCCGCGGTCTCCACAGCCGGCGACGAGGAAAGTACGCGGCAGCTGCTGGCACAAGCGGGCGCCATCCTGCAGGGCCGCGGCACCGGTGCGCCGCCTGATTTCGTGTCCGAGCTGTTTTCCGGCGCGAGCTTTGAAGATCTGCTGCAATACGAGGCTGCCGAACTTGCCGCCATCGCCGGCGATACCTGGCGCTTCATCGCCGAGCGCAAGCCCGGCACTGCCAACATTCATGTGACCAATGCGCCCGCTGGCACAGGGCGCCGACTTGACGACGTCTCCGTCATTGAACTCCTCAATGACGACATGCCGTTCTTGGTCGACTCGGTGATGGCCGAGTTGGGCCAGCAGGGTCTTGAGCCACGACTTGTGGTGCATCCGCGCTTCACGGTCGTCCGAGATGCTGCCAACAAGCTTCATTCCCTGACGCCCCGCGCCAGCGGCATGCGGCCGGACGCGGTTGAGAGATCGGGCACCCGGGAAAGCCTGATCCACGTTCATGTCGACCGCATCGATGACGCGAAAGCGCGTGGCGCGGTGGTCGCGGCACTCGCCGACGCGCTCGCGGACGTCCGCCAGGCCGTCGAAGACTGGCGGGCCATGTTGGCGCGGCTTGCGAGCCTTATCGATGAGATCAAGGCAGCGCCATCGGGCCTGCCGCCCGACGACGTCGCGGAATGCCTCGATTTCCTTGCCTGGCTGAAGGATGACAACTTCACCTTCCTCGGCATTCGCAGCCTCCGCCTTGAAGCGTCCGGCAAAGCTCTGATGCCGGTCCCGGAGTCTCTCCTCGGCGTGCTCCACGAACGCGGCAATGCCGCGGCTGCGCAAGAGCGTCTCGATCTCTCGCCGCGCGCGATCGCGGTCCTCAACGAGCGGCGGATGCTGCTCATCACGAAGTCCAGCAGACGCTCCAGAGTGCACCGCCGCGCCGCCATGGACAGCGTCGTCGTGAAGCAATACCGCGACGGCACGCTCACTGATCTTGTCGAAATCGTCGGCCTCTTTACCTCGACCGCCTACGTGCGATCGACGCGGTCGATTCCCTACCTGCGCCGCAAGGTCGCGAGTGTCGTCGCCCGCGCCGGCTTCGAGGCGACGAGCCATTCCGGCAAGGCGCTCGTCAATGTGATGGAGACCTACCCGCGGGACGAGCTGTTCCAGATCGACGAAGGACTGCTCTATCGCTTTGCCCTGATCATCCTTGAACTCGGCGAGCGTCCGCGTGTCCGCGTGCTGCCGCGCCTCGATCCATTCGAGCGCTTCGTCTCCGTACTCGTTTACGTGCCACGCGATCGCTACGGCAGTGCCGGGCGCGCCGCGATCGGGAGATGGCTCGCGGTGGCGTTCGGCGGACGGGTCGCATCATTCGCACCCTTCTTTCCCGAAGGGCCGGTCGCTCGCGTGCACTTCATCATCGAGCGCCACGGCGGCGAGCTTTCCCATCCGCCGCGCAGCGAGCTCGAGGCCGCGGTCAGCCGCCTGGTGAAGACCTGGTCGGATGGTCTGATGGAGGCGCTGGCCACTGTTCATGATGGAGCGATCGCGCGGAGCTTGCTTGCAACCTTCGAGGACGCGTTTACGCCCGCCTATCGCGAGACGTTTGCGCCCGAGACCGCAGTCACGGATATTACGACCATCACCGCATTGTCGTTTGCGAATCCACTCGCGGTCGACTTCCAGTCGAACGACGGCGATGACGGCAAGGCGGCGCGGCTTAAAGTATGGAGCTTGGGGCGACCGATTCCTCTGTCGGAACGCGTTCCCGAGCTTGAGCACATGGGCTTCACGGTGGTGGATGAATCGACCTACCACGTCACGCCCAACAACGATGACGGATCGCAACGGTGGCCGCACGTCTGGCTTCACGACATGGAGCTTGATCGCATCGACGGTGGAGCGGCGGACGTCCCTGCGGCGAAGCCAAGGCTCGACGCGTGCTTTAGCGCGGTGCTGCGCGGAGAGACGGAAGACGACGGCTACAATGCGCTGGTGTTGGCGGCCGGTCTCGACTGGCGCGCCGCAGCACTGGTGCGCACCCTATCGCGCTATCTGCGCCAAATCGGCGTGCCCTATTCCCAGGACTACATGTGGGCGACTCACGTCAAGCACGCGGCGATCGCGGAGCGTATCGTCGCCCTGTTCGTGGCGCGGTTCGATCCGAATGTCGACTCCACGGGAAGAGCGCGAGGGCGCGATCGCCGCCGAGATCGAAACACTGCTCACCAAGGTGCAAAGTCTCGACGAGGACCGCATCATCCGCCAGTTCGTCAATGCCGTGCAGGGGGCGGTGAGGACCAATTTCTACCAGAGCGACTCCGGCCAGCCGAAGCCGGTCATCGCCATCAAATTCGACAGCCGCAAGATCACCGGCATGCCGTTGCCGCGGCCGCGATTTGAGATTTTCCTCTGCTCGCCACGCATCGAAGCCGTTCATCTGCGCTTCGGCCCGGTGGCGCGTGGCGGCATCCGGTGGTCGGACCGGCCGCAGGAATTTCGCACCGAGATCCTCGGTCTCGTCAAGGCGCAGCAGGTCAAGAATGCGGTCATCGTGCCGGTCGGCGCCAAGGGTGGATTCGTGCCGAAGCACCAGCCGGTCGGCAATCGCGACGCCATCCAGGCCGAAGGCATCGCGACTTACCGCATCTTCATGTCGACGCTGCTCGACCTCACCGACAACCTCGACCTCAAGGGCGTGGTGCCGCCCAAGGACGTGGTGCGCCACGATAGCGACGATCCATATCTCGTCGTTGCCGCCGACAAGGGCACCGCGACCTTTTCGGACATCGCCAACGAGATCGCGCAAGCCCATGGCTTCTGGCTCGACGATGCCTTCGCCTCCGGCGGTTCCGCCGGTTACGACCACAAGAAGATGGGGATCACGGCGCGTGGCGCGTGGGAATCCGTCAAGCGGCATTTCCGCGAAATGGACGTGGACATTTCGCGGACGCCATTCTCGGTCGTTGGCGTCGGCGATATGTCGGGCGACGTGTTCGGCAACGGCATGCTGCGCGAGCGGACCATCCGGCTGATCGCCGCCTTCGATCATCGCGACATTTTCATCGATCCCGATCCCGACCCGGAAAAAAGCTTCGCCGAGCGGCAGCGCCTGTTCGATCTGCCGCGGTCGAGCTGGCAGGATTTTGACCGCAGCATCATCTCGGCCGGCGGCGGCGTATTCTCGCGCGGCGCTCAAGGAGATCGACTTGTCGCCGCAGGCGTGCGCGGCGCTCGGCTTCGAGCGCGCGAAGGCGACTCCGCAGGAGGTGATGAACGCCATCCTCAAGGCGCCGGTCGACCTGTTGTGGTTCGGCGGCATCGGCACCTATGTGCGCGCCTCGGCGGAAAGCGACGAGGCCGCGGGTGACCGCGCCAACGACGCGATCCGCGCGACCGGCGCACGACTGCGCTGCAAGGTGATCGGCGAGGGCGCCAATCTTGGCGTGACGCAGCGCGGCCGTATCGAGGCGGCTTTCGCCGGCATCCGACTTAATACCGACGCGATCGACAACTCCGCTGGCGTCAACACCTCGGACGTCGAGGTCAATCTCAAGATCGCGCTCAGTCTCCCGATGCGCGACGGGCGGCTCACGCGCCCCGACCGAAACGCACTCCTCGCCGACATGACCGAGGAGGTCGCGGCTCTGGTGTTGCGCAACAACTATCAGCAAACCTTGGCGCTCTCGCTTGCGCAGCGGCGCGGCCTCGATGATCTCGGCTTCCAGCAACGGTTGATGCAGACGTTGGAGAAGCGCCAGCTGCTCGACCGTGCGGTCGAGTTCCTGCCGAGCGATATGGAGATCGTCGAACGGCGCCGGCGCGCAGAGCCGTTGACGCGTCCCGAGCTTGCGGTGCTGCTCGCCTATGCCAAGCTCGTCCTTCACGAGGATCTCGTCGGCTCCGAGGTGCCGAACGATCCCTATCTCGCCCGGGAGCTGCTGCGCTATTTCCCGGAATCGATTGCGAACCGGTTCCCGGACGCCATCGAGCACCACCGCCTGCGCCGCGATATCATTTCGACAAACCTCGCCAATTCCATGATCAACCGCGGCGGCCCGGCGTTCGTGGCGCGCATTGCCGATCAGACCGGCGCCTCCGTCGAGCGCATCGCCGCGGCGTTCGCGGCCGTGCGCGACAGCTTTTCGCTTACCGCCATCAATACCGCGATCGAGGAGCTCGATAACCGGATCGACGGTGCCGACCAGCTGGCCCTGTTCACCGCGGTGCAGAACCTGCTGATCGACCGGGTCGTCTGGTTCCTGCGCAACGTCGACCTGGGCCAAGGGCTCGCCGGGATCGTCGAGCATTACCGGTCCGGGATCGCAGCCGTGCTGGGGGGGCTCGACGCCTTCCTGTCGCCGGAGGCGCAGCGCGCCCGCGGGGCAGAGACCCAGCGGATGATGTCGGACGGCGTGCCGGACCCGCTGGCGCGAACGCTCGCAGGATTGCCGATGCTGGCGTCGGCCGCCGATATCCATCCTCATCGCCGACCGCACCGGCCGGCCGGTCGCCGAGATCGCGCCGATCTATTTTGCCGCAATCGCGTATTTCCAACTCGACCGCATCGTCGCGGCCGCGGGTTCTATCAAACTCGTCGATTACTTCGACCAGCTTGCGTTCGACCGCGCCCTCGACTCCATCGGTGATGCGATGCGTCGCCTCGCTGCCGAAATGGCGCGGACCGGCGGCAGCGGCACGGATGCGGTGACGGCTTGGGTCGAGCGCAGGGATGGCGTCGAGCGCGTGCGCCAGGCCGTCCATGAAATTGCGGCGTCGGGCCTCACCCTCTCCAAGCTCACCGTCGCCGCAAGCATGCTGGGCGATCTCGCACGCGGTGTTTAGGACCCCATTGCAGAGCTAAGCGATGATCGCTCCCCTGCTCTCACGGGCGCGCAATGCTCCGACGCGGCCCGCTTCAAATTCGCACGGACTTGCTCTAGCCTTCTCTCGAAACCCGGCGCACGGCCGGTCAGCCCGATAGCGGCATGGAGGACATGATGGACGCGATAACAAAAACCCGGCTTGAGGTGGTGCCGCTCACGGAACACATCGGCGCGGAAATCCGCGGCATCGACCTGCGTGATCAGCTCGATCAAGACACCATCCAGGCGATCCACCAGGCTTGGCTCGACAACATCGTCCTCGTTTTCCGCGGCCAGAATTTCTCCCAGGCAGACCTCGTTCGCGCCACCGGTTATTTCGGCGAGCATGCACAGATGTCGCGGCCGGCGCACACCTATCCCAAGGGCTATAAGAACCTGCTGCCCAACATCATGCTGATCTCCAACATCCGCGAGAACGGCGAGCCGATCGGCGCGCTGCCGGACGGCGAGATGCATTTCCACCACGACATGATTCACAACGAGCAGCCGCATAACGGCACGCTGCTGTATTCGGTCGAAATTCCCAATCGTGGCGGCGATACGCTGTTCGCGAGCGGCTATGCCGCCTATGACACGCTCGATCCCGCGGTCCGCGACCGACTGGAGGGTTGCAAGGCCGTCAATCGCTACGACTACGGCACCACGATCCGCGGCGATACGTCGAATGCCGTCGGTGTCGCTCACGAAGCAGCCCATCCGGTCTTCCGCACCCACGATCAGACCGGACGCAAGGCGGTCTACGTCAACCGGCTGATGACGACGCATGTCGTCGACATGCCGAAGGAAGAGAGCGACGAACTCCTCGACGCGGTGTTCGATCATTCCGAGAAGCCGGAATTCGTCTACACGCATGTTTGGAAGGTCGGCGACCTCATCGTGTGGGACAACCGCTGCTCCAGCCACGCCCGAACGGACTTCCCGTCGGATCAACGTCGGCTGATGCTGCGCACCACCGTGAAGGGCACGGTGCGGCCGTACTGAGCCGGGGCGTTCACGCTATTATGACATTGTCGCAGCGCGCGTTTTGGGAACGGGCGCTACGCGGTGCCCAGGTGATTAGAAAGAATCGCAGGGCGATGTCCGGCGGCGGGTGAGATGCAATCTTACGACTACATCATCATCGGGGCGGGTTCCGCCGGCTGCGTCCTCGCAAACCGTCTCACCGCCGACGGCGCGCGCGTGCTCCTCGTCGAAGCCGGCGGACGCGATTGGCATCCTTACATCCACGTGCCGATCGGACTCGGCAAGTTGCACGAAAAGCGCATGTTCGATTGGGGGTTCGAGACCGAGCCCGAGCCCAATCTCAATGGCCGCTCCATCGAAGCGACGCGCGGCAAGGTGCTGGGAGGCTCGTCCTCCGTCAACGTGATGGCGTACACGCGCGGCCATCCGGCCGACTTCGACCGGTGGGCGCAAAAGGGCGCCATCGGCTGGTCGTTCGTCGACGTGCTGCCCTACTTCAAACGCTGCGAGACCTTCGCGGGCGGCGCGAACGCGTGGCGCGGCGGCGGCGGTCCGCTCGGCACCGAGTTCGCGAAGACCACCGATCCGCTCTATCCGGCCTGGATCGAAGCCGCCAAGGCCGCGGGAATCACCAACACGGCCGACTACAACGCGTCCTCCGCCGAAGGGTTCGGACGCAGTCAGTACACGATCCGCAACGGCCATCGCTCTTCCGCCGCTACCGCGTTCCTCAAGCCGGCAAGGAAGCGGCGCAATCTCACCGTCGAGACGAGAGCCCACGTCACCCGCGTGACGCTGCGCGGTACCGTCGCGACCGGCATCGAATATCTGCGCGGCGGCGAAGTGCAGCACGCCGCCGCTGAACGTGCCGTGATCGTATCTGCCGGCGCGTTTTCGACACCGCAAATCCTGATGCTGTCGGGCATCGGACCGGCTGAACATTTACGCGAGGTCGGCATTACGCCCGTTGTGGACCTGCCGGTCGGCCGCAATCTCCAGGACCACCTCGCGGTCTTTCTTGCATTCGCGCGGCGCGAGCCCGGACCTTTCCACCATCAGCTGCGGTTCGATCGCATGGCGATCGGCATGGTCCGCGCGTACTTGTTCGGCACCGGACCGGCGACCGTGGTGCCCGGCGGTCTGCACGCCTTCATCAAGACGCGCCCAGAGCTCGCGGTACCCGATATCGAATTCATGTTCCGGGGCGTCGCCACCGAAGCCCAACTGTGGTTCCCGGGCATCGTCGATCCGATGCCGGACGGATTTGCGATCCGCCCGGCCCTGCTCCATCCCGACAGTCGCGGCGAGATCCTGCTGCGGTCCGCCGACCCGCGGGCGCCCATGCGCATCCGCTACAATTTCTTTTCCGCACCCGGCGACCTGCCGAAGCTCCGCGAAGGTTTTCGGCTCGCGCGCGAGATCGCCTACCAGAAGCCGCTCGACCGTTTTCGTGGCGCCGAGACGGCACCGGGACCGGACGTTCAGAGCGACGCCGAGATCGATGCTTACATCCGGCGGACCGCGCTGACCGCCCATCATCCGGCGGCGACCTGCCCGATGGGAATTGGCCCCGACGCGGTCCTTGATGCCGAAATGAAAGTGCGCGGCATCGAGCGCTTGCGCGTCGTCGACGCCTCGGCGATGCCGGACCTCGTCGGCGCCCACCTCAACGCCGCCGTGCTGATGATGGCGGAAAAGGCCGCCGACATGATCGCCGGCAAGCCCGCGTTGCCGTCGGCGACAGTGCCGACGTCGGCGGTCGCATAGCGACCGATCTGGCGCGGCAAAGCAACGGCTGATTTGCCGGTCCGAAGCGCCCTTGCGCGAGCTACGCGTGAACCCGGCGGCCGACCTTGTGGTCCGTTTCGGGCGCCTGAGTCACCGCGGCACGATTCTCCCCGATCGACATTGCGCAGATACGCGAGAGATGCGTGAGCGATAGCCCGGTCTCTTCGGCCCAGGCGTTGAATTGATCCTGGATCTCGCGCAGATCCTTTTTCGACGTGGGACTCTCCGCAATGTTGAGACCGGCGTCGCGCAGGGAGGCAACGACATCTTTGGACAACACGAACGTGTCCTTGCCGATGAAGCGCAGGAAATACTGGCCGGTGCCGCCGCCGAGCCGCGCGCCGCGCTTGCTTAGAAGTTCGAGCAGCCCGACCTGATCGCTCGTCGGCCAGGCGGCGAGAAATTTCGCGAAACTGCCGTGCTCACGTGCGATGTCGCTGATGAATTGCGCGTTGGCGCGCACTGCCATGATCTTCTGCGCATTACGCACGATGCCCGGATCGCCGGCGAGACGCTCCCAGAATTCGTCCGGCTGGGCCAGCAACCGTTTGGGCTCGAAGCCGAGGAACGCCAGCTCGAAGTCCGGCCATTTCTTCTCGATGACACTCCACGCGAATCCTGCGGAGAAGATCCGCTTGGTCATATCCGCAAGGATGCGATCGTCGGTGATCCGCGCGAGCGCCTTGGCGGTCACGGGCTTCGGCAACAGTGCCATGAGGGCAGCCTCACCGCCCTTGCGCTTGGCGGCCCGCGCCCGGATGGTCTTGAATGACGGCATGGTGGCCTCCCTGTCATGCCCAGTTTACGCGGCTCGACATGGAGGGAAAACAGCGACGCCCGCCACAGCGCGGGCATCGCTACGATAATCGGCGCGCTCAGAACACGCGCGGCGCCGCGCGGCCGTCAGAACGGACGGTTGGCGGTCTGGCGTTGTCCGCGAAGGCAGTCGACTGGGCAGACCGGCGCCCGATGCAAAATCTTGCTCAGCGAGGCCTGGGCCTTCTCGCGACAGAACTGCCCGATGAACCGTTTGTCGTCGGCGCCGAATTCGGGCACGGCGCAGGATGACGCCATGACCTTCTCGGCCTGGGTCCACAGCGTGGATACGGTGCGGGAAACCTCGGGGCTTTGCAGCCCGTTCCACGTATTGGGCTGGCTTTCCTCGGCCGTCTCGACGTAGAGCGCGACGAACGACATCAGGGCCGCAAGGCCGTCGCGATGGTAGACGATCTGATCAGGGCTGCGCAGGCTTTCAAGCGCGACAGCCGCATGAAGATCGTGGGTGTAGGCATTCATCTCGTCGAGGAGGTACGTGAAGTCCTCGGCGGCCGTGGCGTGGCCTACCTTCAGATAGGTCGTGATGAACGTGTTGCCGCGCCATTGGCTGCCCTCGAAGCGCTTGGCGACGATCGTGGGGCGGCTGAAACGCGCCATCTGATGCGGCCGTGGAAGATCTTCGCCGTTGATCAGCAGATAGGCATCACGGTCCTCGGTGAGGCTGTGCACCAATTCATGGACGGCAGTGGTGAGGCCGAGCTGGAGATCATCGCAGGTGATGAAGCTCAGGAAGAACTTCTTGTCGGTCATCGCCGCATACACCGCGTAGCCTTCGGCGGAGAGCGACTTCAATTGCGCGATCGAGTTTTGGCGGCAGTCGTTTTTTCCCGCGAGTGCGAGGCTCGCACTCAACGGAAAAAACGCGAGGACGACGAACAATACGCGAGACAGTCTATTCATGAATCCCCCGCAGTGTGAGTTAGCTCAACACTCCCCCGACGAGGCATTGCCTCGTCACTGGCTTCGGGCCCCGAACCCCTCAGCACCCGCAGCCATGGTCGGCGCCGTTCGTTAACGCCAACCTATGGATTTGAGTTAATAAGTCCCTTTGTGTGGAATTGATGTCGCGTCTCGCCGAGTTGCGCCAAGCACGACAAGATCGCGCTCGGATTCGGCGATCTTGTCGCCGTCATCCCGCCGCAAAGTTTAACCGCGCATGGCGCAGCCAAAGGTCGAGCGCCCGTGCGAGCGAGAGCGATGAGTTGCGTGCGCGAACGAAAGATCGTTTGGCCTACTCAAGCGGTGCCGCTCTCAGTCGATCGCAAGCGAAACGCTGCAGCCAAGGGCCACAGGGCAGTCCGATCGACCAAATGCGCGCGCGACGCTGCAGGGCGTTTCCGCCGCGGCGGCTACGAGAACCCGCTTGCCCGGCAAATGGCTTTCGCGTACATGCTCGTCCTGCGTCCCCACGAGCACTAAAGTCGCTCCGAACGGCGCTGATCCGCGTCAACGTTCCGCGTTCCGATGCCGAGATCACGACGGATGCCGCAATAGCTCAGTCGGTAGAGCACATCATTCGTAATGATGGGGTCGGGGGTTCGAATCCCTCTTGCGGCACCAAGTAAGATTTTGAAATAAAAAAGGTTTTAGAACCCTGATCGAGATGTAAATTCATGGTGGCGAGGATCTGTCGCCACCTAGTCGCCACTGCTCGACGCCGACCTCAATCACCGCGAAAGCCGGGGGTAGGCACGTGGGTACAGCGGAGCACCTCCCGCGGGCGATGGAACCTCGCCTCCCCCTCTCACAATCAGCCCCACAGGCGTCCTGCGCCGTCGCTTACGATCGCTATGCTGAAATTGCGTGGGTGGCTAGGTCGAAGTGACGACGCCGCGACGACGATCCTTTAGAGACCGTCACCGCGCAAGTCGTTGGATTTTCGGAGAGACGGTGGATGGTGACGGCAGTGACAATGTTTTGGCCCAGCTCTCTGGATCCTGCACGGCCCTGGGCTGGCATCTCCCTCTCTCTTTTCTCACTTCCGAGACCGAGAAAGAAAACGCCGACCTGCCGTCCAATCTCGCCCCTTATCGCAAGGACGCAGCCATCTCTTCCGCTCGGATTGCCGTCACCCCGCCGTCATCGCCGTCACTAAAATCGGTGGCGTGCGCGACACCGAACTAAAAACGATTCCCTATGCTTCCTGGTTGCCCGAACTGCGCCACAATTCGCGACCGGTTCGATTGAAGCGACAGGGGCGGGGCCGGTCGTTCGTGGGGCATGCAATTCTGTAGGGGGAACGGGGGACGCTCGGCGCGATCTCAGGGCTTCTCGGCGCGCACGATCGTGATGATGCGGGCGCCACCCGCGCGCCGGCGCTCGATGATCAGACCTTGGCCTCGCAACAGCGGCGCAATCCGTTCGAGCCGATTGCTGAATGCTGAAGGGGATTTCGGCCACGTTTTGGCGTGTTGCTCTGCCTCAGTGATCAGCTTGTTGATCTCGATGAGCAAGTCGTTGGCTGTGCCCTCCCACCCCTTCGCCTGCTGGCTCATGAATTTGCGGATCGCGCCTGCCACGTTGTCGGCTTCGAACGCCAGTTCCGCGGTGTCGCGCATCTTGTCATCGTAGGCCTTGTCGAGCTGATCCTTGTCCCAACCGAGGCCCGGTGCCGCGGCGGTCACCCATTTCATCATGTCGGCCATTCGGGGATGGGTGGCGCGTCGCACCTCCGGGTATCGGCGCAGTGCAGTGGACAATGCGCCGCAGATAGCCCCGAAGATGCGCGGAAGCGCGTCATGAAACCGCTGCCACAGTTCGTCCTCGGGGATTCGGTCGATACTCGATATCGTCTTGCAGCGGACGATTATGGCGCGCTCGGCAAGGTCGGGGCGATCCGCGAGAAATGGAATTCCGTTGAGAACGATTGGTCTCTGCGCCTCGAAAATCATTTCGTCCGTGTCGGTATAGAGCAATTTGGTCGCCAGCCCACCTTTGGTGGCAATGGCAGATAAGGCATCGGAAAGCCAAGGCGGGATGACGCTCAAATTGTCGAACGCTAGCACCCAGCTGTTGACTGCAGAAATGAAGAGGTCGCGTTCGTCTTTTGGGGTGGATCGGATTGGGGCGCGGCTCGGGTCAACGAGCGATCGGATCATCTGCGCAACCGTCGATTTGCCCGAACCTTGCTCGCCGCCGATGATGAGAATCGGATACGGCCCACGTTCGCGGAATGCTGTGATGATCCAGGCCACGGTGAGAGTGTAATCGTCGTCGCTCATGTTGAAGAACGACCTCAACTCTTCAATCAAGTATCCAGATTCCGGCTCTGGGAGCGCCCGCATCGATTTGCTGCGCATCAATTTGATCGGCGCCCTGTCGACGACACTCCAGCTCTGCGGTGTTATTTCCACCACCCGCCACCGCGCATCACACAGATCGATGTACAGGCGGTCATTGCGCCGTCCGACCCGGATCGAAGGCGCATACTCCGTGCCCTCATTGATCGCACGCGCTTCGAAGACCCTCTGTGCGTCTTCGATCGCCTGGCTGCCTGCCGCGCCTTTCGTTTTTTCCAACAGCCGCCCGGACAGAAACAACTTGAAGAATTTTGATCGAACCTTCCAATGTTCGAGGTGATCGCCCTTGGGAAACGTCACGTATGCTTCGCTGTCGGCGTCGTGCCAGAACTCGCAATCGTCTGCGCAGGTGCTGAGAATATCGCGCTGCGGCACGCGGCGGCGTTCGCCATCGTCTCCGTGGTCGGCTGCTTGCGGTTGCGCCTTGGTGTCCGGTGACTTCGCCGCGCTAATAAGGCGGGTGGTTTGCATTTCGTCCCAACCCTCAGCGAGCGCATCGGCGGCATCCCAGCCGTCGGGCCGATGGGACGGCGGCGTGATGATCTTGATGTCGAGAGCGCCGACGGCCGCCGCTTGCTTCGCGACGACTTTCGCATAGGCAGCGCCGGATGCGTCGGCGTCCGGCCATATGACGACGCTGCGCCCTCGAAATAGTCCCCAATCTGCATGCGCGCCCGCCTTCGCACCGCCGGGGCTCGTTGTGGTCACGAATCCGAGCACAAGCTTTGCAGCGGCATCCGCAGCTTTTTCCCCTTCGCAAACGAGGATGCGCGCCGAAGGGCTCAATTGTAGTTTATCCTGGTTGTAGATTGGGCGCTTGCCGGGCCATGTCTGCCACCGCCACTCGTTCAGCGTCCCATTCGGATGGCGGCAGAACGTACAAGGCCGGAACTCCTTGCCAGAAGGCGGGTCGAACCTCAGGACATAGCCGAGAAGGGCGCCATTGCTGTCGCGGTAGGAATAAGTTGCGCTTGGCATTCCGAGTTCGGGGTGCCTCGGCAGCGGCGGGACGTTGCCGGGGACTGGTAGAATTGGAGTCCATACCTGCGGCTTCTTTTTCGGCCCGTGCCCGCTGGCAACAACGGGAGCGAACGGATCAGTGGTCATGGCCGTCGAACCGACACGCCGCAACGCGTGGAAACCCGGTATTCACTGCCGCCACCGCGCTGCCGTAGTCGATCAGCCGGGCGATGTCGCGTCGCGCCGTGAGCAGTGTCTTGAGATAGGCGGTCGTCGCAGGCGCCGCCTTGCCGGCAAGCGCCGCATCGATCGCCGCGGCGCGCGGGCGCAATCCCTCGATGAAAGCGAGGAAGCGAACGCGCTGCATCAAGCGCGCGGCGCCGTTGCTGAACACTCTGCGAGTCGAACGCCCGACACGCCGAACTTTAGACCCTTCCACGCGAAGGCCATGATCAAGCGCCGTGACAATGCAATGCGCTTCATGAACTTGCTGCGCCGCAGACTGCCGATCAAAGTGGCAACGCACTTGCGCCAGCTGCGTTCGCGCACCATTGCGCGCGACATCGATCAATGGATCGGCGAACGTAAATCGCCGCTTTGCAACCTTTGTGGCAAAATCATGTGTGCGGACGCTACATGACATATGATGTGGGTGAACATGGCAAAGTCTTTTCGGCTCGACATCTCGGCTGCATCAGAGGCAGAGCGCGAAGTGATCTATCGTTTCCGCCATGACGTCTACGCGCGAGAGCTCGCCCAGCACGGCGTCAACAGTGCCGGTTTCCTGCGTGACGACCTCGATGCGTACAACGTCTATCTGGTCGTGAGATCGCAGGGCGAGATCGCAGGCTTCATCAGCATCACGCCGCCAACCGGCGCACCATATTCGGTGGACAAGTATTTTGCGCGCAATGAGCTTCCGTTCCCGTTCGACGACCGGCTCTACGAGGTCCGCCTTCTGACGGTCCTCAAGCCGAAACGAGGCGGCGAAGCGGCGGCTTTGCTCATGTATGCGGCGCTAAGATGGGTCGAAGCTCATGGCGGCACCCGGCTGGTCGTCATCGGCCGGCGCGAACTGAGAAACATGTATCTGAGGAGTGGTCTTAGGCCTGTTGGCCTGACCACGAAGGCCGGTGCCGTCGTCTATGAAGTGATGACGGCGACCACCGAAACCTGCCGCCAGCAAATGGCGACTTTCAGCAAGATGATCGATCGATTGGCGCGACAAACCGATTGGCAACTGAATTTCCCCTTTCATCGGCCGGCGGCGTGCTTTCACGGTGGCGCCTTTTTCGAGGCTGTTGGCATCAAGTTCGACACCCTCGATCGCGCTTCTCGGATCATCAACGCTGACGTGCTCGACGCCTGGTTCCCGCCGGCACCGGGTGTCCTCAAAGCATTGAGCGACCACCTGCCATGGCTGTTGCGGACGTCGCCTCCGACCGGATGCGAAGGGCTGGTCGAGATGATCGCGAAATGTCGCGACGTGGGGCGCGATAACGTCCTTCCCGGTGCGGGGTCGTCAGACCTCATCTTTCGCGCACTGCGCCAATGGATGACGCCGGCATCGCGCGCGCTCCTCCTCGATCCGACCTACGGCGAATATGTCCATGTGCTGGAGCGCGTCGTGGGTTGCGCCGTCGACCGTCTCATTGTGCGCCGCGGGAACGGCTACGACCTTGACCTCGCAAGCCTCGAGACAGCGCTCGCCAACGACTACGATCTCGTGGTGCTGGTTAACCCGAACAGCCCCACCGGCCGTCATGTGTCGCGCCGGGATTTGGAAGCCGTGCTGCGGCGTGCTCCGGCCCGCACAAGACTCTGGATCGATGAAACCTATGTGGAATATGCGGGCCCGGATCAATCGCTTGAGGCTTTCGCATCCCATTCGGAAAACGTAGTGGTCTGCAAGTCGATGTCGAAGGTCTATGCGTTGAGCGGCGCTCGTGTCGCCTACCTGTGCGCCGGCCGCCATCAGCTCGAGGGATTGCGCGCCATCACGCCGCCGTGGGTGGTCAGCCTGCCGGCGCAGGTGGCCGCGGTCGAAGCACTCGGGGACCCCAGCTACTACGCTGCGCGCTATAAGGAGACGGCGGTGTTGCGTGAGCGGCTCGCGACTGCATTGCATGCGCTCAACCTCGATGTTGTGCCCGGCGTCGCTAACTTCGTCCTGTGTCATCTGCCGCCGGCGGGCCCGTACGCTGCGGCCGTGGTCGAGCGGTGCCGAGCCCACGGTCTCTTCATCCGCGATACCGCACAGATGGGGTTGCGACTCGGGGACCGCGCGCTACGCATTGCGGTGAAGGACGAGGCCACCACCGCGAGAATGGTGGATATTTTAGTGGATGCCATGGAGGTGCGCCGTTCTTCACCGGGGCCCGCCTGTGTGGCTGCAACACTGGCTGTCGAACTTTAACGCGCTCGTCTGGTTCGACGAAGATTGGTTCAGCCTCGGCGATTGCGGGCGTACTGGTCAACAACATGAAGCGCGTGATGCGGATTCTCGGCGTTGGCGGATTGATGGCCGCCATGTTTGCCGAGGCGCGTCTCGGTTGTTCAAATCAGCCCGTGTCGATGACCCTAGGACGTCATCAGAGGCTTGCAGTCGATTTTCGAAATTCCGCCGCGCGGTTCGCCAAATCACGCAATCACCGAGCCTTATAGCCGTCACGGCGGGCCTTGCTTCGTAAGCCGCCCTGCCACCAGCCAGATTACGTCATCGCCTCCTCTTCATGCGCATTGAACTGTCGCTGGCACACATTGACACGAATCAAAGCCGACTAAGGGATTTCGAGGTACATGAAATGGCTGGAAATTATTTGCCGGGATTTGAGTGGCTCAGCGCGTGGCGCATCAGGAGTTAGATTATGCACCAGGAACAAATCAAACACGCGCCATATCGGAGCGCACTGCCCTCTCGGTATCCCTCAACGAGCTTGCTTGCGCTCGCCGGTTTGCTGATGCTTCCGCTGCCTGCCTCCGCGCAGCCGGGCGGCGGCAAATACCTCGACACCAAATCCTGCGGCAACACGCTCGATGTCAGTCCCGCGTCGGACTATGACGGCGGCTCCTGCCAATTATGGAAGCTCGTTCACGACGCTGATGGCTGGTCGCGGCTGCAGCTTAAGGGGAACGAAAAGTTTCTCGAGGCCAAACAGTGCACCGACGTTCTGACCATGAATCCTAACACCGGCTTGTGCCAGTTGTGGAAGTTCGTGCCGGCGGGCGACGGCTGGTCACGGCTTCAGATCAAGCGCGACGGCAGGCTTCTCAATGCTTTTAATTGCGAGGGCGACGTCAAGCTGAGCAGCCCGGCGAGCTACGGCGACGGCACCTTGTGGCGGCTCGTTCCGGACGTTGGCGGGTGGGCACGGCTGCAGGTCAAATGCAGCGGTGGAGCCGCTCCGGTTGCGGCAAACGATGAAGAATTCGTTTGGGGCGGCGAGACCTACGGCTGGTACGACGACGGCTGGAACGGCCCCGGCTGGTACATCGTCGGCTTTGAATTTCGCTTCGGCCTCGGCTTTGGCGGCCGTGAGGGCTGGCATGGCTGGCATCATCACGGCAGCCACCGTCACCACGCCGAGGTGCACCACCGTGGCGACCACCACGGCGGCGAACACCATGGCGGCGAGCATCATGAGCGTCATGGTGGTGGGCACCCGCGCGGTGAGCCCTTCCACGGCGGTCACCACGGCGGCGCTCATTTCATGGCCCATCGCGGCCCCGCACATTTCGGCGGCGGGCACTTTCATGGCCATCGCGGTGGTGGCGGCCATCACGGTGGTGGTGGCCATCACGGTGGTGGCAGACACCGCTGACGCGACACCTCACATTAGCGCTGCGCGAGGACCGCAGATGTGCGCGCGGCGTTCTCGCTGCAAAGGAGATCAACCTATGACTAGCCGGAGCATTGTCCGGTCGATCGCAATCGGGTTGGCCGGCGCCGTTTTCGCGGCTGCTCCGGCGTTCGCTCAAACCAGACCGGCCGCACCCAGCGTTTCGGAAGCGCCGAGTGCGCCGGAGCAATCATCGCTTAAGGTCGGCGCGCTGCAGATCGCCTCGGCAGCCAATCTGGAAGTCGCAGGCGTCGACATCAACGTAGCAAGCGATAGCGTCATCTATTCGTATTTTCTCAAGAATACCGGCAAGGCGGAACTCAACCTCACGGCGGTCGTATCACTGCCGGAACTGCAGGCAAGCGCCGATCGCAGCCAGTTCTGGGTGCTCGCTTCGAAGAACCCCGAAAACCCGGTCGGCCTGACGATCACTGCTGCCGGCGCGCCGGTGACCACGAAGGCCGACGTCCATGCCTACGCACTCGGCATCGATCGCCTTGCCGAGATCGGGACGGAAGGTTTACCGTTGATCCCGTTCGGTCCCGAAGTCGACAAGGCGCTTGCCGCCCTTCCGGCCGATGCTGCCGATCGCTTGGCGGCCCTTGGCATCATTTCACCGCGCGACCCAACGCAGCCCAAGACGCCTGTAACGGCCGACTGGACGCTCGATGTGGTTCGCACTTGGCGCCAAGTCTTACCGCCAGGCACGACGACGCCGATCATGGTCAAATTCGTGCCGGTCAAGGCGCAATACGGAATAGCGAAAGACGACCAGCAGGATCTCATGGATATGAAGGACGACGTCTGCCTGACGCCGCAGACCCTGCGCACTCTGCAGGCGCCCTTCAAGGGCGGCGCTGCCTGGAAGGTCACCGACATCTCCCTCGCGGTCGATGCGCCCGCCCATTGGATCGACAGCCCGCGACCCACGCTCGCGGTACACAAGCCGAAGCCAGACGCGATTGTCGCCTTCTGCGGCATGGACGAGAAGACCGCGAACCGATCCGCAGTCCTCGGCGTCGCACCCGAAGACACCGACGAAATTCGCATCATCATATTTGAGCCGGCCCCAAAATGATTGGCGCAGACGCCTACTGGCGTGGCCGCAGCACCTTCAGCACCGGATGCCACGGCTCGTGGGTTCCGGACTGGTGGCGTTCGCGGCAGATGCTCCCCAGAAATCGGCCGCCGTGGCGGCCGGGTGTGGACATACGCGCTCGGGCTGACTGATGGCGAGGTCCCTCGACCTGGCCAAGCATATGGAGCATCACCATGGCCACAGCGACGGTTGGAGCGCCCTTGGATCTTCGGTTGGGGCGCATCATCGGACTTTCGGCGATGGGAATTGCGGTGTGCCTTTTGCAGGCCCGCGCGGCAGAGGAGCCGCGCATTTCATCCCCCTCTCCCGGTGCGGTCAGCATCGCGGTCGGATCGGCGCCCGGCGCGGCGGCGGTCTCGGTTGCAGGCGACGGAACGATCCGGGTCGCGGCGACGAGCATTTCGGGAAGTCCGCAGCGGGCAAGCCTTTTCACGCTGAGCCTCACGTCCAACGGCGCACTGGCCAATCATGCGACTGCGCCGGTCGGCGATATCCTTTTGAACACCGGGGCTAATAACAAGGTGGCGGACGTGGCGATCGCGCCCGACGGCACGATTGTTGTCGCGCTTGAGGCATTCATCCCGGGGGTCGTCAACAGCCAATATGGAAACAGGGACCTGGGCTTCGTGGTTGCACGCTTCTTGCCCGGCGGCCAGCCCGACGGAGGGTTCGGACACGGTGGCTGGACGTCGACCGACGTCGGACAACGTAACAATCACAACATACCGCACGGCGTTGCCGTGCAGCCCGACGGCAAAATAATCGTTACCGGCAACAGCCTCGTTCCCTATTGGTTCATCATGACGGCCTATTCGTTCGCGACCGTTCGCTACAATCTCGACGGCAGCCTGGATGAAAGCTTTGGCGATGGCGGGCGAGTCATTACCCGGATGGGCGTGTCGCGGGAGGACGAAGCGCGCGTTGCGCTCGTTCAACCCGACGGCAAGATCGTTGTCGTGGGCAGCGCAGACTCAGACCTCAACGTGCACTGCGACGACGACCCGGGGGCCAGGCTCTTGAATTGTTTAGGCCATGGAGGACGACGCGATTTTGCCTTGATCCGCTATCTGCCGAACGGCCACTTTGACAAGTCGTTCGGCAAAGACGGAAGGACCGGGCCGCATGGAATTGGCGAGGGAAGCTCCGCCTACCACGCGGCCTTGGACACCCACAACCGCGTCGTCACCGCTGGGGCGATCACACTGGTGCGCCAGCGTCCCGGGCAGCGCGGGTCCTCCGCGCCTGCGCTGGCACGCTATACGCCGGACGGCAATCTCGACACATCGTTTGGCAATAGCGGCGTGGTGCAGCTCGAAGCTGATGGGCCGTTCGGTGAAATCTCCACGATCGCCGTGCAGGCAGACGACAAGATCGTCGCCCTCGGCCATCTTCGCGGTGGCAAATGCCGCTCCTGCTCGGCCGCGATGAGGCTCAATGCCGACGGAGCCCCCGACAAGGAATTCGGCGACAACGGCACCCTCGCGCTGCCGTTCGACCAAAATCCGTTCGATGGACGCGGCATCGCCATACAGCAAGACGGCAAGATCGTCCTGGCCGGCGCGCGCAAGCTTCCAGGAAACCAAGGTTTTGCGATCGTCCTTATCAGGTTGAATTCGGACGGCACGCCCGACACGACCTTCGGCATGGCGGGGACGCCATAAGAATTGGAATTCGGTGCGGTGGTGGAGTTTGGCGATCCGCGCGCACAGCCAATAAAAATTGATGCACCGCGCAGAGCAATACTTGAGCGACCAACATCAAAGCTCGGATCAACAATTTGGATCGATGGGCGGCTGGAAAACCTTGGTTCATGAAACAAGAGAAATCGAGGGAAATCGATGCGCTTCACAGCAGCTATAGCGGCCTTTTTGTTTGCCGCCCTGATCGGAGTCGCGCCGGTAAGAGCGGCCGCCGCAAAGGAGACTTATTGTCCGAACCCCGCCCACGCGCGCCCGGAGAAGGTCCCGACGGATCTGATAGCGGCCATTGCCAAGGCATTCGAAATCGACGAAGTCTCTGTCCGCGGCGCCGCCTTCGTGCGTTGCGTCGGCGGTAAACTCATGGCGTGTTACATCGGCGCCAATCTCAACTGCTTTAAGGCTGACATACGTCGCATGCTACCGGGGGCAACCGCATGGTGTCGCGAGAACCCCGGATCAAAGGGCATTCCGATGTCGGCGACCGGCCACGAGACTATCTACGACTGGTCCTGCGTCGGCCGCCGCGCCGTCGCGGGAAAGGTCGTGCTGCCTGTCGATCCCCAAGGATATATTGCCGACAACTGGCAAGAGATACCTTGACTTGCGCCATAGCGCCTCCGGTGCAGCGCGATCAAGCCGGCACAGTGACGACAGCACTGCTGTTTTTGAAAACGGTACTGGCTGAGGCCACCTCGCCAGTTGTTACGAGTAGAGCGGACACGAACTCCAGTCGATGCCGCGATCTCAAGCGAGGGCGCGGTTTGCCGACCTCGGCGGCACGGCACTTCTCGGCTCGCCAGCCAGCTTTGGCACGCTCATCGCGGACGAAACCGAGAAATGGGGAAAGGTGATCCGGGCGGCCAATATTAAGGTGGAGTGACGCTCGGCGGCAGGAATGGGTCGATAGTGTTGAAAAAGCCCTCGATGTTTTGGGCTTGGCTCATCATTCGAGCATTTGCGGACGGTATTCAGTCCTTCGCGTACCACCCGTGTGGCGACACCGATGGCTTTGTGGGTGGCGTCCAATCGCTAACGGAGGTTGGACGCCGCAGCCGCTCATGCAACGCAGACGGCAGGCTCGTGAGATCTCGGCCGCCAGATATGTTTTGCCAGGGTCTTCAGGTTTTGCACGATGGCCGCGAGGTGGAACTCGTCGCGTGCGCCGGAGAGGCCCCGCAGCCGCATACGCTCAAAGCCATGGTGGGTCTTCAGGTGCGCAAAGCGCATCTCGACCTTCTTGCGCTCGTCGCGTGATCTGTCGAACTCCGGCGTACCTATGAAGGAACGCGCATGATCGCGGGCATCCTCGTTGACGTTGCGTTTGACATCGCGCGAGGGCGCGTTTGGACAGCATTGTGGCTTGAGGGGACATGCGCCGCATTCGCGCTTTAATGCGCGATAGCGCACCATGTGATCACTGCCCACGTTGCCAGTGGTCTTGAGCAGCTTGTCCGCGGGACAGATGTAGACGCTACGCTCACGATCGAACGTGAAATCGCTGCGTGAGAAGGTTCCATCTTCTCGATCGCTCTTGTCCCACACCGGAATGTGCGGCGTGATGCCGGTGCCGACGAGCCAGCCGAGGAACTTGCCGGTCCCGTATGCCGTATCAGCCACAAGCCGGCCGGGCTTCAAGCCTAAGGTCTCTTCGGTGCGCTTGATCATGGTCTTGGTCGCAGTCACTTCATCGTAGGTGCGGGCCGGAGTGGCCTCCACGTCGACGATGACCGCGTACTCGATATCGATCAGGTAATTGAGACCATAGCCGAATTGAACGCGCTTGTTGGCTTTGGCGGTCCAGGCCGAGCACGGGTCCACCGGCGAGATCACCTTCGGCACCTTGCGATCAGCATCGGGATCTTCGTCATCAAGCGCACCGAGGAACTCGGCGACCGCCCGCGTCTGACGTTCCGGCACTGACCAGTCGATCTCGTCAGGAGCCTTGCCATGATAACGGCTGGCATCAGCTTCTATGACGCTCGCATCGACTGCAAAGCCTTCGCCCTTGACCAGCCCGGCGTCCATGGACGCGCGCACCACCGCCTCGAATACTTGGCGAAAGAGATCGCTGTCGCGGAACCGGCCGTGGCAATTGGCCGAGAAAGTCGAGTGGTCAGGAACCTTGTCGTCGAGATCGAGGCGGCAGAACCAGCGATAAGCGAGGTGCAACGCGACCTCCTCGCGCAGCCTTCTCTCAAAGCGGATGCCGTAGCAGTAACCAACAATGAGCATGCGGATCATCAACTCGGGGTCGATCGAAGGCCGGCCGATCTCGCTGTAGAAAGGTTGAAGCTTCTGCCGAAACTCCCCCAATATCCGCCCCACAATCGGGTTGATGCGGCGCAGGAGATGACGTTCCGGGATGCGCTTTTCGAGGTTGAAGAGATAGAACAGCTGGCTCTGATCGACCGTCTGCCGACCCATCATGATCCCCCTTCGCCGCTGAAAGCATCAACGAAACGGAATCATGATTCGCCGATTGTCACGAGCGACTTTTTCAACACTATCGGTCATCAGCGCTGTTTTGCGCACATCGTGAGCGCGGCAGCTTTGGCCCAACGACCGGACGAGTCTGCGACCGATAGGCTTGTCAGGGTCAAGACATCTTCAGATTCATGCACTCGCGGAAACTTTTGCCTTCACCGGTAGGAGATGTTTCCCCCGGCCGCTCGAAACACCCGCGAAATAGGTCACAGACCGCGATATTGAGGAGTGTTATTGCGGCTAACGGCCGCCACGCATTTGCTGACTAAAGCCGAGCCCGTCGTGTTCGTCGCGGTTCATGAAGGCGGTGAGGTTCGGGGCGCCGGCGTGATGACGAAAGTGCATAGCCTGATGCTACTTGCGGCCCCCTGAACAGCCCTTTAACAGCTTCTGAACTTAAAGACGTTTTCTCGATTTGCGTTAGGTCAAGGCGATTTCTTGGTTGATCAGGAGAAATTGACTTTATCGCCGAATATCGCAAGGCCATCGAAATTCACTCACGCAATGCGACCGCGCACTTCTCGGAAATGCCCTGCGCATCGAGAACAAGACCGACGAACCCGGTAGCCAGAAATCCTGATTTCCTATCAGCCCTGGGCGGGACGAGGGACGATGAATGAGCATGTGCCTGCGCCTTCCGTAGCGGCCCCGACCGGCGGTCACGCCAAGGTCTTCGTCTCGTATTCACGCAAGGACTCAGCCTTTGCCCAGATGCTGGTCGGGAAGCTCGCCGAGCGCGGTTTCGATGCGTTCTTGGACAAGACCGATATCGCGCCGGGCGAGCCCTGGAAGGAGCGCCTGGCCGCGCTGATCGCCACCGCCGATACGGTTGTCTTCACCATGAGCCCGGATTCGGTCGCATCGCCGATCTGCGGCTGGGAGCTGGAGGAAAGCACGAGGCTCGGCAAGCGGGTCATCCCGGTGGTGACGCGCCGCATCGCCGACGCCGACGCCCCGCCGACGCTCGGTCGGCTGAACTGGGTGTTCTTCGGCGAGAGCGACGACAAGGACGCCGCGCTGGCGGCGCTCACCACGGCGCTGCATACGGATCTTCCCTGGGTGCGCGAGCATACGCGTCTCGGCGAGCTAGCGCGGCACTGGAGCGAGCAGGGGCGCAAAAGCGGCGCGACCTTGCGCGGCGCGGACCTTGAAGCCGCCGAGCGCTGGCTAGATCGCCGCCCGCCCGACGCCAACGCGCCGACCGATCTGCACCAGGACTTCATCCGGGCGAGCCGGCGCGCCGCGACCGCACGGCAGCGCTATTGGGTCGGCGGCTCGCTCGCCGTCGCGGTCGTCGCAATCGCGCTCGCGGGTTTCGCCGAGATCAACCGTCGCGAGGCCCAGGCCCAGCGCGACCGCGCCGAGCGCACCCTCACGCTGGCGACCGGCACCGCGAACAGCCTGGTCTTCGACCTGGCGCAGAAATTCCGCGACGTCAGCGGTGTGCCGGCGGCGACCATCAAGGACATTCTCGATCGGGCGCGCCAGCTTCAGGACCAGCTCCTGGGAGCCGGCGAAACGAGCCCGGCGCTGCGCCAGAGCCAGGCGTCCGCGTTGACGGAAACTGCCAACACGCTCTTGACGCTCGGCGAAACCCAGAGTGCCCTCGCGGCCGCAAAGCAGGCGCAGGACATCCTCGAGGCTCTGCTGAAGCAGCAACCGGACAGCATCGCGTTTCGGCGCGACCTGGCGGTAACGCACAACAAAGTCGGGGACGTGCGGGTCGCGCAGGGCAATCTGACCGAGGCGTTGGCGTCCTGTCAGGCGAGCCGAGCCATCATGGACGGCCTGGCGAAGTCCGACCCCGGCAATGCCGCATGGCAGCGCGAACTGTCGTATTCCTACAACAAGATCGGCGACGTGCAGGTGTCGCAGGGCAACCTGTCCGACGCGCTCGCGTCCTATCAGGCGAGTTCTCGACATCAGAGACCGCCTGGCCAAGTCCGATGGCGGCAATGTCGGCTGGCGGCGCGACTTGGCGGTCTCGAACCAGAAGGTCGGCAGCGTGCAGGAGTCGCAGGGCAATCTGCCGGCCGCGCTCGCGTCCTATCAGGCGAGCCTCGCGATCTTCGAGCGGCTGGCGTCGTCCGATCCCGACAATACCTTATGGCAGCGCGACGAGTCGATCTCGGCCGTCAGCGTCGGCCACGTTCAGGAGGCGCAGGGCAATCTGCCGGCGGCGCTCGCTTCCTATGAGGCGAGTTCTCGCGATCCGCGAGCGCCTGGCGAAGTCCGATGCCGGCAATGCCGCGTGGCAGAACGACCTGTCGGCAGTCTACTCCGAGGTCGGCGACGTACATGTGGCGCAGGGCAATCTGCCGGCGGCGCTCGCTTCCTATGAGGCGAGCCTCGCCATTCGTGATCGCCTGGCCAAGTCCGATCCGGGCAATGCGGGCTGGCAAAACGACCTGACGTTTTCCTACAACAGTATCGGCAGGGTGCAGGTGTCGCAGGGCAATCTGGCGGCCGCGCTCGCCTCCTATGAGACGAGCCTCGCCATTTCGGATCGGCTGGCGAAGTCCGATCCCGGCAATGCCGGCTGGCAGAGCAGCTTGGCGTATTCCTACGACAATGTGGGCGATGTGCAGATGCCGCGGGGCAATCTGCCGGCCGCGCTGACATCCTACCAGGCGAGCCTCGCCATCAGGGACCGCCTGGCCAAGTCCGATCCCGGCAATGCCACTTGGCAGAGCGAGCTGTCGCTTTCATACATCAAGGTGGGCGAAGTGCAGGTCGCTCAGGGCAATCTGCCGGCCGCGCTCGCCTCCTATCAGGCGGACCTCGCCGTCATGGACCGCTTGGCGAAGGCCGATCCCGGCAATGCCGGCTGGCAGCAACACCTGTCGGCGTCGTACGAGAGGGTCGGCAACGTGCAGAAGGCGCAGGGCAACCTGCAGGCCGCGCTGACATCCTATCAGGCGAGCCTCGCCATCAGAGAACGCCTGGCCAAGGCCGACCCCGGCAATGCCGGCTGGCAAAGCAACCTGTCGGCGTCGTACGAGAAAATCGGGGCCGTGCAAGTGGCGCAGGGCAATCTGCTTGAGGCGCTGACCTCTTATCAGGCCCGCCTCGCTGTCATGGACCGCCTGGCCAAATCCGATCCCAGTAATGCGGGCTGGCAGCGCGATCTATCGGTGTCGTACGACAGGGTCGGCGACGTGCGGAAGGCGCAGGGCAATCTGCCGGCCGCGCTGACCTCCTTTCAGGCGGACCTCGCTGTCATGGACCGCCTGGCTAAGGCCGATCCCGGCAATGCCGGCTGGCAGCAACACCTGTCGCTTTCATACGAGAAAATCGGCGACGTGCAGAAGGCGCAGGGCAATCTGCCCGAGGCGCTGAAATCCTATCAGGCGAGCCTCGGCATCAGAGACCGCTTGGCCAAGGCCGACCCCAGCAATGCCGAGTGGCAAGGCGAGCTGTCGGTGTCGCACAATAATATTGGTGACGTGCAGGTGGCGCAGGGCAATCTGCCGGCCGCGCTGACTTCCTTTCAGGCGAGCCTCGCGATCAGAAACCGCTTGGCCACGGCTGATCCCGGCAATGCCGACCGGCAGAACGACTTGTCGGTGTCCTACGACAGGGTCGGCGACATGCAGATGGCGCAGGGCAATCTGCCGGCCGCGCTGACCTCCTTTCAGGCAAGCCTCGCCATTGCCGACCGCCTGGCCAAGTCCGATCCCAGCAATGCGGGCTGGCAGCGCGACCTGTCTGTTTCATACGACAGGGTCGGCGACGTGCAGGTGGCGCAGGGCAATCTGCCGGCCGCGATGATTTCCTATCAGGCGAGATTCGACATCGCGGACCGCTTGGCGAAGTCCGATCCCGGTAATGCCGGCTGGCAGCGCGACCTGTCGGCTTCATACGAGAAAGTCGGCGACGTGCAGGTGGCGCAGGGCAATCTGCCCGAGGCGCTGGCCTCCTATCAGGCGAGCCTCGCCATCAGAGACCGCCTAGCGAAGTCCGATCCCGGCAATGCCGGCTGGCAGCGCGATTTGGCGGTTTTGCACATCAAGGTTGGCGACGTCCTCAAGGGGCAGGGCAATCTGTCCGAGGCGCTGAAATCCTTTGAGGCGAGCCTCGCTATCATGGATCGCCTGGCCAAGTCCGATCCCGGCAACGCCGGCTGGCAGCACGATCTGTCAGTTTCCTACATCGAGGTCGGCGAGGTGCAGGTGGCACAGGGCAATCTGCCGGCCGCGCTGACCTCCTATCAGGCGAGCCTGGCTATCGCGGAGCGCCTGACCAAGACCGATCCCGACAACGCCTTATGGCAGCAAGGTCTGTCGCTGTCGGACATCGAGGTCGGCGACGTGCTCAAGGCGCAGGGCAATCTGTCCGAGGCGCTGACCTCCTATCAGGCGAGCCTCGCCATCGCCGATCGCCTGGCCAAGACCGGTCCCGGCAATCCCGGCTGGCAGCGTGCTCTGGAGGTAGCCGATGCCAGGGTCGGCGACGTGCTGGTGGCGCAGGGCAATTTGCCCGATGCGCTGGCCTCCTATCAGGCGAGCCTCGCCATCGCCGATCGCTTGGCCAAGGCCGACCCCAGCAACGCTGGCTGGCAGCGCGACCTGTCGGTTTCATACGAGAAAGTCGGCGACGTGCTTAAGGCGCAGGGCAATCTGGCCGAGGCGCTGAAATCCTACCAGGCGAGCCTCGCCATTGCCGACCGCCTGGCCAAGGGCGACCCCGGCAACACTGATTGGCAGCGCAATCTGGCCGTAGCCGACGCGAGGGTCGGCGAGATGCTTAAGGCGCAAGGCAATCTGCCGGCCGCGCTAGTCTCGTATCAGGCGGACTTCGCGATTGCGGATCGGCTGGCGAAGTCCGATCCCGGCAACGCCGATTGGCAGCGCGATCTGTCGCTGTCGAACAACAGGGTCGGCGACGTGCTCAAGGCGCAGGGCAATCTACCGGAGGCGCTAACCTCCTATCAGGCGAGCCTCGCCATCCGAGACCGCCTGGCCAAGTCCGATCCTGGCAACGCCGGCTGGCAGCGCGACCTGTCGCTGTCGTACAACAACATCGGCGACGTGCAGGTGGCGCAAGGCAATCTGCCGGCCGCCCTGACGTCTTATCAGGCGAGCCTCGCCATCCGAGACCGCTTGGCCAAGGCCGATCCCGGCAACGCCGGCCGGCAGCGCGATCTGTCGGTGTCGTATGATAAGATTGCCAAAGTGCAGTTGGCGCAAGGCAATCTGCCTGAGGCGCTGAAATCCTATCAGGCGAGCCTCGGCCTCGCTGACCGCTTGGCCAAGTCCAATCCCAATAACGCCAGCTGGCAGCGCGATCTGTCGCTGTCGTACGACAATGTCGGCGACGTGCAGGTGGCGCGGGGCAATCTGCCGGCGGCCCTGACGTCGTATCAGGCGGGCCTCGCCATCCGAGACCGCCTGGCCAAGGCCGATCCCGGCAACGCCGGCTGGCAGCGAGATCTGTCGGTGTCGTACGATAAGGTTGGCAAAGTGCAAGTGGCGCAGCGCAATCTGCCCGAGGCGCTGAAATCCTATCAGGCGAGCCTCGGCCTTGCCGACCGCCTGGCGAAGTCCGATCCCGGCAACGCCTTATGGCAGCGCGCTCTATCGCTGTCGTACGACAATGTCGGCAAAGTGCAAGTGGCGCAAGGCAATCTGCCCGAGGCGCTGAAATCCTATCAGGCGAGCCTCGGCCTCGCCGACCGCCTAGCGAAGTCCGACCCCAACAATACCGGCTGGCAGCGTGATCTGTCGCTGTCGTACGACAATGTCGGCGACCTGCAGGTGGCGCAGCGCAATCTGCCCGAGGCGCTGAAATCCTACCAAGCGAGCCTCGCCATCATGGATCGCCTAGCCAAAGCCGACGCCGGCAACGTCTTATGGCAGCGCAATCTGTCGGTGTCGTACGATAAGGTCGGTGACGTGCAGGTAGTGCAGGGCAATCTGCCGGCCGCGCTGACCTCCTATCAGGCGAGCCTCGGCATCAGAGACCGCCTGGCCAAATCCGATCCCGGCAACGCCAGCTGGCAGCGCGATCTGTCGGTATCGTTCGACAAAGTCGGCGCCGTGCTCAAGGCGCAGGGCAATCTGCCGGCCGCGCTGACCTCCTATCAGGCGAGCCTCGGCATCAGAGACCGCTTGACCAAATCCGATCCCGCCAACGTCGGCTGGGAGCGCGACCTGTCGGTGTCGTACGACAGTGTCGGCGACTTGCAGGTGGCGCAAGCCAATCTGCCGGACGCGCTGACCTCCTATCAGGCGAGCCTGGCCATCCGAGATCGCCTGGTCAAGTCCGATCCCGGCAATTTCGGCTGGCAGCGCGACCTGTCGGTGTCCTATGCAAAACTCGCCACTGCCTATCTGAAGTCGCAGCAGGCGGAGAAAGCGAGAGAGGCCCTTGCGGCGGGCCGCGAGATCAGTGCGCAGTTGGTCGCGCATTTCCCGAATCAGTCGCAATGGAAACAGGACCTCGCCTGGTTCGATCAGCAAATTACCGCGTTAGCGAAATGAGAAGTCTGGCGTAAAACTCAAGCAGATGCTGTGAAAACTCCGACGTTCAATTTGCATGTGGAAATTCTGCGTCGATTTCATCGATTTGAAAACGAACAACACTTGCACTATCAGGAGAAGACCATGCCTTCGCAATCAAGCAGATTGAGGAGGAGGAGAAGAAGAAGAGGAGAGGCGACAGCTCATGGAATGGTGCGGCCGTGCTCCTGCCCCTCCAGCAAATGATGCTGGGTTGGGGCGATGATATGAGCGAGATTACCACATCCCACCCGCTCGTTCGCGCGGCGATGGCCGCAGCGATGGTTTTCGCGACACAACTTCCAGCCGCCGGACAGACCGCCATGTTGCCACCACCGGGCTTTCATCATCTGCGCTTGAATTCGGTCGATCCCGACGCGGCGATCGCTTTCTACACCCGGCAATTTCCGAGCACCTCAAAGGCGATCTGGGGCGGCCTTGCAGCGCTTAAATCGCCCAACAACGTGATGATACTGTTCAACAAGGTCACCACGGCGGCGCCCGTACTGCCGCAGACTGCAATCTGGCATTTTGGCTGGCACGTGGTCGACGTGCGCAAGAGCCTGGCGACCTACAAGGATCGCACGGAGGTCGAATTGGCGCCGCTATTCACCAGCGATGAAGGTGGCTCGGTGCTGGTGAGCAGCGACACCTGGCCCGGCACCGGCGGCGTGCTCGGCTTGACCAAGTCCCAGATCGCTGCCGCCCGCGCGGAAGGCGTCAAGCCGACCCGTGGTGCCGGATTTGCTTACATGCACGGGCCGGACAATGCGCTGATCGAATACCAGGGCAATTTCCCAGCCGAGCGGTTTAATCACGTCCGCATGTTCCAGGAACAGCCGTTATGTGCGCAGCTCTGGTACCAGAATCACCTCGGCGCCGCGACGGTGCCGAGCCGTAGCGGCGACGCACCCCGCACTGAGGCCAATTGCGAGGTCAACCGCGGCCCCGATCGCACCTGGCCGGCACTGGAGTCGGAAGGCAGTTTCCGTACTCCGACCGCGGCCGTCACCTTCGGTGACGTGATGCTAACCTGGTACATGCGCCAGGGCGACAGGCCGTTGGTGAGCACGCGCGGACACCTTTACGACCACATCGCGCTTAGCGTCGGCGATCTCGACTCCTGGATCGCCAAGCTGCGCGGCGAAGGCGTCACTTTCTCTGAAGGACCCTACCGTCTCGGTGACACCCGCGCCGTGATGATCGAAGGTCCGAGCCGGGAAGCCATCGAGCTGGTGGAAATCAAGTAGGGCGCTTCGCGAGCCTTCGAACCGGCGATCAAGCTCAACCTGTCGCGGCGGCTCGAAGCCACGAAGTGGGCAATCCGGGGCCACCATTAAGCCGGAGTGAGATTAATTAATTCCCTGCGGTAGCGGTCATCAATGACCAGGACGCAGCCACTCCTGCAGCTTCGACCAACGCCGCCGGCTCGAGACGTTGCGCACCGCGATGGCGATGGCCTTCTTCTGCCCAACCAGAACGACAAGCCGCTTGCCGCGGGTGACGCCGGTGTAGAGCAAATTACGCTGTAACATGGCATAGTGCTGCGTCATGACCGGAATCACCACGGCCGGGTATTCCGAGCCTTGGCTCTTGTGGATGCTCGCAGCGTATGCTGGCACTAGGGCGTCGAGCTCGCCAAAGCCATAGTTGACCGAGCGCCCGTCGAAGCTGACGGTGAGTTCACCTTCCTCAGGCTCAACGTCCGCCACAAATCCAATATCGCCGTTGTAGATCTCCTTGTCATAATCGTTCTCGATCTGCATGACCTTGTCGCCGGGCGCAAAGGTCCAGCCAAATCTCTCGACCTTGCGCTCACCCGCCGGATTCAATGCCGCCTGGAGTTCAATGTTGAGGGAGCGTGCTCCGACGCCGCCTCGGTTCATCGGGCAGAGAACCTGAACATCGCGGATTGGATCGAGACCAAAGCGGCGCGGGATGCGGGTTTTTACCAGCTCGATAATGCGCGGAACCGCGGTCTCGGGATCATCAGCCTCGACAAACGCGCTTACCAATCTCAGCAACATTCGTTACGTGCTGACGCGAAACGATCTCAGGCCGGGCTAACTCGCAACTGCCCCTGCCGGGTGGGCGCCGGCAGGGGCGGCGGGCGGCGGCACCCGCTCCTACGGTCGAGCTCCTGGCCGCGGTGGCCTTGCGCTTCGAGGGAGAACCGTCGCACCGAAATACCGCAACCCGGAAAATCCTTCTGAGACCTGGGCTGGCCGCGGCCTCAAGCCCCGCTGGCTCGCCGCTGCGATCAAGTCCGGCAAAAAGCTCGAAGACTTCGCCATCGGCGGGAAGTCGGGTGGTTTGGCCTTCAGGCTAGCATGGGGGCGATGCCAATTGTATCGGTGCAGCCAAGCGGGCAGCTCTGCCGATCACTCGCGCGAGTTCTGATAGGCACGCGCGTAGGCCCATTCGCGAAGCGCAGTTTGGATGAAGCGCTCGGCCTTGCCATTGGTCCTGGGCGTATATGGCCTGGTGAAGATTTGGCGCAAACCGAGGCGCATGCAGGCTGCTCTGAAAACCCTCGACCGGTAGCACGATCCGTTGTCTGTCATCACACGCTCGATGCGAACACCCAGCTTGGCGTAATAGGCGACGGCATCTGCAAGGAAGGCGACAGCGGTCTCTTTGCGCTGATCGGCCATGACCTGCACGAAAGCGACGCGTGAGGCATCGTCGATGCAAACATGGACGAACTCCCAGCCGATGCCATGGTGACGATTGATTACGCCGGATTGCCGTCCGGTGATGCGATGTCCCACGGAACCGAAGCGACCGAGCTTCTTGATATCAAGGTGGATAAGTTCACCCGGGTTTTCGCGCTCATAGCGTCGGACCGGTTCGGCCAGTTCCAAGGAGCGGAGCTTGTTGAGCCCGCGCCGTTTGAGGACGCGGCAGACAGTCGCCGGGGAGACGCCAACTTCGGCCGCGATCTGCTTGGCGGTGTGGCGCGCACGGCGCAACGCCTCGATGGCATCGCACGTGGCTTGCGGAGTTTGGCTATCCGATGAAAGAGGTCGCGATGAGCGGTCGCGCAACCCATCGACACCCTCTTTGCGGAAGCGCGCGAGCCATTTATTGACGGTTTTCGGGGTAGTGTTGAATTTGCGTGCAGCAGCCGCTTTGCTGACGCCCCCCTCCACAACTGCGCGCACCATTTGCTCTCGACCTCTTGGGGTCAGCCGGGCATTCTTATGCGTGTCCATTCGGTCCTCCGAGAATCACTGAGTGGCAACATCAGCGTTCCCGGTCCGAGCCGAATGGACAACCTCCTGAAAGTTCACAGCTAGAATGCTGATGTGCTCGACCGATGCTCTCACGTGCTTGCTATGTGCTTGCTATGTGCTTGCTAAAGTGCCGCCGGACGAAGAGCGCAGCCGCCTAGGTTATTGATATTGTTGGCGCGCCCGGCGTGATTCGAACACACGACCTTTGCCTTCGGAGGGCAACCGTTCGAAACGGCTCGCATTTCTAAGCGATTATCACCGCGTTCTCCGCTTCAGTGATAGGACCTCGCCACCACCATCATGTGAGGGTCGTAATTCGCCGAGCGCGGCGGCGATCTGGCCCCCGATGTATTCCGACGCTCGCCGCTGCGGATCGATATCAAGATGGGCGTAGCGCGCAGTGGTCGCGACCTGCTTGTGTCCCAAGAGTTTTCCGATCACCGGCAGCCCGAGGCCGCCGGCCGCGCCGAACGACGCGTGCGTGTGGCGAAGGTCATGTATCCGCACGCCGTCGAGGCCCGTTCGCTTGCGCACGGCGGCCCATGGCCGCTTGAGATCGGCGCGCGGGGTTTCGTCCTTCGTGCCCGCATTCTCGCCAGCAATGACGTAGATGCCGAAGCGCGGCAGCTCGGCAAGCACCGCCATTGCCGGCGCGTTCAGCACCACCGTCTTGCGGCCAGTCTTGCTGTCGGGGAGAAAGAGCAGTCCGCGTTCCATATCCACGTCCTGCCACCGCAACCCGAGGATTTCGCGCAGGCGGCACCCGGTAAACAGCAAGAGCCGGATCGCCGCCGCGGCGTGCGGCGATAGTTTCGTCAGCCGGTTTTCTGCTCTGGGCGCGTGCTTGGCGCCAGGCTTCGCCGGGTCGACGTTCCACGGGAGACCAATGCGCTCGCCTTCGCGCAACGCGGTCCCAAGGCGGTCGAGTTCCTCGCCCGTCAGGTAGCGCTCGCGGCCCGATTCGGGAAACCGCTGAATGCCACGCGCCGGGTTGAAGCCCTCCGGTACGATGTGCTTGCTCGCCGCGTAGCCGTACATGGCCCCCACGATCGCAATCATGCTGTTGGCGCGGTAGGGGGTCGACTTCAATGCCAGATGCATGCGGGCGAGAGCTCCTCGCGTGATCGTATCGACCTTTCTCGGTCCGATCTCCGGCACCACGAGGCCGCGCAGGATTCCGGCATAATTTGCGGCTGTATTAGCCTTCCGTTTGACCTCCACATGGTCCTTGATAAATTCGTCCACTAGGGTCGCCACGGTGATCTGGCGGCGCACGGCCGACCGCTCTGCGGCAGGGTCGCCACCTAGTCGGACCCTCGACATGGCCGTCCGTGCAGTCTGCCGCGCCTCGTTGGGCGTCAACTCTTCAATATCCCCGAGCTTCAAGCGCCGCTTGCCCACGGCCCGCCCGCCACCGCCCGGCCGGTATTCGATGATCCAAGACTTTGCGCCCGACGGCAGCACCCGCACGCCGAACCCCTTCAGCGCAGCATCGAAGGCGATGTACGCCTTCGCGCCCGGGTTCAGGTCGTCAACGGTGCGTTTCGAGAGCTTGACCACCGACATAGGGACCCTCCCAAACTTTCCGCAATCTGTCGCCACTGAGTCGCCACCGAAATCGGAATCGCCAGATATCCAGGGAAACCACAAAAAGCGAAAATGCCCGATTTGCCGAGGGCAATGACATGTAAGGAAACTATCGGAAATCACCATAATTGCAAGACCGTAAAATTCGTAATGATGGGGTCGGGGGTTCGAATCCCTCTTGCGGCACCAGCAAAATCAATGGCTTGGGCGACAGTCCCCGTTTGGCGCTCTTCCCGTGTCCGCAGGATGTCCGCAATGCCCATGCGGTGCCGCCTCAGAACGCGCCGGGATCGAAGCGCGGGTCTCAGAAGGCGAGCTATTGCCGTCACGGCTGAGTTTCGTCGCCGTCAATGCAGACAGATCGGCTCGTGAGAGCGTCGTGATAGGCGCGGTCGCTTGAAGCGAAAGGACCATGCGGCGGCCAATCAGGCACGCAGTCTGGATTGCATACCCACCAAAACCAGCCTTTGCCTCCCATACTGGCGAACACGCGGTCAGCGTAGAACACCTCGATCGTTGCGCCGGTGAGCGGGTGGACACCGTGGAGCGGCTCGTAACGCCGCTCCGTGGCAGAAGCCGCAGCCTTCGGGTGCATGATCGCCTCCTTCACGCTGCCGCCGCCGGCTGCTGATCGCGCAGCGCTAAGCCACGCAGATAGTCCGCCGCGGCCTGCGCCTTGCTGCACGCCGTGAAGAATGCGCGGCCGTCGGCCTTCAACAACCCGATCCAGGATTGAATGTAACCCGCGTGCCTGAGGTCGCCGTTAATCGAGAACTCAGCGCAGAGAAAAGCCGCACATAGCTCGGCGACCAGTTCCTCGGCTGCATAGGCGCGCTCGCCGAACCGGCTGCGGAGATCACGGTCAAGTCGCGATTTGTGCCCGGTCCAGTGGCCCAACTCATGAAAGGCGACACCATAGAAATGCGCCACGCTCTTGAACGCTTCGAACCGCGGCAGGCTGATGAAGTCGCCGCCCGGGCGGTAGTACGCTTCGCCAGCGCCTTCGCGGATATCGGCGCCGGTGCACGCGAGGAAGTCGTCTATTGTTGCGTCGCGATGGTCAGGGTTGCGAGGCTTGATATCGCCCACCGTCAGCACGCGCTCTGGCAGACCATCGCATTGATCAACGTTGAAGACGGTGTACTCCCGCATCATGGGAACGATGCGCGTTGCCGTCTCATCGTCCGCGCCCTCGTCGCGCACTTGAAGTTGCTTGACGAAGTAGACCTTGGTGCCGTGCTCGCCCTTGCGTACGTTGCCGCCTAACTCCAAAGCCTGCTTGAACGTGAGATACTGCGGCGTGCGATATCCCGCCGCCTGCGCCATCCACAACAAAACAACGTTGCAGCCCGAGTACGGCCGAAGCGTTACTGCGTTGCACGGCGTATTCTTGCCAGGCGTTGCTGACCATGGCTTCACCCACGGCGCGGCGCCGGCTTCCAGTTCCGCCACGATCCTGGCCGAGACTTCTGCATACAAATCGCGTTTCATTGATGGCCTCGCTTGATGCGCGACCGGAACGGCCGCACATCTGCCGCGGCGAGCACGGTTTCTGGATGGTTACGGATGCGGGGATGGGGACGGCTAGCGCGGCCGGCTTATACCGATCGGCCTAGCGCTTCCGGTCAAATTCATTGCTCCCGCGGGCCGCGACGTTGCCCCGGTATTTTTTTTGCCCCCGGGTACCCTGGACAAGGGTGCCTCGTGCGGCCCCCCAAGACGTATCCCGGAAATATATTTTGGAAAATTTGGACACCTTAACCTTCGTTAAAGCTCGCACGGTCGCGCACCGCCCCGAACCACATCCTGCCGCTTGGCACTGTCCACCGCGGCTAAGCCAGTTTTGGGCTGGTCAATCGGCAGAGCACTACGTCAGCTTTCGTCGGTCCCGGACAAACCGCGTGAGTTCTGTGCTTCCACGTGCCATAATGGAAAACCACCAAATTGCGCTTGGCTTGAACGGTGGACCATGGCAATCGGCGTTTCGTGTCGCCTGGCATCATGCCCACCCCCTCCTGTTCGGCGTGGTGGAGCAGAAAGGCGACGCCATATGCGTTTCATAATGGGTGGTATCAACGGCCACTATTTGCGAGACATCACTGAAAACGCGGCAATCAACACCGAGGAAGTTATTGCTGCGGTGGCTTATGCCGCAGATAGTTCTCTTCTCTTTGATTGGTGTTTGCAAAATGCGATACCGCTTAAATTCTATGGTCGGCTTGACGATGGCGTTGCAGTCAGTCCGACAATTCTCACGGCGTTTCTACAAAGGAAGTCCCAGAATTTCGTTTGCCGCCTTGTCCAGCACCATCATGCCAAAGTCATATGGTGGCGAGGTGTTGGAATATACATTGGCTCCGCCAATCTAACTGGGAGCGCATGGTACAAGAACGTGGAGGCTGGATGCTTTTTTTCGGAGGAAGAAATTAGTGAAGAGATGGCTGGAGACATTCTTGAGTTGTTTACCACACTGGAAGCACATTCTACTCCGTTGACCGAAGAACTGCTGACAGAGATGAATGAGCGGGCAAAGACGCTTGCGAGAGCCGCTCTTGACCCTACGGAGTTCTGGCGTAGTCCCAGCTTCACAAAATGGTCGGGGTTAGTTCAAACGTCTCCGAAGAAGGCAGCGGACAAAAGGAAGCAAGTGTTTTTAGAGGAATGGCATTCAACTTTACAAGATCTGCGCGATATTGGAGAGCGTGTTGGCCGTCTAGAAAATCGTCCCGTCTGGATAAGTAACTCTGCGCCAATCGGAGCACAGGCAGACCAGTTTCTACATGCTCACTATTATCAGCGAACGTTCGATGGAAGAAAAGCAAGGTATGTCGAATTTTTCGAGAAAAACAAAACGCGACGGGACGATGCGTTTGCCGAAGCTATGCTTTGGTGGCGCAAATTACCATCGGCACCGTCCCGTGAAGACGAAATGCTAGATGTAACTGCACCATTTCTCCAAAATGCCTTGTCAGAAGGTGAACTTGCCGAAATGGACGAAGATACATTTTTCCGCGTTTGTTTTGGGGTTCATTCAATAAAGGACTACGCCCGGCGAGTTCCTAATAGGGCCGTTGGGTTGCCGGAGAACGGAACGCGATATACAATATCTCAAAAGGTGACCGCCCTCGCGCATCGCATCTGGAACGTTCAATCCTCAGGTGGTACCCAAGTAAAAGAGTTGCTAAAATTCGTTCTCTATGGCGGTTCTGGAGAACAGTTGCCGGAACGCCTATGGCGAGCAGTCAGCGATCCCACCTGGAAGATTGATGGCTTGGGCATAAGTTCGCTCGGTGAATTGGTCGGATGGGCGCTACCAGACAGGTTTCCGCCCAGAAACGGCCGGACCTCAAAGGCCCTAAGATCGCTTGGTTACAATGTTACTGTGCATGTCGAATAAGCGATCAATGTTCAGCCATTAGTTTTCGATCCAAGAACCAAAGCGGGTTCTGTTCGGGTCAAGACAAAAGGTCTGGGCCACCGTCCGACACTGCGAACGGTGCAACGGTATGAGGTAAGCACTAACGGTTAGGTACCGCCTCGTCGCCGGCGGAACGGGAGAGACTTGCCTCGATCCACTACTGGAGAACCGCTTGGCCACGTGGGCGCGCGAACGGTTGGCCTTACTGAGGGTACTGCGCGCCACTTTCGAGATGGTTCAGATGCCAGCGGTGAAGGCAGCTTTTCTCGAAAGCCCGCACAGTTCGTTGTAGCGCTCCTCGGCAGGCGAGATATGCTTAGTTCGCTCGGCCTATCCCCCGAGCGTCCCGGCCCTCATCCCTGCCCTGCGATCAACAGGTCGTGGGGGAGGGTCGGGCTTCTGCAAGGACGCTGTCTTCCTCCGAGGCGCGCGTCAGCATCACGTCGCTCAGCAACAGCAACAGCCGAAGCTGGATGGCGAGGGCTGAGACCTTTGGGCACGATGATCGCCGGTCGGTGTGCCGGGCGGAAATCAGTGCGGTAAGAAGTAAGGCCCAAGCCCCCGTTGTTGGTCCGCCAGAAATGCCTAGCGTCCTGCCTTGGTGCCCCGCGCCGCTTCACACCCTCGAATGGTACGACGGAATGACGAAAGGACCGGGGTCAACGTGCCGCCCCGTCACCGGCAGACCGGGAGACGCTTGCCTTGATCCGGATACGGGAGCAGTCACGCCTTCGCCGTCTGCCGCAGGACACGGTGTCGGCGTTTGCTCGTTCTTCAGGAGGAGCCGTGAAGTCTGCTTACCGTCCGAGTGCGGCAGTTGGGCTGACGTGATGCAAACGGGCGTTCAGGTCCAGAAGGAGACGTGGAGCCTCCGCGCAACGGCTACTCGTCGGTGTCGTCACGCAGACGAGGCGTCGTCTGGCACAGTTTCCCAAATTCAACAAAGAAGCGGTTCTCAACGGTCTTGACGAAATATTCCTGGTAACCGGCGCGCGCTATCGGCTTCATTGTGCCGGTGTCGAGCATCTTTGATGAAGCGCTCGTCGATATGAATGCCGATGACCTGACCGAAGGCAATGAAGCGCGAGGCGGGGTTCCCTACCCGCCGACGGCCGGCGTTATCGCGTATCCGAACTCCTGGGCACAGCGCCGCCGACAGCGTTACGGCTTTTGACGCCTGGACGGACGATGACGCCGGCTGCATTACGCATGGTGGGTGACGCCGGAGCGCTAGTGCGCACATTTGGGCCGCGAGCGCGGATGATTGGGGACAGAGTTGTGGGTCGTTTGGCTGATGTCTGGCCGGAGACGCCTCGGCGCGTCATGCTGTATCCGCCATGGGGCATGGTGAGCTTGATATTGGGCTGAGTCCGCGCTCCATTCGGACCTTTGATCCTGCCAGCAGGCGCACCGACGGGCGCATCATTGTGGCTCAGCGCCCCGGATGCAACGGCCGGCGGAGCAGGGGTCGCCGGGGCTTGAGCTAAGGTTGTTGTCACGGAAGTTGAAAAGATGGCGCCGGCAGCAGCCGCTGCGATGGCTAGCGATACCATTGAACCTGAGCCGCGATCGAACATAATAACCTCCTTCTTTTTTCAAGTCCGTCGTGTGCTATCACGACCGCGGGAAGGCGCGACCCACGCATCGGAACTGGCTTACGTGTTCGGCACCTTGGATCGCGGCTTCGTGGACGTAGTCGGCCCTCGCCCCGGCGGGTTCTCAGACATCGACCGGCAGGTCTCCGAACAGATGCAGCAATATTGGACGAATTTAGCCAAGATAGGTGATCCATCGGCGGCGAGCTTCCGCGATGGCCGAAGTTCGATGCCTCGACACGCGCCTATATCCAGTTCACCGACGCGGGTCCGGTGATCAAGAATGATTTGCGGCGGCCGTTCTGCGACCTGTTCGTCGAGAACGAGAAGCGGTTGATGGGCAAATAGGGCAGATGTGCCGCAGGGGTGCAACGGGACGCTTAGTATCGACATAAGTACTGGCGACTGACACGGTATCAGCGTTTGCTTGGTCCTGATGAGCGCCGCATAGTTCTGCGCTGCCAGGGGCTCGCATCAGGAAGGCTGAGAACAGTGACGCGCGCCTCCTGGACGCTAGAGATCGTTGACCTACATCAATGACAAGCGCGCATGTGCAGTCCGGGATGTGTCCGCCAGGAAGAGATTGCTCTCGGACGCGACTACGAGACACCAAGAAAAACCCTGATGGAGACGGTGATGGGACAAGCAAGCCCCTTCAAGCCGATCGCGTTGATCGTAGAGGACGACGTATCGCAGCGAGACCTGATGGTGACGCTGCTGGAAGAAAGCGAAATGGGTACCATCCAGTGCGAAAACGCCGAGGGCGCGATGCGCGTGCTGGAGAGGATGGGCGACTGCGTGTCGATAATGTTCACCGACGTTAATCTGACCGGCGATATCGACGGCGTGGACCTCGCGCATTTCGCCACGCAGTGCTACCCGAACATCCACGTGATCGTGATCTCTGGCCCAGCGCTAACAAAAAACCTGCCCGAAGGCGTGACGTTCATGCCGAAGCCATGGCTCGCAATTGACGTGCTGCGCGAGGCTGAGCGTTCGCAGCATTGACCGCGCGGCCGCAACGTCACCCTGTGTGCCGGAAGCCATCAAGTCGTCTGAAATACGGAGCGCCTTAAGTACCGCTACTGCGATTGTCGCCGACCCCGTTGCCTCCTACCGCGAACGGTGTGATGGAAGAGGGCGCCGACATCGGGGCGGGAGATCGCGGCATTAGCCGCTACGCGCAAAAGCGTGATAATCGGCTGGTGTTGGAAAGACGATATTTGTTGCTAGGCTCGCAGCCTGGAACTCAGCCAACGTTCTTGATGGTTCGTTGACTGAGCGAGACGGCCCCGAGCGCGCTCGCCCCGCAGAGGGATAGAGATTTGACGAAGATCAATGTTGGGGCGACCGAGGCATGCGATCAAATACGATGATGGATAGCGCAAGCACCAATTCACACCCCGTTGCCCGCGGGCAGGAGGGTCCCAAGTGCCCGAGTTGTGGTCAGCCGTTGCGTCTTGTTGGAACGAAACCTGGCTTCGGCGGTCTTCCTGAACGGACGTATAACTGCCAGATTTGCGGCGCGGTAGTAACGCAGGACGACGGCGCATTGGTGAGGACGGACAGGCGAGCGCATTTGTTCCCGCCATCTGGCATGTAGCCTCCGCATCTGTGCGAGGGTGGATGGGTGGTGGCGCCTACTCCAAGGCCCTCTCACGGTAACGCTCTAAAAATGCTTCGGTCTGGGCAAGGGCGATAAGCAATCCTGTCGCGTGCTTGGTGTTGTGCCCGCTCTCGAAAAGGCCGGCAACCTTAGCGACCTGCTTATTGATACGACCGCGCCCCGCGGCCATAAAAGCTTCTGTGCCTTCGAGTTGTTCCCAGCCAAGTGGCAGCCGATCCAACTCCTGCTCCAGCAAGTTCATCAAACCCGCTCGTTTCGCAGGATCAAGTTCTGAGCCGAGTAAACATGGTAGATCTCTGCATGACTGCGCCGCAGGGCGAGGGCGAGGGGTAACCAGCAGGTGGAAGTTCGACTGCTTGGGCCGGGCCTTCATTGATCAAGATCAATGAACCTCTTGAATGCTTGCGGCAACCGCTGCTCTGCGGAAGAATTGCGAGAGGAGCAATGCAATGTCACAACCCGGCCTCGACGAACGCCACCGAGATAAAAACGGACAGATCAGCAAGAAGCATGGCAACACGCTGATCGGCACATTACGGAAAGTCTACGGGGCAGGTTTTGCTCCTGGCACAGGTGACCGTGAGAAGCTCAGCGATGTGCTCCACAAGATTGACGATAACTCGCTAAGCCAATTGGTTCACGATCATCAGGCCGGTCACCTGCATGGGAAGTTGAGCAACTCTTGAGGTCGGTTCGGATCGCGGCAAGGCTCCACTAGCGCTTGCAGTCCTCGGTGACCTCATTGGCTGACCGAAATTGAGCCAGTTGATGCCCGAATTTCTGCGGCATATAAGCCAGTGAGCCTCGGCATTGGCGTCGATCCGCTGCACCATGAGCACCTAAGCCCGAGCACAAGGCTCCCTACTGACGCAAGCGAATGCCGATCAATCGTTCGGATGTCGATCCTGCGGCTCGTGGGGCACCCTGGGCAGTAGACATCGAGCCATGGCGTGCCGGCTAGAACGGCAGCCCGGATCGTGGGCGACCACAGCGTGCCGCGTCCGGCCGCAAGCGCTGCATTCCAACGTCCGATGACGCGCGACGCGCCTCCGCCTGCGCCGCTGATCGGCGGACAAGCGGTGCGCGCCGTCCCCCTCCGCTGCCGAAATTAACGCCAGAAGATCGAGATTGCGCGGGTCGCCGCGTGGGGACGTCTGTTTATCCGTCACGTCGGGGCTGCGGTCTCGCGCATCCCATCAAACTCATAGCCACGGGGTGACTGCTCCTTCCTTTTCTTTGCAGAATTTGCTATAAGCCGCATCATGCCGCCGCCTCTTATAGATCGACGACAAACGACCCAACCACCCGCGGGCTTCATATTTTACTTGCTCCCACTCTTCCTTGAGCAGGAACTGCATATGCCTAACAAAAAGACTTTCCAAATTATGATAGTCTTGCTCGCCAACATGGTTCTGAATGGCGCCCAACAATAATATTATATTCGCGTCTATTTTTCCATTCGGGTTTAGCTGTAACCTGACAAAGGTCATGGTCGAGACTAACTCTTTTACTGCCGCATCATAGTCCTTTGAGCCCGAAAATTCATCGCTTCTGTACAACTCAACATCCAACACGTGCGCTTGAGCAATGAGGTTAGAAACATTAACACGTAGCTTGTCGATCCACTTTGATCTCTCAGCAGTTACCGCGTTTAAATAATTAGATCGCCGCGAAACGAATAGCGAAATCGACGCACTTATGATCACCCCAACGAGGGCTATGATCGCAACTATGATGGCAAATGCGTCCTTTGCGTCGCCGGCAAACAACATTCTAGGTTTCCTCGAACTTGGAGGTATGGAACGCGATCCGCCAAGTTGGCAGCCCTCCTAACACGAGCGTTAGTCTAAATCGCTCCGGGACTTCTACGACGCGATCTGCCAAAGGCAACTCGGTTATGGTGATCCCCGGCGGCAGCCGCCGCTGTAAGCAATAAGCCGAAAATTCTTCAACGAAACAAATCAGCCGATCAAATACATGTTCCACAAACTTCGTAACTGGCATGCCGGCAAGGATGGGCTCGTTGAGCGCGACCCCGCTTCGTGTGGGCGTATAGCTGATGCGTGAGAGCACCCCAAGTTCGTGTTCAAGATCATTCCGGCTCTTAAGAAGTGGTTCTGACCAAAAACGGGTATTCCGCAAATATTGGGCAAGGTCCGGGTCCGTCTTCTCTAAGGCCGCCACTCCCCTTTGGAAAGTCTCCTGCTTTTTGAATAAAAAACTCACATCGACGTTCAACGATTTACCAAGGTTCTGCATCCCTGTCTTGAGGGAACGGGTCGCGGCATTCAAAAAGCCCTCAACTTCTCTTCTTAGCTCTCCATCGATCGTTTCTTCAATGTGGATACTTGCTCCCTGATGACGAACGATCTCGCCCCTCCCTACCTTTCGTACGTGATCACTCCAAATGTTCGATACATTTTGCGACGCTGTGCGGGCGCTCGAAACCGCAGAGGTCACAAACTCATAGAGCTTGTCGAACTCGACCCGCGTTGCTGGATTAGGAAAAACAGCATCCCTTAGGTGAAATATTCCAAGAAATAAGCGCGCCATAAACCGTGAACTGGCGCCCTCATCTGCGAGTTTTTGAAAAACGAAGCGCCCAGGATCAGTCCGAACATGCATGTTTGATTGCCGTTGGAATGTATTTAAAAAAACATCGAAGTCATTCGCGGTGATTGGCAGGACATGGGAAATTTGAAGGTTGGGCCGTTTGATTACGCCGCCCCGCAACCCATCTTTTCCGAGGAAGACTAGCAAGCCTTCTAGCGGCATTTTACCTCGTAAGAGAATGGTACCTCCGTCTTGCCAGGGCATGTATTGAATGGTGGACAGGACATTTCCGCGGGGGTCCTGAATGAGCAGGGGACGCGGCGGAAAATAGCGATCGTTGTAGAACTCTCTTGGCACTGGCACTAGATCACCCTTGATATTGTATTGAAATCCAGTCAGCGTCACGACATTCTGGGTAACTCCGTTTAGAACCTCGTTCCAGGCCGGAAGCCTGGCAGTAGGAGAAAAGGTGCCAAGGTGAACCAGCAGAAAGGCCAACAATTTGTTGAATGCATAGGTGCCGGTGGGCCGTAACACGATCACTACGTAGATAGATGGCACGTAATTGGCGAGGGCGCCTTCGGCCGGTGGCAAAAAGTCACCGCTGATTGCTTCACCTGGGAACTGGACGGCGTAATTGATGACGCCCGTTGAAGCGACGGCGATCATGTCTGGCCATTGGCTGCTTGGCGTCTTCGAATTAAGGCGATCAAGTTCTTCGGCTACAACCTCTAACGGAACGGTAGAACGAGCCGCGAGCACGAGGCCCAAGGTGATGTTTGTTCTTGTTTCTTCTTTCGAAACCGCGGTCTTTTTAAGCGTCTTTGCGTTCGCGATGCGCGCATACGCAGCACGGAATTGGTCGAGGTCAAGTTCATCGCAAACATCGATCACCGCCGCAGTCTTATCCGCCGGAATGGCGCAGGGGTCGGTTGGGCCGCTGACAGATGCAATCGAGACCACAGCAGCGAAACGGTCGGACTGCCTCCCATCTTGATCGATTATGTAGCCGGCAGCAGCTTTGTAAGCGTCGCCGATGAAGCGGCCGAGAGCTTCGTTAAGCGTGCTCGAAAGACTTACGTCGGCTGCCCCAGCAAGGCCCCGTCCAATTTGCTCTACATCCTCTGAAATGGTCATTCAAGAGAGCCGCATTGCCTGCCACGCCATACCACGGAGCTTGAGGCTGGCAAGAACCTTTCTGAACAAGCGACGAGACTATCGTTCAACGAAGGCGCCGCCGTAAGCCGAAGATATACGACCCGACGGGGGCTGCAATGCTGGCGGACTGCGCCGCGGGAGCCGTGAAACTGGGGCGCAGGTCTTAGCGCATGGCATGCGTACGCGGGTAACCTTTCTATCGCGCCATCTCTGTTGATCACAAAGCTAGAGAACACCCGCCACAGCAGCGGGCGCACGCGCACTGCCGTGCCGATCGACCCGACGTCACCCGCCTGCAATTTGGAAGAAATTCCATGCATAATGCCATCACCCGACACACGGGCGCAGCCGCTCGCGGAGCAATACCGATGCTTGCACGACGCTTCCTTCTAAGCACCGAGCAAATTAGTAAGGAGATTTCGCTCTTCACAATCGGATTTGCGAGGCTAATTGTAGATGGCAAAAAGGAAGACGCTGTCTCTGCTGGTTCTGGATCATTAGTAACAGTCGGATCGGTGCGTGGCATTCTTACAGCGGGTCACGTCATCAACGCCCTCCCCAAGAAAGGGCAGGTAGGCATCGTAACGCATGTCGATGATCCATCACGATTTCAGAAGCAAGTTATCGACATGGGGTATGCAGAAGCCATTGTGACAGGAACCGAGCCTTTCGGCCCGTTAGGACCCGACTTGGCGTTCTTGCGGCTCCCGCAAGAAAGCATCGGGTGGATCGCTGCCAAAAATTCATTCTATAACTTAACCAAGCATCGCGATGATGTTCTGGCGAATAGGCACGCGGCTCCATCACATGTCGATATGATCACCGGAATGATACACGAGTTTACGAAGGATGCGCCTACCGAAAATCCAGCGGTCAGACGGAAAAGCTTCACCGCGAGTTTTTGTGGAGCCACTCTGGTTGCCCTGCGATACCCGAGCGACTTTGAGCTTTGTTATTACGAGCCAACAAGTGATCCTAATTTTGCACTACCGAAAAGCTTTGAAGGCACAAGTGGTGGAGCGGTGTGGCGACTTTACGTTACTGAAAAAGACGGCAGTCCCGTAGTAGTTGATCGCCGCCTGGTTGGCGTTCCATTTTACCAGTCGGTTGATGCGGATGGAAAAAGAGAAATCACTTGTCACGGACCGCGTGGAATTTATGGTCCGCTGATGGACGCTATTGCGAGGCGATGGCCGAAAGAGGCGGGGGCCGACTGGGAACAAAATAAAGACCATCGTGTCTGTAGACAACGCTTCGCCGTTTCCGTGTCGGCCGGGAACGGTGGGGAGGCCAGGCATCAAGCCGCATCCGTTGCCAGTTCGATCGGTTCGACGATCGACGGGTCATCGTTCTCCGGCTTGTTGACCCGCGTTGATATCGGCCACATCCGCATTAGGTCCGCCGGGAACGGCCGCATCAGGTCGCGAGGATCGGGCTCGTCACTGAGCCAGCGAGTGTAGTCCTCGGGGGAGAGGATCAATGGCACATGCGGTCATGAATTTCGGCCACGCGTCGGTCGTGATTACTGCGAACGTCCTGGTCCACTCGGCGGTCGCCGGGTCTTTCCAGTTGTCGACCACACCGCCAATGCCGAAGGGCTTGCCGTCCTTCATCGCGATCGCGTAGGCGAGTGAGGGAAACCGATGGGAACACCTTTTTGCGTCTATGGGCCCTTCGAGTTCGACAGAAAGCGTATCAACGAGTTGGATTATCGAAATGCTCAGTGGGCGGAAATCGATGAGGAACATTATTTTATATCGGAGGCAAAAGGTGCGTATCTGATCTCGGTGCGCAACGGAAGCAACTACAGGCCGCTGTACGTTGGCGTCACGCATCAAGTCCGTTTTAAAGGCGAGGTCTTTAACAAGAGCAACCTGCTAAACATCGCGACGAAACTGCGTGGAAGCGGAACGCTCACGGTACATTTACTGGCGAAGCCGAAGAAAAGGCAAAAAGGCTTCTCCACCACAATTTCAAAAGACGTTACGCGATGGGTAGAAATTTTTGTGCTTTTCCTGGGCAGAACCAAAAATCGGCACATGTGGAACAAAGCGCACACTCGGTTTTTGGAAGAGACGGAAATTGAGGGCGTGACGGGGTCGCTCAGCAGGGGACCGACCGCGAAAAACGTTGCAAGCTTTATAAATGCCTTGAATTGGTAGGGCACTCAGCGCGGTGAGGGGCGTAACTTTGTTTTATTCACACGCAAGACGATTTCGTCGCTTCGCCTGAACGGTAGGGCCCAGATGGCAGAACGCTCAGGTGTGTTTCTCTTGCAGGGCAAAGACAATCTAGTGGCGATGGAGCCGGCCCAGTTCGCGACGGAGGATGACTTTCAGCGGCTGTTGTCAAAGTTTCCGGAACTGCTCGTGGGGGACCAAATCGACCCGCAGAACCCGCGGCGATGGGTTCTAGTAAGGCGAGAACAGCCGATCTCGACGGGTGAGATCGGAGCCTCGCAGTGGTCGATCGACCATGTGTTTCTAGACCAGGACGGCATTCCAACGCTCGTCGAGATAAAGAGGCAAAGCGACAGCCGTATAAGGCGAGAGGTTGTCGGCCAGATGTTGGACTATGCTGCCAACTGCGCCACCTATTGGTCGGTCGAGACCCTCCAGTCCGGGTTGGATAAAACGTGCAACGAGACGGGACAAGACCTCGATATTGTGCTCGCCAAATTACTAGGCCCAGACGGCAGCGTTGAGGAGTTTTGGCAGAAGGTAAAGACTAATTTGCAAGCGAATAAGATACGACTGCTGTTCCTTGCCGATGTCATCCCTCTGGAACTGAGGCGGATCGTCGAATTTCTTAACGCGCAGATGGACCCGGCGGAGGTTCTGGCAATAGAACTGAGGCAGTTCGCCGGCAAAGACCTAAAAACGCTCGTGCCAACGGTCTATGGCCAATCGCAGGAAATAGCTAGAAAGCGCGCGGGCTCTGGACCTCGCTGGGACGAGGCATCAGTGTTCGAAAAACTTGCGCGAACAGTTGGCGAGAAGGAACTTGAGATCGCTAAGCGGATTTATGAGTGGATGCGAAAGGGTGGCCAGCGCGACCTCATTTTCGGCGCTGGCAAGGTGAACGGCTCAGTCTATCCAGCGTTCAAGCCCGGTGGCGTGGAAGTCAATCCGGTCTTCCTTTCGTCCGACGGCAAACTCTGGCTCCAGTTCGGTTCTCTCGAAAACAAGCCCATCTTCGGACCGATCGACATGCGACGCGCTCTGATGCAGCAATTCAACGCCGTCGACGGGGTCAACTTTACGGATGCCGATTTAACGAGGTATCGCTCCATTCCGCTCAAAATCATCGCGGCCGACCCAGGGGGGCCGGCCAAGGTTATAGCCGCGCTTACCTGGATGGAGCAGCAACTCGCCCGATCCGTCTGAACGTTGCCAAATGTGTGCCCTTGCCTCGACGGTCCCGTTACTGGGCGCGGTAGGAATGCCGCTTGGCCTCGCCCCCGAAGGCGCCGTGCCGGGTGGTTGGATGTGGACGGTGAAGTGGGTTCGGTTCGTGTTGCGCGGCGGTGGCACGATATCACCGGATGGCGGGCGAAACCGCTCATGAATACTGCTCGCCGTGCAGAAGAGCAGGAACCAGTTGAAGGGCGGGGACCAAGCTACAAGCCGGCAGCGGGGGATTGGAGGGCACCAGGTGAATTGCTGGGACCAGCCGATGCGCCGGCACAAGCGGACGAGCCAGGATCAGGTTGGCCGGATTGAGACGTTGCTCCAAATCGGTAGCCATTACCACCGCGCGCCTCACGCGCCCGCTGCAATGCCGCGCTGTCCGCGGATTAAGACCTTTACCCTACACCCAATTACGGAGATCAAGCCAACGCAAGATCTCGATCCGGTCCGATGGAACGAACGGCAATGCCGAACGCCGCGTGCAAGATCATCCACACTCGCGCCCGCCCCAGCGGAGCATCGGCGAGCGAAGGCGATACCTAAGGCTGACCTGCTCGCGTCTAGATGGCACGGTCTAAGTAGCCGCGCGTGAAGGCGGGATACCTGTTATTTGGGTACGCAGCAGGTCCGCTTATCGAGCCTCACCGGATGCGCGTGAACCTGCCTTCAATTTGATAGGCAGGTCCACTCTGACCCGCAGGAGAAGTTGCCTGCGTGCCGATGGTTGATACTCTGCGACGATGAATGCGGCTCAGCCAACAACCTTGTATCTTCTCTGCGGAAAGATCGCCTCCGGGAAATCGACGCTCGCGCGACGCATCGCGGAACGCCCTTCCACCCTGCTGATCACAATGGATCACTGGATGTCGATCCTGTTTCCAATGGAGAACAGGACGATTGAGGACTTCACGCGTCTATCTGCGCGACTTCGCGCTGCGATGGGGCCGCACGTTGCCGACATACTGCGGCAAGATATTTCGGTTGTCCTTGATTTTCCTGCAAACACGGTGACATGGCGTAGCTGGATGCGATCATTGATATCCGAAGCTCACGTCGCCCACGAACTTCATGTCCTGGATTTTCCGGACGCGATCTGCAAGGAGAGGCTACGACAGCGAAATGCCGGCGGCGAACATCCGTACCAAGTGACCGAAGAGACATTTGATCTATTCACGAGCTATTTCGTCCCTCCGGGACTTGACGAGGGCTTCAACGTCGTTGTTCACACGCCCTGAGCGGCAGTCTGCATTACGGCTCCTGTTGCAGCACGGTGAAGCTGATCAGCGTCTATCGCGCTTTAACGATCAGCGTCCGCGAAGCACCGGCATTGATCGAAGCTCAGACGGTTCAGTGGACCCGCGCGTGAATGACACGATACCGTTTTACCCGCTAAGGCGGCGGCATGTGGGATCGTCGCGAACGGAGGGAGTTCACCGTCACAGCTTCGGCGACCTAGATGTGGGTATTCGAATTGCGCAGAACGTCGATCCTATGGGCGTTGGGTAGCTTGTTAGCCCCTACTGCAGCGCGTCACCGTCGGTGCCATTGCAGCCCGTGGCGACGGTAACCTCGCGCCCGGCGGTGGGGCTGTTTGGAGTGGGCCAAAACGCCTCGGTGTACTTCCAGAAGTGCAGGCCCGGCTTGCCGGTTCGAATGTCTTCGGTCACCCACGTCAGGCTCCCGTCAATCAAATGCGGTGTACCCGGCTTCAACCCGCTCCAAACCCACGACCGCACGCCGGTGAACTGTTGGTTGCCCGAGTATTCGTCGGTACGATCGACCGTGGAGCCGTCGGCAAGGGTCCATACCACTCTCATGCTGGTGATACTCTCGTTTTTTCCATAGGTGACCCAGACATCAATAGCCTTCACCTTTGTGGTGGGGCTCTCGACGCTGTTACAGGTGACATGGATGCTGCCCGCGGATGCCGCCGTATTGAGCATCAAGGCCATGGTGAATATCGAAGACGCGGCTAACGTCTTCATGGTCATCCTCTACGAGTTGTGGATCAAATTGGGATATCCGCTCCGTCACTTGATACTATTTAGTGATGATGGCCCGAATGAAGCTTGCGAGGGCACGGAAGTACTCACGCTTTTCGAGGTAGAGCTTGCCGCGGCTGCTGTGGGCCGAAGTGAATTTCGGGTCGAGTTCGATCACCCGGTCCCAATCGGCGATGGCGCGATCGTACTGGCGCGTTTGAGTGTAGGAAAAGGCGCGGTTGCTATAGGCCCACATGAATTTCGGGTCGATCTTGATGACCTGATCAAAGTCGGCGATCGCGCTGTCATACTCGGCCTTGTTATTGTGGGCAGCGCCCCGGTTATTGTAGGCAAGTTTCCGTCCTAAATCGTTGAGGGTATTGCTTGCGAGCGCAGCCGTATAGTCCTGGATGGCGCGGTCGGTGTCGCCCTTGTTGACATAGGCAATGCCGCGGTTGAGAAAAGCTTCCCCGCTTTTTGGGTTCTCGGGGTTGAGCCGAAGCGCCTCGTCGTAATCCACGATCGCTCGGTCCTTGTCGCCCTGAGAAAAGTAGGTAGAGCCGCGATTTACGTATGCGGCGGCGAAGGCCGGGTTGAGTTCGATCACGCGATCCCAATCGGCGATGGCGCGATCGTAGTGACGCTGTTGAGTGAGAGCAAAGGCGCGGTTTCCATAGGCCAATTGGAATTTCGGGTCGATCGTGATCGCGCGATCCAAGTCGGCAATCGCGCTGTCATACGCGCCCTTGTTGTTGTGGGCGGCGCCCCGGTTATTGTAGGCAACTTTCCGTAAATGATCGTTGAGGGTATCGCTTGCGAGCGCATCCGTGTCGTCCTGGATGGCGCGGTCGGTGTCGCCTTTGTTGAAATAGGCAAGGCCGCGGCTGATAAGAGCTTCCCCGCCTTTTGGCGCGAGCAGCAGCGACTGATCGAAGTCGGCGATGGCGCGTTCGTTGTCGCCCTTGGCCGCATAGGCTTGGCCGCGAAGGAGGAGGGCTTTCGCGCGGCCCTCGGGCTTCGCGGCGTCGTCCTCGGCAATACCCGTGCAGGCACGAATTTTGGCGTTCTGGTCTTGGAGGCTTTCGCATGCCTTCAAGTCCTCGTCCGCGGCCCGACTTGGCCCCACGCTCAAGGACAGACACGCGGCGATCACGCCTAGCGACAAGATCATCCGTGCCATAACGCCCACCTTTGGCTGCTATTGCCGACCAGTTCTCTGTTTGGTGGACTAGACAGCGATAAAAGTTCATATCCGGTGGCCGATCAGGAGGCGGAGACCACAAAAGCGCTGCGTCCGCTTCTTCGTCGGCACTACTTCGATCAAGAGGATCATTGAAACGCCGAGACACCGAGTGCCTCGCAGTGCGGCGGGTCGTCGTTGGCAGCAGCGACCCACGTCTGCCGATTGGGGCATGTCCGATAATTCGGCGCAGCAGTCTCGCGGCCGATCCTGAAACGGCGGCAAAACTCGATCACCCGAACGCAGCAACACGGGGCACGAACCGCGGGTTGGACACAATGGCTTCTGAGCACTTGGTGCGCGCTCAGCGTGGCTGCAAAGTATCTCCGTCACTGCGGCCGATACCCCGTATCCGACCGGACACGCAATATTGTGCTCTCAGCATCGGGGGCAGGTCTCAGTATGGAGCAATCTGCGACACATAGAGCGTGCATCGCGCACGTCTCGATCAGTCGCTGACGGCGGTATGAACGGCCTGTAGAACAAAAAAACCCGGCCGAAGCCGGGGTTTGAGGTTGAGGCGTATCAAATCGCGTCAGTTGGTCCGGTCGCTGCTCGGGTTGGAAGCCTGGCTTTGCTGAGCCTTCAGCTCCTCCGGGGTCGCCATCGCCTGCTCCTTCGTGCAGTTGTCGGTGAATATGACGCCGCCCTCCGGCAGATACTGCTTAGTCAGACAGGTGCAGGGGGCCTGAGCCTGTTGATACTGCGGAGCCTGCTGATATTGCGGAGCCGGCTGTGGGTTGTTGGCCGGGGTGTACGCCGGGGTGCCGTAACTGGGCGTGCTGGGCGTGTTATCGTCCGTATCGTCGCTCGTGTCATCGGACGGATCGCTGTCGGCGTAGGAGTAGCCGCCAATCCACCAGTGCGGGTGCTTGTGCCACCAGAACGCCTGGTTGTGATGATGATTGAAGGCCATGTGGTTGTGATTGTCGTGGTTGTTGTGAGCGAAGTTATGGTTGCCACCGAAGTGGTGGTTCGCCAAGTTCTGATGGCTGCCGAAGCTGTTGTGGCCGAAGTGGTGGCTTCCGCCGAGGTGCCGGTTGGCGAAGTTGTGGCCGCGGAACTGATTGCCGCCGCCGAAGTGATGGCCGCCGAAGTTCGCGAAGTGATGGCCGCCGCCGGAGTGATGGCCGCCGCCGAAGCTGCGGAAGCTATGACCGCCGCCGCCACCGAAATGCCCGCCGCCGCCGCCACCGAAATGGCCGCCGCCACCGCCACCGCCACCGCCACCATGGGCGGAGGCATCAGTTGTTGTGAGAGCGCCCGCCACCAGGGTGGCCGCGGCGAGAGCAATGATAGTCTTGCAGGACGACATTTTGATCTCTCTTTCGGGATGGGTCCGTCCTGGGTGTGAACGGGTCATGATCATTCGTCGGGCGGACAGCACTTAGGTTCAAGCGCGCAGGACTATCTGTCCGAGGTACTGACGATCGGAACGGCGAGATCAATCGAAAGCGCAGCGCCACGCTGAATAGGACGCCGCGGGCATCTACGGATCGAGCCTCGCTCCGGGGTGGGGGCACGCGCCGAGGAAAAGCTTCTGATTTGCTTCACAGATTGAGTAAGGCGCGGTTGCGCTGGGCGTTGAAACGGTCGTGTTGGCAGATTTCGGCCCACACTCGCCTCCGTCTGCCCGAACAGGAGCGGTCATGCCGCCAAATTTCATCTGCGACGGCATTCCGATCCCCCGAACGCGGCAAGCTTGGCACGGACCGGGGATTGGAAACGGGTGACCGTCAGGCCCTCCCGTCTTCTCGGCAGGATCGGGCTGAGGCACCCCCCCCATCGGCCACGGGGGTACGGCAAACCAGCCCGGCCGTTCACCGGGTCAGCACGACAGCCTGGTGCGGATATGAGGAAGATATTTGCGCTTAATACAGTCCAAAGGCAATCCAAAACAGTAAGAAGTTGTTTAGGTAAAACGGTTGATAATGGCGTTATCGCTTTGACCGGATGTGCCTGGCCAACACCGCACGCGGATGATCTGGTTCATCCTGCTCGTTCGGCAGATGCCTCCGGCATGACGGCTAATCCCGGCCCGACGGGTGGCTAAGGATGATGTTGATATATCCCATTTTCAGATGGACACCACCCGAGTTTACATTGCAGGAACAAATAGAACTCGGCGAAGACATTGCGAGAGTTGGAAGGAAGGCTTTTGTTACTGCGTTCAAGCAAAGGCTAAGCACTTGGTCACCGGGTTCCAAACCCAAGCCGTTTACATTCGCCGACATTCTCGACGATGCCCAAACGAAGCAACAACAGCCTCCCACAACTCCAAAAGAATGGATAACCGGGCTGTCGCTTATATCATTATTCCTCGGTGGCTTCGCGTTTATAATACCCTATCAAGGCCTCCTTGCCGCGATGGTGTTCGTGCTTCCAGTAAGCCTGGGCTCACTCTTGTGGACGCACAATAAGGTTGATCGTTGGGTGCAGAGCCTCATTGACGAATACACTCAATCCGTTGCGAAGTCGTCAGCCGAAGTACGTGCAGACACCCCTAGAACGAGCAGCGATGCCTGCATGACGCAAAATTCATCCGACCTCGCGATCGTCCAGCCCCAGCAGCCAAGTGCAGCGAAGCGGCTATTTCCCGCGGTAGCCATCTTGTCGATAATGGTGGTGGGGGTGGCCATCGCAGGGTCTCTTTCATTTGCGGCATTATTTCCGGCAAAACAACACGGACCGTGGGAGAAGTACCAGGGGGGACCTCCAAGCCGCCTTGAGTTACGGCCGCTGACGCCGGAGGAAGCCCGCACTCTTGGCCTTACACCAATTGATCAGAAAGAAAACCGCGCGGACATGGTGTATGTCAAATATCGCGGGGAAGTCGATTTAAAGTTCTTCTCTTGCACAGACGTCGTGAGAAGTAGTTTCATCAGGCGCGTTTGTTACGATCGGGACAATGAGTACATGTTGATATCTCTGAACGGAACGTTCTACCACTACTGCGAGATTGATGCTGGGACAGTGTCCTCCCTATTAAACGCTCCTTCGATGGGAAGCTTCTACAACAGGAGCATAAAAGGTCAGTTTGACTGTCGGTTACATCAGGTGCCCGAATATTAGGCTAGTGCATTACTAAATGGAGCGTCGGTGTCCGCAACCCAGCACGGCCTCACATCGCCCACAGTGGGCGCGTCAGTAACGTATGCTCTCGGGCCGCGCAACGCTGCTGAGGCGCGATCCTGTTAGGGCCGAGTGACGCGTGCGAAGCGGCGAACCCGCTCTAGGTAGCTGCCGCGCGCACCCGCACAGTTCACTCTGGCTCAATCACAGAACGCCTGAGAGTGTTGACAACAAAATGCTTAGACCGCTGCAAAATGCGGCGCTGGTGTTGACCGAACCTACGTCTCCAATATAGCTCCGCAGATCCTGAAGGTTGACCATCATGTTCCCAAACATGAATACACCCGGCCCCCGCTTGTAACTTACTTGGCTTGAACGCCACCAATAGTATGCGGAGGCAATACCGAAATAAAGCGCGTCCCACGTAATGATTGTCGCCGGCTTGTTTTTCGCAAGAAGCAGACCTCCAGCGAGCGCCAACAGCCCAATGGCGACAACGACAAGGGTCCATCGCATACTCCTGATAATTTCCAGAGACTTATTCATGCTCTTCCTCCATTTGAAGCGTTAGTGCGTAATAGCCGAACGCCGGGGGCAAAGCCACGAACGTGCTCTAACCAGACTGCAACGCGTCATGCCGCGCCCCACACGACTAGTTTCGCCCAGTCGACGTTGGGTCAAGTCGACACGTCCGGAGACTTTCGCAGCAGCGCCATACGCATATGCGAGCGACGTAAACCACTGCGGGAGCTACTGTCGCTGCGCCCTGGCGTCCCGGCAGAACCCGCGTACCTGCTCCATGTAGCCGCCGCGCGTCATCCCGCGCACCCGGACCGCAGTCCACCCTAGCTCGGTCATTAGCTTCGCCAAGCGCCGGTACGTTCCCGCACGACGGTTACGCTGCGGAAGTTCCAGCACGTCGAGCGCGGCCCACGCGGTCGACTTTCGGGGAGTATCCGCCGCGCTGTATTCGGCAGATCCATGCTCATACTCTATACTGGGTAGGGCTCCATCGGTGCCCGAGGAACGACGGCGGCGGCGCGCTGACGAGTACAGTGCGCAGCAGCAACAACGGCAGGAAGGCCACGATGTTTTGTCGAGGCTTGACAATCGGGTTGACAGCTTTGGCAATTCCGACCGGCGATGCTTGGGCATCTGATGGCGCGAAGTATCCAGACTGGACTGGCCAGTGGGAGCGGTTTGTCGTCCGCGGGCTTCCAGGGCAGCCGTCGTTCGACCAGACCAAGCCGTGGGGATTCGGGCAGCACGCCCCATTGACGGCGGAGTATCAGAAGGTCCTGGAGAATAGCATCTTGGATCAGGCCAACGGGGGGCTCGGAAACTACTACACTCCTCGCTGCCTCGCCGCCGGCATGCCGCACATGATGATTGCGTTTCGGCCGTTGGAATTCATTATCACGCCGGCAACGACATATATTCTAATTGGCAGCGACGACCATTATCGTCGAATCTTCACCGACGGCCGCGACTGGCCTAAAGAGATCGAGCCGACGTTTTCGGGCTATTCGATCGGCAGGTGGATCGACGAGGACGGGGACGGCCGGTACGATGTCCTTGAAGTCGAGACGCGAGGTCCCTTCAAAGGTCCTCGCGCGTACGACGCGACGGGCCTGCCTCTGCACTTCGACAATCAGTCCATATTCAAGGAGCGGCTCCGCCGCGACAAGACTGAGCCCAACATATTTCATGACGAAATTACCGTCATAGACCATGCCCTGACGCGGCCCTGGACGGTAGACAAAAGATACGTGCGCAACCCCGATCTGCGTCCAGACTGGCCTGAGTATTATTGCGGCGAGAACAACGAGCAGATTGTTATCGACAATAACAACTACTTCCTAAGTGCGGATGGCTTGTTGATGCCCACGCGCAAAGACCAGCCACCGCCGGATTTAAGATATTTCAGTCGGTCGCGGAAATAGGCGGCGCAGCTGCCGCGCCGCTTCCGCCATCGCAGCCGACCTTGACGGCCGCGTGCCTTAGGCGACTGGGCTTATGCCGTCTTGCGAGGCCTGCCACGGGTCTTTTTCGGCATCGTTTTCGATGTGGCCGCCGACTTTGCGCCGATGGCGAAATCTTCCAATTTCTTGCCTGACTTCATCGCGGCGCTGAGCCAGCGGGGCTTCAGGCCACGACCGGCCCAAGTCTCGGACGGGTTCTCGGGATTGCGGTATTTTGGGGCGACGGGACCACGCGCTCCGGTACGCCCACCACCGCGAACGCCGCGTACACGCACATGGCCATCACCGAGGCGGGAGAGCTGAATGAGCTTCGCTTCAAGCTCGCGCCGCTCCTCGACCACTTTCGCGCTCAGCGCGGCCTCGACCTCCGCTTGTAGTTTTGAAAGCTTTTCAATCGACATTGACTTGAGGCCTAGGGCTGGCATCGGGTTTGGTTCTCCGATCATTTCAGGGGAATCATGCGGTATTATTGGAATTGAAAATTGTAAAGGGGGCATTGCGAGAACGATCAGCGGTTATCCCCGGTCGGAGCAAATAGACATCTCCTTCGACAGAAAGTGGTACTGCTGACGCACCGATCGGTGTGGGCAAGCCACTCGTCGGCAATGTTGCCGTAAAAGCGAGTAGTTCCCCAACCCCCGCAGCCAGAGTTCGCCCGAATTCGCAAATCTCTTTTGACCGCGACCGGTCGGCGAGCCGACAAATATTACTTTCGTTTCTCTGCCAAGCGGGCGCGTCGCAATGCATCGGCGAGCGCACCGCTGCCTCCCGGTTCCTCGCGGCGCGGTGGGGCCGCGTTTCGTGACGGCTCACGCGAACCGGAGCGGCCACTATCGTTGCGCAGAGCGGTGCCGGTACGGTCGGCGCGGGGGCCGATCTCGTCGTCCAGCCGGAGCGTAAGCGAGATGCGCTTGCGCGCCACGTCCACCTCCAGCACCTTGACGCGGACGATGTCACCCGGCTTCACCACCTCGCGCGGGTCCTTGACGAAGGACTTCGACATCGCTGAGACGTGCACCAGTCCGTCCTGGTGCACGCCAATATCGACGAAGGCGCCGAAGGCCGCCACATTGGTCACCGCACCTTCCAGGACCATGCCTGGCTTCAAGTCACGGAGGGTTTCGACACCCTCGATGAACACCGCGGCCTTGAAAGCGGGGCGCGGATCGCGGCCGGGCTTCTCCAACTCGCGCAGGATGTCTGTCACGGTCGGAAGGCCAAAGGTGTCGTCGACAAAACTCTTGGGCAATACCGTGCGCAGCGCGGCGGCATTGCCGATCAAGCCCTTGATGTCGGTGTTGGTCGCCTTGATGATCCGCCGCACCACTGGATAGGCTTCCGGGTGCACGCCGGAAGCGTCAAGCGGATCCTCGCCACCAGGAATACGCAGAAAGCCGGCGCACTGCTCGAACGCTTTGGGTCCCAAACGCGGCACCTTCTTCAGCTCTCGGCGCGAGCGGAACGGGCCATTGGCGTCGCGATGCAGGACGATATTCTGCGCCAGGCCGGTGCCGATGCCCGAGACGCGCGCCAAGAGCGGCGCCGAGGCGGTATTGGCGTCGACCCCCACAGCATTCACGCAATCCTCGACCACGGCATCGAGCGAGCGCGACAGTTTGTGCTCGCTCAGGTCATGTTGGTACTGGCCCACACCGATGGATTTGGGATCGATCTTGACCAGCTCGGCGAGGGGATCCTGGAGCCGGCGCGCAATCGACACCGCGCCGCGCAGAGTGACGTCGAGGTCGGGCAGTTCCTCCGACGCATAGGATGAAGCGGAGTAGACCGAAGCGCCGGCCTCCGACACAACGATCTTCGACATTTTCAGGTCCGGCAGCAGCTTGACCAGTTCGGTGGCAAGTTTGTCGGTTTCGCGCGAGGCGGTGCCGTTGCCGATCGAGATCAATTCGACTTTGTGTTGCTTGGCGAGCTTCCCAAGAGTGGCGAGCGCCTCGTCCCAGCGCCGCTGCGGCTCGTGCGGATAGATCACTGATGTCGCTACGACCTTGCCGGTGACATCGACGACGGCGACCTTGACGCCGGTCCGGAAACCCGGATCAAGGCCCATGGTAACGCGCGTCCCGGCGGGGGCGGCCAGCAGGAGGTCGCGCAGATTGGCGGCGAACACCCGGACTGCCTCTTGCTCGGCCGCATTCCACAACCGCACACGCAGATCAATGCCCAGGTGGACCTGTATCTTGGTGCGCCAGGCCCCGCGTGCGGTGTCGATGAGCCATTTATCGCCCGGACGGCCGCGATCGCTTATGCCGAAGCGGTGCATGATCCGCAGCTCGTAAGGGCTGGAGCCGACGGCCGCGGGATCCCCCGGCTCGATCGCGACGTCCAGGATCTCTTCCTTCTCGGCACGGAATAGCGCCAGAATGCGATGGGATGGCACCTTCGACAGCTTTTCGGCGAAATCGAAGTAGTCGCTGAATTTGGCGCCGGCTTCCTGCTTTCCATCGCGCACCTTCGAAGCAAGGCGGCCGGCTGACCACATTTCCTCGCGCAGCGACCCGATCAGGTCGGCGTCTTCTGCAAACCGTTCGACCAGGATCGAGCGGGCACCGTCGAGTGCGGCAGCGACATCGGCGACCTGCTTCTCGGCGTCGACGAACTTCGCTGCCGCGACCAGAGGATCGTTCTCGGGGTGCGCCAGCAAAAGATCGGCGAGCGGCTCCAGGCCTGCCTCTTTGGCGATTTCGGCCTTCGTGCGGCGTTTCGGCTTGAACGGCAGGTAGATGTCTTCGAGACGACCCTTGCTGTCCGCGGCGCGTATCGCCTTTTCGAGGGCGTCGTCGAGCTTGCCCTGTTCGCGGATCGAATTCAGGATGACGGTGCGGCGTTCCTCGAGCTCACGCAAATAGCGCAGACGTTCGTCAAGAGTGCGCAATTGCGCATCGTCGAGCGCGCCGGTCGCTTCCTTGCGATAGCGGGCGATGAACGGCACCGTTGCGCCGCCATCGAGCAGCGCCACGGCGGCGGCGACCTGCTCCCCCCGAACGTTCAGCTCCTGCGCGATCTTTTGGTCAATGGCAGTCATTGCGCTCGCACCTGTGGTGTATACCGAGCCAGTAAAGCGACCCGCTCGCTGCAGGCATATGGACGTGGAGACGTTGATTCTTCAACCCTTGCTGCGAGCGAGATCGCGGGGTTCGAAGCGAACCTCAACGAGGCAGTCGCGCACGAACCCGGTATGCGACAACAGCGTCTCGGATGTCGATTGACACGCTCACCAGATAGTTGACGTTGTCGATCTCAAAGGCACGCACTGGACCCATGATGGACGTACAAGCCGGGACCGTCGAATTCTGCAAATTCGACAACAGCTACGCTCGTTTGCCGGACCGTTTTTTCGCGCGCCTTGCGCCTACTCCGGTCGCCGCGCCCCGGCTGGTTCGGTTGAACGAAAAGCTTGCTTTGGCCCTCGGGCTTGATCCGGAAAGGCTTGCGACTCCAGAGAGTGTGGAAGTCCTTACAGGCAATCGCATACCGGAGGGCGGTGCACCGCTCGCCATGGCTTACGCGGGCCACCAGTTCGGGACGTTCGTCCCGCAACTTGGTGATGGACGCGCCATTCTTCTCGGCGAGGTGATCGACCGCTCTGGTGTGCGCCGTGACATCCAGCTCAAAGGGGCTGGCCCGACACCATATTCACGGCGCGGCGACGGTCGTGCGGCGCTCGGGCCGGTGCTGCGTGAGTACGTTGTCAGTGAGGCAATGGCGGCGCTGGGGATCCCGACCACCAGGGCGCTTGCCGCGGTGACGACCGGCGAGCCGGTTAGGCGCGAAAGGGCCTTACCCGGCGCAGTTCTAACTCGGGTCGCATCGAGCCATATCCGAGTCGGTACCTTCGAGTATTTCGCGGCGCGCAGGGATGTCGATGGGCTCCGCCGCCTCGCTGACCACGTCATTGCGCGGCATTACCCAGACGCAGCGGCCGCCCCCAACCCATACCGTGCCCTTCTTGATCAGGTGATTTCGCGTCAGGCAGCCCTAATCGCAAAGTGGCTGCTTGTTGGCTTTATTCATGGGGTCATGAACACCGACAACATGTCGATAGCGGGTGAGACCATTGACTATGGTCCCTGCGCCTTCATGGACGCTTATGATCCTCGCGCGGTCTACAGCTCCATTGATCAGATGGGACGCTACGCTTACGGCAATCAGCCGGACATCGCACGGTGGAACCTCATCCGTCTGGCGGAAACGCTGTTGCCGCTGCTTGCAGAGGACGACGCCGCCGCCGTGAAGGAGGCGGAAGAGGCGATCGGCGAGTTCGCCAACTTATTCAATATGGCCTACGCCGCGGGCCTCGGCCGCAAGCTCGGTCTGTTGGAATCACGGCCCGGCGATATTTCCCTGGCACAAGATCTGCTGGATCGCATGGCCCGCAATGGCGCCGATTTCACCTTGGTCTTCCGCCGCCTATGCGACGCGGTGGCCGGCACTGACGGCGATACCGCTGTGCGTGGGTTGTTTGCAGATCAGGAGGCTTTTGATGAGTGGGCCGAGAGGTGGCGCCACCGGCTTACGGGAGAGGGTGGAGAACCAGCGGAGCGGCAGTTGGTGATGCGCGCGGCCAACCCCGCCTTTATCCCGCGCAATCATCTGGTGGAAGAGGCGATCCTGGCAGCTGTAAACAATGCAGATTTTTCGTTTTTCGAAACTCTGCTGTCGGTGGTTTCGTCGCCTTACGAAGATCAGCTAGGGTTCGAGGGATACGCCGATCCGCCGCGGCCCGATCAAGTCGTGCACCAAACCTTTTGTGGCACCTGACCCTTCTGTATGCACGCGCGTGACGAAGCGAATGGCATTCCAGTGTGAAGCGTATGGAGGCCGTGCCGCCTTCAGAATCATGCCGGTGGGCCGATTTCGTGGAAAATGCTCGCTCGGTCTACGCCGGGCTTATATCTTTTTTTCGACAGCATCGAGGGGGACCGTAACCGCCAGCACCCTCGTCGCGGCCCTTATGTTGGTCGCTACCTCTTGAAACCTCCACGGAGCATTCTGCCAAGTCGGAAGGCATGATCTGTCCAATCGCCCTTTGGCGAGGGGCCGGTCGTCATCTCTTTAACGCCCCGGCCCAATTGAAACATGATCCCTTCCGAGGCCTCCTTGGGTGTTGCATTCTGATTGAGCTGCTTCTCTAGGCGTCCCTTGAGCCGCTCGGCATTGGCTTTCTCTTGTTCAGTTGCCGCCGGGTCCAGTAATACGGCGGCGAGAGCTCGCAATTTCCGGTGAATAGCCTCGGCAGATCCTGCATTCTCTCGTATTGGCATTTGACACATCCTGCTGCCATGAGTTCACGCATCGAACGCTCCGCAAAGCCGCGCGACGGCAGAACATCGTCGCATTCATCATCCCTTCGAAACCGCTGTACCCTCAGCCTATCGCGGCCGGGGCATTGTGGGAACGTAAGGATGCCGGCGATTAACGGCACCATCAACGGGGCCGCGATGTCTGCTATCGAAGAAAGCTGTCGCCGAAGCGGACATGCTTGATAGACGGGTTTTGGACCCAGACCTGACTCCGACTGTGCATCGCTGTAGCGACCGAAAGTGTAGTTCCCGGAGGCGCAACCTTGGAAGCGAGCGGTTTGGTGAACCGACATTCGCAATGAAGCATGGGCATGACGAACCGACATCGTGGGGGTTGAAACTATGCCTTGGTCAGCAGATGGCTTTAATGAACGTTCCGCTTTGCCAAGATGGCTGACAACCTCACCGCAACGATCGCGCAGGCGGATGGTAAAGCGGCACGGGCCATCGAGCCGTGGACCGTCTTCGGTTTGGAGAAGCGGAGGCTTAAGGCTACGTCGTCAACAGAGTTCATCGCCCCGAAGCGTTTCGCTATACTCTCCTCGCAGTAGCAGGAGACGGCGTGATGAATGCGGCATGGCACGGCAGTCCTACGAGCCGACGTACCTTTCTGCATCGCGGCGCGGGCTTGGCTGGGATGGCTGCCGTATCGACCGGCAGCGTCGTCACTGCCGGTGCGTTCGTCGGTGCCCCAAACCCTCAGGTCCGCTTAGCTCAGGCGAATACTGGGACTGCGACTGCGTCCGACGCGATCACGGTCAAATCCACGCACCTCGTCGGCAGCACGATCAATCTTGCCTACGCGGTCAAGGCCGGCCCGTGGGTCTTCCTCAACGGCCACGAGGCATTCGACTTCGAGCGAGGCCTGGTGCCGGAAGTAGAAGGCCCGCCCGGCAAGGGCGTGAGCGGTCGACCGCCGCTGCGGCGCGAAGCCGATTATCTGCTGCACCGCATGCGGACCATCCTGAAGGAATTTGGTAGCGATTTGCCGAACGCGGTACGGGTCGACCAGTTCTATACCAAAGGGCCGGCGGTGTCGGCCTATCATCTCGCGCGCTTCGCCGCGTTTGGCGGCTACATCCCGCCGAGCACGTCAATAATTGTCGACCGCTGCTTTACAGCGCGTACCAATACCCACACCTCCATGATCGCCGTCGTCCCAGGCCGGGGGTATGACATCGACAAATTCACGCTGCCGGGCCAGTCGATCTCGGCTTCGGGCTACAATCCCGCCGTGGCGGCAGGCGATTTCGTCTTTATCGCCGGAAACATGGCATTCCGGACGGACGGCACTCTCGACCCCAAGGTTTATGTCGGACCGGATCGCAATTGGGGAGGCGAAACTGCGTTTCGCCGCCAGGTGCGTTACGTCATCACCGATCGCCTGGCGCCGTCGTTGCAGGCCGCCGGGTCGGCGCTTGAACTCAGCCTGAAGGCTCAAGCCTATATCCGCGGCGTCGAGAATTTTCCCGATTTCATGGACGTGTGGTCGCAGCACTTCCGCAACATTCCCTGCGCCGTAACGCTCGTACCGGCCAAAGATTATGCCAACACCGAAGGCATGATCGAGATCAACCTCATAGCACTGCGAAACAACGCGAGCCGACGCAAGCAGGTGGTCGCTACCGGAATACCGGAGATCGCCACGTATGGTCCGTGCGTGCGGGCCGGCGAGTTCGTATTTCCATCGGGGCTCATTGCGATTGGGCCCGACGGTCGCGTCCCTGGCGCCGATCAGGCGCAAGCCTTCGAGGCACTGAGCCTTGCCGGTGAAGTGCAGGGGGCGTTGCTGATGTCGTACATGGACGCAGCTTGTTCAGCCGTTGGCGCCTCCGTGACAAATGTCGTGCGGGCGCAATATTTTCTCTCCGACATCCGTGATTTTTCGGGCATCGCCGCTAGCTGGCGCAACCGCTACGGGGAGCAGCCGCACCCGTTCACTTGCGTCCAAGTTCCGGGGCCCATGCCGGTGACCGGAGCGGCGGCAATCGGCGACTTCTGGATTTATGCGGCCTGACGTTTGGTCTCCTTTTCATCGCCAATGTGAAAGGCAACCTCGCGAAAATCAGCGCGGCCTAGCGATCGAACGTGAGCCGCCCGCGTCGACGTTCAAAAATGACATGAACGCCACCGAGATTGCGCAGATCGGTCTCACGGACAACTAATGTGGTCAGAAAACACGGACGTATAGTCGCCCCTCAGAGCGCATGATGTTCTCGATTCCGGAACCAGGCACCCCGTCACAACGCCTCATTTTCAGCCCTGGACAAGACCTGGAGTCTTGAGGACGAGATCGCGCACCGCCTGGTAATACCGGACGTAGCCGGTACAGCGGCAGATGTGGCTGTTGAGCGCATCCTCGATCCTTTTCTCGACGTCTTTGCGCGCAACGGGAGAACGCTTGAGACTTTCGACAAGCACCGTCGCGGCGTTGACGAAGCCGGGCGTACAGTAGCCGCATTGGAAGGAGAAGTGCTCCACGAAAGCCTGCTGTACCGGTGAGAGCCGCACGACATTGCCTTGGGCATCTCGCTCGGCATGACCCTCGACGGTCCGCAGCGATTTGCCGGAGAAGTCATGGGCGCCGGTGATGCAGGTCTGGATTTCCTCCGATCGCCCGTCCGGGTGATCGACGATGACGGTACAGGCGTGGCAAATGCCTTGGCCGCAGCCCATGCGCGCCGTCAGCCGCAGCTGTTCAGCGAGAAAATCGAGCATCATGAGATCTTCGGGCACGTCGATCGGCCCAACCTGGCGGCCGTTGACGGTGAGCGAGAGTGGGCGAGTGGCGATGGTCATGCGCGTTCTCCCCGGATTTTTTCGGCAGTGATCGGCAATTCGTAGAAACGCTTGCCAGTGGCGTTGGCGACGGCGTTGGCAATCGCCGGCACGATTGCAATCATGACGAGTTCGCCAATCCCCTTCGGTGGGTCAGCTTCAGAACGCGCGGGCAAGACTTCGAGGGTCTGGTTCCACACCGCGACTTCCGAGGCGCGCGGCAGGTGATAGCGGTCCCAGTTCCAGGTCCCGTCACCCGGGCCGTCTTCATAGAGCGGCAGATATTCGTAGAGCGCGTGCCCGATTCCCATGGCGAGAGCGCCTTGCACTTGTCCCGAGACAAGCTGCGGCACCACCTGATTCCCGCATTCGAGGAACGTGTGGTGCGAGAGCACTTCAACATTGCCGGCCGTCGGATTGACCGCGAGTTCGACCAGGGTCGCGACCGTGCTTTGATGCGTGAGACCGAGGACGTCGCGCACTCCGGGATAACTTACGGAAGACCGCGCGATGAAATGGAATCCGCCGGACGTCATCAACGCCTTGCGGTCGATGGCGGCGCCGTCTCCATACTGAACCGACAGGCCGTCGACGGATAGTCGCGTCGGGCCGATGCCGGGTATGTCGAACTCGGCTTCCGCCCAGCCTCCGCGGTTACGGTTGAAGGTGTGGACCGCAACTCCGGTGACGAGACCCATCGCGTGCGCTTTGGCGGCAACCTGGTCGAGAGGCAACGGCTCGAGACCGACAGCACTCACCTTACCGTCTGCGAACGTTGCGTCCTCGTATCGCGCCAGTCGGGCCTTGGCGGCATTCGCGCCTTGCGTCCAGATTGCGAGCGCCGCCGGCCACAGGCCGAAACGTCGAAGCACCTGCGCGGCTTGGCGCGTGGAGTGGCCGTAATAATAAACGCCGTTCGACGCTGCCACGTTCGAGCTGAAGCTCGGCGTCCAGCGCGGATCACGCTGCAGTTCGTTCTCTCTGTCCTGGGGTGTCGTGTACGGTTTTTCAGTCGAGGTCAGCGGCATCTCCGGCCAGTCGACCACACCGAAAGAGGTCCGATCCGGCGCGCGCCCCAGGATATCTCCCACCATCACCGCCTGGGCCACGATGGTCCCGGCGCCGATCTCGTTGGCGATATGACGCAAGGTGATGTGACCCTTGGCGTCGATGGCGACCGAAGCAACTCCGGCTTCGGCGCCGGTCCCGAAGCCGCGTTGGACCTGGGCAAAGCCGACGCCATGCCTCTTGCCGGGATTTTCGCGCTCAAACTTTGCCCTTCGCTGTTCGCGTTCCGCCCACAGGGGATGGGCCCGGGCCTTACGGAGGATTTCCTCGTTGCGCAGTGCGGGGACGTCTGGAGGAACATTCTTTGTCCCGATCGTCGCGATGTTGCGCAGACGCAGTTCGATCGGATCAATGCCGAGGTGCTCGGCCACCTCATCGACGAGCATTTCGGTCGCTGAAAGTGTCTGCAGCGCGCCATAGCCGCGAGTCGCGCCGGCCTCGGGAGCGCGCGACGCGAGCGCCGCCGTGGTGACATCGCTCTTCGGGAAATAGTAGAACGACTGTGCCGACTTGGCGCCGGCATTGCCGACGTTCATCGATACGCCAGCGCGGCCGCCGCCGTCGTTCTTGAACTCCGCCTTGAATATCTTGAACTTTCCCGTCTTCCTGTCGGCGACCAGCGTATCCTTCATCCAGAAGGCATGGCGTTTGATCCCGATCTGGAATTGCTCGAACCGATCGTTGGCAAGACGCACCGGTTGGCCGTCGCCGTAGAGACCCGCGAGCACGCAATAATAAGCAAACGTGTTGCGTTCCTTGGCGCCGTAGCCGACGGTATAGGGTACGTGCAGGTCGAGCTTCTTGGTGCGAGCGCCGTCGATTTTGGTCTTCGACAGCATCTCGGCGGCGCCGATCGCGACCTCATAGGGCGATTGCGTCGCCAGCATCATGTGCAGGACGCCGCTCGAGGTCTCATACCAAGTGTTGCCGTTGTCGGCCTCTAATGCCGACGCATCCACGGATTGCGAGAAATAATCACGCGCCAGCACGAGCTGCGCTTCGCCGGCTGTGGCGATTTCGCGTGCGATGTCGGTCGCCGCGGCCATGCCTTTCGCCGCGAGGTTGCCGCTCGCATCGCCCGCCGGCCAGACCATGGTATCGCCGTCAAACTTGCCGAAAACTGCGGCGTCGAGTTGTGGTGCGTACCTGCCCTCCGGATCCGGCTGCTCGCTTTGAACGCGAACATAGCGCGCAACACCATAATGCGGCGGTACCTTGGGCCCGGTGTGAGCGCCATACTGCACGACATCACCGTTGAAACGCACCCGTCGTTTGGCCGCGTCATAACGCGCGAAATCTTTGTAGATGAGCAGCGCCACGGGGTGACCGATCATCGGCGGCGTATGGCCTTTCGCGACCAGAATGACCTCGCCGTACGAAGCAGCATCGGGCATGACGACGCCGTCCCGCGCGAGGTCCTCGGCGAGGACGATGCGGTCGGGCTGAAGGTCGCTACCTAGCGCGGAGAGATCGACGCCTTCGAACGTGCGATCCGCCTTGGTGGCGTGGATGAGGAAGGCGTGACTCTGTTGCGTTGGCCAGCCCGGCATATCGCCGGCACGGAAATCCCGGGTAAAGACCTTTTCGCCGGTCACCTTGGCGATCGCGTCCAACCGGTATTTTGGCTTGCCGTCGGGACCGACCCAGCCGGCGGCGAGAGCGTTTTCGTTGCCGACAACCGCTGCCTCCGACCGCGGCGAGACGAAACCGATCCTGATCGCGACGCCTGAGACCACAGTGGTCTTGATGAATTCACGACGTGATAGTGGAAATCCCATCGCCGCTCCTCCTTTTGACCCTGATGCTGAACGGAGATTGCTCCTCATCCGGGACCAGTACAATAAGGTTGCTACTGTTCTCTGTGAACGCGATGCAAGGGACAGACGCCCGAGCTCGATCAAATGATGGGACACAATGCCCTGTCGCGAAGAACGCGATCGATGCGGAATGGCCCGGCAATTATTCCATCGACTCGGAGGTTGTGGACGCACAGCTTCGGTCTGCCCGACGGACTAGAGATCGCAACGTTGTTGCCATTCACGCGCTGGTTGGCCCCGCGACGTAGTCACGCCCCTCAGAAAAGAATACAATACGCGGACGTCGGCGCGGTCGAATGAGATGCGCCACCGAAGATCAACCTACACCATCGAGCGACGGCAAATTCCCATCGCGCGTCCGACAGTATCCTGCTCACGGGAGGTGAAGATGAACTCGACATTCATTTCGCGCAACTTGCTTCACGCCACTGCCCTAGTGACGCTGATTGCCCTTTTGGCTCCCGCAGAATCAAAAGAGTACCTCAAGGGGGACCGGCCACAGCAGAGGGGCTATTCCGAGGCAGTCATTACCGAAGGCGGCAAGACAGTTTGGCTCGCAGGACAGACCGCGACCGTGGACGAAAATGGCAAATCGCTCGCGGCGGATTTTGAAGGTCAGGTCCGGCAACTGTTCAAAAACCTAGACCGAACGCTCCAGAAGGCCGGCGGCAAACTCAGCGACATGGTTCAGATGACCGTATTCATCACCGACGTTCGCTATGGCGATCGCCTTACGCAAATTCGCCGGGAAGTTTTCGGCGATAACTTCCCGGGCAGCGCGCTTATCACAATCACGGCACTGGCGGTCCCGGATGCCAAGATCGAAATCCAAGGCTACGCTGTCATCGGAGGGAAATAGGGTCTCGCGGCTTTTGGCACTTTCCTGCCGATCCTCGGCGATCGGCAGGATTTCACTCGCCATCACCCTCGGCCCCGTAATCGGGTCCCTCTGACGTGAGCATAACGTCGACAAATCGCACTCAGGCGAGGTCGGTCAGCCTATCCTTGCATCGTCAGTTTGCGGGGGCCCCGGTCATCGTGCAGATGGCTTTTTCCCTTCCGCCAAAGTTGATAGCCTTCACATACGATGATCGAGCAGTTGGAGGCGGGTATGTTGCGCAATGCGGCGATCGCAGTGCTTGTTGCTGCAAGTACGGGCCCTTGTATTGCCCAGACACAGTCGACCGACAAGGGCCGGGACATCCCAGGCTATTTCCTGCCAGTCCCAGACGACGTCAGTCCGCAGATGCGCGCGCTTGTGGCGGCGCCACCGGCACCGTGGGACATCCATCCCAAGGACATCGCGGAATGGAAAGCGCTGGTGACGCGGATCGCCGACAATGCGAAGGCCATCTTGCCGGGAATGCGCCAGAAGCTCGGGGTCAGCATCGAGCCGACGATGATCGGCGGGGTCAAGGCGTTCATCCTCACGCCGCAGACGATCGCACCGGAAAACCAGAATTGCGTGTTCCTGCACTTTCACGGCGGCGCGTACGTTCTCAATCCCGGCGAGGCGGGGACGCGAGAAGGCATGCTCATGGCGGCGTTCGGGCGTGCCAAGGTCATCTCGGTCGATTATCGCACGAGCAGCGATGCACCCTATCCTGCGGCGCTCGATGATTGCGTCGCTGTTTATCGCGAATTGCTCAAGACCACGCCGCCGCAGAGGATCGCGGTGTTCGGAACGTCGACGGGGGGCGGGCTCTCGATGGCGCTCGTGCTGCGCGCGAAGCAGGATGGCTTCGCGGTGCCGGCGGCAATCGCGCCCGGATCGCCTTGGTCAGATCTCACCAAAACCGGCGACACTTTCTATACGAACAACCTCGTCGATAATTTTCAGGTCTCGTATGACGGATACCTGAAGGACTCGGCATATCTTTATGCCGGTGGTCGCGACCTCAAGGATCCGATGCTCTCACCAATCTACGGTGATCTTCATGGATTCCCGCCGACAATTCTGACTTCAAGCACCCGAGATCTGTTTCTCAGTTTGACGGCACGCACCCATCGCAAGCTGCGACAGGCAGGCGTCGAGGCCACACTTCAGGTCTTCGAAGCCTTGTCCCACGCCCAATATACGATGAACCCGGACGCGCCGGAGACGCGCGAAGCATTCGAGGAAATCGCTCGCTTCTTCGATTCTCACATGCGGCGCTGACACGACGGTCCTGCACATAGGGGTGAAGCTCTCGCCACTTTAGTGGCTCTCCGGAGGAGATGATGATACCAAAACGCCGACTGACAGGTCGCTCCTTGGTCCTGCTGTGTGCCGTTAGTGTGATGTCCGTGTCGCTCGCGATATCACCCGGCAACGCGGCGCAGGTCGCCGCAAGCATCGAATACGACGTTGTGGCTCGCCCCGCTGGACTGTCGCCGGACTTCGAGCCACGCCCAGACTTTTCGATTCGATTTCTTGCTATCAAGGCCATCGACGGATTTCAGGTGGATGCTTCCCTCTGGCAGCCGAACGGCAAGCAGGCCGCAGAGACCACGCTGATTGTGATGATCCACGGTAGTGGCGGAAGTTATATGCAGCCGCCGCAAAGTGGACTGGTCCGCGCCTCGCGGTGAAAGGCTACGCTTCGCTCGCGATCAACACGCGGCAGCACGACGATAAGCTCAACACCGATAATTTCCTCGACATCCGGCGCGACATCGATGCTGCCGTCCAGGTCGGCGCGCGCTCGGCTACAAATCTCTGGTACTGCTCGGGCATAGCCTCGGCAACATCCAAGTGCAGTTCTACGCCGCTACCAACTGGGATCGCGATATCAAGGCCGTGGTGCTGCTTGGCGCGTTCGCGAACCTGCCTTGGAAATCACGCAACATCCTTGTTCAGGACGATGAACGTTTCCAGAAACTCGCCGAGGCCGCGATGAAGTCCGTGCGCGAGGGAACTGCAGATCAGGTCCTGCCGGTGAAGATGAAATTCGACCCCGGTCAACGCAGCCGCAGCCGAGGCTCAGATCACCGGCCAGCACTTCCTGACCTATCGCTGGGACAAGACCAGCATCGCCGATGGTACCTACTGGATCGACCGGCTCCCTGACCGATCCTGATGGTCCGCGATCAAGCGGACGGCGCCATCGCACCCTTCGAGCCATACATGCTGCTAAGCGCAGCGCACGTAGAGGGCTCGCTGGTCAAGCAGATCGACTATGTCCTTCTTCCCATTTATAAAGCCCCCGAGCCTCAGCGGCCATTCCTTTGTCGGAAACGAGCAACCCCTAGCAGATACCCTGGGGAAATGGCTCGCCGACCAGCACTTATGATGTGAGGGCATCATTGCTGCCCCGACGCCGTCCTGATCGGTGCGGGCATGATCGGCAGCTCGATGCGGGAGGGGTGCGTCGCATCGTGGAGGCGGTTTGGTGGGCAACGACCATCTGGGCATCGACGCCGACCGGTTGCCCGGTGTTGAGATTGCGATCGTAATGAGGGAGTTGCTGCTCGATATTTCGAGCCGAATCTGGTGCCCGACCTTGAACAGATTGCTGGTCGGAAACACCGTGATCGAGTACTCGTACGATTTCTCCCGGACCGACCGGCTCGTGCGTTGCGAGACTGTTGCGATGGCTCGCGCGCAAGATGCCGTTATTGAGGTTGATAATCTTCCCGCCCGGCGCGACATCGACGAGCTTCGCCGTCCAGTCGGTGTCGGGCGCAGACGACGCGGCGTACAGCTTGACCGTGATCGGTCCTGTAACCTCGACCGCCTCGGAGAGTGGCGGTGTCGAATACACGAGCACGTCAGCGCGCCGCTCGATATCGGTCTGATCGTACGGTCCGACCGGCGCAACGGTAGCGAAACAGCAAGAATGTCCGCCCTTGCTCGGCACCGGGTTGGCGGGATCGTACAGATAATGATCGCTCGGCTCCCCACCGACCGGAGGCTCGGTCGTGAGTTGCCCGTTGCCGAACAATGAGTTCGAGCTTGACCGCGGCTATGGAGATAGAACTTTGTGAACCGCGTGCCGGGGATCGGCCAATCCTGCGCGTCGCGCCAGACATTGGCGCCCATGACGAAGACGCGCACCGGCGCGTCCTTGTCGGCGCCGTTGTTCTTCCCCTTGAGCCAATAATCGAAGAACCGGAGTTGCTGGTCCATGGTCGTATTGGCAGCTTCGGACCCGAAGTCCACATCACCGCTCTCTTGGTGTCCCACGGAATGTGCACGTAAGGACGGATCACCAGTCTCTGCCCGTTCCGAGCCGCATCCGAACCACCGGACTTTCGCATTCCGACGAAGTTTTCGACGCTGCCATTGAGGAAGACGTCGTACCAGCCCGGCAACGAGCGCGGGAACCCTTACCTGCGGCCATCGCTCGCGGATGCTCCAGCGCCGCCAGTATTCGTCGCGGTCGCTGTGCTTGACCCAGTCGAAGAAAAATCCCGCCACTTCGGGGCGGTCCGGCATGAGCCATGGATACGTTCTGATCGGCAGGTGCGTGTAGGATTTCGCGATAGCACCGCGTGCTTCGGCGAGCTTGTCGGCGACTGACTGATCGCCGAGGCGCGGCACGGCTCCTGCTGTGAGCGAAGGAGGTCGCCCAGGATCTTCTTCGAATGCCAGCGAGAACGCGCCACCTTCATAGGACCAGCCGTCGTAATAGTCCGAGCCGGTGTGCGCGGGCGCAATCGCGGCAAGATGAGGCGGCGCCTTGATGGCTGCAAGCCATTGAGTTGCGCCGACGTAAGAGAAGCCGTACATCCCGACCTTGCCATTCGATTGGGGAAGACCGGCGGCCCATTCGACGGTGTCGTATCCGTCATCGAGTTCGTCGCGGAACGGATAAAAGGTCCCTTCGGATGTGTACAATCCGCGCAAGTCCTGGATCACGACGATGTAACAGCGCGCCGCATATCCGGACGGCGGACCATAGACCCCGCTCTGGGCGGCCGACTTGTCATAGGGCAGGCGCATCAACAGAATTGGGTAGCTGCCGCTCTCGACCGGGCGATAGACGTCCGCATAGAGCACCGTCCCGTCGCGCATGGTGGCCGCGACGTTGGTCTCCTTCTTGAACCGCGCACTGTTCGGCAGGCTGCGTCTGTGCCGCAACCGGCGCTCCAATCGCCGCGATGCCCCATGCAATAGCGATCCGCAGCAAGTGCGATGACGGCATGACATCCTCCGCAATCAGTCGGTTGTTCTTGACTTGATGCAGGAGGCTATCAGGTTGACAGCGACATCGCCATGCGGCGGGCGCAGTGCCGATAGCTCAGCACAGCCGATCGCCATCAGCCTGCTCGTAGGGCGATTTGTCCGTCACCCCAACGACGATGTGCCAAACGTCAGTAGCGATTAGATAGCACTTACCCTTAATCGCGTTGTTGACTTACCTTCCGAGGAGCCGGCGGTGAGGCCCTCATTGCCTGCGAAGTAAGCCACGTGAAAGACAACACGGCCACTGAGGCGGCGTTGGACTTTAGCGGCCGGAAACGCCTTTTCAACGCTAGCTCGTTTTTTTTGTGGGTTGGTCCTGGGCGAGTGCGAACCGGCATCTTTCCGTCCGGCGAAGTGTCGGTCATTCACCTCACTCACACTGGTGTTGCACGAGTTTCCGACTTGGTAGACGCTGGACGTTAGCGCATCGTCACGATGCATTTTTATGGAGGGCAGCGCCATGGGGTAGCTGGGATCATGATCGTCGCGACTTCATTGCAAAGAGCTTGAGCCTCGCCACTGCGGCAGGCGCATTGGTATCCGGGCTTGCGCCCTCGCGCGCCCTCGCACAGACGGCCCCGCGGCCGATCCGCCGATCGGAGCGCTATCCCGACAGCTTCATCGGCGAGCGCAAGCCGTTCAAATGGCCGGGCGACAACACGCTGGCGGTCTGGTTCGCCCCCAACGTGGAAGTGTGGCAGTACGACTTCGCCTTCGGGGTCGGGATCACCCCCAACCCGAGCAATTACGTGCCGGACGTCTTCAATTACGCGTGGCGCGAATACGGCATGCGGATCGGCTTGTGGCGCCTTGCCGACGTCCTCGATGAAGCCGGCGTGAAGGCCACCGTGGCGTTGAATTCGCAGGTCTGCGACGTTTATCCCAAAGCGATCGACGAGATGAAGAAACGCGGCTGGGAATTCATGGGTCACGGCACCACCAATTCCACCACCCTCGCCGGGCTCAATCCGGACGTTGAGCGCGATACGATCCGCAGTGTTCTCAAGACCATCGAACAGGCCAGCGGGAAACGGCCGCGCGGCTGGCTCGGTGCCGGGCTGATGGAAACCTATAACACGCTCGATATTTTGGCCGAGGAGGGCGTGATCTATTGCGGGGACTGGAACAACGACGACCAGCCGATCGCGATGAAGGTTAAATCGGGAAAAATGTTCGGAATTCCGTACTGCAACGAGATCAATGATATCCCGCTTTATATCCGCAAAGGATACACGGGCGAACAGTATCTCCGCTCGGTGATCGACCAGTTCGATGCGCTTTACGCCGACAGCCGCAAGCAGCCGCGGGTGATGGGCGTGCCATTGCACCCGATGATCTCCGGGCAGCCGCTACGCATCAAATACCTCCAGCGCGCCATCGCCCATATGAAGGAGCATCAAGGCGTCTGGTTCGCCACCGGCAGCGAGATCATCGACGCCTATCAGAGCGTCGCGTAAGACTCCATCGATTGTAGCCGGGATAAGCGAACTCGACAGCCGGGTGTTGCGCTCGGTAGCTGAAAAAAGGCCCGCCCCGGATGCCGCGAACGCACGTGTTCACGCATCCGGAGGCTTTGCATGTTTGAGGGAACTCTTGCTCTGCCGCTGGCGACTTTCATCAGCGCCACCATTCAAATCAGCTTCTGGGACGCCCATCAACATTGCGGCTCCAGACAATCACCCCAATTCTAAGCAGCGCCTGGAGAACCGCTCGCGTCACGCCATGAAGTCAACCGAGAAGCCGGCGCGGCGCCATAGGGATCGTGTGATCGGTGACGAGGCGCATGACGCGCGCCATATCTACGCCGACCAGCTTGCCGCGCCATTTGCGCACCTTGCCCGCGATGAATACCGAATTGATATGGCCGGGGTTCATCATGTTGACGACGGTGCCAGGTGCATTGTTGATCGGCCACAGTGTCGGATCGTCAGTCCGCAGCAGTACGAGGTCGGCCTCCTTGCCGGGTGTCAGCGTGCCGACCCTGTGGTCGAGATTAGCGCAGCGTGCGCCCGCGATCGTAGCGAACTCCAGCGCGTCCCGGCAGGTCATCAGCGGCGGGAGATTGCGTTCGCCGGCGCGCGCACGAGCGAAAATCTGCGAGCGCTGGAACGTGAAAGTATGGCGCATGACAGTGAAGAAGTCCTGCGCAATCGTGACAGGGTGGTCGGAACTCAAGCTGGGTCGAAGCCCACGGTCGAGCGCTTGCTGGATGCTGGGCGTGCCATGACCCATAGCCATATCGATCTGGGCACATTGCGAGACGTTGCCGCCGCTGTCCTTGATGAGCTTCCAGGCATCATCGGTGAGGTTGAGGCAGTGGATGTATTCATACCCGGCCGCAGCAGCCCAGCGCGGCCGAGCTCGAGGAACATCGGGCTGGTATTGGCGGCCACCAGGTGAAGGACGGCCGGCACGCCAGCTTCCCGCGCGGCCATAAAAACCTTGGGGTCGAGACCTGCGCCCACCGCAAGCGTGAGCAGCTGATCCTTCGAGTTGAAGTAGGTCCGCGCCAGCCGCCCGATATCCTGGGGCATCGCGTCGTTGCCGGGTTGCCGCGCGAATACGCGAACACGGCGCGGATGCCGGATTCCTGGAGCGCACGGACGCAGGCGTCGCTGTGCTCGGGCGTATGGCTGATCTGCGACAGGTCGACGATCGTGGTGACGCCCATGTCGACCATGCCGAGCGCCGTCATC
>CAWBDV010000017.1:0-47280 GCA_963787675.1 uncultured Alphaproteobacteria bacterium | reverse complement strand
CGCGCACCGCCTGGTAATACCGGACGTAGCCGGTACAGCGGCAGATGTGGCTGTTGAGCGCATCCTCGATCCTTTTCTCGACGTCTTTGCGCGCAACGGGAGAACGCTTGAGACTTTCGACAAGCACCGTCGCGGCGTTGACGAAGCCGGGCGTACAGTAGCCGCATTGGAAGGAGAAGTGCTCCACGAAAGCCTGCTGTACCGGTGAGAGCCGCACGACATTGCCTTGGGCATCTCGCTCGGCATGACCCTCGACGGTCCGCAGCGATTTGCCGGAGAAGTCATGGGCGCCGGTGATGCAGGTCTGGATTTCCTCCGATCGCCCGTCCGGGTGATCGACGATGACGGTACAGGCGTGGCAAATGCCTTGGCCGCAGCCCATGCGCGCCGTCAGCCGCAGCTGTTCAGCGAGAAAATCGAGCATCATGAGATCTTCGGGCACGTCGATCGGCCCAACCTGGCGGCCGTTGACGGTGAGCGAGAGTGGGCGAGTGGCGATGGTCATGCGCGTTCTCCCCGGATTTTTTCGGCAGTGATCGGCAATTCGTAGAAACGCTTGCCAGTGGCGTTGGCGACGGCGTTGGCAATCGCCGGCACGATTGCAATCATGACGAGTTCGCCAATCCCCTTCGGTGGGTCAGCTTCAGAACGCGCGGGCAAGACTTCGAGGGTCTGGTTCCACACCGCGACTTCCGAGGCGCGCGGCAGGTGATAGCGGTCCCAGTTCCAGGTCCCGTCACCCGGGCCGTCTTCATAGAGCGGCAGATATTCGTAGAGCGCGTGCCCGATTCCCATGGCGAGAGCGCCTTGCACTTGTCCCGAGACAAGCTGCGGCACCACCTGATTCCCGCATTCGAGGAACGTGTGGTGCGAGAGCACTTCAACATTGCCGGCCGTCGGATTGACCGCGAGTTCGACCAGGGTCGCGACCGTGCTTTGATGCGTGAGACCGAGGACGTCGCGCACTCCGGGATAACTTACGGAAGACCGCGCGATGAAATGGAATCCGCCGGACGTCATCAACGCCTTGCGGTCGATGGCGGCGCCGTCTCCATACTGAACCGACAGGCCGTCGACGGATAGTCGCGTCGGGCCGATGCCGGGTATGTCGAACTCGGCTTCCGCCCAGCCTCCGCGGTTACGGTTGAAGGTGTGGACCGCAACTCCGGTGACGAGACCCATCGCGTGCGCTTTGGCGGCAACCTGGTCGAGAGGCAACGGCTCGAGACCGACAGCACTCACCTTACCGTCTGCGAACGTTGCGTCCTCGTATCGCGCCAGTCGGGCCTTGGCGGCATTCGCGCCTTGCGTCCAGATTGCGAGCGCCGCCGGCCACAGGCCGAAACGTCGAAGCACCTGCGCGGCTTGGCGCGTGGAGTGGCCGTAATAATAAACGCCGTTCGACGCTGCCACGTTCGAGCTGAAGCTCGGCGTCCAGCGCGGATCACGCTGCAGTTCGTTCTCTCTGTCCTGGGGTGTCGTGTACGGTTTTTCAGTCGAGGTCAGCGGCATCTCCGGCCAGTCGACCACACCGAAAGAGGTCCGATCCGGCGCGCGCCCCAGGATATCTCCCACCATCACCGCCTGGGCCACGATGGTCCCGGCGCCGATCTCGTTGGCGATATGACGCAAGGTGATGTGACCCTTGGCGTCGATGGCGACCGAAGCAACTCCGGCTTCGGCGCCGGTCCCGAAGCCGCGTTGGACCTGGGCAAAGCCGACGCCATGCCTCTTGCCGGGATTTTCGCGCTCAAACTTTGCCCTTCGCTGTTCGCGTTCCGCCCACAGGGGATGGGCCCGGGCCTTACGGAGGATTTCCTCGTTGCGCAGTGCGGGGACGTCTGGAGGAACATTCTTTGTCCCGATCGTCGCGATGTTGCGCAGACGCAGTTCGATCGGATCAATGCCGAGGTGCTCGGCCACCTCATCGACGAGCATTTCGGTCGCTGAAAGTGTCTGCAGCGCGCCATAGCCGCGAGTCGCGCCGGCCTCGGGAGCGCGCGACGCGAGCGCCGCCGTGGTGACATCGCTCTTCGGGAAATAGTAGAACGACTGTGCCGACTTGGCGCCGGCATTGCCGACGTTCATCGATACGCCAGCGCGGCCGCCGCCGTCGTTCTTGAACTCCGCCTTGAATATCTTGAACTTTCCCGTCTTCCTGTCGGCGACCAGCGTATCCTTCATCCAGAAGGCATGGCGTTTGATCCCGATCTGGAATTGCTCGAACCGATCGTTGGCAAGACGCACCGGTTGGCCGTCGCCGTAGAGACCCGCGAGCACGCAATAATAAGCAAACGTGTTGCGTTCCTTGGCGCCGTAGCCGACGGTATAGGGTACGTGCAGGTCGAGCTTCTTGGTGCGAGCGCCGTCGATTTTGGTCTTCGACAGCATCTCGGCGGCGCCGATCGCGACCTCATAGGGCGATTGCGTCGCCAGCATCATGTGCAGGACGCCGCTCGAGGTCTCATACCAAGTGTTGCCGTTGTCGGCCTCTAATGCCGACGCATCCACGGATTGCGAGAAATAATCACGCGCCAGCACGAGCTGCGCTTCGCCGGCTGTGGCGATTTCGCGTGCGATGTCGGTCGCCGCGGCCATGCCTTTCGCCGCGAGGTTGCCGCTCGCATCGCCCGCCGGCCAGACCATGGTATCGCCGTCAAACTTGCCGAAAACTGCGGCGTCGAGTTGTGGTGCGTACCTGCCCTCCGGATCCGGCTGCTCGCTTTGAACGCGAACATAGCGCGCAACACCATAATGCGGCGGTACCTTGGGCCCGGTGTGAGCGCCATACTGCACGACATCACCGTTGAAACGCACCCGTCGTTTGGCCGCGTCATAACGCGCGAAATCTTTGTAGATGAGCAGCGCCACGGGGTGACCGATCATCGGCGGCGTATGGCCTTTCGCGACCAGAATGACCTCGCCGTACGAAGCAGCATCGGGCATGACGACGCCGTCCCGCGCGAGGTCCTCGGCGAGGACGATGCGGTCGGGCTGAAGGTCGCTACCTAGCGCGGAGAGATCGACGCCTTCGAACGTGCGATCCGCCTTGGTGGCGTGGATGAGGAAGGCGTGACTCTGTTGCGTTGGCCAGCCCGGCATATCGCCGGCACGGAAATCCCGGGTAAAGACCTTTTCGCCGGTCACCTTGGCGATCGCGTCCAACCGGTATTTTGGCTTGCCGTCGGGACCGACCCAGCCGGCGGCGAGAGCGTTTTCGTTGCCGACAACCGCTGCCTCCGACCGCGGCGAGACGAAACCGATCCTGATCGCGACGCCTGAGACCACAGTGGTCTTGATGAATTCACGACGTGATAGTGGAAATCCCATCGCCGCTCCTCCTTTTGACCCTGATGCTGAACGGAGATTGCTCCTCATCCGGGACCAGTACAATAAGGTTGCTACTGTTCTCTGTGAACGCGATGCAAGGGACAGACGCCCGAGCTCGATCAAATGATGGGACACAATGCCCTGTCGCGAAGAACGCGATCGATGCGGAATGGCCCGGCAATTATTCCATCGAACTCGGAGGTTGTGGACGCACAGCTTCGGTCTGCCCGACGGACTAGAGATCGCAACGTTGTTGCCATTCACGCGCTGGTTGGCCCCGCGACGTAGTCACGCCCCTCAGAAAAGAATACAATACGCGGACGTCGGCGCGGTCGAATGAGATGCGCCACCGAAGATCAACCTACACCATCGAGCGACGGCAAATTCCCATCGCGCGTCCGACAGTATCCTGCTCACGGGAGGTGAAGATGAACTCGACATTCATTTCGCGCAACTTGCTTCACGCCACTGCCCTAGTGACGCTGATTGCCCTTTTGGCTCCCGCAGAATCAAAAGAGTACCTCAAGGGGGACCGGCCACAGCAGAGGGGCTATTCCGAGGCAGTCATTACCGAAGGCGGCAAGACAGTTTGGCTCGCAGGACAGACCGCGACCGTGGACGAAAATGGCAAATCGCTCGCGGCGGATTTTGAAGGTCAGGTCCGGCAACTGTTCAAAAACCTAGACCGAACGCTCCAGAAGGCCGGCGGCAAACTCAGCGACATGGTTCAGATGACCGTATTCATCACCGACGTTCGCTATGGCGATCGCCTTACGCAAATTCGCCGGGAAGTTTTCGGCGATAACTTCCCGGGCAGCGCGCTTATCACAATCACGGCACTGGCGGTCCCGGATGCCAAGATCGAAATCCAAGGCTACGCTGTCATCGGAGGGAAATAGGGTCTCGCGGCTTTTGGCACTTTCCTGCCGATCCTCGGCGATCGGCAGGATTTCACTCGCCATCACCCTCGGCCCCGTAATCGGGTCCCTCTGACGTGAGCATAACGTCGACAAATCGCACTCAGGCGAGGTCGGTCAGCCTATCCTTGCATCGTCAGTTTGCGGGGGCCCCGGTCATCGTGCAGATGGCTTTTTCCCTTCCGCCAAAGTTGATAGCCTTCACATACGATGATCGAGCAGTTGGAGGCGGGTATGTTGCGCAATGCGGCGATCGCAGTGCTTGTTGCTGCAAGTACGGGCCCTTGTATTGCCCAGACACAGTCGACCGACAAGGGCCGGGACATCCCAGGCTATTTCCTGCCAGTCCCAGACGACGTCAGTCCGCAGATGCGCGCGCTTGTGGCGGCGCCACCGGCACCGTGGGACATCCATCCCAAGGACATCGCGGAATGGAAAGCGCTGGTGACGCGGATCGCCGACAATGCGAAGGCCATCTTGCCGGGAATGCGCCAGAAGCTCGGGGTCAGCATCGAGCCGACGATGATCGGCGGGGTCAAGGCGTTCATCCTCACGCCGCAGACGATCGCACCGGAAAACCAGAATCGCGTGTTCCTGCACTTTCACGGCGGCGCGTACGTTCTCAATCCCGGCGAGGCGGGGACGCGAGAAGGCATGCTCATGGCGGCGTTCGGGCGTGCCAAGGTCATCTCGGTCGATTATCGCACGAGCAGCGATGCACCCTATCCTGCGGCGCTCGATGATTGCGTCGCTGTTTATCGCGAATTGCTCAAGACCACGCCGCCGCAGAGGATCGCGGTGTTCGGAACGTCGACGGGGGGCGGGCTCTCGATGGCGCTCGTGCTGCGCGCGAAGCAGGATGGCTTCGCGGTGCCGGCGGCAATCGCGCCCGGATCGCCTTGGTCAGATCTCACCAAAACCGGCGACACTTTCTATACGAACAACCTCGTCGATAATTTTCAGGTCTCGTATGACGGATACCTGAAGGACTCGGCATATCTTTATGCCGGTGGTCGCGACCTCAAGGATCCGATGCTCTCACCAATCTACGGTGATCTTCATGGATTCCCGCCGACAATTCTGACTTCAAGCACCCGAGATCTGTTTCTCAGTTTGACGGCACGCACCCATCGCAAGCTGCGACAGGCAGGCGTCGAGGCCACACTTCAGGTCTTCGAAGCCTTGTCCCACGCCCAATATACGATGAACCCGGACGCGCCGGAGACGCGCGAAGCATTCGAGGAAATCGCTCGCTTCTTCGATTCTCACATGCGGCGCTGACACGACGGTCCTGCACATAGGGGTGAAGCTCTCGCCACTTTAGTGGCTCTCCGGAGGAGATGATGATACCAAAACGCCGACTGACAGGTCGCTCCTTGGTCCTGCTGTGTGCCGTTAGTGTGATGTCCGTGTCGCTCGCGATATCACCCGGCAACGCGGCGCAGGTCGCCGCAAGCATCGAATACGACGTTGTGGCTCGCCCCGCTGGACTGTCGCCGGACTTCGAGCCACGCCCAGACTTTTCGATTCGATTTCTTGCTATCAAGGCCATCGACGGATTTCAGGTGGATGCTTCCCTCTGGCAGCCGAACGGCAAGCAGGCCGCAGAGACCACGCTGATTGTGATGATCCACGGTAGTGGCGGAAGTTATATGCAGCCGCCGCAAAGTGGACTCGGTCCGCGCCTCGCGGTGAAAGGCTACGCTTCGCTCGCGATCAACACGCGGCAGCACGACGATAAGCTCAACACCGATAATTTCCTCGACATCCGGCGCGACATCGATGCTGCCGTCCAGGTCGGGCGCGCGCTCGGCTACAAATCTCTGGTACTGCTCGGGCATAGCCTCGGCAACATCCAAGTGCAGTTCTACGCCGCTACCAACTGGGATCGCGATATCAAGGCCGTGGTGCTGCTTGGCGCGTTCGCGAACCTGCCTTGGAAATCACGCAACATCCTTGTTCAGGACGATGAACGTTTCCAGAAACTCGCCGAGGCCGCGATGAAGTCCGTGCGCGAGGGAACTGCAGATCAGGTCCTGCCGGTGAAGATGAAATTCTCGACCCCGGTCAACGCAGCCGCAGCCGAGGCTCAGATCACCGGCCAGCACTTCCTGACCTATCGCTGGGACAAGACCAGCATCGCCGATGGTACCTACTGGATCCACCGGCTCCCTTATCCGATCCTGATGGTCCGCGATCAAGCGGACGGCGCCATCGCACCCTTCGAGCCATACATGCTGCTAAGCGCAGCGCACGTAGAGGGCTCGCTGGTCAAGCAGATCGACTATGTCCTTCTTCCCAATTCAAAGCCCCCGAGCCTCAGCGGCCATTCCTTTGTCGGAAACGAGCAACCCCTAGCAGATACCCTGGGGAAATGGCTCGCCGACCAGCACTTATGATGTGAGGGCATCATTGCTGCCCCGACGCCGTCCTGATCGGTGCGGGCATGATCGGAAGCTCAAGGTAGGAGGGGTGCGGCGCATCGTGGAGGACGGTTTGGCGGGCAGCGACCATCTGGGCATCGGCACCGACCGGTTGTCCGGTGTTCAGGTTGCGATCGTAATGAGGAAAGTTGCTGCTCGATATTTCAAGTCGGATCTGGTGCCCGACCTTGAACAGGTTGCTCGTCGGAAATACCGTGATCGTGTACTCGTACGGCTTCTCGGGATCGATCGGCTCGTGCGTTGCGAGACTGTTGCGATGGCTCGCGCGCACGATGCCGTTATTGAGGTTGATGATTTTCCCGCTGGGCGCAACATCGACGAGCTTCGCCGTCCAGTCGGTGTCGGGCGCAGACGAAGCCGCGTAAAGCTTCACCGTGATCGGTCCTGTGACCTCGACCGCCTCGGATAGTAGCGGGGTCGAATAGATGAGAACGTCAGCGCGCTTTTCGATGTCGGTCTGATCGTAAGGGCCGACGGGCGCAACAGTTGCAAAACAGCAAGAATGGCCGCCTTTGCTCGGCACCGGGTTGGCGGGATCGTATACGTAATGATCGCTCGGCTCCCCACCGACCGGAGGCTCGGTCGTGAGTTGCCCGTTGCCGAACAATGAGTTCGCTTGACCGCGGCTATGGAGATAGAACTTTGTGAACCGCGTGCCGGGGATCGGCCAATCCTGCGCGTCGCGCCAGACATTGGCGCCCATGACGAAGACGCGCACCGGCGCGTCCTTGTCGGCGCCGTTGTTCTTCCCCTTGAGCCAATAATCGAAGAACCGGAGTTGCTGGTCCATGGTCGTATTGGCAGCTTCGGACCCGAAGTCCACATCGCCGCTCTTGGTGTCCCACGGAATGTGCACGTAAGGACGGATCACCAGTCTCTGCCCGTTCCGAGCCGCATCCGAACCACCGGACTTTCGCATTCCGACGAAGTTTTCGACGCTGCCATTGAGGAAGACGTCGTACCAGCCCGCGAAATTGAGCGCGGGAACCCTTACCTGCGGCCATCGCTCGCGGATGCTCCAGCGCCGCCAGTATTCGTCGCGGTCGCTGTGCTTGACCCAGTCGAAGAAAAATCCCGCCACTTCGGGGCGGTCCGGCATGAGCCATGGATACGTTCTGATCGGCAGGTGCGTGTAGGATTTCGCGATAGCACCGCGTGCTTCGGCGAGCTTGTCGGCGACTGACTGATCGCCGAGGCGCGGCACGGCTCCTGCTGTGAGCGAGGAGGTCGCCCAGGATTCTTCGAATGCCAGCGAGAACGCGCCACCTTCATAGGACCAGCCGTCGTAATAGTCCGAGCCGGTGTGCGCGGGCGCAATCGCGGCAAGATGAGGCGGCGCCTTGATGGCTGCAAGCCATTGAGTCGCGCCGACGTAAGAGAAGCCGTACATCCCGACCTTGCCATTCGATTGGGGAAGACCGGCGGCCCATTCGACGGTGTCGTATCCGTCATCGAGTTCGTCGCGGAACGGATAAAAGGTCCCTTCGGATGTGTACAATCCGCGCAAGTCCTGGATCACGACGATGTAACAGCGCGCCGCATATCCGGACGGCGGACCATAGACCCCGCTCTGGGCGGCCGACTTGTCATAGGGCAGGCGCATCAACAGAATCGGGTAGCTGCCGCTCTCGACCGGGCGATAGACGTCCGCATAGAGCACCGTCCCGTCGCGCATGGTGGCCGCGACGTTGGTCTCCTTCTGAACCGCGCACTGTTCGGGGGCAGGCTGCGTCTGTGCCGCAACCGGCGCTCCAATCGCCGCGATGCCCCATGCAATAGCGATCCGCAGCAAGTGCGATGACGGCATGACATCCTCCGCAATCAGTCGGTTGTTCTTGACTTGATGCAGGAGGCTATCAGGTTGACAGCGACATCGCCATGCGGCGGGCGCAGTGCCGATAGCTCAGCACAGCCGATCGCCATCAGCCTGCTCGTAGGGCGATTTGTCCGTCACCCCAACGACGATGTGCCAAACGTCAGTAGCGATTAGATAGCACTTACCCTTAATCGCGTTGTTGACTCTACCTTCCGAGGAGCCGGCGGTGAGGCCCTCATTGCCTGCGAAGTAAGCCACGTGAAAGACAACACGGCCACTGAGGCGGCGTTGGACTCTAGCGGCCGGAAACGCCTTTTCAACGCTAGCTCGTTTTTTTTGTGGGTTGGTCCTGGGCGAGTGCGAACCGGCATCTTTCCGTCCGGCGAAGTGTCGGTCATTCACCTCACTCACACTGGTGTTGCACGAGTCTCCGACTTGGTAGACGCTGGACGTTAGCGCATCGTCACGATGCATTTTTATGGAGGGCAGCGCCATGGGTAGCTGGGATCATGATCGTCGCGACTTCATTGCAAAGAGCTTGAGCCTCGCCACTGCGGCAGGCGCATTGGTATCCGGGCTTGCGCCCTCGCGCGCCCTCGCACAGACGCCGCCGCGGCCGATCCGCCGTTCGGAGCGCTACGACGATTCCTTCATCTTCGAGCGCAAGCCGTTCAAATGGCCAGGCAACGCCACGCTCGCTGTTTGGTTCGCCCCCAACGTGGAAGTCTGGCAATACGATTCCGCTTTCGGCGTCGGCATCTCGCCAAACTCGACGAACTACGTGCCTGACGTCTTCAATTACGCCTGGCGCGAGTACGGCCTGCGCGTCGGCTTGTGGCGCTTTGCCGATGTGTTCGACGAGGCCGGCGTCAAGGCGACAGTCTGCCTGAATTCGCAGGTGTGCGACGTCTATCCCAAAGCCGTCGAAGAGATGAAGAAGCGCGGTTGGGAGTTCATAGGTCACGGCACCACGAACTCGACCACACTCGCGGGCCTGACCCCGGAGGTCGAGCGCGACACCGTCCGCAACATCCTCAAGACCCTTGAGCAGGCGACCGGCAAGCGGCCGCGAGGCTGGCTCGGCTCCGGATTGATGGAGACCTACAACACGCTCGACATTCTCGCCGAAGAGGGCGTGATCTATTGCGGCGATTGGAATAACGACGACCAGCCGATCCCGATGAAGGTGAAGTCGGGAAAAATGTTCGGCCTTCCCTATTGCAATGAGATCAACGACATCCCGCTCTATATCCGCAAGGGCTACACGGGCGAGCAGTATTATCGCTCGGTGGTCGATCAGTTCGACCAGCTCTATGCCGACAGCCGCAAGCAGCCGCGGGTGATGGGCATCCCGCTGCACCCGATGATTTCCGGTCAGCCGCTTCGCATCAAATATCTCCAGCGCGCCATCGCCTACATGAAGGAGCATCAGGGCGTCTGGTTCGCGACCGGCAGCGAGATCATCGACGCCTATCAGAGCGTCGCGTAAGACTCCATCGATTGTAGCCGGGATAAGCGAACTCGACAGCCGGGTGTTGCGCTCGGTAGCTGAAAAAAGGCCCGCCCCGGATGCCGCGAACGCACGTGTTCACGCATCCGGAGGCTTTGCATGTTTGAGGGAACTCTTGCTCTGCCGCTGGCGACTTTCATCAGCGCCACCATTCAAATCAGCTTCTGGGACGCCCATCAACATTGCGGCTCCAGACAATCACCCCAATTCTAAGCAGCGCCTGGAGAACCGCTCGCGTCACGCCATGAAGTCAACCGAGAAGCCGGCGCGGCGCCATAGGGAATCGCGCGACTCGGTGACGAGGCGCATGACGCGCGCCATATCTACGCCGACCAGCTTGCCGCGCCATTTGCGCACCTTGCCCGCGATGAATACCGAATCGATATGGCCGGGGTTCATCATGTTGACGACGGTGCCAGGTGCATTGTTGATCGGCCACAGTGTCGGATCGTCAGTCCGCAGCAGTACGAGGTCGGCCTCCTTGCCGGGTGTCAGCGTGCCGACCCTGTGGTCGAGATTAGCGCAGCGTGCGCCCGCGATCGTAGCGAACTCCAGCGCGTCCCGGCAGGTCATCAGCGGCGGGAGATTGCGTTCGCCGGCGCGCGCACGAGCGAAAATCTGCGAGCGCTGGAACGTGAAAGTATGGCGCATGACAGTGAAGAAGTCCTGCGCAATCGTGACAGGGTGGTCGGAACTCAAGCTGGGTCGAAGCCCACGGTCGAGCGCTTGCTGGATGCTGGGCGTGCCATGACCCATAGCCATATCGATCTGGGCACATTGCGAGACGTTGCCGCCGCTGTCCTTGATGAGCTTCCAGGCATCATCGGTGAGGTTGAGGCAGTGGATGTATTCATCACCCGGCCGCAGCAGCCCAGCGCGGCCGAGCTCGAGGAACATCGGGCTGGTATTGGCGGCCACCAGGTGAAGGACGGCCGGCACGCCAGCTTCCCGCGCGGCCATAAAAACCTTGGGGTCGAGACCTGCGCCCACCGCAAGCGTGAGCAGCTGATCCTTCGAGTTGAAGTAGGTCCGCGCCAGCCGCCCGATATCCTGGGGGTATTGCGTCGTTGCCGGGTTGCCGCGCGAATACGCGAACACGGCGCGGATGCCGGATTCCTGGAGCGCACGGACGCAGGCGTCGCTGTGCTCGGGCGTATGGCTGATCTGCGACAGGTCGACGATCGTGGTGACGCCCATGTCGACCATGCCGAGCGCCGTCATCAGCACGCCCGCATGGACCTCGGTCGGCGCGAACGCCGGTGAAAGCTTCGCCTGAACGTCGCGGTTGTAATCGGGCTCGAGCACGCCGTTCGGCATGATGCTACGCATCAAACCTTGATAGGAATGATTGTGGGTGTCGATGAAGCCCGGAATAACGATCCGATTGTCGCCATTGACAACGGCGATGTCGCCGGATGCCGCGATGTCGGAACGTATTTCGCGAATCTTGCCATCCTCGATCAGGATGTCGGCCTTCGCGAAATCGCCGACCTGGGGATCGACGGTGAGCACGACCGCACCCTTGATAAGAATGCGGCGCGCGCCCTGCAGGCGCACAAGCTCAGCATCGCCTGCGCCTTGTGCACTAGCGCCTCGTGGCAGAGCTTGCGCGGCGGCGCTGCCGGCGACGAGGCCGACACCCGATTTCAGCAATCCGCGACGTGAGGTACCGGCCATCCCGGAAGTGGCATCGTGGTGTTCGGACATTTGGGCCTCCTTGCGACTATTGAAGCGGGAAGCAGTGATGGTCAGGCGCGGCGACCGGGGTGGCAAGGTCCGAATCAAGTTGCGGCAAAGGTCCCAGCCGTCTGAGGTGGCCGGAAGTCGAAGGCGCGAACTCCTCCTATTTATCCGCCGGCAGCGGCGGCGTCGTCTTCGGCGGCGCGCGGTGGTGTGTCGCCTGCTCGTAGGCATATGCGAGCCTAAGCATGACGGGTTCGCTGTAAGGACGGCCGAAGAACGTGATTCCCACCGGCAGATTGTCCGTGGTGAATCCCGACGGCACTGTCATAGAGGCCGGATAGACCAGGAAAGTGTTCCAGGTCGGTATGCCCTTGTTGCTCTGATAGGGGGGATTGATGCCGTCCTTGATCAAGGTCGGCTGGTGCTCGACCGATTTGTGAACGATGGCGTCGAGCTTATTGTCGGCCATTGCCTTTAGAATGTTGAGCATCAGCAGGTCGCGCGCCTCGATGTAATTGAGGTATTTGGCCGGATCGAGCGGCGGTGGCGGATTTTTCCAGCGTGCCACCCGGTCGGCCGGATAGCTTTTGTCGATGTCCGGCGAGTTGGCGATGTCTTGGCGCGTTTTGAACGGCGAATTCGGATTGCGCGCGAGATAAAGCTTGATCCCTTCATCGGCCGTAATCGGATTGGCCGCGCGCCGCGCCAGCAGTGCTTTGAGTTCCGGGATGACAAGGGGATCGACGAGAATGGCGCCGGCGGCCTTAAGCTCCGCAACGTTCTTTTCGAACACCGCGTCGACCTTTTTGAAGTCGTCCGAACCAGGCTCGGAATTCACGCCGATCGACTTGCGCAAGATTCCGATGCGGGCGCCCTTGAGGCCGTTGCGGTCGAGAACCGTCGTGTAGCTACCCTCCGTCTTACCGATGCCCATCGCCGTCACCGGATCTTCCGGATCGTAGCCCACCATGGAGTCAAGCAGGATGGCGACGTCACGCACATTGCGCCCCATCGGTCCCATTTGGGCGAGGGGCGATGGATAGCCGTCCCACATGCCACTACGGCTGACCAGGCCCTGCGTCGGCCGCAGCGCGACGAGATCGTTCCACGCGCCCGGCCGGCGGATCGACGCGAAGGTCTCCTCGCCGATGGCGACGGTCGAGAAATTGGCGCTAAGCGCCGCGCCCGACCCGCCCGATGAACCACCGACGGTTCGCTCCAAGTCATACGGATTGCGTGTGACACCGAACATCGAGCCGTAGGTATCACCAGCCGCAAACTCGGAGAGCGTTGTCTTGCCGAGAATGATCGCGCCGGCCTTGCGCAATTTATCGATCGTGAAGGCGTCCCGCGGCGGACGATAGTCCTTGAATACGACAGTGCCGAGCGTTGTCGGCACGCCGGCCGTATCAATCTCGTCCTTGACCAGGATCGGAATGCCATGCAGCGGGCCGATGGGGCCCGACGCCTTGTAGGCCGCATCGAGACGGTCCGCCTCGGCGAGTGCCTGCGGGTTAACGGTGATCACGGAGTTGATAGTCGGACCGCGTTTGTCGAAGGCATCGATGCGATCGAGATAACGCTGGACCAATTGGTGCGCAGTGAGATTGCCGGCTTTGAAGGCCGCAAGCACCTCGTCGATTGAGGTCTCCATAATTTCGAACGGCGCCGACTTGGCCTCTCCCTGGGCGTAACCGTGCGACGAGTGGAGAACCCATGTCGTCGCAACCAAGACGCTCGCAATGCGCATTGCCGGCTTCAGCGTGTTCATCTTGTCCTCCCGACTGCGGTCCCGCGGTCCCAAGCCGCTGTAGCATGGTATGGACTATACTCTTCGTACGGCGTCGCCAAAATCGAAAAACTTGGGGCGCGGGAGTCCCCGCCGCTCGCAGGCGTTTGGGTACCGCAGTGATTGTCGACATCGCCCAGACCCTCTAGGCGGATGATTTCGTTCGCGCGGTCACGCTTGCCGCGTGAGATGGTCGGGTTTGCCGCCCGGCTCAACCAGACGGTCGATATCGGCGGTTACCTAAGCGTGCGGTCTCCGGACGATCCAATCCTCGTCCACATGCAACGCATCCCCTGCAAGGCAGGCCTCGACGAGCGGCAGCAGCATCGCGTTGGCCATGAGGAACTGTTGAACACGAGCTTCGAAGTATAACGTCGCAGTCGTGAATTATCTCATCAGCCTCGTTGTAGTACGGCGGGTAAGTGCCATTATCCAGGATGCCATCACGAAAGCATTGAAGGCTATAGTCCTGGGAGAGTCGATCTCAATCGAATATGAGTACGGCGCCGACCCCCTCGTCGCCGTTGATTCGGGACAACAATGCCCAATACGTCGCCACCTGCAGGTCTCGCGTGAAATGTACCGAGGAGGTCCCCAGGTTCACACGTAACAACCTGTTTTCCCTCAGAACTTGGTTGGGATATCGAGTTCCATGGTAAAGAACAGGCCGTGCCGTTCGCACTAGGGGACGCATCAAATTCGATACTGCAAGTGCTCTCCCTTGCCGTTCAATCTGATCCTGGATGAATTCATCTTTTTTCTTCTGTGGTATTTCTCCCTTTAGGACAGCCCCCAAGTGCTGCGCCTCCGCGAGTTCGAAAGGGAAATGAAAGCCGTTCATGACTTCCTCCCATTTTCCCGTCGCAGAGGTTGGATGCTGTATGATTGACACCTTGTCCGAGGCTTTGAAGCACTGTTGCGGGGTCGGCCAACGTGCAGGCGGGGTGAGCCCGGAATGAGCCAAGTGCTCGGCCGACGCGTTGCGCGCCGTCGTCCACGCGTCGGAAACCCAGCATGCGTAGCGCTGGCCCCAATCTCGGCGGATCAAGCACGGGGCCGCCATCGATGCGGACCAGCGCCCGAGCAAGCCACGCGGTCGTGATCTCGTTGCCCAACAGAGGGCGCATCATCCGGAGAAAGAGAAGTTTGCGCTAGCTGGCGACTCTGAGCGCGATGCTCGCCGCCTGCAACTCGGGCTCCGAGGCAGCGCGTTGCAGATGATCGTGTTCGCCAACGAGCCGATATTCCGGAGGAGATCCGAGCCCGGTCCCGGGCAATTGCTTCGTTACGACAAATACCCCGTGGCGATTTATGGCAGGAGCAGAGCGGCGAAATTCGACAAGTTGGCCAACCCGAAATTTGTGCATTGTTACCACGCGCAAAATAAAGACTTGACCGACGTTTAACTCGCGGTCTCGAAATGCGTTCCTACGAAAGGTCGATTCCTCCGCGCCGGCCATCAAAGAACGGAACTGTTAACATCGCTTAATCGAGATGAATACTCATTAATACTGTATTTGTACGGTTTATCTCAGTTTTCACTTGCTCCCCTCAAATATTCGAAGCAACGTTCATTCACGACTTCGCTCATGGCGAGCCTCGCCACAACGAAAGCCGTCTCGGAGGTAACGATTATGCGTAAGATCATCTTGGTCCTTGCTGCTGCGGCAGCGTTCGCAACATTCGGTCCAACAATCGAAGCGTCCGCACGCGTCGGCGGACACCCGGGAGTTGTGCGGACCGGTCATGTGGTTGGGCATGGCATGGTTGGACGTCGCGTGGCGTGGCGCTCGGGCTTCGTTCGTGGCCACGGTGTCCGCTATGCGCGGGTCTGGCATCGCTACGGCGTCCGCTACGCGCGACCCTTCGGCGTTCGGTACGCTCGGGTCTACGGTTACGGCGTTCGCTACGTCCGGCCCTACTACGGGGTCCGCTACGCGCGGGTGTGGCACGGCTGGTCTCGTTGGTGCCGTTAAGCTTGAGAGCCCCGGCCAAGCCGAACGCGCATGTGGATTATCGCATCGGCGGATTGACCGAATCGAAGCTTAGTCAGAGTGTTCGGGCGAAGCTGATGTCGTCCGGGGATCACATGGGCTTCAAGGGAAGGGCGGCTTCGCGGTCGCCCTTTTCTATTTCGCGCTACTCCGTCCTTTGGCGAGCGCATTTTTCCGCCCGCCTAATTTAAGGCGGCGGCGCGACGGTCGAGCGATCCTTGGGGGCCGCCTCGATCCGAGCGGGTCCGAGCTGACCGATGCGAATTACCAACTTGGCCGCCCTCGCGCGAACGCGGCCCGTGGCGTGCGAGGTTGCCATTTGTTGCAAGAACGGCATTGCCCGCGAAAGAGCCGCTCGCGCATCATGTGCACGCGCGATTATCGGTGGGGTCGGCCGGACGTTTTTGGGGACCCTCAGCAACGCGCATCAAACCTTCGATCGCCGCCAGGCGTTGTGTCGTTGACGTGGCTTCCCCAGTCGCGCGGTCACTCATGCCCTTCACGGCAACGTCCAGAATCGTCCGAAGCTTCGCTCGAGTTTCGGCGCCGGTTAATATGAGCCCCACCATAGAGTACCGCCCCTTGAAGCCTGCTCGCTTCGCTCGCCGACGCGACCGGACAGCGCCGAGGCTTCTTTATGCCCGTGAGAATGCTACGATCGCGTCGTCGACGGGGGTAGCCGCCGGGGACTCATCACGCCCACGGCTTGCTTGGTCGCCGTCGAACCTACTTTCGGCCCCACAACCTCTGCCACCAGGAGCGAGCCTGATCATCAAGACGCGACTGTAGGCTCTCGTGACCGCATTTCCGGCACTGAAATCTCACGACCACCGTGTCTCGCCCTGACAAAAAAGGGTGGCGCTCCTTGACCTCCATCGGCACACGACAATTGGGACACGCTGGGATATGCATGAGGGCTCGCTTAGGCTTGTGGGCACGAGCTGCTCAGCATAATTGAGCGTCATGGTATCGCGTAGCCTCCCGGCAGGGTTTATCGTGCCCGCCCAACCGATCGAGCGGCAGCGGCCGCCGAGCGGCCCCGAGTGGGTGCACGAGATCAAACACGATGGCTATCGGATGATCGTCCGCAGCGATGGCGAGGCAGTTCGCCTCTATATGCGCACGGGCTACGACTGGAGTTCACGATTTCCCACGATCGCAGATGCGGCGGCACGACTGAAGGCGAAGAGCTTCACGATCGATGGCGAGGCGGTGGTGATCGGTCCCGACGGTCTGGCCCGCTTTGACGAACTCCGCCGCGGAAACAGCGTGGCGTGCATGTACGCGTTCGACCTTCTCGAGCTTGATGGTGAGGATCTGCGCCCGGTTGCCCTCATAGAGCGAAAGGCGCGGTTGACCAGCCTGTTGCGCCTCTCCACGGCAGGCATCCTGCTCAACGAACACATCGCCGCCGATGGGCCAAAGGTGTTTGCCCACGCCTGCCGGCTTGGCGCCGAGGGCATCGTGTCGAAGCGAGCCAACGCGCCATATCGATCCGGGCGCTACTCGTCGTGGATCAAGGTCAAGAACCCCGCGGCGATCGCGGTGCAGCGGGCGCGCAGCGAGAATTGGAATGGCCCTTGACCCGCTCCGCCGGACCGGAATCCCAGATCGGCGTTTCGGTTCGGGGAATAGGCATTATCGGGTGCGGCGAGGGCCTGTTGGATGGAGCTGATCCAAACTCCCAGGATGCCATACCTCACGCGGTGCGGTCCTTTCGCGTGGAACAGACATTCGGTTCCCTGGTTGAGAAGTAGTAGTAGACAAAACGGCCCTGCCATGCCGTCGGAACCGAACTGTTCGAAGTGCGGGCGACCGATGACTTTGCGGAGAGCGTACCGCGCGCCGCATCCGGCCGACGACGAACATATGTTTCATTGTCCGCACTGCGACCTCGATTATGTCGTCAAGGGCAACATGCCTACAGGCCATGAGGGCAAGTAGCCATTTCCAGCGATCCCCGATGCAGCGGACAGGTCAATCCGATCGACGGCGCCGCGGGTTGACTCCGAGGGCATCGTGTCGAAGCGCATCAACTGCCCTATCGATCGGGTACTCGGCTTGGATCCAGGGGAATGCCCGATCAACGCGTCGGGAACGATAACACCTTGTTCTGCAAGCTGCCCGCGGGCAGGCAGCAGAGCAATTCCACGTCGCTGGCGTTGAGGAGCACGTCTTCGGCGATCTCGGCCGGCAGCTTGCTGCCCACGCTGCCCGCGGGGGCGGCGTGGATCACCATCTCCGGATTACGAGTTTCTCGACCAGATTGGCACGTTGAGTCTGCTTGAATTTGACGGCAAAGCCCTCCGCGAAATGACGCACGACCTTGCCAGGGACTTGGCCAATGGCGAGGATCGTGCCGACGTCAGGAACGACGTCAGCAGAGACTGCAGCTCCCGAGGCCGAGATATCGATGACAAAACATTCGAGCATCGTCCCATCGGGATAAAGGATAACTCCCTTCGCCGAGTGTCGATGGAAGTCGCGATAAGCTATCACAAGCTGTCGGGAGTGGTCTTCGGCGTTTTGACGCGCGAGCAATCGCCGCCATCCAGAAAGAAGCCCCGGCAGCCGATGCCGTGCACGACCTGCGTGTGAACGCCGCGCACGTTGGCATGAAGCCCGCAGAAGTTTGACACTCCGGCGGCTGTGCCCATGCCGCGAAGGGATCCATAACGCTCCACTAGCAGTGTCTTGCGACCATGGGCCGCGGCAGCGCCTGCCGCTGCGATCCCGGCCGGTCCTCCGCCGACGACAATGACCTCGTACTCGCCGAAGAGCGGCACCTGCCGCTCAGGCTCACGAATAGACCGTGCTGCGGCTGTCATGGGCTGCCCCGTTTTATAGACCTTCCCTTAGCCTAAAGATGCAGCCGACGCTGTCTACCGTGCGAACTATATGCCAGGGCCGGGTTTTGCTGCCGACCGGGGCAGAATCAAAGTCTCAATCCGTTTTATGGGTCCGAGCGCGAGATTGAGGCTGGCTGCAATCGCCGCAATCCCGTGGCGCTTTTCGGCACTCGATCCCACTTCCGGCATCAACTTCGCAGGACGCCGGCATGCATCGCGCCGCTTTTGCGCGATCTTGCCCGCCCGGATGCCGCAATCAGTCCGGCGACGCCACCTGTGCACACTCCATCAGGAGCCGACGGTCCGCGAGACGATGACCCTCATCCATCTTTTGCAAGCGTCGTTGCCAGCTCTTTGCGGCTGCAAGAGGCATGGTCCTCACGAGATACTCTGGATGAATTTCATACTCGGCATCTTCCGTCTCCGCTAGTTTCACACCTGCCGCCCTCACCGACGCGGAGGTCAGGTGAGTCGGCAAGGCCATTTGATAGCGTTCGCCGGTGAGCACGAAAAAACCCATGAGAGCCATCATCGCAACACTATCGCCGAGGTCGCTGTCAGCATGCACTATCAGGGTGCGTACCTCCTCAGCGAGCTTGCCGATTAGCTTGAATGCGTCCGTACCGAATTGCACGCGACCAACCAACTCTAGTCGTTCGATTTGCGCCCTAAATTCCCGATCCGACTCGATGGCTTCTGTCCAGAGGCGCTGCGCGTAGGCGGCCGCCAACAACCATTTGCCGTAGAACTCCGAGTCGTTCCAGCCCGGCCCCTCGATTAGAATCGAGAAGATCACAGGAAATCTTTCGCAGGAAGCCGTGCTCATGACACACAATCCTCTTTCTGGCGTGTTGCTACGGCGCGATTAAGGAGTTCACCGCCGGGCATGACGGCAGAAACCACGAACCTGCTCTAGATAACCGCCGCGCGTCAGGCCGCGCACGCGCACTGCGGCCCATCCCAACTCCGTCATCAGTTTCGCGAGGCGACGGTACGTCCCGGCTCGGCGATTGCGTTGCGGAATTTGGAGCACGTCAAGCGCCGCTTGCGTGGTCAGACGCTCAATGCCGTCGTCGCCGATCTGCCCACGAAGTCGCTCCAATGGCAGACGCCACGGATCGGCGTTTTCAGCAGCATGAAAAGCAGCGAGTTCGGCGACGGCGTCGCGGAGCTTTTGTTGGAACGACGACATGGCCGATTTCCTTTCCAACGAAGAAGTTTATTCAGATGGGCGATCGATCCGATTGCTAGCGATATGGTTTTAAATAGGCGCCGAAAGTAATGATTATCTAAAGCTGCTCCCGGCGACAGGCATTTCTGCCGGCAGGCCACTGGCTTTATGGCGCGTCGAGTGTGGGTCCGCGGTGCCACGGTCGATTTGTCGCGCCTCGCCGGATGTCACGGTGATGACGTGTTGTGTTTTCGGAGTGTGGCCAATTGTTCCGTCTTGCACGTGTTTCGGTGAAGTGTTGTTGGTACGTCGCGGTGTGGCCAACTTCACCGTTGTTCCGTTTCACCGGAAGGCCGCCGAAACGGCATAACGGGCCGAGGTTTTCGGGTTCGATCTGTCTCGGCGAGGTTTCTCTTAAGATTTTGATTAGACCGTCCCAATACTCGGCAGACAGGGACAGCCGGGACAAATGAGTATACGGGACGGCGCCTTTGGAACGGGAGAAGCGTCCGGTGCCGAGATGGTCGGCTGGTCGAGAGATCGATGTCGGGAGCAACGCAATGCCGGGCGTTGCTCGATGCGGGATTCATCTGCGGGCTTTGCGGGCTTTCGCGGGCCTTTCTGCTTAGGAGATCGAGAGCAATACTGCTCTTTTCTGCTATCTCAGTTTCAAAAAAGACCGATACCTTGCAGCGATTGCTCACCCCGTCGGGGGCGAACAAGGCTGCAAAAAGCCCGCAAAGCCCGCAACTACTTCCCATCTGTCGATTTAGCCGGCACCACCTTGAGCCGTTGGATTTTGGTGTGCGGGTCCTCCTTTCGGTGCAAGATGAACCCGTCGATGAACTTGTGCTCGATGCCTCTTGCCCAAATCCCGATGGTCTTGGCGTAATCCTGCTTGGAACCGAATTTCTGTTCCGCCGCTTCGAGAATGGCATCCTGCTTTGCGGCGTGTGCTGCTTGCCGACGTACCGCGTTAATCTCATCGAGCACTGTGGGGCTAATAGGTTGACCCCGAACGTTGTTGGCTCCTTCTTCGACGGCACCGATTAGCTCGTTCAGAGGAAGTCCCGTTTCTCCCAAGTAGGGGGCCAGCACCGCTCCCGGATTGTTTGCTAGGTTGGGTGACCCCAGTCCCCCGTGGTGTCGGTGCTCAGTCGCCCGCTTGAGCGCGGCGTCAGCCTCGGAAGCTTTAAACCATTCATCGCCAAAATAATTACCTAGTGCGGCCAGCAAGGCCGCGTCGTTTTGCTGCTCCGGGTCCTCCTTCTTGTTTTTGTCAAATGCGTCCCCCAGATCATATTGTGTCAGCCAAAAAGCAAGATCGCGTACTTTCCGTTCCCATTCAGGAAAGGAGCCCACAGCAGGAAGTCCGCTGCGAGGCATTCCGGCGCACCGGTAGGCCCGCATGATTGTATAGTAATCGCTGAGAAGCGCGTCCCGATGCTCGATCACGTAATCCTCGGGGGTAAAGGGGAAGGTCTCGCGTTCAGGACTTGCTGAGCGCGGCAGAATACCGATTTTGACACCGCGTCGGCTCATGTCACCGGAAACTTGAATGTTGTTGCCATTCGCCATGAGCAATGTGCGGTTCCGGACGGTAACCGCCTCCAATTTGCTAAATTGCCGAATTGTGGCTTCCCCCTCGGTCAGGATCATCTCCAATGTATCGCCTCGGAGTAGTCTGTTGTTGCAATTATCCAGCACAAGCATAGCTGGGCTCGCGAGCAGCATCGTGTCGAACCGCTTCTTGAATTCGTCATCGTCATGCCCCCAAGCCATTATTGGAGGTTTGGTGCCCAGTGCTAGGTGTCCGATAGCACTGCATATCTGCCCCTTGCCGGTGCCAGCCTGCGGGCCGTTCACTAGAAACATCGGAGCCGTTTTAATATACGGCCGTTCCAGCGCGGTGAGGTTAGCAGCAAACACTTGGATAGGTCCGTTCTGCGCATCCTCAAAGATGTAGTACTTGAACGGCTCCATCACGCGCTCTAGCGCCGCCAGTGCGTCGTCGCGCGTAGGGGATTGCAGGATCGTTAGGTTTGGGGCGCGATCGACAAAGATGCCGGTAGCCGGATCATAGCCGATCTCGGTTCTGATGCTGCCATCATCCTGCATATACCGAACGCGAGCAATTCCCACGAGGGGCCGAGCACCGTAGCGACCGCGCCGCTGGATAATGTAGTCCGCACAAAAATCGCGAGGCGGTCTGCTGCGTTGCCAACGTTGCTCACCTCTTCCCCCTGTCCGTGTCATCCATGACAATCGTTCCGCGCGCTCAATGATGTCGGGCGCAAGAGCCTGCGTCGTGCCCGGCAGGTCACCGTTCCATCGTTCTAGGCCGGGCGTCTTGCGATTGGGCACACGGAGGACGACGAGCAGATTGCCGGAAGTGAACGTGGACTGGTCGGCAGCTACTATCTTGTCGACCGCGTCTCGGCAGACTGCCTCGTTTCCTGGGAAATAGTAGACTGCTGTGTCGCTGGCCCAGCCGTGAGCGCGCGCCAGGCTGATGATACTTCGCGCTGTGATTGCTGGTTCGCCCTCTCCAAGTCTGTCGCGAGTGGCCAGGAGTGCCTCTGCGTAAAGCCGGTCGTTGTTCGCGGTGTCTCCACCGGATTTGGCACTAGCGTCCGCAAAGATGCGGCGAACTTTTTCTGCGTCCGCAGGTCGGGTCACCTCAGCATGCGCGCACGCAAACATGAAATCGCGCCACTTTTGATAATCCTTGAGCGGGCTTGGATTGAGATTTGTCACGTAAAGGCCAGCGCTTCCAAAATCATCGATGTCGAGATCAGGTCCGACCTCGGCATGACGTACTTCGTTCTCTACTTTCTGGTCACCGGCTTGTTTTTGCAGTTGTTCAGCAAGGGCCGCAAACTCGCTGGGACAGGCGATGATGGATCGCGAAGTGGCGGTTGCTCGGCCGGTCATGGTAAAGAACCGCCCGTGCGTATACAATTCAATCCCTTTATGGGCGATGCCGCGGGGAAGCGGATGCGCCTTTAGGATTGCGTGCAAGCCGCTCCCTGAGACGCTCGCTTCTAAATACGATCCGAGCTTTTTAAGCCAGTCCTCTGCGAATGATGCAATCTCACCCTTAAATGCACCGCTATCAAAATCGATGCCAGCGTAAACAAGCCCATTTTCATCCGGTGTGCCGTCGAAAACGAACCCGACGCCGCCAACGGGCACGCGTTGTGGTGGCTCATCCTTTTGATGTATTTCCACATGACCGCATTGGACGGCGCGCTCGTATGCCTGCTTCACATAATCGAAAGACGACCAGTGCCGCGGTTTGGTCGTACTTGCGCCAAACCCGGAAAGCTGGATAGGCCGCTTGGTCCACTTCGATCCTGTCCAGATCGGAACCCAAAGCACCCAATTTGGCCGCTGCTTAAGTTCGGCGGGCATCCGCTCGAAGTCCGGGCGAATGAACTTCGGTTTCGCGGCAGTGTTGGCGTTAACGTCCGCAGTACGTTCGGCCACCGGTACTTGTCCGTGAGGAAACGGAGAAACTGACGCCGCGCCGTTTGTCTTCGGTGGCACGGGGGCACGCCCGGCACGGCGCTCGCGCGCTTTCCGCCCGGCTTCCATTTCCATTTCGGTTCGCGTTTGTTGCCGGTCCAGTGGTGTGACCATTGTCGCCGCGGCAAGATTGCCCGCGGTTGGTCCTGGACCGGTGACACCGGCCGTGCTCATGTCACCGTGCTCCCCTGGTGCTCGTGATTTGCCTCGTCGACGTGAGGGGCTGAGACCGGCGCTATTTTGGCCGCTACGACCGCATATTCAGCCGCCTGGGAGAGAAGCTTGCCGTCACTGCCAAACCACCCTTCGAGATACGACTTGTGGTTCTTCCTGATCATTTCACAGACATTCCGATCGCAAGCGGCAAGATGTTTACCGATCTCCAGGACGTAATGTGCGATCTGGTCCATATGGCCGAGGTCGGCAATGTCTCGATTGGCAGAGGTTTTATTCTTTGGACCCCGGCCACCGGCTGGCTTTTCGCTGGTGGCCCGCTGCACGGTGCGCAGCGATTGCCCGGTCTTTTCGGCTGCCTCTCTCTTCGCTTTGCCCTCGGGCGTGATAGGCCGGCCACGCTTGCTGCCCTCAACCTTGTTCTTCGGATGCGATGCCGGTTGCTGGGAGGAATTTGACGACACCTTGTCGTTTAATTTGTTCCGCGGATCGTTCTGGGCTTCGCTGATGCGTAGCTCCACGAGCGCTATGGTTAACTCATCGCGTTGACATTTATTGAGATGCCGGCGTTCAAGGTTTTCTGTTATTTCCATGGAGGCGAACTCTTCCATGGCCCCCTCGAAGATAGCAGCGTTTATCTCGCCCCAGCCGAGTTTCTTAACCGCCATTAGGCGCGTCGCCCCATAGACAAGGCAGAATTTATCTCCGTTGGTACGCACGCCAATAGGCTCAAGTAGCCCATACTCATTGATAGACTTGGCCCTCAGTTCAATCTCTTCCTCGGAGGGCTGCCGGCGTCGAGTTCCAATTTCGATGTCGGCTACTGGGATCGACTTAATTGCGATTTGACGGGCCATGGTTGCATACTCCCGCTGTGTTGGCTCCGGCTTGCTCCCGCCCTGTGAGCCATTTGCGAACGCTTTCTCGTCGATAGAACACTTTCCGCCCCACGCGCGTGCGCGGCGGCCCCGTGCCGAGCACGTCCCAACGGTCGAGCGTGCGCGAGTTTAGCCCCAATTGCGCAGCAAGCTCCTCCTTCTCCACGTATTCTGAAAGGATGCCTGAGGCGGCGTCGGCGGTCGACAAATCGCTAAGCACAATGCGGGTGCCGTTGGCGGGCGGCTGATCGCCGAACATAATATGTAGCGACCCGTTCTCATCGGGAACTAACCAGCATCCTGAGGACGCGTGTGGTTCAACCCGCTTTTGCGACGCTGTAGACATGGCCATCACCTATGCACGCACTTGCGAGCATAGCTGCACATTCGCGGCCATCGAAAAAGAAGGGAATTAGTAGAAACTTGAAGAGCTAATTTACCCCGGTTTAGTCAAACGTTTTGCTGTGCGGCGCCTTGGACGTTCGCGGCTTGAGCGCATCCTTTATTGCATCAATCAAGCTCAGGTCCACGCGCTCGTCCCCGTTCTCATCTGTGGTCTTGTAGGTGGGGTCCAGCGCCGCCCGCGTCTGCATGACAAATCTTGCAAATGGTCCCTCGCCCCTTCCTGGTTCCCTACCGGTGTTCTCTCGAAATGCGTCGGCCAAGGCCCGGATGAAACTCCGCGAAAGATACGGGATGGGCCCCCTTTGGTTCCGGGGCATATCCTCTGCCGCGCGGAGGGCTGCGGTTTCTAAGGCGGCCAGACCTGCTATAGCTCTCTCGAACTCGCGTTCGATGTTAACAAATTCCCCCTCAGCGTATTCGGTCGTGCCTTCCCACCATGCCGCGCAGAGATCGGCACCAACTTCATCACGCAGGGCGCCATCCACTAAATAGCGGGCCTGCTTTAAAAACTTTGCGAACTTGGCCAACCGTGCCCTACGATCCGCAGCGGGCACGATCTCCTGTCTCACTATCCTTTGCCAAAAATGGCCCCCAGCGAGAAAGATGAGGCGGCGCCACGACCTTTCCGGATTGAAGGGCTCAGATTTTGGATCGCGCTCATACTCGTTTCGCAAAATGGTAAGAAGGGTATCTTTGTGTTGTTCGAACGCCTTTAAGCCCGCGTCAATCGCTCCCTTGACCGTTTCCGTCCGATCGTCAGGAAGCCCCTCTTCATAATTTATGATGCCGTCCCAAATAGCGACGACCTTAAGTTCGTTCGCCATGGCTAAGCTCGCGCTCGATGTTCTCCAAGCGGCACGACGCTGGACGGCGGCGGGTTAAGAATGCGCTCAATCGTGGCAGCAAGCTTTTCCAACGCGTCGCGCTTCTCGTCAGCGTAAGAGTGACGATCATAGGTCCCTTCAACGCCAGCGATGACATGCCCCAGGACGCGTTCGGAAATGTCAGGCCGCACGCCCGCGCGAGCCATCAGCGTCTTTGCAGTGCGTCGCAAATCATGAAGGGTCCAATTCGGGATGGACTTAACCTTCCCCCCTTTCGCCGTCTGCTTCATCGCCGCTAGCACGGCCTTGTCGAGCGCGGCCTTGCTCTTGCCGAAGCCAGAGAAGGGGGTTTTGACACGCGAAGCAAATATGTAATCGCAGCCCTCGATCCTAGGCTGCGCCTCGATGACGGCAAGCGCGTCCTGCGAAAGCGGCACGTGGTTCGGTTGCTTGGTCTTGTAGCGTTCGGCCGGGATCGTCCAAATCCCATCGGCGCCGATCTCCTTCCAGGCCATTTGCGCCACTTCATCGCGACGTTGTGCCGTCAGCAACAATGCCTTCACCACCGCACCAAAGGTGCCCGCCTCATCCAACACGGGCCAGATGATGCGGATTTCATCGTCGGCTAGAATGCGGGTGCGGGCGCGCTCGCGCGGCCTGGTGCGGACCATGCCGCGGACGATGGGAGAATTAAATTTGTCGTCCTTGCTGGCGTACCAATTGAACGCCTTCCGCAGATAGGCAAGCGTTTGATCTGCCATGACTAGGCCGCGCTCGTCCGCGATTTTATCAAGCATGCGCGCGATATCCGAACGCCGGAGTTCAAGAACGCCAATCTTGCCGATTTGCGGCTTCACCAACTGGTCGAAGGCCCGTTCGATAAGCGTTGCGCTGCGCAGCTTTGCTTCCTTCTGGACGTAGCGCTGCACGAAGTCATCGATCACACCGGCGACCGTGCCGGACTGCGCGAGGGGCGCTTTATCCTCAAGCGGGTTTTCTCCGCGGTCGATCCGCCGGCGCAGTTCGCGGGCCTCGCGGACGGCGCGCAGGGCGGACCAGTCAGGGTATTGGCCGATGGTGTATCGACGTTCGCGACCCTTTATCCGGTAGTTGATTACGAAGGACTTGGCTCCCCCCGGCGGTTACCCGCACCCCGAAACCTCGTGGTGCCGTTAGCCCTTGAAGGACGGCCCCCGCAAAGTAGGTGATGCGATTACCCTCGTCCGGGATCGGCAGACGTTTAATCGCTTCCTCGTTCAGCCGTTCGCGCTTCATCCGTTCCATGTCCGCACTGTGTCCGCACTACAGATGTAACGCGACTGTCAGTGACTGTCTATGAAACGTGACGTGGTGTCTGCGAAAATTACGGTTTATCAATAACAAATGATGCGGACACAACAAAATCCGTGTCCGCATCGAGACCTAGTGGGAGACGGAGATTTTAATTCGTAATGATGGGGTCGGGGGTTCGAATCCCTCTTGCGGCACCAGAGATTCGTTTTGTCCAGCCCGGATACATAGGTAACAGGACGTACCTAAGACATGGGTGACAACCTCGGGCTGGACGGGTTGTCGAGGCTGCAGAGTTCACCCATGTCTCAGGCCGCGCAGACCGTTGGATCGGCGTGCGCCGCGAGTGAGCGGCCTCGGCATCAACCTGAAAAACGAGAGCGTCGAGGGGACGCTAGCGCTTATCCTTGAAATACCTCAAATCAGGCGGCGCCTGGCCCTTCTTGGTCGGCATCAGGTATCCGTCGCTGCTCATAAAATACGCGTCGTTTCCAATGCGGACCAACGGATTGCCTTCTGCGCAGGCTTCTTCGTTCCAGCTCGGCTGCGGATCCGCATTGCGTCGATAATTCCTGGTCACAATCCACGGGCGCGTAAGCGAATGATCGAACACGGTCACCTCGTCGTGGAGCGTGTTTTGATTGCCCTTGTCGAAATAGATCCGCTCCTTGATGACCGTCTCGCCATCCTTATGGAACGGAACGCCGCTGGAATCGTAACTGCGAAGCGGTTTCAAGTGACGGGTCTCGACTTCAAGCACATCGTACTTGCCGTCGCCGTCTTCATCGATCCACTTGCCGATGGAATACCCTTTGTAGGTCGGTTCGACCTCCCTGGGCCAGCTTCGTCCGTCGGTGAAAATTCTACGGTAGGAGTCGTTGACGTGGCTCGTCAGGACATACGTCGTGGACGGCGTCACAATCACTTCCATTGGGTCGAGCGCCATCATCATCATCGGCATGCCTTGCGGCATGCAATACCAAGAGGGTAGGCCGCCCGGTCCGCCGGCAGCCTGATCCGCCAGATTGGCCTCGAAAATCGCTTCATACTCTGCCGTCAGCGGGGCTTGCTGCCCCCGCCCGAATGTTTTGGTCGCGTCCCACAAACCGGAGCCGACCCTAATCCACTGACCCGCCATGTCCGGGTATTTCGGTTCGTCCGCCGCCCCAGCACTGCCAGCCATCATCAACAACGCCGCCGTCAGCGCGGCCGCGCGGGCAAACGAATCGACCGAAATCTGATTTTTCATGTTTTCCTCCAAAGCTATCAACCGGCGGTGGAATTCTCTTGCCCACCTTCATCGGCTTACCATCCATGAATTGACTCTTGTCCATTCTCTGTCAATCGGCGGCCCATACGTCGTTGGTCAGCGGGGCGCCGGTTATGTGGTGTGGCTTGCCGGTGGGGTTTATGTTCACGATCCGGTATGGCAGTCGCCGCTCGTGCTGCGAGACGAAGTCTGCAGGAATGATGGTACGGCGACGCCGGCCGATAGATCGTCCACGGTCATCCAACGCCATCGGCAAGCGCCCGGTAAGCACTCGGAGATGTTCGTGAGCGCTCCGTTGGAGAAGAGAACGAGACACTCGGTTGAAGCAGGATTGGTATTGTCGCTGGGTCTGCTACTGGGGGGTCGGGCGAGCGATCTCCGGGAAATCCTCTTCCCAGAACTCGGCGAGACCGCGCCGGTTCTGCTCTCGCTGCTCGGCCTCACGCTGCCGCAGTTCGACTCGTCTGATCTTGCCGGAGATCGTCTTCGGCAATTCTGCGAACTCGAGGCGCCGGATGCGCTGATAGGGCGCAAGGCGCGCCCGCAGAGTCGCAAAGATGTCGCGCGCCGTCGTGCGATCCGGCGTGTGACCCTCGGCGAGTAAGATGAATGCCTTGGGCACAACAAGGCGCAGCGGGTCAGGCGATGGTACGACAGCCGCCTCGGCCACCGCCGGGTGCTCGATGAGTGCGCTCTCTATCTCGAAAGGGCTGATCCGGTAATCAGAGGATTTGAAGACATCGTCGGTGCGGCCAATGTAGGTGAGCCGACCATCACTTGCGATCGAGGCTGTATCGCCGGTCCGGTAAAAGTCCCCTTCAACACGTGCGATCGAGCCGTCGTCTTGCTGATAGCCCTGCATCAGACCCAAGGGACGCGGCGTGAGCGCGATGACGATCTCGCCTTCTTCGGCATCGTGTCCCATCTCATCGATGATCCGGACATGATAGCCCGGAAGGGGCCGTCCCATTGATCCACGCACGACGGGCTGCCCAGGGGTGTTGCCGACGAGGGCGGTGGTTTCGGTCTGACCGTAGAAATCGCGCACTGTGACGCCCCATGTGCGCTCGACATGCGCGATCACCTCCGGGTTGAGCGGCTCTCCCGCGGACGCAGCCTCACGCAGGCCGACCCGCCACGTGGCCAGGTCCTGTTGCACCAGCACGCGCCAGACCGTCGGCGGCGCGCAGAACGTCGTCACCTTGCAGCGCACCAGTGCATCGAGCGTCTGCTTCGCGTCGAAGCGCGGCTGTGTCAGCGCCACAATGGCAGCGCCGGCGCTCCACGGCGCAAAAAAGCTGCTCCAGGCATGTTTCGCCCAACCCGGCGATGAAATGTTCAAGTGGCGGTCACCGGGCTGCAGGCCGATCGCGTACAGCGTTGAGAGGTGACCAGCCGGGTAGCTCTGATGGCTGTGTAAGACCATCTTGGGCTTTGCCGTAGTGCCCGACGTGAAATAGAGGAGCAGCGGGTCATCGGCGCGCGTTTCGCCCTTCGGTGCGAAGCTGTCGGACTCGTCATAGGCGTCTTCGAAGCGATGCCAACCCGGCGCCCCGCCGATGGCGATCCGCGTATATGCGCCAGAAAGGCCGGCAAAGCGGTTGGTCAGGCTCGCAGAAACGATCGCGTGCCGGATCCGCCCGCGCCTGAACCGGTCAGCAAGATCAGATTCGGTGAGCAGAGTCGTCGCAGGGACTATCACGGCGCCAAGCTTCATCAGCGCCAGCATCGCCTCCCACAGTTGGCGGATGTTGGGGAGAACCACAAGCACTCGGTCGCCGCGAGCGACGCCAAGCGCACTCAAGTAGTTTCCGACTTGGTTCGATCGCGCGCGCAGTTCGCCAAAGCTCAGTGACTCCTCGGTCTCGCCCGCGAGCAACAACGCGGTCGCGGTAGCCGGCAATTGATCGAAGTGATCGAGGGCCCAATTGAAGCGGTCGAGGACAGGCCACCGGAACTCACGCAAGGCCGAGTCGTAATCCATGCGATGACGCAACAAGAGATCTCGCGCGGCGAGAAAGGCAGTTCGCCCATCGGTCATTGGCATCCTCCCGTTGCCATGGCTCAAGTATAGCGTCACGCCGCCGGTTTGCGGCATCGATCTAGATCGGTCATGGCACAAAGGAAAAAGGCGCGATCCCAGCGTTACCTTTCGGCGAGCCGAAGACCAGCAAACCCACAACTACCATTGGGCGACACGACGTGAATTGCCTGCAATCACCATTCAGGAGATGTATATAGGTGGCCGGGTGGCCGCAGAGGATTGGCTGGGTGCTTGTGTGCCGGAAGCACTGACTGAGTGGCAGTTTAAGACACTGCGTTTCTGGGCGATGACCTTTTCAACGTCTCATGTTGCCCGCCCAGGCATCGCCGTCTGGCCGCTGTTCCGCTACACGCCTGAGCAAAGAAAGCGGCTACACGAGATGGGCCGCGCTGCGCCGATCGGAACTCGGCTCATTTGGGTCGCTGTCTTCGTATTGATTTGGGTGCCAGTCGGGACGCTCATCGGCACTGCTCCGCTGGCACCCCTCATCGCGATCCGATTTCCGCCACATCCGAGCTTGGTCGTGCTGATACTGCTGCCGGCGGTCATCGGAGCTAATTTCATGTCTGCATTGGTGCTCGGCGCGGTGGGAGCGGCCTGGGCTGCCGGACGCATTACCGCGCCGTTGCTGCTGGCGCAACCGCAGCATCAGGACAACGGGGACGCGGAGTTGCTCGCACACATACAGCGGCAAATTCGTCGCGCGGTTGTGTTCGGTCTCGGTGCCGCCATTGCGCCGGGTTTGCTGAGTCTGGTGATCCGCGGCGGGTAAGTCATGCTGAGGGGGCGCACAGGCAATGCGCCGCCGTTGCATCAAAAATCCGGCCGTTGCGCTTGCGGAGGTTCAACCGGGTTTTCCTTGAAGGGGTCGATATTGTTCTCGGCGCAGATGGTTTCCAGCCAGACATTGCGATCCCGGCGCCAGCGCTTGGTCATATACATGGGTTCGTTGAAGGTGTCCTGGTCCTCGATCCTGACGAAGGCTTCCAGGAACTTGTTGTCTGCCGTGACCTTGAAGCGTTCCGTGACATGCAGCTTTTCGGTGTGCGGAGTGCGGTACATGTCAATGAAACTCAACATGTTCGCACCGAGGCCGATGGTATCGACGACCAGTTCACCGTTCTCGTAGCGGCCGATCAACTCGCCATACCACGAGGGTTTCGCCGCCTCCGAATGGTGGTCGGTCATGTAGATACGGCGCACCCACTGGTCGCGCTGCCAAATCATCCACACCTCCTTGGGCGTCTGAATGAAATACACCGGTTCTGACGTCCAAAGCAGTTGACCGGGCACGCCCCCTGGCCAGCAGCGCGACTGAGCCAGGAACGGAATCGCCACCTTGCCGGAAAGAACCTCCTCATTCGACAGGCGCATTTGCTCGGCGGCCCAGGGCTTGAGGATCGGGTCTTTGTAGTTGCCGAGCGCGGGCGTTGGCCTGCCGGTTTCGTTGCCGCGCAGCGGATAGTCAGGATGTTGCTTGATCGGCCCACGCAGCCCGGCGGGCGGGTCGAACCAGCCGGTGCCGTAGCGTGCGATTCCACCGTTTATGTTCAACGGAGTCCAGGCAAAACCGCTCAACGAGCCAAGGTCGGGAATCTTCTCGGGCGCCTGGGCGAAGACGGGACCGCTCACGCAAGCGACAATGGCAACGCCGGCCGCAAGTCCGGCCCACTTTGCTCCGCGCGCATGCGGCCTACCGAAGGACTTCAACGCGAAGGATGAGATCATCTGCTCCCCATCTGCAGGAATTATCGTAACCGCTCGTCGCTGATACCTATCAGGTCACGTGGCGACCTTAGTCTACCCGATCTTTTGACGGGGAATCGCGAGTATTCGCCACAATAATCTCGAGAGACGGTGTCGGCCAACAGGTCGTCGGACGTTTTGCGGTGCGTGCGGGGAGCCTATTTGGAGGACTGCACCCAAACGCGGTACAACACCAAACTCCCGATCGCCGAATATGCACTGATCGGGGTCCAAAAGCGGACAAATACGACGCACAAGCCCGACCAACGTTCGAAGACGCTGCCCGCGGCTTGACCTCGCCAACAATCCGCTTCGTTCAAAGGATTTAGGGAGATCGCTCATGAACACGCCCGTCGCACCCAACTCGCTCGCCTCGATCAAGCTCAACCTGCCGACGCGGCGGGGCGCTTACTACGGCGGCAAGTGGCACGAGCCAAAGGGCGGCCGGACCGTCGATCAGATCAGCCCTGGGACGGGGGACTCGCTCGGCCCCTCCGCAGACTGCGGTGCCGAGGATATCGACGCCGCGGTAAAGGCAGCGAAGGCGGCTTTCAAGGAGTGGCGGCGAGTTCCGCCATTGGAGCGTGCCAAGATGCTCAAAGAGATTGCGCGGGTCCTTCGTGAGAATGCGGGCGAACTCGCCATGATCGATTCCGCCGACTGCGGCAATCCCCTCACGGAGATGATGGGCGACGCGAATGTGGCGGCGGCGCAGATCGAGTTCTTCGCCGGCCTTGTCACGGAAATGAAGGGCGCATCGATTCCGATGGGCCCGGATCGGCTGAATTTCTCGGTCCGCGAACCGCTGGGCGTGGTCGGCCGGATCGTGCCATTCAATCATCCGTTCATGTTCATTGCTGGGAAATCGGCAGCCCCGCTGGCCGCCGGCAATACCATCGTCATGAAGCCGCCGGAGCAGTCGCCCTTGTCGTCGCTGCGGCTCGCCGAACTGATCGACGGTCTCCTGCCGCCCGGCGTGTTTAGTCTCGTTCCCGGCGGAAAAGAGGCTGGCGCCGCGCTGGCTAGCCACCCGGAAGTCGCCAAGATCTCGTTGATTGGCAGCGTGCCTACGGGGCGTGCGGTGATGCGGGCCGCCGCAGACACCCTAAAGAAGGTCTTATTCGAATTGGGCGGCAAGAATGCGTTGATCGCCTATCCCGACGCCGATCCGGATGCCGTTGCAACGGGCCTGGTCAGCGGAATGAACTTCACTTGGTGCGGCCAGAGCTGCGGATCCACGAGCCGCGCTTTCATCCATGAGAAAATCTACGACGCCGTTCTGGAGCGGGTAAAAGTCCGCATCAAGCACTGGAAGCCCGGTATCCCGACCGATCCATCAACCACGATGGGCGCGATCATTTCCAAAGTGCAGTTCGATCGCGTGATGAGCTACATCGAATCGGCCAACAAAGAAGGCGCACGCCTGGTCACGGGCGGCGGACGGCCAAATGATCCCGCACTTGCCAAGGGCCTCTATATCGAGCCGACGGTATTCGCCGACGTGAAGCCGTCGATGCGTATCTTCAGGGAGGAGATATTTGGCCCTGTGGTCGGCGTCGTCAAATGGACCGACGAGGCGGCGATGATCGAGCAAGTCAATTCCGTCGAGTACGGACTGACGGCCTCGATCTGGACCAACGATCTCACCACGGCGCACCGCACGGCGGCCGCCGTGGAGGCGGGATTCATCTGGGTCAACGACACATCCAAGCATTTCATCGGCACGCCGTTCGGCGGCTACAAGCAGTCCGGCATCGGTCGCGAAGAGTGCCTCGAGGAACTCATCTCCTTCACGCAGGAGAAGAACATCAACATCAATCTGGCGTTGCCAAAGAGGACCTAGGCGATCGAACGCGCATGAACATCACAACCCTGGAAGAGGGTGGCCGGCCGTCAGCGTGCTTGGTCTCGGTTGCATGGGCATGTCGCCCGGCATCGACAGCCCATCCGACGATGCGGAAAGCCTCCGCACGATTGCGGCAGCCCTGGATGCCGGTGTCACGTTAATCGACACCGGCATCGAAACCTGCGGGCCTGGAAGCGCTTACGACCTCACCGGAACGATCCGTCATTCAATCCACCCCGACTGCACTGCGGAAATTGGACGTGCACGCAGTCATGGATGAGAGGGTGCGCCGGTATCCAAAATGGAGTTGGCGACGCGGCAAACCTGCTGGTTTCTGCCCACCTGATGGGGTGCCTGTGTGCGGTGCGAGCTGGCTTCTTTGCGAAAGCATGAGCATGTCCGGCCGCTATCGCTGCACAAAACGCCATGCTGACGATGATCGACTTCCTCACGTTCGTATCCTCCACTCCATCAGCGAAGTTACCAGTTCCGGTTTGCGCATGGCCACGAAATCTTCCGGCCCAGGAGCGATTGCGCGTGCATTTCGTCATCCAAAAAACTCACCCGTGACTATGCGCGCAGATTGTCGGCGCAGCACGCCATGATGACGTGCCCGCGATTTCTTCAGCAGAAAGGCTATCCGCAAACCAACGGGGCGAAATCGTACTACCGCACGCCGAGCATGCGAACGGCGAGGGCGGCCGCGGAGGCGCGGTTCTCGACCCCGAGCTTGGCGTAGATCTGCTCCAAGTGTTTGTTCACGGTCCGCGGGCTCAAGCTGAGAATTTCCGCGATATCGCAATTCGACTTGCCGCGGGCGATCCACATCAGCACTTCGGACTCGCGCTGGGTGAGCTGCAGCTTGCGCTTGAGGACAAGGTTGTCGTTCTCGCTCTCGGTCTCGATGAGGCGCAGCAAGATTTCGTCAGGCGCGACCTCACCCACATAGGACAGCTGGAATTTGAGCGGACTCGAATTGCTCGCGAGCGCGACTGAGTCCGACGTGAAGCTCGCGCCGGCGTTCGCGCGACTTCGCAACCACTCCTGCACGTTGGCCGGCAGCAGATAGCCGGCGCCGTGAAAATCGCCGAATGCGAGGCCAAGAAAGGTCGCAGTCTGTGGCGTGCACCACAGTATGTGGCCCGACGTATCGGTTGCGAGCAGGTAGCGGCCGGACGCGTCGAGCGCGGCGCGGGCGCTGTGGGCGAGGCGGGCATTGGCGAGATGGACGCGGATCCGCGCCAGCAATTCGTCCGGCACGATCGGCTTCGTCACATAGTCGACGCCACCCGCCTCCAGCCCCTTGATGATGTCCCGGGTGTCGCTGAGGCCGGTCATGAAGATCACCGGCACATGGGCGAGCGCCTTGTTGCGCTTGAGCCGGCGGCAGGTCTCGAAGCCGTCCATGCTCGGCATCACGGCATCCATCAGGATGGCATCGGGTGTGATCTTCGCGGCGATCGCGAGTGCCTGCGCGCCTTCAAGGGCGACGAGCGCCGTCATGCCCGCCTCCTCCAGCGCATCGGTCAACATGCGCAGGGTGTCGGGCGAATCATCGACGATCAGAATGATGTCTCCAGCGTCCTTAGCGCGCATGAACTTTCCGCTGCATCTCCAAGACAGCGAGCAAGTGCGTGAGGTTGAATGAATTGAGAATGGCGCGCAGCTCGGCCGTCGATCCGGCGAGCTCCGGCAGGCGGCTATCGATCTCGTCGAGCCGCGCCGTGATGCCGCGATAATGCCCGATCTGGCCAAGTGTAATCAGTGCATCGAGCTCCTCCGCCGGCAGCACACCGGATTTCGTCGACGGCATCGCCCGCCGCAACTCACTGTCGGTCGGCTCCATGGTCCATTTGATGTCGAGCAAGGTCTGGAATTTCTCGAGCATCTGCCGAAGATCGATCGGCTTGATCATGTATTCGTCGTAGGCACGGTCGGGCGCGAGCTCGCGATCCTTTTCCAAGGTGATCGCCGACAACATGATGATCGCCGGGCGTTCGCGCAGCCTTTGGCGGATCTGCCGCGCGACCTCCCACCCATCCATTTCAGGCATTGACACGTCGAGCAGGACCAGGTTTGGGCGGCAATCGCCGATCATCGCGAGGCATTCTGCACCGTTTGCCGCGGTAAGCACGGTGAAGCCGAGTGGCTCCAGGAGTTCGCGCACAAGGTCGCGGTGAATCTTGTCGTCATCGACGACGAGAATGGTTTGGCGCGGCCCCTCATAGCCGCATAGGCGATGTTCGATCGGCAGACCGCCGCGCGGCCGGACCACCTCGGACAGCATCAGCTTCACCTGGAAGGTGCTGCCGCGTCCCGGCTCGCTGCGCACGGTGATCTCGCCGCCCAGGATCTCGGCCAGCATCTTCGTGATGGTGAGGCCAAGGCCGGTGCCGGCTTGTGCACTGGCCGGGCCGTGTTTCGCGCGCTCGAACGGCTGGAAGATGCGCTCGACATCGTCGCGGTGGATGCCGATGCCGCTGTCCTCGACCTCGAAGCGGGCGACCTGATTGCGGTAGCCAACCCGCATGGTGACATGCCCCTTGTCCGTGAACTTGATGGCATTGGACAGGAGATTGATGAGAATCTGGCGGAGGCGGTTTTCGTCGGTGTAGACCGCGGTCGGCAGGTTCTGCGACGTCTCGAAGCGAAACTCGATGCCCTTGGCGGCGGCCTGAAGCCGGAACATGGCCACGAGCTGGTCGAGGAATTCGCGCAGCCGCACTTCGTTGCGGTTCACCTCGAAGCGACCAGCCTCGATCTTCGATATATCAAGTAAGCCGTCGATCAGCCCGGAGAGATACTCGGCATTGCGGCGGACCACCTGGATCGCATCGAGCCTGCGGGTGGGGATCGCAGGATCGCGCTCGAGAATTTGCGCATAGCCGACGACGGCATTGAGCGGCGTGCGCAATTCGTGGCTGAGCCCCACCACGTAGCGGCTCTTCGCCTTGCTGGCGGCTTCGGCCTTCTCCTTGGCCTCCTGCAACTTGGCATCAGTGCGCTTGTGCGCCTCGATTTCCTGCATCAACAGTTCGGTCTGCCGCCGGCTCTCCTCTTCGGCGACGCGGCGGCTCTCATGCACCAGCACGAACAACCACGCCGCAACGCCGGCGACGATCGCCAGGATGAAGAACACCGTCCAGAGTGCTGAGCGCAATATTTCCTTATGCACATTCGGTTCGAAAGACACCTGGAAATAGACGAACAGCAGCACCGATCCGATGATCGCCGCGAACAGCAATAGCACGCCGACGAAGTGGCTGATGTCGGCGTTGATCGACCGCACCATCCAGGCCGGCAAGGTGCGGCTCATCCACGTGCCGATCTGATGGGACAGGCGGGAGGTGGGCTTGCAGAAATCGTGACACCGCGCTTCGAGCGAGCAGCATAGCGAGCAGATCGGTCCGGAATAGGCAGGGCACTGCGCCATATCCTCGGCCTCGAAGTGGTGCTCGCAAATGCAGCAGCGCACGGTCGCAGGCCCGCCGGTCACCGTGCGTGGCGCGCGCGCCAGATAATATTTGCCGCGGGTGATGGCGGCGATTGCCGGCGCCGACGCAAACGCAACGCCAAGGGCGACAAAGCTTGCGAGTGCCTGAAGCGTTGCGCCCATGGCTCCGGAATAAGCAATGACGCCCATCAGGGTTGCTAGCATCATGGAACCGACGCCGACCGGGTTGATGTCATAGAGGTGGGCGCGCTTGAACTCAATGAACGGCGGGCTCAGGCCGAGCGGCTTGTTGACGACGAGATCGGAGACCAGCGCGCCGACCCAGGCCACGGCCACCAGCGAATAGAGGCCGAGGATGTGTTCGAGCGCTTTGAATATGCCGAGCTCCATCAGCAGCAGGGCGATGGCGACATTGAAGACAAGCCAGACGACCCGGCCCGGATGACTATGCGTGAGGCGTGAGAAGAAGTTCGACCAGGCGATCGAACCCGCATAGGCATTAGTGACGTTGATCTTGATCTGGGAGATGATGACGAACGTACAGGTGAAGGCGAGCGCCAGCCGCGGCGAGGAAAACACGTCCTGGAACGCCACGAGATACATCTGCGTGGGCTCGGCTGCTTTGTCCACGGGAACCATGTGGCTCACGGCCAGATAGGCGAGAAAAGAGCCGGCGAGCAGCTTCAAGAGACCGGGAACAATCCAGCCCGGACCTGCAGTGAGATATGCGATCCACCACGTGCTCGATCGCCGTTGTGCCGGCAGGAAGCGCAGAAAATCCACCTGCTCGCCGATCTGGGCGATGAGCGAAAACACCACGGTCGAGGCGGCGCCGAACAAGATAAGGTTGAACGACTGACCGTCCGCGCCCGCGCTTCCCTGGTAGTGCGTCCAGCCATCGAACGACGGTGCGTCGTAGACCGCAATGAAAAGGAACGGGAGAACGTGAAGGACGACCCATATTGGCTGCGTCCAAAGCTGCAGCCGGCTGATGAACGTTATGCCGTGGGTGACGAGCGGGATGATCACCAGCGAGCTGATGATGTAGTCGATCGGCAGCGGAATGCCGAACCATAGCTCGAGCGCGAGCGACATGATCGCCGCTTCGATGGCGAAAAACAGGAACGTGAATGAGGCATAGATCAGCGACGTAATGGTCGAGCCGATATAGCCGAACCCCGCGCCACGCGTCAGGAGATCGATGTCGACGCCATATTTCGCAGCGTAGTAGGCGATCGGCACGCCGGTCAGGAAAATAAGAGCGCCGACGGCCAAGATGGCGCCGGTCGCGTTGACGAACCCGTAGTTGAGCGTGACGGCGCCGCCAATCGCTTCAAGGGCGAGAAACGAGATTGCGCCAATGGCGGTATTGGCGACGCGCAGGCTCGACCACCGGCGGGCGCTCTTCGCCGTGAAGCGCAGGGCATAATCTTCGAGGGTCTGATTGGCGACCCACTGGTTATAGTTTCGCCTGACGCGAACGATACGTTGATGAGCAGTCATCCTGCTCCTCCTGTCAGCTCGCTCGCTTGGACGGCTCCTCTCTCGGCCTTTTCTTCTCCGGTACGACCGCGTTTCCGCACCTGGACCCTGCGGCACTTATTGCGTTGCAAAAATACCCCATGCCTCCTCGCCGGGAGACGGCGACGACCCCGCCGACGGTCCAATTTATGCTGAAATCGTTCCACCGACGTGACGAAAGTCACGGCAGTTTCCGCTGCAATATGAGGCATAAACCGCCTGCCGCGCGATCGGCCCGGACGCCTCGGCGCGCTCACCGCTTCTGACCAACACTGTGATGGGTAAAATTGCGTAGGAACATACGTCAATTGACGTATGCTGCATTGCGGTATGGGCGCTTCACTATCGGTCCGAGGGGGCAAGTAGCCCTCCGTCCCCACCGATCAACGAAGCGAGGCGCCGCATGTCTTTTGAAATCCCGAAAATTGAACCCTTGTCCCGCCGCAAATTGCTCATGGGCACGGCCGCGATGTCGGCGGCCGCGCTGCTGCCGCCGCACGCCCTGGCGCAGCAATTCCCGACCGCGAAGATCAACACCACCGGCCTTGCGGTCACCGACACCGAAGTCACGGTCGGCATTCTTCACTCCGTCACCGGCACCATGGCCATTTCAGAGACCGGGTCGGTCGAGGCCGAGAAACTCGCGATCGAGCAGATCAACGCTCAGGGCGGGGTGCTCGGCCGCAAGATCAAGTTCATCCAGGAAGACGGCGCGAGCGACTGGCCAACCTTTGCCGAGAAAGCCAAGAAGCTCCTCGTCAACGACAAGGTCGCGTCCGTCATGGGCTGCTGGACCTCAGCCTCGCGCAAAGCCGTGCTGCCGGTGTTCGAGCAGTACAACGGAATGCTGTACTACCCGACTTTCTATGAAGGTCTCGAGCAGTCGAAGAACGTCATCTACACCGGCCAGGAGGCAACTCAGCAAATCCTTGCGGGCCTCGACTGGGTGCAGAAGGAGAAGAGCGCCAAGACCTTCTATCTCCTGGGGTCCGACTACATCTGGCCGCGCACGTCGAACAAGATCGCGCGCAAGCACATCGAAAACGTGCTCAAGCTGAAGGTGCTCGGCGAAGAATACTTCCCGCTCGGCTCGACGCAGTTCAACTCCGTCATCAACAAGATGAAGCTGTCGAAGCCCGATGTGATCTACGCGATCATCGTCGGCGGCTCCAACGTCGCTTTCTACAAGCAGCTCAAGGCCGCCGGCATCGATCTCAACAAGCAGACGCTGATGACGATCTCGGTCACCGAGGACGAAATCGACGGCATCGGCGGCGAGAACATTGTCGGCGCCTATGCCTGCATGAAGTACTTCCAGTCGCTCAAGAACGACAACAACAAGGCCTTCGTCGCCGCCTTCCACAAGATGTGGGGCGACAAGACCGTGATCGGCGACGTCACCCAGGCCGCCTATCTCGGCCCCTGGCTATGGAAGCTCACCGTCGAGAAGGCCGGCTCGTTCGACATCGACAAGGTCGCGGCCGCGTCGCCCGGCGTCGAGTTCACCGGCGCGCCCGAAGGTTACGTGCGCATCCACGAGAACCATCACCTGTGGAGCAAGACCCGCGTCGGTCGCGCCCGCGCCGACGGTCAGTACGACGTCATCTACGAGACCGCCAACCTGATGGAGCCCGATCCGTTCCCGAAGGGCTACCAGTAACTCGGCATCAGACGCTCATCGCCCCGGCGCATTTGCTCGGCGCCGGGGCGAACCACCGAGACAACCCGCGTTTTCGAATACTGCCGCACAACACGCAGGAGCCGCACATGCTCATGGGCTATTCGCTTGGCGAATGGGGCTCGATCCTGGCGATGCAGGGCTTCGCCGGCCTGATCCTGTTTTCGGTCTTCGTGCTGATGGCGCTGGGTCTCGCCATCATCTTCGGCCAGATGGGCGTTATCAACATGGCGCACGGCGAGTTCATGATCCTCGGCGCCTACATGACCTATCTGTGCTCGCACCTGTGCCAGACCTATCTGCCCGGCCTTTATCCCGGTTACTTCTTCGCCGCTATGGTGGTCGCCTTTATCGTGTCGGGCGCGCTCGGCCTTGCGGTCGAGTGGCTGCTGATACGCCATCTCTACGCTCGGCCGCTCGATACCCTGCTCGCGACCTGGGGACTGAGCCTCATCATGCAGCAGGCGTTCCGCTCGATCTTCGGAGCGCGCGAGGTCGGCGTCGAACTGCCGCCGTGGATGATGGGCGCGCTTCCGGTCACGGAATCGATCGAGGTCCAGATCAACGGGCTGTTCGTGATGGGGCTCACGTTCGTCATCACCGCGGTCGTTGCGATCTTGATGTACCGCTCGCGTTGGGGGCTGCAAGTGCGGGCCGTGGTCGCGAACCGTACCATGAGCGAGGCCGTCGGCATCGATACGCGGCACATCGACATGCTGACGTTCGGGCTCGGCTGCGGCATCGCCGGTGTCGCCGGCTCGGCGTTCACGATGATCGGGTCGACGGGCCCGACCGCCGGCCAGCTCTATATCGTCGACACCTTTCTCGTCGTCGTGTTCGGCGGCGCGCAAAGCCTGCTCGGCACCATCGCATCGGCCCTGACCATCTCCCAATCGCAATCGACGCTCGAATTCTTCATGTCCGGTTCGATGGCCAAGGTGCTGACGCTCCTTTTCGTCATCGGTCTCCTCATGTTGCGACCGCAGGGCCTGTTCGTCCTCAAGGTCAGAAGGTGATCCATGTCGGCAATGATCAAGAACAATCGCAGTCTCGAACTGATCGGCTTCGCCCTGATCGCAATACTGATCGTGGTGGTTTTGCCGCTGCTCCTCGACAACTTCCGCCTCAACCTCGTCGGCAAATATCTGACCTACGCCTTTGTCGCCGTCGGCCTCGTGCTGTGCTGGGGCTACACCGGAATCCTGAGCCTCGGCCAGGGCGTGTTCTTCGGTCTCGGCGGCTACTGCATGGCGATGTTCCTCAAGCTCGAGGCATCGAGCGTGGCGAACACCAAGATCCAGTCTACCCCGGGGATTCCGGACTTCATGGACTGGAATCAGATCACCGAGCTGCCGTTCTTCTGGGTGCCGTTCAAATATCTGCCGTTTGCGCTTATCGCTGTCATTCTGGTGCCGACGATCTTCGCGTTCATCGTCGGCGTCGCGATGTTCAAGCGCCGGGTCGGCGGCGTCTATTTCGCGATCATCACCCAGGCCCTTGCTGCGGTGATGACGATCCTGATCGTCGGCCGCCAAGGCTACACCGGCGGCATCAACGGCATCACCGACCTGCGTACGCTGCTTGGCTGGGACATCCGCACCGACCACGCCAAGTACATTCTCTACTTCGTGTGCTGCGCACTACTGCTCGGATCGATGCTGCTGGCGCGGTTCGTGATCTCCAGCAAACTTGGGCGCATCCTCGTCGCCGTGCGCGACAAGGAGGACCGGGTGCGGTTCTCCGGCTATGACGTCGCGAACTTCAAGATATTCGTCTTTTGCCTGGCGTCGGCTCTCGCCGCCGTTGGTGGCGCCATGTTCACCCTGCAGGTCGGGTTCATGTCGCCGTCATTCGTCGGCATCGTGCCGTCGATCGATATGGTGATCTTCTGCGCGGTCGGTGGCCGTCACTCGTTGGTCGGCGCGGTAGTCGGCACGCTCCTCGTCAACTGGGGCAAGACCGTCTTTTCCGAAAGCTTTCCGGAGCTGTGGCTGTTCGCCATGGGCGGCCTGTTCATTGCCGTCGTCCTCGCCTTCCCGCGTGGGCTTGCCGGTCTCGTCACCGATCAGCTCGTGCCGCTCATCGGCCGGTTGCAGCGGACGCCGCGCCGCTCGGCCATCCGAGTCCGCAAGCCGCCGAATAGGGGCAGCCCATGTCCTCCAGCACCGATTTCCTGCTCGCGCTTGAAGACGTCACGGTCTCGTTTGATGGGTTCAAGGCGGTCAACGGCCTCAACCTCTACATCGACAAGGACGAGTTGCGCGTGATCATCGGCCCCAACGGCGCCGGCAAGACCACGGTGCTCGATCTCATCTGCGGCCGCACCAAAGTGTCGAGCGGTTCGATCAAGTTCAAGGATCAGGAGATCACCGGGCTCAAGGAACACGAAATCGTCCGGCGCGGCATCGGCCGCAAGTTCCAGACGCCGTCGATCTACGAAGATCTGACGGTGTTCGAGAATCTCGAAATCTCGGTGCCGCGCGGCCGCAACGTCGGCGGCGCGCTGTTCTGGAAGCGCACCCCGGAAGTGATCGAACGGGTACGCGAGATCGCGGGCATGATCTTCCTCGAAGACCAGATCGACCGCATGGCCGAGACCTTGAGCCATGGCCAGAAGCAGTGGCTCGAAATCGGCATGCTGCTGATGCAGGACCCCGAACTCTTGATGCTCGATGAGCCGGTGGCCGGCATGAGCGTGTCCGAACGCACGCGCACCGCGGAACTGCTTGGACGTGTCTCCAAGGGACGCGCCGTCGTCGTCATCGAACACGACATGAAGTTCGTCGAGAGCATCGCGCACCGGGTGACGGTGCTGCACCAGGGCAAGGTCCTGGCGGAAGGCAACATGGCGAAGATCCAGAACGATCCCCAGGTCAAGGAAGTCTATCTGGGCCATTGAGGAGACAAGGTCGTGCTCGACGTTCGCAATCTCAACGTGGCCTATGGCCAAAGCGAAGTGCTTCACGGCGTCAATTTCACCGTCACGCCCGGGGAAATCGTGGCCATCGTCGGCCGCAACGGGATGGGCAAATCGACGCTCATGAAATCGCTCATTGGCGTCATGCCTTCGCGGTCAGGCCAGGTTCTGGTCGAAGGCAAGGACGTCACCCATTTGCCGAGCCATTCGCGGGTCAAGCGGGGCCTCTCCTACGTTCCGCAAGGGCGCCAAATCTTCGGCACCATGACCGTGCGGGAGAACATCGAAACCGGGCGCGTGGTGACTGGAAAGAGCGACATCCCGGAGGAAATCTATCGGCTGTTTCCGGTGTTGCGCGAGTTCGAGCAGCGGCGCGGCGGCAACCTGTCGGGGGGCCAGCAACAACAGCTGGCGATCGCGCGGGCGCTGGCGAGCGATCCGAAGATCCTTCTGCTCGACGAGCCGACCGAGGGGATTCAGCCGTCGGTCATCAAGGACATTGCCCGGCTCCTCAAGGAGATACGCCAGCTGCGCAATCTGTGCATCGTCGTGTGCGAGCAGGTCCTGAGCTTCATCCTCGATGTCGCGGACCGCATTCTCGTCATGCAGGATGGTCGCATCGTCCACAGCGACACGCGCGCGCAAATCGACGAAGCAACAATCGCGCAATACCTCGCCGTCTGATCAGATTTTTTGCGCCGTGCCGCAGACCGGCCCGGCTCGATGAGACCGGAGGACCGCCCGCCAACTCGCGAGCGCCCAAATCGCCAAAAACATGAGTGTCCGAGTGCCCACAAGAGCAGAAGGAGTTGGTAATGCCTAAAACCCTCATCAAGATCGACCTGTCACAATCGCCTTACAAGAACGAGGCGATCCACAATCGCTGGCATCCCGACATTCCGATCATCGCCTGGGTCAAGCCGGGCGACGATTTCATCATCGAGACCTATGACTGGACCGGCGGCTTCATCAAGAACAACGAGTCGGCCGACGACGTGCGCGACATCGACCTGACGATTGTGCACTTCCTGTCCGGTCCGATCGGTGTCGAGGGCGCCGAACCCGGCGACCTTCTGGTCGTCGACCTCCTCGATGTCGGTGCGCTGCCGGAGAGCCTGTGGGGCTTCAACGGCTTCTTTTCCAAGAAAAACGGCGGCGGCTTTCTCACCGACCATTTCCCGCTGGCGCAGAAGTCGATCTGGGACATTTCCGGTCTCTACACCCATTCGCGCCACGTTCCGGGCGTACGATTTGCGGGCCTGATCCATCCCGGCCTGATCGGCTGCCTGCCCGATCAGAAGCTGCTCGACACCTGGAACGAGCGCGAGCGGCGATCTGATCGCCACCGATCCGAACCGCGTTCCGCCGCTGGCGGCGCCGCCGTTCGGCGAAACCGCCCATTGCGGCACCGCGCAAGGGCGACGTGCGCGCCAAGGTCGCCGCCGAAGGCGCCCGCACGGTGCCGCCGCGTGAGCACGGCGGCAACTGCGACATCAAGGACCTGTCGCGCGGCTCGAAAATCTACTTCCCGGTCTATGTGAAGGGCGGCGGCCTCTCGATGGGCGACCTGCATTTCAGCCAGGGCGACGGCGAAATCACCTTCTGCGGCGCGATCGAAATGGCCGGCTGGCTGCACCTCAAGGTCGAAATCATCAAGGACGGCATGGCGAAATACGGGATCAAGAACCCGATCTTCAAACCGTCGCCGATCACGCCGAACTACAACGATTACCTGATCTTCGAAGGCATCTCGGTCGACGAATGGGGCAAGCAGCACTATCTCGACGTGCACATCGCCTATCGCCAAGCCTGCCTCAACGCGATCGAATATCTGACCAAGTTCGGCTATTCGAAAGCGCAGGCCTACGCCATCCTCGGCACCGCGCCGGTGCAGGGCCATATCTCCGGCGTCGTCGACATTCCGAACGCCTGCGCGACGCTGTGGCTGCCGACGGACATTTTCGAGTTCGACGTGATGCCGAGCGCCGCCGGACCGGTGAAGCACGTGAAGGGCGGCATCGATATTCCGATGTCGCCGGACAAATAGATATGGTTCCTCCGCTGCGGTGGTATCGAGCTGCCGCAGCGATCCATTGAATGCAGATTTCGCGAAAGGATATGCGTCATGCCGGTCTACGACTACATGTGCAAGCGCTGCGGTCCCTTCACCATGATGCGCGCGATGTCGGAATACGATCTGCCATCCGAGTGCCCGGAATGCGGCGCATCGCGCCGCGCGTCATCCTGACCGCACCGCGCTGTGTGAATACCTCGGCCGAGACCGCGCCTGGCCCACGCCACCAACGAGCGCAGCGCCAATGCGCCGAGCACGCTGTCGTCGATGAAAGGCAGCCACGGTGCCGGCTGCGCTTGCTGTTCGCCGTCGACATCACGGATGGTGAAACGCGGCAAGGGCGGAACGAAGAGCTTTCCCACCAGCCGGCCCTGGATGATCTCGCACTGAGGCGCGCGCCGCCTGCGGTCAAATTTTGATTTGGTCGTGAATGCGCCGCATCCCGACCCGCATGCTGGACCCCCCAAGCCACGAGTAGGCGCGGGCAGCCGCGTCTTGGCGGCGATCCATATCAGGTCTGTTTGTGGCTTCCGGGTCACACCTCGATAAAACGATCCAAAATCGTGAATTCCTTCGAACCAACCAGCGCCCTCAGGACACTAAGCCAATAGGGGCTACTCAATGGGTGGAGGGGGAACATGCGCAACATTTCGATTTCGATCACCGCGGCTGTGTCACTGCTGGCCAGCGCATACGGGGCTTCGGCGGCTGATCTCGGCCGGCCCATCCCCTACATGCCGCCTCCGGCGCCGATTTTCGTCTACAACTGGACCGGCTTCTACGTCGGCGGCAATCTCGGGGCCGGTTGGGCGTCGGGCAACATGACCGACAGCTTCACCGGTGCAAGCCTCAGCGACAGCAAGAGCGGTTTCATCGGCGGCGGTCAGTTCGGCTACAATTACCAGGTCTCCAACTTCGTGTTCGGCGCGGAGTGGGATTTCGACGCGACAGCGCTGAATGCGTCGCGGACCGGCGGGTTCGTGACCGCGAGCGCGAACACCAACTGGGTGACCACGCTGGCGGCGCGCTTCGGCGTCGCGTCCGGCAACTGGCTATTCTACGGCAAGGCCGGCGGCGGCTGGGTCAACAATAGTGCGACGGTGACCAATAACCTCACGGGCGCAGCGGTGTCGGCATCGAACACCAACAGCGGCTGGCTCGTGGGCGCCGGCATCGAATACGGCTTCACGCCCAACTGGTCCGCCAAGATCGAATACGACTACCTCGGCCTCAACACCTGGAACGTCAATTCAACGTGTTCGCCCCAGCCGCCGACAATCTCAGTGTGAGCCGAAACATCCAGATGCTGAAGGTCGGTTTGACGTATCGGTTCTGAGACTGACCTTTCCACAAGTTCCTGCCGCGCGTTCAAGGGGAATCAAAATGAGAGAATCAGTGGCCCGCAAGGGCCTTGGGTGGACCGCTGGGGCGGCTTCGCTCGGCCTCTGCCTGACTGTTGTGCCGAACCACGCCATCGCCGCTTATAATGGCTACGGTTACTCATCCTACGGCTACGGCGACCCTTATTCGTCCCACTCTAGGAGGGCACCGCCCGTTGCCCGGCGCTCGTCCGAGCCCACCGGGACGACGACGAAGTCGGCGAAGCCCGCCGCTCCGCCACCGCCGGTCGGTCCACTGATCATCGCCGTCTCGATCGGCAACCAGCATGTCACGGTCTACGACGACGGCAATCCGATCGCCTCGTCGGCGGTGTCGACCGGCATGCCCGGACATCCGACGCCGATGGGTGTCTTCAGCGTCATCCAGAAGGACCGCTACCACCACTCCAATATCTACAGCGGCGCACCGATGCCCTACATGCAGCGCATCACCTGGTCCGGCGTCGCACTGCATCTTGGGGTCGTGCCCGGCCATCCGGCATCTCACGGCTGCATCCGCTTGCCGGACGCGATGGCCCAGCGGTTGTGGGGCATGACGCATCTCGGCGTCCGCGTCATCGTCTCGCCGGGCGAGGTCACGCCTTATGACATCAGCCATAAGCTGCTGACCGCGATCGGAACGAAGCCGACGCCGCCCGCTCCGGAGCCCGAACCTGCGGCTGTCCCCGAAGCGGCCGCGCCGGCCGCCCCGCCGGTTACCGCCGAGGTGAAGCCTGCGGCGAACACCA
>CAWBDV010000016.1:0-225736 GCA_963787675.1 uncultured Alphaproteobacteria bacterium | reverse complement strand
CATCGGCAGGCAGTAAGGGGACCAGACCCGAGAAGAAGCGCGGTTAGAGGGGGGATCGGATCGGCAGTTGCCGACATAGAGATTATTCGCGGCGCGTCCCGGCTTTTCAGGGAACCTGTCGATATGAGATTGACGACCGCATTATCGAAGTCTGGTTGTGTTGATTTCCCATACCGCCCAAAAGCGCCGTTTGGCGGTAGATGCCCTACTCAGGCGCTCGCATCGCCCGTACGATCTGCACGGTCTGCGTAAATATAGAGGGGCACCGCGGTTCCCTCCACGACTTGCCTCGAGATCACGACTTCTGCGACGCCTTCCAGGCTCGGCAGATCGAACATGGTCTCGAGCAGGATGATCTCCATGATCGAGCGAAGGCCGCGCGCCCCGGTCTTGCGCTCGATCGCCTTCCTGGAGATCGCCAGAAGCGCATCCTCGGCCAGCGTTAGATCGACGCTCTCCATTTCGAACAATCGCTGGTACTGTTTCACCAGCGCATTCTTCGGTTCGAGCAGAATGCGCTTGAGCGTTGGCTCATCAAGATCCTCGAGGGTAGCGAGGACCGGTAGACGCCCAACGAATTCGGGGATCAGGCCGTACTTCAACAGGTCCTCCGGCTCGACCTCGCGGAAGATCTCCCCCGTCTTGCGATCGTCGGGTCCCGCCACTCTGGCTCCGAAGCCGATCGACGTTGCCCGGCCTCGGGCAGAAATGATCTTTTCTAGGCCGGAAAAAGCGCCGCCGCAGATGAATAAGATATTTGTGGTGTCGATCTGTAGGAACTCCTGCTGGGGATGCTTGCGGCCGCCCTGGGGCGGCACTGACGCAACGGTGCCTTCTATGATCTTGAGCAAGGCCTGCTGTACGCCCTCGCCTGACACATCGCGGGTGATCGAAGGATTTTCCGATTTGCGGGTGATCTTGTCGATTTCGTCGATGTAGACGATGCCTCGCTGCGCGCGCTCGACGTTGTAGTCAGCCGACTGTAGGAGCTTCTGGATGATATTCTCGACATCCTCGCCGACATAACCGGCCTCGGTGAGCGTCGTCGCGTCCGCCATGGCGAACGGCACGTCAAGAATGCGTGCCAACGTCTGGGCGAGCAGCGTCTTGCCGGAGCCGGTCGGACCGATCAAGAGGATGTTCGACTTGGCGAGTTCGACGTCGTTATGTTTGGTTTGGTGATTGAGCCGCTTGTAGTGGTTGTGGACTGCGACCGACAGCACTTTCTTGGCATGGTCCTGACCGATGACATAGTCGTCGAGGACCTTGCGAATCTCCTTGGGTGTCGGAATGCCGTCGCGCGACTTCACCAGCGAGGACTTGTTGTCCTCGCGGATGATATCCATGCAGAGTTCGACGCACTCGTCGCAGACGAACACCGTCGGTCCGGCAATGAGTTTGCGCACCTCGTGCTGATTCTTGCCGCAAAACGAGCAATAGAGCGCGTTCTTGGAATTGGTGGTGCCAGATTTGCTCACCCTTGCTCTCCGTGAATTGCGGTGCTCGCCGCTCTTGTAGCATATCGCCCATCAGCTCTTTCAGCCCATCTTGTCGCGCACACCTCACAGCGTGGCAATAATCAGTGTCGCCCCGTTCCCTGGCAGCCCCGGCCGCAATGGGCTGCCCTTCTAGCAGCTAAGCGGAGATGACGGTGAGATGGCGGCAGTTCATAGCGGGGCTTGCTGGCGCGACGGCGCGGACGGCGAATTGCGGTGCCGACCTTGATCGCACGGCGGCCGAGGACGATATCGTTGCCCGCGGCCGCTTACGGGCTCGGATTCTCTCGCAAGCAATTGCGGCAAGCGCCTCCTCAGATCCGCCGAGGCGACCGTTCATCAGTCCGCTGTGACCCGACTTGATCGAGGATTCGGCACCACGCCCCATGAGGCGCGGTTAACCAGCTCTGCCGGGCACTCGTGCCGTGTCGAGCAGGATCCAGGCGATCACGGAAAGTCTTCACCCAAGCGAGGGCTGGCTACCGCCCCGGTTTCTTGGCGAACGGGCTGATCGCCGGTTTGCCCGTGCCCTGCGCGGCCTTGTAAGGCGAGACACCGCGCTTTGGCTTGGACTTGTCTGCTTTCGGCTTCTTGTCATTGCCTTTCGACATGGCGATCCTCCTTTCGGGTCAGGTCGCCATGATCGCGATGAACGATCCTGCGAGGCTGACCCGTAACCCGTATCCTCACAACCATGCGCCCTCTCCAGGCAGTTTGATAGATCCTGATCAGATCGGCAGTCCCGTGCGCCTTCGCCCGTAGGACTCTGTAACTTCGACGGTGACGTCGCTCATCTTGCAAGCCCGCGGGCGACAATCCGATCGCGCTTCGCACGCTTTGACACTATATTCGATGGTCAACCGGAGATTCGAAAATGGCACGCGGCACCGTGAAGTGGTTCAATTCGCAAAAAGGCTACGGTTTTATTCAGCCTGAGAGCGGAGGCGGAAAAGATGTATTTGTCCATATCTCGGCTGTTGAGAAGGCCGGCCTTAGCGGTCTCGACGAGGGACAGACCGTCGAATACGATGAAGTCCCCAATAAGGGCAAGACATCGGCGGAGAATCTTAAAGTGCACCGCTGAGCGAGCCTGATGTACCAGCCGATCGGAAGCCTGGGGCAGCGCCTGAATCGACACCGCCTTCCGCGCGAGGAGTCATCAGATCGAGGAACAATATGCAGAAGCAAGCCGGCAAAAAGAAAGAGAAGTGCAAAAATTGCGAAGGCAAAGGCACCCTGAAGAAGGGAGACAGGATCGTGAAGTGTCAGCGGTGCGATGGACCGGGATCAAGCGGTGACTGCACGACCGCTGCGTAAGGACGAGCACCTTGGCCGCAGCTCTCGGCCGCTATCTCTTGAAACCTCGACGGGGCATTCTGCCAAGTCGGAGGGCGTGATCAGTCCAATCGCCTTTTGGAGAAGGCGGGGATGTTATCTGTGAATAGGCGTCAAACGATGACCCTCGCTTAGGCACGTACTTTCTGGCTTTCTTGATTTTCTGATCGAAATCAGGGGTCACGATCGGGGCCGATCGTGACCCCGTCAGGATGCTCGTTTGCGCAGAGAAATCATTGTGTTGGCGAAATTCGGCCGGGGGTTACGGTTCGAAGAGTTTTCATAGTACGGACATCTTCCCAGGCCTGAGTCGTTGCCGTGTTCCGGGTGGCGTTTGACGCGTGGAGACGTGGCCGTCTGCCCAATCTTGGCGATCGGGGGACGACAGCGGCCCGCCCTTCATAGGACAGCGGGTCTCCGAGAGTGGCAGAGGGCTCGACCCCGTCGGCGAATGTTTATTCGCGCCGCTGGCTCATTGCTGCATTGCACGGCAACATAAAAGACTTATGTGCGACTGGCACTGTTCTGGGCCAAGTTCGCCGAAAAGCGGCGACAATTCGACGGATCGTGGTGGGCCACTCGCCGGATTACATTCGTGCCCCAAGGAAAGTACCATGACCGCAAACCCTCAATTTCAGGCGCCGAACCCTACTGACGTGCGACCGCTTTTCAGTGATGTCGTAGAAAAGACCGCCGCACAAACGAAAGACAATCTTGAGAGGATGGGGGCTGCTGCCGGCGAAGCAACCAACCAGATGAAGGACGTCTATTCGACGACCTTCAAGGGTGTTCAGGAGTACAGCAGCAAAGCTCTTGAATTTACCAACCTCAATATCAACGCTGCGGTGGAGCACGCCAAGAAATTGTCGAGCGTGAAGTCGCCGGCAGAATTTTTTGCCCTAACCAGCGAGCATCTGCGCCAGCAATTCGAAACACTCTCGCGACAGGCTCAGGAACTCGCGGCAATCGCCCAGAGGATGACAGTTGCGACGACAGAATCGATCAAGACCGGCATCCAAAGAAAGATCTGACCCCCCGTTTTGGAGTTCATCCGAAGCCCGGCCGGGGTTTCAGAGCCCTGCCGGCTTCAGGCTGGATCACATTCGCCGTTGATACGCATTTGAAGGATACGCATTTGAAGCCGTTATTGGGATGCGTTTGGTAACCGCCGTTCCTGAATGGCCCGATGCCGCTGGATTGGAATGCTTATCGATCGAGCCCCGGATGGTACACCGGCGGCCGGTCTCTCGCAGGACACCGGATGCGGAGAGGTAGAAGCGAGACGCGCCGTGCCAGCAGATAAAGAAATCCGCCGATTCGTCGAGCCCTCGCATGAGGAGTGCCGCGTGCACATCATGCGTTACAAGCATCGTGCCACTTGGCTTGCCAAGGCAAAGGGCGGCGACCCGCTTGCGGGCCTCTGCATGTCGGCAATCTCAAGATGGTTGAACGTGATGCTGACGGAATACTCAGCTTGCGCGTGTTGCGATACGGTCTTTCCGGATAGCGAGTTCCCGCGCGCCTTTCTTGTGCTGATTCCGGTGGAGCATGATCCCGAACACGTTAAAGCAATGGTTGACGGGATATGTCGGTACTGCAGCGAGAACGACGACCAATGGCTGGTAGATCAGGGCATCGATCGCGAAGGCCTTTCGGCTGCGCCGAGGCGAGGCAACGATCAAATCCATTGAACAGGCGTACCAATTCCCGATCGAAGCCGCCCTTCATTCCGGAATGATGTCGCCCACCGTTCTGAGATAATTCCGACCACCGTACCGAGATGATGTCGCCCACTATTCCGGGATGATTGCGCCCGGGGTCGGATGCCTCTGCTGGCCGACTCGCTCCCTTGCCTGTGCCTCTTGCACACCTCCTGATCGCCACGGCCGCCTGCCTACCCAGAACACGGTCATACACCGGAGGCTGGCATCAACGAGATGACCGATGCCGAAGGCTGTCGTCCTAACGATCGTGATGGAAACCAGGAACGCGGCGGTTGCCGCGAACATCGGTCGCGTACCGGCGGCAAGCCAGAGCAAGATCGGAATCAGGGAGCGGTGTTTCCCAGGTTCCGCGCGGCACCAAAATAGTGACTGCGGTCACCGCCGCGAGCGCCATCAGGGCGACGGCGCCCTCGATGAAGTCGCTCCGCGGTGGCGCGCGCCAAACGGCACCGGCAACCTCAATCACCAACGGCGCAACCGCAATGATGCCGACGAACACCGATGCGAACCAATACTCCGCAGCAGTCATCCCTATTATCGGCGGACCGAGAGCCAATCTCGACGTAACGGCCGCGCCGAGCGATGAGGTCGCCACCCCGACGGCCGCGGCGGCCAGGAAACCGAGGACGCTACGCACACGATCCAAGGCGAAATCAGAGCCAAAATAGCGCGCAATGAGCCGGCGATCATCAGGGGTTCTGCAGCCCTGTTTGCGCTGCGCGAACACACCATCCGGGCCTCGTACACGGCCGGACGGCCAGCACACGTTAGCGCGTCAGTTGCTCGGCGAAGAGAACGATGGTCTTGCGGTACACGACCGACCGGTTCCACTCGCGCATGACATCGAAATTCGCGGTGCCCTCGGTGAACGATGCGCCGGCGCGCCAGCCGTTGGTCTTGAGGAGATTGGCTGTCGAGGCGAGGACGTCGGGCACGCTGTGGCGCAGATCGACATGCCCGTCGCCGTCATAGTCAACGCCATACTTGATATACGACGACGGCAGAAACTGGGTCTGGCCGATCTCGCCAGCATAGGCACCGATCAAGGCGTGGAAGGACAGATCGCCGCGCTGGAGGATCTGCAACGCCGCGAGCAGCTCGCCCTGGAACAGCTCGGTGCGGCGACAATCGTTCGCGAGGGTGGCAAGCGTGCGGATAACGGGTAGTTTGCCCATGTCGCCGGTACCGTTGTCGCTTTCCAGCGTCCAGATCGCCACGAGGACCGTGGCGGGCACGCCGAATTCACGTTCGATGCGGGTGAGCAGCGCGGCATGGCGCTGCATCAGTTGTTTTGCGCGTTTGATGCGCGCGGGAATGACGCGGGTTGCGGCATATTCCTCGAAACTCTTGCGGAACGTGCCGCGCTGGCGGCGATCGAAGGCCAGCACCGCGCCGTCCGGCGTCAGACCGGCGAACGCGTTGTCGACCACCGTGCGCGAGATCCCGGCAACGGCGGCTTCGCGCGACATGGCGGAGAGGAAAGCGTCAAAATTGTCGCCGCATGTTGCCGCGCCTGCGGGCACAGTGAAAAATAGGGCGCAAAGCAGGACCACAGGTGAGCGCAAGTTCATGTTTCTCTCGTAAGGAGTCATCGCGCGGGAAGATAGGCCCGTTAATACGAAACGAAGCCATTTCGGCGGCGAAGGACCGGCTGGGGTTCCCGGCAACTAGGCGAAGATGTAACAGAGAACCGGGCCTATTGATCCTGGCGCGACCAACAATCGCTTTTTTTGGAGGGATTGCGTCACCCGAAGTTTGAGCCGCCGTTGACGATGATGGTCTCGCCGTTGACGTAGCGAGCTGCGTCGGAAATCAGGAAGCCGGCAACGGAGGCGATCTCGTCGGGGTCCCCGAGCCGTCCGAGCGGGACACGGGCTTGTTGCGTGGCGCGGTTCTCTGCGGAATAGGTTGCGATCATCGGCGTCTCCGTTACGCCCGGCGCAACGGCATTGACGCGGATTCCGCTCGGGCCGAGGGCGCGGGCAAGCGAGCGCACAAGGCCGATGATCGCCGCCTTCGAGGCGACGTACGCCGGCCCGCCATTGCCGGCCGTCCCACCCGTCGCGCCGGCAATCATCGAGGTTGATGAGGCGAGCACGATCGCTCCCGCTTTCTGCTTCGTCATTTGGCGCGCGGCCGCCTGGGCGATCAGAAACGAGCCGGTGGTGTTGACCGCGAGGATGCGATTGAACTCGTCCGCGGTCAGTTCGGTCCAGTACGTGGTCGAATGTTTGGCGGCCCAGTGAATGACGGCATCGATTTTGCCGAAACGGGTCACCGCCTTGTCGATCGCCGCTTGGCAATCAGCCTGGCGCGAAACATCGCCGGCGACGAGTTCCAGCACCGGTCTGTCGGCGGGCAACGCCGCGCGCAGTGTCGCGAGATCGAGGTCGAGCGCGGCCACCTCATAGCCGGCCTCAAGCAGCTGACGCGCGCTCGCCTTTCCAATGCCGCTCGCGGCCCCTGTAACCAATACCGTTTGCGCCATGAAGCTACCCCTTGGGCGAACTAAACTTTCGATAGCGATTTCTTTAGCTCCGGCTCTCGCCAAGCAGGCCACCGGGCCGAAGCACGAGGATCAGCGCCATCAGGGCGTAGAGCAACACCAACGTGCTCTCGGGCGCCAGCATGATGCCGAAAGCCTCCGCTTCGCCGACGATCAACGCTCCGAGGAAACTGCCTGGCAAGCTGCCGAGCCCGCCGATGACGATCACGGCGAACGCCTCGATGATGATCGACGAGCCCATGGTCGGTGAAATGCTGACCATCGGCGCGGCGAGAATGCCGGCGAGCCCGGCCAGGCACGTGCCCACACCGAAAGTCGCGGTGAAGATGCGCGGCACATCGGTGCCAAGGACAGAGAGCATTTCGCGGTCGATTGCGGCCGCGCGGATCAACAGGCCGAACCTGGTCTTTTCGACCAGCAGCCAGATCGCGAGTGCAAGAACTGCTCCGATCACGATCAGCGCGAGATTGTATTGCGGCAGCGACGTGCCGGCGACCATCAGCGATCCATCGAGGCCCTGCGGCCGTGATGCCGCCGTCTGCTCGGCGCCGAAGACAATCTTGATCCCTTCTTCGACCACCATGAGGATCCCGAACGTGACCAGGGCCACCGTCAGCATGCCGCCCCGATAAACATGACGAAGGATCGTTATTTCGATCAGAGCGCCCACAACACCAATGGCGACACTGCCAAGGACAGCGATTGCAATAAAGGTACCGAGGTCAAGCGAGCCGCGGCGGGTGAAGCTCACCAGCAGATAGGCGCCAAGCGTGTAAAACGCGCCATGGCTGATGTTGATGATGCGCGAAACGCCGAAGATCAGCGACAAGCCGGCCGCGAGAAGGAAGAGGAACATCGCTCCCATGAGCCCGCTGAGACATTGCAACAGGATCGAGCTCATGTCGGTTCCGGCTATTCGGCGGCGACCTGCTGCGCCGATCGCAAAGGCGCTAGCCAGGTGTCGAACAGGATCGGATCGTCCTTCTTTGCGACCTGCACGGCGACAAGGTGTGCGCACGACGGACAACAGAACTCGCGCAAACGGATCTCATCGATCAGGCCGAAGCGATTCCAGGAACTGAGATCAGTCATCGGGACATCGCGGACCAGCGTACCGGATTTCGGGTCACGGTCGATCGCCGAGAGCGGATAATCGCACGACTGGCAGGTGAACATTTCGCCGCCGCCGACCTCGACGATGTTGAACGCCGCGCCCACGGTTCCCAAGCGCGTTCCTCCGAGCGGTTGAGCACCGTCTCGAACAGAAGCCGCGGCGCCTGCATCAACCGGACGCCCCTCTGACAGCCGTGCTGCCCGTATCTTCCGTCGCTGCGCTGCCGTCGCGATTTCATCGACAGCCGGAGTTCGCTGCGGCGGCGACGGCGGCACGATCGCCACGCCGTAAATATCCGACGCGACACGGACGCTGATCAGGCCATCCGCTACGTCGCGGCAAACGGCCTCCGGCGACCGATCGAGCGGATCGCCATATCCACCTCCGCCCGCGCAAACCGCCAACACCGCATCCCTTTCCTCAAGGGGCGTGCGCTGCTTCGCAGCCAACGGCTCAACGCGCGCATCCGGCACATCCTCGATACCCGCAGGGATGCAGCGCTGAGCGAACAATTCATCGAGGTTGGCGCCCCGTAGCGCCACCCGCACCTGAACGCTCGACGGATAGCCCCCGAACAAGCCTTGCGCCTCCGGCTGACTTGCGCCGTGGGTCAGGACCGTGAGGTCTATTGGCCCCGTGTTGCCATGGGGCGTGATCATCACTTCGGTCCCGACGCCGCCCCGGTAAAGTCCATGCCCGCACGTATCCGTGGCGAAACGTCGGAAGACGTAAAGGATCGGATTTTCCTTCTCGTAGGTTTCGACGTTGCCGATCGCCATGGCGGGCGCGCCGGCAAGACCGCCGGCGTCGATGCCGTCCTTCCAGCTTCGTCCGCCGCTGCCGCCCGTGTTGTCGAGAAACACCGCAGTGAAAGGACGACCGTCGGCGTTGTGACCCGCCATGGTCATGCCCTGCCAGGCCGGCGCCCAATTGGCCTGAATCTCCTCGGCGAGCGATGAACACGCAATCATTTTCGCGATCGCTCCGTATGACACATGAGCGGTCGCGAATATCCCCGAGACCGTTGCCATGCTGACGGCTCCCGGGTGCAGCGCATTGTTGACTGTTCCCGGCTCCGACACGATGTCGACGAGTTGCACCATGCCGCCGGGCGACCATGAGATGTCGTAGCACAGCATCGGCAAGATGGCCGAGAACACGCCGCTTTCGAGGCCAACACGCGTGCAGTTGATCGCGCCGCGCGCCTGCTTGTCAGTCCCGGTGAAATCGAATTTCAACCGATCGCCGGCCTTCGTCATCGTGAGACGAATGCGATAGAGGCGGTTCTGGTTGCCATCGTGATCGAGGAAACCTTCGGAATGCCACGTACCGTCCGGCAGCGAGCGAAGACGGCGCGCGAGCGAGGCCTGAACGAGGTCGAGGATGCTCTTCTGCACCTGCATCACGGTTTCGAGCCCATACTCCGCGATGACTTCGCGGACGCGCTCGCGTGTGCGGTTGATGGCGGCGAGCCGGGCCCGCATATTGAGACCATTGAGCAGCGATGTCCGTGAATTGCGCGAGATCAGCGCCTCGACATCCTCACGCACCACGCCGGCATCGACCATCTTCACCGGCGGGATGAGCGGCGCCTCGCCGAACACGTCGGGCGTCCCAACGGTGAAACTGCCGGGATTGGGGCCGCCGACGTCGACTTCGTGCATGGCGAGCCCGGTCCAACACACGAGAGTTTCGCCGTGGAAGATCGGGGCATACATCAGGATGTCGTTCATATGGGCCGCGCCGACCCATGGATCATTGGTGACGAAGGCGTCGCCGTCGCGAAAACCCATCGTGGCGCCGAACCGCTCGATGGTCGCTCTCACTGCCGCACTCAGACAGAGCGACAGCCGCGTCATGTAGACACCAATGAACAGGCTGTCGCCTTCGGGAGTCAGCAGTGCCGAATTGAAATCCTTCGCTTCATAGACGACCGGCGAGCCCGACAGCTTTGACGCGACCCTGCCCTGCTCGTCATTGATCATCATCAGGCGATGACGCAGCACTTCGAGCGTGATGGAATCGACGGCTGTCATGATCTCTCCGTCACTGGAGCTCAATGGCAAGAACGACGTTGCCAAAGCCGTCAACCGCTGCGTTCGCGAACGCCGGAATAACGATCGAATCGCCCATGCGCTCGATGACGGCCGGGCCCATGATTTTCATGCCGGGCTTGAGCTTATGGCCGTCATAAACAGCCGTTTGAACGCGATCGTCGAGATCCGTGAAATACACCGGACGCCGCTGTTTCAATGCGGTCGCGGGGTCAGTCGTTGCCCCAAGTGTTTCGGCAGCGAGCGCGGGCAGCACCGTTGCGCAACGGCCTTCGACCTGAGCTTTGACGAGTTCAACCACCGCCCCGCGAAAGCCCGCATTGGCGCCGTAGAATTCGTGGTAGAGCCGATCGAATTCCTTGAGCAGACGCTCGCCGGCACCCGGCTCATCGAGCCGACCGGCGACGGGTACCGCCAACGCCCCGGGCTGCAGGCGATACTTCATGTGGACGAACCTGTCGTAGTGCCGGGCGGTTTTTTCCACCTTCTCGCAGTCAAACAGATCGCCGATCTGCGCCTCAAGTTCGCCGAAAGTCGTTTCGAGCTGCGCGAGTTCGTCGGCCGCGCCCGGCACATGGACGCTGCAGGACCGCTCCGCCTCATGGAGAATGCCGCCGGTCAGCATGCCGACGGCCGAGAACACCGTTGCGAATGACGGAACGTAAACCTTGGCAATGCCGAGCCCACGAGCGAGATATGCGATATGCAGCGGTCCGGCCCCGCCATACGCGAACAGCACGAACTGACGCGGATCGCGCCCACGGTCGATGCTGGTTCGACGAATAAGATCGATCATGTGGGCATTGACGATGCGAAACGCGCCGGCGGCGGTCGCGGTGCGCTCGAGGTTGAGCCGCTCGGCGACGCTGTCGATCGCTCGCTCGGCCGCAGCCCGGTCGAGCTTCATCTCGCCGCCAAGAAAGAAGTTCTCATCGATGTAGCCGAGGATGAGGTTGACGTCGGTAACCGTCGGCGCAGTGCCGCCGCGACCGTAGCAGGCCGGTCCGGGATCGGCGCCCGCGCTCTGCGGCCCCACGCGCGGCAAGCCATTGTCGTCGATCCAAACGATACTACCGCCGCCGGCCCCTACCGATTCCACCGATACCTTCGGGATCGCGCAGGTGTAACGATCAATTACCGGCTCTTCATCGAAGATATAGCGACCGTTCTCGATGAGTGCGACGTCGAAAGTCGTGCCGCCCATGTCCGCGCAGATGATGTTCGGCTCTCCATAAGCGGCGCCGAAAAAACGGGCACCGAGAACTCCGCTCACCGGACCAGAATCGAGCGTCAGCAATGGCCGAGTGCGCACCTCTTCCATCGTCGTCAGGCCGCCCATGCAATGGGCGAGCAGCAACGGAAACCGATAGCCAAACTCCGCCAGTTGCGATTCAAGCCGCGCGATATAACTCATCACGCGGGGCGCGACGTACGCGTTGGCGACCGCGGTGGCCGTGCGCTCATATTCACCAAGTACCGGCGCGATTTCATGCGAAGCGCAGACATAGACACCGGGCAACGAAGCACGGAGCCGGTCACGGACAATCTTCTCGTGCGCGGCGTTGACAAAAGACCAAAGGAACGAGACCGCCACGGCCTCGATATCGTCCTCCTTGAGCCGATCAATCGCGGCATCGACGTCCGTATCGTCGAGCGCGACGACAACCGCCCCATTCCGGTCGATCCGCTCGGACAAGCCGAAGGCGTGGCGCCGGGCCACCAGCGGCGGATCGGCTTTCTCCAAATGCGACTGGTGGGTCATCTCCTGCGCGGTGCGCCCCGCGATCTTCTGCGATGCCTTGCCGATGAAGAACGCTTCTTCGTGGCCACGGGTAGCCAGGAGAGCGGTACGCACGCCTTTGCGCTCGACGATGGCATTCGTCGCCACCGTGCAACCGTGGATGAAGAACCGACAGACGGAGAGGAGGTCGCGCACCGTGCAATTCATGTGACGAGCGGCAGCTTGCACCGCTTCCATCACCCCGCGATCCTGCTCGCCGCGCCGGGTCGGCGATTTCGCGATCGTGACGATGCGGCCGCGGTCGTCGAGCACCGCACAATCCGTGAAGGTGCCGCCGACATCAATGCCAATGTAATAGGCCATTCTTCTCCCGTCGCCAAAGCGCCGTCAGATCGCAGCTATTGCCGCGCCTGCTTCACCTCCGCCTCCGTCGGCAGGTAAAGCTCGGTCGGCAGCTTCAGGATGTCCGTCAGCACGCCCATCTTCAGCGATTCATCCCATGCCGCCTTGCCTGTCCACAGCGGCGTGGTCCCTTGATGATCGAACGGGCGAATCTTTACCGGACCAACAACCGAGTCGAATTCGATCCCGGCGAGTGCATCGATCAGCTTTTCGGGATCGGTGCTCTTGGCCTTTCGCACGCCCGCTTCGAGTGCCTCGAAGTTCAGCAACATGAAATATGCGGCAGTGAACGGCGGCTTACTGTAAGCCTTTCGGAAGTCGTCGACGAACTTCTTGTTGGTCTCACCCTCGATTGCGTACCACGGAAAGCCGCCCATGACGGCGTTGGTCGGGATCGACTCCTTTGGGATGATCTGCATCTCATCCGAGCCACCCCAGTAGGAACTGACCATCGGGAATTTCTTGCCGAGTTCAAACGAGGCCGATTGCTGCCAGAACGGCACACCAAAGCCCCAGCTGTAAAAGACGACATCGGGCTTCGCATCCAGCATGACGGTGATGAATGGGGCATAGGCCGCTTCGTTCAGCTTCGGCCAGCTTTCGCCGATAAACGCGACCTTGGGATCGTCCTGCTTCGCGCGCTCCTTGAAGAAGCCGACGGTCGCCCTGCCAAACGCAAAATCCTGCGCCGTCGTGTAGTAGCGACGCCCTGCCTTGCCAAATTTCTGGAACGCATAATCAGCCGCGGCGTACCCTTGAGTACGCGCGGTATTGTTAGGCACGCGGAATAAATAACGCCCGCCGGACTTGCTGGTGAAATCCTCGTTCGCGCAGGCGCTGAACATCAATTTCTTCGCCTGTTTGGCGACATTGCCGACTGCAACGCATTCGGCGCTGTTGATGCTGTGGTAGAGGATGTCGACGTTCTCGGTGAAGACGAGGTCGCGGGCCTGGCGGACCGCTTCATTGACTTCGGTCTTGCTGTCGCGAACGATAAGTTGAAGCGGCCGGCCGTCCAAACCTCCCGTGGCATTAATTTGGTTCACAAATATCTGCGCTGCACGCGCGGTCTCTTGACCGTAAAAACCGAGCGGTCCGGACATTTCGGCGATGACGCCGATAACAAGCGGTTTGCCGGAGGGCTGAGCCTGGGCGGACGCAGCGGGAGTTGTCCCGGCGAGCATCGCAACTGCCAACGCTGCTCGGAATTGGTTCATTGTTTCCTCCTTTGTCCCGATGTCTCAGGATCTTTTTGTCCTCACCGTGAACCCAAGCTACGGCAATTCGCGTTCAAAAGGCGACATATTTCGTCCACGCCTGCGGGTTGGCATCGAGGTCACGGATCGTGCCTTGATGGCGCAGGTGCCCGGTTTCGAGCACATAAGCACGATCGGCGAGCGAGCGCGCAAACGACAGATTCTGTTCCGAGATCAAAATCGACTGACCGGTCGCGCGGAGCCGTGCGAGCCGGGCGCTCATCTCTTGCACGACGACCGGGGCCAATCCCTCCGCCGGTTCATCGAGAAGGAGAAGACCAGGATTGCCGAGCAACGTGCGCGCGACGGCCACCATCTGTTGCTGGCCTCCGGAAAGGTTTCCCGCCTTGCGCTCCTGCAGCGACTCGAGCGCTGGAAAAAGTTCGAAGATCCTCGCCCTGTTCCAAATTGCAGCGTTAGGTGCAGATGCGGATTTGCGCCCAAGCTCCAAGTTTTCAGTGACCGTCAGCGTCGCAAACATGCGGCGATCCTCGGGCACGAGCCCGATTCCGAGCCGTGCGATGCGGTGCGGCGTAAGACCGGTGATGTCGTGGTTGCGATACCGGATAGCGCCGCGGCGAATTGTCACCAATCCCATGATGGACCGCAGCAGTGTCGTCTTGCCGGCACCGTTCCTGCCGATCAGCAGGACGACCTCACCCTCGCCGACGGTGAGCGATAGGTCGTGGAGGACGTGGCTCGCCCCGTAATACGCATCGAGATTTGACAATTCGAGAACGGCCGTCACGCGGAAATCTCCGGTGTCGCGCCAAGGTAGAGCCGACGCACCTCGGCATCTCGCTGGATCTCGGCGGCTGAGCCTTCTGACAGCAAGCGGCCTTGATGCATGACCGTAATGCGATCTGCGATCGCAAAGACCGAATCCATGTCGTGTTCGCAGAAGAGGAGCGTCAGCGCATGTTCAGCGCAGATGCGTGTAATCAAGGCCACAAGTTCGCGACGCGTTTGCGCCTCTACGCCGGCCGTCGGCTCATCAAGCAGCAGCAGGCGCGGCTTGAGACCAAGGACCATGGCAAGCTCGAGGCGCTTCTGGTCGCCATACGACAAAAGCGTTGCCGGCTGCGCGGCGGCGCCCGCAAGCCCGACATCTTCGAGACACGCGATCGCCTCGTCGGCATCCACGCCCTTCGCATCTTTGAGCAGCCAATGCGATCGTCCGTTCCGCGCGAACAGTGCCGTCTGGATATTCTGCAGACACGTGAGATTGGGATAGATGCTGGTGATCTGGAACGTCCGCGCTATCCCGAGGCGACATAGCGCATCCGCGGCCATACCGGTAATGGTTTTGCCGAAGTACCTTATCTCGCCCGTGGTGAGTGGGAGACGACCGGAAATGAGGTTGAACAGTGTCGTCTTGCCGGCACCGTTCGGCCCGATCAGCGCCCGTCGTTCCCTCGGCGAGAGCTCAAGCGATACGTCATTGACGGCAACGAAGCCACCGAACGATTTGCGCAGCCCGCGCAATTCGAGGGCAGCGACCTCACTCACGACGATCGAGCCGTGTCAGAGGCCACATCTGGCGGGACACGTGGGCCATGCTCTGCATGAGGCCGACAATCCCTCGCGGCATGAAGATTCCGACGAGGATCGCCAGCAGGCCGACGGCCAATAGAGAATGCTCGGTGACCCTCGCCATTTGACTGTCCAGCGTCTCCAGAGCGAGCACCCCGAAAACGGGACCCCAGAAGCTATGGATGCCGCCCATGGTATTGGCGAGAAACGGTCGTGCCGACGCCGTCCAGTCCGCGAGCTGCGGCGAAATCGTGCCGCTGAAGAGCGCATAGAGCGTGCCTGACACGCCCGCGAAGGCGCCGGCAATCACGAAGGCTGCAAGCTGGTAGCGACGGATCGGCACACCTATGAAGCTCGCCCGCAGCGGATTGTCGCGGATCGCCTGCAGCGTCACCCCGAACGGGGATTTCTTTATCCGCGCGAGGACATAAAGACAGACCGTCACGATCAAGAGCACGAACAGAAAGTAGTGTCTTGGATCGGCCAGATAGGCGGACGCATCGATTCCGGTGATGCCATCATCGCCGCGCGTGACGCTGTACCACTTATAGAGCACAGCAAAAACAAGCTGGCTGAAAGCAAGCGTCAGCATCAGGAACGTGGACGGCTCGCCCCGATTGCCTCGAATGATGAAGACGCCAAAGACCAAGGCTCCGAGTGCAGCGACCACCGGGCCCGCCAACATCGCTGCTTCCATGCTCCAGGAGAGACGAACCAGGAGCAGCCCGGACGCGTAGGCCGCGAGAGCGTAGTAGGCTGCATGGCCGAACGACAGCATGCCGCCATACCCCATCAGAAGATTGAGACTGGCGGCGTAGAGGATAGCAATGAGCAACTCCGAGCCGAGAAATACCCATCGGATCGGCACCGTGAGCCCACCTGTGCAAAGAGCGACGAGCAACAGAAGAAGAGCCGCGGCCTTGATCGGTGTTGCGAAGCTCGCGCTCTGATGTTGCGCCCCGCTCATGCGTCGGCTGCCAGCGGAAGAGAAGGCATTCCGCGGATCATATCGGATGCCTTCTCAGCGATCATCAGAACGCAGGCATTGATATGCGCCGAGACGATCGTTGGCATGACCGAAGCATCGACAACACGAAGCCCTTCGACACCCAGTACGCGGAGATTGCTGTCGACTACGGCACCGATCGCACAGGTACCGCATGGATGATGCGCGGTGATGGCAGTGCGTCGAATCCAGTTTTCGATGTCGCCATCCGACTTGATCTCGCGCGGTCCGGCGGGCTCACCCCTGAACTCGTCGAGCGGCTTCTGGCGCGCGATATCGAGGGCGCGCCGCGTTCCTTCGATCAACGTCGCAAGATCGGCCGGATCGGTGAGAAAGCGGTAGTCGATGCGGACCTTGTCCAGGGGATCGGCAGAACGCAGGCGAACCGAACCGCGGCTTTTCGGATGCAGCAGGGTCGGGCGAATGGCGAAGGTATCCTTGATCGGCGGCCGCAGACCCGGGCACCAGATCCAAGGCGCCGGCGCGGTTGCGCGGAACATGAACTCGATATCCGGAACCGGCGAATCGGCTTGGGTACGGATGAACCCGAACAACGCCGTCGGCAGGACCGTTCCCGGCCCGGTGCCGAAGAGATACGCCTGGACCATCGCGCGGGAAATGCGATCAACCCGCATGACGCCGTGAAAGTAGCCAGGAGTGCGACGATTCCAGTTGAACCAAGCCGCAAGATGATCCTGCAGATTATTACCGACCGGCAGATCGACGATTGGCGTGATGTCGAACTCGCGAAGGTGCTCTGCCGGTCCGATTCCGGACAGCATGAGGAGCTGGGCACTGTTGAACACACCGCCGCTGACCACGACCTCGCGACGCGCACTCGCCTTGTGCAAACGGCTGCCGCGGCGATATTCGACCCCTGTAGCTCGCGTACCACTCATCAGCAGCCTTGTGGCCTGCGCGTTGGTCTCCAGACGGAGATTCCGCCGCCGCAGTGCCGGGTGCAGATAGGCAGTCGCCGCGGAATGTCGCCGGCCATTGTGAATTGTCAGCTGGACGCGGCCGAAGCCTTCGCCTGAAGGCCCGTTGAAATCGTCGGTCGCGCGAAACCCGGCGGCCTTCGCGGCCTCGACCCAAGCCGGGAACAACGGCTCCGGGGACCGCGCGCGCTCGACGCGAAGCGGTCCAGAGCCGCCGCGCCAGGTATTCTCGCCGTCCTCCCAGGTCTCCCCACGTTTGAAGTACGGCAGCACCTCGCGATACGACCAGCCAGCAGCGCCTTCCCGAGCCCAACGATCGTAATCGCGGCGATCGCCACGGGTGTAAGCCATGACATTGATCGAGTGTGACCCACCGAGAACCTTGCCGCGCATCGCCTCGATGGCGCGGTTCTCCATCGCTGGATCAGGTTCCGCGTCGTAGCCCCAATCATGCATGCGATGTTCGTGGAGCATGCCGAGACCGAGCGGAATGTGGATCAATGGATTGATGTCGCGACCGCCTGCTTCGAGCACAAGGACGCTCGCGCCCCCATCGTCACTCAGACGATTGGCAAGAACGCATCCAGCAGAACCCGCTCCGACAATGATGTAGTCGTATTCCACGCGTGCGCTCGGCAGCTAACTCAAACCCGCGCGACTGGTCGCGCCGCTCCCAGTGCGGCCCGCATCGGCGCCTCTGAGATGGACATGCACGGTCTCCCGCTTGTCGACAATTTCCCGCCCGAGCACACGGAGCGCGGTCTCTGCCTCGTCAATTGAGTAGGAATGGGTGCAGAGCTTGACCAACTCGCTTTCGTAGCGGCCAAGCAAACCGATTGCATGCTCGAAGGACGACCAGCTCGAGGCTAACGCACCCTCAAGTGTGATTTCTTTCATCACCAGTCGGTCGGGAACGAGACCATCCAGCTTTCTGCGATCCTTCAACCCGGCAAGAACGATCCGGCCGCCAGCCCGTACGATCTCTATCGCTTGAAGGATGGGATCGAGCGCGCCCGCCGACACATCGAGCACTATATCGACCCCATAACCTCCCGTCAGATCGCGGGCCCGTGCAACCGGGTCTTCCTCATCGACCACGATGGTGGCATGAGCACCGAGTTCTTTTGCGAGTTGCAAACGTTCGCGATCGCGCGCCGTCCCGGTAACGATGATCAGTCCGGCGCCGGCGGCACGTGCGACCACGACAGCGAGCAGTCCGCGTTGCCCGGGACCGCAGATCAGGATCGAATCTCCCATGCCGATGCGGCCGCGCTCATATCCCCACCGAACTGCATTCGACATGGGATTGCACAAGCTGAGCACATCGCAACGCAGGGAATCCGGGGCGCGGTGAACGTTCGCCTGCGAATGAAGATACATGTGCGTCGCGTAACCACCCCACAGATGCGGCGGCCGGTCTGAGCTGATGCGCAGGCCGTATCCCATGTTGGCGCTACAAAGTACCGAGCGGCCATTCTGGCACTGGAAACATTTCCCGCAGGGAATCGAGGCTTCAACGATAACGCGATCACCTTCTTTGACACGCCATCGCCTCGATGCTTCGGCGCCGATCGCCTCGATCCAACCTTGGATTTCGTGGCCCGGGATGATGGGGCGAACATCCCACGGCGTACCCTGCAGATGCCCGCCAAACTGTTCGTAATCAGTCCCGCACAACCCGGCCGCCTCGACCCGCAGTACGGCATCGCTCTCAGTGACGACCGGGATCGGAAAATCACGGAATTCGAACGTGCGCGGTGCGGTCAACACGGCTGCATGCGCCAGCGATGCCACGGTCTTGGTCCCTCCCGCAAATGCCCTCAGGCTATAATCGCGTTCTTTAGGATGTGATTCAAAGACCCAACGGTGGAAGGGTCATATCTCCACGGCCGTTGCGTCATAGGCATACAGCCAATCCATGCGCTCCCTCACGCGAGTTTGCTGCCAGTCTCGCGCCACAGCAAGTGCCACTGCATTTTCATCGGCGAGCACTGGACTAAAAATGTGTTGCCGATTCTCATGCGCCTTGCGAACGACCGCGGCAGTCCGCGCATGCCTTGCATCTTCGTAGCGAACGAGCGCTGTCATTGGGTCGCGGAAATATTTGTGCACACTCGCGCCAACGAGATAGGCATCTTCGATTGCCATCACCGCGCCCTGCCCTAAGAAAGGCAGCGTCGGATGGCAAGCGTCTCCGAGCAGCGTGATCCGGCCGTGCGACCAGCGGTCCATGGGGCCACGAACCATGAGCGCCCATTTGTAGGGCACGTCGAAACCCTCGATCAGAATATGAACATCGGCATGCCAGCCGCGGAAATCGTTGGAAAGCTCGGCTTTAGTCCCTTCGATGGTCCACGACTCGGCTTGCCAATCCGTGCTTTCGATGATGCCGATGAAATTCATCAACTCGCCGCGCCGCACCGGATAGTGCAGCACATGGCCTTGGGGTCCGAGCCAGTTTGTTCCGACCGTTCGCGCAAGGTGTTTTGGTAGCTGGTCCATTCGCACCAGACCTCGCCAAGCGACGCATCCGGTAAATTCAGGACGTCCTGCACCGAACAAGCAGGCGCGTACCCGGGAATGAATGCCATCGGCGCCGATGAGCAACGGAAATGTCCTGACATCGCCGTCGGCAAACTCTACCGCGACTTCATCACCCGACTGCTTGACGTCGACACATCGTTTGCCGAGTGTGACCGCATCGGCCTTAACTCCACGGACTGCCTCCGCCAATATGCCGAGCAGGTCCCCCCGGTGCAGCATCAGATGCGGGGTGCCGAACCGTTCGACCGAGGCGGCGCCGAGGTCAAACCAATTCCAGGTCTCGCCGGTGCGCCAGTGACGGATTTCGCGACCCGTCGGCGTGACCTGTACGGCCGATAGCGCGTCCTCCAATCCCAGTGCATAAAGAACCCGGGTGCCGTTTGAGCCGATTTGAACCCCGGCACCAACCTCCTGCAGAACAGTCGATTGCTCATAGACCTCGACGTCAATGCCGCGCTTGAGGAGCGCAAGCGCGGCAGTGAGGCCGCCAATCCCGCCACCGATGATGCCAACTGTAGATGAGTTCGACATTCGCTATGGTCGCCATTCTAAGCTATCGGGCCGGCCGTTTATCCAGAGCAAGACCGAGGCATTCGCCCCTGCATCAGAACTGGCTGCCGTTCTGAGCGTAACGATTGACATCGGCGGTCGGCAAGGTGGAGACTCTGTCAACTGAAAGTGTCGGGTCTAGGTGAAGACTACCTAGATTCAAAAAGGGGAGGAGAATCGGGCTATGAAATCTGCATCGTTTGCGATCGCGCTCGCTTTCGCGCTGACCGGCTCAGCGTTCGCTCAGGATCTTGGGTCACGGGTGCAGAAGCTCGCGGACGGTGTCTACGTCCACACTGGCAAGGGCTTTGATTCCAACAGCGGAATCATTCTCACGCAGGACGGCGTCGTGGTGATCGACACCGGGCAGAACCCGATCGAGTCGCGCGACATCATGGATACCGTGAAGAAGCTCACGTCGATGCCAGTGCGCCTCGTCATCGATACGGAGCCGCACGCCGACCATACAACCGGTCACTACGTCTTTTCGCCGCCTGCCGTGGTCATAGCCGCGGCGGGAGCGGGCGAATCAATGCGCGCTGCCGATCGCAATGCGCCTGACCGAATCCAGAGGCTCGCAGCTTCGTCGCCTGAAATGAAGGCCGCGCTCGAAGGCTATCGGTTCATCACACCGCACATCGAATACCAGGGTAAAATGACGATCAATCTTGGCGGTCGAACCATCGAACTCATGTACTTGAAGGGCGTTCACAGCGAAGCTGACAGCGCTGTCTGGCTCCCCAATGAGCGCGTGCTGTTTTCGGCGTCGGCATTCGTCGTCAATCAGATCAATATTCTACGACCGATCGTGAACATCCCCGACATCCTGGCGGCCGGCAAAATGATGAAGGCTTTAAATCCGGAGCACGTCGTGCCCGGGCACGGGACGCCCGGAACCGCAAAGATTTTCGAGGATGGCGAGCGGTACTATGCCCTGCTCTTGGAGCGGGTTGGCAAGCAGATGAAAGAAGGCAAATCGCTCGATGACATTAAGAAGCAAGTGACGATGCCGGAATACGCGAGCTTCGGCAGCCAAGATCGGTTTCCGACCAACGTCGACGCCGCCTACAGGGCATTGGGCGGCATGTGATTGATCGGCGAATTGCGGCTGACGACACTGGTGTTTAGCCTTCGACGTCAGGTATTCGATGCTCAGAGGCCGCCGCTTTGTGAACGGAACGGCGGATAGGGCGGCGGCGAAAAGCCTGGCGGCGAAAAGCCCGGCGGCGATGCACGGTGAACGGGCGCGGGATTGCGCGCGACTGCAGCCGGCGGCGAAGCCGGTACTGGCGCCGCGTTTGCCGGCTGTGTTGGCGCCGGCATCGGCAACGGAACGATGGCCTCATTTTCATCCGGTACCATCGTCGGAGCGGCGACTGACGCGTCCGCCGGCGGCGTCGCTGGGTGTGCTGCTTCGGCAGCTGGCGCGGGTGCGGGCTGGCTGGTGACGTCCGGAGCGCTCGCCGGCGGAGGAGGCGGCGGCGATGCCGCGGGTCCATTGGTGATGGAGGCCAGCGGCAGTGTGGTCGGCTCCGGCGCGCGCCCCGGCGCAGGCGCGGGGACAGACGGGGGCGATGTGGTCTCGCTATTTCCGGCAGCTCCCGACGAATCGCGTTGCAGCGGCACGCTCTCAGTCGCCGATTCCAGACGCTGACGCTCCTTCTGCACGTCTTCAAGCGCCTTGCTATCTTGCTCTGCTGCCCGCGCGGTGAACCATTGGATCAGCGGCGACACGTCGGCTGCGCGACGCGCTGAGCCCCAGGGTCCTTTGATCGCGACGCTCATCTGCAACGGTTCGCCGTTCGAATTGTTGACCTTCGGGCTGGTCATGTTGACCCGCACGTCGACTTGACTGTCCTTGAGACTCAGGCTCGCCGCCGCGTCGATGGTCGCATTCTGCGCCGGCGTCGTGAAAGGCACCAATTGCGCCGTGCCATCCGCGATCTGGATTGAAGTCGCTGCCAAGGGGAACTTGAGCCGGCCGGCATCGAGCCCCGCCGACGCGATGTCGGTCACGCGTCCGGAATTGGCGGCGAGGCCGCGGTCGCGATCTAGCGCGGCGATCGCCGTATCGATGGCGCCAGGATCGAGACCGGCAAGCTCTACCTTCTGCGCGGTCATCGTGCCGGAGCCTTTGAGCGCACCGACGAGAGTGGCGGCGCTCAGTCCCTGGCCTTGCACCTCGACATTGAGATTGACGCGACCCGACGACGGCAATCGCGAAGTGCTCGCCAGTAGCGCGGGGATTTCGGCGTCGTTTAGTCTGACATGGGAACGTAGCGAGGTGCCATTCGCATCGCGACCGAATCGCGCATCAAAGGCGAGGCTGCCGCCGGCAACTTTTCCCGTAACATCGGACAGCGAAAACCCGGCATTCTCGAAGGCGATTACGCCGGCAAGACCTTGGGTGGCGAACTGTCCACCCCAAGTAGCGCTCTCCGCTCGGAACTCGACGCGACCTTCCATCGCCGGCAGATCAACCACGGCAAACGGCTCAGACGACCATTCCGCCACCTGGACCTGGCCGCGCGCCGCGGGCGGCATGGCCGGAATGCCGGCGAGCACAGCGATCAATTCGCCGGCATCGACCCGGTTTACGTCGATACGACCGCCGACAGTGCGCGATTGCGCGAGGCCGAGGGTGAGATTGCCCTTCACCGTTGCACCCGCGAGCTTGCCGTCGAGATTGCTCACGCGAGCGACGCCATCCTTGATTTCAACATGGCCTTTGAGCTCCGCCGGCACCGCGCCCGCGCGATGCGGCAGCCGCACGTCGCGAGCCGTCAGCGCAACGTCGAGCGTTCCTTCTCCGGATAACGCCATGGTGCCATTCGCGCTGGCGACAACATCATTGCCACCGAACTGGCCTCTTCCCTTGAAGGTGCCGTGCGTCGATCCTTCAGCGCTGAGCGTGAATCGCGCCGGCCGGCCATCGGGGGCCACGAAGGTATCGAGGCCTATCAGCGTAGCGAGCTTGCGCGCGTCGGAGGAGTCGACCCGAGCTTCGACGTGCAGGCTCGCGTCCTCGACCTCTGAGAGTTCACCGTTGCCGCTGATATCAAGATTGACATCCATCGCGGCAACCTTGCCGATCACCTTGAGCCTCGCGGCAGTTCGCTGGCCTGCCGCGGTGCCGCGACGCGGCGTCAGATCGAGCTTGGTTTCGACCCGCAGCGGCGTGATCCGGGCGCCATACTTGCGAAGCGTGTCGGCGGTCTCCGGCAGGAACTTGTCGGCAACCGCGATGACTCCATCGAGACGCGACCCGCTCAAGGTCATCGTGATCGAACCGCGCGGCGCGTCGCTGAGACTGTCGATCCGTCCTTTGCCTTCGATGGCGGCTCCGCCAATGTCACCGATCGACAGGCGCTCGATATTGAGGCCGGAAGGCGTATAGGTCAGGGACGCGTTGGTGTTGCGGGCATCATATCCCGCATAGGCGACATGACCGACATCGAAGGCGATTTCCACCTCGCCGGGACGTTGGAACGGCGTGGATGCGAACAGCGCCTGGCCGACCGCGAGGCTGCGATCAACGTCGACATCGGCTGCGCTGATCTTGCCCTCGAGCCGGGCCGGCACCGAGGCGGTGGCAAAGCGATAGGCGAGGCGCCCCTGAATCGGCTTCCGGTCGATCTCGGCGTCAAGCCCGTCGACCGCGACGCGCTCGCCGCTCAGCGTGAGATTGCCGCTGGCACGCATGGGAGCGACCGCCGGCCGGTCAACGGCGCTTTTGCCCTCGACCCAGGAGAAGAACAGCGTTGGATCGGTCGAGTTCGACCTTGACCGGGCCGCGGAAAGCGAGCGCATGCTCGGCGAGCGCAAGCTTTCCGCCGACACGTAGGGTCGTCGCGCCCGGAACCCTCATCTCCAGCAACGTGATATCCCAACTGCCCGAATTGTATTCGAGATCGCCGCGCAGACCCGCAACAACGCCACCGCCAAGAACGAGATTGTCGATGGCGACGTTGAAGCGGACAGGCAGCGGCGATGCCGGCGCCCATCCGGGAACGCCTGCGACGAAGGCCTTGACGGATTCGACGGGTAGCGGCTTCTGATCGGCGGCTCCCAGCATGCGGTCGATATCGACCTGACGGCCCGTGAGCGCGACCACGGCCCGCGCCGCGTTGGCGTAATCGATGTTGGCAGAGCCAGCGAGGCGCACCGAACGCCCGTCCGGACCGTATTGGACATCCAACTGTTCGATGGTCGCACTTGATGACGTCGCCGCGACTTTACCTGCGATCTTCCAAGGATTGGCGGCGGTCGTTTGTCCGGTCGTGGGTGGAGCGCTGACCGACCTCGTCAGCGCAACTGTGCCGTCATAACGTGGCAGGCCCTGGCCAAAATGCAGCGCACCCTCGGTTACGAACGCGACCGGCCGCTCCGCGGGATCGAGGGCGAGGCGCAGCTTCAGGCTACCGTCGTCCTCCATCCGACTCCCGGACAGACGGAACTTGTAGGTATCACCCTTTGCAGCGAACTGACCCTCGGCTTTGAAGGGTCCCATAAGCGAGCGCACGTCACCGCTTAGGCTCACGTTTTCGATCCCGAACCGGGCACCGTTCTGGGCGTTGACGAAATTGAGATGCCCATTCTCGATGCTCAGGCGCTCGATCGCGAGACGCTCGGGATCGAAGGCCAGCCGCGCAGCCGGTATCTCGATGTTACCATTGCGGTCGAGACCGATCGTCACATCAGGACCATCGATTGCGACCTCGGTGGCGCGGAATTCGCCGCGCAACAGAGCGCCGATCCCGAGTTCTAAGTCGAGACGGCGCGCTGCGGTCTTTGCCGCGCCGGCACCAACCTCGACGCCGCTGAGGGAAAGCGAAGGCGTCGGCAGCAAACGCACATCGATAGGCCCGGTAACATTCACCGGGACGCCCATGACGCGGCTCGCCTCCGCCTCAATCGCAAAGCGGTAGCTGTTCCAATCGATGAACAGTGGGCCGACGAGCGCTGCGAGCAGCGCCAGAATGAGAATGATGCCCGTTCCAAGAAGTGTTGTCTGCACCCGTTGCTCCAAACCGCAAACCGCACGGCCCAATATTCATTGCCGTCCGAATTCGCGCGCACATGGACCGAACCGGAACCCGCTCCTGCTGCGAGTCACCTTATCGGTCACAAGATTGACGCCCTCACGACTAGGCATGCTGCAGGGCGCAGAATGGAAGGGCTTCAATGCCTATTGGCGCGCCACAGCCCTACCGAATCTCATTCCGTTCAAGGCAATTATACGTCGGCGTGGCCCGTTTGCCCAAGTATAATGATCTTCCCGGGATTTATGATGTTTTGCGGGTCGAACGCGGTCTTGATGAGCCGCATCGCGGCGAGGGCCGGCTCGCCATGCTCACTTGCCAAATATTTCATTTTGCCCTCGCCGACGCCATGCTCGCCGGTGCAGGTGCCATCCATGGCCAGCGCCCGCTCCACCAGCCGCTCGAGGAGCGCGCCAGCGCGCCGCACTTCATCGGCATCCGCCATGTCGACGAGGAGCGAGAGATGGAAATTGCCGTCGCCGACGTGGCCTACGATTGGGGCGATGAGCCGAACTCGCGGCAATGTCGTCCTGTGTCGTCTTGACGCACTCGGCCAGCCGCGAGATCGGCACGCAGACATCGCTCGCAATCGCCTTGGCACCCGGCCGCAATCCGAGGCACGACCAATAGGCATCATGGCGCGCCTGCCATAATCGGGTGCGGTCCTCCGCGCGGGTCGCCCACTCGAACGGCCCGCCGCCAAGATCGGCCGCGATCTCGCCGAAGCGTTCGGATTGCTCGGCAACGCCGGATTTGCTGCCATGAAATTCGAGGCACAGCAGCGGGGATTCCGGCAAGGTGAGGTGCGAATAGGCGTTGACCGCCTTGACCTGGAGAGCATCGAGCAACTCTATGCGGGCGACCGGGATACCAGATTGGATGGTCGCAATCGTTGCCTCGCAGGCCGCTTCGACCGACGGGAAGGGGCAGATGCCGCCCGCAATCGCCTCCGGGATGCCGTAGAGCTTCAGCGTGATCTCGGTGATGACCCCGAGCGTGCCTTCCGAGCCGACCATAAGACGTGTCAGATCGTACCCCGCCGACGACTTGCGTGCGCGTCGGGAGGTGGTCACGACATCGCCATTGGCCAGCACCGCCTTCAGCGCCAGCACATTGTCTTTCATGGTGCCATAGCGCACCGCATTGGTGCCGGACGCGCGAGTTGCGGCCATGCCCCCAATCGTGGCGTCGGCGCCGGGATCGATCGGGAAAAACACCCCCTGATCGCGCAAGAAGGCATTGAGGGCCTTGCGCGTCAGCCCCGGCTCGACGACGCAATCGAGATCCTGGGCGTGGACCGCCAGCATCTTATTCATGTCGCGGAAATCGATGGAAACGCCGCCGAGCGGCGCGTTCACCTGGCCTTCGAGCGAGGTTCCGACCCCGAATGGGATGATCGGCACGCCGTGAGCCGCGCAAATGTGCACGATTGTTTGCACCTCGGCGGTCGAGCGCGGGAAGACCACTGCGTCGGGTGGCTCATTCGGCACCCAGGTCGTCGTGTTGGCGTGTTGCTCGCGGACCGAGGGCGCAACCGACATGCGCTCGCCGAACTGCTGGGCAAGGGCCGCAAGGGCGCTGCGCGACCGCGCCGCCCGGGATGTGGCCGCTTGAGGCATCGGCCGACTCGCCGTCATCTCTTCTCACTCCGGAAAGGCTTTGTCGAACGATAGCAGATGGTCGTAACCAGCAGCAAAATTGGCGAAAATCCGAATCACCACGACCGCACACCAGTTTTCGCGAGACTCGTCCGAATTTCCGGGCATAATGCTGGTCAAGCCGGATAGCTGCGATGCTAGAGCGTTCTGAGATCGCGCCAGTCTTCTTCGCACCGTTCGTATCGTCCGTGATGCGGATTGAGCCGCAGTGGATCGATTACAACGGGCATCTCAACATGGCCTATTACAACGTGCTGTTCGACCGCGCCGTCGACGAGACTTACGAACTGCTCGGCGTCGGCGCCGATTACGTGGCCGAGCGCCGGCAGTCGATCTTCACCGCCGAGGTTCATCTGCGCTACCTGCGCGAGCTTCATGCAGGCGACGCAGTTCGCGTCACTTTCCAGCTTCTCGCCTACGACGCGAAGCGCCTGCACTATTTCGAGCAGCTATTCCATGCTGAGGAGGGCTGGGTTTCAGCGACCTCTGAGAATCTTGCTCTCCACGTCGACATGACGTCGAAGAAAACGGTCGGATTTCCCGCCAACGTCGCGGCAAGGCTTGGCGAAATGAAAGCGTCCCACGCGCTGCTGCCGGTTCCCGAAGCGGCCGGGCGCCGTATCGGGATGCCCCGAACAAAACAAGCCGGTTGACCCGGGCCTCAGGCGGCGGGCACCGCCTGCAGGAAACGCTGGACGCGCTGTAGCGAACTGGCGCTCGGACGGCGAGGCCCTTGGCCATCGTTAAGCGCGAGTTCCATGGGCAAGCGGCCGGCTACCGGCGCTTCGGAGCGCGACCCGACGCTCAATCAAGCTTTTGCCCCTGGTAGTTGTGCCCGGCTGTTAAGGGAGTATTGACCGCGCTTGGTGACAGGCGACGAATGACCCGATGTCGCCGCATATTTTGGAATAAGGTGGGACTTAAGCAACAAAAATGCGAGCCGTCACATCGAACGGCCGCGAACGTCCTGACAGAGGATAGCGTGCGTCGAATATTTTTCGTTTCCTTGGTGGCGACCGTCTTTCTCATCATCGCGGCCGGCGATTACCGCCCGGCCCCTCTCGCCCCGGCATTTCAAAGCGATTTCGATCCGGCGATGCGTTTGGCTGCGACCTGACGCCTGCCCCACCTGCAGCGGAATTGAGTGTGCGAGGCCTCGGCCTGACTGTCGCCCGCCGCGGACGTGTCTCGGTCAGTCCTCCGAGTCCTGCGTGGGAGCCACATGACCGGAGGCGCGAGCGCCGTTCGCACGGCCGGCGCTTTTGCGCGGCGCGAAAAAATGCCTATATGAGAAACTCCTCCGGAGTTTCCCATGACCGATACCCAGCCATCCGCACCCCCGCCGGCGCCATCAGTCGATAAAATTCCCGTCACCGTGCTCACCGGTTATCTCGGCGCCGGCAAGACGACGCTGCTCAATCGCATCCTGTCGGAGCCGCACGGGCAAAAGTACGCCGTGATCGTCAACGAGTTCGGCGAGATCGGCATCGACAATGATCTCATCGTCGGCGCGGACGAAGAAATCTTCGAGATGAACAATGGCTGTATCTGCTGCACGGTGCGCGGCGATCTCATCCGCATCATCGCCGGCCTGATGCGGCGCAAGGGCAAGTTCGACGCCATCATCGTAGAGACGACCGGCCTCGCCGACCCGGCGCCGGTCGCGCAAACGTTCTTCGTCGACGAGGAGGTGGGCCGCAAGGCAAAGCTTGACGCGGTCGTGACCGTCGCCGACGCCAGGTGGCTAATGGACAGATTGCGCGACGCCCCCGAGGCGAAGAACCAGATTGCCTTCGCGGACGTGATCCTCGTCAACAAGACCGACCTCGTCACCGACGCCGACTTGCGCGAGATCGAAGCCCGCATCCGCGGCATCAACCCCTATGCGCAGCTTCATCGCACCGAGCGTTGCGCCATCGGGCTTCACGAGGTGCTGCAGCGCAATGCCTTCGACCTCGATCGCATCCTCGATGTCGAGCCACAGTTCCTCGAGCGCGGCGATGACCACCATCATGGTCACGGTGACGGCCACCATCACCACGATCATGACCACGACCACGGCGGGCTCAAGCACTACCACGACGAGGAAATGCAATCGATGTCGCTCAGGTCGGAGAAGCCGCTCGATCCCGACAAGTTCTTTCCGTGGGTCCAGAACCTCGTCGCCCAGGAAGGCGCGAAAATTCTGCGTACCAAGGGAATTCTCGCTTTCAAGGACGATCCGAAGCGGTTCGCGTTCCAGGGCGTCCACATGATGCTCGACGGCGACCACCAGCGCGATTGGCGTGCCGACGAAAAGCGCGAAAGCCGCATCGTATTCATCGGCCGCGAATTGCCCGAGGAGATGATCCGCAAGGGCTTCGAGGAATGCGTTGCCTGATGCCATGGTGGGCACATCCACTCCATCGGTTGCGAATCGCGCGCGGCTGATCGCAGCCGAAGCGCCGGTCGTCAGCGCGCATTTCCTTGGCGGCACGCCCGTACTGACGTTGAGCGAGGAAGCGCTGCTGTTCGCGCCGGCGGAAGGCGAGGCCACCCGGGTGGCGGTCCATGACGGCGCCATTCTCGCGAGCCTCGGCGATGGCGAACGCATTCTGACCGCGGGCGATGACGGCAAGGTCACCGCCACACTTGCCGATAAATCCACGACGACGATCGCCGCCGATCCCAAAAGGCGTTGGATCGATCACCTTGCCATCGGACCGGATGGCGCGTTCGCCTGGTCGGCCGGCAAGGATGCCTATGTCGCGACCCGCAAGGGCGCGCCACGCCAGATCGAGGCGCCGTCAACGGTCGGCGGACTTGCCTTCGCCCCCAAGGGCTTACGGCTCGCAATCACCCACTACAATGGCGTGACGCTGTGGTTTCCGAACGCCGCCGAGGCAAAGCCTGAGCGGCTGGAGTGGAAAGGCTCGCACCTCGACGTCGCTTTTAGTCCTTACGGGCGTTTCCTGGTGACAACCATGCAGGAGGCGGCAATGCATGGCTGGCGCCTGGTCGATAACAAGCATATGCGCATGTCCGGCTATTCCGCCAAGGTGCGCTCCATCTCGTGGAGCGCCGACGGCAAGGAACTCGCGACATCAGGCGCGAACCAGCTCGTGCTGTGGTCGTTCCAGGGCAAGGACGGCCCTATGGGGCGTGAGCCACGCGTCTTTGCCCCCGCCGAGAATCGCATCACGGTCGTCGCCTGCCATCCCAAGCAGGAGGTCGTCGCCGTCGGCTACGAGGACGGCATGATCCTCCTGGTGCGCATGACCGACGGCGCGGAAATTTTGGCGCGGCGCCCGGATGGCGGCGTGACGTCCGCGCTCGCGTGGCATCCCGCCGGCACCGGCCTCGTCTTCGGCACCGAGGACGGCGCCGCCGGCGTCATCGATCTCACGTAGTCGCGTATTCGTCGCGCAGGCGCAGCCAGTCCATGTGATAGGGAAGTTTCTCCTCATCGCGGCCCTTGGGCACGATGTCGAGCAGGTGATAAGCGCCGTTGAGCATGTCGAGCCCGCGCGAGTAGGTCGAATAGGTGTGGTAGAGGCTGCCGTCGGCGTCCTTGTAGAAGACGCTCAACGCCGGCACGTCTTCGATCGTAAACCTGACGGTGCCGTAGTTGACGTTGTTGCCGCCATTGGCGATGTCGTCTTTGGTGAGATAGGCGCCGAAGTCGTGGTTGAATTGTCCGTCGGCTCCGCACGACACCCACTCGAACGTCCAGCCCATGCGCTTGCGATGTGCCTCGATCTTGGCGATCGGCGCCCGCGACACGGCGACGAGGTTGGTGTCCCGGCCGCGTAGGTGGACGATGATCCGCTCGAAGTTGTCGGCCCAGAACGAGCAGCTCTTGCAGGCGGCCTTCCAATCCGGATGGAACATCAGGTGAAACACGATGAGCTGCGACTTGCCGCGGAACAGCTCCGACAGCCGCACATTGCCGTCACGCCCTTCGAAGACGTAATCGTCGATCTTGACCCACGGGAGCTCGCGGCGGTGGCGGCTCAATGCATCGCGGCGATGCGTAAGCTCCTTCTCTTCGGCGAGCAGCTTGACGCGCTGGGCGAGCCATTCCTCGCGAGAGACGATCTGATGATCCGGCATCGCTGCCTCCGGTTTGCGATGATCGCGACGGATGTGCCTTACGACGGCTTGCGCTGGGCCGGCGGCGGAGGAGGAGTCGTGTTGGTGAAGCTTGGGCGCGCCGCGAGGCGATCGTAATAGCTTCCGAGCGCCTTGCCGCCCGCGATCGCCGCGGCAGCTTCCGGGAAATTGCGAACGTAGTAGAGGATCGGCATCAGATTAATGTCGGCATAGGTGTAGCCGTCGCCGGCGAGAAAGCCGCCTTTTGCGACCGCGCGGTCGAGGAGCCCGATCTCGTCCGCGAGCGTCGGCGCGACGGCGTCGATCGTCTTGCGATCGGGCTTACCGTCCTCGGTCGTCGGGAAGATGTAGGCGAAGAGATAAGTCCGGATCAGCGTTCCATCGATCCGGGTGTTGACGAGCGAGACCCACTGTTCGGTGAGCGCCGCGTGACGCGGCTCGGTCGGTATGAGACGCGGACCGGGAAAAGCGAGATCGAGATAGGTGGCGATCGCCTTCGACTCGCACAGCTCGAAATCGCCGTGACGCATCACTGGGATTTTCCCGAACGGATGAATGGCGCTGACATCAGGCGCATGCGGCGGCGCGGGCTTCAAATCGTAAGGAATTCGACTTTTCCTCGCAGACCATGCGAGCGGCCCGGGTATAGGTTGACGGCGCAAATCCAATGATCTCCACATTCGGCATGACACTCTCCTGTTTCGAAACTGTTTTCAGCCGAGATAGGCCGCGAGCTTGTCGAGGCTGCCGGTCCATCCGTTGCGATGGCGGTCGCGCGCGTCCGTGTCGGCGAATTGCTCGTGGGTGAGGATCAGCGCGGTCGCGTTGCCGTCCGGCGCGAACTCGACCGTGACCAGGGATTGGCGTTCCGGCGTGCTGCGCCAGGCCCAGGTGAACACCAGTTTGCGGTTGGCGACGACCTCGCGGAAGACTCCGCTCACGTCGTGCTCTTCGCCGGTCGGGCTGCGCATCACGATGCGGAAGCGACCGCCGACTCGCGGGTCGGTCTCGGCTTTAATCACATCGACATTCGGCGGGCCGAACCAGTGTTTCAACGCTTCCGGTTCGGTCCAGGCGCGGAAGCAGCGCTCCGGGGACGCCGGGAGCCTGCGCGTGAGGGTGAGGCTTGGCTGGTTCGCGAGGGCGGCTTCGGCGGGCATGGAGGTTCCTCCGTGTCTGGTTGCGAGGACGGATCTTCCGGATGTTCCACGAGGTAGCGTTCGAGCGCGTCGAGGCTTGTTGACCAGAATCGTTCGTAGTGGGCGAGCCAACGCTGTGCTTCTTGCATCGGGGCGGCGTTGAGGCGGCACGACACCGTCCGGCCGACCTTCTGGCGTTCGATCAATCCGGCGTCTGCGAGCACGTCGAGGTGTTTGAGCACCGCGGGAAGCGACATCGTGAAGGGCTTCGCCAACGCAGAGACGGATAGTTCCGGCTCGGTGCTGAGCCGGGCCAAAACGGCTCGCCGGGTCGGATCGGCAAGGGCAGCGAAGATGCCGTCGAGAGGGCTCGCCTGATAGTTAACCATTGGGTTAAGTTAACGGCCGCGCGCGGATCTGTCAACCAGTGGGCAAGCTCACCGTTTATTTACCAATCGGCCCGTAGGATTTTTCCAGGCGGGGGAACGCGAACAGGCGCCATGTCCACGATATCGTCGGTTTCAAGCTCCGTTCTCGGCGGCAGTTCGTCATCGTCGTCGACGTCGCCGCTGGTCCAGGCACTTTCCGGTTCTAGTTCGTCTTCGTCATCGAACTGGATGGATATTTCGAGCTCGCAATCGAGCGTCGGAAGCCAATTCATTTCGCTCGACAATTCGATCAACAATTCGCTGACCACCGCTCTCACCAACCATATCAGCGGCGAAGGCACGGTCGCCGGCAGTGCTGCGCTGCTGCGGGTCGAAGAGGCTATCGCCGCCAACCAGAAGAGCACAGCGAGCTCAACCACCTCATCTTCGACCGGCCCCAGCAATGGCTTTTCGAGCGTGCAAAATTTGATGCAAAGCCTCGACAACATCACGATCAATAATGGCGGCCCGCTGCCGTCGGGCTTCACGAGTTCGACCGCAACCAGCGGTTATTCGACCGTGCAGAATCTGATGCAGAGCCTCGACAACATCACGATCAATAATAGTTCGAGCGGATCGACACCAACGACGAGCGGATTGAATCCGTTGATGAGCGTCGATCAGGCGATCGCGATCCCGAAAGTGAACATCAAGGCATAGACGCAAATCGCAGGCGCTTCGCTTACGGCTGCAACGCAGCGCTCACGAGTGCAACGCCCTCGTCACTCGCCCACTCTGCAGGCCCGGAGAGCGAAGCGATCTCGCAGCCGTTCGGATCAACAAGCAGCGTCGTCGGCATGCCGATCGCCTTGCCGACCGCCTTCAGATCCTGGAACACCTTGGCATTGCCGTCGGAGTAATAGGCGAGATTGCGGATCCCGGCATCGTGCAGCCAGGACTTCGGCTTCTCCGAATCGCGAGTATCAATATTGATGGCAACAACCTCGAACTTCGACGTGCCGAGCCGCCCTTCGAGGGCGTCGAGGGCGGGCATCTCCTTGCGGCACGGCACACACCAGGTGGCCCAGAGGTTGAGGAGCACGGTCCGGCCGTGCCAATCGCCGAGCGATTTTGGCTGCCCGTTGGCGTCACGGAACGCGAGCACCGGCAGATGGCGGGCGGTATCGGCTAGCCTCACGGCGGCGACCTGGCCGTGCACGAGGGGCTCGATGTGGTGTGCAAGATCGAGCGCGGGCCGGCAGGCAGGGTCGCCTGCATTGCGCGAGACGCGTGTGAAGCCGTATATCCCCGCGAGCGCAGCCACGGCCGCGACCGCTGCTACCACCACCAGCGGCCCTCGGCGCTTGCGGACTACACCCGTCGTTTCAACTTCGGTCGCCATACCAATACCTTACACTTGACCTAAGCCGCGATGAACCTGTCATGAGCAACGAGATGTGGGGCGGCCGGTTTGGCGCCGATCCCGACGCCGTAATGGCGGACATAAACACCTCGATCGATGTCGATCGCAAGCTCTTTCGCCAGGACATTGCGGCGAGCCGGGCGCATGCAGAGATGCTCGCCGCCCAGGGCATCATCACGGCGCAAGATGCGCGCGCGATCGCTCACGGTCTAGACACGATCTTGTCAGAAATGGAAACGGGCAAGTTCGCGTTCAAACGCGCGCTCGAAGACATTCACATGAATGTCGAGTCCCGGCTCGGCGAGCTCATCGGTCCGGCGGCGGGGCGCCTACATACCGCCCGCTCGCGCAACGACCAGGTCGCAACCGATTTCCGACTCTGGGTCCGCGACGCCATCGACGACCTCGATGCGGCGCTTGCCGCCTACCAGCGCGCCCTCGCCGAGAAGGCGCTTGCCCATGCCGATACGGTGATGCCGGGTTTTACCCATTTGCAGATCGCCCAGCCGGTCACTTTCGGCCACCACCTTCTTGCCTATGTTGAGATGGCGGCCCGCGACCGCGGCCGTTTCGCCGACGCCCGCAAGCGCGGCAACGAGTCGCCGCTTGGCGCCGCCGCGCTCGCCGGCACGTCGTTTCCCCTCGATCGTGCCATGACCGCGAAGCGGCTGGGCTTCGACCGGCCGGCCGCCAATTCGCTTGACGCCGTCTCCGACCGCGATTTCGTTCTGGAGGCCCTTGCCGCCGCGGCCATCACGGCGACGCACCTTTCGCGCTTTGCCGAAGAGATCGTGCTGTGGACGTCACCACTGGTGGGGTTTCTCAGCTTGTCGGACAGGTTCACCACCGGCTCCTCGATCATGCCGCAGAAGCGCAATCCGGATGCCGCCGAACTGGTGCGGGCCAAGACCGGCCGCATCGTCGGCGCGCTTAGTGGGCTGTTGATCGTGATGAAGGGGCTGCCGCTGGCCTATCAGAAGGATATGCAAGAGGACAAAGAGGGCGCGATCGATGCGCTCGCCGCCCTCTCGCTCTGCCTCGCCGCGATGACCGGCATGGTCGGCGACATGAAGGCTGACGCCGCACGGATGCGGGCGGCGGCCGGTCAGGGCTATGCCACCGCGACCGATCTTGCCGACTGGCTGGTGCAGAACCTCAAGATGCCGTTCCGCGAGGCGCATCACGTCACCGGCCGCATCGTTGCGGCAGCCGAGAAAGCGGGAGTCGACCTCGATCGATTGCCGCTGCCGGTCATGCAGGCCATCGAGCCGCGGATCAGAATGGATGTGTTCAAGGTGCTGTCGGTGGAACATTCTGTGGCGAGCCGGACAAGCTTCGGCGGCACCGCGCCTAAAAATGTCCGCAAAGAAGCGAAGAAGTGGCTCGCACGCCTGGGGGCGAAAGGGAAATAGCGGACTGGGGGAACAAAGAAACGCGTTGGCCGCGCGTTTCTGTTATCGTGTGGGTGATTGGGGGAGTGGTGGTTGGATAATACCGTCAATCGGTTGAGCCGGCTTGCGCTGATCGGCGTCGTCGCGGCCGCAGCATTCGCGCTGGCGTCGTGCGGACGCAAGGGATCGCTCGATCCGCCGCCATCTGCCGCCCTAACCAACAACCAGCCGGCGCCCCGCGCTTCGCTCGGCGAAGAAAATGGCCTGCCCTCCCTACTCGCCGGTGATCGTCCGCAACGGGCCGCCGCTCCGGCAGCCGCGCCGCCACCACCGCCGCCGAAGAGCTTTTTCCTCGACTTCCTGATCGGAAAGTAAACTGAAAACGGTGAACCCGGGGACCGGTTCGCCCGACTGACAGGGGCTTCTTCACTTGAAGGGATCCCCGATGATTCGCGCGTCTTTCATTGCGCTTTCTCTTTTCGGCTTTGTCGTGGCAGTTAATTCTGCACCCGCTCCCGTGCAAGCGTGCGGCCTGATCCAACCCTTCAACAGCAAGGCTGAGCTTGAAGCGATCCGCAACACCCTTCCCACCGCAAAAATCACCGCGGCACACAGAGAGAAGATCGAAAAGCTCCTCGCGGCGGCAACGCCGGGCGCGCATCTCAATTTCGCCGATGTGGCCAACGCAATGAGCATCCTCGGCCTCAAGCGCATTCCCGCGAAGAGCGCCTGCATCACGCTACGCGCCTACATCAGCTGAGGCTTGTTCCAGTTGAGCTTACTGCCGCCCGATTGAAGGGAAGCAGCAGGCCGGGCGGTCTGCTTTTTCCCGCTCGCTAAGAGAGCGACGCATCATCTCAGGACGACGACGACAACTAACCGAGGTGAAGTCTTGAGTACCACTCCACAAGTCGTTCTTTTCGGCTCTATTCCCGGTGAATGGCGCGAACGACATGTTATTCCCGTGCTCACGGAGCTTGGCGTCACATATTACAACCCGGTGCAGCCTCTCGGATGGACTCAAAAGGCCGGCAACGTTGAAGCCGAATACATGGCGCGCTGCGAAACGGTCGTGATGGTGTTCAATAAGACCTTACCGGCGTTCGCGGCGTTGGCTGAAACGGGTTGGGCGGCGCTTGGGTGCATAGAACGCCAGCAGCATTTCATCCTTCAGATCGATCTTGACTATGTCGTGCGCCTGCCGCCCGCGGTTACCGCGATCCCGGCTGGGGAACAGGTAGAGAAGGACCTACAAGGCTGGGCAACCCGCAGCCGATATTTGGTCCACCGACATGCCTCCAAGCTCAAGAATCCGCGATTGCATCTCGTTCAGGATGTGGCCGCGGTTGTGGCTAAACTTCGCGAGATTTATGCTTTGCCGAGGGACAAAGCGGACTGAGCAATCTGCCTCGGAGAGCGGCCACATCTCTACATGCGCTCGGGGACGGGGATGCACACGAGCGAGAGGCCAAGCTCAATCGTCGCGCGCGATCACTGCGCGGCGGCAGCGGTCCGATGCCGCCGCGACTCATAGGCGACGAGGTGGCCATGCACGAGCCGCAGCAACGACCGTTCGGCCGGCAGCACGCCGGCGCCCCGGCGGACAAGATCTCCGATAATGTGGTCGCCTTCGATCGACGCATTGCGCTCGATGTCGCGCAGCATCGAGGAGGTCAGGGTCGACCCCGCTGCCATGAGCATGCCACGCATGTTTTGCACAGCGTGCTCGCGCGGCGGGTGGGAGTTGGCGGCGGCGACGGCATAGCATTCATCCAAAAGATCCCGCATGAACTCGGTGCCACCGGGCGCCGCGATAATATCTCCGATCGCTGCGCGCATCAGGCAGGTCGCGCCCGCGAGCGTCGCGAGAAACATCCATTTTTCCCACATGTCCTGCCCGATATCGGTGCTCGTTCGAGATTCGAATTTTGCGCCCGTCAGCTCAGCCGCGATCGCTTTGATGCGATCCGGCCGCGCATTGCCGCGCGCGCCGAACGTGAGCTGGTGCTCGCGGCTAAGCTGCACGATGGCGCCGTTGTCATCGAGGGTGACGGCGATCACGCACTGGCCACCGAGCACGCGATCAACGCCGAAACGAGCATCGAGCAGGTCGAGGTGCTGCATGCCGTTGAGGAGCGGGAGGATCGCGCTCTGCGGTCCGACGGCCGCCGCAAACGAGGTGATCGCCCCGTCGAGATCATAGGCCTTGCTGCTCAGCAGAATGAGATCGTAGGGCTCGCGCAGATCTTCAGCGAGCACGGTCGGAGGATGCGGCAGATGCGCGTCACCTGTGACGCTCTTGATGACAAGTCCGGTCTTGGCAAGTTGGGCGGCGCGGCGCGGGCGCACCAGAAACGTTACGTCGCGTCCCGCCTCCAACAGTCTCCCGCCGAAATAGCCGCCAATCGCGCCGGCGCCGACCACCAGAATGCGCACTGCAAGTCTCCATCAAGCTGATTTCGCCGTCGCAGCGCGGCCGAACCAGGCGCCGCTTGCGACAGCTACGGCATTGATCAGGCCGAACGCCGCGAGCGCGACGGCCAGCGCCGCGAACACCAGCGCTATTCCGCCGCCGAACCTCAGCGCCAACCAGCCGCCGAGAGCCGCAATTACGAGCCGCGCCATGTTTGCTAGCAACGGCCACAGCAGGCGTCCTGCGCCCTGGGAGGCAAAGTAGAGGCCCATGCCGAGCCCGAACAGGCCGTAGAACGGCCCCACGATTTGCAGATAGCGCGTGCCGGCCGCGAGCATGCCGGGATCGGTGTCGAACAGGGATAGCCACGCGCGCGGAAACAGCGCGGCGCTGACGCCGATAACTTCGCATAGGCCGGCGGCGATGGCCGCGCCGATCCAGGCGGCCCGCAGCGCCCGCTCGCGCCGGCCGGCGCCGATGTTCGTTCCGACCAGCGCCACCAGCGGGCCGCCGAGGCCGAACACCAGCGGCACCAGCAGATATTCAAGCCGTGATCCGGTGCCATAGCCCGCGATCGCTGCCGGCCCGAACTGGCCGACGAGACCGGTTGCAATCGCAATGGTGAGATTGGTTTGCACCGTGATCAGCGCCGCAAGGGCGCCAACCTTGAGGATGTCGTAGAACAGCGGCCAGCGCAGGCGGGTGCCGCTGAGTGCCAATCGGACCACGCTGCGCCGACTACGCAAGTAGGCGGCGAACGCGATGCTGCCGAGCGCATAGAACGTGACCACCGCATAGGCGCCGCCGGCGACGCCAAGCCGTGGAAACGGCCCCCAGCCGAAGATCAGGCACGGCGACAAGGGCACGAGCACCGCGACACCGGCGCAAGTAACGATGGCCGGCACCGCCATGTTGCCGGTGCCGCGGATGACGTTGGCGAGTGAGTTGTAGAGCCACAGCAGGACCGCGCCCGCAAACACGACGTTCGAGTAGATCATTGCGGCCTCGAGCGATGCACCGCTGCCGCCCATGGCGCTGTAGAGCCAACGCCCGCCCGTCAGCGCACCGATCATGAACACGAGCCCGAACACGACCCCGATCGCGACGGCGTGGACCACCAGCGCATCGGCATCAGCCCCCCGGCCGCCGCCGAGAGCGCGGGCGATGGCGGATGAAATGCCGCCGCCCATGGCGCCCGCTGACATCATCTGCATCAGCATCACCGCGGGGAATACGAGCGAAACGCCGGCAAGTGCGTCGGTCCCAAGCTGGCCGACGAAATAAGTCTCAATCAGCCCGACCGAGGCTTGCGCCACCATCACCAGCACGTTCGGCCAGGCGAGCCACACCAGCGTGCGGGCGATCGGCGCCTCGATCAGCATGCGAGTGCGCGGGTTCATGCCGGCTGGCTGCGCCAGTGGAACTGCGGCGGGGACGGACACCGCCGCAGGAGCCGCTACTGCTACTGCCACCGCGGCCGCCGCCCGCCGCGGGGGTTCGTTTCTCTCCGCAAGGCTCATACGTTGCTCCTCTTGCTGCCACGGCGCCGGGGGGCCTCATCCCGCCGCTCCGCCTCCTCTCGCTCCGCCTCAAGTTGGCGGATCATGGCGTAGCGCTGTCGCGTGCGTTCGCCCGCGGCTGGCCCGGGAACGTAGGCGAACTCAGGGGGCGCGATCGGCCGACCGGTCGGCCGGTCGACCATGATCGGATCGGCGGGAACGCCGGTCTTGGTGTCGACGATCATCACGCTCGCGCCTTCCGGCGCGAAATGACGATTTCCGAAGACGTTGAGCGCGATCAGCACCGGGCGAAAATCACGCCCCCGCTGGGTCGGCCGGTATTCGTAGCGCGGCGGATGCGCGCTGTAGCGGTGCCGCTCGAGGAATCCGGCCTCCACCAGCGCATTGAGGCGCCGGGTCAGCATGTTCGGCGCAATGCCGAGGCTGTTCTGAAACTCATCGAAGCGGGTCAATCCATGGAGCGCGTCACGCAGGATCAACATCGACCACCACTCGCCTACGCGTTCCAGGCTGCGCGCGATCGGACAGGCCATTTTGCGGAAGCTCTTGCGCTGCATTTGCCACAGCTAACGTGGTGACTATCATAATGCAAGTAACTTCGCGGATCCTGCATGGCTGCCGCGCGATTGGCATAACGGGGAGATTGTGGAGAGATGCCGACCTTACGTCGGGAAGTGTCTGTTGCCTGGGGCATCGCCCAAGGGGCTGGGCGCGTGCTAATCGGAAGATGCTTGGCCGCGAGGGGACGCCATGGACACGATTGCGCGCTTTATCGAATTGGTCGTTTTCGCCAGCCGCTGGCTGGTCGTGCCCTACCTGATCGGGCTCATCATCGGATTGGCCGCGCTGCTGCTCAAATTCGGAGTGAAGCTCTTTGAGTTCGTGGTCAATGTCGGCCACGCCGACCCGACGGAGGTGATCGTCGGCATCCTCAAGCTCGTCGACCTGACGCTCACCGCGAATCTGATCGTTATCGTGATCTGCTCAAGCTATGAGAATTTCGTTCTTCCGATCGATGCTTCCAAGCACACCACGTGGCCGCAAGGCCTCGTCGGCATCGGGTTCTCGGGATTGAAGCAGAAGCTTCTCGGCTCGATCGTCGCGATCGCAGCGGTGAATGTGCTTGAATGGTTCACCGACCTCGACCGCAATGCCGACAGCGTCAAGCTCGGCTGGGTGGTTGGGATATTGCTCGCCTTCGCCGTTGCCATGGTGGTCCTCGCCGCAGCGGATCGGCTCACCGGGACCAACGACAAGGAGCACTGATCAGGCGGCCGGATTCTGTCCGCGCGAGCGGTTCGGCCGATTTCACCACCACGCGTGGAAATGATGGAGAGGGCCGCGGCCGTGGCCCACGCCGACGCGGTCGGCGGCGGCGATCGCTGCCGTGACATAGTCTTTGGCGGCGCGCACAGCCGTCACAAGCTCCTGCCCCTTGGCAAGGCCTGCCGCAATCGCCGACGCGAGCGTGCAGCCTGTGCCATGGGTGTTGCGTGTCGCGATGCGCCGGGCGGCGAAGCGCGTGATCTCGTCGCGGGTGACGAGGATGTCGACACTCTCCTCGCCCCGCCCGTGGCCACCCTTGAGAAGCACGGCATTGGCACCGCCCGCGACCAGCCGCCCAGCCTGCACCGTCATCGCAGCCTCGTCAGCGGCTTCCGACTCATCGAGAAGCCTCGCGGCTTCGGAAAGATTCGGTGTGATGAGCAGCGCGCGCGGCATCAGCATGGTACGCAGCGCTGCGACTGCGTCGGGCGCGAGCAGCCGCTCGCCCGATGTCGCCGCCATGACGGGATCGAGCACAACCTTGGTCTGCCGGTAGCGGTCGAGGCCCGCGGCGACGGCGGCGATCGTCAGGGCATTGCCCAGCATGCCGATCTTCACGGCGTTGACGGTGAGATCGGAGAGCACGGCATCGATCTGGACGGTGACGAAAGCGGGCGGCACTTCGTGGATCGCGGCGACGCCATTCGTATTTTGCGCCGTCACCGCGGTGATGACCGACGCGCCATAGACCCCAAGGGCCGCGAACGTCTTGAGGTCGGCCTGGATGCCGGCGCCGCCGCCCGAGTCCGAGCCTGCGATCGTCAGCGCGACCGGAATGGTCACGGCGCCGGCTCGTGTCCGTGTACGCCAACGGGCGGCACCTTGGGCGCGTATTTTCTGAGCGCGGCGTCGACAATATCGCGCAACTCGCGGGAGGCGGCCGTCGGGTCTGCGGCGCGAGACAGGGCCGAGATCACCGAAACGCCATCAGCGCCCGCCGCGATCACCGGCTCGGCGTTTGCCGCGGTGATGCCGGCGATCGCGCAGACTGGAAAATTGCCGATGCGGCTGCGAAACACCTTGATGACGCGCGCGAAGCCGTCGACGCCAATGGGCGACTTGCCGCTGGTCTTCGAGGTGGTGGAATAGACGCCGCCGATGCCGACGTAGTCGATGAGCGCCAGCGGCGCGACCGCCGCCTGTTCGACGGTGCGCACGGAGAGCCCAAGGAACGGCAATGGCCCCAGCCGTTTGCGCGCTTCGACCACCGCCATGTCCTCCTGACCGACGTGCACGCCGTCGGCCTCGGCCGCGATCGCCACGTCGACGCGATCGTTGACGATGAGCGGCACGCCGTACGGCGCGAGCGCCGCCTTGAGCGCGCGCGCTTCCTCGATCATGTGCCTTGTGTCGCTCACTTTGTCGCGCAACTGCACCAAGGTCGCGCCGCCGGCCGCAACGGCGCGGGCAAGTTCGACGAGGTCGCGGCCGCCGGTGTTCTCCGGGTCGACGATGGCATAAACACGCAGATCGAGCTGTTCCATGGGCACAATGTAGGAGAGCCGCGCGAGCAATACCACGCATCCTGTGCAGAGGACGTTTCGATGGCGCGGCCTACCCCTGAGGCGTCATCGTCCGGCTTGACCGGACGATCCAGTAACCACCAGCTGCGCAGTACCCGATGGCGCGGTTAAGCCGCGCAAATGACGACCCCTCCATCGGCCATATTGCAAAATGCGCTAATTCACCTTGATGTCGTTGCGGAGGATGACGTCGCGCCAGCGCACCGTTTCCTGTCTAATGAAGGCCGCTGCTTCCGCCGGAGTGCTGCCGACAGGCTCGAGCCCGATCGCCCGCAGGCGCGCTTTGACGTCGTCGAGCTTGAGGACCTCGCGGAAATCCGCGGAGATGCGTTCGGCAAGTGCCGGCGCCATCCGCGGTGGTCCCACGACTGCGAACCATGCGGTGGATATGAATTCCGGCAGGCCGGCTTCGGCCGTCGTCGGCACGTCCGGGAACAGCGCTGCTCGCTTGGTGTCCGACACCGCGAGCACCCTGAGCTTACCGTCGCGGTAAAGCGACATCACCGGCGCGAGACCGCCGAAGAACACGTCAACGTAACCGCCCAGCATGTCGTTCACGACGAGATTCTCGCCACGGTATGGCACGTGGACGAACTTCGTCCCGGTCAGATTCATGAACATGCTGCCGGTAAGATGGGGCGTCGAGCCGTTGCCCTGCGAACCATAGATAAGCTTGCCCGGCATCTGGCGCGCGCGGTCGATGAGTGCGGCGACCGAATCGATGCCGATCTCGGGCCGCACCACGATGAGATTCGGCGTCGACACCAGAACCGTGATCGGAACGAAGTCCTCTGGGCGGTAGGAGAGCCGGCGATAGAGCGTCTGGTTGATGGCGAGCGGCCCCGGCGGCGACACGAACAGCGTATAGCCATCAGGCTCGGCCTGGGCGGCAAAATCACCGCCGATATTGCCGCCGGCGCCGGTCTTATTCTCGACGACGATCGTCTGATTCCACCTCTCCTGCAGCTTTTCGGCGGTGACGCGGGCGGAGAGATCGTTGCTGCCGCCGCCCGGAAACGGGACGACGAACTTCACCGTCCTCGTCGGAAACGTCTCCGCGGCGGACGGCGACACCGCCGCAACCGCGGCAAGGCAGAGCGCCGCTGCAACTACGCGCATACGATACTCCCTGATGCGAACGTGCAGCTTACGCGATCGGCCGGTGCTCGCAACCACAGCCGCACTGCCCAAACGAGGATCGCGGTTTCCCTGTGGCGCCAGGGCGGATATTGTCTTCAGGGGCGAGGCCGAAAGGAAACCGAGACCGTCTGTGCCGTTTCGAACGCTTGCCATCGCCGCCGTGACGGCGCTCGCCTTGCAGGGCAACCCGCACGCCGAAAGCTACCCGGATCGTCCGGTGCGCATCATTGTGCCGATTGGGCCGGGCGGTTCCTATGATTTCGTCGGCCGCCTGCTCGCCAATCGCCTGTCGGAGCAATTGAAGCAAACATTCTTTGTCGAGAATCGCACCGGCGCGGGCACGCTGGTCGGCACGCTATCGGCGGCCGCCGCTCCGCCAGACGGCTATACGCTCATCGTCGGCGGCTTGAGCAATCTCGTCTTCAATTTCGCGCTCTATCAAAAGCTGCCCTACGAACCCGAGGACTTCGCCGCGGTCGCGATCGTTTACTCGTTTCCCTACATCATGGTGGCTCGAAACGAGCTGCCGCAGACGACGCTCCCGGAGATCATCAGGTACGCCCGCCAAAGTCCGGGCAAGCTCACGCTGGCTCATGCCGGCACCGGCAGCGGCCAGCATATCGTCGGCGCCGCATTCGCACGGCTGATCCACACCAGCATCGTCGAAGTGCCGTATCGGACCACTCAGGCCGCCTATCCGGACCTTTTTGCGGGCCGCGTCGACATCATGTTCGATTCCGCCGCCGCCGCGCTGCCTTATGTGAAGGCGCGCAGGTTGCGCGGCATCGCCGTGCTGGCGCCGCAACGCTACCCGCAGCTGCCAAGCCTGCCGACCACGGCGGAAGCAGGGCTCCCCGGCCTCGACATCGAGTTCGTGGATCGGTCTCTTCGCCTCCTCCCGTACGCCGCCCGAGATCCTGGCGCGGCTGCGCGAAGAAACGCGTATTGCGGCCGCAAGCCTCAGGCAGCAATTCGAGACGAGCGGCGGCGCGCTAGTGGACATGCCGCCCTCGGAAACTGAGCGGTTCATGAAAGCCGAGTTTGACCTGTGGACGCGGGTGATCCGCGAAACCGGCATCCGTCTGGACTGATAAGCCGTCAGTCTGGGGCGCCGCGGTGGCGAGCCCCGAATCCATAACCACGGCTTGAGCGTTTGGATTCCGGGCTGGCCTGCGCTTCGTTTCGGCGCCCCGGACTGACCGCATAACAAATCCGTCACCAGCAATTTCGCTCACGCAGCCGCCTAAGCGGCATTGTCGCGGATACGCACGGCGCCTTCGAGATCGACCGAAACTAGTTGCGACACGCCGCGCTCGGCCATGGTGACGCCGAACAGGCGATCCATGCGCGCCATGGTGATCGGGTTGTGGGTGATGACGACGAAGCGCGTGTCCGTCGATTTCGACATCTGATCGAGGAGGTCGCAGAACCGATCGACATTGTGATCGTCGAGCGGCGCGTCGACCTCGTCGAGCACGCAGATCGGCGCCGGATTGGTGAGGAAGACGGCAAAGATCAGCGCCAGCGCCGTCAGCGCCTGCTCGCCGCCCGAGAGAAGCGACAGCGTCGCTGGCTTCTTGCCCGGCGGCTTGGCCAGAATTTCGAGCCCGGCCTCGAGCGGGTCCTCGTGTCTCGATCAATTGGAGATCGGCGGTGCCGCCACCGAACAGGTCGGTGAACAGGCGGCGAAAATGCGAATTCACCACCTCGAATGAGGCGAGCAGCCGTTCGCGCGCCTCGCGGTTGAGGCTCTGAATGCCCTGGCGCAGCCGCTTGATCGCTTCGACGAGATCGTCGCGTTCGCTGACCAACGAAGCGTGCTGGGCTTCGACTTCGCGCAGCTCTTCCTCGGCGCGCAGATTGACCGCTCCAAGCCGTTCGCGGTCACGTTTGAGCTTGTCGAGTTCGGCCTCGATGTCGGCGATAGCGGGCAACGGCGTGTCCGCCTCGAAACCGGCGAGGCCGGCCAAAGCAGCGGGCTCGGTGTCGAGGACCTCGCGAATTTCCGCGGCGAGGTCGGCAAGGCGACGCTTGAGGCCCTGATGACGTTCTTCGGCACGACCGGCGGCTTCGCGCGCCGCCGAGAACGCATCGTGCGCCGCGCGGGCTGCCGCGTCTGCCGCAGCGAGCTCGGTCTCAGCGGCGGCGAGCCGATCGGCGGCGGCACGGCGCTCTGCATCCGCGGTCTCAATCTCGCCGATCAAGGCGCGGCGCTTTTCTTCGAATTGCTGCGCGGCGTTAACGAGACCTTCATGCTCGGCGCGGGTTTCGGCGAGCCGCGCCTCGATAGTCGTGATCTGCGCCGCGGCACTGTCGCGCCGCGCCGTCCAGTCCGCGGCCTCCGACGCGATCGCCGAAAGCCGGCGCATGGCAAGCTCGATTTCGCGCGCCAACGCCTGTGCTTCGGCGCGAACCTCAGCAAGCTTGCCGCGTTCGTCCGCAACCTGGGTGCGGATCGCCGCAAGCTCTGATTCGAGTTCGGCTGACGGCGGGAGCGCTGCCTGCACGGCAACCGCGGCTTCATGGGTCGTCTGGGTTTCGGCGATTGTCGCGTTGACACGCGCCTGCGCCTCGATGAGCGCAGCGCGGCGGCCGGAAATGCGATTGAGTTCGCGCTCACCGGCTGCGTGGCGGTCTCGCGCGGCGTCGGCCTCGCGCTGGCGCTCGCGCCGCTCGTTGCGCGCAGCGTTCTCGGCGTCGCGGGTCGCGGCGACTTCGGCCTCCGCCGCCGCGACCGCGGTTCGCCGTGTGTCGATTGCTTCACGGACGCCGCGCAGCTCCGCCTCGATGTCCGCGAGACGATTGCGTCCGGCGAGCCGCCGCGCCGCGCCGGTCGGCGCGTGGGCCGCGACCGCAAAGCCGTCCCAACGCCACAGGTCGCCTTCGCGCGAGACGAGGCGTTGGCCGGGCTTGAGATCGTGCACAAGCCGCGCGCCGTCCTCGCGCGCGACAACGCCGATCTGGGCGAGACGGCGCGCCATGGCCTCAGGCGCCACGCTGATGAATTTGGAGAGTGGCTCGATGCCCGCCGGCAACGCGGGGTCGGCGGGATCGATCGCCGCACCGCCCCAGTGCATCGGCGCCGAGGCTTCGACCGGAGCGTCGAGGTCGTCACCGAGGGCCGCGCCGAGTGCAGCTTCGTAGCCCTTCTCGACGGTGAGGAGGTCGATCACCGGCGGCCACAGCTGCTTGTTCTCCACATGCAGCAGCCGCGCGAGTGTCTTCGCCTCGGTTTCGAGGCGATGGGCATTGCGCTCGGCTTCGGCGAGCGGCTGCCGGGCAACATCGAGCGCCTGGCGGGCGCCCGAATGGGCAGCTTCCGCGCGCACGGCGTTAGCTTCCGCGGCGGCCACGGCTTCCTGCGCCTGCGCAAGGGCCGCCGCCAGTGCATCGAGATCGACCGTATTCGCGGTCAAGCCTTCGAGCTCGCCGGTGATCGCAGTAAGTTCAGTCTCAACCTTGGCGCGACGTTTCTCGTTCTCGCGTATTGCCGTATCGAGCTGGGTGCGTTTCGCAGTGAGATCGGCCAGCGCCGCGGTCTTTTCGGCGAAGGTCTTTTCGGTGGCGGCAAGCGCGGCGTCCGCGGCGGCGACGCGTTGATCGACGCCGCCGCGGCGTTCCGAACTTGCCTGTGCCTCGCGCCGCAGTGTCTCGGCCTCGGCGGAGAGACGCGCCAATGCCGCGTCGGCGTCGGCCGACTGGCGTCGCTCGCGTTCGACATCGTCGCCGAGTTGAACGAGCCGCCGAGCCAATTCTGCGAGCCGCTCCTTGGCGCGGGCCTCTTCGCGTTCCAGCGCATCGCGGGCGAGCGTCAGCCGTGCCAGCGCCGCGGCAGCGCCTTTCTCGACCTCGCGCAGTCCTGGCAGTTCGGCAGCGGCCGACGCCTGGCGCGTCGCGGCTTCGGCTTCCGCCGCGGCGCGCGCGACGATGTCACGTAGCCCGTTCTCGTGCGCAAGTGCCGCGGCTTCGACCTCGCGCTCGGCCTCAAGCAAGCGGACGTGGAACAGCGCAGCCTCCGCTTTGCGAATGCTCTGCGACAGGTTGCGGTAGCGCACCGCTTGGCGCGCCTGGCGTTTGAGCGCATCGATCTGCGCGACCAGTTGGCCGATGACGTCTTCCAATCGGGCAAGGTTCTGCTCGGCAGCGCGCAATCGCAGTTCGGCCTCGTGGCGCCGCGCGTGCAGCCCGGAAATGCCAGCGGCTTCTTCCAGCACCCGGCGGCGCTGCTCGGGCTTTGCCTGGATGATCTCGCCGATGCGCCCTTGATGCACCATCGACGGCGAGCGCGCGCCGGTCGAGGCATCCGCAAACAAGATTTGGATGTCCCGCGCCCGCACCTCGCGGCCGTTGAGTCGATAGGTCGAGCCCTGCTCGCGCGCGATGCGGCGCGAAACCTCGAGACTATCGTCATTGTTGAACTGCGCCGGCGCGGTGCGGTCACTGTTGTCGATGGCCATCGACACTTCGGCGTGATTGCGGGCCGGGCGATCGGTGTTGCCGGAGAAGATGACATCGTCCATATCGGCGGCGCGCATCGCCTTGTGCGAGGCTTCGCCCATGACCCAACGTAGCGCTTCGACAAGGTTCGACTTGCCGCAGCCGTTCGGGCCGACGACGCCGGTGAGTCCCGGCTCGATCAGGAAATCGGTCGGTTCGACAAACGATTTGAACCCGGCCAGACGCAACCGTGTGAGCTTCATCGATGGTATTCCCCACACGCCGCGACGCAATGATTGGATCGCTTCGAAGAGGTTTCGCGCCTCCCACGCTGCCGGCGCGAATCACATTTCAAGTATCGCATCGGCGGGACAATGAATAGGCCGACCACAGCCGGCAACTGGGTAACAGCGCTTTTCCAAAGACTTGTTGTCGGGCACAAAAACCTGTGGGTGCGCCGACGTGCGACGCTTGCATCAGAGCGCGCGACTGTGCTTCGCGCCCGTGGCTTGCTGCCTGCCGGACCGCACCATAGATTGAAATAAGTTGAGGAGACGGCAATGCCCGGCATCGACGCGACACGACAGTTCATTCCGCTGAAGATCGCGGTCCTCACCGTCTCCGACACCCGTTCGCTTGATGACGACAAGTCGGGGGCAACACTTGCCGAGCGCATCGCCAAGGCTGGCCATACGGTCGCCGCGCGCGCGATCGTGAGCGATGACGTCGACAAAATCCGCAGCCAAGTGAAGACGTGGATCGCCGACCCGGCGGTCGACGTTATTGTTTCCACTGGCGGCACGGGCTTCACCGGACGCGATGTCACGCCCGAGGCAGTCGAGCCGTTGTTCGAAAAGCGCATGGAGGGATTCGCCACTCTCTTTCTGATGGTGAGCCATGCCAAGATCGGCACGTCGGCGATTCAGACGCGCGCGACCGCGGGCGTTGCCGGCGCGACCTACATCTTCTGCCTGCCTGGATCGCCGGGCGCTTGCCGCGATGCCTGGGACGAGATCTTGGTGCACCAGCTCGACTACCGCTATCGCCCCTGCAATTTCGTCGAGATCATGCCGCGCCTCGACGAGCATCTGCGCCGCGCCAAAGCCCAAGGCGCAACGGTGTAGACCCTCTACCCCGCAGCAGGGAGCGAGGGTCTCGGCTACAAATCCAGATCCCAGGTTTCGCCGACGACATCGACACCGAAGTCGCGATGCGGTTTCACGGCAGTCCGCACGAAGCCGGCGCGCGCATAGATCTTGCGGGCCGCGATCAGGATGCTGTGGGTCCACAGCGTCACCTTGCGATATCCGGCCTCGCGCGCGAAGCGGACGCATTCCTCGACTAGGCTCTGACCGACACTGCAGCCCCGCGCGTGCGGCTCGACCAACAGCAGCCGCAGCCTGGCGATGCCATCGCTGGCGTCGACCAGCATGACCGAGCCCGCCCGCTCGCCGTCGCGTTCCGCAATCCAACAGCGCTCGCGAGCAGGATCGTGGCCGCGGCGAAAATCTGCGATTATGCCGGCGACCAGCAGCCTGAACTGCAATCCCCAGCCATACTCGCTGCCGTAGATTGCCGCATGGCGCGCCAGCATCCAGTCGAGATCGTCGGGACGGTGCGCGCGCAAGACCATGCGCGACGGCGCGGCGCCCGGGACGTAAACCCCGGGGTTGAGCAGCATGCGGATCGTTGCCATCGCATCGACAAGGCGACGACGATCAGTTTCATCGAACTTTGCGAGCAGGGCGCCAACGAGCTCTTCGGAACGCTGATCGAGCGAGGCGAAAGCCTCGCGTCCGCGTGCCGTCATGGCGAGAATCGCTTGCCGCCGGTCCGCGCTTGAACGTTCGCGAACGATGAGCTTAGCGTCCACAAGGCCGCGCAGCAGGCGGCTCAGATATCCTGGATCGATCTCGAGATCGGCGGCGAGTTCGGCCGCGGTCGTCGTTCCGCGTTGACCGATCTCGTACAGTACGCGCGCCTCGCTCAATGAAAACGGCGTGCCCAGCATGCCGTCCTGCAAGAGGCCAATCTGGCGGGTGTAGAAGCGGTTGAATTCGCGCACGGCCGAGATGGCATCGCTCGACATGTTGGCCTGATCGCTCACGATGGTTGATAAGGTCAACTAAATTGTTGCTTAAGTCAATTACTTTGGATTCGCGTGCCGCTGCGTAGAAGCCTCAGGCTACTGCGGCCGAGACGTGCCAAGAGTTCGGCTTCAGGGTCGGCAATGCCCTCACGGTGACCGCCGATCGCTTGATAATGACGCGCCCCGATCAGCAGCCCTTGGTCCGGATGTGGCCGTCGCCAAACTGCAAATATCAGGAGCGAAAGAGCTTCGCGCAGCGGTTGATCTGCCTTCGCGGAGGTCAAGCTGCGGAATACCGCCGCCGACTTAACGCTATTGATCTCGGCGTGGGCAACGAAGCTCGCAGCATCATCGAGCCAAGTCGGCTCCAAAACGGTGCCCGGATGCAAAAATAGCAGCCAAGGAGCGCGGGCGATGCCGGCTCCATCGCTTAGTCGGCGCGCCAGTGGCGCGGTCGACGTGACGACGGTGCAACCCGCCACGTCTGCCACCTCCACCGTGCCGTCCGTCGAACCACCGTCACAGACGATGACCTCGCGCACCACCCCGCGGACGGCGCCCGGCACCAGAGCAGCAAGTGTCGGAACCAGCGCACGTTCGCTGTTCAAAGTCGGAATAATGACGCTGATCATTAAATGTCGCGGGAGGCCGCCCAGTGGCATGTCGAATAATAAAGTCATTGTGAACGCAGCCCGAATTCCTGTCTTCGAAATTGTTCTTGTTTCGTTCTTAGTGAGGTACTAAGTTTCGGTCATGGCTCGTCAATCTTCTGTTCGCCGAAGCCCGCCGGACTCGGACCTGTCGCATTCCGGGCCGGCGGGCATGGATGTGCCGCCGACCGAGGGTCTCCTCTCGGCCGAGGTCGATCCGGCGCGCCGGCGCGGCCGTGGCGCGCAGTCGAATGCTACTGGTCGTTTTGAGCCGCGCGTTGCTGTGGCGTTCGACGACGGCTGGCAATCGATCGAAGACCTGCCGCCATTCAAGACAGAGATCACAGTCGACACCGCACGCAAGGTCATCACCCGCAACGCTTCGCCCGATATCCCCTTCGACCGCTCGATCAACGTCTATCGCGGCTGCGAGCACGGCTGCATCTACTGCTTCGCGCGGCCGACCCATGCCTATCTCGGGCTTTCGCCCGGGCTTGACTTCGAATCGAAGCTGTTCATGAAGCCGGATGCACCGGAGTTGCTGGAGCGGGAGCTGTCGGCGCGTAACTACTCGCCGCGCACCATCGCCATCGGCACCAATACTGATCCCTACCAGCCAATTGAGCGGCGCTTCGAGATCATGCGGCGCGTGCTCGAAGTGCTGGATCGCGCCGGTCACCCGGTCGGCATCGTCACCAAGTCGAACCTCGTCACGCGCGACATCGACATTCTCTCGCGCATGGCGGCGCGCAAGCTGGTGCGCGTCGGTATCTCGGTGACCTCACTCGACGGCTCGCTCTCGCGTGTGATGGAGCCGCGCGCGCCGACGCCGCCCCGCCGTCTCGAAGCGTTGCGCGCGCTCGCCGCTGCCGGCATTCCGACAACGGTGATGGTCGCCCCCGTCATCCCTGCCATCAACGATGCCGAGATCGAGCGCATCCTCGACGCGGCTGCCGCCTGCGGTGTCGAGTCAGCGGGTTACGTGCTGTTGCGTTTGCCGCTCGAGGTGCGCGACCTGTTTCGCGAATGGCTCGCCGCCAATTTCCCTGACCGCGAGCGTCACGTCTTCGCGCTGATCCGCCAGACGCGGGGAGGCAAGGACTACGATGCAACCTTCGGCAAGCGCATGACAGGCGGTGGCCCCTATGCCTGGATGATCCGCAAGCGATTCGAAACCGCATGCGCGCGTCTTGGCCTCAACGTGAACAAGACGACGCTGACCACCGAGCATTTCAAGCCGCCACACGCAAGAGGCGAGCAGTTGAGTTTGTTCTAGCCTAATAGGTGACCGAAAGGCGGCCATCCGATGGATGAAAGCTGGGGCTCTCTCCTTTAGAGGGAAACGCAAGCTCTTAGAGAGAAGACGCGCGTAATATTGGGCGCGTATTCTAGCTCGATGAGTACGGAATCCTGCAAGAGCGTTCGATTGAGAGCGCATTCTCTCAGATAACACAAACAGTGCTGACGGATATCGTTCTGGGGTTTGTCGACATCGACGCTGATCCCCGCTTGCGATCGCGGCATGGCTCGGCCAGGATGCGGCATGAGTCGAAAGCCCGTTGTTCGCGCGCCCGCCGCACCGCGTCTGCCGCTCGATGAGCCGCCGGTTCGCCCGACGTTCAAGCGGGAACGGGCCGCAATGAAGCGCGGCATTTTTCCCGTCGCCGGCTGCGATGAGGTCGGGCGGGGACCGCTCGCGGGTCCAGTGGTTGCCGCGGCCGTGATCCTTGATCCGAAGCGCATTCCGCGCGGGCTCGATGATTCGAAGAAGCTCGCAGCGGCCGACCGGGAAAAACTCTACGAGCGCATCTGCGCGACGGCGCAGGTCGGCGTCGCCTTCGGTTCGCGGGCGCGCATCGATCGCGACAATATCCGCCAAGCCTCGCTGTGGGCGCTCGCCCGCGCGGTCGCCGCGTTGCCGGTGCGGCCGAAGCTTGTGCTCGTGGACGGCATCGATCGCATTGCCGCCGGCTGCGATTGCGAAGCGATCGTCGACGGCGATGCGTTGGTGCTCTCGATCGCCGCCGCTTCGATCGTCGCCAAAGTGGTGCGCGACCGTCTGATGGTTCAAGTTGGCGCCGCGCATCCCGGCTACGGCTTCGAGCGTCACATGGGCTATTCCGTTCCGGAACATCGTGAGGCGCTGACGCGCCTTGGGCCGACGGCACATCATCGCAGAAGCTTCGCTCCGGTGGCCGAGGCCTATGGCGATGTCATATTGCCCGACGACAATCCCGAGCTTGCATTCACGCCTCCGCTGCCCTCCCTCGCAAACGGGAACGGCTAGGCCGAGCCCCAAGATCGACTGCAATGCTCCATACTTCCATTTTTGTCGAGTTACTGCGGTCTCAGCCGCAACTCACGTTCTGGATTGCGACGATCTCGCAAGCCGCGCTGTGGTGGCTCGTCCCGTCCTTGTTCTACTCAGCCCCCCCGGGTGATCTGCCGCTCGTGCTCGCGGTCGGTCACGAATTTCAGCTTGGCAGCTATTATGGGCCGCCGCTGGCGTTCTGGTTCGCCGAGATCGCGTATCGGATCGGCGGCGGCGTTGGCGTCTATCTGCTCGCGCAGGCCTGCGTCGTGCTCACCTACTACGCGGTCTTCAAGCTGGCGCAGGCGATCGTCGGCATCCACCACGCAGCGTTTGCTGTGCTGCTCATGGTGGGCATTCTCTCGTTCACCGCGCCGACGCCGAATTTTGGGCCTGCCGTCCTCGCCATGCCACTGTCTGCCTTCGCCCTTCTGAGCCTGTGGGGCGCGATCGGCGAGCGGCGACGCTCGGCGTGGTTTCTCCTCGCTATCGAGCTTGGTTTGCTTCTGCTCACGACCTATTACGGCTTGGTGCTGGTCGCGGCCATCGCTGTGTTTCTTGGGATCACGCGACGTGGTCGTCGTGCACTGCGTAGCGCCGATCCCTGGCTCGCCAGCATGATGGTGGTGGTCGTGCTGTTTCCCCACCTCATCTGGCTCGACCTGACGAGCAGCGCGCTCCCACTTTCTTTCCGGAGCGAGGTGCCAGTCACTAGCTACGTTAGCGAATTGTTCGGCGAGCTTGAGACGCTGTTCCTGGCGCACGCCGGCTTGATCGTGCTCGTGGCACTCGGCAGCAAATGGTATCTGCGCTCCCAGGCGAAGGTGCCGGTGTTCGTGCGCAGCTTCACCGATCCGTTCGGGCAGCGCTTCGTTTATTACTTTGCCGTCTTGCCGGTGCTGGCGGTTGCGTTTGTAGCGGTGGCGTTCGGCAATCGCTTGGCCGTCGGCGGCTTTGCCGCGTTTCTTGTCTTCTCCGGTCTTGCCGTCATCGTACTCGCCGGCAACTCCATCCCGTGGCACCGGCCACGCTTGGTTGCCATTGCTTGGTCGCTGCTCCTTGTCGCCCCGCCGCTGAGTTCGGCTGCCGCGATCGTCGCGCTGCCCTGGGTCGGCGTCGGCTTCGATGTCGCCCGCCCGATGCGTGCCGTCGGACAGTTCTTCGGTGACAGTTTCGAGCGTCGAACCAACTCGCCGCTGGCGATCGTCGGCGGCGACCCGCGGCTCGCCGCGCTGGTTGCGCTTGGCGCGCCCAGCCGTCCGAGCCTTTATCTCGACGCAACACCTGAGCGGTCGCCGTGGGTCACGGCCGAGGACGTGCGCCGCAAGGGGGCCGTCGTGGTGTGGCCGAGCACCGACACCCGTGCCCAGGTGCCACCCGATATCAGCGCGCACTTCTCCGGCCTCGTCCCCGAAGTGCCGCAGGCGTTCGAGCGCATCGTTCAGGGACGCCTGCCGCTGCTGCGCATCGGCTGGAGCATGGTGCGGCCACAGACAGCGCAGCCGGCAGGCAAATGATAAAATCTCGGACGGCTCAGTTGACCGACGTCAGCTGAGATTTGTTCCTCGTCCCGTTTCCTGCGCCTTCAACTCCTGCTTGATCGCGACGAAATCGCGCCACGCGGCGCGTTTCTCCAGCGGCGTGCGCAAGAGATACGCTGGGTGGAAGCTCGCGATGGCGCGGATTTCGCGAGTGCCGGTGTGATAGAGATGCCAGTGCCCGCGCGATTTGCGAATGCCGTCGCGCACCCCGATGAGTGCCGTCGCGGCCGGCCCGCCCAGGCAGACCAGAATGTCAGGATTGGCGAGTTCGATCTGACGTTTGATGAACGGCAGGCAGATCTGGCTTTCCTGCGGCGTCGGTGTGCGGTTGCCAGGTGGGCGCCACGGAATCACGTTCGCAATATAGGCGCCGGTGCGATCAAGCCCGATCGCGGCCATCATACGGTCGAGCAGTTTGCCCGACCGGCCAACGAACGGCAGCCCTTCGATGTCCTCTTCGCGACCGGGCGCCTCGCCGACGAACATCACCCGCGCGGCGGGATTGCCGTCGGCGAAGACGAGGCGCTTCGCCGTGAGGCGCAGGCCGCAGCCCTCGAAGCGTTCCAGGATCGCACGCAGTTCATCAAGGCTTGACGCGCTGCGGGCCGCTTCGCGCGCCGTCATGATGGCGGCGTCGGGCGCAGGCGGCGCTTCGAGCGGCGGCGCGCTTTCGAATCGCGGAATCCCGCCGGCCGCAATTCTCGGCTTTGCGGGTCGAACGTCGCTCTCGTCGAGCGCCTCCATGGTCGCCGTTGCCCGCTCGGCAATTTGCGGCGGCCCCTCGGCCGTGAAACGGTCTATTGGTGCGTCAGCGAGCAACGTGTCGACGCCGGCCTCGACATAAAAGGCCATCAGAGCAAAATCGTCCGCGCGGTTGCTATTCATGGCACGGCTCCTAGCACATTTCCTGCATAAGATGTGTCGTTGAGGCCGGCCGTCCTCCATGACGTACATCGGTGCGGCGCCGGCGATTGCCGCGGTTGGACAAACGTGAAAGAACGTCGCTTCTTTGACTGCGGCGGAGTGATCGATGGATGCGCTGCCTGCGCGGGAGTCGATGGAGTTCGACGTTGTGATTGTCGGCGCGGGGCCAGCGGGCCTCGCCGCCGCGATCCGCCTCAAGCAGCTTGCTCCCGACATCTCCGTGGTCGTCGTGGAGAAGGGCTCGGAAGTCGGTGCTCACATCATGTCCGGCGCCGTCATCGACCCGGTCGGGGTCGATATTCTGTTGCCCGGATGGCGCGACGAGGACGATAAACCGATCAAGACGGCGGTGACTGACGACCGCTTCTACATGCTCGGCCCGGCCGGCGCGATGCGCATTCCCAATTTCCTGATGCCGCCGCTGATGAGCAATCACGGCAACTTCATCGTGTCGCTCGGCAATGTGTGCCGTTGGCTTGCCGGCAAGGCCGAGGCGGCAGGCGTCGAGATTTATCCGGGCTTCGCTGCCGCCGAAGTGCTGTTCGGCAGCAATGGCGAGGTTGTCGGTATTGCGACCGGCGACATGGGCGTCGGCCGCGACGGTAAGCCAAAAGACTCCTTCACTCGCGGCATGGAGCTGCGGGCCAAGTACACGCTGTTCGGCGAGGGCGCCCGCGGCAGCCTGACCAAGCAGCTGATCGCCCGCTTTGCTCTCGATCGCGATCGCGAACCGCCGAAGTTCGGGATCGGGATCAAGGAACTGTGGCAGGTCGCACCGGCGCGCCACCGTCCGGGGCTCGTGCAGCATACGTTCGGCTGGCCGCTCGACAACCGCACCGGCGGCGGCTCGTTCCTTTATCATTACGACCGTGATTTCGTTTCGGTCGGCTTCGTCGTCCACCTCAACTACGCCAACCCTTATCTGTCGCCGTTCGAGGAATTCCAGCGCTTCAAGACCCATCCGCTGGTGCGCGAAACTTTCACCGACGGCCGTCGCATCGGCTATGGCGCCCGCGCCATCGTGGAGGGCGGATGGCAATCGGTGCCGAAGCTTGTGTTTCCCGGTGGCGCGCTGATCGGCGACGGCGCAGGCTTCCTTAACGTGCCGCGCATCAAGGGAACCCATAACGCGATGCGCTCAGGCGTGCTCGCGGCGGAGCAAGTAGCTGCAGCGCTCGCCGCGGGACGCGCTAACGACGAACTCTCGGCCTACGAGGAGGTTTGGCGCAAATCCCCGATCGGTGAGGAGCTTTGGAAGGTCCGCAACGCAAAGCCGCTATGGTCGGCAATGGGCACGTTCCTCGGGATCGGCCTGGCCGGCATCGACATGTGGGCGAACACCTTCGGTGTGTCGCCCTTCGGCACGCTTCGCCACCGCAAGACCGACGCTGCATGTCTCAAGCCTGCGGCACGGTGCCGCCGCATTGCCTATCCGAAGCCGGACGGCAAGCTCACCTTCGACCGGCTCTCTTCGGTGTTTCTCTCGAACACCAATCACGAGGAGGATCAGCCGGTTCACTTGCTCGTGAAATCGCCGAAGCTGCAGCTCTCCTCGGAGTACGAGGTTTACGCGGGGCCGTCCGCGCGCTATTGCCCCGCTGGCGTCTACGAGTGGATTGACGAGGGCGGGCAGCCGCGATTTGTCATCAACGCTCAGAACTGCGTCCATTGCAAAACGTGCGACATCAAAGATCCCAACGGGAACATCACGTGGGTCACGCCCGAGGGCGGTGGCGGGCCGAATTATCAGAATATGTGACGACGTGATCGCCGATTTTGCCACGATACCGCCATATGCGGCGCTCAACCACCTAAGGCGCCGGGGGCGGCTGACCGACGGACCTCGCAATGTCCTTGCGGGCCGTTCGTAAAGCGTCCATTCTCGCAGACGAGTTGACCGACAGGTAGCCTGAGACCGCCGTCGGGATCGCCAACCGCAACAATTCCTCACTGGAGAGCAGTGTCCCGTGAAAAACCGTCCGATCCGATCCCTGGCCATTGCCGCCGCTGCAGCGTGGGCGTTCCCGCAGGTGCTCGCCGCACAGACGCCGACGCAGACGCCGGCCCAACGTGACGCCGCACGCGGCACCCCGGCGGGGAACTACCTGGCCGCACGCCAAGCCAATGCTGAGCGCGATGCGGACGCGGCTGCGACCTATTACCGGGCTGCGCTCAAGAATGATCAACGCAACCTCGAGCTCCTGGAGCAGACGTTCTATTCGGTGCTCGCCGATGGCGAGATAGACGAGGCATCGCGTCTCGCCGAACGCCTTCTACAGCTCGACAAGACGAGCCGCAGCGTCCACCAGGACAATGCCCACCTCGTGCTCGGCGTGCGTTCTCTCAAGCTCAAGCAGTACAAGGACGCGAAGGCGCATTTTGCGCAGGCGACGCACGGGCCGATCAACGATCTCATCGGCACGCTGCTGTCGTCGTGGAGCGCTTACGGCACAAACGACGTGAAAGGCGCCGTCGACCAGATCGACAAGCTCAGCGGCCCGGAGTGGTACGTCATTTTCAAGGACATGCACGCGGGCCTGATCTACGATCTTGCCGGCAACAAGAAGGAGGCGGCAAAGCGTCTCGAACACGCCTACATGCTCGACGCGACGGCGCTGCGGATCATGCAGTCCTACGCCAACTTCCTGTCGCGCAACGGCTCGCGCGACGAAGCGCTGAAGCTGTACAAGGAGTTCGACAAGCAATTGCCGCGCTATCCGCTCGCGGTCGAGGCGATTGCCCAGCTCAACAAGGGCGAGCCGCTGCCGCGTCTCGCGGATTCGGCGCAGGCCGGCGCCGCAGAGGCGCTGTACGGGCTCGGCGCAGCGCTCGGCCGTCGCGAAGAGGAGATGACGCTTGCCAATCGCGGCCTCGCCTACCTTCAGCTCGCGCTCTACCTCGAGCCCAATCATGCGCTGGCGCTGCTTGCACTCGCCGATCTCTACGAGGCGATGAAGAAGCCGGAACTCGCGATCAAGGTGTTCGACCGCGTTCCGGCGAACTCGCCGCTCAAGCGCAACGCCGAAATCCAGCTCGGAATCGATCTCGACAGCCTCGATCGAACTGACGAGGCCAAGAAGCATCTCGAAAAGCTGATTGCGGCGAAGCCCGACGACATGGAAGCGATCATCGCGCTTGCCAATATCGAGCGCGAACGCAAGCAGTTCAGCGAGTGCGCCAATGTCTACGGCAAGGCAATCGACCAGATCCCGAGTCCCACCAAGGCGAACTGGACGATCTTCTATTTCCGCGGCATCTGCCACGAACGCGACAAGCAATGGCCGAAGGCCGAAGCCGACTTCAAACGAGCGCTGGAGCTGTACCCGGACCAGCCGCACGTTCTCAACTATCTCGGCTATTCATGGATCGACCAGGGCGTTCATCTCGATGAAGGGATGGACATGATCAAGCGTTCGGTCGATCAGCGGCCGGATGACGGCTACATCGTCGACTCGCTCGGCTGGGCGTATTTTCGGCTCGGAAACTACGAAGAGGCAGTCAAGAACCTGGAGAAGGCCGTCGAACTGAAGCCGGTCGATCCGACCATCAACGATCATCTGGGCGACGTCTACTGGAAGGTCGATCGCATGCTGGAAGCCAAGTTCCAGTGGTCGCATGCGCGCGATCTCAAACCGGACGACGACGAACTGAAGAAGATCGAGCAGAAGCTCAAGGTCGGCCTTGTCGACGACGACAAGACCACTACATCGCCGGACACTGCGGCGGCGCCGGAAAAGAAGACCAACGCCGCCGATACCGAGAAGCCCAAGAAGCAGGCCGGCGACGGCGGGTGAGCGTCTTAGCTCTCCATTGAGGCTTACCCCTCCGTGTCCGAGCCGTTGGCGGCGCTCGCGCCCGCCAAGATCAACCTGACGCTTCGCATCGTCGGCCGCCGGGCCGACGGTTTCCACGATCTCCAAAGCCTGGTCGTATTCGCGCCGGTCGGCGATCGGCTGACCTTGCGTGTCGGCGCGCCGCTTTTGCTTTCGGTGTCCGGACCGACTGCGGGCGGCGCCGGCCCCCTCGCCGACAATCTCGTGCTCCGCGCTGCTCGCGCGCTCGCCGATCGGATCGCACGGCTCGCGCTCGGCCGGTTCTCCTTGGTCAAGCGGCTCCCTTCCGGCGCGGGCCTTGGCGGCGGCTCGGCCGACGCTGCGGCGGCGCTGCGGCTCATCGCGCAAGCCAACGGGCTCTCGCTTGATGATCCCCGCGTTGCCGACGCCGCACGTTCAACGGGTGCCGACGTGCCGGTCTGCCTCGATCCGCGGCCGCGCGTAATGACAGGAATCGGCGACGTCTTGTCGGCGCCGGTGTCCTTGCCGAGGCTCGGCATTGTCCTTGTCCATCCAGGCGTTGCCGTACCGACTGGCGAGGTCTTTAAGGCGTTAAAGCTGGCTCTTGGCGAGCGCCGCGACCCGAGGTCCGGAGAAACGGAAGCAGGAAGCTGGGTCGGCTCCGAGGCGACAAAGATCCCCGCGGAGCGTGAGGCGTTCCTCGCTTGGCTCGCCGGCAAGCCAAACGACCTTGCGTCTGCCGCGATCGCTCACGCGCCCGTCATCGCCACAGTGCTCGCGGAAATCGCGGGGTTGTCGGGCTGCCGGCTCGCCCGCATGTCGGGATCGGGTTCGGCCTGCTTCGGCTTGTTCGACAGCGCGCGCGCCGCGACGATCGCCGCCCGTAATCTCGCGGCCGCTCATCCCGACTGGTGGGTGCGCGCCGGCAGTATCGGCGGTTGATCGCCGAAACGGCAGGCTACGGTCAGTGGCTGCGTTCGATCGTGAACGCGACTGCATCCGCCAACGCCTGCTTCATGGCGCTGGCGGGGAATAGGGCGAGCGCGTCCTTGGCGATGGCACCATAGTGCCGGGCGCGCGTGATCGTATCTTCGATCGCCCGATGCTTGGTCATCAGTCCGACCGCATGGTCGAGATCGGGCTCGCTCATCTCGCCGCGTTCGAGCGTGCGTTGCCAGAAGGCGCGCTCGCTGTCCGAGCCGCGACGAAACGCGAGCACCACCGGCAGCGTGATCTTGCCTTCGCGGAAATCGTCGCCGACGTTCTTGCCGAGGCGCGCGGCCTTACCGCCGTAGTCGAGTGCATCGTCCACCAGCTGGAAGGCGATCCCGAGATTCATGCCGAACGAACGGCAGGCGGCCTGCTCGGCTCGCGGGCGGCCGGCGATCACCGGCCCGACTTCGCACGCGGCGGCGAACAACTCCGCGGTCTTGGCGCGGATGACGGCGAGATATTCATCCTCCGTGGTGGCGGTGTTCTTGGCGGCTTCGAGTTGCATCACCTCGCCCTCGGCGATAACGGCGGCCGCAGACGAGAGGATTTCGAGTGCACGCAGCGACCCCACCTCGACCATCATCTTGAAGGCCTGGCCGAGCAGAAAATCGCCGACCAGCACGCTCGCCTCGTTGCCCCACAACATGCGCGCCGCGAGCTTGCCGCGGCGCATGTCGCTTTCATCGACGACGTCGTCATGAAGGAGCGTCGCGGTGTGCATGAACTCGACGGCAGCCGCCAGCTTGACGTGTCCGTCACCCGGGTAGCCGGTCAGCACCGCCATGGCGAGGGTCAACATGGGACGCAGCCGCTTGCCGCCGGAATTGATGAGGTGGTTGGCCACCTCCGGGATCATCGTGACCTCGGAGCCTGTGCGCGACAGGATCGTGGCGTTCACGCGCTCCATGTCGGACGCGACAAACGCCACAAGACGGTCAATCGACGCGGGCTCGTGGCTTTCGAACGGGACGATAACAGCCAAAGATGGGATCTCCTGCGGCGGAGGCCGCCTGGAGCTGAAGACAGAGTGGCCCTACATCGGGGCGCCTTGTCCGCACGCGACACCCGGAACGAGACGTTAAACATAAAGACGGCCGCCGCACCCGGCAAGAGCAGGAATGGCGGCAATTCATCAACGTTTTCGTGACGATCATTCCTTAAGCTCTGCGCTCTCAGGCACATCACGAAAGCGGCGGCATGAACCCACTGCAGGCAATTCTCGTGGACCGGATCGGCGCGGAATTCCCCGTCGAGCCCAATCCGCTGGCGCGGCAGCGAATTGCCGTCCTCGTGCCTTGCTACAACGAGGAAACCGCCATCGCCAAGGTCGTTGCGGATTTCCGTGCCGCGCTGCCGGAGGCGGCGATCTACGTCTACGATAACAACTCGCGTGACCACACGACCGATGTTGCGCGTGCCGCTGGCGCAATCGTCCGCGGCGAGACCCACCAAGGCAAGGGCCATGTCGTGCGCCGCATGTTCAGCGACATCGCGGCGGACGTGTATGTCCTCGTCGACGGCGACGCGACCTATGACGCGCCGAGCGCACGCGCCATGATCGGTCGCTTGATAACGGATCGGCTTGACATGGTGGTCGGCGCCCGTGTCGACCAGGAGCAAGCCGCCTATCGGCCTGGCCACCGCCTCGGCAACCGCCTACTTACCGGCTTCATGGCGAACGTGTTCGGTAACAAATTCAAGGATATCCTGTCGGGCTACCGGGTGTTCTCGCGGCGTTTCGTGAAATCGTTCCCGGTGCTGTCGAGCGGTTTCGAAATCGAGACCGAATTGACCGCCCATGCGCTCGTCCTGGAGCTTCCTGTCGCCGAGGTCGATACCCCCTACTACGCCCGGCTCGCCGGTTCGAACTCGAAACTCAACACCTGGCGGGACGGCATCCGCATCCTCGGCACGATTGTGAAACTCTATCGCGCCGAGCGCCCGCTGGGCTTCTTTTGCGCCATTGGAATGTCGCTGGCGATCATGTCGGTCGGCATCTCGGTGCCGATCTTCCTGACTTACCTGGAGGAAGGCGTGGTGCCGCGCCTGCCCACTGCGGTGCTTTCAACGGGGCTGATGGTTGTTGCCTGTCTTGCCATCACCTGCGGTCTCGTGCTCGATACGGTGACGCGGGGACGGCGAGAGATCAAGCGCTTGGCCTATCTGTCTCATCGCCCCCCCTGCGACGATTTCGAACGCCGCGACCGCTCCTGAGCGATCATGCGTCCGAAACGTCGCGGAGGTTTCGGATAGACAGGGGGCGGCGGTGAAGGAAATCATGCGCACCAACGATGCCGTGCTGGTGTCGGCGGTCGAAGCCCTGCTCAAGGGAGCCCACATCCCTCACCTCATTCTCGATCAGAACATGAGCGTGCTTGAAGGCTCGATCGGAATCCTGCCGCGGCGGATCATGGTCGCCGAAGATCAGGTGCAATCGGCGCGCCAGCTGCTCAAAGACGCGGGCCTCGGCGCCGAACTCCTCCCCGATGCCGGATGAACGGCCCGATATCACCGACGATGCAGTGCTGGGCGACCGGCTGCGCCTGCTTCAGCCGCGACGGGGTCATCGGTTTGGTCATGATGCGATCCTGCTTGCGGCCGCAACACCCGGCGGCGACGGCGACCGCGCTATCGAATTGGGCGCTGGCGTCGGCGCCGCGGGATTAGCGCTCGCCGCGCGCGTCGCCGGCATTCGGGTGACGCTTTCCGACATTGACCCAAACCTGGTGGCGCTTGCTGCCGAGAACGCGGCACGCAATGGACTCGCCGACCGCGTCAATGCGGTCGCTTTCGATGTCATGTCAGACGTCGCGGCGTCGCCGTCGTCGGCACTTTTGCCCGGCAGCAGCGATGTCGTGTTGATGAATCCGCCGTTTCACGACGCCGAGCGGCTGCAGGCTTCGCCCAATGCCGCGCGGCGCGCCGCGCACGTGGCTCCGTCGGGCTCGCTCCGCCAATGGGTCGCGACCGCAACGTGGTTGCTGCGCGCGGGCGGGATACTGGCGATGATTTTCCGTGCCGACGGTGCGGCGGTGCTCCTTGATGCCCTGTCCGCCGATTTCGGCGGCATCGTGTTGATGCCAATACATCCGAAACCCGGCACGAACGCCATCCGCGTTATCGTCGGTGCAATTAAGGGCAGCGGCGCTCCGCTCGCGATCCGCCCTGGTGTTGTGCTTGCAACCGCATCGGGTGCACCGACGCCCGAAACTGACGCCGTGTTGCGCCATGGCGCCGCACTTCCACTGTGGCTATGAGCGGCTACGCCTGTTGTTTCGCCAGCCGCGGTCCAAGCACGACGACGCAATACATCGCAGCCATGATGACGAGCTTGATGGCCATGAACGTCCCCCGGTCCCTGCATTCAGGCACGATCGGCGCCCAACTCACCCCTCACCCTCGCCGGATATCGTAAAATTTGGGTAACTTGTGGACGACGCCATGACGTTTTATCAATAAAGCATGCCCGAAGAGCCCATGAATTTCCGTGATGCAGCGGGCCGCGTCGTCGCGGCGATCCGCTCCTGGATGCCGAAGCGATGGCGCGGCGATTTACCGGTAGTGCCGGTGGTGCGTCTCACCGGGGTCATCGGCTTTGCGACGCCGCTGCGGCCTGGACTTTCTGTCGGCGGCATTGCCCGCACGCTGGAACGCGCCTTCAGTGTCCGCCGGGCGAAGGCGGTCGCGCTCGTCATAAACTCGCCGGGCGGCTCGCCGGTGCAATCGCACCTGATCTACCGTCGCATCCGCGAGCTTGCGGAGGAGAAGGAGCTTCCGGTCATCGCCTTCCTGGAGGATGTCGCGGCGTCCGGCGGTTACATGCTCGCCTGCGCGGCCGACGAGATCGTATGCGATCCCTCTTCGATCGTAGGTTCGATCGGCGTCATCGGCGCGTCCTTCGGATTCGCCGATGCGATGAAGAAGCTCGGGGTCGAACGGCGCATCTATACGGCGGGTGAGCACAAGTCGATGCTCGATCCGTTCCTGCCCGAAAACGAGGACGACGTGCGGCGCCTCAAGGCGATCCAGCAGGATATCCACGCAACATTCATCGGCCTCGTCCGGGAGCGCCGCGGCACGCGACTCACCGGCCCGGAAAATACCTTGTTTTCCGGCGAATACTGGGTCGGCAAGACGGCGATCGAATATGGCTTGGCCGACCGGCTGGGCGAAGTACGCGCGGTGTTGCGCGAGCGCTACGGCGATGACGTCGTGACGCCGGTCATCGCGCCGGAGCGCTCGCTGTTTGGCAGGCGCACACCGGGCGTCGGTGGTGAGCGGATTCTCGATTTCGCTTTCGACCGCCCTGGACTGATTGCCGACCTCGTATCGGCCGTCGAATGCCGCGCCATCTGGGCCCGCTTCGGCCTGTGATAGCGCGAAGCAAAGTAGGGAGCGCGGCGCCCAATCGGAATGATGGCGAACGACTGCAACGACCGAATGGAAGATGACAATGTTGCCTCTGCCTCCCGTCATCGGCTGGACTCTGCTTGCGGTCGGAGTGACCGCGCTGTCCAAGGTGCTGGTGAAGGAATGGCGGCGCGTGAACGCCGAACTCGACGCCCATGACCAGGCGATCGAGCCCGCCCGCGAGCAGTTGCAGACTTTGCGTCGCGACCCGCGCACCGGCGTCTACCGCCCCGAGTGACCCTGCATTCGTGTTCGGACGACTGCGGGTGGGTCACATCGCAGCCGCGAGCAGTTTCATATCCGTTGCGGCATTCGGGCCCGCAAACGTCAGCGCCAGTTCCGTAATACCCGCGACGTCGGCCGCGGCCAATTGCGCGCGGCAATCGGCGGGCGTCCCGGCGAGAGCGAAAGCCGCGACGTAGCGCTCGTCGAGCGTGGCCTCGGCGCTTGCACCGCTGACCAGCTGCTTGACCGCCGCGGCGAGCTCGGCCTCGCTAATTCCGCTGCCGTCGACGAGTGCGCGTCGCGCGTCGGGAAGGCGTGCGCCCAGTGTCCAGTAAGCCGGCAGCATCTCGGCGACGGCGCGCTTGGCCGCGGCAAGCGCCGCATCACGGTCGGCAGCGATATAGCACGGCATGTACTGCACGAACGCCGGCGTTCGCTCGCGCCCTGCAGCCTGCGCCGCCTCGCGCACGATCGTGGCGGCGCGGGCCGCAAAGGCGGGCGTGCACATATTGGAGAGCAGCACCCCGTCGGCAATCTCGCCGGCGAGGCGCAGGCTGCGGTCGCCGCGGGCAGCCATGTAGATCGCGATGTCGGACCGCGGGACGTAGTCGAGCCGGACGCGATTGAGGGTGAAGAGTTCGCCCTTGCGGGTGACCTCTTCGCCGGCGAGGAGCGCACGCACGATCGCGATTGCTTCCGCGACGGCCGTTAGCGGGCGCGCGTAGCTCATGCCCATGCGCTCGATGGCGCTGCCGATACCGGAGCCGATACCGAGCCGGATGCGGCCGCCGGCGATCTCGTCAAGCGCGCCAATCTCCATGGCGATCAGGCTCGGATGACGACTGTAGGGATTGAAAACGCCTGCCCCCACAGCGATGCGGCTGGTCGCGAGCGCGCACGCGGTCGCGGCCGGCACAATGCCGCGCGCGAACGGGTTCTCGGCAAACCAGATCGCCTCAAAGCCGGCGGTCTCGGCGGCCCGCGCCGCCTCGACGCACCGCTGAGGTGACACGCCGCCATGAAGCCGTACCGCGAGCTTGGGCAAATCGCGCGACCTCAGACGCCGCCCGGCCGCGGCCCGGAGTCCGCCGGCGAGAAATGAGCATGGACGACGCGCCAGCGGCCGTCCTCGTTGCGGAACACCATGGTCGAACGCGAGATAAATTCGCTGTCGTCATAATGGATATCGCGCGGCGGTGGCGTCGCGCCTACCCATTTGCGCCGGGTCCGGCGATGGCACCACACCACGGCGAGGTCGCCGGTTACGACACCGCCGATGTCGAATGGCGTCCAGTAAGTCGACTGCACCTGCGTTCCGTAGAACTTCCACAGCGCTGTCCAGTGGTCGCGGCCCCGATAGGTGTGCCCGTTGAGATTGAAAAACGTCGCCTCGGGCGCCGGGCTGAAGATCGGCTGCAGATTTTCCCAGTCGAACCGCGTGTTGACGTCGATATAGGCCTCATGGAGCTTGAGAATGGCGGCGCGGTCCTCCGCAGTGCCGCCGACGAGGTTAGCGTCGCTCATCATGATTGCCTTTCGTTGCCGGGCAGGGATTGAGACCCGGAAGCGGCAGCGATTGCAAGGCGTGTTCACGTTAATTCCAATTTGCACGCCGGAAATTCCGCTTCGTTGATATTTTCGGCGTCATCATCGTCAAACTGCGAGCCGTGCCATGGATCTGCAACGACGCACGCTATTGAAATGGTCAGGTGCCGCGTCTGCGTTGGGCGCCGTCACGACGGTGACGGAGAGCGCCCATGGCGCGACCGCGACCCCGCAAAGCCAGCCGATTTCGGCGCTCGGGCTCGATGCCGCGCAGTTCGGCGTACGTTCGGGGGCAGCGGACGACCAGAGCGCCAACCTGCAGCGGGCGATCGACCGCGCCGCGCAGGCGCGGGCGCCACTTGCCCTAGCCCCCGGCGTCTATCGCGCGAGTGGCCTGCGGCTTCCCGCGGGCGCCGCACTCGTCGGCGTGCGCGGGGCAACGCGGCTCGTGACCACAAGCGGTGCCACGCTCATCACCGCCATCGGCGCCGAGGACATTTCGATTAGCGGCCTCACCCTCGACGGCCTCCTCCGCCCGTTGCCGCAGAACCAGGGCCTCCTTCACATGGAGAAGGTGAGCAGCGTCCGAATCTCTGGCTGCGCGATCCTCGCGTCCGGCCGGCACGGCATCCGACTCGCGTGGGCGAAGGGGGAAGTCACCGACTGCAGCATCGCCGATGCCGCCGATGTGGCGCTGCTGTCCTCCGACGCCCGCGGACTGACGATCTCCCGTAACACCATCACCAATTCCGGCAACAACGCGATCCAGATTACGCGCGGCGAGATGGGTCCGGACGGCACGATGGTGCTGGACAACAGAATCGACGACACCCGCAATCACGACGGCGGCACCGGCCAGTTCGGCAACGCCATCAATGCATTCCGTGCCGGCGACGTGATCGTGCGCGGCAATCTCATCCGCCACTGCGCCTATTCCGGAATCCGCGGCAATTCCTCGCCGAACATCCAGATCGTCGGCAACACCGTGCACGCGGCCGGCGAGACGGCGCTCTATGCGGAATTCAGTTTCGAGGGGGCCATCATCGCCAATAATTTCGTCGATGGCGCCCAGATCGGCGTTTCGCTCGCCAATTTCAACGAAGGTGGCCGGCTCGCGACGGTGCAAGGCAACGTGCTGCGCAACATCGCGCCGGTCGTCCCCAATGCGGCGCCGGACGATTTTTTCGGCGTCGGCATCTACGCCGAGGCTGACACGGCGATCACCGGCAACGTGGTCGAAAATGCCGCGACCGCCGGAATTGCGCTCGGCTGGGGGCCTTATCTGCGCGACGTCGCCGTTACCGGCAACGTCGTGCGGCAAACTCCGATCGGCGTCGGCGTGTCCGTCGTTCCAGGTGCGGGTTCCGCGCTGATTGCGGCGAACATGATGTCGCGGGTCACGCGTGGCGCCGTCGTCGGCCTCGATCACGCACGCCCCGTGACCGGCGATCTCACGCGCGACGGCGCCAAGGCTTACGCTCATCTTTCGATTTCAGGCAATCGAAGCAGTTGATCGCGGAGTTCGGCATCGCAATAATTTGATCGAAATATTTCGCAGTGCAGTGCAATCGAACAAGAAGAAATAAAACTTCACTAAACCTTCATTCGCGTGCCTTGTTGACGCCAGATATCGCGTGTTAGCTTTGCCGTATCGAAAAGGGGTCGGGTGGGGCACACGGGAGGACAGTCACATGAAGCGGCATGCGACAGTACCGTCGTTCCCTGAGGAAGTGCGGAACGTTGTTCGATCGTTCTGCCCTGAATGTCGTGACCTGATGGTGGCGGCGGCAAAATCGCAGCACGTCAATGAGAGCGTGGTGCGCCATTGGTGGTCGTGCGATTCGTGCGGCCATGAGTTCCGCACCACCGTGCATCTGCCTGCGCTGACGGGCGACGCATCGCGGTTTGCGCTCACGGTCTGAGTTCAGCCGCACGATTACAGATTTTGGCGCGAATGTGAGGTCCTCGAATTTCGAGGACGCAACTTGGATTCCCGCTGACGCGGTTTCGCTGTCGATCAGATATCGACCAACACGTCGTCGCCTTCGATCTTGCACGGGAAGGTCTTGACCGCCGTATAGGCGGGCGGCGCCACGGCTTCGCCGGTCTTGACGTTGAACATCGCCTGGTGGATCGGGCATTCGATGCAGTCGCCGTCAAGAAAGCCTTCCGACAGCCGCGCAAACGCATGCGTACATATGTTGTGAGTCGCATAGACGCTGTCGTCTACCCAATAGAGCGCGATTTCTTCCCCCCCGACCTCGGCATCCATCACGCCGCGTTCCTTGACCTCGGCCACCGCGGCCGCCCGTGTCCAAACCATCCATGCCCTCCCTGAGCCCGAAACGGCAACGAACCTAGCTGATCGGCGCTGCGCGCAACACCCCAATTTCCACGATGCTGATGTCATAACGAGACGCCGTGTAACCCGCATGGGCGTACGCGACATGTGGGGCCGCGAAGCGACCAGGGTTGGTGAGAAGTCAGCCCCCGGATATCGCTCCGCTCATCCGGGCTACATCTCTGATAGATCTGTGCGCGCAACGAGGACACTGGCGACAAATCGATCGGAAATGCGTAGGCTAGCGTACTGAGGTTGACGCGCAACGTCTGCTCGTGGAACTTTCAGTATCCTCGTGTCTCGGATCCCGTAATGTCCATCAATCTGCTGACCACCAGACGCTTCGCGCCGCTGTTCTGGTGCCAGTTTTTCAGCGCCTTCAACGACAATTTTCTCAAGAACGCGCTCGTTTTCCTCATCCTCTACAAGTGGGCGCTGTCCAGCGCCGACGCCCTGATTACGTTCGCGGGCGCGATCTTTATCTTCCCGTACTTCATCCTGTCGGCACTCGGCGGCGAGCTTGCCGACCGTTTCGACAAGGCCCTCATCGCGCAGCGCCTCAAGCTTGCGGAGTTGGGGGTTGCGGCGGTCGCGGTCATCGGGTTCTGGTTCGATTCGCTGGTGATCCTGCTTATCGCGCTCTTCTTCATCGGGGTCATCGCCGCCCTGTTCGGTCCGATCAAATACGGCATCCTGCCCGACCACCTCGCCGAGTTCGAGTTGCCGGCCGGCAACGCGCTTGTCGAAGGCGCGACCTTCGTTGCGATTCTGACCGGCACCATGGTTGCAGGTCTTGCCGCCCAGGGGAGCGGCCCGGCCGAGTTTTCCGGCCTCATGGTCGCCTTTGGTCTGCTGTGCTGGACGTCCGCCCTGTTCATCCCGCCGACCGGAGAAGGCGCGCCAAATCTTACGATCGACGTCAACATCGTCGGCTCGACGTTCACCCTGCTGCGGGATCTCTACCGCGAATCGAGGTTGTGGTGGGGCGGCATTGTCGTGAGCTGGTTCTGGGGCGTCGGCGCTGTCGTGATGTCGCTGATGCCGCCCATGATCAAGGATACGCTCGGCGGCAACGAGCAGGTCGTGCTCGCCTATCTCGCGGTGTTCACGATCGCGATTGCGCTCGGCTCTGGCCTTGCGTCATGGCTCGCTGCCGGCCGCATCGTTTTGATCCCGACCGTGTTCGGCGCGATTTTGATCGCGATCTTCTCGCTCGACCTTGGCTGGGCCATCCATAGCCTGACGGCCGGCCAGCAGGGGCTCGGCGTTGCGGACGTGCTCGGAACCGGCACCGGCGTGCGGGTCGCGATCGATCTAGCCGGGCTTGCGATCGGCGGTGGCCTCTTCATCGTGCCGTCGTTCGCGGCCGTGCAGGCCTGGGCCGCTCCGGACCGCCGCGCCCGCGCAGTCGCGGCCGTCAACGTGCTCAACGCCGCGTTCATGACGGTGGGCGGGCTCGGCGTCGCCATGCTGCAAGGCTACGCGGGCATCTCCATCAGCACGCTGATGCTTGCGATCGGCGTTCTCAACATTGTCGCCGCCGGGGTGATCCTGCGCACCATGCCCACAAGCCCCGTGCGCGACCTGTTATCCGTGATCTTCCGCGCCTTCTTCCGGCTCGAAATCACCGGACTGGAGAATCTCCACAAGGCCGGCCCCAACGCCATCATCGCGCTCAATCACGTGAGCTTTCTCGACGCGGCGGTCGCCCTGTCGTTCATTGAACGCGAGCCTGTCTATGCCATCGACACCGGGATCGCCAAGCGCTGGTGGGTGCGGCCGTTCCTGCGCTTCACCCGGGCAATGCCGCTCGATCCGACCAAGGCGATTGCGACCCGCACTCTGATCCACGCCGTCAAGGCTGGCGATCCGCTGATCATCTTCCCTGAGGGCCGCCTGACCGTCACCGGCAGCCTGATGAAGGTCTATGACGGCGCCGCGATGATCGCCGACAAGTCGGAGGCGATGCTGGTGCCGGTGCGCACCAAGGGACTGGAACGGACATTCTTCACCTATCTCGGCAAGAGCCAGGTACGGCGCAGCCTTTTGCCCAAGGTCACCGTCACCATTCTCGAGCCGGTCCAGCTGAAGATCGATCCTGCGCTCAAGGGCAAACGGCGGCGGCTTGCGGCCGGCGCCATGCTCTACACCGTGATGTCGGACCTGATCTATCGCACCACCTCGACCGACCGCACCATCATGCAAGCCGTGATCGAGGCGGCGGAGACAAACGGCAGCCATCGCGTCGCAATCGAAGACCCGCTCTCGGGCACGCTGTCCTATAGCCGCCTCCTCGTTGCGGCGAACGTGCTCGGCCGCAAGCTGATGGCCTATGGCGCGTCCGGCGACGCGATCGGAGTGATGCTGCCCAACACCAACGGCGCGGTCGTGACCATCCTCGCGGTGATGACGGCAGGCCGGGTGCCGGCGATGATAAATTTCACCTCCGGCTCGTTGAACATCAATCACGGCCTCACGGCGGCCGACATCAAATACCTGCTAACGTCGCGGGCTTTTGTCGAAAAGGCTCACCTCGACAAGATCATCAACGGTCTGGGCCGTGACGTCACCGTCGTCTATCTTGAGGATGTCCGCGGCACGGTGAGCTTTGGCGATAAGCTACGCGGTTATTTCACTGCGAAAAAGCCGCTAGTGCAGCGTGCGGCCGACGATGCGGCGGCAATCCTATTCACCTCGGGCTCGGAGGGCACACCGAAGGGCGTCGTGCTGAGCCACCGCAATATGCTGGCCAACGCGGCGCAGGCGGAGGCGCGAATCGACTTCGGCATGACGGACAAGGTGTTCAACGTCCTGCCCTTGTTCCATTCGTTCGGCCTCACCGTCGGCCTTATCCTGCCGCTCGTCTCGGGCGTGCGGATATTCCTTTATCCTTCGCCGCTGCACTACCGGATCGTCCCGGAGATGATCTACGGCACCAATGCGACGATCCTGTTCGGCACCGACACGTTCCTTGCCGGTTATGCGCGGTCGGCCCATGCTTACGACTTCCGCTCGCTGCGCTACATCTTGGCCGGCGCCGAGCCAGTGAGGGAAACGACGCGGCGCGTCTATGCCGAGAAATTCGGGCTGCGGATTCTGGAAGGCTATGGCGTCACTGAGACGGCGCCGGCGATCGCCCTCAACACGCCGATGTTCAACAAATTCGGCACCGTCGGTCGTCTGCTGCCCGGCATGGAGGCGCGGCTCGACCCGGTGCCGGGGGTCAGTGAAGGCGGCCGCCTTCACTTGCGCGGCCCGAACGTGATGTTGGGCTATCTGCGTGCCGACAATCCCGGCGTCCTCGATAGCCCGGATGAAGGCTGGCACGACACCGGCGACATCGTCACCATTGATGCCGAGGGCTTTGTTGCAATCAAGGGTCGCGCCAAGCGGTTCGCCAAGATCGGCGGCGAGATGATTTCGCTTGCCGCCGTCGAGGCGCTCGCCGGCGATCTGTGGCCGGATGCCGTCTCGGGAGCTGCTACGGTGCCCGACCCCCGCAAGGGCGAGCGGCTTGTTCTCGTGACCACCAAGCACGACCCCAAACGGTCGGACTTCCTTGCCTTCGCCCGCGCCCGCGGCGCCTCCGAGATGATGGTGCCCACCGAAGTACTGATCCTCGACAAGCTCCCGGTCCTAGGTTCCGGCAAGGTCGATAACATTGCGCTGACGAATTTCGTACGCGAGCGCGCCAAGCTCGAAGGCGCGGCCTAGGGGCGTAGCCCGGATGAGCGCAGCGATATCCGGGGCGACAGTGCAAAAGGCATCTTCGTCCCGGATATCGCCGCGCTCATCCGGGCTACAGGATCACTTGGAAAATGTGAAAAATACGACTGGCGGGCTGTATCCCGCTGCGGCCAGATGTCAGATATTTAATGTGATTCGGCTACCCTACACGATAACGTGAAACGTGATTTCGCCTTCTTGGCGATTAAATTAGGTGGCTGGATCGCCGTAATGAGGGCGACCGGCTGGCGGGGCGCCGTCGACCGCCATGGGACTAATGGGACGATGACGGCGCGATGGTGCGCCACGAATGAGGACATATGCCATGCCGAGGATTTCCCGGTTCATGCTTGGAACTGCAACGGGCGTCGCGCTGAGCGTGCTCGCATTCAATTCCGGATTATTCCCGCCGGGGTCGAGCGCGATCGCCCAGCAGAGTTCCGCGAACCAAGCGTACCGTCAGCTCGACCTCTTTGGCAGGGTCTTCGACATCGTCCGCAACAAATACGTGGAGAAGCCGGAGGACCAGAAGCTCGTCTCGTCGGCGCTCAACGGCATGCTTGCCGGGCTCGATCCTCATTCGAGCTACATGGATGCCAAAGCCTACCGTGACATGGAGTCCGATACGCGCGGCGAGTTCGGCGGCCTGGGCATGCAGGTCTCCATGGAGGACGGCGCGATCAAGGTCATCGCTCCGATCGACGACACGCCGGCCGCCAGGGCTGGCATCCTCGCCGGCGACATCATCTCCAAGGTTGATGGCGAATCGATCAAAGGGCTGACCTTGAGCCAGGTGATCGAAAAGCTGCGCGGCCCGGCGGGAACGACCATCCGCCTTGAGATCGCCCGCAAAGACCAGGCGGTTCCCGTCACGCTGACCCGGGAAGTCATCAAGGTCCCAACCGTCAAGTATCGCGCTGAAGGCGACGATGTCGGTTATATCCGGATCAGCCAGTTTAACCGGCTCGCCAACGACGACCTAAAGAAGGCGATCAAAGCGATGGCGAACCAGCTGCCGCACGATCGGCTGAAGGGCTATATCCTTGATCTGCGCAACAACCCGGGTGGCTTGTTGGATCAAGCGGTCGCAGTCTCCGACAGCTTCCTCCAGAACGGCGAAGTCGTTTCGACCCGCGGCCGTTACGCTGACGAAACGCAGCGCTTCGACGCGACGCCCGGCGACGTCACCGACGGCAAGCCGCTGATCGTTCTGATCAACGGCGGTTCGGCCTCGGCTTCGGAAATCGTCGCCGGCGCCCTTCAGGACCACAAGCGGGCGACCGTCCTGGGCAGCCAGTCGTTTGGCAAGGGGTCGGTGCAGACCATCATCCCCCTGGGCTCCGGCAATGGCGCGTTGCGGCTCACCACGGCGCGCTACTTCACGCCGTCGGGGCATTCGATCCAGGCCAAGGGCATCACGCCCGACATCGAGGTGCTGCAGGATGTGCCGAAGAACCTTCAGTCGAACGGGGATTCGGCGAGCGAAGCCGGGCTGCGTGGCCATCTCCAGGCCGAGGCCGGAGAGAAAAAGGGCTCGCAGGCCTACGTCCCGACCGACCCGAAGGACGACAAGGCACTGCAGATGGCCCTCGGACTCCTGCGCGGCAGCGAGGTCAACGCGGCTTTTCCGCCGAACCAGAAGCAGACGTCAGTGCGCTGAGGCTTGTGTCGCTCATGAAAAATTCGAGGCTCGGGCTTACCCCAGCCTCGAATTGAAACCGGTCAATAAGCGGCCCGCTCCGGCGGGCCGTTTCTTTTGCACTGCCGAAAGGTACTCGGCGGCGCCTCTAAGACGCGAAAATTTGTTACTCGTTTGATTGAATATTGCGATTTAAGCTGGAATCTGGTGTTCTAAAGACGACATTGCTGGGAAGGGCGACATGAAACCGGTCGATGTGCCTGTGGCGATCAATTCGGCGCGGCAGCGTTTTTTGCTAGCCAGCGTCGCTGTCTTGGTAATTTCGGGCTCGGTAATTCCAACTGAAGCTGCGCACAGACGGGCAGAGCCCAGCCAGCCTACTGCCGCTGCCAAGGACTTCGGCGACCTGCCGAAAGGTCCGCTGCAGCTGGTCGTATCCGCCGCATCCCAGCGCGTCACGCTCTACGCGGGCGGGACGCTGGTCACGCAGGCCCCGATCGCGACCGGAATTCCGGCCAAACCTACTCCGATGGGCATTTTCAGCATCATCGAGAAGGACCGCTATCACCATTCCAACATCTACAGCGGCGCCCCGATGCCGTTCATGCAGCGGATCACCTGGACGGGGGTCGCGCTCCACGAAGGCGTCGTGCCTGGCCATCCGGCTTCCCACGGCTGCATCCGCATGGTGCATGACTTTGCCGCCAAGCTGTGGCCCACGACGGATCTTGGCGTTCGCGTCGTCGTCTCGCCAACCGATGTGACGCCGCAGCCGTTCTCGCATCCGAAGCTGTTTTCGCCGAAGAGTACGCCCGGCATTCCGGTTGGCGGTGGCGACAGTGATCACCACGCGAGTCTCCCGGTTCAGGTCGCTGAGGCGGCCGGAAAAGTCCAAAGCGATGCTGCGGCAGATACGGCGGTCTCCACCACTGCAGCGACCGATAATCTCGACCCTGCAGTCCTCGCTGTGCTTGCCCATCCTTTCGGCGGCCCGAACATCAGTACGCCGGCGAGCAGCAAGCTAAAGCCGACGAAATCGCAGGTTTCGCAGAATGCCAACCTGGCGGTGTTCGTGAGCCGCAAGGAAGGCAAGCTCTTCGTCCGCCAAGGGTTCGTGCCGTTGTTCGAAGCGCCGGTGACGATCGAGCGCCCAGACGATCCACTCGGCACTCACCTGTTTACGGCGCTCGATGTGAGCGATTCGGCCGTGCGCTGGAATGCCATCAGCGTTACTTACCCACAGCGTTCCACGCCCCCTGTCGTCTACGTGCGGGGCCGCAGGCAACCTCAATCCCCGCCGGCACCCGTGTCGCTGGCAAAGCCGTCAACCGCCTCGGAAGCGCTCGACCGCATCACCATTGCGCCGGACGTGATGGAGAGGATCGGATCTCTGCTGACGTCCGGTTCCTCGCTCGTCATCTCCGACGAGGGGCTTGGTCGTGAAACGAGCCACGGCACCGACTTCGTCGTCGTGTTGAAGTAGCTCCGCCGGTTCTGTAGCCCGGATGAGCGAAGCGACATCCGGGTAGATTTTATCGTCAAAGCCTCTCGAACGGCTCCTGGATGTCGCTTCGCTCATCCGGGCTACACTGAAGAGGCCTGCCATGACGCTACGAGCGCGACGCCTTTGCGGCGCGCGCCCCGTCCCACCACCATATCGTGGGAAAAGCAGACTGGCCGAATTCCGGCAGCCGTTCGGGCCTGCCGAACCTATCCCACCGGGCCGAGCGGACTTTGCCGTAAGTCCATTGCGGCACCACGTAGTGGTTCCATAACAGAACGCGATCGAGCGCCCGGGCAGTTGCGTTCATCTCGTCACGCTCCTTGGCGGCGATGATGCGCGCGATCAGCGTGTCGACAGCTGAGTCCTTGATGCCGACAGAGTTGTGTGAACCGACCTTGCCTGCGGCTTCGCTGCCGAAATAATCGTTGAGTTCGTTGCCGGGCGTCAGCGATTGCGGCCACCCATCGACGATGATGTCGAAGTCCCATTGGCGCAGCCGGTTTTCGTATTGTACGTCGTCGACCGTGCGGATGGTCACGCCGATCCCGAGACGTTTGAGATTTTCCGAATAGAACAGGACGAACCGTTCGTAGGTCGCATCCGGCAGCAGGAACTCGACGCTGACCGGCTCGCCAGATGTCTTGTTGACGAGCTTGAGATTGCGCACGGTATATCCTGCGGCATCGAGAAGCCGTGTTGCCTCGCGCAGGTTGGTACGCACCGCCTGCGGCGAGCCGCCAACCGGATTGGCGTAAGGCGTGGTGAAGACCTCAGGCGGGATTTCGGAACGCACCGATTCAAGAATTTCAAGCTCGAGCCCTTGCGGCAATCCTGATGCGGCAAGTTCGGTCCCATCGAAATAGCTGCTGATCCGCTTGTATTGTCCGAAGAACAGCTCCTTGTTGATGCTCTCGAAATCCATTGCCCAATTGAATGCCTGGCGAAGACGCGGGTCGGCAAACTTGGGGCGACGCAGATTGAAAACGTAACCCTGCATGATACCGACGTTTCGAATTTGGAATTCCTCCTTGATCACGCGCTTGTCCTGCACGGCCGGAAAATCATAGCCCGTCGCCCAGACCTTTGCAGTGCTCTCGGTGTGCCAATCCGCCTGATCCGCCTTGAAGCCCTCGAACTCGACGGTGTTGTCACGGAAATAGGCAAAGCGGATCTCGTCGAAATTGTTGTGACCGATCCTGACATTGAGGTTCTTGCCCCAGTAGTCCGGGACTCGTTCAAACACGATGCCGTGTCCGGCCTGAAATGACTTGATGCGGTAGGGCCCCGAGCCGAGCGGCACTTCGAGCGACGTTTCGGTGACGTTGCGCTTGCGCCCTGCCTTGTCGACGCCCTCGAACCAGTGCTTCGGCACGACGGTGAGTTCGCCGACGATCTGCGGCAACTCGCGGATGTTCGGACGGTCGAACGTAAAAGTGACCTCACGCTCGCTGGTACGCTCTGCTTTTGTAACGTGCCGATAATAAGCGGAAACTTGCGGACTGTTGGTCTTGAAGACCTCGAACGAGTAGATCACGTCCTCGGCCGTGATTGGGCGACCATCTTGCCATCTCGCCTCGGGACGCAGCCGGTATGAAACCGAGGACCGATCTTCCGGAAAGCTGACCGCCTCGGCAATCAGCCCATACTCGGAGGCCTCCTCGTCCAGCGAATTCGTGGCCAACGTCTCAAAGATCAATTCCGTGCCGGCCGCAAGCTGTCCCTTCAGGCCGGCGATCACCGGATTGAAGTTGTCGAAGGTGCCGGTCGCGCTCATGCGCAGCGTACCGCCCCTGGGCGCGGCGGAATTGACATAGTCGAAATGCGCAAAGCCTGGGGGATATTTGAGGTCGCCGAAAATGGCGATGCCGTGCCGCCAGGATTTCTCGGCCCCCTCGGCCCGTGCAAGCGTAGGTCGACCGGCGACGCTGATGGCCGGCGCGAGTATTGTCCATCCGGCTGCCTGCATAAAGGTGCGGCGGGTGGTTCCCATCAGAGCCTCTCAACGTTGTGCGCACATCGCAGGCTTCGCTTGTTTGCCCGCCCTGCGCGGCGCAGCGGTGACAGTCATTGCGGCTCGATGCCGACGGCCGCGGTGATCTTGCGGTAGCGATCGAGCGTGTCTTTGACAACGCGCGAAAATGCCGCCGGTGTGCTCGTGACAACCTCCAGGCCGCTATCCTCCAAAATCCCGCGCGTCCGCTGCGAGGAGATGGCCGCGACCAGCTCCGCATTGAGCTTTGCGGCCAACGCCTCAGACATGCGTGGCGGGGCAAGAAAGCCGACCCAGCTTGGCGGTAAAGCATAGCCGGGCAAGCCTTCCGCGATGGTCGGAATGTTGGGGCGCCGGCGCGAGCGCGACGCTTCAACCATGCCGATCACCTTGACGTCGCCATGATCTATGTAGGGCATTGCCGTGGACAAGGTGGCAAAAAGCACCGGAATCTGGCCCGCCAACAGGTCCGTCATTGCCGGCGCGCCGCCTCGGTACGGCACGTGAACAAGATCGATGCCAGCTTCGAGCTTGAGAAGCTCGCCGGCAATGTGCGTCGTCGTGTTCGGCCCCGAGCTTCCGAATGCAAGCTTGCCGGGATGCACCTTCGCGTAAGCGATGAGTTCTGTGATGTCTTTCACCGGGAGTGCCTTGTTCACCACGAGGCAAATGGGCAACTCAACCACAAGCGTCAGCGGCGTAAGTTCAGCCACGATCTCAGTCGGATAATTTTTCACGAGCACCGGAGCTACGCTGAGCGCCGCAGCGCTGCCCAGCAGCAGCGTCGTGCCGTCCGGCTCCGCACGCGCGACGGTCACCGCGGCAAGCATGCCACCGCCGCCGGGCCGATTGTCGACGATGACCGGCTGGCCGACGGCGGCTGAGAGCGCATCGCCGACGGCGTGGGAAATCACATCGCCCGCGCCACCGGCGGCAAGCGGCGTCACGATCTTGATCGGCCGCGTGGGCAGCTCCTGCGCTCGGAGATCGCCCAACGCTGCGAGCAGCAGGCCAGCAGCGCCCAGCCCTGCGGTGACGGACCGCCTCATCCGATTTGTGTGCTGTGCGCGTTTCATCTCAGCAGCATACCGATTTCGCAGGGCTTCGCCGAGCACCGAGAGCGCCCGCGCTCACCTCAAATTGATTAATCCGGCGATCCGGGCCAATATTCGCGTGGCGCGAAGACATTATGCGCCGTGGCAAGTATGCGTGGGACCGGGAGCAGATGAGTATGGACATTCGCAAGATCACGGACGATCTGTCGGTCGCGCCGCAGATTCATGCGCACGAGATTGCCGCGATCAAGGCCGCCGGATTCCGTGCGATCATCTGCAATCGGCCCGACGGCGAATCATCGGACCAGCCATGCTGCGAAGACATCGAGGCTGCGGTCAAAGCTTCGGGGCTCGCCTGGCGTGCACAGCCGGTGCGCTCGGGCGGCGTCACCCTCGATGACGCCACCGCGTTTGCGGCGCTGATGGCGGAGCTTCCGAAGCCGGTGCTGGCCTACTGCCGCACTGGGACACGCTGCGCGACGTTGTGGTGCCTGTCGCAGGCCGGCACGCGTCCGCTGTCGGAGATTCTTTCCCGCGCTCAAGGCGCGGGCTACGACATGACCGCCGTCATGCAACGCGCCTTCGCGCCGCCGGTCTGAACGAAGTGGTCTTGACCGGCGCGCCCGCGCGCCCTCGGCCTGCTTCAGCTGTACCAAAAGCATCAGCACATTGAACGGATCGCGCGATGGATATCACCGATCTGTTGGCGATTTTATCCGGGTCCATGGTGGGCTTCATTCTCGGCGTGATCGGCGGCGGCGGATCGGTCCTCGCCGTGCCGTTGCTGGTCTATGTCGTCGGGGTGCAATCGCCCCATGTCGCCATCGGCACCAGCGCCGTCGCGGTTGGCTTGAACGCCTGCATCAACATGATCGACCATGCGCGGCGCGGCAATGTGTATTGGCCGGTGGCGATCGTATTTGCTGTTTGCGGTATCGTCGGCGCGTCGATCGGCTCCACGATCGGCAAAAATACCGATGGGCAGAAGCTTCTCCTCCTGTTCGGTGTGTTGATGGTCGTGGTCGCCGCATCCATGGCCATGAGGAGCAGCGGGGCAGGCGAGCCGCATGTGCGCCTCCACCGTAATAACGCGCCGTGGGTCATGGGCATCGGCTTCCTCGTCGGCGCACTCTCCGGCTTTTTCGGAATCGGCGGCGGCTTCCTCATCGTCCCCGGCCTTGTCGCGGCGACCTCGATGGCGCTGATCACGGCGATCGGCTCGTCGCTGGTCTCGGTCACCGCGTTCGGCCTCACCACGGCGGTGAACTATGCGCTGTCCGGCTTCATCGACTGGCGGCTGGTGCTACTGTTCGTCGGCGGCGGCGTCGCGGGCGGGCTCGTCGGCGCGCAGCTTGCAACCGCGCTCGCGACGAAGAAGCGCGCGCTGTCGCTCGTCTTCGCAGTAGTCGTTGCTTCGGTCGGGATCTACGTGATCGTCCGCGGCATCATGAATCTCAGCGGCTGACCGTCATCACTCTTTGACGTTGCGTACTTCCGTGTTCATGCGCACGTCTTTGCGGCGGCGCTTGGCGAGTTCCTTCCCGGTGGTGAAGTAGTCGCCCTTCGTTGCCCGCTCCGCCGCCGCGTCAAGATCGTCCGACCATTCGCCAAGGGAATAGCCGTGCCACGGCTGTTCCGGCTTGAGCTTGGGCAGGCCCAGTTCCTCCCAAATTTTCCGTGCGTTCTCCATGTACTCGCGCTTCGGCAGGGAGATCGGCGGGAAATTCTCCTTTAATGTCGCGTCGATCAGCACCGAAGCATCCTCGCCGGCATTGCGCTTGCTGCGCGGGCCATGCCCTTGGTCGCGATGCGGCAGCACATGCATGTCAAGCGTCGGGTTCGCCCGATAGGACATTGCCCACAGCAGCGCATCGGCATTCTCGGGGTCGATGTCGTCGTTGACGGCGATGACGTATTTGCCGGCGGCGCGGTGCAGGATCGCGGCGCCATAGAGCGCGCGCCACAGCTCGGTTGTCTGGATGTCGCGCTCGACCACGAGCGCAATCACCTTGCGGATATTGGTGAGCGGCTCATGCATCGACACCCGCTTGACGCCCTTGATGCCCAGCGTGTCGCGCAGGAAGCTGAGGAACAGCGGCTCCATGCCGATGCGCTTGATCAGGCTCGATTCGCTTGGCGTCACCTGGGAGATGATCGAGGTGAGGATGGCGTCGCGCCGCCGCGTGATGCAGGTCACGTCCATGTAGGCGTTGAATTCCTGCAGGTTGACGTGGCCGTGGGATTCGCCGAACGGCGCCTCGGGCTCGAGATATTCGGTATCGATAAAGCCCTCGATGACGATCTCCGCCTCCGCCGGCACCAGAAGATCGACAGTCTTCGCCTTGACCACATTGATCGGCGAGCCCACGAGCGCGCCGGCGATATAAAGCTCGTCGACGCTCTCGGGCAGTTTCTGCACCGAGGCGAAGGTGACGCAGGGCGGCGCACCGAGCACCACAGCACACGGCAGTTTCTTGAAGCCGCGCTGGCGCAGCTTCTCCCAGTGATTGTAGATGCCGGGCCGCAGTTCTAGCGACGGATTCATGCCCAGCCGCCGCGGCGCCTTGACGTGGCCCCGATAGTTGCCGAGGTTCTGGATCCCTGTGTCCGGGTCCTTGGTGATGTATTGCGACAGCGTCGCATAGGGCGCGATGTCGTAGCCCGGCGTCGAGATCGGCAGCGGAATAGCGTCGAGGCCGTTACCGGGTTTATCGAGCGCCTTGCCCTCAATGACGATCTCCTGGCAGGGCGCATTCTCGACGATGCGCGGCGGGATCGGGTTCTGCGCCGCCTTGACCCAGCGGGCATCGATTTCATCGAGCCTGCAGCCGATGCCGATGCGGTAGATTTCACGGTTCGCCGCGAGCACGCCGACGGCGACCGGGATGTCGTACTTGCGCTTCTTGCTGTCGGTGACGTTGGTGAATAGGAACGCCTTGCGGTCCTTCTCTTCGATGCCCCCGCGAAACTGCCAGCGCACCAAGGGGTGCATCTCGGTGTCCTTGTTGATCGGACGCGTGACCGTGACGAGGAGCCCGGCCTTGTCGAGCGCGCGGATGTGATCATGCAGGTCCGGGTAGCTGCGTGGCGGTGCACCGCCGGTCGTGGCGGCTTTCGGCTTACGCTTCGGCTTGGTCATCGCATCCATGAAATGAAACCCCTCAATGATTAGGCTTAGCGCGAGCCGCCGCAGCTTCACGAACCGCGCTGTCAGTCAGGGTGGCCGGATCGAACTTGGCGGCGAGGCGACCGTCCGCCGCCAGCAGATCGCGCAGCCAGCGCAGCTTTTCGAGGTCGATCTCCATCGCGGGCGACAGCGCCTTCAACTCAACGACTTCGCGATAGCCCACCTCGGCGACGGGATCGGCCGGTGGCATGGCAGCAACGCGTCGCGTCAGCGCTACCGTGTCATCGTGATGATCGAGCGCGAACGCATAGGCATTCATTTCGGCCGCCAGAAAAGCGACAAGCTGCGCGCGCTTCGATTTGATGCTGTCGCCGCGGGTGATGACGCATTGGCGCACGAACTGCGGCAAGGTTTCGCTCGCGACCGCGAGCGTCTTCAGGTGCAGCTCCGGCCGCGCGGCGAAGTCGCTGGTCGAGATCGCCGCATCGATGATCTTCGCCATCACCGCGCGCACCCGCTCCGGATCGCTGCCGGCCGCAACGAAGCTCACGTCGGTCGGCGCAAGCCCCGCCTGCTTGAGCATGGTCCGCGCGACGAGGTCGGGCAGCGAGCCGGGCGCCGAAATCCCGAACTTCTTGCCCTTGAGGTCGGCGATCGATCCGACGCCGTCGTGGGAGAACAGCGAATAGGTGAGCTTCGGCCATGAACAGCCGACGATCTTCACGTCGACGCCCTTGCTCCCGGCGATCATCGGGCTGATGGGGCTCCCTTCGTAGCTGTCGAGTTCGCCCGCGATCAGCGCCTTCATCATCAGCGTGTCGTTCTGGAAGGCCTGCATCTTGAGGTCGATGCCCTGGGCTTTGGCGAAGCCCCCTTCCGCCGCCATGTAGATGAATCCGGCATCGCCCTTTGGCACCAGCGTGCCGTGCCGCCATACGTCGTCCGCATGCGCAGACGGGACAACAAGAAGAAATGCGGCGAGCGCAGCCGAACATAACGCGACGGTCATTCCGGGGCGCGCCGAAGGCGCGAGCCCGGAATCCATAACCACGGAGCAAGCAGATGCAACATGGCTCTGCCTCGCTCGCCCGCCGGGAAGTATGCCTTCCGGACTCGCCTCCGCTTCGCTGCGGCGCCCCGGAGTGACCAGCGTCAGGATCATGCGGACACCTTCGTGCGCGTTGCCCAGTCTTCGCGCAAACGGTCGCGCAACACCTTGCCGCGATCGCTTTTGGGCAGGTCGGCGACGAAGAAAATCTGTTTCGGCATCTTGGGCGGCGGCAGGAATGGCTCGCAGTGCTGGCGGATTACTGCTTCGGTGAGGTTCGCGCCGGGCTGGGCGACCACATAGCATACCACTTCCTCGCCATAGATCGGGTCGGGGACGCCGACGGCCGCGGCTTCGTGAACCCTGGGGTGTTTCATCAGCACCTCGTCGATCTCCGCGGGTGCGATGTTCATGCCGCCGCGGATGATCAGATCCTTGGTGCGGCCACTCACCCGGATGAAACCGTCTTCGTCCTCGATCCCAAGGTCACCGGTCTTGATGCGGTTCGGCCGGATTTTCTCGATCGTTCCATCATCGAGGAGATAGCCGATGGCGGTGTGCGGCCCGCCTGCCGTAATCTCACCTTCAACGCCGGGCGGACATCGCCTGCCCTCGCCGTCGACGATCGCGACTTCCTGATGCAGGGCCGGCAGGCCGACCGTGCCGATGCGGTTCTTGTAAGTGCGATTGCCACACACCCAGCCGGCCTCGGACATGCCGTACATCTGCAGCAGCTTGACGCCGTACATCTCCTCGAACTGCAGCCATTGCTCGCGGGTGAGCGGCGCGGTCGAACAACTCATCAGCCGCAGGGTCGGCAGGTCTTGCGCGGTGTAGCCCAGCGGCTTGTGTAACAGCATGTTAAGCACGGTCGGCACGCCGGCCGCGAAGGTGATGCCGTAATCCTTGATCCATTCGAAGAACCGGCTGTGGGAGAAGCGCTTGGCGATATGCATCGTAAGCCCCTTCTCCAGGAAAGGCATCAGGCTCAGCACCTGGGCCGAGTTCCAGCCGAACGAGCGATACTCCAAGGTGCGGTCGTCCGCTGCGAGGCCGAGGCATTCGAGAGTCGAAAGGCCGTTGAGCCAATAGGCGCAGTGGTCGTAGACGACGATCTTTGGCCGACTCGTCGTGCCGGAAGTGCAGAAGATGCAGGCCAGGTCATCGGCCTCGTTGCGCTCCGGCACCTCGGCGGCCACATGGCCTCGACTCAGGGTCGAGAAACATTCGTCGGCCGGATCGGCGGCCCGCCTCCCGCGACCAGGCGCCGAAGCGCACGCGCGGCGCCTTGCAGTCGCCGACGAGCGCATCGATCGGAAGGTCCTTGTGATAGAGAATGACGGCCGGGTTCACGACCGGCGCAAGCACTGCCAGCAGCTTCTCGTTGATCTCGATGTTGAGCGGGCACACCACCGCGCCGATCCGCCACACCCCGAACCACAGCAGCAGCTTTTCCAGGTTTTCGTCCGAGAGGAGCAGCACGCGGCTCCCCTTGCGCACGCCGCGGCTCTTGAGGAAGACGGCGATGTCGGTCGTCAGCTGATCGAGTTCGCCGAACGTGATCGCGGTTCCGGAATCGAGGTCGACGATCGCGGTCTTGCCGGGATCACGTGCGCGATACATCGCGAACAGGTCGGCAATCGGCCGATACGGAATCTCCGGAACGTGATTGCCGAAGACCTTGGGGATCGCTGCTACGTCACCGGCCATTTGAGCGTAACCATGTTCTCGAACTTGAGATGCTTCTTGAAGCGCGCGACCGCGACCGGCACTTCGGCAAAGAGCTTCGCCTCGTCGATCTTGGTCAGGCGGCCGCCCGCCACCACCTGCTCGCCCATGACGAACACGTCGCGGATCGAATCCCCGGTCGCGCTGTAGACGAGGTTCGACACCGGATTGATCAGCGGCTGCCATTCGGGCCGGCCGGTATCGAATAGCACGATGTCGGCTTCCTTGCCGACTTCGATCGAGCCGATGCGGTCGCTCATCAGCGACGCCTTGGCGCCGTTGATGGTCGCCATCTCAAGCCCGGTCTCGGGCGGCATCACGCGCGGATTGATCCGGGTCTCCTTGTAGCAACAGCAGGCGAGCCGCATCTCTTGGGTGATGTCGACAATGCCGGAGCTTGCGTGATCGGAGCCGATCGCAACATTTACGCCGAGCGCCAATAGCTCCGGCAGCTTGCCGAACAGGAAATTGCCGTAGCCATTATGGAGACTCGAACTCGGCGCGCATACGAGCGAGGGCTTGCGGCGGGCGAGGATTGCGACCTCCTCGGGCTCGAGCCAGCCCGAATGCACGATCAGCATGCGCTCGTCGATCACGCCAAGCGACTCCAGCCGCTCGATCTCCGCCTTGCCGGTGCGCGCAACGCTCGAATCGTGGGTCGAATAGGAAAAGCACGCGTGGGTCTGCAGCAACGCGCCGTAGCGGTCGGCGAGCGCTTTGAGGCCGAGGATCAGCTCGTCGGACGCGTTGTTTAGCCCGCGGAACGAGGCGCTGGCGCCAAGCCGCGGATTACCGGTCTTGGCGTAGCGATCCATCACCGCCGTGGCGCGCTCCAGCGCGACGGCGGTCGTCTCGATCATGCGCTCGGGCAGGATGCCGAGCACCGATTTCGTCAGATCGAACGACGAGCGCGAAACCAGCATGCGAATGCCGGTCGACATCACGCCTTCGACGGACGCCTCGGGATGATAGTTGCCGGGGTCGATGAAGCAGGTGACGCCGTGCTTGAGCAGTTCCGCTGCCGCGAGCGTCGCCGATACCCGCACGTCGTCGCCTTCCAGCGCGGCCTCATAGGGATACATACGGTCGAACAGGAACGACTGCGCGTTCGATTCGTCCGCTAGCCCGCGCGACAGCTGGAACGAGGAATGCAGGTGGCAGTCGATGAACCCGGGCGTCGCAACCGTGGCGCGGCCATCGATGCGCCGTTTGCCCGCATACTGCGCCGCAACATCGGCCGACTTGCCGACCGCAACGATCTTGCCGCCATCCACCGCAATCGCCGCATCGCGAATGACGCGACGCGTCGGGTCCATGGTAATGAGCCAGGCAATGTCGGTGATGACGAGATCGGTAGTCTGCACGAGCGTTCCTTTATTCCCGGCCCTTGGGCCGTGGCGCGACTTTTCGCCGACCCCGGCTGACCAGTCAACCACCGCTCATTTCAACGCTGCCACCAGTTCTTCGAGGTTGTGCCGCATCAGATCAATATAGGTGGGGGCCTGACCGGCCGGTCCAGTGAGGGCATCGGAATAGAGCATGCCACCGATGCGCGCACCGGTCTCGGCGGCGATCCGTTTGACGAGCCGGGGGTCGGTGACGTTCTCGAAAAAAATGGCCGGCACGTGCTGCTGGCGGATGACCGAGATGATGCGCGCGACGTCCCGCGCTGAGGCTTCGGTCTCGGTCGACACGCCCTCAAGGGCGAGGAACTCGACGCCGTAAGCGGCACCGAAATAGCCGAATGCATCATGGGTGGTAATGACCTTGCGCCGCTCCGGCGGAATGGTGGCGATGGCGCGCCGGACGTCGCCGTCGAGCGTGCTGAGCCGCTGCAGATAGGCGGCAGCGCCCTCTTCGTAGGCTGCGCGCCGCGCCGGATCGATGCCGACCAGCGCATCGCGAATGTTGCCGACGTAGATCTCGACGTTGCCGACCGCCTGCCATGCATGCGGATCGATGCCGCCCGCACCATGCGCAAGGCCGCTGGTGCGGCGCGGCGTAACACCCGTGCTTGCCACCACGATCCGGGCTTCGGTGGCGGAAGCCTTCACGAGGCGCTCCATCCAGCCCTCGAAGCCCAGGCCATTGACGACAGCAAGCTTAGCCGCAGCGAGTTTCTTCGCATCCGCCGGTGTCGGCGAATAGACGTGGGCGTCCCCGCCGGGGCCGACCAACGTCACCACGTCAACACGGCCGCCGCCGACTTCGTGGACGAGATCGCCAAGGATCGAGAAACTCGCGACCACCGAGACACTGTCGGCCGGCTGCGCGATCGCCGGCCCTGCGGCAAAGATGAGCGCGAGAAGAAGGGAAGGAACTGCGCGGCGCGGCCTACCCTTCACTTTGGTTGGGCCGGAAAGATGGAGGATGCTTTCGCACGAGCCGCTCGGAGTCATCGAGGACACCCTGCCGTGGTTCAGCACGATCTGTCCATGATTGTCTTTAGTCCAGCCGAAGTCCGACGGCTGTCCTCGATATCGCCGAAGGAGTCGCCTAAAATGTCCTGAAGTCTTTAATCTCAACACCGGGAGGAAGAGTGCGTATGGCCGACCACAGCAAGATGCCGCCGCGATTTGTCGGCACCGCACTGGCGTCGTGGCTCGCGTTCCTTGGCGTCGCGGTAAATCTCGCCAACCCACCAGGCGCTCAAGCGGCAGGCTTTCCCGAGCGCGACATCACCTTCATCATTCCGAACCAGGTCGGCGGCGGCTTCGACGCTTACGTACGCGCGATCGCGCCCGCGATGGAGAAATATCTGCCCAACAAGGTCAACGTTCTGCCGCTCAATGTGCCGGCGGGCGGCGGCGCCAAAGGTGTGAGCCAGCTCTATCGCGCACGGCCCGACGGCTACACCATCGGCATCATGAACATCCCGGGGCTCTTCATCCTCCAGGAGCGCGGCGGCGGCTACGACCTCAACAAATTCACGTGGCTCGCCGGTCTGGGCAAGGACCCTTATGGGCTCGCCGTGCCGTGGACGTCGCCGATCAAGACGGTCGCCGACTTGCAGGCGCTATCGAAGACACGGCCGGTCAAATTTACCGCGACCGGGCCTGACGGCACTGCCTATGGCGTGACCATGATTGCGACCGAGCTGCTTGGCATCCGCATGCAGCTCATCACCGGCTACAAGGGCTCGTCCGAATATGTTGCCGCCGCAGTGCGCGGCGACGGCGATGCGGTCATCACCAATCTGCCGATCCTCGCTCGCTTCGAGGCAAGCCAATCGCTACGCATTATCGCGACGTTCACGACCGATAAGCCGCGCCCTGATGTTCCGGATGCCAACGCGCTCGGGCAGCCGCAACTCGGCGACCTCGTCGTCGAGCGCATGGTCGGCGCACCGCCAAACCTGCCGCCGGAGATCAAAAAGATTCTCGTCGACGCGCTCGACAAGGCCGTGAACGACCCCGCTGTGGTGACGATGTCGGAGAAGACCGGCATGGGCCTGTCGCTGCAATCCCCCGAAGAAGTGGCCGCCGACGTCCACAATCAGGCAAGCTTTTTCACGAAGTGGAAGAAGTATTTAGCGCCGAATTGACCCTTCTGACGGCGACATTGGAGCCAACATGGAGGTTTAGGAATCGAACAAATGACAACCTTTAATATCTAAGAACTTATAATATATATTATTAGTTGTATAACTAAATCAAAAGGCATTATTCAATTGATGGTTGCTGAAAGCCTCGGTATATTACCGTACACGACGTGAAGCAGCACCGGTTGTTGGTGGGGGAAGTTAGTGCTGCGATCTTTCACCAGCCGATCGTCGATGTCCTTCTGGCCCGCTCGATATAGCTGAGCGAACGCCGGAAACGTTAGCTGCGAACGTTGATCAAGTTGGTCCGTTTCGTGGTGGTCATCGCGTGCTCAATTGTCTTTACGCAAAAATTCATCGGCCGTCAGCACGCGGCACCTTTCTGATTCAAATGCACCGATATCGAACGCGCTGGGCGTTTTCGCGGCAGCGCCGGCTAGCACGAATCTTGGGTTCAGCCGAATTCGCTCGTGAGTGACGATGCAAACCGCCTTCCTTCGCGGTGAGCGAGGCGTAGTCGAGGAGCTGGGTCATGGTGAAAGCGTCAGATCAGTGGCTCAGTGATAGCGACGGCAATTGGGATGTCGAGGGTAACTGGTCGAATGGGCTCCCAGGGGAGACCGACGTTAGTCTCACGCCTGCGAACGCGACTACGACCGATAATTTTACCGTGACGTTCCAGGACGGCGACAGCTACACAATTTTCAGCCTCGAAGCGCCTGCCTACGCCACCCTCGATATGACCGGCGGCACGCTGACCGTTTTCAACGGCATGTCGTTCGCCGGGAACGTCGAGATGACCGGCGGGACCGTCGAGCTGCAGAACAGCACATCGGAAATTGACGGTGTTTTTGACAACTCTGGCGGTACGCTCACCATCGATGCCAATGCGCAACTCAATCTTGATGGCGGCAGCAACAATCTGGGCGGCGTAATTGCCGGCGCAGGAACGCTGGATGCGACGGTTGGCACATTCAGTCTGAGTTCCGGTATCGACATAGAGGTTGCGAACTGGATCGTCGACTATGGCGCGACAGTCAATCTTGCAGCCGATCTCTCGTACGGCGGGACGTTCACCGAAAACGATGCGCTGAATCTTAATGGTCATGTTCTGACGCTGTCAGGCAATGCCATGCTCGCCGGCCAAATCGACGGCTCCGGCTCCGGTACCGATTTAGTGGCGGCGACCGGCACGGTAGACGTTTCCTACCTGACGCTTGACGGGGGCACGGAGCTCGAAATTAAATCGGGCGCAACCGCCACACAGGAGAATGACCTCAATTTCGCGGACGACAGCTCTGTCCTGAAAATTGACTCCGGCGCGACGTATACCCTCGACGGTGGTCGCGGTGAAACATCGATCAATTCGCCAACACCGACTTCCGATACAGGTCTCATCAATGGAGGGACACTGATATTTCAAACCACCGCTGCGACGAATACGATCGATACCTCAATCAAAAATACCGGAACGATCTCGATTATTTCCAACTATGCCGTCGACTTTGGGGGAGGCACGCTTACCAATGATGGCACTGTCACTGTCGGCTTCACGCCCGATTCCGGCAGTTTCGGTGCATCGGCCGAGCTCGACATATCAAGTGCCGTCACGGCCGACACGGGCAAGACCGGCACCTTCAATATCGAGGCCGACGCCAAACTTGATCTCACCGCGCCCATCGCGGTGAGCCAGACAATTTCGTTCGCTCCTGAGGGCAGCGGCACACTTGAGATAGATGATCTGGCCAGCGACGCCGACGGCACGCAGCAGCAGGACTTCAATGCAACGATCGCCGGTACGATCGACAGCGATTTGATCGAAATTAACACTGCCGGTCTTGGAAAGTACGACACGATTGACGGTCATCAACTGACTGTCAGCGGCGGCAACACGCTGCTGACCCTGACTGACGGCGGCGCCGCGGTCGCGACTTTGACATTGGCGGGCACGGGTTACAGCGGCTTGGACGTCGCACCCGACAGCTCTACACCCGGAATTATCGACGTCACCTTCGCAAGCGGCGCGACCACTCCCGGGTCAGGCGACGTAGCAACGTGCTACTGTCCCGGTACGCTGATCCAGACGGATAGCGGCGAAGTGGCAGTGGAAAAACTGCGGATCGGAGACACCGTAGTGACGATATCGGCGGCGGCACGGCCGATCCGGTGGATCGGACGGCGCAGCTACGCCGGCCGCTTTGCGCTCGGCCGCCGCGGCATTCTGCCCATTTGCATCAAAGCCGGTGCGCTGGATGCTGGATTACCGCGGCGCGACTTATGGATTTCGCCGCATCACGCGATGTATCTCGACGGCGTGCTGATCGAGGCCAAGGATCTCGTCAACGGGGTGTCGATCATTCAGGCGGCGCAGGTCGACAAGGTTGAATATTTCCATATCGAGCTAGAAACTCACGACGTGATCGTCGCCGAAGGCGCGTGGTCGGAGACTTACGTCGACGACGACAATCGCGAGATGTTCCACAACGCCCATGAATATGCCCTGCTCTACCCCGCCGCAGGGCTGCGGCCGGCGCGGTACTGCGCGCCACGCGTTGCTGACGGCTATGAAGTCGAAGCGGTGCGGCGCCGGGTCGGTGCCCGCGCGGGCCTCCGGGGCGCAACCGAGGGGCGGACCCAAGCGCTGCGCGGCTTTGTTGATGTCGTCAATGTGCGATGCGTTGCCGGCTGGGCTCTGGACCCGGAGCGCCCCATGGCGGCCGTTTGCCTCGACGTCTTTGCCGGTGGACTACTGATTGGCCGGGCGCTCGCCAACCGCTACCGCGCCGACCTCGACCGCGCCGGCATCGGCAACGGCCGACACAGCTTCGAGTTTATGCCGCCGCCCGGACTCTGCTTCAGCCCCGATGCGATCGAGGTCCGCCGCTCTCTCGATGGCGCTCGGCTCGGCTGGTCCGGCGTCGCGGCCGCAGCGTAGGTCCCGCCCATCGTTTGAGGTCCTCGCAGACCTCTTGGACGACGAGCGCGGCGATTGCCGTCATTCCGTCATTCGCCCGTACCTCGACAATTGGCGCAGCCCGCGCGAGCCGGCCACGACAATCTGGCCGGAACGTGGTCTAATCGTTGCGTAAAGGGCTGCGGGCTGCAACGCTGGACCGCGGCCCTTTATGACCGTGCAACATCACGGTGCAACATCATCCATGCAAAATGACTGTGGGAGGCTTGTTCATGTCCCTGAAGATCGGTTTGGCCGCTGGCGCCCTCGTGTTCGCGCTCGCACCGTGCGCGTCGCAGGCCCAGGTGCAGACCCAGCGCGACGTCACCTGGAAGCTCAGTCTCGAAATCGCCGAGGGCGCGATCGAGGAGTGCGCGAAAAACAATATCGGCATTTCGGTCGCGGTCGTGGATCGCGCCGGCCGGGTGCGCGTCTTCATCGCGTCGAACGATCCGTCCCCGCATAACTTCGAGTTGGCCCGCCGCAAGGCCTACACCGCCCGCACCTTCCGCCGCCCGACGCTGCAGTGGGCGGCCCAGACCAAGGGCGGGGCCGACCTCGAGGGCCAGCGCCAGCTTGCCGACGTGATCCCGCTCGGCGGCGGCGTGCCGATCAATGTCGGCAACGACACCATCGGCGGCGTCGGCGTCAGCGGATCGAACCAGCAGGGCGACGAGAGGTGCGCCCAGGCCGGCGTCGACAAGGTGGCCGACCAGCTCAAGCCCTGAGTTTTCCGCGCCGCCACGGCTCGCGGGCCGGGGCGGCGCAGCCTCGCAACTTTGAACGGAGAGAGCCAATGTCGACGAACGAGCCGGCCAATCAGCCATCCAATCAGCCGCTGAATCAGCTGGATTGGCAGAGCATGCAAAAGACCGTTGCGGACATGCTCCACAAGCATTGGGTGCTCTACCTTGTCGAGGGCATCGTCCTTGTCGTGCTCGGGGTCGCGGCAATCCTCATTCCGCCGCTCGCGACGCTCGTCATCGCGGCGTTCATCGGCTGGCTGCTCTTTATCAGCGGCGTCGTCGGGCTCATCCTGACGTTCGAACTCCGCCACGCACCCGGCTTCTGGTGGTCGCTGCTTTCGGCGGTGCTTGCGCTCGCGGCCGGCATTGTGCTGATCGCCTGGCCCGCGCAGGGGGCGGTTTCTCTCACGCTTGTGCTGATCGTGTTCTTTCTGCTCGAAGGCGTCGCCACCATCATGTTCGCGCTCGAACATCGGCGCGAATTGCCGCAATGGGGCTTCCTGGTGGCGAGCGGCATCATCGACCTCATCATCGGCGCCATCATCTCCGCGGGCCTGCCGGAATCGGCGACCTGGGCGCTCGCGCTCCTCGTCGGCATCAACCTCCTGTTCGGCGGCAGCGCGATGATCGCGATGGCGCTCCATGCGCGGGCCGTAAAGCCCGACGCCACCACGACCCCGGGATAAGTTTGCGGATTCCGCTGGCCGGTCCGGCGGCGGCGGTACGCGCCCTTAGCCCAGCGCTTGCGACGCATTCATTGGATGACTTCGTCGGCAGCGTTGATCAGCGTCAGCGGGACGCTGATGCCGAGGGCCTTGGCGGTCTTGAGATTGATGGCAAGCTCGAACTTCGACGGCTGCTCGACCGGCAGTTCCGATGGCTTGGTGCCCTGCAGTATCCGTTTCACGTAAGCCGCGGCCCGGTGATACATCACGCCGTAATCCGCGCCGTACGCAATCAAGGCCCCATCTCTTGCGGCGGGTGGAAGGTCGTAGATTGTGGCAATGCCATGCTTCATCGCTGCCTCGATGATCGGCTCGCGGTAGCGGAACGTGAATGGACTGGACTGAACGATGACCGTCGTTGCCCCACCGGTCTTCATGGCAGCGAGTGCATCGTCCACTTCGGAGATGTCGCGAATTCCCTTTGATCGCAGCTCGGCATGGAGCGCTTGCGCCGCCCTCTCCGCGAGCTGCAGGCTGTACTCGCCTTCCGGCGAACCCGTGAACCACAGGTAATTCACCGGCGCCTGCCGCTTTTCGAGTTCGGTCGCAAATTGCACGTATCGCCCGCTGAAGTCGGGATGCGTGTAAGTAAACCCGGTAGCGTTTCCGCCCGGGTGGGCAAAACTCTCGACAAGGCCGACGGCGACAGGGTTGCCGACGCTAATGAACAAGATCGGGATCGTTGAGGTCTGGGCCTTCGCCGCGATCGATGCACGCGTGCCGCACGGGATGAGGAGGCCAGGATTGCGCTGCATCAGCTCGCTGAGCGCGTGGGGAATTTCCGGCTCTTCATTGAGCCAGACGGTATCGAGCACGATGTCGCGGCCTTCGACGACGCCCACGTCCCGCAAGCCCTGGCGAAAGGATTCGATCAGCGACTGGTTATAGCGGTTGGTGGGTGAGCCGACCGGCATAAAGCCCGCTCGCAGCGGCGCCTGCTGAGCGCCGGCGTTGAACGACAATCCCGCAGCCGCAGCGAGCCCGGCAATAAACTCTCGCCGTCGCATCTCGTGATCTCCGTGTCGTTTGCGGAGCGTATCTTGGCCGAGGTTGCAAGGGAATGGGCTGCGACACGCCAAATTCGGCGCGAACGCGGTCATAACCATACCGACGCAGGTTGGTCGGGAAGTTGGGAAAGCGGGCAGGCGGCGAAGGCTCACCCGGACGCGACGCGCAGCAATGCGGGGGTCGTCGGCGCCGAAGCACGTTCGTCATCACCGAATCATTCCGGCAAATGACTAGCGAATCTGACCGCGTTGGCTTTGCGGCGATCCCTCACCAATTGGGTTAGACGTCTTCCTTGCACGGATCGAAGATCGCCAGCAGATCCTTGCCCTTGATGTATTTCGGCTCTTCCTCGAGCCCGCCGTGGCTGTTGATCCAATCCTGCATGGGCTGAGGATAATACTTTTTAACCGCCCACTTGGTGTACTCGTAATCGACGTACTCGCCGCGTTCATTGCCGGAGGTGGCGAGATGCACGCCAAGCGAGGCCTTCGAGGTCACGCAGACCTGAGATTTGGGAAGCGAAGCCACGATCGTGCAAGCCGAAAGACACAGCCCGTCGATGACGACCTTGGCGCCCGATTTTCTGATCTTTTGATATCTCGCGTCGAATTCTTCGATATCTCCGCCGTGGTGATCCTGCGACGTGTGACCGACAAACACGACCTTTTCGGGCTTTTTGTGCGGAGGCGGATCTTTCGGCGCGGGAGCTTTGACGGCTGCGGCTTCGTCGGACTCTGCCACTGGCACAAGATTACCGGGTTGCACAGCCGCGATTGAATTGGTGACCTCTGCCGCCGAAGGCGCCTCCATCGCGATCCGATCGGTCAACTTTTGGGGCTCTCGCGGCTCGGGTGCCGCCGGCAAAACCGCCGCCAACTGCTCGCGCGCCGGCGGTTTGAGCCGATCGGTTTTCACCGCGCGGTTGACGGTTTCGAATGTGAAGCCGGCCAAGTGGTTGGCGTTCCTGGCCGACGTGTCAGCGACTGGGCCCCGCGTCATGAAGGCGAACGCCGCGCCCTGACTGCGCTCGCGATCCGGAACTGCCGCGGGTTGCGGCGACATCAGTTCGACAACGCCGATCGCCACCCCCGCTACGCCGATTGCCAATGCACCGAATTTGATGGCGGCTGCAGAATAGGCCGCCGACAGGCTACGCAAAGCCACTGTCCCCATCCCCCGTACCATTGCGCCGTCGGAAACTAAGACCCGCCAAAAGGCGAGGTCATGGCATAAATGCGACAAGATTCGACCGACAACCCAAGCCTTTCCAATGGGTTAAATTAACCTTGTTGGGAATAGCTCCGCTGGGATCACAGCCCGCCTTGATCGGTTCAAGCACCCGCGGGAGCGCCCTTCGCAGATAGGTTTGCCCAGGCAACCGACGCCGCGAAGCCATCTTCTTTCTGCCCGATAGGCAAAGTAGTGCCCGGTTGGCTCACGGACGTGCCGGAAAGCCGTGAGGCGGGGGACCGCATGCGTATCGTGTACGTGAGCTACATGCACCCGGCGATAGTGGCGGGCGGCGTCCAGCAGCTTGCCTACGAACTGTTCGAAGCAAGCCAGCGGCAAGGCCACCACGCCTATTTCATTGCCGCGCCGGAGGAGAACCACCGGGCGGCTTACGGCAAAGCCAATACGCCGATCGTGCCGTTGGCCGGTGCGGAACGACAATGCCTCTATTTCCCGCAGGGCTACGACGATCTGAACCTGTCGAACGGAGACAAGCGCTCGATCCGTTTCTTTCGCGAGCTCATCAAGCGCCTCCGCCCCGACATCGTCCATTTCCACCACCTGCATCGCATTGGCGTCGAATCGATCCGTGCCGCCCGTCTCGCCGCGCCCGAAGCAGTGCTCTCGCTCACGCTTCACGACATGGCGGCGATTTGCATGGCCGACGGCGCCATGGTGAAGAGGCCTTCTCGCGAGCTCTGCCAGGCGGCAAGCGCCGAAGCCTGCAGCGGGTGTTTCCCGACCCTGCAGCCGGAGTTCGTCGCCTCGCGTGCGACGCGTCTCAAGGCCGCGCTCGGCGACTGCGATCTTTTCGTCTTTCCGTCCGAATTCATCGCCTATCGTTATGTGGATTGGGGCCTCCCGGCGGACAAATGCGTCGTTGTTCCCAACGGTCAAAAGAATCTCGCCGCCGGTCGGGCCGAGGGCGCGAACCGCGAGCATTCGCCTCATGTAAATCGATTCGGCTTTTTCGGCGAGGTCACCGACAAGACGGGCCTCGACGTCGTGTTCGAGGCGCTGATCATCCTTACTCGCGAGAACCGAGTGCCGCCGGAGGGCATTGTCATCGAGATCAACGTCGATAACCGAGACAACGCTTCACAGACCTACCGCGAGAAAATCAGCCGCCAACTCGAACAGTTGAGAAGCGTCCCAAAATCCTCAATCGAGATTCGCGATAATGGCCCCTACGAGCGCCACCAACTTGCCGAGCGCATGGCCTCGATCGACTGGGTGCTGGTGCCGTCGACTGGGTGGGAACTTTTCGGCGTCGAGGTCTCGGAAGCCTGGATGTTCGGGCGTCCGGTCATCGCCTCCGCGATTGGCGCGCTTGAAGAGCGCATCATCCCTGGCGTCAACGGTTATCTCTTTCCGCCGCGCGATGCTCGCGCGCTATGCGAACTCCTGGCATCGCTTGCCAGAAACCCAGCCAAGTGGATCGCAGCCAACGCCGGCATCGAGCCGCCGATGACCGACGACGATATGCTGGAAGGGTACGTCACGATGTGGCGGGAGCTCAAGGACAGCGGTAGCACTCCACCGCGCGACGTCGCGATGGCACCCGCGCCGCCGCAGGATGAGGTTCAGGAAGAGGCGTGGGACTACCCCGCGCTCAGCCGCGCGAACGTCCTTCGCCAGCACAAGAGCGTCAGACGCCTTCCGAATACGGCGAGCGTGAAGATCGTCGAGGAACTCTATACGGAGCTTCAGCCGGCCCCCGTTGCGGACGCACCCCAGCGCGGAACCGCGCGACCGCCGATCAATCGTTGACGCTCACAACAATCATTTCAAATGATCGAACCGACGATCGATTCGTAGGGTGGGCGAAGCGCAGACGTGTCCGCGTGCCCACCCGGAACAGCAATGGTGGGCACGCTGCGCTTTGCCCACGCCGCGAGGCGGCCGCAGAGTGAGTCCCTCGTCGAGTCAGTGCGGCCTACGGTCTGACCTTGACGTACTTGCGCAGAACACGCGGCCGGGGTTCTCCCGCAAAAATATTTCCGAATTTGTCCGCGGTGCCGAACTCGGCACCGCTTCCGGTGGTCGTGCCCGGATTGCCGCCCTGATCCAGGATGAAATACTTCACCCAGCCGCTCAGCGCGTCGCCGATCCTGATTCCCTGCTCGAAGCCGGGGTTCTCTACATTGTCCGACTCGGAGTTCGAAGACATAGATCAGGTCCTCATCGTTCACCGAGAAAGCGATCCCGCTCGGCATTCCGAACTGGTGCCACGTCGACAAATATTTGCCGTCCTGATCGAAGATTTGAATCCTGGTATTGGCCCGATCGCACACGAACAGACGGCCCCTCTTGTCCATGGCGATGCAGTGTGCGGTCCTGAACTCGCCGGGCGCGTATCCGGTCTTGCCCCACGCCTTGATGAACTTGCCATCCTTTGAATACTTCACGATGCGGTTATTCGAGCCATGACCGTCGGCGACGAAGATATCGCCATTGGGAGCCGTGACGACGCCTGCGGGCGAGCGGAAGTGATATTCATCGCCGCCGCCAACACCCGGTTCGCCAAGCGTCATCAGCACCTGACCATCCGGACTGAACTTGCGGACAATATGCCCCGCTTTCACCACGGCCTTGGCCGCGGTCGCGACTGCGTCTCCGCCCGCGCCGTCGGTGACCCACACATTGCCGTCGCGGTCGACGTGCATCCCGTGCGGCCAGATGAACATCTGCGCGCCAAAGCTTTTGACGACGTTGCCCTTGGCGTCGAACTTGAAAATGGTGTCGTGAGGCTTGAGCGTGCCGTCAGGATTCATGCAGTCGACGCCGAAGCGGCCGCCGCGAGCGACCGGCACCGGGCTCGTCTCGTCGCACCTGACCAGCGCCCAAATGCTTTCGCCGTCGATGTCGACATGCACCGCCGCGGGCGGACCCATCTCCCGCCCGCCCGGAAGTCTTGCCCACTCGCCTCCCCGCACGCTCGGCCCGCCGCCATCCGCCAATCCCCTGACCGGACGGTACGGGTTGTACGTCGGTCCCTGCGCGAAGCTTGCGGTACTGGCAACGACCAGCGATACGATTCCGGCCAACGCCGTCCACAAAAATTGACTTGCCTTCGACATGACAGCCCCCTGGGAGGAAGTCCCGCGAGACTATCGGTGTCGCCGGCGGTTGGAAACTGTTGGATATCGCGCCGCAGCGCGGCGAGCCGAAAGATATCGCGAATGCTCAAAAATACTTGTCGTGCAAGTTGACCGTCGACTCGGTACCGACACGATCGAAATTCGCCTTAAGCCATTTGTCGGCGCGCGCGCGGCCCACCTCATGAAGATGACTGAGCAAGCTCCAGTCGCCGTTCAACCTGCTCGACCACGACAATTTGGTGATCAGATCCTCGGCTTCGATCACATGTACGAATAACCGCCGGCCGTCACCATCCAACTTGCCCTCCTCGATGAGCTTGGTCAGATAGGCAATCGTACGCATTTCGCGGATCAGCGAAGTATTGAAGCTGATCTCCTGCATGCGATTCATGATCGAGGGCGAGGTGGTTGGAAGCCCGGGGCGCTCGGCCGGCGTGATGTGGACCATGACGACGTCGGGGCTCTGGCAATTGAACAGCAGCGGAAAAATTGCAGGATTGCCGGTGTAGCTGCCGTCCCAAAAATATTCGCCGTCGATTTTGACGGCCTGCATCATCAGGGGCAGGCATGCAGATGCCAGCACGTGATCGACGTCAAGCTCATTACCTGTGAAGACCTTCACCTTGGCCGTCTCTACGTTCGTTGCGGAAATGAACAGCTTCACCTCCTGCTGATTGCGCACACGCTTGAAGTTGATCATCTCCGCGAGCAGGTCTCTGAGCGGATTCTGATTGAGCGGATTCAATTGGTACGGCGAGGCAAAATAGGTCATCGACTCCATGAACAGGTAGCCAGGCGAATGCTCGAGGCCGTAGTTTGAATTCACCCTATCGATCGGCGATGGCTGGAACATGCCGCGCGACGACACCTCGGACACTTTGCGCCAATACATTCGCAGCGCTTCCTTAGCCGCCTTGCGACCGCCGGCGGCGAGCCCGTCGGCGAGCACGACGGCGTTGACCGCACCAGCGCTCGTCGCGCTGATGCCCTCGAAGCTGAGCCGTTCATCGTCAAGCAGGCGGTCGAGCACACCCCACGTGAACGCGCCGTGACTGCCGCCGCCCTGCAGAGCGAGGTTCACCACTTTCTGGTTGGCAGATGCGGTGTCACTCACGACCACGCTCGGTTCATTTGTAACGCTCATGATTTCAACGAGACTTCCGTTGCGGGCGCTTGTTGGCCTCGGTTATTGGCACCGGGACGACAGACTGCAAGCCCTATCTTTGAACAGAGCTGCTATGATCCTCTTTGTTTTAGCGGCGGAGCTGACGGGTTGTAGACGAGTGATGGCGTCCGCCGCGGAGTGCGCTCGAAGGATTAACGAAGCGTAATATTGCAATTGAAATAATCCGCGGCGATGTCGTGATCTTGGCTCGACTTGTGAGTGGCTTAAGCATTGATGCTTTTTCAAGCATCTTCCGTACGTGGCGTTGACTTCGATCAAAGCGAATTGGCGAGCAGCACCATAGGTTCAGTCAGCGGCGAGAGGACGCGAGGATATGATGTCCTTTCTCAGGATTCCGGCTGCGCTGATCGGCACGTTTGTGCTGGTGGGGGTCGCCACGGCGGCGGCCGATCCAAAGCAGCTGGATTGCACACTGACTGATCCCGGTTCGAGGTCAGTATCAAGCCAGCAAACCGAAAACCGGCCTGTCACCGTCGCGTTCGACGAAGCCGCCGGGACACTTTCCGTCAGCCGGGACGGCACGACGCGCGCGCTCAGCCATGTTACGATGACGCAAAGCTCTGTGACCGGCTATCTGGACGATATCAGCCTCGGGATCGACCGCGGAGCGTGGAATATCGTGCTCCAGACCTACGACGCTCATTCGACGCGCGCCGAATTCGGAACCTGCAAATCGCCATGAAACGAGCACGACTGAAGGAGATCAATGCGAGCCGCTCGGCTTCGCAGCTCCGATGGTCGTTGCGGATGCTGTAGCCTGCACTGGCAACGAAGAGAGCCACATGGCGCCAGACGAAATGCCCTCCGCGCAGCCGCCGGCCGCGCCGGCCGCGTCGGCCGAGCCATCGCCGATTGGGCCGACAGCGCTTGTTCCTGCGCCCCCGCAGCTGCCGGCGGTGCAACCAAAATCGAAACCGATCCCAGCCCGAACGCGCTGGCTGCCGTTAGCGCTTGTCGCCGCGGTCGCGGTTGGTGTGTCGGTCGGCGGGTATCTGTGGTGGAAGCACAATCAATTGCGGCTGCCGCCGAGTATCGTATGGGGTAACGGCCGCCTCGAAGCCGACGAGATCGACATCGACACCAAATACGCGGCGCGCATCGCTGAGATCCGCGCGGACGAAGGCGACATGGTCAAGGCCGGGCAAATCGTCGCGCGCATGGATACGCGCGATCTCGAGGCTTCGCTGAAAAAGTCCGAGGCCCAAGTCAAACAGGCCCAAAAAGCCGTCGATGAAGCCAATGCCAATGTCGCGCAGCTGACGGCGCAGGCAATCCTTGCGCAGCAGGAAATGGAGCGCGCCAAGTATACCGTTGCGAGGGGCGCTGAGACCAAGGAACTGTTGGATCAACGTCAACAGCAACTCGATGCCGCGAATGCGGCGTTGGACGCGGCGAAACATAGAGTGATGGAGACCGAGCACGCGCTCACTGCGGCAACCCACGACGTGGAACTCTACAACGTAGAGATCGCCGATGACACGCTGGTCGCACCGCGCGACGGTCGGATTCAATACCGGCTTGCCAATGTCGGCGAGGTCTTGCCGGCCGGCGGCAAGGTCTTCGCGATGCTCGATATTCTTTATGTCTACATGGACATCTATTTGCCGACCCGGGAGGCCGGAAAAGTCAGGTTTGGCGCCGACTCCCGGATCGTGCTCGATGCTTACCCAAACGTCGCGATTCCGGCCAAGGTATCGTTCGTTGCCACCCAGGCACAATTCACACCTAAGACAGTCGAGACCGCCGAAGAGCGCGAGAAGCTGATGTTCCGCATCCGGGTCAAGATTGATCCGGACCGCCTTCGCGCGCGCGGCGACGCGGTGCGCAGCGGCTTGCCCGGGATAGCCTACATCCGCACCGATCCTGCGATCCCCTGGCCGGCGAGCTTGCCGCAGGTCGCCGCGCCATGACCGCGCCGGGCAACTCCGTCGCAAGTCTTGCGCAGGTGACCCAGAGCTACGGACGCACGGTCGCGTTGGATGACGTCACGGTTGCGCTGCCCGGGGACTGCATGGTCGGCTTGATCGGTCCGGATGGTGTTGGCAAGTCATCGCTCCTGAGCATGGTTGCCGGCGCACGGAAGGTCCAGTCCGGCCGCGTGCGCGTCCTCGGCGGCGACATGGCCGAAGCGGCCCATCGCGCCGCCGTCTGTCCGCGCATCGCCTATATGCCCCAGGGATTGGGCAAGAACCTCTATCCCGATCTCAGCGTCCGCGAGAACATCGAGTTCTTCGCCCGTCTCTTCGGCCAGTCCCGATCCGAGCGAGAGTGGCGGCTCGCCACGCTTCTCGACAGCACCGGTCTTACCGCCTTTGCCGATCGGGCCGCCAAAAATTTATCGGGCGGGATGCGGCAGAAACTCGGGCTCTGCTGTTCGTTGATCCACGATCCCGATCTCTTAATCCTCGATGAACCGACGACTGGCGTCGATCCGCTGTCGCGGCGTCAGTTCTGGGAATTGATCGAGCGGATGCGCGCACGGCAGGCCGGGATGAGCATCGTTGTCGCCACGGCCTACATGGAAGAGGCCGAGCGGTTCGATTGGCTCATTGCGATGAACGACGGCAGGGTGCTTGCGGCGGGCTCACCCGCGGACATCAAAGCGCGGACTGGCGCCGCCACGGTCGAGGATGCCTTCGTTGCGCTGATGCCGGAGCAGCAGCGCGCCGGCCATACGCGACTGACGATCCCGCCGCGTCGCGCGATCCACGCCGAGCCGGTGATCGTGGCGCGCAACTTGACGTGCCGGTTCGGCGATTTCACCGCAGTCGACCAAGTGAGCTTTACCATCGAAAAAGCGGAGATCTTTGGCTTCGTCGGCTCCAACGGCTGCGGCAAAACGACGACGATGAAGATGCTGACCGGGCTGTTGCCGCCGAGCGAGGGCGAGGCATTGCTGTTCGGTCGCGCGTTGGATGCGAGCGACATCACCTCGCGCAACCGCGTCGGATATATGTCGCAGTCGTTCTCGCTCTACACCGAGCTGACGGTCCGGCAAAATCTCGATCTGCACGCGCGGCTGTTCCACCTGCAACCGGCAAAAGCGCGCGCGCGTATTGCCGATCTCATCGAGCGATTCGGGCTCGCAGATTATGTCGACCTGGCGACCCTCAATCTTCCCCTCGGCATTCGCCAGCGCCTGTCACTCGCGATTGCGGTCGTGCATGAGCCGGAAATGCTCATCCTCGACGAACCGACGTCAGGCGTGGACCCGCTGGCGCGCGATCGATTTTGGGAGTTGCTGGTTGACCTTTCACGCAATCAAGGCGTGACCATATTCGTGTCAACCCATTTCATGAACGAAGCCGCTCGTTGTGACCGCATCGCCTTGATGGATTCCGGGCGTGTGCTCGCGACCGATACGCCGGCAAACCTGATGAAGGCGCGTGGCGCAGCCTCGCTCGAAGACGCTTTCATCAGCTATCTCGAGGAGGCGGCCGGAGCGCGCGCCGCGCGTCCGGGCGCTTCGTCCACGGAACCGACGCCGCCAAGCCGCACCGCGCGACCGGCCGTGACAGGGCGTTCAGCGCTGCGGTCTTCATTCAGCATTCAACGCCTGCTGGCTTACACCATCCGCGAGACCCTCGAATTGCTGCGCGACCCGATCCGGCTCGGCTTTGCGCTCGCAGGAACGGCGTTCCTGATGCTGGTGTTCGGCTTCGGCATCTCGACCGACGTCAACAATCTGTCGTTTGCGGTGCTCGACCACGACCAGAGTCATGAGAGCCGCGCCTATCTCGAAGAGCTGCGAGGGTCGACCTATTTTGTCGAAAGGCCGCCGCTCAAGGACTATGCCGAACTCGATCGTCGCCTGCGAAGCGGGGACATCAAGGCGGCGATCGAGATCCCTCCAGGCTTCGGCCGCGACATCGTGCGGGGCCGTCCTGCCTGGGTTGGAGCCTGGGTTGACGGCGCCATGCCGTTCCGCGCGGAAACTATCCGCAGCTATCTGCAGGCCATGCATCAACTCTACCTGACAGATCCGGCGGTCAAGACGACGACGCCGGGCGCGCCGCCGCCCGCCGACATCGAGATCAGATTCAAGTACAACCAGAATTTCGAGAGCGTCTACGCGATGGTGCCGTCGAGCATCTCGCTGCTGCTGGCGCTGTTTCCGGCGATCCTGATGGCGCTTGCCATCGTCCGGGAAAAGGAACTCGGCTCGATCACCAATCTTTACGTCACGCCGGTGACTCGCATCGAGTTTCTGCTCGGCAAGCAGCTTCCCTATATTGGCGTCGCAATGGTGAATTTCGCCATCATGTTCGTGATGTCGCAATTCGTGTTCGGTGTCCCACTCAAGGGAAGCTTTCTCACGCTCGTGATCGGTGTGCTGATCTATGTGACGGCCACGACGTCCTACGGCATGGTCATTTCGGCCTTTGCGAAGACGCAGATCGCGGCCCTGTTCGGAACCGCGATTCTGACGATCCTGCCGGCAACCCAGTTCTCCGGAATGACGACGCCGGTGTCCTCGCTCTCCGGCATGGCCCAATACATGGGCTTGGCCTTTCCCATGACCTACTTCGTGCCGATCAGCGTCGGCACCTTCACCAAGGGCTTGGGATTTGATGACCTCGTCGGAAGCCTCGCGATGCTCGCGGCCTTCGTCCCAATCCTGACGCTGCTCAGCTTCCTCTTGCTGCGCAAGCAAGAGCATTAGAGACGCCCGATGCGCGCCCTTACCAATATCTTCTGGCTCGGCACCAAGGAGCTGCGCAGCTTCTCGCATGATTTCGTGCTGATCGCTTTCGTCGTCTACGCCTTCACCCTCGCGGTGATCAGTCACGCGCAAAGCTATTCGCAGGAAGTCCATAACGCCTCGATCGGCATCGTTGACGAGGATCACTCCGAACTGTCGCGGCGCATCACCCGCGCGTTCCTGCCGCCTTATTTCAAGCCGCCGCAGGCTGTTGCCGAGCGGGACATCGTTCCGTTGATGAACAGCAGGAGATTCACATTCATTGTCGACATCCCCCCGAATTTCGAGCGGGACGTCAAAGCGGGACGGCAGCCGATCGTTCAAGTCAACGTCGACGCTACATTGATGGTCCAGGCGGGCCTCGGCTCCGGATATGTGCAGCAGATCATCTCCAACGAGATCGCGGACTTTCTGTCGCGTTCGGAAGGTGCGCCGCTATCGACCGTCAATCTCGTCGTGCGCATCTTGTTCAATCCCAACATCACGACGGCCTGGTTCACGAGCGTCATGGGCATCATCAACAACGTGACCATGTTGGCGATCATATTGGCAGGCGCCGCAGTCGTGCGCGAACGCGAGCACGGCACCATGGATCATCTCCTGGTCATGCCGCTGACACCGTTCGAAATCGCAATGGCCAAAGTCTGGGCGAACGGCCTGATTATCGCGGTGGCGACCGCCTTCACGCTCTACGTCATCGTGCGCGGATTGCTGGCGATCCCGATTACGGGATCGATCCCCTTGTTCATGGCGGGAGTGCTGATCTACTTGTTCTTCGCGACGGCGATCGGCATTTTTCTTGGTACTGTCGCGCGCTCGATGCCGCAGCTCGGCCTGCTTTTCATCCTTGTCTACATGCCCATGAACATGCTCTCCGGCGGCAACACGCCCCTTGAAAGCATGCCGCCGTGGCTTGCGACCATCATGGAAGCGTCGCCCTCCACCCATTTCGTCTCATTCGCTCAATCGATCCTTTTTCGCGGTGCCGGCATCGACGTAGTCTGGGAGGAATTCCTTGCGGTTGGTTTGATCGGCGGCCTGTTCTTTTTTCTCGCTATCCTGCGCTTCCGCTCCGTCGCAACACAGACCGTGTAGACTCGCAGACTTGGTGGCCACTTGCCGGACGCGGGCGGGGATGCTCAGATCGGATCGCGGAGAGAAACGAAAGAGGCGGCGCATGTGGAGAACGCTTGTCGTCAGCGCGGCGCTGTTTGCAGCTGTCGTGGTCGCGGCGCATCAGGGCACTGCGCAAATTCTTTCGAAGCGTCCGATGACGATCGTCATTCCGTACACGCCCGGTGCGAGCTCCGACACGTTTCAGCGCTTCGTTGCCAAGAAGGTGACCGACGATACCGGCCAACTCATCGTCGTGGAGTCGCGCCCGGGCGGCAGCGGCACGGTCGGCGCCATGGTGGTGAAGCAGGCGCCGCCGGACGGCTACACGCTGTTCCAGGCGAACAGCGGGACCCATGCCGCGAACGTGACCCTCTATTCGAGCCTGCCGTACGACCCGATCAAGGACTTCACCGCGATCACGCTGATGTGGAGCTTTCCCCAGCTTCTCGTCGTGCCAAGCAACAGTGGGATGAAGACGCCCGCCGATCTGATCGCGCTCGCCAAGACCAAGCCGGGCGGCCTGAGTTTCGGCTCGCAGGGCAATGGCAGCACCGGACACATTCTCGGCGAGATGCTGAGATCGGTGAGCGGTACCAACATGGTGCACGTGCCGTATCGCGGCGCTGCCGCGGCGTCGCTCGACGTCTCCACCGGCCGGATCGATTTCCTGTTCGTATCCTACGCCTCGGTGCTCCCGTTCCTGCAATCCGGGACAGCGCGCCCGATCGCGAATGCAGGGTCGAGTCGGCTCAAGATTTTGCCGGACGTGCCGCTGATGTCCGAGTTCGGCTTTAAGGGTTTTGACATCGGCGCGTGGTTCGGTCTCGTCGGACCGGCCGGAATGCCCGAGCCGCTCGTGACCAAACTCCACGCGGCATTCGCGCAGGCGATCCGCTCTCCGGACCTTGCCAAACAGTTCGAAGATCAGGGCGCCGAGGCGATCACCGATACGCCGAGCGAATTCGCTGCCTTCATGGCGTCGGAAGTCAAGCGGCAAGGCAATTTGGTGAAGACGCTCGGAATCAAGGCTGAGTGACGCGGCTGAGCGACGCGTGGCCTTGTAGAGTGCGCAAAGCCAACGGATCCGGCCTTCGGCTGGCCCGATGACAGGCTCCGCGTGCGCACCGATCAGGCGCCGTCGGTGCGCAGTCCGCACTTTGCACACCCTACGACACTGACGTCGGGTATCCCAGGGCCCGGTTGACTTTGCCTCGTGCCTCCGCGACACAGCAATTCGCAACCCGCCGGGGATATCCATGTCGCACCACGAGCTTGCCAAGACCATCGATGACGCTTTCGAGCGGCGCAACGAGATCGGGCCGACGACAAAGGGGCCAGCGCGCGAGGCCGTCGAACAGGCACTCGATCTCCTCGACCGCGGTGCGGTCCGCGTCGCGGACAAGCAGATTGATGGTTCCTGGCACGTCAATCAGTGGCTCAAGAAGGCGGTGCTGCTGTCGTTCCGCCTGACCGACATGAGCGTCATGAAATTCGGCATCGAGCCGACCGACCGCGTATGGGCGTGGGACAAGGTGCCGCTCAAATACGATCAGTGGAAACGAGACGATTTCGAGAAGGCACAATTCCGCGCCGTCCCCGGCGCGATCGTTCGTCGTTCGGCCTTCATCGCGCCGAACGTCGTACTGATGCCGAGCTTCGTGAACCTCGGCGCTTACGTGGATTCCGGCACCATGGTCGACACCTGGGCGACCGTTGGTTCGTGCGCGCAGATCGGCAAGAACTGCCACATCTCCGGCGGCGCCGGCATCGGCGGCGTGCTCGAGCCGTTGCAGGCGGGTCCCGTGATCATCGAGGACAATTGCTTCATCGGCGCACGCTCAGAAGTGGCCGAGGGTGTGGTGGTGCGCGAAGGCTCGGTACTATCCATGGGCGTCTTCATCGGCGCGTCGACCCGCATCGTAGAACGCGAGACCGGCAAGGTCTTCACCGGCGAAGTGCCGGCCTATTCGGTGGTGGTCCCCGGCAGCATGCCAGGCCGAGCGATGCCGGACGGCACCGCAGGCCCAAGCCTTTACTGCGCGGTGATCGTCAAGCGCGTTGATGAGAAGACGCGCGCCAAGACCAGCATCAACGAGTTGCTGCGCGATTGACCGGGGCGCTGCAACCATGGCCGCCGATCCCGTCGCCCTTGCCCGTGATCTTCTGCGCTGTCCCTCGGTGACGCCGGCCGAAGGCGGCGCGCTGGCGTTCATCGGCAAGGTGTTGTCCGGCGCGGGCTTTGCGGTCCATCGCGTGACTTTTTCGGAGCCCGGCGCCGATGACGTAGAAAATCTCTACGCCCGTATCGGCGATGCCCGCCCCCATCTCGTCTTTGCCGGCCACACCGACGTGGTGCCGCCGGGCAACGAAGCTCAGTGGCGCCACGGGCCGTTCGCCGGCGAGATCGCGGACGGCGTACTCTTCGGTCGCGGCGCCGTCGACATGAAGGGCGGGGTCGCCTGCCAGCTTGCCGCAGCACTCGATCACCTCGCGGCCCATGGCGGCCGGCCGAAGGGTTCACTCTCTTTCCTCATCACCGGCGATGAGGAAGGCATCGCCGTCAACGGCACGATCAAGCTGTTGAAATGGGCGGCGGCGCGCGGCGAGACATTCGACCATTGCATCCTTGGCGAGCCGACCAATCCCAAAACGCTCGGCGACATGGTCAAGATCGGCCGCCGCGGCTCGCTCAACGGTACGCTTGTCGTCACCGGCACTCAGGGCCATGTCGCCTATCCAGCCCTTGCCGACAATCCGGTGCGCCGCATCGTGGCGATCATGGCTGCCGTGATGGCGCAGCCGCTCGATGCCGGCAGTGCCCATTTCGATCCGTCAAACCTGGAGTTCACCTCGGTCGATGTGGGCAATAAGACCGTCAACGTCATTCCGGCGGAGGCGCGCGCCCGCTTCAATATCAGGTTCAACGATCATCACAGCCAAGCTTCGCTCAGGGCGCTGATCGAGGCGCTCGTCGCCGCGGCAGCGCAAGGCGGCCGCTTCCGGATCGAATGGGAGCCATCGAACGCCGATGTCTTCCTCACCCAGCCCGGTCCGTTCGTCGATCTCGTGAGCACCGCGATCGCCGAGGTGACAGGGCGCAAGCCGCAGCTTTCGACCTCGGGCGGCACATCCGACGCGCGGTTCATCAAGGACTACTGCCCGGTCGTGGAATTCGGCCTCGTCAACGACACCATGCACAAGATCGACGAGCGGGTGGCCGTGCACGACCTCACGACGCTGACAGCGATCTACCGGCACATCCTCGACCGCTATTTCGGATGAACTTTCGCCGTGCTGCGCGCTCTCAGGCGCGCTACTTCCGCAAATCTTTCACGCGCACCGCCTTGCCCTGCGAGCGCGGCACATCGCCAGGCGATTTGACGTCAACCGCGCAGGTGACGCCGATCATCGATTTCAGGTGATGCTGCACCTCCGCGGCCTTGCGGGCGCAGACCGCCACGTCGCCGGGGCAAATCCGCTTCGCGCTCGACCTCGACTGTCATCGTGTCCATCGGACCCTCGCGGCGGAGCACCAGCTGATAGTGCGGCGCGAGCCCGGGAAATCCGACCAACGCGGCTTCGACCTGGGAGGGGTAGACGTTGACGCCGCGGATGATGAGCATGTCGTCATTGCGGCCGGTGACGCGCAGGATGCGCACAAAGCTTCGCCCGCAGGCGCAGGGTTCGCGCGATAGTCGGGTGATGTCGCGCGTGCGGTAACGCACCATCGGCAGCGCTTCCTTGGTGAGCGTCGTGATGACGAGCTCGCCGGACTCGCCCTCGCGCACCGGCTCGAGGGTTTCCGGATCGATGACCTCGAACAGGAAATGGTCCTCCCAGCCATGAAGGCCGTTCTGGCAGACATGGCACTCGCAGGCGACCCCCGGTCCGAGAATCTCCGACAGGCCGTAGATATCGACCGCCTTGATGCCGAGCCGTGTTTCAAGGTCGTGCCGCATCGGCTCGCTCCAGGGCTCGGCACCGAAGCCGCCATAGGCGAGCGGCAGGCTCGTGATATCGATGCCCATGCCGGCCGCGACTTCCGCGATGTTGAGGGCATAGGATGGCGTCGCGCACAGGATGCGGGCGCCGAAATCGCGCATCAGCATCACCTGCCGCTCGGTGCCGCCGCCCGACATGGGAACGACGGTGCAGCCGAGCCGCTCGGCGCCGTAATGCGCGCCGAGCCCGCCGGTGAACAGGCCATAGCCATAGGCGTTGTGGACGATGTCGCCCGGCTTTGCGCCGAGGCAGGCGAGCGTGCGCGCCATCAGGTTGGACCACAGATCGAGATCGCCCTTGGTATAGCCGACGACCGTCGGCTTGCCGGTCGTGCCCGACGACGCATGCAGGCGCAGCACCTGTTCGCGCGGCACCGCGAACAGGCCAAACGGATAGTTGTCGCGCAGGTCGCTTTTTTGCGTGAACGGAAATCGCACGATGTCGGCAGGCGTGCGCAGGCTCGTCGGCGTGACGCCGGCCTCGTCGAACTTGCGCCGGTAATGCGGCACACGCTCATAGGCGTGGGCGAGCGACGTCCGCAGTCGCGCGGATTGCAACGCCGCGAGATCATCGCGCGGCATGGTCTCGGCCGCGCGGTCGAACATGAAAACGTCCGTGCCAGCCTCCGCCATGATGCTCGTCCTTATGTGGGCCGTAACTTCGCGGCCTTTGCCTTGAGCCGTTCGATAGTCTTTGTCTTGTCCACCACGAAACGCATGTGCGTGCCGGAGCTGATCGTATCGATCTCGTCCTTTGCGCTGACCGCGAAGCTGACCTTGCGACCATCGATCGCGGTGACGGTTGCGGTGATCTCCACGGTCGAACCGGGCAGCGTCGGCGCGAGATGCTTGACCGCGACCTCCATGCCGACCGAATCCTCATTGTCGTCGGCATGTTCCAGCAGCAGGTTGCGGCAGGTCATCTCGATGTCGCTGATGAGAAAGGGCGTCGCATAGACGCGCCCCTCCTCGCCCATGAAACCGATGGTCTTCGCCTTGTCGACGACGATGCGCCGCGTCAGTGAGACACCCGGCTGGAGACTGGTTTTCATTCGGTCCGCTCCTCTTGGGCCGCAAATGTAATATGCTCAGGACCGAGGCTTGCTACAAAAAAATCGAGGGTGAAGGAAATGAACGTCCAGGAGCCGTCTTTCGTCGCCCGTGCCGCCGTGGCCAACACCATTCCGCGCAACTACAATTTCGCTGACGATATTTTGCGGTGCAACCTGAATGCCGGCCGCGCCGGCAAACCGGCCTACATCGACCCGCGCGGCACTCTGACCTATGGCGCGCTCGCCGACCGCGTCGCGCGCTTCGGCAAGGCGCTGCGCAAGCTCGGCATCGCGCGGGAAGACCGCATCCTGCTGTGCCTCACCGACACCATCGACTGGCCGACCGCGTTCCTCGGCGCCATCAAGGCGGGTGTCGTTGCCGTGCCGGTCAACACCCTTCTCAATGAGCACGACTACAGCTTCATGCTGGCCGACAGCCGGGCCAAGCTTCTCGTCGTCTCCGAAGAACTTCATCCGAAATTCGCGAACCTCATTGCTTCAAATTCGGACCTCAAGCACGTCATCGTTTCGCGCGGCGACGGCACCGGTCCATTCGAGGAGTTGCTCGCCGCGGCGAGCGGCCCCGACGAGATCGCCGCGACGACGCGTGACGACATCTGCTTCTGGCTCTACACCTCCGGCTCGACCGGTAAGCCGAAAGGGGCGGTACACGTTCACGCCAATCTGCGGCTCACCGCCGATCTCTATGGCGGCCCGATCGTGGGCCTCACCGAGAACGATCTCGTCTATTCGGTGGCGAAACTCTTCTTCGCCTACGGCCTCGGCAATGCCATGACGTTCCCGCTCGCGGCCGGAGCCACCACCGTGCTGATGCCGGGCCGGCCGACGCCCGATTCGGTTGCGGACCTGCTGCGCAAGCATCCGGTGTCCGTGTTCTTCGCGGTGCCGACCTTCTACGCGGCCTTCCTCGCGAGCCCCGCCGCACCGCCACAAACCGAGTTGAGGCTGCGCGCCTGCGTGTCAGCGGGCGAAGCACTGCCGGTCGATATCGGCCGGCGCTGGAGCGAGCGCTACGGCGTCGACATTTTGGACGGCCTCGGCTCGACCGAGATGCTTCACATCTTCCTGTCGAACCGTGCCGGCGAAGTGCGCTACGGCACCACCGGCAAGCCGGTGACGGGCTACGACATGCGCCTCGTCTCCGATGACGGCCAGATCGTCAAACGCGGCGAGATGGGCGAATTGCAGGTGCGCGGGCCGACCAGCGCCATCATGTATTGGAACAACCGCGAGCAGTCACGCTCGACCTTTCTCGGCGAATGGACCCGCTCCGGCGACAAGTATTTCGAGGACGAGGACGGCTATTACGTCTACTGCGGACGGCGCGACGACATGCTCAAGGTCGGTGGCATCTACGTGTCGCCGTTCGAAGTCGAGGGCGCGCTGATGACTCACCCCGACGTGCTCGAAGCCGCTGTCGTAGCCTGGCCCGACGAGGATCGCTTGATCAAGCCCAAGGCCTTCGTCGTGCTGCGTCCAACATCGACCGCGAGCGACAAGACCGCTGCAGCGCTCCAGGAGCACTGCCGTCAGCAGCTTGCCATATTCAAATATCCGCGCTGGATCGAATTCCGCACCGAGCTGCCGAAGACCGCGACCGGAAAGATCCAGCGGTTCAAGCTGCGCGCCGAGGCGCCGGATGCGCCACCGTAAGGCGGCTCCGCTCACCCGTCGGCGAGCGGCTTGCCTTGCGCGGCGCGGATCGCACGCAACACCGTCTCGGGCTTCATCGGCAATTCGGTGAGGCGCACGCCGATGGCGTCGCGGATGGCATTCGCGATCGCCGGCGATACGCCGAAGGTGCCCGACTCGCCGACGCCCTTGGCGCCGAACGGTCCGTTCGTCTGCTGTGCCTCGACGAGCTCGGACTCCATGGGCGGGATGTCGTGGATGCCAGGGATCTTGTAGTCGGCGAGCGAGGCGTTGGTCACCTGGCCGCCGTCGAACTCCATCTTTTCGTGAAGCGTGAAGCCGAGCTGCATGATGGCGGCGCCCGAAAGTTGCGTACGGACGACGCCAGGATTGAGCGGCGTCCCGGCGTCAGCAACATTGACAAGACGCACGATGCGTACGTGACCGGTCTCGGTGTCGACCTCGAGTTCGACGCCGGCACCCCCCACCATCCAGAACGGCGTCACGTTGGGAGATGCGCCGGTCGTCGCATCGGGCGGCGCGTAGGTCGGGATGTAGGTGCCCGTACCGATGACGTTGCCGGCCTGCATGTCGTAGCGGCGGCGGAAAATATCGGCCGCGGCGTAATTGGTGCCGGGCGGCAGGCCTGCCTCCGCGGCGAGGGCCTGCAGGCGGTTGCGCGCATCCTCGGCGGCGAGCCGAACCGCGTTTCCCATGTGGAAGGTCGAACGCGAGCCGAGCGTGCCCATGTCATAGGGCGTGACGTCGGTATCGGGAAGCACCACGCGAACGTCTTCCGCCGCGATGTCGAGCACCTCGGCGACGATCAGCGCCATCGCCGTGTCGGTGCCCTGCCCCATGTCCACCGTGTTCATGTAGAGCACGACGCTGCCATCGCCGGCGACGTTGACGATCGCGACCGAGGTCGTCGGCGAGATCGAGGCCTTGAAACCGATGGCAATGCCGCGTCCGCGCCGCACGACGCCGCTGCCGCGATCGAACGGCGCATGCCAGTTCATGCGCGCCGCGATCGCTTCGAGGACTTCGGAAATCGCGGCATCGCGCATGGCTGTGCCGGTCGCCTGAGGCCGCCCTTCGCGCAAAATGTTGCGGCGGCGAAATTCCAGCGGATCGATGCCGAGCTCGCGCGCCAGCAGGTCGGTATGGCTTTCGTAGGCCCACACGAGTTGCGGCACGCCGAAGCCGCGCAGCGCGCCCGCGGGCGGCCGGTTGGTGTAAAGCTCGTAGGAATTGATCGACACATTGTCGATGTCGTAGGGTCCGGCGGCGGTGAAGCCTGATTTTTGCGTCACCCGCGGACCGATGTCGGCGTACGCACCGCCATTCCAATAGACCTCGCAGGCGCGGGCCGTAACGCGCCCGTCGCGCGTGACCGCGCTCTTGATGCGGAACGTCGTCGGGTGTTTGGTGATGTGGTAGAACTGCTCCTCCATGGTGAGCGCGACCCGCACCGGGCGGCGCGCGATCAGCGCGAGCGCCGCCGCCAGCGCCTCGAGCTTGATGTAGACCTTGGCGCCGAAACCGCCGCCGAGAAAGACGACCTTCACCCGCACGCGATTTTCCGGCCAGCCCATGAGGCGCGCGATCTCGGTGCGCACGAAGGATGGCGTCTGCGTCGCCGAATAGAGCGTGACGCCCGGGTGCACCGGATCGGCGACCGTGACCAGCGTCTCGAACGGAAGATGCAGGCACTGCTGGGTGCGGAACGTGTGCTCGATAACGCGATCGCCCGCCGCAAAGGCGCCCTCGACGTCGCCGCGGCGCAGATGGAAATCGAGCGCCACATTGGTATTGCGGCGGCCGGCGAGATGCTTGAGGTCGGCGAACGTGCCGGCGGGCTTGAGCTCGTCGTGCACGACGACATCGGGACGCATCGCCTCGATCTCATCGTAGACCGCCGGCAGCTCCTCATAGTCGGCGGTGATGAGCTGCGCCGCCTGCTCCGCCACATGGGGATCATCGGCAAGCACCGCGGCGACCGGCTCGCCGACGAAGCGGACCTTGTCGAGCGCGAGGATCGGCTGATCGTGGAACGCCGGTCCGTAGTAAGGCTCGCGAATGAGGGCGCGGATGTCTTCTCCAGTCAGCACGCGAAAGACGCCGGGAACCGCCGCCGCAGCCGTCGTATCGATCGCGCGGATGCGGCCGTGGGCGACGGTCGAGCGAGCGAGTTTCGCTTGCAGCATGCCCGGCAGCCGCAGATTGTGAGCATAGTCGGCGCGCCCAGTAACCTTGGCGCGGGCCTCCAGGCGCGGGATCGAGCGGCCAATTTGCGCAGTCATCGACGCTGCTGCTTTCGTTCAATACGACCGGGGCAGGCCGAGGACGTGCTCGGCGAGGTAGCTCAGAATGAGGTTGGTCGAGATCGGCGCCACCTGGTAGAGCCGCGTCTCGCGGAACTTGCGCTCGACGTCGTATTCCTCGGCGAAGCCGAAGCCACCGTGGGTCTGGACGCATGCCTCGGCTGCGGCCCACGAGGCGTCGGCAGCCAGGAGCTTCGCCATGTTGGCTTCGGCGCCGCAGTTCTTGCCCGCCTCGAACAGCTCGGCCGCCTTGTGCACCATCAGCTCGGCGGCGCGCATCTGCGCATAGGCACGGGCGAGCGGAAACTGGATGCCCTGGTTGCGTCCGATCGGCCGATCGAACACGACGCGCTCCTTGGCGTAGTCGCTCGCCTTCTCGATAAACCATTTGGCGTCGCCGACGCATTCCGCCGCGATCAGGATGCGCTCGGCATTCATGCCCGACAGCACGTAGCGGAAGCCATTGCCCTCCTCGCCGATGAGATTTTCCGCCGGGATGCGAACGTTGTCGAAGAACACTTCGGTGGTAGCGTGATTCATCATGGTGCGGATCGGCCGGATCGTCAGCCCCGCGGTCTTGGCCGCTCGCATGTCGAGGATGAAGACCGACATGCCGTCGGTGCGTTTACCGCCCGCGTCCTTCGGCGTGGTGCGGGCCAACAGCAGCATGAGGTCGGAATGCTCGGAGCGTGACGTCCAGATCTTCTGGCCGTTGACGACGTAATGGTCGCCGTCGCGGCGCGCGAAGGTCTTGATCGAGGAGGTGTCGGTGCCGCTCGACGGTTCGGTCACGCCGAATGCCTGCAGGCGCAATTCCCCCGCGGCAATCCCCGGCAGATACTTTCGCTTCTGCTCGGCGTTGCCGTGACGCAGCAGCGCGCCCATGATGTACATCTGCGCGTGGCACGCGGCGCCGTTGCCGCCGGCGCGCTGGATCTCCTCGAGAATCGCGGCCGCAGCCGATAGCGGCAGGCCGGACCCGCCATACTCCTCGGGAATCAACGCCGAGAGATAGCCGGCCGCTGTCACCGCCTTGACGAATTCCGCTGGATACGCGGCGTCGCGGTCGAGCTCGCGCCAGTATTCGCCCGGAAACTGGGCGCAGAGCTTGCGCACGCCGCCGCGGATTTCCTGGTACGGATCGCCGTCTTCAGGATCGAAGTCGATCGGCATCACGCCGCCTGTTGGGCCAGCACGTGTTGCGCGATCTGCGCGCGGCTGCCGATCCAAACCGCGGGGTCGTTGGCCGCCGCCTCGACGATCTTGCCGTAGTAATAGGCGCCACGTGGATGGCCGAAAATGTGGGCGTGACAGGTCACGTCGATCATCGAGACTTCGCCGGTCTCCTTGGCGATAGCCACATTCTCGGTGAACGAGTTCGAGCATGGTCCGCGGCGGATTGCCGTATTTCATAAACTGCATGTCGTTCACATCGGTGCCGAGCGGGATCGCGACGATCTTCTTGTTGCCGAAGGTCTGCACGTAGGGAAGATCTTCGTCGAACACGTCGCCATACCAGCGGTAGCCGGCTTCGATGAGAAATTGCGGCGTCTGCGGCCGCGACGTACCGCGCGGGCTGAGCCAGCCTTCGATCTTCTTCCCGGTCGTTTTTTCAAGCAGCGACGTGCAGCGCGTGATGTTCTTGCGCTCGTCATCCTCGGAAAGGAGCGCCGGGATGACGTCCATGGCGTAGGAATGCGACAACACTTCGTGGCCGGCATCGGCAATCGCCTTCACCGTCTCGGGCGCGCGCTCGGCGATCACCGCGTTGACCATGACGCTCGCGACCGCACGGTGCTTGGCGAAACTCTCCATGAGACGATGGATGCCCCGCTTGACGCCGTAGGCCGCCCACGAAATCGCCATGGTGTCGAGCGCGCCTGCCGGCAGCGGATTTCCCATCGGGCTGATGCCCGGCGCCTTGCCGTCCGACCACGCCTCGAGGCAGACGTTGAACACAACGGCAATACGTTTGCCGTTCGGCCACACCCAATTCACCGGTTTCGCCATCTTTCGCCGCACTCCTCCGATTGGTGGCACGTTCATATCGCAGACCGGTGGGGTGCGCAAAGGCGGCCGGAACGCGGGTGTCCCGCCCGCATCAAAGCAGCGGGCGGGACACCCGCGCTCCGCTGTGCTTTGCGCACCCTGCGGGCCGTGTGTTAGGACAGCGCCGGTTTCACCGGACCGATCGCGATGGACAACGCAAAAGCCGCGGCGCAGCCGTGGTACGAGATCGTGCAGCAGACCTTGAAGCGCAACGAGGTGAAACTTGTTCCCTACGTGCCCGACAAGGTGTTCACGCCGCTCATAAAGAACCTCCACGCCGACCCGGACTTCACCACGTTCGCAACCGCGCGCGAGGAGGAGGCGCTGGGCATCGTGTCGGGTGCGTGGATGGGCGGACGCCGCGGCGCCGTGCTGATGCAGACGAGCGGCTTCGGCACCATCCCGAACGTGCTGGCATCGCTCGTCGTGCCATATCAGGTGCCGGCCATCATGTTCGTCTCGGAGCGCGGCACGCTCGGCGAATTCAACCTCGGCCAGGCACTGGTGTGCCGCACCATGCGCCCGGTGCTCGAATCGCTCGCGGTCGAGAGCCACACCATCACGCGCCACGACGAACTGGAATTTATCGTGGATCGCTCAATCAAGCAGGCGATCGCGACCCAGGCTGCCGTCACCTTCATCCTCTCGCCGCTGCTAACCGGCGGCAAGGTCTTCGAGCAATAGCCATGTCCGTCCTCGACAACCTGCGGTCTCGCGCCGCCACCTACGACAACGCGAAGATCGTCAACCGTTTCGAGCTGACGAAGCGGCTCGTTGCCAAGCTCAAGCACGACGAGGCGGTGGTCGGCGGCATCGGCAACACCAATTTCGACCTCTGGTCGTCCGGCCGGCGGCCGCAGAATTTCTACATGCTGGGCAGCATGGGACTTGCGATCCCGATCGCGTTCGGCGTCGCGCTGGCGCAGCCAAACCGCCACGTCTTCGCGCTCGAAGGCGACGGCTCGCTGCTGATGCAGCTGGGCTGCCTGACCACCATCGCGGCGCGTCAGCCGAAGAACCTCACCATGGTGATCATGGACAACGGGCTCTACCAGATCACCGGCGGCCAGCGCACGCCGGCCGCGGGCGTCGCGGACTATGTCGCGTTTGCGCGCGCCGCGGGATTGTCGAGGTGCGCCTGGGCGGCGGACGAGGACGACTTCGATAAACTGATCGACGCGGCGCTCGCCGGAGGCGGTCCGACCTTCATCGCCGCGCGCATCGACAATCAGCCCGGCGCCGGCGCGACCGACCGCGATCCCGTCCAGATCCGCGAGCGCTTCATGCAGGGCCTCGGCGTGCGCCCGAAGGCGTAATGGTGCATTACGCGTAGGGCGTGCAAAGCGCGGACGTGTCCGCGCGTGCGCACCAAGCAGGACACCGAGGTGAGGCGCGAAACGGTGCGCACGCTTCGCCTTGCGCACCCTACGTTGCTGCCAGCCGCTACGCGGCGATCATCACGTATTCGAAGTCGCCGGGCTTGTTGTCGATGCCGACCTTGGGCGGGGCTATCCAGCCGGCAAACTGCCCAGGCTCGCGCACCGGCTTCATCAGCTCGCCGATGAAATCGCCGTCGGCGGCTGACGGCAGCCATTGATCCTTGCCGCGCTCCCAGGTCGTGGCATCGAGCAGTTCACCCGCGGGCGTCGCATGCACATCGCCGAATTCCCCGATCTCGCGGTTGAAGGCCACGTGCGGCAGCGCGAGCTGGAAATCGACGCTGGTCTTGGCGATCACCTTGTTCCAGCGCTCGACGCCTTTGACGCAATCGTTCGAGTAGTCGTCGCGCAAGCGCATGTTGAGCGCGGTGAGCGCCGGCTCATCGACCCGCTTGATCTCGCCGTCGACGAGCTTGAGCACCGGATAGGTTGCGTTCTCGAGCCGATGATCGTCATCGATCCGGTTCTCGTGGAAGCGGCCTTTGAGACTCGCGTTGAAAGCATTAGCTGCGTTGGTCGAGACCTCCGAGCCGAACAGGTCGAGAGACAGCGAATAGTGCAGGTTGAGCTTCTTCTGCAGCGTCGGCAGGTCGATCACGCCGAGTGCGCGGACCTTCGCGATGTCGGCCGGATCATCAATCCCCGCCGCCTGCATCGCCTCGCAGGTGCGCTGGATCACGCGCCCGACGCCGGTCTCGCCGACGAACATATGGTGCGCTTCCTCGGTAAGCATGAAGCGGCAAGTGCGCGACAGCGGATCAAAACCCGACTGGGCAAGGCTTTCGAGCTGCATCTTGCCGTCGCGGTCGGTAAAGGTCGTGAACATGAAGAACGACAGCCAGTCGGGCGTCGCTTCATTGAAGGCCCCGAGCATGCGTGGCGCGTCGGCGCTGCCGGAGCGGCGGCGCAGCAAGTCCTCGGCCTCCTCGCGGCCGTCGCGGCCGAAATATTTGTGGAGGATGTAGGTCATCGCCCATAGGTGGCGGCCTTCCTCGACGTTGACCTGGAACAAGTTGCGCAGATCGTAAAGCGATGGGGCGGTGGCGCCGAGATGGCGCTGCTGCTCGACCGAGGCGGGTTCGGTATCGGCCTGGATCACGACGAGACGGCGCAGCATCGCGCGGTATTCACCCGGCACGTCCTGCCAGGCAGGCTCGCCGTAATGGCGGCCGAACGGAATCTTGCGATCCTGTTCCTGGGGCGCGAGCAGGATGCCCCAACGATAATCTGGCATCTTCACGTAATCGAATTTCGCCCACCCCTTAGGATCGACCGAGACCGCTGTGCGCAGGTAGACGAGCGCTTCCTGAAAGCCCTCCGGTCCCATGTGCTGCCACCAGTCGATGTAGCCGGGATGCCAGCTTTCAAGGGCTCGCAGAATGCGGCGATCCTCGGTCAGGCCCACATTGTTCGGGATCTTGGTTGAGTAGTCGACGTCGACAATGTCCATGGCCTCTTCCTGTGTTTCCATCCCGCCTTTGTTACGCGCGCCGGGTATCAAATTCCGGCTTGCGGCCGCTGCCGTAGCGTGAGAGAGCGCCGGTTTCGCCGACCGCGTTCGGCCGCTGGAAGATCCAATTCTGCCACGCGGTCAGGCGCCCGAAAATCTTGGTCTCCATGGTCTCAGGACCGCCGAAGCGCAGATTGGCCTCAAGGCCCGTCAAACCATCGGGCGAGAAGCTCGCGCGCTCCTCCAGGAACACGCGGATCTCGTCCTCCCAATCGATGTCGTCGAGCGCGAAGGTGACGAGGCCGAGCCGCTCGCCGGCCGCGGCGTCGAGCGCTTCACCGCGCGCGGTATAAACGCGCGCGACGGATTCGGCATCGTCGAGGAACCGGGTCGAAAGCCGGCTCAGCCCATTCGACATCGCAAATGCCTCGCTGAGGTTGACATGACCCACAACGATTGAAGCCGGCGGGCGGTTGTCGCCATCGCGGTGGCCCATCAACATGTAGGAGCGGTCCGCGGCCAGCACAATCTCCAGGAGCGTGCCGGCAAAGCACGAGCCCGGCTCGATCAGCGCCACCAGCGACCGCGCGGTGAGATCGATACGCTTGAGCACGCGCTTCCATTTGAGGCGAATTTCGCGCGTCAGCCAGTGATCCGGGTGGTTATCGAGGAAGTCGTCGTAGTCCATGACCGCGCGCGGATCGCCCTCGGACTTGAACACGATCGCCGCGACGTCGAACTCGTTGAGACGTATATCGAGGATCGCATCGTCAAGCTCGCGTGCGAGCCGCAACGGCCAGAATGCTGCGCCCTCTTTCACCATGCCCTCTGCCGACGCCGGCGGCGGCTGATCGGGGCCACGCAGTGTAATAGTCGCAAGGCGCGCCGGCCGGTCGAACGCAACCGACACGAAGCCGTAGTCGCGGCGGTCGGCCGCAATCTTGCGGTCGAGTGCGGTGAGCGCAATCCCCGCGTCCCCGCCCTTGATGGACAAAGCCGCGGCCGACGCAAACTCGCGTGCGCGGTCGGCAACGACCGCTTCAAGCCGACTTGTCGGCACGACTTCATCGACGAGCCGCCATTCTGCGGCTCGGCGCCCTTTCACGCCCTCCTCGGTGGTGCAGAAGAAATCGGCACGGTCGCGGCGGACCTTGCGCTTGTCGATCACCCGCGTAAGTCCTCCCGTGCCCGGCAAGACCGCGAGCAGCGGGACCTCGGGTAGGGACACCGCGGACGAGCCATCATCCACCAGGACGATGTGATCGGCCGCGAGTGCGAGCTCGTAACCGCCGCCGGCCGCGGTGCCGTTGATGACGCAAATCGTGCGCAGGCCCGAGGCTGCGCTCGCCTCCTCGATAGCATTGCGCGTCTCGTTGGTGAACTTGCAGAAATTGACCTTGTGCACGTGGCTCGCGCCGGCGAGCATGCGGATATTGGCACCGGCGCAAAAGACCCGTGGCTTGCCGGACCGCAGCAGCACCACTCGCACCTGCGGATGCTCGAAGCGGATGCGCTCGTAGGCGTCGGCAAGCTCGATGTCGACGCCAAGGTCGTAGGAATTGAGCTTGAGCTCGTAGCCTTCGAACAGGCCGCCCTTCTCGTCCACATCCATCGTCAAGGTGGCGACGGCGCCGGCGACGGCGAGCTTCCAGTGGCGATAGCGCGAGGGGTCGGTGGCGAAATCAATCCGCCCCGCTCCGTTGGCGAGCTTTTGCCCGGCTTCGCCCATGCACTCCTCCGGCGACGATGACTAACGCGCGAGCTCGGCGCGGCGATCCGTCATTTTATGCCCAATCGCCGGGTGAAATCGACTATGGCGGCGAGCGTCGCCTCTGGAGCCTCACGGTGCGGGACATGCCGCGTCGCCGGCAGGACGACTGCCTCGACCGGGCACTGGCACTCCTCCTGCGCCACCTCGACCTGACGGAGCGTGCCGTATTGATCGTCCTCGCCCTGCACGACCAGGATGGGCACCCGGATGTAGGCCAGCTCCTCGGTTAGGTCCCATTTGGCGAATGCAGGATCAAGCCAGGGAAGGCTCCAGCTCAGGAACGCGTCGTCCGGATTGGCGTGATATTTCGACAACCGCGCCCGCAGGTCGCCCGTCGCGTAAGTCTCGCGCATACGGGCGATTTCGGCAACGCCATACGGCTCGGTGAAGAAATGCGCGGCAAGCAGCACGAGCCCGCGCACCCGGTGATCTTCGACGCTTCCCGCATAGATCGTCGCTATTGATCCGCCGTCGCTGTGGCCAAGCAAAATGCCGCGCCTAAAGCCGATGGCTTCGAGCACGTGCGGCAGAACCTGCGCCTCTTCGTGCATGAAGCGAACGCCCCGTGGCAATTTGGCCCGGCTCGATTGCCCGTAGCCCGCGCGCGAATAGGCGAACACGGAAAACCCCGTCCCATCGGCGAGATTTTGCGGGAAATCGCCCCACAAACCGACCGAGCCCAGTCCCTCATGCAGCAGCACGAACGTCGGCGCACGATCCGGCGGCGGACCGATCAGCTTGTATTCGAGACGGCTGTCCCCGAACTCGATGAAGCCTTCGCTCGCCAACGTCATTCCGCCGATATAGCCGATGTTGCGACCTGTTCAATCCGCATCCATCGCAAAGATCAAAGATTCGGAAAGGTGATACAGGCTTCGCGGACCCCGTCAGATCGGCTAGAATGCAAGGCAGCAAACGAAAAATGCTTGGTGGGAGGACCGAATGTCGTCGGATCAAGACGGACCTTGCGAGAACGCGATCGATCGGCGGCTGTTTCTCGGTGCCGCCGGTGCACTGACCTTTGCAGGCCAGGCGCTCGCGCAAGAGGGAAAATCGCCGGCAAAGCCGGAAACGGCAACGCCCGCGGCGAAGGCACGCGACACTGACCCCCGCAAGCTCAGCGACATCATCGCAGACTTCGTGGTCGGGTTTGATCCGGCGTCAGTGCCGCCGCTCGGTCTCGCGCGGGCGCGGCTTGCCTTCATCGATACGCTCGCCGTGATGCTCGCCGGCAGCCGCGAGCACGGCACAACCCTCGTCTGCGACATGGTTCGCGCCGAGGGCGCAAGCCCGCAGGTCGCGATCGTCGGCCAGTCGTTGCGCACCTCTCCGCAACTTGCCGCGCTCGCGAACGGTGTCGCTGCCCACATCATGGACTACGATTTCTCCTCGCTGCTCGGTCAGCCGACATCGCCAATCATTCCGGCGCTGCTGCCGCTCGCCGAAAGCATCGGCGCCACGCCTGCCGAGACCGTGGCAGCATTCATCGTTGGCTTCGAGGTCTGCATGCGGCTTGCCCGCGCCGCGCCGGAGCAGGCGTCGATCGGAGGATGGCATGCGGTATCGAGCATCGGCACGATGGGCGCTGCCATGGCCTGCGCGCGCCTCATGAAGGCACCGCGTGAGACCATCCCGGATATGATCGGCATCGCGGCATCACTTTCCGGAGGCCTGTCGGTCAACTTCGGCACCATGACGAAGCCGCTGCATTCGGGCACGAGCGCGCGGAACGGCATCCTTGCCGCCACGCTCGGCCGCAATGGGTTTACCGCGAACGCCATGGCACTCGAAAATCCCTCTGGCTACTTCCGCAGCTTCGACCGCGGCATGAAGGTCTCTTTCGAGCCGTTTGGGGAGCTCGGCCATCGCTACGACATCGTCGAGCGCGGCTTCAAGCCAAAGCGCTATCCGTGCGGCGGCCTCGGCCACACTGCGATCGATGCGACGCTGGAGCTGCGCAACGAGCTCAAGGGCGCCGAGATCGCCGCCATCAAGACCGGCATCACCAAGTACGCCGCCATGCGCATCGGCGACAAATATCCGACCTCGATCGAGAGTGCGAAGTTCAGCATGCCATATGTCGCGGCCTACACGGGCTTCATGGTCCGCCGATGCTGTCGGCCTTCACTGAGGAGGCGATCCACGACGAAGCGGTCAAGGCGCTGGCGCGCAAGGTCACGGTCGCAGTCGATCCCGAATATGCCGACCTCCTCGACGACAGCCCGACGCGCGTGACGGTGACGCTCGCCGACGGGCGCACGCTCGAGCGCGTGCGCTATTACGCGAGCGGCACGGTGCAGATGCCGCTGACCCGCGAGCAGGTCGAAGAAAAATTCTTCTCGTGCACCGAGCGCGCAGTCGACAAACAATCCGCAGCGAAAGTGTTGGCGTTCCTCGATCGGATCGACGAGCAGCGTTCCTTCGCCGAACTGTGGGGCCTGGTCGGGCGAGGGTAGTCGCGCTCGCCTCGTAGGGTGGGCAAACGCGGCCGAGGAATATCGTTATGCAACGTGATCGCTGGTCCGCCGTGCCCACCATCGACGCCGACGTGGGCACGGCGGACATACGTCCGCGCTTTGCCCACCCTACGGGTCTCAATAGGACTTCGAGAAAAATTCAACGGAGGAAATATCATGTACAGTGGAGTGAAACTAATATTCGGCATCGTTATCGCGGCGGGGATTGCGGCGGCGGCGCTGCCTGCCGTCGCCCAGACTTCGGACCCCAATTCCGCTCCCAATCCCTATCGTCTTGACGAGGGTTGGGCAAAGCAGCCCATGGGCCGCGGCTTCGGCTCGACCATCGGGCTCAACGTCGATCGCGACGGCAAGAGCATGTGGATCTACGACCGCTGCGGCGGCAACAACTGCGAAGGTTCGAACATCGCCCCGCTCAACAAGTACGACGCCAGCGGTCACGTGGTGGCAAGCATCGCGACCGGCCTCACCGTCTTTCCGCACGGCCTCTTCGTTGATCAGGACGGCAATCTCTGGATCACCGACGGGCGCGCCGACAAGGACAAGAAGAAGGGGCACACCGTCCTCAAGCTTTCGCCGCAGGGCAAAGTGCTGATGACACTCGGCACGCCCGGCGTCGCCGGCGCTGACGAGCATCACTTCAACTCGCCGTCCGACGTCGTGATCGCACCGAACGGCGACATCTTCGTCGCCGACGGCCACGGCGATAAGACCAATGCTCGCATCGTCAAGTTCAGCAAGGACGGCACCTTCGTCAGAGCGTGGGGCAAGGAAGGCACCGGACCGAGCGAGTTCAACGTGCCGCACGGGCTTGCGCTCGATTCCGCGGGCCGGCTGTTCGTCGCCGACCGCGCCAACAACCGCATCCAGATTTTTGACCAGGACGGCAAATTCATCGCGGAGTGGCGCCAGTTCGGCCGGCCGAGCGGATTGTGGATCGACAAGGACGACACGCTCTACGTTGCCGATTCCCAGTCGAGCGAGAAGCTCAATCCCGGTTACAAGCAGGGCATCCGGGTCGGCAGCGCGAAGGACGGCAAGGTAACCGCCTTCATCGAGGACATCTACCATCCGGGCGCGCTCGAAGGTGTTGGCGTCGACGCTGAAGGCAACATCTACGCCGGCTACACCAACGCGATGGATCTGCGTCGCTTCGTGCGCAAAGAGGTCCGCTAACCACGAAACACGCGATGCGAATGGCGCGGGCCGCCGGGCGCGCGCCATTCGCGCCGTGGTAGGCGGGCTATCATTGATCCGTCAAAATCGATAGACTCGCTACCGTCAAAAATGCTTGCGGGGGCGCAGCAGGAGGGGGATTCAGATGCGAAATCTGGCCGCTGCCGCGTGCGCGCTCGTGGGTGCGTTCGCCGTTGCTCCGCGGGTGGCGGAGGCGCAAAATTATCGTCCCTGGTGCGCCCCTAATCAATTTGGCGGCGTCCAGTGCTCCTTCGATACGAAGGAGCAGTGCATGGAGGCCCTCAGCGGGGGTGGTGGCGGCGTCTGCCGGGAAAATCCAGCGCCTCGGCCGCCCAATCCGCCCGCGTCAGCGGCCGCCGAGCCGCTCGCAGCGACCGAGCGCGCAGACGACGGGTACCGCACCTGGTGCGCTCCGGACCAAAATGGAGCGCTTACTTGCTCCTTCGATTCCCAGGACCAGTGCCTGCGATCGGTCCGCGGTACAGGAGCGGGTGGCTGCAGGCCGAATCCCGCGACGCGCCCGACGGCCGGTCAGCCCCGTTCGACGGCGCAGGCCGTCGCAGGGACGCCGGTCAAAGGCTCAAGCGGCCACGTGATCGGCGTCGATCCGGACGCAAGAATTCGCACGTATATGCAGCGCGACGGCGTCGGTGCTGACGGGGTCAGCGGTGTATCAGGCGGAGGGACGTAAAGCGGGATCGCCGGCCTGGCCGTCGGGTTAACATTCAAGACGTCGAGCCCGCCCGCGAATGCTGCGCGAGCGGGTTTTCGGTAACGCTCAAAAGAGCGAACCGGCCGTACGCAAAAAGTGCAGGGCCGATAACGGGAGGAACCACTATGCGACTACACATCGTCGCCGGATTGGCGGTCGTGCTCGCGACGACAGCCAGTCAGGCCCAGACCAACCGGATTACAGCGGCCGCCGAGGCCCTGGGCGCCACCGGCCTCAACGCGATCCAATATTCCGGAAGCGGGTTCGTGTTCGGCTTCGGACAGGCGTTCGAGCCGGGCGAACGCTGGCCGCGCTTCATCCAGCGCACCTACAATGCCGCGATCGATTATCGCACGCCGGGAATGCGTCTCGTTCAAGTACGGTCGCAGGGCGAGCATCCGCCGCGCGGCGGCGCTGCACAGCCGGTCGCCGCGGATCAGCGCACGATTCAAGTCGTAAGCGGCAAGTCCGCGTGGCAGGAAGGCACCCAGGCGACTCCCAATCCCGGTGCGGTTGGCGATCGCCTGCGGCAAATCTGGGCGACGCCGCACGGCGTGATCAAGGCCGCGCTCGCGAACGGTGGCAAGGTCGACGGCAATACCGTCACAGTCAACGTCGGGGGACGGGAAGTCAAGGCGGTGCTCAACGCCCGCAATCTCGTCGAGAAGGTGACCTACCTCTCCACCAACGAAGTGGTCGGCGATTATCCGATCGAAATTTCCTACACCGACTACGCAGATTTCGGCGGCGGCGTATTCCCGCGGCACATCGTGCAAACCGAGGACGGCTTTCCGACACTCGATATTACCGTCAACGCGGTGACGCCGAACGTCGCGGTCGAACTCGACGTGCCGGCGAACGTACGAACCGCCACTCCCCAGCCGCTGCGGGTCGCGGTCGAAAAGCTCGCGGATGGCGTCTGGTACCTCTCGACGCCCAACGCTCGGAGCTGGGCCGTCGAGTTCGCGGATCATGTAGTCGTCGTTGAAGCGATCACCAGCGAAGCGCGCTCACTCGCGGTCATGGACGAGATTGCCAAGCTCGTGCCGAATAAGCCGATCCGCTACGTGATCAACACCCATGCCCATTACGATCATGCCGGCGGACTGCGCAGCTACGTTGCGAAAGGCGTGACCGTCGTCACGCAGGAGCACAACAAGCCGTTCTACGAGAAGGTCTGGGCGCGTCCGCGAACGATCGCGCCGGACCTGCTCGCGAAATCGCCCAAGCCCGCGGTGTTCGAGACCGTGAACGACAAGAAGGTGATGACCGACGGCACGCGGACGATCGAGATCTATTTCATGAAGGGGACGAGCCATAACGTCGCAAACCTCCTCGTCTACATGCCGAAAGAGAAGCTGCTGTTCTGGGGCGACGGCTACAACCCGCCGCAGGGGAACGACCCGCGCGATCTCGCGCGCACGCCCGAGCAGGCGATCGACCTCTATCGCGTGATCACGATGAACAATCTCGATGTGCAGACGATCGCGCCGGCCCACGGCTTCGGCCCGAAGCCGTTCGACAATCTTAAGAAGGCGATCGGCCTGCTACCGCCGTGATGCGAGACTGATCACCTCAATCCACAACGGAATCCCCTGGCTGCCTCAATAGCCAGGGCGCTTTTCCGGTCGAGTTAGCGGCTGCTTCGCCTTCGTTTCGTTAGGCGCGGCGATGAAACCCATTGGGGCACGGACCCGGTTGACCCGCGCGTTGTTGATCGCGAGTCGCTGCGACACCTACGTATTATTCCGGGGGCCCATCCATCAATTACACATTCGGGCTTTTACCCGTCCATAACGATTGAGTCCCACTCTTCGATGTGCCCGCAGATCCATCGGGGCATTTGGAGCGCGACCGTCGGACCAACATGAAAGCCCGCGCCGCGTGCGTCAAATAAACTCGCGATATGTAAATCGCACGAGGCGCTGTGCTCGGTGGTTGGATCACGATGTGAACTAGATGTTGGTTCGCATGAACAAGCTGACGCAGAACCTGAAGCCTGATCTTTCGGATTTCCTTGCCGCGGAAATCGCGGTCGTCGACCCCACCGGTGCGATCACGCTTGTCAATCGAAAGTGGGCAGAGACCGCGAAGATCGGCATGCTTTCACCCAGACAAGGATGGAACTACATAGCGGAATGCGAGGCCGCAATCCGGCGAGGCTGCGGTGGAGTCATCGAAATTCTCGGCGGATTACGCGCGGTTTTGGACGGCGGCTTGCCGTTCTATGTCTCGACTTATCCATGTCCGTACGACGGATGGCAGCATTGGTATGAGGTGCTGATGTCCGGATGCGAATTCGACGGTCAGCGCTACGCCGTACTGATGCACGTCGATGTTTCGACGTTGCTGCGCGACGGGCTCACCGGGCTGCCGAATTGCACCATGTTCAATGCGCAGCTTGATCTGGTCCTGTCATTGGCAAGCAACAAGGGCAGCCGAACTGGGGTCATCATCGTCGACATGGACAAATTGAAATTCACCAACGATCGTTACGGACATCGCGTGGGCGATGAAGCCTTGAAGGCGCTGGCTGCGGAGATCAAGAGGGCGGCAGGTCCGGACTGTTTGGTAGCAAGGATTGGCGGCGACGAATTCGGGGTGGTGCTTCCGGCCGATTACGATACTGTGTCGGCGTGGCGCATGCGCGCACGTTTTGAATCCGGACTTGCCTGCTCGATTGGCGACGCCCGCAATCCCATACCCGTCGCCGCGAGTGCCGGCATCGCACTTTACCCGGACGACGGCGTGACCGCTGGCGAGCTTTTGGAGGCGGCCGACAAGTCGATGTATGCGCGCAAGCGTAACTCATCGGTCGCTTGAGAACGGTAATTCCCGGCTAAACTGCTGCTGGCTGGATCTTCCGGCCGGAGGCCTTGCCGGCTGACGTCGCGCCGATCAAGGCGGTCGAGTAATCAGGCCTCAATCAGTCACAGCGGCGTCGGCGCCGACGAACGCGATCCGAACCATGTTGGTGGCGCCAGGCGTTCCCAACGGAACGCCGGCGACGATGATGATGCGCTCGCCGGCCTTGGCGAAGCCTTCCCGGAAGGCGATGCGGCTCGCCCGGTTGACCATGTCGTCCTGGTCCCGCGCATCCTCGGCCATTACGCTGTGCACGCCCCACACCGCGGCGAGGCGCCGGCTCGCCCACAGATTCGGCGAGATGGCAACGACCGGCGGCTGCGGGCGCTCGCGGGCGACCCGCAGCGCCGTCGCGCCCGAGGACGTCCAGCACACGATCGCGGCGAGATCAAGCGTTTCAGCGATTTCGCGCGCCGCCGCCGCGATGGCATCGGCGCCCGTCGCCTCGGGATCGGCCCGCTGGGCCTGGATGATGGCGCGGTAGTTCGGATCGTTCTCGACCTCGACGGCGATACGATCCATGGTGGCGACCGCTTCGACGGGAAATTGCCCGGAAGCGGATTCCGCCGACAGCATCACGGCGTCGGCGCCTTCGTAGATCGCCGTCGCGACGTCGGACACTTCAGCGCGGGTCGGCACCGGGCTTGAGATCATCGATTCCAGCATCTGGGTCGCCACGACGACCGGCTTGCCGGCGCGCCGGGATGCACGGATCATCTGCTTCTGGATCGGTGGGACCTTCTCCACCGGCAGTTCGACGCCGAGATCGCCGCGCGCCACCATCAAAGCGTCGGCAACCTCGAGAATCTCGTCCAGTCGCTCCACTGCCTGCGGCTTCTCAATCTTGGCCATCACTGCGGCGCGTCCGCGGGCGATCTTCTTGGCATCGGCGATGTCCTCGGGCCGCTGGATGAACGAGAGCGCAATCCAGTCGACCGAGGCATCGAGTGCCGCCTCGAGATCGGAGTGATCCTTGGCGGTCAGCGCCGAGAACCCAATGACCGTATCGGGTAGACTTACGCCCTTGCGCGCGGAGAGCTTGCCGCCAACTTCGACCCGGGTCACCGCCCGCACCGGCGAGGTCTCGATCGCCACGAGCCTGATCTTGCCGTCATCAAGCAGCAACGTGTGGCCGGGCTTGAGCGCAGCGAGAATTTCCGGATGAGGGAGGTTGACTTGCGCGGGCGTACCGAGCGCCGGATCGGAATCGAGAACGAATTCGCCGCCTTTCACGAGTTCAACCGAATCCTGGGCGAATGCGCCGACGCGCAACTTCGGTCCTTGCAGATCGACGAGGGCACCGATCGGTCGGCCGCATTCCTGCTCGACATCGCGGATGGTGCGCACGATCTCGCGCATCCGATCCGGCGTTGTGTGGCTCATGTTGATGCGGAACACATCAGCGCCGGCGCGAAACAAGGCCGCCATGACGCTCCGATCGGTGGAGGCTGGACCCAGCGTGGCGATGATTTTGGTGCGGCGGCGGCGCCTCATCGCGGGGGACTTCCCGGCGGAGCCGCCGGGCGCGTCGCCGGTGCCGGTCCGGACGGCTGGCCCGGGGCCGGGCGCTGTGTCGCCGTTTCGCTTCCTTCGGTAAGCTGGACCGTCCAGGTCTGCTGTTCCCCGGTATCGACCTCGAAAAAGCCCGTGCGGTCAAAACCGCGGGCGAGGCAATCCCCGGTACCTCTGATGGTGAATTCCTTGTCGCGGGTGCACATGAAAGCCGCCCCAGACCACTCGCCGCCGCGGTCATAATCGACCGCGTAAATATAATAGAACCGGGCCGCGAGCGTTCCGTGGAGCAGCGTTTCGCAATTGCCGGTCGGGAGGTTCCACCAACCCTCAGTGGCCCAGCCCTCCGCATCCTTGTAGCCGATAGCGACCCCGATCCGACTCTTGGTGAGGTTGCAGATGCGGAAATCGGCCGCGGCCGGTGTCGCGGTCACGATTATCGTGGCGCAGCCCAGAACCGCGGCGGTGACCGTAGCTGCAATGGACCGACTCAGAATCCTGCGGATCACAATCTTAGCTTGATGCCCCATGGACGATTCGCGGTATCGGCGGAATTACGGCGTATCAACAATTATGGCACGAAAATCGTTGACATTGGTGAAGGTTGGCCCCGGTTGCAGGAGATCTCCCAGGCGCTCGAAGAACCCAGTGGAGTCGTTTTCCGCAAGAAAGGCGGCGGGATCGAGGCCAAGGTCTTCGGCCCGAGGGAGGGTAGTGGCGTCGATAAATGCGCCCGCCGGGTCGAGAGCGCTTCCGGTTCCGCCATCGGTACCGTCGGTATCGCCGGCAATGGCGGCAATGCCTGGCGTACCCTCCAGGGCCTGCGCCAATGCCAGGGCATACTCCTGGTTGGGGCCGCCGCGGCCCTTGCCCTTGATGGTGACGGTCAATTCGCCGCCCGACAGGAGGACGACGCGTCGGTTCTGCGCCTGGAATTGGCGAGCCAGGCGCGCATGCATCTGCGCGACCTCCCGCGCCTCGCCCTCGATGCGGTCCCCCAGCAGGATCGCCTCGTATGCGCCCCCCGTTAGTCCGCCCTCGCGGACCTTCGCGGCAGCGGCGCGGAACGAATCCATCGGCCGGGCAACAAGATGAAACGAGGTTCGCTCGAAGATCGGATCGCCGGGCTTGGGCGATTCGTTAGCCGAATCGGCAAGCGCCGCCGCTACCTTGGCCGAAGCATCAAGCCCGAAGCGGGCCATCACGTCGCGAGCATCGGCGAGCGTCGTCGGGTCGGGCACCGTCGGTCCCGATCCGACGACGGCGGGGTCATCGCCTGGAACGTCGGAGATCGCCAGCGTCACCACGCGGGCGGGATAGGCTTGGCGCGCCAGGCGTCCGCCCTTGATCCGCGAAAGGTGCTTGCGCACCGCGTTGATGTCGCCGATCGCGGCGCCGGACTTGAGCAACGCACGGGTCACCGCTTGTTTCTCTGCAAGCGTCAGCCCATAGGCGGGCGCGATCCAATTGGCCGAAGCTCCGCCCGAAATCAGCACCACCAGGAGGTCTTCGGCCGTCGCGGTCGAGGCCAGCGCCAATGCCTCCTCGGCCGCGATCAGGCTTTCGGTGTCGGGAACGGGATGGCCGGCCTCCCGGATCTTCACGATTCGGGTCGGCCGCCCGTAGCCGTGGCGCGTCGCGGCATAGCCGGCGAACCGCGATCCCGGAAATCCGGCCTTGTTCAGGTAATGCTTCTCAGCCGTCTCGGTCATGGAGCCTGCCGCCTTGCCGGCGGCGAGAAGAATGAGGCGCCCGGTCGAGGGCGGCTGGGGCAGATGTGGGACGAGACAGCTGGAAGGATGGGCGGTCGCGACCGCGACACGGTAGAGTTCGTGAAGGAATTCGCGCGCGGCACTCATAAGGGGCGAACGGTCCTCATGCCGAACTTTTGGCCGACCATGAGTATCCGGGCGGACTGTCGGTCATGGCAAGAGGTGCTGCCCACGCGGAGGACGGCGTGCGCGAGGGGCATCGGCAAAAGGGGTCGACAGTGCGCCGATCGCACATATGTTGGTATCCATACGGAGGAAATTCCGATGAAGATCGATGACAAGACTCAAACCGAGCTCGACGCCGCTGTGTTCCGCCGCCTGGTCGAGCATTTGCGTCAGCGCACCGATGTGCAGAACATTGACCTGATGAATCTTGCCGGATTCTGCCGCAACTGCCTGTCGAATTGGATGAAGGAAGCGGCCGACGCCAAAGGGATCGCCATGACCAAGGACATGAGCCGGGAGACTGTCTATGGCATGCCTTACGAGGAGTGGCGCGCGAAATATCAGCGCGAAGCGACGGCGGAGCAGAAGGCGACATTCGAAAAGGCCGCGTCCAAGCACTGAATTGAGCACTGGTTCCTGTGAATCATGTGGATGATGTGGGTGGCGGCAAGCTGCTGTGGATGACTGGCCGCGCGCTCGGCCGCGCGTCTTGCGGAATCGGCGGTGGTTGAGCAACGTCGCTCGCCCGTTCGAGTCCATGTGAGGATCGCTTTATGACCACTGCCACCGCCGCTGCTGCCGTCGATGAAAAGCCTGCGACACGCTTCGCGAAGGATCAGCTCAAGGCGATCGTCGAACGGATCGAGCGGCTCGAGGAAGAAAAGAAGGCGATTGCCGACGACATCCGCGATGTCTACGCCGAGGCCAAGGGCAACGGCTTCGACGTCAAGACACTCCGCGTCGTCGTCCGCCTGCGCAAGCAGGACAAAAACGAGCGCGCCGAACAGGACGCGATCCTGGAAACATACCTGCACGCCCTTGGCATGATCTGACGCGGCGCTGCTGCGAGCGCGGCTCGGCGCTGCTTACTCCGCTCTTCATGGCCGGACCCGTTCCGGCCATTTGCGTTTTCTAACCGGGTTCGCGCGTCAGCATGGCGCTTGGACAACCGCCGATGCGCGCGAGCACAAGGCTGCATCGGTCTACACTGTCAGCGGCCGTGACACTGTTGATGACGCGCGCATACGCGCCCAAAGCGGCGCGCATGACATCGCAGCAGCAGCGTGTGAGATCCGTCAGCGCAGAGCGGCGGTTCGACGATTGAATGCGTGGGTCGCGAGGAACACGACGGCTTCGCCATTGAAACGATCCGGCGAGATTCCGGGATATGGGTCGTCGCCGAACAACATCGTGATCGTCGTCGTCGGCTTCTTCATCATCGCGCGCAATTGCTCAAGATCCATCTCGCCGTAGATGATCGACGTCATCGAATTCGACAGGCTCGGGGTGAGCAACATGGCGCGCAGCCACGGGTCGTCATAACGCATCCCGGCGTTCGCCACGACGGCGACCGAGGTTGCGCGCTGCACCGGTTCCGGGCTCGCGGCGCGGACGGAAGTCTTCTTGGTGATAGTGGTGACGTTGTCACGCGGCGGCGTCGTGATCTTCGCCGGAGCATTTGCAGCGGCGCGCGCCGAGGCCTCGCCCATGGGCTCGGGTCGCATGGCTGGACCGAGACTTCGTTCGCCCGGGCTCGACTGGGCTGCGTAGGACAGTGCTACGTCCGCCGGGACGTGATCGGTGTCGGCGCCCGTTCGCATCGGCCACGGAGTCGCAGCACCGCCGGTGATCTCCGGTTCGGTAGCGGGCTTGATCGGCGCCGGCGGCCGCGGCGGCTCCGAGGCGCCCGCAAAGGTCCAGTCGTCGCGACTGGGGGTCCCGCCGACGAGCATGTTATCGCCGGCCTGGGCGAGTTGAACGCGAGGTCCGCGCACCGGCGGAATCGGTACCACCGGCGCAGTCGTGATCTTCACCGTCTCCGGCTTCGAATCGACCGAGGCAAGCGAGTAGGTATTGGCATTGCGGCGGGGCGCCGTTGCTGTCGAAGCCGGCGTAACTGGTGCCGGCGCGGCCGCGGCCACGTGGGCAGCAGCCGCCTCATCGGCCTCAGCCGCTTCGTCCTCTTCATCCTTGCTGAACAGGCTGTGCAGCAGGCTCTTCTTGTGCACCACCGAACCATCGGCACTCGCGACCTGCACCGGCGGCTGACGCTTCTTGACCTCGGCCAACGCCTGCTCGAAGCTGCGGCTTTCTGCGGGCGGAAAGATCGTGCGCCCTTGCGGCAACGCCTTCGCCATCTGTGCCTCAGGCACGTGCGGCCAATAGCGCACCGGACCGACGTCGAGATGCACGAACGGCGAGCCTGAGGTCGGATAGTAGCCCACGCCACCCCGCTGCAGGCGCACGCCAATGATGCGCAATTCTTCGAGCGGCGCGCCGGGAATGAAGAAGTCCATCGCCTTGCCGAGCGTGTGCTGGCTGAAGCGCGCGACCCCGCTGCTGCGGCTGCGGAGCATCGAGTTGGTATTCGGCGAGCGGTAACCGCATACGATCTGAACCGGCTCCTTCGAGCCCGCCTGCCGCGCGGCCTCCCACACGAGGTCATAAAGCCGCGGATCCATGTGGATCGCTTCCTCGCGGCGCCAGTCGCGCGACGAACCAGTCGAGCTTCGCGAGCGCATCCTCATCGTAGCGACCATCACGCTTGTAGGTGATGGTGATGTCCTCGCCGGTGTGGATGTGGTGCATCGTGAGGGTCCGCGTATCGCCGTTCGCGATCGCGGTCTCAAGCCCACGGCTGCCGAAAGCGAGCATGACGGCGGCGAGCACGGCGCAACGGCCGGCGCCCGACGATCTTGCTGCGGTGATTAATTGGCGCGCAAAGCTGACTTGCACTGGCGATCCCACGTCCCCACGCGTTCCCGATCCGCCAACGAGGTTGGCCGATGCACCGTTACGACGCGCGTAACGGTTTCGAGAACAGCTCCAATTTTAATGGGATCGGTTAAGGCGGGATTACCGCCGTCCCCTGTCCCCCCAAACCGCACAACTACCCCTACTGGCCTAGTATGGCAAAAAAAAGCCGGCTGGGAAACCCCCGGCCGGCGATTTATCAACCTGTCGAAACGCTTACCCGGGAGTTCCCTCCGGCTAGCGGAAGAACATCCCGAAGATCGAGGTTGGACCCTGCGGATATCGCGAGGCTTGACGCCGCACGCCGTTCGGGGCTCCGCCGCTGCCGTTGCTGGCCTCTCGACGTTCCACCGGCACGTCGGCCATCCGTCGCTCGTCGCCCTTCATCAAGGCGAACATGCGCGCGTCGCGACCGTAGATATCCTCGCGGGTGACGAGATGGCCGGCATCGTCCACAAAAGCCGTCTGATACGTCAGATGGACCGGGATCGGTGTGTTGAGGTGAATGTCGCGCTCGCCCGTCCCGTACATCCTGCGGATCTTGTCGGCGGTATAGCCATCTGCCGGATTTGAGATGTTGAGCAGCGCTTCAGCATATTGATCCGGGAACTGCACGCGCATGCAGCCGTGGCTGTAGGCCCGCCGCTCGTGCGCGAACATGTATTTGTCCGGCGTGTCGTGCTGGTACACCAGGAACTTGTTCGGGAAATTGAAGCGGATGCGACCGAGCGCGTTGCCCGCGCCGGGCGGCTGCCAGATATGCACCGAACCATCGCGATTGTGTTCCATCCTCAGGCCCATGCGGTCGAGCACGGTAGGATCGCGCGAGAGCGCCGGCAGGTACTCGTTGTGAATGATCGACGGCGGCACGTTCCAGGTCGGATTGACGGTGATGTACTTCATCGTCTCGGTGAGGAGCGGCGTTGCTTTCTCGCCCGGCGCGCCCGAGACGATCCTGGTGGTCCACACCATCTTGCCCTGGTCCATCACCTTGAGGGTGAAGTTCGGGAGATTGACCATCACGTAGGCTTTGCCGAGATCGCGCGGCAGCCAACGCCAACGTTCCATGTTGACGATGATGAGATCGACGTCGCGATCATGCCGCGGACCGTTGAGCTTCTCGATGGTCGCGGTAGTCAGGTTGCCGGAATCTTGCAGACTGTGCTGGCGCTGGAAGCTTTTCACCGCCTCAGCCAAGGTTTTATCGTAAGTCAGATCGTCCGGATCGCCGTTCACGTCGAGCCGCTCGCGCAGCTTCGGAACGCGGCCGTCCTTCATCCCGACGCGAAGCTGCGGACCGGCCGCGATTCGAATCGACGAGCCTTCGCTGCTCCCGCCGCCGCGGATTTCAGCGAGCTTTGCCTTGAGCGCCTTATACTCCGCATGCGGCGGGTAGAAGCCCGCAAGCGCCGTCGCGACATCTGCCGCTCCGGACAGTCTGCCGAGAATTTCGGCCGGCTCGGGCATCGCCAGCTCGTACAGGATGTCGTTGCTGACACGCGAATAATGGATGCGGCCGATCTGAGCATGGCGCGCGAAGGTCAGCGCCGTCGCGGTAAACTTCAGCTCGGCCTCTGCCAGGGAAGCGGGATCGGTGTTCGCGAAACTTGGAACCGAATAGTCGCTCGGATCGAGGCCATCCGAATCGACGCCGGCGAAAAACTTGGTGGCAGCAATGGCACGCGCGCTTTCGGCACCGTTGTCAGACCAGATCGGCTCGTAGCCGCGGGCCGAATAAAACGCTTCCACGGACTGCTTGGCTTTGCGGTCAAACCAACGGTCGGCCTTGGCGTTCAACAGATCGCGAATCTTTTCCGCGACCGGCGCAAGCTCGGCGGGCGCGGCCACGACGGCCGGAGCAGGCGGCGGCGCTGCCGGCTCGGCGGCAGGCGCCACTGCCGGGATTGCAGCAGGCGTCTCGGTAGCGGGCGCAGCCACCGGAGTGACCGGGGCCATCGGCTTCGGCGGCACGGCGGCCTGAACAGGAGCCGGCGGCGTTGCGGACGCGGGCGGCGCGACGGCAGCTGCCGGTGGCGTTGCGGACACAGGCGGCGTGACGGCGGCGGACGCTGGGACAACGGACGGAGTTGGTGAGACGGCGGCGGCAGCAAGCGGCGTCGCTGCGGCCGGCGACTTTGCCGTAGCGGGAGCGGTGACAGCGGGCGCTGCGATTGCAGGCGCGTTCGCCGGATTGATCGGCGCAGCCGCCGCTGGCGGTGCGGCGGCGACAGGCGGACCGAGATCGTTGACTGTCGGGGCTGCGGCGGGCGGAGGCACCGGCACCGACACAACGGCGGTAAATTCCGGGTCCCTCTCCGGCGCCGCCTGCACGGGGAGAGCCCCGGCAGTCGTCACTAGCAAAAGAGCCGTAGTCGCAAGCCAGCGGTCAAGACGAGATGAGCGCATTTCAACTGTCCTCACTGTCAAGGGCGACAAAACAGCTCACGCGCAGGAGCACGCCCCACGGTTCATGGCCAACCAAAAGTTTTGGGAATGTAGCCATCCCCCGACGCCCCCGCACCGTATTTATACCCCAACCATGTAAATTTGGCGCAAGTGTAGCGGCGGAGCAACTCGTCTGCAGATTCAATCGGCAATCGCGAGCCCCAGTCCGTCAAGCTTGCGGTAGAGGGTAGATCGTCCAATCCGCAATCGCCGTGCGGCCTGCGACATCTGCCCCCGATAATGAGCAAGCGCGAAGCGAATAACGTCCGCCTCGATGTCGTCGAGAGGGCGAACATCCCCTTCGGAGTCGAGCAAATTCAATGTGCTAGCTGCATTCGCCGCGGCGGCCGGTATCAATGTGTGCTCAGCGCTCGCATCAAGAATCAGCGGCGTTTCGAGAGGCGTCCACGCGTCAGCGGCTAACGACCCGACGCGATCGCCAGCCGGTGCGTCTCCCGCTTGCCGGTCGAACGTCGCGCTGTCGCGCTGCCCGATTTGTGCCACGATCTGAGGAAATTCCGCGCTCGTGATTTCTTCGCCCTCCGCCAATACCACCGCGCGGAAAACAGTGTTCTCGAGCTGCCGCACATTGCCGGGCCAGGCATGTGTCGTGAGCATCCGCAGCGCATCGGCCGAGACCGACCTGATGCGCTTCCCCTCCTCGGCAGCGAAACGAATCAGGAAGTGGCGCACCAGCTCGGAGATATCTTCGACCCGCTCGCGCAACGGCGGCACCGTGATCGGAAAGACGTGAAGACGATAAAATAGATCCTCGCGGAAGCGGCCGGATTTGACGTCCGTCATGAGATCGCGATTGGTCGCCGAAATGATCCGCGCGTTGACCTTGATCGGCTTTTTGCCGCCGACCGGATCGACTTCGCCCTCCTGAATCGCCCGCAGCAGCTTGACCTGAACGGCCGGCGGCAGTTCGCCGACTTCATCAAGAAACAGCGTACCTCCCGAAGCGTCGACGAATTTGCCATCGCGTCGCTCGGCTGCGCCGGTGAACGCACCTTTTTCGTGTCCGAACAGGATCGATTCGACGAGATTTTCCGGCAGTGCGCCGCAGTTTACGGCGACGAACGGCTTGGCTCTCCGCTCACCAGACCCATGGATCGCGCGCGCGATCAATTCCTTGCCGACACCGGTCTCGCCTTCGATAAGCACCGGAATCGCGGAACTTGCGGTCTTCTCAGCCGCGCGCAGCACGGCCTGCATTTGCGGACTGCGGGTGATGATGTCGCGAAAGGTCAAAGTGCCGTTGCGGCTTCGCTTGAAGCGGGCGATTTCGCCCGCAAGCGCGCGCGCCGCCAGCGCATTGCGAAGCGACACCGTGAGCCGCTCGGCACCAACCGGCTTGACCACGAAATCGACGGCGCCCGCCCGCATGGCAGTGACCACGTTGTCGATGCCGCCATGGGCAGTCTGCACGACGACTGGAATGTCGAGGCCGGCTTCCCGCATCTTTCCTAGCACGCCAAGGCCATCGAGATCAGGCATGACGAGGTCGAGCACGACGCCATGGATCGGCGGCGCTTCGGCCCCTAGCATCACTGCCAGCGCCGCTTCCCCGCCTTCGGCCGTTGCCGTCTCGTAACCCGCCCTTTGCGCCATGTTCTCGATGAGCCGGCGCTGCACCGGGTCGTCATCGACGATCAGGATGCGCTCCGCCATCGGGACTCCACTATGTGAGGACGTACGCCCAGGTGACACACGGCTGCACTTCGTTTGCGCAGGCTCAGCTCATCTGTTGTTTCGATTCGAGGCACTGTCCCCCATCAGCCTTAACAGCGTGTAAAAATGCACCCCTGCCTTTCATGGCCACAATCGTCGTGCATCAGGGACGAAGAGTGAAGAACCGATCCATGAGACACGTGAAAGTGCATTGCCCATGCTGACCCGGTCAAATGCCATAAGGCGTAAGAAGCCGCCGGCGCGCGCAGCGAAAGCCGCAAAGCCCGCAGCCATCGGAAAGCTCCCAGAGTGGGACTTGTCCGCGCTCTATCCGAGCCTCAATTCCCCGCAGATCAAAGAGGATCTCGCGCGCGCTGACGCAATGTGTCTGAAGTTCGAGGAACAATATAAAGGCAAGCTCCTCGGCCTCGCCGACCAGCCCAGTGCCGGCCGGGCGCTTGCCGCAGCGATCAAGACCTACGAGACGATCGACGATCTCATCGGCCGTGTCGTCTCCTATGCGCAGCTTGTCTACAGCGGCAACACCACCGATCCGGTGCGGGCGAAATTCTATGGCGACGTGCAGGACCGCGTAACCACGTCGTCATCGCATCTCTTGTTCTTTTCCTTGGAGCTCAACCGCATCGATGACGCGGTCCTGGAGCGCGCCATGACGGATCCGGCGCTCGGCCACTACCGGCCATGGCTCACGGACCTGCGCAAGGCCAAGCCTTATCAGCTCGAGGATCGCGTGGAGCAGTTGTTCCACGAGAAATCGGTCACCGGGCAGGCAGCGTGGAATCGGTTGTTCAACGACACCATCGCCGGACTGCGCTTCAAGGTCGGGACGAAGACGCTTGCCATCGAGCCGACCCTCAATCTCTTGCAAGACCGCAACGAGCGAAACCGCAAGGCGGCGGCCGAGGCGCTAGGACGGACGTTCCGCGAACACCTGGGCGTGTTCACGCTGATCACCAACACGCTCGCCAAGGACAAGGAAATCTCCGATCGCTGGCGCGGCTTTGCCGACATCGCCGACGCCCGCCATCTCGACAATCGGATCGAGCGCGAGGTGGTCGAGGCGCTGGTCCGTGCCGTGCGGGAGGCTTATCCGCGGCTGTCGCACCGCTACTACGCGCTCAAGGCGAAGTGGTTCGGCAAGAAACGGCTTCCTTACTGGGATCGTAACGCGCCGCTGCCGGCGGTGCCGACGCGCGCGATACCGTGGCAGGAAGCCAAGGACACCGTACTTGCAGCTTACCAGTCATTTTCGCCGGCGATGGCCAACATCGCCGAGCGCTTCTTCACCGATCGCTGGATTGATGCGCCGGTTCGTCCGGGCAAGCGGCAGGGCGCCTTTGCCCATCCGACGGTGCCGTCGGCGCACCCGTTCATCCACCTCAACTATCAGGGCAAGCCACGCGACGTCATGACGCTCGCCCACGAGCTAGGTCATGGCGTGCACCAGGTGTTGGCCGCGCCAAACGGCGTGCTGATGGCCGAAACTCCGCTGACGCTCGCGGAAACTGCAAGCGTCTTCGGCGAGATGCTGACGTTCCGGCGCATCATCGCCGCAACATCCGACCCGAAGGCCCGCAAGGCGACGCTCGCCGCCAAGGTCGAGGACATGCTCAATACGGTGGTGCGGCAGATCGCGTTTTACACCTTCGAGCGCGCGGTCCACACCGAGCGCCGCAACGGCGAATTGACTTCCGAGCGGCTGTGCGAGATTTGGCTCGACGTGCAGCGCGAAAGCCTCGGCCCGGCGATCGAGATCAAACCGGGCTACGAGACATTTTGGACCTACATCGGCCACTTCATCCACGCGCCGTTCTACGTCTACGCCTATGCATTCGGCGATTGCCTCGTGAACTCGCTGTTCGCCGTCTACGAGCGCGCCCACGAAGGCTTCGCCGACCGCTATCTCGCCATGCTCGCGGCCGGCGGCACCGAGCATCATTCGGAACTGCTCAAGCCGTTCGGCCTCGATGCCCGCGACCCCACGTTCTGGCAGGGCGGCCTCGGCGTGATCGAGCGGATGATCGGCGAGTTGGAGGCGTTGGGGTGATTGCACGTCCCAACGAGCGGCCGATGTAATACATTTGTTGAACTTGAGAGACTGATCCGTTATACAATTCGTATAACGGAGAAAGGCTCATGACCGCTCATAAGAAAATAGTCCGCGACCCCAAAAGTCAGGTTATCGGCAAGGTGCAGCTGAAGAAGATCGGCAATTCAACAGGCGTGATCTTGCCGAAGGAAATCATGGCTCGACTGAACCTGAGTGCCGGCGATGAATTCTATGCGACCGTTACCGCAGATGGCGGCCTGCGGTTTACCCCCTACGATCCGCAATTCGAGAAGGCGATGGAGGTCGCTCGGCGTGGAATGAAGATCTATCGAAATGCCCTCGCCGAACTTGCCAAATGAAGAGCCGTTCTGGCTGACGGTCGAGATTGTCATCGCGATTCACGACGAACAGCTGTCCATCCATGGGGGTTCGGACGGGCTCCGCGATCGCGCACTGCTCGAATCTGCGCTCAGCCGTCCTCAAAACAAATGGGCATATGAGAAGCCCGATGTTGCCGACCTGGCGGCGGCTTACGGCTTCGGCATAGCCCGCAACCATCCGTTCGTTGACGGCAACAAGCGCACAGCTTTGCTGGCAATCTACACTTTCCTCGGTGTCAATGACATTGATTTTGTCGTGCCAGAACCCGAGGCCGCGGCCATGATCATCGCGCTTGCCGCCGGTGAAGTGAGCGAGGAGAAGTCTCGTCCGCTGGATCCGTGATAATTGGCCGAAGGCTTGATGCCGCTCTTCATTTCGGAGACTTTGGGCATAGATCGTTGGCGACCCGCGCAAACCCGCGCAGCGCCGGCAGACTGAGGCGTACGATTGCCCCCACGCGATACTGAAGCAAACCGGTTTTCCGCCCGTGCGGCCCGCTATGCCCGGGTCGGCACCAACATGGGCGGCCTTGCCGCGCGTATCGCCGCCAACCGGCTCCTCGGCATGGACCGCGATCGCGCCCGCGGCGCGGCGGCGCTGGCGGCAACGCTTGGCGGGCTCAAGGGTCCGCTGATGAAGGTCGCCCAGTTGATGGCGACTGTGCCCGACCTCCTCCCGCCCGAATACGCCGTCGAGCTTGCCCGGCTGCAGAACGATGCGCCGCCGATGGGATGGCCATTCGTCAAACGCCGCATGATGGCGGAGCTCGGCCCGGACTGGCAGCAGCGCTTCGCCAACTTCGAGCACAAGCCTGCCGCCGCCGCGTCCCTTGGCCAGGTCCATCGGGCGCGCGCCCATGACGGCACGGCGCTCGCCTGCAAGCTGCAATATCCCGACATGCGGTCGGCGGTGGAGGCCGACCTCAAGCAGCTCGAATGGCTGTTCGCCATCCACCGCCGGATGGATCCGGCGATCGACACCTCCGAAATCGCGGGCGAGGTCGGCGAGCGCATCCGCGAGGAGCTCGACTATAAGCGCGAGGCGAAGCACGTCATGCTCTATCGCGACATGCTCGCCGAGACGCCGGAAGTGCGGGTGCCACGAGTATGGCCGGAGCTCTCCACCGGCCGGCTCCTCACCCTGGACTGGCTCGAAGGCGACAAGCTGCTGCTTCACAAGCACGACGATCTCGCCGCCCGCAACCGCATCGCCGTCGCCATGTTCAAGGCGTGGTGGCAGCCGTTCAGCCGCTTCGGCGTGATCCACGGCGACCCCCATCTCGGCAATTACACGGCCTTCATGGAAGACGGCAGCCCGCAGGGCATCAACCTTCTCGACTATGGCTGCATCCGCATCTTCCCATCGCGTTTCGTCGGCGGGGTAGTCGACCTCTATCACGGGCTCCTCAAGGGCGATGAGGCGCTCGTGGTGCATGCCTACGAGACCTGGGGTTTCCGCAGGCTGTCGCGCGAACTGGTCGAGACCCTCAACATCTGGGCGCGCTTCATCTATGCGCCGCTGCTCGATGACCGCGAGCGCACTGTCGCCGACGGCGTCAAGCCATCCGAGTACGGACGGCGCGAGGCGTTTCGCGTCCACCGCGCCCTCAAGGAAAAGGGGCCGGTGCGGGTGCCGCGGGAATTCGTATTCATGGACCGCGCGGCCATTGGCCTCGGCGCCGTGTTCCTCCATCTCGACGCCAAGCTCAACTTCTACCGGCTGTTCAATGAGGCGATCGGGAAGTTCTCGACCGAACGCGTGGCGGCGCGGCAGCGCAAAGCCCTCGCGGCCGTCGAACTCGATACGCACGAGGGCTGATCGGGGTTTCGCGCCTCGCGCGATTGACCTTGCCGTTTATGCCCTTGCACATTGCCCTTGTCGCGCAATTGCGCTAAGCCCCAGCCAACTTGAGGACGTGGCTGGGCTGGAGGACTAAATGGCCGAACACGCAGAACTTCAGTATTGCGACGGCGGAAGGCAACGACTTGCCGGCCCATGAGGCGACTTACGAGTCCTTCTTGCAGGTCGTTTATGCCGGGTCATTCCACGTCATCAATATCGTGCTCGCCCTGACCATCGGCGCCGTTCTCGGCCACTGGGTGCCAGCCGTTGCCATCATCATCCTCGCGACCATCGTGGCCGGCTATAGCCTCTGGAGCGGCTCGCGCGCCGCCAGCCTCATCATGGTGGCGATCTCGGGACTGACGCTACTCTACGCAGCCTACAGCTGACATCCGACCGACCGGGGGCGTCGCCACTCATGGGAGACGGCGTGTATGCGCATCAGCGTTGCGCGGGAGCGTGATCCGGCCGAACCGCGGGTCGCCGCCACCGCGGAAACCGTTAAGAAGATGAAAGGCCTCGGGGTCGACGTTGACGTCGAGCCCGGCGCCGGAATCAAGTCCGGCATCCTTGACGCGGACTATACGGCGGCTGGCGCCACGGTGACCGATGACGCCCTCAAGGACGCCGACATCATCCTGAAGGTGCGCCGCCCGGACGAGGCCGAACTCGCGGGATACAAGCGCGGCGCAATCGTCATCGCGATCATGGACCCTTACGGCAATGATGCCGCCCTCGCGGCGATGGCGCGGGCCGGGGTCACCGCATTCGCCATGGAACTGATGCCGCGCATCACCCGCGCGCAGGCGATGGACGTGCTGTCCTCGCAGGCCAATCTCGCAGGCTATCGCGCGGTGATTGATGCGTCCGCGGAGTATGGCCGTGCCTTTCCGATGATGATGACAGCCGCCGGCACGGTGCCCGCCGCGAAGGTGTTCGTGATGGGCGCAGGCGTCGCCGGCTTGCAGGCGATCGCGACGGCGCGTCGGCTCGGCGCCATCGTCACGGCGACCGACGTGCGGCCGGCCGCGAAGGAGCAGGTCGAGAGCCTGGGCGCGAAGTTCATCGCCGTCGAGGACGAGGAATTCAAACAGGCCGAGACCGCCGGCGGCTACGCCAAGGAGATGTCCAAGGACTATCAGGCGAAGCAGGCGGCACTCGTTGCCGAGCACATCAAGAAGCAGGACGTGGTCATTACCACGGCCCTCATTCCCGGCCGCCCGGCGCCACGCCTGATCTCCCGCGAGATGGTCGTGTCAATGCGGCCGGGCTCGGTCATCGTCGATCTCGCGGTCGAGCGGGGCGGCAACGTGGAAGGGGCCAATCCCGGCCATCTCGCCGAAGTGAACGGCGTCAAGATCGTGGGCTACACCAGCCCCGCACGGCTCGCTGCCTCAGCGTCAAGCCTTTATGCCCGCAATCTCTATGCCTTCCTGGAAGTCCTGTTCGACAAGAAGACCAAGGCGCTGGCAATCAACTGGGATGACGACATCGTCAAGGCCACCGTGCTGACCCGTGACGGTGCAGTGGTGCACCCGAACTTCGCGCCCAAGACCGCCGCCTGAGGGAGATGCCGATGGCCCAGATGAGCGCCCAGGAAGCTGCCGACCTCGCCCGCGATGCCGCCGAGGTGGCGCGCCAGGCCGCCGAGGCCGCCCAAGGCTACGCCGACATCGCCGCGACGAGCGTCCACGCGGCGACCGGCGGCGCCGTCGACCCGCTGGTGTTCCAGCTCTCGATCTTCGTTCTCGCCGTGTTCGTCGGCTACTACGTGGTGTGGTCGGTGACGCCGGCGTTGCACACGCCGCTGATGTCGGTGACGAACGCGATCTCCTCGGTGATCGTGGTCGGCGCGCTGCTTGCGGTCGGCGTTTCGCTCGCCGGCAACGATTCGGGACCGATCCTGGCGCGAGCCCTCGGCTTCGTCGCGCTCGGGTTTGCGTCCGTGAACATCTTCGGCGGCTTCCTGGTCACGCAACGCATGCTGTCGATGTATCAAAAGAAAAAGAAGTGAGCCGGCAAGCGACGCGCTGATACCGCGAGGGCGATGGAGATGAGGGTCACATGAACGCGGATCTTGCCGGCTTGCTCTATCTCGTCGCCGGCGTCCTCTTCATCCTTGCGTTGCGGGGCCTGTCGAATCCGGAAACCAGCCGCCGCGGCAACCTGTTCGGCATGATCGGCATGGCGATCGCCGTCGCAACGACGCTTGCGTCCCATCCGCCGTCGGGATTCGGCGCCTGGACATTGGTCGTCGTCGGCTTCGCCGCGGGCGGCGGCGTCGGCGCGGTGGTGGCGCGCCGGGTGCCGATGACATCGATGCCGGAGCTCGTCGCCGCGTTCCACTCGCTCGTCGGCATGGCGGCCGTATTAGTCGCGGCAGGTGCGTTCTACGCCCCAGTCGCGTTCGGCATCCGGGTCGCTAACGAAGTGCATCGGTCGAGCTATGTCGAGATGTCGATCGGCGTCGCCATCGGCGCCATTACTTTCACCGGATCGATAATCGCGTTTCTCAAGCTATCGGGGCGCATGAGCGGCGCCCCCATCATGTTGCCGTGGCGGCATGTCATCAATATCGTGCTCGCGGCACTGCTCGTCTTCTTCATTGTCGGCTTCGTGATTTCGCAAAGCGCCGTCGATTTCTGGCTGATCGTGCTGCTGTCGCTCGTGCTCGGTGTGCTCATCATCATTCCGATCGGCGGCGCCGACATGCCGGTCGTGATCTCGATGCTGAACTCTTATTCGGGATGGGCCGCCGCCGGCATCGGCTTCACCCTCGGCAACTCGGCGCTGATCATCACCGGCGCGCTCGTCGGCTCGTCGGGCGCGATCCTCTCCTACATCATGTGCAGAGGCATGAACCGCAGCTTCATCTCGGTGATCCTCGGCGGCTTCGGCGGCGAGGTCGCGGGCCCCGCGAGCGGCGGTGAGGCCAAGCCCGTCAAGCTCGGCTCTGCCGAGGATGCGGCCTACATCATGAAAAATGCCGGCAAGGTCATCATCGTGCCGGGGTACGGCATGGCGGTCGCGCAGGCGCAGCATGCGCTGCGCGAGATGGCGGACCGCCTCAAGGCCGAAGGTGTCGAGGTCAAATACGCGATCCATCCGGTTGCCGGCCGCATGCCTGGCCACATGAACGTGCTGCTCGCGGAAGCGAACGTGCCCTATGACGAGGTGTTCGAGCTCGAAGACATCAACTCCGAGTTCGCCCAGACAGATGTCGCTTATGTGATCGGTGCCAACGACGTCACCAATCCCGCGGCCGAGGACGATCCCAAATCGCCGATCTACGGCATGCCGGTGCTGCAGGTGTGGAAGGCCGGCACGGTGATGTTCAACAAGCGCTCGCTGGCATCAGGCTACGCCGGCATCGACAATCCGCTGTTCTATCGCGACAACACCATGATGCTTCTGGGCGATGCCAAGAAGATGACTGAGGAGATCGCGAAGGCCTTGGGCTCGTAATCGCCCGGAGTGCGCGATGGCGCGACCCGTTACCGGCATGCTCTGCGTCCGTCGCCGTAGCCTGGCTGCGGCCGGCGGCGCGGTAGCGTTGCTGCTCTATGCAACAGCGAGCGCCGTGGCTGCGGAAGGAATGGTCTGCCCTGCGCCGCAGCAGCCGATGATGCAGGCCGAATTGATCTTCAGCCGCAACATCGGCAAGCGGCTTGGCGTCAACGAGCCCGCGTGGTCAAAATTCCTCGCCCGCGAAGTCACGCCGCGCTTCCCGGAAGGGCTGACCGTCGTCGAAGCCTACGGCCAATGGCAGGATCAGCCGCACGGGCGCGTGGTTCGCGAGCCGAGCAAAATGGTCATGGTCGTCACCGCCGACGACATCGCCTCGCGCGAAAAGATCAGTGCTATCGTCACGGCCTACAAGCAGCAGTTCCACCAGCAATCCGTCGGCGTGATCACGCGGGTCGTGTGCGCGACGTTTTGAGCGACCGCTTCGCCACCAATGCTTACATTTGCCAATCGCGAGAAGTTGCCCATGAGAACCTTCGCCGCAGCACTCACGATCGCCGTCATGATCGTCGCATTGATACTTCCGGCGCAGCTTCGTGCGCAGATCCGTGTTCCGGAGCCCCTCCCCCCGATGCGAGTGCCGACGGTGCCGGCTCCGATGCCGATGCCGCCGACTTTCGTGGTTCCTCCGCCTCCGCCATCGGTTCCCTTGGTAACGCCGGCACCGGTGCCGCGGCCCTGCACCTTGCAGTGCTCGCCGGCCGTGGCGTGCGCGCCCGGTCAGGTGTGTCCGCAGAACTGCCGGCAGCTCTGCCAATAGCCCGTAGCTGATGGACGAACTGCGCGTCGGCGCCGCAATCCGGTATCATCCTCAATCAGGGCGGGCCGACGGCTCGCGCGAAGCGGATTCGATCATGGGCAAGGGGCGGCTCGAAGCGTTCACCGATGGCGTGATCGCGATCATCATCACCATCATGGTTCTGGAGATAAAGGTGCCGCACAGCACCGATTTCGCGGCGCTGTGGTCGACCGTGCCGATCCTGCTCGCTTATGTACTGAGCTTCATCAATGTGGGGATCTTCTGGAACAATCATCACCACATGCTGCATGCCACCCGCCAGATCGATGGCTGGGTGTTGTGGGCAAACCTCGCGCTGCTGTTCTGGCTGTCCCTCGTGCCATTCGTCATCAGGTGGATCGACGAGGCTGGCTTCGTGGCGCTGCCGACCGCCGCCTACGGGGTCGTCCTCGCCATGGCGGCGGTCAGTTACACGCTGCTGCAAGCGGCACTGATCGCACGGAACGGACATGATTCGCAGCTTGCCAAGGCCGTCGGCCACGACATCAAAGGCAAGCTCTCGCTAGCGGCTTACGTCGTTGCAATCCCCCTCGCCTTCGTCAGTGTTTGGATTGCGATCGCGCTCTACGTGATGGTCGCAGTGATCTGGTTCGTACCCGATAGGCGAATCGAGTTCGAACCATCATTCCGAATGAACGATCCGTAGAGTGCGCAAAGGCGGCCGCGGACCGTCGATTATTGGCAAGGATATCTTTCCGCCGTGCGCACCGTTCGCGATAAAACGGTGCGCACGCTTCGCTTTGCGCACCCTACGACGCCCATCAGCGCTTGTTGCCGTCGAGCAGCCAGCCGAACTTTTCACGCGCCTTGCGCATCACCTCGGCGCTCGGCGCGTTGCTGGGCGGAAACTTGTCGCGCCAATGATAGGGCTTGCTGGCGTCGATGAGCGCCACCGAGTGCGTCTGATCGCCCGAGGCCTTGCGCTCGGGCGGCAGGGCCGGATCGGCGTTCGAATCCCACGAGCCCGCGATGAACTGAATCGACTGCTTGGGGTCGGTGCGCGTCAGCATCGCCCATAACAGATGATTGAGGTCGGTCACGTCGACATCCTCGTCGACCACGATCACGTATTTCGACGCATAGGCCGAGGCACCGCACTGGGCGCCGATGCGCAGCGCTTGCACGGAATGGCCCGGGTACTTCTGCTTGATCGAGATGCCGTGCAGCATGCGCGCGCCGCCGACTTCATGGCACCACACCTGCTGCACTTCCGGCACGCCGGCATTTGTCATGTTCTGCTTGATCGTGGCCGAGCGCATCACCGCGCGATAGCGTGCCATCTCGTCGGGTCCGCCGCCCATGGGCGGGACGCCGAGGATGATCGGATCGTTGCGATGATAGATCGCCTTGATTTCGAGCACCGGGATCTGGCGGACACCGCCCGCATAATGACCGGTCCATTCGCCGAACGGCCCCTCGGCACGAACCTTGTCCGGAGGAATGAAGCCTTCGAGCACTACCTCTGCATTGGCGGGAAACGGCAGGCCGGTGAATTTTCCCCGCACCATCTTCACCGGACGGCCGCGCATGCCGCCGATGATGTCGAGCTCGAACACGCCGTAGGGCGCTTCGATGCCGCCGTAGAAGAACGCGAGCGGATCGCCGCCGAGCGCCATGACGACCGGCAGCGCCTCGCCGCGCTTCCAGTATTTCTCGCGGTGCTGGGTGCCGTGATGGCCCTTCGCCATGACGCACCCGACGGTGTTGCGGTCGTGCACCTGCGAGCGATAGGCGCCGGCGTTGTACCACTTGTCGTCGGGATCGAAGGTGATCGAGTAGGTGCCGGTGCCGATATAGCGGCCGCCGTCCTTTTCGTGCCAGACCGGTGAGGGAAATTTGGTCGCGTCGATGTCGTCGCCGGTGAGCACGTTCTCCAACACCGGCCCATGCTCGACGATTTCGTGGGGGATGAGCTTCAAATCCCTGAGGTAGGCTTCGCGGTAGGCCTCGCTCAGTTCCCATTTGTTGAGATGATCGGGAAAGCCCAGCGTCATGTTGCGGCGACGGCCCGCAAACATGTTGAGCAGCACCCGGAAACCTTTGGGGCAGCCCGGCACCTCGTCGAAGACGACACACGGTCCGTTCTCGGCGCGCAGGATCGCCTCGGCCGCGAGCCCGATGTCCTCCTGCCACGACGCGCCGCGCACATGGCGGACTTCGCCCAATCGCTCTGCCTCCGCGAGCCATTCGCGCAAGTCGTCATAGGCGATGTGAGCGGAGATGTTAGTGCGTTGGTCCATGGCTTCCGGGTCCGCGCTGGCATCGTGACAAGTGCACAGAAGATACTGCGACCTCAGTGAAGCTTGGGCACTTTGAAGAATTGGCTGCGGTCAGCTGACGTGATCCTATGCTCGGCCTTGCGGCCATCGCGATCGATCGCGATCGGGATGTCGACACCGGCGTTGCCGAGCGACCAGATGCGGCGGAACAGGCCGGCAAGATCGCGCACCTCCTCGCCGCCGACCGTCAAGACGACGTCGCCGGTGCGCAAGCCGGCCTTCTGCGCCGGGCCACCGTCGGCGAGGCCGATCACCACGATGCGATCTTCGATGTCGGCTGCATAAAGGCCGAGCCACGGCCGCGGCGGCCGGCTGGGCCGGCCATGACGCAAGAGATCGTCGAGGATCGGCTTCAAAAGATCGATCGGCACGATCATATTGAGATGCCCCGAGACATTGCGCTCGCGGCCTTGCTCGAGTTGGAGCGAGCCGATGCCCAGGAGCTCTCCGGCAGAGCCGATCATCGCGGTGCCGCCCCAATTGGGATGCGCGGGCGCCGTAAAGATCGCCTCGTCGAGCACGTATTCCCAATAGCCGGCGAACTCCTGCTTGGCGACAATGCGCGCAGCGACCGAGCGCTGCCGGCCGCCGAAGCCGGCGACAACCACGCGGTCGCCAACCTGGGTACGCCCCGAATCGCCAATCGGCAGCGCCGGCAGGTCGAGGCGCGCCAGCGCCTGCACGAGCCCGAAGCCGGTCTCCTGATCATAGGCGAGAGCGTGACCCGGCACCGCGCTGCCGCCAAGGCGGCTGAGCCAGATCGATTCGGCTTCAGTGATGAGGTAGCCGATGGTGAGCACAAGGCCGGTATCGCGAATCACGACGCCGTTGCCGGCCCGCTCGGTACCCAGCGTTTTCGCCGTGAAGGCATCATCCGGCACAATCGCGCGCAGCCCGACGACAGCACTCATGGCGGTATCGAGGTCGAAGCCGTAGTCCGACGTTTTGGGTTGATGCTCCGCCGGAACTTTATAGTCGCTCACGGATGGCATGCGCGATTGTCCTTTTCTCTTCGCCATGGCCAATGAGAGCAGGCGAGGCTTAAGCTTTCAAGCCCGGCGATGATTCGCCGGACGCCCGTGCTCAAGTCTCTGAGCCATTGTGGCACGGCCGAAAATGCCGTCCCTCAATTCACAAAGCGTATGCATGCGGCTGCCATTCTGCGTGGTGATGCAGGGTTCCAATTTCGAGCCTCTTTCAAACCTCAATCGTATCGACTTTGTACGTGAAAATCCATTCGTACCGGCGAATCACAGCGTCGCGACTCCATTCGCGATCAACGTAGGCGGTGGCGCCGGCCTCGGTTCCGAGCGCGGGATTGTGGAAACGCACCGCGTTGTCGTTGGCACCGACGACCTTGCGAGTCGTGAGCGCGACGCGCGCCTCTTGGTAACGCTTCAGCGCCGTCTCGACGTCGCCGTACTTGTCGAAGCAGCGGCCGATGATCACGGCATCCTCGATCGCCATCACCGCGCCTTGGGCGAGCATCGGCAGCGTCGGATGGCATGCGTCCCCGAGCAACGTGGTACGGCCGACTGTCCATTGCGGCAGCGGATCGCGCCCCATCAGCGCCCACTTGTAGAGGCGCGGCGCCGCGCGGATCAGCGCGTGAACGTCCGGATGCCAGCCCTTGTGATCGTTGAGGCATTCCTCGACCGAACCTTCGGTCGTCCATGATTCGACGCGCCAGTCGTTGCGCTCCTGGATGCCGACGAAGTTCATGAGCTTGCCGGCCCGCAACGGGTAATGCACCACGTGACCGCCGACGCCGATCCAGTTGGTGGCCTTGTCGCGGCTGATCTGTGGCGGCACGCGCTCGATCGGGATCACGCCGCGCCAGGCGATCATGCCGAAGAAGCGCGGGCGATCGCCGCCGAACAGACCGTGGCGAATGCGCGAATGCACGCCATCGGCACCGATCAGCGCATCGCCGACCGCGGTGGTGCCGTCTTCGAACGCAAGCGTCACCCGGCCATCGCGCTCGCTCGCGCCGGTCGCGCGTTTGCCGAGATGGATCGCATCGGACTTTTTGGCGCGCACCGCGTCGACGAGCACTTGCAGAAGGTCGGGACGAAACACCGTGACATAGGGAAAGCCGTAACGCTCGATTGCCTCGGTGCCGAGATCGAACAGCTTCCAGGTCCGACCGGTGTTCCACAGCCGCACTTCCTTGCCGACGGTCTCGCAGGACAGCGCGCGCAACGGCTCGAGCACGCCAAGCGCATCAAGCGCGCGGGTGCCGTTCGGACTGATCTGGACGCCGGCGCCGAACTCCTTGAGCTCGGCCGCCTGTTCGAAGACATCGACGTCGTGGCCGCGATCGAGGAGCGCGAGCGCCGCCGCCATGCCGCCGATGCCGCCACCTGCAATGAGAATGTGGTGCTTCAATCGTGCGCTCTCATCGTTCGACGCGACGGCAGCAACACAACGCCTATTGCTTTTCCGGCACCGTCAGCGGCTTGCCGGCTTCGGCGATGGCCACCACCAACACCTTCGCCGGCTCGGTATCGCTCGCGTTGCGCGACACCGCATGAAGCTGCCCCGGTGCTTCGTAGAACACCTGCCCCTTGGTGAGAACTTTCTCAGGGCCGTCATCGACCTTAATCTTGTAAGCGCCCTCCAGCACGTAGCCGAAATTATGCGCGGTCGGATGCCGATGCGGCGGCGAGCCGCCCCCCGGAGGAATGTCGAGGGTGATCATCATCACTTCGCGCCCGGCAATATCGCCAAGCGTCTGCTTCATCAGCTGGCTCACCTTGGTCGGCGGCATCGGCTGCTGCGCCACCACGGTCCCCAGCGTGAATGCGCCCGCGAGCGCCGCAACACCAAGAAGCGCAAACGCCGTTCGAGCGAGATGTCGAGATTGCAACATGACGTACCTCCCTTTTGTTTTAGACATCGTCGTGCCCACGTTGATACTGCACCCTCAGCCGAGATTCAGCTCTTTGAAGAAGTCGTTGCCCTTGTCGTCGATGACGATGAAGGCCGGGAAATTTTCGACTTCGATGCGCCAGATCGCCTCCATGCCGAGTTCGGGATATTCCACCACCTCGACCTTCTTGATGCAGTGCTCGGCGAGGTTTGCGGCGGCGCCGCCGATCGAGGCGAGGTAGAAGCCGCCATGCCTCTTGCACGCCTCGCGCACCTGCGACGAGCGGTTGCCCTTGGCGACCGACACCATCGAGCCGCCGGCCGCCTGGAAATCATCAACGAATGAGTCCATGCGCCCGGCCGTAGTTGGGCCGAACGCACCGGAAGCATAGCCCTCCGGCGTCTTGGCGGGGCCGGCGTAATAGATCGGATGATTCTTGAAATAATCCGGCAGTCCTTCGCCGCGCTCCAGCCGCTCGCGCAGCTTCGCGTGCGCAAGGTCGCGTGCAACGATCATCGGGCCTGACAGCGAGAGCCGCGTCTTGATCGGATATTTCGTCAAGGTCGCGAGGATGTCCTTCATCGGCCGGTTGAGATCGACGGCGACCACCGACCCGCCGAGCTTCGCCGTATCGATCTCGGGCAGATATTGCGCGGGATGATGCTCGAGCTCCTCGAGGAACACACCGTCGCGCGTGATCTTGCCAAGCGCCTGGCGGTCGGCCGAGCACGACACGCCAAGCCCGATCGGCAACGAGGCGCCGTGGCGCGGCAGCCGGATCACCCGCACGTCATGGCAGAAATATTTGCCGCCGAATTGCGCGCCGACGCCGAGCGACTGGGTCATGCGCTGGATTTCCTGCTCCATTTCAACATCACGGAAGGCATGGCCGTCCTCGGAGCCCGTGGTCGGCAGCGTGTCGTAATACTTGGTCGAGGCGAGCTTGACGGTCTTCATCGTGAGCTCGACCGACGTCCCGCCGATCACGATGGCAAGGTGATAGGGCGGGCATGCGGCGGTGCCGAGCGTGAGCACTTTTTCCTTGAGGAACGCGAGCAGGCGGTCGTGCGTCAGGATCGAGGGCGTTGCCTGGAACAGGAACGCCTTGTTGGCCGAGCCGCCGCCTTTGGCGATGAACAAGAGCTTGTAGACGGAGGCGGCGTCGCGCTCGCCCTCCGAATAAATCTCGACCTGCGCCGGCATGTTGTTCTTGGTGTTCTTCTCCTCGAACATCGACAGCGGCGCGAGCTGCGAGTAGCGCAGATTCTTTTTCAGGTACGCGTCGCGCGCACCCTCGGCGAGCGCACCTTCGTCGTCGCCATCGGTCCAGATCAGCCGGCCCTTTTTGCCCATGATGATGGCGGTGCCGGTGTCCTGGCACATGGGCAACACGCCGCCCGCCGCGATGTTGGCGTTCTTGAGGAAGTCGAAGGCGACGAACTTGTCGTTATCTGACGCCTCGGGATCGTCGAGGATCGCGCGCAACTGCTTCAAATGCGCCGGGCGCAGCAAATGATTGATGTCTGAGAATGCCGCCTCGGCAAGCGCGCGGAGCGCTTCGCGGGAGACGACGACCACCTCCTCACCCAAAACGCGCTCGACCTGCACGCCTTCCGTCGCGATCTTGCGATAGGGCGTCGTGTCCTTGCCGAGCGGGAACAACGGGACGTGTTTGTAGGGCGGAAGGGGATGGGACGAGAGGGGCGCGTTCATGGGCATTCCTAAGCTGAGTTGGCCGCGTTATAGGACTTTTGACGCCCGAGGCGCAGTCGGCTTTATTGGTTGACCAGCTCTCGCCTAAGCATCAACATAATCGGCAATACTTGTGGGCTCAGGTATCGGCAATCCGTCTTCCTGCATTCCTGCAATATGGAAACGAATTGCCTCGCGAAGTTGCTGCTCGACTTCCTCCACCGTTAGACCGGTTGCCACGCAGCCGGGCAAATCCGGCACGTAGGCTGAGTAGTTTCCCCGCGCTTTCTCGATCACGACCGCATAGCGCATCAAGAGTTCTCCTTTAGGCCCGCCTGCTTCGATGCTGTTGAGTGTACTCGGCGCAAGATCATCTGAGGGTTTCCCAGCGATTGTAACACGCCCAGGCCGTTGAGGATGTTTGAATTGACGGTGACTACCGCGCGTCGCGACGATGTACCAGCCGTGTTCCTCGACAAGCTTTATCGCTTCTCTCACTTTCACGGTCAGATCACTGACGTTTGGTCCAGCGAGAATCCATCGTACGACGCACGGATTAGTGCGTCGGAAGTACGCGTGCCAGTGACACGTATTCGCCTCTTTACGCTTCAGCCGGCATCCGCTGCGGCTGTACCACAGTGACGATCGCGCCATTCGCTTCTTCCGCGAATTCGGGATCGCGCTTCAGTTCTTCGAAGGTGCGCGGGGACGGAACCGTTTCCCCGTCCGCTCTCATCGCGGCGAAATGCCCTGCGAGCGCTTCGGAGGCGCTTGCGACTGCTTCCTCAAACGTGTCGCCGGCGGAGACGCAGCCGGGCACGTCCGGAAAGCTAACCCCGTAGCTCGTGCCGTCGTCCTTGTGCACTATCGCAATATAACCAGCCATGGTCTCACCGTTTTTGCTGCAGGCCAGCTTGCTTATAGATCGATTTCAATGTCTTCGGATGCAAGTCCTTGCGCGGGTGCGGTAGTGTCACCTTGCCGGGCTTGGTCGCGTGCTTAAAGTCGTGATGGCTTCCACTTGCGCCAACAAAATACCACCCTGCGGGACTAGCAGGATATCGGCAAGCTTTGGCAGTAAGTGCCGCTACGATTTGTGAGAATGCCTTCGTACCCCCTATCTCGTGGATGGGCCCCCAGCTATATTCCCGCCGCCCCGTCTCGAGCCAATGCGGAGACCTGAATGCCCACCAAGCTCGTTCTGCCGGCGATTGCCGCCGCGCTGCTTTCCTCGCTTCATCCGGCGCTCGCCCAACAGCCCGGAGCAAATTTCCCGCCCGGTCCTGGTAAGGACATCGTGGTTGCGGTGTGCGGCGGATGTCATGACATCAACCGGCTGACCGCGGGCTATACGCCGGAGGGCTGGCTCACGGTTACGAACATGATGCGCAATTTCGGCGCGCCGGTGCAGGACAATCAGTGGGACACGGTGCGCGCCTATCTGATCCGCAGCTTCCCCGAAAAGCCGCGGCCGCCCGCGGTTCTGATCCCGGGTCCGGTCGAGGTCAACATCATGGAGTGGCCGCTGCCGGCGCCGGGCTCGCGCCCGCACGACCCGGCGGCCGGCAAGGACGGCTCCATCTTCTGGAGTGGCCAGCTTGCCAACAAGATCGGCCGGCTCGATCCGAAGAGCGGCACGTTCAAGGAATATCCGGTCAACCCGATGTCGGCACCGCATGGCCTTGTCGAGGACAAGGACGGCAACATCTGGTTTACAGGCAATTTCCGCGGCTTTATCGGCAAGCTCGATACCAAGACCGGCGAGGTCAAGGAATATCCGCTGCCCGATCCGAAGGCGCGCGATCCTCATACCCTCGTCATCGACCATAACGGCATTGTGTGGTTCACGGTGCAGAACGGCAATTTCGTCGGCCGGCTCGATCCGAAGTCAGGCGACATCAAGCTGGCGACGCCGCCGACGCCTAATGCGCGGCCTTACGGCATGGCGGTGAATTCGAAGAATGTGGTGTTCTTCGTCGAGTTCGGCGCACCGAAGGTCGCCACCATCGACGACAACATGCACATCCACGAGTACCAACTGCCCGACGCTGGATCTCGCCCGCGGCGCATCGCAATCACGCCGGATGATGTCGTCTGGTATACGGACTACTCGCGCGGGCGGCTTGGCCGCCTTGATCCGGCAAGCGGCGAGGTCAAGGAATATGCCTCGCCAAGCGGTCCAAAGTCGTTGCCATACGGTATCGCGGCGACCAAGGGGGGCATCTGGTATTGCGAGTCAGCGGCAAAGCCGAACACCATTGTACGCTTCGATCCCAAGACTGAGAAATTTCAGACCTGGGCGATTCCGGGTGGTGGCGATATCGTCCGCAACATGGACGTTGACCGCGACGGCAATCCGATCCTTGCCAACAGCCTTGAGAACGAGGTGGGCGTGGTCGAGGTGAAGAACGCGACCAACTGACGTCGACGTAGGGTGCGCAAAGCTTATCATCGGGCCGGCCGAAGGCCGGACCCGTTGGGCGGCCGAGGCTGAGGAGACTTCGCTCAGTCTTGAAGCCGCCGTGCGCACGGGGTCGGAGCGGCGAGATAGCGAAATGTGGTGGTGCGCACCGCGGACACGTCCGCACGGTGCGCACTCTATGCGTAGCCGGGGATCAGCGCTCGTTCGTCGGCGCGGGCTGCGAGAGCCCTAGCGTGCGACCGGGGAATCCGGCGACATCGAAATAGCGCACCTCGCCGACCGCCTGGAGGTCGAGCACGGTCCGCATGCCATTTGCGGCAGGCTCGGAAGCGACCGACCATCCAACCACCTCCGGCAACGGCGTGCCGGGCATCGCTTCGGCGAGCACCCGGCCCGTCAGCCCGCCCTTGCTGGGCAAAGTGAGCCGCAGGAGTGCCGCGATGGTCGGGGCGATGTCCGCGTTGCTTGCCGGCGCCGTATCGATGAAGCCCGATTTGAAATCGGGCCCGGCGAGCGCCATGAAGTTGAACGTATCGGCACGGCTGAATGAGCCGTGCATGCCTTGGCCTTGGCGCAGCCCGGTATCCGCGACCTCGACCGGACATCGCACTGGTTCGCCGCACACCGTGTCGAAGCTGCGGAAACTGACGACGATCGCGGGCCGCGGCGTCACCGCAGCGCCATCGAGCGCGATATCGGCGAGCGTGAGCGTGCCGGGAAACCGGCCGAGCCGGCTGTCGACGAAAATGCCGCTGACGTAATCCTGCGCCAACAGGGCGGCGACGATCTTGCCCGCGGTCGCCTCGCTGCCATCCGGAATGTAGACGAGATCGCTCCCGCCATTGGCGACGACAATGGCCTTGGGATGCTCCGCGCTGCCGATGGTGCCGTTGCCAAATCGCGGATGCACTCCTTCGCCGACGACCGCATTGCCGTTGTCGTGATCGATCAGCGGTTCATCCAGCAGCTTGGCAAGATCGATCGCGAGGAAGCCGGGCGGCAGCTGGCCCGGCGGCACGTCAACATAGCGGGCCTTGGCCGCGATGCTCGTGGCGCTCGTACGCGCGACGGTCGAGAAGCCATGATCCGCCGTGACGACGATGTCGGTCGTGTCGGCGAGGCCGAGTTCGCCGAGGGCCGCGCGGATGCGGCCAAGATCGTCATCGGCATTGCAAATCGCGGCAAACGATGTCGGCCCGTTGATGCCGGGCACCAGCACGTTAAGGCTGTCGCCCTGGTTGTGTTGCGTGCCGTCCGGATCGCGCGACCAGAACACCAGCACGAAGGGCTTGTTGCGCGCTTTGAAGAGCGGCAACACCGCCCGCGTCGCGACTCCCGCGAGATAATCCTGCTGGCCAACATTCGGGGACCGCGTGCCGGGGATTGTCGCGTTGCCGGCATCACCATTCGGGCCTCGCGACGGGGTCGCGAGCGGCAGTCCCGCCCCTTTCAAGCGCTCGGTCATTTCGCCCGAAAGCGGAATCCCGCGCGCTGTGCCGGTCCAATCGTCAACGATGATCGTGCCGTTGCCGCTGCGATCAACGTGATCGAACAACAGCGTCGGGCCGACCTTGCCGATCGCCGCAGTGCTCAGGCCATTGTCGCGCGCGAGCGTGAGAAGGGTGTCTTCGTCGAGAAAATTCCCGCCGAAGTGCGCATCGAGATCGCCAAGCACGGTATCGTTCTCGATGAAGGGCGTCATGCTGCCGCCGGCGCCCGGCACCGCGAAACCAGCGAACATGGTGTTGCTGAACACGCCGGTATCGCCGGGATAGTGGCCGGTCACGATCGCCGATGCATTCACCATGGTGAGCGTCGGGTAGATCGCGTGGCTGTTGACGAGGGCGACGCCCTGCCGTGCCAGTGCCGCCATGTTCGGCGCGCTTGCGTCATTGACCGAATGCGCACGCAAACCGTCGGCGATAAAAATCACGACATTTCGCGGCGTGGCTGGGCCGCTTGCAGGCTGGGTAGCCGCCGGCTGAGCGAAGGCCGCGGCAATGCCGACGAACAGGCCGGCGGCGACGATACAGGGGATACGCATCGAACTCCCTTTTGTTTGCCCATGCTCAGACCAAATCCGCCTGACAGACATGTGACAATTTGCATAGCATTTTCGGCGCAATCGCGTACCGGTTGCGCGCAAGGGGAAACGACCGGGGCAGGAGGAGCATCGGGGTGAAGGGAACCGACGCTGCCCCGCTCGCGAAGACGCGACAGGACCGCATTCCACTCGGCATCGCCTACATGATCGCCGCAACGATCGTGTTCGCCGGTTCGAGCGCGCTCTCCAAATGGCTGGTCGCGACTTATCCGATCGGCGAGATGTTGTTCGTGCGCGCCGTCTCAGCGTTGGTGGGCGCAGCCCTCGTCATCCTGCCGACGACGGGTCTCATCGTGTTTCGCACATCGCAATTCCGCGAACATCTGTTTCGCGGGGTTTCCCAATCCCTGGCGCAGACGTTCCTTGTCATCGCATTCAGCCTGATGCCGCTCGCGAGCGCGGTCGCGATCAACTTCTCGGCGCCGCTGTTCGCAACGCTCGCGGCGATCATTATTCTGAAGGAAGTCGTTGGCCCGGTGCGCTGGGGCGCACTCATCGTTGGCTTTGCAGGCGTATTGCTGGTCACGAGCCCCGGCGCGGAAACGATCCAGATCGGCTCCGCATTCGCGCTGGCCAATGCGGTGCTGTTCGGCACGGTGACGGTCGGGGTGCGCCGGATGACGTCGACGGAATCGGCGGAAACGCTGACCATGTATCAGATGACGTTGCTGACGATCTTCTTCAGCGTGACGTTGCCGTTCGGCTGGATAACGCCGAATTTCATCGACGGCGCCGCCATGGTCGGGAACGGCCTTGCCAATGCGGTCGGGCAATATCTGTGGACGCGCTCGCTTCATCTCGCGCCCACGTCCGCGGTCGCGCCCTTCAACTATTTCTCGCTGGTATGGGCGATGATCATGGGCTTTCTTGTCTGGGGCGATGTCCCGACCCTGCACCTGTTGATCGGGTCGGCCATCGTGGTCGGATCAGGCCTGTTCCTGCTGTGGCACGAATCGCGGCGCGGCGGACGCGGCTGGCGCGCCACGTCGAAATGAAAAAGAGCGAAAAAGCGGGCGACGGATGCCCGCCGTCGGTCAGGTCGCGCGCCAGCGTGGCAGCAGGCGCAGCGCGTTCTCCCGCTCGATCTTCTTGAGATCGTCAGCATTGAAGATGCTGGCCAAGCCTCTCACATTTTCGATGGCCTCGCGATAGGGATAGTCGGTGCCGAACACGATCTGAGAGGTTGCGACCATCTTCGTCAGCGCGGCCATGGCGATCGGATTCGATGACTGAGCGGTGTCGTAATAGAATCGTCGAAGCTGGGTCATCACGCTTTCGGCGGTGAAGTCCTTGTAGGGTGGAGACATCGGCATCTGGTCGGTGAACCGATCCGTCAGAGACGTCACCGTGCCGCCGGCGTGCGAGAAGATGAAGTTGATGTCCGGGTATCGCGCAGCGGTTTTGTTGAAGATCAAGCTTGCGATGGTCCGCGTCGTATCCGTTCCGAACTCGATGTAGATCGGAGAAAATCCCGCGACGTTGCGGCAACACATGGGTGCGAGCGGATGCGTATAGATCGTCGTTTTGCGCCGATTGAATTCTTCCATCACCGGCGCAAATGCTACGTCGCCGAGATACTTTTCGCCGTAGCTCGTCATGAGTGCGATACCGTCGACGTGGAGCGTATCGAGCGCGTATTCGATCTCCTTTAGCGCCTCGTCAACATGCGGCATCGGCACCATGGCAAAGATGCCGAAGCGACCCGGATGATCATCCGCTAGCTTCTTCATGAATTCGTTCGAGCCGCGGGCGGCTGCAGCCGCCTCCTTTGCACCGAGGAAGCCGACGTGCGGCGGCATTTGCGATGCCATCGAGGTCGCAATACCGCCCTTCTCCATGTCATCCAGCGAATGCTGCAGCGTCCAGTTCGCGATCGGTGGATTATCGAGCCCGGCCTTCTTGAGAGCCTCCAAATAAACGGGCGGCACAACATGATGATGAACGTCGATGCGATGCGGCTTCGCCTGGGCGAAGAGTGCGGTGGGCGCTGCCGCCGCCGCGGCACCGACAGCCGCAACGCCGCCCGTAACGAACTGGCGCCGGCTCACGGCCGCGGCGCTGGCAAACCCGCCGCAACATTTGCATGGGGCGAAAAATCGTCGTGAAGAGCCAGCGGCCATCGTCACCTCCCAGTATCGCGGCGCATCTTCTTTAGGCGCGCGTATTTTACGCACGTGCCGGCACAACAGTTCGCGGAAACCAGCGTGCGGTCAAGCCCGTTCGAGGTGAAGCACCGTTAGCTCTAGCGTGGAGTCACTTCGGTATCGCGGGAGGCCTTGCGGCGATAGAGCCCGCGCAACGAGCCCGATTCCCAGGTGATGTCGGAAATCCGCCAGTCATTGCCGGACCTCAAGAGCTCGACCATGACTTTGCCGGGCTTGCCGGAGTTCATGAAGGTCACGGTGCCGGTGGCCTTGACGGGGCTGGCTTCCTTGACATCGACGGCGAGGTCGGAGATGTCCCACTCCTGGCTGCCGATGAAAGGGTCGCCGTCCAGCACCGGCGGCTCGCCGCGCTTTGTGGCAGCGGCACGATCCTCATTGATGAGCGACGCGAGCCCGACGGTGAAATAGCCGCGCACCAGCTTGGAGTTGGTCAGCGGAACGCCCTTGGCGGTCCCGGCGGAACTGCCGACGTAGTTCTTGTAGATCGAATCGAGAAACACCTTGGCGCCGCTCGGCTGGGCGGCAAATGCCGCCGACGGGCCGGCGAGCACGATTGCAATTCCGATCAAGAGACCGCGCCGCGACAGCGCTGCCGCAGAAATTCCATTCGTCATCATGGAAACTTTCGATGTGCGGCCGAACACGGCTGCCGCGTAATGGCGGGACTTAACGAGGACAGGGTCGGAATAGAACCGGGCGATTTGGCGGCCTGCGGCATTCGGCAATAGAGTGCACGGCGTCGCACGACCGAAGATGCATTCTGCATGCCAGCAATCCCACGAATCGAGGTGCCCCTCGGCACCGTCTCAAGGGTCGAAAACGCGCTGCTGTTTAGCACAATGCGGCGCGATGTAATGGACTTCCGTAACATGAGATTAACGCCAGTGACGGCGATTTCTTGGGCGATATGGCATTCCGGCCACAGCTCTGGCGGAATCGTGTATTTGGGCCTCCGGCGTGCTTGAAATGGTCGAGTCGATAGCCGAAAGTCCGCCAACGTGCCTGAAATGGCATCACAAAATGCGCTCCGCATCGGTTTCAACTGTTGCGATTGCGATTGTCAGTTGAGAAACATCGGAGCGGTTGGGACCCATAGCATGCGCTGGTTGGTTGCTATCGCACTCATCCCCATCTCGTTTGCGGCTCAAGCGGGGAATTTGCCCGGCACCGACATGTGGGGACTGACGGCCAATGACACAGGCGGCGTCATCCAATGGCGCCCGGAGATAGACGGCATCTACCGCGACATCGCGGCGGGTTACTGCGCGCGATGGGGCCGGATCTCGAAGATCACGAGCGTGCATCGCTGGTACGGCGAGTTCATCGGCTTCAAGTGCCTCTACGACCGAACCTACGATCCGCGCAAAGGCTACAATTTCTAGCCCGCTAGGCCACTTCCACCTCCAGATCGGTAGTCCGGAAGCCGCGGCCGAGGTGCGCGTCAGCTTCGTTTCGCCCGCAGCACTGCGCGCTCTGCAATTCAATTTCGCCGTCGGGGGCGGTAGAATGACCGCAACGACGTCGAAAGTGGAGGAACATATGCACCCGCATCGTTGGTCACTGCGCGCCCTGCTCCTCGCCGGAGCCGCCTTCTGCACGGCTGCTCCCGCGCTCGCGGCCGAGGTGACGCCGGAGCGGCTCACCAATCCCGAGCCGCAGAACTGGCTGATGAATCATCGCACCTACGATGCCCAACGCTATTCGCCGCTCGACCGCATCAATCGGTCGAACGTCAAGGACCTCAAGCTCGCCTATGCGGTCGCAATCGGCGGCACGGCGGCCAACGAGAATTTGCAATCGACCCCGCTTGTCGAAGACGGCTTCCTGTACGTCGTCGACCAGTGGGGCGTGCTCTACAAGATCGACGGCCGCTCCGGCGACGTCGGGCGCATCGTCTGGCGCATGGACCCGGGCCAGGAGCGCGTCCCGCTGGCAAATCGCGGCGCAGCGCTGTGGGGCAATCTCGTCATCACCGTCGCGAACTATCCGCCGCGCATGATCGCCACCAACAAGGACACCGGCAAGGTTGCGTGGGAGACCAACCTCTCCGACGGTCAGGTCGATCTGCAACTCACCGCCGCGCCGATGGCGATCAAGGACAAGATCGTGCTTGGCGCCGCCGGGGGCGACCGCGGCACCCGCGACTTCATCGTCGCGGTCGATGCCGCGACCGGCAAGGAGGCCTGGCGCAAATACGTCGTGCCGGCGCCTGGTGAACCGGGCTCGGAGACGTGGAAGGACAAGAACAACGCCTGGCAGACTGGCGGCGGCGCCATGTGGGTCACGGGGTCATACGACATCAGCACCAATCAGGTGCTGTGGGGGACCGGCAATCCGGTGCCGATGTTCGATCCGTATTATCGTCCCGGGGACAATCTCTATACGGACAGCCTGATCTCGTGGAATCCCGAAACCGGCAAGATGAACTGGTATCACCAGTACGTCCCGGGCGACATGTGGGATTACGACGAGGCCGGCACCCATATCCTGATCGATGGCCAGGTGGCGGGCCAACAGCGCAAACTCATCACTCATTCGGCGCGCAACGGTTTCCTTTACACGTTCGAGCGCGCGAACGGGCAGACCGTGTTCGCCAAGCCCTATCTTGATACGATCAATTGGACCAATGGCATCGATCAGAAGACCGGAATGCCGGTCGACTACGACCCGAACAAGGACATCCAGGCCTATTCCGGACGCCAGAACCAGACGCTTGCCGATCGCACCAAGAAGCTGTGCCCATCGATGGGCGGCGGCAACAACTTCTATCCGGCATCCTACAGCCCGCGCACGAAGCTGCTCTACATTCCGTCGATGTCGTCGTGCAATCAGGTGACGCTCGACCCGACCCTGTCGAACAAGGCCGGCGACTGGAAGGGCGCCACCTTCCGCCATATCGAGCGCAACGAATCCGATATCATCGTCGCCGATCCCTTCACCGGCGAGATTCGCAAGAAGGTCCACATCCCCTATGTCAACAACAGCGGCGTGGTTTCGACCGCCGGCGGCGTCATCTTCACCGGCTACACCGACGGCACGTTTGCGGCCTACGACGACACCACACTCGAGCAGCTGTGGAAGATCAACGTCGGCTCGGGCTTCAATGCCCCGCCGATGACGTTCGAGGTCGGCGGCAAGCAGTACGTGGCGATCATGTCGGGCCTGTCGCGCATTGCCATCGGCCGCCACGTGTTCTCGCCGGAACTGCGCGACATGCGCAACCAGACGATGCTGTTCGTCTTCGGCTTGTGAGCTTGGGCTTGTAAGCTTCGGCCTGTAAGCGGGCAATCTCGCGCGTCGATGGTCGCCGGGAATCCCCCGGCGGCCTACGTCAAGACGGCGTCCTGCATTGCGCCGTCTTCAAGCTCGCGGTCACGCTCGCGAGCTGACTCGGTTCCGGCGAGAAGGCGCGCGCAACAATGAGGCCGGTCGGGGACGGCGACTCCACGATAAGCCGGTCCGCGCTGGTGACGTCCTCCTCCTCGGGCAGGTCGTCGCGCTGTTTTGTCGTCATCAGGTCGAGATCGATCGAGCGTCGTCCGGCGGCGCGATCGTTGATGGCGTAATAGGCGATGTCGTAGCGCGTGTAGAACGTCACCGACGTATAGGCTTGGCTGACCGGGATGGAGAGTTTCACCGGTCCCTTGGTGAGGTCATAGCGGCACACCGCCATCACGAAGGCCGGATCCATGAACGGCAGGCTCGACGCCTCGGGCGTCGGCGCCGGCAACAGCGCGAAGCCATTGATCGGGACGACAGGCGCGAGGCGTGCATAGGCATCCCGCGTCGCGGTCCGCGGCAGCACCATGATCGTGGTCAGATGCACGATGCCGCCCAACACGAGCCCACCCAAGATCCAAAGGAGCCAGCGGATCATCGGCAGTTCCCCGTCATCTGCACCGAAGGCATTGGCGCCTCACGCCCCGCCCGCGTCGCAATGCCGAGCGAGGTATCGTAGAAGCGCAGCATGAGCACGTAGTTGTCGACGCCTCCGGTCGGCAGCCAGTTGCCGGGCCGCGCCCGCGGAGAGACCGTAACGCGGAAATCGCCCGACTGGTCGCGAACGATCTCCTGGCTCGTGAAGCCGTGGCGGTCGAGCGAATTCGCCACCAGCGATCCCGAAGGATTGTAGAGCGTCAGAGTGAAATACCGCGCCGGCGGCGTCGTGCCGGCGATCACGACATCGCAACGGCCGTCGAGCCGCTGGCCCTTGTCGTCGGTCGCAGCGGTAAAGGCGATGCCGTCGCCGACACCGACCGGCAATTCGCCGTTGCGCGAGACCGAGGCACGAGCATAGGGATCGATGCCGACCGTTCCGGTCCGCGGATAAGCCTTCCAAGTGCCGAGCGCGAGCGACCCGAACGACAGGTTTTGCGTGAGCGCGTACCACGTCGAGCCGAGGCCAATCGCTCCGGCAACGGCAAACGTAAGCAAAAGTCCAAACAGCAGACGCACGTTCGATCAGCTCGTGACCATCGCAGTATGCGGGATTTGATGATCGGCCACAACATGCGGAAGTTCACGCCGCTCTTCGTCCCGCTCGATCATCTGCAATATTTCAATTATTGGCATTCGCCGCAACAGAACCGTTCCGGTTGTCGGCCCGTCCAGGCGCCGCGGGCCGCTTGACCGGAGGCTTCGCCGCCGCCGGAGCCGGGGCAGGTGTCTCGACCGCCGGTGCCCCAGGTGCCGCCGAAGCGACCAAGGCGCGGCTCGCATCGTCCATCAGCCGTTCGACCCGTAGCAGGGCCTGCATGCCCTTGCTCGTCAGCATCGCCGGCCGCACCGGCAAATCCTTGCCTTCGAGGATCGGACCGACCTGCGCCGAATTCGGTGCTACGCCGACGATCTGTTTGAGTTCGACGCCCTGATGCGCGTAGGCCATGATGTCGTGCCACGTCTGCGCCGGCAGCGAGCCGCCGGTCATGCGGTTGAGCGGGCTGTAGTCATCATTGCCGTACCAGACGCCGCACACGAAGTTGCCGGTGTAACCGACGAACCAGGCATCGCGATACGAATTGGTGGTGCCGGTCTTGCCCGCCGACTTCATGCCGTCGAGGATCGCGCGCCGCGCGGTGCCGTTCTCGACCACGCTATTCATCATCATGGCCATCTGCGAGGCGACGAGCGGGGTTATCGCCTGCACCGGCTTCTTGCCGTCGCGATCGAACCGCCAGATCGTGTCGCCGGTCGCGGAGCGAACTTCGAGAATGGTATGCGGGGTGACCGACTTGCCCTGGTTGGGGAACGTCGCATACGCAACCGTATGTTCGAGAACGGTGACCTCGTCGGCGCCGATCGGCAGTGACGGCGTGTCGGGCAACGGCGCCTTGATCCCCATCTTGCGCGCGGTCTCGACGATCTTCGCGCGGCCGACCTTGGCGTTGCCGTTGCCGAGCATGATCGACAACTTGACCGGGATGATGTTGATCGAGTTCGTGATCGCCTGCGTCAACGTGATGGCGCCCGAAAAGCTTCGTCCGTAGTTCTGCGGGCACCAGTTGCCGATGCAGACCGGACTGTCGACGACGACGGTCGTCGGCTTATAGCCATTCATCAGCGCGGTCGCGTAGACGTAGGGCTTGAACGAGGAGCCGGGCTGTCGGTAGGCGTCGGTCGCACGGTCGAACTGGCTCGTATTGTAGTCGACGCCGCCAACGATCGCGCGCACAGCGCCGTCGAGGTCGGCGACGACGGCGGCGGCCTGTTTGGCATGATAGTCGCGGCCGAACTGGCGAATCTGGCGATCGATCGCCTCCTCAGCCGCATGCTGCAGACCGAGATCGAGCGCGGTGCGCACCACGAAGGCGCGGTCGCTGATCGACTTTGGGAAGGTATCGATGAGCTTGCGCATCTCGTCGAACGCGTAGTCGAGATAATAGCCGGGCGCGCCCTCATCACGGCGGTCAATGGCAGTCGCCGGATTACGACGCGCACCGAACACCTGGCCTTCGGTCATGAACCCGGCCTCGACGAGGTTGTCGAGCACGACATTGGCGCGGGCGCGGGCGGCCGGCAGATTGATATGCGGCGCAAATTTTGTCGGCGCTTTGAACAGGCCCGCGAGCATGGCAGCCTCGGCAAGAGTTCACGTCCTTGGCCGATTTGCCGAAGTAGAACTGTGCGGCGCCATCGACGCCGTAAGCGCCGCCGCCCATGTACGCGCGGTCGAGATAGAGTTTCAGGATTTCATTTTTCGACAGCCGCGTTTCCAACCACATCGCCAGGAAGGCTTCCTTCACCTTGCGCTCGATCGTCCGCTCGTTGCTGAGGAACAGGTTCTTGGCGAGCTGCTGGGTGATTGAGGAGCCGCCCTGCACCACGCTGCCGGCTCGCGCGTTGGTGACGAGGGCGCGCATGGTACCGGGAATGTCGATGCCGAAATGCTCGTAGAAGCGCCGGTCTTCCGTGGCGAGAACGGCTTTGATCAAGTGGTCGGGAAAATCGGCGAGTGCGATGGCATTGGAGTGCTTGATGCCGCGGTTGCCGATGTCGTTGCCATAGCGATCGAGAAACACCACGGCGAGTTCAGACTTCTTCAGCCAATCGTCGTCCGATGTCTCGCGGAACGCAGGGATCGCGAGCGCGAACGCGAGCAGGAGCCCGCCCATGCCAAACGTCGCAGCTTCGGATAGCGGTTCGATCAGGAGCCAGCGCGGCAACCCCGCCACATGGAACCGGTCCATGAAATCGCGATAACGCTCGAACCATTCGCGCGCGGTTAGGCCGGCCCGGAAGATTTCCGAATCGAGCCGGGAATCGAGGTCCAGCATCAAGTTCCGGAAGCGCTGTATCCAGCCTACACGCGGCGGGTGCGGATCCTCATCTTGCACGGTCGTCTCGCCGATTTCCCTTGTCACACGTCGACGGTCATCCGAACGCCGCACCCACAAAAAATATGCGCGCAGGTCCGTGGTCCAAGCCGGTCGCGTCAGGGCGGTCGCCGGCCTTTCCGGAATTCTCTTACCCTAGTTCCTGTACAGTTGTTTAGCCGATGCCGGCCGGCCGGCCAATGACTGACAGATGAAATAGCAAAGAATTATGCGACATTGCTGTGGCGAAAACCGGTCGCTTCGTGACAACAAGGAAAAATCATCAATTCCATGAGGTTATATGCCGCGCCAGTGATCCTGACGAGGCCCGCAGCGGGTCGAAGTCCGGCATTTCCGAAAATCAGGTGCTATATGACCGGGACCGGACCGCGAATCATGGAAATCAGTCATGGATGAAGAGCCGTTCTGGCGCCGCAAGAGCCTTGCGGAAATGACCAAAGCGGAATGGGAGAGCTTGTGCGACGGCTGCGGACGCTGCTGTCTCAACAAGCTGGAGGAAGAAGATACCGGTCGGGTCTATTATACCGATATAGGCTGCCAGTTGCTCGATGGCATGACCTGCCGCTGCAAGGACTACAAGAACCGCAGCAAAGTGGTCGAAGACTGCGTAAAGCTCACGCCCGATAATGTTGCCGATATCCGATGGCTTCCGCCGACCTGCGCCTACCGCCTGCTTGCAAACGGCGCCAACCTTTATTGGTGGCATCCTCTGGTGTCGGGCGATCCGGAGACCGTGCACGCCGCGGGGGTCTCCGTGCGCGGCCGCGTCGCACTGTCCGAGGAGGACTGCGACGAAGTCGACTACGAGGATCGCATCGTGAGTTGGCCGACGCGCCTGCCGGCTGCGGCCCGCCGCAAGCCAAAACGCGCAGGATGCCGCTGATGAAAAACTGCGCATGCTCGCAAATTGCTCGCACCGCAGCATCGCGAGACGACGTCCCGGGCAGCATGATCAAATTCTCATACCACGTGCGCGACGCGCGGCGTTGAAAACGGGGCTTTCCGAAGGCACGTTGCGCGGCGTCTCCTGAAATTCGGGAACTGACCATCCGCGCTGCTACAATCGCGGATGCGAGATGGCGCCAGTGCCAATCCGGTGCCTACCTGCCGGGTTACCGGTAAAATGCAAATCGTAAGTACAAACCCCGGATCGTGGCCGCCCACATGAAACTCCCGTCTGCGCCGCAGTTCAATGCCGCGATCAGCCCGCACCCAGCGGCCGATGCGCGTACCGCGGCGCCGGCACCGGACGGATTCCACGCGCCGCTCGAGCCGCCGGCCGTGCGCTCCATCATTGCCGGCATCATGCTCGCCATGTTCCTGAGTGCGCTCGAACAAACCGTCGTCGCGCCGGCGCTGCCGACTATCGGGGTTCGGCTGGGCGACATCGAGAACCTGTCGTGGGTCGTCGGCTCATATCTCTTGTGCGCAACGGCGGTGACACCGTTGTTTGGCAAGCTCTCGGACATCTACGGCCGGCGCGCCATCCTGCTGACCGGTCTCACCGTCTTCATCATCGGCTCGGTTGCCTGCGCGCTCGCGCCGACGATGTGGGCGCTGATCGCGGCGCGCGCCCTTCAGGGCATAGGCGGCGGCGGCATTCTTCCGATCGCTCAAACGATCATCGCCGACCTCGTGCCGCCGCGGGAGCGGCCGCGCTACCAGACCCAGTCCGCGGCGACCTTCATGTTCGCGAGTGTGGTCGGCCCGCTGATCGGCGGCTTTCTCACCGATCATCTGCATTGGTCGCTGATCTTCTGGATCAATCTGCCATTGGGGTTACTGGCGGTGCTGATGAGCTACCGCGCCCTCAAGCTGCTGCCCCGCAACGAACGTCCCCATTCTCTCGACTGGCTTGGCGGCATACTGATGGTCGCGGCTGCGCTCGCGCTGATGCTGGCGATGACCTGGGGCGGCGTTCGCTATCCCTGGGCATCGTGGCAAATCCTCGCGCTTATCGGCGGGTCGGCGACCCTATGGGCGCTGTTCTCATGGCGGCTGTCGACCGCGGCCGAGCCGTTCATCCCGCTCTCGGTGTTACGCGAGCCGCTGGTGCGCGCCAACGTGATCGCCGGCTTCTTCAGCATCGGCGCGATCATCGGGTTGTCAATCTATCTTCCGCTCTTTCTCGAACTGGTGCTCGGCGCATCGGCGTCGCGGTCCGGCACGATCCTGATTGCGTTCACCGCCGGCAGCGTCATCGGCGCCTTCGCGGCTGGCCGCAGCCTCGGGCGCCACACGCATTACAAAAGAATTCCGATGGCCGGCCTGTTGATCGCTGTTGTCGCGCTCACCGTGATGGCGATCTTCCCTGCCCGGCTTTCATTTGTCGGAACGGCGGCGCTGCTATTCGTGTGCGGCGCCGGTATCGGTACCATGTATCCGCTCACGACGATCTTGATTCAGAATGCGGTATTGCCCCACCAGTTCGGTGTTGCGACCGGCATGGTCAACTTTTGCCGCTTGCTCGGCGGCACCATCGTGGTGGCGGGGTTTGGTGCGATCGTGCTTGGCCGGATCGACGTTGCCGGCGGTCTCGTTGCGCTCGACCGGCTGTCGCGGACGGCACCTCCCGCTGGCCTCGGCGACGCGTTCGGACCGGTGTTCGCATGGGTGTTCGCGGCCGCCGGCGCGTGCCTTGCGATCGCACTGACCGCACTAGCGTTTGTCGAGGAGCGACCGCTGCGCGGCCGCGCCACGCCACCTAACGCCGGTGCGTCAGACAAACCTGCGGATTCCGATCGGCCACCGCTCGCCGCCGAGTAAGCGCCGTCTATGTTTTCCGGCGGACTGCGAAGCGGCCGGTTCACTTGGCGCACCGGTTCACTTGGCGCACCGGTTCACTTGGCGCAAAAGGCGACCATCGTGAATTGATTGCCGCTGCCGCACGAGATTTCCCGCAGGCTGTTCAGGACCGCGGGTGCCTTTTTGGGGCAGAAGGCGTTGATCGCGATTTCATCCTCGGCGCAACTCGCGAGGCAGTCGCGATCTTCAACGCAATCCTGTTGCACCTGACGGATACCAGCGTTGCCTGGCGGCCCCGGCAGCCCTGCCTCGCCGCGTGGGCCGGCGGGTCCTTGAGGACCCGGAATGCCCTGCGGCCCCATGGGGCCGGGCGCACCTTCGGCGCCTTGCGGTCCCGGCGGTCCTTGGACCCCCGGCGTGCCGGGCGGCCCCGGCGGTCCCTCGAGACCGACGGTGGCGCGCGAATATGGAATGCGCTCCGTGCGCATAGCCTGTTGGCCCACGCTCCGAGGCATCAGGTGTGACGCCGCGCGCGAGCCTGCGGCGCGACGGAGCTGCGCGGCGCGAATGAACGACCGCCCAGCATGGACGCGATGGACGGCAAGGCGGTTCGGGATGCACGAGACGCCAAAGCGCCACTGAACGGATCGAGTTGTGACGTGGGCCATCTCGCGACGCGCGTGCACCACATGGTGCGAGTGAACGGGGTGGATGCGTACTCTGTGTGTGCGTGAATGGGCGTCAGCCGAATTGAGACACAGCAATACCATTCCGGCCGCAACAGCGGCCGGCACCGAGACTAACGCACGCATGACAAGGCCCCTCACCCCACACAACGCCCAACCAAACTGTTGTCACAAGAGGTGATCAAAATGTGACGCGCTAATCGATCGCCACAGAATCTTCGAGAAATTTTTAAGAGTCCGTGCAGCGCAGCGCCGCGACGCCGCGCGTGGACGTTCGAAAGTCACCAATTCCGTACTAGACTACGGTGAGAAGCACCTATCGCGTGGAGATCATCATGTCCCCGTCCGAAGCCCGCCTGTCTGCCGCCACGCGGCCCAACGATCTCGAAGCGTTCTGGATGCCGTTTACCCCGAACCGCGCCTTCAAGAAGGCGCCGCGGCTCATCACGCGGGCGAAGGGGATGCACTATTACACCGACGACGGCCGCACCGTGCTCGACGGCACTGCTGGCCTGTGGTGCTGCAATGCGGGCCACAACCGCGATCCGATCGTCGCGGCGATCAAGCGCCAGGCGGAGGAGCTCGACTACGCACCGGCATTCCAGTTCGCTCATCCGCACGCGTTTGAACTCGCAAGCCGCGTCGCGGCCCTCGCGCCCGGCGATCTCGATCATGTGTTCTTCTGCAATTCTGGTTCGGAGGCGGTCGACACCGCACTTAAGATCGCGCTCGCCTATCACAACGTGCGCGGCGACGGCGCGCGCACCCGCCTCATCGGCCGCGAGCGCGGCTATCACGGCGTCGGCTTCGGCGGCATTTCGGTCGGCGGCATCGTCAATAACCGGAAGTTCTTTGGCTCGCTCCTCACCGGCGTCGACCACCTGCCGCACACCTATAACCGCGACACCCAGGCCTTCACCAAGGGCGAGCCCGAATGGGGCGCGCATCTTGCCGACGATCTCGAGCGTATCGCGGCCTTGCATGATCCTTCGACCATCGCCGCCGTCATCGTCGAGCCGATGGCGGGCTCAACCGGCGTGCTGCCGTCGCCCAAGAGCTATCTCCAGCGGCTGCGGGCGATCTGCGACAAGTACGGCATCCTCCTCATCTTCGACGAGGTGATCACCGGTTTTGGCCGGCTCGGTTTTGCGTTCGCCGCGGAGCGCTACGGCGTGGTGCCGGACATTATGACGTTTGCCAAAGGCGTCACGTCGGGCACCGTGCCGATGGGCGGCGCGATCGTGCGCGCGCCGGTCTATGACGCCTTCATGCGCGGACCCGAACACGTGATCGAGTTGTTCCACGGCTATACTTATTCGGCCCATCCGCTGGCCTGCGCCGCCGGGCTTGCGACGCTCGACGTGTACCGCGACGAAAAACTGTTCGAGCGCGCACGAGGTCTGGAGGCGATGTTCGCCGACGCCGCGATGACATTGCGCGGGCTCCCCAACGTACTCGACATCCGCACGGTCGGCATCACCGCCGGGATCGATCTCGCCTCCAAGCCCGACGGCTTCGGCAAGCGCGCCTACGCGGCGATGGACAAGGCGTTCTCCGATTACGGCATCTTGATCCGCGTGACCGGCGACACCATCGCGCTCACCCCACCGCTCATCGCGAGCGAGGCCGAAATCGGCGAACTGTTCGGCAAGGTCGGCAAGGTCATCGAGGCGGTGCGGTAGTCGCACCGCACGGTTTCCTGCGGCTGGGAGGCGTGCAATTTACGGCTTCGCCCCAGCTGGCGGGATGATGGCCCAGCCGACGGTGACTTCGCCGTTGCCGCGGCGGAACGGTGCGCTGAACGGCGGTTGCACCACGGCTTTGCCGGCGACCGCCGCATAGCGTTCCGGCACCACGTTCAGATCGCCGACGGTCCAAGCGACGACCCCGCCGCGGGCGGCAAGATCCTTGAGGTCGATCCATGGGGCGCGCTGCGGATTGCCATCGATGAGGGTGCGCGGGTGCTCCGGCGCATAGTGATCGATATTTCCGCCAAGCCACATGGTCGAGACGACGTACGCGAGCGGCGTGCCGGTCTCGGCCCGGTAGCGCATCGCGATATGCTGGGCGATTTCCTCTCCGGGGAACAGCACGGCGCGATAGCGATGATCATAGTAGGGCAGCACCGCGTATTGCACGATGAAGGACAATACGTAAACGACCGTCACCGCCCCCCACACCGCCGCGACGCGCATCAGGGCCGCCCGGTCGATGCGCGAACTCACGGCGACAACGATCCAAGGCCCGAGGAAGAGCCACAGCGGATAGCCCCACATGCTGACGAGCGCACGCCCGCTCAGCGCGGAGGCGACGATGACGGTCAGAGCCGGGCCGAAGGTCAGCAGCGCAAGAATGCGCCGGTCATAGTCGTCGGCCTTGGTCGCGTCGGCCTCGCGCGGGCGCTGCAGCAGCGGCAGCGAGATGATGGCGGCGGGCAGCAGCCAGAAAAATTGGCCGATTGCGAAGAACGCCGGATTGGTGAGGTGACCGAAAATTCCGCTGGGCGCACGCGCGCGGACCTGGAGATAGCTGAACGGCAGGAATTGATTGTCGTACAGCCAGACGAGATGCGGCGCGACGATAACGAGCGTGACGGCGGCCGCCACATAGGGTCCGGGCGTCGCGAAGAAGTGCCGCGCCCGGCGGTCGAACAGCATGAACAGCACGAGCGGCAAGCAGAGGATGACGACGAAATATTTCGCCCAGAATGCAATTCCAATCGCGCCGCCGAGCGCGATCCAGTAACCGATCCGCCCGCCGCGCAGCGCGCCGTGGAACGCCAATCCGGCGAGTGCCCAGAACGGCAGCTGGATCACATCATGATTGAACTTCGGCGCGGTGAAATTGAAATAGTGCAGGCCGTCGATGATCAGGATCGCGGCAAGCGCGGTCGGCGCATTCGAGATGCGCAGCATCAGCGCCCAAATCGCCGCGAAGGCGGCGAGCACGCTGAGTTGGCCGAGCAAGTAGTAGACGATGTCGCTTCCGAACGTGCGATAGGCGATCTCGACCAGCCACCACGGCAGCGGCGGCAGCTTGTCGTAACCGATCTGCCACTCGCGCCCGTAAGTCAGCGCCTCGATCAGATCAAGCGGCAGGTTCGCATAAAGTGCGTAGGGCAACAGCGTCCAGATCGCCCCATGGGCAATGGCGAACAGAAAGAAGCCCGCCCACGGGCGCTCCGCCACGCTGGCGAAGCCAGCGAGACTGGAAGCCTCTGACCGGGCGGAAGAAAGGCTGTCCACCATATGAACCGGACGTTCGACTGCACGCTACGTTCAACCCTTCCGACGGTAAAAAATGCCAGCCGCCGGTCGAGACCCCGGCCGGCACTGTAACCGGGCGTTGCCCCCGGCGCACCCATTTTAGTGGCAGGCAATTTGGTCGCAGGTCCCGCGGAGGCGGCGCCGAGTTTCATCGGCGGCCCAACGTCGATCGCGGACAAGTTCTGTTCGACGCTTGCCCTTCACCGTGCTTGCCAACACTGTAGCATCGGAACGCGAATCACTTTGACCGGTTGAAGCGCCTGGAATGGGTCCGGCCGCCGGCGGGGGACCGAATGGCACGTGTGAGCGCGGTTATCGTCGCCGCCTCTATGGTGGTGATCTGCGCCTCGTTCGGCGTCGTGCTCTACCTCGTCTTCGGCATGGCGCCGACCGGAGCCCTCGTGGGCGGCATCGCAGCGCTGACGGGCCTCGCACTCTGCTCGATCGTGGCGCGCGGACGCAGCGGCACCGTGAGATCGACGCAAGTGCAGGACTTGTCCCGCGGCATCGCCGACCTGGCGCGCCAGGTGATCGAACTCGGGCGGCGGGTTGCGTCGATGGAGACCAAGGTCGCCGATGCGGTCACGCGCACGGACGCGGCGGTCGCCGGCACCGAACCGCTGACGTCGGAGATCGGCGAGATCGGCAGCCTCATCAAGCAGCTTGCCGAACAGGTGAACGCCCACGATCTCGTCCTTCAAAGCCGCAGCATCCCAACACGCGAGCCTCCGCCTGCGGACTCCGGTCGGGATCGCGCCACGACCGGTCCAGAGGCACCGCGCCTCGCAATGGTTTCACCCGTCGCAGCACAGCGGCGCGAATTGGAGGAGCCGGCCACTGCCGGGTTTGGCGGGCTCACCCGCGATGCTGCGGTCGCCGTGGTCCGCAACGCCATCGAAGGCAATCGAGTCGAGTTCTATCTGCATCCGATCCTGACGCTGCCGCAGCGCAAGGTTCGCTTCTACGAAGCGCTCGCGCGGGTGCGAACCGCCGAGGACGAACTCCTCGCCTCGAGTGAGTTCATGCCGGCAGCGACCGCCGCCGGTCTGATGCCGCGGATCGATGACCTGATGCTGCGACGCTGCGCCCAAGTGGTGCAACGGTTGATGACGAAGAACCGCGACGTCGGACTGTTTTGCGGTGTCTCCCCTTTGACGCTTGTCGACTCCGACATCTTTCCGCAGTTCTGCCAATTCCTCGACGAGAACCGCACTCTCGCGCCATCGATCGTGCTCGAGTTCAGCCAGGCCGCCTATCGTTCGTTTGGCGCGCTTGAGCGCGAAAGCCTCAATGCCCTGATGGACTTCGGCTATCGCTTCTCCCTGGACGGCATCGGTGATCTCAGGCTTGAGCCGCGCGAACTCGCCGAGCGGGGTTTCCGCTTCGTCAAAGTCCCGGCGGCGCTTCTGTTGAGCGGCAACGGCGGCGGCGACATCGACGCCGTCGATCTGTCGGGGCACCTCGCACGCTACGGCCTCGACCTGATTGCAGCAGAGATCGAGACCGAAACGACTGTTGTCGATCTCCTCGACTACGACATCAGGTACGGCCAGGGGGCGCTGTTCGCCCAGGCGCGCCCGGTGCGCGCCGACGTGTTGCAGCCCGTCGAGACCGTCCAGGCCGCCGAGCCGGAGGAGACCGCACCGGCTCCGCCCGAGCCGCCGACCGCTGCACCTGTTCTGCGGCCTGCCGCATCCGCCCCACGTATCGAGGCTCTGGAACGACCAACCGTGATCGCTCAGATCGCGCGGGCGGTCGTCGCGCGCAGTTCACAATAATCAGGCATCAGCAACCCGGAATCGGATGGCCTCCGGGGAGAAATCACTGGACGCTTGCTCGGTTGATCCCGATATCTAGGCAGATGATGAAGCTCCTCTGCCGTCAAATCCCTGATCTCCTGATCCCTCACTCCTGACGTTGCAATGTTTTCCTGCGTGGACAATTTTTCGACCGTGGCCCAGCGCTACGACGTGCTGCTGTGCGATGTCTGGGGCGTCGTGCACAACGGATTAGCGGCCTATGCCGAGGCCGGCGATGCGCTCGCGCGATTTCGGGCCGGCGGCGGCACGGTGGTGCTGATCACCAACGCGCCGCGCCCGTCGGGCTGGGTGGTTCGCCAGCTCGACCGCTTGGGAGTGCCGCGCGAAGCTTATGACGCGGTGACCTCATCCGGCGACGTCACCCGCGAAGTGATGGCCGAACGCAGCGGCAGCGCCGTATTCCATATCGGACCTGAGCGTGACCTCTCGATCTTCGAGGGGCTCGACGTCCGCTTCACGCTGATGGAGGAGGCCGAATACGTCGTCTGCACCGGCCTGTTCGACGATACGACGGAGACGCCCGAGGATTATCGCGAGATGATCGAGGCCATGGGTCGGCGCAAATTGTTCATGCTGTGCGCCAATCCCGATCTCGTCGTCGAGCGCGGCAATGAGCTTGTCTATTGCGCCGGCGCGATCGCGGACCTTTACGTCGCCACGGGCGGCGAGGTACTTTATGCGGGCAAGCCGCACCGTCCGATCTACGACGCCGCCCTCGCAGCGGCGGCGACCGCACGCGGCGACCAGGTCGCCGGCATGCGCGTTCTCGCGATCGGCGATTCGCTCCGCACCGACATCACCGGCGCCCGTGCCCTCGGTCTCGACGCACTCTTTGTATTAGGCGGCATCCATGCCGAGGAACTCGGCGACCGCCCGCCGACGGCGGCGCTCACCGAGATGTTCACGACGGCCGGGATCACGCCGCAGGCGGTGACGCCGCGACTAGTGTGGTAACGGCGACCGATATCATTCGCCGAATACAGCCTCGATCTTGCTCTGCAGCGTCTGGGCGTTGAACGGCTTGACGATGTAATTGTTGACCCCAGCCTTCTTCGCCGCGATGACGTTTTCCGTCTTCGATTCCGCCGTCACCATGATGAACGGAGTGCGCGACAGCCCCGGGTCCTGGCGGACCTCCTTGAGCAGGTCGTAACCCGTCATTGGTTCCATGTTCCAATCGGAGATCACGAGGCCGTATCGCTTCCCGCGCATCTTGCCGAGCGCTGCGGTGCCGTCGGCGGCATCGTCGATATCCTGGAATCCGATCTGCTTGAGCAGATTGCGTATGATGCGGATCATCGTGCTGTAGTCGTCAACGACCAGAACCGGCATCGCTAAGTCGACTGCCATCTCCCACTCCGTTTCGGCCACTCTCGGCGCCTCTCGTCGGCCTCGCCTGGCTCCTAGCGCTGCCGAATGCCTGCGTCGGGGAAGGCGTGACCACCCGGGAACTGCCCCCCAAAAGCGGCAGGAAGTTACCAAGGGCGGTTGAAAAACCGGTTAACTCCGCCTCGGCTTTACCGCACCGATTTTCGCCAAAATGCAACGACAGCGCGGCCGAAACGGTCTGTTGCAGCCAAAGACGACGCAGCAAATAAGCGGATCATGGTTGGCGTCGCGTTAACGGGTGCGGCAGGCGGCTTGACTTCCCGTGACCACGGCGGGCACGGTCCGGCAAATTTCCGGAAAGCTCCATCGATGCAATCCGAGCCGCCGCAGCGACCCTTCACTGCCGTTCACGATCGACTGGATGAGCCACCGCAGCTTGGGCCGCTCACTCACGCGGTCGTCGCCATGGGCAATTTCGAGGGGGTGCATCGCGGCCACCGCGCCGTCATCGCCGCCGCTATCACGAAAGCGCGCGCGCTCGGTCGACCGGCAGCGGCGCTCACCTTCGAGCCGCATCCGCGCGCCTACTTCAGGCCCGACGAACCCCTGTTCCGCCTGACCGGCGAGCGCGCCAAGCTCCGCCTGTTAGCCGCGACCGGCCTCGACGGCGCGATCGTGACGCATTTCGACACTGCGCTTGCCGCGCTCGACCCTGCGGAGTTCGTTGCCCGCGTTCTCATCGGCCGCTTTGGGGTGGCGGGCGTCGCGATCGGTTTCGACTTTCATTTTGGCAAGGCGCGGGCCGGCACACCGGCCTTTCTGCAGGAGGAAGGGCGCCGCCACGGCTTCGCCGTCGAGGTCGTGCCGGCCTTGCTTGACGACGGGCGGCGGATTTCCTCAGGCGCCATCCGTGATGCGCTTGCAGCGGGCCGGCCCGAGGAGGCAGCCGAATTTCTTGGCTTTCCATGGTTCGTCAGCGGCGAAGTCGCCCACGGCGACAAGCGCGGCCGCACCCTCGGGTATCCGACTGCGAATCTGCGGCTCGATCCCGGCTGCGGGCTTCGCTACGGCATTTATGCGGTCAGGGTCGGCGTCGACGGCGCCCGGTTCGATGGCGTGGCGAGTTTCGGGCGGCGGCCGATGTTCGATACCGGGGTGGTCCTGCTCGAGGTCTATCTCTTCGATTTCTCCGAAGACCTCTACGGCAAGAGCATCGATGTCGCGGTGATCGCCTGGATCAGACCGGAATTGAAATTCGATTCGGTCGAAGACCTCATTCGCCGCATGGACGAGGATTGCCGGATCGCCCGCATGGCGCTTCGTCGCGCGGGCGACGCCTTTCCGCCGCTCGGCACGGTCACGCCGTTTCCGGCAGGAGCCGGAATGGCAAGCCAATGAGATAGCGGCCCTTTCGGCGGCGCAATCGATATGTTAGGAAGCCGCGCATGATGACATGCGATCGCTTCGCGCGCAGGCTCGCCTCGGCGGCTCGGCTGATTATAGGCCCGGCCTCCGCCTGACCTTGGGTCGGCGGAGGACCGGGATCAGCCCATTTTGCCTCCACATCCTAGGTTGAGCCGCCATGTCCGAATCCGTTAGTTCCGAATCCGCCCGCGATTACAACGAGACGCTGTTTCTTCCCAAGACCGACTTTCCGATGCGCGCCGGCCTTCCCCAAAAGGAGCCGGAGCTCTTGGCCTACTGGGCGAAAATCGGCCTCTACGCCCGCCTGCGCGAAAGCGGCAAAGGCCGGCAGAAGTTCGTGCTTCACGACGGGCCGCCTTACGCCAACAGCCACATCCACATCGGCACCGCGCTCAACAAGATCCTCAAGGACGTGGTGACGCGCTCGCAGCAGATGGCGGGCGCTGATTCGAACTACGTGCCGGGCTGGGACTGCCACGGCCTCCCGATCGAATGGAAGATCGAGGAGGAGAACTATCGCGCCAAAGGCCGCGCCAAGCCCGATCTCTCCGATCCCGACGCGATGATCGCGTTCCGGCGCGAGTGCCGCGCTTATGCGGACCATTGGCTCGGCGTGCAGCGCGAGGAGTTCAAGCGCCTCGGCGTCGAGGGCGATTGGGCGCATCCCTACACGACGATGGACTACGCCGCAGAAGCGCAGATCGCGCGCGAACTGATGAAGTTCGCAGCGAACAGGACGCTCTACCGCGGCTCAAAGCCGGTGATGTGGTCGGTCGTGGAGAAGACGGCGCTCGCCGAAGCCGAGGTCGAGTACGAGGACTACACCAGCGATACGGTGTGGGTGAAGTTTCCGGTTGCGGACGCAGAACTCTGGTTTCACGAGGAGGCTCCAGCAAAGCTTCGTGAAGCCAAGCAAAAACTTCGGAGCGATCTTCTCCAGAGCGCTGTTGTAATCTGGACGACCACGCCTTGGACCATTCCTGGCAACCGGGCGATTAGCTTCTCGGAGCATGTTGAGTATGCCCTGTACGAAGTAACCGAGGCGCCCCCGAACAATTGGGCAAAGGCGGGGGACCGGCTTTTAATTGCAGTGAAACTTGCAGACGAGGTCTTTCGCCAAGCACGAGTGGCTAAGTTCGAGAAGATGCATGACGTACCATTTGATGATGGTGCCTCGAGCTTGTTAGTGACTTGCCATCACCCGCTCAAAGGCCTTGCTGGAGGTTATGAATTCATCGTCCCTCTCGTTGAGGGGGAACATGTCACGGACGATACGGGCACTGGCTTCGTGCATACCGCGCCTGGCCATGGTCGCGAGGATTTCGATGTCTGGATTGCCAACGCACGTAGGCTCGAAGAGCGCTACCATCTAAACACGACCATCCCCTACACGGTAGACGCCGACGGCTACTTCACTGATCAGGCGCCGGGTTTCGGCCCGCGCGACACCAACGGTAAGCCGAAGCGCGTTATCACCGATAAAGGCGAGAAGGGCGACGCCAACGATGCGGTGATCAAGGCGCTGATCGATGCGGGTATGCTGATCGCTCGCGGTCGCCTCAAGCACCAATATCCGCACTCCTGGCGCTCCAAGAAACCGGTAATCTTCCGCAACACGCCACAATGGTTCATCGCCATGGACAAGCCGATCGCCGATAGCGACGGCAGCGCGAAGGCTGGCGATACATTGCGGGCGCGCGCCTTTACCGCCATCAAGGCGACGCGGTGGGTGCCTGAACAGGGCGAGAACCGCATCACCGGCATGATCGAGAGCAAGCCCGATTGGGTGATCTCGCGCCAGCGCGCCTGGGGCGTGCCGATCACGGTGTTCGTGCGCGAGAACAGCGACGGCTCGGCGGAGATCCTGCAGGACAGCGAAGTGAACGCGCGCATCGCCGACGCCTTCGAGAAGGAAGGTGCTGACGCCTGGTATGCGAGGGGAGCGCGCGAGCGCTTCCTTGGCTCGCTCGCCAACGAGGACTGGCAGAAAGTCGACGACATTCTCGACGTGTGGTTCGACTCAGGCTCGACCCATGCCTTCGTGCTGGAGGACCCGAAACATTTTCCGGGCCTCGCCGGCATCCGTCGCAAGAAGGACGGCGGTCCCGACACCGTGATGTATCTCGAAGGGTCCGACCAGCATCGCGGCTGGTTTCAGTCCTCGCTGCTCGAAAGTTGCGGCACCCGCGGTGTGGCGCCGTTCGACGTCGTGCTGACCCACGGCTTCGTTCTCGACGAGAACGGCCGCAAGATGTCGAAGTCGCTCAGCAACACGGTGGCCCCCGAAGACGTGATCAAGGCCTCCGGCGCCGACATCCTGCGCATGTGGGTCTGCGCGTCGGACTACGGCGACGACGTGCGCATCGGCCCGGAAATCCTCAAGACCACGGTCGAGACCTATCGCAAACTGCGCAACACCATCCGCTGGATGCTCGGCAACCTTGCGCATTTCCAGGACGGCGATCGCGTCGCGCATGCGGCGATGCCCGGTCTCGAACGCTACGTCCTCCATCGCCTCGCCGAGCTCGATGAGAGCGTGCGGCGTTATTATACGGAGTTCGACTTCAAGCGCATCTTCGCCGCTGTCAACAACTTCATGACGGTCGACCTGTCGGCGTTCTATTTCGATATCCGCAAGGACGCGCTGTATTGTGACCCGATCTCCTCGGTGACGCGCAAGGCGGCGCTGACCACGCTCGACCTGCTCTTTCAGGCGACGGTGACTTGGCTTGCGCCGATGCTCTGCTTTACCGCGGAGGAAGCCTATCTGGCCCGCGGCGGCGACGGCGCGCGTTCGGTTCACCTGGAACCCTTCGCGACGGTCCCGGCGGCGTGGCGCGACGCGGCGCTCGCTGACATCTGGAACGACATCCGGCGGGTGCGCCGGGTGGTCACCGGGGCACTAGAGATCGAGCGCTCCAACAAGCGCATCGGCTCGAGCCTCGAGGCCGCGCCCGCGATCTACATCGCTGATGCGGACCTGATGCGCACGATCGCCGCCAACCTCGAAGGCGAACGCGGCGAAAACGGCATGGCGGACGTCGCCATCACTTCGGCGGTAACCATCGAAAGCGGCACCGGGCCGCACGCGGCATTTCGCCTCGAAGACGTGCCCGGCGTTGCGGTCGAATTTCGTCCCGCGACCGGGACGAAATGCGCGCGATCGCGGAAGATTTTACCGACGGTCGGCGCCGATCCCGATTACCCCGACGTCAGCCCCCGCGATGCGCGGGCGCTGCGCGAGTGGGACGCGGCCCATGCCGCGCACGCCACATGACCTCTCTCCTGGGCGGCGCTCCGCAGCGGATCGGCATTGCCGTTGCCGCGGTGATCGTCGCCCTCGACCAAGCGCTCAAGCTCTGGCTGCTCTATGGCTTCGACATTGCCAATCGCGGCCGCACCGCGCTGGCGCCGTTCCTCGACATCGTGCTTGCTTGGAATACCGGCATCAGCTTCGGCATGTTCCAGCAGGCTGGGCCGCTGGGGCAATGGGCGCTGTTTGCCCTGAAGGTGATCGCTGTCATTCTGCTGGGCATCTGGCTCTTCCGCACGAGCTCGCGCCTGTCGGGCCTTGCTCTCGGCATGATCATCGGCGGCGCCATCGGCAACGGGATCGATCGCGTCGTGCACGGTGCCGTGGTGGATTTCGTCCTCTTTCACGTCAGTGGGAACGGTTGGACATTCCAGTGGTCGATTTTTAACCTCGCGGATGCAGCGATCGTTGCCGGGGTTATCGGTCTCCTGTATGAATCGTTGTTTGCGGGGGCGCCGCAAAAGCGCCCTGATGTGACACAATAGTTAAACGCGACCAATCAGCTGGCGCGTTGTTGGGGGCGACGAAGACCGGGTGTGACAATTGTGGGGACGGCAAATGCCGCAAGCTAAACCAAACCGCAGCTTTGCGCGTGCCGCCATGATGGTGGCCTGTGGCGTGTTTCTGATACTCGCGACGGGGATCGGCGCGAGTTACGCCGCAGACGACGACGATGCACTGCCCGACGAAAAGTTCATGCGCGACTTCCTACGCAAGCTCGGCCTGCGGAACGGCCAGGAGGCGGGCATTCAGTATCAGGAACGCCCGCCCCTCGTGATACCGCCGAGCCGCGACCTGCCGCCACCGGGGGTGAACTCGCTGCCCAAGAACGCGGCATGGCCGGACGATCCGGATATCAAGAAGCAGAAGGCGGAGAAGAAGGCCAAGGCCGATCGCCGGGCGATCGATTGGAACAGAGACATCCAGCAAGACCGCATGACCCCCGAACAAAGGGAAGCAGGCAGGACAGGGCCGGACGGCAAGGGAGATACGTCGGCCCCCCAGAGGCTTGGCGCCAGTCCCGCGGGCGGCGGCGGCAATGCCGAGATGAGTCCGGCTGAGCTTGGGTACAAAGGCGGCCTTTGGTCCGAGTTTCTCGACTTCACCAACATCAAGCAGAAGCCGGAGGTCGCGCCGTTCACGCGCGAACCAGCGCGTACGACGCTTACCGAACCGCCATCCGGGTATCGCACGCCGTCGCCGAGCCAGCCTTACGGTGTCTTCACCAAAGACAGCGGCATCGCGGCGAAGGGCAAGCAAGATCCGCAGATGGTCCGGGGTAATCAATGAGCTGGTTTCGTGTGTTGTGCCGTGCCGGCTTTCCTCGTGACATTTGGTTCCTCATCCAATCTCATCTAGGCGGTCGTCGCACCGCGCGAGCACTTTACCCTGTAGGTGGGCGCTGCGCGTTCGGCGTTGCCGCGGCGGTCGCGCTCCTGATCCAGGCGACAGCTCCTGCCGGCGCCGCCGGTCCCACGATCTCTCATTTCACGCTTGCGAACGGCCTTGAGGTCGTCGTCATCCCGGACCACCGCACGCCGGTCGTGACCCACATGATCTGGTACAAGGTTGGGTCCGCCGACGAAACGGCGGGCAAGTCCGGGCTCGCCCATTTCCTCGAGCACCTGATGTTCAAGGGCACCGCGAAGAATCCAGCCGGCCTGTTTTCGCAGACGCTTGCCACCATCGGCGGCCAGGAAAACGCTTTCACGACCGCCGACTACACCGCCTACTTCCAGCGCATCGCCAAGCAATACCTGCCGAAGGTCATGGAGTTCGAAGCCGACCGCATGACCGGGCTCGTGCTCAGCGAGGACGTCGTCATGTCCGAGCGCGATGTGGTGCTGGAAGAGTTCAACATGCGGGTGGCCAACAGCCCGGACGCCCGGATTGGCGAGCAAGTCGCCGCGGCGCTGTACCTCAATCATCCCTATGGGCGGCCGGTGATCGGCTGGCACCAGGAGATCGAAAAGCTCAATCGCGAGGATGCGCTCGCCTTCTACCGGCACTTTTACACACCGAACAATGCGGTGGTGGTGATCGCAGGCGATGTCACCGCTGACGAGGTCAAGCCGATCGCCGAAAAGATTTACGGCGCGGTGAAGCCGCGCTCCGAGCCTGGCCCGCGCATGCGGCCGCAGGAACCGACGCCGGTCGCGGTGCGGCAACTCACCATGGCCGATCCGCGGGTTGCCCAGCCAAGCCTGCAGCGCAACTATCTTGTGCCGTCGTCCACCACAGCTATGCCGGGTGAGTCGGAAGCCCTCGACGTGCTCGCCCAGAATTCTCGGCGCCGGCGAGACGAGCCGCATCTTCCGCGCGCTCGTGGTCGAGCAGAACCTCGCAACCAACGCCGGTGGCTGGTATCAATCGACGGCGCTCGACGAAACGCGTTTTGGGGTTTTCGCAACGCCGCGGCAGGGCATCTCTTTCGAGGTGGTGGAGTCCGCGCTCGACGATGTGATCGCGAAGGTCGTTGCCGAGGGCGTCACCGAGGAAGAACTGCACCGCGCCAAGACGCGGCTCGTTGCTGACGTCGTCTATGCTCAGGATAATCAAGCGACGATGGCGCGCTGGTTCGGCGCGGCCCTCACCTCAGGTGGAACCGTGGAAAAAGTCGAGGCGTGGCCGGACGGAGTCCGCGCCGTGACCGCCGAGGCGGTACGCGATGTCGCACGCAAGTGGCTTGACAAGCGTCGGTCGGTCACCGGTTATCTCGTGAAAGATCTCCCCGTTGGCCCGGAGAAACACTCGTGAACGCACGCGCTCGCCTTCATCCGCTACGCGCTTGTTTCGGCGCGCTTGTCATCGCGGCCGCGCTTGCCGCAGTGCTACCCGCAGCTCGCGCGACGACCATCGAACGCGTGGTCAGCCCAAAGGGCATCACTGCCTGGCTCGTGCGGGAGCCTTCGGTTCCGCTGGTCGCGATCGAATTCGCATTCCGTGGCGGAGCGACGCAAGACCCCGTCGACAAGCCGGGGGTCGCCAACCTGATGGTGTCGCTTCTCGACGAGGGTGCCGGCGACATCGACTCGAAGCGCTTTCATGAACTCGTCGAGTTCGAACGCCATCGAGCTGAACATCACGGCGACGCGCGACTACATCTCCGGCTCGTTGCGCACGTTGTCGGAAAACCAGGATGAGGCATTCAAGCTGCTGCGGCTCGCCCTTACCGAGCCGCGGTTCGATAGCGAAGACCTCGAGCGCATTCGCGAGCAGATCCTCTCCGGATTGCGCCGCGCGACCACGAGCCCGAACGAGCTTGCCAATCAGCGCTGGTGGTCGACCGCGTTCCCCGACCATGCCTACGGACGCCCCGTACGCGGCACGCTGCACTCGGTGCCGACCATCACCGCCGACGATCTGAGGACGGCGGCGCACAACCTCTTCGCGCGCGATAATCTCAAGATCGGCATCGTCGGCAATATCGATGCGGAGAGCGCAGGCAAACTGATCGACACCGTGTTTGGCGACCTGCCGGCCAAGGCCAAGCTTTCCCCCGTCGCCACGGCGATACCGCAGGGGCTGGGGCAGCGCATCGCGATCGAGCTCGACGTGCCGCAATCCGTGCTGATGATCGGCGCGCCCGGCGTTCCGCGCAAGGACCCGGATTTCGTCGCGGCCTTCGTGCTCAACCACATCCTTGGCGGCAGCGCATTCTCCTCGCGCCTCTACAAGGAAGTGCGTGAATTGCGCGGACTTGCCTATTCCGTTTACAGCGCGGTGATGCCGCTCGACTATACGTCACTCTTCATCAGCGGCACGGCGACGCGGGCCGACCGCGCGAGCCAGACCCTCGAAGTGATGGAAGCTGAAATCCGCAAGCTCGCGCAAACGGGCCCCACCCAGGAGGAACTCGACAAGGCCAAGTCCTTCCTCACGGGATCGTATGGATTGCGCTTCGACACTTCGGTCAAGATCGCCGAGCAGCTCGTGCAGATTCAGCTTGAAGATCTCGGCATCAACTACATCGAAAAGCGCAATAGCCTCGTCGAGGCGATCACGCTGGACGATGTGAAGCGCGTTGCCAAGCGGATGCTTGAGGGCAACATGCTGGTCACGGTGGTCGGCCGCACAGTGGCCCCGGCGCAAGCCGCGAAGAGCATCGCCGGCGGCGGCTGATGGGAACCAGTAGCCTGGATTGAGCGCAGCGAAATCCGGGTTGTCACCAGCGGCGTTCGCCAAAGGTGTCTTGATCGTGCCCGAAATCCCCGCCCCAGTCTTGCGGTAAGAGCCCACGTCGCACGTAGCTGTGAAACGAGGAATACGGCCAGTCGCGAGCGCTCGCGACAAAGCCGTGCCTCACTGGATTGAAATGAACATAGTCGACGTGGCGTTCGAAATCGTCGTCATCCCGGATGGTATGCTCCCAGAACCGACGTTGCCATAATGCCGGCTCTCCGCTTTGTAGGCGCGCCACCGGAGTTCCCGATTTCACGACACCGTCAGTGAAACGGCGTTTAATGAGCCGCCACCGGTTCGTGAAGTCGGCATCTCCTGCTGGCAGAGTCATCACGATGTGCAGGTGATCAGGTAGCACCACGACCGCATCAATCGTAAATGGATGCGCGCGCCGAATTTCCCTCATTGCCGCGCGCAAGTGATCGATGTGATCGATCAGAACCTGCGAGGTACGGTCAGCGAGTGTCACGGTGAAGAAGAATGTGCCGCCTGCGGTGAAATTCCGACGGTACCGGACCATACTCAGCACCACCCCGGATTTCGCTCCGCTCAATCCGGGCTACACTCTACTTCAGCGGCGGCCCCATGGTCACGGTGAGCGTGCCGACCCCGGCCACTTCGCATTCGAGCCGGTCGCCGGCCACGGTTGCGGCGACGCCTGACGGTGTGCCGGTCATGATGATGTCGCCGGCTGCGAGCTCTACCATCTCGGACAGTTTCTCGATCACCTCGGGCACGTTCCAGATCATCTGCTCGAGATCGCCGTCCTGACGAATCTTGCCGTTGCACTTGAGCGTGATCCGGCCCTTCTTCGGATGGCCGATCGCGCTTGCAGGGCGCAGCGCGCCGCAAGGGGCGGAAAAGTCGAACGCCTTGCCGATTTCCCACGGCCGCTTGATGTCGCGCGAGGCGATCTGGAGGTCGCGCCTTGTCAGGTCGATGCCGACGCCATAGCCCCAGATCAGATCGTTCGCCTTGGCGGCCCTGAGGTTGCGACCCCCGCCCTTGAGCGCCACCACCAACTCGACCTCGTGATGGAGGTCCTTGGTGAGGGGCGGGTAGGGAATGGTCGCGCCATCCGGCGCGATGGCGTCGGCGGGCTTGGCAAAGAAGAACGGCGGCTCGCGCTCATCCTGACCCATTTCCTTGATGTGCTCGAGATAGTTGCGCCCGACGCACCAGATTCGGCGCACCGGGAACAGCTTGTCGCTGCCCACAACGGCGATGGCGGGTTGCGGCGGCGGCGAAATGACGTAACGGGAAGCGTCTGCGCTCATGGCAAAATCTTCTGGATGCGGGTGGAGACAAAGGAAGCGAGGCCGGCGTCCCCGCGTGCAGCCGAATAGACGGAAGGGGTGCGAAGGTCAATCGCCCCGGTCGCAGAGATTGCCCAAGACCGATGCGCGGCGGCGCTAGTTCTGCAGGGTGCCGAGCTTGCGTTCCCAGGCGAGTGCGTGGGCAACGATGGTGGCAAGGTCGTCGAATTGCGGCTGCCATCCGAGCGTCGCGCGGACGCGATCGGACTTCGCCACGATCTGCGACGGATCGCCCGGCCGCCGCTCGGCGTAGTCGACGCGAAAATCGACGCCCGACGTGCGCTTCACCGTATCGATGACTTCCAGCACCGAGAAGCCATGGCCGTAGCCGCAATTGAGCGTGACCGGATGACCGCCGCCGCGCAGATAGGCGAGCGCGCCCGAATGGGCGCGCACCAGGTCTGTCACGTGGATGTAGTCGCGAATGCAAGTGCCGTCGGGGGTCGGATAGTCGGTGCCGAACACCTGCATGCTGGAGCGCTTGCCAAGCGCCGTCTCCACCGCGACCTTGATGAGGTGCGTCGCGCCCTTGGTCGACTGGCCGGTGCGCAATTGCGGATCGGCGCCGGCGACGTTGAAGTAGCGCAGGATGACGTAGGGGATGCCGTGCGCGGCGCTGGCGTCGCGCAACATGATCTCGGTCATCAGCTTGGACGAGCCGTAGGGCGACATCGGCGCCACCGGGTCGTCCTCCCCGATCGGAACGTGCTCCGGATTGCCGTAGACCGCGGCCGTCGATGAAAAGATGAAGGCCTTGACCCCGCCCTTCACGGCACACTCGATGAGGCTGCGCGAATTCACCGTGTTGTTGCGGTAATAGCCGAGCGGGTTCGACACCGAATCCGGCACCACGATGGATGCCGCGAAATGGATGATGGCGTCGACCCCGTGCTCGGCGATGAGGCGGGCAACCAAGGCCTCGTCGCCGGTTTCGCCGACGACGAGCGGCACGCCGCTTGCAATCGCCCATTTGAAGCCCGTCGACAGATTGTCGAGCACGACCACCCGTTCGCCGGCCGCGAGGAGGGCGTACACCATATGGCTGCCGATATAGCCGGCGCCGCCGGTCACCAGGGTGGTCATCTTGGCTCGCTCACGGGCCGATTTGTCGGGCTGACAGGGCTTATCCGGCGGACCTGAATATCACGTTAGCGCGGCGGCAACTGCGGGTGACAAGCCGCCGGGCAGTGTATATGAGCCAGCGGCAGCCGGAATGATCCGGGAACCTGGTATGGCCGAGATACTGTTCATTAAGACCTCCTCGCTCGGCGACGTCGTCCACCACATGCCGGCCATCACCGATGCGCGGCGTTACCGGCCGGACGCCCGTCTCACCTGGGTGGTGGAGGAGGCCTATGCGCCGCTAGCCCGGCTTCATCCCGGCGTCGATGCCGTCATTCCGGTCGCTTCGCGGCGGTGGCGGGGAAGGCTGCACGAACTCGCGACCTGGCGCGACATCGGCGAATTTCGGCTGCGGCTGCGAGACCAGCGCTATGACGCGGCCGTCGACACCCAAGGGCTGGTGCGCTCCGCGTTGATCGCGTTCATGGTCCGCGGCGTGCGTCATGGCTACGATCGGGCGAGCGTGCGCGAGGGTTTGGCGTGCTGGTTCTACAACATCCGGCACACGGTTCCACGGGCCGTGCACGCGATCCGGCGCAACCGCACGCTATCGGGCCTTGCGCTCGGCTACGAGGCGAATGGGCCGGTTGATTTCGGCCTCGATCGTACAAAGCTCGCTGCAGAAGCGCCGGCCAGCAACTACGGGGTGCTGTTTCACGGCACGGCGCAGCCCGGCAAGGAATGGGCAATCGACAATTGGATCGCGGTCGCCCGCAGCATGCGCGGGCGCGGCCTCAACGTGGTGCTGCCTTGGGGCGATCAGGCCGAACGCGAGCGCAGCCAAGCGATCGCCACCGCCGCCGGCGAGCCCGCCGGAAGCGTGCCCGAGCGCCGGCCGCTCGACGAGGTCGCAGCCTTGATCGCCGGAGCGAAGCTCGTGGTCGGCGTCGATACCGGGCTCGTGCATGTGGCGGCGGCGCTCGGGGTGCCGCTGGTCGCGATCTTCATCGGCAGCGAGCCCGGGCTGACCGGCCCGATGGGGTCGGGCCCGATCGAGGTCGTCGGCGGCAAAGGCGCTACGCCCGAGCCGGATGAGGTGCTGCGCGCGCTCGACCGCGTTGCCGGACGCGCGCGATGACGGGCACGGCGGGGGGCCGGCTCGCTGTCAATGCTGAGGTTGCGCTGCTCGCGCTGCTTGCCGCTTATTTCATGGTTTGGCCGCTGTGGCGCGCCGGCTTTCCCATCGAGATCGCGCAGAACGAAGGCTGGAACGCCTATTTTGCCGACGCTGCCATGGGCGCCGCGCCGCTCTATCCGCCGACCGATACGCTGATCGTCAACAATTATCCGCCGCTGTCGTTCTACGTGGTCGGCGGCCTCGCGCAGGTGTTCGGCGATGCACTTTACGTCGGCCGGGTGCTGTCGATTGCCGCAATCCTCGCTGTCGGCGCACTGATCGCGCTCGTCATCAGGCAACTCGGCGGCGGCCGCGCCGGGGCGGCGATCGGCGGCCTTTGGTTCGTTGCCGTGATGGCGCGCGCGTTCAACCGGTTTGCCGGCATGAACGACCCGCAGCTCGTCGGCCATGCCATCATGATGGCGGCGCTCGCCTGGTTCCTCGCGCGCACGGCAACGAAGAAATCCGCGGTGCCGCCGATCCTGCTGATGGCGGCAGCGGGCTTCTACAAGCACAACATCATTGCGGTGCCGGTGACGGCGCTGCTGTGGCTCGCGATGCACGACCGCCGCCGTGCCGCCGTGGCACTGGCTGCCGGCGCCGGCGCCGCCGCGCTCGGGTTAGCGCTCTGCTATCTCATCTATGGCGACATCTTTTTCGCCAATCTGCTGACCCCACGACCCTATAGCGTGATGCGCGCGCTCAAGGGCCTGGGCCGGCTGCAATGGATTCTGCCGGCCCTGATGCTGTGGGGGATCTGGGTCGCGGCCGAGCCGAAGCGGGAGGCGGCGCGTTTCACCATGCTGTTCGTCGCGGTCGCGTTCATCGCCTTTGTCGTGCAATGGAGCGGCGAAGCGATCCTCGACAATGCGCAGTTCGATCTCGTGATCGCGACGGCGGTGGGGCTCGGGCTTGCCTTCGATCGCGCCGGCGCAACAGCGTTCGGGCGACGTTTCGGCGAAGGCGCGGCGCGTGGCGTGGTCGTCCTTGTCGTTGTGGTGCGGCTTGTGGCGACGCTCCGCATCGAGCCGGCGTTGGTGCTGTTCGATCCGGACTATCGTGCGCGATATTTCGCGAACAGCGATGTCGTGCGCGCGGACGCGGCGCGCATCGCGCAAGTTCCGGGGCCGGTCGCGTGCGATTACAAAGTGGTGTGCCGGCTCGCGGGCAAGCCGTTTGCCTATGACGATTTTCGTGCCGAGATGCTGGTTGCGACGGGCGCCTCGCATGGCCTCGATGAGCGCGGCCTGATGCGCGCACACGGCCTCACTTACGTCACCAACGACCGGCGCGACGGGATCGAAGCGTTGTTCCGCACGCTCTTCGGCAAGCCTTGAGGAAAACGCACCCGACGCTATTTCAAGTCGCGCGCGACGCGGAATCCGTTGGCGTAATAACGCACGTCCTGATCGTATCTGAAGCGCGCGGCCGACCGAACCATCGTCAGCTTGCTGGCGAATGATCCCCCGCGCAAAACGCGCTGGCGACACTGGCCCATGGTCCACGCCGAGCCATCCATCGGCGCGCCGCGATAGGATTCGTTCCAGCAATCTTCCACCCATTCGGCGGCGTTGCCGGCAACGTCATAGAGGCCGAAGCCGTTGGGACGGAACGAACCCGTCGGCATGGTCTGCCGCAACGGCGTCGTGGCGCAGTCTTCGCAGTTGGCATGACCGCCAGTGGCGCGGCCCCACCAGAACGGCGACGCTGTTCCCGCGCGCGCCGCGTATTCCCACTCCGCTTCGCTGGGGAGCCGATAGGCCTTCCCGGTTTTCCGCGACATCCAGCCGACGAATTCCTTGGCGTCCTCCCAACTCACATCGATCACCGGCCGATTGCCCCGCCCCCATCCGTAATCGCCAGGTCGGTACCGGCAGCCGCCGGTGCTGACGCAAAGATCCCACTCTTCGACGGTGATTTCGCGTCGCCCGATGGCGAACGGCGCTGCGATCACCACGCGATGTTCAGGCTTTTCATAGACGGTGTCATTACCGCCCATCTTGAACTCGCCGGCCGGCACCACAACCATTTCGGCACATTCCGGGCAGTCGCGGAAAATTTCTCCGGGATCGAGCGTGGCGGTCGACGGCGCAGTGCTCGTCGCTGCTGGCGGCGCGGGGGACTCGCCGGGCTTGAGTTGAGCTGCCGCATCGCCGCACCAAAGTGCTGCAAGGACTGCGGCGCTGGGGAGAAAAGCGGGCTGAGGACGCATCACGATCCCTTTTCAAATCAAGTTGGGATTTTGCGAAGCAGCAACCTTCAGTTGGACTTCGCTACGTCGCTCCATGTCTTAATCGCTTTGTTCCAAGCTTTTGAGCCGCTTTTGCTGGCCTCAAATCATGGAACCTTAACTCGTTTGTCCGTTTGAACGCGCAGCCACTGCCTTTTGCAAGCAACGCGCTGCCTTTTACCTGCCTACCTTCAATGATATTCTAGATAAATCGAGCGGGCGTGCAATGCTGCGCCCGATTGCTGTTATTCCTTGCGACTGCGTTTGCAGTGCAGCCGGCTTTTTGAAGAAGGGATACGTCGTGCGCTCGATATCATTCGCTGCTGGCGTCCTTTTCGCTCTGGCGAGCTTCGGAAGCGCGTTCGCCCAGGCGCCGAGCGGCGGCGGCCCGACGCCCTCGCCGCCGGGGGCCGCAGTCTATTTCATCGATCTCAAGAATGGCGCGACGCTGCCGCCAAAATCGATCATTCATTTCGGGCTGCGCGGCATGGGTGTGGCCCCCGCAGGATCGGATCGCGAGAACTCGGGCCACCATCATCTGCTGGTCGATACCGAGCTCCCGCCGCTCGACCAGCCGATCCCGAACGACTTCAATCATCTGCATTTCGGCGCCGGGCAGACCGAATCGGAGATCAGCCTGCCTCCCGGCGAGCACACGTTGCAACTGCTGCTCGGCGACAAGAGCCATGTCCCCCACTCCCCGCCGGTCATGTCGGAGCGCATCACCGTGCGGGTGGTCGACCCCGCCGATGCGCAGGCCGCTTCGCGCACCCCGTCGCCGCCAGGGGCAGCGGTGTACTTCGTCGACGTCAAGAACGGCGCGACGCTTCCGCCCAAAGCGCTGATCCATTTCGGCCTGACCGGAATGGGCGTCGCGCCGGCGGGTTCCGATCGGGAGAACTCGGGCCACCATCACCTGCTGATCGACACCGAATTGCCGCCGCTCGACAAGCCGATCCCGAACGACTTCAATCATCTGCATTTCGGCGCCGGTCAGACCGAGGCGGTCCTCGACCTTCCTCCCGGCGAGCATACGTTGCAGCTCCTGCTCGGCGATAAGGGTCACATCCCGCACGTACCGCCAGTGATGTCTGATCGCATCACGGTTCGTGTTCTCGATCCTGCCGAAGCGGCAACGCCGCGCCTCACACCGTCGCCGCCCGGCGCGGCGGTCTATTTCGTTGACGTGAAGAACGGCGCGACGATCGCGCCGAAAGCCCTGATCCATTTCGGCTTGACCGGAATGGGCGTGGCGCCGGCCGGCTCGGATCGCGAAAACTCAGGCCACCATCATCTGCTGATCGACACCGAGCTGCCGCCGCTCGATAAGCCGATCCCGAACGACTTCAATCATCTGCACTTCGGCGCCGGTCAGACCGAAGCCACGATCGACCTGCCGCCCGGCGAACACACGCTGCAGCTATTGCTCGGCGACAGAAACCACGTTCCGCATTCTCCTGCCGTCATGTCGGAGCGGGTCACGGTTCGAGTCGTCGATCCTGCGCAAGCGCAGGCCGGTCCGCGCGTCCTGACGCCGTCGCCTCCGGGCGCCGCGGCGTATTTCGTCGACCTCAAGAATGGCGCGACGCTCCCGGCGAAGTCCGTCGTTCACTTCGGCCTTCACGACATGGGGGTTGCGCCCGCGGGCTCGAACCGGGAGAACTCAGGCCACCACCATCTGCTGATTGATACCGAGCTGCCGCCACTCGACCAGCCGATCCCGAACGATTTCAATCATCTGCATTTCGGCGCCGGTCAAACCGAGGCTGAGCTGAACCTTCCTCCGGGCGAGCACACCTTGCAGCTGCTGTTGGGCGACAAGGATCACGTTCCGCACTCGCCCCCGGTGATGTCGGATCGCATCACCGTTCGCGTGCTCGAAGAGGGAGCAGCGCAGGCGGCGGTCAAGCAGCGCCATCCGTCCCCGCCGGGCGCCAAGGTCTACTTCGTGTACCCGGCCGACGGCAGCTACCTGTTGCCGACGGTGAATATCCGCTTCGGGCTGGTTAACATGGGTGTCGCCCCGGCGGGGGTCGAAAAGCCCAATACCGGCCATCACCACCTTTTGATCGATGCGCCACTGCCGCCGTTCGATCAGCCGATACCAAATGATTTCAATCATTTACATTTCGGCGCAGGACAGACGGAGGCCCAGGTCACGCTGCCCCTTGGCGAGCATACGCTTCAGCTGCTTCTGGGCGACGAAAATCACTTGGCGCATGAACCACCTGTCTACTCCAAACCACTCAAGATAGTGGTGGTGGCGTCCTTCCCCCGTCGTCCCGTCGCCGCCGTCGTTCACCGGCACCGCCGGTAAAGGCGTCAGTTGGAGATGCCCGGAATGCTGATCGGGGTGGTCCCGTGCAGATGCCGAGCATCGTGGCTTGCCGCGATGTGCGGCATGGCGTTGGTGCTGCTGTCGGCAAGCGCAAGCTTTGCGGAACGCCGGGTCGCGCTCATCATCGGCAACTCCGACTACAAGAAGCAAGATCTCACGCTGATTAACCCGAAAAACGACGCCGAAGATCTGGCCGCCGTTCTTCGCGCCCTCGACTTTACCGTTACGGTCACGACCAATGCCAGCAAACGCGACTTCGATCGCGCCATGGCGCAGTTTGCCCGCATGGCAGTCGATGCCGACGCGGCATTGTTCTTCTATGCCGGCCACGCGCTGCAGTATCACGGCCAGAACTATCTGATGCCGACCGATGCGGAGGTCGAGGACGAAATCAGCCTCCGCTATCAGATGATCATGCTGGACGATGTCCGCGCCGCGCTTGATCGTGCGAGCGGCGTCAAGATCATGATTCTCGACGCCTGCCGGAATAATCCCCTGGTCGACGGCTTTCGACGAAAGGTTGCGGGGGCTAGCCGCAACATCGATACGATCCGCGGGCTTGCGCGAATCGACAAGGCCCAGGGCATGGTGGTGGCTTATGCCACGGCCGCCGATGAAGTTGCCGCGGACGGAACCGGCCGAAACAGTCCGTTCACCGGCGCCTTGCTCAAACGCTTGCAGGAACCCGGCCTTGAAATCGGACGCCTGTTCCGTCGCATTGCCGCCGACGTGAACGAGCAGACCCGAGGACGGCAGCGCCCGGAACTCTACATCTCGCTGATCGACGAGTACTTCCTGAACCAGACCGATCGGCTGGCCTGGGAGCAGATCAAGGGCTCCGACGATCCCGCCGTATTGCGCGATTTCGTCGCCCGTTTTCCGACCTCGCCGCAGATCGTCGAGGCACAATACAAGCTGCAGACAATCGAACGCATCGCGCGCGAGAAGGAACTTGCCGCTGCGGAAAGCGCGCGTGTCGAGCGCGAAGCGGCCCTGAACCGGCAGCTTGAAGAACAACGATTGCGGTTCGCAGCGATCGAGCAGGAACGCCGCGAGCGTGCATCGCCGCGTCCAGCCGATGAGGTCAGGTCGGAAGCCAAGACGGAGGCCAAGGCTGAGACGAAGCCCGACATCAAAGCCGAGACGAAGTCCCCAGCCGATCAGCGCCCGCCCGCGCCGGCGAAAGTGGAGCCTGCACCAGCGCGAACGCCCGACGAGAAGCTCGCAGCGCTCGCGCCGGACGATGTCTGCAAACGCGACGAGGAGCGGCTCATCCGCCTGCGCGCCAGTCAGGATCCCGACGAGGCCGTTCGGTTCGAACGCGAGCTTGTCTGCGAGCGGCTGCGCAAGCAAGTGCTGCGATTGCGGGAAAGCCTTGTCGGCGATGCACCGCGTCCCGAGGTTGCCGCCAGTCCGTCGGCGCCGACCAATGCAGCCGCGAAGGCCGCCGATCCGCAACGGCCGGAACGCGATGCCGCTGCCAAACCTGCGGCGCCCTCACTCACTCAGGAGCAAATCTGCAAGCGCGACGAGGAGCGACTCGCTCGGCTGCGCATCAGCCAGGCTCGCGATGAGGTGATCCGCTTCGAACACGAACTCGGCTGCGAGCGCCTGCGCCTCCAGGTCGTCCGGCTGCGCGAGAGCGTCGCGGAGTAAGGCCGCCCACCGGGCTTTCGCTCAGTTCATTGCAAGGAAATCGTCAGCGGAACGCCCTTGGCATCCTCGCAGTTCATCGCGCCGGAATAGCCGGCATTGAATTGACCGCCGAAGGTGCATTTCTTACCGGCCATGATCAGCGTCGCGCGGACCTCGGATGCTGAGCCGGTCTTCGATATCTGCAGCTTGATTTCGCCGGGCTTCTCTTCGGGCCCGTTCGCACTGCAAAGGCCGACGTGCCGGAAAATCACCGGCCCGGAAAACTCCCCGACAAGCCCGGACCCACCCGACGGAAGATCGCCCGCCAACTCCCATTCCGCGAGATAGCCGGTCGTCCCGCTGACCCGCAGCGATCCCGCCTCGGCGGCTGTCGCAACGCCGCTCATGAGAAGCAGCAGCAATACGGACGTTCGCATCGACCCTCCAATGCGGAGCAACAGGGGCAGCGACTGGCACAACGGCTATTTCATCGTCATCGTAGGGAAGCGTCAATAAGCGTGGAGCGCCTCACTTCGACGCTGACATCATTTCGCGATTTCGGACGGCGGCAGGCGCGCTATCAGCTTGAGCGAGGTAAGCGTGGAGCGCCGGCACCACCTGCGCACCTTCGCCGACCGCGGCGGACACGCGCTTGGTCGAGCCGGAGCGCACGTCGCCAATGGCGAAGATGCCGGGACGGCTCGTTTCCAATAGACCGCGCCCCTCGCCAGCCTCCGCGCCGGTCAAGACGAATCCCTTCGCGTCGAGCGCGACCCCTGAGCCGGCGAGCCAGCTCGCGTTCGGATCAGCGCCGACGAACAGGAACAAGTGTTCAATCGGTCGTTGGACTTCCTGATCCGATCCGCGCCGGCGCCAGCGCACCGCCTCAAGTTTGCCCTCGCGACCCTCGAGGCCGGTGATTTCCGTCTCCGTCACCACCTCCACGTTTTCGAGCGCGGCAATGCGGTCGACGAGATAGCGCGACATGCTTGCTTCGAGGCTCGGCCCGCGGATCAGCAGCCAGACCTTGGCGGCCTTGGTCGCCAAATAGACGACCGCCTGGCCTCCCGAATTGCCGCCGCCGACAAGCGCAATCTCCTGGCTGTCGCATAGTTTGCCTTCGAGCGGGGACGCCCAATAATGCACGCTGGCACTTTGGAACGCAGCAAGGTTCGCCACATCGAGACGCCGGTACTCGACGCCGCTGGCGATCACGATCGAGCGGGAGCTCGCGCGCTCATCGTTGGAGAGCTGGAGCACGAAATGACTCCGCTTGCCATCGCTCGCGACGGTGAGGCCGTTCACCTCGCTTGGAATCGCGGTTTCGACTCCGAACTTGTGGGCCTGGGTGTAGGCGCGCGCCATCAGCGCCATGCCGCTGATCGCCGCAGGAAAGCCGAGATAATTTTCGATCCGGGAGGAGGCGCCGGCCTGGCCGCCGAAAGAGCGGCAATCCAATACGATAACCGAAAGCCCTTCCGAGGCAGCGTACACCGCGGCGGCCAGTCCCGCGGGTCCCGCTCCGACGATCGCCACGTCATAGATGCGATCGGGATCGATCGGTCCCACAAGGCCGAGGCGGAGCGCAAGCTCGGTCTCGCTTGGATTGCGCAACAGATATCCGTCCGGACACATCACGACCGGCAGTTCGTCGACGCCGATTGCGTGACGCTCGATGATCGCCTTCGCCTCAGGATCGGTGTCGGGATCGAGCCGTTGCCGCGGATGGGCATTGCGCGCGAGAAACCCTTCTAGCCGCAGCACGTCGCCGTTCTGCGCGTGCCCGATGATCACGGGGCCGCCCGTCCCGAATTCGATCATGCTGACGCGACGCATCATCAAGGCCTGCAGGATGCGATCGCCGAGCTCCGCTTCGGCGACCAGCAGCGCCCGCATTTGATCAGGCGGAATGACCAAGGCTTCCACCGGCCCGTTGGCGATGCCGCTCACGAGCGCGGGCCGACCGATCAGCGAAGCCATCTCCGCCAGCACAGCGCCGGCGCCCTGGGTCATGAAATTCTTGATGACCCCCGAGCCGAGATGGCGAAGCAGGTCGACCTGTCCGGACAGCACCACCACCGCGCCACGGGAGATCTCGCCCGCTTTGAACAAGGACTCGCCGTCACGAAAAGCGCGAACCTCGCCGAAACGGCCGATCCGCTCGAGCTCGGCCGGCTCGAGGATCAGCATCATCTTGGAGGATTCCGTCGGTGCAAACGACATCGGCTTTGGATCCATGGCTCAATGCACAACGCGCCGAGCGGCGACCCGACACAAATAGGGTTTCGCGCCCGGATCACCAGACCTATCGCTCTAAGCAGGTTCCGTTAGGTTGACCCACGGACGGGCGGAGCATGAAGCGTCGGCTTTCGCCAAGTGCGGACGTGTCGTAACCGCACCCCTGGGCAACAATGGGCCAAATCCTGCCGCCCGCGCCGCAAAAAAAAGAGAGACATTCGGCGGCATGCGGCCCCGACCGCGAAATTCTTTCCATACAACGGCTCGGGGCATAACCGATGCGAAGGCGAGAGTTCATCGCGGACCTCGAAAGCGCTGCGGCTCGGCCGGCGGTCGCGCGGGGGCAGCATGGAGATCGCGTACCGCGGATCGGCTGGTTGAACCATCGGTCCTGCCGAGGGATGGCCTTGACGCTGGCATCGCCGACCAGTGCATGCCCGGCACTCCAAAGTGGTCGCTGGCGCGGAATTGCAGCCCATCGGTGGTCATCGCGATCTTGGTCAGCGGGACCTCGCCGCGCTCCTAGAAGTTTCCGAGCAGGTTGCCGACTGTGAGGTCGGCGGTCGATCCACGCTCTCTGTATACCCGCCGAAGTCCGCCGCGACATAGTGCAGCTTGTCCGCCGGCGTGAGGGTCCGCGCAGGAGACCGCGATAGCAAAGCAGAGATCAAGGCTGAACTCCACGGCCGGATGTAACGACTAAGTAAATGGCCCATGGTCAGTCGTCTCAGACTCCTTCGTAGTTCGATCGCGGCAACTACTTGAGGCATCGGTAAGCGGCGTGACGCGGAAGCGCGTTTGGGAACCGCGCAATTTCGTTGATGGTCCGTAAAGGAGAATCCTATGACGCCGGAAGAAATTGACGCTGAAATTCAGAATTTACGCGGGCAGGTTTCGCAGCTCCAGCAACAACGAGACGCGCAAAAAAAGTTTTGGTTTCGGTGCGCACTCATCGCAATGTCCATCGGCCTTGCGCTGGAAATTGTGAACTTCGCCGGTCCTAGCCCGCAACACGATATTCTCCTGTTTGCGGCAATGCAGTTCATTTTCCTTGGGGTTGTATTCGTGCGTGCCGGAAGGCGGTCGACGGACACAACTTGGTCTGGGTTAAAGTGGGCCTTTAGTTCCGATAAGCATTACCCTATGGGATCGCGACCGAGTGCCTGATACTCGCACGAAGCGATTCCTACCCCGCAAAAGATAAATGCTCGAACCTACACGGCAGAGTGCAGCACCAACTTGGGTGGAGTTGAGAAAAAGTCGCCATGAACACCGCAAGAAATGGAAACAGAGGTCCCGCGACGAGTACATGGGGTCGGGTGCTCGGGGCCGGCTGTGGCGTGCTGATGGTCGTTGGCGGCTTGTTGGTGCTGGGAGGAAGTAGGTTGGGTTGGATACTCGGTGCCACCGCCGCCGTGGCAGGTATCATATGTTTTGCTGTGGCGAATTGCTCCAGCCGAGCCCCTGATTAGGACCAAGTCGAACATAAACCTCTTTCTCCGGATGCGGGAAATTGGGCCGAACCTACGTGTTGACGCCGTCGCCGGGTTGGCCTGCCTTGTACGCGGCAAGCACAAAGCAGTAGGCAACCCACGGAAAACAGACGAGCGCCATCACTAGATTGTTCCAGAGGCCGGTCTCGGCGAATCGAACGACGCTCAATAAGACATACGCGCCAAAGATAACGCCGATCCCCACAAGCCATGACCAAGAGGTGCGCGCCGCCCGGACCTTAAGTCTGTCGCTCCACATAACCCGCTCGCGCGTCGGTGGTAGCCCGGCCACCAGCGGACTCAGCTTGTGGATGATATATATGTACGCGGTCGCCATGATCGGCATGGCCACGGCGAGCATCAACACGAACCCCCGGATGTCCCACTCAATACGCTCAGGCTTGGCCATGGACTGGACCATGACCTCCACGAGCAATCCCATCAATAACCCGGAGATCGCTCCTACCGGCATCACCCACCGAAGCTGCCGCACGCGCTCGGTGATCGCTACTTTCTGGGCCTCGTTGACCAGATAGTGGCGCGACGGCCCAACAAACCATGGGTTGGAATAGACGTAGCCATTTTCGACCTGCGTGAATGCGGCTTCTTCGGCTCCCTCGTACCAACTGCGCATGGCGGCACTCCAATGCCAAAAGTTGTCTCAAATTGGTCGTCGCCACGAGCGCCGAAGTTCATGAAGCGTGGCGGCACATGCTCGCCGATTAATATGCGTCCAGGCCGTTGGCGAGGCCGCCTGTGAGTTCGTCACGAGAGACGAGGTCCCCCGCGCATATTTATCCGCGAATCGCATCGTCAGTTTCGGCGCTTCCACGCAAACCAGCCAGCGGCTGCGGTGAATGTGGTAGCGACCATGACCCCACCAACGGCAGAGAAAACGGCAGCGGAGGCAGTTTCACTGCCGTCCCATACCGCCAAGCCAGTACCGAGCCATCCCAGACCGACACCGGCCCAGGCTAGGCCGACGCAAAGGTAAAGCAGCCGACTGAGCCTTGTCATAGTGAGCCTTGTCATAGTGGTGACCGCAGATCTTCGATGACTGAGAACTCCGATCTGAACATGCGAATTGGTCGCTGACGACAGGGGACAAGGTTCACCGCCAAAATCTTCAGCGCCCCAGGTCGGTCGCGGGCCAACAACGCCCATCGCTGCTGCGTTGCACAGGCGGAGTCCGGTCGGGGTAAAGGGCTGCCCTCCCTTTCAGCGCTCGTATGTCTGCTTCGGCCGGGTGCGGACGTAATCCGCGAAAGCAGTTCGTTGCACAAGTCACGACGTTCTGCTTAGCCCTTGAATCACTTGCGCTTGGCCGTGACGTGCTCGATTGCAGCGCCCAGCGGATCGAGGGATCGACTACTCGGCGAGGCCGCCGAAGGTGAAGACGGCGCCGATCCAGATCGGCCTCCGGCCGCTGCCGCCGAAGTATTTGCCGTAAAGCTCGACAATTTCCCCGCTGCGAAAGAGGCGCGCCAACACGGTGTTGACCGCCAGGCGAAGTTCCCAATCGCCGCGCGGCAGCATGATGGCGAACGGCTCGAACGACAAATCCTCCGGCAGCATCGTCAGATTGGGAAGGTTCGCCGCCTGCGCCAAAGCGAGAAGAACAAGCTTGTCCGAGGCGAACCCGTCCAGCTCGCCGCGCCCCAGCGCCGCCACGCCCGCGTCGCGGTCGGCAAAGGACACCAGCTTCGCGTCCAGCTTTCGCCGGTCCAGCTGATCGCGAATGGCTTGCGCATTGGTCGAGCCGGGCACGATGCCGATCCTCTTGCCCGCGAGATCGTTGAAGCTGAAGAGGCCGGCGCCGGCGTTCACCAGAACGCCGGTGCTTTCCGCGTAAACGAAGCTCGAAAAGTCGACGAGCTTCATCCGCGACAGCGAAACCGTCGTCGAGCCGCACTCCAGGTCCGCCGCGCCGCTGACGACAGCATCGAACCTTGTTTGCGCGCTGACGGCCACCCACTGGATGCCCAGCGCGCTCAACCCGAGCTGCCGCTCGATCGATTTGGCGGCGCGCACGCAGAGGTCGATGGTGTAGCCGGCTGGCTTGCCCTGCGGATCGACGAAGGAAAACGGCGGCGAATCCGAGCGATAGGCAATCTTGATGGTCGCCGTTTCCTGGATTTTCTTGAGGCGACCGTCAGGCGTCTGCGCCAACGCCACGTCACCGATCAGCACTGCGCTCAGCAGTGCCGCTATCCAACACCACATAGCCGCCTCCCCCTTTTGGCGCTCGGGCTGTTGCTCGTCTCAAGGGGATTATCACACGAATCGCGCGGGACCGCCATCGGCCCGCCAGCGCAGGGCTGGGTCGCATTCTCGGCACCCGGCGGCACGGAGGGATGCGAGCGCAGCCCTCTGCCTTCGTGGTGAACGAGCCGCAACCGTCACACGAACGAAACGGGAGTTCGCTTAGCTTAGCAGGCCCCGGCGGCGTCCATCAACGGCAGCATTGAAACACAGCATGGTCACATGATCAGCACCGGCGCACTGGCGCAAACGCAGCAGCGATATTTGCAGACGTTGCGGGAGAACTGGACCTACGCGAGCGCCCAGGTGCCGCTAGTCGGCAATCTGGCCCTGCACCATGGCGAGGCAATTTTCCGCAGCCAAGCGGAGTCCGGACGCGACACGCTGACGGCGCTTCAGGAGCTCATGCCGAAGCTGATGGCGCCCGGCATCGCTGACGCTCTGTCCGAATATATCAAGGATGCCGGACAGCGCTGGATCCTGTTTCTCGACACCCTGTGCGAACGCGGCGACGGCTGCATCGCGCGCGAGAAGGAGGGCTTCAAGCCCGTCCTCGCCTTCGACTACGACATGATCATTGACGGCCGCAAGCTTGAGCGCCCGGTCAATTATGCGCTGGTGCGTATTCACCCGCCGCCAGGGACTATGCCCACGCGCGAGGACGGACGGCCATGGGTGATCATCGATCCGCGCGCCGGACACGGCAGCGGTATCGGCGGCTTCAAGAGCGAGTCCGAGGTGGGCGTTGCCTTGAGGGATGGTCATCCGGTCTACTTCGTCATCTTCTTTCCGACGCCCGAACCGGGTCAAACCCTAGCCGACGTCTGCGCGGCCGAAGCAACCTTTCTGCAGGAAGTCCACGCGCGCCATCCGCGCGCCCCGAAGCCGCTGATGACCGGCAACTGCCAGGGCGGGTGGGCAGCGATGATTCTCGCCGCCACTCACCCCGACCTGATGGGCCCGGTGGTGATCGCGGGCGCGCCGCTGTCCTATTGGTCGGGCGAAAAGGGCCGCAATCCGTTCCGCTATTTCGGCGGCGTCAGCGGCGGCGCGGTGCCGGCGCTGCTTGCGTGCGATCTCGGTGGCGGCACGTTCGACGGCGCGAACCTCGTTTTCAATTTCGAGCTGCTCAACCCGGGCAAGACCTGGTTCCGCAAGAATTTCGACCTGTTCGCGCGGGTCGACAGCGAGGCCGATCGCTTTCTCGAATTCGAGCGTTGGTGGTCGGGCTTCTATTTCATGAACGACAATGAAATTCGCTGGATCGTCGAGAACCTGTTCATCGGCAACAAGCTGACACGCGGCGAAGCATTCCTGAGCGACGGTACGCCGATCGATCTCCACCGGATCGAAGCGCCGATCATCGTGTTCGCCTCGCACGGCGACAACATCACCCCGCCGCAGCAGGCGCTGAACTGGATCCTCGATCTCTACGGATCGACCGACGACATTCAGGCCCATGGGCACGTCATCATCTACACATTGCACGACAGCGTCGGTCACCTCGGCATTTTCGTGTCCGCCCAGGTCGCCAACAAGCAGCACGAGCAGATCGGCTCGGTGGTCAAGACGATCGAATCGCTGTCGCCCGGCCTCTACGAAATGCTGATCAGCAAAGATGGCGACGTCTACACCGTGTCGTTCGAGGCGCGCACGCTCGAAGACATTCTCAAGATCGGCGACGGTCGCGAGGAAGAGACGGAATTCGCCGCGGTCGCCGGCCTGTCCGAGTGGGCGACCAAGACCTACGAATTGACGTGGCAGCCGCTGATCAAGGCGCTGGTCACGCCGGCCGACGCCGAAGCGCGCAAGCGCTTCCATCCGATGCGCCAGCAGCAGTACTTTTTCTCCCACAAGAATCCGCTGTTTTCCAACATCGACGACCTTGCCCAGGACATCCGCGAACAACGGACGCCGGCGGCGAAGGACAATCCGTTCGTCACGCTTGAGAAGATTTGGGCCGATTGCATCGAGCAGGGCTGGAATCTCTTCCGCGACACCCGCGACGCCGCGATCGAGCTTAATTTCCACACCCTTTACGGCACGCCCTGGATGAAACGGCTCGGCGCAGCGCGCCATGCGCGGCCGCAGTCCCACGAGATCAGCAAGCTTCCTCACGTGCAGGCTGCCATCAGGAAGGCCAAGGCCGGTGGCTATGCGGAAGGCATCGTGCGCATGCTGGTGTTGCTCGCCCGGGCGCGCGGCGCGGTGCGACGCGATCGCCTCGAACGTTCGGATAAGCTGATGCATGCGCGTCCACCCTTCAACACCATGACGCCGGAGACGCGCAGCCGCATCATCTATGAGCAATCGCTGATCGTGGAATTCGCCGGGGCCGAGGCGATCGCAACGTTGTCGGATCTTCTCAAGGATCCGGTGGATCGCTATCGCGCGCTCAACCTCGTGCTCGATGTCGCGGGGCCGATCGATCAGATGGACGCCGCCACGCTTGCTGTCTTCAAGCGCTTCCAGGGCGCGCTGTTGACCCTGGCGCGGGAATGGCGCGATCCCGACCTCGAACGAGGTCGGCCTGCGGCGGACGCAACGTTGCTCCCATTGTCACTCGCGCAGGGGCAGGTGGAGCACCTCGATATGGCAGCCGAAGCGCCGCGCGCCGCGGAGAGATGAAGCCGGGCGCCGGCTGCGGGCCGTTGCTACCTACCGGGGTCTCTCCACAGTGGTCACCGGCTTGCTGAATTCCGAGGTCCCGCCGTCAGCCGACGTCAGCGTCGCGGTCACCGACGGCGGCAAGCCGAGTTGCGGCGTGGTCGGCACCGTCACCACGAAGCGTCCGTGGCCGTCCTCGTCGGAAACCGCGACCGCGTCGCCGAGATGGAAAGCACCTTCGGTGACGCCCGGCTGGCGGTTGGCGAAGACCTCGACGGCAAACCGCGACTGCGGCGTGCCCTCGAAGGCGCCCGCGACCACGATGTCCGTGCCCTGCAAGTGAATGGCGTCGATCACCGGCGGCCGCACGCCGCCGTTTGGCGGAGGCGCGCACTTGGGCGCCCCGTCCGGACAGGCGCGCAGGAGCTGGTCGGGCGGAACGACGACACCGACCCCCATGCGCCCTTCATAGGCCGCATCGCCGGGGCTAGCGGCGCCGAGCACGATGCCGCCGGTGCGCAGCTTCGGATCGCAGCTGCCGCCGACGAAGCAGCGGCGGATGTCGCGGCCGTTGTCGTGGATCGCGTTGCGGGAAATGCGGGACATGCGGTCGCCGGTCGCCGGCCGCACGGCGACGCCGATCGCGTTGCCGTAGATCGCATTGCCGACCACCATGTTGCCGACGCCGGTGAGCGACACGCCGAAGGTGTTGTCGGTGAAGACGTTGTTCGCGATGTAGTTGCGGTTGCCGCCGTTCACCTGGATGCCGTCGGAGTAGCCCTCGAAACGGTTCTCCGCCACGACGTTGTCATTGCCGAGCAGGATTTCGATGCCCTGCGACGGCTCCTGATTGGCGCTGGTCGAACGGAACAGATTCTCGGCAACGAGATTGAAGGCGGCGCCGCGCGTCAGTTCGAGCCCGTCGCCGTTGTCGATGAACTCGTTGCGCAGCACCTTGTTGTGCAGCGTCGTGGTCGGGGTCGGATTGCCGGCGCCGTCGTCGCCGGTCAGCATCACGCCGGCGCCGCCGCGATTGGCGACGATGCGGTTGTCATGGATGACATTGCCGCTCGACCGGTGGATCAGCACGCCGATGCAGAAATTGCGAATGTCGAGGCCGCTGATGTCGACGCCGCTCGTGTCGACGAGCGCGAGCCCGGGGTTGGTGGTGGTGCGCACGTTGGCGCCGAATTGCCCGGCGACCGCGCCCGGGCAGGTCTCCGGACCCCTGTCGGGAATGAAGCCTGAGCCGTCGAGAACGATGAACTCGCCGGTCCTCGACCACGCCGCGCCCGCAATCGTGACCGGGCCTTTGACGGGCGGCAGCGGCGCCGTGAGCCGGATCATATGCGGCGCGGCGCCGACCGCGTCGATCTCGATGCGATAGCGGCCCGGCGTCCGATTGCTCTGCTCGATCGCGTAGCGCAGCGAGCCTTCATTGGGTGACGTGCAGCACATCGGCCGATGGAGGATTTTGCGCGAAAGCAGAACAGGGCGATGCGGCAATCAACATCGCCGTGGCAAAGCCGGCGCGCAGCATCGTGGTTCCTCCCGATTTTTTCGGTTCGTGTTCGTCGGCCGGAAGATGGGGCAAAACTGCTCCGCCTGGCAACAGCGCGATGGGTGCTAGCGAAAGCCAGCAAAGCCGCAGGCGCAGCCAACTGCTGTGGCGGGTGCACTCCAGTGCACTCCACCGGATTTTCCCTGAGAACAGGGAAAATAACAGGGAAACTCAAAAATCGGGCTGCGCTCTCCGCATGCCTCGGCGAAATCTCTCGCGACGGCAGAAACTTACGCGCGAAGGCCGCCGCCATGCTGAGGGAAGTATGCTGCGAGGAACAGCGAATATCGGCACGGCGGTAAATTGCGTGCGGTACAGGGGGCCAGGGGCCATCGGAATCTCCTTGCTCAATAGGACTATTTATAGCATAATAGTCCTATTGAAGCAACCGTATTGCCTTGTGCTTTGAGGCTTCGATCTTGTTCTTCGACCTTGTTCTCGATCATCATGCACCGCTTCAAGCTAGAGCAGGACGATCCGGAGCAAAGCCGTCATTCCGGGGCGCCCGAAGGGCGAGCCCGGAATCCATACTCCGAAGACTGTGTTCATGGATTCCGGGCTCGCCCTTCGGGCGCCCCGGAATGACGGCGCCTCCGAGTATCCAAATCAATGCAGCAGTCGGCTATCACTGTCCCGTTCGGCAAAGCTGTCGCTTCAAGCGGGGCATCCAGTAACCACCGAGCTATCGATGAAGATGCCGTACCTTGTCCGGCGACCGGGGTTACGTCATCGTCCGGTCAAGCCGGACGATGACGTGACCTGGGGCGATGACGACGGCGCGCGACTTGAGCGGCACAAGCAGCGTGTTCGCGAGGCGCGGGCATGATGACCGCCAGCCGCTGCGATCAGCTCGAAGCAGGCTTGTGTGCGCGGAGGAAGGAACGGATCTGGCGCACTGCCAAGGGAATGCGCTCCTTCGGCTCCTTCCACGGGAACATGCTGACTTCGGCGTTGGGCGCGAGCATCGCGGCTTCCATCGCGACGGCGTAGGGATGCGCCGGGATGTCGTCGGGCAGGATCAGGACGGGTGTCTGGCAGTTGCGCACGAAGTCGCGCGTCACGGTGAAGACGAAGTCGGGGTTGGTGCGATACATCCTGGTCAGGAATTTATCGACCATCTCCATCGTGAGCTCGGAGCGCCGCGCCACCAGCGCCGGACCCCAGGTCTTCATGTTGCCTTCGTAGAAGAGGTCGCGCATTTCCGGACGAGACCCGCTGGGCTGCGCCAGCACGGCCGCGACGACGCGATCGGGCGCCCGGCGCAACAGGTTCCAGATGAAGGGCCCGCCGATGCAGAAGCCCAGCACCATGAACTTGTCGATGCCCAGGTGGTCCATCACGCCGAGGTGGTCGTCGGTATAGGCGTCCCACGGTCGGTCGGCTTCGAGCGGGCCGACCGACTGGCCGCCGGTAGCATTGCGCAGGTCCGACGCGATGCAGCGGTATTCGCCCTTGAACTCCTCGATCGGGTTGAAGGGCGCGGTCGCCAAGCCCGCGATGGTCGAGTTCAATCCGCCGCCGGCGATGAGCAGCAACGGATAGCCGGCCCCCGCTTCCTCAAAGCGGATGCGAACAGGTCCTTTCTCATAGAAGCGCGCCTGCTGCGCAAACACACGCGGCGCCGCGGCCATCGCCGCCGCCGCCGCACCCGTCGCCAGTATGTTGCGTCTGACCTTGTCCATCATCGGCGCGCCCTCCCCGCTACGCGCTCTTCTGCTGCTTCTTCATGGTGTCGAACCAGGGGCAGGCGCCGGCCATGACGTCGTAATTGCCGGGCAGCACCTGGACCGGGCGGCGCAGGCCGCGGGCGGCGTTGGCGAGGCGCATCTCGCGCGCTTCGGTGCGCTGCTCGGGCGAGAGCCACATGCGGTCGTGGCCCCACAGGCTCGGACCTTCCTTGCGCTCGCTGGCTTGCCAGGTCTGCGGATCGATGTCGCGCGCACCCCAGCCGGACTCGATCATGAAGCCTGACGGATTCCAGGTGTAGAATGAGGTGACGAAGTCGCCACAGTGCCGGCCGAGCGTGACGGCAAGTCGGCCTTCATCGGCCTGGGCGAGATCATAGCCCTGGCCGACGTCGTCGAGGCTGAAGAGTTCCAGCATCATGTGATGCACGGCGTTCTTGCCCGTCGCTGCGAACGCGATCGAGTGGTGGCGTGGATTCACGTGGAAGAAATAAAGCTGATAGGGCCGCAGGAAATAGTCGCTCAGGCGGAAGCCGAGGACGTCGCGATAGAACTCCATCATCTCCTCGATGCGCTCGACGTGCAGTACCACGTGGCCGAGGCCGAGCGCACCGGTGCGGAAGCCGGAGATGTTGCGGCCAGGCACGAATGGATCGCTCGCGACCTCGGGGCCATGGAAGAATTCGAGCCGGTTGCCGAGCGGATCCTTGATGACAATGAGGTCGGCGACGTGGCGCTCCTCGGCGAGCGCACGCGAACCTTGGGTAACTTCGACGCCGTGGGCCTCAAGGTGGGCGCCGAGCCGGTCAAGCGTGGCCGCGTCAGCGATCTCCCAGCCGAAGAAGCTGATGCCTTCGCCGCCGTCCTCGTTCACGATCACGCGCTGCTTGCGGTCATCCATGCGCAGCGCGAGCGTCGCGCGGCTGCGATCGGTCGCCTGCAGGCCGAGGAGCTTGGTACCGTAACCCGCCCAGTCGTCGATCGTCTTCGTCCGTACGCCGACATACCCCAAGGACTGCACGATCATGATCTCACCTCGATCCCACCTCGTCAGGCGCCGCAACGGTGCCTGCTACGCAGTATATGTTCACGAGCCTCGGCATTTCCACGGGCGCAAAATTGAAAGCACTGTAGTTTCCAACCGTTCACGATCTGGACTCTTATCGAGCATGGCCGGTTGAGGTTACATTGACCTGATTCGCGGACGGCTTAAGCTGGTCAAGCCGGGCTGCGGCCACGGGCGTATCTCCGCGCCGCGCCCGGCAGTGGTGTTTCCGAGTCGACGATCGCAATTGGGGGGAGCCTTCCCATCGGAGGGCGCCATCGGATTTGGGTTGCGAGCCTGTCCCGGGGGGCGCCGGAACGGCTCAGGGCATACCAGGGGCAACGAATGCCGGAATTTTTCCGGATGACCGGCTTTGGCTCGGCGCCCGGCTCACGGAGATATTTCGCTGCGGCTCGCGCCGGCGGCGCGGTGGGTTCCCTGATCGCACTTGTCGGCGAAGCCTGCGCCCAGGATGCTGCCGGTGAGCACAACTCGGGCGGGTTCGCCGTTGCCGCTGCGGACGCAATCCGCAGCCTCGATGACCGTGCGCTCGCCGCGCTCGCCCTGTTCGCGATCGTCATCATGTTGGGCGTTGTCGCCTTCGCGTTCGTCACCGCTGTCATGCTGCTCCGCACGCGCGAGCATCGGCGCATCGAGCAGGTGCGGTCACGCAGCGAAGCGGCAGCGCTCGAAGGAACGATCGACCGGCTCTACGGCCTCCTCCTGGCCGAGCCCCAGATCATGGTTTCGTGGGAGCGCGATACCGCGCCGGAGGTGATCGGCGACCCCGCCATCATCGCGGCGGGGCTCGCCGCCGAGAACATCCTCAACTTCGCCGCCTGGCTACGGCCGGAGCAGGCCTACCAGCTCCAATCGGCAATCGACCGCCTGCTCGGGCGCGGCGAAGGCTTCACCATTTCGCTCACCTCCGCGGCCGGCCGTTATCTCACGGCGGAAGGCCGCGCGATCGGCGGCTCGGCAGTGCTGCGGATCAACGACGTCACCGGGGTGAAGAAGGACCTCGCCGAGCTCAATCATCGCTATCACCGGCTACAGGCCGATACCGATGCGGTGCGTGCGCTCATCGATGCGCTGCCGTCTCCGGTGTGGACCCGCGACGCCTCCGGCCGCCTTGCCTTTGCCAATCCGGCCTATGCGCGTGCCGTCGAGGCGGCCGATGTCGCAACCGCGGTATCCTCACGGCGCGAACTGCTCGACAGCGGGACGCGTGAGGACATTGAGCGGAACCGCGGCAGCAGCGCCGCGTACTCCGGCCGCGCTGCGGTCGTCGTCGCCGGCGCGCGGCGCATCTTCGATATCCTGGACGTACCGAATCCGCGGGGCAGCGCCGGGATCGGGCGCGACGCGACGGAAATCGAGACGCTGCGCGCGGAGATCGAGCGCGCCATCGAGGCGCATCGCCGCATCCTCGACCAGCTCTCGACGGCGGTCGCAATCTTCGGCCCCGACCACAGCCTCACCTTCTACAACGCCGCCTATCAGGCGCTGTGGGACCTCGACCCGCATTTCCTCGACCAGGGGCCGGCCGATTCCACCGTGCTTGATCGCCTGCGCGCGGCGCGGCGGCTGCCGGAGCAGTCCGACTTCCGCGCCTGGAAGGCCGCGCTCCACAAGGCCTACCACGCGTCGGAACCGGCGAAATACGAGTGGCATCTGCCGGACCAGCGCACGCTGCGCGTCGTCACCACGCCCAATCCCGACGGCGGTGTCACCTATCTCTTCGACGACGTGACCGAGCGGCTCAATCTCGAACGGCGCTTTGACGCACTGATCCGGGTGCAGGGCGAAACCCTCGATAATCTCGCCGAGGCGGTCGCGCTGTTCGGCAGCAATGGCCGCATTCGCCTGTTCAATCCGGCTTTCGTGCAGATGTGGCAGCTGCCGCCGGCGCTGCTCGACGAGCGGCCGCACATCGAGGCGGTGATTGCCCGGGCGCGCACCTACCATCGCGACGAGGAGACCTGGGAAGCGCTGCGCGCAGCCGTGACCGCGCTCGACCGCCGCAGCCCGATCTATCGCCGCATCGAGCGCACCGACGGCACCGTCGTCGATTGTCGCACCGTGCCGATGCCGGATGGTGCCACCCTCGTCACGTTCCAGGACGTGACGGATTCCGTCAATGTCGAACGCGTGCTCACCGAGAGCAACAAGGCCCTCGTCGAAGCGGACAAGATCAAGATCGATTTCGTCCGCCACGTGTCTTACGAGCTGCGCTCGCCGCTCACCAACATCATCGGCTTTGCGCATTTCCTCGGCGACCCCTCGACCGGGCCGCTTACGGCGAAGCAGAACGAATACCTCGGTTACATCATGGTCTCGAGCAACGCGCTGCTCGCCATCATCAATAACATCCTCGACCTCGCCTCGATCGATGCCGGCGCGATGGCGCTCGACCTCGAACCGGTCGACATCCGCGCGACCATGGACGCGGCCGCCGAAGGCGTGCAGGACCGCATCGTCAACAACAACATCCGTCTCGAAATCAACGTCCCGCCGGACATCGGCAGCTTCGTTGCCGACGAGCGGCGTATCCGCCAGATTTTGTTCAACCTCCTGTCCAATGCCGTCGGTTTCTCGCCGCCGGGCGAAACCGTGATGCTCTCGGCCGCGCGGGGCCCCGATACCGTGACCTTCACGGTGAGCGACCGTGGTCCCGGCATACCGCCCGACCTTCAAGACCGGGTGTTCGAACTGTTCGAAACCGATGCGCGCGGCACGCCGCACCGCGGGGCCGGGCTCGGGCTCTCGATCGTGCGCTCGTTCGTTGAACTTCACCATGGCACGGTGCAGATCGAGTCCGTTCCGGGCGAGGGCACCACCGTGGTATGCATCTTCCCGCTCGCGACCGAAGCGGCCAAAGATGCGGCCGAATAGGCGCGCCTCGCGAACGCATTGAGATGCAGACACACACCAGGAGCGACGCCGGATTTTTTCGGCCGCTGGCAACAGAACAGGCGACCCGGCAACTTGCTGCCGATGTCGCGAATCTCCTCGAGGCGGGCGACTTTGTCGCGCTCTCGGGCGATCTCGGTGCCGGCAAGACCACATTCGTGCGCGCCATGATCGAATATCTGGCGGGCAGCACCGTGGTCGAAGTGCCGAGCCCGACCTTCACCCTGGTACAGAGCTACGACCTGCCGCGCTTCACGCTGGTGCATGCCGACCTCTACCGGCTCGCGAGCGCCGATGAACTCGCCGAACTCGGGCTCGACGATGTCGCCAACGCCGTCATCGCGATGGAATGGCCGGACCGCGCCGGCAGTGCGTTGCCCGACGACCGCATCGACATCACCCTCGCGGTCAGCGCCAAGGGCGACGAGGAGCGGCGCGTCGCCCATCTCGTCGGCCGCGGCCGCGCGACCAAACGGGTCGATCGGCTCGGCGCGATGCTCGATTTTCTCGACCACGCGGGCTTCGCGAACGAGCCCCGCATGCGCATCGCCGGAGATGCGTCGAGCCGGTCCTATGAGCGCATCTGGCAGCGCGACCAACGCCTCATCCTGATGAATGCGCCGCCGCAGCCTGACGGCCCGCCGGTCAAGCGCGGCCTGCCCTACAGCGCCATCGCGCATCTCGCCGAGGACGTGAAGCCGTTCGTTGCGATGGCGAAGGCGTTGCGGGGGCGCGGCCTGTCGGCGCCGAAAGTCGTCGCGGCCGACCTCGAATCAGGCTTCCTCGTGCTGGAGGACCTCGGCGCCGACCTCGTCGTCGCGGGCGACCCGCCGGCGCCGATCGCGGAGCGCTACAGCCGCGCCGTCGATGTGCTCGTCGCGCTGCACCGGCAAGACCTGCCGGACGTGCTGCCGATTGCGCCAAAGCTTGAGCACCGGCTTCCGACCTACGACCTTGATGCATTCCTGATCGAAGCGGAGTTGCTCATCGACTGGTATCTGCCGGCGCGCGGCGCTGCGGCGTCAGCGGAAATGCGGGCGCTGTTCCAGTCGTTATGGCGCGATGCGCTGCGCCCGGTGCTGGAAGCGCCGAAGACCTGGGTGCTGCGCGACTTCCATTCGCCGAATCTGTTGTGGCTCGGCGACCGCGACGGCCTCGCGCAGATCGGCCTGCTCGACTTCCAGGATGCGGTGATGGGGCCTGGCGCCTACGACGTTGCCTCCCTGCTCCAGGATGCGCGCGTCGATGTACCGGAGGAGTTGGAGATCGAACTCTTCGCGCGCTATGTGCGGGCGCGGCGCGAGCGCGAGCCGGGCTTCGACGCCAACACCTTCGCTCGCCTTTATGCGACGCTTGCGGCGCAGCGCGCCACCAAAGTGCTCGGCATCTTCGCGCGCCTCGATCGCCGCGACGGCAAACCGCAATATCTGCGGCACATGCCGCGCATCTTTGCCTATCTGCGCCGCGTGTTGGCGCACCCGGCGCTTGGCGCGCTCAACAACTGGTACCTCGCAAACGTCCCGCCGCCGTAAGGCTCAAAGTCGTAGGGTGTGCAAAGCGCGGACGTGTCCGCGCGTGCGCACCGTGGGCGAGGCCGAATGGTGCGCACGCTTCGCTTTGCGCACCCTACAAGGCCGCGGCCCGGATTGCCGTTGCACGCTATCCTTTGACGAGGCCGCCGCGGGCGTCGAGCATTTCGCCGATGATCTTTGCCGCGGCGAGGCCTTCGTAGGTCCCGGTGTACATTGAGGCGCGGTAGATCGCGTCTTCGAGCACGCCGTACTGCTCATCGCGGCTGATGATACCCTTGGCGTACAGCAAATCGAGCAACGACGCGGCGATGGCGCCGCCCGCAATTCCCATTCCGACGGCCTTGGCTTCCGCTTCGTCGCTCATCCTGGTCCTCCCCGAGTGCGGGGCAATCATACCGCATCGGTACGCAGGTGCAGCATCGGCTCGCCGGACACCGGCGATCCCGACACCCGGTGTCGGCGGCGAAACCAACGTATCAACTATCGACTTGAATTCGCATGACATTCCAGAAACGATTTGGTGAAATAGGAATATTTTGATAGACTTTTTCGAGTTCATTGCGCCAACACCGGCGGAATTGGCGAAATCCGAAATTTATTCAGCGGTTCAATCGTTTGACGCGAGGTCGGAGCCGCAGATCGCCCTTTCCGCCGGCCGTTGCAATTTTCCGGGAGGTGCACGGCGGCGACCTTCCGCTGCGCCCGGCGCTCGAACGCATAAACTGCGATGAATCAACGTGTTAAATCATTTTCCACAGTCGCGCGGCGCGGCCATCGGCAGCGCGCGGAGCCGCCGATTCCTTGTGCCGGACGGCGCCAGCGATTAATCTGCCCGCACTGGCGGATTGTTCCGCCGGCCGCCTGGGATTCCCGGGAAATCAAAGGCTTGTGTATCCGGGTCGGCGATCCGCCGCCCCGCCGGACTACGTTGACGCCGTAACTCGAAGGCCAGGATTTTCGCGTGCGCTACATCTCGAACTCGAGGCGAAGCCCCGGCGCTTGGCTTCATCGACGTGACGCTTGCCGGTCTTGCGCGCGACGGCGGGCTCTACGTTCCCGACGCGTGGCCGCGGCTTGATGCGGCGACGATCGCGGGCTTCGCCGGCCGCCCCTATGCCGAGGTCGCATGCGAAATCCTCGCGCTGTTTGCCGGCGACACGATCGAGCGGAGCGAAATCGCGCGCATGACGCGCGAGGCCTACGACGGCTTCCGCCATCCGGCCGTCACTCCTCTCGTTCAGCTCGCGCCCAACACCTTCGTGCTGGAGCTGTTTCACGGGCCGACGCTCGCCTTCAAGGATCTGGCGATGCAGATACTCGGCCGCCTGATGGATCACGCGCTGCGCCAGCGCGGCACGCGCACCACGGTGGTGGTCGCGACCTCGGGCGACACCGGCGGTGCCGCCGTTGAAGCCTTCGCCGCGCGCGACCAGGTCGACGTCGTCGCGCTGTTTCCGCAGGGGCGCATCTCCGACGTGCAGCGCCGCATGATGACGACGAGCGGCCACGACAACGTCCATGCGATCGCGATCGAAGGCACCTTCGACGATTGCCAGGCCTTGGTGAAGGCCATGTTCAATCACCACGCTTTCCGCGATCGCGTGCGGCTGACCGGCGTCAACTCCATCAACTTCGCCCGCATCGCGGCCCAGGTGGTCTACTATTTCGTCGCTGCCGTCGCGCTCGGTGCGCCGCATCGCAAGATCGCGTTCACGGTGCCGACCGGGAATTTCGGCGATGTGTTTGCGGGCTACGTCGCCGCCCGCATGGGCCTGCCCATCGATCGCCTCCTCGTCGCAACCAACATCAACGACATTCTGGTGCGCACGTTTGCCGGCGGCGCCTACGAGTTGCGCGACGTGGTGGCGACCTCCTCGCCCTCGATGGACATCCAGGTCTCGTCCAATTTCGAGCGCCTGATCTTCGATGCGTGCGGGCGCGATCCGCACGCCGTACGCAACGCCATGGCAGCGCTCGCCCAGTCGCGCCGGTTCAAGCTCACCGAGCGCACACTCGCCGAGATGCGCAGCCTGTTCTCAGCCGATCGCGCGAGCGAGGAGGAGACTGCGGCCGCGATCCGCACGACGCTGCGCGAGACCGGCTACCTCATTGACCCGCACACGGCCGTTGCCGTCGCGGTCGCCGAAAAAGAACCGCGCGACCCAACGATCCCCATGGTGGTGCTGTCGACCGCCCATCCGGCCAAATTCCCCGATGCGGTCGCGGCCGCGTGCGGAGTGCGGGCGGCCTTGCCGGATTGGTTATCCGGCTTACTTACCCGGCGCGAGCAGGTCACGGTCCTGCCGGCCGACCAGTCTGCCGTCGAATCCCACATTTTGGCCCATAGCCGCGCCGCGCGCGAAGGAGTCCCTGCATGAGCGTAGAAGTCACCCGTCTGCCATCGGGTCTGGTCGTCATTACCGAAGCGATGGCGCATTTGCAGACCGCCTCGCTCGGGGTCTGGGTGACTTGCGGCAGCCGCAACGAGGCGGCCGACGAGCACGGCATTTCGCACTTCCTCGAACACATGGCCTTCAAAGGCACGGCGCGGCGCACCGCGCGTCAGATCGCCGAGGAGATCGAAGCGGTCGGCGGCGACCTCAATGCCGGGACGGGCGTCGAGACGACGGCCTACTACGCGCGCCTGCTCAAGGCGGACATCGCCCTGGGTCTCGATGTGCTGGCCGATATCCTGTCGCATCCGAGCTTCGATCCCGACGAGATCACCCGCGAGAAGAACGTCATCATCCAGGAGATCGGCGCGGTCGAGGACACCCCCGACGATCTCGTGTTCGAGCACCTCCAGGCCACCGCATTCGCGGGCCAGCCGGTCGGCCGTTCGATCCTCGGCACCAAGGCGACCGTGCGCTCGTTCGACGCCAAACGGCTGCGCGCCTATCTCGGCCGCAACTACCGCGCGCCCGGCATGGTGGTGGCGGCGGCCGGTGCGGTCAATCACGACGAGGTCGTGAGCGAGGCCGCCCGGCGATTCGCCGACTTCACCGGACCCGATGCGGGGACGCCGGAACCCGCGCGCTTCAAGGGCGGGACGTTCGTCGAAAAGCAGGATCTCGAGCAGGTCCACATTGCGCTCGCGCTCGAAGGCGTCCCTCAGCGCGACGCTTCGATCTACAGCCTGCAGGTGTTCACCAACGTGCTCGGCGGCGGCATGTCGTCACGCCTGTTTCAGGAGGTGCGCGAGTTGCGCGGGCTCTGCTACTCGATCTACGCCTTCCATGCGCCCTACTCCGACACCGGGATGTTTGGCCTCTATGCCGGCACCGATGCGATCGACGCCCCCGAGTTGATGCAGGTGGTGGTTGACCAGCTCGTCGACGCGGCGGACACCATCACCGAGGCGGAAATCTCGCGCGCCAAGGCGCAGATGAAGGCCGGCCTCCTGATGGCGCTCGAAAGCTCGGGCGCCCGCGCCGAGCAACTGGCGCGGCAGATGATCGTTCACGGCCGCCCGATTCCTCTGGACGAGATCGTCGCCAAGGTCGATGCCGTGACCGTCGAGAGCGCCCGGGCCGCCGGGCGCGCCCTGATCGGACGCGCGCCGCCGGCGGTGGCGGCCCTCGGTCCGGGCGGCCTCGAGAACGCCGCTGCCATCGCCGAGAGCCTCGCGATCAAGGCGGCCTGAGGCAAGAATGGCGTTCTTCCGCACTGCGACGTTCGCCGAGACGCTGCCCGCGATCGAGGGCGACATTGTCTCGCTGCGCCCGCCGCAGATGTCCGACTACGCCGAATGGGCGGCATTGCGGGAGACGAGCCGCGAGTTCTTGAGGCCCTGGGAGCCGATCTGGCCCGTCGACGATCTCACCCGTGGCGCCTTTCGCCGCCGCCTCAAGCGCTACGGCGAGGATCAGCGCGACGATCAGGCCTATTCGTTCTTCATCTTCCGCAAATCCGACGGTGCGCTGGTCGGCGGGGTGCGAATCACCAACGTTCGCCGGGGCGTCGCCCAAGCCGGCAGCTTCGGCTACTGGATGGGCGAGCCCTATGCGCGCCAAGGGCTGATGTCGTCGGCAATGCGCGCCCTGGTGCCGTTCAGCTTCGTGACTCTCCGCCTCCATCGGCTGGAAGCCGCGTGCATCCCCACCAACGCGGCGTCGATCCGCCTTCTCGAAAAATCCGGCTTCGAGCGGGAGGGCTACGCACGCCAATACCTCTGCATCAACGGCATCTGGCAGGACCATCTGCTCTATGCCCGGATCAAGGAGGATCCGCCCCACCGGCGCAAATGATCCGCTCGACGCCTTTGGTCTGCCACGGTTATTTTGCTATAATGCTCGGTGGGGACGGGCATTTGACATGATCACGGCCGCAACCTCGCGCACGGCGTCAAGGCGCCGCGATCGATGGATCGCGTTGCGACACGTCGGATTTTGGCTCGCGGCCGTCATGGTGCTGTCCGGCTGTTCGTCGCTCGGAAGCTTCGGCAGCTCCACGCCGTCCGCGGCGACACCCGGGCCGGACGCCAGCACGGCGCCGGCGCCGTCCGATACCTCATTTACCAGCCGGGTGAAATCGCTGTTCTCCGGCAGTTCCTCGAGCCTGCCGCCGGCAAAGCCGACGACCACCGGCGCGACGTCGTCGGACTTCGATTGCCCGACCGTCGATTATCGCCAGGGCGCGGCGCTGTTTACCGTCAACGAACCGGGCTCCGACGCATCGGCGCTCAACCTGCGCTATCAGGCAAGCTTCACCCAGAACGCGCGTGAATGCATCGTCCGCGGCACCGACGTGAGCATCAAGGTCGGGGTCCAGGGGCGCATCGTGGTCGGACCCGCAGGCGCGCCGGCGCAGGTCGAGATTCCGGTGCGCTACGCGCTGGTGCGCGAAGGCCTGCAGCCGAAGGTGATCTGGACCAAGCTGTTCGTCGTTCCGGTCACCATGCCGCCGGGGCAGACCTATGTGCCGTTCCTCCACGTCGAGGAGGAGATGACGGTCCCGATCCCGTCGACCGCCGAGCTCGAGGCCTACATCATCTACATCGGCTTCGACCCCGACGGACTGACCCCGGCCAGACCCACGCCGAAGAAGAAATCGCCGCCGCGCATTAAGTGATTTTCGATCGCCATTAGGCGGCAACAGCACGCTCGAAATGGTCCACGTCAGCGCATTTCCTGTCGAGAACTTCCTTGCGCGATTGTATCATTTTTGGTACATAAGCCTACCGTGAAACGACTACCCGCCGCCTTTTATCAATTGGCTTCTGGCCGGGAACCCGTTCGCGAGTGGCTCAAGAGCCTTGCCGCTGAGGACCGAAAAATCATCGGCGAAGATATCAAGGATGTGGAGTTCTCCTGGCCCATCGGCATGCCGTTGTGTTGATCGCTTGGCAACGGGCTTTGGGAGATCTGTAGCAATCTTATGCAAGGTCGCATCGCGCGCGTGGCCTGCACCCGGTTTGGATGGCAGCCAGCGTCAATCGTTCATGCATCTAGTATCTCAGATGCAACGGTCGATCGATGCTGGGATTGATGGTTGTTACTTGGGGTGGACGGCTCCATAGATGTTGTGGTCGGGACAAATACCCCCGTCCATCGTTTCATGGATTTAGTATCTGGGGTGCGACGGTCCATCGATGGTGTCTGCTGATGAGCTGGGGCCGGTGAGTTGGTGCTGGTGACCTGGACTGATGAGCTGCAGCTGGTGAGCTGGAGCTGGTGTGAGCTGGAGCTGGGTGACCTGGAGCTGGGTGAACTGGAGCTGGCGACCTGCAGCTGGCGACTCTGGAGCTGGTGCCTGGAAAGGGTGACCTGGAGTTGGGCGACCCGGAGCTGGTGAGGCTGGTGACCTGGAGCTGGTGACCTGCAGCTGGCGACCTGGAGCTGGTGACCTGCAGCTGGCGACCTGGAGGCTGGTGACCTGGGGCTGGTGAGCTGCAGCTGGCGAGCTGGGCTGGTTAGCTGAGGCTGATGACCTGGGGCTGGTGGTGGCGTGGGGGTGGTGGAACTGGGGCTGGTGGACCTGGAACTGGCGACCTGGAGCTGGTGCGTTGGGCCGGTAACCTGGAGCTGGCGAGCTGAGCTGATGAACTGGAGCTGGCGACCTGGGGGTGGTGAGTTGGACTGGTGAGTTGGGCCAGGTGAGCTGAAGCAGGTGAGCTGGAACTGATGAGCTGGAGCTGGTGAGCTGAGGGTGGGCGAGCAGGGGGCTTATTGAGCTGGAGCGGATGAGCTGGGTGACCTGGGTTGGCGACCGGATACCTGGGTGTCATGGATACCGGGTGTCATTCGGCGTGCAATTTTGGGGGGAGTGTCAGGCACAGCAGGCGTAGGACGCTGATCCCACACCCACCGAGCGTACGCCTGACCTGCATCACCTCGCGATAACTGGAACAGCCGAAATCAGCGCTTTCGTGTAGGCGTGAGTCGGGGCGGCAAGAACCTGTTGGGCCGGCCCGATTTCGACGATCTCGCCCCCCATCATGACTGCAACTCGGTGTGCAAAGGCGCGAGCTACAGAAATATCGTGCGTCACCATCAGATAGGCGACACCGCGCTCTTGCTGGAGATCGGCGAGCAAATTGAGAATCTGACCACGGGTTGAAACATCGGCGCCGGACAGCGGTTCGTCTGCGATGATGAGGATTGGGTCCATTGCGAGCGCGCGAGCGATCGCAAGTCGCTGACGTTGACCACCGCTCAGTTCGTGCGGAAAGCGTGGAAGAAAGCTCTTGCCTGGTCGTAGTCCGACGTTTTCGAGAAGCACAATTGCACGAGCGGTGCGATCCCGCGAATCGCGCAAAGCCTGACCAAGCAGGCCTTCGACCGTGCGTCGCGGGTTAAACGATCCGGCCGGATCTTGGAAAATCGGCTGCATATGGATGCGTTCTTCGCGCAACCGGCTAGGCGCCAGGTCGGTTAGACATTCGCCCGATAGAAAAACTCTGCCCCAATCGGGTCGCTGCAGGCAAAGCGCGATTCGGCTGAGCGTTGTCTTGCCCGAGCCGCTCTCGCCGACGAGCGCCAGGGTCTCGCCGTGGCCGACCGACAGGTTGACATTTTTCACAGCGTGCACTGGGGCGGCGGTACCGCGGCGAAAAGACTTGCTGATACCGACAAGATCGAGAACTGCACCGTTGGCTGGTCGTGGCGGTGGCGCAGCTGTTTCGTTCATGCTGGCGCCCAGCATCGGACAATTTGGGAGTCATCGAGTGCGGTGACTGCCGGCATTTGCTGACGGCACAACGCGACTGGGCGCGGACAGCACAAGGAGAATGGGCAGCCTTGCTCGGATTTCCGGCCGTCGCCTTCCAGCGAAGCAAACCGGCCGCCCGGCTCCCGCTCCAGATGCGCGGCCTTTAACAACGCTGCGGTGTAAGGATGGGCCGGACGGGAGAATAGTGTCTGCGCGTCGCCGACTTCGACCGTATACCCGGCGTACATAACGTACAGTCTGCGGCAAGCATTCGACACAACCGCGAGATCATGGCTTATCAGCAGAAGGGACATGCCAAGGTCGCGTCGCAATTCATCGAGCAGCGCAAGGATCTCCGCCTGCGTGGTGACATCAAGGGCGGTTGTGGGCTCGTCCGCTACGAGGAGGCGAGGGCGACAGCCTAGTGCTATTGCGAGCAGCACACGCTGACGCATGCCGCCGGACAATTCATGCGGATAGGAGCGGGCACAGGCGGGCGGCAACTTGACGACGTCGAGGAGTTCGGTGACGCGGACCGCCACGTTGGACGACGGATTGTGCCGTACAACGCTTTCCGCAATCTGCGCCCCAACTTTCATCACCGGGTTGAGAAAGCTGAGAGGGTCCTGAAAAACGATCGCGACCGGGCTTCCGCGCAGCGCTTCCCACTCTCGCCGTGTGGCCCTCGTTACGTTGCGTCCATCGATAACGATGCGACCCTCATCGATTCGAGCGGTCCGCGGCAGGAGTCCAGCGAGTGCGCGTGCGAGCGTCGATTTTCCTGAGCCGGATTCGCCGACAAGACCTACCGCCTCTCCTGGGCCTATTTCGATGCTGGCATCGCAAATGGCGGCAACCGTTCCTTGGGGCGTCAGATAGGACACCTGCAAGCGCTCGACATCGACCAACCCCGGCATGGTCATCGTAGTCCCTTGCCACCGCGCGGATCGAGCGCTGCCCCAATACCGTCGCCAAGAAGGTTGAACGCGAGAACCGTCAGGAGAATTGCGAGGCCCGGAAAGAATGAAAGCCACCACGCACTGTTAAGGAAGCGCTGGCCGCTGTTGAGCATCCGCCCCCAACTCATCGTGTCAGGGCTCGAAAGACCGAAAAAGCTCAGGGCTGCCTCAAGAAGAATCGCCTGCCCGACGATGAGGGTACCGACCGCCACTGTTGGGCCGAGGGCAATCGGGATTATCTCATTGAACAGAATCGCAGGCTCTCTCAGTCCAAGACACCGCAACGCATCCACGAAATCGAGTCTCTTGATCCGCATGACCTCACTGCGCATCAATCGTGCGGTTTGCGGCCAAGCCAGCGACGCGACGACGACAATCACTTGCATGAGACCCGCACCATAAAGCGCGACGATCACGGCTGCGAGGATGAAGGTCGGCACGACCTGGAATATTTCGGCGATGCGCATGATGAGCAGGTCGAAGGCGCCGCCATAAAATCCAGCAAGGGCGCCTATCAATCCACCGACGAAGGTGGCCGCCAGGGCAGCGAACAGTCCAACAGCCAAGGAAATTCGAGTGCCGAACGCAATTCCGAGGAGCACATCTCGCCCCAGTTCATCGGTTCCCAGGGGGTGGGCCAAAGAAGGCGGCAGCAGGACCTCTTCGGTGATCTGGTTCGGATCAACTGTTGTGACGAGTTCCGTCGCTGCAGCAATGACGATCAAAAGAATGATGAAAACGACGCTTGCCGCCGCTGCTCGATGAGCCGCCAACTTGCGCCAGAACTTACGCATACGCGCGATCTTGAAGGCGGATGCGGGGATCGATAACCGAGTAAAGCAGGTCTGTGATCAAATTAGCCAGAACGACCGCGATGGCGGTCAGCAGGAATATTCCCTCGAGCACCGGATAGTCCCGGTTTGTAATCGAAGTGATGAACAGACTGCCGAGTCCCGGCCACGCGAACACACTCTCGATCAAGATCGCTCCGGTCAGCGATTGGCCGAAGTTGTAGCCGATCACGGTGACGACTGGAATGAGCGCGTTCGGCAGAACATGGCGCCACAGCACGCGACGTTCCGAAAGACCTTTACTCAGTGCTGTCAGAACGAAGTCCTGATGAAGCATTTGCAGAATATTGGCGCGTGCTACGCGCGCGATCACCGCAAGGTAATAGAGCGTGACGCACAACGCCGGAAGAATGAGATGCCATCCGACATCAAGCGCGTAACCGATACCAGCGTGGGATCCGCGCAGCGAAACTATTCCCTGTGCCGGCAGCACCCCAAGCTTGATCGCGAATAGGAGGATCAACAGTTGGCCAAGCCAAAATATTGGGACCGAGTAGCCGAGCACGCTCAATGCGCTCACAAGGGCGTCGGCGATCCCGCCGGCTCGTTTCGCAGAAAACATGCCAAGACAAATGCCCAAGATGGCGGCGAGCGTCAGTGCGGGGAGCATCAGCAGCAAGGTGAAGCGCGCTCGATCCAGTATCAGTTCGATGACCGGTTGACGGTTCGCAAAAGAGAAGCCGAGATTGCCTTCGAACAAATTCGCGAAATATAGCCACAGCTGGATCTCAAGCGGCTGATCGAGACCGAAATCGTGGCGCACTGAATCGACGTATTCCGGCGGGGCGGGAACGTCACCCACGAGTGCCTGAACAGGATCGCCTGGCACTAGATGAATGACGAGGAAATTGATAACCAGGATCGAGAATACAGTCACGACGGCCCAGGCGAGCCTGACCAAGATGTACCGCTTCATCCTGCGCACTCCGCAAGCGCATGTTCAGCGCGGCCAGGAGGCGCAAGGCGCTCGCGTACACCCTTAGTTTCAATCGACGTTATTGTGAAAGCCAAGCGTCAACCCAATGACCATTGCCTTGTGCGCTTCCCCAAAGACCTTGAAGGGATTTGCCGGCGACATTCTTGTCGACATATTGGCGCAACTGGAGCACCGGCAGGTCGTCCGCGAGGATCGCCTGTGCTTGCCGGTAGAATGATCCACGCTCTTCCGGTGCGATCGCGCGTTCACCTTGGACAAACAGCTCATCAACCTTTGGGTTTGAATAGCCCGAGGGATTTCCAAACGGTCGCCCGACCGTCGCCGTCGAAAACGTTCGCACCACCCCGAGCGCGGGATCGGAGTAGCTCGTATAGGTGACCAAAGCGATATCGAAGTCGCGGTCAGTAAAGACCCGCTTGACGTAGGTCGCGTCCTCCAGGGCGTCGATCGTTACATCGACGCCAACGGCTCGCCACATGCTCTTCATTGCGATCGCGGCCTGCTGCAGATCGGGATATTGCGTTCCGAATACCGTTATGTGCACCCCGAAGCGCCGACCATTGGCATTGCGCGGCAGCCCGGCGCTGTCAAGCAAGGCATTAGCGCGTGCGGAATCGAACGGATACATTTTGCGATAGTCGACACCCGGACTTTTTGCCCAGCAGATTTGGTTTGGAAAGGGCATTTCCCCGACACTGCCGATACCGAAGAAAGCGTTCTTCAGAAGATAGTCGCGGTCCGTTGCCATGAACAACGCTTGACGGACTCGCTTGTCGTCGAGGGGTTTGCGGCCAAGATTGAAAAACGCCAGCGACGAAAGCGGTGCGAGATCGCTGTCCACCACCTTGAGTTTGGTGTTGGCTCCCAACGCCGCGATATCGTTGGGAGGAGGAAACTGCAGCAGGTCGATCTCTCCTGCTTGCAGCGCCTGCGTGCGCGATGAACCTTGCGGAATGATCTTGCCAATGATGCCGTCGAGATACGGCTTGCCGTGCTCGAAGTAATCGGGATTGCGCGCAAGGCGGACGATATCGCCGCGACGCCACTCCGCAAGCTTGAAGGGCCCAGTACCAATGGGGCTCGTCGTGTTAGCAGGATTGTTCAATACATTGGTGCCGCGAAAGAGATGGGCCGGCACGATGGCGGCTCCTTGGATACAGCCAAGCGATATCAGGAATGGGCCGAACGGCTGTTTCAGTTTGATGACCACCCGGTCGGCTGAAGGCGTTTCGATGGTGTCGATGACGCGGCCGGCAGGGCCGAAGATAGAGGAGTATTTTGCGCTCACGTCAATGAGCGAATACTTCACGTCCTCAGCGGTAAACGGCTTGCCGTCATGCCACTTCGCCTGGTTGAGCGCGAAGTCGTAGACGAGCCCATCCGGCGAGATGGTCCAGGACTTTGCCAGCAGTGGCAGTATCCGGTAATCGTCGGAGACCTCGACGAGCCCCTGATAAAGGATGCAGCCGATCTGCCGATCGGGAATATTCGTCGAGATGTCGGGATTGACCGACGTCGGATCTCCGCTCAGCGCAAAGATTGCCGTGTCACCGCGCCGCGGAGATTGCGCCTGCGCTGCTACACCGATTGAGCCGGCCAATAGCGCTTCGCAAAAGAGCGCCAAGGCGCATAGGGAAGTCTTGCACATCTTGGCGCCTGGCTCGCATGACGTGATTGAGTGTTTCGCCATCATTTCTAGGCCTGCTCTGTTCCGCTGCATTTCTCACGATGCCATTACGCGTGCGCATCGCTCGTCTGACGATTATCGCTGCTTGAACGTGCTTTGGGATGGGGCGGCCTCGGCAGCCCAAGGTGATCGCGAAGCGTACGACCACTGTAATCCAGGCGGAATAGGCCTCGTTGCTGGAGCACCGGTACGACGTGATCGACAAAATCGTCGAAGGCTCCGGGGAACCAGGGCGGCAGGATGTTGAAGCCGTCTGCGGCCCCGTCCGCAAACCATTCCTCCATTCCGTCCGCAATTTGCTCCGGCGTTCCCCACAACAAGCGATGTCCCGCCGCGACAGCCGCGTAATCGCGCAGCTCTCGCAATGTCATCTTGTGCTTGCGGGCGAGCGCCGAGAGTGTCACCGCATGACCTTGCATCACGGTCGAGGGGGGAAGTTCGGGAACAGGGCCATCGAGCCGATATCCGGAGAGATCGTGTCCCAAGCGCTCGCTCAGCACTTTGAGCGCCGAAACCGGGTCAGAGAGTTCGGTAAGTTGAGCGAGCTTGCGTTTGGCTTCCTTCTCGGACGCGCCAACGACCGGACATAATCCGGGCAGGATTTTCAAATGCGCCGGGTTGCGGCCAAATTTTTCGGCCCGAGCGCGCAGATCAGAGGCAAACGCTTTAGCGGCTTCCAAGTCCTGTTGAACGGTGAAAACGACTTCGGCGATTGAGGCAGCAAGATCGCGCCCTGTGTCCGATGCGCCAGCCTGGATGAATACCGGGTAGCCCTGCGGCGGCCGCGTATGATTCAAAGGCCCCTTCACGCGAAAGAACTTTCCCTGATGATCGAGCGTATGCATCTTTGATGCATCGATGAAGCTTCCGCTGGCCTTGTCCATCACCAGGGCGCCGTCTTCCCAGCTGTCCCAAAGTCCTTTCATCACCGACACGAACTCAGCGGCCGCGGCATAACGTTCTTCGTGCGGCGGATGGCTATCTCGACCAAAATTCGCCGCCGCCTCCGCGAATGCACCCGTGACCACGTTCCAGGCCGCGCGACCGCTGCTGAGATGATCGATTGACGCGAACGCGCGCGCCAGATTGTAGGGTTCAGTGTAGGTCGTCGAGGCAGTGGCGCCGAGACCAACTCGTGTCGTCGTCACCGCAAGCGCTGCGAGCAGCGTGAGCGGCTCGAAGCGAACCACCATCGAAGGGTGCATCTTTGGGCTGGTGTTTACAGCGTCGGCGAGAAAGATCAGGTCGAATTTACCCCGTTCAGCCGTTTGCGCGATGTGCTGAATGAGGCCCAGGTTCTCCGATCCAGCCTGCGCCTCCGGCAGCCGCCAGCCGGCGACATGATTTCCTGCGGCAAGCAGCATCACGCCGAGGTGCA
>CAWBDV010000015.1:0-8378 GCA_963787675.1 uncultured Alphaproteobacteria bacterium | reverse complement strand
CGATAATTTTATCCGGTCTCTGACCAAACCACAGACGATTTGACCAAAACCCCTGCTTCCCGCGAAAATCTGAGCTTATTTGGGCACAGCAGTCGCGGAAATGCCGATCAGTTCGGCCGCCTCTTCCGCAGTCAAGGTGTCCCTTCGGACATAAGCGGCCTCTATGGGAACCCCACAAATCGTTCAGGAAGTGTAATGATAGCATTCTATTCGCTCATGGCGGCCACGCTGGCGATATTAGCTGCTACCATCGAACGGAATTGCGACAAGCCACCGGCGAAGGTTTAGGATGATTCGGCGACCGGCAACGGTGCTCGAGTTTACTTGACCGTGACCGACTTTGCGAGATTGCGCGGCCGATCAATATCGGTCCCAATCATCGCCGCCGTATGGTGGGCGATGAGGTGGACTGGAATCGCGTAAACGAACGGCGCAACGGTCGAATCCATTTCCGGTAACTCCAGCGTTGAGAGCGTTTTGGACGCCGCGTGGTCCGCTCCTTCGGCATCCGTGATGAGAATGATGCCTGCACCGCGGGCGGCGATAAACTGAACCAGGCGGAAGACGCGTCCCGGGAAGCGATGAAAATCGGCGCTGATGGAAACGCGGGCTACCCTGGGTCGACCGCATCAAGCCGTGCTCGACGCTTGCAAGCGTTCTGACTGAAAACGTCGCGAACGCTCTCGCGTGTTGACCAAGATCAAGGGCGTCTGCGCCATTCGCCAATAAAAACGCAACAAGCGCCTCAAAATTCTGGCGCGGGGTCATAGAGGGAGAGAACTCGATGTCTGAACATCATAAGCATCAGCACATGGTAATGGTGGTCGGCGCTGGCACAAACATCGATGAGGCTATATTCAATGCGGTTGCCGGAATGACGGACCCGCAAGGGCATCACAGCAGTCTGACCTTCGATGCGTTCGAGGTCGTCAATATCAAGGGCACGATCTCCCACAAGCCGGGCGACCACGGAACACCGGCACATATCCAAGTGACACTTCATGCCGTCGGATCGCACGCAAAGTAAAGAAGGGGAAGGAAGTATGGGTGGCGTTGCGGTTGAACGACACCGGCGAAGGCTGCTGTGCGGGTTTGTGAGCGCGGTTCTGGTGCTTGCGCCGGTACCGGCCTTCGCCATGCATATTGCCGAGGGCATTATCACGGGCTGGCCGGTCCTCGCCTATACCATCGGCGGGGTTCTGCTGATGGCCATCGGCACCCAGGGCATCAAGACATTTCAGCGCAAATTCCCTGATCGTAAGCCGCTGATCGGCATGGGTGCGGCCCTCGTCTTCTTCATATCCCTTATTCCCGTTCCCGCATTTACTGGCACCACGTCGCACCCCTGCGGGACACCTTTGGTTGCGATCCTCTTGGGACCGAGGGTGACCTTTGCGCTGACGGGAATCAGCCTCATCCTGCAGGCGGCATTTTTTGCGCACGGAGGATTTGGCACCTGGGGCGCAAATCTGATGGCACTCGGGTTTGTCGGCGGAACGGTCGGGTGGTCCGCGTTCCAGGTCGCAAGGCGAGTGGGCCTGCCGATCTTGTTCGCGGGCTGCGCGGGCGGTCTCCTGGGAGATATCGCGACCTACGCGGTTTCCGGCATCGTGCTTGCGACGGCGCTCGCGACCGCGCCACACCCGCAGTATGATTTCCTTACCTATTTGACGGTGATCTATTCGGCCTACGCCCCGATCCAGATTCCAATCGCGATCGGCGAGATGCTGATTACCGGCTTGGCGCTTCGTCACGCCTTGCTGCAGCGTCCCGAAGTCTTGGAAGACCTCAACGTGTGGCGATCCTATGCGACGGCCTAGCACAAGCCGATTGGTGGCGTCGTCGTTTGCTATCGTTCTAAGCCTCGCTGCGCCCAACGCTATCGCGCAGGCACCAACCTCGAATGCGCCAGTGACATCCGAGGTTCGCTCGGGGCGGTTTGTTGGCATGGACCAATCGATCAATGTCGATCTGGCCGAGAAGGCCGGCGTCCCGGCGCGCAAGCCCTACATCAATGTCGAGGAATGGGGTGATCTGTGGAATCTCATCCTGCTGTTCGGCGGCGGCGTATGCGGCTTTGTGATCGGCCGGTACTGGGACCTCATTTGGGGCCGACGTCGACCAGCTTGAACCGTGGCATCCTCAATTCCACAGGGCGGCGATGCTGGCTGCCTGCCGAAGGCAAGGGCATGTGAGCGGTCAGTTCTATTCCTACCGTCTCGATCGGATGATCGAGGATTACCAGAATGCCGGCATCCAGGATTGCTGGCACCATTGGGACGCGCGGCTGAAGCTTTTCCTGCTCGTTATTGCAATCGGGCTTAATGTCGTCGTCGCCGACGCTTGGCTGTCCGCGGGCCTGCTCGCGGTCAGCCTCGTCTTCATTGTGCGCTCCAAGATTCCTTTCCGCCTGTTCGCCATTTTCTTTCTGGCGCCGGCATGGGCGACCCTTTTGGTGTTCGTCGGCTTTTCGGTTGGATTTGGCTTGCAGCCGATATTGTCCGTTGGCCCGGTGACGTTCTACCGCGAAGGCGTAGCGTTGGGCGTCAGTGCAGCGCTCGTCGAGCAGCATCAGCGGCTGGCGCATGGCGATCAACCCGGCGAGGCCGATGCGCTTCAGCTCTCCGAAGCTGAGCTGATGCACGGAACGCTCGCTGAGATGGCTGATCTCCGCGAGCGCCATCGCGGCCGTCACCACGCTGTCGATGGTGGGATGATCGAGCCCCAAGTTGCGCGGACCATAAGCAATATCTTCGCGCACGTGGGTGCAGAACACCTGATCGTTCGGGTCCTGGAACAGCAGCCCGACAAACCGGAAAGTTTCGTTGCGGTGGGCTTGATCGAATGGCCTGCCGGGTAGGCGCACTTCTCCCGACAGCGGCTTCAACACTCCCGCGACGAGCTTGAGGAAGGTCGATTTACCGCAACCATTGGGGCCGCACAGCGCAACCACCTCCCCACACGCGACCGATAGGGTGAGATCCTCGATTTCGCGAGCGGCGCCCCGCTTGTAGGCGAATGAGAGGTTCCGGCATTCCAAGGCGAACGCCGCAGGCGAAATTCCTGTAGAAGGCATCAGGCAATTGTAGTGGCCATCGGGAGAAGGGCTTGGCGCTTCCGCGACCTCCGCCTTGACGGTGGCTACCATTCGGCTGCCGGCGTCGGCGAAATCAGCGCCGCGTGTCATCATGGCGAGTTGCAGACGGGCCGCCCTGTCATAAGCACGGATGATGACCTGCGCCACGATCATCGCCAAGCTTTCGATCTTGCGGTAGAAGCTGTTGAGGCCGCCGCGGACGCGGGAGGCGGCGATCATCCGGTAGCATTCGTCGGCTAACAGAAACGCGTAGCGATAGGCCATCCCGAAGGCGCCGATCAGCACCGGCGGAAGTCGGTAGAATTGCAGCGCGTCCAGCAAGCGTGGGAATGGCGTCGTCAGCATGAGCGCGGCGATCCAGGACATCTCCGACGCCACGCGGAACCGAGCGCCTATCTCGATCCCGCTGCCACGCGACAGCTCCTGCAAATCGTCAAAAGATTGAACGCCGAATACGGCTATACCTTCATCGTTGTAACCCACGACATGGAACTGGTCGCTGAACTCGCGACGCGAGTCATGATCATGCAGGACGGGCGGATCGTGGCAGACGGCAAACCGCGCGACATTCTCACCGATCGAGATCTTCTCGCGGGCGCGCGTCTTGAGCCCCCCATGCTGACGCGGATGTTCTCGGAATTGAGCCGAAGCGGTGGAGCACCGTCGGACATCCCCCTGACCATTGCCGAAGCAAAGGCGCTGCTGCATGGCCGTAGCGCTCCGGACCAAGGACCGTCGCCGTGAGCGCCTTTGGTATACCCTCCCTCACACAGCGATCAAATGATGGTCAAGACAACGAACGATTGGCCGAGCGAAAGGGGCAAAAGCCGGCCCCGCGGCGCGTCTCCCGACCCGATCGTAGGCCTGGCGGGCAATTCTCATACAAACTAGGCGAATCGGGGCTTCGAATCAGCGAAAGTTGTTGTGCCGCAACGACTTTACGCAGGTTCGAGGAGCGCCCCGATGCAAGTGATATCGCGCGCGAAGTCCTGTGGACTGGGTGATGCCTGCACGTCGGCCCATTGCGACGAAGTGGCTGCGATGGACGGTTTTGCTGACCGGAACGCCCGTCGCGCTATCCCGCCCTCACGCGCCGCACGTCGGGCGGCACGGCTTCGTCGACCAGCATCGCGAGGGCCTCGTCGAGCGTCTTCACGGTCTGGCCCTGGCTGCCCAATCGCCTGATCGAGACGGTGTGGTTCTCGGCTTCCTTGTTGCCGACGACGAGCAGCACCGGGACTTTGGCGAGGGAGTGCTCGCGCACCTTGTAGTTGATCTTCTCGTTGCGCAGGTCGAGGTCGACGCGCAGGCCGGCGTGGCGGGCCTTGGCGGCGACTTCGCTCGCGAAGCTGTTGGCGTCGGAGGTGATGGTCGCGACCACCGCCTGAGTCGGCGCGAGCCACAGCGGGAAGTGGCCGGCATAGTGCTCGATCACGATGCCGATGAAGCGTTCCAGCGAGCCGAACATCGCCCGGTGCAGCATCACCGGGGTCACCTTGTTGGAATGCTCGTCGATGTAGAACGCGCCGAGCCGGCCCGGCAGGTTGAGGTCGACCTGCACGGTGCCGCATTGCCAGTCGCGACCGATGGCGTCGCGCAGCACGTATTCGAGCTTCGGGCCGTAGAACGCGCCCTCGCCCTTGTTGAGCGTCCACGGCCGGCCGGAGGCCTTGAGCGCCGCCATCAGCGCGGCTTCCGCCTTGTCCCACACGGCGTCATCGCCGATGCGCTTGTCGGGCCGGTCGGAGAACTTGATGCTCACGTCGGAGAAGCCGAAGTCCTCGTAGATCGACAGGATCATGTCGTTGACCTTGAGGACCTCGTCGGCGATCTGCTGCTCGGTGATGAAGATGTGCGCGTCGTCCTGGGTGAAGGCGCGCACGCGCATCAACCCGTGTAGCGCGCCCGACGGCTCGAAGCGGTGCACCTTGCCGAACTCGGCGATCTTCAGCGGGAGGTCGCGATAGGACTTGAGCCCGTTCTTGAAGATCTGCACGTGGCCCGGGCAGTTCATCGGCTTGATGGCGTAGACGCGCTCGTCGTCGCCGTGCTGCTGGGTGAGGAACATCAGGTCGCCATAGGTCTGCATGTGGCCTGTGGTGATCCACAGTTCCTTGTCCATGAGCTGCGGCGAGTTCACCTCGACATAGCCCGCGGTGTGCTGGCGCCGGCGGATGTAGCGCTCCAGCTCCTGGAACAGCGTCCAGCCCTTCGGATGCCAGAACACCGAGCCTGGCGCCTCTTCCTGGAAATGGAACAGGTCCATCTCGCGGCCGAGGCGGCGATGGTCGCGCTTCTCTGCCTCCTCGAGCTGCTTCAAATAGGCGTCGAGGTCTTCCTGCTTGGCGAAGGCCGTGCCGTAGATGCGGGTCAGCATCGGGTTCCTGGAATCGCCGCGCCAATACGCGCCCGCGACCTTCATCAGCTTGAAGGCGTTGCCGATCTTGCCGGTCGAGGTCATGTGCGGACCGCGACAGAGGTCGAACCAGTCGCCCTGCTTGTAAATCTTGATCTGCTGGTCCTCGGGGATCGCGTCGACGAGTTCGACCTTGAACAGCTCGCCCTTGTCGCGGAACACCTTCTTGGTCTTGTCGCGCGACCACACCTCTTTGGTGAAGGGCTTGTCGCCGGCGACGATCTCGCGCATGCGCTTCTCGATCGCCGGAAAGTCCTCCGGGGTGAACGGCTGGTTGCGGAAGAAGTCGTAATAGAAGCCGTTCTCGATCACTGGGCCGATGGTGACCTGGGTACCCGGCCACAATGACTGCACCGCTTCGGCGAGAACGTGCGCGGCATCGTGACGGATCAGTTCGAGCGCGCGCGGATCGTCGCGGCCGATGAACTCGATCTTCGCGTCGTGGTCGATCGGATCGGCAAGATCGGCAACCTCGCCGTCGAGTGCCATCGCGACCGTGCGCTTGGCGAGCGAGGGCGAAATGCCCTTCGCGACGTCGAGGCCGGTGGTATTTGGCGGATAGTCCCGACGCGCGCCGTCGGGAAAGGTCAGCGCGACCATGATCGTCTCCTTTGGCTCACTCGCTGCCTACGATTGCAGGTAAGCGGATCAGGGACGGCGGTTTAGCGGAAACGCCGCGGAAAGAAAACGGGTCGCCTTCGTAGCCCGGATGGAGCGGCCGCATTTGCGGACGCGCAATCCGGGGCTGCGGCGCCGGTGGAAACGGAGACCCCGGATTTCGCTGACGCTCCATCCGGGCTACGGAAGAGGTCACGGCGGGGCGCCGGGGCCGGCGGGGGTGTTGAGCGGGCCGGCCGGTCCGTAGGGCGTCTCGCTCTTGAAGAAGGTCGGGCGCGCGTACTGGAAGGCCGGGGCCTTCTGAAGCTGCGCCTTCGTCACGTTCACGATGGCGCGGTCGGGATAGCCGAGGCTTGCGTCGGTCTGCTGCCGTGTGTCGGGACGCTTGGGAATGACGCCGATGGGCGGCTTCCGGGGTGCATCATAGGTTTGCCGCGTCGTCTCCTCGTGCGCGATCCATTTTACCGCATCGAACGCGATGCCGACGTGTTTGCGGCCAAGCCCGAGGAAACCGCCGACGTCGATCACCACAATTTTCGCCATGCCCTTGCGATCGATCAGGACTTCGCTGACGGCGCCGATCTTCTCGCCCTGGGCGTGGAATACCGCAACGCCGATCAGCTTGGAGGCGCGCCACTGATCGTCCGCTTGTTCGCCGATAATCGAAGCTGCCGCATCCATCTCCTGCGCGGTGGCGTCGGACTGCGAGAGCGCGAAAACCGACAAGCCTGCGAACAGCACGTATGTCGCCCGGTTGCGTGGCATGACTCACCTCTCAACGTCGTCATCTTAATCGTCATGGCGGTATCTGCCGCATTTAATCATCGTGGCGGTATTTGCCGCGGGACGCGTATCGGCTTTTTTGCAATCGGAGCGGCGAGGCTTTGCAGCTTGCGCGCAGCGGACCACACGACATCCCGCGTTCTCGCAACATGGGCGCACGCTCATGGTGCGCAAGCACCGAAGCTGCACAAAAAAATGAATACGGCGGAAATCGATTGTCGATTTCGACAAAAGATCACATTGCGGTCAAACTGTCGCACCGTCCGAAAGCGCACGTATCGCTCATAAGCGCACCAGCCATTGAGAAGTGCGCCGATGAAGCGGCGGGGCGGGCAATTCGCTACGAGTACCGGCGGTTTGCGATGCCCCGAAGGCACGGGGACAATCATGGCTGACTGCCTGCGGCGGCCACGCTGGCTGCTCGAGTGTTCATGCGTCCTGTCGGCGGCGTTGGTCGCCGCAGTCACGCCAGTCCTCCCCGATCATCACTATCGCTCTCGTCATCAGTGTTGCGGCGCTACGTCGGGCGCCGTCGTGAAGGTGACCAGCGGCGGCCACCTGCGGAAATGTGTGTGCGTAGCGTAACGAGGAGGCAAATAATGAGTGGGCCGATCAACGAACGGCTTGCCCCGGGGGCTTTGGAATATGCGCCGAGGTGGGCGCGGGGGGAGGCGGGCGAGCGCGCCATGGCGACCAATTCCGAGGCTGCGCCGCCCGCCGCGGTCCCCTACCCTTTTGACGATGACGAGGACGACGACTATCAGCCGATCAATCCCGACCCACCGTGGAGAGGGCGCCGGCGAGCCGACATCTTCGAAGGCGACGTTGCGATCGTCGAGCTGCGCAACAGTCTCGCACTTGCACCGGATATGGTGCCCGCCCCGCCGGTGCGGCCGGAGCGCCTGCCGCTGTCGCCGATCATCGCGCGGCTCGGCATCGTCGGCGCACTCGCGATCGCGGGCACATATGGAATTGTCTGGCTCACCGCACACACCAGCGCCTCGCCGGTGCGACCGGCCGCGTCCGCTGCAAACATGCAAGCGCCCGCAGCCGACGCGGGCGGCACGAGCTTGGCGGTGAAAGGTGACCGCGCTCCGATCGCGCATGCACCCTGGCCGGTCGCGGCGGAGTCCCGCGATCTCACCACCGGAACGAGCGCGGTGCGCAGCGCGTCACGCGAAGCGCCGGCGTACTCGGTCGCGGCAATGCCGGCAGTGTCGGCGCCTCCGGCAGCAACTGCCGCGAACGTCGCCGCTCCTCCTGTCGCAGTGCCCGCACACGCCTCCACGACCGGCGCGGTTCCGGATCGCGCGGAGATCGCGGCATTGCTCGCGCGCAGTCGCGCTTATCTTGCCGAAGGCGACGTCGCGGCCGCGCGTCTCATCCTGCGGCGGGCAGCGGAAGGCGGCGACTTCGAGGCGATGCTCGCGCTCGGCAGCACTTATGATCCGCTGGTGCTGCAGC
>CAWBDV010000014.1:0-509106 GCA_963787675.1 uncultured Alphaproteobacteria bacterium | reverse complement strand
AGCAAGTTCCGGCCTGATTAAATTGGGGGATTCCCCTTTGCTACCAAGTGCGCGAGTTTAACGTCATTGATTCGACTTTGGGAGGCGGTCGATGGCGAAGGCGTATTCTATGGATATGCGCCAACGGATGATTGATCGGGTGGAAAGTGGTGGTTCGCGGCGGGAGGCAGCCGAACACTACGAAGTGAGCCCGAGTACCGCGGTGATCTGGGTGAAGTGCTTTCGCGAGACTGGCCGCTGTGCTGCCAAACCGCGTGGTGGGAGCACATCGCCGCTGGAGAAGCACGCGGACGTTTTGCTGGCGCTGATCGAAGTGGAGCCTGACCTGACGCTGGACGAGGTGATCTGCGCGATGCGTGAGAACAAGAATTCCTGGCAGCCGCACAGCGGTCTGGCGGTTTTTTCAACGACACAAGATCACCTTCAAAAAAAAGCTTGCGGGCGGCCGAGCAGCAACGTGCGGACGTAGCCCGGGCACGCCGACACTGGATGCGCGAACAGGGCCTGTTCGATCCGGCCCGGCTGGTGTTCATCGATGAAACTTCGGCCAATACCAAGATGGTGCGGCTTTACGGCCGTTGCGCCCGCGGCGAGCGGCTGGTGGACCTTGAGCCACAAGGTCATTGGAAGACGATCACCTTCGTTGCCGCTCTGCGCCAGAATGGCATGACGGCGCCGTGTACAATCGACGGGGCAATGACTGGGAGGAGATTCTTGACCTACGTCGAGCGTTGTCTCGTCCCGACCCTCAAGCGTAATGACATCGTGATGCTCGACAATCTTCCAGCGCACAAGGCCGCCGGTATCCGCGAGGCCGTCGAAGCGCGCGGCGCGACGCTTCGCTATCTGCCCAAATATTCCCCCGACCTGAACCCGATCGAGATGCCCTTCAGCCAGATGAAGGCCTATCTGCGCAAGGCGGGCGAGCGCACAATTCCTCGACTGCGCCGTCGTATCGGATCGTTCGCCCGAAAGCTCACCGCCCGCCAAGCTGCCAATTATTTCAGGCACGCAGGCTATGCGTGAAATCGATCGGAATCCGCTCTAGTTGACGTTTGAGAGTTTGCCGCAGATGCACACAGCATGGTCGCCAACGCCACGAAGATGAAGAATGATTGCCGAATTGTCACTGTTTCCTCTTTCCACAATTTCAGCTTCGAACGGTGAACAACGAACGGAACGCAATTTGTACGTAAACTAAAAATCACCTTTTATTTTCGATCTCGGCGCCTTTCGGTTCCGCGCCTCCATTTCCAGGCAGGTATACAGATTGATATAGCTTGGGCTTTTGTCCAAACTTGTTTCCCAGGCACAGTTTGCCTTGTCCCGATGCGTGAACTGTGACCAGTCCTGCGTCATCATATCCCGGGCAACCGTTTCGTTAACCATGCACTGCTTGATGTTTTCTGCCGAAGGGTCTGTTTGGTTGCGGCAGGTCGGGGCGTAGTTCAGGTGTGGGATACGGTCAACGGAGGCAACTAGGACTAGCTGGGAGCCTAGCAAGGCGAGTGGGATAGAGAAGGGCATTACGTGCTCTCCTGTGTCAGCCCCCCACGGAATCCAGCATATGCCAAAATTTTCCGCGGTTCGACCTGCTTTGGGGATGACGCCTTTGCCGACCAAAGCCTGCCGACCCTGGGAAACACGGAAACGACTTATTCATAAGGGACTTAGCGCGACGAGGCGCTAGGCCTATCGAAGCGGCAAGCGAAAGCCGTAATCTCGATCAACAGATCGAGGCCGACGCGATTCGACGCGGAGCACTTTCGATGCATAGAACCCTCGTAGTCATAGTGCTTGCAATGGGTCTTGCCGCCTGCGGTCCGATCAGCACGCTGACGGAGGGCTTCAAGGAGGCGAAGGCCGTTGAAACGGCTCTGGAGCAATTCACCGGAATGAAGCCAAACGTTGGGTTTAACTGGAACAACGGCCGGCTGACGTCGGTCAACGTGACGTTTCCGCGCGTTTATGACGGTAAGCCATTGACGGAACTCGTCGCCGAGGTGCGATCAACCGTGGCAAAAGAATTCAAGCAAACGCCCGAAAATATTGTGCTCGCCTTCTCGCTGGGCAAATGACGCAACGACGGAAGCTCATGGCGCGCAGGAACGGCATCTCACCGCGAAACTGGCGGGCAACTGCTCTGACGGCTGTCGCAATCGTAGCCGCCTTGCCTGCCACCATCAGCATCGGCAATCTCGGCTTTATCATTCCTGCCATGGCTCAGCCGGCTGCGCCGAAGAAATCGCAGGCGAACGTCATTAAAGAGGCGCAGGATAAATATAACGACGCCTTGGATGCGTTCGAATCGATCTTGAGCGAGCGGCGCGAGCAGATCAAATCGAAGCAACTGCCGAACCTGCCGGGACAGGCCGTCTACCTCGCTCGCAACGGCATGATGAGTGCGTACAAGGATCTGACTGACGTACTTCCCGCCAAGATCGGCAGGCCGAATAAATACGGCATTCCTCCGGCCTATTTCGACGCCGACAACGAACGGCTGCTCGACGACTATGTCGCGCTCTTCGCTGTCATGCAGGCGCCTCCTGCGAAGGCGCAGAATTCCGATACGCCGTTCAAAGACGTGGTTGATTTGGGCATCGCCATCGCGCGTGCCAAAGGCCTCGATGCGGACTCCGCCGAGGCGGCAGGCCGCATCAGCTTGGGCATCTTCTTTGCCGAGACGAACGGCAATCAGAACATGGGAAATGCGCGATCGAACACGTACAAGGGAAGCTTCCAGACAGGAGAATCCGAAGACCAGAAGGGGCGACGGAGGTGGGCGGCGATCAAGCCGCTGGTTGCGATGTTTGATCCCGCATTGAATGCGCGTGACGACCGCGAAGAAGCGCGTGTCGGCGGCTCTGACCACCGGTTCAATCACTGGACGGCGGTGAGAGACGGCCTGATGAACGCGCATGCTGACCTGTTCGTGCAAATCCCCGCGATCATGCAAGTCCTGCCGGACCCGATCGATCAAATGAAGTTTTTCGAGCTGATCCAGATCATTCCCGGTCCGACCAAGGCGGCGCTCAATTCCGACAACCTTGCCGGCCATAAGATCTCCGATCCGACGATCATGAGATATCTGCGCAACAACAGCGTTTTCGTTTTCGGGCAAGCGGACAGGGCCAAGAAAGTTGCGACCTTCCGTGAAGTTCTCGATGGCATGTGGCTCTTCAACGAGAAATTCGAGCGCGCGCTGTCCAAGTTCAATGAGATCAAGGCGCAGCAGAAAGGGTGAAACCTCACCCCCTTCGGAAGCCTTCCATGGTCGACGAATGCAGGAAGACCGGGACTACCCGCGACGCGTGAAACGCGCTATTTTCCGGGCAAACGTCAGGCATCGGTAACCCCGGTCCGAAAAGAACACTGCAGATGGAGGAGGCTTCATGCGCGATCGGTTCGCTCACTCGACACTCATCATCGGCGTCGCGGCGGCGGCGCTCAGCATCGCATTTGCAGCGGCGGGCACGGCGGCATCGGCACAAACGCCTGCGCCGTCGGACCCGGCATTGAAAACACCGTGGGGCGAGCCCGATCTGCAAGGCATTTGGACCGACGAGAACGACACGCCGTTCCAGCGCTCGCCTCGATTTGCGAACCAGGAATTCTTCACCGAGGAGCAGCGCGCGGAGTTCGATCGCGTGCGCGCGCAACGGCCGGGCCGCGACGGTCGCGGCGGACGCGGCAGCGAGCTCGACGTCCAGGGCGCCTACAACGCCGTGTGGGGAGGTCTGAAGCGCACCGGGGTACGCACGTCACTGATCGTCGATCCGCCCAATGGCCGCATCCCCTCGATAACGGCGCAAGCGGAGAAGAACGCGCAGGAGGATCGCGACTTCCGTCTGACGCTGATGCGGGCGACGCAGACCTGCAAGCTGCAGCTCCCCGGCTGTGCCGGGGGCAAATTTGATCCGAGGCCCGCCACGTTTCTGCGCGATGCATCGCCGCCGCGCTACAACACCGCGCGCATGAACCGCCATAATGCGCCCGAGGACGGCGGGCTCGCGGACCGTTGTCTCACGATTGGCCTGCCGGAATTCGGCGCCGGCAATGGCGGCGGCAGTTTGCGACGGATCGTGCAGACGCCCGGCGGCATCGCGATCTCCTATGACGTGGGTCAGGGCCAAGGCTGGCAGCGGAGCATCGTCATGAACGGCGGCCCGCACTTGCCCGCCAGCATTCGCCAATGGTTCGGCGACTCGCGGGGTCATTGGGAGGGCAACACCCTCGTAATCGATGTCACGAATTTCACGCCGAAAACCGATTATCGCGGTTCGCGCGAGAGCCTGCATCTCGTCGAGCGTTGGACCCGGACGAGCCCGACCAAGCTCGAATATGTGGTGACGATCGAAGACCCGACGGTGTGGACGCGGCCCTGGACCGTCAAGCAGGAATTCACCAAGCAGAACGAAATGGAAAACCGCATCTATTACGAGCCGCGCTGCAACGAAGGCAACTTCGGCTTCCCCGCGATGATGAAGGCCGCGCGGCTTGAAGACCGACTGTTTGCCGAAGGCCGCGGTCCTGATCCGCTGACCAAGGACAATGCGTCGGGAGGTGCCGACTCCGACCCGTTGCAGCAGTAGCCACGACGAAACATAGCCACCCCGCGTGCGTGAGTGGCGCTTACGCGCGTGGTGCTGACTTCGCCATTGCAGCTGCCGATGGCACAGACGCAGCGTCCGGCAATCGGCAGCATTTCAAGACAGAAGTCGTGCGTAAAACCTACGAGCGTCCGGCGCTCCGGAAGCTCCTCGCGGCTTTTCCGGCGGCGTCGAAGGTCGCGGCCGCTTCTTTCGCCGACATCGCGACAGTTGTCTCGATGTGGGAAAGACTGCCGCCACCCGCTGCCGCCAGTAAGGCGGACGCCGCGGCCTTCTCATCGGGGAACTCGCCGATGGTCAGCCAATCATGCTGACCAAAGGTCAGGTACCAGCCGATGAGTTTACCACCGGCGCTCTTGAAGAGCTGGGCAACCGCTTCCTCACGATTTTCGGGTTTCGCCAGCATGCCCTTGACGGCATCTGAAGTGAAACGGCCACGCGAGATGTAAATCGCCATGGTTTCTCTCCCAAATTAGATTGGCTTGTGTCGCCCATTTGGCGCGCGCAATGCTACTGCCGTTGTCTTTTTGGGTGCAAGGAAGCGGGTCATCACAATTTGCGGCGCAGCGCTGCCCGCGCTGCCATCGATATGCGGCGAATTGCGTGCCGCGGCACTCTCGAGAGCCGACATTGATGCCGGCAAATTATCTGCCATCATCGATTTGACTGACGAGAGGATGGGCCGATGAGCCGCATTCGCCTGTGCCGCGCCGACGATCGCGACACCATGCTGGCGATCATCAATGCCGCCGCCGAGGCGTATCGCGGCGTGATCCCGGCAGACCGCTGGCATGATCCGTACATGCCGGCAGAGGAGCTTGACGATCAGATTGCCGCGGGCGTCACCTTCTGGGGGCAAGAAACCGATGGCATGGCGAATGACGCGACGGAGGGCTCGCTCGTCGGCGTGATGGGCCTCCAAGCGGTGAGCGACGTCGATCTCATTCGGCACGCTTACGTACTGCCGGGCAGCCAGGGCCGCGGCGTCGGCAGTGCGCTGCTGCAACACCTGCGGCGCGCGAGCACGCGGCCGATGCTGGTCGGCACCTGGGCCGCAGCGACGTGGGCTATTCGCTTCTACCAGCGCCACGACTTCGCGCTGGTTTCGCCGGAGCGCAAATCCGTGCTCCTCAGAACCTATTGGAATATCCCGGACCGGCAGATCGAGACCTCGGTCGTGCTCGCCAATCCCACAGACTTTCATTTGGGACGGTGAATCCTGCCGCCGTCCCTTCGGCCCTCACTCGCGTCCGTGGAGGGCTTCGACGATCGCGAGCGCGACACGCGGCGCGATTGGATGCGGGCAGGGGTTGCCGTCAGCGTCGCACATGCCGATGCCGATGGTCATCACGCGCTCGATCTTCTGCGCAATTTCGGGGCTGATGTCAGCACGGATCGGACCCCATGGGCATGGAAGCGCTGCTGCGGTCGCGGCGCCTGCCCCTCGCAACAGCGCGCCGGCGCGGTCATCGACGCCTGCCGTTGCGAATTCCACCCGCATATCTGCGTGCGCCGGCGGCATCAGCGCCTGTTGCAGCCCGGCCAATGAGCCGGCAAACAGCATTTCGAATATCTTTCGAATGCAGAAGTAAACGACAAACGAGATCGAGCACACGAGCGTCAGGAGCGCGAATAGGGTCAGGTACCAAAACGCGAGGTCGACAACGAACACATTACCCCCCTTGGAGCGACAACCCCCAAAGACCATCTTGCGCGCAAGGTGGTCAACCCCCGAAATCTGCAAGCGAAATTGGAACGTCCGGCCGCTTTCCGGGTGGATAGGGGCCTATTATCGGTGTTCAATGGCCCATAGGGGCCAGGACCGGGAGCCGGTTTAGCGTTCGCGGCCGATCAGCGCCGCCGCGGCGGCGCGGGTCGGCAGGTCGAGCTTGAGAAGAATGTTCGCGACATGCCGCTTCACGGTGTGTTCGCTGAGCCGAAGTGTCTCGGCGATCGCGGCATTGCTCAGGCCGTCGGCGACAAGTCCCAGCACCTCGCGCTCGCGGCTGCTCAGCGTCTCAAGCCTTGCCGGCTTCGCCGTGCGCGGCTGCGGCTCGAGATGCTGCTCGGTCGCGACGGCGAGCAGGTGCAAGATGCCGTCCATCTCCTCGATGGCGACGTCCTCGCGGTCGACGAAATGGAGCCCCGATCCCGGAACAAGATCGCGGACGATAGCGGAGACCAGCACTTCGCCCGCTGCCGCGCGGGCCGCGATCCGCTCCGTGATGTTGAGTGCGAGCCCGGTGACGCTATCGTCGCGAATTTCGACCTCGCCGGTGTGCACGCCCTCGGCAAGACGCAGCTCGAGGGCGACAGCAGCATCGCGGAGCGCAACTGCGCAGCGCACCGCGCGCACCGTGCCGTCGAAGTGGGCGCTGATCTCGGTCGTGGTGCCGATCAGGTGACCGCCATGGCGCGCGATCGTGTCGGCGGCGATTTCGCGAAGGCGATCGACGCGCTCCTTCCATAGCCTATCGCCGGCGGAGGCTGCGCCCGTCAATCGCGCCATTACGAGCGTCGCAAGGACGCGATCCGGGTTCGGCGCAGGACGCTGACCGGTGAGAAATTCCTCGATCTTGTCGACGACGCCATCGATGTCGCCGGTCCAGATCGGATGATCGCGGCCGGGCACCTCGACAAACCGGGCGCCGGAGATCTTTTGCGCCATGTAGCGCCCGCCGGCGATCTTCACGCGCGCGTCGTTGCTGCGGTGGATGACAAGGGTCGGGACCCGGATGCTCGCGAGGGCGTGGCGCACATCGATCTGCGCATTCATGCGGGCGAGCGTGACTGCCGCCGACGGGCTGACGGAGAGTTGTTCGAACCGACCCCACCACGCCTTGAAATGGGCGTCATCGACCAGGCCCGGCGCAAACGAGGCGAGCGAGGCGCCGCTTCCCCACGTCCGCTCGGCAGTGTTGATGAAATTTGCCAATGCGTCAGGTCCGAGCACCCAGGTGTGGAAATGGGCGTAACCGCCATAGAGCACGAGCGCCCGCGTTCGCTCGGGGTAGGTTGCCGCAAACAGGATCGCCATCGGCGCGCCTTCCGAGGCCCCGAGCAATGCCGCGCGGCCGCTGCCGGCCGCGTCCATGACGGCGCGTACGTCGTCCATTCTGGTTTCGAGGCTTGGCAAGTCGCGATTGTCGACCCGGTCGCTCAGGCCGGTGCCGCGCTTGTCGAACTGAATCAGCCGCGTAAAAGTCCCGAGCCGCCGCAGCAGGTGACTGTAGCCCGGATCTTCCCAATGAACGTCGAGGTTCGACAGGAAGCCGGGCACGAAGACGAGATCGATCGGGCCATTGCCAATCACCTGATAGGCAATGCGAACATCGCCGCTCTTTGCATATCGGGTCTCGGGCGAGGTCATGAGGTCCCCGCGAGATTATCAATCAACGCATTTTAGCACGGCGGCATCTGCCGATGATGCCCGAAGTTGCGGCTGTCTCAGCCTGCGGCCGGCATATCCGGAATACGCATCTTCGCGACGCGAAGGGCCACGAGCCGCAATTGGATGACCGCTGCTCAGCGATCGCCTATAGTCGCGCGCTCCGCGCGAAATCCGCGGGGGCGTTGACGCGAATACGCAGGGGGAACCGGATGGTGCGGACCAAAGCTTGCTCAGTCATCGGCACGGCCGGAATCAAAGGCCTTGCAATTTGCGCGGCCACTTTTGGCGCGCTCGCCATCGACGTCGCGTTTGCAGCTGACGCCGCAAACGGCAAGCGGCTCGCCGAGCGGTGGTGCGAAGCGTGTCATGTGGTGACTGCAAGCCAATCCCAGGCGAGCGCCGATGCCCCGCCTTTTGAAGAAATTGCCAAGCGACCGAATTTCAACGAGACGGGCCTCGCTACATTTCTCCTTGATCCCCACGCCAAGATGCCGAACATGAATTTGTCGCGCATCGAGGCCGGAGACATTGTGGCGTACATCGCCACCCTAAAATAGGTCGGCTGTTCCGAAGAGAATCGTGGCGTGGGCGCCTTTTCGGTGGCGCTCTGTCGGCGTTTTCAAGCGCCCGACGTCGGGACCGTTTTGCGCCAAAACAATCGATATTAAGTTTGATATCAATCAAACATCTGCGCTTTTAAAACTGGCATCATGACGCATGAACCGCCAGATTGTGGTTACAGGACGCCAATGTTGAAAAGGAGATTAACGTGACCTCGAAGAAGATGCTGATGTCGACCGTTGCAGTTGCGGCCATGGCCTTTGCCCTGTTCACGACGCCGCCGGTCTACGCACAATGCGCCGACCAGGTGGCCCAGGCCACCGATCAACGCGATCCGCCTAACAGCCGGTTCGCCCAAGATGCGCGCGATCCGGCCAACGCTCGGTTCGCCCAAGACGCACGCGATCCGGCCAACGCCCGGTTCGCACAAGACGATTCCCGCGATCCGCACAGCAGCCGGTTCGCGCAGGCGAGCCCGGATCAGCGCGATCCGCACGACAGCCGGTTCGCTCAAGCCAATCCGGATTCGCGTGACCCGGCCAATGCTCGGTTCGCCCAAGACGCACGCGATCCGGCCAATGCTCGGTTCGCACAAGACGACTTCCGCGATCCGCATAGCAGCCGGTTCGCGCAGGCGAGCCCGGACCAGCGCGATCCGCACGACAGCCGGTTCGCTCAAGCCAATCCGGATTCGCGCGACCCGGCCAATGCTCGGTTCGCCCAGGATTCACGCGACCCGGCTAACGCCCGGGCTAACGCCCGGTTCGCACAGGACGACTCCCGCGATCCGCACAGCAGCCGGTTCGCGCAGGCGAGCCCAGATCAACGCGATCCGCACGACAGCCGGTTCGCTCAAGCCAATCCGGATTCACGCGATCCGGCCAACGCTCGGTTCGCCCAGGATTCACGCGACCCGGCGAATGCCCGGTTCGCCCAGGACGACTCTCGCGATCCGCACAGCAGCCGGTTTGCGCAGGCGAGCCCGGATCAGCGCGATCCGCACGACAGCCGGTTCGCTGCCGCCGCTGGATGCAAGTAACAACAGGAACAATCGCTGTTAGGGTAAAGAGGCACCTGGAAACAATACTCCAAGTGCCTCTTTTTTGTTTCGTCGCCACCTATTACGTGTTTATACGAAATTTATGGAACGTCGGTCATTCGGGGTTATAAGGAGGATAGCTCCGAATGAGACTTCGATGCCGCATCGCAGCAATCAATCGGACATTATGTCGGCATGAGAACCGACCACATGACGAAGCGTTCACAAGGCAAACTCACTGGCAACTAAAACAACAGCCCGAAACCGGGGACAAAACCGGCGGCGCCTTAAAAGTGGGAGGAAACAATGAAAGCGACGCGCCGCGCCTTCATGCGGGCCGCCGGATGGACGATCCTCGCACCGGCGATCGGCGCCGGGCGGCTCGCGGTTGCCGGAGCCCCGATTGCCGAACAATCCTGGCAGCATGGCATCGCACTCTTTGGTGATCTCAAATACGCCGCCGGCTTTCCCCATTTCGATTACGTCAATCCGTCAGCGCCCAAAGGCGGCGCTGTGCGGCAAAGCGTCACCGGTACGTTCGACAACTTCAACCCGGTCATCGCCGGATTGAAGGGGCGGCTCGCGGCGGGCACGCGACATATCTTCGAAAGATTGCTGGCGCCCGCCCTCGACGAGGAGTCGTCGGCATATGGCCTCATCGCCGAAGCGCTGAGGGTCCCCGAGGATCGCTCTTGGGTTTCATACCGGCTGCGCGCAGAAGCAAAATGGCATGATGGCCATCCGATCACGGCGGATGACGTGATCTTCTCCTTCGATGCGTTCAAGGCCAACAATCCGCAAGTCGCCAACTACTACAGCCACGTGACCAAGGCGGAGCGCACCGGCGAGCGCGAGGTCACTTTCGTGTTCGATCGCTCGGACATCCGGGAGTTGCCACAGATCGTCGGCGATCTCACGGTGCTGCCCAAGCACTGGTTTGAAGGTGCCGACAAGAATGGTCATAAGCGCAACGTGGCGGAGACGACGCTTGAAGCGCCGCTCGCGTCCGGACCCTACCGCATCAAGTCATTCGAGGCGGGCCACAGCGTCGTGTTTGAGGGCGTGCCGGATTACTGGGGCAGGGCACTCAATGTCAGCCTCGGGCGCGACAACTTCGATGAAATCCGCATCGACTATTTCCGCGACACGACGGTCGAGTTCGAGGCGTTCAAAGCCGACCAGGTGGACTGGCACATCGAGAGCAGGGCGAAGGTCTGGGCGACGGGCTACGACTTTCCCGCCGTGCAAGACCGGCGCGTGATCAAAGAGGAATTTCCGATCCACAACAGCTCCACCATGCAGGCCTGCGCTTTCAACCTGCGTCGCCCCAAATTTGCCGATCCGCGGGTTCGCCAAGCCTTCAACTGGGCAATGGACTTTGAGAGTATCAACAGCCAGCTTTTTCACGGACAATACACGCGGGTCGCGAGCTACTTCGAGGGAACAAAGCTCGCGTCATCGGGATTGCCGCAAGGCCTTGAGCTTGAAATCCTCAACTCGGTCCGGGACGAAGTGCCCCCGGAAGTGTTCACCACCCCTTACATCAACCCGGTCTACGGCACGCCGCACGCGTCGCGCGCCAATCTGCGCGAAGCAACGCACCTCCTCGAAGCGGCGGGCTATTCGATCCGCAACATGCAGCTCATCGATAAGAAGACGGACGAACAGTTCACCGTCGAGTTCCTGTCACCCGATCCGAGCTACGAGCGGTTTTTCCTGTTCTATGCCGAGAATTTGAAGCGGATCGGCGTCGGTGTCACCATCCGTGCCGTCGACGATGCCCAGTATCAGAATCGGTTGCGCCAGTGGGACTACGACATGATCGTCAACTCGTGGTCGCAAACGCTGACGCCCGGCAACGAGTTGCGCGGCTATTTCGGCAGCGAGGCCGCCTCGACGCCCGGTTCGCGCAACTCCGTCGGCATCAAGAACCCCGCGGTCGACGCGCTGATTGGCCGCGTGATCGCCGCGAAGGATCGCGATGAACTCAACGCGGCCGCACGCGCGCTCGACCGCGTCTTGTTATGGAACCACTACGTGGTGCCGCAATGGACTTACAGCAGAACCCGGATCGCCCATTGGGATCGCTTCGGCAAGCCCGACCGGATGCCGGAATTCGGGCAGCCGGCCTTTCCAATGATCTGGTGGTGGGACGGTGCGCGCGCGGCGAAAATTTCGCGCCTGTAAACGATCAGAGAGATCAGGTGCTCGCACCGGTACCGGGGCGCTCCTTGCTGGAAAACATCTGCGCGCCCGACCGGGTCAATGCCTCGCTCTCGGCGATGAAGCGCTTGGCGTCTTCGCTCGCCATCTCCCACTGCTTCGTGGAGAAATCCTGACAGGCGGCGGCCGTATCGGTGAGCGAGCGGGCCGCCGTCAGCTTCGCGCCTAAATCGGACAATAGTTTTGCTTCGGCCTGCCACCGGTCGAACCACCGCCGATTGGCGTCTTGGAACTTTTGCATGAGGGCGGTCTGCGCCCTCATGAATTCATTGAGGCCTTGCTTGCTGAAGCTGGCCATTTCCGACATCGGGTTGGCCATCGGGTTGAATGACTTCTCGTCACGATCGGTGTTTGACGCCATAGCCGCTTTTCCCTTCGAGATGTGAAACAAAAGCTCTAATCAAGGGGATTTTATCAGCATTGACGCATGTCAAACGCGGGCGCGGTAATCCGAGACGTGCGTCAACCCATCGCTCGAGCCCAAAGACGCCTACTCGGCGGCTTCGCGCGCGGGGATGACGGGCGCGATCGGCCGGGCACCTGCCTGATCGCTGCCGCTCGCGCCGGAAAAACGCGCATAGAGGGCCGGCAGCACCAAGAGCGTTAGCAGCGTCGCGCTGATCAATCCGCCAATGACGACAGTCGCGAGCGGCTTCTGCACTTCGGCACCGGTACCGGTCGCGACCGCCATCGGGATGAAGCCCAAGGAGGCGACGAGCGCGGTCATGACGACCGGACGCAGGCGCGTCAGCGCTCCGCGGAAAATCGCCTCGTGCGTCGGTACGCCCTCCGCCACGAGTTGCCCGATGAAGGTCAGCATGACAAGACCATTGAGCACCGCGACGCCCGACAGGGCGATAAAGCCGACCGCAGAGGAAATCGAGAACGCCATGTCACGCAGCCACAGCGCCGCGACGCCGCCGGTAAGCGCGAGCGGCACCGCGGTGAAGACGAGGAGGGCGTCGCGCCATGAACCGAGCGCGGCCAGCAGCAGGAGGAAAATGAGCGCGAAACATGCCGGCACGACGAGAGCGAGCCGGTGGCGCGCCGCAGTGAAATTCTCGAATTGCCCGCCCCAGGCAAGCCAATAGCCCGGCGGCAACGCGACCTCGCGCGCCACCTTCGCCTGGGCCTCGGCGACCGCCGAGCCGAGATCGCGCCCGCGCACGTCGGCGGTGACGACGACCCGTCGCTTGCCGTTCTCGCGGCTCACCTGGTTCGGTCCTTCCGACACGTTGAAATCGGCCAGCACGCGCAGCGGAATGGTGACGACGTGTTCACCTTGCGCCGAAGGCGGCAGCGGCACCGGCAGGTTCTTGAGTACCTCGATATTGTTGCGCAGCACGTCGGACAGCCGCACGACGATGTCGAAGCGACGGTCGCCCTCGAACACGACGCCGGCAGACTTTCCGCCGACCGCGATGCCGATGACGTCCTGCACGGCATCGAGGCTCATTCCGTGACGCGAAATCTCCGGTTTCTCGATGGCGATCTCGAGAACCGGCATGCCGGTCACGTCCTCGACCTTGACCTCGGCCACGCCGGGCGTTCGCGCGAGCACCGCGGCGATCTGGTTTGCGGCGCGCAGCATCGGTTCGAATTCGTCGCCGAACACGCTCACTGCCAGATCCTGGCGCACGCCCGCGATCAATTCGTTGAAGCGCATCTGGATCGGCTGGGAGAAGCTCACCTTGTTGCCCGGGAGCCTCGCAGCCTCGCTCGCGAGCGCACTGACAAGCTCGTCCTTCGGCATTGCCGGATCTGGCCATGCTTCACGCGGTTTCAGGATGACGTAGGTGTCGGTCGCGCTCGGCGGCATGGGGTCCGCCGCAAGGTCCGGCGTGCCGCCGCGCGAAAAAACGAAAGCCACCTGCGGAAAGCGCCGCAGCATGTTCTCGTTGATGAACTGCATCGCCTGCGATTGCGACAGCGATGTGCTCGGGATTCGCTTTACCTCCATGACGATGTTCTTCTCGTCGAGCAGCGGGATGAATTCCTGGCCGAGGCGCGTGAACAGCAGCGCGGCGCCAGCGCACAGGACGACTCCCGCAGCGATGGGCACGAGCGGCCGGCGAATGGCGAACGCCAGCGCCGGCCGATAGAGTGTCTTGAGCCCGCGCACAAAGGCATTCTCGTGCTCGTCCACGCGTCCGGTCACGAAGATCGCGATCATCGCCGGCATGAAGGTGAGTGAAAGGACGAAGGCCGTCGCCAGCGCGACGATGACGGTCAGCGCCATCGGCTGGAAGGTCTTGCCCTCGATGCCGGAGAAGGTCAGCAGCGGAACGTAGACGAGGGCGATGATGCATTGCCCGTAGACCGTCGGCTGGATGACCTCGCTCGATGCCGCCGCGACCGCGTCGAGGCGCTCGTCGCGGCGCAGAACGCGTCCGAGCGCGCGCTGGCGCTCGGCAAGGCGGCGCAGGCTGTTCTCCGCGATGATGACGCCGCCGTCGACAATGAGCCCGAAGTCGAGCGCGCCAAGGCTCATGAGGTTGGCGCTGATCTTGAGCTCGAGCATGCCGACGGCGGTGATCAGCATGGTGACCGGAATGACGAGCGCGGTGATGACCGCGGCGCGGAAGTTTCCGAGGAGCAGCAGCAGGACGAGGATGACGAGTGCGGCCCCGACCATGAGATTGATGACGACAGTGTGGACCGTGGCGTCGACCAACTCCGTCCGGTTCAAGACGGGTCGCGCGCGGATGCCCGGCGGCAGCGTCCGGTTGACTTCGGCGAGCTTGGCATCTGCTGCGGCCGCGACCGTGCGGCTGTTGCCGCCAACGAGCATGAGCGCGGTGCCGAGCACGGTCTCGCGGCCATCGATGCTGCCGGAGCCGGTCCGCAAGTCGCGACCGATGGTGATGTCCGCGACTTCCCTGACGCGAATGGGGATGTCGCGATGCGCCGCGACCACGATATCGCCGATCTCGGTGAGCTTTTCGACCCGGCCGGTGGCGCGCACCACATAACTCTCGCCGAAGCGTTCGATGTAGTTGGCGCCGCGCGTCGAGTTATTGGTCTCGATCGCCGCAACAAGCTGCGCGACCGAAAGGCCGAAGCCCGCGAGCTTCACCGGATCAGGCTCGACCCTGTATTGCTTCACATAACCGCCGATGGCGTCGGCGCCCGCGACACCGGGAACGCTCTTCATCTGCGGGCGGATAATCCAGTCTTGGATGGTGCGCAGATAGATGAGCCGCGAGAGATCGTCGGTGAGGCGTTCGCCCTCGGGCGTCAGATAGGAGCCGTCGCTCTGCCATCCGGGCGCGCCGTCGCGCCGCGTCGCGGGCGGTGGATCGTAATCGACGGCCCACCAATAGACCTCGCCGAGCCCGGTCGAGATCGGGCCCATCTTCACGTCGACGCCGGGGGGCAGTCCGCTTTTGGCGTCGGCGAGGCGTTCGGTGACCTGCTGGCGCGCGAAATAAATGTCGGTTCGGTCAGCGAATACGGCGGTGACCTGGGCAAAGCCGTTGCGCGAGAACGACCAGGTTTTCTCGAGGCCCGGCGTGCCGGCAAGCGCGACCTCGATCGGAAATGTCACCTGCTTCTCGACTTCGACCGGCGACAGCGCCGGCGCAAACGCGTTGACCTGGACCTGGACGTTGGTGATGTCGGGGACGGCATCGATCGGCAACACGGCAATGGCGAATCCGCCGGCGATCGCAGCGGCCAGCGTGACCACGAGGACGTACCAGCGACGGCGGACCGAAAACGCCAAAATCCATTCGATCATGGTCCGATCAGTCCTCGGCTTGTGCCTTGGTGAACTCAGCCTTCAGCGAAAACGTATTGGTGACCGCGACAATCTCGCCGGCGCGCACGCCCGCGTGGACTGCAGTCACACGTTCATCGTTCTCGCCGAGTTCGACCTCGCGCCGCTCGAAGCCCTCTTTGGTGCGCACGAACACCACCTTCGACATGCCGATGGTCTGGACGGCGCTCGCCGGCACGACGAGCGGCGCCGCGCGCTGATCAATCTCGATGGTGCAATGGACGAGGGAGCCCGGGCGCCAATTGCCGTCGATGTTGGCGATCTCCGCGACCACGCGGGCGGAATGGGTTTCTCGATCGAGCATCGGACTGATGAAGACGAGCTTGCCGACGGCGCGATAGGCCAATCCGTGGGCGGCCACCGATACGGTCTGGCCCTCCTTCACCAACGGCAGATCGGTCGGGCTCACCGCAAGCTCGACCCATACGCGATCAAGGTTCGCGACGGTGAACAGTTCCGTCTCCAGGCTGTCGCGGCCGACCGCGGCGCCGAGATCGACCTTGCGGTCGACGATGCGACCGGCGATCGGCGAGCGGATCTCCTGCCGGCGCAGATTGACTTCCGGCTCCTGGGGCAGCGCCGCGATTTCGGCGGCCGTGACGCCAAGCGCGAACAGCTTTTGCCGCGCGATGTCGAGCTTGATGGTGGCTTGCGCCGTCGCGCCACGGGACCGCAACACCTGCTGTTCGCTGGCGACGCGCCGATCGAACAGCGCCTTGTCGCGCTCGTAGAGATCCTTTTCGAGATCGGCCGTGAGCCGCGCCGCGAGATATTCGCTCTTGGCGTCGGCGACCTGGCGGCTCTCGAGCACCGCAACCACTTCGTCGGCGGCGACAGGGTCGCCGAGCTTCTTGCGCAGCTCCGAAACGATGGCCGACAATCGGACGGCGATGCGCGCAATCCGGTCGGCGTGAGGCACGATCGTTCCCGGCACGGCGATGCGATGGGAGAGCGTGCCGTCCTCGACCGTCGCGACCTCGATGCCGGCGGTCGCGATTTCCTCGGACGTGAGCTTGATGGTTGGGGGGACGGGGTCCGCCGCGTCTGCCCGGGCGTCCGTCGCATGTTCGTCGGCTTGCCGTTCGGGGCGCGGACCGCCGCCGCCAAGGCCCGCGGTGGCGTGCAGCATCTGCGGTATCTGCGGCACGAAGCTCGCAATCGCGATGCCGCAGGCGAGGGCGATCATCGCAAGGGATAGACGTCCGATCATCAGCCGACCTGGCGAAACTTGCTGCGATTGTACGGCACGCGCGGCGCCGCGACGATGGTTAGGGGATCGATGCGCCGCCACATAGTAGGGGGGACTATATGCCGGCCAACCCGGGAATGACAGAGGACGCCTGGCATCGACATTTTACAAAAAAAACCGAAGCCATTCGTCGACCACACCAAGCCCGCCGTTTCTGATCCGCATTCAGACAAAAATGACAATTTGGTCCCTTTCTTTCGGATGCCCGGCGATCAGGTTAGCCGCCGCGGGGGATCGTCTTTGCGATCTGAAGAGAGGATATCCAAGATGAATGTAACCGCGACGCTGCCAGCCCGTGGCAAATCACAGCAGGCGCAGGCGACAGACCGTTCCGCCGCGACCAAGACCTATACCGTCGGCAGCTATCTCGCCGCGCGGCTATCGCAGATTGGGCTCAAGCACCATTTTGCGGTCGCCGGCGATTTCAACCTCGTTTTGCTTGACCAGCTGTTGACCAACGAGAACCTGGAGCAGGTCTATTGCTGCAACGAGTTGAACTGCGGCTACAGTGCTGAAGGCTACGCCCGCGCCTGCGGTGCGGCCGCCGCGGTCGTGACCTTCAGCGTCGGTGGACTGTCCGCGATCAACGCCATCGCCGGCGCCTACGCCGAAAACTTGCCGGTCATCCTGGTGTCCGGCGCACCCAACACCAATGATCGCGCGACGGACCATCTGATCCACCACACGCTCGCGACCCATGATTGGTCCTACCAGTGGGAGATCGCCAAAAAGCTGACCTGTGCCGCCGTCAGCGTCACGTCCGCGGTCGATGCGCCGCATCAGATTGACCACGCGATCCGCACCGCGCTACGCGAGAAGAAGCCGGCCTATATCGAGATCGCGTGCAACATCGCGTCGGCGCTGTGTGCCGCACCCGGACCGGCGAGCGCAGTCCTTGCCGAAGAGCCGAGCGATCCCGAGAGCCTGGAAGCCGCGATCGCGGCGGCAGCGAAGCTTCTGAGCGGCAAGAAGAAGCCCGTGCTGCTGATCGGCAGCAAGCTGCGGGCCGCGGGTGCCGAGAAAGAGGCGATTGCGCTCGCCGACGCACTCGGTTGCGCCGTGACGGTGATGGCGGCGGCGAAGAGCTTCTTTCCCGAAGATCATCCGCAGTACGCGGGCATCTATTGGGGCGAGGTCAGCTCTCCCGGCGCGCGCGAGATCTTCGACTGGGCAGATTCCGTAGTCTGCATCGGCACCATCTTCAACGACTACTCGACGGTCGGCTGGACCGCGATGCCGACGGGTCCCAGCGTGCTGACCGCTGATCAGAACCGCGTTCATTTCGACGGCCACGATTTCGGCGGCGTCAAGCTGCGCGACTTTTTGTCGGGCCTTGCCCGCAAGGTCGAGAAGCGCGACGCGACGGCCGTTGAATATAAGCGCATTGCCACCGCGCGTCCGGCCGAGCGGCCGGCACCGCGCGACGCAAAACTGATGCGGGTCGAAATCGTGCGGCAGATCCAATCACTGGTTACCAGCGACACCACGGTGATCGCCGAGACCGGCGATTCATGGTTCAACGGCACGGGGCTGAAACTTCCGGGCGGCGCGCGCTTCGAGATCGAGATGCAGTGGGGTTCGATCGGCTGGTCAGTGCCGGCGACTTTCGGCTACGCGGTCGGCGCGCCCAACCGGCGGATCATCGCCATGATCGGCGACGGCTCGTTCCAGCTCACGGCCCAGGAAGTAGCGCAAATGATCCGGCGCAAGCTGCCGGTCATCATCTTTCTGATCAACAATCATGGCTACACGATCGAAGTCGAGATCCATGACGGTCCCTATAACAACATCAAAAACTGGGATTACGCCGGCCTGATCCAGGTGTTCAATGCCGAAGACGGTCGCGGGCGCGGCATCCGCGTCAAGACCGGCGGGGAACTGACCGACGCGATCAAAGTTGCGCTCGCCAATCACGACGGGCCGACGCTGATCGAATGCGTCATCGATCGCGACGATTGCTCCTCCGACCTCATCTCCTGGGGCCGCCAGGTGGCCATTGCGAATGCGCGGCCGCCACGGCCGCAATAACGCGCGATAGCGCTCAAAAAGTGCATAAGCGCGCGCCGATGCCGGCGCGCGCTTGTTTCTTTTGGGGGGACGGCGCTGCCTGCGCCTGAGCGGAACCGAATTCCGCGCGCCTCAGACCAGCGGCCGAGACTTGGCCGGTTTGCTCCCGCCCCGGACAGCGTTACAGTCTGCATCCGCCGGAAACGTGATCGCCAGCCATGCAGGAGACGTTCCGTGGCCCAGATTGATGCCGCCAACAGTTTCGTCCCGGTGATCGACATCGCGCCCTATTTCGCCGGCACCGCCGACGGCAAACGCGAGGTCGCAGCGGCGCTCGGCCGCGCGTGCCGGGAGGTCGGCTTTTATGTCATCGTCGGACATGGCGTCGACCCAGCGTTGGTGGACGAGGTCGAAGCGGTATCGCGGGAATTTTTTGGTCTGCCGCTCGATGAAAAGATGAAGCTGCACATCGGCAATGCGCCCGGCGTCGGCTATGCCGCCGTCGGCGACACCGCGCTCGCCTATACGCGCGGCCAGATCGCGCCGCCCGACCTCAACGAATCGTTCCAGATCGCCAAAGTCGACGTGACGGACGATCCTTATTTTCAGAGCGAAGCCGCGCGCGGCCTCATTCCGCGCAATCGCTGGCCGGAGCGGCCGGCGGCCCTGAAGGCCCTCTACACCAAATACTATCTGCGGATGGGTGCGCTCGCCGCCGATCTGATGCGGCTGTCGGCGCTCGCCCTCGACCTCCCCGAGAACTACTTCGACGACAAGATCGATCGCCACATCAGCCGCCTCAACGTGCGGCTTTATCCGCGGCAGGAAGTTGCGCCTTTGCCCGGCCAACTGCGCGCCGCCGCCCATACGGACTACGGCACCGTCACGATCCTCAAGCCGGGCGACACGGTCGGTGGGCTTCAGGTCGCGGACGGAGAAGGAAACTGGCACGACGTTCCGATGATCCCGGGATCGTTCGTGATCAACCAGGGTGACCTGATGGCGCGGTGGACCAACGATCGCTGGCTCTCAACGCTTCATCGGGTCGCCAATCCGCCGGAAGAGGCCAAGGGCGGGTCGCGGCGGCTTTCGATCGTGTTCTTTCACCATCCGAATTACGATGCGAGGGTGTCGTGCCTGCCGTCCTGCGTCTCTCCCGGAGAGGCGCCGGCCTATGAGCCGATCACGGTGAGCGACTACTACAGCGTGAAGAAATCGCAGCAGCGCATGGCGCGGGAGAAGGCGCTGGAGTCAGCGGCGGGCGAATAATCTGGAAGCTTCCCGGGGGGCGTTTCACTCCATCAGCACGGCGCTGAGCATCTGAACATTGTGCCGCATCATGTCGATGTAGGTTGGGGCCGGGCCGCTCTGATCGCTCAACGCGTCCGAATAGAGCGTACCCCCGATTTTTGCGCCGGATTCCTTGGCGATGCGCTCGATCAGATAAGACTTGCTGATGTTATCCATCAACAGCCCGGAAATTTGCTGGTGCTTGATCTGGGTAATGATATTGGCCACATCCTTGGCTGACGGCTCAGACTCGGTCGTTACGCCCTGAACACCGAGGATGGCGACGTCATAGGCTACGGAGAAATACCCGAACGCGTCATGAGTTGTTATGACCCGGCGTCGCTCGCGCGGAATCTGCGCGAGCGCATCTCCGATATCGTTGTCGAGGGCGTCGAGCTCGGCACCATACGCGGCGGCATTCGTTTCGTAGACCGCTTTGCCCGATGGATCTACTGCAATCAATCCGTCTCGAATATTCGCGACATAGATCTTCGCGTTGGGCACCGATTGCCAGGCGTGCGGATTGATCAGGTTTTCACCGGTCCGCCTGATCCGTTCTAGCGGCCGAACGCCAGAAGTTGCGATGATTATCGGTCCCCTTGTTCGAGAAGCCTGAATGAGACGGTTGAGCCAGCCTTCGAAACCCAATCCGTTTGCGAATACGATCTGGGCATCCCTCACCTCTCTCGCATCAGCCGGCGACGGACTATAGACATGTATGTCGCCGTTCGGCCCGACGAGGGGGAAAACCTCGACACGTTCCCGGCCGACGTTCTTCACCAGATCACCGAGGATCGAAAAGGTGGCTACTGCCTTCAGCTTGTCCGTTCCGTAGGCTCGGGTGGCAATGCAAGCCCCCGATAATGCTGCCGCCGCGACCAGACTTCGCCTCGTGAACATGACTCCTCCGGTTCATTGGTAGTTCAATTTGCCACGGGGGCCTCGATGGTCCAGGCTCACCGGCTTACCTGGGGCGCTCCTGCCCCCCACGCCGTTCGCCTCTGACGGGCAACGCTTCCTTCGTATAATGTTATAACATTACAGTCAGGAAAGCGCTAACTCGTGTGCATCATCGCGCTACACCGAATTACAAGAACATCAATCGTTCGCTCGCCATGTAACCCAAGAGAAGCAGCGATCCGAAGACGACGACGACAATTGCTGCCGCCGTTTCGAGCCCGCGTAGCGCGAGCTGGCTCAGTCCCGGGCGTCTGCCGGCGAGGCGCACGGCCACCGATCGCGCTGCGACCGCGAGCGTGGCAATCGCCGCGACTGTCAGTGCCGTTCCCAGGCCCATTACCAAGGCAGAGGCCGCGCCCGCCCAGAACAATTCCTGCGCGAGCGCGAAGACGAGCACCAGAATTGCCCCAGAACAAGGTCGCAGGCCAACCGCTACGATTGCCGACAGGCCCCGCTGCCATCCTCCGGCCCCCGCAAGCTCTTGTGGTTGAGGGCCGTGAGAATGCCCGCAGGTGTCTTCCGAATGTTCGCCTTCATTGTGATGATGATCGTGCGGATGATGATCGTGCCGGTGGTGGTGTGCGCAGTGGGTGCCGCATGCCTGGCGGACGGGCACATCTACCGCCGCAGTATCGCAGCGGAAATCGTGGTGATTACATTCACTGTGGATGTGGTCTGACAGCTTTACGTTTTGCGGCCTGGGAAACGCCGCCCGCATTTCGGAGTAAAAGGCGCGGCCCTTAACGAGCAGAAGCCGAACCCCGACGAGAACAATGAGCAGATAACTCGCGATTTCGATGCCGCGCACGCTATCTCCCATCACTTTTGCGGTACCTCCGACCAGGGCAGCACCGAGTCCAACAATTGCAATCGCGACGCCGGCCTGCAGCAACGCCGACGCAAGGGATAGCGTGATGCCGCGTCGCCAGGTTTCTCCGCTCGCAATCAGATAGGAAGAGATGACAGCCTTGCCGTGACCCGGCCCGGCCGCGTGAAATATTCCATAAACGAAGGACAAACCCATCAGGCTGTAGCCGGCGCTGCCGTCGGCCTTGGCGGCGCGGATCAAGCCTGCGAACTCACGGTAATACGCGGCTTGCTTTGCCAGCAGCCATCCGGCGAAGCCTCCAATGGCGGGTGCGGAAGACCCTGACTTGCCGACTCCGAAGGGATTTTGACCAAAAGCATGCTGCAAGCCGCCGATGACTGAAAGAACGCACAAAGCGATGACGGTGCGCGTCGTCAACCGGACGACGGCTTTGCGGATGGCGTTCGCGCTCATTTTATTGCGGTCGCGTCGGGGCATTTCACGAGAATCCTGTTTGCGAGTTGCGCGCCCCAGTTGCTCGAGGCGGTCAGCGAGTTGAAGAACTCCTCCGTCAGGCCGGCGCCCAGGCCGGTGCTCTTTCCGCTCTGAATTGTCGCTGTGCACGTGGCCGGAGCGCCTGTGAGCGTCACCGGATCTTTTCCCGCCAAGCCGAAATCGACGAACCAAGTGGGATCATAGACTTCGATGACCACGCGCTGCGGATTCGCCGGTGTTTGAAGAGGCAGCAGGAAGCGAAGCGTCAGTGCGCCGTTGCGATATTCGAGCCAGTAGTCGGTCGGCTCGCGGAACGGCACCTTCTTGCCGTTGATCTTCACGACGGTGAAGTAGCCGTACTCTTTGAGCGAACTGAGATTTTGCTCCGCGAGTGGCGCGAGTTCGCCGCGGGTGAACGTGCCGCGCTTCGCCTGCTTGAGCCCTTGCGTGGCAAAGGTCGAAAAGATCTCATCGAACGTCCACGCGTGGCGAATTCCAGTGAGCTTGCCGTCTGGCCCGTAAATGATCTCGCTGCTGATCGTCACCCACACGTGGGGGTGCGCGAACGCTCCAACCGTCGCGGCCAGCAGCCAAACTGCCGAGGCGACGATCAGTAAGGCATAGTTCAATGCCCGTCGATTGAGCGTGAGAATTCCGGCTTCCGGTGCGTCCGTCATGAGGTGCCACCCGGGATTTCGATTGTGCGCAGAGGTTTGTCCATCCGCGACGCCCGTGCGATGTCGTCGTGTCGTTGCACGGGCACGAGATGCGTCAACTGTCGGATGGCTGCATCACCGCTATGCGATGGTGCTCGCCGGCCGGCGTGCGGCTGCACGCGCGCGATGTTCTCGCAAAAAAAGACGATGTCGCGCGGCTGCTGAAGCTCGATATTAGGCTGAGGGCGGTCCGCGCGCGTCGAACGGCGCAGGCAATAGGAGGGCCGACCTACTCTCGGCAGGCGCCCACGCAGACTTCACCGGAGTCCACGTTGGCACCGCGACCGTTGGAGGAGCGGGGTTTACCAGCGTGCTTGCCTGAGAAATGGTCGCACAAATTGCGCAGGTGTCCTGGCCGACGGGCGGAGTATCCTGGGGTGGGGCGGTGGGGAAATTGGCGACCGCAAACGAGATCGAATCCCGGACCGCCTTGTCGAGGTGAATATGGCCGAAGGACAGCACAATCTGGTAGGCCAGCGCGAAAAACGCCAGCGAGGCAATACTGAACCGATTGTGCCGGAACCAAATCATCCTCCCTCCCTTTCCAAGGATAAGGGAATCAATCAGGCGAATTTGTGAAGCGCGCCGCACGTCAGGAAGCCGCCGCCGGTGGTAATCGTAACCGAAATGCGAGCCGTTGGTCCGTGGCGCTGAGCGAATTATCGATCAGGAAATCTGTGAGCGGCGATGGTTAAGGGAGCTTCATTGACACTCCTATGTTATAACATTACAAGAGCGCCGCTTAAGCTGGTTAAGGCATGGCCATCTGTCTGGCCCGTAATCGGCCGAGCCAAATGGCTATCAGGGAGAGCAAGCAATGAATTCGATCATATCCTGTGGCCGCAGCTGCGGCCTTTATCACTATCGCCGCTATCCATCCGGCGGGCGCACAAGGGCTGCCGAGCGAGACTCTCAAGGTGCTTCCGGCCGCGCTCGCTGTCGAGGCTGCACAAACCGCGATCTCTACATGCAAGGGGCAAGGATATAACGTAACCGTCACGATCACCGATCGTGCCGGCACCCCCCAGTTGTTGCTCGTTGGCGACGGCTCCGGCTACCTGAGCCGGGAGATCAGTCGTCGGAAGGCCTATACTTCTGCCCGATTGAGAGTGTCGACGGCGGATTTCGCCAAAAGGGTCGCCGGAGGAGGATTCAATCCCGCCGTCTACGATACCGAGCTTGTGATGGCCGCCGGCGGCGTGCCGATCAAGGTCGGCAATGACACCGTCGCCGCCATCGGCGTCAGTGGCGCGCCGGGCGGCGACAAGGATGAAGCCTGCGCCGACGCGGGTCTCGCAAAAATCAAGGACCACCTGCAGTAACCTCGTTTTGCCCTCTCCTCACTGGGGGAGGGGGCAGCCTCCGGCGCTTCGGTATGGTCGTCCCGGCCGGACGAGAACTGCGGTGTAACAAGGAGAAGCCGTGCCTGCGATTTTCCGTGACCCCGATCATGACCACGCTCGTTGTAGTGCGGGCGTAATGATCCACGCCGAAGCAGCCTGCGCTGAAAGAGCGCAACGGCTCACGGGCGCTCGCCGAAAGGTGCTTGAGGTGCTGGCGTCGAGCCACAAGCCGATGGGCGCCTACGAGATAATCGACCGGATTGCTCGCAAAAAGGTTCGTCCGGCTCCCATTATTGTGTATCGGGCCCTCGCATTCCTAATTGAGCAAGGGTTCGCCCATCGCATTGAGAGTCGCAACGCCTACGTCGCTTGTGTGCAAAAGCATGGCGAAGACGGAATGGTCGCATTCCTGATGTGCGACACGTGTGGGACCGTCGGGGAAACGTCAACGCCCGCCATGGCGGAAGTGGTTGCCGCGCTCGCGAAGAAGGCGCGTTTCCGGCAGGCCACCTCGGTCATTGAAGTCACCGGCACCTGCGCTCATTGCCGCCGTGACTCACTGCACCCATGAGTTGAAAGTCTTCGGTGGGAAGACAGAGTTGTAGCAAGACTGCAACAGCAAAAATGTTCCAAAACTTGCAGGACCAGAAAGAGGTTCCCTAATGTTGCCACGTTTGATACCGTTCACCTGAGGCCTCATAGGTCCAGCAATGCGGTGGTGTCGAGCGAATCGGGCTAAGTTTGCGTGGTTGGCGTTCTTTGCGCTGACGTGCCAGCTTGTACTGTCGTTCGGCCACGTTCACCTTGGCAAATTAAGCAGCAGTTCGACCGTATTGGCGGCCTTGGTGCCATCGAGCGGTGACGTTGCCGGCACGCGTCCCTCTGCTCCCCGCGACCAGCCCAAGGCGTTGACGGACGAGTTCTGTGCGATCTGCACGAACGTGAAGCTGACGAGCGCGCTTCTCATCCCGGCCGCGCCGGCGCCCGTCCCCCCCATTTCATTCGTTTATAGATTGCGCTGGTCGATAGCGGCAATTGAGCCGCCCTGGTTCGACCTTTCCCTCTTCGATGCCCGTGGACCTCCCGAAGCCTGACCAGCGGGCGTGATCAGTCGCGTCCGACCGCACTCTGTCGCGGTTGATGCGTCCATGATCACTCCCGGCACGCGTTCGGTACCGCCGCGATCTCGCGGCTATTCGGGGGACTCAAAACAGGCATCGGGGAATTATAATGGGTAAGACTATCAGCAATAGGTCGGCCAGACGGGGCCTCCTACTCGGCGCATCCGCACTGGCGATCGTCGCTGCAAACGATTTGGGATTTGCTCAAGATCAGAGCGTGCCGCCGGCTCCCGCGCCTGCGCCGGGAACATCCCCGCCCGCGCCGGGCGGCCAGCCGGCGGCGCCCCCAACGCAGACACCGGGCGCCACATCAATTCCGCAAATAACGGTCACCGCACCGAAGCCAGCCGCCGCCCCCGCCGCGAGAACTGCCGCAAGACCCGCCGCAGCCGCTCCCGCGGGGAGGCCTGCTCCCGCAGCCCCGACCCAACCGACCGCACAGCAGACGGCTGCGACGGCAGCTGCCCAATACAACCAGCAGATTCAGACATTCGACCAGCAGCGGGCGGCCATCCTTCCGCCCATCGGCACCTCCACCGATACCAAGACCCAGCAGGACATCGAGAACTTACCGCAGGGCAGCAACGTCAGCGTCAGCGACCTTGTTTTGCAGTTTCCCGGCATCACCCAGGACTCGACCTCGTCCGGTGATTTTCATGTCCGCAACGAGCACGCCAACGTCCAATTCCGGATCAACGGAATTCTGCTCCCCGATGGCGTCTCGGGTTACAGCCAATTCCTCGATAGTTCATTCTTCAAAAGCATTACCTTGATCACCGGCGCCCTGCCGGCTCAGTACGGCCTACACACTGCGGGCATTCTCGACATTACGACCAAGAACGGGTCGGAACTGCAGGGCGGCAATATTGGGGTTTATGGCGGCAGCCGACAAACCTTTTCAAATTTCTTCGAATACGGCGGCGTCAAGGATAATACCGAATATTTTGCCATCGGTCGATATTATTCGAGCGGTCTGGGCCTGGAGAACCCCTTCCTCGGCCTCAATGCGTTCCACGACCACACCGAGCTTGGACGGTTCTTCTCCTACACCTCGACGGTGCTCGATCCTTGGAACCGGATCAGCACGATCTCCGGAATGTCGGTGCAGCGCTACCAGATCCCCGACAATCCCGGGCAGCCGGTCAATGCCGGCGGGTTTTCAGGCGTTGGCGGCGCGCCCTATTCGGTCTTCGGCCAGACGAACGGCAACTCGCTCAACCTCAACGAGAATCAATACGAGACCAATGCGTTTGGGGTCGTGGCCTGGCAGCATTCGACGGGCGATGTCGATGCGCAGCTGTCATATTTCTCGCGCTACAGCAGCCTGCATTTCGTTCCCGATGTGCCCGATGACTTGCTGTTCAACAATACCGCAACCGACGTATTCAGGAGTTCGTTGCTCAACGGCGTTCAAGGCGACGTCGCGTACAAGGTCACCAACATCCACACCATCCGCGCTGGCTTTTTAACCAGTGGCGAACAAACACAGGTGAAGAATCTGACCACGGTGGAGCTGCTCGATCCCGCCGGCGAAGCGATCGATAACCCGACCGACATTCGCGACGGCGTCAACAAGTTCGGCTGGCTCTTCGGTAGCTACATTCAGGACGAATGGAAGCTGACCAGCAAGTTGACGCTCAACACCGGCGTTCGCTTCGACCAGATGGTGCAGTTCGTCGACAAGAACCAGGTCAGTCCGCGCTTCAACCTCGTCTACAAGCCCTTCTGGGGTACGGTCTTTCACGCAGGCTACGCGCGCAACTTCACACCGCCGCCGCAAGTGCTGGGGCAGGTCTATCAAGCGCAGTACTTCAACAACACGACGAATCAATCGGCGGTCGGCAACTTCGGCCCGATCCTTCCGGAACGATCGACCGTGGTCGACGCGGGCATCGTCCAGCAGCTGCTGCCGCCGTGTCCGTCGGGAACGGGCGGGCTCTTCTCCAAGACGCCCGTTGCCGCAACCAATTGTCCGGCCTTGGAGGTGGGCGTTGACGCTTATTACAAGCGCGCGCGCGATCTGCTGGACGACGGCCAATTCGGGCAGGCTTACGTTCTGACGGCATTCAACTACGATAAGGCCGAAAACTGGGGCATCGAAGCAAAGGCTAAACTCTCCTTCGGTCATTTCACGGCGTACACCAATTGGGCGGTCGCATATCAGCACGCAAATACGGTCGTCTCCAATCAGTCGTTGTTCGGTCCTGACGAGTTGGCCTACATCGCGAACAATTGGATCAACACCGATCATTCGCAGACGGTGACGGGCTCGGCGGGGATATCCTACCTTTGGGATCGTGGCACGAACACCTGGTACGATGGCACAAAGATCAGCGCGACCATGATCTACGGCAGCGGCCTGCGTCAGGGCTTTGCCAATACCGATCACCTGCCCGCCTACGGCCAGGTCAATCTCGGCCTGTCGAAGGAATTCAAGGACGCTGGTTGGGATGCGAAACCGGTCACGGTGCGCTTCGACGTCGTCAACCTCTTCGACACCATCTACGAGATTCGCAGCGGCAGCGGCATCGGCGTGTTTGCACCGCAATTCGGACCGCGTCGCGGTTATTACTTCGGCATCTCGCAGAAACTTTGAGGAACTTGATCATGGTCAATCACACCGCGATGTCCTCCTGCGATCATCAAGTTGCGCTCCGGGTCCGTAAGGAACGAGGGAGGTCCGCAATGCTCGTCCGCTTGTCCCTCCTGTCCGGCCTCTTGTGTGCCACACCTTTCGCGCACGCCGATGCGGCCGATCTGCTGAGGCCCTACGGGCCTCCTCCTCTGCCTCCAGTGTTCAGTTGGACAGGTTTCTATGTCGGCATGCATGCCGGCGGCGAGTTCGGCGACACCAGCTTCAGCGATCCGTTCTCGGGATTTTCAAACAATCCCAGGATTGCCGGTTTTGAGGGTGGCGGCCAAGTCGGCTTCGACTACCAGATGGGCGCGCTGGTGATCGGCGCCGAAGCTGATATCTCCGGAACAACCCTGATCGGGAACGCCACCGATGCCGCGATGTTTACGCGCCGGACCAATGGCCAGTGGCTCTCGACCGTCACCGGCCGTCTCGGCTATGCGGTCGATCGCTGGCTGCTCTACGGCAAGGGCGGCGTTGCTATCGTAAGCCTGAACGACAGCCTGACCGACCCCAATCTCAATGTGGAGTTCGACCGGCTTTCTGACCCAAACCGGCTGGACCGCCGGTGTCGGGCTCGAATACGCCTTCGAGTTCAACTGGACGGCGCGTCTCGAGTACGACTTCATCGGCCTCGGCAGCCAGAATGTCACCTTCAACGGGCCTCTTGGAACAGCGACCAGCCCGGTCGACGTGAACTTCCAGCGGGTCACAGGCGCCATCAACTACCGCTTCTGAATGATGATCGAGCAATGCAACGCAACCTAACAAACTTGTAACGGAGGTCGGGACGCAGCCGCCAAGGAATTGCTGCATTGAAATGTCATAAGCGCGTTCGGGCGATGGCGAACGCGCTTGCGATTTTCATGCAACTCTGTTTGATCGTGTCAGAAGGGCGTCGTGGCTGAAATGGAATGTTTCTAAATCGCATGCGACGTAAAGGCCCCCATACTATGCCACGCAATGGAAACGTCCGCCCAAGCAAAACTGCTGGATATGTTTTGTCGGCAGTTTTGCTCTGTGCCGGTTTAGTCGTCAGTTCGATCGCGACGCACGCTCAGACACCGGCGGCGAGGCCGCCTGCAGCCGCGCCGACCGTCGCTCCCCCCGCTCCCGTCACGGCGCCGCCCGTTGCTGCTCCAACTGCCCATATTGCGCCAGCCGCGGCAGCGCCGCCCGCCGCCGCGCCGGCAACGCCAGCGGTTGCGCCGACAGCTCAGGCACCGGCCGCGACGCCCGCCGCGCCGGCGGCTTCCCCCTCGCCAGCCACTCCTGCGGAAACTGCGCCGTCTCCTGCCCCCCCGCCCAGCGCAACGGAAGTCGCCCCCGCCGAGCTCCCGCGCGATTTGACGCCGTGGGGCATGTTCATGTCGGCCGACATCATCGTGAAATTCGTGATGATCGGTTTGCTGCTGGCGTCGGTGCTGACCTGGACCATCTGGCTCGCCAAGACCCTTGAGCTCCTGTCGGCGCGGCGGAGCCTTGCCCGCGCCCAGACCGCGCTCGCGGCGGCACGTACGTTTGGCGAGGCCGCGCGTAACGCCGCGCCGCTCAGTGCGCACGTGGCGCTGCTGATCCAGGCGGTCGAGAGCGAACTGCGCCGGCTCGGCGAGGTGCGCGACGCCGAGGGCCTCAAGGAACGCATCACCGCGCGGTTCGAGCGCATCGAAGCCGGCGTCGGCCGGCAGATGATGCGGGCCACAGGAATCCTCGCCACCATCGGCGCGACGGCGCCGTTCGTCGGCCTGTTCGGCACGGTGTGGGGTATCATGAACAGCTTCATCGGCATTTCGAAGCTGCACACCACCAACCTCGCGGTCGTCGCGCCCGGCATTGCCGAGGCGCTGCTTGCCACCGCCTTCGGCCTTGCCGCCGCCATCCCGGCAGTCGTGATCTACAACATGTTTGCGCGGTCGATCGCGCAATACCGTGCGCTCTATGCCGATGCCAGCGTCGAGATCCTGACCCTCGTCAGCCGCGACCTTGGCCCGCGGGCGCAGCCTGTCGAAGACCGGCGCTACCCCGCGGCGGTGGTGCCGGGTGGAGCCCAGCGATGAGCGTTCGCCTCGACCACGGCGGCGACGCCATCGACGTCGTCCACGAAATCAACGTGACGCCGTTCATCGACGTCATTCTGGTGCTGCTGATCATCTTCATGATCGCGGCCCCGCTTGCGACGGTTGACGTGCCGGTCGACCTGCCGACGTCAAACGCCCAACGGCAGCCGCGCCCGGACCAGCCGATCTTCCTCACCGTCAAATCCGATCTATCGCTGTCGCTCGGCGACGCGCCGGTCTCGCGCGGCGAGCTGCAGTCCTCGCTTGATGCGCTGTCGAAGAATGACCGCACCCAGCGCGTCTTCCTGCGCGCCGACAAGACAGTGCCTTACGGCAGCCTCATGGACACCATGAACCTGCTGCGCAGCTCGGGTTATCTCAAGGTCGCGCTGATCGGTCTCGAGGAGTAACTGCGGTGCGGTTCGCGATGACATATTGGACGGGTCACCGCGCGGAAGCGTTGCGCTGGATCCTGTGCTTTAGCGTTGTCGTGCTGGCCCATGTGGCGGCAGCCGCTTATACGTTGATAAGTCGTTCGGAAGCGTCGGATTTCGATGCCGGCGCGGCGGTCGTGCTGCTCGAGCTTCCCGACACGCCGGCGGCGCCGATGACGCCGCCGAACGATTTGACACCCGGGCCGCCCCAGCAGGAGAGCGAGGCCACGCCGCAGCCCAAGGAAGAGACCAAGCCTCCCGAAGAGGAAACGGAAGTGGCGTTGCCGAAGCCCGAGCCGCCGAAGCCTGAGCCGCCGGCGGAGCAGCGCGTCGCAACCGCGATGCCCTCCGTTGAGACGCCGGCGGTGGCACCGGCGCCGCTCAACGCCGGGGCCCAGGTCAAGACGCCGCGCCAAGACGTCATCCGCTGGCAGAGCGCGCTCGCCGCGCACATCGAACGCTTCAAGCGTTATCCCTCGGAAGCCCGTGCCCACGATGAACAGGGCACCGCAACGATCGCCTTCACCATCGATCGCAAAGGGCACGTAATGACGAGCCGCATCGTTCGCAGCTCGGGGTCTCCGATCCTCGATCAGGAGACGCTGGCGATGCTGACGCGCGCCCAGCCGATGCCGGCACCGCCGGGTGACGTCCCGGCGAGCGGCCTGTCGTTCATCGTCCCGGTGCGCTTCAACATCAGGTAAACGACATCAGGCAAGCGTGAGCCTGACGGCTCACGCTTGTCGTCGAGAACGGCATCCTTGCGTCGACAACGGCGCCGCCGGCTACCAGATATCCACGCCTGCGAGATTTGCGACGTGGGCCTTGTCGCCAACAGCGATGATGTGGAACAAGACCGCAGGCGCCTTGAAACTATACGCGCCGGCCGCATCGGTCTTCCCGCTGGCCAAAACCGCGTAGTCCGAGCTCGCCAGCACTTGCACTTCAACGCCTCTCGCCAGCTCCCCATCGGAGGTGATCGTCCGGCACACGATCTCCTCGCCGCTCATTCTCTTGCACTGAAGGCGCAGAGTATGGGCCTCAGCGACCGTCGACGAAACCAAGATCGCGACGGTGGCGAACAATCCCAGCATCTTGCTCATTTGAAATTCTCCATCGCACCGCGAGCCAATCCCGCAGTTGTCGATGAACGCAAATAATATTTAGTCTGGGTTCGTGCTCATTGACGCAGGTCAACCGTTTGCCCCAAAGGGGGACGCTTGCGTTTCGTTCGGGGCGCCAATCGCAGCCTACGTCATCGGCCGGCGAAGATTGACCCTCGTCAATGCGGGGACCGCTCTGTTCGCCGAGCCTGTTACTACGGAGCGCAAGACACATGGCCAAGCGAAGCATCTGGACCGCTCATCCGCATCTGGCATGGGCGATGTGGGGCCTCGACGAGATGGAAGCGACGGTGGCTTCAATTGAAGGTCGTCTCCACGGCCGAGCGGATGTTCATCCCGAGGCGCATAACGCCGTGGCTGACATGCGCACGGCGCGGGATGCTTTCCGCACGTCGATCGAAGAGCATGCGCACGTGGATGAAGCGGCCTTCGCGCGCACCAAGGCGGCGTTGGAGGGCCAATGGGCTGTCTTCGAGGACAGCGTGAAAGACTACCTGCAAACGGTCGGCAAGCAGGTCGCGGAGCAGGAGACCGTCTTCCGCGCGCGGGCCGATGCGCAGGGCAAAGCCTGGCGGCACGCCATCGACAAATTGAATGAAAGTGCAGCGCACCTCGCGGCGGATTCACATGGCGAACTCGAAGCCGCCATCAAACGCCTGGAGGCCGAAGCCAACGCGGCGAAGGTGAGGCTCGATCGACTGAACCAGGCCGAAGACGCGTCCTGGGAAGCAATGAAATCGGCACTGACGGAAACGCGGGCCACCCTGGGTCGAACCCATCAAGCCGTGCTCGATGCGTTCAAACGCAGCGTCTGAGAAAGTTGCGAACTCTCTGCGCGCCGACCCGAACCAACGGCGTCTGCGCTAATCGCACAATTGAACGTCACGCCTTCATCAGCATTGCCTGCGCTCGCGAGGGTTTTGTCGCGCGCGCGCCGCTGAACCAGCGGTGCAGGCGATCGAGATAAAGGTAGACGACCGGCGTCGTGTAGAGCGTCAGATACTGGCTGACGACCAAGCCGCCGACGATGGCAAAGCCGAGCGGTCGGCGGATCTCCGAGCCGGTGCCGGTCCCGAGCATCAACGGCAGGCCGCCGAGCAGCGCCGCCATGGTTGTCATCATGATCGGCCGGAAGCGCAACAGGCAGGCCTGGTAGATCGCTTCCGCCGGGGTCATGCCCCGCTCGCGTTCCGCGACGAGCGCAAAATCGATCATCATGATGGCGTTCTTCTTGACGATGCCGATCAGGAGGATGATGCCGATGATGGCGATGAGGCTGATCTCATAGCCTCCCGCCTTGAGCGTGAGCAGCGCGCCGAGACCGGCCGACGGCAAAGTCGACAGAATCGTGATCGGATGGATGTAGCTCTCGTAGAGAATGCCGAGAATGATGTAAACCGCGACGATAGCGGCAAGGATCAGAAGCGGCAGCGTCGAAAGCGATTCCTGGAAGGCCTGGGCGGTGCCCTGGAAAGTCGCGAGCACGCCGGCCGGCTTGTTGAGCTCGATCTCGGCCGCCTGGATCGCGTCGAAGGCCTCGCTGAGCGCCGCGCCGAGCGCCAGGTTGAACGAGATCGTCACCGCCGGAAACTGGCCCTGATGGCTCACGGTCTGGTAGCCGGTCTTGCTGGTGTCGAGCTTGACGAGGAGCGACAGCGGGATCGGCTGCCCGGTGACCGGCGAGTTGATGTAGACGTGCTCCAGTGCTGAGGGGTCTTCCTGCAATTCCGGCTTGATCTCCATCACCACGTGATACTGGTTGAGCTGGGTGAAATACTGGGTCACCCAGCGCTGCCCGTAGGCGTCGTAGAGCGTGTCGTCGATCAGCTGCGGTTGGATGCCGAAGCGGCCGGCGGTGTCGCGATCGATGGTGAGGACGGCGGTCGTGGCATTGGACTGCTGGTCGGTTGCCACGTCGCGGAGCTGCGGCAAACCTCTAAGCTTTTCCAGCATTCGCGGCGCGAACCCGCCGAGCTCGTCAAGGTTCGCGTCCTGGAGCGTGTACTGGAATTGCGATCGCGCCGGCCGGCCGCCCATGCTCACGTCCTGGGCGGCTTGCAGGAACAACGTCACTCCTGGGACCCGGGCAAGCTGCGGCCGTAGCCGGTTGATGATCTGGTCCGCGGTCGCGTCGCGTTCGTTGCGCGGTTTGAGATTGACCCAGAAGCGCCCGGTATTGATCGCCTGCGAACCTCCGGTCACGCCGACGCAGAACGCGACGTCTGCCACGTCGGGGTCCTTGCCGATGATGTCTGCCAGCGCCTTCTGGTGCTCCAGCATTGCCGCGAAGGAGATGTCCTGCCGCGCCTCGGAGATGCCTTGCACGTAGCCGGTGTCGGCTTGCGGGAAGAAACCCTTCGGCATCGTCACGTAGTAGTAGACGGTCGCCCCGATCGTCGCGAACAGGATCAGCAGCATCAGCGGCTGGTGGCTCAGCGACCATTTGAGCCCGCGATCATAGGCAGCGAGCAGCCAATCGAAGAATGCTTCCGATTTCATGTAGAGCCAGCCGTGCTCGGCGTGCTTCGTGTCGGTGAGGTAGCGCGAGCACATCATCGGGGTGAGCGTCAGCGACACGAATGCCGACACCACGATCGCCATGGTGACGACGACCGCGAATTCCCGTAGCAGCCGCCCGACGATGCCGGCCATGAACAACAGCGGAATGAACACCGCGATCAGCGAGATGCTGATCGAGATGATGGTGAAGCCGATCTCCTCCGATCCCTTCAGCGCCGCGGTGAAGCGATCCATGCCGTCTTCGATGTGACGGTAAATGTTCTCCAGCATCACGATGGCGTCATCGACCACGAAGCCGACCGCGATGGTCAGTCCCATCAGCGACAGATTGTCGATGCTGTAGCCGTTCACGTACATGAGCGCGCAGGTGCCGACGAGGGAGAGCGGCAGCGTGACGCTCGGGATAATGGTCGCCCACAGGTCGCGCAGGAACACGAAGATGATGCCGACCACGAGGACGACGGTGAGTGCGAGGGTGAACTTCACTTCTTCGACCGACGCCCGGATCGGCCCGGTACGATCGATCAGGATGGTGACGTCGATGCCGGCCGGCAGTGCCGCCTGGAGCCGCGGTAATTCGCGCCGCAGCCGGTCCACCGTCTCGATGACGTTGGCACCGGGCTGCTTGAAGATCACGAGCAGCACACCCTGCTTGCCGTAATGCCACGATGCGATCTTGGCGTTCTCGGCAGCATCGACCGCGACTCCGATGTCCCGCACTTTGATGGGTGAGCCATTGCGGTAGGCGAGCACGAGATCGTTGTAGGGCTCGGCGCGCAGGAGCTGGTCGTTGTCGTAGATGGTGAAGCTCTGCGCGGCGCCGTCGAACAGCCCTTTCGGCGCGTTGACGGTGGCGTTGGTGAGCATGCTGCGCACGTCTTCGAGGCTCATGCCGAGCGACGCGATCTTCGCGGGATCGACCTGAACGCGCACCGATGGCTTCTGCTCGCCGGTTATATTGACGAGCGCAATGCCGGGAATTTGGGAAAGCTGCTGGGCAAGGCCGTTGTCGGTGTAATCGTCGACGAGCGTCAGCGGATATCTGTCCGACTCCACGAACAGGTTCATGATCGGCGCGTCGGCCGGATTGACTTTGCGGAATGTCGGCGGCGTCGGCAGGTTCTTCGGCAACACGCCGCCCGCCGCATTGATGGCGGTCTGGACGTCCTGGGCGGCACCGTCGATGTTGCGGTTGAGATCGAACTGAATGACGATGACCGAGATTCCGAGGCCGCTTGTCGACGTCATCTGGGTGACGCCCGGAATCTGTGCGAACTGCCGTTCGAGCGGCGTCGAGATGCCCGAGGCCATGGTCTCGGGACTTGCGCCGAGAAAGTTGGTGGTGACTTGGATGGTCGGGAAATCGACCTGCGGCAAAGCGCCGACCGGCAGGAACGGATAAGCGATCGCACCGAGGATGAAGACCGCCGCCGTGATCAGGTAGGTCGCGATCGGGCGGCGGATGAAGGGTTCGGAGATATTCATGGCGAGAGCCGCGAAGAGCCGTCGGCGGTTCGCTCAGGCTCTTTCTTAGTCCCCGGCATCATGGTGACGGCGACCTTGCCGCCGGGCCGGATCTTGAATTGGCCGTCGACGACGACGCGCTCGCCGGCCGCAATGCCGAAGTCGATGACCGCAAGGCCGTCGCGGATCGCGCCGACTTTGATGACGCGCCGTTCGACGCTCTGGTCGGATTTGACCACGTAGGCATAAAGCTCGTTCGGTCCGCGTTGCACGACCTGCGCGGGTACGGCGACCGTGTTCTTTCGGAGCGCCAATTCGAGCCGGGCATTGACGAACTGGCCCGGCCACAACGCATCGTCCTCGTTGGGGAACGAAGCCTTGAGCCGCAACGTGCCCGTCGCGGTATCGATCTGGTTGTCGATAAGAAGCAGCGTGCCCTCGCCGAGCTTGGTCGTGTTGTCCCGGCTGTAAGCGGTGACCTTCAGCGGCGCCTGCTTCATCGCGGCGGTGATGTTTTGCAGGTAATCCTGCGGCAGGGAGAAGATGACGGCGATCGGCTGAACCTGGGTGATGACCACGAGGCCGGTCGGGTCGCCCGCATGGACGATGTTGCCCTTGTCGATGAGGCGCAACCCCATCCGGCCGTCGATCGGCGAGACCACCGTCGTGTAGCTGAGCTGAGTCTCCGCGCTTTCAATCGCGGCCTTGTCGGCAGCGACCGCGGCGATCAGCTGGTCGACGCGCGCCTGGGTCTGATCGAGCACCTGCTGGGTCTGAAAGTTCTTGTCGATCAGCGTCTTCGCGCGGACCAGATCCTTTTGCGCGGCGATGAGCATCGCCTCGTCCTGCGCCTTCTTCGCCTTGGCTTGGTCAAGCGCCGCCTGGAATAACCGGGGATCGATCTGCGCCAGCACGTCGCCCGCGTGGACGAACTGGCCTTCGGTGAAGCGGATGTCCTGCAATTCGCCGTCGACGCGCACGTGAACGGTGACGCGGTTGAAGGCCTGAACGTTGCCGAGACCGGTCAGATAATCGGAGACGTTCCGGGTTTCCGCGATGGTCGCGACCACCGGTATCGTTGCTGCCGGGGGGCGGGTCGAAGCGGTTGATGAGGGTTCGTGGACGAAAAAGTGCCAATAGGCGGCTGCACCAAGTGCCATCAGCACCAGCACGCCAAGCCAAGCATATCGCCGAGACATGAAGCGGGTCCTTGTTTCGAAAAGCGCGACCCGCCGCGCCGGTTCAAATGGCGCAGCGCGGGTTGGGCTGGCCCGCAACGCGCGGGCGCAGTGATGGCGCTAAACGAAAGGAGGTCCGCGTGCCGGCGGATATGGCCACGCCGTCGAAGGCGGCTTGGCATCGGCAAATATGAAATTGCCAACGTGGGCGTAGACTTCGGGCAGCGCGAGCGCATGCGCGACCGGCAGCACCAGCGCACCCACGAGGCTGATCGTGCTGCACACCGCGCAGAAATCACGGCTCAGCGGGCCGCGGTAGGGGTGCTCCGGAGAGGTTGGGCCGGCAGGTTGCTCGGGGCTTTCGACAGCTGCGGTCGCGCCCACCGGGAGGTAACGCTCCAGATGGACGTGACCAAAGGTCAAAACCATCTGTACCGCCAGCGCCATCAGCGCCAGCTGCGCACCCCAACGGATTTGCGTCCGAATCCAGCTCATGTGCACAACCAGACGGCACTTTAATTGGAACCGTGACGGAAATAAAGGCGAATTAGCCAGGAATGGGGCGCCGGCGTGCAAACCAGCTCCGCGCCGGGGCAAGGCAATCGAGCGACCTCGGATCGGGAAACTGGTAATTGCCTCGCTCACAGGATGTCAAAAGCAGGACGTCAAAAGGGGTTTTGCCGGTGCTGACCATTCATCGCGACAGCTCGCCGTCTATTCGGATCACTGACGTGCCGGGCCTGCCCGACGGGGCGATCTGGCTCGATCTGTTGAACCCGACCGCGGATGAAAGAGCGTTCGTGGAGACTCACGCCGGGGTGCGCGTTCCCTCCGTCGAGGCCCTGAGCGAGATCGAATCGTCGAGCCGGCTGATTGCGGAGAAGGACGTCCTCTACCTCAGCACGCCGGTTGTCGCGAGCAGCGATCCGCTCGATCCGTTTCTGTCGCCGGCGGGCTTCGTTCTTTCCGAGAAGCGCTTGGTGACCATCAGATTCACGGAGCTTTCGACGTTTTCCGAAGTTGCCAAGCGCGTCGAGGCCGGTTCGGATATCCGTAACAGCGCGGCGGTCTTCATCACATTGCTCGAAGCCATGGTCGATCGCGGCGCCGACGTGCTCGAGCGCCTCGGCAGCGAGCTCGACAAATTGTCGAGGTCCATTTTCCGTGGCGATGTCGAGAGACGGCAGCACACCGTGCGCTCCAATCGCGTGATGCGCCGAACGCTCGGGTCCGTCGGGACCATCGGGGATCGAATGTCCCAGGCGCGCGATGTTCTTCTTGGTCTCGGCCGCATCGCATCGTTCGTCGAGCGGCTGCAGGTGCCGTGGATCGGGGCCGACATCCGGCAACGCCTCGCATCCGTATCGCGCGATATCACCTCGCTCGATGACTATCAGGCCCATTTGTCGGACAAGGTCCAGTTCATGCTGGATGCGACGCTCGGGTTCATCAACATTTCGCAGAATGATTTGTTCAAGGTGCTCACGGTCGTTTCCGTGATCGGCATCCCTCCGACGCTCGTCGCCGGCATCTACGGCATGAACTTCAAGATCATGCCGGAGCTCAATTGGGCTTGGGGATATCCGTTCGGACTTACGGTCATCGTTCTCAGCGCCGTCCTGCCTTACCTCTGGTTCAAGTGGCGAGGCTGGCTGTGACGGGCTTCGGCTGCTGATCCGGCGAGCTTAATGCGTGATCGCCCAAGGATCGTATTTCTCCTTGGGGTCGGGTATGCGCTTCAACGCGGCTTTGTAGGCCTCGTCGGCCTTTTTCTTGTCCTTGTCGGTCTTCTGCTGATCGGTATTTTGCGTCTGCTTATGTCCCCTGCCGCCTTTGCCTCCCATGCCGCTACCGAGGTTCGAAGCATCCTGAGCGCACAGCGCGCTTGGCAAGGCAGCGATCATCAATGCCGCGACAAGCATTCTCATTTGCTCATCTCCTGGACGTGCGTACGCGCAATTGCCGTCGGCGCAACAGCACGGGGCGTCGTTCGTAAGCCCGTCGGTCAGAAGATCGATCTGCATTCAGGGCGGATGCGGCCGATAGGAACGCTATCAGCACGACAGTCGCCAGCAGCATTGCCTGAGCCAGCATGCAATCCCCCGCGAAATCTGCGCCCCCAATTCTGGATTTTTACCAGAAATGTGGGCACGGCCGAGGCTAGCCTTTATTAAATCTATGTAATGCTCCGAACGAGGGGACCTTTGAAACATTCCGAGGCCCGCCGCGTCGATGCCGATAACCCCAAGACGGATTGGCGTATGTCAGGCGGGCTGTGGCAATGGCTAGGGCAGCTTCGTTGCCCAGTATTCCAGCAGGTTCGCTGCGCTTGAAAGCGGGTGCAGTCCGGAGATCCGGCCATTGAACACATCTTGTCCGACCATGAACGCTATTCGGCCGCCAGGATAGCCGGCCGGCGGGATCAGATCAGGGCCGTCCAGTCGCCTTGTAAACTCGGTCGCTATGATAGCGGCCTCGGCTTGATACTGCGCCCCAAACTCAGCGTGTAGCTCGCGAGACATGCGCGTCAGTTCCGCGCTTCCCCGCTCAAACTCTTCCTTGCGCTGTTCGCCAGTACTGAGCTTCGCCAATCGCGCGCGATGTTCTTCGAGAGCCTGGGCAACGCTCTTGTCGTATTGTTCTTCCACCACGCGCCAACTTCGCGCGACGGACGCGGCGCGTTCGCGCAATTGCGCATTCGTCAGTTCTGCCAGCGGGCCTCGCTCGGCTACTCCCCCGTTAAGACCAAACAGCTGTGGGACGAAATAGACCGCTAAAGCTCCAGACGCGACAATTCCTGCAAGCGCAATCGCGGCCACTCTCAGTGGAAGCCGTTTGAAGCGAAAAAAAACGTCGTTCAGCACTTGCGTTGCCATTGGGGGTCGCTCCGCGCGAACAGCACAGCCCCGGAACGCGCGGCTGCTTCGGGCGTCGCAGCCTAGTTCAAGCGAAATGTCCGAAGTGTGGCAAGCCAAACAGACGATGTAACGCAGGTGGCGTAATGCTTGGTGGACAACGCGGCTTGTGGCCGCTCGCGTAGCGCGCCCCCGATAGCGCCGTAGCGGCCCATCCGCGAGTTGCCGGCTTGAGGACCGGGCGACTAGAGGGGCGTATGGAGGGTGTCATGCACAATTCCCAACGCTATCGTCACAATGCGGCTGTCTGCCTGCGGGCCGCTCGCAACGCAGGCGAGTCGCACTACAAAAGTCTGAATCTCTTGATGGCCCAGGCGTGGCTCAAACTCGCCGGTCATGATGAGGCGATAGACCCACTTGCTCGCGGACTGGGGAATCGAGGGGCCCGAAAACGCTGATGCGGTTGTTCTGCCGTTTCCACGAAACGTTCGAAAACGACCAGCCGAATAGGCGCGGCTTCGCCTGCTGTCACTGGGCCACGCACTTACTTTCGCTAACGTTTATCCCATCAGCTGTCGATATGGGTGAGTACCCCAGCGTCCGGGCCGATGCGCAGGTCGCGGGCCTCGTGGTCGGTGCGTCTCGGTGGCAGCGGCGCGAAGTGAGCAATTTTGCTCAGACTGCAGTCGGCCTGCGTGCCCACACTGTTTGGTTCTATTCCCTCAAACCGGAGGAACGCCCCGTGAGAATCAATTGGGAAGTCGTAACACCCGCTCTGTGGACCGGAGTGGGTGGAGTAGTTGTAGGTATGTTTCTGCTCTCGTACGGTTTCGGCTTCACAAGCCCGACTGCGGCCGAAAAATTGTCAAGCGCTGCTTCTGAAAAGGCAGTCATCGCTGCGATGGCGCCCATCTGCGCAGACAGGTTCGGTGCACTGCCGGATGTAGTGGCGCGAACAGCGATCATCGTGGCGGACAAGGACAATTCCTACAAAATGCGCGAGGCATTCCCGGAAGCCCTGATCACCTTGCCAGGCAAAAACTATCCAAACTCGGACCTGACCGCCGCATGTGCGGGCCTGATTCTCGCGCCGCCTAAGACTGCGGTTCTCAAACAATAGCCGCGAAAACTATCCACGGCGCGGCAGGACTCTTTGCCCAGTCTTACGAGGGGTTGCTTCGCATCCTCCCGATTGCGGAGTTTGATTCGTGTTGGCAAATGGAGTGGGACTGAGGCGAGCCGAAGTTCTTATGTCGTTCCGGTCCGTTCGCCTGCTCTTTCAGGGCGCCGATTGAAATCCGCTTGATCTTTCTCAAGGTGTGCGCGGCGCAGTCGGGCTATTAGAGGCCTCATCCGGTTAGGTGAGGAATTCAAGCCACATGAGCAGCCTTACAGATCCCGCTGTCAGTTTTGTCGTCGTTCTGCTGATCGGCATCCTTGCCGGATCGCTTGCACAGTGGGTCACGGGAACTTCGTGGCTGTCGAGACAGATTACTGGAAAAGGGCGCGTCTATGTGACCAGCGCACTGGTGGGCATTGCGGGGTCATTCGTCGGCTTCCACATCGCGTCACTGCTCAAGCTTTCAGGCCCCGGTTCGATCGTGCCATTTGTCTGCGCAGCGGTGGGAGCAGGTGTGATCCTTTTGGGCTGGAGAATGATCAAACTTTGAATGCTCTGATGGCTTTGACGTGGCCGAGCCTGTTGCACGCCTCCGATGAAACTGGCGGCGTCGAAACTCCATAAAGCGGGTACTTTAGGTTAGTATCCGCCCCAACTCGTGAGTCCGGGCAGTGGGGATGGGTGGTCGGTTTTTTGCGAGCAGGCAATGCAATGGGAGATAGATTATGTCGATCGGACTTATCCTCATCATCATCTTGGTGATCTTCTTGCTTGGCGGCTTCAGTGGCCGCTTCGGTGGCTACGGCTACGGCTATGGGCACGGCGGCATCGGTCTGATCGGCATCATCATTATCGTCCTAGTCGTACTTGTTCTCATGGGGCGACTTTAGATCTGACACACCCAGGAGCGATCGTTCCGCGATCGGCAAAAAAGACGCGAGAATCGCCCAGCGGATCGCTGATCAAAAGATAGGGAGAAATCCAATATGCCCTCCACCGTCAACCTCTATCTGATCGGCGTATGGTTCTGCGTGGGCTTCTTCACAGGCGCAGGCTGGGCGGTTGCGGCGTGGCTTGTCGGGCGGATCTTTTCCGTCATCTGAACGCCGGCATCAGCGGGTTCGCGGCGGCCAATGCCAAGGCCAAGAGGCTCTTAAGAGCAGCGGAACGGCCGCGCGGCTGTTTGGTGTCAATCAGCTCCCAAATTTGGCTCTGACGCAATTTTGGTGCAGCTCCCCTCAGGCAGGAACGCCAATCAGCCGAGCTTGAAGTAGATCGATTTTAGCCCATCCATACATCTGCCGTTTCACCAGCTTGAGTTTTGTGATCTGACCTTCCGTCTGGCCGTTGGACCACGGCAGTGTGATCGCAGCTCGAACGGCGGGTTCGTCTTTCGCGACGCCGCTGGCGAATGAAGCAACCAAGCTTCCGCGCGCTTCTGCGATCCACGTTGCCAGATCGACATCTGTTTTGGTGCGAACCATGGCTTGGAATTCGGCGATCGTTTCTCGAGCCTCCACCAAACGCGGCACCCCGCTCTCGATGGCCGTGATTGCGATGGTGTCCGCCTTCGATAGATTATTGCGCCCGATCGTCATCAAGCGCGCAATGGTGCGTGCCGAGGGAATGCGTTGCAGGCATCGGGAGCGACGCCGGAGTCAGGCATAAGTAGATGTTGGGCGACCGGGGTTCCGCGGTCGGGCTCTACCTCGCGTCGCTCGCCCGAGCCGAAGTCTCGGCCCATTCGGGTGACGATCCCTTTCGCTAAGATAATAAGAGAGCGCCGGGGGGCTCGCCTTTGTAGCCGCGCCCCATAGGCTCTACCGAACGACCCATTTGCAATCCGCGCAGCATTCCCCTTGCCACGCTTCACGCCCCTCCTTGATCAGGAACCAGACGATCGCGAGCGAACCCACGCTGTCTATCCACCACGCTCCAAAAATTGCCTGTGCGCCCAGACTTGCGACTGCCACCACCGACAGCCAGCCGCACGTGATGGATTCGATTGCATCGGCTCGCAGCGCACGGCTCCCGAGCCGATTGGCAAGATCAAGTTTCCGCGTCGCCAGATATCGCATGATCGGAATTGCCAATAGGGTGACGATGAAGCCGGGCCATGAAAACGTTTCGTGTGGCTGTGTCCACAAGTTCCAACTTGCGGCGACGACCACGTATCCGGCGAGCGTAAAGAGCAGCGCTCCCCCGACTCGGCCGGCAATCCGCTCCGCGTCCTCCGAAAACCTGTGTCCGTGGCGAAGCTCGACCGACAATCGCCACACGAGGACGCCCGCCGAAATCAACTCGCTCACGCTGTCGAGCCCGAGCCGATCGCGACGATGGCCTCAATAGCCATCCAACCGATCGTGAGCCATTCTAGTCGGAACGCCTCCCGAATGAGCGGCCGGCGATCGAGCAATGGCTTGCATGGCAGAACGAGCGGCGAAGGCGCGCAGCACGCGTGGTCACAGTGCCTACTATTTTTTCGACATTCGCCACGGTGTAACCACCCGATCCTTCTTCTACCGCTGTACCTAGACCTAGCCTGCACAAGCGTAAAGCTGATCACCTGCGTTATCTCGCCCCTCCTCGACGCCGCCTCCTGCCGTCAGCTCCCGCAGAGAAGTCACCGTCCGCCGCGACGCACTGCCAGTTCTTTGTTCACACGTCTCCCACACCTGCAAATACCGGCCGAATGCTTTCAATGTCGCCTCCGAAACGTGGTGTTCGATTCCTTCCGCATCAGTTTCGGCCGCTTCAGTCGGAACACCGACCGCGACAAGCAGATCGACCACGATGCGATGACGGAGCTTCACTCGTCGTGCCAAAGCCTTGCCGCTTTTCGTCAGGAATACGCCGCGGTACGGCCGTCCAACTACCAAGCCGCCGCGTTTCAATCGTGCGATGGCTCTGACAGCGGTGACGTGAGATACACCAAGACGCCTTGCGATGTCGGTTGGACGGGCCTCGCCCTCGACCGCCAATAGGTCCGCGACCAGCTCGACATAGTCCTCGCGCAGAACGTTCGACTGCGCTGAACGAGCTTTACCGAAGCGGCGCACTTGAGTGGTTTCCGCTGGCAAACGCGTCGGCTGGTGCTTTTGTTCTACCGTCATCTTCATTGTCACCCATCCCGGAGAATTTGAGGCGTTCGCTCGGAAGCCATTTCTTGGCCTCCGACACGAGTGATGCTTAAGCAAAAATTTATTCTATCGGTTGACATGTGAAGTGTCGAGACAATAGTGTAGCCGATGCAACACTTTTGGGCTGGTGGCGGATTCACGGGGGGTGAGGTGACGACTGACATCGCGGGCCGGAAGAATTCGCTATCCGAACGGACGGTGATAGCGGCCCACGAAGTGCTCGCGGGACGCCGACGCAGCCTTCGCGGGTATATGGCGTTTGCCGGCCCGGCGGTCGTTGCGTCGATCGCCTACATGGACCCCGGAAACTTCGCGACCAACATCCAGGCTGGCGCCAGGTACGGCTATGGCCTGTTGTGGGTGGTCCTGCTCGCGAACCTGATCGCGATGCTGTTCCAGGCGCTGTCGGCCAAGCTCGGCATCGCGACCGGGCGCAATCTGCCGGAGCTGTGCCGCGACCACTTTCCGCCGCTGGTCGTCTGGGCAATGTGGGGCGTGAGCGAGATTGCCGCCATGGCGACCGATCTCGCCGAGTTTCTCGGCGGCGCCATCGGGCTCTCGCTGCTATTCGGCATGCCTTTGCTCGCGGGCATGCTGGTCACCGGAGCGATCGTGTATGGCATCTTGATGTTCGAACGGCTGGGCTTCCGGCCGGTCGAACTGATTATCGGCAATCTCGTAGCGTTGATCGCGCTTTGTTATCTCATCGAGATGCTCATCGCGCCGGTCGATTGGCGTTCGGCGGCGGTCCATATGGTGCTGCCGGAACTGCCCGACGCCCAGGCCCTGCTGCTCTCCGTCGGCATCATCGGGGCAACGGTGATGCCCCATGCCGTCTACCTGCATTCCGGGCTGACGCAGGCGCGGATACCAAGCCGCCACGATGGCGACAAACGCATGCTGGTGCGTATCTTCAATGTCGAGGTCATCGTCGCGCTCGCGATTGCCGGCCTCGTCAATATGTCGATGGTGATGATGGCGTCAGGCGCCTTCCACCTGGGCCACAGCGAGGTCGCCGAGATCGAGAGCGCCTATTACACCCTCGCGCCGTTGCTCGGAAGCGCCGCAGCCGGCATCTTTCTGCTCTCTCTGCTGGCTTCCGGCGTGTCGAGTTCGACGGTCGGAACCATGGCCGGTCAAGTCATCATGCAGGGCTTCGTCGGCTTTCGCATTCCCATCTGGGTGCGCCGGCTGGTCACGATGATACCGGCTTTCGTCATCGTCGGGCTCGGCGTCAACGCCACCCAGGCGCTTGTCATCAGTCAGGTGGTGCTGAGCATCGCGCTGCCGCTTCCCATGATCGCATTGCTCATATTCACGCGCCGCCAAGAAATTATGGGCGCTTTCGCCAACAATCGAATCACGAACATCGCCGCCATCGCCGGCACGGCCGCGGTGTTGCTGCTCAACATCGTCCTGATCGTACAGACGCTGGGCATCGCCATTCCGGGCCTGCCGGCCACCGAGTAACGAGAGCGGCGGCACCGCGGGGCACGGAATTTTCGGAAAGGGGGTATCGTAACATGGGTCGATTTCTTCTCGGCAGCGCCGCGGTTATAACCATTGCCCTGTCGGACTCGGCGAAGGCTGCCGATCTCCCCGTTCCGCCGCCAGCGAGAGCTCCGGCTACTGCGACGGCATACGACTGGTCGGGCTTCTATGTTGGCGCGCAAGTAGGACTTGCTTTCGGCGGTTCGCGTTGGTCGGCGACGCAGCCGGGAGGCGGGCCGAACCTGAACGGGTCCCTCGATTACTTCCACTCCATCGATGCATTTGACGGATCGGGGAGTTATTTCGGCGGCTTTCACGCGGGTTACAATTACATGTTTCCGTCTCGGCTTGTCGTCGGAGTCGAGACCGACATATCGTTTCCGAGTACGCTCTATGGCACCCAAAACGTTTCCTCGGCTTTTATCGGTGCGGCGAGCCTCGATAACGCGGTTGAAATGTTTGGCAGCGTGCGCGGTCGCGTCGGCTACGTCGCGAATGATTGGCTCTATTATGTGACCGGCGGCCTTGCCTGGACCTACGACCAATTCACCCGCACACAGCTTTCCGATAATCCGACGAGCGGAGCGCCCGCCGGCACGGTCGACAACTCGTTTCTCAGCCGCATCGGATGGACGGCCGGCGCCGGCATCGAGGCGCCGATCGCCCCCAACTGGTCCATGCGACTGGAATACCTTTACTCCCAATATGGCAATACTAACGTGGCGCCTACGAGCGCGGCGCAACGGTTCGACTCCGATCTGTCCCTGCAACAGGTCCGGTGGGGCGTAAATTACAAGTTCGACGGCAATGGATCGAGCCTAATCGATTTTCTGACGGCGCCGAAGCCGCTGGAGAGCGACGGGTGGAGCCTACACGGTCAAACGACTTTTGCTGGCCAATATGCGGCACCGTTTCGGGCGCCGTATCGCGGTGCCAATAGCCTTGATCCAAATGCAGGACGCGAGACCTGGGATGCCACGCTTTACATCGGGCGCCGACTGTGGGAGGGAGCCGAACTTTGGGTCAACCCCGAGATGGACCAGGGCTTTGGCCTCAGCGACACACACGGCATTGCGGGCTTCCCTAACGGAAATGCATATAAGGTTGGCGCCGACGACCCTTACATGCGGTTGCCGCGTGCGTTCATCCGTCAGACCTTAGACCTCAGCGGCGATACCGAGAAAGTACAATCGGACCTCAATCAGTTTGCCGGCTCGCAAGCGTCCAATCGGGTCGTCGTCACGGTCGGAAAATTTGCCGTATGGGACTGGTTCGATAACAACAAATACGCCCATGAGCCGCGCAGTGATTTCATGAATTGGGCACTCATCGACACCGGTACGTTCGACTATGCTGCCGATTCATGGGGATACACCTACGGTGCCACGGTAGAGTGGTATCAAGGACTATGGACGTTGCGCGGCTGCTTTTGTGACCTCTCGAAGGTCCCTAACAGCCCGGAACTCGATCCGACGTTCAAGCAGTTTCAGTGGATCGGCGAGATTGAGCATCGCCATGAGCTAGGGGGCCAACCTGGCAAGCTCATTATCACTGGATTCCTGAGCCGAGGACGAATGGGGCGCTACGACGACGCGCTTGATCTCGCGGCGTCGACCGGAGGCCCTCCTGATACCGCTCTGGTGCGCCGCTACGCCAGCCGTCCGGGCATTGGCCTCAGTCTGGAGCAGCAGGTCTCGAAAGAACTAGGCGTATTTGCGCGCGCCGGTTGGGCTGATGGCGATATCGAACCATACGAATTCACCGATATCGATCGAACGCTCGCGGCCGGGCTTTCCCTGACTGGCAGAGCGTGGGGCCGCCCCGACGATACGTTTGGACTAGCCGGCGTCGTCAATGAGATTTCAAGCGCTCATATCGCCTATTTCAATGCCGGCGGGCTCGGCATCCTGATCGGCGACGGACAGCTACCGCACCCCGGCCCCGAGCAGATCATCGAGACCTACTACAGCCTGCCGATCGGAAACTGGAAGGCGACCCTCGATTATCAGTTCATCATGAACCCGGCTTACAACCGCGACCGCGGCCCGGTCTCAATTATCGCAACGCGATTGCACGCGCAGTTTTGAAGGGTACGCCCGGTGGACTATCCCCCATGTGGCCATTCTCGGGATAGCATCCTTTCACGCTACTTTCTTCTTCCGCCCTGCATACGCCTCCTGGCTCGCCAGAACGACCGGCAGGAGCTATCTCGCACCAAGTTTATTCAAAACACCGTCGGAATTGAAGTTGTAGTAGCCGGTGCGCGACCGCGACATCCGCCATAAGAGGCTAGCGGATGAGGTTGGCCGCGACGGCAGCAATTGTGCCCGTTTCGAAGCCTCACCCGCCGCCGCGCACGGCTGCTTTCGAAGCAAGTTTTGCCGCGGAGATCCCGAAGCTCGATGACGCAGTCTGACCCCGTGCCGACATGCGCTGACTTGGTCGCACCTGTCGATCGGAGGAGCTTGGCGTCCTCGCCAGATGTGTCTTTGCCGCCGATCATGCAGTCGCGGGCCGGCACCGGTTGGGTCCGCGCACGGATGAAACGAAGGATTTTCCGTGGCCGAAATATCACAGCCAAACAGTCTCCTCCGATGTAGGATTCGCTTCGGGTTGGGGGAAAACCCATGAAACGTGCCTCCGTGATCGTTGTTGCCATGCTGGGGCCGCTTGGCGGTTCGGCGGTCGCCGCCGATATGCCGACGCCGTACTTCAAGGCTCCGCCGCTCCCCGTCGTGCCGGTCTATACGTGGACCGGCGTCTACGTTGGCGGCAACGTCGGATACGGCTGGAGCGACCCGCGGACGACGGTTGGCGGAACTTGGACCACAATTGCCTTTGCGGATCTAGGAGGCATTCCCTCAACCCTGCTCTTTGCCGATTCGAATAGGACGAGCCTGAAGGGCGTCAACGGCGGCGGCCAACTCGGCTATATTTACCAGATCAATTCGCGTTGGCTGATCGGCGTCGAAGCTGACTTGCAGGCGGCCCACCAACGCGGAAACAATGCGTTTGGCGATACGGCATCGGGCAGCAACTGTGTCCTTGCGGTGTTTCCGCCTCTGGCATGTGCAATTAGCGCCCCCGTTAGCCTGATGGCTGCAACGGCCACTGAGGCGAGGATTAATTGGTTCGAAACGTTGCGCGCGCGCGCTGGCTTTTTGGCTACCGACAGGTTTCTCGTTTACGCAACCGGCGGCTTGGCTTATGGCCGGGTCGAGATGTCCGGCACGTCCGCGCCGACAGGAACTTTTACCAATCTTGTCGCGGGTACTACTGTTGCCCCGCCCATTCCTGGGACCTTTGCTGTTGCCAAGACCAATCTCGGTTACAGCGTTGGCGGCGGCGTGGAGGGTCAGCTCGCGCCCTTCCCGTCGCGCTGGACCTGGAAACTCGAATACCTGCACCTCGACCTTGGATCGCTTAATGCGAATGTAACGTCAGGTAGCGGTGGTCTCTTTACTGCCACTGCATCGACGACTGTGCGCACGCACTTCTTGGACGATATCCTTCGCGTTGGGCTGAATTACAAATTCGCTGGCTAGCTTTGCCGCGTCGAAAATCGGTCGACGATGGAACGGCTGCAGGCCTACGTGCGCGACGCACGAGGAGCAAACGACGTGCACACGCGCTGCGCTGTGCTCGTGACGGTGTAGTATCCAGAGCCCGGTTCCCACGCAGCCCCAACCGCGACAGGCTTCGTCCACCAATCGCGGGGGTTAGCGATGCGACGGCGGCAATTCATTGCAGGTGTGGCGGGGACGGTCGCTTGGCCAGTGCTCGCGCGGGGCCAGCAGGGTGAGCAAGTACAGCGGTCGGAGCGCTATTTGGTGGATCTGGCTCAGGCGACCAGACGTCTGGTTTGCCGCATTCGTGCGGCGACTCGACGGACTTGGCTGGAAGCAAGAGCACAATCTTTGCATGCCGCCATCAATTCTGTCGCGCATTGATTGAGTGCTTGAATGAACCGACGCACCTTCATACCGGGTCTTGGAAGTGCGGTAGCTTGGACTGTGGTGGTTTCGGGGCAACAACCTGACCGCCCGATCCCTATCGGGGTATTAATCACCTATCGGGGTATTGATCAATAGTACCGAGTCCCAAAAAGAAATACAGGATCGCCTCAACATACTTAGGGAGGCGCTCAAGGCACCTTCATCGCGGGGGTGGAGTTCGGATAATATTGGGCCAATGCCCGGCCGACATGCACCCGAGCGCGATTGGTTCTCACAATTGGTTTGGCTACCTGGACGTTGGTGATGTCGATGGCTTGCACGCTGATTTTACTGCGCGTGGCGCGGTCTGCTCTGCGCCCAAAGATAGCCACCACGGAATGCGCGAGATTGTCGTAAGCATAATTGACGGGCACAGGCTCGTGTGTGGGCAGCCATCGAAACGAACCTGATTGCGGCCACAGAGGGGGCGGAGCCCCCACTTCGTTCGAATGCCTGATTTCGCTAACCAGATTATTGGACATTACGAGAAGCACGCCGCCGCGTGGGACGGCGATCGTCAGAACAGCAATTGGAACGACAAAATCTGGCACGACCGTTTCATCGGCAGATTAGGCAAGGGCGCTCAGGTGCTGGACCTCGGCTGTGGTCCCGGGCGACCAGTTGCGCAGCACATGCTCGAGCAGGGATTGCGCGTGACAGGCGTCGATTCATCGCAGGCCATGATATCGTTTTGCCGTGAGCGCCTCCCCGATCAAGAATGGATTGTCGCCGATATGCGGCGATTAGCGCTTGGTCGGCGCTTCGATGGCATTCTTGCCTGGGACAGCTTCTTTCACCTCGATCACGACGACCAACGGCGAATGTTTACGATTTTCGCCGAGCACGCCTACATCGGCACGGTACTGATGTTCAATACAGGGCCACAACTCGGTGAGAGTGTGGGCGAGTACAAGGGCGACCCGCTTTATCACGCAAGCCTGTCATCCGCTGAATATGAAGCGCTCATCGCGCGTTTCGGGTTTCGCGTACTTGAACAGGCGACGAATGATGCGCAGGCAGGAGGGCGAACGGTGTGGCTCTGTCAACGCAATGAGTGGGGTGATGTCGCTTAATGGCCCATAGGACTCGCCACGGCCACCGGCCACGGCGTCCGGTATTGAAGCAAGTTCTTCCGTGGCGGTCGGGAAGCTCGAAGACGCCGATTGACCCCAGCGGACATCGCGACCGGCCCGTCAAGCAAAAAGCCCCGGACGATACCGGGGCTTAGGATTTCGTTGGAGTGTTCTACTCGATCTCGCTCAGTACCGTTGCACTTTGCCCATGCGCGGCGGCTTCACCGGCGCTGCTACCCCATAGATGACTGTGAAGCCCGACCCTCCGCCCCAGGTCGAAGTTGGGCGGGACGGGTTGGGGCCGGCGGCCGCCTCGAGTTTGTTCCAATTGTTTGCGACCCAGACATCGCCGGCCGGATCAATGGACACGTCGGTCACCATCTGGATGCTACCACTCTGGAAAATATGGATGACATCGCCGGCCTTCGTGCCGGGCGGATGTCCGGCAGTGTTGTCCCCAGCCAGCAGCGCGGCGGAACGACCCCACATATTGCCGACCCAGACGTCATCATTGCCGTCCACGTTCAAGCCCCACGGGACGTTTTCGGCAGGGCCGGTGAAGCCTTCCAGGGCAGGCTGGGTGCCATCGGGACGGATCATATTGACCGCACCAGTGATCCGCGCCGGTGGGCCTTCGATATACTTGAACATATGGTCAGTAATGAGCTTGAACTGCTCCATGATGGGTATGTTCTCGGGAAGCTGTGGTTGCGGCGTTTTCAGGTCCATGTTGCTCGCTACCCAGACATTGCCCTTGGAGTCCAGTGCGAGAGCGCGGACGCCGATGCCAGCGTGGAATGTCTCAACCTTGGACGGATCGTTGGCGGGAAACCGCAGGACGGTATCCGACGAGGAGTTGGCGACCCAGACACGATTGCTGTCATCAACGACGATGTCGAAGGGCGACTTTAACCCCGCGACCTTGACAATGCGTCCGTCCTTGATGTTTCCGCCGGGGAAGAACAACAACTGATTATCCGAGCCATCAGCAATCCAGACATCACCGCTTGCGGACACCCCGATGCCCATCAGGCCAAGGAATTTTTCCTTGAAGGGAAAATCGCTTTCGGTGGCGACGGGCTTGCCGTTGAAATCCATCACAAGGATTTTTCCGTTGAAGCTGCTGATCCAGACCCGGTCTTTCGTCACGGCCGTGCCCCAGCCGACGCCGTCAATACCCATGCCGGTGAAGCCGGTGATCGGCGGGGAGAGCGGGATACCGTTGGGTGTGAACTTGACCACACCGCCACCGGTGCTCTTGTTGACCCCGGATTGTGAGCCGGGCATCCAGTTCATCCCGCTCCAGAGGTTGCCCTCGGCATCGAACATGAACCGGCCATTGGCGTAGACGCCGCCGCCTGAGAAAGCGAGCGATAGGGCGAAGTCGTCCGGAACGTAAACCAGATACGGAACGAAGGGCGCATTGCGCCGCCCATCGGGCGCAGGCAGCGGATAGACTTCATCGAATAATTCGTAAAGGTCCTTGGGAGCGGCCCACGGTTCGCGGGCAATGCCGGCCATCGCTTCGAGTGTATTCTTCGGCGTGATGCCGCCGGTCGGAGTGGCGGCCTTGAGGAAACGCGCGCGCCAGTCGTCATTGGCCACGGTGGCGTAAGCACTGATGAGCGAGCCCAGCGTGTCCAGGCTTGCCAACGTTGTGGTCATTGAACTGTTGAGCGGATCAAGAAGCGCTTTGCCCCATTTACCGGTCACGGGGTCCACTAGGTTCGGAACGTTCCCGGCCGCTATCCGCAACCCCAGCGGATTACCCGAGATCGATTCCCCCTTGATAAACCGCGCGGCAGTAAACGCGGAGGCTACAGTGGTCAGCTCGTTGACAGTAACATTAGGCGGCGACGAATTTCCCAGCAACGCCATCAGTGCGATGGCATCATTGCTTTTTGCGGTGGCTTTCGGCGTACCGCCCTTGGCGATCACATAGAGGACGATATCCTTGCCGGGAGTCTCCGCAGTTCGAAGTCGAAATCGACCATCACTTCCGGATTTTGTTTGAGCTAGTTGCTTGGGTTCTCCGGCACTTCCGGCCCATAGGGTGACGGTGGAGCTGACGAGTGGAGCGCCGCCTAGTTGGACCTGCCCGTCGACGGTAACCGCAGCGATAGCGGGACTAAACGTCCAAGCGATCATTCCACCCATCAATAGCATCGCGGCGATTTTCGCTTTGTCGATTTTCATCACTGGCTCTCTCCGCCTTTCAAAAAACCAAGGCAATTGTCCGCAGCGTGTGCAGCCAATCAAATGGGATGTCACAGGTGGGTCGCCACGGCTGTGCGCCGGAGACATGCGGTTTTGAAACCGCCTGCCACCGACGTTCGACCCGAAGGGAGAGCCCGCTAGACCAAATACATCACGCAGTCTAGGGGTCTGGCGACGGCCGCAATCAACTCTAACCGGCGGCATTGGGTCGGAGCGCCAAGGCTCCTCCAGGGGTCGCGCTACCGGCGGCCGAATCCGGGATGATGTCGGTTGTTGGCCCATCGCGACATTCGCGCCCATTTGCGTATGGCCGCTTTTGGTCGAAGCGGACACTAAGATGGTTGGGCGTCGCGCCTTCGGCGCCGGGCTCTCGTAAACGGAGCCGCTGCGCGTCTCCGCCCCTTGGGCTTCGATCCCTGACGCGGGAGTTCGGCCATCAGACGACACCGCTTCCGCTCAAGCGGCCCTCGCCCTGAACGGTCTTGACGATAAGAAACGTGGGACCTCGAACAGGACCGGCGCTTCCGGGGTAATCGAAGGAGACAAACCTGGGTCTCGGGACGTAAGTGGCCGACTGAAAGCCCCGGTGGCCGGTGCCAAATCGGTGCCAGAGCGTCTAGCCAACTTCCGCTAAGTCTTTGATTGATTTGGTGGGCGCACAAGGACTCGAACCTTCGACCCGCTGATTAAGAGTCAGGCTTCGATCTGATCCGGGACAGCGGGAGGCGGTGTTGTGGGATCATTTGTAGGTAAAGTGCGAGAACTCGCGAAATTATCCGTAAAAACACTTGCTCTGGCGGAGGGAGTGGGATTCGAACCCACGATACGGTTTCCCGTATACACGCTTTCCAAGCGAGCGCCTTCAGCCACTCGGCCATCCCTCCGTCCGCGGCGCCGCGACCATGCACAGACGAGAGGAAAGTGCGGCCGCGGCGATTTAGGGGCGGCACTATAGTCGGCGCGACTGGCCTGACAAGTCATTGGGCCGCGTCGTAAAATCCGGCGTTCCTCCCGACGCTCGAGAACGTGATGCTGCCCTCGGATCAGACGACCTTTCCCGCAACAGTCGGCCTTGTCCTGGCCGGCGGGCGTGCGCGCCGCATGGGCGGCGGCGACAAGGCGTTCATCGAGATCGGCGGCGTTGCCATCCTGGACCGTGTGCTGGCGCGGCTGCGGCCGGCCTGCACCGACGTCATCATCAGCGCCAATGGGGATCCAGGGCGCTTCGCACGCTTCGGCGCGCCGGTCGTTGCCGACAGCGTGCCCGATTTCGCGGGGCCACTCGCCGGCATTCTGTCGGTCGTCGATTGGGCGGCGCGGCATTGTCCGGCGACGGAGTGGCTCGTGAGCGCGCCGGGCGATTGTCCGTTCCTGCCGGACGATCTTGTGCCACGCCTGCACGCGGCGCGACATGCCGCGGGCACCCCACTCGCCTGCGCCAAATCCGCAGGCAGGATTCATCCCGTGGTCGGGCTATGGCCGGTGTCGCTGCGCGAGGAGCTGCGCCGCGCTGTTGTCGACGAAGGATTGCGCAAGGTCGAGCTTTGGGCGTCGCGGCACGGCGTTGCCACCGCCGAATGGCCGGCGACGCCGTTCGACCCGTTCTTCAACGTGAACACGCCTGAAGATGCCGCAGAAGCGGAGCGCTTCGCGCGCACCGAGAAGGGGTTGGCAGCGCGCAAGCGCGCCTGAGGCCGCGGCGCTCGATCAGACCGCGACGCGCTCCACGGGTTGCGCGAGTTCGCGCCATAAGGTGATGAGCACGGCGAGCAGCGCGGGGCCGAGAAACAGTCCCAATAGCCCGAAGCTCTCGACGCCGCCCAGAATCCCCAGCAGCACCCACACGAAGGGCAGTCGTGTCGCGCCGCCGATGAGGACGGGACGGACGAAATGATCGGCGACGAACACGACGAGCGTGCCGAACGCGAGGAGGCCGATCGCCGAGAGAATCTGATCCTGCGCCAGCAGCCAAAGCGCCGCGCCGATGAAAACGATCGGAGACGCGAACGGGATCGCTGATAACAGGCCGGTGAGCACACCGAGCAACCCCGGGTGTGGTACTCCGGCGATCGCGTAGGCGACGCCAAGCAGCACGGCCTCCGCGAGACCAACCAGCAGGAGTCCGTCGACGGTGCCGCGCACCGCAACGGCAGCAACGCAGGCAAGCGCATAGCCCCGCGGACCGAACAAGCGATCGGCGACGGCGCGGGTCTGTTGCATGAGGCTATCGCTGTTGCGGAATACGAAAAACACGATCAGTAGGGCAAAAGCGAGGGTGGTGATGCGTCGCGCCGCCTGGCGGCCGATCATGCCGCCCCATTCGGTGAGCGAACCGATGTTGGCGGCTTCGAACGGATTGCCCTCCGGTTTAAAATGCGTGTTGAGCCAGTCGGCAATCGCGGGACCCACCAGTGGCAGGCCGCTGATCCAGGTCGGCGCTGCGAAGCCATCCTTGCGAGTTTCAATGATCCACGAGATGACACCCCGCGCCTCGTGCACGGCCTGAATGGCCGCGATCACCAGGGGAACCAGGATGACGAGCACAATGAGCACGGTGATCGCGGCGGCCGCGGTGTTGCGTCCGACGCGTTGTCGCGCGAGGATGAACAGCGGCCAAGTGGCAATAGCGAGAACGACGGCCCACATCAATGCGGGCACGAACCTCTCCAGCATGTAGATCGCCGCCGCAACGAGAGCGAGCACTGCCGCGACGAAGGCGAAATGCTGCGTCTTGGTGGGCAGTTCGGGTGGCTGAAAATTGACCTGGTCCATAATTTTAATCCAGATACGGCGCCAGCGTTCTCCGCCGGCCGCGATCACGCTATTCTAACGCATTCCGTGCAAAGTATGCGGCGGTCTCTCCAAGGGAGCCGCGCCAACGCGGTCTGGAACTGCAGGATCGGCCTTGGTGGGCACTCGGCGCCTATCATCGGGCCGGCCAGCGGCCGGACCCGTTGGCTTCGCCTACCCTACGCGTCTCAAGGATTGAAGATCCCGGTCCACTCCTCGCGGAGTGCCTTGAGCTTAGGCGTGGTCAGCGCCTGCCAGTCCACACTGATGAGCTTGAGGGCGTCTATGCTCGGTGCGTATTCGGGCAGCGGGCTTTTGAAGCCGCTGCGGCCCGACACCATGGCTTCGCCCTTCACGATGATGGTTTGGCCCTCTTCGGAAAGAACGAAATCGACCCAGAGTTTGGCAGCATTCGGGTGTGGGGCCTTCTTGAGGATGATCATGTTCTGCGGCAACAGCACCGCGCCTTCCTGCGGCAGCATGAATTTCAGCTTGCCGCCTTTTTGGTTGTACTGATACGCGCGGGTCGGCATGCCGGAATAGGCCATCAAGTCCTCGCCGGCGACGAGGCGACCGGCAATCTGTTCGGAACGGATCAGGAACGACGGCTTCATCTTGGCGACGGACTTGAAATAGCCCTCGTTGAGCACTTCGCGCTGTCCGGCATAGGTCGAAAGATAGGCCACGGACTTCGCGACGTCGCCGATGCTCATTCGCCCCGGCGGCACCGCATTGATCACGTCCTTCCATGACTTGCCGTCGAACTTGAGCTGATCGGTGCTCCACATCGGCACGAACAGGTAGGCACCATTGAAGGCGAACACGCCTTTCTTGCCGAGGCCGCGCGCAATCACGTCGGTGTAATATTTGTATTGCGGCGAATCGTATTCGAGGGCATCGCCCGCTGCGGCGCGCTCGAACACCCACGGCGGCGAGCCGACGGCAGCGACGTCGATCGTCACGCGGTTAGCGTTGATCTCCTGTTCGACCCGCGTCACCAGGGCCGCAGTCGCGGACAGCTGATAGTGGACGGCGAACGAGTTGGGCAGGCCATAATGCCGGCGGAACGCGGCTGTCAGCGCATCATTGGTCTCGGGCTGAATGACGACATCCCAATAGGCGAGACTGCCCTCTTTCTTGGCACCGTCGATGAGCGTCGTCAGGCGCGCCTTTTCCTCCGGTGACGCGCCCTGGAGTGCCGGCGGTTCTTGCGCAGAAGCACAACGTGCGACACCGGCGATCAGGACAACAGCAAGCAGCACGGACTGGAGCAGCCGGGACATCGCGATCCTCCCTGGTTTGCGGCCATTATTCTCCGGCAGCAACGCCGTCGGCAACGAAAACGATGCAATCCTCCGCCGCCATCGTGATCGTTACGGGTTCCCCCGCATGCAGTCCACGGGGCGGCTGGATGGCACCGATCTCGACGCCGCCGACGGCAACGATCAATTCCTCCTCGAGGCCGAGAAACGATGCGGCACGCACGACCCCGCTGACCGTCTGCCTGTCCGGCGCTTCCGCGGGATCGGGACGCGGTACGGCCGCGCCGTCCTTCTTCACGGCGACATGATGCTTGCGGATGCAGGCCAGCACGCTTGCCCCCTCCGCGGGCTGCTCACCACGCAACTTGCCGCGAAGTCGGACACCGTCGCCGATGGCTATGTCGACAAGAAAGGCACTATCTCCGCACGGCGATGCGCACACGGCCTTGCCACGCAGCACGTTGAGGCCGAGAAATTCGGCGACGAACGGCGTCTGCGGCCGGGCGAAGACGCTGCGCGGATCGCCGATGGTCTCGATACGACCGGCGTTCATCACGGCAACGGTCTCGGCGAGCGAAAACGCTTCCGCCTGGTCATGGGTGACGTAGATCGCCGTGAAGCCGAGGCGCTCCTGCAGCACGGCCAACTCCATGCGCATGCGCGCGCGGAGCTGCGCATCGAGATTCGACATCGGCTCGTCGAACAGCACCAGCCGTGGCTCGTGCACGAGCGCGCGGGCGAGCGCGACACGCTGCTGCTGGCCTCCCGAAAGCGCGGTCGCCGGCTTGTCGCGCACGGCCCCGAGGCCGACCATGTCGAGAACGCGGCTGGTGCGAGCCGCGATCTCGGCCTTGCCGATGCCGCGCACTTTCAGGGGGAAGCCGACATTCTGGGCCACCGTCATATGCGGCCACACCGCGTATGACTGGAACACGATCCCGAGTTCGCGCTCCTCGGGCTTGAGGTCTATGCCCGCGCTGCGGTCGAACATGGGCGCGTCGCCGATCGTAATCGACCCGCTATCCCCGGTTTCGAGACCGGCAAGGCAGCGCAGGATCGTCGTCTTGCCGCAGCCCGACGGCCCGAGCAGCGCAAGCGTATGGCCTTGCTCGATCTCGAAAGAAACGCCGTCGACAGCGACAAGTTCGCTGAACCGTTTGCGCAATTCCTTGACGCGTACGAATGCCACGGGATTTTTCCGTCAAGCCTGGATCAACGAAGCGCGCGTCGCCCGGAACAGCCCGAACGCGAGCAGGAGCAGCGCGAGCTGGACCACCGCGAGAGCGGCGACGAAACCGAAGCTGCGCTCGCTCAGCACCACAAGAGCAACGCTGATGGTCTCGGTGCCTTGGGCGTAGAGCAAGATGGTGGCGCCGAGTTCGCGGATGAAGATCACGAACAACATGAGCCAGGCGGCGACGATGGCCGGCATCAGAAGCGGCAGCAGCACGTGGCGCATGGTCTGGAGCCAGCTTGCTCCGCTGGCGCGGGCGCTTTCCTCAAGCTCCGGATTAATGGCCAGCACCATCGCCGACACGGTGCGCGTCGCAAACGGAAAAAACCGCGCCACATAGGCGATCAAGATGATTGCAAGCGTCGAATAGAGCGGGGTGCGGATCGCCAGGATCAGAAAGCCGAGGCCGAGGATGATGCCGGGAATGCCGAGCGGCAACGAAAGGATGCCGTCGATCAGCGCCCGACGCCTGCGGGCGCGGCGATTGACGTAATAGGCCTGCAACGCGCTGATGGCGACGCCCGCCGTTGCGCCCACGATCGCCAGGAACAGGCTGTTCAGAATCGCTTGCTGAGTGAGCGCGTAATCGAACAGCACGTACTCGAAATTATGCATCGTCATCGTCGCCGCGGTGAGCTTGCCGGTCCAGATCGACGAGAACGACACCATCAGGAGCGCCATGACCGGCAGCACCACGCCGCAACCGACGTAAAGCAGCTCCAGCGCGAGCGCGGCTGCGCGCCCGCCTCGCCGCAGGGCAATGATGCGCGGCCGATAACCCTTGCCGCTCACCGTCTCGAAGCGGCGGCGATCCATGTAGCGACGTTGCAGCACGGTAATCAGGATCGTCACCACCATCACCACGACGCCGAACGCCGCGGCCCGACCGAGGTCGGAGGGATATTGCACGAGACCGAAAATCTCGGTCGGCATGGTGCGGACGCCCCGCGGCGACGCCAGCGCGAGCGGGACGTCGAAGAGTCCGGCGCTGGTCACGAACACGATGAGCGCCGCCGACATCAACGCCGGAAACAGCAGCGGCACGGTGACGAGACGCAGCGTCATCCAGAAGCCCGCGCCGTGCACCCGGGCGGCATCCTCCAGCGCAGGATCCATCTGCCGCATCGGCGCGATGAGGAAGAGGTAGACGTAAGGGGTGTAGAACAGGGACAGCACGAACGTGGCGCCGCCGATGCCATAGATCGGGATCAGGTCTGCGGGCAGGCCGAAGAGTTCGTTCAGCAGCCGGCTCAGGATGCCGCTGTGCGGCGCCGCGAGATACACCCAGGAGATTGCGCCCACATAGGGCGACAGGAAGAACGGCACTAGGTTGAAGACTTCGAACCAGCGCCGTCCGGGCATGTCGGTGCGTGACACGATGAAAGCGAGACCGAAGCCGAGAACGCAGCTGATGGCCGTCGCGCCCAGTCCGCAGATGACCGTATTGCCGACCGCCTGATAGAACCGCGGATCGGAGAACAATGCGCTGAAATTTGCACCCGAGAGCGCCGGCCCGGCGTCATCCCAATAGATGAGGCTGCGGACCATGGTTGCGATGAACGGCCCAAGGATAAGCGCAACGCCGATGACGACCCCGCTCGCCGGCAGGACGATTTCGGCGAAACGCGATGTTCCTTTCGCCTCCCCCTGAAGGGGGGACGTTGCGCGCGCGCCAGCGCGGGCGGGAGGGAGGGATGGCGGGACAGTAAGCTCGGCCGCCGCATTTGTTGCACCGCTAACACCCCACCCCGGACCGCCAGCGGCGGACCGACCCTCCCCCTTCAGGGGCGGGTGTTTCTCGCGGCCCGGCAAGTCCGACGGGGAGTCGCTTGAACGCGAATCCGGAGCAGAGGGGGGCATCTCGCCATGCATAACCGCCTCATAGCGTATGATGCTGAAAAGGTGCAGACCTTTCGGCAGGGTCATGCGTAAACGGAAGACATCCGCTGGTTCGTGGCGTGACGGCTGTTATGCTGCCCGCTTGAACAAGCCCTGGATCGGGAGGGGAAGGCGCCATGCACTATTCCGGCTTTGCGGCAGCCGCCGCCTGGATCGTCGTCACCGCAGCGACGCCTCCCGCGGCGGCGCAGGCGCCTGACATCGCCGCCGCGATCGAGGACCTTGCGACCGCAAGCCGCATCCTGGCCGACCAGGGCGTGGTTGATGCCTACGGCCATGTGAGCATCCGCGACCCGCGCAACCCCAATCGCTATCTCATGTCCCGTTCGATCGCGCCGGCGCGGGTGACCGCCGCGGACGTCATGGAGTTCGACCTCGATTCGAACCCCATCGATCGCCAGGGACGCGGCATCTTCATCGAGCGGTTCATCCATGGGGAAGTCTACAAGGCGCGGCCGGACGTCAACGCCGTCGTGCACACCCATTCGCCGACGGTCGTGCCCTTCAGCGTCACCCAAGTGCCACTGCGGCCGATGATGCACACCGCGTCTTTCCTGTGGAAGGGCGTCCCGGTCTGGGAAATCCGCGATGTCGAAGCGGTTACGGACCTGCTGGTGCGTAATCCGACACTCGGGAAGTCGCTTGCGACGATGCTCGGCGACAAGCCGGTGGCGCTGATGCGCGGCCATGGCGACGTGGTGGTGGGCAAGGACGTGAAGCAGGCGGTGCTCCGCGCCGTCTACACCGAGGTCAACGCTCGCGAGCTCGCGATCGCCCACGGTCTCGGCGGTCCCATCAAGTTCATCTCCGCCGAGGAGGGCGCCTTCAAAGACAAGCAGCAGAATGACGAGGCGCGCACCTGGGATCTGTGGAAGGAACGCGTGACCAAGAAAATCGAGAATTGATTGGTTTCGACTTTGCAAAACCGGAGCAGCAGATGAAAGCCGGCGATATCATGTCTCCTCGGGTGATCTCGGTCACGCCCGACGCGAGTATCCAGGATGCAATCCAACTCATGCTGGACAAACGGATCAGCGGCCTGCCGGTGATCGACTCGACCGGCACGCTGGTTGGCGTGGTCACCGAAGGAGATTTCCTGCGGCGGGCCGAGACCGGCACAGAGCGCAAGCGGTCGCGCTGGCTCGAAATCCTGCTCGGCCCGCAGCGGCTCGCCGATGAATATGTGCGCGAACACGGCCGCAAGGTCGAGGACGTGATGACCCGCGATCCGGTGACGGTCGATGAGTCGGCGCCGCTTGACGAAGTCGTGCGGGTAATGGAGCGGCGGCGGATCAAGCGCCTGCCGGTCGTGCGCGGGACGCAAGTCGTCGGCATCGTGAGCCGCGCCAATCTGCTGCATGCGCTGGCGAGCCTCGGGCGCGGCGCGCCTGCGCCGGCGAAATCCGACAGCGCGATCCGCGAGCAGCTGCTTGCCGCGTTCCACAAAGAGGTCTGGGCGCCGGTCGCTCTCATTGACGTCGTGGTCAAGAACGGCGTCGTCGAATTGTGGGGCACCATTTTGGATAGGGCCCAGGGCGAAGGCCTCAAAGTGCTGGCCGAGAACACGCCGGGCGTGACCGAGGTGGTAAGCCATCTCACCTGGATCGAGCCGATGACCGGCATGGTCATGGAGGACGAGGGAGAGGCCCAACAGAACTCTGCGCCGAAGAACCCTGCACCGAAGGCATAGCGCGGGGCAGCTCGTGGCTGCGGCAGCGCTTGACAGCGCGACGCCAGCTGTGGCCCTTCGCGGCGACGCTTGACGCTTTCCCGGCTGCCTGCCGCGGCCGGTCCCCGACAACCTGGAGGACAGTCCATGCGTATCGACGCATATACCCATTTCATCCCGAAGAAATTCTTCGAAGCCGTGGAGAAGATGCCCGGCGCTGGGAAGGACATCGGCAAGCGCATGCGCGGTGTGCCCTGCGTCTATGATCTCGACGAGCGGCGCCGCATCGTCGGCCTGTTCAAGGACTACGCCCAGATCCTGTCCTATCCGATGCCGCCGATCGAGAACTTCGCCGCGCCGGGCGAAGTCGACAACTTGTGCCGCCTGATCAATGACGGCTTTGCCGAGATCGTCGCCAAGCACGCCGAGTTTCCGGGTTTCGTCGCCCAGGTATCGCTTGCCTCTCCGGCGGGAGCGGTCAAGGAGGCTGAGCGCGCGGTGAAGGAGCTCGGCGCCTGCGGCATCCAGCTCTACTCCAACGTCAACGGCACGCCGATTGACCGTCCGCAATACGAAGAAATCTGGTCGATCATGGAGAAGCTCGACAGGCCGATCTGGCTTCATCCGGCGCGCACCGCCGAGCGGGCGGATTACGTCGACGAGAAGAAGTCGCTCTACGAGATCTGGTGGACGTTAGGCTGGTCCTATGAGACCGCAGCCGCGATGTCGCGCCTCGTGTTCTCCAAGGTCATCGATCGCCATCCCAAGTTGAAGGTCATCGTCCACCATTTCGGCGGCATCGTGCCGATGCTCGAAGGGCGGATCGGACCCGGGTGGGATCAACTCGGTACCCGCACCTCGGACGAGGATTACGTGAGCCTGCGCAAGAGCCTCAAGAAGCGCCCGCTCGATTACTTCAAGCAGGACTTCTATGCCGACACCGCGGTGTTCGGCGCCGATGCCGCGACCGTCTGCGGGCTTGCCTTCTATCCGACCGAAAAGGTGGTGTTCGCCTCGGATTGTCCGTTCGATCCTGAAAAAGGCACCGGCTATATCCGCGAGACGCTGCGGATCCTGGATGGCCTCAATCTCGCGAAGGATGTGAAGGAGAATATCTTCTACAAGAACCTGGAGAAGATCACCGGCAAGACCTTCGTGAAGTAACAGCGCAGCGTTTCAATTGGCAGGACATTTCCCATGAAACTCGTCGGGTTCACCACGGATGCCGGGCCGCGGCTCGGGTTCATCGAAGGCGACCAGGTTATCGACCTCAACGCTGTCGATCCCAAGTTGCCGAACGATCTCGGTGCAGTGCTCAAGCAAAATAGCGGCGACCTCAAGCCGCTGGCCGAGCTCGCAAAGCGCGCGCCGGCTGCGGCCAAACGCCCGCTCGCGGGAATTAGCTACGCGTTGCCCATCGCGCATCCTGGCAAGATCGTGTGCCTCGGCCTCAACTATCTCGATCACGTCAAGGAAGGCCCCAACGCCAACAACATCCCGAAATTCCCGACGCTGTTCATGCGCGGGCTCAACTCCGTGGTGGCCCACAATCATCCGCTGATGCGACCGCGCGCGTCCGAGACCTTCGACTACGAGGCGGAGATGGTCGCAGTCATCGGCAAGCGCGCCAAGCACATGACCATGGAAAATGCCCTCTCCTGCGTAGCGGGCTACACCTGCTCCAACGAGGGTTCGATCCGCGAATTCCAGCGCCACACCACCCAGTGGCACATGGGAAAGAACTTCGACAATACGGGGAGCATCGGACCGTGGTTCGTCAGCGCCGACGCGCTACCGCCGGGAGGCAAGGGTCTCAAAATCGAGAGCCGGCTGAACGGCAAGGTCATGCAGTCGGACAACACGAACAACATGATGTTCCCGGTCGCCGAGACCATCGTCTATGCGACGCAGGGAATGACGCTTGAGCCCGGTGACCTTTTGCTCACCGGCACTCCCTCTGGTGTCGGCCACGCCCGCAAGCCGCCGGCCTGGATGCGCGCCGGCGACGTCATCGAGATCGAGATCGAGGGCATCGGTACCTTGCGCAACTCGATCGAGGATGAAAAGGCGTAGTGGCCCTACGACGAGACCTGCGGCGGCATTGTGAGGAACGACTGCATGACGTGCCACGCCATGTGGCGGTTCTTCGCATAACCGATGCTGTGGGCGACATTCGGCAGGATGACGAACTCGCGATCGCCGTTCGGCAACTGGCGATAGAAGTCGAGCAGGTCTTCGTTGGTCGAGATGCCGTCGTGATCGCCCCGCAGCATCAGGACCGGGCACACCACCTTGGTGGGATCGACCAGCGGCAGCTTCGAGGTCATGTCGAGATAGGTGCCGGTCGGCACCTGGTCGCCGAATTGCAGCTCGAAGTCGGCGAGCGCCTTCGCGACCGCGGGATCGTAGCTCGTGGCGAGCCCGTCGCGGGTGAAGATCGATTCGATCATGGCGCGGTCGCGCAGCCGAGTGTTGTGGGTCTTGTAGTACTCAAGTTGCTTCGCCCGCTGCTGCAGCGTCGGCGCGTTTTCGCCCTTGTAGGTGAAGGCGGAGAGCACCAGCCGGTCGACCCGCCGCGGCTCCGCTTGGGCGAACGCCGCGGCGCGAATTCCGCCCGAGGAGGTGCCGTAGAAGTAGAATTTATCGCGTCCGGTTTCCCGCGCGACGAGTGGCGCCGCCGCCCGCAGGTCCTCGACGCCGCTTGCGATATCGGAGTTGCCTGAGGTACGTGAGGATTTGCCGTAGCCCTCGTGATCCATGGTCCAGACGTCATATCCGAGCCGCGCGAACACGTTCATCATCGAGTATTCGGCCTTGCCCGGTACGTGCAGGTCGTAGCTCGACAGCGCGGCGTTGGACGAGCCATGCACGAGAAAGAGTACCGGCTTTGCCGGTTCGCCCGCGGTCGGTGCTCCCAGGCGCTTGCGATACACAACGAGCGATACATCCCCCTTCTTGGCGGTGTATTCGGCGGTCCAGAATTCGGCGCCCCCCTGTGCCGGCGTCTGCGCCTGTGCGGCGCCTGTGAGCAGGCTCGTGGCAAGGCCCGCCCCCGCCGCTTTGATAACGTCGCGTCTCACCATCGAAAAATCCGAATTCATCGCATCCTCCCGTCAAATCTGCCGCAGTGCCGATGGCGGCGCGTCTGGTTAAATGATTCTATCAGATCGAATGAAGTTGGGCAGGGGGCTTTGGACGCGAGATATGTCTGCGGCGTTCAGCGTGGGGGCGAGAAACGGGAAAGTGGAAACCGCGGACGCGACCAAATGTCCTTTTAAGGAAATCTGCTTTTATGCAAATGACGGCCCGCGCTAAGGTTTTTCGATGAACGACGTTTCGCAAGCACATATGAGCGGCGGCTTCCAGTCCTTCCTCAAAGCGTTCGACAACCGGATCGGCTGGGCACGCGTGGGGATGCTGCTCAGCGTTACGATCATCGCCGTCGCCGCGGTCGTGCTCTACAAAATGCTACGGCAGATCAACTTCGACGACGTGCTCGACGCCGTCGAGGCGGTCGAAAAGCACGATGTGGCGAGAGCCGCCGTTTTTGTCGCCGCCGGCTATTTCACGCTGACGCTCTACGACCTGTTCGCGCTGCGGACCATCGGCCGCGCCGATCTCCCGTATCGGGTCGCCGCGCTTGCCGGTTTCACGAGCTATGCGGTCGGCCACAATATCGGCGCGAGTGCCTTTACCGGCGGTGCCGTCCGCTACCGCATCTATTCGGCCCATGGCCTATCGGCCATTGATGTCGCGAAGGTCTGCTTCATCGCCGGGCTCACTTTCTGGCTCGGCAACGCCACCGTGCTTGGGCTCGGAATTGCCATCGCACCGCAGGCAGCCTCGGCGATCGATCAGTTGCCGCCCTTCGTCAATCGCATTTTTGCGTTTGCGATCCTCGGCGTGTTGACGACCTATGTAGCCTGGGTCTGGAAGACTCCCCGGGTCTTCGGCCGGCAGGACTGGGAGGTCACGCTGCCGAACGGGCCTCTCACTTTGATGCAGATCGGGGTCGGCATCATCGACCTCGCCTGCTGCGCCGCTGCCATGTACATGCTGGTGCCGGATGAGCCCTACATCGGCTTCATCAGCCTGGCGGTTATCTTCGTTGCATCAACGTTGCTCGGCTTCGCCAGCCACTCGCCAGGCGGCCTCGGGGTGTTCGACGCCGCCATGCTGGTCGCCCTCTGGCAATTCGACACCGAGGACCTCGTCGCCGGTCTGTTGTTGTTCCGCCTGCTTTATTATCTCATTCCCTTTGCGATCTCGCTTGTCATCCTGGGCATCCGCGAACTGTGGCTGACCCTCCGCGCGCCGCGCGGCGCAAAGCTCGGCCACAGCGAAGGCGACCGGGCGCCGGTGCGGCCGTCATAGGATTGTCATCACTTCGGCGTCGCATGGTGCGTCGTGTTCGATGGCGACCGCCTGCGCGCGGCGCTAAAAGGACCGGAACGAAGCTTAGGGCGACCTTTGGCCATTCAGGAACATCGACGCGACGTCCCGCTGCCTGCCGCTCATCCGCCGGCCGGGCTGCTGGCGCGGCTTGCCCAGGCCCGCCCGGTGCTGTTGGTCGCTGGCATCATCTTTGTCGTCCTCCAGCAATTTGGCGGCCTTGCGATTGTGCCAGCCGTCATCGGCTTTGCCGTGATCGCGCTCTCGGTGCTGGTGCGCGCGGCGGTCGTGCCGGGGGTCGATGAGACCTTGAACTTCGGTCGGAGCGCCAGGCCGGGGATCGCCGATCGCTGGGTCGAAGCGGTTATTTCCGCGCTTCCCGATCCGGCTATCGCGCTCACCACAGACAGCCTGGTGGTCGCATTCAACGGAACCGTCCAGCAGATAGCACCCGGGATTCTTGCGCGGTGAACCGCTCTCGTTCGCCCTGCGGGTGCCCGACGTGCTCGAAGCCATACGGACGGTGGCTGCCCGTCGCGAGGTTTGCCGCACCGAGTTCTTTCAGCGCGTACCCACCGACCGCTGGTGGGAGGCCACGATCACGCCGCTGGTGATGCCCGGCGAGACGGCAAAGGAGGATCGCCGGCTCGTATTGCTGACGTTTCGCGACCTCACGCCATTGCGCCGGGTCGAGGAAATTCGCGCTGATTTCGTCGCCAATGCCAGTCATGAGCTGCGCACGCCGCTCGCTTCACTGTCCGGTTTCATCGAGACCCTTCAGGGTCCCGCCCGCAACGATGCACCCTCGCGCGACCGGTTCCTCGCCATCATGAAAGTGCAGGCGACCCGCATGGCGCGCCTCATCGACGACCTGCTGTCGCTATCGCGAATCGAACAGAAGGCCCACATCCATCCCGACAGCCCCATCGATCTTGTTGCGATCGCCCGTCAGGTGGTCGATGGCTTGTCGCCGCTCGCTCATGACCGCGAAGTTGAGCTTGGAATCACTGCGCCCAAAAGCCCGCTCGTGGTGCCCGGCGACCGCGACGAGATGCTTCGCGTGTTCGAAAACCTGATCGAGAACGCACTCAAATATGGCGCGCCCGGCAAACGCGTCGACATCACGCTTGCCTGCGATCCGCCGACCGAAGATGCACGCGATGCCGTTGTGTCGGTGCGCGACTATGGCCCTGGCATCGCCCCAGAGCATCTGCCGCGCCTCACCGAACGGTTTTACCGGGTCGACATCAACGAGAGTCGGGCGCAAGGGGGAACCGGTCTTGGCCTAGCGTTGGTCAAGCACATCCTCGCTCGCCATCGCGGACGTCTGACGATCGAAAGCACCCCTGGTGCAGGAGCCAATTTCAGTTTTCGGCTGCCGCTGATCCGGAAACTCAAGACGGCAGAAATAGGCCGATAGATCAATTGGATATCATGTCATTTATCTGTCATCTATTTGCCATAGAACGATGACGTCAGCGGCCTAAGACGGGTGCGCCCGGACGGCCGCGAAAACACACAGGATGTTGCGGTCAGGACAGGGCAAGTGGTGCGTAACAACCGCTCACCGTATCCTGGAGTTTGCATTTCCTTATGCGGTCTTGCATCGGGCTCCGCCAACGAAAACCGCAATGCCGCTCGACAGATGGCGCCTATTCACAAGGCCGCGCCATTGCCGTTTCGGCGAAATTAAATGGAGAGGCCACGTGAAGATTATTCGAGACGTTTCGAGAACTGTGTTGGCCGTCGGCGCACTTATGGTCGCGACCGAAATGGCGCTGGCGATCGACATCTCCGGCGCCGGAGCAACCTTCCCCTATCCGATCTACGCCAAGTGGGCCGACGCCTATAAGAAAGAGACCAATATCGGCCTGAATTACCAGTCGATCGGCTCAGGCGGCGGCATCAAGCAAATCCAGGCTAAGACCGTTGTCTTCGGCGCTTCGGACATGCCACTTGCTCCGGAGCAAGTTCAAAAGTCAGGGCTGGTTCAGTTTCCGACCGTCATCGGGGGTGACGTCCCGGTTGTCAATCTCGATGGTGTGAAATCCGGCGACCTTAAGCTGGATGGCACAACGCTCGCCAGAATTTATCTTGGTGAGATCAAGAAATGGGACGACGCCGCGATCCAAAAACTCAACCCGTCAGCGAAATTACCATCGCAAGCGATCGTGGTTGTTCACCGGTCGGACGGTTCGGGCACAACCTTCATTTTCACAGACTACCTCTCAAAAGTCAGTGCCGACTGGAAGACGAAGGTAGGCGCCAATACCGCAGTCGAATGGCCCACCGGCATCGGCGCGAAAGGCAATGAAGGTGTGGCCAACAACGTAGCCAATACCAAAGGTTCGATTGGCTACGTGGAATATGCTTATGCCAAGCAGAATAAGATGACGACGGTTAGCATGATCAACCGGGACGGCAAAGTGGTTTCCCCGAATGCGGAGGCGTTTCAAGCTGCTGCGGCCAACGCTGATTGGGAGAAATCGCAAGACTTCTATATCATTCTGACGGACCAGCCGGGTGCCGGCTCTTGGCCGATCGCCGGCGCTACCTTCATTCTAATCCACAAACAACCGCAAGACCCGGCGGCAGCCGCGGAGGCTCTCAAGTTCTTCGCGTGGGCCTATACCAAGGGCGGCCGGATGGCCGAGGACCTTGACTACGTACCGATGCCTGCAAAGGTCGTGGGTTCGATCGAGGACGTCTGGTCGAAACAAATCAAGGATGCGAGCGGCAAGCCGTTGTTCGCAGTCGCACATTGAAAGGTTGCCGGCCCGATCAGTACCCGACACTGCTTTGGGCCGGCACTCCACTTGTCCACATGGCTCCGATAAATCCTGCTTGTTTTCAGGCTTTAACGCCGCTTGAGTGGCGATATCGAGCATTGACGCCCTCACCGGAAAGCCGGAAATGCGTGAGCCCGGGAGGCAGACCGTGACCGATTTGGCGCTATCCGACAGCGCCGTGGCTGCCACGGGCCGGATATCACAGTCGCGGCTGTATCGTCACCTGCAACTGACCGATAAGCTGTTCGGTCACCTCACGCTCGTCACCGCCGTCCTGGTGCTGGTGATATTGAGCGGCGTGATTCTTTCTCTGATCATAGGCGCGCTGCCCGCATTACAAGCCTTCGGCCTCGACTTCCTGATCAGTGATCGTTGGAATCCTGTCACCGAGAAATTCGGTGCGTTCGCGGCAATTTACGGGACTCTCGTTACCGCTCTCATTGCCATGCTGATGGCGGTGCCGCTCGGTCTGCTGATCGCGTTGTTTCTGACGGAACTGTGCCCGATGTGGCTGCGCCGGCCGATTGGCATTGCGATCGAGTTGCTTGCAGGTATCCCGAGCATCATTTACGGCATCTGGGGCCTGTTCGTATTCGCGCCGTTCCTGCAGCGAACGATGCAGCCATTCCTCATCGACACATTCGACAACGTTCCGGTGCTGTCCACGTTGTTCGAAGGGCCGCCTTATGGCATCGGCATGCTGACCGCCGGCATGATCCTCGCGATCATGGTATTGCCCTTCATCACGTCGATCACGCGCGACGTTTTCGAAGCCGTTCCGCCCGTGCTGAAGGAGGCGGCCTATGGCATCGGCTGCACGACCTACGAAGTCGTGCGCCACGTGGCGCTTCCCTATGCCCGGACCGGCGTCATCGGCGGCGTCATGCTGGCGCTTGGGCGCGCGCTCGGCGAAACCATGGCGGTGACCTTCGTGATCGGCAATGCCCATCACATATCAATGTCAATCCTCGCACCCGCGACCACAATTTCGGCGACCATCGCCAACGAATTCACCGAGGCGGTGGGCGATCTCTACACCTCGGCGCTGATCGCGCTTGGTCTTATTCTGTTCGCGATCACTTTCATCGTGCTGGCCGCCGCGCGCCTGCTGCTGATGCGACTCGATCGGCGAGTCGGGTGACAGCATGAACCCTTATGCCCGCCGCCGTCTCAAGAACACTATCGTGCTGACGCTTTCCGGCGGTGCGACGCTGTTCGGGCTCGGCTGGCTGGTGATGATTCTTGGTGCGCTCGTTTATCAGGGCCTGAGCGGGTTATCCCTCGGGGTATTCACCCAGATGACGCCTCCGCCCGGCTCCGACGGCGGTCTGCTCAATCCAATCGTCGGCAGCCTCATGCTAACGTTCCTCGCCGTCGCGGTCGGGACGCCCATTGGGATCCTTGCCGGAACCTACATGGCCGAATACGGCCGCTACGCGAGGCTCAGCACGGTGGTCCGCTTCATCAACGACATCCTGCTGAGCGCGCCATCGATTGTGATCGGCCTGTTCGTCTACGAGATCATGGTCGCGCCGATGGGACACTTCTCCGGATGGTCGGGAGTCGTGGCGCTTGCGATCATCGTCGTGCCGGTCGTGGTGCGCACGACCGAGGACATGCTGCTGCTGGTGCCGAAGGAGTTGCGCGAGGCCGCGACCGCGCTCGGAATGCCCCGCGCCCACGTCATCCGCCATGTCGCCTACCGGGCCGCGCGCGCCGGCATCATCACCGGCATGTTGCTCGCGATCGCCCGCGTTAGCGGCGAGACCGCGCCGCTCCTGTTCACGGCGCTTAACAACCAGTTCTTCAGCGGCAATCTCAACGGACCGATCGCGAGTCTGCCGGTTGTCATTTTCCAGTTCGCGTTGAGCCCATATGCGGACTGGCAGAAACTCGCCTGGATCGGCGCGCTCATCATCACGTTCGCAGTATTGGCGCTGAGCATAACAGCGCGCGCTTTGGGAAGTCGTCATGGAGCTAATGACTAGCGCAAATCTGGCCACGCCATCGCTGCCGACTTCGCCCGGTTCCACGGCCGACGCGGCCGGCAAGCTCGTGGAGAAGGTTCACGTCCGCGAGCTGAATTTCTTTTACGGAGGGAACAAAGCCCTCAAGAACGTGAACGTGGCGCTTTATCAGAACCGTGTTACGGCTTTCATCGGCCCCTCGGGCTGCGGAAAATCGACGCTCCTGCGAGCGCTCAATCGCATCTACGACCTCTATCCGGCTCAGCGCGCGGAGGGCGAGGTACTGCTTGACGGCAAGAACATTCTTGGTCCCAACCAGGATCTCAACCTGCTGCGGGCGCGCATCGGCATGGTGTTCCAGAAGCCGACGCCGTTTCCCATGTCGATCTACGAGAACATCGCTTTTGGGGTGCGCCTCTTCGAAAATCTCGGCCGCAGCGATCTGGACGAGCGCGTTCAGTCGGCGCTGCGCCGTGCCGCCATCTGGGATGAGGTCAAGGACAAGCTCCAGGCTAACGGCCTGAGCCTGTCCGGCGGTCAGCAGCAGCGCCTATGTATTGCGCGCACCATCGCCGTGCGCCCGGAGGTGATCCTGCTCGACGAGCCGTGTTCCGCGCTCGATCCGATTTCGACGGCCAAGATCGAGGAGCTAATCGACGAGTTGAAGGACGATTACACGATTGCGATTGTGACCCACAACATGCAGCAGGCCGCGCGTGTGTCCGATTATACGGCGTTCATGTATCTCGGCGAACTGGTCGAGTTCGATACGACGAGCAAGATGTTTACCTCGCCGACAGACCGGCGGACCCAGGACTACATAACCGGACGATTCGGCTGAACCGGAGCTGATCCGGCCGCCGCGGCGATCCGAATGCGACCGAGCAAGGAGCGCAGGCATCCATGGCGATGACTGAACATACAATCAAGGCATTCGATGCCGATCTCCAGGAGTTAGCGCGCATGATCGCCGAGATGGGCGGTATGGCCGAGCGCCTGATCGGCGATTCCGTCGACGCGCTCAGCCGGCGCGATACGGTGTTGTCCCAAAGCGTCATCGCCGCTGACATCAAGATCGACGCCTTGCAGCGTGAGATCGAGGAAAAAGCGATCCTCACGATTGCGCGCCGCCAGCCGATGGCGGTGGATCTCCGGGATGTGGTCGGAGCGCTGCGCGTCTCCAACGATCTCGAACGCATCGGCGACCTCGCCAAGAATATCGCCAAGCGGGTCGAAGTCCTCGATAGCGAATTGAACCTCGCCAAGGTGATGCGCGGCGTCGAGCACATGACCGATCTCGTGCTGACACAGATCAAGGACGTGCTCGACGCTTTCGCCCGGCGCGATGTGGCCAAAGCGTTGGCAGTGTGGCGAGGCGACGAAGAGATCGACGCCGTCAACAATTCGCTGTTCAGGGAGCTCCTCACCTACATGATGGAGGATCCGCGCAACATCAGCGTGTGCATCCACCTGCTGTTCGTCGCCAAGAACATCGAACGCATGGGCGATCATGCGACCAACATCGCTGAGACCATCTACTACATGGTGGAAGGCCGCCCGTTGCCGGACGAACGACCGAAGGGCGATACCACCAGCACCACCAACGTGCCGTACCGAACCTGACCCCTGAGGCCTTAAGCAAGAGGAACCGATGTCGGCCCGCATCCTGATTGTCGAGGACGAGGAGCCCTTGACGCTATTGCTGCGCTATAATCTCGAGGCGGAGGGCTATGCCGTCGATTCCGCTGTGCGCGGCGACGAAGCCGATCTCAAGCTCAAAGAGAATACACCGGATCTCGCGGTAATCGACTGGATGATCCCCGGCTTGTCCGGGATCGAGCTGATCCGCCGCTTGCGCGCTCGCCCGGAGACCCAGTCATTGCCGATCATCATGCTCACGGCGCGTGGCGAGGAGACAGAGCGCGTTCGGGGGCTCGCGACAGGCGCCGATGACTACATCGTCAAGCCATTCTCGGTGCCGGAGCTTTTGGCGCGAGTGCGGGCCTTGTTGCGACGCACGAAGCCCGAGCGCGTTGCCGGCGTGCTTGCTGCCGGCGATATCGAGCTCGACCGCGAGAAGAAGCGGGTCGCGCGCGGGGGCCGGGACGTCCCGCTTGGACCGACCGAATTCCGCCTACTTGAATTTTTGATGGAAAATCCCGGACGCGTCTTTTCGCGAGAGCAACTGCTCGATCGCGTCTGGGGCCGGGACGTCTACATCGATGAGCGCACCGTCGATGTCCATGTCGGCCGTTTGCGCAAAGCGCTCAACCGCGGCCGCGCTGCCGACCCGATCAGAACGGTACGCGGCGCGGGCTACGCGCTCAACGACCGCTTCGTGAAGACGGCGTAGCCGCAGTTCGCATCATCGCCAATTCCGCCGGCAACGCGCCCTTGCGCGCACATTGGTGCGACCACAAAAGCGGCCAATGACCTCGCGACCCAAGGCGTTGCGTGACGAACTCTACGAAGTGCTGCGAAACTACCCGCGTGCAGGGCGCCGGTCGCGCCGACGATCGGCAGTCGGCTGATAGGCGATCCGCGAGTGGTGGCCGCAATAGGGCAGGCCTTCGATCGTCTTGCCGCCGCAGAAAAAGAAGTCCGGCGAACTCGGATCGCCGATCGGCCATCGGCACTTGCTCTCACTGAGCTCCAGGATCGTGCAGCGCTGCCCCATCGGAATAATGTTTTCGATCAACTCGGGCTCGGGCTCGAGTTCGGTCTCGTAGACGTGCATGGGCGCGAGAGCGGTGTTGCCGCGGACGCTAGGCCGGGCAATGCGCATCATGTGCGAGTGGGCGCGCGGTTTGCGTTGCCGCGGCACCGAGGTCGAGGGCGATTTGGCGCGTCCGGACAGGCCGAGCCGGTGCACCTTGCCGATCACCGAATTGCGCGAAATGCCGCCGAGTTCTGCTGCGATCTGGCTTGCCGACAACCCCTCGCCCCAGAGCTTTTTCAGCAGTTCAACCCGATCGTCAGTCCAGTTCATAGCCACCATCCTTTTGCCCCGAGCGGTGCGAAGAGATTCGCAGAATCCACCCACGCTCCCCGGCAAGCCAAAGCCCGCAGCCAGGGATGCTCCGCTCCGATTGAACTTAGAGAACTGTCCGCCGCACGAGATATCGTACTAACGCGAAGGGAAGCTACTATATGGCGTGACTCCCGCGCAAGAGTCCCCATGAGTCCAGCCGGCGGCTCTTCCACATGTTCCGATCTGCAAGCGGTCAATCGAGCCGACTAATCCACAACAGATCATCGAATGAGGGCGGCGAGGGGTCTGCAAGGGTACGACAGCCGCCCGATTGAAGGCATCAATCGCGCGCAGCACGTGTTGACCACTGCATGCGCGCGCAATACATTATTGCCTGTGCCGCCCGGTGAGGCGGCACATTTTATTTTCCACGCAATCCGACGCTAGAATGGACGAACCTACGGGCCGTGTCGTGACTTCGCACCTATTGCCGACCTATGCGCGCGTCGACCTTGCTTTCGAGCGAGGTGAAGGCTCTTGGCTTTATGCCACCAATGGCGAGCGCTATCTCGATTTCACCGGTGGTGTTGCCGTCAACGGCTTGGGCCACGCCCACCCGCATCTCGTCGCCGCCCTGAATGAGCAGGCCAGCAAAGTCTGGCACGTCTCTAATCTTTTTCGCATTCCCCAGGCCGAGCGGCTTGCCGAGCGCCTGTGTGCGGAAACATTCGCCGACTTGGTGTTCTTCTGCAATTCCGGCGCCGAGGCGATGGAGTGCGTCATCAAAGTGGTGCGTAAGTATCAGTACGTGTCTGGCCATCCCGAGCGCTACCGGATCATCACGTTCGAAGGCGCTTTCCATGGGCGCACTCTCGCGACGCTCGCCGCGGGCGGACAGAAGAAATATCTCGAAGGCTTCGGACCGCCGGTCGAAGGCTTTGACCAGGTGCCGTTCGGTGATCTTGAAGCCGTCAAGGCGGTGATCGGCCCAGGGACTGCTGCGATTCTGATTGAGCCGATTCAAGGCGAGGGCGGCGTGCGTGTCGTACCGACGCCTTTCCTGCGCGCCTTGCGCGAACTCGCGGACCGCCACGGCCTTCTGCTGGCTTTTGATGAGGTGCAGACCGGTGTCGGTCGTACCGGCAGCTTCTTCGCCTACCAGCGCTGCGGGGTCACGCCGGACGTCATGGGAATCGCTAAGGCGATTGGTGGCGGCTTCCCGCTCGGCGCATGCCTCACCACGGCGGAGGCTGGCAAAGGGATGACCGCCGGCACCCACGGTTCGACATTCGGCGCAAACCCGTTGGCGATGGCGGTCGGCAATGCGGTGCTCGATATTGTGCTCGCGCCCGGTTTTCTCGACCGGGTACGGCGAAGCGCGATCCTGTTCCGCCAGCGTCTCGCCGAGATCAAGGATCGGCATCCGAACGTCGTCGCCGACGTGCGCGGCGAAGGCTTGCTGCTGGGCCTCGCTGCCGTCGGTCCGAACGGCGAGCTTGTCGACGCGTTGCGCGGCGAGAAGCTGCTCGCGGTCGCCGCTGGCGATAATGTCGTGCGGATGTTGCCGCCGCTCATTATCGAGGAGCCGGAAATCGCCGAAGCCATCGAACGCATCGACCGTGCCGCCGATCGCCTTGAACGCGCGCAGCAGGAAAAGAAGGTCGCCGCCGAGGTGAGGCCGTGAGTGCCGGACCTCGCCATTTTCTCGACCTCACCGACGTTGCCCCCGGGGAACTGCGCGCGATCCTCGCGGACAGCCTCGCCATGAAGAAACGCGGCCGGCGTCGTACGGATGGCGCTTTCGCCGGCAAGACCCTGGCAATGATCTTCGACAAGCCTTCGACCAGGACGCGGGTGTCGTTCGACGTTGCAATGCGCCAACTCGGCGGCGATGCGATCATGCTCACCGGCCAGGAAATGCAACTCGGCCGTGGCGAATTGATTGCCGATACGGCGCGCGTGCTCTCGCGCTACGTCGACGCCATCATGATCCGCACCCTCGCGCACGAGATGCTGCTCGAGCTTGCGACCCATGCCACCGTTCCTGTGATCAACGGCCTGACGAAACGGTCGCATCCATGCCAGATCATGGCGGACGTCATGACGTTTGAGGAGCGTCGTGGCCCGATCCGCGGCCGCAAGGTGGCGTGGACCGGCGACAGCAACAACGTGCTGGCATCGTGGATGCACGCAGCCCGGCAATTCGAGTTCGCGCTTGCGGTGGCAACGCCCCCGGAGCTCGCGCCCAAGAAGCCGCTGCTCGATTGGGTGAAATCGTCCGGCGCCGACATCCGGATCGGCAATGATCCCGAGCAAGCGGTCAAGTCCGCGGATTGCGTCGTCACCGACACCTGGGTGTCCATGGGCGATCGCAGCGGCGCGCGCCGTCACAATTTGTTGAAGCCGTACCAGGTGAACGCCGCGTTGATGGCGAAGGCGAAACCGGATGCGCTGTTCATGCATTGCCTGCCTGCACACCGCGGCGAAGAGGTTACCGATGAGGTGATGGACGGACCGCAGTCCGTGGTGTTCGACGAAGCCGAAAATCGCCTGCATGCCCAGAAGGGCATCCTGGCCTGGTGCCTGGACGCGGATCAGCGATGACCGATCTTGGGCTCACCTCTCGCGCGCCGGCCGACAATACGGCCGATGACACGATCCTGCCGTTCGAGGTTGCGCCCCTTGATCTGCGCGGCCGTGTCGTGCGCCTTGGGCCTACCCTCGACGATATCCTCAGCCGTCATCAGTATCCGCCGCCCGTCTCAAAACTGTTGGGTGAGGCCATCGTATTGACGGTGCTGCTCGGCGCCTCGCTCAAGTTCGACGGCCGTTTCATCCTGCAGACCAAGACCGACGGCCCGGTTCGTATGATCGTGGTCGATTATCGCAGCCCCGGCCAGGTGAGAGCCTGCGCGCAGTTCGATGCCGCCGCGGTCACCTCGTCGGTCAAATCCGCCGGCGAATTGATGGGCCGTGGTCATCTCGCAATGACGATCGATCAGGGCCCCGACATGAGCCGCTATCAGGGGCTGGTCGCACTTTCCGGCGGCAGCCTCGAAGACGCCGCACACGAATATTTCATGCGATCCGAGCAGATACCGACGAAGGTTCGTCTCGCAGTTGCCGAGGAACTCCGCGCATCGGCGAACGGCGCGCGCCACCGCTGGCGTGCCGGCGGACTGTTGCTCCAGTTCTTGCCAAAGAAGGCGGAGCGAATGCGCACAAGGGATTTCGATCCCGGCGACGCGCCGGCCGGCATTCAGCTTCATGAGGTCCCGGAGGACGATGCCTGGGTCGAGGGGCAAGCGCTTATCGCGACGGTCGAGGACGTGGAACTGATCGACCCCGCGATCTCAAGTGAGCGGCTGCTTTATCGGTTGTTTCATGAGCACGGCGTTCGCGTGTTTCGAGCCTCCGATGTTGAATCCAAGTGCTCCTGTTCGCGCGACAGCGTAACCAATATGCTCAAGAGCTTTTCCGAGGACGATCGCGATCACATGGTCGAGAACGGCGTGATCTCGGTGACGTGCGAGTTCTGCAACAGCAAATACGTCTTCGCGCCGGCCGAGGTCGGCGCCGCGGCGCGGGGGTGACGGCCGCATCTTCCGTCGCGGCCAAGCCAAATCGACCCACGGTCATTGCGGCGCTGGGCGTCACCGAAATTCTTGCCTGGGGCTCCTCGTACTATCTCCTCGCGGTATTGGCGAAGCCGATTGCTGCCGAGACCGGCTGGCCGATCTCGATCGTGATTGGAGGCTTGTCGCTGGGGCTTCTTGCCGCCGGCGCAGCGTCGCCGCGAATAGGGCGGCTGATCGAAACGCGCGGCGGCCGACCGGTTCTCGCCGCAAGCTCCGTACTGCTCGGGGTCGGGCTCGCGCTGCTCGGTCTTTCCCATCATCTCGCGGTCTACGGGTTAGCATGGCTTGTCATCGGCGTCGGCATGGGTTGCGGTCTCTATGATGCGGCCTTCGCTACCCTCGGCCGCGCGTATGGGTCCGAAGCGCGCAGCGCGATCGTGTCGGTCACGCTGTGGGGCGGGTTTGCGAGCACGGTCTGTTGGCCATTGTCGGCATATCTGCTCGCAGTGCTCGATTGGCGTGGCGTCTGCTTCGTCTACGCCAGTTTGCATCTGGTGCTGGCGCTGCCGCTTCACCTGGCTTTGATGCCACGGGTGACCAAGCCTGCAAACATCGTCGAAGCAAGAGAAAGGCCGTCCAAACGCAGCCTCAGCCCGCTGCAGCGGCGCTCGTTCGCAATATTCGCGATCATGATCACGCTCGGCGGCGCCGTTGCTTCGGTAATGTCGGTGCACCTCCTCGTGATCTTGCAGGCGCGCGGGCTCGATCTCGCATCGGCGGTCGCGTTCGGGGCGCTGGTCGGTCCGGCCCAGGTCGGAGCGCGCGTGATCGAGATGGCGTTCGGCAGCCGGTATCACCCGATCTGGACGCTTGCCGCGGCGAAGTCGCTCATGGGAACAGGGGTCCTGCTGTTGGCAGCCGCTGCGTCGATGATCGGGGCTGCCGTCGTTATTTACGGCGCCGGCAATGGCATCTGGTCGATAGCTCGCGGCGTGATGCCGCTCGCGCTGTTCGGGCCTGCGGGCTACGCCACTTTGATCGGCCGCTTCGCGCTGTTCGGCCTGTTTGCACAGGCGTTATCTCCGGCTGCAGCAGCAATTGTGCTGGACCGGTTCGGAGCCGGGGCGATGCTTGCCGTCGTTGCGGCAATGGCTCTTGCCAATGTGGTTCTGACGGCCGTCCTGTGGTTCACCATGCCGCCGCCACCGGAATGACTCGGACGATGTCAGTTCAGGGTTCGCTTGGTGTCCGGGCCATCGAGCGAAAACGCCGGAATGTCGATGTCGAAATGCTCTCCGTCGGTGCTCACCATGCCGTATGTGCCCACCATGAAACCCGAGGGGGTCGGAAGCGGAACGCCGCTCGTGTATTCAAACGAGGCGCCGGGCTCGAGCACCGGCTCTTCGCCAACCACGCCCGGCCCGCGTACTTCTTGCAGACGCCCCAAGCCATCGGTGATACGCCAGTGGCGTGTCTTGAGTTGAACCGTTGATTTGCCGCGGTTGCTGATTTCGACGGTGTAGGCCCAAAAATAATAGCTCTTTTCGGACGAGGAGCGTTCCGGCATGAAGCGAGGCGAGACCTTAACCTCAATGTGGCGGGTGACGGCGCGATAGCTGGACATGATCGTCTTCAAATCGGCGAAATAGCATTTCATCCCTGTGTCGGCTAGTGAACAAGTTCCCTGCGATCGGCGCAACGGCCATGAATAGCCCCCCTACGATGGTCTCATCGTCCGGCGAGTCGGCCGCCACTTGCAGCAATACGTCGGCGGGTCCACCAATGGCGCAGCGCGCGCAATTGGAGGGATTCGGTCGCCAGGTGAGACGGTTTTTTTCCAATCGGTTCATTTCGGACGCCGCGACCGGGGCCGCGCAGAGCGCGCGCCTGCCGGCCGTCAAGGGTGTGCCACGCGACCTGCGCCTCGATTTGTTTCGTGGCCTCGCGCTGTGGCTCATATTCCTCGATCACATTCCCTCGAACATCGTGAGCTGGATCACGATCCGCAATTACGGCTTCTCGGACGCCACCGAGATCTTTGTCTTCATATCAGGCTACACGGCCGCCTACGTCTATGGCCGGGCGATGCGCGAGCATGGAACCGTGGTGGCGAGCGCGCGCATCCTCAAGCGCGCGTGGCAAATCTACGTCGCTCACATCTTCCTGTTCGCGATCTACATGGCCGAAATCGCCTACGTATCGCGCAGCTTCGAAAATCCGCTGTACGGCGAAGAAATGGGTATCTTCGAGTTTCTCCAGCAGCCTGACGTCACGCTCGTGCAGGCGATGCTGTTGAAGTTCAAGCCCGCCAATATGGACGTGCTGCCTCTCTATATCGTGCTGCTGGCGGGTTTTCCGCCGGTGTTGTGGTTGATGCTGCGCAAGCCTGCGGTCGCGTTGGGTGCGTCCGTGCTGCTCTATATGCTGACGTGGTATTTCGGCTGGAATCTGCCGGCTTATCCGAACGGCACTTGGGTGTTCAATCCGTTCGCGTGGCAGCTTCTGTTCGTATTCGGCGCGTGGTGCGCGCTTGGCGGCACCAAGAAGCTCCAGTTCGTCATCAACGCGCGAATTACAATGGTGATCGCGATCATCTACCTCCTCTTTGCGTTCGCCATCGCCCTGACCTGGTACGTCCCGGGATTGGATGGAATGGTGCCGCGCTTTCTGGAAGATTGGATGTATCCGATCGACAAGACAAATCTTGATGTGCTGCGCTTTGCGCATTTTGCGGCTCTCGCGATCCTCGTGGTTCGCTTGGTGCCCGTCGACTGGCCCGGTTTGCGGTCGATCTGGCTGCGTCCCGCCATCCTATGCGGCCAGCATTCCCTTGAAATCTTCTGCCTTGGCGTGTTCCTGTCCTTTGCCGCTCATTTCGTCCTGGTCGACATCAACGAGAGCGTCGGCATGCAGATCGGCACCAGTCTGTTAGGCATCGTCTTAATGGTTGCGACAGCGGCCATGATTTCATGGTACAAACGGATAGAAGGACGAAGTCCCGGATCGCGCTCCGGACCGGGTATCGGTCCGCCAAGCGCAACCCTCGCGGGAGGCGGGGCATGAGAAGAACGTTAGCGCTGGCGCTGATATGGGCGCTGACCTTTGGCGTCGTGTCCGCCAAAGAGAATAACGAGTGCATCACGGCTGCCGGGTCGGTCGAGCCGGATTTCGCATTGCCGCACGTCGCTCAGGCGATTGCCAATAAGAAGCTCGACATCACTGTGCTCGGCAGTGCTTCATCCGAGCTCAACGGGCCCGCCGGCACCAGCATCGCGTACCCCACACGATTGCAAATTGCGCTCAGTCAGATGTTGCCCGGTGTCGCGGTTAAGGTGTCGACATATGCCAAGGCCCGGGACACCGCTTCGGACATGGAAAGCAAGCTCGATCACATCATTTCGGAGTCCAAGCCCGCGCTCGTGATCTGGCAGACCGGGACCGCCGACGCCATTCGCGGCATCGATCCGGACGAGTTCCGCATTTCTCTCGATGACGGTGTCGATACGCTCCAGGCGTCGATGGTCGACGTCATCTTCATGAACATGCAATACAGTCCGCGCACCGAGGCAATGCTCGCGCTTGGCGCCTATGCCGATGCGATGAGGATTATTGCACTGCAGCGGGAGGCCGTGCTGTTCGATCGCTTCTCGATCATGAAGCGGTGGAATGAAAGCGGCGTTTTCGACCTCTATGGCGCGACCCGCAATACCGATGTCGCCGAGAAGGTGCATGATTGCCTCGGGCGATTACTCGCAAAAGTCGTAGTCGACGGCGCCAAATTGACAACGCCGGAGAAAAAAGCCACTCGTTAGTCGTATGAATACCCGCACCTCATTTTCGATGCGTCTCGCCTTCTCAGCAGCTCTCGCACTTCTCGCCGCAAGTCTTTCGCTTCCGGCATCGGCAGATGCTGATCGGCCAGGCTACGCCTGCCGGGAACGGCCGGAACTCGCGCGGTTTTCCGGCACACTTGATCGCATGGGCAGGCGCATCGCCACCGGACTGCCGGTGACGATCATGGCGCTCGGCTCATCGTCGACGGCGGGCGCGGGTGCGAGCGGACCGTCGGCGAGCTATCCGAACCAACTCGAAGCCGATCTGCGCGAGCGGTTCCCCGGGCATCCGATCTGGGTCATCAACCGCGGCGTCAACGGCGAAGAAGTTGCCGATATGTTGGCACGGTTCGATGCGGCTGCCGCGGCCGACAAGCCGGACGTGGTGTTATGGCAAGTCGGCACCAACGCTGTGCTGCGCGACAACCCCCTCGGCCCGGTCGACGACGTCATTCGAGATGGGATCGCCCGCATGCGCGCCCTTGGTGCCGATGTGGTCTTGGTCGATCCGCAGTATGCCCCGAAGGTCATCGCGAAGCCCGATATCAACGAGATGGTCGCCCTCATTGCCGCCGAGGCAACGAAGCGCGGCGTCGATCTTTTCCCGCGTTTCGCGGTGATGCATGCGTGGCACGATGCCGACAGCTTGCCGTTTGAGGCCTTTCTCTCGCCCGATCAGCTCCACATGAATGATTGGGGCTATGCGTGCCTCGCCAAACTGCTGGGTGCGGCCATGGTCGAAGCTGCAACCCGCCCGATTGCAGCGGCGCACGCTACGCGGCGTTGAAACATATCCGATAGCTGCGTGATGCAGGCGCGGCGCTTTGTTGCGCCGCGCCGCATTGAGCGATGCGCTTACAGCGGCGCAGGCGCGATGGCGACGACGTCGTTGCTCGGGCCAGTCTTTGGCGCGGGCTTTGCCCAGCGGATTTCGCCGCGCAAGTTGGCCGCAGCCGTCGCGGGCTTGGACAACGTGATGGAGAGGCGTTCCTGCTGTTTCGGCGCAGCGCTTGGCAATTGCCAGACCGCGACGCTGCCCTTCGTTTTTTCGTCGGTTTGAACACCCTGATATCCCGTGCCGGTCGCGGCGACCACGGTCGTGTCGGCCGGTATGGTGAGGCTTATCTTGACGCCCTCGGCGGTGACGCCTTTTCCCTGCAAGCCGCCATTCGTGACGGCGAGCGTATAAGTCGTCCCGTTCGCCCCCGCCTTGCCCTCGCTGAGCACACCGGTCAAAGGAACACGGACACCGATGTCGTCGTGCGCCCAGGCGAAGATCGAGCGCAACGTCTCTCCCGACAGGCGCGATCGCGTATAGTTGCCCATGTCGAGATTGGTCGCGTTGTTGCCGAGCGCAACGCGGTGAGGCGCCATCGCGGTCGTGTGGTTGTAGACCAGGTTGGCGAAGTACTCGTAGTCCATGTCGACCGCGCCCATGTTGGCGCGCGGCCCGTTGAAGGTCGCGCCATGGCATTGGCCACAACCGACCTCGATCAGCGCAGCTTGTCCGGCCGGCGCGTTGGCCGGGACTGCGACGCGCCATTTGCCGGGCTCGGCAGGCTTCGGCATCGATGCGAAGTACGCAGCGAGATCTGCAGCATCCTGTTTGCTAAGCTGGCTTTCGACGAAGGCGGGCATGATGCCCCACGGCTGGTGAACGGCGCGCGCGAACTGAGCGGCGTTCAATCCCCGGCCCGCGAGATCCGGGCCGAAGCCGCCTTCCCCCATGGTGCCGTGGCAATTGCGGCAAGCGGTGACCCGCGGCGCTTCCCGATCCCAGTAAGCTTTTCCGGCCGCAGGATTACCTACGGTCTGCGCAAGCGCAACGCCTTGTAAAAAAGGCAAGGTCAGCGCGGCGACGACGAGCGTCCTCATGAAATTCCTCCCCTTCCCAGCACTGCATTCTCATGCGTGCAGATGCCGAGCATCTTACATTCCGATAGATGCGTTGCAACGCAGAGGCGCGCGGAATTCCTCTGTGAAGCAAACTCGGAGAAACGCCGACGGACGCGCCGCTCTTGCTGTGTTGGTAAGCTCAGGGCTCCAGCTCGCTATCCCAGTAGAGATAGTCGAGCCAGCTCTCGTGCAGGTAGTTCGGCGGGAATAGCCGGCCGTTGCGATGCAGGTGGTGCACCGTGGGCTGAAAGGGCATTTGCGCCGGAAACATTCCGGCCTCCTGCGGTGTCCGGTTGCCCTTGCGCAGGTTACATGGCGAGCAGGCCGCGACCACGTTGATCCACGTGGTCTGCCCGCCGCGCGAACGTGGCAGCAGGTGATCAAACGTCAGGTCGTCGTTCTCGCCGCAATATTGGCAGGAGAAGCGATCGCGCAGGAACACATTGAACCGGGTAAACGCAGGATTGGTCGATGGCTTGACGAACGTCTTCAGCGAAACGACGCTCGGCAGCAGCATCTCGAAGCTCGGGCTGCGCACGGCCTTTTCATAATTTGCGACGATGTTCACGCGGTCGAGAAACACCGCCTTGATGGCGTCCTGCCAGGACCACAGCGACAGCGGGTAATAGCTCAACGGACGAAAATCTGCGTTGAGCACCAGGGCGGGCCAGCCGCTTTGCGATACATGAGCGTTCAAAGGGACGCCCTCTCGACCTCGTTGTGCAAGACCGAAGCACTTGTGCGATACTTTATAAGGGGACGTTACAGGAATGTGAAGTCGGGCCACAGATGGCGCAGGTCCAGCAAATTAGCCGGCTTGTCAGGGCTTGCGCACGATCCTGTCGCAAAGATACGGGTTGGCTTTTGCAATGTTGCGCCGCAGCGCGCCGTAATCCTCGGCACTCAGGGCGCGAACGAGCGCGTATGATTCGACTTTGATTCTAATCCGCTTTGATTCTAATCGGCTTTGATTCTAATCCGCGCAGGCGACCTGATGCCGGAGCGTGATTTCGCGACGTTCCTTTGCCGACTGCAGGATGGCGAGCGCGACTTCCAAGGTTGCCTTGCCCCAGCGCGCATCGTGGAAGTTGGACCTCCTGTCGCGGACCGCAGTCCATAGCGCATCGAGCGCGTCGCCGTGCCCCGGCCGGCCCAAACCGCGCTCGACAGGAATCTCACGGACACCGTCGACGCCATACGCGGTGATGCCGTTGCGCGAAAACCTGAGGTCGCCGCGCTCGCAGGTCACGATCCACACGCCGAAGTGCGGCAGGTATGGCTGTTCGACCGGCAGATCTCGACCGCCGTAGCCGAGATCCTTCTGGCGATCCGCTTCCGATGATGCATCCCGAACCAAAGTTTGACGCGAGGAGCCATGCCGGTCGCGCGGTTTGCCGGTGCCGCTCTCGGCGATCCAATAGTGGAATTCGTCGCTGTCGAAGAAATCGTAGGCGCTGAGCACCAGTGTTGCCGAAGCCCCGTCCTCGAACTCCAAGAGCGCTGAGCAGTGCCCTTCGGTCGGCCGCGTCGGTTCGAGGCTTCCGGCGCAGGCGCGGACGCTGCGGACGAGGCCGCCACCCAGCACGCGCGCAATTTCAATCTGGTGGGTGACCTGGTTGAAGGTGATACCGCCGCCCTTCGCGGTGACGAGCTCGTCGGGACGACGCGGCCGCATCAGGAAGTCCGAGTAGTTGAGCGCGACCATCATTCCCACACGGCCGAACTCGCCGCTGCGAATCAGACGACGCATGGCCATGACATTGATATCGAAGCCGTGGGTGTGGCCGACGATCAGTTGGACGCCCGCCTTGTCGGCCTCCGCAATCACCCGGTCGCAGTCGGAGAGATTTAGCGCCAGCGGCTTTTCGACGAGGACATGCTTGCCGTGGCGCAAAGCCTCGATCGCTTGGTCGGGATGAAACGGATGCGGCGAGCCGATATAGATCGCCTCGACATTCGCATCCCGACACAGGTCGGTGAAGTCGGCATAGGTATGCGCATTGAAGTCGCGGGCGAACGCCTCGCGCGGGCGGGCGAGCGGATCGGCCCCGGCGACCAGGCGAAATCCGGGGTGGGCAACTGCGGCACGGACCATGAATGCGCCGGCAAGGCCGAGCCCCGCGATGCCTAATGCAATCGGCCGATCATGCGCCATCTAGACCAACTCGCTCATGTTGCAGTGTCCTTATCCGCGAGACAGCTATTTTCAACTTCGAGACGCTTGCGGCGCTGACGCGCACACTATGTCGAAGCCTTGGCTGATATAAAGATGCGATCGCCGGCCGATGCAATCGCAAGTCCGTGCCAGCAGGAGTTGCGGGTGGCTCATGATGCCGGATGATACCGGGGCGAAAGCTCTCAGGATGTCAGGTGTCGTCATATCGCTTTTGGCATATCGTTTGCCTGCAAATAGGCGCGGCGCTATCCTCTTTTTCGCGAGCGACGCGATGCTCTGATCAGGACGGGTGACGATGTCCTCAAATCTCGAACACGAAGGCGAGCCGCCACTGCTCCTCAAGAATGCCCAGGTGATCGATTCGCATCTCGGTATTGATCGCGTCGCAGATGTCGTGATCGCGGACGGGAAAATCCAATCGATCGGTGAGGCTCCCGTCGATCCGCAAACACAGATCATAGATCTTGCCGGCTGCTATCTCTCGCCCGGATGGATCGACATTCACGTCCACGCTTATGGCACGCTCGGCTTCTCCGACCCCGACAGCGTCGGCGTGTATCAAGGCGTGACGTCGTTTGTCGAGGCCGGCGGTCCTGGGATCGACACGCTCGACGAGTTCGTGGCGATCATGGACCCGCTCGAAACCGATCTTTACGTCGGCCCGTTCATTCGGCCGATGGGTCTTCTCGGCCTCAACTTCATCGAGGGCGACGTCCGCACCTTGGGCGATGTCCCGGTCACGCGTTGGCTCGATTTTGCCCAACAACACCGGAACCGGCTTCGCTATCTGAAATGCAACGCCATCGGCAACTACGGCACCGGCACGCTGAAGCTGACGAAGGGCCTCTCCGAAATTCTCGGTCTGCCGCTCTACATGCATATCGGCGAGTTTCAGCTGCAGAATCCGACGCGCCTGCTTGCTCCCGAGGCGTTCAAGATCGCGGAGAAGGGCGACCTGATCACGCACATCTACCACGGCAACCTCGGCCAAGTGATCGATCGCGATGGAAAAGTGCTGCCGGAGGTGCGTGACGCGGAGCGGCGCGGCGTGCTCTTCGATCTCGGTTTCGGCGGATACAATTTTTCGTGGGATGTCGCCGAAAAGGCGTACGCGCAAGACGTCATTCCGCACACCATCAGCTCCGATCTGCAGCAATTCAACGTGGTGCGGCCGGCAAAAAGCCTTGCGAACGTGATGAGCTTGACGCTCCGGCTCGGCTTGTCGTTGCAGCAGGTCGTCGAGCGGGTGACAGAACTGCCCGCGAAGGCGCTGTCGCTTGATGACCGCGCCGGCAATCTCGGAATAGGAATGCCGGCGGATATCACCGTGTTCCGCGTCGAAGAGGGCGAATTCGAGCTGTCCGATTGCTTCAACCGAACCCGAAAGGCTGATCGGCAGATCGTCCCGGTCATGACGTTCAAGCGTGGGCGTCGGTTCGATTGCGATTTCTCGCGCGGTTTGGACGAAAAGAATTGGTTCCTGCAGATTGCCGAGGACCACGTGCCCGCGAAGGCGTCATCGCTCAGCGACGCGCAGATCGAATTTCTTGCCGCGCTGGCCGATGCCCTCGCCACCACCACCTGGGAACTCGCGAGCGCCGAACGCCTCGACCTGCCGAAGGCGATCGAGCTGCAAGGCATCTTCCGCAAAGTCTTGGCTCAGTCGGGCCTGCCGCTACGCGCCGGGATGGAAGCGCTTTATGGCTGCTTCCTCGATCAACCATTCACGATGCAAATTGGACTCCTGATCATGCGGCTCGATCGGCCGTTTCTGCTGTCGCGGTTGCAAGAGGTGACGCAGCGCCGCCCGTTGGCTGCGTGATCGTTTGCCGCGCTTGCGGAAGATGAAGAGAAAGCGCACGGAGAAAAAATGACTGACGCGTCGTCATTCACGGCCCCGCCTGTGGCGGAAGCGGAATGGCAGAAGCTCGATGGGATCGATCCTGTTTCGGGCACATTCCCCGCGCGCGTGCGTTTTGGCGACGACAGCATTCTGATCTTCAAGACCGACACCGGTTTCCGCGGCGTTCAGCGTGCATGCCCGCATCTCAATGCGACACTCATGGATGCGGACCTGGTTGGCAACGGCACGATGCTGCGCTGTCGCCAGCACGTTTTTACGTTTCGCCTATCGGACGGCCGCGGCGTCAACTGCCCCGGATTCTCGATTCGGGTGTACGAAGTCAAGGATGAAGCCGGCTCGCTTTATGTGCGGAGCAACCGCTAGCGACGGCGCGTGGAGACGATCGCGATGCCTGCAACCACTCTGTCGGCAATGGGTAAGCCGGGCTGGCGGCGCGCAGGTCTTGTTCTCGCTCAACTCTGTCTCGTCGCCGCCTTGCTCGCCCTCTGGCAGTTCGGCGTATCGGACCGCAACGTTGCATTTTTCAGCCGCCCGTCGATTGTCGGTGCGAAGCTCGTCGAGCTTGCGCTCGATCCGGATTTCCACCGCGACATCATCGTCACCCTGACCGAAATTGCCATCGGCTACGCGATCGGCGCCGGTGTCGGACTTGTGCTGGGCTTCGTTCTGGGGCGCTCCAAATTCCTATCCAATCTGCTGGAGCCTTTCATCATCGGCCTTTACAGCATTCCCAAAATTGCGCTGGCGCCGCTGTTCATTGTCTGGCTGGGGCTTGGAATCTCGTCCAAGGTTGCGGTTGTCGTCCTCGCCTCGTTCTTTCTTGTGTTCTTCAACACTTACTCCGGCCTCCTCAATCTCAATGAGGAACTGGTGCGGCTGGCCCGCCTCATGGGCGCGTCGTGGCGCCAGTGCATCGGCCGAGTGATCCTGCCATCGGCGGCACATCAGATTTTCATCGGGCTCAAGACCGCGGTGCCGTACGCCGTGATCGGTGCCGTCATCGGCGAGTATATCGGCTCCAACGAGGGCCTCGGCCATTTCATTCTTTATGCATCGCAGACCTACGATGCGCCGGCCTTGTTCTCCGGGATCGTGGCACTGATCCTGATCGTGTTCCTCTGCAATTACGCCCTTAATCGGCTCGAACGACGGCTGGTCCGTTGGCGCCATATCGAAGGTGCAGCCGTTCAGTTGTAACGGAGAATGGCATTATACTTGCGAGGCTCTGCCGACAAGCATTGTCAGTCGCATGATCAAAACAGAGGGGAGCACGCCATGCTCAAGCGCAGAGACTTGATCCGCACGATGGGCGCTGGCTTGGCCTTTGCGGCCGGGAGCCCATTCGGCGCTTCGCCGCGCGCGCTCGCCCAGCCCAAACCGGGGCTGACGCCCGGACGCGGGGTCTGCTCGGCGCCGGGCCTGTCGTTCTCCGCGCTCTACATCGCGAAGCGACGCGATCTGTGGGCGGCGAATCGCGTCGATTACAGCTTGAAGTTGGTTCAGGGCGGCCCGCTCGCGATGGCTGCGCTTAACGTCGGCGAGGTCGATTTTGCCTGCGTGACGTCGAGTGATCCGCTGATCGCCTGGGACAAAGGCATCAAAACCATGGTGGTTGCGGCATTCACCAGCGGTTTGGCCATGCAAATGGCAGCCCGCAAAGACTGGATGGGCAAAGCGGGCGTCAGCCCGGATCATCCGGTTGTCGATAAGGTCAAAGCTCTGCGGCAAGCGCGCATCGGGGTTTCGACTATCGGCGGCGGCCCGGCGCAATTCATGAAATACCTCGCGACGCTCTACGGCATCGATGAGCGCGATTTCAAATTGCTCGCCGTCGGTCTCGGCGCCGCGCGCATTGCCGCGCTTCGCGAAAATCAGGTCGATGTCATCGTCGGCTCTGCCCCGGATGCCGACGAGGTCGCTCTTGAGGGCATTGGCGAATTTTACCTGAGCTTTGCGACCGAGATTCCCGCCTTCAAGGATTTTCCTTACACCGTCCTTATCGTCCCGCCGGAATTTGCGAGCACGCGGCCCGAAGCGGTGCGCGGCATCGCCAGATCGATCGGTGAGGCCAACGACTTCATCCAGACGAACTTCGGCGAAGCGCTGGACATGCTCAAGGCCGAGTTTCCAAAGATCGACGGACGTGCCATCGTCCGCTCAATGGAGCGTGACCGCATGAGCTTTCCGCGCGGCGGCCTGATGACGGCATCGATGTGGGAGAACGGCATCAAGGTCGCCAAGAGCATGCGTACGGTAAAGACGACGCCAACGGCCGCCGAGGGCGAAATCTGGACCAACAAGTTCCTGATGTGATCAACGCCGTGGCTTAAGTCCCATGTTCGTCAAATCCGCACGATCCCCCGCTTACGTCGAAGGGGACGCGGCCAGCATGGTGACAACACCTGCTGCGGTCGAATTTGACCAGGTGAGCCTCGGCTTCGAAAGCGATGGCGGCACTCTGCTGGTATTGGACCGCGTCAGCCTGACCGCGCCGCAAGGGCAGATCACGACCGTCGTCGGCCCGTCAGGATGCGGCAAGACGACATTGCTGCGACTGGTCAGCGGTCTTCTCGATGCGTCGAGCGGACGCACCCTGTGCAACGGCCGGGAAGTCAGGGGCCTCAACGCCGGAGTTGGTTTTGTCACCCAGGACAGCAATCTCTTTCCCTGGGCCACGACGCTCGCGAACGTGGAGTTTCCGCTTGCCGTCAGAGGCGTGCCGGCACGGGAACGGCGTGAGCGGGCGATGGAGTGGATCAACACGGTTGGTCTCGCTGGCTTCGAGCACAGCTATCCCTCGCAGTTGTCGGGCGGCATGCAGAAGCGCGTATCGATTGCACGAACCTTCATTTATGAACCTGACGTCATCCTGCTCGACGAGCCTTTCGGCGCGCTCGACGCGCAGACGCGCATGATGCTGCACCATCAGCTTCTCGAGTTATGGCAAAAACGAAGAATGACGATGCTCTTCATTACCCACGATCTGGTCGAGGCGATAACGCTGTCCGATCAGGTCGTGGTGATGACGAAGCGACCGGGTCGCGTGAAGGAATGCTACCGCGTGCCGCTGTCGCGCCCGCGCAACGTGTTCGAGATTTTTCTCGCTCCCGGCTTCGATGATGCATACGCCGCGCTGTGGAAGCATTTCAGGGCGGAGCTTTCGAGTGACAAAGGCACCGCCATGCCGATCACCGGTGCGAGATCATGAACCTCAAGCAGACCATGAGCGCGCCGATCGGTGGCGCGTCTTCGTCCGCGCGGGAGCGCTCGGTTCCGGCCCAGCCGATCATCGAGGTACGCGAGGTCGGCAAGACATTTCAGTCCAAGGGCGGTCCTTTGACCGTTTTCGATCGTCTGTCCTGCATGATCGAAAAGCGGAGCTTCCTGTCGATCATCGGACCGTCGGGCTGCGGCAAGTCAACGCTGCTCAAGCTCATCAGCGGACTAGAGACGCCAACCGGCGGCGAAATCCTTTTCAATGGCCGCGCGGTGACCGGCCCTCCCAAGGGCATGATCTACGTCTTCCAGCAATACACGAAGTCGATCTTGCCGTGGCGAACCGTGATCGAAAATGTCGAGTTCGGCTTGCGTGCGCAACGCTCGGTGTCGTTCAAGGAGGCTCGTGAACGCTGCCGCGAATATATCGATCTCGTCGGGCTCAAGGGCTACGAGGATTATCATCCCTATCAGCTTTCCGGCGGCATGCAGCAGCGCGTTTGCATCGCGCGCGCCTTGATCTGCGAGCCGGATGTGCTGCTGATGGACGAGCCGTTCTCGGCCGTGGATGCGATGACCCGGGCGATCCTCCAGGAGCTTGTGCTGCGGATTTGGCAGAAATTGCCGATCACGATCCTGTTCGTCACCCACGACGTCGACGAGGCTGTATTCCTTTCGACGCGCATCATCTCCCTTGGGCGCGCTGGCAGCGGCATCAGCGACGACGTGCCGATCAACCTTCCGCAACCGCGGGATCAGATCGTAACGCGCGCTGATCCGAGATTTACCGAGCTGCGACAAAAGCTGTTCGCCAGCATTTTCGTCCAGGAAAAAAGCGTCTCACCGGCGTGATATCGAGTTCGAGGCAGAAATGGCGAAGCGCTGGCCCGGTTTCCTGCTGATCGCTGCGGTGCTGCTGTTGTGGCAGATTGCCTCGACGGAGAAATGGATCGATCCTGTATCGATGCCCAAGGTGAGCACGATCGCCTATTCCTGGGTGCAGAACATCAACGGTGGCGAATTGCTGCAATCCCTCGGGCCGACCTTGTGGCGCATCGGTGTGGGCTTTGGGCTCGCCGTGCTCGTGGCCGTGCCGCTCGGTTTGTTGATGGGAAGCATTCCGTTCGTCTATCGGCTGTTCGAGCCGATTACGGAGTTCATTCGGCCTATCCCGAGCTCCGCTTACATTCCGGTTGCCATCTTGTTTCTCGGCATCGACAACGAGATGAAGATCTTCGTCGTCTTTCTGGCGTGCATATTTCCGATCCTGCTCAACACGTATAGCGGTGTGCGCGGCATCGATCCCGTGTTGATCGATACCGGCCGGACTTTCGGTGTGTCGTGGCTACGGGCGTTGTGGTCGATCGTCCTGCCGGCCTCGCTGCCCAGCATTTTGACGGGCATGCGCATCAGCCTCGGCATTTCCCTGATCGTCGCCGTTGTGGCCGAGATGATCGCCGGCAGCAGCGGGATCGGCTATTTCATTCTCGACATGCAGCGCGTCTTCCGCGTGCCGGAAATGTTCGCCGGCATCTTCACCCTTGGCCTGTTGGGGTTTGCGATCAATTTCCTTTTCCTCAAAGCCGAGAGCTATCTCCTGCGATGGCGCGGCACGAGCGTCGAAACGTGAAACCCTGCTTCAAGCAGACCTGACGGCATCAGCATGCGCTTTGGAATCTGGACGCCCTTGCCGCACACCATTCGCCCGGAGCCGCGAATGCAAGCGGCGATCACCGAATTGAGCACACCGGGAATGGGCGAGGGGCCCGACGAAGTCCTACCGCTTCGCGCTTGATGTCGTCCGGGAGGCGGAAAGCGCGGGGTTCGACAGCACCCTTATCGCCCAGCGCTATCTTGGACCGGACCTCGACGCCTGGATACTGGCATCCGCGCTCGCCGCGCAGACGCGAACCATCGAAATCATGCCGGCGGTGCATCCCGGCATTGTGTTGCCGCAGCTCGTCGCCAAATTCGGCGCCTCGCTTGACCGCATCAGCGGAGGGCGTGCGGCAGTCAACATCGTAAACGGCTGGTGGGCGGAGGAGTTTGATATTTATGGCAACGGCTCGTGGTCGGACGATGCCGCGGTCCGCGGCCGACGCCTCGACGAATTCGTCAGGGTCGTGAAAGGGCTGTGGACCGAAACCCCGTTCACCTTTGAAGGCGAATTCTTCCGCTTCAAAAACGGTCGGCTGCCGACCACACCACGGACCCGTCCGCACCCGCCGCTCTATGCCGCGAGCCGCTCAGGTCCCGGCAAGGACAGCATCGCGAAACACTGCGATGTTTGGTTTGCGGCCTACAAGCCGGGCTACCGCAACTTCGAACAGAACATTGCCGGCGTCGCCCGCGACGTGGCTGATCTCAACGAAGCGGCGCGATCGTACGGTCGCAAGCTGCGCTACGGCCTGAGCACGCACATGATCTGTTGCGACACGGTCGCCGAGGCGGAGGCACAAGCCGATGCCTTGGAGGCCTACGGAGCAACGAGCCGCATCGCCCTCGTGCCGGCACTCGCGCTGGGGGCCGGCCTCGTCGGCACGCCGGAGATGATCGCGGATCGAATTCACCGCTACCGGGACTTGGGAATCGAACTGCTGATGCTGCACTTCCACCCGATGATGGACGGGCTGCGTACCTTCATCGAGCGGGTTATGCCGAAACTGCCGCAGGGAGAGAGCATGGCAGCAGTCCTGTGATGCGTGCAGCGGGTAAGGGCGGGCTGAATAAGAATCCCTGTACCTCGGTGCAACATTCAGCTTTCAAAAGCTCGAGTTGTTCTTCGGTTTCGACGCCTTCGACTGCTGTCGCGATATTGAGGCTACGTCCTAGCCCCACGATTGCACGGATAATCGCCATGCTGTCGGGGCGCAAGCCCAAGTCGCGTACGAAGGAGCGATCGATTTTAATTTTGTCGAACGGAAAGCTGCGCAGATAGCTCAGGCTCGAATAGCCGGTCCCGAAATCATCAAGCGATATCCGCGCGCCGATCTCACGCAACTGGTGAAGCGTGGCGAGATTGGCCTCGGTTTCGCTCAGCAACACTGATTCGGTTATTTCAAGCTCCAGCCGGCCAGGCTGCAAGCCTGAATGCGCGAGCGCCGTGACCACCGATTCCACCAAGCCCTTGCTGCGAAACTGAACCGGCGACAGATTGACTGCGACCTTGACCGCATCCGACCAGTTTGTCGCTTCTGCGCAGGCGGTACGAAGCACCCAGGTGCTAAGCGCAGGGATCAGGCCGATGTCCTCTGCGATTGGAATGAATTCGTCAGGAGGGACAGCGCCACGCGTCGGATGATGCCAGCGTAGCAGTGCCTCGAATGCGCAGATCTCGGAGGTCTCGAGATTCACGAGAGGCTGGTAGTAGAGTTCAAGCTCATCGTTACCGAGCGCTTTTCGTAAATCCAGCTCCAAGCCGCGCCGGGCCTGAATTTGCCGGTCCATTTCCGCTTCGAAGAAATGGGCGTCGCCGCGACCGGCTCCCTTCGCACGATAGAGGGCCATGTCGGCATTTCGCAGCAGCGTCTCTGCGGTGTCGCCGTCAGCGGGACCGAGCGCCATGCCGATGCTTGCGCCGATGACGATTTCCTGTCCGTCAAGTTCATAAGGCCGGCTGACAACCTCGATGAGTTGGTGTGCCAACATGTCGGCGTCGTTCGGTCCAGCGATCGGCCATTGGACGATCGAAAACTCGTCGCCACCGAGGCGCGCGATCAGGTCAGTGTCGCGCAGGCAAGCCTTCATGCGTTCCGCCACCGCCCGAAGCAGCCGGTCGCCGATCGGATGACCGAGCGTGTCGTTCACCGTCCTGAAGTGGTCGAGATCGATGCAGTGAACGGCGAGACCTTCACCGTTGCAGCGAATGTGGGCAATCGCTTCGGTCAATCTCTCGTTAAACATCACGCGGTTGGCGAGATTGGTCAGGCCGTCATGATGCGCCATATGGGCGATGCGCGCCTCAGCCTGCTTTCGCTCGGTGACATCGCGGACCGTCAACAGTATCGCACGTCGATCGCCAAAATTGACTTCGCGGCCGTAAGTCAGGACCTCGATCTCGCTGTGGTCAGCCTTTATATGTCGCCACGTTCGATCCGACTTATAGAAATCGCTCACTGCCCGGGCGACTTCACCCTGAAGTTCCCACTCGTCCTGCGGCCACAGGTTGAACAGCTTCAGACTTTCGAACTGCTCGCGGCTGTAGCCGTAATGCGCAACAGCTGCATCATTGACCTTGATAACCTTCAAGGCTTCCGGCTCGTAAAGCCACATCGGCACCGGATTGCTCTCGAACAGCAGCCGGAATGAAACTTCCCGTTGTTTGATGCCGCGGATATCGGTGAATGTCGCCGATAGCAGTTCGCCGACGGGGGTGATTGCGACGACCGCGCTGCCGTAGGGCGCGGCAATCTCGATTTGGCGGCGTGCGCCGTCGCGATGACTGGCGACGAATTGTTCGATGATCGGCGTGGTAAACAGACCGCCCGCTGCTTCGGAGAGAAATTGCCACCGCAGGTCGCTCTCGCTCACCCGCAACTGACGTGCCGCTGCAGCATTGCAGTCGATAATGCGAAAGTCATTGACCTGCTCGGCGGCATCGTGAACCGCAGAAAGCGCAATCATACCCTCGTCTGTCGCGCGAAACAGATTGCCGAGGAGGTTGAATTTGGCACCGAACTCTCGAATGTAGACCGCAATCAAGGGAGCGCCCCACCGGCACGCCAGCGGTAGCGCGATGATCTCGAACGTCGACACGACGCCTTCGCGTGCCTTGTGGGCTCGTGAAGACACGGGTGCGCCGAAAAGAAGTGCGCGGCAAATAAGTTCGACGATTGGCTTGGCGAAGTCGCCGACAAGAGTGGAAACCTGCGTTCCTGCGACCTCGGCTCCGACCGCTTCCTTGAACCGGCGTCCGCCACGCAAGAACCGGAAGCGTTCCGGCACGTCGCCCTGGACGACCGCCAGATAGTCCGCAAGGCGACCTAAGCTGCCAAGCGCAACATCTTCATACGCTGGCAGCGCTCCATTGTTTGGGCGCGCTGCCTGCCATTTGCGCAGCAGAATTGCAGAATCGAGACCCGATGACGCCGCTTCCGAATGTTCGGAAGTCGCAACTAGTTGTTTTGCCGCCCCCGCCATGTCGCATCCTGCGAACCGCTGCCCGTGTCGCGGCATTGCTTATGCGATTTGCCTAAAACGCACGTTAAGCTGCCGGTGCAAGATGTTGATTGGCCGACTCTCCGACCCGCATATCCTGAACGAAAGCTTAGTCCGCGGCGCGATCTCGTTGGACGGAAAGCGCCCTCAATTCCGGTTGGATGACATGCCTTTACGGGGCAACAGCCCACTTACAGGAATTCGAAATGTGATGTCTTCAACCGCAGCGGACCGGTGTCGGAGGTCCAAATTCACTCAAGTCAGACGGGAATGCACAAAGCGTTGGGCACCAGCAGGTTGTCATATACGCAATGCCGCTTCGCGAGCTTCAACGCGCCGTCCTCTCGCTGGAATATATCGTGATAGACGCCGACCTGGTGCAGTGTCGCATCCGGGCGATCGAACAGAACCTGCAGCACGACATAATTCGCCTGCGCGTTGATGGATCCGTCCTGCTCCTGACCCAAAACGACCTGATTGGCGATGAGGTGGCGCAGATAGCGGGGCGCGAACATCGACGTTTCTTTGAGGGCGAACGCGCGGTCCCGGATCATCCTCTTGTTTTCGCAGTAGATCAGGCCGACCGGAAGCTTGCGATCGAAATTCTCGCGCGAGAGGACGACGTACTCTGCCTCCTCGGTGAACATTTCGACCCAATCGCAGAGACGCTGGTCGTCCAACGCAGCGGCGTAGGCTGCGTTGAATCTTTCAATCTCATGATACAACAACAGCGAATCCAACCGGCTCCCTAACGACGGCGCAGCGGCGGTCGTTTCTCGCATCATGACGGCGTCCGCCATGTCACAAGCCCATCTCGGTTCGCCAGTACTTGTACATGGCACGTATGGCTGATTCCGAAATCAGGCTATCGCTCGTTCCAAGCTCGACGTTGGGATCGAGCATGACCAGATGCTCACCGCCAGGCACGTGCTGCATGCCGTCCTGGACGAACTTGATGGCCTCGTTGTCCTCGAGGCCCAGGAACCCCGCCGGTCCCATGAGGTTTCCTTGACGCAGCCGGTGCCGCGTCATCTCCTCATCGTCGCCCTCAAACCCGAACATCGTCCATTTCATGATGAATTCGTGCGGGCCGGTCGGCACGATCTGGCGCACGCCGAGCGTGTTCATTTCGCGCTGGATGATCAGATTGGGCCAGATGGTCGCCATGGTCACCGACCACGGGCTGTCGAATTCCTGGATGAAATCCATGAAACGCGGCTCGGCGAGCGTCATGCCCTCCCTGTACGCGCGCATTTCCTTTTTGGCGTCCGCGGCAACCGATTTGGCGTCCGACTTCGCCGACGCCATGACGCCATGCCGACCCTTGGGGTCCGCGAGCATCAGCGAGCGATTGCCGGCCACCATCAGTCCGAATGTCACCAGAAAGGTGTGCAGCAGGGTCGCGTGATACGGATCCTTGAGATTCTCGTGATAGAGCTTCCAGTTCCCCGGTAACGTATGTCGATAGTAGCCGAGCAGCTTCGGCCGCCGTCCGTCGAAGGTCGCCTCGAATTCCGCCAGCACCTCCGGTCCGAGATAATCCTGCAACGTTTCGATGTCGTCCGCGTAGGACGCGAAAACCACGCCGCGATGCGTCGTAACATTGAGGCGGCGCGGCCCGTGGTCGGAGGCGCGAAAATCGGCGGGCATGCCTCCCTTGCCGGCAACCCCGCGGCGGAACGGAACCCCGATCAGGTTGCCTTTCAGATCGTAGGTCCACTGATGATAGGGACAGACGAATTCCTTTACGTTGCCGCTAAGTTCGCGACAAAACTCCGCGGCGCGGTGGGAGCAGCGATTTTCGAAGACGCTGATCGATCCGTCGGCCGCCCACGCGACGATGACGGGTGTCGGTCCAACGTTCGAGCGGATGTAATCGCCCGGTTTTGGTAGCTCGCACTCCAGCGCCACGTAGTTCCAGGTGCGCCCGTGAAAGATCCGCTCGACCTCGCGTTCGTAGATGGCTTGATCCGTGTAGACCCAATCGGGAATCCGCGTGTAGCCCTCGGCCGGCCAGATGTATTTGTTCGAGAATGGACGCGAGGAATCGCCTTTCATGTTGTCGTGTCCTTGCTGTCGTGTCCTCTTGCCGATGACGCAGCGGCGATCGCGGCTTCGATCGACATTCGCCCCTGGCACCTCATTTGCATCCAACATAGCGCGTTTCGCCAGATGAATTTAAGTCTTGGAGCAGAAGTTGACCTCGCCGGACCCAAAGATGCACGCGTTGTCGCGCCCGGGGGACGGCCAATTGCCCGCCTTAAGCCACCAGTGTACGATCGCGATGTATCAGTGAGAGGACGCCATGGCGCAAGAACCGCTCGCAAACAAGGGCAACTTCCTGCACATCTATGACTTTCGGGTCACTCCGGGGAAGGAAGCCGAGTTCATTCGCCTGTTTGAGGAATTCGACTATTCCGACGGCAATCCGATGCACAAGTCGTCGGCTCAGGTGAAGGACGGCGTGCTCTGCCGCGATACGACCGACCCGCAGCGATTTTTTCTCATCGCCGAGTGGTCGGACATCGAGGAGCATGCGAAGATTCGCAAGATCCTCGCCAATGAGATCAAGCCCGAATTCATCAAGTACATCGAAGGCGGCAAGTTCATCCCAAAATATGTTGAGGTGGTTTCGTCGACCCCCGACGAGATATTGAAGAAAGCCGGGTGAACTCGTGCAACCTGACACTGCTCGCGGCGATCGAACCCGAAGGCCTCCAACGTTGTTGCGGCGCCTCCGACTCACAACTCTAGCCGCGTTCCTCGTCTCTATCTTCGCCGTCTTTCAGGGCGCAGCGGCATCGGCGGCCGATCGCATCGCTGTTCGTTTGGATTGGACGCCGTGGGGCTCGCATGGCGCGTTCCATTTGGCGGCGGAAAAAGGCGTGTTCGCCAAGCACGGCCTGGATGTCACGATCGATGACGGCAACGGATCGGTGGCAACCGTGCAGATCGTCGGCAACGGCGAATATGACATCGGCCATGCCGCGCTTGCACCGATGGCGATCGCGCGATCAAAAGGCCTGCCGGTGACGGCGATTGCGGGCTTCGTCCGCCAGAACGATATCGGGCTCCTGGTCCCGAAAGACAGTGGCATCAAGACCCCCGCCGATCTCAGGGGCAAAAAGATAGCGTTCACGGCTGGATCGCTGGAGACGCCATTCATCGATCGGTTTCTCGCGGCCGGCAAGCTGACGCGCAATGATGTTGAATTGCTCAACGTTGACGCCGCCGGGAAGGCCGGCGCGTACATGTTCGGCCGGGCCGATGCGGCCTTCTCGTCGGTGCCGTTCTTTCTCGCCGTCGTGGCGGCTCAACGCCCGTCAACGAGTCTCGATTTCACCGACTACGGCCTTAAATTTCCGAGCTTCGGCCTGTTTGCGACCGAGAAGACCATTGCTGCCAAACGCGATCAGTTGCGACGGTTCGTGAGCGTGGTCGCCGGCACTTGGACTTACATCCTCAACGGACATGAGGACGAAGCGGTCGCGGCCATCATCAAGGCCCGTCCGCAGGCGAAGCTCAACCCGGCCATCTTGCGGGAGCAGCTCGAGAGCGTGAAGAAGTTCCTCTTTACTCCCGCGACCAAGGACAAACCCTTTGGCACGATGGCTGCTTCCGATTGGTCATCCGCCATTCGGATTTTGTCCGAAGGCGGACTGGTGAATGGCAACGTCGACCCGTCGGCGGTCTTCACCAACGATTTCATCGATGGCGGCATTGTTGCCGCGATCGCCAGAGGTCCGCTCTGAACAGCACCGTGATCGCTGCGTCGAACGTAGTGAAGCGGTTTGGGCGTGCTGGCGGTGTTACAGCTCTCGACGGAATTTCGTTCGACATCGCGCAGGGCGAGTTCGTCACCCTGCTTGGCCCGAGCGGATGCGGCAAGAGCACGCTGTTGCGTTGCTTCGCCGGCCTTGAGCAGCCGACCAGCGGCAAGCTTCTGATTGACGGACGCCCGGTCGATGGGCCGCCCGACCGGCTCGGCATGGCCTTCCAGCGCGACGCCCTGCTCGACTGGTTCAATGTGCTGGAAAATGTGCTGCTGCCCGCCGACTTTGCCGGCCATCGCAAGCGGGACTATGAGCGGCGCGCTTGCGACCTGCTGAAGATGGTCGGGCTCGCCGATTTCGCGCACGCCTATCCGCGAGCGTTGTCCGGCGGGATGCGCCAGCGCGTCGCCATCAGCCGTGCGCTGCTGCTTGATCCAAGGCTATTGCTCATGGACGAGCCGTTCGGCGCGCTCGATGCGCTGACCCGCGACCAGCTCAATATCGACTTTCATCGCCTGTGGGCGGTGCAGCAAATGACCGTCGTCTTCGTCACCCACAGCATCGCCGAGGCGGTGTTCTTGTCGACGAGAATCCTGGTCATGAGCCCGCGCCCTGGCCGTCTGGTCGAAGACATCGCGGTCGACCTGCCGCGCGACCGCAAGCTCGCGATCCGCGAGACTTCCGAGTTTGCAGGATACGCACGGCGCATCCGCGCGCTGTTCGAGCGTATGGGTTTAATCCATGACTAGGGCGCGAAGCGCAATCAGCGCGGTCACGACCGCGCTCCAAAGCTCCTTGCTGCCGCTTTTCAGCGGCGTCGCGTTCCTGATCGTGTGGGAGGCTGCATGCCGTCTTCTCGGCGTCCGCGCGATCCTGCTTCCGCCGCCGTCGCTGGTCCTGAAGGAGCTCGCCGACTCGCCCGGCTGGTTCGCCGAGCAGACGGCCTATACGACGGGCATCACGCTCGCCGGCTTTGGTACCGCGGCGCTGATCGGCTTCGTGTTCGCCGTCGTGATCGTCGAGTGGAAAGTGCTCGACCGCGCGCTGTTCCCGCTTTTCGTCGCCCTCAACAGCGTGCCGAAGGTCGCACTCGCCCCGCTTTTCATCATCTGGTTCGGAACGGGAGCCGAGCCAAAAATCGCCATCGCGTTCCTGATCGCGATCTTTGCCGTGGTGATCGACACCGCCCTAGGTCTCCGCTCGGTCCCGCCCGAGACGCTCGATCTCGCGCGTGTCCTGCGCGGGTCACGCTGGAAAGTGCTGCTGCGGATTCGCATCTTCTGCGCCATGCCGCATGTCTTCGCCGGCCTCAAGGTCGCGATGTCCCTCGCGCTTGTTGGCACGATCGTGGGTGAGTTCGTTTCCTCGCAGCGCGGTCTCGGTTACGTGATCCTCAGTGCGCAGGGCATGTTCGACACTCCGAGGGTTTTTGCCGCGCTTGCCATCCTTGCCGTGCTCGGCGTCGTCCTTCTCGGCGCCGTGAGCGCGGTCGAGCGCCTCGCGCTGCCATGGCATTACACCTCTCAACAAACCTCGGAGTGATAGCCCACCACACAAGACAACTGCCCAGACACTCTGTTGTACGGGGCTTAGCCGCATTTCATCCGCGCGCTCCGGATCGACGGCGATGCGGACTGCCGGAGGACTGCCGGCTTTCCGGTTGCCAAGGGCCTCCCAAACGGGCAAATAAGCGCGCCATCTAATTTCGACCGCTACGCGTTTCACATTGCCGTTCGATCGAATTAGCCTTCTTTTTTCAATGGCTTGGAGAGGTGGCAGAGTGGTTGAATGCACCGCACTCGAAATGCGGCATACGGGCAACCGTATCGGGGGTTCGAATCCCCCCCTCTCCGCCACCTCAGAACAGAACTGCGAACGCCGGGCCAATTTGACGCCGAGGCGGCAGCTTCGTGACTGCGCGTTCGGCCCTCGCCAGTGCCGAGGATCACGCCGCGGTACCGAGTGGGGTCGCGCGTTCGATCCGCTCGCGCTCGCGGGGACTGTTCATCGCCTCCCACAGATCGCTACGCCGCTGCACGTTGAGCCAGAAGTCGGGGCTGTTCCCGAATACGCGCGCGAGGATGAGCGCGGTCGCCGCCGTCACGGTCCGGCGGTCGTTGCACAGTTCGTTGACGTGCTTGCGCTGAACGCCCATCGCCGCCGCCAACGCGGCCTGGGTCAGTCCCATGGGCTGCATGAACTCCTCGACCAGGATTTCACCGACCGTCGTCGGCTTGCGCTTCGTCATCAGCATGGTTCGCCTCATCTGTAGCTGTGGTCGTCGAGATAGACGCCTTCCGCCTCGCCGCGACCGCCGTCCCAACGGAACACGAGCCGCCATTGGCTGTTGACGCGGATCGAGTAGAGCCCCGCCAGATTGCCGCGCAGCTTCTCGAAATGATTGCTGGGCGGCACCCGCAAGTCCTGATCGGTCGTTGCGTCGTCGATCATCTGGAGCTTGCGGAAGAGGCGGCTTTCGAGGTCGGAGGGGATGTGCCGCGACCGCTTGTCCTTGACGAAGAACGCGCGCAGCCACTCGTCCCGAAAGCTCACGATCATCCGGTGGCTCCGTCTTGTATCTATGTACCACTCATGGGTACAAGGCGCAATGGGAAGCCTACTTCGCAGCAGCGGATGGCGCTTGGAGACTTGATATCATTGAGCTTTCGACCGGAAGCGCCGGCACGGGATGTCCAGCGGGAGTCCTAAAATTCCAATCTCTTCAGAGACATCCGACCAGCAGGCGGCCAGCCTTTTCCCTTGCCGTCCTTCATGACCGATCCCATGGGCCGCTCATGCTATCAATGCTCAGAGCAGCATGGGGGCATTCGAGAGCGTTGAGGTGCGGACATGAGCACTCGGGCACATACCGTGCCGAAGTTCTATCTAAACGGCTTTGTCGCACCAGGGACGCAGCACGAGCGCGATCCATTCGTGTGGATCGGCTCCCTTACGACAGGCGAGATCACGAAGCGATCACCCAAGAACACTTCGATTGCGCGCGGGCTCTATGATGGGCGTGGAGGCTTCGAGGAGCCAGACGCAACCATGGAGGCCCATCTTTCGAAGATCGAGTCCGCCGCTTCATCGGCGATACGGAAATTTACAGTCACGAAGATTGGAGGAGGTCATCCAATTCCTCCAGAGATAACGCGCTTCCTGGCGTGGCAGGCGGCGCGGACTCCGGGTTGGATGACTGTAGTTGAACGCTGGGCCAATGAACCGTGGGGCCCGCATGCGGAGGTAGTGGAACCACCACCAGATGGTTTCGACAAAATGCGTGATCGAGTGCGCCCCATGTGCTTGGAAGATCCGAACACTGGTGAGCGCCGCAAGGTGACAGCAGAAGACGAATTTTACGCGTTGCGCCGGCTCGGTTGGAAATGGATCCTCCAACGGGACGGTCATCTTGAAATGCTGCATCTTCAAGCGTGGTATTTCCAGGTTCGCCATTTTCCCCAACTGTCGTGGGCTCGCGTAGAGGCACCGCACGGAGAGTATTTCATCACGAGTGACCGAAGTGTAGCGTGGCTCGCTGACGGCTATGCCGATACCCCACCGGCTGCGCTCCGGCATCCAACTGCGCAAGTCGTCGCGCCACTAACCAGGACAACAGCGCTTGTCGGGCGTCATGGCACGGCCCCGCTTAGTGTGACGCCGCGCGACGTCAATCGATTTGTTGCTTTTGCTACTTCGCGCTGGATCGCCGGGCCGACCTCTGACGTCGTCTACCAAGCTCTGACAGACTGTCGGGACACTCGACATTGAGCCGGCCCCTGTTTCACGGGAGGGCTATGGCGTAGATAGTGTTCATCATCATTCGTCGGGCCCCGTCAGATAGCCTCGCCTCGTCGTTCCCAATCCGCCGTTTCTCCATCCGGCCGCGGGGCATTTGCAGTTCAGCATGAGCTGTGATCTGAACCGGATTGCCGAGAATGCAAATGGAGCAGAGAAACAGCGATGGCGGAGGCGGGCGTACTCACGGTTGAGAAGATCGAGACCTTCGTCGTCGGCCTGCCGCTGCGACGGCCGCATTTGTGGGCCGGGCTCACGTCGGCGGTGGGGCAAGGCTACGTGGTCGTCAAGATCCGCTTGAACAACGGTGTTGTCGGCTGGGGCGAGACCCAGACGATCAGGAGTTGGGGCGGCGACGACAGTGCGCGCTACGGCGAGAGCGCCAAGACGGCTGTGACCGTCATCCATGATTTCATTGCGCCGGCGCTCAAGGACGTCGACGTTCGGCAGTTCGAGAATGTGCACGCAGCGATGAACCGCGGTGTGCGCGGTCATCCCTATGCCAAGGCGGGCGTCGAGGTCGCGTTGCTGGATGCCGTCGGTCACTCCTTCAACTTGCCGGTCTATCAGCTACTGGGCGGCCGCGTGCGCGCGCGGGTCGCGCTTGCCCACAGCATCGGTCTCATGGACGTCAAGGATGCGGCCGCGGAAGCGGCGCAGGTAGTCGCGGAGGGGATCGGCACCATCAAGCTCAAAGTCGGCATTGATCCTGAGCGCGATGTCGCGGTTGTTCGCGAAGTTCGCAAAGCGATCGGCCCCGCGGCGAAAATCCGCGTCGACGGCAATCAGGGATACCGCGCGTGGCCGGAGGCGCTCGCCACCATCAAGCGCATGAGCGAGTACGATATCGCTTACGTGGAACAGCCGGTGGACGGCATCGAGCAGATGGCCGAGCTGTCGGCGCGCTGCGACATTCCGCTCATGGCGGACGAAAGTGCCTGGACGGAACATGACGTCACACGCATCGCCAAGGCGAAAGCAGCGCAATACTTGTCCGTCTACTACACAAAGCCAGGAGGAATGTGGAAGGCAAAGCGGCTGCTCACGGTCGCCGGCGCGAACCGCATGATCACGGATATCAACGGATCGGCGGAGATGGGCGTCGGCAACGCAGCCAACCTGCATCTAGCCGCCTCTGCGCCGGAAATCGCGCTGCCAGGCACGATTCCCGTCACCTCGACCGCGGAAATCGTGCGCACGAAAATCGCGGGGCATCAGTACCTGGACGACATCATCGAGGAGCCGTTCGTCTATGAGGACGGTTGTCTTAAAGTGCCCGACGGCCCCGGGCTCGGCATCGAAGTCGACGAAGCAAAATTGAAAAAATACGCGATGAGCTGATTTTCGCCGTCGCGGCCTCCGCCGGATCGGAGGTTCGGAGGAGGATAGACGATGAAGCGACGAGACTTCATCAAAGGAACGCTCGCGGCCGGCGGTGCCGTCGCTGCTCAGGCGTTCGACGCTCCGCGCGTGTCCGCACAGGCGCGAGCAGACCTCTTGCTCGACGTCGCAGAGAACGGCCCCAACAGCCTCGACTTTCACGTCGTCGGCGCCAATCGCCCAGTCTACGGCGTGGTCTGGAATGTCTACGACCGCCTGATCACGTTCGGCGTCACCAAGGACGCCAACGGCAACGACTATTACGATCCTAGAAACCTGCAGCCCGAACTCGCCGAGGAGTGGGATTTGCGGGATACGTCCGTGACGCTGAAACTGCGCAAAGACGTGACCTTCGCGGACGGCACGCCGCTCACCGCCAAAGACGTGAAATGGTCATTCGACCGCTGCATTGCCGTCGGCGGCTATCCGAAGTCTGCGGTGGCGCCGGCCTCGCTGGTCGACCGCGAGCAGTTCGTCGTCGTCGATGACCATACGTTCCGCGTCGATTTCATCCAACACGACAAGCTGACGATGCCCTATCTCGGCGTGCCGTTGTTCGGCATCTACCACTCCGAGCTCGTGAAGAAGCACGCGACGCCCGAGGACCCCTGGGGCCTCGAATGGACCAAATTCAACACCGCGGGCACGGGCGCCTTCCACATCGAGAAATGGACGCCGGGCCAGGAGCTCATTTACGCCCGCAACGATGTGTGGAAGTGCGGGCTGTTGCCGAAGCTCAGGCGAATCGTCAATCGCGTCGTGCCGTCGGCGGGCATCCGCCGCGCGCTGATCGAGCGCGGCGATTTCGACATCTATCTCGACGTGCCTGCCAAGGATGCCGCCGAGATGGCGGACATCAAGCACCTGAAGATCGTCGGATCGCTGATGGAGAACAGCGTCCAGCACATCAGCATGAACGTGAAAATGAAGCCATTCGACAATCTCAAGGTCAGGCGGGCCGTGGCCTACGCCATCCCTTACGAGGCCATCATGAAGGCGGCAATGTATGGCCGCGCGCGACCGCTGTTCGGTGGCCCGGACCGCGTGACGACGCCCGAGTGGCCGCAGCCCCATCGCTATGTAACGGATGTTGCAAAGGCAAAGCAGCTTCTCGCCGAGGCCGGCTACCCGGATGGATTCGAGACCACGCTGTCGTTCGATCTTGGCAATGCGGCCGTCAACGAGCCGCTCTGCGTGCTTTTGCGCGAGGGGCTCGCTCAGATCGGCATCAAGGCGGCGCTCAATCCGCTGGCGGGCGCCAATTGGCGCGCGGTTTTCACGAAGAAGCTTCTGCCGCTACAGAACCAGATGTTCGGGGGCTGGTTCAACTATCCTGATTTCTTCTTTGAAGTCGTCTACAGCGCAACGGCCAACACGATCTATAACACCATGGCGTACGACAATGCGGAAATGGACAAGGCGATCGACACCGCCCATTACACGACCGATCCCAAAGTCTACGACAGCAACGTCGTGCGATTCATTCAACTGGCGTTCGATGATGTACCAACGATCCCCCTGTTCCAGCCGTTCCTCAACGTGGCGATGCAGCCCAATGTCCATGGCTACCGCTACTTGTTTCACCGGCAGCTCGATTACCGGCACATGGCGAAGGCGTGAGCTTGGTCATTCCGGGGCGCCCCCTCCCTTCCCTCCCCCGCTTGCGGGGGAGGGAAGGGAGGGGGTGAACCCGGAATCCATAACCCCTGCTGCGGAGTATGGATTCCGGGCTCGCCTCCGCTGCGCTGCGGCGCCCCGGAATGACAAGGGCCGGGTCGGTTTGCTGCGCATTGCGGGGCGGTTGCCATGAAGATCATCGCGCTCGAGGAGCATTTCATTATGCCGGCCGACCGGGACAATCTCCCGATCGGCGCGCACCGCGGCAGCGACCGCGAGTTGCGCACGGGAATCGAGATCGGACCGGAGCTGCTCGATCTCGGCGAGCGGCGGATCGCCGCCATGGACGCTGCCGGCATCGACATGCAAGTGCTCTCCCTCAATCAGCCGGGCTGCCAAGCGCTGGAGGGCGCAGCCGCGATAGCACTGGCACGAGATTCCAACGATCTGTTGTCGGACGCGATCAAGGCTCATCCGCGGCGCTTCGCCGGCCTTGCCGCTGTTCCGACCGCCGATCCCGCCGCGGCCGCAAAGGAGCTGGAGCGCGCCATCACCAAGCTCGGTTGCAAGGGCGCGATGATCAACGGCCACACTCAAGGCAGCTTCCTCGACGACAAGAAATACTGGCCGATCTTCGAGTGCGCGCATGCGCTGGGCGTACCGATCTACCTTCACCCGCGCGATCCGCATCCGGACGCGATGAAGACTTACTTCGTCGGCTATCCTGAGATCGCCTACGCGGCCTGGGGCTTCGCCCTCGACACCTGCAGCCATTTCCTACGATTGATCTCTGCCGGCGTGTTCGACGCCTACCCCAACCTCACCTTCATCCTCGGCCACATGGGTGAAGGCCTGGCGTTTTGGGTCCACCGCATGGAAGATCACACCCAGCTCGCGGCAGCGCGCCGCGGGCTCAAGCGGACCTTCGCTCAATATCTCACCGAGAACCTGGTGATCACCTGCAGTGGCAACTTTTCCACGCCGGCGCTCATGTGCAGCGTGATGGCGCTCGGCATCGATAACGTGCTGTTCGCCGTCGACTGGCCCTACGAGTTCGAACGTCTATGCGACGAAGTTTTTGCGCGAGCTGCCGCTCAGCGATCACGACAAGGCGAAGATCGCGCATCTCAATGCCGAGCGCGTCCTGCGCTTGTGAGTCTCGGATAACGATGCCATCAGCCAAAATGACGTAGGGCGCGCAGAGGGCAACATGCGATTAGGCGTGTACTTCGACGGTTTTACTAGCATGTCGGACATGCTCGCGGCGGCGCGTGCTGCCGAGGATGCCGGCGCCGCGAGCGTGTGGTTTGCCCAGCACATGGGGTACCGCGAGGCCTTCATGTGCGCGTCGGCAGTGGCCGGCGTTACCCGCAAAGTGAACGTCGTCCCTGTCGCCATCAGCCCCTATTTGTGGCCGCCGCTGCCCGTCGCGATGTCCATCGCGACCATCAACGAGCTCGCGTCCGGACGGGCCATGCTGGTGGTGGCCGTCGGCAACCGGCTCAATCTCGCGGAGTCAGGGATCGAGCCCGTAAAGCCGATCAAAGTGATGCGTGAATATGTCGAGGCCTTGCGCAGCCTGCTCGCCGGCCAATCGGTTGAGCTTGACGGCGAAATCACCAAGCTTCGCGGCGCGCACATGAATTTCGAGAAGGGCGCCGCGATTCCGATCCTGGTGGCGTCGACGGGCCCGCAAATGCTCCAGCTTGCCGGCGAAATCGGCGATGGCGTGGTGCTGTCGACCGGCCTCACGCTTTCGATGACGCGGCAATGCCTCGATCACGCTGCAATGGGCGCGCGGCGCAAGGGGCGCGATCCCGCGGCCGTCCGCAGCGTCGGTTTCATCAATCTCGCCGTCTCGGAGGACGGCAAGTCGGCAAGAAAAGCGATCCTGCGCAAGCTCGCGTTTCTGTTTCGCAGCAAGGGCCACGCCGAGAACATAAAGTCATCCGGCCTCGCCATCGATCATGAAGCCATCATCGCCGCCGTTGCGGGCCGCGATCTTGATAGTGCGGCTGCATTGCTGCCGGAGGAGGCGGCATTAGCATTCGGGGTCGCGGGGACGCCCCGCGAGTGCCGCGACCGCCTGCAGGATTATCTCTCCGTCGGCCTCCACGATCCGGTGATCGAGATGTCATCGGAGGGTCCTGAGGCGCGCCGGCTTGCGCTCGAGGTGGTGCGGGAAGTCGCGGGATCGTAAGGCTCGTCACCCCACCCGGATCAGCTCGTCGTTCGGGCTGATCATCCCGGTGATCGGTGCAAACCCGGTCGGCGTGACGCGGTACATGTCCTCGACGTGGAACCCCATCCGGCCCGGGATCATGTAAAGCGGTTCCATCGTGAACGTGATGTTGGGCTCAAGGATCACCGTCCGCGAGTTCGTGATGTAAGGCTCTTCGTGGATCGTCTGGCCGATGCCGTGGCCGAGAAACCGCAGCGTCGGCTCGATGCCCCGGTCGCGCAGGAAAGCGACGTAAGTCCGATAGAGATCGGCCACCGCGGTGCCCGGCCTCAACATCGCCTTGCAGCGTTCGCGGGCGCCGATCATCACGTCCCAAATCTTGCGCTGCTCGTCGGTTGGCTCGCCGACGACCGCGGTGCGAGTCACGTTCGAGCGATATTGATCCATGTCGCCCAGGATTTCGACGCGGATGACGTCGCCGCGTTCAATCACCTTATCGGTCGGTGTGCAGTTGGTGATGCCGCTGCGGACGCCGGAGCCGACCTGGTATTTGAGACTGTCGCAGCCGCCGGCCATCATCTTGTCGGTGATGATTTGACCGACTGCTTTCTCGGTCATGCCGGGGCGAATTTCCCGCAACACCTCGCCGGCGACGCGGTCGGTGAGTTGGCCGACTTTGGTGAGAAGCGCGATCTCCTCATCGGTCTTGACCATGCGCGCCGTGAAATAGAGCTCGCTGCAAGGAACGAAGCGCGCGTTCGGGAGGCGCTCGCGCAGCCGGATGTAGTCCTTGGCCGGCATGTAATCGAGTTCGATCGCGATCCGGCCTGACGCGGCACCGGCCTCAGCCAGCGCATCGGCCAACACGTCGGCGGGGTCTTGCGCGAACTGATCATAGGCGCGGATATCGGCGAATTGCGATCGCTGCCGCGCCAAGTTCTCTTCCACGCTGACGACGATCTGCGTTGCAAAAGCGTCGCCCGCAATCACCGTGACCGTGCGACGGAACCGGTTGATGGCATGACTGGGAACAGCGAAGCCCGCGGTGTATGTCACGTTGTCGGGGGAGAGCGCCACCAGCGCATCGCTGCCGCTTTGTTTGATGGCCGCGCGCAGCCGGGCGATCACTTCGTGTTCCATTCCAGTCCCTTCTCGACGCGGATCGGCCCAGCCCGGTGCTGGGACCGTCCGATGTTCGAGCGGGAGCATATGTTATGCGGACGTTTCCGTCTCGCGTAACGCCCGCGCCTGACTGGGGTCGTGCAATTTCGACAGCCGACGGCGCGCGGCAGCCGGGCGGCCATCCCCGGCGGCCTGGTAGAACACGGAATAGCGAGCAAGAGTTGCAGCGAACGCCTCGGCGTCAGCAGTCTTTGCGACCTCCAGCGCGTCGAAGCCGGCGCGCACCAGGAATAGGAATTGGTCGCGCAGAATTTGTCCAGCCGCGCGCAATTCGCCGCGAAAGCGATACTGCTCGCGCAGCAATCGCGCCTGGCTGTAGCCCCGGCCATCCTTGAAATTCGGAAACATGAGCACGACGGCGGCAAGCCGATCGAGATAGGGCGCAAGCTCGGCGACGCGCCGGTCGTTCGGCCACAGCACGCCGACCGGTCCCTCGCGGCGGAGAATCTCGTCAGCATCGGCGAGGAACCGCGCGGCGGGCACGATCACCGGCACGCCGTCTGGCAAGGGTGCGTCGTCGAGAACGCGCACAAAACGATCGGCCGTCACGCGACCATTCTTAATGAGCGGCATAAACGCGTTCCTTGAACGGCTCGACGCCGAGCCGCTTTACGGTCTCGAGAAAAGTCTCGTCGGGCCGCTCGCGCAGTTCGACGTAGGCGGCCACGACCTCCTCGATCACGTCCACGACCTGCGCGTAAGGCACCGCGGGTCCAAGCAGCGCGCCGAGCTCGGCATGCTCGTCGGCGCGGCCGCCCAGCGTGATCTGGTAAAACTCTTCGCCGTTCTTCTCGACGCCGAGAATGCCGATATGGCCGACGTGATGATGGCCGCAGGCATTGATGCAGCCGGAAATGTTGATGTGCAGGCGGCCAAGATCGCGGGCGAGGTCGAGGTCGCGGAAGCGCCGCGTCAGCTCCTGGGCGATCGGGATCGAGCGCGCGTTGGCGAGGCTGCAATAATCGAGGCCCGGGCAGGAAATGATGTCGGACACGAGCCCGACGTTCGGGGTTGCCAATTGCGCGGCATCGAGCGCACGCCACAGCGCGGGCAGATCACGCTGCGGCACGTGGGGCAGCACCAGGTTCTGTTCGTGGCCGACCCGGATTTCGCCGAACGAGAAGCGGTCGGCGAGATCGGCGATGGCATCCATCTGGTCCGAGGTGGCATCGCCCGGCGTGCCGCCTTCCGGCTTCAGCGAGAGGGTGACGATGGCGGAGCCAGGCATTTTGTGGTTCGTCACCGCATTGTCGAGCCACGCATTAAAGCGGCGATCGGACTTGCGTAGCGCGGCAAGCGCCGGCGGATCGTCGTCGAGCTCCGCGTACTCCGGATAACGGAACCGCGCCGCGACCTCGGCGATGACTGCCGGATCGAGCGCCAGCGGTCCATCCTTGATGGTCTGCCACTCAGCATCGACTTCGCGGGCGAATGCCTCGGCGCCGAGCTCGTGGACCAAAATCTTGATGCGCGCCTTGTAGATGTTGTCGCGCCGCGCGAATTGATTGTAGACGCGCAGCACCGCCTCGACATAGCTCAGAAGATCGCACTTGGGCAGGAACGGCTTGATCGTCTTGCCGATGAACGGCGTGCGGCCAAGCCCGCCGCCGACCGACACTTCAAAGCCAAGTTCTCCCGCGCCGTTGCGATGGAGCCGCAGCCCAAGGTCGTGGACCCGGACCGCGGCGCGATCATGCGCGGCCGCGGTGACGGCGATCTTGAATTTGCGCGGCAGAAACGAGAATTCCGGATGCATCGTGGTGTGCTGGCGCAACAGCTCGGCCCAGATGCGCGGGTCCTCGATCTCGTCCGGCGCGACAGCCGCCCATTGGTCGGTCGTGATGTTGCGCACGCAGTTGCCGCTCGTCTGCATGGCGTGGAGGCCCGCGCTTGCCAGATCCGCGATGGCATCCGGCAGCTGTTCAAGCTTGATCCAGTGGAACTGAATGTTCTGGCGCGTGGTGAAGTGACCATAGCCGCGGTCGTAGCGCCGCCCGACCTCGGCGAGTTTGCGCATTTGCGCCGACGACAACGAACCGTAAGGGATCGCGATCCGCAGCATATAGGCGTGCAGCTGGAGGTAGACGCCATTCATCAGCCGCAGCGGCTTGAATTCCTCTTCGGTCAGCGCGCCGTAAAGCCGGCGTGCCACCTGGTCGCGAAACTCGGCAACCCGCTCGGCAACCAGGGTCCGGTCGAATTCGTCGTAGAGATACATGTTACGGCCCCGCTGCGATCGGCAACGAGATCGTGGGGCCCATCCGCCGAATGAGTTCGCGGAGATTGGCAGGCTCGGGTCGTCCGCCCGCATCGAAGCGCACCGGCGCCACATAGGCGCCGACGGCGGACAGATCGTCAGCAACGGCTGCCGCCAACAATTCGGTTGCCGCCGGCGCGGTCGTGACCACGGCAGCTTGATCAAGTTCAGTCGCCCAACTGCCATGGACTGTTCGGTAGATGACAGCACCGTCGCCAAGCCGATTAGCCGTCACGACAGCCGGACCCGTGATCTTCATCTTCTGCTGCAAAGGAGACGTCATGCGCCATGCTCCTAGCCCAGGCGGAGAAATCGATGACCGGACCTGCGGCTACACCAGAGAACCTAATGCTATACAGGAGCGTTTTCCGCGGGCGAAACAGAAAAATCTTCTTCTCTCATGTAGGGCGTTTTCGGAAGAACTGCGCTGCGATCTGGTCGTGGATAGGATGCCTATTCTCGCTGAGGGCGACTGGCGCGATCCCCTCCGCGTCGCCATGGTATAGTTCGCTTGCTCATCGTGAGTGGTGCCGATTCTTCGTGCGCTACCAATTGATGCGGATGGGCAACTGAGGAGGATCCGATGAAACAGATCTTGCTGGCTGCGGTACTTTCCATGTCAGCAGCAACAGCTTTCGCGCAGGCGACCGCGCCTGCGGCCACGCCGTCTCCGAGCTGCGAATCTCAGGCGTCAGACAAGAACCTTCACGGCGCCGCTGAAACAAGCTTCGTCAACAAGTGCAGACGCGATGCACTCGCCGCCGCACAGGCCGCTTGCGACAGCCAAGCCACGGACAAGAAGCTTGCCGGAGCCGCACAAAAGAGCTTCCTTACCAAATGCAAGAAGGACGCGCAGACGGCGGCGACGAAAGACGCGCAGACGGCGTGCGATGCGCAGGCTGCGGACAAGAAACTCGCCGGCGCCGCGAAGACGAGTTTCAGCAAGAAGTGCGTCACCGATACGCTCGGTATCTGATCGCGAAGACAATTCACCTTCAAGGCCGGGAGGTCGGCGAAACGGGACACGACGTGTCCCGTTTTATTTTTGCGTGGTTTTCGCCGCCGCCAATCCTTCGATTTCCTTCAGGAACTGGACTGGCGTCGTTGCGCCATCAAGAAGTCCTTGAGCGCGCTGCAACAGCCGCGTCGTTGTTTCGACGCCGAGCGCGGGCGCGATGAATTGGTGAAATTTGGTTGTGACTGCGCCGAGATCAAACGGCTGAGCCGTGTCGCCGGGCACGTCGGTAACGGTGCGCATGTGCCGTCCGGACGACGTCGTCACTTCAACGCGCGCCGGCCACTGCCGCGGATATTGCGCGAGCAGCGCTTGGTCCGCCTCGATCGAAATTCGAGCCATGAACGCGCGGATGTGCTCGGGGACTTCGCTTGGCGATTGACCGACCTCGAAGGCGACGCGTGGCGAAAGTGCCGCGACCGCGAGTCTATACGGCAAACTGGTCAGAAACGACGCGCGATCGCCGGCCACGACGCCATGGTCAATCATGCGGCGATGGGGCGGCAGCACGAAAGCCTTGACTGCCGTGATGGCGTGGGGCGCGACGCCTTGATCGATGATTTCGGCTAGCGCTTGGGTGGCGGCCATGGTCTGGCGCGCGGCGCACCACGGTTTGAATGCGGTCTCTTCAAGGGCGAACGCTTCGCCAAGCGCCGCGGTCAACGCCGCCGCGTCAGGTTTGATGTTGAAGATGTTCGGCAGAAAGGCTCCATCGAGGAGCCCGACATCGGCAGTAAAGCCCGCCTGCGCCGCGAGCGCGGCGGCCACTCCCGACTGAGCGGCCTCGCCGATGGCAAGCCACCGCGACGTCGTTGCGGCATTGTGATGCCCGACGCCGGGAGCCGAGTGTGTGAGCGCCAGCGCGAGCGCATGGCCGGTCCGGTGAGCGTCGAGCCCAAGAAGCCGCGACGCCACGGCAGCAACGCCGATCGGAGCCGCGAAATACGTCGGCCAGATACCGCGATAAAGGACCGCCGGCCCATCGATGGCGCGGCCGAGCCGGACCATCACCTCGTAGCCGGCAAGCGTCGCAGGCGCGAGCGCCGGCGAATGGTTGACGCCGAGTGCCGCCGCAATCGTCACCGCCGCCGGCACCACGATCGCGCCCGGCGTGATCATCGCGCCAAGATGAATATCGTCGATCTCGCTGAGCCGTGCGAGGGCGCAATGGATCGCGACACCGCGGCGAAGCTTTTCCATTGGCGGCGGGTGCGGGCCGTCAACGGTGTCGCGCCAGCGGAGCAGCGCTGCGCCTTCGTTCGTATGCAGTCCCGCAATCCACGCGCCGACCGCATCGATGACGTGGAGTTCCAGCAGGCCGCGCAACCGCGGCGGCAACTGCACCTGTGCGACGAACGCGCCGAGTTGCTCAAGGGCCGTCATGAGGCTCATGTAGCACGGCCGCGACCAGCGCGCGTCATCCGGCACGTGCCCCGTAGCCACGTCGCCAGCTGCCTGACCAGCAACGCCGGATGTACCACGGGCACGCGCAGGCGACACGTCTGCGCATGCTCTTGTCGAAGCCGCCGCCAACCGCGGCGGTGAACGTCACCGGGTCGCGTCGGCCACCCGATAGACGCCGCGCTCGAAGGCATCGTAAAGCGCGAGGGCCTTCCGATCGGCGAACGGCAGGAACTGCATCATGATCACGCCGGTCACTCCGCGCGTTGGATCGAGCCAATAGTAGGTGTTGTTGATGCCGCCCCAGCTTAAACTTCCCGCGGAGCGCTTTCCAGGTACGCCGGCCGTTGTGATCAGGAAGGCGAGGCTCCACTTGTCGCGACCGTCGTCGACGAAGGAGAAGTCGTCGCTGCGTTCGCGAATTGCGGTCTTCAACGCCGGAACGCCGAGCGCGCCGATTTCGTTCTGCTCCATCAGAGCGACGGAGGCGGGAGAGATGATGCGGGCGCCGTCGAGTTCGCCGCCGTTGAGGACCATCCGCGTGAAACGGATGTAGTCGCTCGCCGTCGACGACAGGCCGCCGCCGCCGATCGGCGTGTATCCGGACACCGGCGGCTGGACCGAATCCCTCGCCCATGAGCCGTCCGGCTGACGCCGATTGACCGTCACGAGGCGCGCCTGCTTGTCCTGGGGCACGAAGTAGAACGTGTCGGACATCTTGAGCGGCGCAAGGATATGCTGGCGGAAATAGTCCTCCAGCGGCTGGCCGGAAATCCTCTCGACCAGGCGGCCGAGCCAATCCGTGCTGGTGCTGTAGAGCCAACGGTCGCCCGGTTCGAACACCAGCGGACCGACCGCAAATTGGTCGCCTGGACGCGGCTTGAAGTCGCGCGCGGTCGGATCGGTGAAGCCGTAGCCGAGCCCCGAGGTGTGGGTGAAGAGATGGCGGACGGTCATCGTCTTCGTGGCCGGACGCACTTTGTAGGCGCCCGACGCGGGGTCAAACGATTCGACGACCGAAAGCTTCGCGAACTCCGGCATGTATTTCGCGACCGGATCGTCGACGGCAAAGCGGCCCTGCTCCACGAGCTGCATCGCGGCGGTAGAGGTAATCGCCTTGGTCATCGAGGCGATGCGGAACAACGAGTTGAGCTTGAGCGGGCGCTTTGATTCGACATCGGCAAGGCCAAACGCACCCTGATAAATGACGTTGCCTTTACGATCGGCTGCCATCGCGACGACGCCTGCGACGTCACGGCGTTCCACGGCCCGACGCAGCGGTTCGTCGATCGATGGGGACTGCTGCGCCTGTGCGGAAAACGGAATTGTCGCCGCGGCCCCGCCGAGTAAAGTGATGAACTCGCGCCGTCTCATCGGGTCATCCTCCTCTGACTGGATCACGTCGGACCTGATCTCATGTTTTTGCGATGGATAAAGATGCCCTGCGCGGATTAATGCTTTGCAGCAGGGCGAGCGATCCATAACACGTGCGGGAAGCGCGCTCCACGGCGTAACGTGTTGTGCGCGAAAATCTTTTCGGCCAATTAGTATTGGGCAATCGCCCATTTTCGTTAGCTTGGAATCTATGCGAGCGTGGCTGTCTCCCGCTTACCGTATTACCATCCTAAAGACCGGCTCACGGATAAACAGGTCGTCGGGCTCGTAGTGACCCGCCTCACTCGCGAAGACCAATGTCAAACGTGAGCGCCGTGCCTTCATTACCTGTTTCTTAGCCTTCCTGCCGTGATTTGCGATTTCGGCCGTATTTGCAGCACAATTTCGCTGCACAGAATTGTTGCGTATACCTAAATTTGAGCCGGAAATTGCGCGGCGCCGGCGAATTTGAGATATTTGTACGGCGGCACGCAATGGGCGGCCCGACGCGACAGCGCAGATCGGCTGGACACCATGGACGCTGACTTGATGCCTTCGATGGATCCGTTCCGCACGACCTCGACCGGCGGATGGCGATTTACCGCCATGCTCGGGGCCGTGGCCATCGTTTTGTCGGCCGGCATCCTGTCATGGATACTGGTCACGGTCGCGGACATGAAGTCGAGCGTGCCGTCACGCTCCGTCGATCTGGCTCGATACTATGCGCCGCAGTCTACGCAACCTCAGGAGCGCATGGCGGAGAGACCGGCGCCATCGCCCGCGGATGTACGGAGGCCGACACAGTTGGGTGGCTCGCCCGGCATCGCGAGCTGGGTCGACGATATGCATGCTCTTGGAACGAGCCCATTCGGGCAGCAGGCGTTCCTTGGTCCGTCGCCGCTTGAATTCGGCGCGACGCCCGCTGCGACACCGCCCGCGTGGCAACCCGAAACGACGGCGCAGGCCGCAACCCAATCCCCGGCACGTACCGCTCTGACCGAAACAGCCCCGCCTTCAGCGGTTCCCACAGACCATCCGGCGTCCATTACGCCCACGGATGCCGCAGTTGCTGAAGTACCGCCGGCAGCTGCGCCGACACCTCCGGCGAACGTGGCGGCTGTCGAAGCGGCCCCGGTCGAACACGGGCTGCCTCCGCCGATGGCGCATTCACGGCGGCTTGCGCTCGCGCATGAGCCTGAGGTGCGGACGTTCCGCGTCGTGCCGACACGCCCGCATAAGCCCGCGGTTGCGGCAGGACGGCCCACCTACACCGAGAAAATCGTCGAGCAGGGCGATTCCGGCGAGCTCAAATTCCACTATCGGCGCCGCGCCTGCACACCGGGCCATATGGTCGACGTTTGCTACATGCCGGCGGAGAACCGCCGCTCGATCGTCGTCCAGCGCTACTAAGCACGCGGCTGTTTGCCACGGCGTAGTTCGGAGTTGCTGATCGGGTCAGCTGCGCCATCTCGCAAAGTGTGTTTCGAAGCGCCGCACGATGGCGTTGAGGACAATTGCCATCGCGGCAAGCACGCCGACGAGCCCGAAAAGCTTGGTCGGATCAAAGTTCTGCGTGAACAGGGTCGTGAAATAGCCGATTCCGGAGATCGACACGTAGAGTTCGGCTAACAGGACTCCGAGCAGCACGCCCGACATGCCGAGCCGCATTCCGGCAAAAAAGCTCGGCACCATGTGCGGAAAGATGACGTGGCGAAAGATCTGCCAGCGGCTCGCGCCCATGGAACGCGCGCTCGTGAGCAGGATCGGCTTGAGGTTCTGCACCCCCGCCACCACCGTGACGGTCACCGGAAACACCCCGTGGGTGACGCCGAACGCGATCTTTGATGCTGCTCCGATACCAAAGAAGAGGATGAAGAGCGGCAGGATGGTGACTTGCGGAATGCCGTAGAGCAGCAGCACGATGGGGAAGAAGCTGCGCCGCGCGAACGGCTGCAGCCCGATGGCAAGTCCGACCACAAGTCCGACAGCGACGGCGATCACGAACGCGACCGCAAGCTCGAACAAGGTGAGTTGCAGTGCGTCGGGCACGCTTGCGCAGGTCGATGAGACTGCGGCGGCGCACGCGCCGACGCGTGTCGCGAACAGCGCGCCCAGCGAGGCGATGACCCGTGACGGCGGGGCGAGGAACAGGGGATCGACGAAGTAGCGCGCCGTGATTTCCCAGAGACCGAGCAAGAGCGCAATGACGGCGAGCCGCGCGACCCATGGTCGCCGCGCCACGTAGTGCAACGCCCGCGAATATCGCGAAGGCGAAACTTGCATCAGTTCCACTTTCCGCGCGCTTCGAGCGTCGACACGATGGTGTTGAGGATCACAGCGATGGCGATGACGAATACGATGTAGGCAAACATGCGCGCCATCTCCATCGATTCTGCGAGCTGCACGATGTGATGGCCGAGGCCGGCAAGCGAGGCCAGGACCTCGCTGCCGATGATCGACAGCAGCGCTGTCGTAAATCCCATGCGCAGGCCGGTGAGGATCACCGGCAGCGCCCCCGGAAGCAGGACGTGGCGGAACAGCCGGTAGCCGGACGCCCCCATTGATCGCGCCGCCATGACGTAGAGGCGATCGACATTGCCGAAGCCCGCGATGGTATTGATGACGATCGGAAAGAAGCTGATCGTCGCGCCGATCGCGATTTTTGACGCCGGTCCCAGCCCGAAGAACAGTACGAACAGCGGCAGGAACAGGATGATCGGGATCGAATAGAGCGCGGCGAACAGCGGCTCGAACGCTCGGATCGTGTAAGGCGAACGGCTGATGAGGTAGCCCAGCGTGACGCCACCGGTGACCGAGATGGCGAACGCTGCCGCAACCTCGCCCAACGTCGTCTGAAGGTCGCCGATGAATTCGCCGGTTCGCAAAATCTCGACAAGATTGTCGAAGACCGCGATCGGATTGGGCAGCAACAGCCGGTTGACGCCCCAGCGCGTTGACGCGAGATACCACAGGACCACGAGGCCAACGAGAAAGCCGACCCGCACCAGGCGGCTCATCAGCGCGTCGCGATTGCGCCGCGACGCCTTCATATCGCACTCGCTCCGCGGCTGGTCGCCTTCGCATTGCCAGCTTCGGAGGTTGCCGCGCCGAGGCCGGATTGCAAAACCGCCTTGCGAATCTCGTCATGCAGCAGCGCGTAAAGGCGATTGCGCAGCTCCGTGAATTTCGCCGAGGTGACGAATTGCGGCTTGCGCGGGTGAGGCTCGTCGATCGCAATGATCTCCTTGATCGTGCCCGGCCGCGCCGAGAACACGGCGACGCGATCCGCCAGAAACACCGCCTCACCCAGGCTATGGGTGACGAACACGATGGTCTTGCCGCTTTCGGCAAGCAGCACCGAGAGGTCCTCGCCGAGAATCATGCGGGTCTGCTCGTCGAGCGCACCGAACGGCTCGTCCATCAGGAGAATCGGCGTCTCGAGACTCAGCGCCCGGGCAAGCGCGGCGCGTTGGCGCATGCCGCCGGAAAGCTGGGAAGGATAGTGCTGCGCGAAGTCCTTGAGACCGACCGCCTCCAGCGCACGCGCCGCGCGCACCGCGCGTTCGAATTTCGTCACACCCTGGAAGGTCATGCCGAGTTCGATGTTCTCGATGATCGTATTCCAGGGAAACAGCGCGTTCTCCTGGAAGACAAACGCGATGTCCTTCGGCAGCGGTCCGGCAACCGTCTTGCCCATCACCTCGACCGCGCCATGCGAAGGCGCCATCAGGCCGCCGATGACGTTGAGCAGCGTGCTCTTGCCGCAACCCGACGGGCCGATGAAGCACATCAACTCGCCGCGGATGACCTCGAGCGAGGTGTCGGCGAGCGCGCGCACGAAGCGTGTCTCGCCGACCTCGCCGAATTCATGGGAAACGCTTCTGACTTTGATTGCCGCCCCGGCCATTCCACCACCTGCGCTGCCCCGCGCTCGTCATGTTTGCACAGGTCGCCTGCTGGAGCGAGCGGCGCAACTGCCGCGGGGCGGCGACATCGAGGAAGCGTCAATTCTTCGGTAGATACGCCTCGGTGTAGAGCTTGCTCATATCCGGCTTCGTCGGCAGCGAGCCCATCTCCACGAACGAGCGGGCGAGCACATCGAGCGCCTTGGGGTCGAACCGCCCGGTACGGTTGAAAACCGGCATGATCTCGTCGTAGTTCGCGGTCGCCACGGTGTGCGAGACCTCGGCAATCCGCATCGCGGCCGCGATGGTCTCATCGCGATGGTCGCGCATGTATTGCACGCTTTCGAACCACGCTGCGAGGAAGCGACGGGTGGCATCGGGGTCGCTATCAAGAAACCCTTTGCGAGCGAATAGCGCATGGACATGAAAATCCGGGATGCGCTCGCCGAAGCGCACCAGGATGCGGCCGGTGCCGTCCTCGACAAGTCGAAGCACTGTCGAGCTTTCGGTCACGACACCGTCGACTTGATGAGTTCTTGAGCGCCGCCGCCTGTGCGGTCGTGGTGCCGAGCGGCGCGACCTTGATGCCGTTGCTGCCCCAACCATGGGCGCGCGACAATTCCTGGGCGAGCCAGTACGTGAGCGACCCCGTGCTGGAGCAACTCACGGTGCGGCCCTTGAGATCGTCCTCGGTCTTGACGGGGCCGTCTTTGCTGACGACGAGCATGATGGTGCGCGGCGCGTCGGCGATGGCGGCGACGGCGACCATGGGCGCCCCCTTCTCCTCGAAGGCGATGGTCGGTCCGCCGGCGAGCGCGAAATCGATGGCGCCAGCAGTCATGGCCTGCACCAGCCGCGCGTCGCCGCCGAAGCTCGCGATGTCGAGATCGATGCCATGCTTTTTGAAGATCCCCGTTGCGATCCCGATGTCAGCGGCCATGAAGGCAAAGTTCTGCGCTTGGGCCTTGCCGACGCGGACCTTGGTTTGTGCCTGGGCCGGTCCGCCAAGCAACGCTGCTCCAACCGCGATTGCAAAAGCCATCATTTTCCAGCGCACGTTCATCCTTCCCTTTCCGGCGGCAGCCGCGCAAAAACTGTCTGCGTCGCTTAGATGACCAACTTGCGAAGCTCGTCCGGTGCAAATGCAGCCTGGGCATGCAACTTGCAAGTTGCTCCACCGCCTTCGATTTTTTCCTCGCGGCATTGTGCACAAATCAGTCGCTGGCGCCACGGCTGCCGAGCTGAGATCGCGGATGGCTCGCCGATGAGAGCGGTGTTGTTAACGCCTCGCAAAAGTGAAAGAAGTATTTCGCCACAAGCAGTCCCGACCGCTTTGCAAACTCACCCGAACTATGCGCAATATCCCCGAAAATAAGGGCGGGGCTCACCGACGGACATGACGGCCGGCTTGGCCGCAGCATCTCGGACACCCGAGAGTGGAGGAGCATAAATGAAACTCAGGCACAGCTTGTATCTCGGCGCGGCGGCGGTTGCCCTCGCGCTCGCGCTTGGGGTCGCACCGACCCGCGTCAGCGCGCAGCAGACCGCTCCGGTCAGCATCGGCGCGACCGACATCGGCGGCGTGGTCACAGGACCCAACGGTCCGGAAGCCGGCGTGTGGGTGATTGCGGAAACCACCGATCTGCCGACCCGGATGAACAAGATCGTCGTGACCGACGATCAAGGCCGCTATGTGATCCCCGACCTTCCCAAAGCCAAGTACGTGGTATGGGCGCGCGGCTACGGCCTGGTCGACTCAGCGAAGACAGTGAGCGAACCCGGCAAGATCGTGAACATCACGGCGGTGACGGCCCCGAATGCGGCCGCAGCGGCCGAGTTCTATCCGGCGATCTACTGGTTCGCGATGCTCAATATCCCGGGCAAGGACATGTTTCCGGGCACCGGCCCCAACGGCAACGGCATGGCTACGGTCATGAAGAGCCAGCTGCAGTGGGTCGATCAGATGAAGACCAACGGCTGCTATGCCTGCCACCAGCTCGGTAACAAGGCGACGCGGACGATCTCGCCGACGCTTGGCGCGTTCAAGAACTCGGTTGAGGCGTGGGAGCGCCGCATCCAATCCGGTCAGGCGATGGTGCAGATGGCCGCCGCGATCGGTCGGCAGGACCCGAAGATCACGATCGCCAATCTCGCCAACTGGACCGACCGTATTGCGGCCGGCGAGCTGCCGTTCGCCAAGCCCGAGCGTCCGCAGGGCGTCGAGCGCAACGTCGTGATCACCCAATGGGATTGGGGCGATGCAAAGTCCTACATGCACGACCAGGTCTCGACCGATAAGCGCAAGCCGACCGTCAATGCGTACGGCGACCACTTCGGCGCGACGGAAGAGAGCGCCGACTGGTTCCCGGTATTCAACGAGAAGACGAACACGCCGTCCAAGGTCAATATGCCGACCCGTGACCCGGACATGGAGTCGACCAAGAACAACACCATGGCGCCGTCGCCATACTGGGGCGAAGAGGCGATCTGGGACAGCAAGGCCAGCATCCACAGCCTGATCATGGACGAGAAGAAGCAGGTGTGGTTCACCTCGCGCGTCGGCAAGCCGGAAAACCCGGCCTTCTGCCAGGCGGGCTCGGACCATCCGTCCGCAAAGGCGTTCCCGCTCAAGGAATTGACCCGCCATCTCGCGGTCTATGACCCGAACACCAAGACCACCAAGCTGATCCGGACCTGCTTCAACACCCACCACGTCGTGCTGGCGGAAGATGCCGACAACACCGTGTGGGTGAGCGCGGGCGGCCCGCAGCAAGGCGCCATCGGCTGGGTCAATCGCCGCATCTGGGAAGAGACCGGCGACGAAGCGAAGGCCCAGGGCTGGGCACCCGTCATCATCGACACCAACGGCAACGGCAAGGTCGATGACTACGTGCAGCCGAACCAGGCGGTCGATCCGACCAAGGACAAGCGCATGAACGCCGGCCTCTACGGCGTTGGCGTCAATCCCTCAGACGGTGCGGTGTGGGGCGCCGTGCTCGGCTATCCGGGCTACGTCCTGCGCTTCGACCCCAAGACCAAGCTGTCGGAAGTCTACAAGCCGCCGTTGCCGGGCTTCGGTCCGCGCGGCTTTGACATCGACCGCAACGGGGTCGCCTACGTACCGCTGTCGAGCGGCCATCTGGGTGCCTTCGATCGCCGCAAGTGCAAGGGCCCACTCAACGGCCCAAAGGCCGCTGAAGGCGAGTTGTGCCCCGAGGGCTGGACGCTGACCCCGTTCCCGGGACCGCAGTTCAAGAACGTCGCCGAGAGCGGCAGCGCCGAGGCGAGCTACTACACCTGGGTCGACCAGCAGAACACGGCCGGCCTTGGCAACAACGTCGCGATGGCCACCGGCAACGGCAACGAGTCGCTGATGGCGCTAGTTGACGGCAAGTGGGTCAACATGCGCGTTCCGTATCCGCTCGGCTTCTTTGCCAAGTGGATCGACGGCCGCATCGACGACCCGAACGCCGGCTGGAAGGGCCGCGCGCTGTGGTCGACCGATGGCAACCGCACGCCGTTCCATCGTGAAACCGGCAAGGGCACGACACCCAAGATCGTCAAGTTCCAGGTCCGGCCTGACCCGCTGGCACACTGAGGCGTCGAAGTGATTGGCCGGGTCCACGAGACCCGGCCCGCTGAATGCCCGGCTTCGGCCGGGCATTCTTTTTCGTGGCAGGCCGCGCGATGAGACCGCGTGCCACTCTAGACAGACAGCCGTGCCACTCTAGACAGACAGCAGCAACCCAAGCCGGCTGGATTTTTGCCTGCGGATCAACCCGTCCGTTGCCGCGCCGGCAACGGGCTCTCGCGCCGCACACGCTGCTTACGTGCGAGATCGGCCGGCTTTTGCGCCCGCTCGGCGGGGGTCATCAGGTCGTAGCGGACACCGCTTGGCATAACCACATAGCGCGAAACGATACGCAGCTTGCCGCCCCTGTCCGGTTCGCCTTCGACGATCAGACGGGTGCCCACTGGAAAGCGCGACGGCAGGCGAGACTGGATCGCCATGGATAACTCCATCGGAAACTTAGGGACGTACCAACGGCAGCAGTGAAGCACTGCAGCTACGACAGCAGATTGACGCAGGACAAATCACGCCGAAAAGCGACACACGCAAACGCTGCAACTCGCGACCACGCGGTTGGTTTCGCACGCGGGCCGGACGCAACCAGTTCAACCGCCGCGGCCCTCCGGTCAGGATGCAGGCTCGCGACCTTCTGGAGGACATGATAGGAAGGCTGCGTGACAGGTGAATGTCGGATATGAGCGCACCACTGAAGACCATCGAGGGGTTGGGTGACATCGCCGCCGTGATGCGGACGATCGGCGTCAACGCCCGCGCTGCCGGCCGGATCCTGGCGGTGGCATCCACGGAGGATAAGAACCGCGCGCTCTTGGCCATGGCAGAGGCCGTCCGAGCTGCGGTCGCACCAGTTCTCGCCGCCAACAGTGAGGATCTCGCGGAAGCCCGGAGAGCTGATGCAACCGGGGCCTTCGTCGACCGGCTCACGCTCGACCAGAATCGGGTCTCGGCCATAGCCGACGGCATCGAGCAGATTGCCGCGCTTCCCGATCCGGTCGGCACCATCATGGCCGCGTGGGATCGCCCAAATGGCATGCGCATCGAACGGGTCCGCGTTCCGCTGGGTGTCGTCGGAGTGATCTACGAAAGCCGCCCGAACGTCACCGCTGACGCCGGCGCGCTTACGCTGAAGGCCGGGAATGCAGTCATCCTGCGGGGCGGTTCGGACAGCTTCCGCTCGTCGCGCGCGATCCATGCAGCGCTCGCCAGGGGCCTCGCTGCCGCCGGCCTGCCGGAGACCGCCATCCAACTGGTGCCTACGCGGGATCGTGACGCCGTCGGGGAGATGCTCGCCGGTCTCGATGGCGCGATCGACGTGATCGTGCCCCGCGGCGGCAAGGGCCTGGTCGCCCGCGTGCAATCTGAAGCGCGGCTGCCCGTCTTCGCTCATCTCGACGGTAACTGCCATGTCTATGTGGACGGGACCGCCGATCTTGCCATGGCGCAGGCGATCGTTCTCAATTCAAAGATGCGACGCACCGGCGTTTGCGGCGCCGCCGAGACGCTGCTCGTTGACCGCGCGGCGGTGGCGACCCACCTCGCGCCGCTCGTGCGCATGCTGATCGAAGCCGGCTGCGAGGTGCGCGGCGACCGCGACACCCAAGCCATCGATCGCCGCGTGAAGCCCGCGACGGTTGATGATTGGAATACGGAATATCTCGACGCCATCATCGCGGTGAAGGTCGTCGACGGCGTCGATGACGCGATTGCCCATGTGGAGCGGCACGGCTCTCATCACACCGATGCGATCGTGACGGCCGATCGGGCGGCGGCGGAAAAGTTCTTGGCGCGAGTCGATTCGGCAATCGTGCTCCATAACGCCTCAACCCAGTTTGCCGACGGTGGCGAGTTCGGGTTCGGCGCGGAGATCGGCATTGCCACCGGCCGGCTGCACGCGCGCGGTCCGGTCGGGGTCGAACAACTCACCACCTTCAAATACCGTGTCCGCGGCGCCGGCCAGACTCGTCCATGAGAATGGGCTTTGAGGCCCGCGCTGGGCGGGGAGCCTGACAGTCAATGTCCACGCAACGCCGCGCTCCCCGGCACCGGTGAAACATGTCCGCGCCGTCTGCTCCACCGCGATATCGCATTCCGACCCATGCGCCTGGCCAGCGCGTCGGCCTGTTCGGCGGAACTTTCGATCCGCCCCACGAGGCGCATCTTGCCGCTAGCCTCCTTGCGATGAAGCGACTGGCGCTTGACCGCGTGTGGTGGCTGGTGACGCCGGGTAATCCACTCAAGGACACGCGCGGCCTTGCGCCGCTTGCGGATCGGATGGCGGCTGCCACCAAGCTTGCCCGTGATCCCCGGATCGAAGTGACCGGCTTCGAGGCCGAAATCGGGGTGCGCTATACCTACGATACGATCCGCTACCTGGTTTCGCATTGCACCGGCGTCCATTTCGTCTGGATCATGGGAGCGGACAATCTGCGCAGCTTTCATCGCTGGCAGAACTGGCGCGGCATCGCCCGGCTGGTGCCGATCGCGGTCGTCGACCGCCTCGGTCCAAGCCTCTATGCCTCCGGCAGCGTTGCCGCCCAAGCCTTCCGCCGCGACTGCATCCCGGAACGAGCGGCTGCAACGCTCGCGACGCGGCAGCCGCCAGCATGGGTATTCCTTCATGGCCTGAAGTCGCCTCTATCGTCGACCGCTCTGCGTGCGGCGCGCCAGGCCCAGAAAGGCGCTCCTCCAAACTCGGGTCTCTAGTCTAGGCGTTGCGAAACTGACATTCGGTTCGAATATAGAGGTGTTGCCGGACGACGCCGAAACCCGTTGCGTTCTCGTCCAGCAACGAAAAGCGGTTGAAACTGTTAACAATTTGCACATATCCTGTGCGTACGGCCCCGGGCAGGGTGCCCGGGACGGTGGAACCGAAAGGAAAGGACCTCTGTCCACAGTTGCCATCTCGCGGACCGGCGCCAGCCGTTCACCCGCCATCGTCTCCAAGGTGCGTCCTGACGCCAACGAGACGCTTCGCATCGTCCTCGCTCGCCTCGACGACATGAAGGCCGAGGACACCACCACCATCGATCTTCGCAACGATTCCTCGATCACGGATTATATGGTCGTGACGTCCGGCAGGTCTAACCGGCACGTCGGATCAGTGGCGGACCGTGTGTTGGAAGATCTCCGTGAAGCCGGTCTCACGGGCGTCCGGGTCGAGGGCATGCCGCATTGCGATTGGGTCCTGATCGATGCCGGCGACGTGATTGTCCACGTCTTTCGGCCCGAAGTCCGCGAGTTCTACAATCTCGAAAAGATGTGGGCACGCGGCCGGTCCGGAGCCCGCCGCACGGCCTGAAGCGCGAACGAAAAGCCGCACGGACTTTTCGAACGCCAAAGGTTACGAAAGCGCCCGAACCCAGGAGTTCGAGGCATGCGGGTGGTGATTGCCGCGGTCGGCCGGCTCAAAGCTGGCCCGGAACGCGGGCTCGTCGAACGCTACCGCGATCGAGCCGGCAAGCTCGGACGGCCGTTAGGTCTCCGCGATATCGAAATTGTTGAAGTCAGGGAAAGTCGCGCCCGCGAGGCCGAGCGCCGCGCGATCGAGGAATCGATTGCGCTCGCGAATCTCATGCCGGAGGGGGCTGCCGTCGCGGTACTCGATCCAGGCGGCGAGAATCTTACCAGTGAAGCTTTTGCCGCCCGGTTGGGAGCTTGGCGCGATGACGGCCGCGCTACGTTGTGTTTCGCGATCGGCGGCGCTGACGGCATGGCCGCAACATTGCGGGAACGCGCGGATCTCCTCATTTCCTTTGGGGCCGCAACCTGGCCTCATCGGCTGGTGCGAATCATGCTGCTGGAGCAGATTTATCGGGCGCTGACGATTCTGGCCGGCCACCCCTATCATCGCGAATAGTACCGGCCGGATTCAGTCGCCTGGGCTCGCTCAATTTGTTGTTGCAATATCGTCGCGCATGGCGTGATGCTGCCCCAATTCCTATCCAACATGGCTCTGTCGGGGGGGGCGCTCCCACGGTAGCGCCATTTTTGAGACCCCGATGAGCTACCGGAAACAGCGGCGGAAACAATGATGGCCGGTGTGGACGCGCGGTCAGCCGAGCGCAGTGCGATTCGCATCGCGCTGATTCGGCAACCATGCGCCGTTGTTTCCGCAGCACTCGTCCTGGCGTGCGGGACGGCGTGGGCCGCCGAGACCCAGCGCCTTCCGCCCAAACCCCCTCCCGCGATCGAGGCGATCAAGCAACGCGACCAGGAGCTCGAATCGGTTCGCTCCGAGCAGCGCAAGGCGACCGAAGCCGAGCAAAAGCTGACGCGCGAAAACGATTCCCTGATCGAGGAGCGCCGCAAGCTCAACGAAAATCTGCTGGAGACCGCTAGCCGAATCAGGAAGGACGAGGAGCAGATCGCCACCAGCGAAATTCATCTGCGGGAACTCGATTCCAGCGAATCCGAAATTCGCCGCTCTCTCGATGGCCGGCGCGCCCTCATCATCGAGGTATTGGCGGCGCTGCAAAGGATCGGCCACCGGCCGCCTCCGGCGGTTTTTGCCGGCACCGAAGACGCGATCGAGTCCGTGCGCACGGCCATCAGTCTTGGCGCGGTGCTGCCGGAAATGCGGAACGAGGTCAGACAGCTTACGGTCGAACTTGCCGACCTCGCGCAGGTCAAGAAGGAGCAGGAGACCGGACGCACTCGAATGACCGCCGAACTTGCCGACCTCGGAGCGGCGCAGGCCAACATGACGGCGCTCGTCGCAGAGCGTCAGAAGCGCCAGGCCGAGCTTGAGCAGGCCATTGCCAGCGAACGCCAGCGCGTGCTCGCCCTCTCGCGCCAAGCCGATAATCTCAAAGATTTGATCGGAAAGCTGGAGCAGGGGCTCGAAGGCGGCGCGCGAAACCCGCGGCCGAATCCTCGTCCGAACGAAGAGGCGAAACCGGCCACGGAGCAGCGTTCGGCAGTCGCCATGCTGCACGATCCGGGCCGGATGGCCCCGGCAGTTGCCTTTATTTCCGCCAAAGGCAAGCTCGCAATGCCCGTCAGCGGTGTCAGAATACGTGAATTTGGCTCATCTGACGGGATGGGCGGCAACGACAAAGGGATCTCTGTCGCGACTCGGGCAGGGGCCCAGGTTACGGCGCCGAGCGACGGTTGGGTAGTCTATGCCGCGCCATACCGATCCTACGGACAACTCTTGATCCTGAACGTCGGCGGCGGGTATCATGTCATTCTGGCGGGCATGGAACGGATCACGGTCGACCTTGGCCAGTTCGTTCTCAATGGAGAGCCGGTTGCGATGATGGGAAGCGGCACGCAAGTTGCATCAGATGCTGCGGCAAGCTCCGCGGCTGCGGGTCCGGCGTCCCCAACAAATTCGTCTCAACCGGTGCTCTACATCGAGTTTAGGAAAGACGGCACCCCGATTGATTCCAATCCGTGGTGGACGGCAACCGAAAACGAAAAGGTTCGTGGATGATGCGCAAGACTACTCTGATTCTTCTCGGCGCCGTTGCAGGTGCGGCAGCCACCCTGGTCGCGGTCGAGGCTCAGCCCTCATGGCTCTCCTGGGTGCAGTTCGGCTCGAGCGCGAAAGCGGCCCAGGCCGACACCTACCGCCAGCTCAATCTATTTGGTGACATTTTCGAGCGGGTCCGCTCGCATTACGTTGAGAAGCCCGACGAGAGCAAGCTCGTCGAGTCAGCCATCAACGGCATGCTCAATGGGCTCGATCCGCATTCGAGCTACATGGACACCAAGAGCTTCCGCGACATGCAGGTGCAAACCCGCGGCGAGTTCGGGGGCCTTGGCATCGAAGTCACCATGGAAGACGGGCTCGTCAAGGTGATCGCGCCGATCGACGACACCCCTGCGGCCAAGGCTGGCGTGCGTGCTGGCGACGTCATCACCCATCTCGATGACGAGCCGGTGCAGGGCCTGACCCTCAACCAAGCAGTCGAAAAGATGCGGGGGCCGGTGAATACCAAGATCCGGCTCAAGGTCATGCGCAAGGGCAACGATGCGCCGATCGAAATCGCCATTATGCGCGACACCATCCGTGTTCGCTCGGTGCGCATGAAGATCGAGGGCGACGATGTCGGTTACGTCCGCATCACGCAGTTCAATGAGCAGACCACCGACGGCCTGAAGAAATCGATTTCCGATATCATCGGGCAGATTCCGGCTGACAAGCTCAGGGGCTATGTGATCGATCTGCGCAACAATCCGGGCGGTCTGCTCGATCAGGCGATCACGGTGTCCGACTCGTTCCTCGAGCGCGGCGAGATCGTATCAACTCGCGGCCGCGATCCCGATGAGACCCAGCGCTACAACGCACGGCCTGGTGACCTCACCAAGGGCAAGCCGGTGATCGTGCTCATCAACGGCGGCTCGGCCTCGGCCTCGGAAATCGTCGCCGGCGCTCTTCAGGATCACCGCCGGGCAACGCTGGTCGGCACCCGCTCGTTCGGCAAGGGCTCGGTGCAGACCATCATCCCGCTCGGCTCGGGCAATGGCGCCCTCCGTCTGACGACGGCGCGCTATTTCACGCCGTCGGGGCGATCGATCCAGGCGAAGGGCATTTCCCCGGATATCGAGGTCCTCCAGGAGGTACCCGAGGAGATGAAGGCGCGGGCGATGGAGACCAAGGGCGAATCCTCGCTGCGGGGCCATCTCAAGGCGGAAGGCGACGAACAGGGCGGCTCGCAATCCTACGTCCCGCCGGATGAAAAGGACGACAAGGCGCTCACCATGGCGCTCGAACTTCTCCGCGGCTCCAAGTCCAATCCGGCGTTCCCGCCGAATCCGAAATCGGCAACGCTGCCGAACTGACGACTTAGCCACGGCAAGTTTCAACCCGGCGGCCGTCGCGCCGCCGGGTTGTTTTTTTGCCCGCATCGATTGCTGCGGGACCGGTTCAGACGTCCCGGACCGGCAGGGGAGATGGCGCTAGCACGGATTCTCCATGCTAGAGTCGGCGGTGTGATTCGCGAGGCGGCGAGCCGTGATCCCCAATGACGAATTGAACGCTCCATTGGGCCTGAACCGGAAACAGCCGCAAAAGCGGCTGCCGGTGGCACCTATGGTCGCGGTAGCCCTTGGCATGGCAATCTCGGTATTCCTCGGCTGGAGCCTGCTCAACAACGATCCCCTGGGTGGAGAACCCATCGTGGTCGTCAATGCCGGGCTGAAGGCCGCAGGCGGGACAGAACAGGGAGTTGCAGCGGCGGATAGCTCGAAGTCTGAAGGCGAAGCTCCCATCCGCGTGGTGCCTCCGTCCATTTCGCGGCTGCCGCCGCGAGAGCCGGGCGGTGCGGACGAAAAGGTGCCGGGAAAGTCCGGCGGCGAGCAAGTCGTCACCATCATCGACGGCAAGAGCGGCGCGCGGCAGGAGGTCAGAATCCCGTCGGCCAACGAGCCGGTACCCAGCGCTGCGGCCGGCGGCGGCGGCACCCAGCTTGTCGAAATGACAAAATTCGGACCGATCCCGCGCGTCGGTGCCGATGGTCTGCGGGCCGCTCAGGCCTATGCGCGGCCCTTTCAGGCCAAATCGAATTCGCCTCAAATCGCGATCGTTATCTCAGGACTTGGAATTTCAAACAGCATAACCGCCGAAGCGCTCAATAAGCTGCCGGGCGCGGTTACCCTCGCGTTCGCGCCATATGGAACGGACCTCGACCGTATCTCCGGGCGCGCGCGCAGTCTTGGGCACGAAATCCTGCTTCAGGTACCGATGGAGCCATTCGATTATCCGGACAATGATCCCGGTCCACAAACGCTCCTGACGGCCGCGACACCTGAGCAAAACACCGAGCGCCTCCAGTGGGCGATGAGCCGGTTTCAGGGCTATGTGGGGATCGTGAACCAGATGGGGGCGCGGTTCACTGCGTCCGAAATGTCATTCTCGCCGATCCTGCGCGAAATCGGCAAACGCGGGCTGATATACGTGGATGACGGCGGTTCGCCCCGCAGTCCGGCGGGCCAGATTGCGGGCGGCAGCAGCTTGCCGTTCGTCAAAGCGAATGCTGTGATCGATGTCGTGCAATCGGCGACGGAAATCGACCGCGCCCTGGTGAAACTCGAAGGGATTGCACGCGACACCGGCATGGCGGTCGGATTTGGTTCGGCTCGACAGGTGACGATCGACCGCATTGCCTCGTGGGCCAAGGGTGTCGAAAGCCGGGGTTTCACGCTGGTACCGATCACCGCGGCGGCGGCGCGCGGCAAATCAAGCTAACCCGCCGCCAACTGTCCGAGTGGGTTCATGACAGCAAGTCGCTTTGAGGATTTGCCCTATCGCCCCTGCGTCGGGCTGACCGTCATCAATCGCGCCGGCCTCGTCTTCATCGGCCGTCGCGCGTCGGGCCCCGAACATATCGACGAGACTCATGTTTGGCAGATGCCGCAGGGCGGAATCGACGATGGCGAGAACCCGTGGCCCGCGGCGTTGCGCGAGCTTTACGAGGAAACCAACATTCGCTCGGTCGAGCGACTCAGCGCGATCGACGACTGGCTGACGTACGACATTCCCCGCGAGATCGTCGGACAGGCCTGGGGTGGGAAGTATCGGGGTCAGTCCCAGAAGTGGTTCGCGTTGCGCTTCATCGGCGAAGATCGCGAGATCGACATTGCATCCCCCGGCGGCGGCGTGCACGAGCCGGAATTCATCGCCTGGAAATGGGAGCCGATGAAGAACCTGCCCGACCTCGTGGTGCCGTTCAAGCGTGCGACCTACGAGCGCGTGGTGCGGGAGTTCTCCCGCTTCGCCAGCGCGTAACGATCGTCAGCCGCCGAGCCCGAGTGCGGTCTTGAGCATGCCGAGCTGATCGAGACGTTCGCGTGCCTTGTCGCGGGCAGCGTCGGTCTGCGCATCGGCCAAATCTTCTTCCGCATCCTTGATGGCGTCGGCGATCGCGACGGCATCGAAGTCCGACGCGAATACAGCCCGCTCCGCAAGCACCGTGAGTCCGGTTGGGCCGGCCTCCGCAAAGCCACCGTGAACCACGACACGGTTCGGTGCCCCGTCGCCATAAATGGTCAGGATGCCTGGTTTCAGCGTGGCGACGTAGGGCGCGTGGCCGGCGAACACGCCGAACTCGCCCTCCTCGCCCGGCACGTCGACCTGGGTCACCTCACCGGAAAAAATGAGCTTTTCCGGCGAAACGAGCTCGAAGTGAAACCTATCCATGGCAGCCGTCTCGATGTCGCGTTACGCGGCCTCGGCCGCAAGCTTCTTCGCCTTTTCGACGGCCTCGTCGATCGTCCCGACCATGTAGAACGCGGCCTCGGGGAGGTGGTCGTACTGGCCATCGCACAGTCCTTTGAAGCCGCGGATGGTGTCGGGAAGTTCGACAAACTTTCCTGGCGAGCCGGTGAACACCTCCGCGACGTGGAATGGCTGGGACAAAAAGCGCTCGACCTTGCGGGCGCGCGCGACGGTGAGCTTGTCTTCTTCGGAAAGCTCATCCATGCCCAGGATCGCGATGATGTCTTGAAGCGCCTTGTAGCGCTGCAACACTTGTTGGACTTGGCGCGCGACCTGGTAATGCTCCTCCCCGACGACGAGCGGCGACAACATGCGCGACGTCGAGTTCGAGCGGATCGACCGCCGGATAGATTCCCTTTTCGGCGATGCCGCGTGACAGCACCGTGGTGGCATCAAGGTGCGCGAACGACGTCGCCGGCGCCGGGTCGGTGAGGTCGTCGGCCGGCACATAGATCGCCTGGACTGACGTGACCGACCCTTTCGTCGTGGTGGTGATACGCTCCTGCAGGGCGCCCATGTCGGTTGCGAGCGTCGGCTGGTAACCGACCGCCGAGGGGATGCGGCCGAGCAGTGCCGACACCTCGGAGCCTGCCTGAGTGAACCGGAAGATGTTGTCGACGAAGAACAGCACGTCCTGGCCCTGGTCGCGGAAATATTCGGCGACGGTCAGTCCCGACAGGCCGACGCGGGCGCGCGCGCCGGGCGGCTCATTCATCTGGCCATAGACCAGGGCGCACTTCGATTTCACGTTCGGATCGGGATGATGCGGATCGGCATTGACCTTGGAGTTGATGAACTCGTGATAGAGGTCGTTGCCTTCGCGGGTGCGCTCGCCGACGCCCGCGAATACCGAATAGCCGCCGTGGGCCTTGGCGACGTTGTTGATGAGTTCCTGAATCAGCACCGTCTTGCCGACGCCAGCGCCGCCGAAAAGGCCGACCTTCCCGCCTTTGGCGTAAGGCGCGAGCAGGTCCACCACCTTTATGCCGGTAACCAGGATCTGCGCTTCCGTCGATTGCTCGGTATAGGCAGGCGCCGGCTGGTGGATCGGCCGCCGTATCTCATACTTCAGCGGGCCGGCCTCATCGACCGGATCGCCGACCACATTCATGATGCGCCCGAGCGTGCCCTCGCCGACCGGAACCGCGATCGGCTCGCCGGTGTCGGTCACGTCCTGACCGCGCACCAATCCTTCCGTCGTGTCCATGGCGACCGTGCGGACTGTCGATTTGCCAAGATGCTGCGCGACCTCCAGAACAAGGCGGTTGCCCTGGTTGCTGGTCTCGAGTGCGTTCAGGATCGCCGGCAGGTGCTCGCCGAACTGCACGTCGACGACAGCGCCGATCACCTGGGTGATGTGTCCAACTGTTTTGGCCATACGTGGTCCTCGTAGGTGGGAAAAGATGTACGGCGGCTAGACCGCCTCGGCGCCGGAGATGATCTCGATCAGTTCCTTGGTAATCATTGCCTGGCGCGTTCGGTTATAGGTCAGCGTCTGCTTGCGGATCATTTCGCCGGCGTTGCGCGTGGCATTGTCCATTGCCGTCATCTGCGCACCGTAGAAGGAGGCCATGTTCTCCATCAGGGCGCGGAAAATCTGCACCGAGATGTTGCGCGGCAGGAGTTCCTTGAGGATGTCCTCCTCCTCAGGCTCGTATTCGTAAACCGCGCTGGCGCGATCGGCCGCCACGTCGGGAAATACTGCCGGGATGAGCTGCTGCGCCGTCGGTATCTGGGCAATGACCGACTTGAAGCGCGAGAAAAACAAGGTGCAGACATCGAAAGCGCCTGCGTCGAAGAGCGCCACGATCTTGCGCCCGATCGCGTCGGCATTGTCGAACCTGATCTGCCGCACCGAGCGCAGGTCGACGGTCTCGATGATGCGGCTCTCGTATTGACGCTTGATCTGGTCATAGCCTTTACGGCCGACGCAGAAGAACTTGACCTCCTTGCCCTCGGCGATGAGCGCATTGGCGCGCTCGCGGGCAAGCCGCACGATCGCCGAATTGAACGGACCGCACAGCCCGCGCTCTCCGGTGCAGACAAGGAGAAGATGGACTTGGTCGGAGCCCGTGCCCGCCAGAAGCCGCGGTGCGCCGGGATTATTGCCGACCGACGCGGCGATATTGCCGAGCACTTTCTCCATGCGCTCGGCATAGGGACGCGAAGCCTCTGCAGCCGCGGTGGCACGGCGCAGTTTGGAGGCCGCGACCATTTGCATCGCCTTGGTAATCTTCTGCGTCGCCTTGGTCGAGGCGATGCGGACGCGCATGTCCTTGAGGCTGGCCATGATCTCGGTCTGTCTTGCGACTTATGCGAACGTGTGGGCGAACGCCTCGACAACGCCCTTCAGCTTGGCCGTGGTGGAGTCGCTAAGATCACGCGCATCGCGAATTTCGTTGAGGACGTCGGCGTGCTGGCTGCGCAACACACCAAGCAGGCCGTCCTCGAATGCCCTGACCCGGGAGACCGGAATCGGATCGAGATAGCCATTGACGCCTGCGTAGATGACGCAGACCTGCTCCTCCATCTTGAGCGGCGAGAACTGCGGCTGCTTCAGCAGCTCGGTAAGGCGAGAGCCGCGGTTGAGGAGACGTTGGGTGGTGGCGTCGAGGTCCGAGCCAAACTGGGCGAATGCCGCCATCTCGCGGTACTGGGCGAGCTCGCCCTTGATGCGCCCGGCGACCTTCTTCATCGCCTTGGTTTGCGCCGCAGAGCCGACCCGCGACACCGACAGTCCGACGTTCACCGCCGGGCGGATGCCTTGATAGAACAAGTCGGTTTCAAGAAAGATCTGGCCGTCGGTGATCGAAATGACGTTGGTCGGGATATAGGCCGACACGTCATTTGCCTGGGTCTCGATGACCGGCAGCGCCGTGAGCGAGCCGGCGCCGCGATCGTCGTTCATCTTGGCGGCGCGCTCAAGTAGGCGCGAATGGAGGTAGAAGACGTCGCCCGGATAAGCTTCACGGCCCGGTGGACGGCGCAACAGGAGCGACATCTGACGATAGGCGACGGCCTGCTTGGAGAGGTCGTCATAGATGATGACCGCGTGCATCCCGTTGTCGCGGAAAAATTCGCCCATGCTGCAGCCGGCGAACGGCGCGAGGTACTGCATCGGCGCGGGGTCCGACGCGGTCGCGGCCACGATGATGGAGAACTCCAGGGCACCCTGCTCCTCGAGCACCTTGACGAATTGTGCGACCGTCGAGCGCTTCTGGCCGATGGCGACATAGACGCAGTAGAGCTTGATCTTCTCGTCGCCGGTGGCGTTGAGGGGCTTCTGGTTGAGAATGGTGTCGAGCGCGATTGCGGTCTTGCCGGTCTGGCGGTCGCCGATGATGAGTTCGCGCTGGCCGCGCCCGATCGGGATCAGGGCGTCGATCGCCTTGAGGCCCGTCGCCATCGGTTCGTGCACCGATTTGCGGGGAATGATGCCAGGCGCTTTCACGTCGACCCGCTTGCGCTCGCTCGCCTGGATCGGGCCTTTGCCGTCGATCGGATTGCCGAGGGCATCGACCACGCGGCCGAGAAGGCCTTTGCCCACCGGCACGTCAACGATCGAGCGGGTGCGCTTTACGGTCTGCCCTTCCTTGATCTCCCGGTCTTCGCCGAAGATCACGATGCCCACGTTGTCGCTCTCGAGATTAAGCGCCATTCCGCGGATGCCGTTCTCGAACTCGACCATCTCGCCGGCCTCGACGTTGTCGAGACCGTAGACGCGGGCGATACCGTCGCCGACGGACAGCACTTGGCCGACTTCCGAGACTTCCGCCTCCTGGCCAAAATTCTGGATCTGCTCCTTGAGGATCGCGGAAATTTCTGCGGGGCGGATATCCATCAGCCGACCTCTTTCATGGCGTGTCTAAGTGCATTGAGCTTGGTGCGAAGCGAGCTGTCGACCATGCGGCTGCCGAGTTTGACGACAAGGCCGCCAATGATCGAGGGATCGACTTTGACATCGACCCGAACGTCTTTTCCGGTGACCGCATGCAGCGCGTCACGGAGTTCGGCGAAGCGAACATCGGACAGCGGCTCGGCAACCGTCACCTGAGCCGCGACCTCGCCCTTTTGCCGCGCCACCATGTTCATATAGGCGCGGATGATGTCTCGCACCGCAAACAACCGCCGGTTCGCAGCCACGACAAGGAGAAATCGCGCCGTGAGTCCGCCGATGCCGACCTTGTCGAGCACGGCGGTGAGCGCCTGCGCCTGTGCGGCAGATGAAAACACCGGGCTGCGTACAAGACGCGCCAAGTCCGTGCTTGCGCCAAGTAAACCCGAAAAGATGTTCAGGTCGGCGGTGACGGAATCGATGGCATTGGATTCGAGCGCAAGCTCGAACAAGGCCGTCGCGTAACGGCCCGCCATCCCGGAGACGATCGGATTTTCTGCAGCCACACTCTCGCCCGCAATACGCTCATTCCCACCGCTCCAACGCCTGCCGGATCGAGGCGCAAGCCCTTGGAAATGATGGAATTTTGATTTATCAGGAGCGTCGGGATCGGCGCCGCCCAGTAAAATCGCGGGTTTGCTAACACAGCAGCCGTTGCGGTGCAATACGGCGTTGTTCCATTAGCTGGTGAGCCGAGATCGAACCAGCGGGCGATTGGTCTTGCCACCAAGCCGCGACTCCCGGATGGTGCCCGATGCCCGCAGCAGGTGGCCCCGCCGTCCCCGTTGCGAGGACGAACAGCGCGCCGTCGCGAGAACGTCATGAGCGAAGTGTTGGGAGGCCTGAAGCGGGGCGCTGCGCGGCTGCGCGATGAATGGGTGTTTCTCCGTGGCGCAATGCGCACCCTGAGGCGCACCTCCCCAATCGCCCGCCACCCGACCCGGATCTTTCCCGTCGTCATTGACGAGCTCGCGGATCGCTATGGCGACAAGCCGGCGCTCGTATCCGACCGTGAGACCCTCACTTATCGGGAATTAGCCGAGCATTCCTGCCGTTATGCGCGCTGGGTGCTGGCGCAACGAATCGGCAAGGGCGACGTCGTCGGCCTGATGATGGGAAACCGGCCGGAATATGTGGCGATCTGGCTCGGCATCATCCGTGCCGGCGGCACGGTCGCGCTGCTCAACACCAATCTCGCGGGACCGGCGCTCGCTTATTGCATCGACATCGTCAAGCCAAGCCACCTGATCGTGGCGGCCGATCTCATCGAGGCACTTGCCTCATGCAATTCCTACCGCACGACTGCGCCTCGGCTGTGGATGTTCGGGGAGGCAAAAAGCGCCGGCGCTTCGGATGTGCCGCGCCTCGACGAGGCCGCGGCGGCACTCGACGGGAGTCCGCTCGCGACCGCTGAGCGGCCGCCGCTCACCACCGAGGACCAGGCACTTTTTATTTATACCTCGGGCACCACCGGTCGTCCGAAGGCGGCAAACATCAATCATTTCCGCCTGATGCTGGCGAGCGAGGCGTTTGCGGGAGTGCTCAACGCCGGCCCCGACGATCGCATGTATGATTGCCTGCCGATGTATCACACGAGCGGCGGCGTGGTGGCGACTGGCGCAACGCTGTTCGCCGGCGGCACCGTTTTCATCCGGGACAGATTCTCGGCGACCGAATTCTGGAATGACGTGGTGCGCCATCGCTGCACGATGTTCATGTACATCGGTGAATTGTGCCGCTATCTCCTCAACACGCCGCCTCAGAGAAACGAGCGGAATCATAGCTTGCGCATCTGCTGCGGCAACGGATTGCGTCACGACATCTGGGATGAATTCAAAACGCGTTTCGCGATTCCGCGCATCCTGGAGTTCTATGCGGCGACCGAAGGCAACCTCGCCCTCTTCAATTTCGAGGGCAAGCCCGGCGCGGTCGGCCGTATTCCCTGGTATCTCAAGGCGAACTTCCCCACGCGGATCGTCCGCTTCGACGTCGAGAAGGAGGCGCCGGTGCGCAACGCCGCGGGCTTCTGCGAAGAAGCTCCTCCCGGCGAAGTCGGCGAGGCAATCGCACGGATATTCAAGGACCCCTCGAAGCCGGCGGGCCGTTTCGAGGGCTATGCCGATACCGGACAAAACGGTGGCAAGGTCCTTCACAACGTCTTCGCTGCCGGCGACACCTGGTTTCGTTCCGGCGACCTGATGCGCCGTGATGCTCAAGGCTATTTTTATTTCGTCGATCGCATCGGCGACACCTTCCGTTGGAAGGGCGAGAACGTCTCGACTACGGAGGTTTCCGAGGCGCTGTGCACATTTCCGGGAATCACCGATGCCAACGTGTATGGCGTCGCGATCGCCGGCCGGGAGGGCCGTGCCGGCATGGCGGCGATCATGTGCGAATCCGACATCGATCTCGCCGCGTTGCGCTCTCATCTTGCGGCGCGGCTGCCCGACTATGCACGCCCGTTGTTTCTGCGCATCCGGCATGAGATCGATGTGACCGCGACGTTCAAGCAACGCAAGATCGATCTGTTGAAGGATGGCTTCGATCCGGACGCTGTGGGTGATCCGATCTTCTTTGACGATCCGACGCGCGGCGCCTATGTGCGTCTTGACGGAGCGCTCTACCGCCGGATCATTGCCGGAGAAATCAGATTGTGATCGCGAGCGATCGATCTTTCGATGTGACGTTACCATCCGTCGCCGACGTGCTTGCCTATTGGCGCGCGCTCGGTTCGGACCGATGGTTTGCCAAGAGCGACGACACCGACGCTGAAATCCGCGATAAATTCCGATCGCTTCACGCGGCGGCAGCCAACGGCTTGCTTGCCGGCTGGGACGATAACCCGGAGGGAGCGCTTGCGCTTCTCATCGTGCTCGATCAATTTCCGCGCAACATGTTCCGCGGCAGTCCAGCGGCTTTTTCGACTGACTTGCTCGCCCGTGCGGCGGCCAATCGCGCCATTGCCCGGGGCTTTGATCTCAAGATCGAGCCTGCCGAGCGCATCTTCTTCTATCTTCCGTTCATGCATTCCGAGAATCTTGCCGACCAGGAGCGCTGTTGCGAACTGTGCCGCGTCTTGGGAAATGAAGAGCAAATCGACTACGCGGAACAGCATGCCGCTATCATCCGCCGCTTTGGTCGCTTCCCTCACCGCAACACTGCTTTCGGCCGCGCTACGACAACCGAAGAACAGGCGTTTCTCGGTGGCGGCGGATTTGCAGGATAGCTGACATGACGACCGCACCCGACTTTCATGGCGTATTCCCGTATCTTGTGTCGCCCGTTGACGGCGACGGCCGCGTCAAGACAAAGGTCCTGCAAACGCTCGTCAGCGATCTCATCGGTGCGGGCGTGCACGGGCTGACGCCACTCGGCTCGACCGGCGAGTTCGCCTATCTCGACCGCGGCCAGCGCACCGCGATCGTGCAGGCGACCATCGAGGCAGCAGGTCGTCGGGTGCCGGTCGTTGCCGGCGTTGCCTCGACCGCGACCGCCGACGCGGTCGCCCAGGCCCGCGATTATCAACGCATGGGCGCCGATGGCATCCTTGCGATTCTCGAAGCTTACTTCCCGCTGCGCGATGCCGAGGTCGAGAGTTATTTCCGCGCCATTGCCGACGCGGTCGACATTCCGGTCGTGCTCTATACCAACCCGCAGTTCCAACGCAGCGACCTCTCGCTCGACGTCATTGCTCGCCTCGCGGCGCATGAGCGCATCCGCTACATCAAGGACGCATCAAGCAATACCGGTCGACTGCTCTCGATCATGAACCGCTGTGGCGAGAACATCGCCGTCTTCTCGGCCTCGGCCCATATTCCGGCCGCGGTCATGCTGATCGGCGGCGTCGGCTGGATGGCGGGGCCGGCCTGCATCGTTCCACGGGAAAGCGTGCGGCTCTATGAGCTCTGCCGCGCCGGCGCGTGGCCTGAAGCGATGACGCTGCAGCGCCGACTGTGGCGGATCAACGAGGCGTTTGCGCGCTTCAATCTCGCGGCCTGCATCAAGGCCGGCCTCGAGCTGCAAGGCTACGACGTCGGCAATCCCGTCCCGCCGCAGCCGGCACTGTCGGCAGAGGAGCGGCGCGCGGTCGCGGCCGCGCTGCAAGCGGTCGAGCATTAACGCGATTTTAAGGCTTCCGGCCGCTGCTCAACCCCCGCGGAACCAGGACCAACCGAAGCTTAAGCCCGAACCATTACGGTCGAGATGCTTAAGCCGGGAGGTGTGCGAGACGGTCGAAACTCAGCCGCAAAGAAGCGGTGGTTTCGCCGGGTGAGCGATTTCGGCGCGCAAGATCCGGGTTTTGCATGCGTGCAGCGAGCCGCTCCATTGGGTGCCTACGGATCAAACGTTTCGACCACGGAGGCCGGAGTTGACTTTGAGCGAAGCCATCGGTTCCTCACGCACGGCACTCGGCGGCCTCCTTGGCCGCCTGGCGTCGTGGCGTGCCGACGGCAGCGATCGGTCGACCGCCCAGCGCATGGCGGGCGCGGCCTTCTTCATCCGCGTTGTCAGCGCTGGCATCATTTACCTGAGCCAGGTGCTGCTGGCCCGCTGGATGGGCCGGTTCGAGTTCGGCGTCTATGTCTATGTGTGGGCCTTGGTCGGCTTCCTCGGCATGGCATGCCCGCTCGGCATCCCGTTCTCGACCCAGCGATTCATTCCCGAGTATCGCACGCCGGGCGATCTCGATGGCTTGCGCGGCTTCCTCGCTGGAAGTCGGTTGGTGTGCTTCATTCTCGGCACGGCGGCGGGCGCTTTGGTGGCCGCGGTCGTTTACGCGCTCACCGGCCACATCTCGGCCTATTACATCGTTCCATTTATGATCGCGAGCCTGACGCTCCCGATCTTCCCGGTCGGCGGCGTACAGGATTCGACATCGCGCGCCTTCAACTGGATCGACCTCGCGCTGGTGCCTGGCTTCATCAGTCACCCACTCATCATTCTTGCCGTCGCCAGCGCCATCTACTTCGCTGGAGGCATGCTCACGGCAGATGTGACGCTCGCGACCGCGTGCGTTGCGCTGTGGGTCGTGATCCTGGTGCAGTTCGTTTTGCTCAACAGGCGCCTCAAGGCGAACGTCGCACCCGGGCCGCGGCGCTACGATGTTGCACACTGGCTCAAAACGGCGCTGCCGACTTTTTTGGTCGAGAGCTTTTTCCTCCTACTAACCTATGTGGATGTGTTGATCCTGCAGCTCTATGTCGGGCCTGAGGACATCGCGGTCTACTACGCGGCGACCAAGACACTCGCGCTGATCAACTTCATCTATTTTGCGGTGAGTGCCGCGGTGGGGCACCGCTTCAGCGAATATCATTTCGCCGGCGAGCAAGACCGCCTCAATGGATTCATTGCCGACGCCATCCGCTGGACGTTCTGGCCGTCGCTCGCGCTCACGTGCATTCTGTTGGCACTGGGCAAGCCGATCCTGAGCCTGTTCGGGCCGGGTTTTGCGTCTGGCTATCCGCTGATCTTCATTATGGCGATCGGGCTGCTCGCCCGCGCCGCGGTCGGTCCGGCCGAACGACTTCTCAACATGATCGGCCAGCAGAAGATGTGCGCCGCGATTTATGGGACCGCCTTTCTCGTCAACCTCACGCTGTGCGTGCTTCTCATTCCGCATTTGGGACTGACGGGCGCTGCGATCGCAACGGCATCGGCGGTGCTGACGGAATCGACTCTGCTGTTTGTCGTAACCAAGCGTCGGCTCGGACTTCATGTGTTCATCTGGGGCGGTGGGCGTTGAGCTATGCTGGCGCCGGCTGCGAGCAGCACTCTCGCCGATGTTTCGCTCAAGGCGGAGCGCCGGACGCTTGCCGCGCTCACTGATATCGTCGAACCATGGCGCGCGCTGTGCGAACGCGCGGCGGAGCCCAACGTCTTTTATGACCCGGCCTTTGCATTGGCCGCGGCGCCGATCTTTGGCCAGGGTGTCGAGGCGATTTTAATTTGGGATGCCGCGGAGCGGCTTGTCGGCTTTTTCCCGTTTTCCGTTGCTTCGCGGCGCTACGGGATCAGGCTGCCGCTGATCTTGGGCTGGACCTATCACTTCGCGCCGCTCGGCACGCCACTTGTCGATCGCGATTTTTGTGACGAGGCGGTTGCTGCCTTCCTCGCTCGCATTGCACGAGATGATGAGCTCCCGAAGCTCTTGCTACTTCCACTCCTCAATGAGAGTGGCCCTGTCGCGGCAGCGCTGCGAGCCGGGCCCATCAGGTGCGCCGCGTTTGATCGCCATCAACGTGCGTTCCTCGCGCCGACAGGCGATCGCACGCTTTATCTCGAAAACGCCATCAGCGCCAAGCGGCGCAAGGAACTTCGCCGGCAGCGCCATCGACTCGCCGACGGCGGCTCGGTTGTATTTTCCGTGGCGCAGGAGCCGAATGAGGTCGCCGCGGCTCTGGACGATTTCCTCGCCCTTGAGGCCGGCGGCTGGAAGGGCCGCGCGGGCACCGCGATCGCGCAGAATCCCGACATACGTCGTTTCGTCGAATTCTGCTGTAATGGCCCTCGCGAACCGCGGCAGCGCGCAGGTCGCGCGCCTCCTGCGAGGCACGCAACCGGTCGCCAGCGCGATAACACTATCGAGCGGTCGCGGCGCCTGGGGATGGAAGATCGCATATGACGAGAGCTTTGCCGCCGCTTCGCCGGGCGTGCAGCTCTATTTCGATCTCACCACCACACTGCTCGCCGATCCTGCAATTGCATTCGTCGATTCCTGCGCCACCCCGGATCATCCGATGATCGATCATCTGTGGCGCGAACGCCTCTCGCTGGGCGATTGGCTTATTGGCGTTGCGCCAAACGCACCGTTTGATCGCGCTTGCTGGCTTGAAACGATGCGCCGCCGCGCGATCGCATTGATGCGGGCCGCTCGCGATACCGTCAGCCGCGGCATGCGTCGAAGGTAACAAATCAAATCGATTGATGGCTTCCCAGCTCCGCCACATCACGTCTTCGGAAGGAGATTGGCCTTCTTGATGACGTCATTCCATTTCGCGACGTCGGCCTTGATGGTGGCGGCGGCGACTTCGGGCGAGCTCGGCTGCGGATCGACGCCCTGGCGCCTGAGTGCCTCGGCGATATTGGGCGATTGCAGCGCCGTCCGCAGCGCGCCGTTGAGCTTTGCCACGATGTCGGGCTTCGCGCCCGCCGGCATTACGAGCGCCGACCAGAAATCGACCTCCGCGCCCGGCACGCCTGCTTCCGCGATCGTCGGCACATCGGGCAGGTGATCAATGCGGTGCTCGCTCAAGACCGCGAGCGCACGTACCTTCCCGGCGAGAATGTGAGGCTCGACGCCCGAGAGCGTACCCACCAGCAGATCGATGCGCCCCTCCATCACATCGTAGACCGATTGCGAGGTGCCGCGATAAGGCACGTGGGTCAGCTGGATGCCGGCTTGCTTCTGAAGCAATTCGCCGGCGAGATGCGCAATCGTCCCGACGCCCGCCGAGGCGAAGGAGAGCCCGCCGGGCGTGCGTCGCGCCAAGGCCACCAGCTCGCCGACGCTGCGCGCGGCGAGCTTATTCGCCGACACCAACACGAACGGCGAGCTGCCGATCATTCCGACCGGGGTGAAATCCGTCACCGGATCGAACGGCAGCTTCGGGCTGACCGCCGCGATGGTCGCATGCGAACTCGTGTTGGCCATCTCGATCGTATAGCCGTCCGGCGCCGCGTGAACCACGGCTTCGCTGCCGATGATCGTGCTGCCACCGACCCGATCCTCGACGATGACCTGCTGCCCCAGCAGTTCGGTGAGCTTCGTCGCGAGAATGCGTGCCGTGTTGTCGGACACGCTGCCGGCTTGAAACGGCACGATGAGATGGATCGGCCGCTCCGGATATTGCGCCGCCCGTGCCGGCATTGCGCATAGCGGGGCCACGATGGCGAGCAAAAGAGCGATACAGGGGGTTCGCATGGCTCGGACTATACCACCGATCCCGTTGCCCGCGCACGAACCTCTCATCGGCCTCATACGATCTGCTCGGCTTGCTGCAAGCTTCGAATCATCGCGGCACGCAGCAGAAATTCGCGGGCGAGCTTTGGATCGTCGGCGGTGCGGCGTAGTTCGTCGTGATTTCTGCGTCGTACAGCGGGATCAGTTTCGGCCAACAACTTCTTGTTGCGGATGGTCTGCGCTTGGACGTGTTCAACCGCGATAGTGCGACGTTGGCGCTCGTAGCGATCAAGAACGGCGTCGTCGGCACCACCCCGAAAGATCGCGGCAAGCTTGCCGCCGAGGTTCATGGCATCGTGAACGCCGCTATTCATGCCCATGGCCCCGATGGGTGAATTCACGTGGGCGGCGTCGCCGGCCAGGACCGCGCGGCCCTTGCGAAAGGCCGTAGCGACCCGCTGATGGATGACGAACAGGCGTGCCCCGCGAATATCGTACGGGCCTGCTGGGAGGAAGCGCGCCATCATCGCCTCGCAGTTCTCGGCGCTGAGGAGCGCCGCCTCGTCGGCGTCGGGATCGGTATGAAAATGGACGCGCCAGACCTCCGGCGGGCCGGCCCAGTGAAACAGATTCATCCATTGGCCCGGATCGGAGATGTAATTGCGGTGGCTGAACCCATGCCGGGCGAAATCGTAGGCCACCGTGATGTTGAGCGTGCGGTCCGGGTACGTGAAGCCCTCGAAATCGATGCCGAGCGATTTGCGCACCGGACTGCGCGCGCCCTCGGCGCCGACGAGATAGCGCCCGCGGATCGATCCCGGACTGCCGTCGCACGCGGTGAATTCGGCTTCGATCCAGTCGGCGCCCTGCGAAAGGGATACGAACGTCGTTCCCATACGCAGGTCGCATAATTCGTGGGCGGTGACGGCGGCGAGCGCTTCCTCGCACACCTTGAGCCGCTCGCATTGCAGGACGAACGGAAATCGCGTCGCGTCCTTGATCAACGCATGATCGAATTCGGCAATCAGTTCGCCGCGTTCGCGATCCCAGTATTGGAAGGTCGACGCCTTGAGGCCGCGGGCCTCCAGGCGCTCGTAGAGGCCGAGTTCGGCGTACATTTCGAGCGTCGCCGGATGGTTCGATCCGGCGCGATGCATCTGTGAGCCGAATTCCTCCGCCGTCAGCGCTTCGAGGAGCGTGACCGGCACCCCGCTCTGCACGAGCTTCAGCGTGAGGATGAGGCCGACCGGGCCCGCCCCGACGACGATGACGCGGTCGTTCTTGCCGTGCCGCGCCATCGTGGTCTTCCGCGAGGGCGCCTATCCGCGGTTCTGTGTGGTCACGTTGAGGAGCGCCGGCGTCCCACCACGGACAGCTTCGAATGCCCGCCGCATCGCGGGCATCAGTTGTTCGGGAGCGGTGACCTTCTCACCATGCCCGCCACAGGACTCCGCGACCTTCTCGAAATCCGGCGCCGGATTGAGCTCGACGAGCGGCATCGAATTCGCCGTTGCGGCGTGACCCTCCGGATAAACGTCGCGGGTCGCTTGCCGCACCGCATGCCAGGCGCTGTTGTTGGCGATGATGGTAAGTGTCGGCAGTTTTTCGGCGCGGCCGACATAATGATAGGCGAGCGGATTGCCGAAGTAGTAGGAGCCGTCGCCGACCGCGGCGATCACCTCCCGATCCGGTGCAGCAAGCTTCGCGCCAAGCCCACCACCGAGTCCGAAGCCGAGCCCGCCCGCGAGGCTTGACCCGAGATAGCTGCGCGGCGTCGTGAGGTCGAGGCCGCTGACCGGCAATCCAAGTTCGTTGACGATGATCGCGTCCTTGGCCTTCAACTCGTTGAGGCAATGGGCGAGATAGAGCGGATGGATCGGGCTCTGGTTCTTGACCTGGTCGATCATCTTGGCGCGTCTCGCAAGCATCTCCTCGCGAAGCTTCGCGACCGTTTTACGCCGCGCCTCGATCGCCGCCTCTTTGCCCTTCGTGAGTTCGCGCAGCGCCGCGCGCAGCAGGCCGAAGGCGGCAAGCGAATCGCCCGTCACCAGAAGGTCGGCCTCGAATTCGCGGAACGGATAGCGCGTGAACAGCGGATCGGGTCCGATGCAGATCACCTTGGCTCCGGCCTTGAGCGGATTAAGCCGCGGAATCCACGGGACGGCGCTGTCGAACACCGCCACCACATCCGCTTTGCTCAGATGCGCTCCGGCATCGAAGCCGAGACACATGGGGTGATCGGTCGGCAGGCTCACGTCGCGCGCCTCCGACTGCACCACCGGAAGCGCAAAATCCTGGGCGAGCACCGCGAGCGCGGTCATCGCCTCCGGCGTCCGGCCCGCCGAGGACGTGAGGATCAGCGGGAACTCCGCCCGCGCGATCAGCGCCGCGGCTTCCTCGATCGCCTGCAGCGACGGTGCGGGCGCGGTCGCGCCGAGAGGCCGGATCGTATCGCGGCGGGGCGTCGTCTCGGGATCGGCCAGCACTTCGCGCGGCAGCGTGAGGTAGACCGGCCCGCGCGGTTCCGACATGGCGATGTCAAGGGCGCGGTCGACCACCGACGCGACCGGCTGGCCGCCGCGCAGTTCGTAGTCCCACTTGACGAATTCGCGCGTGAGACTGCCCTGGTCGAACATCTCCTGTCCCCAGTGGATCGAGCGGTTGCGCGAAGCGACGTGGCCGGTCTCGGTGAGCGGCGTGCGGCCGGCGCCAAGGATCACGGGAACATTGTCGCGGGCCGCGTTCATCAGCGCGCATACCGCGTTCGCGGTGCCGACCGTCACGTGCACCATGACCATGGCGGGCTTTCCGCTGACCCGGTAGTAGCCATGCGCCATCGAAACCGCGACGTTCTCGTGGGGCACCGTGATGACGCGAGGATATTTGCGGTTGGTGCCCGGATTTCGCGACAGCGCCTCGATGATTGGAGCAAAGTCGGTGCCGGCATTGGCAAAGAGGTACTCGACACCGCGGTCGGAGAGGCGGCTCAGAAAGGACTCGGCGGTCATGCGCGAACGGCTGTCGGTCACAGGGCATTTCCCTTGAATTTGGGGTGGATCAACGATGGATGGAGGCGATACTACACTACGGCTTTCAGGAATCCGATTCGTCACAGTCAATTAAATCCGCGGCCAGCGCGAGGCTCGTAGCCCCTTCCGGGCGGCCTCGAATACAATGTACATTTCCCGGCGCACGATGCGGCGGACGGCAATCACCGCGGCCGCCGTTTCGACGCCTGGTTTTTTGATCCGCAGGTCAAAAGTCGCGGAAAAAGGCAAAATTGAGGGAGGCTCCATGTTGCAACGAGGTGCAATCAGCGCAGTTGCGGTCGCCGCGGCGTTGGCGACGACGCTTTTTGATGCGCAGGCGTTCGACGATGCGAAATATCCTGACTGGAAGGGCGCCTGGATGGGCGGATGGACGCGCCGGCTGCCGGGGGTCACGGGCCAGCCGTCGTACGATCAGACCAAGTCCGACGGTCGCGGCCAGCAGGCGCCGCTGACGCCAGAGTATCAAGCCGTCCTCGAAGCTAGCCTCGCCGACCAAGCCAGTGGCGGCCAGGGCAACGATCCGCAAATGACCTGCCTGCCTCCAGGCATGCCGCGGATGATGATCGGCTACTATCCGATGGAAGTCGTCATCACACCGGGCACCACCCACCTGTTGATGGAGCACATCCACAATTTCCGTCGCATCTTTACCGACGGGCGCGACTGGCCGGCTGAGATCGAAGCGTCCTTCGCCGGCTATTCGATCGGCAAGTGGGTCGATACCAAGGGCACCGGACGCTACGATGTGCTCGAGATCGAGACCCGCGGCTTCAAAGGACCCCGCGTCTTCGATTCGACCGGTCTGCCCTTGCACCGGGACAATCAGACCATCGTCAAGGAACGGATTTATCAAGACGAAAAGAACCCGGACATCCTTTACGATGAGATCGTCACCTACGACCACGCCCTAACGCGTCCGTGGGTCACGACCAAGAACTACCACCGCGACCCGAGCCCGCAGCCGGTCTGGCGCGAATTCATCTGCGCGGAAGACAATCCGTGGACCAAGATCGGCAAGGAAAACTATTTCCAGAGCGCGAACGGCGTCTTGATGCCCACCCGCAAAGACCAGCCGCCGCCGGACCTGCGCTATTTCAACCTGACAACCAAGCGAGCGGGCGACTGACGGCGACGACCTTCGCAAGCTCGATCGAGCAACCGTTTCCGGTGCGCGGCGAGCGCCACACCGCATGATGTCGGATGAACCCGTGTCGTCCAACCGTCCCTCGCGCCGCGATTTGATCAAACTTGCGGGCGTGGGGGCACTGGCATTGAATTCCCGCATGTCGGCAGCGGCCCAGACCACGGCAGATCAAGGCAACGCGAGCGGCTTCCCCAAAGGCTTCCTGTGGGGCACCGCAACCTCCGCCTATCAGATCGAAGGCGCCTGGAACGAGGACGGCAAAGGCCCGTCGATCTGGGATCAGTTCACGCACACGCCCGGCAAGATCCGAAACAACGACACCGGCGACGTCGCCCTCGATCACTACCATCGCTACAAAGAAGACGCGCAGCTGATGAAGGCGCTCGGTGCGCGGGCGTACCGTTTCTCGATCTCCTGGCCGCGCATCTTTCCGCAAGGCCGGGGCGCCGCGAACACCAAAGGCTTGGACTTCTACAGTCGCCTGGTCGACGAGTTGCTCGCCAACGGCATCGAGCCCTTCGCGACGCTCTATCATTGGGACCTGCCGCAGGCGCTGCAGGACGCCGGCGGCGGATGGGAATCACGCGACACCGCGCAAGCCTTCGGGGATTATGCCGGCTATGTCGGCGAAAACCTCAGCGATCGGGTCAAGCACTTCTTCACGATCAATGAACTCTTCACCTTCGTCGAATTCGGCTACGGCACCGGCATCTTTGCCCCTGGCCTGAAGGTGGGTCCCGCGCGCCTCAACCAGGTCCGCCATCATACGGTCCTCGCTCACGGCCTCGCGGTGCAGGCTATTCGCGCCGAAGCGAAACCGGGGACCAAGGTCGGGCCGGCGGAGAACATCACGGCGGTGGTGCCGGTCATCGACTCCCCCGAGAACATCGCCGCCGCCGAACGCGCCACGCGCGAGCTTAACGCCGGCTACCTGACCGTCATGATGGAAGGCCGCTACACCGATGCCTTTCTGTCAGCCGCCGGCGCGAATGCACCGCGGTTCACCGACGAAGATTTGAAGATCATCGGGAGCCCGCTCGATTTTGTCGGCATCAATGTTTACACGCCGCTCTATGTACGCGTGATCGACCGCTCGCCGGGTTATGAAGTCGTGCCTTTCGCCAAGTCTCATCCGCGGATGGCGTCTTCGTGGCAGCTCCTCGGTCCCGAGGCGCTCTACTGGGCGCCGCGCCACGTTCAGAAAATCTGGAACGTGAAGGAAATCTACATCACCGAAAACGGCTGCGGCGCCGCCGACGAGCCGGCCGCGGACGGCGCCGTCTACGACACCGACCGCGTCATGTTCCTGCGCAATAATCTCTCGATGTTGCAGCGCGCGACGTCCGAAGGCGTGCCCGTGCGCGGCTATTTCCTGTGGAGCTTGATGGACAACTTCGAATGGGCGGACGGCTACGGCACCCGATTCGGCCTGACCTACGTCGACTACGCCACGCAGAAGCGTACGCCCAAGCTCAGCGCCAAGTATTATACGGACGTCATCCGGCGCAACGCTTGGTGACGCGCTATCGCACTGGTGGCGCATGCCCCGCCATACCGGCCCAGTCGGGCTATTGTGGTGCGAGGCTCCCCATGGTGTTGGTGGCGGCCCGACCGCTGAAATTGCCTTTGTCGCCCGCGGCACGTCGAGCAAACCCTGGATCAGCCACCACCGATCGGATGAGCGGCGGTTGCGAGATGCCGAGCCTCAGCGAACGGGCGCGGTCTTGTAACCGTGAGGTGCGCCATCTAGCCTGGTTGCTCAAACTTCACGGCCTGGTGTCAGACCATGGAAGATTTTGGATGGGGCGGCGACCATGTAGGTAAGTTGCACAGCCTCCAAGTAGCCGTAGCTGCTCTCGCGGAGGGAAGCGGCAAAACTGCCGAAAGATTGGAGAAGGCAACATTTCCTCTAATCCGGCTTACCCCGGCTGATTTCCCCGAAAAACTTCGCAAACGAGCGAAGAACGTTCTCACCCTTCGGACGAGATATGTTTTTCACGCTGGTGATTATAGCTCGTTTCATCGGGTGCCCCCGAACGAGAAGAAGCGCTTCGTACGCGACTTGCTGGCGCTTTACGAGGGCTGCCTCATTGACATGGGGCGCGGTTGGCCGACGTGGGATTTCATGTATCCGAAAGAGGAAGAAGACCCGTCTCGCAAGCGTAGGCGCCGCTAGACGCTGCATTCAATCTTTGCTGAGGGATACAAACTTGGACTTCCTTTTCTCTTCGCGCAGTTCGAGCAGAGCCCTGGCAAGCTCCTTCGTGAACTGGTTGTGTCGGCTCATCTCGAACTGCTCAACTTTCCGAAGTTGCTCCTCATCGAATTTGGGCATGGCTCTCTCCCCTTGCATCACGCCTCAACCAATCCTACCTCACCGGTGCTGTTTGAAAGGAGGTCCGAATTGACCAAACTTTTGACCAGCCCGGAAAACCCCATAGTGCGGGGACCACGGCCATCCGGGGAAGCGGGTTGATAGGACTCGCAAGTGGCTTTTGAGCCTCGGCGCAATAGGGCTTCGGCCCCGTGTTTTCGCGGCAATGCAAGGCATGGCTCCCCTGTCCTTTGGGAGGCTCCCGCATAGTCAGGGAGCTTCAACGGAATAAGAGACGTCCTATCCCGACTCGAATCCGTGAGGCCCTGGCGCGAGCTGGGGCCTCTTGTTTGTTGGGAGGACATCGATGGTTGAAGTCCCAAAGCCAAGCGAAATCCAGAATGTCCTGACCATGGACGACCCGGAGCAGATGCTCGCGAAGCTGCTTTGGGAGATACGTGAGCTGACAGATGCTATGTCGGTTTGGGAAGACAATGAAGCTTTTCCCAAAGCCGTCTTCATCGCCTTCAACGCCGTTGTGACTGCATGGCACATCACCGATTGGCTTTGGCAGTCGAGCAAAGAACGTCGAGAGGCTTTAGCGATTCGATATAACTTCGGCTACGCGGAGACCGACACCGGCATAAGAAGAGGCCTGGAGCGGTTTCAAGAAGCAGTCATCAGAGATTTCCGCGCTCTCTACGTCTGCCGGGAGATAGCGAATGGTTCAAAGCACATGCGCAGAAAGAAGGCGGCCCCCGATGTGAAGGCCAAAGCTGAGTGGCATCAGGCGTGGGAAAAGGTTGGCGTCGTCAATGTCGGTGATTACGTAATGACGATGACAATCACTGACGGCTCCGAGACACTGGACCCGATTCGGTGGTTTATTGACGCATTCGGATACTGGGAAACGCTTTTTCGGGAACAAAACTGGATTCAGGACGACAAAAGACTGCCGGACAAGATCATTCGCGCCCCGCAAGCTCTGTCTGCTGAAAGGCCATCGGAGGCCTTCTAACTGGAAGTGACATTCCGTGTTTTTGAACCAGGAGCGATTTGCCAAGCGGGACAACGCGTCAAATCAACCTCATCCCTTTGAAACTCGCATGGCCTTGCTTGCCGACGATGATGTGATTGTGCACGGCGATGCCGAGCGGCTTTGCGACCGCGACGATCTGCTGCGTCATCTGGATGTCCGCCTGCGACGGCGTCGGATTGCCAGAGGGATGGTTATCGACGGGACGCGGACGTGGGCTCTAAATGGCAATTACTTGAAACTCGCGTGGCCTTGCTTGCCGACAATGATGTGATCGTGCGCCGCAATGGCGTCCGCGACGATCTGCTGGGTCATCTGCATGTCTGCCTGCGACGGCGTCTGACATCGCGCACGGCGGTGCCATGTGGCATAAGGGCGCCGCAATTTGTAAGGCGGCCACGCGCATATGATTCATCTCGACAACATCGGCAAACAGAATGGCCGCCAGATCCTCTTCATCGAAGCGTCCGCGGCGCTCCAGAAAGGGGAGAAGGTCGGCCTCGTCGGTCCTAACGGCGCCGGTAAGACGACGCTGTTCCGGATGATCACCGGCGAGGAACTCCCCGACGAGGGCCAGGTGGCCGTCGATCGGGGCGTCACCATCGGCTATTTCAGCCAGGACGTGGGCGAGATGTCCGGCCGCAGCGGAGTGTCCGAGGTGATGGATGGCGCCGGCCCGGTGAGCACCGTGGCTGCCGAGTTGAAGGAGTTGGAGGCTGCCATGGGAGATCCGGACCGAGCGGACGACATTGAGAGCATCGTCGCACGCTACGGTGAGGTGCAGGCGCGTTTCGAGGAGCTGGACGGCTACGCCCTGGAAGGACGTGCGCGCGAGGTCCTTGCGGGCCTCGGCTTCAGCCAGGAGATGATGGACGCCGACGTGGGCGCGCTGTCGGGCGGTTGGAAGATGCGCGTGGCGCTCGCCCGCATCCTCCTCATGCGCCCCGACGCCATGCTGCTGGACGAGCCGAGCAACCACCTGGACTTGGAGAGCCTCATCTGGCTGGAGGAGTTCCTCAAGGGTTACGAGGGCGCGCTGCTGATGACCTCGCACGACCGCGAGTTCATGAACCGCATCGTCACCAAGGTGGTGGAGATCGACGGCGGCGCGCTGACGGCATACTCCGGCAATTATGAGTTCTACGAGCAGCAACGCGCGCAGAGCGAGAAACAGCAGCAGGCCCAGTTCGAGCGGCAGCAAGCGATGCTCGCCAAGGAAATCAAATTCATCGAGCGCTTCAAGGCGCGTGCCTCGCACGCAGCGCAGGTGCAGAGCCGGGTCAAGAAGCTGGAGAAGATCGACCGGGTGGAGCCGCCCAAGCGCCGCCAGACAGTGTTTTTCAAGTTTATGCCGGCGCCGCGCTCCGGCGAGGACGTGGCGAGCCTGAAGAGCGTGTACAAACGCTACGGCAATCGGAGCATCTACGACGGGCTGGACTTCGTGGTGCGCCGCAAGGAGCGTTGGTGCGTCATGGGCGTCAACGGCGCGGGCAAGTCCACGCTGCTGAAGCTGGTGGCGGGCGCAACGCATCCGGACGACGGCACGGTGGCGCTGGGTGGCAGCGTGAAGATGGGCTACTTCGCGCAGCACGCTATGGATCTCCTGGACGGCGAGCGCACGGTTTTTCAGTCGCTTGAGGACGAGTTCCCGCAGGCCGGACAGGGCTCGCTGCGCGCGCTCGCCGGCTGCTTCGGGTTCTCCGGCGAGGACGTCGAGAAGAAATGCCGGGTGCTCTCGGGCGGCGAGAAGGCACGCCTGGTGATGGCGAAGATGCTCTACGACCCGCCGAACTTCCTGGTGCTGGACGAACCCACCAACCACCTCGACATGGCAACGAAGGAGATGCTCATCACGGCGTTGTCGCAGTTCGAAGGCACCATGCTGTTCGTCTCGCACGACCGGCACTTCCTGGCCGCACTGTCCAATCGCGTGCTGGAACTGACGCCCGAGGGCATCCACCAATATGGCGGCGGCTACTCCGAGTACGTGGCGCGAACCGGCCACGAGGCTCCCGGCCTGCGCAGCTGATGGTCCGCTTTCTCGAGACCTTCTGCGCTGAGACATTGTGAGATAGAGTGGAGCACTAGGAGACGCACCGTGAGCATCGTTTCCACGCAGGAGCCTTCACTGCTGCAGTTCGTCCCTCTCACTAAACACATCGGCTGTGAGGTGAAAGGCATCGATCTTCGTAATCCGGTCGCGCCGGCCGCCGCATCGGCGATCTATCGTGCTTGGCTCGACCATGCGGTGCTCCTGTTTCGCGGCCAGGAACTGACGCAGGAAGACCTGATCCGCGTAACAGGGATATTCGGCGATTTCGCGCCGATCGGCCGCCCTGCGTACACGCTTCCGAAGGGATTTGCCAAGGTACTACCCAACATCATGCTGATCTCGAATATCCGCGAGAACGGCGAGACCATTGGCGCGCTGCCTGACGGCGAGATGATGTTCCATCACGACACCATCCATCGCGAGGAGCCGCACAAAGCCACACTGCTCTATTCGGTGGAGATTCCGACCTACGGCGGCGACACATTGTTTCTCAGCGGCACGGCCGCTTATGATGCGCTCGCTTTGGCAATGAGGAGGAAATTGGAGGGCCTCAAGGCAATAAATTTCTATGTTTACAATTCGGTGAAGCGCAACGACACGCAGGGCGTCGACGTAACCAGCCAAGCCGTTCATCCGGTCGTGCGCACTCACGAGGAAACCAAACGCAGGGCGCTCTACATCAACCGGCTGATGTCGGTCAGGATCGAAGGCATGCCGGAGGACGAGAGCGACGCGCTATTGAATTTTCTCTACGACCACTCCGAAAAGCCGGAGTTCGTCTACACGCATGTCTGGCGCAAGGGAGACCTGGTCGTCTGGGACAACCGCTGTTCCAGCCATGCACGCACGGATTTTCCGTCCGATCAGCGTCGCCTCTTGTTGCGGACCACCGTAAGAGGAATGGGCAGACCATATTAAGCAAGAAGCTTTAAGCGCGTCGCCGAACCCGGGCGGCGTGCGAGGTCCGAAGGTGTGCCCGTGCGCGGCTATTTCCTGTGGTGCCCATTCAAATCAACCTCATCCCCTTGAAACTGGCGTGGCCTTGCTTGCCGACGATGATGTGATCGTGCACGGCAATGCCGAGCGGCTTTGCGACCGCGACGATCTGCTGCGTCATCTGGATGTCCGCCTGCGACGGCGTCGGATCCCCCGACGGATGATTGTGGACGAGGATGACGGCCGTCGCGGAAAGCTCGAGCGCGCGCTTGACGACTTCGCGCGGGTAGACTGGCGTATGGTCGACGGTCCCGACCTGCTGGACCTCGTCGGCGATGAGCTGGTTGCGCTTGTCGAGAAACAGGACGCGAAACTGCTCGCGATCGGCAAACGCCATGCTGGCACGGCAATAATCGAGCACGGCCGACCAGGACGACAGTAGCGGCCGGCTTTTAACCTCGCCGCGTGCGAGGCGGCGCGCGGCGGCCTCCACCACCTTGAAGTCGGTGATGGTAGTCTCGCTGATGCCGTCGACCTCGGCCAGACGCTGGGGTGGTGCCGCGATCACCTCGGCGAACGAGCCGAACCGCGCGATCAATGCCTTGGCGAGGGGCTTCACGTCGCGCCGCGGCAGGGCGCGGAACAACACGAGCTCCAGGAGTTCGTAATCGGTGACGGCCTCGCTGCCGGCCTCGCGAAAGCGCGTGCGCAGGCGGTCGCGGTGGCCGAGGTAATGCGGCGGCGCTTCGGCCAGTCCCGTGTCCCGCCCGCTCTGCTTGCGATCTCGCGCCATGTTCCACCCGCGCGCAGAATCTCTGCGCGCTCAGGATGACTGCAACCGGCTACCGTTTGCAATCGCTGTCAGGCAACTCAGGCGTAAGAATTTTGCGATCAGGACAGTTTGTAGGGCGGCCGGTCGAGGCCGTTGGGCGACAGGGTGAAAATCTCGACGCCGCTGTCGGTCACGCCGACGGTGTGTTCGAACTGCGCCGAGAGCGAGCGGTCGCGTGTCACGGCCGTCCAGCCGTCCGACAGGACCTTCACGTGGGGGCGGCCGAGATTGATCATCGGCTCGACGGTGAACAGCATGCCGGGCCGGAACACCGTGCCCTCGCCGGGCCGGCCGACGTGAACGATGTTCGGCTCGTCGTGGAACAGCCGTCCAAGCCCGTGGCCGCAGAAGTCGCGAACCACGCTCATGTGCTGCGCTTCGACGAAGCTCTGGATGGCTGCGCCGATGTCGCCGGTGGTGGCGCCCGGCCGGATGACGGCTATGCCGCGCATCATGGCGTCGTAGGTTACGTCGATCAGCCGCTCGGCCCGCCGCGGGATCTCGCCGATCGGGTACATACGGCTCGAATCGCCGTGCCAGCCGTCCAAAATCAGGGTGACGTCGACATTGACGATGTCCCCCTCCTTGAGCGGCTTGTCATTGGGAATGCCGTGGCAGACAACGTGATTGATGGAGGTGCAGGTCGACTTGGTATAGCCGCGATACATCAGGGTCGCAGGCCGCGCCCCGTGATCCATGGCGAACTCGAACACCAGCCGGTCGATGTGGTCCGTCGGCACGCCGGGCCCGATCTCCGGGACCAGCATATCGAGGCATTCCGCCACCAGCTGGCCGGCTTTGCGCATGCCGGCGAAGGCCGCGGGCCCGTGAAGCTTGACCTGACCGGTTTTGCGGAGCGGCGCGGTTGCCGCATCGACGTAATTCATCGACGTCCCTTGGGAATCGAGGCCCTGCCTCGAGCCCCAGACTTGCCCAAATGTAAGCGGTCGGTGCCCTGACGCAAGCCGGAAGAAAGGGCGGGCAGCGATGCGCTATAATGGGCTCGCAATCGAACGGGCGGCGTCTTTAAGGAACAGTATGACAGAAGCGGAATTTGGTGCGCGGGCCCCGAACCGGTTCGATCGTTCGATGATCGCCATGACAAGCCGCATGCCCAGCAATTGGGCCGGGCTGAAGCTCGCAGTGGCGCTACGCAGGTTCGTCACCATGCGGATGGAGCCGGACGGAGCGCTCGACGTCGAGCGATGGGGCCTGCGCCTGCGGCTCCATCCCCGCGACAACGGCTGCGAAAAGAACCTGCTGTTCACGCCCCAGTATTACGAGCCCGAGGAGCGGGCGGCGCTTGCCGAGGCGATTGCGGGGGCCACCGCGGCGGGCCGGCCGTTCGTGTTTATCGATATCGGCGCCAATGTTGGCCTGTTCTCGCTCTTTGTCGCGGCGACGGCGCGATCGGCCCGCATCATCGCGATCGAGCCGGAGCCGGGGAATTTCGACCGGCTGCGGTTCAATGTCGATGCGAACCCGGGGCTGCCGATCAAAGTTTTGGCACTGGCGCTCGGCGAGCGGGACGGCGAGGTCGCAATCGTGCTCAACCGCCGCGACCGCGGCGGTACGCGGACGGCGTCACCCGGCGCGTCGGGTGCCGTCACCGTGCGGTGCCGGCCTCTCATCGACGTCGTCAGGGAAGAAAAGCTCGGAGCAATCGACGCTCTGAAAATCGATGTCGAGGGTGCCGAGGACAAAGTCCTGGCGCCATATTTTCGCGACGCGCCGCCCTCGCTGTGGCCAAGCCTCATCGTGATCGAGGATTCGCGCGCGGAATGGTCGGTCGACCTGTTCGCGCTTCTTGCGGTCAAGGGCTATGCGGTCGCGGCGCGATCGCGCCAGAACGTGATGCTGCGCCGGCCTCAATCGACGATCGGCACCGGCGCCACCACGGCGATCTCGGCCGCTGAAATGGCACAGCGGTAGGCGTAGGCCTCGACGCCCGCTGCCCGCGCCCTGTCGAACGCCGCGCCGTAACGCGGATCGATGTCGCGGGCGAGCGCGAACCGATCGGCGGAGCCGATCTGGATCAGGAACAGCATCACGGCGCGGTGGCCCTGCGCTACCATCGCGGCGAGCTCATCGAGGTGCTTCGCGCCGCGCGCAGTCACGGAGTCGGGAAACTCGGCGAGCCCTTTCGCCTGCATCAGATGGACGTTCTTGACCTCGACATAGCAGGACGGCCTGCCTTCCTGCTTCAGCAGAAAATCGACGCGGGAGTTGCGGCCGTATCGCACTTCCCGCTGCACCGAAGCATAGCCGCCGAGTTCCGCGATCGCGCCGGCCACGATCGCGGCGGCGACCAGGGCATTGGGGTGGCCGGTGTTGACCCCGACAAGCTCCAGGCCCGAGCCGAGATCGACTTCGGCGAGCTCCCATGAATAGGGCAGCTTGCGCGCGGGATTGCTTGACCGTGACAGCCAGACGCGTGTGCCAGGCGTCGCGAGCCCCGTCATGGCGCCGGGATTTGCCACATGAACGGTGATTTCCTCGCCGTCTGCCAGCACCACGTCGGCAAGAAAGCGCTTGTAGCGGCGCACCAAGGTCGCGGGCAGGAGCGGCGAGGGAAAACGCATCGCGTGTCGCAAAGGAACGAGAAGCTTGGGTTCGACGTGGACGGCAGCAGTGTCTACCAGCCGCAGTCAGCGCAGACAAAGCCGCCGAGATGCATGCAACCAGCGCAGTTGCTATGCCACGGCGCACAGCTCGCCGGGCGGCCGCATTGACCCTGTAATCGGCGTGGTGTTAGGGAAACCGATGCCCTCGTTCAGCCGCCGCCGATGAAACTTCCCGCCTTCGAATATGCTTGTCCCGCGACCGTTGCGGAGGCGGTGACGTTGCTCGCGTCGCGCGACGACGCCAAAGCGCTTGCCGGTGGCCAAAGCCTCGTGCCGATGATGGCGTTTCGCATCGCTTCGCCGTCTCTGCTCGTCGATTTGCGCAAGCTGACCGACTTGCGGCGGATCGAGGTCACCAAAAACGGCGTCGAGCTCGGCGCCTTGGTGCGCTGGCGCGACATCGAGGACGATGACCGCCTCGACACGGCGCACCCGCTTCTCAAGGCTGCGATCGATCATGTCGCGCATTACCAGATCCGCAATCGCGGGACCGTGGGCGGCAGCCTTGCGCACGCCGACCCTGCCGCCGAGATGCCGGGGATTGCCGTTGCCTGCGACGCCGAGATCGACGTGATGGGAAGCGCCGGGGCGCGGTCGATCAAGGCCGACGAGTTCTTCATCGCGCCGTTGATCACCGCGCTCGCAGCGGACGAGATTATCGTGAGGGTGCGATTGCCGGCCTGGCCGGCGTCGCGGCGCTGGGCCTTCCAGGAGTTTTCGCGCCGGCGCGGCGACTTCGCCATGGCCGCGGCCGCGGTGTTCTACGACATTGGCCCGGACGGCAAGGCCAATAATGCCCACGTCGGCGCGATCGGGGTCGCCGACCGGCCCGTCAGGCTCGCCGCCGCCGAGGTCGAGATCAACGGACGGCTTGTTAACGTGGCGGTGAGCGAGCGCGCCGGCGCTGCCGCGTCGGCATCGGTCGATCCCAAGGCCGACATCCATGCCAGCGGCGCGTACCGCAAATCGCTGATCGGAACGATGGTCGAACGGGCCCTGCAAAGCGCGAGCAGTCGAGCATGACCGTGCGTTTCGCAGTGAATGGCAAGCCGGTCACGGTCGAGGTCGAGCCGCGGATGACGCTCGCCGACTGCCTGCGTCACAAATTGCGGCTCACCGGCACGCATGTCGGCTGCGAGCATGGCGTGTGCGGCGCCTGCACGATTTTGGTCGATGGCGCCGCAGTGCGCGCCTGCCTGATGCTCGCGGTGCAGGCCGAGGGCAGCTCGGTCGTGACCATCGAAGGCCTGTCCAATGATGACGAGTTGACGCCGCTGCAGGCTTCGTTTCGGCGTCATCATGCTTTGCAATGCGGCTTCTGCACTCCCGGTATGATCACCACGGCGCATGCGCTGCTCAGCGAGGAGCCGGACTGCGACGCCGACCGCGTGCGCGAAGTCTTGTCCGGCAACATCTGCCGCTGCACCGGCTATATCTCGATCGTCGAAGCCGTCCTCGACGCGCGTTCGGCCTACAAGAAGAGCGCTTCATGAGCGCCCGCCCCGCTGAGCCCCGACGCGGGACATCGCAGCGATGAAGGTCGCATCATGAAGAACACCTTCATCGGCAGTGCGGTCGAGCGGCGAGAGGATCTGCGGTTCGTCCGCGGCCGCGGCTGCTACGTCGACGATCTCGCCCCGGAAGGTCTTCTCTACGCAGTCATTCTGCGGAGTTCGGTCGCGCACGGCCGCATTCGCGGGATCGATGCCGCAGCTGCATTGAAAATGCCGGGCGTCCACGCGGTCATCACCGCGCGCGATATGCCCGGCGGTCCGCCGGTGATCGGCATGCGGTTGCAGCCGCTGCCCGAGTTCAAGCCGTTCGAGCAGACCGTGATCGCCGACTCCAAGGTGCGTTACGTCGGTGAGCCGGTCGCGGTCGTGCTTGCCGACAGCATTGCCCTTGGCGAGGACGCTATCGAGCGGATCGCGCTCGATATCGAACCGCTCCCGGTGGTGTCGAATTGCGAAACGGCCACACGTGACGAGGTGCTGCTGTTCGAAACTCAAGGCACCAACCGTTCTCTGACGTTCGTTGCCCGCTGCGGAGACGCCGACGCTGCATTCCGCACGGCGCCTTATGTGCGGCGCGAGAAGCTCCGCACCGGGCGGCACTACGGTCTCACCATGGAGCCGCGCGGCGTGCTCGCCGAGTGGGATGCGGCGGCGGGGCGCCTCACAATCTCGGGCGCCGCCAAGGTGCCGTTTTTCAATCGGCGCATTCTCGCAAAGCAGATCGGCCTGCCCGAACACGCCATCGACATGATCGAGAACGACGTCGGCGGCGGTTTCGGCGCGCGCGGGGAATTCTATCCGGAGGACTTCCTCATCCCGTTCGCGGCCCGCCATGTCGGACGCCCGGTGAAGTGGATCGAGGACCGGCGCGAAAATCTGATGGCGATGAACCATGCCCGGCAGGCCGAGGTCGACGTCGAAATCGCGTGCACCCGCGACGGCAAGATGCTCGCCCTGCGCGGCCACATCGACGTGGACATGGGCGCCTACATGCGGACCAACGGCGCAGTCGGCGCGCGCAACATCGCCCAGTTCATGTCAGGCCCCTACAGCATCGCCGACGTCAACATCGACGTGTCGCTGTGGATGACGAACAAGACGCCGGTCGGGACCTATCGCGGTCCGGGTCGGTTTGAGACCGATTTCTTTCGCGAGCGGCTCCTCGATATCGTGGCGAAGGATCTCGGCATCGATCGGGTCGAGTTTCGCCGCCGCAATCTCATTCCTGCGTCGGCCATGCCCTGTTCGATCCCGACCATCACGCCCTTCGAATCGAAGGACGAGATCGACAGCGGCGATTACCAGATCACGCTCGACCGCTGCCTTAACGAAATTCGCTGGACGGAGAAAGCGAAGCTGCAGGGCCAGTTGATCGATGGCCGCTACCACGGCCTCGCGATCGGTTGCTTCATCGAGGGCGGGGCCGCCGGGCCGAAAGAGACGGCGCGTCTCGAAATTGAGGCGGGCGGTTCGGTCGGTGTCTACATTGGTTCGTCGGCTGTCGGGCAAGGCGTCGAGACCGTGTTCGCCCAGATTGCCGCCGATGCCCTCGAAATCCCGATCGAGCGCATCAGCGGCGTCCATCACGGTTCGACCGCCTATGTGAGCGACGGCTACGGCGCCTATCATTCACGCTCGGTCGTAATGGGCGGCTCGGCGCTCCTCGACGCGACCAAGAATTTGCACGAGCTCATTCGGGCAACCGCCGCGAAAAACCTCGGTTGCGCGGCGGCCGAGATCAAGATCAGCGAAGACCGCGTTATCGGGCCCGACGGCAAGACGCTCACCTTTGCGGATTTTGTCGGCCTCACGGCCGAAGGCATCTTCCTCAACAAGAAGCACACCTACACCTACGGCGCGCACGCGGCGCACGTGACCGTCGACGCGCGGGTCGGGGACGTTCGCATCGTCGATTACGTGACCGTGGTGGATTGCGGGCGCATCATCAATCCGATGACGGTCCGCGGCCAGGTGATCGGCTCGCTGGTGCAGGGTCTCGGCGGCGCCATGCTCGAGGACTTGCTCTACGACGAGCAGGGGCAGTTCCTTACCGGATCGCTCGCCGACTACCTGTTGCCGACCGCAAGCGACTTTCCCAACCTCCGCAGCATCATCACCGACGAGTTCCCCTCGCCGATCAACCCGCTCGGCGCGAAGGGCGCGGGCGAAGGCGGCATCATCTCCGCAGGCGGCATCATGGCAAACGCGGTCGCCAATGCGCTCTCCTCGTTCGGCGTCGAGCCGCGCGAATTGCCGCTGACGCCGTCGCGCATCTGGGAAATGGTCGAGGCCGGGCGCAATGGGCACGCAGCCCTTCGTTGACGAAGCAATCAGCCGGACAATAAATTCGTCCTCGAGCCAAATTGATCGTGACAAGAGGAGTTCACCCATGAGTGTTGCACGGCATCCGCGGCCCAAGGAACTGGTGGGCGTGCCCATCGAAGATATCTTCAATCGCTACGTCGGCCGCTTTCGCGACCGCAAGCCCGACTGGGCGGCCTTCGAAGATGCAAAAGTCGAGGGGTTCAAGCGGGCCCAGCATCGCTTCATCGGCGCCGGCGGTTCGGGCAAACACGGCGACCCTACAGTGATCCCGGCCGGCAACTTCACGCTCTCGATCATGTATGTAGAGCCCGGCCAGGGCAACGCCGCCCACACCCATGAGGTCGAGGAGTGCTTCTTCGTGCTCCAAGGATTTCTCGACGTGTTCGTGGAGGACGAGAGCGGCAAGCGCCTCACCACGCGCCTCGGCCCGTGGGAGTGCATCTCGTGCCCGGCCGGCGTCATCCACGGCTATCAGAACGACAGCTTGGAGCCGGTCTACTTCCAGGTGATGCTCGGCCGCGGCAAACCGGAAACCATGGGCTACGCCGACGAGGAACTCTACAAGCGCCGCGCTGCGCACCTCGAGGGAGCGAAGTAACTTATCCTTCGGCAATGGCCCGAAATGGCGCGCCTTCTCGCGCCATAGACTCGCGGGCGTCAGACTCGCGGGCGTCGCGCCTTAGTCCGCGCGCGCCCCGGACGCCTTGATCACCGCGGCCCATTTGGCGGTCTCGGCCGCCATGAACGCGCCGAATGCGGCGCCAAAGGCGGTCCCGGGCTCGGAGCCCAACTCGTGAATGCGGGCTGCGACATCGGGGGCGCCTACGACCTTCTCGATCTCCGCGACCAATTTCGCTCTCACGGCCGCGGGCGTTTGTGCCGGCGCGACAACGCCGACCCACGAGGTGGCATCGAATCCGGGCAAGCCCTGCTCGCTGACCGTCGGCAAATCGGCAAGCGCAGGAGGACGTTTCAAACCGGCGTTTGCGAGGGCGCGCACCTTGCCGCTCGCAATCTGCGGGAGACTTCCCGGCAGCAGATCGAAGAACATCTGAATGTGGCCGCCGATCAGGTCGTTCATGGCGGGTCCAGTGCCCCGATAGGGCACATGGACGATGTCGACTTTCGCCATGGTTTTGAAGAGCTCGCCGCAAAGATGCGGCGTCGATCCATTGCCGGCCGACCCGAAATTGACCTCGCCGGGGTGCTTGCGGGCGAAAGCGATCAACTCCTGGACGTTGTGCGCCGGAATATCGGGATTGACCATGAGGACGATCGGGGCAATTGCGAACAGCGCGATCGGCGCAAGGTCTTTGGCCGGGTCGTAGGGCAGCCCCCTCACGTACAGTGTCTGGTTGACAACCAGCGGACCCGGCGCGGTGAACAGCAGCGTGTAACCATCGGGCTCGGCCTTGGCGACTGATTCCGCGCCGACATTGCCGCCGGCGCCGGTACGCGTCTCGATGATGAATTGCTGGCCGAGATTTTCGGAGAGCTTTTGCGCCATAAGCCGGGCCAGCACGTCAACCGATCCGCCGGGCGGAAACGGGTTGACGATGCGCACCACGTGGTCGGGGTAGTTCTCCGCCACTGCCGCGCCACCGCAGAACAGGAGGGGCGCTAGTGCGAGCCACGATGCGAGCGCAGCGGCGACCCGGCGGCAAAAGAACATGCGCAAGCTCCTGTCGTCTGCGCTCAAGGCTACGGTATTCGCGCCGCACGTGCCAGCTTCGCTTTTGTCGCTTCGCTTTTGTCGCAACCACACCCCGCCCCGACCGCGGGCTAATCTTGTCAGTCCACCGCCGTCGTCTTACGACGGAGCCCGCGACTGCCTATCCACACGCCCGAGGAAATGCCCCATGTCCAAGCTGCGCCTGACCTTCGCCTGCGGCCCCTATGATCGCACCCAGTCGTTGCGCGACGGCACGCTTCAACCGGACGGCATCGACCTCAACTATCTGACGTTGCAGCCCGCCGAGATTTTCTGGCGCATGCTGCAATATCGCGAATTCGACGCCTCCGAGATGTCGCTGTCGAACTACACGACGCTCGTTAGCGAGGGCAAGTCGCCCTTCATCGCGATCCCGGTGTTTCCGTCGCGCGTCTTCCGCCACGGTTACTTCTTCATCAACGCCGACAAGGGCATCAAGTCTCCCGCCGATCTCAAGGGCAAGCGCGGCGGCGTTCCGGAATTCAGCATGACCGCTGCCGTCTACATGCGCGGGCTGCTCGACCACGAATACGGCGTGAAGCCGAGCGATGTCGAATGGGTGCAGGGCCGCACCGATCGGCTGGGCCGCAAGCTGCCGTCGAACATCCGCCTCACCCAGGCGCCGGCCGGCACCGAACTCGGCGACATGCTCGAACGCGGCGAGATCGATTTCCTGATGACCGCCAACAACCCGCTGTCGTTCCGGCGCGGCAACGCCAAGGTGCGGCGCCTGTTTCCCGAGTACGCCGCGGCGGAGAAGGACTATTTCCGCCGCACCCGCATCTATCCGATCATGCACACGGTGGTCATTCGCCGCGATATTTATGATCGCGATCCGTGGGTGGCGCAAAGTCTCTATAAGGCGCTCTGCACCGCCAAGGATCGTTGCTACGCCCTTCTCGGCGAGCAAGGGTCGCCGAAAGTCTCATCGGCCTGGCTGCAGCCGCTGCTTGAAGAAGAGCAGGCGATCATGGGCGAGGACTGGTTCCCCTACGGCATCGAAAAGAATCGCCCAAGCCTCGAAGCGCTGTTGCAATATACCCAGGAGCACGGCCTGACGTCGCACCGGGTGAAGATCGAGGACCTGTTTGCGCCGAGCACGATGCGCGACATCCCGCTCGGCGACGGTCAGCAGATTTAGCATCATTGCGAGTTGGCCTGCGGGCCTCTTTGCCCGCCCTTTCCGACTCGTCGGTCGAGAAGTCTGCGCCAGCCAATGCGCGGGAGATCAGGCAAGTCACCATGGCCACAGCGCCCGATTTGCCATCCGATATACGCCGCGCGCTCGACAGTCTTGGCCACGGCGTTTCCCGCAATGCCATTGCCGAGCGAGTGACGGCGCAGTCACGGACATTTCGTGCCGGCGGCGGATCGCGGGCGATTGCGACCCGGGACGATGCCCTCGCCTACGCATTCGCACGAATGCCGGCGACCTATGCAGCAGTGATCTCGACACTCGACGCTTTGTGCGATGTCGCGCCCACGTTCGCGCCGCGCACTATGCTCGATGTCGGGGCCGGCCCGGCGACGGCGGCCTTCGCCGCGGCACAGGTGTTCGCGCAACTCGATGACGTCCGTCTGGTCGACGCGAATGCCGCACTGCGCGACCTTGCGCTTGCGCTGATGGCCGACGCCGACAATCCGGTGCTGCGCCGTGCGAATTACCAGCAGGGTGACGCGCTCAAGATGCTCGACGGCGCCGCGTCGGCTGATCTTGTCATCGCAAGCTATATGGCCGGCGAACTGGCGGCGAGCGAACGCGGACAGCTTGCGCAACGCCTGTGGAACGCCTCGACGGGGGCGCTCGTCATGATCGAGCCCGGGACGCCCGCGGGCTACGCGTGCGTTCTCGAAATTCGGTCCGCGCTCATCGCCGCCGGCGGCCACGTCGCGGCGCCCTGTCCGCACGACCGCGCTTGCCCGTTAATTCCGCCAGATTGGTGTCACTTCAGCCGCCGGCTGCCGCGCTCGCGCGATCATCTGCGCGTCAAAGCCGCCGAAGTCCCGTTCGAAGACGAGAAGTTTTCCTACGTGGCGCTGACGCGCGCCGCGCCGTATTGACGCGCGCGTGCTGTCGCCGCCGGAGGTTCGCAAGAGTGCAATCCGCACCAAGCTCTGCACCGGCGACGGCCTTGTCATTGACGTCGCGCCGCGACGCGACACGAAAGCTTACCGTGCGCGTCGCGCGTGGCGCTGGGGCGACGAGGTCGCGCGCTGACGCGCGGTGTCACGCTGCCTTGGGGAGCGGCTTTACGTCGCGTCGTCGCGCCGAAATGGCCGAGCCGTAATCATGGACCGTTCCATCCTCGATGACGAATCCACGACCTTCCAACGCACTGCGCAGGTTCTGGCGGGCGGTCGGCTTCTGGGGCTCGACCCAAACGACCACCAAACCTTCGGGCGCAACGAAATCCACCAGCCAATCGAGCGTCGTTTCGAGGGCCCTGAACGTGCGGCCCCGCCAATCGACCAACGCGATGTCATACTGGTTGGCGGCCCGGCCGCAGTTCGCGGTCGATGCCACCCGATCATAGCCGCGTCGATTGAGCTCAGCGGCCAACTCGAGGCTCTTCGAACCAGCTACAATAATTCGTTGCGGCTTCGAGCAACGCGCCAGCGCAATCATCGGTTCGATAATACGATCGCCGGCCGAGAGGGTATGAGAGTGAGTCATGGCCACCAGTCAAAAACTCCAAAGATACCGATTGCGCGTAGATGGCGATAAAGTCATAAAAAAGCGAGAAGACATGGAAACGAAAGTTATAGGAACGGCATAAGCTATCACTACGCTGGTTTTTCTGAGCGATAACAGCGTCAATGATCAGTATTTATGACATTCATATATAGCCGCGCATTGCTCAATCTCGTTTCTATATGGCCTTCGAACGCATCTTATTGTGCGGCCCATAAAACCGCTCGCTAAGAGCGTCTCGCTTTCTTTGAGCCGGCCGCCTGAGGAAAAACACCATGGCCAGTATCGGTCGATACGTATCAAAGCTGGCGGGCTACGCGCCCGCAGTGCCAACCCCGTTCGACGATCAGGGCGACGTCGATAGCGCCGCCTTCGAGACATTCTGCGACCGGCAAATTCAGGAAGGGGCAACCGCGCTTGTCGTCTGCGGAACGACCGGCGAGGCGCCGACGCTCAGCACGGCAGAACATCGCACGCTGATCCGGCTGGCGGCTGGTGTCGCATCGGGACGCGTACCGGTGATTGCCGGAGCAGGCTCGAATTCGACCGATCATGCCATCGAGCTGACACGAGACGCCGAGGCGAGCGGCGCCGATGCCGTGTTGTCTGTCGTCCCGTACTACAACAAGCCGACTCAGGCAGGCCTCTATGAGCATTTCCGCACGATCGCTCAGTCGACCGGCCTCCCGATCATTCTGTACGACGTGCCGTCTCGAACCGTGTGCGGCCTCAGCGATGATACGGTGTCGCGGTTGGCGGAAATGCCGCAAATCATCGGCCTCAAGGATGCAACTGGCGATGTGACGCGGCCGCCACGGCTGCGGCCGCGCGTGGGCAAGGATTTCCGGCTGTTGTCGGGCGATGATGCAACTGCATTGCCGTTTCTGGTTCAGGGCGGCAACGGCTGCATCTCGGTCACCTCCAATGTGGCGCCGGGTCTCTGTCGGAGTATGTACCTCGCGTATAAGCAAGGACAGATGCAGCGCGCCCAATCGTTGGCGCATCAAGTTGCACAACTGACATCTGCCCTTTTCCGGGAAACGAACCCAGTGCCGGTCAAATACGCGCTGAGCCTCCTCGGCCTGATCGCCCCCAGCGTTCGGCTACCCCTCGTCGAGCTGACCAGCCAAACAAAATCCGAACTCGCGCATGTCATCGAGCAGATGCGCGACGAGCACTCGGAATATCTGCTCGGCAAAGAGTGTGGACCGCTGCAAAGGCTCGCACGCGGCTACGGATTAACTTCGCGATATTCTTCGCATCACCGCAGGGTACCAGCATGAAAAGACAACAGATACGAAGGGCGGTCATTCGCGAGTGGATGGCCCTTCCTCGCGACAAGCGACAGACGCAAGAGCAGACGGCGGATTTCGCCGCCAAAGCTCTGCAGCGCCACGCGCTTCCTCGCAGCCGCCGCGATCCGCAGAGCGTAATGACGGACTGGTTGATGCCGCGCACCGGGCGACCGTGACGCAACAGGCGCCGGTGCACCGATAGTTCCCGCCAGAGCGCCGTGCGCGGGGTGCCTCAGCAGCCCCGCGCACGGGAGCACCAACAATCCCGTATCAGGGAACGTCCATCCCTTTGCGCTTGAGGACATCCAACGCGACTTGGGACCGCAGGAAGGTCACCAGCGCACGTGCGTCGGCGGCGTCCTTGGCCTTGGTGGCGATGCCCGCGGAGTATGGAATCTGCTTCTGCAGCTCCGCCGGCAACTCGCCGAGCACATCGACGCCGGCAACCGGTCGCAACTCGGCAACCTGTTGCACGCCGATCTCCGCCTCGCCGGATGCGATCGCCGCGCCGACCGGACGGCCTTGCGCGATCACGGCCTTGGCCTTGACCGCGTCGGCAATGCCGAGTTTCTGGATCACGGTCAGGAAATGCTGGCCGCTGGCGCCCTGGCTGTAGCCGACGGTCTTCGCGGCGAGCAGCGCGGCCTTGAGCTTGTCCGGCGTGCTGATGTCGGGCTTCGGCGCGCCTGCCTTCACGGCGACGCCGATCTTCGAAATCATCAGCAAGGTCTTGCCGTTGCCGGCCACTTCGCCCCCCGTGGCAAGCTCGTCGACAACCTCGGTGTTGGTGATAACGAGGTCCGCGGCGCCCTGTTTCACGTCGGCAGTGATCGCGGGCCCGGCCTTGAAGCTGATCTTCACTTTGTTGCCACTGGCGCTCTCGAACATCGGCACCAGCGTTCCCATGACGTCCGGCAACGGACCACCGCTCGCAACCACGGTGATTTCGCCAGCATTCGCCGCGGCGCCGGCAACGAGCGCGCTCAAGCAACTCGCCACCGCGACGGCGGCAAACCTCGACCATGCGGTCATGACAACCTCCCTCCATGACGGTTTGTGCAGAGCGGCCGATTACACTCCGATCCTTGGCGTTCTTCAATCTACTCCCTGCAGGCTCAACCGGAGCAGGCGGTCAATTGAATCAGCTCCGGATCGTCGAATTGAAGGACTGTCGGCGGCGCAGTAGCATTGCGTCTGTTCATGGGGGGCATCGTGAAATCACGGATGTCGCTGTCCTTCACCATTCCGCGACGAGCGATTGCGCGCAGGCTGAACGCTGGAGACCATTTATGGATCGCCGAGATTTTCTCGTCCACACGAGTGCTGTCTGCGGAGCAACCGTCGCGTTCGCCAACTCCAAGCTTGGTCAGATGGCCTTCGTAAATTCAGCTCTCGCCGCCGACGGCGGCAACGGGCACGCAAGCAGCTTGGAGCGAAAGCTCTCGGAATTTGCTCTCTCGATCAGATATCAGGACCTGCCGTCGGATGTCATCGCGTCGGCCAAGCGGGTTCTCCTCGATACGCTTGCATGTGCTTTTGGCGCAGTGGGTAACGAACCCGCCACCATCGCGGAGAAGACCGTCCGCAAGACGTACGGCGAAGGAAACGCAGCGACAATCATCGGATACCCGGTCGGGGCTACTCTCGAAGGCGCCGTATTCGTCAATGGCGTGCTCGTGCGCTCTCTTGATCTGAACGACACTTACATCGGCACCGATCCCCTTCACCCGAGCGAAGTGCTGCCGACTGTGCTGGCCCTCTGCGAGGAAGGCGGCCGAAGCGGGCGCGATTTCATCGAGGCATTGGTCGCCGGCTATGAGGCCGGAATGCGTGTCAACGACGCGGTCTCATTCATGGAGCGCGGCTTCCATCCGCTGTGCGCTGCGTCCTACGCGACCCCTCTCATCGCCGGTAAGGTGTGGGGATTGCGGAAGGAGGCGATCGCGAACGCGGTCGGGATATCGGCCGCGCGCGGCTTTACCTCATTTGTCGTCAACAGCGGCGCCATCAGCATGATGAAAGCGATGGGATTTGCTGCGACCGCCGCCGACGGTATCTTTGCCGCAAGACTCGCTGCAGAGGGCTTTACGGGCCCTTCCGATACGCTCGAGTGGGTGGCATCGAAGATAAAACCTGCGCAAGCAAACCTCGCGTTGGATCTCGATCTGGCCCGATACCGGCTTCCCCGAGTGGCGTTCAAGCGCTTTCCGATTCAAGTCGAGTTGCAGGCTACGGCGGAAGCCGGGGTGCTGCTGTCCACGAAAGTCAAGGACCGCGCCAACGACATTCGGGAAATCACGGTTGAAACGTACCCAGGAATCATCGAGCGCGTTGCCGATCCGTCGAAATTCCGCCCGGAGACCAAAGGGACGGCCGATCACAGTCTTCCGGTCTGCCTCGCAATGGCCCTTCTCAATGGGGATGTGACGGTCGCGCAGTTCGAGAAGGAGCGCTGGCAGGCTCCGGATGTGCTGGCGCTGGTGAAAAAGATGTCGGTCAAACGCGGGGAGGCCCTGATCGCCAAACTCCCCAAAGGGCGTGGCGCCAGCGTCGAGATCGCTTTGACGAATGGTCAACTCGTACGCGAGACGGTCGAGATTCCCGAAGGGGACGCTCTGCGACCACTTTCCCGCGCATCGCTGGAGCGCAAGTTCATGAACTTCGCCGTTCCGGTCGTTGGCCTCTCCGGCGCAGAACGCATCGTGTCCCTTGTGGATCGGCTCGATGAATTAAACGACGTGCGTCAATTGACCCACTCCCTCAAAGGAGCCGGGAAACAAAATCCGGCCTGATGCTCTCAAAATCGGCGGATCGCATCGGCCTTTACTCAAGCGAAATGGTTCACCGTTCGACGCCAACCTCCAACGCTATCATTCAGCCCAACGCTGCAAGCTCGCCGTGCCCCGGCACTCCAAGGCCTTGGCACCTTGCCTCCTTGCGATTTCGATCGCGGTGCGAAATGACTTTCTTGCGTCCCGGTTACAGCCACCGTTCAAACGAGCAAGCAGCTCGCCTTTCAGGCGATGAAGCTCAGCACTGAAGAAGCGTTCCCCGCCCGTCTCAACAAGTCCGATCCCCTCCTCGACCGTCTGCATTGCCTCAGCATGACGCGCGAGCTTGATTTGCGCATGTGTCAGCAGTCCCATGAGATAGGGCATGAAATGCCGAGAATGGGCAGTACGCAACGCCGCGATTGCGTCGGTGAGCAGGGCAGCACCGCGCTCAAGCTCGCCGTTCTCGGCGGCACACCATCCGATAATCCCCGTGCTCCACGCTTTGGGCATTGCTAGATCGTGTTCCGCCGCAATCCGGTGGCTCGCTTCAGCGCGCTCAGCGGCGATCGCCGTGTCGCCGAGAATCTGTGCCGCCATTGCGGCAAAGTAGAGCGACAGCGCCAGAGAAAACGGATCATTAAGTCCTTCTGCAACAGCAATTGCATTGTCAGCCATTGAGCGTGCGCGAGTGTCCTCGCCACCAAGCGCCAGCGCCAACGCCGTAAAATACCGGGCACAGATACCGGCATCATGATTGCCATAACTCGACGCCATGGCCTCATGAATTGTCGCATCGTAAAGGGCGAGACCCGCTTCGGCATGCGCGCGCACGTCCGTTAGCCTGCCTAATCCAAATAGGGTCGCCCACGAGGCATGGTGCGCTTGCAGTTTGAGCTCGACATCGCCGGACTGTTCGGCAAGCGCCAAGAGCCGTTCGCACAATCGCCATGCGGCATCTATCTCACTTCGTCCCCAGCGGAATAGCCATTGGCCCCAAAGTGCCGGGAAAATATCCGCACGCTCGCCCAGGCGTCCGCAGAGCATCTCCGCTCTGGAATAAGCTTCGAGAACTTCCGCCGCGCCGAATCCTCGTGTCGTCATAAAAGCTGCGCCGAGGTTCACCAACAATTCGACTTCGGTCTTTGTGCGCTCGCCTTCGTCCGCGATCGTCGCCACCGCAGTGAGCGCCTGCCGGAGATGGCTGATCGCCTCCGCATTCGCGCTTCGACGCAGGGCTTTGGCGGCGGCGCGATGGTGATGCGGAAGTGCGCGCGCAGGCTCGTTGGCGCGATCGAAATGCTCTGCGAGCTCAGCAGCAGCGGCATCAAGCTTTCTGCTCCAAGCGACCTCGAGGTAGCGACCAACGCGGGCATGATAAAGCGCGCGGCGCGCTGCCGGCAGGCGGTCGTACACGAGCTCGCGATAAAGATCGTGCCGGAACCGATATCCCCCCGCGCGCGTGCCGTCCGGCCAATCGATAGGCGCGGTGGATGCGATCGATCCGGACTTGCCGATGAAGGCGCCTTGCCTTGCCAAGCGTGCACAGCCGATTTCGACTTCATCGACGTCACGTTCGAGCGCGGCAGCAACGGCGGCGGTAGCAAATTCCCGGCCGATCACGCTCGCCGCGATCAGCAGATCAAAATCGCCTCCGGCGAGCTCGTCGATCTGACGGTCGATGAAGCGCCGCACATCATGGGGGATTGACCTGATGGCGGCGAGCGTCTGCCCGGCAGTCGTTCCCTGAACCAGCTGGTTCACGAGGCTGGTCATGAACAACGGATTGCCCCCGGTCCGCTCCAGGAGCACAGGCGCTATCTGGCGCAACTCGCTTGCGTTGCCGTCATCGCCCAATCGGACTCTCAAGTAGCTCTCAACAGCGTCCAAGCTGAGTGGATCGAGCGCAATTTCCCGGCATGGTCCGTGCAGAACAAGCTCGGTTACAAGGCGGTCGAGGCCCGCTCTGGCGGCCGCTGGGTCGGCCGGCCGGAACGTCGCGAGCACCAGCAGTCGTGCGGCCTCCGGCCGGCGCGCCACATGGCCGATCCAATCTAGAGTGGACGCATCGCTCCAATGGATGTCCTCCAGCTTGAGGACCAGCGGCGCCTCTGCCGCGATGGCCTCGACCGCATGGGTGAGTTCGCGCATCATGCGCTCGCGTGTCGCGCGCCCCCGCCCCTCCAGCGCACGCCGTTCGGCGCGGGTCCATAGCGATGGCATCTGCGCAAGCCAGCTTGGTGCCTGAGCCCATAGAATCTTCTTTACCGAGCTTCCATCCGCCGCGTGCGCAAGTCGGGTCAGCGCCTCGATCAGCGGAAGATAGGGCTCGCCCGCACCGTGCTGGTCGAGACACTGGCCAAGCGCAATCTTGGCCAGGTGCGCACCTCGCAGCTGTTCGAGAAAAGCATCGGCGAGTGTGCTCTTGCCAATCCCAGGCTCGCCGGTGACGAACAAGAGCTGGCGACGGCCCGCGCTCGCTTCATCGAAGCCGCGCGCAAGCTCCGCCAGTTCTGCGGCTCTCCCGACCAACCGAGGGATCGCGCGTGCCTGCGAGACCGCGGTCCGCTGGGTAATTGATCCGACCGGCACCATAAGCCGGTACCCGCGCCGGTGTCGCGTCTCGATGATGCTTGGCCGTCGCGCATCATCTCCGAGGGCGTTTCGAAGCTCCTGGATACAGGACGTCAGGGCGTCATCACTGACCGCCATTCCACCCCAGACACGTTCGAACAGCTCCTGCTTAGTGAGAATCTCCTGCGCCCGCTCCACCAATGCATGCAGCACAGCAGCCGCCCGTGGTGCGAGCTTCAGCTCGCTGCCATCGCGCCAGAGCTGTCCGGTTCGTGCGTCGAAGCGAAAAGAGCCGAAAGCGAATTGTCCGTCCGGGGCCATGCGCATTCCCGGAAGTTTCCCGGAACTTCGCCAGTACTTCGAGGACCAAAGCCGCCAGATTTGTCGCACGCGGCCGCCGTGGCTGCAATCGGCAATGGGAGAGTTCGGATGAACGCTAACCATCGCAATGCCTTAGCTGCCATTGTGCTGCTCGCTGTGGCGCGGCCCGCATCAGCTGACGTGATCAGCGACTGGAACGACCGAGCCGTGACCTTTGTCGTGAGCCATGCAATGGGCCCGCCCCCGGCTGAGCGGGTCATCGCCATGGCCCATCTTGCCATGTTCGATGCCGTCAACGCGATCGAGCGGAAATACCAACCGTATTTGGCCCAGCTTCCAGCTGCACCGACAGCATCGAAGGAGGCTGCAGCGGCGGCAGCCGCTGCGACGGTGCTGGCGGGCATCGACCCGAAAACTGAACCCGAGATAAAGGCAGCGCTCGCCGCCTACCTTGCCAATATTCCCGACGGCGCCACCAAAACCGAGGGCATCAAACTCGGCGAGACGGCCGCGGCCAAAATCTTGGAGGCACGGGCGAACGACGGGGCCAACGCGCCGGACACCTATCGGCCACGCACTGCGCCCAGCGTCTATGTACCGACTGCCTTCACTGCCGTACCGCAATGGCCGCGGGTAAAGACGTTCGCCCTCACGAGCCCCTCTCAGTTCCGGCCCGCACCGCCGATCGCGCTCACGAGTTCCGAATGGGCCGCAAACTATAACGAGGTAAAGGAGTTGGGCGGCCGCAACAGCAGCAAGCGTTCGGCGCGGCAGATCGAAGATGGCCGCTTCTGGCTCGCGCTCGACGGGAGGGTCTTTTACCCGCTCGTCCGGCAAGTGGCCGGCGCAAAGGAGTTGAATGTCGTCGATTGCGCGCGCCTGTTCGCACTTGTGGCGATGGCACGCGCCAATTCCCTGATCGCCGTTTTCGACGCCAAGTACCACTATGAATTCTGGCGTCCCGTCACCGCGATCCGCAACGGCGACATCGACGACAATCCTGCAACCGAGCGAGACGCTGGGTGGCAGCCATTCGACGCAACGCCGATGCATCCGGAGTATCCATGTGGGCACTGCATCGAAGGCGCCAGCTTGGGCGGCGTAGTGGAAACGGTGTTTGGCACCGCGGATATTCCGGACGTCTCGATGACCAGTCCAACTGCTCCTGGCGTCGTCCATCACTGGACCAATATGCGGGCCTTTGTCGACGAGATCTCTGAAGCACGCGTCTGGTCAGGCTTCCACTGGCGCTTCTCGACCCTGGTCGCACGCGAGATGGGCTTTGAGATCGGCGCATATGTCGCGAACAATTTCATGCAGCCCGTCGCAGGAGCCAAGCGATGAGCTAGGGCTGCAACGCCCATTGCGGTGGTGCGAGGTCCTCACGGCGGGATCGCCAACGCTGGTGACGGCCGAGTCTGCGGAGCTGGGCTACCGTGGCGTTACGTTTTCGATGTCTTCCGCCCTCACTTTATCGAGCGGCATGTGCTTGATGTCGTTGAACGAGCCGAAGTCGATCTTTTTCAGTTCGACCATCCGCACGCGGCGGTTATGTTGCGTGTGATAATAAAAGACCTTGTTGTTCGTGTCGGACGCGCTGGTCCAGATGGTCGAGCTGCGCATGCCTTGGGTCTTGTCGTCCCCGGTGCCTTCGGCGGCGCCGAGCGGCACGTTGAAATTGTCGAGAATGCGGAAAATCTCGTAGATCGTTTCGCCGCCGGTCGGCGTTGGACGCGCGGTTGCGGAAAATGCCACAGCACGGACAAATCGCGACGGTGGCGTGAAGTCGCCCGGCAGCCCGATCATGCCGCTTCCGCCACCGAGCGGCTTGAAGTTCAAATCCTCGATCTCGCGATCCGGCAGCGCAACCGGTGAAAGATTGACATAATTGCGCATATTGGTCTCGTGCCAATCGTAGGTCGGCGCATTGGTAATCACGCCAAGAGGCGCGTTAAAGATTTTCATTTCACCTTTCAGAAACTCGATAACGATCGATTTGCCATCCGGCTCGGTGACGATGTAGTGGACCGGAGCCGCAAAGCCGAGCGCAGGCTCGACCACAGGCACCACACGAACTTTGGCGAGCGCAGCGCGAACCTCATCGATCGTTGCGAAATTCGTCAGGAGATACTGTCCGACGTCGGTCGGGCCCAGTGATTGGGCGGCTTGGGCCGGTTCATAGGTTTGATATTCGGCGAAGCCGGGATGGTAGAACAAGCCGACCGCAAGCCCTCGCTCATTCATCCCTTCGACGACGACGTCCTTCTCGACCGCATCGATTCCGACCACGCCATATCGCCCCTTCCACGATAGACCCATTTTACCGTCCGGCATTTGGGCAGAATACCTGTAGCCGCGGGGAATCACGGCGAGCCGCGACTTAAGATCGAACGATCCCCACTCGAGTGTGCGACCGAAAACGATCGAACCGTCCATGGCCTTTAGCCTGACGCCGGTGCAAGCCAGGACGGATTGCACAGTGCCGCTCAGCACGAGGGTACAGGCGGCAACAGCCGCTACTGTCTTTCGTAAAATCTGGCGCTTCATCATCTTATCCTCCCTTCAAAACCTCATCAGATTGAAGGCCCGTAGTCGCCACGGCGATCGGCGCGCGTTTGAAACGGGTTGCAACCATGAATGACGTGGTGACGGTTTAAGTCTCGTTACTTCCAGCGAGCGACGGCTTCTTCTCGCCGACAAACACCTCGCCATCAGCGGACTTGTCGCTGAGATGCGGCGTTCGATCGCAGCGCGAAGCGCCAAGCTGGACGGAAGTTAATGCCCGGGACAGATCGGCTTAACGTTCGCCAGATTATTCGAACATCCCACGAGCGCTCATCGCGCCTCGCAAATGGAGAAAAACGTATGACGCACGTTAATGAAAAACTCGCAGGCAAATTCGGCGTGCGCCGGATCGCGCTGCTGGGATCGGCTGGCTGTCTCGGCATCGCGGTGCTCGCGGCCGGCGCCGGCCTGCAAACGACCTCGCCGTCGTCCGGGTGGATGTCTTCCGCGATCGCCGCCGAGACCGCCGCGCAGCCGCGGGGGTTTGCCGACATCGTCGAAAAGGTGAAGCCCGCCGTCATCTCGGTGCGGGTGAAGCTTGATGCCGTCGCCCAGACGAGCGCAGACGAGAACGATGTGATGCCGTTCCGTCAGGGCTCGCCGTTCGAAAAATTCTTCCGTCAGTTCGGCTTCAAGGATGCGCCCAACGGCATGGGTGATCGCCAGGAGCGCTTCGACTCCCGGGCACCGCGGACGGCGGCCGAAGGATCAGGCTTCTTCATTTCCGCTGACGGCTACGCGGTGACCAACAATCACGTGGTCGAGCATGCCAAGACCGTGCAGGTGATCACCGACGACGGCAAGACCTTGTCGGCCAAGGTCATCGGCACCGACCCCAAGACCGATCTTGCCCTGATCAAGGTGGACGGCAACAACTTCCCCTACGCCAAGTTCGCCGACCGCGATCCGCGGATCGGCGACTGGGTCGTGGCGGTCGGCAATCCGTTCGGCCTCGGCGGCACCGTGACGGCCGGCGTCGTTTCCGCCCGCGGCCGCGATATCGGCTCGAGCATGAATGACTTCATCCAGATCGATGCGCCGATCAACCGCGGCAATTCCGGCGGCCCGACCTTCGACATGGACGGCAACGTGATCGGCGTGAACACCGCGATCTTCTCGCCGTCGGGTGGTTCGGTCGGCATCGGCTTCGACATCCCGTCGGATACGGCGAAGCAGGTGGTGGCCCAGCTCAAGAAGGACGGCCACGTCACCCGCGGGTGGATGGGCGTGCAGATCCAGCCCGTGACTGCGGAGATCGCCGACAGCCTCGGCATGAAGAAGGCCGAAGGCGCGCTCGTCGCCGAGCCGCAATCCGGCAGCCCGGCCGCCAAGGCCGGCGTCCTCGCCGGCGACGTCATCACGGCGGTCGACGGCCACGACGTGAAGGATGCGCGCGATCTTGCCCGCAAGATCGGTGCGATGTCACCCGGCACTTCGGTGAAGCTCTCGATCCTGCGCAAGGGTGAACCCACGACCGTGTCGCTCACGGTCGGCGAGATGACGCAGCAGCGCCAAGCCGATGCCAGCGATCAAAGCTCGCCGGACAAAGGCGCGCCTCGCCTTGGACTCACGCTCGCTCCGGCGAGCGATGTCGGCGGCGCAGGCGATCAGGGCGTCGCAGTGACCGCGGTTGATCCCGATGGTCCGGCTGCAGAGCACGGCATCAAGACCGGCGACGTGATCCTCGATATCGCCGGCAAGAAGGTCTCGAAGCCGGAAGACGTGCGTCGTGAGCTCACCAACATGAACAAGGACGGCAAGCACACCGTGCTGATGCGGGTGAAGACCGGCAACGACATGCGGTTTGTCGCGGTGCCGCTCCGCAACGCGTAACACGCAACGGCAGCCCGCTGGTTGTGCCAGGTCGCTCCGGCATCACTCCCTTTCCAGCGGGCGGCTCCGGGGGGCGGGAGATCCCGTCCCCCAATTCACCGCGCGCTGGTACGCGCAAAGCGCCTCGACATCATTGCCGAGGACGCAATCGGAGCAGGTAAATGCCTTTGCAGCTCTTGTGCTCCCAAGACCAAGAACACCGAACGGGCATCATGACTCAATACACAGAACCTTGCCCCGCGTGCGGCGGCCCCATGATCCTGATCGCCAAGATCAGGCGCGGTCTTTCCAATGACCTGTACGTGTTTCGCTGCAAGCTCTGCGAGACGACCGTCAGGAAGGCCATCGACGGGACGCTGGAAAAGCCTGCGCAGTCGACCTAGCGAATGTCGGTCTCACGGGGACAGAAACTCCGCGCGCGAAGCCGCAGATATCGGACCCCAAGTTTCAGGTACGGCTCCGCGATGTGCACTACTCCTTGACGTACTTCGTCACGCCCCTGACCGTGGCTTCAGCGGTAAAAATATTTCCGGCGGCATCGATGGCGATTCCCTCGCCCATGGCTCCGTCCGGGGAATCGGTTTTGTGCGGCGGGATAAAGATCGTCACCTTGCCGTCTTTCAAGCTGCCAATTCGAATGCCCTTGAGCCAGCCTGGGTGGCTCTTGGGCGTCGAATTCGGAATCGGCGGCGTAAAGCACGTCGTTGCCGTCGATCGCGATCCCGCTGACGCGACTGAACTCCCGATATTCGCCGAGATACTTACCGTCCTTGGTCAAGATCTGAATACGGTGGTTGTGCCGGTCGGCGACGATCAGCCGCCCCTGCGAATCAAACTTGATCATGTGCGGCGTACGAAACTCGCCCGGCCCGGTTCCGGTCTTGCCGATGGTGCGCAGGAACTTGCCGTCCTTGTCGAACACCGAGATGCGCCCGACAAGATTTGGGTCCTCGACGTTGGTATGGCTCTCGGCGACGTAAATGTCGCCATTGGCAGGGTCGGTCACGACGTCGGTCGGTTCGGTCAAGGCTTCCGGCGGATTGCCTTTCACGCCGGGCTTTCCGAGTGTCATCAGCACTTTGCCGTCGGGACTGAATTTGACGGCGACGCTGCCCTTATGGTCTTCGCCGGGAAACTTCTTGATCTCCTCGGCGCTCGGCACGCGCGCGTCCGTCACCCATACGTTGCCGTCCCGATCGACATGGATGCCGTGCGGCCACACGAACATGCCGCCGCCGAAGCTTTTGATCTCTTTTCCCGACTCGTCGAAATGATGGACCGGGTTCGCCTTGGTGCCGAGACAGCCGGGCGCCGTCCCCGGTGAGCAACGGTCCGTCGCCCACACCGTTTTGCCGTCCCGATCGATGGCGACGCCATTCGATCCGCCCCAGGGCCTTTGTTCCAACGTGAGCTGAGCCCAATCGCGGATGACGCGATAAGGATTGGCGCCGCTGTTCACCGGCGCAACGTCCGCTGTCTGAGCCTGCGCGCCTTGGATGGCGATCAATGCGAGAACCGCCGCAGAGCAGGCTCTCGTGAAAGTACAATTCGACATTGCAGCGCTCCTTTTGCAAAAACGCCACAGGTGCGGTCGGGCAAGGGCGGTGGCTTTGCCCAGAGAGACGGCGCTACGGCGCGTTCAGCAGCTGTCGACAGGCCGCCGGCAGCTCGGACATTTTCGGCCCCGCCCGAGGGTTCGACCGCGTCGAGTCGATCACGACGTTGTTCCAGCGATCCAACTCCTTGCTGTGGCAGCCATCACCCACATCGCGCGGCGGCTGCGGCTCGCACTCCGGAGTGTCGGGCGGGCAGTGGAGGCGGACATGGAAGTGCCAGTCGTGACCCAACCATGGCTGCACCTTGCGCAGCCACTCGCGATCGTTACCGGCTTCGCGGCAGAGCGCCTTCTTGATCGCGGGGTTCACGAATATGCGGGCGACGCGCGGATCCTCGGCCGCGGCTTTGATCAACGCCAAGTGCGCCGGCGTCCACACCTTTGGGTCGACATCCTTGCGGTTATCGGCGACTACCATCGTCGCCATCATCTCTTCGCGCTCCTCTCGCGTCAGCTCGTGCGCCGGCATGGGCGTGAGCCAGATATCGGCATCGAGACCGACCTGATGGCTGGTATGTCCCGCAAGCAGCGGGCCGCCGCGCGGTTGCGACATGTCGCCAAGAAGAAGCCCGCGCCAGCCGATGGTCGTTCCTTTGTCGGCCAATTCTTCGAGGAATTGCACCAGGTTCGGATGGCCCCAATTGCGGTTGCGCGAGACGCGCATGACTTGCCAGCTCCGCCCGTTGATCGGCAATGCGACTGCACCCGCGAGGCAGCCCTTGGCATAGAACCCGAGCGGCCGCGCGGGTCCCGCCGACGGGGTGGTCTTGCGGGCGAACAACTCCTTGGCCGGCGTGCGGGGACCATCAGGCTTGGCGAGCGGCGGCAACGGCTCGGGATTGAGGGTGCCCTTGTCCTGCGCGTACCCTATGCCCTGCATGGACAATGCGACAGCGCACGCTGCGAACACGGCGGCTCGCCCCTTCCACGCGAAAGGCGACTGCGATGTAATGAAAAGCATCATAGGGGCCAGTCTGATAGAACCTTGGGAAGCTATCCGAGCCTAGCACCTGAACATGTCAAATGTCTCATAAGAGTCGCTCGCGTCATTTCGGGGACGACGGGGACTTAAGGAAAAGTCGTTCGGCCGCCCGACACAAGGGAGATTTCAACATGAACCGCATTCTGTTGGCTCTGCTGGCTGTGTTTGTCGCCGGTGTGGCGCTCGCCCAGGAACCGCCGCTCAAAACCGGGATCGACGGCACCTTTGCGCCGCATGCCTTTCCAAATCTGTCGGGTGGCATTCAAGGGTTCAATGTCGACCTCGGCGCCGAGCTCGCGAAGCGCCTCAATCGCAAGATCGACATCGAGGCAACGCAGTTCTCCGGCCTCGTTCCGGGGCTGCAGGCCGGCACCTATGATTTTCTGATCGCGCCCGTGACCGTGACCAAGGAGCGTGCCGAGAATCTCCTGTTCACCGAGGGCTATCTCAACACCGATTACCTGTTCGCCGTCCGCAAGGACGCGCCGGAGATCACGAGCCTGGAAGGCTTCAAGGGCAAGGTCATCGCCGTCAACAAGGGCGCGGTCTACGATTCCTGGGCGCGCGAGCTTGCCGACAAGATCGGCTGGACCGTGGAGTCCTACGGCACCAACACCGACGCGGTGCAGGCGGTGATCTCCGGTCGCGCCTTCGCCAACGTCGCCGGTAATACCGCCGTCGCCTGGGCGGCGAAGAGCAATCCCGCCATCAAGCTTTCCTTCAACTATTCGACCGGCCTCGTGTGGGCGATGCCGGTTCGCAAGGACCGCGCCAACCTTCGCAACCAGCTCGACGCCGCGCTCGAATGCATCAAGCAGGACGGCACGCTGGCGCGCCTCCACGAGAAGTGGTTCGGCACCAAACCCGCGCCGGGCTCCGCCGCCGCGACCATCTCTCCGGGCTACGGCGTGCCCGACATGCCCGGCTACGATCCGACCCGGCACCAGGCGAAGTGCTCGTGAGGCAATGGAGAGGCTTGCGCTCGTAGCCCCCGTAGGGTGGGCAAAGCAAGGCGTGCCCACCGCCGGAATGTACGCGTGGGCACGGCGCGCGAAGTGCGCGCCTTTGCCCACCCTCATATGGGGCTCTGGGTCAAGGGTTGCGAAGGTTTGGGGGATTTCGGGGATTGGGCGTAGCGGCGGCGCGCGGAGCCATGCGTAGCGCAGCGCGCCGTCGCGGTCCGCATGCACCGGGATTGGCTTCCGATGATTTATGCAGCTCACTGCATCACCTCATATCCGGTTGGACCGCATTGGTCCGCACCCACATTCCGCATGCTTGCGGCGAGGAAGCCACGAGGAGGTGACCCATCTACAGGGCGGCTCGTTTGTCGGCCCAAGGGTGGCACGGTCACCATCCGTCCCGCGCTGACCGCGGCAACAGCCGCAGCGTGACGCGTTCGTTGAAGCGGTTACGCCTTGGTCGCCTTGAGCACCGCACCGTCGGGGACAAGGCCGGTTGTGAGATAACGCCAGAGCGCCACCATCAGCTTGCGCGCCAAGGCAACGATGGCGATGCGTTTGATGCGAGGACCGGCATTGACGGTGCGCTGCCGGAACCATTGAGCAAGCGCGCTGCCCGGCTGATGCCGTAGCCACAGCCAGGCGAGCTCAATCGCCTTGTGACGGGCACGCCGATTGCCTGCCTTGCTGATCCCCTGCTCGCGGGCAGTCCCGCCGCTTTGCCACGGACTGGGAGCCAGTCCGAGATAGCCGGCGACCTCGCGGCGATTGCGAAAGTCCTTGTAGAAAGCCTCGTTGGTCAGCGTCGACGCGAACACCGGGCCGAGGCTTTTGAGCGCCAGCAGGAGGTCGCGGCGCTGCGCCATCTGCGCCGCCGCAGGCGTCGGCGCGGCTGTGGCAGGCGGCCGCTCCAGCGCCGCTAGTTGCCGGCACAGCAGCATCAGCCGCTCATGCTCGCGCTCAAGCTCGGCCTGCATCCGTGGCGGCACCCCCTGGCCCTGCCGGTCCCGCTGCGCCGAAAGCCATGTCAGCCAGTCGCGGCGGCACGGGTTGCCGATCGCCATTCCCACCAGCCGCAGCAGCGCCTTGATCCGGTTGGTGTGGGCCGTCCGCTCCTTGATCAGCCGCTCCCGTTCGCGGCTGTCGCGACGGGCGTCCTCCTGTTCGATGGTCGGCACCCGCACGATTCGCACCACCCGCGGCTCGCCGCGGCAATACGCCATCAAGGTCCGCAGCAGCTGCTCGCCGTCGATCCGATCGGTCTTCGCCCGCCGGCCCCGTTGCTCCACCGCGATGCTCGCCGGATCGAACACGTAATTCTGGATCCCCGACGCCGTCAAAAGCCGGTGCAACCAAAATCCGTCGTAGCCAGCCTCGTAGCAACTCACCACCGCAGGAACCCCTCCCATCGCGCGGGCCGCCCGCCCACGCACACGATCAATCAGCGCCAGCAGCTCACCATGAGCTCCACCCTTCACCCGGTGACGCGACAGCCGATCCCGCTCCGGGCTGTGCAGCGTCACCAGCCATGTCTTCTGGCTCAGTTCGATCGAAACGAAAATCGTGCCATGATCACCCCCGATGGGCGTGCCGGTATGCGATGTTTGCATCTAATGCCTCCGATGGTTCGAGTGCGACAACCCAAACCTATCGGACGCACGCCCATCGCCCTCATGGTATCTACGGGCTCCTCTGCGAGTTGCTCGCCCATGACCCCGCCTGCCGGCAAACCGATCCTCGTGGTGCGGGGGCTGCGCAAGGCGTTCGGCGGCACCGAGGTGCTCAAGGGGATCGACCTTGCGGTCGCGCCGCAGGAGCTTGTCTTCATCATCGGACCGTCGGGGGCCGGCAAGAGCACGTTCCTGCGCTGCCTCAACCGGCTCGAAGAGCCGACGGGGGGCGCGATCGAGGTCGACGGTGTCGACCTCCTCGATCCGAAGACCGACATCAATGCCATGCGCCGGCGCATCGGCATGGTGTTTCAGGCGTTCGACCTCTATCCGCACATGACGGCGCTCGGCAATGTCACGCTCGCGCTGCGCAAGGTGCTGCGTTTTGCGGCCAACAAGGCCGACGCCGCGGGGCTTGCAGCGCTCGATCGCGTCGGGCTCGCCGACAAGGCGCGGGCTTACCCGAGCGAACTTTCCGGCGGCCAGCAGCAGCGCGTCGCCATCGACGGGCGCGAGCCGTAAGCGGCGATGGACAGCTGGTCGCTCTTTCTCGACACGTTCTTCAAGCGCGAACTCATCGTGCGCTACCTGCCCGACATCCTCAAAGGCATGGTGGTGACGGTCGAGATCGCAGTGCTCGTGGTCATCACCGGCATCGCCGCAGGCCTTGCGCTGGCGCTCGCGCGCAGCCTGCACCTGCGCGTCGTCAGCGTGCCGATCGTGATCTTCGTCGACGTGTCCCGCGCTCTGCCGCCGCTCGTGCTCATTCTCATCATCTATTTCGGCCTGCCCAATGTCGGCATCGTGCTGCCGAGCTACGCCGTGCTGTGGCTTGTGCTCTCGGCCATTCTCGCGGCTTTTGCCGAGGAGATTTTCTGGGCCGGCATTCTCTCGGTGCGCAAGGGCCAGTGGGAGGCGGCGCGCTCGACCGGACTCGGCTACGCCGGCGCGCTGTTCTACGTCGTGCTGCCGCAGGCGGTGCGGCTCACGGTGCCGCCGCTCACCAATCGCACCATCGTCATCACCAAGAACACCGCGCTCGGCACGGTGATCGGCGTGCCGGAAATTCTCAATCAGGCGACCACGGCCGAGGCGTTCTCGCTCAATGCGACGCCCCTCATGATGGGCGCGATCGCCTATCTCGTGCTGTTCGTGCCGGTGGTCATCGCCGGGCGCTGGATCGAAGCGCGCTATGCGTGGAGGCGCGCCTGATGCGCGAGATGGCCGAGCAGTTCTTCAACCTCGACATCATGTGGCAGGCGGCGCCACTGATCCTGCGCGGGCTTGGCATGACCTTGCTCATCTGCGCGGCGGTGATCCCGCTCGGCCTTGCCGGCGGCCTCCTCGTCGCGCTCGCGAGCGGCGCCCGCGCTCGCACCGTGCGGGTCGCGGTCACCGTGCTGGTCGATCTCTTTCGCGCGATACCACCGCTGGTGCTGCTGATTTTCATCCACGCCGGTCTGCCGTTCGCCGGCCTTCGCCTGACGCCGTTCGCGTCAGTGTGCGTCGCCTTCTTCCTCAACAATTCGGCCTACTACGGCGAGATCTATCGCGCCGGCCTCGACAGCGTCGGCGCCGGCCAGCGCGAGGCCGCGCGCTCGACCGGGCTCACCGCTTTGCAGGCGATGACCTACGTCGTGATCCCGCAGGCAGTCCGCAACGTGCTGCCGGACCTCGTCTCCAACACGGTCGAGGTTGTCAAGCTCACCTCGCTCGCGAGCGTCGTGGCGCTGCCGGAAATGCTCTATTCCGCCGACATGGCGCGTTCAGTCACCTACAATCCATCACCGATCGTGCTCGCGGGGTTGGTCTATCTCGTGCTGTTGTGGCCGGTGGTGCGATTCATGAGCCGGCTCGAGCACCGGCTCGGCGGATGAGCGCAAGCCTCGCGCAGACTTTGTCGAGTTCTTGCGTGGCATGTTTCGGTGAGTCGCAAAATTTGTTACCAACGCGCGCGAGAGACGACTTCTTTCTTCGCAGCATTTCGTACTCACGGGAGCAGCCATGGAGATCAAGACCGCAGGCTCGGCGCCCTCGCGCCGCATGTCCGCAGATTCATTCACCGGTACGGTGTGGCAGGACCCGATCATCGAAGCGCCGGCACCGGCGCGCATCCGGGCCGCGCGGGTCTCGTTCGAGCCCGGGGCGCGCACCGCGTGGCACACACATCCGCTCGGACAGACGTTGCACGTCATCTCGGGCCTGGGTTGGGTGCAGACCTGGGGCGCCCCGATCCGCGAAATCCGCCCCGGCGATAACGTGTGGATTCCGCCGGGCGAGAAGCACTGGCACGGCGCGTCGCCGACAAGCGCGATGGTTCATATCGCCATGCAGGAGTCGCTCGACGGCAACCACGTGACCTGGCTTGAGCACGTCACCAACGAGCAGTATGGCGGCCCGGTGGGCGCGTAAGCCCCTCTTCCTGACCTTCATATTCCCGGCGGAACGTCGACCGTCTTCGGCTGTGCCGAGACTCGCGGCGCCATGGAGCGCGGCGGCCACGCCAGCGCGGAAAATGGGACCGGGTCGAGCGACAACATCGGGCTGTAGTACGGATCATCGAACAACACTTCGCCCCAGCGATTACGCAGGTTCGTGATCTCACGCCGAAAACGGGCGGCACGCTCCGGAACGTCATCATTGCCACGGCTCGCCGACTCCACGTGCAGCAGGCGCGCGTGGGGGGTAAGGATGATGCGTTTGTCCAGAGCAGCGAGCTTGAGACAGAGATCCACATCATTGAAGTTGACGGGGAAACGCACCGCATCCATTCTCCCGACCGCGAGGTAGTCGGTCCGCCGGACCATAAGGCACGCGGCAGTGACCGCGCTCGATTGATGCGCGACGCACAGAAGATCAGCGTATCCGGGATCATCGTCGGTGCGGTCATTGAAGGCATGGGCTGCGGCAAAGCTTGGGCCCAGCACCACGCCGCCATGCTGCACGACGCCGCTCGGCCAGATCAGCATCGCGCCAACGGCGCCGACGTCGGGCTCCGCAATCCGGCTCATCATTTCGGTAAGCCATTCGTTGTCCAGCGCCTCGACATCATTGTTGAGGAGGCACAGATGTTCGCCGCGGGCCGCCTCGACTGCCAAGTTGTTGAGACGAGCGAAGTTGAACGGGCCTTCGACCCTGATGACCCGCGCCACGCTACCGTCGATCTTGGCGAGATAAGCAAGCGCTTCCGGCTCAGTGGAATCATTGTCGATCACGATGATTTCGGCGCCGAGCGCTGTCGCGGCCGGGCGAATGAACTCGATGCAGGTCTGCAGCAATTCCGAGCGATTGCGGGTCGGAATGATGATGGACACACTCGCCGGCGCGATGGCCCGCTTGACATGGACCGCCGGAAACGCGCCGCCCTCCGAAACCATCACCTCCGCTGCAATGCCTCGCGACTGCAAATGAGCCGATCCTGCCGCCGCAAGTGCGCGGGCGGCCGATGGTGCGTCGATCGGGGGCAAGCACGCCAAAGCCCCGGGGATATGCACGATCGATGCGCGGGCGGGGCCGGTCGCATCGAACAGCGCATTGAACAGGCGATAAAGATCGGAGCATCCGGCACCGAGCAGCGCGTCCGCGGCGGAACGCCGGAATGCCGGCACGTAGCCGCAATAACCCTGCTCCAGCATGCGCTCGTAGTCGAACGCCGGAAATGCGATCGGCCAGCGTCGCCCGTCGTCATTGCAAATTTCGAGGTCACCATAAACCGCGGCGGCCTCGGGAAATTTCGAAAACGCGGACAGGATGCGCGGCAAGGCCGTCGCCGAGAATTGCGTGCCCGCGATGGCAAACAAGACGATGTCGCAAGCGGCGGCCTCGCCGTTGAGAAACTGCAGCACAAGCTGTGGATCGAAGCTGACCTGATTGTTCCGCGGCGGCATTGCAGCGGCGCACCATTCGGCATCTCCACGTTCTTCCAGGCTGTCGAGCGACACGTCGAGATCGCCGTCACCGACCAGAACGACCGCGATCGATCGCGCCGCGCTCGCCGGCGCCTGCAACGGGAAACGCTCGGCCCAATGATCATAATCGCTGAAGGGGATCGATGCCGGAAACAGGCGGTCGAACTGCTCGGCGCGCAGCCGTTCGGATTCGATGTCGGCCATGCCGGCAACCGCTTGCGCGAGCCCGTCGGCAAAACTCACGATGGTGAGCGGGCTGCCGCGCAATTCCTGCCCGCCCTCCGCGAGAACGCGGACGCGGTGGACGCGGCCGTCGGCCATATGGGTCGGCAACTGCAAGTCGAACGCCCTGACCGCACGGGTCGCGCCGAGATGCGTCCACCCGCTAGCCTGTGCGATCGCCACGACTTCGCCGTCGACAGTGGCTTTGACGGATGCCGCATCGATTTTGTCTTGGGCGAGCCAGCCGCGCAGCCGCAGTCCATGCAGCCATTGCACCTCGCCGACGGCCGATATTTCGGTCTGCGTCGGGTGCGGAGACGACGCGATGATGGGCGGCCCGAGACTCGTCGCTGTGTTCGCGAGGCGCGCTTCGAAAACTGAGCCGGCGTCGACGATCCGCTGATCGAGCGTGAAGCCGTAGCCATAGCAGCCGTCGCCGATGCCTGCCTCTGCAAGCTCGTCGACAAAGTGATCGGCGCGGGTGACTTGGGTTGGATATCCGTCGATCAGGAGTTCGACGACGAACTTCCGTTCGGGATCGGCGGGATCGACGACATGCCCCTCAAAGTCACGCTCGCCGGAGCGCCGAAACGTCGAGCGCAACTCACGCTCGGCCGAAATCGAGGATTTCTTGCGCGCCGCCATCGCGTTTCAGTGACCCTCGAACCACTGCGCCAACTGGCGGGCCACGTCCTCATCGGCAAGCTGCGGGTCCAGCGCGAGATCGTCGTCCCGCCGCGCAATAACGCCGAACGACCAGTCGAAATAGGCGAGGGGCAATCCGCACGCTTCCGCGCGCACAATGATCAGATGCCCGAACAGTGGTTGGCGTATCGGCAAAAACAGTGCTTTCAAGTCGTATTGCTGAATTACGCGGTCAAATTCGTCATGTGGCACTTGGCCCGACACGAACAGATTTCCGGCCTTCATCAGCCCGAGATCGTCGAGCGTTGTTCCTAGGGCGACGAGCGCCATCTCGGGGCGCTCGCGCTTGAACCAGCGCGCCACATTCAACGTCAATCGCTGCTCGGCCGCAGTGGCACTGATCAGGAGAAATCCGAGTGTTTGCCCGCGTCCCTCGTCGGCGCGGTCCCTCGGCTTAATTGAAGGCCACTGAACCGGCATGATGCGGTTAGCCGCAAGGCCGCCCTCTTTCTCCCCTCCCCCTTGTGGGGAGGGGTCGGGGGTGGGGGTCGGGAGATGAGGCACTTCATCGCCATAACCTCCCGACCCCCCACCCCGACCCTCCCCCACAGGGGGGGAGGGAGAAGAAGAGCGATCGGGCGATTCGAAAGAGCGGATCCGGCGATCTGCTAAAATCCGGGATGCGAACGCAGCGGCGGCCCGCGACAGGGGGCGAATCCGACGCGCTTTCTCGATAAAGAGGGACCTCTTCCCGAACCGATCATCGGATGTCGGCGGCATCTGCTCCGCTCCCGGCGGAGCGCAATCGGCGCAGACCATTCCCGTCGCCGACGCGTCGCAGATGCTGCCGTCTCGCCGCATCATCGTGCCGCGATGGCACACGATGCTGGCGTCGACGACCAGCAGATCATAGGAGATGCCAAGCTCGCCGATCAGGTCGAGTAGCGACGTGGGAACCGCCGCGAGGCCCGCAATTTCGATCAGTTCCGGCGCCGCGGCCTCGATGTAGGCCTTGAGAGCGGCGCGCTCGTCGCTTGGCTCAAGTTCGAAGGCGAGCGACTGAGGCGCGCCACCGCCCCATTCGCGCAGACGAACGATCGGCCCCGAAGCACCATATCGGACACATAGCGCAAGAACCCCGGTTGCTGCGTCCGCAAGTTCGTCAGCGCGCGCCGCAACGATCTCTTCGAGCAAGTCCGGACCCGAGATCAACAGTCGCAACGGACCTGTGCGCGGCGGGAGCGCGCGCTCGATGGCCTTCCGGTAAGGCCGGATCGGATCGGCAACGAGATAAGCGGCGCACTCCTCGCGGTAGTGGGGATAGCGGCTTTCGATGGTGTGAATATTGCGCACCACGAGAGCCCGCTTTTCATCGCCGAACGAGCGCGAGCCGGCATGGCCGGCGTAGATCGACGGCGCGCACACGTTGCGAAATCCGAGTTCGCGGGCGCGCAGACAGAAATCGACGTCTTCGAGATAGCCGCGGTGAAGCGTCTCCGACAGCGCACCGACGGCATCGAGGCATCGTCGCGTGATGTAAAGGCAGAAGCCGATGCCGTTCGGGATGTCGACCACAGCACCGGCATTGACGGCGGCGGCGGCACGATCGATCGCGAGAACCTGCGCTCTGGAGCCCATCGGATTGGGCTCGTTAGGCCGCGGAAAGCTTGTGAACTCGCCGTTGTTGGAAAGCGGCGTAACCGTGCCGATGTCCGGCGCCGAGGAGGCTACTGCCGCGAGCCGCGGCAGTAGTCGCGGCGGCAGGACAGTGTCGGAATTCAGAAGGAGGACGTCGCCGTCGTCGACTTGGCGCAGCGCGCGATTGACGGCACCGACGAATCCGAGGTTCTCCGCATTGAAGATGCACGAGATGCGCGGATCCTCGCCGATGTCGCGGACAAGCTCGCGAATACGCGGGTCTGGAGAGGCATCGTCGACCACGATCGCCCGATGGCTGCCTCCCAACTGCGACGGCAAGTCGGCGAGGCATCGCCGGGTTGCGGTGTAGTCCCCGTAAACTGGGACGACGACCGTTACTCGATTGCTCCGCTTCCGGGCCGCCCGCTCCATACTGGTGCGAGCAGAGGGCACCGACGCGCTGGGCCGCGCCGTCGCCCGCCAGAATGGTTCGCCATCGATTTCAAGAACCACGGTTTGTGGATGGTGCGAAAGCGGGCGCTGAACAGTGAAGCTCGTTGCATGACCGAGGCAATTATGTAGCGGGTGCATCTCGTCGTCGGAGAGGGCCGTCGCCGCGCGTCCCTCCTCGCCAAGGACCACCAGTTCCACTTGCCCGGCGCCCCGCCATGCAGCCCATCCGATGATGGCGCCATCGAGGATCGTTGCTGCGCCGAATGCCGGCGTGTTCTCCGCGCCGGGCGCGAGCACCGCGAGTGCCTTCGCGATGCTGCCCAGATCGCCATCATTCGCTATGAGCAAGCGTGCCGCTGCGGTGCGCAACGGCTCCTCGCCCCAGGCGAGGAAGCGCCGGTTGACCCGCAGGTCGCGAGGCTCCAACGCCTGCGCCGTCTGCAAATCCGACAGCGCGTGCGTGTGCTCTCCCATGCGCCAGGAAATCTCCGCACGCAGCGTGTAGTGATGCGCTTGGGGGATGGGCTGGATCCGACAGCGACGATCGGCGCAGGCGAAGGCCGTGGTCAGGTCATCGTCAACTAGCGCCTGCAATGCCAAGCTCTCAAGAGCTCGCGCGTGGCGGGCGGGATCAAAGAATTGCCAGTTCGGACCCATCATCGCGCCAGGCGAGACCGCATGCGCTCCCGGCTGACTGATTGGGACGGAGCCGCTTCGTGTCCGATCAAGGCCATGAATTTGGGCACACAGATTCGGCGCGTGTCGAACTGGGCGAGCACCAGTTTCCGGGCGTTCTCCCGTTGCGATCGATAGCGGCCGGGATTGGCCAAGGCGTCGATCACGCGATCAGCCAACCCCTCGACGTCGAAGAAGGGAAACAGGACGCCGTTGTCATGACTGAGCACCTCCTGAACCGGGGGCGTATCCGAACCGATGACGAGGCAGCCGGTGCTCATCGCCTCGATGCAGGACCAGGACAAGACGAATGGATAAGTGAGATAGACGTGCGCCGCCGAAATCTTCAGGACGCCCAAATAATCCTCGTGGCGCAGGCGACCGAGAAAATGCACGCGCCCCTTGTCGATCCGACCCTCGACTTCGCGGTAGAAAATGGATTTCCAGGTCTCGCCTTTCGGCGGGGACATTCCATACGACACGCCATCCGCGCCGACGATCAGAACCTGCGCTTGCGGTCGTCGGGCAAGAATCTTCGGCAAGGCACGCATGAAGATGTGATAGCCGCGAATCGGTTCGAGATTGCGCGCGACAAAGGTAACGATCTCGTCGCCGCTCGAGATCCGCCGCCCGTTCGGAAGATGAAACGTTGCCTTGTCGTCAGGCGAAGCGAGGTCGATGTCGACCCCTTCGTGAATGACCTTGATCTTGCTCGCGAACTCCGGCGGGTGGGTCGAGCGCTGCCATTCCGTCGGCGAGATGGCTTCGTCGCAATCTGCGAGGGCGAGGAGTGCCGTTGCATTCTTGAGGTGGAGAGCCGCGTGTCCGTCGACGCCCGTTTCGGGAAATTCGGGATCAAATCCCACGTCCCGGCCGGCAACGCCGTAGTAAAACTCGCTATAAACCACGAGGCGCGCCTTGGGAAAAATGGCCCGCAGCGGCAACGACTCTCCCCACCCCGAATGCGCAACGATGACGTCCGGTGCGAATCCGGATTGCACCAGGGACGAAGCAGCGTAGAGCACTTGCTCCGCTCTGCGGCATTCAAGATCGAACCGGCGCGCGAACGGATGGGTGGCCGATACGTCGCCATCGCTGACAAAGTATTTCAGTAATTTGACGCCGTTGACGGGTTGGGCCGTGGGCGCGCCGATCGCCGCGACCGTCACCGTCGGATCGTCTGCCAAAGTCCGAGCAACATGCTTGAATTGCGCCGGAAAATTATTGTGCACGAACAGGATGTTCATTTCAAAACGCGAGCCAGATCCTAATTCGCTGCCGTTTACCGCGCTGATTCCGCGCGGGCTTTATCGTCGGCTCCAAGATATGCCGGAGCGCACATAGATGCTCTGCATGTCCTTTTAGCCTGCTCAACCTACAATTGGCTATCGCAAGAGAAGGATTTCGTTACCGGAGAATGCGCTCAACATTTGTTTCGTGCGGCATTCTGATTTTCAGATTGACCAGTGAAAGGGTCAGCCCATACCATCGTTCGATCCAAGGGGCTGAGCGTCATCGTTTCGACGCACTCGAAAAATCCTGGGGTAGCAATGACTTGCTCAAGATCCGTCGGTCTGGCAGGGAGCGTATGATAGGCCCATGCAACAAAAGACCGTATCGATCAATCGCGGCCTCTACCTCGTCCGATATGATTCCGCTCAAGACACCCGCGACCCGCCGCGAGCGCGGGTTTTTGCTGAGCCTGGAAACGACCACGACGTCGTCATTCTTTCGCATCCTGACGTTCCCGATGGTGTCCTCAGCGGACCCGGGAGCATGGCCGTCGTACGGTCGATCCAGCCAGCAAAGCTCGTGATCGAAGTCGTGCCAACGCGAGACAACGGTTCTGTCGCGGCAACCATCAAGGTTGAAGCCTTAGCGCAGTCAACCGGCGCCGCGAGCACCGCCGTATCAGCAGCCGCGGCAGGTCCAAGCGCAGCACCGCTACCAAAAGCCTCTGCGCTCGATCTGCAGGATTTTAAGCTCGTCGGTCATGTCGCCGGCGTTGGCGATATCGCCGTGCGCGCCGACGAATGGCTCGCCGGGCCCACCTCGCCGTCGCGGGTCGAGGGGTTCGCGATCGATTGGCCAGGAAAGCCCGCCGGGCTCGAGATCGGTTATGCGGCGCGCATCGGAGGGCCCAAACCTGTCTCGACCAACATGGGCAGTATCGGGTCCTTTGCCGGAACGAAAGGGCGCGCCCTGCCGCTCGTCGGGGCCAATTTGGAACTATCTGGCCCGCTCGCCCCTCAGTTCGAACTGATTGTCGAGACGATCTTCTTGGGTTCGCCCAAGCAACGTCAGAGCGGACCCCGCCTCACCTTTTCAGGACCGACCGGACGCGAACCGTTGGTCGGTCTTCGCGTCGGTCTGGGACGCTTGGGGCAGGTCGAGCGCGGAGCGGCGCCGCCCGAGGATGCTCGCGTGCCAGAGGACATTCCGCCACCGTCGCCTAAGCCATCCAGTCGCGTCCGGGTCTTTCGCAGTTCGACGCGCCAGCGCGCTTGAAACCCGACGGTTCGGCATCGCGAAATCGAGCCTACTGCTGTCGCTGCGCTAGCCTGAGCCAGGGTTATTGGCCGTTTGTTGACATCATCTTGTCGGCACGGCGAGACGAGTGTCGCGATCTGCTTCGCAACTCTGTTGAAACCGAAGGCCTGCCACACTACCGAATCGATCATCCATAGCCCGACTAAGCGGGACTACCGTCGTGACAAACTGTTCCGGTCCCCCCTTTGGGCGGATTACGCAAAAGGCCGAACGGCATAATTCTACCCCGGGGATGGCGACGGTTGCGGTTGACGTATTTTTTCAAGCAGCAGCCTCAACGAAGCGAGATCAGCAGCGATGGCGCTCATCATAGCCGTCGTTCAACGGAAAGGCGGCGTCGGCAAGACGACCATCGCGCTTGGGCTCGCCGGCGAATTCAATCGCCGCGGATACCGCGTCGTCGTCGTCGAACTCGGACAGCCAGCGATCGGCGAGCCAGTGGGCCGAACCTGGATTGCTGCCGTTCGAAGTCCGCGAACTGCCGTTGGAACGCCAAGAGGGCCGAGCTTGGGCACAGGATCTTGGTGCAATCAGATCGGAGTTGGTCGTTGTCGATACGCCTCCGAACGAATATGCCGTCGCTGCCGCCATCGCGGTCGCCGCGGTTGCTGTCATGCCTTGCACGCCGTCCGGTCTCGATCTTGAAGCCACCGAGCAGGCACTGGCGATCGTGCGCGAGGTGCGTGCGCGACGCCGCGACAATGTTGCCGTCCTGCTTGCTCCGAACCGGGTCGATGCCCGCACGCTCGAAGGGCAACAGCTTGTGAGCGAGCTTCACCGGTTCGGCGAGCCGGTCGGTGCGCCGGTCGGCGCGCGCTCGGCGTTCGTAAGAGCATTTTCCAGCGGCGAAACAATCCAGGACTTCGCCCCTGACAGTGCCGCCGACATGGAGATCAGAAAACTGGCGGATCGCGTTCTGGACATGCTGCGGCAGCGAAAACGGTCGTCACTCTGAGAAATTCGGTCCGCTGCGAGCATCCCCACCGTCTTGCCAGCGCTGCGCGCCTTTGCGATGATCAACGGGACGTAGGGGGAGCGCTGCCATGTTGCGAACTAAGCTATTAATCGCGGCCGCTGTGGTCTCGTCAGCACTTTTTTCGGGTGGGGCGTCGGCGTTTGTCGGGTCCCTGCCTGGGGCCGCCGTCAAGGCGAGCTCGATTGCTGAGCCTGTGACGTTCTGGGGTCATCCCTATCCCTATGGCTACGCATGGCATCGGCCTCCGCCGCCGCTCCCGTGCATTCAATACCGATGGGTTGACACGCTGTTTGGCCCACGCCTGGAGCGCTTTTATGTATGCGGAGCCCCTCTGCGTTCGCGCTACTGACCGAGATGCGGGCTGGCAGACGGCGGCAGCTGGCTCACCGCCAAGGGCGTTGCGGAACAAGTTCGATCCCCGGTACGGGCACTTCATAACCTTCCCGCGCAAGCAAAGCTGCGAACCGCTGACGGTGCAAATAATCGACCGACGTCAGGCGCGCGAGCAGGCGCTCGCGCAGCGGCCACCCGGGACCCGCCAGGATCGACGCTGCGTCATCATAAAGTCCTGACGAGACCAGCGCGGCGAACTCGCGCATCGCGTCTTCTTTGAGGTCGGGCGTCAACTGGGGGTAGAGCGCCAGCGCAACACGATTGCGCTTGAGTGCGATCCACCCCTCACGCGGCCCCGTGTCATAAGACATCCGCAGCAGCGCCAGATTGGCTTCATTGGCGTTGCCATTCAAGCTTCTGCCCCAAAATGCGGCGAGCCATAGAAAGGCGTCGGCAGGAGAATGCGACAGTGCGCGGACGACCGCCGCATCGAGCGCTCCAAGATCGGCGTCCATATTTTCGCGGTCACCTGAGCCAAAATCCTGCTCGACCAGCGCAAGCCGCAGCAGGGCGGCAGACCGCAATCCCTTGGGGGTCGGGAAGGTGCGCTGTTCGACCGCGGCGGCTTCAGGAACGAACGCCCTCAGCCTTTCGGGATTGAAGGCGATGCCGCGCATCAGTCGATCTGCCATCTGATCGAGCGGCGATTGCTGCCAAAACATCGGCGCTACCGTTGCCGCCCACGCCAAAGCGGCGCTGCCGATAAGGATCAGAACGATGCGAGCCAAGACACGCCAGGCACTGTTCGTGACGAGGCTGCTCTTGCTGCCGCCGGCGATCATTCCACGTAGCCGTAACGCGCGTAGTACCGCTTGTAATAATAGCCGCCGTGATAGCCTTCGTAGCGGTTGACGCGGTTGACGTCGGCCTTGTTCAACACGAACCCGAGCAGCCGATCGGAGATTCCGCCCGCTGTTCCCAATGCCGTGCGCACAGCGTCGATCTTGGTACGGCCCCATTCGATGATGAAAACGTACGAATCGATGAAATGCGTCGAGGCCCGGACGTCGACGATCGGCGTCAGCGGCGGCAAATCGACGACCACGTAATCGAAGCGTTCCCGCATCTCCTCCATCAGGCGGCGCATCTCGTCAGATGCGATCAGCTCGTTGGTGTGGAGCAACCGCGAGGTAACCCCCGTCGGCAGGAAGTGCAGCTTCGTCGCCGGATCGAAATAGGTAACGGCCTCCACTGCTGCCCTGCCGGCGAGAACGTCCAGGAGACCGGTGTTCGCTTGCGGCGCTAGTCGACGCGACAGCGACGGATTGCGCAGATCCGCATCGATGAGCATGACCCTCATGCCCGCATGCGCGATGAGCTCTGCCAGATTCGCCGAGATCGTCGATTTACCTTCGTTAGGTATCGCCGACGTGAAGCCGAGAATCCGGTTCGCCCTGCTGACACTATTGAGGTCCGCCGCCACCTTGATGGAGCGGATTGACTCGGCGAAGCGCGAAAATGGCTGCTCCACCACATAGCGCAGCAGCGGCGCGCTTTCATAATCCAAAATCCTCCCACCTGGCGGAGCAATAGCTTTCGAGGCCCCGCTGCCGGCGGCGTCGCCGCCAGCCGATTTGATTGCAGGCAGCATCGTGATGCAGGTGTTCTGAAGGATCGACTCGACCTGATTTGAGGTACGGAAGACGTTGTCAGTCCATTCGCGAAACATCGCGATGCCAAAGCTAAGGGCGAGTCCGCCGAGAGCGCTCAAAGACAGCACGACTGAACCAAGCGGCGAACTCTTCTTCAGCGGCCGCGTCGCCGGACTTATCAATCGCGCCTCGGTAATCGGGAATGACTGCTGCTGCACCGCTTCCATATAGCGCTGCAGAAAGTTGTCGTGGAGCGCGCGGTAGGTTTGCGCATTGCTCTCCAGCTCGCGCAGGCCGAGTTGCGCCTGCGACGCGACCTTGGACTGCGACACGACGCCGGCCAAGCTCTCGCGCAGACTCTGCTCGCGGGTCTGCGCGATCTCGTAATCGCTCTTGTAGCTCTCGGCGATCCGTCCCAATTCGTTGGCGATCGAGCGGCGCAATTCCTTCATCTGATTGCGCAGATTGACTGCCGCCAGATGGCTACTGCCGTAGCGCGTCGACCAATTCGCCTCGCGCGCGGCGAGATCGAGATATTGGTTGCGAAGGCGGACAATGACCTCGTTCTTCAGGGCGTCGGCTACCGAAGCGTCGGGAATTTCCTGCAGCATGATGTCCTGGATGCGATCGAGCCGAGCCTTGCTTTCGGCCGTTGCCGCATGCGCCAGAATCAGTTGACTGTTGACCTCGGTCAGCTGCTGCTCGTTCATCAATTTGTCGCCAGTATCGACAATGTCGTTCTTGGCCTTGAAGTCGACCACGGCACGTTCGGCGGCGGAGGCTTGCATGCGCAATTCCTGGATGCGTTGCTGCAGCCAGGTGCTGGCGCGGCGGGTCGCCTGGTATTTCGCCTCAAGCTGGTCGGTGACGTAGGCGTCAGCAATCGCGTTGGCGACCTGCGCGGCGCGTTCCGGGCTGAGCGACTGGAACGAAATCTGGATGGCGTAGGACAAGCCGACGCGCCGCACCGACAATCGACGCTCAAGCGAGGCAAGCGCACGCCGCGTCTGTTCGAACTCGGTTGCCGAATCTTCGCTGCCGAAGGTCCTGGATACGAGATCAAAAATCTGCCCGAGCAGCCCGCCACCGCTTGAGGTGAATTCGGGATCCCGGGCAAGATGCAGGTCCTTGATGACAGCGAGCCCGATGCTCTCCGACTTCAGGATTTCGACCTGGGTCTCGACAGTCGTCGAGTTCGACAGAATAGTCGCCGAGAACCGATTGCTGCTGGAAAACCTGAACCTTGCGACTGTCGATGACAAGCATCGCCTGCCCGGTAAAGCTCGGCGGCGTGGTCAACAGATATAACAATCCCACGCCTATCGACATGAGGAACAAGAACGCAATGATCGGATATTGGCGCCGCAGGATCAGCGCGATCGTCGTCGCAAGGGGCGGCGATTCGACGACGTCCGACTCGCGCTCGGAGCCCAGCGGCTGTTTGGTGACCTGAAGCATCCTGGCCTCGAATGGCGCCCCGTCGTCTCACCCGAGCCCGTGCAGCAGGCGCACGGGCAAACCCTCACCCCCAACATGCGGCTCTTGCAATTGGGAAATTGGAAAGCTCCTGTTCGAGGCGACGCCATTTCTCGTGCGCGGCGCCAGCAACGACGTTCTTAATTCGCCTCCGAACGAACGGATCAAATAATCAACCATTTGGCCACGTTAACAAAAGCAGCCAGTCGATAACGCACGTTTACGGTTTTTATACCGGTTTCAAATGGCTGAGCAAGCGCCATCCGACCGAAGGGTGAACGCCGCTCCGCTGCCTTCAAATTGCTCACAACAACTCGCTTCGCACCGCGGCGTATTCATCCGCGGGCTTCGCTGCAAGTTTTTGCGGCACTGGCCCTGCAGTTGTCGAGCTTTTCTCCATTTTCGATCGTTGCGACCGGAACGATTGCGCAAGGCCAGTTCCGACGAGCGCGCAGGCCACGAGCGAGTAACCGGGGATCTGCAGCGAAAAATCGATCATCGAATGCAGCACCGCAATAAGCGTTACCGTGAGCGCCGCCAACGGAATAATCCGGTCGCGCCTGCGGGTACGGACACCGTGGACGAGAACGATGATAATCCCCACCCACCCGATCAGGATCAGCACCGCCAACGGTATGCCAAGCTCGACAGCGATTTCGAGCGGCGTGCTGTGGCCGATATCCCAGATGCCCTGCATAGAAACGCCGGCACTGCGATAGGCCATGTAAGCCCATGGGAAGGTACCGAGGCCAGTGCCGAACCACGGGCGGTCGGCGATCATTCCGATGATCGCGCGATAGGAATCGAGCCGGCCGTTGTCCACCAGGCCTTGCGTACTGAACCGGTCGTTCACGCTGCCGCCAAACAGCTCAAGAAACAGCAGCGCCGCCAATGCACTGGCAGCGCTTACGACAAGAATTCCGCGCCGCCGCGGGAGCCGGTGTCCGAGTTGAACCGCAAACGCGACGGAAAGCGCGAACAGCGACAGCACGACGCCCGCACGCGAGCCGGTCAGGAACATCGCCGTGATGCAGAGCATGAATCCGCACAGCGGAATCCACAATTTGGCGGATTCGACAGCGGACCCCGGAGAGAAAAGCGCGAGCAACATGCGTCCGGACGGCTGAGCGCGTTTTAGTTGCGCAAGCAGTAGAAGCAGCCAGACCACTGAACAGGAACCGAAATAAGCCGCCCCGGTATTGCGGTTGATGAAGGTCGCGGTGAGATTTCCGATGTAGGCGACTTTCTCGCGCCACAGGATGGCCATCGGATCGAACACGAATGCGAGGATGCCGTAGAGGGCGTAGACGGCTCCTGACCAGGCAATGGCGTGGAGCGCGCGCCGCGCGTGTTCGCGATTGCTGCCCACCACAAGCCCCAGCATCAGCGCCAGCATATCTGCAATCGAAGCGCCGAGTGCGAACCACGGTTGACCCCGGGCGATCGAAGCCGACGGTTCCAGATCTGTGCCTAGCGCCGCCGACGCTTTCATCCAGATCGGATGCGGCGTCGCCAGCCACGGATGGTCGGACAACTGCTCGTGCACCACCAACAGCCACGCCAAGCTGATAACGAGCGCCGCGACGAGGATGATGCCGTGGTTTCGCGTGAGATCGCGGGGCGACGCTGCGACGAGGCCCACGCCCAAGAGAGCGCACCAGAATGTGATCGGCAGCGTGGTGCTCGAGCCGAACGGCAACGGCGCGCCGGCGATGACGACGAAGAGGATCGTGGACGCTATCCGATTCGACGGTGCAATGGCCGCGGGGACGGGCATGGTAATCGGGTTCAACTCGAAGCCGGCCCACGTTATTGCATTTCAGCGCGAACGTCAGCGTTCCTCTGCACCGAGGCCGCTTCCAAGGCCGTGGCCAGCAAATAGACGATCAGACGACTCGCCGAACAGCGCGACGCGCGGTACACGCTTCTCGCCGCCGAGCGTCTCGGATTAACTCGAGGCGCCTCTGCGACTTTGTTGGAGCGCGCCGGCATGATGGGTTCCCTCGAGAGCGTCTTGACGTGGTGCGGCATCGGCGCGTGCGTCGTTCAGTCTGCGCTGTTCTCCGGCCTCAATCTCGCAGTGTTCAGCATCAGCCTGCTGCGCTTGCAGCTTGAGGCCGATGGTGGCAGTGCTGACGCTGCGGCCGTGGTTGCGCTGCGCAAGAACTCCAACCAGGTCTTGGCCACCGTGATCTGGGGCAATGTCAGCACCAATGTGCTGCTGACGCTGCTCTCGGACTCGGTGCTCGCGGGACTTGGCGCATTTGTCTTTTCGGCCTTCGTCATCACATTGCTGGGCGAAATCTTTCCGCAGGCTTATTTTTCGCGCAACGCCTTGCGCATGACCATACGTTTCCTTCCCTTCCTGAAATTCTACCTCTTCGTGCTGTTCCCGCTGACCAAGCCCACCGCGATGCTGCTCGACTGGTGGCTCGGCGTCGAAGGCATCTCTTATCTGCGCGAGCGGGATATCCGGTCCTTGATTGCGCGCAGCGCGTCAGGTGGCGTTGACATCAGCCGGCTGGAAGCCACGGGAGCGCAGAACTTTCTCGATCTCGACGACGTGCCGGTCTGCGACGAGGGCGAACCGGTCCACGCCGAAAGCATCATCAGCCTGCCGATCGCAAACCAGAAATGCGTGCTGCCGAAATTCGAGCGATCGCCTGGGGATCCGTTCCTTCGGCAGGTCGATGCCTCCGGGAAAAAATGGGTGATCGTCACCGATCTCGGCGGCGAGCCGGTGTTCGTACTCGACGCTCATCATTTCCTCCGGGACGCGCTGTTCGACGAGCTCGAGCACGATCCGAGCGCGTATTGGCACCGGCCGATTGTCGTGCGGGACCTGCGGACCCGTCTCGGCGACGTGATCGGCCACATGAAGGTCGCACCCGAACGGCCGGGCGACGACGTGATCGACAACGACATGATCCTGGTGTGGAGCGCGGAGAAGCGGATCATCACCGGAGCAGACCTTTTGGGTCGGCTGCTCCGCGGCATCGCGACGGTCGAACCTTCGCAGCCGCGAGCCGGACAGTGAACAGCTTCACTGTGGCTGAAGGTTGAGCACCTTGGCGAGCGCGGCCATCGATGCCTGCTCGGCAATGACATATTTGCGGAAGTCCTCGACCCCCATGATCATCGGGTCGACGCCCTGGGCGGCAAGCTTCTCCTTCACCGCCGGTTTCGCTTCCGCAGCGGCCACGGCCTTATTGAGCTTATCGACAATGTCGCGGGGCGTACCGGCAGGCGCAAACAAGCCGATCCAGAAATTCAAATCGGAATTGGGGTAGCCGGCTTCGATCGACGTTGGCACGTCGGGTAGCGCCGACGCGCGCTGAGCGCTGCTCACGCTGAGCGCAACAAGCTTGCCGGAGCTGATGAAGGGAAGCGCCGCGGAGAGCGGCGCGTAATAGGCGTCGAGCCGGCCGGTCATGACCTCGGTCAAAACCTCGGGCGCGCCGCGGAACGGAATGAAATCGCCATCGAAGCCTGCAACCAGGCGAAATTTCTCCATCGCAAGATAGACCGGCGTGCCGATGCCGGCCGAGCCGTAAGTGATGCGGTTCTTCTTGGCGTAGGCAACGAAGTCCTTCAGCGTGCGGATGTTCTTCGACGGCGTTAGCACAAGCACGTTGGGCAAGTTGCCGAGCGGCGCCACCGGGACGAAATCCTTGATCGGATCGTAATGAGCATTGGCGACCGTGAACGGCGAGACCACGAGCGCCGAGGAGTGAGCGAGCAGCGTGTAGCCGTCGGGCGGCGAGGTTGCGACCGAACGCGTACCGATGGTGCCGCTCGCGCCGGTGCGGTTTTCGACCACGATCGACTGGCCGAGTTCTACAGCGACCTCCTCGAGGACGATGCGCGGTACGATATCGACGGCACTGCCCGCCGACAGCGGCACGACGGCACGGATGGTTTTCGTCGGATATTGCTGCGCTAGCGCCGCCGAAGCGAACAGCGATGCCGCGACCAACCCTAACAGACGCAACTTCATCTCGACCTCTTAATCCAGCTGGATCCTGGCTGCGCGCGCGACCATCAGCCATTTTTCGCGTTCCTTGGCGAGAAACGCTCCGAATTCCTCGGGCGTTTCGGGCTTCACATCGACCGAGAGGCGATCGAGCGCGGCCTTCACTGATGGCGCATCGAGGCTCTGGTTGATGCCGGCATTGAGCTTGGCGATGATCGCGGCTGAAACGCCCGCGGGCGCCACCATGCCGGTGAAGGATTCCGACACGAAACCCGGGATGGTGTCGCTCAAGGTCGGGACATCGGGAATGCGCGGGTTGCGGTGGTCGCTCGTCACCGCGAGCGCGCGCAGCGAGCCCGCCAGCACCAGCGGCAGCGATACCGCCGGATTTTCGAACGTCATCTGCACCTGGCCGGAGATGACGTCCTGGGTCGAGCTGCCGCCGCTCTTGTAAGGCACGTGCGTGATGTCGAGGCCGGTCCGCAGCTTGAACAGCTCGCCGATCATGTGCGGCGGCGTGCCGACGCCCGGCGTCGAATAGCTGAGCTTGCCTGGATTGGCCTTGCCGTAAGCGATGAGTTCGGCCACCGACTTGGTCGGCAGGGACGGCGTCACCACCAGGATGTTGGCCGTGGTGCCGACCAAAGCGACCGGCGTGAACGCCTTGGCCGGATCGTAATCGAGATGCGCATAGACCGCAGGATTGATGCTGAGCGTCGAGGTATTGGCAAACAGCAGATTGTAGCCGTCGGGCTCGGAAAAGGCGGCAATGCGCGCGCCGATGCTGCCGCCGGCGCCGCCGCGATTCTCGAGCACCAGGGTATGGCCGAGGATGACGCCGAGCTGCTGGGAGATGATCCGCCCGATCACGTCGGCCGGTCCGCCCGAGGCAAACGGCACAATGACCTTGATCGGCTTGGTCGGATAATTCTGTGCCGCTGCGCGCCCTACGACGGCGAGGCCCGCGGTCAGCGCAAGGGCAGTCCGCCGGGTGATGGGGGTCGCAGTTGCGCGCATTAAAACGTCCTTCAGTTGCCGGCGAGCAATGTATCGTCCACGTATTTGTGGAGATCGCCCTTCGGCATGGCATTGAGTTCTTCGCCTTCCACCATGATGTCGAGGATGGATCGCAGCGCCGCGTCATCGAGTTTGCCGCTGCGCGGGAAAGTATCGGGATTCTTGATGATAAGATCGTCGTAGGTCTTGGCGACCGCCTCGGTCGATACCTTCAAATCGGCCGCCAGCAATTGCTCAGCCTCCGCGCGATTGTTCGGGTCGTGCAGCCACGCCACGGCGGCGAGCCAGGACTTCACGAACCGTCGGCCAACATCCTGTTTGGCCTTGAGCCACGCGGTATTCGTGACGAAGCACACGAAAGGAAACTTCGGCGCCACTTCTCGGAAGCTGCCGAGCACGGCGAAGCCCGCGCTCGCCGCCGTATAGGATTGCGGCGGCACCAGCCACACCGCATCGAGCGCGCCGCCCTGCAGCCCATTGAATATCTGCGCCGAGCCCTGGCCGGCGACGAGGTCGTAGTCCTTCTCGCCCAGACCATGGGCCTTGATGAGACGCCGCAGCAGGATGGTCGATCCCGACTTGATCGAGGACGTGCCGACGACTTTGCCCTTCAACTCGGCGATGCTCTTCATGCCTTTGCGACCGACCAGCAGCGCCGGATGCGTCGACATCGACACCATGCTGATGCGCACATTGGTGCCGCCGCCCTCGTAGAACGAGATCGGGGCGTTGCAGGTGTTGTGCATGATGTCGAGCGATCCGGCCGCGACGGCCTGCATGCCGGGCGACACGCCAATCGACAGCGTGTCCATCTCGATGTTGTTCGCGGCGAAGAAGCCTTTCTTGGTCGCGACGACTCCCGGCCACACCGTGGCGGTGGGCGACACTTGGCCGAACGAGACCTTGTCGGCGGCAGATGCCGGCGCGACAAGCGCGAGACCTGCCATCGCGACGGCTACAAGCGGTACGGTTGCGCGAGACCACGGTGCGCGGCCGTGCACTCCTCGCGGCAAGCACATAAAAGATTTGCAAGATTCGGTCAGCGTCATCCTTTCCCTGTAGCAAAGTGCCGCGCCGGTGTCTCTGCGGCGACTTGGCGGAGCATACCTGACATCTGCGGAGGGTTACTCCGGACGCCGGCGCCCGTACGGCTGCGGCCTATCGGACCACGAAGGGCCGCATTTGCGGGGTCAAAAACTCTTCGGCCTTTTTCGGCTTCATGCCGGCGTAGCGCACCATCATGTCTACAACCGCCTGCCACCTTGCGAGCTTGATTCGGTAGTCCCAGCCGATCAGCGGCATGTTGTCGATGATCGAGCGGTCGATCTTGATGTAGGCGGCAATTTCATCGCGCGCCCGACCTTCGTCAGCGTGAAGATAGTCGATCGATTCCTTCATCGATTTGATGAAGCCGTCGATGACTTGCGGATTGGCCTTCACGAAGGAGCCCTTGGTGAACCACCAGCCGAGCGGCTGCTCAGGAATGGCCTCGACGTAGTTCCACGAAATGACGCGGCCGCCGGTCAAGCGCAGCTGGGTTGTGAACGGATCGACCGGCACGACGGCGTCCACGTGACCCGCCTTCAGTGCATTGGCCATGGCGGCGAACGGCACCTCGGAGAAAGAGACGGCGCTCGGATCGACGCCGGCTTTGTCGAGCAGCATCTTCACGGCGATGGTGTTCTGCGTACTCAGGCCGCCCACCCCGATCTTCTTGCCGCGCAGATCGGCGAGCGTCTTGATGGGCGAACCATCGACGACCTGGATGCTCGCCGAATCGGGGGGTGCCGCGTGCGCAACCTCGTCCTGGAATACCGGGACGAGGTCGAGGCCGCGTTCCATGGCAATCATGCCGATTCCCGGAATCGACAGGAGAATATCGATCGCTCCTCCCTGCATTGCCGGGATCGACTCGGCACCGGTGTTGAACATGATGAGCTTCGCGTCGATGCCGTTCTTGGCGAACATGCCGCGCTGCTGGGCGACCCAGGCGTCGGTTTGCGCGGCAATCTTGAGCGTGCCGACGCGCAGCGGCACCAACGGCTTGTCCTGCGCAAGACCTGGGGCCGACATCGCCCACAGTGCCGCGACGACAGCCGCGACAGAAATTCCGCTTACCTGAGCCATATGTACTCCTAAAGAATAAAGCGCCCTTAGCGCATGATTTCGAACTCAGGTCACCTGATGTTCGGGAGATGGTTGCCTTACCGGCTCAACGGCCGGGACAGAAGCAGGAGCCGGCACGTCTTCGCCTTCCGCAGGGTTCTCGCCGCGGGCACCCTCGCCGCCGCGCGCTTGAAGCTCGCACCACCGCCGCCAGGCCACGATCGCGACGTCCGGACGGAACAAGCGCTCCGGCGGACAGTCCATCGCCTCGACGATGAAGCCGTCCTCCCAGCGGTTGAGCATGATGCGGTGGAAGAGGCGGATGTAGGTCCAAATCCTGAGCTTGAACCACAGTGCGCCGAGCCCCGACGCCTGCTTGACCGCGATCTGGCACATCAGGTGATGGCCATCATCCACCGGCGTGAAAAATTGATAGTCGTGCCAGTTCTTGTGGCCGACGTAGAAGATGCCCGGCAGGCGCGCCATCCCAATGATCACCTGCCCGCCCGCCTTGCGCCAGAAACCGTCGCGCGGCCAGATGCCGACACCTGGATAGGTCTGCGGACCGAACACCGGCTTGCTAAGACGGCGCAGCCATTTGCCATCCTCGCTCGGTACCATGCGCACGTCGGTCTGGTAGCCCGGGAACAGCCGGAAAAATGCAAACGGCGTGCGGCGGTGAAGGTAGCGCGCGTGCGCTTCGTCGACGGCGTTTTCCATGGCATAGCGCCAGTCGCCCTTGCGCAACTCGATCATCGGAATGACGACCAACTCCGGGCTCAGGAATTCCTCCGGAACGTCCTCCTCGATCGGGGGCGCCGGGTTGTCGCCGACGTAGACCCAGATGATTCCCGCGCGATCCTCGACGGGATAGGTCTTGATGCGAACGCCGGCCTTGCCGCAGATCGGCGAGTCCGGGCCATCGGTGAGCGCGGCGACGAGTTCGCCGTCCGCTAGCCGGTAGGTCCAACCGTGATAGATGCAGGAGATCGTCCCGGGAAACTCCCGGCGTCCTGCCGAAAGCGGCACGCCCCGGTGCGGACAGCGATCGTTGAGCGCGCGCACCTTATCGCCGTCGCGCACCAGCACGATTTTCTCGCCTACGACCTGAATGGCTTTCGGCGCCTGCTTCAACAACCGAGATTCGAGTACGGGGTACCAATAGTTGCGGAAGCCGCTATTCGCCGCCTCGTATCGGGGCCAACTGCGATAAGGCGAGGCGCCGCTTGCGGGTTCACGTTCTTTCATGATGCTTGCCTTGCGTGGATGTCGAATTCTGAGTTGCGCCCGATTGACGCGTCAAGTCTAATCGTGCCGCATCTCTGGATGAAAAAGTGCCGGTCCGCGGCAAAATGGACCTTGCCTTCGCAGTGGAATTCTCATTTCGGTTGCAGTCGCCCTCTGCAACATCGCTTGGGCGAGATCAACGCAAATTGTGCCGCGGAGATCGCAAACGGCGATTGCGGTTCACCGTGATATCAAACCCGACCGCCGTAGCGGTCGCATCGGACAAATCCCCATGAGAACATTGAAGATTGTTTTTATTTCCGCTCTCGTCGCCCTCTTTGCGACGGGTGCGGCGCGCACCGCCGAGCTGACGCCGATCAAAGTCGGCGTCCTCAAGATTGCGGGCCTTGCGAATGCCTACGCCGCTAAGGTCGAGAAGATGTTCGAGCGCAATGGTCTCGACGCCACACTGGTGGAATTTCGCTCCGGGGTCGAGGCGGTCGCCGCGCAGCAATCCGGCGCGATCGATTTCGCCCTGACCATTCCCGGCACCGCCATGACGGCGAACGAGCGTGGCTTCGAGTTTCTGGCTGTGTTCCAGAACGAAATCGTCAACGACCATGGACCGGATTCAGGTTCGGTGCAGGCCTTGGCTTCCTCAGACATCAAGAGCCTCGCCGATCTCGTGGGAAAGAAAGTCGCCACTGCGCAGTTTTCGGGGCAGCAGACGATCGCCGCCCAGTTCGCGATGCGCAAGGCCGGCGTTGATCCGACCAAGGTGCAACTCGTCGAAATCCCCTATCCGCGCCAGCCCGATGTGCTCAGAAGCAAACAGGTTGACGCCATCATCACCACCGAACCGTTTACGACGCAGCTCATCACCTCGGGCGTCGGTCGCGTGCTGAGCTGGCACTACGCGGAGGCGATGCCCGGCGGCCCTCTCGGCGTATGGTGGGCAAAGAAGACCTACATCCTCAAGAACCCGGACGTGGTGGCGCGGTTCAACGCCGCGATCAAGGAATCGATCGACTACATGAATGCCGACAAGGTCCGCGCGCGCCAGCGCACCGTCGAGTTCACGGGCCTCGACCCGGAGCTCGTGAAAGACATGCCGCCGCTGCGGCTCAACTACGATGTCGACCCTGCCAAATGGCAACATGCCATCGACCTCATGATCGACGCGAAGGTGCTGGAAAAGCCGCACAAGGCCGACGAGTATTTCTCCGAACAGCTCAAGGCCTATATCAAACACTGACGCCGGTTCGCGCTTCCGAGTCATGGCCGAGCTTGTCCGGACAAGCCCGGCCATGAGGAGGAAAGTGAGTCAAGACCGCGAATTCCGCTCTAAATCGCGGGGCTTTGCCGATGCAGCGGAATGACGCTATGCAGGAGCGCTGCCGCCGTCATGCAAGGAGCGTTGAATGGCCAAGAACGCCATCGTTTCGGAGGAACTCGCCAAAAAATTCGCCACCGAAAAGGACACGCCCTACACGCGTTGGGTGCGCAGCGAAGGCCTCGACATCATCGGCGCGCATTACGTGCCGAACCTGCACACCGTCGAGCTCAAGCCGTGGGCACGGCGCGGCGGCCGCGGCGTCTACATCAACCACGAAGCCTCGCGCACCTCGAACGACTGCTATGTCTGCGAGATCCCGCCGGCCGGCAAGCTCGCGCCGCAGCACCAGCTGTTCGAGGAGATGATCCTCGTGCTCGATGGTCGCGGCTCGACCACGGTATGGAACGACGCCGGTGCCCGCATCACCTTCGAGTGGAAGGCGGGTGCGTTGTTCGCGATCCCGCTCAACACGCACCACCAGCATTTCAACGGTTCGGGCCGCGAGCCTGCGCGCTACGTCGCCGTCACCAACGCGCCGCCGGTGATCAACCTCTACGAGGACATCGATTTCGTGTTCGGCACGAGCCACGATTTCAAGGACCGCTTCAACGGCGAGCCCGATTACTTCAGCGCCAAAGGCGAGCAGAAGGGTTTGCTGTTGCAAACCAACTTCGTCGCCGATGCGGTCAACCTGCCGCTGATCTCGGCAAAGGAGCGCGGCGCCGGCGGCGGCCATATCCGCTTCAACATGGCCAAGGGCTCGATGAACAGCCACATTTCGCAGTTCCCGATCGGCACCTACAAGAAGGCGCACTGCCACGGACCGGGCGCGCACGTGATCATCCTGAGCGGCGAGGGCTATTCGCTGATGTGGCCCGAGGGCGACGAGCCGCGCCGTTACGAATGGCAGGTCGGCTCGATGATCGTGCCGCCCAACATGTGGCTCCATCAGCATTTCAACACCGGCACGACGCCAGCGCGCTACCTGGCCTTCAAGCACGAGGTGGTTTCGATTCGCAACGCGCAGGGCGTGCCGAAGGCCTGGATCAGCCGCCGCATCGGCGGCGACCAGATCGATTACGCCGACGAGACGCCGGCGATCCGCCGTACGTTCGCAGAGGCCCTCGCCAAGAACGGCCTCACGCCGCGCATGGATGCCGCCTACGAGGCGGAGCTTGCGGACCTGCCGCCGACGCCGGCGCGCTCAGTCGCGTGACGCCGACGCGGCACGGTCCGTAGGGTGGGCAAAGCGCGGACCTGTCCGCGCGTGCCCACCGCTCCGGGGGACCGCGTGGGCACGGCGGAATCACCGTCGTGCAAAGATTTTGCAACGTCTCGGCCGCCTTTGCCCACCCTACGCGGTTTGCGCGTTATGAACTGGTCGTCACCACGAGCGCATCGAGGGCGCAGGCGCCCTGCCCTCGCGGGCAGACCATCACCGGGTTGAGATCGATCTCCGTCACCACAGGCGTGGCACGCATCAGCGCCGCAACCTTGGCGACGATCGCGGCGAGCGCATCCACATCGGCGGGCGGCGCTCCGCGTGCACCGGCGAGCAGCTTCGCGCCGCGCAGGCAGTGGAGTTCACGCACGACCTCGGCCTCGGTCACGTCCGGTGCCATCAGGCGGACGTCGTCCAAAATTTCGACCAGCACGCCGCCGAACCCGACGGCAATGACCGGGCCCCAGGCGGGATCACATCGGGCGCCGACGATGAATTCGAGGCCGGGCCGGGACATGCGTTCGACCAGAACGCCATCGAGCCGCAGATCGGGCCGTGCCGTGCCGATCGCCTCCTGCATGCGCTCCCACGCTTCGCGCAGTCCGTCGGCGTCGCGAATGCCGACGATCACGCCGCCGACGTCGCTCTTGTGAGGCAAATCCGCAGCCTGCGCCTTCAGCACGACCGGATAGCCCAGCCGTGCCGCGATCGCCTCCGCTTCGGAAAGCGTGCGCGCGAGGCCTCCGTCGGGCACGGCAATCCCGGCAGCCGCAAGCCACTGCTTGCCGAGGTACTCCGGCAGCGTTCCGCGCGCCGGCAGGGTCGGTGCCGCAACGGCATCTCGCACGTCACAGCCGGAAGCCGCGCGTTCGTGCCATCGCCGCATCGCGAGGCCGTAATTGGTAATCCGCGCCATGGCCCGCAGCGCCCGCTCGGGCGAACGAAACATCGGCACCTGATGGTCGGCAAACACCGCGAAGAATTCGTCCGGCGCAGCGTCGCCGCCGATCGCGGCAAAGGCCACCGGCTTCTTGGCGGCGCGCATGACGTCGTAAGCGGCGCGCGCTTTCACGACCGCCTGTTGGCGCGATCCGAGCACGACGGCGGCGACGATACTGCCGATGGCGGGATCGTCCTGCATCGCCTCGACCGCAATGCCGAGGAGTTGCGGCGTGCGAATGAGCTGGGTCCCGACATCGATCGGGTTATCCGTCATGGCAAAGCCGGGCATCTTCTTGCCGACCCGCGCGAGCGTCGTTTGGGCCAGCGGCGCCACCGCGAGCTCAGCCTCACCGCACACGTCGAACGTGATGCCGCGGAAGGCGCCCGAATTGGTGACGACCCCGACACCCGCCGTCGGCGGTTGCGGAAAGCGCACCAGCAGGGCCGCAACGTCGATCAATTCATCGAAGCTGTCGACCAGGATCACGCCTTGATGCGTGCAGAGCGCCGCCATCATCTTGAAATCGCCGGCGAGCGCGCCGGTGTGCGACAACGTTGCCGCGCGCGAGGCGGAGGTACGGCCGGAATGGAACATGACGATCGGCTTGCCCCGTTCGCACGCCCGCGCCGCGAGCGCAAGAAAGAGGCGCGGCCGCCTGATCTGCTCGACGAACAGCGTGATGACGCGCGTCGGCTGATCCTCGATCAGCTCGGCGAGAAAATCCTCGACGCCGGCGACCGCCTCGTTGCCGGTCGAGATGATGTGGGTGTAGCCGATGCCCTTGGCGCGCACGACGTCTGCCGCTGTGAGCATCATTGCGCCGCTCTGGGCGATGAAGCCCACGGACGGATTCTTGTCGCGGCGCGGCTCCGGCAGCGACAGGCACAGGGCGATGCCATCCACATGATTGAGAAAGCCGAGGCAATTGGGCCCCAGTAGCGCGACGCCCGAACGCCGTGCGGTCTCGACGATCGCGTCCTGTTCGGCCAACCCAGCCGCACCCATCTCGGCAAAGCCCGAGGCGTAGACGACGGCGCCGCCGATGCCCTGCCGCCCGCACGCGGCGACCGCGTCGTGCACGCCGCCGCGCGGCAGGCACAGCACAGCGAGATCGATGTCCGGCGGCAGATCGTCGATGGTGGGCACGCAGGGGCGACCGAACACCTCCTTGCGGCTGCGGCTCACGAGGTGGATCGCGCCCGGGTACTCGAAGCTTTGGAGGCTCGAGAGCATCGCGGCGCCAAACGAGCCGGGTTCGGGTGAGATGCCGACGATGGCGATGGAGCGGGGGCGCAGCAGCCGGCCAACCGCGACCAGCCCGGCTGCATCGGGCGGCGCTACGCGCGGCGCCAAGCTATCGGGCGACCCGCCATGCATCAGCGCTGTCCGTGCTTGCGGCTTGTGGCGATCATCGGAGGTCCGGCCCTTAGAAATGCGGCTGTGCCCGCAGAAAATCCTTCATCCCCGCTGTTCGAACACGGAAAGCCGACGGGCCGCAACGCGGTCGAGAGAAATAAGCGGGGTCCCTTGTCCACAAATTAGAAAAATTATTGATTTTGGTATAGGCGCCTGCAACGTGACCGGACGCCAGGACACTGCCTTGGAACACTGTATGCCCCGGGTTCGCGGGTGTGAGGGGATCATTTGATGACGACGCGTATCACCATTCGCAAGCCTGACGACTGGCATCTGCATGTGCGGGATGGCGCCATGCTGCGGGCGACCCTGCCGTTCACCGCGCGCCATTTCGGCCGCGCCATCCTGATGCCGAACCTCATACCGCCGGTCGCGACCACAGCCGACGCCATCGCCTATCGCGAGCGTGCGCTCGCGGCCCGACCGGCGGGCTCGACCTTCACGCCGCTGATGACCTGCTACCTGCGCGACGACACCGATCCCGATGACGTCGAGCGCGGCTTTCGCGAAGGGGTGTTCACCGGCGTCAAGCTTTATCCGGCGAATGCCACCACCAACTCAGCCTCCGGCGTGACGGACCTCAAGCATGTCACGCGCGTGCTAGAGCGCATGGAGAAGATCGACATGCCGTTCCTGATTCACGGCGAGGTCGTGGATCCCGACGTCGATATTTTTGACCGGGAGAAGGTGTTCATCGAGCGCAAGCTGATCCCGCTCACGAAGTCATTTCCCGGCCTGCGGATGATCCTCGAACATCTCTCATCCAAGGAGGGCGTCGATTACGTGCGCAGCGCCAAGCCGCAAGTGGGCGGCACGATCACGCCCTATCATCTCATCCTGACCCGCACCGATTGGCTCGGCGCCGGCCTCAAGCCGTACATGTACGTCATGCCGGTCATCAAGACCGCGCGCGACCGCGATGCCTTGCGCAAGGCCGCGACGTCGGGCGAGTCGTGCTATTTCCTCGGCACGGATTCCGCTCCGCATCCCTATGCGCGCAAGGTCAACGTCAACGGCATCCCCGGCATGTTCAATAGCCCGGTGGCCATCGAGACCTACGCCAAGGTGTTCGAAGAGGAGGGCGCACTCGACAAGCTCGAGGCCTTCGCGTCGATCAATGGCGCGACCCATTACGAGCTGCCGGTGAACACGGAAACGATCACGCTCGAAAAAACGCCGTGGGTCGCGCCGGAAGAGGTGAAGGTCGACGGCCCCGACGAGCGGGCGATCGTCTACCGCGGCGGCGAGACCATCGAGTGGAAGGTGGTAAAGAGTTAGCAACCAGGAGCGTCATTCCGGGGGCCGAGCGCAGCTCGGCCCCCGGAATCCATGCTCCGCAGCAGGGCTTATGGATTCCGGGCTGCCGAGTTGCGCTCGGCCCCCCGAATGACCACTGTTCGCGCCTTTATCGTCATTGAAGGATTCTGCAATCCGCGTTACCTCAGGGTTGCGCCAGTCGCTTTGCGCACTGCGGGGATTTGGATTTCATGACTGACCAGCGCGTGATTCCGGTGGTTTTGTGCGGTGGTGCCGGCACGAGGTTGTGGCCGATATCGCGCGAAAAGATGCCGAAGCATTTTGTGCCACTGATCGGGGCGACGACCACGTTCCAGCAGGTGCTGGAGCGGGTGTCGAGCGATGAGCTGTTCGCGCCGCCGCTGATCATCACCAATTCGGATTTTCGTTTCGTCGCCGCTGAGCAAGCCCGCGCGCGCGGCATCAAGGCGACCATCATCCTCGAGCCGCAACGGCGCGATTCAGCTGCCGCCATCGCCGCGGCATCGGAATTCGCCATGAAGCAGGATCCGAGCGCGATCCTGATCGTGGTGGCGGCCGACCACCTCATTCCCGATGCCGCCGCCTTTGCCGACGCCTGCCGTGCGGCCCTGCCGGCCGCCGCGGGGGGCGCCATCGTCACCTTCGGCGTCAAGCCCACCTATCCGGCATCAAGCTATGGCTACATCCGGCCGAAGTCGCCGGCGAACGGCTCGGCCGTTCGCGCCGTCGAGGCCTTTGTCGAGAAGCCGGAAGAGGCGACCGCGGCGCGCTATCTGAGTGAGGGCTATCTCTGGAACAGCGGCAACTTCATGTTCCGCGCCGATGTGATGCTGCGCGAGATCGCGCAGTTCGAGCCGGCGATCGGAACTGCGGCCAAGAAGGCCGTTGCCAACATCATCTCCGATCTTGATTTCTTTCGGCTCGCCGAAGGGCCGTTTTCGGAGGCGCCGCGCAAATCGATCGACTACGCGGTGATGGAGCGGACCGCGCACGCCGCGGTGCTGCCGGTCGATTTTCGCTGGTCGGACGTCGGCAGCTGGCAATCGGTATGGGACGTCCAGGAGCACGATGCGGACAACAACGTGATCGAGGGGCCGGCCGAGCTCATCGACACCACGGGCAGCCTGATCCGTTCGGAAGAGTCGATCCTCACGACGGTGGTCGGTCTCAAGGATGTTGTCGTGGTCGCGACCGCCGACGCCGTCCTGGTGACGGCGAAACGACAGGCCGAGCGCGTCAAGGAACTGGTGGAGCGCCTCAAGACCCGCAATCGCACCGAGGCGCTGGAGCATCGGCGGGTCTATCGGCCGTGGGGCTTCTACCAGACCAACGACGTCGGCTCGCGCTACCAGGTGAAGCGAATCTGCGTCAATCCCGGCGGCCGGCTGTCGCTGCAGCGGCACTTCCATCGTTCGGAGCACTGGGTCGTGGTGCGCGGCGTTGCCGAAGTGACGGTGGGCGAGGAGGTGCGGCTCGTGCATGAGAACGAGTCGGTCTATGTGCCGATCGGCTCGGTCCATCGCCTCGCCAATCCGGGGAAGATTCCCCTGGAGCTGATCGAGGTCCAGGTCGGCAGCTACCTCGGCGAGGACGATATCCAGCGCCTCGACGACGTCTACCACCGCCACACCGAGGCGTAGTGTCATGCGCCGCGCTGGCGGCCATCTGCCCAAGCAGTGCCTTGGGTGTCGCCGGCACGCAGCAGCGCTCGGCACGATCTCTTGATCAATACGGCTGAAGCATCTCGGAACTCGTGGCGCGCCAGACGAGTGCGCGGCGTTCGACCCGATTCATCAGCGCATTCAGACTCATCATCAGCGCCATCATGACGAGGAGCATCGCGAAGGTACCGTTGGTATTGTATGACGTGCTGTAATAATTGAGGCGGTAGCCGAGGCCACTCGAGGACACCAGAAACTCGCCGACGATCACGCCAATCAACGCGTAAGGCAAACTCATCTTCAGGCCGCTGATGATCCAGGCCGCAGCGCCGGGCAGCATGATGTAGCGAAAGATCTGGCGGTCGTTCGCGCCCACGAGACGGGCCACATCGACCAATGCGGTATCGACGCTGCGGATTCCCGACAGCGTGGTGAAGAACATCAGAAAGAAAACGAGCGTCGCGGCGAGGACGACCTTTGATCCCATATCGATGCCAAACCAGATCACCAGCAGCGGCGCCAGTGCAATTCGCGGCAGGCTGTTGAGCGCGTTAAAGAAGGGATCGGCGATGTCCGCGGCGAACCGCCATCGGGAAAACAGGACGCCGAGACCGATCCCGCCGAGGCTGCCGATGAGAAAGCCGCCTGCCATCTCCAATCCCGTCACCTGGAGATCGCGGTAGAAGCCGGCGTCGCCGAAATCGTTGAGCAATATTTTGGCTACTCCGAGCGGACTGCCGACAAAGAACGGGTCGAACAGTCGACCGCTGCCGAACTGCCACACGACGATGACGATCGCGATGATCGCCATTTGACCGAGCACGACACCGCGACGATATCGGCGCTTAGCTTGGCGCGGCGCCTGCGATTGATAGAATTCAGCGTCTTCGGATTTGGCGGTCACGATGCCGTGCCCGTGCGGAGCACACCGACCTGGCGTTCGAGGTCGCCCCAAATCGCATCATAGAGGTCTCGGAACGCGCCGTTGTCATGCAGGCGAAAGACGTCCCGCGGCCGAGGCAAGGCAACTTTGTCGACACGGACGATGCGGCCGGGCCTGGCACTGAGCAGCACAACCCGGTCGCCCAGTCCAATGGCCTCATGCAGGTCATGCGTTATGAACACGATCGTGATCTTGGTCCGGTTCCAGATCGCGAGCAGTTGGTCCTGCAATACAGTGCGCGTTTGCGCGTCCAGCGGCCCAAACGGCTCGTCCATCAACACGACCTTCGGTGCATAGATCAGCGTGCGAATGATGTTGGCCCGCTGGCGCATGCCGCCGGAAAGTTCATGCGGATAGGCGGCTTCGAACCCCGCAAGGCCGACCATGTTGATCAGCTCGCGGGCGCGTTCGTTGCGCTCGGGGGCGGATACGCCCGCGACCTGCAGGGGGAAAGCCACGTTGTCGATCAAAGTCCGCCAGGGCATCAGATTGTGTTGCTGGGTGACGTAGCCGATCTCCCGGGTGACGCCGGTGAGCCGCTTGCCGTCGATCTCGACCGTGCCTTCGGTGGGGAGCATCAGGCCCGAGATGACGTTCAGGATCGTCGACTTGCCGCAACCGCTCGGTCCAACGAGCGTCACGAACTCGCCCTGCGCGATGTCGAGCGATATCGATTCGATTGCCTTGACGATGCGGTCGCGCGCTAAGAACGATTTACTGACATTTTTCAAGCTGAGCATCGCCGCGGGCCGTCGCCCCACTTCATCCCACTGCGGCGATGGCGTCGATCTCGACCATCAACTCCGGCTGAGAGAGCCTTCTGACCTCGACCGTCGTGCTGGTCGGCATCGCATGCGAGTAATATTCCATCCGAATGTCGACGTGCTTGAAGTACTCGTCGATGTCCGTGACATAGGTGTTGGTGCGCACCAGATCTTCAAGTCTCGCGCCCGCGGCCTCCAACGCGGCCTTGATGTTCTCCAGGGCCTGACGCAGCTGCGCCCCCATATCGCCCTTGCCGACGATGTTTCCGTGTCGGTCGCGCGACAACTGCCCGGAGACGAAGATGAGGCGCTTCGGCTCCACGCTGACGACATGCGAATAGAGGACGCGGTTATCGACGCGGCGCACATGCAGCGCGTCCGGCTGGATATTACGGCGATTGATCGACACGTTGATCTCCGACGATGCGGTGTTTGCTAGTTCGGAAGATAATCGTAGGTCGCGATCTTGTCCCAGGCCACGGCGCTGGTGATGGCGCCCGAATCGATCATGAACTTCGTTGCCTTTGCCAACGATTCCGGGGTGACCTTGCCGTCGCGCCGAAACATCGGCTTCAGGGTATCGAGCACCGACACCAGCATAGCGTCGGCGATGCCGGAGAAGCGGGCGCGGAGGATCGGAAGCTGATCCTTCGTCGGCGTGTCGCGAATGTCGGCGATCGCCGCGAGGAGAGCGCGGCAGAACTTGCGGACGATATCCGGATTCTGCTTGGCATAATCGGGGCGGACGTAAAGAAGCTCGAACAGGAAGTCATCATAGGCAGGATCGACGCCAAGCGAGTTGTGCGTGAACATGATGGTCTTGCCGCGTTCGACCATCAGGTCGGTATTCGGACTGGTATTGCAGGCAACGTCGATTGCTCCGTTTTCTATGGCCGCGATCATCGACGGCCCGCCGCCGACGCCAAGAATCTGCAAGTCCTTCTGGGGGACCAAGCCGGCGCGTTTGGCGTAATCGACGAGCACAAGATAAGTGAAGGCGCCGGGCCTCGTGCCCGCAACCTTGAGTCCCTTCAAGGCCTTGAGCTTCTGATCGAGCGGGGTCGTCTCCGCAATGTTGAGCCGTGCTGCCACCGCTTTGTTCATGACGCAGTCGATGGCGTTGCGGTTGGCCATGTTCATGATTGCCAGCAACGGCTTGCCTTGCTCGTAGCTCGTCAGCAGCCGATTGGGCGTCGAGATCGTGAACTGCACGCTGCCGGCGATGAGGGCGTCGACATCGGGCCCGTCGCCCGAGGTTGAGACGATCTCGACCTGCATGCCCTCCTTGGCGAACATTCCCTTATCGACGGCGACGAACAGCGGCAGGAAGTTCATCCCGATGACAGGAATCGTTACGCGCAGTTGTGTCTGGCTCTGCGCCGCTACCGGTAGAAGAAGGCCGAACAACAATCCGGCAGTCAAAGAACGAACTGTCATTAGGACTCCCTCGCAACTGTTGGAACGCAGCTGGCACCCGGCGCTCGATTAGATCGCACAGGAACGTTGTGAACAAGCGGTCGCCGGTCGCCGATGTCAACCGCAAAGAATTCCGGTCGGCACGTGAACATGGATCGATCCGTAGCTGCGAGCCTCATCCCGAACTTCCGCTGGACCGGGTCATTCGGCTTTATAGAATTGCTCGCGAGATTGGGGCGGCTCGCGGCCGGACGTGGTATGCGCGGGAAACGGTGCCGCTCAGGGACGACATGAGCGATATAAAACGTGTGCTGGTTGTTGGCGGCGGCATCGGCGGCTTGACGGCTGCCACCGCGTTCGCGCAGCGAGGCGTTGAAGTCGTCCTGATCGAGCGCCGGCCGGATTTCGATGTGCCGGGGGTAGGGCTTGGCCAGCCGGCAAACGCGCTCCGCGTCTACGATGCGCTCGGAGTTCTTCCCGAGATATTGAAGACCGGTTTCGCGTACGACCGCATGTGCATCTTCGACGCCAACCGTACGCTGGTTGTCGAGCATAAGTTTCTGATGGGCGATGATGTGGTGCCTGGGACGTGCGCCTTGTCGCGCTTGCACCTGCACGAGATTCTGTTGAGCGCTGCTGAGCATGCAGGCGTGCGCGTACACACCGGCCTGACCGTCACCAAAATCGATGACGAGGAAGACCGAGTGACGGTGACGTATTCGGACGGCCGTCGCGCGTCTTTCGATCTGCTCGCCGGATTTGACGGCATACGTTCGACCACCCGCCTTCATCTTGTCGGCACTGCCTTCGTGCCTCGCCCCTCCGGCTATGGAGGTTGGCGCGTGCAAGTGGCGCGTCCTGACTACGTCCGGTGCATGGAGTTCTTGATCGGCGTCGGCGGAAAAACGGGTGCCATGCCGCTCGGCGATAATCTCATGTATGTCTTCCACATCTGTGCAGAGGCGCCTAACGCCGTTTTCAAACGCGAGGAGCTTCCGGATTTATTCAGAGCGCGGCTGTCCGAATACGGCAGCTATGTCACCGAAGTTGCGGCTGCACTCGATGCACGCTCAGACGTCGTCTACAGCCCGATCGAGCCGATGCTGCTGCCGTGGCCGTGGTTTCGTGGCCGCGTGGTACTCGGCGGCGATGCCGCGCATACTTTTCCTCCGCATCTCACCCAAGGTGCGGCCATGGCGGCCGAGGATGGATACGTCCTTGCGCGTGAAATGCTCAATGACGATGTTCCGATTGACGAGCGCCTGATGCGATATTCCCAGATGCGCTACGCGCGCTGCGCCCTCGTCTACACATTCTCGTACCAATGGATGCTGGATGAACAATCCTCGCGGACGCCGGCAGAGCTCGCAGCGGCCCTGGCGGAACTGAAAGTGAATGGATCCGCACGATTGGCCGCGAGCGACCGCATTCTCGACAGTCGTATATTCTAGGCGGCTTGCTTGCGTCGGCCGGGCGAGTCGCTCCGCGCTGCTTGGAAAGGACGACCCGGTCGGCGTGTTGTTTGCCTTCTGGCTCGGTGGAGGCAGTATCACGCGATCGCCCCCGCCCTGATATCGCCGACGTAAAAGGGCAATTAGAAGAAACACGAGTTAAACATGGCCTCCCTCACCACGGCTCTCGGTCGCGTGACCTTGAAGAACCCGCTTATTGCAGGTTCAGCGGAACATTCGATCGAAGTCGATGGCATCCGAGAAGTCCACATTACCGCAACGAAGCGATAACATTCGGGCAAGCGGATCGGGGAAACGTTCGGCGAGCGGAGGATTCGATGAAAGACGTCGTTGTCATCGGCGCTGGAAAAATCGGCGCTACCGTCGCTGACCTGCTTGCCTCGACGAATGATTATCAAGTGACCTTGGTAGATCGCTCGGCAGACGTGTTCGATCGGCTTGACCGGGCCGGCCCCCTCCGCACGGCGGTTGCCGATGTCGAGGACAGCGCGAAGCTGATCGATCTGCTCAATGGAAAATTCGCGGTGCTCAACGCCGGACCTTTCTATTTGACGACCGGAATCGCGGAAGCGGCGCGTGCGGCCGGCACCCACTATCTCGACCTGACGGAGGATGTCGCGAGGGCGCATCGCGTCAAAGAACTTGCCGTTGATGCCGGCAGCGCCTTCATTCCGCAATGTGGGCTCGCGCCGGGGTTCGTGTCGATCGTCGCTTTCGACCTGACCAAACGTTTCAAGGTGCTCGACAGCGTCAGGCTGCGGGTTGGAGCGTTGCCTCAATATCCTTCGAATGTGCTCAACTACAATCTGACGTGGAGCACGGATGGTGTCATCAACGAGTATTGTGAGCCTTGTGAAGCGATCGTAAACGGCATGCGCCGCGAAGTTCAGCCGCTGGAAGAGCGGGAAGAGTTTTCGCTCGACGGCGTCATCTATGAGGCCTTCAACACCTCGGGCGGCCTCGGTACCCTTTGCGAGACCCTCGAGGGCAAGGTGCGCTCGCTCAATTACAAGACGATTCGCTATCCCGGTCATGCTGTCATCATGCGTGCGCTCCTCAACGACCTGCGCCTGCGAGATCGCCGCGGCGTGCTGAAAGATCTCCTGGAGCATGCGGTGCCGACGACCTTGCAAGACGTCGTGATCATCTTTGTCACCGTCAGCGGTCACAAGGACGGCGAATTGGTGCAGGAGACCTATGCCAACAAGATTTACAGCCGCGAGGTCGATGGCCGGACGTTGAGCGCCATTCAGATCACGACGGCGGCTGCCATATGTGCTGTGCTCGATCTGCTCAGTGACGGCGCACTGCCGCAGCGCGGCTTTGTTCGACAGGAAGATATTGCCCTGAAGGTCTTTCTGGAGAACCGCTTCGGCAAAGTCTATGCCCAGCCGGTCACCGGCTCACCTCGACAGTTGGGAGGTTCGTGGCAATCATGAACGCCTCTGACTCGGTTCGTCGCGAAGCGCTCGCTATCCTGACGCGGCTCGGAACCCCGGATCGTGCATTTGCGCGCGAGGGACTAGCGGCTTCATCTCCCATCACCGGTGAGGTCATTGTCCATGTCCGCACGACTAGCGCGAGCGAGGCGAGGGATACGATCGGCCGGGCGGCACAGGCCTTCGAGATCTGGCGCTCGGTCCCGGCGCCGCGCCGCGGCGAGTTGATCCGAATCCTGGCCGAGGAATTACGGGCCGCGAAGGCCGATCTCGGTCGCCTCATCACCCTCGAGACCGGCAAGATTATTTCCGAGGGAGAAGGCGAAGTCCAGGAGATGATCGACATTTGCGATTTTGCTGTCGGGCTGTCGCGCCAGCTTTATGGCCGCACCATCGCGACCGAGCGGGTCGATCACCGGATGATGGAGGCTTGGCATCCGCTGGGCATCTGCGGCGTCATTTCAGCGTTCAATTTTCCGGTGGCGGTATGGTCCTGGAACGCCGCTCTTGCGATCGTCTGCGGCGACCCCGTGGTGTGGAAGCCATCCGAGAAGGCGCCGCTCTCCGCCCTCGCCGTTCACGCCGTTGTCGAGCGCGCGCTGCGTCGATTTGGCGATGCGCCTGACGGTTTATTCGGGATTCTCATCGGCGGCCGCGCGGTCGGCGAAGCCCTGGTCGATGATCATCGCGTCGCCGTCGTGTCGGCGACGGGATCGACGGCCATGGGGCGTGCCGTCGGCCCCCGTCTGGCTGCGCGCTTTGCCCGCGCGATCCTCGAGCTGGGTGGCAACAACGGCGCCATCGTCGCGCCATCCGCTGACCTCGATCTCGCCGTTCGAGCCATTGCATTTGCCGCCATGGGCACGGCGGGCCAGCGCTGCACGACGCTGCGGCGATTGTTCGTTCATGACAGCATCTACGACCGAATGGTGCGGCGGCTTTTGCCGGTATACGCGGTTGTCAAGGTTGGCGATCCGCGCGATCCGGACACCCTCGTTGGTCCACTCATTGACGAACAGGCCTTTGAGGGCATGCGGCATGCCCTCAAAGAGGCGCAGGAGACTGGCGCCCGGACACATGGCGGAGAACGTATCGCAGGGATCGGGCCAGACAGCGCTTATTATGTCCGGCCGGCGCTCTGCGAGATGCCGCAGCAGATTGGTCCCGTCCTACGCGAAACCTTCGCACCGATCCTCTACGTGATGCGATATCGCGAACTCGATGAAGCGATCCGTTTGCACAACGCAGTCGCTGCCGGTCTCTCGTCCTCCATCTTTACCCTCGATATGCGCGAGGTCGAACGGTTCGTGTCGGCAACCGGTTCTGACTGCGGCATTGCCAACGTGAACATCGGACCGTCGGGTGCCGAAATCGGCGGTGCCTTTGGTGGTGAAAAGGAGACCGGCGGCGGCCGTGAGGCGGGCTCGGACGCTTGGAAGGCGTATATGCGTCGCACTACGAATACCATCAACTTCGGGACGCAGCTTCCGCTCGCGCAGGGCGTGAGGTTTGACATCGAAGAATAGGGGCTTTGCATCCCGCGTCGACCGGCCAATTGTTTCGCACTCGCCCGCGATCCGGCGCAATAGCAGCGGGCGGGCCGAACTTGACGGCCCACCCGCAAACTTCAATTCGTGAGAAGCGTAGTCAACCGCCGCCGCCGTTCTGGAACGGCCCCGAGAATGGCGACCCGCAGCCGGCTGCAAATCGGGAATCATGCGGATCACGCGCATCCGGGTTTGCTTGGGCGAACCGAGAGTCGTGCGGGTCGCGCGCGTCCGGATTGGCCTGCGCAAAGTGCGCAGCGTGGGGATCGCGGGCATCCGGGTTGGCCTGAGCGAACCGGGCGTTCGCGGGATCACGCTCCGCGACCCAGAAATTGGAGTCCTTATCGGCGAACCGCGAGTCGTGCGGATCGCGCGCATCAGGATTAGCCTGGGCAAATCGGGAATCATGCGGATCGCGGGAGTCAGGATTGGCCTGAGCAAACCGCGCGTTGGCAGGATCCCGCTCGGCAACCCAGAAATTGGAATCCTTGTCGGCGAACCGGTCACTGTGCGGGTCACGCCGATCCGGATCACCCAGCGAGCCGGCTTGAGCGATCTGGCTATTCTGCTGCGTCGCCGCAGCAAATTGATCTGAGCACTGGGCGGAAGCCATCGTCGCGCCCCATGTCATAGCTGCAGCAACGGAGGCTGCCGACAGCAGGAGTTTCATCTTCAACGTCATGGTCGTTCTCCTTTTCTCTTTTGCCACGTCTGTGGATCGTGCCGCACGTGAGCAAAAGGCCTCCGCGTGGAATTCAACGTCGCGGGAGGAACCATCGCGGTGACCCCGATATGGTGAAGGAACGGAGACTCTCTTGGTCGATATTGCTGTGTTCGACGAATATTGCGCTGATCGTCATTGCGCGACGTGACGGATCGGTCGCCTGCAAAGGAGGAGGTTGCGATTGACAACTTTTTTGTTACGCAAAATCGAACAAATGGTCGCACTTAATTCAATAGCGGCCCAGCGACTATCCTCGTTTCTTACATCTGCGCGCGTGACCCATATGTTCTGTTGGTGCGACGATTCTCCATCAGGCCTTAACTGTCTGGCTGCTGGATGTGAGCCCTCGCCGCGCTGCGACAGGAAGTGTGACACCGGAGTGTGACACCGGAACAAGACTCCTTTGCTGCCTCGGCAGCCTTGTCGCGACGTTTCGGCAGCGCTAAAGCGAAATCGCCACCTGATGTTTAAGCCATTGTGCGAGCTTGCGGCCGTCTTGAGCTTTGTTTCACCATATTGGAAGTCGCTGCGCTCACTCGCCCTGCGCCATTTGGTCGAGCTGCGACTATGCCTTCGGGTGACGGTCGCAGCGGTGCTGACCTTCGCGCTTTCCGAGTTGCTTCATCTGCCGCTCGTTCTGTGGACGGTTTTGACCGCGGTCATCGTCACCCAGTTAAGCGTCGGACGGTCGGTGAAGGCGACCGTTGATTACCTCATCGGAACCATCGGCGGCGCAGCCTATAGCGGGGTCGTGGCCGTCATCATTCCGCATCCCACTGAAATCATGCTGTTGACGGTGTTGGCGGTCGCCATCGCGCCGCTTGCGCTGCTCGCCGCCGTGAAGCCAAGCTTCGCGGTCGCGCCCTTTACCGCGGTGATGGTTCTTCTCGCGCCGTCAATTCTCCAAGTCGGACCGATCGAGTTCGGCTCTGTATCGCGTCTTCGAGGTCGGGCTTGGCGGCGCCGTGGCGCTCCTGGTTTCGGTGTTCGTCTTCCCGGCGCGCACCCACGGATTGGCGGTCGATGGCGCGGCCCACATGCTCGATCTAATCGCGCGCGCTCTGCACGATCTTCTCGCCGGATTCAGGCAGGGTCTCGACATCATGGCACTGCATCAAATCCAGGATGGCCTCGGACAGGCCATATCGAAACTGGAAGCGATCGGCGATGAAGCAAAGCGCGAGAGGATGACGCTTCTTGTGGCCGAGCCCGATCTTGGACCGTTGTTGCGTACGCTGTTGCGCTTGCGTCACGACCTCGTCATCATCGGCCGATCCGTTATCGCCCCACTTCCCACGGTGTTGGAGGAGCGGCTCCTTCCGCATATCGATCGCATCGGCGGAGTCGTGATCAGCCATCTGCGAGCGTGCGGCGACGCCTTGAGGGCGCGTCGCGGTCCGCCGTCGCTCACCGTCGTCGAATCGGAAATCGATAGTTACGCGGCGGAAATCGCCGCGCTGCGCCAGGAGGGAGTGACGCGGGACTGTTCGATCGACGTTGTCGAGCGCTTCTTCACGCTCGGCTTCGCGTTCGAGCAATTACGCCAGCACCTCGTCGACCTCGATCGCTGCACGAATGAGTTGGCTCAGGTCCCGGCGGCCAAAAACAAAAAATAGTTGGATTGCGACTCCGCGTCATTGCGGCACGATCCTCGCGACCTTTGCCAATTGCTCCCACTTCTTAATTTCCTTCGGAATGAAATCGGCAAGGGCCTTGGCATCGCCGAACGAGGCTGCCCCATGGGTATTCGCCAGAAATGCGCGGGTCGCATCCATCTTCGAAATCTGCGCGAACCATGACTCGAGGCGGGCAACGATCGGCTGCGGCGCGCCGGCCGGCAGCAACGCGCCCCAGACCGGCGCGATGTCGAACTCGGGAATATTCGCCGCTTCCGCCATGGTGGGAATGTCGACGCCCGGTACCCGCTCGTTCATGGTGATCGCCAGTCCGCGCAGCTTGCCGCCCTCAAGGAGCGGCGTGCCTGCGGTCGCATCGATGAACTGGAAATCAAGTTCGCCGCTGAACATTTCCGAAAGCGAGTTCATCGCGGTCCGGTAGGGAATGCCCACTGTCTCGAGACCAGCATAAGTTTTATAGAGTTCGGCCGACGCCAGGGCCGGCGGGCTCCCGTAGCCGTAGCTGCCTTTGGTGCCCTTGATCTTCATCGCCGCAGTGAGCTCCGCGACCGTCTTCCAGCCGGACTCGGGCCGCACCATCAGGACAAAGTAGCTCTTGTGCAGCATCGCGACCGGTGTGAAGTCCTTGATGGGGTCGTAAGGCAGCTTCTTGAACTCGTACAAATTGGCGGCGTGCGACGAGCTGACCGACGTGATCAGCAAGGTGTAGCCATCGGGCTGCGCGCGGGCGACAGCATCCGCGCCGAGCGAAAACAGCATGCCGGGCTTGTTCTCGACGATGACCGGCTTGCCGCACAGCTGCGCGAGCTTTTCGGCATAAAAGCGGGCAACGACATCGCCGCCGCTGCCGGCGGGCAGGCCGACTACGACGTGAATTTCCCGTGTCGGATAGTTCTGCGCCTCAGCCGACCCGAACGTTCCGAGCCAGGCTACGAGTCCGATAAAGAACGCGCGCATCGCGGGTCTCCCTATCCGCGCGTTTTCAATGCGCTGTTTTGTCGAGAATGATGAGCGCATCGAGCGCGGTTGCTCCCTGTCCCTTTGCATGCACGACCAGCGGATTGACATCGATCTCGACGATCTCGGGTACCGTGCGCATCAGCCGGCCAATCGCCATGACGACGCGGGCCACGGCGTCGACATCGGCGGGCGGCGCGCCCCGGAATCCGGCGAGGAGCTTTCCCGCGCGCAATTCCTGCAGCCCCTCAAGGACCGGCTTCTCGTCGGCATCTCCCGGCACGAAATGCACGTCTTCCATCACCTCGACCCAGATGCCACCGAGGCCGAGCATCAGCACCACGCCCCAGCCGGGGTCGCGTTTGGCGCCCACCATGAGCTCGATGCCCTTGGGCGACATCTTCTCGACCAACGCGCCGTCGAGCACGACGTCCGGCGCCGCGCGCTTGACCGCCGCCATCATCGTATCCCACGCCGCACGCAGCGATGCTTCATCAGCGAGATTGAGCATCACACCGCCGGCCTCGGTCTTGTGGGACAGGGCCGCGGCCTGCGCCTTCAGTGCCACCGGAAAGCCGACGCGCTTTGCGACGGCCACGGCTTCATCGGCCGTGCGCGCAAGATCGCCTGCCGGCACGCTGATGCCCGCGGCGGCGAGGACCTTCTTGCCGAGCCACTCGGGCTGGGCGCCATTGCCCAATTTGGGAAGGCCGCCGATCGGCTCGTTTGACGGCGTCGCGTGCGACCTCGCGAGCAGCCGTCCGTAGTGGGTGTAAAGCGCGATGGCGCGCAGCATCCGATCAGACGATCGCGAGAACACCGCCGGACCTTCTTTCGCCGCCTCGATGACATCGGGAGCGAGCGCCCAGGTGTCACCAAGCGCGACCAGGACTTTCGGCTTGGGGGAGCCTTCCATCCCCTTGTTGAAATTCCTGACCGTCATGCCGGTGTTGATCGGAAACGAGATGAACAGCATGCCGACGTTCGGATCGTCGATCAGCGATTTGACCGCGACCGGCAGCCCTTCCTGCGAAAAGCCGGCCGTGACATCGAGCGGATTGCCGTAGTTGCCGTAGGACGGCAGCACCTCGCTCACTCGCTTGAGCGTCGCGGGCTCCAATGCCGGGATATCGAGATCGATATCTTCGGCAAAATCGTCGGTGAGCGCCACGAACGCTCCCGAGGCCGTGAGAATGCCCGGACCCTTGGTGGGCGGCGTCGGATAGCGCGCGAGTATCTCCACCACGTCCATCAGCTCGTCCATGGTGCTGACGACGAGGGCGCCCGCGTTCTCGACCTGGGTTCGCATGATGGCGTAGTCGCCGATCAGCGCGCCGGTGTGCGACTGCGCGGCCTTGCGCGACTTTGCGCTGCGCCCCGGAAACATCAGCACGACCGGCTTGCCGGCAGCGCGGGCGCGGCGACAAGCAGCGAGAAACGCCTGCGGCCGGCGAATCTGCTCGCAGTAAAGCGCGATCACCCGCGTCGAACGGTCTTCGGCAAGAAATTCGAGGAAGTCGGTCGATTTCGAGCCCGGCTTCGTTGCCGGTCGAGATGACGTAGGTCAGCGGAATGCCGCGCCCATCGGTGGCGCGCTGGAAATGGCCGAGCAGCCCGCCGCTTTGGCCGACGAACGCGACGCCGCCCTCGACGCCGCGCAGCGCCTCGCGCGCGAACAGCATGTGCAGCATCATGCCGTCGACGTTGTTGGTGATGCCGAGGCAGTTGGGGCCGACCACGGCAAGCCCGGCCTGTCGCGCGGTGACCGTAACCGCATCCTGCGTCGCGCTGTCGCCGACCTCGGCGAAGCCCGCCGCAAACACCATGGCCGAACCGACTTTGCGCCGCGCACAGGTCTCGATCGCTTCGCGCACGCCGGCGGCCGGCAGCGTGAACACGGCAAGATCGACACCCTCCGGCAGTTCGTCCGCGCTTTTCAGCACGGTCCGGCCGTCGATCGGGTCAGAGCTCCGGCCGACCAGGTGAATGTCGCCCGGAAACTTGTTGAGCTTCAAAGCCTGTAGGATGACCTGGCCCGCGCTGCCCGGACGCTGCGAAATCCCGACAATCGCCACCGAACGCGGCCGCAGGAATCGTGCGACCGCTTTCGGTCCGCGTGCTGCTTCCGGTCCGCTCATGCCGCATCCTTGTCGGGCTGGAACAGGAAAAGATGCGTGCCGTCGCCGAGGGGATGCCAATAGGGCTTCACCTTGAGGCCGACCTTCAGTTCGTCCGCGGTGCAGTTGACGATGTCGGCAATGAAGTTGACGCCGACGTCGAGGGTGACGCTGACGACCGCATAGGGCTCGGTGCCGCGAAACGCCGGCGTGCCGCGATGCGTGACAGTGTAGGAGAACACCACGCCCTTGCCGGACACCTCGTGCCATTCGATGTCGCGCCGCCGACCCGTGAAGATGCTCACGGGGCGCGGGAAGTGCTGGTATTTGCCGGTCACCTTGCAGCGCTGAAGGATGAGCTTCTTCTGCTTCGTTCCCTCCCAGTAGGGCTCGGAGAAATCGAAGTGCTTGATGGTGCGCTTGACGCTGAGCGTATCGTTCAGTGTCTTGGCGCCAGATGGATTGGCCATGTGTGCCCCCTTATTCCGGGACCAGCACCAGGGCTGCGCTCGTGCCCCAGTTGCGTCCGTAGTTGATCCAGCCGATGCCTGTCACCAGCGCATTCTCAGTGTTCTTGACTTGGCGCTTGCCGCCTTCGCCCCGCAGCTGCCGCACCGCTTCGACGAGATTGTGGGACGAGCATGCGGCTTGGCCCGCGGAAATCTGGCCGCCGCCGGTGTTGAGCGGCAGATCGCCCTTGTAGGAGAAATCGTGATCGCGGATGAACTGCACGCCTTCGCCCGACTTGCAGAATCCGAACGCCTCGAGCTGCAGCATGATCGCGATGATGAAGTCGTCGTACGGGTGGAATGACGCGACGTCCTTGATGCCGATGCCGGCGGCGCCGAGCGCCTTCTTGCCGCAGACCTCGTGACCGCTCTTGGTCACATCGACGAGGTTCTCGCCGCCCTTGAAGTTCGTGAGCTCGGCGTAGCCGATCGGAATGATGCACTTCGTCAGGCCTTTTTCCTGGGCGCGCTTCCTGCTCATCATCAGCAGACCGGCGGCGCCGTCGGCGCGCATCACGCAGTCAAGCAGCCGGATCGGATCGGCGATCATGCGCGAGTTCATGTAATCGTCGATCGTGATCGGCACGCGCAGCTTCTCGCAGGCATTCTCATTGAGCAGCGCATGATCGCGCTGCGTGACCGCGATCTTGCCGAGCATCCGGTAGTCGAGGCCGTAAAGGGCCTCGTAACGCCGGCTCAAGAGACCGAAGGCACCGGGCGGGCCCATGAGTCCATAAGGCTCGGTCCATTCGCGCCGGAAGGAGTGGCTGTGGTCGGTCCGATCCTCGAGCACATGCGTGTCGGCGAACAGTAGAAACGCGACCTCGCACATGCCGTACTCGATCGCAGCCGCCGCGCGCGCGACGCATCCCGCCGCCGAGCAGCCGCCGGTGTGCACCTGCTCGCAGAAGCCGACCTCAAGACCGAGAACATCGGCGGTCGTTTGCGCCCAGAACGGATTGGCCGCGCCGGTACCGGTAAGGCCGGCCATGACAAGACCGTCGATCTCGTCCTTGGCGACCCCGGTCTTGTCGAGGAGATCTTCGAGGATCTCGCCGGCCAGCACCCAGACGTCGCGATCGCTCTTCTCCATCACCTTGGTTTCGGCGTAGGCGACGATCGCGTGATCACGCAAGCTCATGATGCGCCCTCCTTTTGATTCCGATCATTCCGGCCGCACGCGAGGCGCAGTTTTGTCGAGGAACTGATTGAGCCGCGTGATCGATTCGGGGCTGCGGGTGTATTCGGCCACCATGCGCTCGAAGAACAGCCCGTCGTCATAGGACATGTCCTGGAGACGCGGCAGACTGTTGGTGATGGCGAAATTCGACAGCGGCGCGTTCTTGCAGATTTTCGCCGCGAGCTCCTTCGCCTTGGCCATCGCCTGCCCCTTGGGCACGACATACTGCACGATGCCGTAACGCTCGGCCTCGTCAGGCTTGAGCACGCGGCCGGTGAGCATCATGTCCTGCATGCGGGCGAAGCCGAGCAGGCGCGCGACGCGCACCGACCCGCCGCCGCCGATGAAGATGCCGCGGGTGCCTTCAGGCAGGCCGAAAAAGGCGGTTTCGTCTGCGACGCGAATATGGGCGGCCGCCGCGGTTTCGAGCCCGCCGCCCAGCGTCGCGCCATGCAGCGCCGCGATGAATGGAATGTTGCCGCGCGCCATCACTTCGAAAAACGTATTGCGATTGAACGGGAACGGAAGCCGCTCCGAGCGTCCGGTCTTCCAGTTTTCCGCCGCCCAGCGCAGATCGAGCCCGGCACAGAAATTATCGCCGTGGCCAAAGATGATGCCGCATTTCGCCTCTTGCCCGGCGCGGTCGATGGCCTCACGCAACTGCTTCGAGACCGTGGGATTAAAGCAGTTGCGCTTGTCGGGACGATTGAATCCGACAAGCGCAATCTCTCCTTCCAGCTCGTAAGTGACCGTTTGCTCTTCGCTCATGAATTGCTCCTGGTTCAACGGGGCAGACCCAGCCCGCGCTGGGCAATGACGTTTCGTTGAATTTCATTGGTACCGCCGCCGATCATCGCCATGATGGCGTGCCGCAGCACCTGCTCCATCTCGCCAACGGGCGCGCTGTCGGAGTCTTCGGATAACAGGCCGCCGGTGCCGAGAATATCAAGGGCCGCCTCACCGAGGCGCTCCTGCAATTCGGCAGAAAACACTTTGCCCATGGCGGCTTCGTGAATCGGGACCTTGCCGTCTTCGACGAGCCGCGAATTGCGGATCTGAAACTGGCGCGCAACTTCGATATCGGCGGCGAGCGCGCCGAGGCGATCGCGGATCACCGGATCGTCTCTGAGAGCTTTGTCACCGACCACCGCGGTCCTCAGATGTTGCACCAGATGTTCGAAGGCGCGCTCGATGGTGGCCATGCGGCTTGCACCGATCATCACGCGTTCGGCGGCAAGCGCGTCGGTTATCACCTTCCAGCCGTTGTTGACACCGCCGACCAGATTTTTCGCCGGCACCCGCACGTTGTCATAGAACTGGGCACTGAAGGTCTTGCCGTAGAGCGCGAGGCTCGGCCGCAGCGTGACGCCGGGTGAACTGAGGTCCACCATCAACACGCTGATGCCGGCGTGCTTCTTCGCCTCCGTATCGGTGCGCACGGCGAGCCAGATGAACTGCGCCTTGTCCGCACCCGTCGACCAGAGCTTTTGACCGTTGACGATCCACATGTCGCCGTCGAGAACGGCGCGCGTTCGCAGCGCCGCGAGATCAGACCCGGCCTCCGGCTCGCTATAGCCGAGCGCAAAACTGCGCTCGCCGCGCCGGATGGCGGGCAGCCATTCCTCCTGCTGCTCCTTCGTGCCGTGCAGAAAAAGCGCCTGCGCGACGATCGATTCGCCGGTGCCATGGGCCTGGCAGGGTGCACCTGCATTCGCCATCTCGGTGACAAACGCAATCTGTTCGGAGGCACTTCGGCCTTGGCCGCCGAACTGCTTCGGCCAGCCGACCCCGATCCAGCCATCGCGGCCCATGAGCTTCGAAAACGCGACGTCCCAGCCGCGTTCCTTGAACGGCTTGCGGCGATGCGTTTCCCGCTTCTCCTCGGTCCAGTTCTTCGCAAGCCACGCCCGCACGTCATTGCGGAACGCGGTTGCGGCCGATCCCATATCGTGTGCCGGGAGACAGGACGTGTTGTTGGCCCCGCGCGATCCCAGTAACGAACCGGCGACATCCGCACGGGCGCGCGTGACGCCACCGAAGCGGGCGACATCGGCGTGCACGCGCCGAAAATGCCGCGGTGCCTCGTGCTCCTCGGCATAACCAATGGCGCCGAGCGCCCGATGCGTCTCGATCGAGACGGCGCGCAACGCCGGGCCCGCAAATGCGATCGCCGATGAAACGAAATACCGCCAGTCGGGATTATCACCGTCGCGCGCTTCGGCGGCAGACTCGAGCGCAAGCCGGGCGCCATCGAGGCTGATGAGGCAGTTGGCGAGCTTGTGCTGAACCGCCTGAAATTGCCCGATGAGCTGGCCGAATTGCTTCCTGACCTTGGCATGATCGACGGCGAGCTCGAACGCGCGCTCCGCCGCGCCGAGCGCCCGTCCGGCGCACACAAGCTTTGCCACCACGGCGATATCGGCGAGGACCTCGGACGGCACGCCTAGAAAGGCTGCCGGCGCATTTTCGAACGCGATTTCGGAGAGGGGCGGCACTGCGAGACCAGGCGTGGCGCGCATCCTGAGGCCCGGCGCACTGCTGGCGACCACGGCGGCGCCGCTCGGACTCTCGGTGAGGACGAGAAAATGCGTCGCCGCCTCGGCGCCTTCGACAAACGACACTTTTCCCGTCAGCGCATTGCCGCGCACGGCGACACGGCCGGCGGTGCCGTCGCCATCAAAGGCCGCGAGTGCCAGCGCAACGATTGCCTTGCCCTCGTGGATCTCTTCGAGCAAGGCGCGCGCATTGTCCGAGGGCTGTGCTGCAAGGGCGAAATTGGCCGCCACCGCGCCGAGCAGCGGGGCAGGGCAAGAAGCGCGCCCCAGCTCTTCGAACACGAGGAGGATTTCACGAACGCCGGCCTCGGTCGCATCGGAACCGAGGGACGTGAGCCCCTGCCGCGCCATCGCCGCCCACAGCCTGGCGACCGCCTCGGCGTTTCCCGCATCCTCTACGGCTTTGTCGACTGGCCAAGCGGTCGCGAGAAAGTCCCGTACCGATCTGCGCAGCAGATCGCGCTCGGCATCCGACACGCCGCCTTTTTCTTTAAGCATTGAACCTACTTAGGCCCGAGACCTAGCCGGGAGCGTATTCACAATTGCGACCACCGACAAGGTGTTCTCCGCCGGCGATAGCTGCCATGCAATTGGTTTCATGCGTCGTTATGTGGTCTGCGTACGGGCGCGGTCGCGTCCGTGTCCGGTCGCCGCGCTAGGCCGAGAGGCCGGCGAGAGCGATATAGCGGCGCCGCTGCGCCGCGGCATTCCCGAACAGTGACGACAGCAGCAGCGCCCGCTTGAGATAAAGCCCGATGTCGTGCTCGTCGGTGAAACCGATCGCGCCGTGAAGCTGGATGCAGGTTTTGGTGACGGCGAGTGCGTCCTCCGAGGCCTTCGCTTTGACGGCAACGGCCATGGCCGGATCGATGCGAAAGGCATCGTTGTTGGCCGCCACCTGAAAGACCAGCGAGCGCGTCGCCTCGACACGGATGTAGATGTTGACTGCCTGGTGCTGGAGCGCCTGAAAGCTGCCGATCAGCTTTCCAAACTGCTTGCGGATGCGCAGGTAGTCGAATGTCATCTCCTGCGCCTGTTCCATGACGCCGAGCAATTCCGCCGACAGCGCCATCAGCGCGAGATTGTGGAGCGCCTCGATCGCGTTGATCGAGTTCGACTCGGGCCGGATGATGTCCGCGGGGGCCTGATTGAGCCCGAGAGTCGCAAGCTTGCGACTATCGACCGTTGCCGCAGTTGCGAGCGTCAGGCCGGGCGCATCGCGAGCGACATAGCAAAGCGCCGGTCCATCCTCCCCGCCGGCGCTGACGAGAAAGCCCGCGGCGCCGTCGGCGCAGACGGACACTTTCTCTCCGCTGAGGCGCGGCGCTCCGCTTTTTCCGGCGATCCTTGTACGCGGGGCCAGCGGATCATCGCCATAGCCGCTTTCCTCGAGTGCGGGCACCACCACGGCGGCGCCGGATATGACGCGATCGAGCATCGGATGCGGCATGCGTCCCAACGCCAATCCGGCAGCCGAGACGGCAGCGAGGCCGATCGGCTCACAGACGAGGCCGCGTCCGGCCTGCTCGAGCACCAAAGCGAGTTCGGTGAGACCGAGGCCCGGCCCATTCATGGCGTCGGGGACAAGGATGCCAAGCCATCCGAGTTCACCCGCCTCGCGCAACCGCGTCGGATCGAAGCTTGGGTCGCGTTCGCGAAATCCGCGCGCGACCTTCGGCCCGGCCGCTGCAATGAACTTCGCGGCGCTGTCGCGCAGCAGCGTCTGCTCCGAGGTCAGATGCAGGTCCATGGTTGGCTGTCAGCTTGGCAGGTTCAGCACACGGCGAGCGAGCACGTTGCGCTGAATTTCCGACGAGCCGCCGTAGATCGTCGCGCGGCGCGATTGAAGAAACGGTCCCGAAATATCGACAAGACCGAACTCAGTCGCCATCGGCTCTGCGCGCGAAGCGTCACCGCTCGCGGCTTCGATCATGAGATCATTGAGCGATTGCAGGAGTTCGGATCCGACGATCTTGATGACCGATGATTCCGGTCCGGGGCTCTGTTCTCGATTGGTGAGTTCGACCGCATGGCTGAACAGCGCAGAGAGCGCCGTCACGTTGATGCTCGCCGCGGCAAGGCGATCCTGGAACGCCGGATCAGCGATGATCCCGGACGCGCGCGCCACGGTCTTGATGCGCTCCAGCGCCGCCAATGAGAATTGCGGATTTGAGGTGCCGAGACGTTCGTGGCCCAAAAGAGCATTCGCGATGCGCCAACCATCGTTCAGCTTCCCGACCAAATTTTCGGCCGGCACGACGACGTCGTCGAAGAACACTTCGCTGAATTCGTCGTCGCCGACGATCGTCTTGATCGGCCTGATCCTGATGCCCGCGCTGCGCAGATCGATGAGCAGGAAGCTGATCCCGGCATGCCGCGGCTGGGCCTGCGGATCGGTGCGCACCAGCGCGAACATCCAATCTGAATGATGGCCCCATGTGGTCCAGATCTTCTGGCCCTGCACCATGAAATGATCGCCCGTGAGCGTCGCACGGGTCGATAGGCTCGCGAGGTCCGACCCGGCGCCGGGCTCGGAGTAGCCCTGCGCCCAGATCACCGAGCCTGCGATGATGGGCGGCAGGTGCCGCGCCTTCTGCTCGGCGCTGCCGAACTCCATCAGGATGGGCCCGATGTGATTGAGACCTTGGACCGGCAGATGCGGCGCGCCGATGCGGGCCAGCTCTTCGGTCATGATGATCTGTTCGTTGAGCGTCGCGCCCATGCCGCCGTATTGCTTGGGCCAATGCGGCGCGATCCAGCCCTTGCGCGACAGCGTGTGATACCACGGCATCAGCTCGGCAGGCGGCGGACGCGCCGTGCGCCCACGCAGCGAAGCCGGGAGGTTGGCCTCAAGCCACGTCCGCACTTCCGTGCGGAATTCTGCTTCGGCGGGCGTGTCACGACGGAACATGGCGATGAAATCTGCCGGGGTGTGGAGAAAGATCGGGTGGAGTTGGAGAAATCATATCGCGTGGCTTAGGTGACGCAAGCATGCTGAGAAGTACGAATTGCAATAGCTGCAATGCATGACGTATCCGCAGGGCCGCCCGTTTCGTCTGGTCATTTCAATAGGTCATTCCGGGGGCCGAGCGTAGCGAGGCAACCCGGAATCCATGAACACCGATCCGGGAGTATGGATTCCGGGCTCGCCCTGCGGGCGCCCCGGAATGACGCCGTCAAGTTCTCTCATTCGACGCGGATGTTCGCGGCCCTTGCAACGGCGCTCCACTGTGCGCGCTCTTTGGTGAGCATCTCGCCGAATGCGGCCGGCGTCCCGATCTTGATGTCGGCGCCGAGATTGGCGAGAAGCGCCCGCGTCTCCGGCTGCGCGAGGCTCTCCCGGAACGCCGCGTTGAGCTGGTCGATGATGGCGGGCGGCGTGCCGGCTGGCGCCACGACGCCCAGCCAAAACGGCGCTTGCAGTTTGGGGTATCCCACCTCCGTCGTCGTCGGCACGTCGGGCAATCGCGAAAAGCGCTCGGGCCCGGCGATGGCCAGCGGTCGCAGCTGTCCCGATTGAATGTAGGGGAGGCTGGTGGTGCTCGGGTCCGCCACCATCTGGACCTCGCCTGCAACAGCGGCCGCGAGCAGCGGCGCCGTCCCGCGGAACGGCACGTGGACGATGTTGGTGCCGGTCTCGAGTTTGAACATTTCGGCGAGCAGGTGCGGCGAGGTACCGAAGCCTTGCGAGCCCCAGCTGATCTTTCCCGGATTGGCCTTGGCGTAGGTCACAAGCTCCGCCAGCGATTTCACCGGCAAGCTCGGATGAACGGAGATGATGCTCGGCGATTCGACGAGCAGCGCCACCGGCGTGAACACCTTGGCCGGGTCGTAACCGATATTCTTATGGACCGCGGGGCCGCTGGTCAGGGAGCCTCCGGGCGTGAGCATGATGGTGTAGCCGTCAGGGTCGGCGGCGGCCACGAGCTTCGCACCCACGCTGCCGCCTGCCCCGCCGCCATGGTTTTCGGTCACGATGCTCTGGCCAAGCACGGCGCCGAGCCGGTCGGAGACGATGCGCGCCATGCCGTCCGTCGGGCCGCCGGCCGGGAACGGCACGATCAATTTGATCGGCCGCGTCGGATAGGCCCGCGATTGGGCGTGCGCGGCATCAACAGCATGCAAAGCGCCCAAAACGCCGAGCAAGCCTGCAAGGAGGGCCCGCCTCATCATCATCGTCGCCTCCCGGTCGAACAGGCTCAGGCCATGCTTGCGCATTGTTTATGTGGCCTGTGTCTATATGCGCCTGTGTCTCTATGGCCTGTCGCTGACGCACCGCCTCTGATCGGGCATGTCCGATCGGCCATTGGCGCCGAGCGTCCTCGACAATAAATCAATCTAGTGCCGAATCCGCAGCAAACTCAAGCGAGCGCGGCTGTGATTCGATGACGCAATGCTCGCGTGCGCGTTTAGCATAAGCTGCGTGGCGACAGGCGAACGGGGATGAGGATCGACGGGATGGCGAAGCAACTGCAGGATCGCGTGGCAGTCGTCACCGGCGCAAGCAACGGGATCGGCCGGGCGATTGCCGAAACCTTCGCGGCCGAGGGTGCAAAGACCGTTTTGGTCGCCCGCCGCGCCGAATTGCTGGACGAGGTCGCCGCAGGGATCCGGACACGCGGCGGCGAAGCACTTCCGGCGCCGACCGACATCACCCAGGAAGACCAGGTGACTGCGTTGTTCGCCAAGGTAACCAAGACCTACGGCCGCCTCGATGTCCTCGTGAACAACGCCGGCGTTGCGACCCACATCAACACCGAGGACATCACGCTCCAGTATTGGCACGAGGTCCTCGATATCAACCTCACTGCCGCGTTTCTGTGCTGCCGCGAGGCCGTTCGTATCATGAAGGGCCAGACGCCGCAGGGCGGGCGCATCATCAACATGGGCAGCGTTTCGGCCAAGACGCCGCGCCCGGATTCGCTGCCTTACACAGCGACCAAGTTTGCCATCCAGGGCATGACACACCAGTTGACGATGGACGGCCGCAAATACGGGATCGTGGCGTCGATCATCCATCCCGGTGCCACGCTCAGCTCGTTCACTGCGCGCCGCGGTCGGACCAAGGCGGGCCCGGGCGCGACACCCGACGACTACGTCATGGCCGCAGAAGATGTGGCCAAGGTTGCCGTGTTGATGTCAGCGCTGCCGCCGGAAGTGAACCTCTACGAAGCGACGATACTTCCCAACAACATGCGCTCGTTCATCGGTCGCGGGTGACAAGAACAGCTTTTTTGGTAGGCAATCCTGCATGAAGGAGAAGGACGATGACTGACCTCAAGGACAAGGTGGCGCTGATCGTCGGCGCCGGCTCCGGCCTCTCGGCATCGATCGCGCGGCAGTTCGCCAAACTCGGCATGAAGACCGCGCTCGCCGCGCGCAGCGTCGATGATCTTGCCTCCCTTGCAAAGGAGACCGGCGCCAAGACCTTTGCCTGCGACGCCTCCAAAACCGATGCGGTCACGCGGCTCTATACCGACGTAGCCGCAGCGCTCGGCGACCCTTACGCCGTCGTCTACAACGCGAGCTATCGCACCCGCGGGCCCCTCGTCGAACTCGTTCCCGTTGAGGTCGAAAAGGCACTGGCGGTGACGGCATTCGGCGGCTTCCTGGTGGCGCAAGAGGCTGCCCGCCGGATGCTGCCGAAAGGCGAAGGCGTGATCCTCCTTACCGGAGCGTCCGCGAGCGTGAAGGGGTACCCGCAGTCTGCGCCCTTCGCGATGGGCAAGTTCGCCTTGCGCGGGCTCGCGCAGAGCATGGCCCGCGAACTCCAGCCGCAGGGCATTCACGTGGCCCATATCGTGGTCGATGGCGGCATCCGTTCGGCGCGGCGCCCCGAGGCTGCGGACCGTCCCGACGTTACGCTTGATCCCGATGCCATTGCGGCAAGCTACGTGTACCTGCTGCAGCAGGATCGAAGCGCGTGGACGTGGGAAATCGAGGTGCGCCCGTGGGTGGAAAAATTCTGACCATGTCAGGCGGCGGCGACGCGACCTTATCCGGTCACTCGACCTTCTGCATCTTGGAGTCGCGGATGACCTTCGCCCAGAGCTCGATTTCCGAGCGGATCATGGCGGCGAACTCTTCCGGCGTGTCGGTCTCTGCCGTGTAGCCGTTGAGGAACAGGGCGTCCTTCACGTCCTGCATGGCGATAATGCGGCGGACCTCGTGATTGAGAAGGTCGACGATCGTGCGCGGCGTCCCTGCGGGCGCCACGAGGCCGATGAAGAAGGATGATTCCTGGTTTGGAATGCCCTCCTCTGTGAAGGTCGGCACGTCCGGAAACGCCGGATCGCGCTTGCGGCTCGTCATCGCGAGCGCGCACACCATTCCGTCCTTGATGAAAGGTGCGGCCGACGGCAGCGCGTTGAACCCCATCTGGGTGTGGCCACCGATGATCGAGGCCATGGCGGGCGCCCCGCCGTTGAACGGCACGTGGACGATATCGAGGCCGTAGGCGAGCTTGAACAGCTCCGCCGCAAGATGCGCCGATTGTCCGGTCCCGGCCGAGGCGTAGCTGAATTTGCCGGGATTTGCCTTCACGAGCGCGATCACGTCCTTCACGCTCCTCACCGGCAAATCGAGATTGACGGTCAGCACATGCGGCGAGACCGCAGTGAGCGTGATCGGGGTGAAGTCCTTGATCGGATCGTATTGAATCTTTCGGTAGAAGCTCGGGTTGATCACGAAGCTCGACGTGACGAACAGGACGGTGCTGCCGTCCGGCGGCGATTTTGCGCCGGTTGCGCTCGCGACATTGCTGGCGCCGGACGGGATGTTCTCGACATAGAACTGCCCGCCAAGACTATCGGACAGCTTTTGCACCAGGATGCGCCCGAGGATATCGACCGACCCGCCCGGCTGAAACGGCACGATGAGGCGCACCGCGCGGTTCGGATAGCCCTCCGATCGGGCCGGGCGCACAGCGGCAAGCGCAACGGTCGAACTCGCGAGGCCGAGAAACTGGCGCCGCCCCAAATGGCGGCGTCTGTCTGCCGTTGTCATGCCGATCCCTCGCTGTTGCAGGACGATCTGGGGCGAGCCTACCGCAAGATTGGAGCGGATTGCACCGGTATCTCCAGCTCAAGGGGGACGGTGAGAGTGGATCTGCAGCCACGCCACCGGTCGAATGCGAAATCTCTCGGCTCGGATCTCTGCGAGCATCGGCGGTGGAAGCGCGGCGATTATAAGGCGACCGCTATCAAGCCCCACGCGGCCGGTCCGGCGATAACCAAGCCGAGTCTCCAAGCAGATCGGCTGCTGCGCACGCGGCGAAACCCAACGATACCGCTACGCGGATCACGCGCGAACGTGCCCCATGACATCGGCTGGGCCCCCGTGGTGGCATGTGCTCGATCGCACGCCAAACCCCACCGCAGCCGGTCAATCACGAAAGCCATCACGCTCTCGGGCGACTAACCAGCCTGCCAAAGTCGCGGATTTGGCCCTCGTGGCCATGTCGTCGGATCGACGTGGTTTTTCTGTCTTACTCTTTGTGACCTCAGCAGGGACCACATCGGAAGCGGCGCGATGCTTCTCTTCCATCTCCTTGGCCAGACGTAGCTTTCTCAGGCGCTCCGTCTTCTCGCGAGCGGCGTCCGCCTCGTGTTCGTGAGGTGACGGGGCTTTTTCATGGTTGCTCTGGGCCGACACCAGAAACCCGACGATTGTCTCCTCGCCGAGAGCTTTGCAGGCCTCCAGCCTATGAAGTCCCTCTACGAGGACAAATCGATCTTCGTCGCGCCGAACAAGGATCGGCGTTTCTTGCCCAATCTCCAACATGCTCTCGGCGATGTCGCGGACAGCCTCCGGCCTGAGTGTGGCCCTTCTTTTCACAGGGACATAGATTTTGGCGATTGGGAAGCTCTCGCGCTTGAGCATGGGCCTCACCTGTTCATCCGTGATGCTGACGACCAGCACACTGGAAAATGTTGGCAACATGAAGTTGCGAACGCATCTGCACGCTCCCGCTACTACGTCCTTCGGGGGCGAACCAACATTCATCGTTGGATAACGGCGGACAGACCAGCCGGTATCCACTGGCATCACGCCGACCAACAAGGATCCCGTCAGCGGACCTGGATCTTCACCAGCTTGGATGGCGGACGATAGGCCGGAACCCACACGGTGGGGCGCGAGGCCGCCGTATCGACTTTCAGATCACGCACCTCGTAATTCGACGGGGTCATATATTCCGTCGATTGCCCGGTATTCATGTCGATGCGATACAAGCGGCCGCTGCTGAAATCGTGCGTCCATACGATCTGGTTCTTGTCATCGGCGCTTGCGGAATAGGGCTCTGCGTAAGGCGCCGTGTAGGGCTTCGTCCCGCTCACCAGCGGGTATTCCTTGATGACCTTCTTGTTGGGATCAAACATCGCCAGCTGGCCGGCGTAAAATTCGGCGGCCCAGAGTCGATCCTGTCCGTCGATCTGCCCGCGCCGCGGACCGGACATTGGGGTCGGTGTCAAATACTCGGTGTATTCGACCGTCTTGGGATCGAAGATGGCGATCTTGCCTTCCTGCCAGATGTAAAGATGGGTCCGACCCTTGGAATCGGTATCGGTGTCGTAGATCCCCTTATTCTTCGGGATCTGGAAGGTCGTTCGTTTCAACTCTTCGCTGCTGGTGTCGTTTTTCGCCAGATCGCCGTTCCGCTGCAAATTCCAGACATTGCCGTCCGCATCGAGCCCAAACATGGCGCGGCCGGCCGACCAGCCCATGAACCGGCCAGTCTCCGGATCGTATTTGACGGTCCCGCCATCCATGCCGACAATGACATTGCCGTAGCGATCGAATTGCAATTCATGCGCTCCGCCGCCGGGAGCGCCTGCGCGCGTATCGGCCTCACCGGTCATGTTGCGTCCTTCGCGTCCCGCGCCCTTGGGCAGCGGGAACGGCATTTCCGTGCCTTCGCCGGTCTTGATGTCGATACGTCCGAGCACATAGGAGAAATGATCGGTGTAGTAGGCGTACTTGTCGTTCATGATGACATCGTGCGGCCAGACGAACCGCCGATCACCACGCAACATGTAGAGTTCGTGCTCGCCGCCTCTGGGAAGCGCATACTCGGTCACCACGAGATTGGTGGAGGCCGCATCGGTCGGCCGCGGGCGTTGCTTGAATGGGACGCTGTCGGAGGAGTCCGGGCCACGGATCGAGGTGAGATACTCAGCCAACGGTTCGATGAACTGCTTCTGGCCGAAGGCGTAGGTCCCGGGGGTCTCCCGCTCGGCAGCACGACCGGCCATCTTCTTGATAACCGCGACCCACTCTTCCTTGGTCCGGCCGGCCTGCAACGCCCATTGCAGGGTGTGGCAATTGCTGCATTGAGAAAACAGAACCTTTTGCCGATCAGTGCCGGGCAGACCGGCAATGATTTCGGAGGCAGTGGCGTCCTCATAAGCGAGCGGCTTTGATTTCAGCGTGAAATCGACCCTCGCAACTTTGTCTTTGGAAAGGGCGACTGGCTGAGCGGAGTGCTCGAAATCAGCTAACTCGATTGCAACCGAATACGAGCCCGGCGCGAGGTCGGACCAAGCTGGAAAAGAGTATTCACCGGAGGCATCGGTGTAGACGGCGACCGTAATGGTGCCGTTGTCGCGATGCGCTCTGATCGGAATCCCGGCCAATGCCTCGCCCGCAGAAGACACAACCTTACCGGCAAGAAGCGTCCCATTTTCCGCGCCAAGACTGACGCTTGGCCACATCGAGGAATAGGCAGTAATGGCAACAAACGTGAATGCCGTTCCGGCAAAGAGAATGGCTTTCATTGCGGCGACCCCTTCTTCGATGTGATGTGACGCGGGCGTTGGCGACTCCAGTGGACGGCCTTTTGCGAGGCAGACATTACCACGCGGGAAACGTGAGGGCGACAGTCCGGAACCCTAACCGGAGTGAACGATAGAAGCCGAACAGGAGAGGCCGCCCTCAACCCAAGCGCCACCGGGCGAGTTGGCGCCGCCGGTTTCCCTTAAACCCCGTCCAAGATAGGCTACCGTGCGCCCCGCGCGGTCAGGATTGCTGAATGCTCAATTCCGAAGAGGTTGAACGTTATGCGCGCCACTTGGTGCTCCGTGAAGTCGGCGGGCCCGGCCAGGCCGCGCTCAAGCGCGCCCGGGTGCTGGTGGTCGGCGCCGGCGGCCTCGGAGCGCCGGCGCTGCTTTATCTCGCCGCGGCGGGCGTCGGCACGCTCGGCGTTGTCGATGATGACGTGGTGTCGCTGTCAAACCTGCAGCGCCAGGTCATTCACGCGACCGGCGACATCGGCAAGCCCAAGGTCGCGAGCGCACAGGCGGCCGTCGATCGCCTCAATCCTCACGTCGCGGTCGAACCACATCAGATGCGAATGACAGGGGCGAATGCGCTCGACCTCGTGTCACGCTACGATCTCGTCGCCGACGGCTCCGACAATTTCGCCACCCGCTATCTCGTGTCCGATGCCTGTTATCTCGCGAAGAAGCCGTTGATGACGGCGGCGGTCGGGGTATTCGATGGCACCCTCACCACCATCCGGGCGCACGAGACCGACCGCGACGGGCGGCCAAACCCGACCTATCGGTGCCTCTTTCCGGAGCCGCCGCCGGCCGGCACGGTGCCCGCCTGCGCGGAAGCCGGCATTCTCGGCGCCCTGACCGGCGTCGTCGGATCCATGATGGCGTTGGAGGTCATACGGGAAATCGTCGGCTTCGGCGAGGGCCTGGTCGGCCGGCTTGTCATGCTTGATGCGCGCGCGATGCGCTTCGAGACGCTCAGCTATTCGTGGGATCCTGACAATCCCTTGTCAGGCAAGCATCCGACCATCCGCGATTTGTCCGCGCACCCGTGAGCCGGTGCGATTGGAGAGGGCCCAGCACTTGGCGCGACGAAAAACTCGCAAAGCGGTCAGTTGAGCGAACCGATCCGCTCGAGCTCGGTCGGATCAATAACCGTCAATCTCGCACCGGACATATCGACGATATTCCGCTTGCGGAAGCGGCCGATAATGCGACTGACGTGAATCGGCGTGAGCCCGGCCGCGTCTGCGATATGCTGCAACCGTAATGGAAAAGGATAACTGCGGTCGCGAATGATATTGCGCCGTGACAACTCCTTCGTGAGGTGCAGCAGCAAAAACGCAATACGCTCTTCCGCTGACCCTTGGCCGAGCACCGTCATTACCTGCTCCCAAAGCCCGGCATCGATGACGCAGGCTTCCAAAACAGTGCGGGACAGCAGAGGATGATCCGCCAGACGCTCCGTCACCTCCGCGCGCTCAAATGCGCTGACGCTGATGTCCGTCAAGGCCTGGACGGAAACACGCATCTCTCCGCGAATGACTGCGAGCGGAGAAAAAAGATCGCCCGACAGCAGGAAATTAAAAATCTGCCGGCGCCCGTCGGACAGCTTTTTGTGGCGGAATGCCCACCCGTGGCATAGCACGTAAATTTGCCGCGATGGTTCGCCGTCGAGTACCTTATCGCCGACTCGGAACTGTCGAAATTCCTGCCACAGCGGCTTTTCTTTCATCGGCAATTTCGAAGTCGGTGCAGTCAACAGCGTACCGCAGAAGCCCGTCTCGCGCATCGGGCACATTGCACATGGCCACTGGCTATTCATCATTTTACGTCTCTGGCCACACGCTCTGCCGAGAGATTCTTATTCGGCCGCGTTTCAATTTCAAAAGAGTTTTTCAGCATTCGGTCGCCTTAACCTGTGTTAAACGCGGCAGACAAAATTTTAGGGTGAGCGCCTGTATAACGCCTGACGCTGACCTCTCAAGATGAATTCGAGTGGCCCAATAGCGATTAACGGGCATCAATTTTGAGAGGAGAGTTGTTCGCTGTTGCAAACGCTCAAGGAGATGGTTTGGAGCTTGGTTTTCCTTCGCGCGCGAACAACTTTGCGCACACTTACGTGCTCCCGGAATTTGTTCAAGGCCTGCCGCCCGAAATACAGGAAAATACGATGAGCACCGACTATTCGATCGCATCCCGCTTGGCCTTCGTCGGCATGGATGAAGAGACGCGGACAGCGTTGCGTCAACTTCAACCTTTGATTGCTAAATCTCTGCCTGCCATCCTTGATAGATTTTATCGGCAGGTATCGATGTTCCCGGAAACCGCGCGGCATTTCGGGAGCCAGACCCATATGGACCAAGCCAAGCAGGCTCAGCTCAGGCACTGGGCGACCATCGCTCAGGCTACCTTCGATGAATCCTATGTGCGGGCGGTCACCAAGATCGGCGAGACCCACAATCGGATCGGCCTTGAGCCGCGGTGGTATATTGGTGGCTACAGCACGCTGTTGAGCGGGCTTCTGCGCGCAGTGGAGATCAACATCGCGGAGGGCTGGCTGGGTGGCAAGACGGCCCGGGAAAAGAAGTCCTCTTTGCAAACCGCGCTGGTGAGGGCTGCGCCGCTCGACATGGATTTTGCAATCTCGGTCTACCTCGAACGCGCCGAGGCCGACCGCAAGGCTGCCGAACTCAAAGCGGAGGCCGAGAAAAAGGCAGCTGAAGAAAAGGCCGAGACTCAGCGCAAGGCGACGATGATCAAACTCGCCAACGAGTTTGAAAGGGCGATCGGCACCATCATCGAGACGGTGTCGTCCGCCGCAACCGAACTCGAGGCGGCAGCCAATACGCTGACCACGACCGCCGATTCGACGCAGCAGCTCTCGACGGTCGTAGCCTCGGCGTCGGAGCAGGCATCCGCCAATGTGCAGTCGGTCGCCTCCGCTGCCGAGCAGATGGGCGCCTCGATCGGCGAAATCAGTCGGCAGGTGCAGCAATCGAGCAAGATCGCGGGCGACGCTGTCGGTCAGGCGCATCAGACCGACGCGCGCATCAGCGATCTCTCCAAGGCCGCAGGCCGCATCGGCGACGTGGTCAAGCTGATCAACTCGGTCGCCGAACAGACCAATTTGCTCGCGCTCAATGCAACCATCGAGGCAGCGCGCGCCGGCGAGGCCGGCAAAGGCTTTGCCGTGGTCGCTCAGGAGGTCAAGGCGTTGGCAGCCCAGACTGCCAAAGCGACCGAGGAGATCAGTGCGCAGGTGATCGGCATGCAGACGGCAACGCAGGACTTCTGTGGCGGCCATCAACTTGATCAGCGGCACCATCACGAAGATCTCCGAGATTTCCGCCACCATCGCGGCGGCGGTCGAGCAACAGGGCGCGGCAACGCAGGAGATCGCCCGCAACGTCAACGAAGCCGCCAAGGGTACGGCCCAGGTCGCCACCAACATCGCCGACGTCAACCGCGGCGCCAGCGAAACCGGCTCCGCCTCGACGCAGGTATTCTCATCCGCCAAGTCGCTATCCGACGAAAGCAACCGACTCAAAGCCGAAGTTCACAAATTCCTCGAAACGGTTCGTGCAGCCTGATGGGAGTAACGAGCTTGTTGCCGGGTGCCGCCGTTCGCTCGATTGCTGCTTTGGAAAGCGGCGACTCTCCTGAGTTGCGTGTAAGCCGATGAGTGTCCTGCGATCAATTTGGCCGCTGTGCATAGCTATCTACATTTCCAAATTTGGTACGGACGCCGTTTTCGAGAAGATTGAGATCGGAAGCGTCACCGCCAAGAGTGCTTTGGAAGCCACTGTGCTGGTGGCGATCATGCTGCCGCTCTTGGCGTTTTTTATGCGCCAAGCCATCCGGATCAAAAGCGAGGAAAAGGTCGTCGACGCAACGCAAGAGTTGGCATTGCACCAATATGCGCTCGATCAGGCCGTGATATTTGCGACGACCGACGTCAGAGGCCGGATTACATGGGCCAACGACATGTTCTGCCAGATCAGCGGGTACACGCGCCAGGAGCTGATCGGCCAGGACCATCGCATCCTCAACTCTGATGCCCATTCAAAGGAATTTTTCCGCGAGATGTACCGGCGGATCGCGAGCGGAAAGATTTGGCGCGGACAGCTTTGCAACAGAGCAAAGGATGGATCGCTCTATTGGGTCGACACCACCATCGTTCCGAAACTCGGCCGCGCCGACAAGCCGATCGGCTATGTCGCGATCCGCATCGACATCTCCGCACAAAAGGCGGCCGAACAGGCATTGCGTGCGAGTGAACAGGAGGCGTTACGCAAATCGGTCCACATCAACGCGATCATCGCCAACATGTCGCAAGGGCTGTGCATGTATGACGACAAGCAAAGGATCGTCATTTCGAATCAACAATACGCGCGCATGTACGGGTTGTCGGCCGAAGACGTCGAGCCGGGAACCACGCTGCGGCAGGTCGTGGAACGCCGCGCGGCGACGGGGCTCTACAGCGCCGGACATCTGGCCGAGGAGTTCATCGACAATCGCATCGCTGCCGCCGCGGCCATGGCCCAGCAACTGGACACATTGAGCGACGGCCGCACCATCCTGGTATCGCGGCAGATGATGCCGGACCATGGCTGGATCACGATGCACCAGGATATCAGCGACATTCAGCGCCATGCGGCGCGAATTGCCTTTCTGGCGCATCACGATACGCTCACCGGCCTCGCCAATAGATCGTATTTCAAGGAAAACATTGAAAAGGCCGCTGCGCGCCTTGCGGACCAAGGCGCGCCGTTCAGCGTTTTCATGCTCGACCTTGACGGGTTCAAGAAGGTCAATGATTCACTGGGCCATGCGGCTGGCGATGAACTGCTGAAGCAGGTCTCTCAGCGCCTGCAGGACACGCTCGGCAAGTCCGACATGTTGGCGCGGCTTGGTGGCGACGAGTTCGCCATCCTCCAGGCTCGCCAGCGCACCGGCAATCCCGGTCACGATGCGTCCGGCGCGCAGCACGACGCCGCCCTGGGACTGGCCAATCGGATCGTCGACGTTCTCAACCAGCCGTTCGATATCGATGGCTCCAAGGTCTTTGTCGGCAGCAGCATCGGAATTTCACTCGCGCCGCGCGATGGGACGGCCGCCGAAGACCTGTTGAAAAAGGCTGATCTCGCGCTTTACGAGGCGAAGTCGAACGGCCGCAATACTTACTGTTCCTTTCATCGCGGGATGCTGGCGGCGGCGAACGAACGCCTCCGGCTCGAGGCCGACATGCGCCGTGGTCTCGAACGCGATGAATTTGAGTTGCACTACCAGCCGATCATCGAGGTTGGGACCCGCCGGGTCACCGGTGTGGAAGCCCTGGTGCGGTGGCGCCACCCTGAGGAGGGGCTGTTATCCCCGGTCCGCTTCATTCCGGTCGCTGAAGAGACGGGCCTGATCATTCCGCTCGGCGAATGGGTGCTTTATCGGGCGTGCGAGGATGCCACGGGTTGGCCGGCACATATCAAGGTGGCCGTCAACCTCTCGGCCGCGCAGTTCCGCAAGTGCAATCTGCTCGACGTCATCCTCTGTGCGCTGGCCGATTCGGGCCTGGCACCCCATCGGCTTGAGATCGAGGTCACGGAAACAGTCCTGCTGGAGCGGGACACCGAGTACCTCGTGCTGCTGCACCAGCTTAAAAGTATCGGCGTTTCGATCGCACTCGACGATTTCGGTACCGGTTATTCATCATTGAGCTACTTGAAGCAGTTTCCGTTCGACAAGATCAAGATCGACCGTTCCTTCGTCGCCGATATTACTGACGAAGCCGAAAGCATGGTCATCGTCAGCGCGGTCATCAGCCTCAGCCGCAGCTTGAACATGATCACGACAGTCGAAGGCATCGAGACCGACAGGCAGTTCGAAATCATCCGAGAGATCGGTGTGACGCTGGCGCAAGGCTATTTGTTCGGTTTTCCTGTCCCGAACGAGCGGCTCGATTTTGCCTCCAACAAAACTGCCGCCAGCGAATGCGTTATCGACAGAGCCGGCGCCGCGGCTTAGGCGCCTTTTGATTGATTGCAATTGAACGAGGACAGCACGTGACCGTCCAGCAAAGCATGATCGACGAACTCGAACTCGCAATCGCGCCAAGCGGCGTCGCCCGGCGTGCGGAGATGCTGCGGCGCGTGACCGACCTGTTTCTGCTGGGCTCAAGCCAATTCAGCGAAGATGAAATCGAGTTGTTCGACGATGTGATGGGGCGCCTCTGCGTCGAAATCGAAACGGCGACGCGGGTCGCGCTGGCAGCACGTCTGGCGGACGTTCCCAATGCGCCCCGACGCCTGATTCACAAACTGGCGCAGGATGATGCCCACGATGTTGCCGCTCCAGTGCTGACGAAATCGAACCGCCTCGGAGACGATGGGTTGATCGAGATAGCAAGGACCAAGGGTCAGGGACATCTTCTCGCAATTTCCAATCGCGACGCGCTATCCGACGCGTTGACCGACGTTCTGATCGAGCGGGGCGATCAGGCCGTCGTGCTGAGCACCGTCAAGAACCCAGGCGCGCGGTTCTCGGAGTCCAGCTATTCGGAACTTGTGACGCGGTCGGGCGCCGACGATCGATTGGCTGTCGGCATGTGGTTGCGCGCCGACATGCCGCGCCACCACTTGCTGCGATTGTTTGCCGAGGCTTCCGAGATTGTCCGGGTGAAACTGGAAGCAGCCGACCCGCGGCGCGCCACCGCGATCCGCGAAATCGTCGCCGAAGTCACCGACCGCATTCAGACAACGGCACGGACGCAGTCCCGGGAGTATCAAATCGCCAGCGCTTTGGTCCAATCGCTTCATCGCGCCAATCAGCTTGGTAATGCCAAGCTGCAGGAATTTGCCAATGCCGGAAAACTTCACGAGACCATTGTCGCCTTGTCACTGATGTGCGATCTGCCGATCAGCGTAATTGAACGCAGTGTCATTCAGGATCGAGGTGAACTCGTCCTTATCTTGAGCAAGTCTATCGGGCTCGGCTGGGAGACGACGCGGTCGATCATCCTCCTGCGCGGGAGAGGGTGCGCGCCGAAGGACCTGGAAGATATGTTGGCAAATTTTGCCAAGCTGAAGCCGGAAACGGCCCAGAAGGCGCTGCGATTCTATCGTTTGCGAGAGCAGTCCACGGTGCAGGCAATGAATTGAACGCTGCGGGTATCAAAGAACCGCAGCCTGGCCGTTCCTTTGCGCAATGAAAAACGAGCCGTTGACGCGCCCCTCAACAGGCGCCGCGTTAATCGCGGGCGTTGGGCGTCACTTGCTCCAGGTGGCAATGACGGTTGAACCCTTCATCACCGACCATTTGTTCTTGTCGCCGGCGACGACGGTAAAGCAGCTGGACTTGCCGTTCTTTCCCCACGTGGTGCAATAGCCGCTGTCGTCGAGCTGCCAGGTGCCGTCCGACCTGGCGCCGCCCTTGCCGGCCGGGGCACGCTTGGCCTTGCCGTCCGCCGTGAAGGTCATTTTGAATTTGACGCCGGAGGGCGTCGACGCCGTGAACGGCTCACCCGTGAAAAAAGTCGATTGGATTTCCGCAGGCGTAAGCTTGGTGGCAGCATTTACCGCGCTAGCCGGAAGAAGAGCGCACAGAACAATTACCGGAACGACGAGACGCATCGCAGTCCTCCAATATGAGTCGCGATTCCAAAGTTATTATAGCTGAATCGCGCGAAAAATCACGGTCTTTCTGAATGCGGCAGGCGAAGAGCAATGGATTGCATCGGATTGGATTTCATTGCCTTGGCGTGGGCACGGATGACCTTGGCGGCCAAGCTAGGACCTGACCTCGGTACCTCACGACGTCATGCTTTTATCAAAGCATTGACGGCAACACCCGGTCTGGAGGCCGGTGTCCGTCCATGAAGGTCTGGATGTTGATGATGACCTTGGCGCCCATCTCGGCGCGGCCCTCGATGGTCGCCGAACCAAGGTGCGGCAGCAGCACCACCCGTCCCGCGCGGGCGAGCCGGACGAGCTTCGGGTTGACCGCCGGTTCGTGCTCGAACACGTCGAGGCCAGCGCCGCCGATGGCGCCGGACTCGATCATGCGGGTCAGCGCATTCTCGTCGATCACCTCGCCGCGCGCAGTATTCACCACATAGGCCTCGGGACCGAGCAGCTTGAGCCGGCGCGCCGACAGCAGGTGGTAGGTTGCCGGCGTGTGCGGGCAATTGACCGAGATGATGTCCATGCGGGCCAGCATCTGGTCGAGGCTTTCCCAATAGGTCGCTTCGAGTTCGCTCTCGATCTTGGCGGGGAGCCGCCGACGGTTGTGATAGTGGATCTGGAGCCCGAAGGGCCGCGCCCGGCGCGCCACCGCCTGCCCGATCCGACCCATGCCGATGATGCCCAGGCGCTTGCCGCCGATGCGGTGGCCAAGCATCCAGGTCGGCGACCAGCCGTTCCACTCCTTGTCGCCGGTCATGACGGCGGCGCCTTCCGCGAGCCGGCGCGGCACGGCAAGAATGAGCGCCATGGTCATGTCCGCGGTGTCCTCGGTGAGGACGCGCGGCGTATTGGTGACGGTAATTCCCCGCTGAAGCGCGGTCGCGACATCGATGTGATCGACGCCGTTGCCGAAATTGGCGATGAGCCGCAGCTGTTCGCCCGCTTGGCTCAGCATTGCCGCATCGATGCGGTCGGTGACGGTCGGTACCAGGATCTCCGCTTTTTTGACCGCCGCTACGAGATCGTCGTGGCTCATCGGTTTGTCGTCGACATTGAGGTCGGCGTCGAACAGCTCCCGCATCCGCGTCTCGACCTTGTCGGGCAGCTTGCGGGTGACAATGACCAGCGGTTTGCGGCGGGTTGCCATACGTCAGTCCCTGGTCGAGCGCCGATGTTCTTTAACGGGCGCACACTCCCGTTGCGCTCCTGCCTCATGCCTCGGGTCGGTCCGCGCGGTCCGGATGGGTACGGCCGTTCAGCCCTCCTTAACGATCATCGCCGACACTTCGGCCGTGGGCGACAAGTCTGGGCAGGGTTTGGCCCATCTCTATCAGATGGGCTGATCAAGACAAAGCCTTCGTGGCAAATGGGGGCCGCGCGCAGCGGCCAACGGGGTTCCCGGGGCGCGTGCAAACAGTGATGATGGCAGTTGATCCGAGACGCTTGGTCTGGGCGATCGCGCTGGCGGTGCACGTTTGCGCCGGCGCAGCCATGATGTGTATTGGGCCGGCGACGGCGGCCAGCGATCAGGCTGAGGGAAGCGGACTTCCGCTGCCCCGCTTCGTCAGTTTGAAGTCCGACCATGTCAACGTTCGCGGCGGTCCCAACAAGGACCAGGATGTGGCCTGGGTCTACACCCGTCCCGGCCTGCCGGTTGAGATCATCGCCGAATACGAGAATTGGCGGCGCATCCGCGACCGCGACGGCACCGAGGGCTGGGTCTACCACTCGCTGCTCTCCGGCAAGCGCATGGCCTATGTGACCAAGTCAAAGACGCAAAGCGATCCGGTGCCGGTCCACGAAAGTGCAGACGCCGACAGCGCGGTGCGCGCGAAACTCGAGCCCGGTGTGATCGGCGGCGTCAAGCACTGCGACGGCCACTGGTGCCGGTTCACGGGCCGTGGATTCGATGGTTGGATCGAACAGGATCGCCTGTGGGGGGTCTACCCCAACGAAAAGGTCGACTGAGCGGCGCTGATCAGCGCTTCTTGGGCTTCAGGCGCACCACCACGTCGACGCGACTCACCTCGTAGCCGTCAGGGATCTGCGGCAACTCGCCGATGATCGAGGTCGCGTCTGGAATGTCGACCAGATTGTGCTCGGTCTCGATGAAGAAGTGGTGGTGGTCCGAGACGTTGGTATCGAAATAGGTCTTTGAGCCATTCACCGTCACCTCCCGCAGCAGGCCAGCATCAGTGAACTGGTGGAGGGTGTTGTAGACCGTGGCCAGCGAGACCGCGATCTTCGCGCGGTTCGCCTCTTCATAGAGCATCTCGGCCGTCAGGTGCCTGTCGCCCTTGGCAAAGAGGAGCCACCCCAAGGCCATGCGCTGACGGGTCGGGCGCAGCTTGTGCTCCCGCAGCAAGGCGAGCACATCATGCCAAGGACACCCGTTGCGGTCCTGTAACGGACCACCGGTGAAGGAAACCTGGCCGACGCCGATTCGAGAAGACTCCATGGGCACTCAGGTCGTTAAGCGAGATCGTTTCATTTGCAATTATATCGATGGCGGTCGTATGTTGCAAGCGGATCGCATCCCGCGCTAGCGAAAACAGCCTACCTTCAAGCGATTCTAATTCCTTTGGAGCGCGGGGACAGGCGCCCTCGGCGGCTTTGCCGAGCCCTGTGGCGTGTGTTAGTGAGAGACCCCATATGAGAGGCCGCGCCGTTTCCTGAAGGCCCGTATTGGAAATGCAAAATCGTCGCTCCAGCTTTGAATTCGATGACCTGCTCGCGTGCGGGCGCGGTGAGATGTTTCTCGGCGGCCCGCAATTGCCGCTGCCGCCGATGCTGATGTTCGAGCGCATCAGCGAGATCTCCGATCATGGCGGGGAACACGGCCGCGGGCTCGCCCGCGCGGAACTCGACCTGAAGCCGGACCTCTGGTTTTTTTCCTGTCATTTCAAGGGTGATCCGGTGATGCCCGGCTGCCTGGGGCTCGACGCCCTGTGGCAACTGGTCGGGTTCTTCATGGGTTGGGCGGGGCTCGAAGGAAAGGGCCGTGCGCTCGGCCTCGGGCAGGTGAAGTTCTCCGGGCAGGTGCTGCCGACCGTGAAGAAGGTCGTCTACGGCATCGACATCAAGAGGATCATGCGCTCGAAGCTGGTCTTGGGAATTGCCGACGGCTGGTTGTCAGCCGATGGTTCGATCATCTATCGCGCGTTCGACATCAAGGTCGGACTGTTCCGCGATGTCGAGGCGCTGGCGCCGGCAGCGCCCTGAGCAATCGCCTCGGGCGGCGTCGGGAGGCGAAAAGCAATGAGACGAGTCGTGGTCACGGGGATGGGCATTGTCTCATCCATCGGCAACAACACGCAGGAAGTCCTGGCGAGCCTGCGCGAAGCGAAATCCGGCATCTCGCGGGCTGACAAATATGCCGAGCTTGGCTTTCGATGCCAGGTTCACGGCGCCCCGACGCTCGATCCGCAGGAGGCGGTCGATCGCCGTGCGATGAGGTTCCTGGGCGGCGGCGCCGCGTGGAACCATGTCGCCATGGAGCAGGCGATGCGCGACGCCGGCCTTGAGGCATCGGAAATTTCCAACGAGCGCACCGGCATCATCATGGGCTCCGGCGGTCCCTCGACGCGCACTATCGTCGAGGCCGCCGACACCACCCGCAGCAAAGGACCGAAGCGCGTCGGCCCGTTCGCGGTGCCCAAGGCGATGTCATCGACGGCGTCGGCGACGCTCGCCACCTGGTTCAAGATCAAGGGCGTCAACTATTCGATCTCTTCGGCGTGCGCGACCTCGAACCACTGCATCGGCAACGCGTCCGAGATCATCGCCAGCGGTAAGCAGGACATGATCTTTGCCGGCGGCTGCGAAGAGCTGGACTGGACACTGTCGGTGCTGTTCGACGCCATGGGCGCGATGTCGTCGAGCTTCAACACCACGCCCGAGACCGCCTCGCGCGCCTATGACGCGGACCGCGACGGCTTCGTCATCGCAGGCGGCGCCGGCGTGCTGGTGCTCGAAGAGCTGGAGCACGCCCGCGCCCGCGGTGCCAGGATTTATGCCGAAGTCGCCGGCTACGGCGCGACGTCGGACGGCCACGACATGGTGGCGCCGTCGGGCGAAGGCGCGGTGCGCTGCATGCGCATGGCCTTGTCGACCGTCAAGCCGCCGGTCGACTACGTCAATCCCCACGCTACATCGACTCCGATCGGCGACATCAAGGAAATCGAAGCGCTCCGCGAAGTCTTCGGCGCCAAATGCCCGCCGATCGCCGCGACCAAGTCGCTGACCGGGCATTCGCTCGGCGCGTCCGGCGTTCAGGAAGCGATCTATTCGCTGCTGATGATGAACAACGGGTTCATCTGCGAGAGTGCCAACATCAAGAACCTCGATCCTGCGATGGCCGACATGCCGATCGTGCGCGAGCGTCGCGACAACGTGGCGCTCGGCTGCGTGCTCTCGAACGCCTTCGGTTTCGGCGGCACCAACGCTTCGATCGCGTTCAAGCGGCTTGACGCGTGAGGACCAGGGATCAGGTATCAGGAATCAGAGATCAGATGGGTGTTGGTCTTTGACGGACCTCGGTCATCAAACTCTATCTTCTGATCACTGATTACTGGCATCTGATACCTGATTCCGGGAGTTCCTGATGCTGATGAAGGATAAGCGCGGCCTCGTGATGGGGGTTGCGAACGATCACTCGATCGCCTGGGGGATCGCGCGCACGCTTGCCGCCCATGGGGCAACGCTCGCCTTCACCTACCAGGGCGATGCGCTCGCCAAGCGCGTCAAGCCGCTCGCCCAATCGGTCGGAATGGATTTCATCCTGCCTTGCGATGTCGAGGACATCACCTCGGTCGACGAGGTCTTTGCGAACCTCGGCGAGAAGTGGGGCAGCATCGATTTCGTCGTCCATGCCATCGGCTATTCCGACAAGAACGAACTCAAGGGCCTTTATGCCGACACCACGCGGGAAAATTTCATCCGCACCATGGTGATCTCGTGCTTCTCTTTCACCGAGGTCGCGAAACGCGCGGCGGCGCTGATGCCGCGCGGCGGCTCCATGGTGACGCTCACCTACAACGGCGGCTTGCGCGCGATGCCGAACTACAACGCCATGGGGCTCGCGAAGGCAGCGCTCGAAGCTTCGGTGCGCTATCTCGCGGTCGATTTCGGCGGTGCCGGCATCCGCGTCAATGCGATCTCGGCCGGACCGATCCGCACGCTGGCGGGCGCCGGCATCAACGATGCGCGCTACATGTTCGCGTTCCAGCAGCGCCACTCGGCACTCGGTCGCGGCGTGACACTCGAAGAGCTGGGCGGCGCTGGACTTTATCTGCTCTCCGATCTTTCCACCGGCGTCACCGGCGAAATCCATTTCGTCGACTGCGGCTACAACATCATCGCCATGCCGCAGCCCGATGCGCTGAGAGCCGAAGGCGAACGGGAATAGCTCCGCGAACCACGCCTCGCGTTATGCCGGCGCGGGAGCCGCAACGCCGAGGTAAGCTTTGCGCACACGCGCGTCCTCGCGCAATGCGGCGCATGGGCCGCTTGCAACGATCGAGCCGTTTTGCAGCACATAGCCGCGGCTGGCGGTCTCGAGCGCGTAGCGCGCGTTCTGCTCGACGAGGAGGATGCCCACGCCCGCGCCGTTGATCGCGCGGATGGTGCGGAAAATGTCCTGCACCACCATTGGCGCAAGACCGAGCGACGGCTCGTCGAGGCACAGCAACTGCGGCTCCGACATCATCGCGCGGCCCAGCACCAGCATTTGCTGTTCGCCGCCGCTGAGCGTGCCGGCATTCTGCGATATGCGCTCGCGCAAACGGGGAAACATCGCGAAAATCCCCTCCATCAGCGATCGCAGCTTGGCGGGGTCGCGGCGATGCTTGAAGCCGCCGAGCTCGAGGTTCTCGCGCACCGTCAGGAACGGAAACACGTGCCGCCCCTCCGGGACGAGCGCGATGCCGAGATTGGCTCGCGCGTGCGAAGGCAATCGCCCCAAATCTGTGCCGCGAAAGCGAATCGACCCGCGGCGGGGCGGCAAAATGCCGGCGACAGCGCGCAATGTCGTGGATTTCCCGGCACCGTTCGCGCCGATCAAGGCGACAATCTCGCCGTCCGCAATCTCGAACGACAGGTCGTTGCAAGCCACGGCTTCGCCGTAGGCGAGATCGAGGTGTTCCGCGGCGAGAAGCGGCGTCATTGCAGCGCGCCGCCGAGATAGGCCTCGATCACGCCGGGATGCGACTGGACTTCGCCGGGCGATCCTTCGGTGAGGTATTGCCCGTAGTTGATAGCCAAGATGCGGTCGGCGACCTTCATCACGAGGTCCATGTTGTGCTCGACGAGGCAGAGCGTCATGCCGTCGCGACGAAGCATCGCGATGCGATCGAGCAGCATCTCGACTTCCGCGGCATTGAGCCCGGCCGCCGGCTCGTCGACCATCAGCAGGCGCGGCGCTGTCGCGAGCGCGCGCGCAATTTCGAGCATGCGCTGCTCGCCATAGGACAGCGCGCCGGCTTGGACATAGGCGCGCTGGGCGAGCCCCATGAATGACAGCAGGCGCGCCGCCTCCTCGCGGCAGCGCGCTTGATCATGGCGGAATGCTGGGCCGTGGATGACGTATTGCCAGGGCGGAATGTGGTGGTGAGCATGAAAGCCGGCCACGACATTTTCGAGCGCCGAAAGCTGTTTGAACAGCCGAATTTTCTGGAACGTGCGCGCGATGCCATGGCGCGCGCGTTCATGAGGCCGCAGCTTCGTAACGTCGCGCCCGCCAAACATGATTGCGCCGGCGTCGGGCTGATAGATACCGCCCAAAAGGTTGAGCAGCGTCGACTTGCCGGCGCCATTGGGGCCGATGATGGCGAATACGGTTCCGGCTTCGATGGCGAACGAGATATCGCGAACCGCGTGCACGCCGCCGAAGCTCTTGCGCAGACCCTTGGCGCGCAGGAGCGCGCCTGCGGGCAGCGCACTCGTTTCGGCTGCGGCGGCAACCGCGGAAGTCACGTCGTGATCCCCTGCCGCACGACGGGCTTTCGCGGAGCGAACGCCAGCCGGACTGCCTCAACGATGCCGCCCGGAATGAACAGGACGACGAGCGTGATCGCGACGCCGTAGATCACGAGGCGCAGATCGCCGATGCCGCGCAGCAGCTCGGGCAAGACGGTCAGGAGAATCGCGCCACAGACCGGCCCGATGAGCGTTCCGGTCCCGCCTACAATCACCATTGCCAGGATGATGAAGGATTCGGTGATGAAGAACGCGTCGGGCACCAGCGTGCCGACGAAGCTCGCATAAAAGCAGCCCGCCGCTCCCGCGACCGCTGAGCCGACGCCAAATGCGAACACCTTCCAGGCGGCGCAGTTGATGCCGAGCGAGGCGGCCGAGACCTCGTCTTCGCGGATCGCCGTCAGGGTCTCGCCGATCGGCGAGCGGATGAACTGGTCGAGCAGGAGGTAGCTCAGCAGCGCAAATCCCGCCACGAGGTAAAACAGATTGGCAAGGTTATGAAAATCGATCGTCGGCAGCCCCGGCAACGCGAGCGCGGGGGGCGGCGCGATGGCGTAAATCCCGAGCGGCCCCTGGGTGAGGCTGATCCAATTGAGCAGCACCTGGTAGGTGATGACGGCAAAGCCAAGCGACGCAACGGCAAGGTAATGGCCGCGCAGCCGCATCGCGAACAGTGACAACACAATACCCGCGAAGCCCGCCAACACGACGCCGGCCACGAATGCAATCCAGAACGGAACGCCGAGCCTCGTGATCAGAAGCGTCGAGGCATAGGCTCCGATGCCGTAGAACGCCGACTGCCCGAGATTGAGCTGCCCGGCATACCCGAGCGTGAAGTCGAGGCCGATCGCCAGCATCACGTTGAGAGCGCAAACGATCAGGTTCGTTCGCCAGTAGGTGTCGGGAAACACGATCGGCAGCAGCGCTATCGTCGCGACCGCGAGGAGGTATGCCATCGGCCGGACGAGCGCCGAACACTGCGGGGCCAAAACCAGCTTCGCAGGATCGGCGCTAGACATTCTCGTCGCGCCGTTCGGCGATCAGTCCTGTGGGCCGCACCGCGAGCATCATCAGCAGCAGAGCAAATACCACGATGTCGATCATCCCCGGCCCGAGGTACTGGGTCGTGAAGCTTTCGATGAGCCCAACCAGCAGGCCGGCAAGGATCGTGCCTTCGACATTGCCGAAGCCGCCGATGATCACGATCGCGAAGGCCTTGACGATCACCGAGGTGCCGGCGAACGGCGTCAGCACCAGGACAGGCCCGAGCATGGCGCCGGCCATGCCCGCGAGCGCGGACGCGATCACGAACGTCAGCATGACCACCTGGCCGGGATTGATGCCCATCAGGCCGGCGGTTTCACGGTCCTGCGACACCGCACGCAATGCCTTGCCGAGGAAAGTGAACTTGAGGAACGCGTAGAGGAGGCCGATGGTCAGCGCGGCGACCGCGATGATCATCAGATTCTGGACGGTGATGAAGGTGCCGCCGAAACGGATAACGTCGTTGCTGTAGGGCGAGTCGAACGCATAAGGGATCGGACCGAACCAGGCGAGCATCGCGTTCTCGAGCGCGATGGACACGCCGATGGTCGCGATCAGCGGCAGCAATTCGCTGCCCTTGCGCTGCAATGGCGAGAAGATCGCGGCGTTCATGAGCCAGCCGAGCACGGCTCCGACCGCAAGCGCGACGCCGATGCTCGCTATGTAGCTGCCGCCGAAATCGTGCACGAAGAAGTAGGCGGCAAATGCGCCGAGCGTCACGATATCGGCGTGGGCGAAATTGATCTGCACGAGCACGCCGTAGATCAGCGTGAGCCCGAGCGCCACGAGCACGTAGAGGCAGCCGAGGACAACGCCGTTGATACACTGCTGCAGGACGATCGTCATGACGATCGGCCGCTCAATTCCACTTCAATGCCTTCCACGACAGATCGGGCAGGGTTTCCATGTAGTGGACGGTGTCCATCTTGTCGTTCTGGTTGGTCTTGTCGAATTCGACACTGCCCGTCACGCCGGAGAATCCCTTGGTCGCGGCGAGTGCGTCGCGGATCGATTGCGCGTCCTTAGCACCGCGCTTCACCGTATCGGCGATCAGCGCGATCTGGTCGTAGGCGTGAGCGTTGAGGTGGGTCGGGTCCTGATGATATTTTGCCTTGAACGCGTCGATGAAGCCATGCACCTGCGCCCGCTGATCGGTCGGGTCGAATTGCACGATCCTGATGTAGCCGAGCGCCGTCTTGCCGGCCTTTTGCTCAAAGCCGAACGGCAGCCAGATCGTGCCGAGCTGGATCGCCTGACCGCCGCCGCCTTTGGTAACGCCGGCCTGTGCGAGCGCTTGCGTGATCTTCAATCCCTGGCCTTCGAGTGTGTAAGTCGGGATGACGTCGACCTTGCCGACCCCAGCGATCCGCGTCGCGATCGCGGTGAAATCGTTGATGTCGCGCCCGAAGCCGATGTCGGCGAGGATCTTGCCGCCGAGCTGGGTGAAGGTGTCGTTGAAAACCTTGGCATTGCCGATGCCGGCATTGGTGTTCTCGTAAAGCAGCACCGCGGTGCGCGCGTTGAGGCGGTTGTAAGCGTTGGTCGCGATGTCGACGCCTTGCATCACCTCGTTCGGCATGATGCGGAAGGTCCACGGATTGCCGGGTTCGGTGATCTTGATCGCCGACGAGCCGGCGTTGATGAGCGGCACCTTGGCCTGCTCCATCAGCGGCATGATGGCGAGGGTCGCGTCGGAGCACTCCTCTCCGATCACCACGTCGGGCTTGTATTGTTCGAGCAGCCGCTTCGCCGCCTGGGTTGCCGGCAACGGGCTGCAGGCGGAGTCTTCGTATTTCACCTCGAGCTTGTAGCCGCCGACGCCGGCCGCATTGAGCTGCTCGAGCGCAAGCTCGATGCCCTGCTTGTCCTGCGCGCCGAAATATGAGCCGGGACCCGAGATCGACAGCAGCGCCCCGATTTTGATGACTTTGTCGTCCGCGCCGGCACTCGCCGATGCGGCGACGGCTGCGCCTGCGGCAATGACCCCCGCAGCAAAACGGCGAACATGCGGTCTCATGGCTCCCTCCACGTCTCGACCGGGCGAGAATACCAGGGATGATCCGGGGGAGTTAGCCGAGGGTCGTAGAAAAATCGGGACGGCGCCGCTCGCGGCAAACCTGTTACTTCGGGGTTTTCCGCGCTGCGAGAAGTCGCTTTATGCGGTCGACCACCAATTTGGGATCGTAGGGTCTCGCCAGATGCGGCCCCTCTTCACAGAGATCGCCGGCCGCATGGGCGGCCCGTCGCGGGCTACCGGCGAGGATGACGTCGACGCCGGGGAGGTTAGCACGAATCCATTGCGAGAGTGCGAAGCCATCCATGGCGCCGGGAAGATTGACGTCGGCGAGGACGACGTCGATCCCCAGCTCTTTCTCGCGAAGCACAACCAGCGCCTCGTCCGCGCTCACGGCTTCGATCACCTTGAACCCGCATTCCCGCAGGTAATCGGCGATCACGGCGCGGATGAGCACGTCGTTTTCCACCACGAGCACGGTATCCGGCGCCCGTGCGGATGGCTCGGGGTTGCTCACGCTTCAGCCGTGGTTCATCAACTCTTCGATGCGCCTGACGACCCGATCGAGATCGTAGGGCTTGCGAAAGAAGGCGTCGGCGGTGTCGGTCGTGTTGTCGACGGTGAGATCACCTGAGGCGATAACGACCTTCAAATCCGGACGGGTCTCGCGGACCAAATGCGCAAGCGCGATCCCGCTCATCTGGCCGTTCATCCGAACGTCGGTGAACACGAGATCGACGGGGATTTGACTTTGCAGGACGGTGACCGCTTCGGCAGCACTCGAGGCTTCGACCACGCCGATGCTGTGATCGCGCAGCCGATCGGCGATCATGAGCCTGATCAGAACCTCGTCCTCGACGACGAGGACCGTATGGGGTTTTTCGGATACTGCCGCGGTCGTCAACGAGACGACATTGCAACTCGACATGGGCAATCTGTCCCAAATTTTCAAAAAAGTGCCCGCCGGCAAATTAAACGATCTGCAGCCTCTATGGTTCCTCGCGACGAGTCATTTCTTGCAACCGCTGCGATTAATGGTTCTTAATCTTTCTGAACGCCGAGCCGACCGCAGATCGGACCGAGGTTGGCCGGTCGATTTAACAACGTGGCAAGGCTAACGCTGTTAAATCGGACTTATGTCTATTGCGCTCTCCGAGACGTTTCGCCGGCGGAACTTTTCCGCCCGCAAACTGGCGCTGGCCGCGGTCATTGGCGTGGCCATCGCGTTCACCTATGCACAGCGCCCGCTGACTGCGCCGCTCCCCAACACGGTCGAGATCGCCGACATGACCTGGGTCGAGGTGCGCAGCGCTGTCGCCCGCGGCTACACGACGGTGATCGTGCCGAGCGGCGGGATCGAGCAGAACGGCCCGCACATGATCCTCGGCAAGCACGACCGCATCGTCGGCTTTGCCGCGAAACGGATCGCGACCGAACTCGGCAACACATTGGTTGCGCCGGTGATCCCCTATGTTCCCGAGGGCCGCTACGATCCCCCCGAGGGACATCTACGGTTCCCCGGCACGATCGGGGTGAGCGAACAGGCGTTCGCGGAGGTCCTCGACGGCATCGCGCGCAGCCTCAAGGCCGGCGGCTTCAAGACCATCTGCTTTATTGCCGATCACGGCGGCAGCGTGAAGCCGCAGGCGGAGGTCGCGGCGCGCCTCTCCAAGGAATGGGCCGAGGACGGCGTCCGTGTCATTGACGTATCCGACTACTACGCCGACGAGGCCGAGACGAATTATCTCCTCGCCCAGGGCGAAAGCCGAAGCTCGATCGGCCAGCACGCCGGGATCGCCGATACATCGGAACTGATGGCAATCGACCCTGAGGGTGTCGATCTCAGCCGGTTCGCCAATGCGCCGTTCGCGCTCGAGTTCGAACGGCGTCTCAGGCGATCCGATGCGCGCGACCATCGAACGCGGCCGCGCATTGCTCGACATCAAGATCGAAGCAGCGGTCCGCCAGATCAGGGCGCAGGAGGCGGCAAAGTAGCCGCGCGCTGCGGTCGTTCCAGCAATTGCCGGAACGGATGGGCCATCTGGGCGAGGAAACCCTGCGGGTAACCGGTTTCATCGAGCCCGTAGCGCGACGGCAGTTCGTTCGCGGGCATCCGGAACGTGCCGAACAGAACGTCCCAGATCGACAGCAACGAACCGAAGTTGGTGTTGCCGCCCTCGTCCGAATGGGTGTGATGCCAGCGATGAAACACCGGCGTCGCGACGACGTACTTCAGCGGGCCGAGCGTCCATTTGAGATTGGAATGCACGAAGGCTGCGGTCGTCGTGTCGAACGGCACGAGGAACAGCAGCACGGCCGGCGCGACGCCGAGAAACAGCATGACGGCGGCGATGAGAAACGAGCCGAGCCACAGGTTCACCGGATGAAACCGGTAGGCCGTGGTCCAGTCGATCTCTTCGGCCGAATGATGAGGCGCGTGATAGCGCCAGAACGTCGCGCCGTGGAAGATGCGATGATTCCAGTAGAGCAGGAAATCCGACACCACGACGTAGACCGGCACCTGGGCCCAGAACGGCAGCCCCGCCAACGGACCACGGCCCTGCTCGATATAGTCGGCGATTTGCTGGTGGGTCATGACGCCGGACAACAGCGCGGCGCCGCCGATCATCAGACTGATGCGCATGTAGGGCGCGATGAACGGCACGACCACCATGTAACCGATGTCGGTCGCGAGCCCCGGATTGCGCCACCACGGCCGACCCGGATTGCAGGCCTGGCTCGACAGCAGGCTGAGCACGGTGAAGATCGCCGCAAATGCGAGGGCGCTCGGCAGGAAGCCCCACACCGTCTGGGCAAGCTTGGTCGCGAGCGGCCACAGAAAATCTACGAACATACGCCTACTCCGGTCGTCGGCCGGCGAACGCTAAGCCTCGCGCATTAATAAAGCTTTGAACGTTTTCTGCCTGCGGCTTCGAAAGATCGAGGGGCTGGTATGCGCTCCACCGTAGCCGCGGCTGGGGTTTCGCGCGGACCTGCGACGTAATATCTCTCGGCAGATGAACGCGCCCGTCACGCTGCCCAAGACCCCGCCCAAGACTCCGCTGTCGGTGCTTGACCTGTCGCCGGTCACGAGCGGCGGGTCGGGCGCAGCATCGCTGCGCAACAGCCTCGAACTCGCGCGCCTAGCCGACCGGCTGGGCTTTACGCGCTATTGGGTCGCTGAACACCATAATCTGCCGTCAGTCGCAAGCTCCGCCCCCGACATCATGATCGGCCAGATCGCCGCGGTGACGGAGCATATCCGCGTCGGCTCCGGCGGCGTGATGCTGCCGAACCACGCCCCGCTCACGGTGGTCGAGCGTTTCCACATGCTGGAGGCGCTATTTCCCGGCCGCATCGATCTCGGCATCGGCCGTGCGCCCGGCACCGACCAGGTCACGTCGCTCGCCCTGCGGCGGCGCCAGGATATTCGCGACGATGATGATTTCCTCGAACGCTTCCAGGAGCTGTTGCTGATCGAGCAGCACGGCTATCCGGAAGGCCATCCGTTTCGCAACGTGCGCGCGATGCCGGCCGACGTGGCGCTGCCGCCGATTTATCTCCTCGGATCGAGCGGCTACAGCGCCGAGCTTGCGGCGATGATCGGCGCGCCGTTCGCCTTCGCCCATCACTTCGCAACTCACGATGCGATCGCCGCCATGATGAGCTACCGCACCAAATTCCGCCGGTCGGCGACGCTCGAGCGCCCGTACGCCATCCTCGGCGTTGCCGCGGTCGCGGCCGACACGGAGGCCGAAGCCGACCGGCTCGCCACCACCATCGATCTCAATTTCGTCCGCCGCCAGAAGGGCGAATATTTGCCGCTTGCCAGTCCCGAGGAGGCGGCGGCGTATCCCTATACGCCGATCGATCTGCAGCGCATCCGGCTGAATCGCGAGCGCGTCTATACCGGCACGGTTGCGACCGTGTGCGCGCGGCTCGATCCGCTGATCGAAGCAACGCAGGTCGACGAGGTGATGGTCACGACCATGATCTACGATCATTCGGCGCGGATGCATTCCTACGAACTGCTGGCGCAGGCCTTCGGACTTTCGACCGCTGCTGAGCCAAAGCTTGCCGCCGAGGTCGGCTAGCGTTCTGGTTCTGTCGTTCGATTCCATTCTGAATTGTCATGCTCCGCGAAAGCGGAGCATCCAGTAACCACCGCGTTATCGGTGGAAAACAATCCATGCCAATTGGAGTGTGCGGTGGTCACTGGATCGCCCGGTCAAGCCGGGCGATGACTGGCATGGGGATTTGAAATGTTGGGAACACAATTGTTGGAAACACAAGGCTAGCCGCGCGTGCGTTCGGCGGCGCGGTTGCGGCGCGCGCGGCCGAAGTTGATGGACGCGAGAAATCCGCCGATCGCGCCCTTCCTCTCCGTGTCCGGATCGACCTGCGGCGCATCGAAGATCGTCGGCACGACTTCTTCCACCACCGGTTCGAGCGCAGCCATCACCCGCTCCGGCGGGAACGTGATGATGACCTCGGTGCCCTCGCGCAGTCTCGACTTGAGCGAGAAGGTGCCGCCGTGCAGCTCGATCAAGCTCTTGACGATGGGCAGGCCGAGGCCGGCGCCCTGCTCCGCCGATTTGATGGCGTTCGAGCCCTGGCCGAAGGTGTCGAGCACGATCGGGATTTCGCTCTCAGGAATCCCGGGGCCGGTGTCCTTGACGCTGAGATACTGCCCGCCCGCCGCGGTCCAGCCGACCTTGAGCCAGATCTCGCCGCCCTGCGGCGTGAACTTGATGGCGTTGGACAAGAGGTTGAGACAAATCTGCCGCGCGGCGCGCTCGTCCGCCCACAGCCGCGGCATGTCCGGCTCGAACAGGTCGTGGATGACGATGTTGCGGTTCGCGGCGCGCAGCTTCAAGAGGTGATGGCACTCCTCGGCGACCTGCACGAGTGCGACGGCCTCCTCGTTGAGTTCGTAGCGGCCGGCTTCGATGCGCGACAGGTCGAGAATTTCGTTGATCAGGCCGAGCAGATGCACGCCGGAATTATGGATGTCGTCGGAATATTCCTTATACGCCGGCACGGCGTGGGCGCCGAACAGCTCATTCTTCATCACTTCGGAGAAGCCGAGAATGGCGTTGAGCGGCGTGCGCAATTCATGGCTCATCTGGGCGAGGAAGCGCGACTTCGCGATGTTCGCGGCCTCCGCATGCCGGCGCGCCTCATCTGATTTCGCCTTCGCCTGCTCGAGTTCGCCGATCAGCGCATCGGTTTCGGCGCGCGCTTCGAGCGTCGCGAGGTTCGACTGGTAGAGGCGGTTTGCAAGCAGGCCGAAATAGGCGAGCGCCGTCAGCGCGAGCCCCGCCAGCACGTAGCCGTGCACCGTGCCGAGAAGGAGGTAGCCGACCGCCATCGCGATCGTCAGTGGTGCGGTCGTGGCGAACACCGCGATCGGCAGGCTCGATCCCAGCATGCTGGAGATCGCGACCACCAGGAGCACGACGAACACGTTGATGATGTCGGTGTTCGCGGTGTCGTCCGCCGGGCGGACAAGATTGATCATCCAAGCGAGGCCGAACAGCAGGTCGAGCACGATGAAAGTGAGACGCGCCCGCCGCAGCCGCACCACGCTTGCGGGCTTCGCCAGAAATTCCCGGCTCGCCAACATGCTGGCGAGCTGGATGGTCAACACCATCGAGGCCCAGATTCCGGCCCATGCGATGCTCGACCAGAACGTCGAGATGGCTCCGATCGCGCAGACAAGAAGGATGACGCCGAACGAGCCCGACAAGCGGTTCTTGGCGTATTGGCGCAACAGCTCGTAGTCGAACGCCGGCCGCGTCCCGGAGGTCGAGGTCAGCCGGTCGCGCACTTCGCGCACACGCATCGCCGCGACCCGCCGGTGCCGCGCTGCCGCCTTGTCGGGTCCGGCGGACGTGGCCAACGGATCGGTGGTCGCGAGACTCATCGTTACGCATGCGGTTAAAGAGGTTTTCAAGGTCGCGCAAAAACATTAAGAGCGTGCTTAGATGATCCTCGAAACATGTATCCATTATGGTTAATCGCGCGTAGTTCAGCCGCCGCGCGAGTGCAGGAGACGCACCGCATGAAGCTCTATGACGGCGGTCGCGCGCCGAACCCGCGCCGGGTGCGGGTATTCCTTGCGGAGAAGGGCATCGCCGTGCCGATGGAGCAGGTCGATCTCGGCGGGCTCCAGCAGAAATCGGCGGCGTTCACCACGATCAATCCATTGCAGCGGGTGCCCGCGCTGGTGCTCGACGACGGCACCGTGATCACGGAATCGATCGCGATCTGCCGCTATTTCGAGTGCCTCCACCCCGAGCCGCCGCTGTTCGGCGTCGGCGCGCTCGGACAAGCCGTGGTGGAAATGTGGAACCGGCGCGCCGAGCTGCACCTGCTGCTGCCGGTCTCGCACGCATTCCGTCATCTTCACCCGGCAATGCGCGAACTGGAAGTGCCCCAGGTTGCCGCGTGGGGCGAGGTCAACAAGCCGCGCGTGCTCGAATTTTTGGCGATCCTCGATCGCGAACTCGCCGCCCGTCCGTTCATTGCCGGCACGCAGTTTTCCGTTGCCGACATCACCGCCATGATTGCGGTCGACTTCATGAAGCCGGCAAGGCTCGCCGTGCCGCCGGACCACCGCAATGTGCTGCGCTGGCACGCCGAAGTCGCGGCGCGCCCAAGCGCTGCAGCGTAGAGCGCAGCGGCGCGCCTAGCAGCGGAGGACGCCGCAGACCGCCGCGTCAGAACGCGAAGTCGGCGTCGGCCGTCCACCAGAGCGGCGCGGCCGACATCGGCAGCCCGACGCGCTGGTAATTTACGGGAGCGTCGATCTGCTCGAGACCCCAGCCCATGCCCCGCGAATAGGCAAGGCTCACTGCCTTCGCGGATTGCGCATACGACACCGCAGCGAGCGCCGCGACGACCGCGAGAATGATAAACCGGCGATACATGATATCCCCTCCAAAACGTCGACCCGGCGCAATCAATACCGCTAAAATTTTTCGATCCCGTGTGGCCGACGCGCGCAATTTGCATCGATGTTTCCCGAATGCATTTGCGATTTGTTAACAACTCAATCAAGCGCTCACCGCCGGTTCCGCAGCACCGCAGCTAAGTCGCGAAAACAGGGAATCTTTCCCTGAGAACAGCGAAAATATCAGCGAATGCAAAAATTCGCCCTTCCCCGAGCGCATGGCCCGCCAATTCCTGCTGTCCTGTCAACGACGTACGCCAAACGCGCGTCGCAATCATGCGCACCGAAACAGCGAATCTGAGGGAAGCCTTCGCATCGGGCAACCAAGCTTGCGTCATGAGCCATGAATGCGGTCTCCGAACGATCCAGCCAATAGATGGATGACTACATTATAGGACTATTCCTATAGTGTCAAGAATGGCGATTTGAGTTGCGACTGACCGTGCGCGCGCCTCAAAAACGGCTTTGCAGGGGACGATCGTGCTCGCTATCGGTTGTAGGCGATCGACCGAATGGAAACGTGTCATCAAGATATTGAGACGATGGAGCGACAGTGACCGACCTGAAGGCGCCCAAATCGAACCCGATCCGCGATTCCAAAAATCGCATCAAGCTTGGCGTCTTCGCCACCAACGGCGACGGCGCGGCCTTCACCTTTCATCCCGATCGCTTCCATTGCACGTGGGATGCCAACGTACGGCTGGCGCAAAAAGCCGAACAGCTCGGGTTTGAGGGCTTCGTCTCTGCGGCACACTGGAAATCGTTCGGTGGCGACGACCACTACAGCGGCGATTTGATGGAGACGTTCACGTGGGCCGGAGCAGTCGCTGCGGTGACGGAGCGTATCGGTGTCATCAGCACGGTGCATGTCACGCTCAACCACCCGGTCTTCGTCGCCAAGGCCGAGGCGACCGTCGATCTCATCTCCAACGGCCGCGCGGGAATGAACCTCGTCCTCGGATGGTATCCTCCGGACATGCAGCTTTTTGGATATGAGGTGAAGGAGCACAGCGACCGATTCGAACTCGCGGAGGAGTGGATACACGTCTTCGACCGCCTGTGGTCGGAGCGAAAAAGCTTCGATTACAAAGGCACAAACTATGACCTGAAGGGCGCTTTCAGCCAGCCGCATGGCGTGCAGGCGCGCCCTGTGCTGCTCAACGCAGGCCGTTCTCCGCGCGGCCGAGAGTTTGCGGCAAAGAACTGCGACATTGCCTTTGTGTCGGCGCACAACCCCGAGCCGAAAGCTCTGAAGAAGCAGGTCGAGGACTACCGCAACGAAGCGCGGACGAAATTTGGCAAAGAGATCCAAATATGGATGTCTGCTTACGTCGTGCTGAGAGACACAATTGAGGAGGCGAAAGCCTACGCCCACGACTATATCGTCACGCGCGGCGACGACGCGGCCGTGCAGACCATCATCAAGCATAATGCCATCGACACCAAATCGATGCCGCCCGAAGCAGCCGAGAAGCTCGCTTACGCCTTGAAGGCCGGATTTGCCGGTTTTCCGCTGGTCGGAGATGCGGATCACATCGCAGGCCTTTTCGCGGACCTCTCCGAGGCCGGCGTCGATGGCTTCCTGCTGACGTGGCTCGACTACGAGGGTGGTCTCGATCGATTCGGCCGTGAAATTTTGCCTCGTCTTGAGAAGGCAGGATTGCGCGCGCCTGCCGCAGGCGTGGGGTCGAAGGCAGCAAGGTCTTGAACGGCGGCACAGCCGGCGTGAAGTTGCGTTCGCGACCCTCGCACGCGGCGCGGTTGAAGCCTTCGTTCAATCGATGACGCAGGGGCTTCGACGCGGGCCACCTCCGCCGCTAATCGAACATGGCGATGCAGTCGATCTCGACATTGATGCCGGCACGGTGCGGCGTGCCGCCGACGCAGGTGCGGGTCACCTTCTCGCCGGCCATGTACTCGCGAAACGTTTCGTTGAAGCGCGGGAAATCGGCCGTGTCGCGGAGAATGACCCGCATGTTGACGATGTTCTTCGTCGTTGCCCCCGCGGCCTCGAGTATCCTCATCAGGTTGTCGAGCGTCTGGCGCGTCTGGACGGTGATGTCGCCCTCAACGACGGTGCCGGTGCGGGGATCGAGCGAACCCTGACCCGAGACGAACAGCATGTTGCCGAACCGGATGGCTTGTGCGAGCGGCGAGACTGCCTGGCCCGGCGTGAAACCGGTGGTCGGCGCCGACGACGAGGTGATGATCTGCTTGGGCATGGAGTCTCCGGTATGACGCTGTGTGTCGGGACTCTTTCGGCCGAAAAATCTCGAAAAGCCAGCCGCTTTTTCAGATCGAAGCCGGACGCTGCGGCCTGCGCGATGGCTTCCGCCAACTCGTACGCTATCTTGTCTCGCAGACCTCCTCCCACCAGCCGCTCGCGCGACGGCTGCATCGTTCCAGCAATGCGCGCGGCCTAACAGCAGACGCATCCGATCGAGCATCCGATTGACCGAACCGATGTCCGATTCAAAGCAATTGAGCGAGCTTGAGGTCGCGCGTTCCGCGACCGGACGGATGTTGCCGTGGCGCTCCATCCTCAATTCGCTCGTTCCATTTTTGCTTCCCGTAGCGATCCTGATCTTGTGGCAGCTCACCGTGATGTGGGGCGGGTATCGCCGGTCGGTTCTACCGGCGCCATCGGTCATTATCGTCACCTGGTATGATCTGATCACGGGAACAACCAAAGCCGCCGGTCGCTATTCCGGCTCCTGGTTTGACCACGTGACTGCGAGCCTGTGGCGCGTGTATCTGGGGTTCGCCTGGGGTGCCATCAGCGGGATTATTATCGGACTATTCATCGGCATATCCCGCTTTTTTGAGCGTGTAGTCGATCCGACCGTTCAACTCACGCGCAACATACCGGTGACAGCCTGGGTGCCACTATCGCTGGTCTTTTTCGGCATCGGCAACGCGCCGGCAGTCTTCCTGATTGGATTGGGAGCCTTTTATCCGAGCGTCGTGAATACGACGCACGGCGTGCGGCAAATGAATTCGATTTTGCACAAGGCCGCGACCATGATGGGCGCCAACCAGCGCGAAATGCTCCTCAGAGTCATTCTGCCCGCGTCGCTGCCGTCGATCATGACCGGCCTGCGTCTGAGCATGGGCGTCGCGTGGGTTCTCGTGGTTGTCGCCGAAATTCTCGCGGTGCGCAGCGGGCTTGGGTACCTGCTGAACGACGCCTACCAGTTCTATCGCAACGACGTCGTTATTGCCGCGATGATCAGCATCGGTGCGCTGGGGTTTTTATCGGATCTCGCTATCGTCGCGGTCCGCAACAAAGTCCTCCAATGGAACCAGTTGGAGGTCTTCAGTGGGAAGAATTAAGCTTGCCGACGTCAGCAAAAACTTCGAGACGCGCACTGGGACCGTGACGGCGCTGTCCAACGTCGATCTCGACATCGGAGACAGCGAATTTGTCACCATTGTCGGAGCGAGCGGCTGCGGCAAGTCGACCCTGTTGAATCTGGTTGCCGGTTTCGAGAAAGCGAGCACCGGTCGCATCCTGGTTGATGGACGGGAAGTGCGACAGCCGGGACCGGACCGGGGCGTGGTGTTTCAGCAGACCGCGCTCTTCCCTTGGCTTTCGGTCGAAGAGAACGTTGCATTCGGATTGACGTTGAAGGCGAACAGGACGGCAAAAGACGTCATCGATGACAAAGTCAATCTGATGCTTCAAAAGGTCGGCCTCGAGAAGTTTCGCAAACGTTATCCTTCGGAGCTTTCCGGCGGCATGCGGCAGCGCGCGGCGATTGCCGCCGTACTCGTGATCAATCCGGAAATTCTCTTGATGGACGAGCCGTTCGGCGCGCTTGATGCGCTGACGCGCTCCATCATGCAGGACTTTCTGCTCGACCTTTGGGAGAGTAACAGGAAGACGGTGGTTCTCGTTACGCACGATATCAACGAGGCGATCTACCTGTCGGATCGAACCGTCGTCATGACGGCGCACCCGGGCCGTGTCCATGAGATCGTCGACGTGCGTCTGCCGCGTCCGCGTTCGTACGGCATTCAAGGATCGCCGGAGTTCATCTCGCTGCGAGACCGGGTCACCGATACGGTCAGGACAGAAGCCGCGATCGCCCAAGCCTGAGCGATGACTCATCCTCAAGTGCAAATTGTCGAAGTAAAGGAACCAAAGATGATCAAGCGTACGATGTCACGACGATCTTTCGGAAAATTGTCTGCGGGCCTCCTAACCGCAAGCGCGGTGCATGGGCGGGCGATCCTGCCGGCCTTTGCCGCGGACACCGTGCGTGATGGACTGCAGATCGGTGCGATCGGAGCGTTGCGGTCGAGCCTGCCCGATATCGCCAAGCGCTATGATCTTGTCTACGACGTGAAAGACTTTCGTGACAGCACCGCCGTGCTGCTCGCCCTTGATCAAGGCGAACTCGACATCGGCAACACGACGACGCAGCACCTCATCAGAGCCATCAGCGAGGGAATTCCGGTCTCTTGGATTTGCGGCTGGGGCGGCGGCTACAACGTCCTTGTGATGCGCAAGGGATTGAATCTCGAAGCCGGCAACGGCGCGGCTCTGGGCAGGCTTGCAATGGACCGCAAGAAATCGGGAAAGCCACTCTCGTTCGGCGTGCCGACGGGCTCGCTTCAACACGCAAAGCTGTCAGTCTATCTGAAGTCGATCGGGATCGATCCGGACAAGGACGTGCAAGTCGCCAATATTCCATTTCCCAATCACCCGCGGGCCTTGGAAGCGGCCGAAGTCGACATGATCATGACACTTTCGGCATTCGGCGCGATTGCGATCAACAGGGGGGACGGCGAGCTGTACCTTCACTTGTTTGGCAAGGGCTACGGTAAGCAGGAAGTGGGATTTATCGTTTCTCAAAAGCTTATCCAACAGAAGCGCGATCTCGTGCAGCGCATCGTCAATTCGCATGTCGACGCAATGACGACATTCATGGACAAGCCGGAGAAGCAGATCGAGCTCGAGACCAAATATTCTCAGCTCCCGGCGCCCGTCATTGCAATGCAAGAGCGCGACTTTCTGAAATACAATTTCAGGACCAACATTGAAGACATCAGGGCGATGGCGCGCGAGCTCTATCAGCTTGGCTGGGTGAAGGAAGATTACGGCATGAAGGTCGACAGCTACGTCGACCTGTCGTTCCTTGCCAAGGCGACAGATCTGTCCACGTCCGACCTTTCGACTTGGTAGACGGGTATCGTTAAGCCCACATCCAGATTCGGCTGCCTTCCGTCGTCAGACGCCCGGACGCCTGGCTCCGAGAAATCACGATGCTCTGATGATCCATTGGATCATCGTCCAACGGGCGAAGTCGATAAAAATGCTATTATTCCTAGCCATGTTCACTAATCGCTTCTTGGCGTAATATCGCATCCGGGAGGGGTTCGAGAGCAACTGGACGACTGTCCGTCGCAAGGTAACGATCCGGAGCGGAAGACGTTCAAGCTCTCCAAGCAACTGGAAGCCTGCTCTCAAAGCAGAGCCGGCCTCCGGTCATTTGCAACAAGCGCGGGAGTCACCCATGAAAGGCCGAAATTCCCTGGCATTTGTCGCCGCCGCCGCTGGTTTTGTGGTCTCGCAACTGGCCGCAACGCAGCCGGCCCTGTCCCAATCAGCCACGGCCTCCGCCAAGGCGTTCCCCAATCGGGTCAAGATCGAATATGTCGATCCCAAATCTGATGAGTTCAAGGCGACCGCCGCGCTCCTCAAGGAAGTGCGCGGCCTTGAGGGCATGCAGGAGCTTCTGAGCCCGATTGTTCTGCCCGAGGACCTGACGCTCCGGGCCAAGGAATGCGGGATGGTCAATGCCTGGTACAACCGGGAGGACGGCAAGCCGACGGTCACGGTCTGCTACGACATGGTGGCGGATTACATCAAAAAGTTGCCGAAGGACACGACGCCTGAAGGCATCACCCGGCAAGATGCGGCCGCCGGCCAGTTCTTCTGGCTTGTCACCCACGAAACCGGACATGCCATGTTCGACATCTTCCACATGCCGATCATGGGACACGAGGAAAATGCGGCGGACAATTTCGCCACCTATATGATGCTGCATTTCGGCAAGGAGCGGGCGCGCCGGCTCATTAACGGCTCTGCATGGTCGTATCATGCATACGTCTCTGACGATCGCAGCAAACGCCTAACGAAGATGTTTAGCCCGAGGAGCGCTTCTACAATCAATTGTGCCTGGCTTACGGAGCCGACCCGGTGACGTTCGCCGAGCTGGTCAAGGACGATTGGCTGCCGGAGTCGCGGGCGAAGACCTGCCGCGACGATTTCCAAACGCTGGCCTTTGCGATGCGTACTCTGATCACCCCGCACATCGACCAGGACCTGGCAAAACCCATCCACGATATCAGTTGGCTCCCGGCGAATACCCCGGTGCCCCAAGTGACCCGAGCCGCAACGGAAGAAGCCAAGTCGACCAAGTAAATTGGCGCTTGAGGATTTTGGTGACGGAAAATCAGCATCGCAGGTTCGCATCAATTCCTAGATGCGGACCTGCCGGCTCCCCAAAACGCAACGTACCGCGCAATAGGCCAGAAGACGTTCTCCTGCAGGCGACAAATGCCTGCAGGACTTCAGCGATTTACCGGCAATAAAGTCGCGAACTGTCGCCGTTTACCTTCGGGGATATGCCGTGAAGATGTAATCCTTGGCAGCGACGGCCGTATGGCACGCGTAGCCGCATTCGGCGCCGGTCACTGAAGGACTGAAGCTGTCGGACGCTGGGTCGTAAGCAAACTGGGCATATGCCCACCCGTGCGTGTTCGGGAATCGCCTGGACTCCTTTACGATAAAGGAAACCGTTTTCAGCGCGTCCGGTACTTCCACAAAGTAAGGCGACTCCGTGTTCCTTTTTTTGAACCACTCGATCTTTACGATCTTCGAGCCCTCCGGGAAGAGCTTGCCATTGCCTGGGACGCCTTCCCTGTAAGCGTTTATCATCGTGGGATTCGCCAGAATAGACTTCACGCTACCCTGCGTCTCACTCACCGCGACTGTCTGCCAGGTGTCGTATCCTTCAATCTCGGAGAACGACAGGCCGTTCGGTACCGTCAGGGCAAACCGGTTCTGCGCGGCAACGGCAACGCCACCTGCCACGGCGAGCATTCCGATCACAATCACTGAGAATGGAGTTTTCCTCATGGCTCCCTCCGGTGCTGCGAATATGTCCACGTTCAATGGGTTCAGCTCAAACCGGCCGCCGCTAGGAAGCCGACTGATTGCTTAGAGAACGAGCAGCCGCTTCACTAGGCCCGGCTTGCGTCGGTTTGGCATTTTCGATCTTTTTCTTGTCCGCATGATAACAGTGGGGCCGTCGAGATCGGCCGCCAGGGACCCGCCAAAAGCATCGCGTCCGCCTGCGCGATCAATGTCCGTGATTTAGCGATCGTCTTTTGCGTCGAACTTTCGCGTCGCGCGAGACGGCGCGCCTTTCATGGACGAGACACGTATGCGCTGCGAGCGCAGCAACAGGTTCTACGTCAAGTAAGCGACATATGCCGACCCCAATCCGATGCACGACGTCCATGGAACGATCCGGAGCGAGCCATCGCATCAGAATGAGACGCCGGGTCGAATGAGCTGTCCTCGAACGTGACCCCGCTCACACCGGTCTTTCGCGGCGATAGCTAGTATGTCGCTGCGATGTTGCTGGGAGCGTGGCATGGAGGCCCGTGTTATGCCGATGCGTAGCGAAATCACAACGCGTTCGTCGAGCGATACGACCAGACCTCAATCGTCGCGATCGGCGGTACCCTGGTCGGAACTTGCTCTTGTCAGTGCCATTTCGATTATCGGACTGCTCGCAGTCCTGGTGTTGGCAGTGGCAACACATCATCTCGATCCAACCGATATCGCCGTCGTGCTCCCGACCGCACCTTAGTGCACACTCGCCTTGTTTCCGATTGCATCGAGTTGAGCGATCGCATCGTTCGGCAGAACAAGTTCGTCGACCGCTAGGTTCTCGCGCAGGTGGGCAGGCGACGACGTGCCGGGGATCAGAAGGATGTTGGGCGCGCGACGAAAGAGCCAGGCAAGCGCGACCTGCCTTGGCGTTGCGCCAAGACGCTGAGCGATGTCCGACAAAGCGGACGACTGCAATGGACGAAATCCGCCGAGCGGAAAGAACGGCACGTAGGCAATGCCGTCACCGGCAAGGTCATCGATCAGTGCGTCGTCCGCCCGATGCGCGACATTATAGTGGTTCTGCACGCAGACGATCTCGCAGATCTGGCGTCCTTTCGCGATCTGCGCAGGCGTGGCGTTGCTCAGCCCGATATGACGCACCAAACCCTTGCGCTGGAGTTCGGCCAGCACCGTGAGCGAGGGTTCGATCGAGCCTTCCGCGGGCTCGGTAAAGCCGAACGTGCTGCGCAGGTTGACCACGTCGAGGACATCGAGGCCCAGATTGCGGAGATTGTCGTGGACGGCCTGGGTCAGTTCTGCGGGAGAGAGCGCCTGAAGCCAGGAACCATCGTCGCCGCGCCGGGCACCGATCTTGGTGACGATGACGAGATCGTCGGGATAGGGATGCAGCGCCTCGCGGATCAGCTGGTTGGTAACATGCGGACCGTAGAAGTCGCCGGTATCGATATGGTTCACCCCAAGCGCGATGGCCGCGCGCAGCACGGCGAGCGCCGCGGCGCGTTCCTTGGGCGGCCCGAAGGCATGGGGTCCTGCGAGCTGCATGGCGCCATAGCCGATCCGCTGCACGCTGCGTGCGCCGAGGGGGAAAGTGCGGGACTGATCGATGTTCAAGATGACGATATTCCTTTCGACTCCACGTCCAAGCCAAGTGGGGGCCCAGTGTTGGCGGCGCGTACGAGAGGCTATATCGGCTCGCGAACTATCCCGGTAAAGTCGTGATCTTATACTGGTATAATGCCTCACAGGATGCGCATGCCGCTCGCGAACGACAACCTGCTTGGAACGTACCTGAAGGATCGCCGCACGAAACTCGATCCCGCGGCAATGGGCTTTCCCTTGGCACGCCGGCGAACGCCCGGACTGCGGCGCGAAGAAGTGGCCCAGCGCGCCAACGTCAGCGCAACCTGGTACACATGGCTTGAGCAAGGGCGCGGCGGCGCACCCTCGGCCGACGTGCTCGACAGAATCGCGCGCGCCCTCATGCTGACCGACGTCGAGCGCGAACACCTGTTCCTGCTCGGACTGGGGCGGCCGCCCGAAGTCCGTTACCACTTCGCCGAGGGCGTTACGCCGCGACTTCAACGCGTGCTCGACGCGCTCGAACTCAGCCCGGCCTATCTGAAGACGTCCACATGGGACATCGTCGCGTGGAACCGCGCAGCCTCGGCCGTGCTGGCTGACTTTGAATTGATCCCGGCCCCGCAACGCAATGGCCTGCGCCTCGTCTTCTGTAATCCCCGCGTTCGCAACGCGATGGCAAATTGGGAGAGCGATGCCCGGTTTGTGGTGGCGGCGTTCCGAGCGGACATCGCGCGAGCCGGAGCGGCCGCGAACGTTGAAGCATTGGTAGATGACCTCTGCCGACTGAGCCCCGAATTCGCAGCGATGTGGCGCGACAATGACGTCCGCGCCACCTATGGCGAGATCCCCAAATTCACGCAGCACCCGCGCGTCGGGATGATCGCGCTCGAATATTCGGCCTTTGGCGTCGACGGCCGGCCCGATCTCGGCATGGTTATCTACAATCCGGCAACGCCGGCGGACGCCGACCGGATCAAATCGCTCGTCGAAGGCCTAGACTAAACGTCGGCGACCTCTTCCATAACCAAGCGAAACAGATTTTTATTTGGAACTCTGAACGGGTTGCGCAAAAGTCCAATCGCGCCAGAGCGGCGGGAGTACTGACTGCGGGAAAACATTTTTCAAACCGGATCCATCCGAGCGCCTTTGTGATCTCGGGTGGACGACTATCAAATGGGGAGGTCAGCATGCGCCGGCGGCGGAATTTCCCTCTATTCGTGGTTTTGGCAGCGGTTATTGCGACGCCTGCCCTGGGGCAGGCGGTAACATCAGGGGCTGGCCCAGCCAGCGGTGCAACAAACAGCGCCACATCGATTCCGAATTTCTCTGGGCTCTGGATGCACCCGGCTTTTCCCTGGTTCGAACCGCCGGCATCCGGCCCCGGCCCGGTGACGAACCGTTCCCGCTGGCCGCAGCGACCCGGCGACGCGTCCGGCTCGGTTGCGGTTCCGCCGCTCCCTCCGGGCGTCGAAGGCGTAAGCGACTACGACCAGTTGGTCGGTGACTATACCAACCCGATCTTGCAGCCGTGGGCGGCGGAGATCGTGAAGAATTTCGGCGAGCTGTCGCTTGCCGGCATCGTCTACGGCAACCCCTCCAACCAATGTTGGCCGATGCCGATGCTGTTCGTCTACAAGCAGTTTATGGTCCAATTCATCCAGCGGCCGGACCAGGTGGTGATCATCTACACTGCCCCGAGCACGGACGTGCGCCGCGTGCGCCTCAACGATCGTCATCCCGAGCCGCTGACGCCGTCCTGGTACGGGGATTCGGTCGGCCATTATGAGGGCGATACGCTGGTGATCGATACCGTTGGGGTCAAGACCGATCGGCCTTACGCGATGATCGACCTTTTCGGCACGCCCTATACGAAATCGTTGCATGTGGTCGAACGCTATCGGCTGCGTGAATACGACGACGTGAAGGATGCCATCGAGAGAAACAAAAAAGAAAATTGGCTGATGAATGGCGACGTCTACAGCAAGCACCGGGGCAAATTCCTGCAGGCCCACCTGACAATCGAAGACGAGGGTGTGTTCACCACGCCATGGACCGCGACCCTGACCTATGTCCCGGGACCTGGTGTCCTGGGGGAAGTTGTCTGTGCCGAAAACGTCCGGCAATATTATTACGACCGCACCGACACCGATGTTCCGCGCTCCGCGAAGCCTGACTTCTGAGGGTGAGGATCGGGAAGGGGGTGCGTAGTCTGCAAGCCTCACCACCCCGGTACCCTGTCGATTTCCGATAGAAGGCGAACCATGACCGACAGGGTCGCCGCCTACAGCTTGACGGCCCGCACGCTCCACTGGATCACCGCCGCCTTGGTGCTGACTACGATCCCACTTGCCGCCGTGATGGTGAACGTGGCGCCGGGACCATTGCAGGATGGGCTCTATAATCTTCATCGCTCGATCGGCGCGGTGATCCTTCCGCTGGTCATCCTGCGGCTGGGCTATCGGATATTCCACCCGCCGCTGCCGTTAGCCGATGATATTTCGCCCCTTCAACAATTCGCCGCGCATGCGACGCATTGGGCGTTGTATGCGCTGCTGATCGCGCAGTCTTTCATTGGCTGGATCGCGACCTCCGCCTATCGCGCGCCGATCATCGTATTCGGGTTGTTTGAACTGCCGTCGATCTGGCCGCAAAACCAACCACTCTCCGAGCGACTCTTCGTCGTGCACCAAGTGCTCGGCCTTGCCATTGCCGGCCTTGCGGCGCTGCACATCGCGGCCGCGCTTTATCATCATTTCATTCGCAAGGATCGCGTGCTCATGCGGATGATCACGGGCTGAGACGCGAGCGCGTTTTACAACGGGCGGATCGAATAGATCACTTCGCCCTTGAACTTGCCCACGTCCGGCACCCACGGGAAATAGATCACCCATTGAAGGTGCACCTGCGTGCCGACCTCTTTCAGGCCGGCGAACTCCTTGACGAGCTTCCCGGTCATATTCACCACGTCGAGGACACCCTGGGGACCGATGACCAGCGCCTGCGGAACCCACTCCATCTCCTGCAAAGAACTCAGGAAGACGCGGTAGAATTCGGCGGCTTGCCCATGGCCCTGCCAGCGCTGCCCCGTCGGCGCAAGCTCCATCACGCAATCATCGGTGAAGACGCTGAGCATGGTCTGCATCTGCGTCTTGAACTCTTCCTCGGTGAACGGCTTGAACAACACCTCTTCGGCGTGGACGTGGGTCAGCCAAGCGCGCCGGATGGCATCGTAGCCCTCCGACGTTATTCCCCACGTGATCGGCTTGCCTTTGAAGCGAGGGTCGGCGAGCAGCTGTGCAACCGGATCTGCGCCCATTCTCGTCCTTTCCGCAGGAGCCCTGCCGGGGGTGATTTTGTGTTACGAGCGTGGAAGTCTAGCGCGCTCCGATCGGACATCGCCAGGGCGCGACCGCATTGGTCGCGTTCGCTTGGCGACCCCGCGCCCAACCAGGCGAACGCGTCAAGGTAGCGCGAGTTCCTATTCGACGCTGGGCAGCGTCGGATCGGGCGTCAGCACCAGCGCCAAATGGCCCATAATGTTCGCGCCGAGCATGTAGTGAAATGGCTTGAAGCGATCCATCAAGTCGCGCTGATTGGTCTCGACGCCCGCCGCGCGGCAGATGACGAACTTCGCCGCCGCCGTGATGCTCTCGCGATCGATGATGCACATCACGCGCATCTCGGGATGGCGCTCGAGATAGGCGAGCACCGTCGTGATCAGGGTCGGGTAGCCGGGATGCAGCATGTCGTCGAGCACCATCACGCCCAGCGGGTGCAGGACCGCGTGCGCGAGCTCTAGGTCCTGGCTCAGGCACTCCGGCGTATGCTCGCCGTCGATATGGATGAAGCGCGCGCTTCCGCTGGGCAGCTTGGCGCGAAGGTCGGCCGGCGTGAGATGGCGGGTGTCGACCTTCCAGGCCGTATAGCTCGCGCGATCTAGACAGGCGGCGACGCAATTCTCCAACAGATGATCGTAGACCGCGGGGCTCGGCCAAGTGAACACGTCGATGCCGAGGGCGTGCTCGCCTGGTTGCAGCAGCAATGCCATGGCAATGAAGAAGCGGCCCTCGAAGGTACCGATCTCCAACAGGTCCGCGTTGATGCCGCGCGCGCTCTGCTGCGCGACAAGATACCCGCAGACCGCGGCGGCAAAGCGCGACGACATCCCGCGGATGCGCATGTAGTCGCCGGCCAGGAACGCATCGAGGCGGGCGTCGCCGCTGGAAATGTCGATCATCGGGCAGATGCTGCTCGCTTGTTGTCTTCGAAAGGCTAGTCGAGTCCGGTGTGGCGCGCCAGCGCGGCTGGTCGGACAGGGCAGCAGATCGGATCGTATTCGCACCACCGAAGCGTTTGACGCGGGCGGTCCACTATGCAACTCCTCGCGCACATTGTTAGATGTACTTCGGGAAGAGCTTTCCAGCCTACGGAGACCAGCGAATGGCGGTCAGAACGTTCGTCGCGGCCAGCGTGGCTGGCGTTCTCGCGATTGCGACTCAAGCGTCGGCGCGCGCTCCTGCACCTGCGGTCCCAACCGCGGTGGTGGAGGATGTGAAAAGCGCCACGGCCGACATCGAATTCATGGACTACGTCGGCAAAAGCCAGGTGATCAAGCTCGAGCCCCACGATGTCCTCGTACTCAGCTACCTCAAATCTTGTGAGCACGAGACGATCACCGGCGGCACCGTCACTGTTGGCTCCGAACGCAGCGAGGTCCAAGACGGCCAGGTCGTTCGCTCCAAGGTCGCCTGTGACGGCGGCAGGATTCGATTGAGCAAAGAGCAGGCGAGCAAAAGCGCGGCGAGCGCATTCCGGCTTCAGAGTTCGGACATCGAACCGACGCTCTTTGCCCGGGCACCGCTGGTCCAACTCCCGAAAGTGCTGGCAAGCAATGACCGCACGCTGCTCATTGAGCGAACCGATCGGCGCGGCGAACGCCACGAAATCAAGATCGATGACACCGTCGCCGCCGCCGGCTTCTACGATCTCGCGAAGATCAACGTAAGTCTGACCCGCGGCGCAATCTATGATGCCAGCATCGGCAGCCACAAAATGACGTTCCAGATCGACGCGAAGGCGAAGTCCGGCCCGGCGCCGGTCGTGAGCCGCCTGCTGCGCTTCCAATAGCTTTGTCCGGCCGCTGAGCGCCGATGGATCGCGTTCGCCTGCGCGCGGCGGCCATCGGCGCTTTGATCGCACTCGCTGCGGGTCTCGTGGCCGCCTCACCCGTCGTCGACGGGTTGCGAGGGTTTTCGATCGACGTGCTGACGATGCTGCGGTGGTACGCATTCGGCGACCTCAATCCGCCGGCGTCCTCGCCCACGGTCGTGGTCGCGCTCGACGAAGAAACCTTCAGGACCCCGCCCTTTGAAGGCAGTCCGAGCGTCACCTGGACGCCCGAGATCGGCCGCATCCTGAATGCCATCATTGAGGGCGGCGCCAAGGTGGTGGGTTTCGACGTCGTGTTCCCGACCTCGATCGAGCAATCAGCGGTGCCGTTCGGCGATGAAACCCTGGGCGCCCGCCTGCGCGGCTTCGACCGCGACTATCTGCGTGCGCTGGCGCTCGGCGCACGCGCCGGCAAGGTCGTACTCGGCGAGGTGCAGCATCAGGATAATCCCGTGCTGCCCTCGGCCGGCCAGCGCGCCGCGGTCGGGTTCGGACGCAACATCCGCGCGCTCAACGTCTACAGCGATCCCGATGGCGTGATCCGGCGCATGCCGCTCGCATTCACGGTCGACGGCGAGCGCGTGCCCTCGATGGCGGCCGAACTCGCCACGCGCGCAAGCGGTGAGCCGCCGTCGGCGAAGGTCGCCGGCGCGGGAGCCGTCGCCGACACGATCACGCTGAACTTCGCAGGCGGCGCCGGCGACATCCCGACGTTTTCGCTCGCGGACCTGCACGCTTGCGTCGAGAAGGGCGACAAGGACTTCTTCCGCCGTCATTTCGACGGCAAGGTCGTGCTCATCGGCACGGTACTCGACGTCGAGGACCGCAAAATAACCTCCGCGCGATTTGCCGCTGCGCCCGAAGGTGCGCACGCGGAGCGCTGCGCGCTGGCAACGCCCGCGACCGGACAGACGTTCGTCCGCGACTCGATATCCGGCGTGTACGTGCAGGCGACGGCGGCGAACAACCTGATTCGGGGCGACGCGCTTGTCGAATTCAACCGCACCACCACGGGCATCGCATCGTTGATATTGGCGGCACTTGCTGTCGCCGCCGCGCTGACGCTCGGGCCGAGGGGTGCTTCGCTGGCCTTCCTCGGTATTGCGGCGCTCTGGACCGTAGGCGCGACGGTTGCGTTTCGGCACGCGCTCGCGGTGCCGCTGGTCGAGCCGCTCCTGACTGCGCTTGCGGCGCTCGTGGCGACGATCAGCTACCGCCTCATCGTCGCCGACCGGATCATGGCCGCGCAACTCGCACAGCGGCGCGCGCACGAGGCTGAGATGGCGAGCGCGGCCGCGATTCAGCGGGCCATGCTGCCGAACCTGCAGCCGACCGACTTCGCCGAAGGCAAGCTCGATACCTTTGCCCACATGGTGCCGGCGCGCGAAGTCGGCGGCGACCTCTACGATATCGTGAAGCTCGACGACGGAAGCCGCATCGTGTTCACCATCGGCGACGTGTGCGGCAAGGGCATTCCCGCCTCGCTGTTCATGGCAATCACGCAAACGGTGATGCGGCTCGTCGTCCGTTCCGGCGAAGATTTGCAGGCCGAGGTCAACGCGGCGAACGAACTCCTCGTCGCGAACAATCGCGAGGAAATGTTCGCAACGCTATTCTGCGGCGTGCTCGACGTGCCGTCCGGCGCGATGACCTATTGCAACTGTGGGCACAATCCGCCGTTAGTCCTTCGCAAAGGCGCGAGCACGTTCGAGCCTCTGCAGACCAGTGGCCCTCCGCTCGGGATCGTCGACGGCATCAGCTATCGGCTGCAGTCGATCGCGCTCGCACCGGGCGACCTGCTGTTCCTCTATACCGACGGCGTGTCCGAAGCCGAAAACACGCAGTTGACTCTCTTCGGCATGGAGCGTCTCGAGCAGACGCTTCTCGAAATGCACGGGCAGCCCGCGCGCAGCGTGGTCGAGCACGTCGTCAAGCGCGTCGCCGAGTTCGCGAAGGGCGCGCCGCAGTCCGATGACATCACCTGCGTCGCCATCGTTCGAAGCGAACGGTGAGCGCCGGCCAGCAGAATGAGCCTACTGCCCGCCCAGCGTGGGGATCGATTGCACTCGCGTCACCGGCGGCGGATTCCACTTGCCGGTCAGCGCGTCCATGCTTGGGGCGTACATGCGCAGCAGCAGGTTGAATGCGCCCTTCGGGGCGGGAACCCAGTTCACTTCCTTGTCCGGGCCGGGACTTTCGTTTTGGAAATAGAGATCGAGCGATCCGTCGGCGTTGTATTTCAACGGCATCCAACTCGCGACGTCGAACTTGTTGAGCGGGTTTGCCACTTGAAAGCCGTCCGCATCGTAGAGCGTGACTGACCAGAAAGCGCCGACCGGCGGCGTGCCACCCTTATCGAAGTGAAGCGTGTACTTGTTTGATCCTTCAAGCGGCTTTCCGGCGTCATCGAAAAGGTTCATGGGATAGATTGCGTCTTCCGGAAGGTTCGCGCCGAGGCCAAACTGAGCAACGAGTGCCCGCTTGAGATAATAGTTGCCATAGACGCCCATCGTATCGGTGTTCATCGACCAGCCATTCGCCACGCGCGCCATCGTTGGCACCTTCCATACCATCAGCCGGCGTGCATCCTCAGGTGCCGTCGCCAAGGCGCTGCGAACGACCGGATCAGCCTTTTCGAGGTCAAAGCTCTTGCCGGGCTCGATTCCGATTTTCTTCAATTGCGCAATGATCGGTTGGTCGGTCAGGTGCGGGGGAATGATCTTGAGAAGATCGGCCGCGTAGGCAAAGAACTTTCCAGCCGGCATGGTATCGACCTGCTGCTTTGGTGGTGTCTTCATGTCGACCGCAGGATCAATGGTCACCGCCGGCTGCACCGCCGTTTTTCCCCACTCCGACAATGGCGTGACTTTGTAGCCCGCCTGTATCTTGTGGACCGCGTCGTAGTCCTTCGGACCGTCTGTCTTGGTTCGCCCGATGATCCAAACCAAAGGAGTAGGCGCGGTGATGCGCGTCATTCCTGAAGGGACGACGCCATTCCAGCCGGGCGGCGTTACGAGAAAATTGCCGGCTTGCGTGCCTGTGGTTCGCCAGCCCGGCGAGGCGAACACGTCCGTCCACATGTCGAGCATCGGCAGCAGGTAGTAACGGCCGCCGGTGTCCGGCGCGGAGACAATCATCGGCTCTTTGGTCAGGTCGAGCCAAGCGATCGAATACAAAGTGTCGAAATTGATCCTGACGACGGTTTTGACATCAACCGGCGGATACTCCGGAATGTTCACGAACATGTTCATCGGACCCTTGCCGATCTCCTTGCCGGGCTCGATGTTGGTTGATTGCTTGCGCGTGATGTCCATCGTTATCAGCGGATAGAAATAGAGATAGGCGTCGACGGCAATCGCACGAGCTTCCTGCTCTGTCATGGCCGACTGCGCGCTGGCCGGCAGGGAAACAGCGAGCGCAACCAGCATCGGTGAACCGAGCAGAGTGAGAAGAGTGCTGCGACGCATGTATGGATTCCTCTCATGGGTCGATCGATGCCACCGTCAGAGCAGAGATCACTGCGTGAGCGGAGCCTATTCCTTGATCTCGATCAAGCAGGATCATACCGATCCGCTCACCTCGCACCCCAACACATTCATACACAGGCGAAGTGAACGTCGCGTGGGTCCGTCCATCTACCGAACGGAACGCTTAGGCACCAGCAAACCGCTGCCCCTTGGGCAGCCGCATAAGTTCCTATGCCAAAGTCTCGCTTCGTTAATCCTTTCATAACCGAACAAAGTAGTTTGGCCTTCAAGGTTCTGGTCTTCACTGCTCAGACCGTTTGACCCCGATGTAATTGGCGTGCCTTGTGCAGGCGCGGCAACCGCAACCGGCAACCTCGTATAGGAGGTATTCATGAAAACCCTTGCAGCGATGACGTGCGGCCTTTGCATGTTCCTGGCGTCGTTCCTTGTCGCCGGATCGGACGTTGCGAACGCGGCGGAAGTCCCGTCCTACTTCAAGGAGATCGTCGGCGTTCAAACCGCGAGCCCTGCGGACATCGGGACCAAAAATGTCCTGCAGCTCAACACGACCATGTTCGATCTCTATAGCGATGCCGGACAGATCTTCAAAAAGAACATCCTCGCCCAGCATCCGCTCATTCTCGGACTATTCTCCGGCGCCGGCGGCCGCTTCATCCTCTACCGCCCCGGCATGCCGCCGCTTGAGGCGCCGCAAGTGCCGATCGTCTACCAGCTGTTGAAATCCGTCGGCCACAGCACCATGGCGCTGGCCGAAGTGGTGGTGCCCTATCTGAATAGTCCGAAAGATCAGAGCTGGCGCGGCTCGCTCGCCGCGTACCGGGACCGCATGCAATCCGCGCTCGACGGCCTTGACGCGACCGCCATGCCGAACGACTGGCGCGCGAACAACCGCAGCATTTTGCAGAACAATATCGCCTTCATGGACGCGTGCCTCGAAAGCAATGCGATCTCCGCCGATGCGCTCGATCGCTTTGCCAAGAAGCAGTCGCCGCTGTTGAAGAAAAACATCGCCTGGGCGGCGCAAACCCAGGTTGCCCACTGGATGAATGTGATCGGCGAATGGAAGCAGATGCTTGGCGCCGATTGGGACAAGGCCTATGCGGCGAGCAACACCATTTACGTCGCCCGCCAGAACAATATTCTCTTCAGTGTGCTGGCGCAGTTTTTCGGGCCGGAGGCCATCAATGACCGGCTGATGTTGATCGAGACGGTCTCGTTCACGACGACGCCGGACGACATGCTGGATTCGCTGACCCGCATCATCGCCGATCGACCGGTGGGCGCCGCGTTCTTCGGCAACTATCACTTGATGGACTACGAACTGATGGGAGGCGACGCACGCCAAGCCATCATCGACGAGGACGCCAAGCGCAAGATCGCCGTGACGCTGCCGCCGCAAGTGCCGTTCGGCTCGCATCAATGGCCGATGCTGATCACGCCTGGACCCGGCGCAAAGAGTTTGGCGGATCTGCCGTGAACCTCAGGGCTGCGCTCAACGTCGTGGCGGGGAAGAGCCTGGCGACCGCTTTCGTCGCCGGGCTGGTGCTCGCCGCTTACCTTCCCTGCGCGGCGCTCGCGCAGGACGGAACCGACGTGGTCACCGGCTTTCCTCGCCAGCCGGTCCCGGTAGCCTCTTGGCCCGAGGGCAAGAAGGTCGCCGTCAGCTTCGCGCTCTTTGTCGAAGTCTTCGGCTTCGGCCAGGGTCCGGTTTTCCGTCCGGACCTCGCGAGCCGCAACCCTGATCTCGTGAACGAGGCATTCCGCCAATACGCGATTACCTTGGGCAACCTGCGCGTCGGCCGGTTGTTCAAGGAATTGGATGTTCCGCTCACGATCGTGCTCAACGCCGGGTTTGTTCGCGCCTATCCCTCGGTTTGGAAGGAATTCCGCGCCACCAATCCCAATGCGCCGATCATCGCCCACGGCATGAACAACAGTAACGACATCCTGCCGCTGGGGCGCGGGCTCGCCGAGCAGAAAGCCTATATCCGCCGGACGCTGGATGTCATCGCATCGACCACCGGCATTAGGCCCACCGGCTGGTCATCGCCGAGCGTCTATTCCAACGGCGACACCATGCAGGCGATGGCCGCCGAGGGCATCACCTACAATCTCGACCAGATGGATTCCGATTTCATTTCGCGCTTGAAGACTCCGGACGGCGCGCTGACGTTGTTGCCCTATCCGACGCCGACGGTCGACATGGGCCAGTTTCTGGCGCGGATGAAGTCGCCTGCCGAGATCGAGGCCCTATGGCTTGATTACGTGCTGGAGCTTGCGAGGGAAGCGCGCGCCGATCCGACGCGGGAGGCGACCACGGTCGTCATCGGAATCCATCCGTTTGTGATCGGCACGCCCGATGGAGCCGCCGCGCTGCGGCGTGTTCTCGAGCGCCTCAAGAAGGATGATAAGGTCTGGCTGACCGACACCGACGCCATCCTGAAGGCCACCGCGCGCGTTTCCCAATAGCGGGGCGGCAAGCAATCTATTTCTTCAGGCTCGCGGCGGCGGCGACGCGAGACCAGCGGGCGATGTCGGCCTTGATGAAGTCCGCAAACGCTTCCGGGCTGCCCTGCATGGTGTCGAAGCCCTGCAGCGCGAGCGGCGCCGTGACATCCGGCGATCGGGCTGCTTCATTGCAGGCTTCGGCGAGGCGCACGACGATGTCGCGGGGTACGCCGGCGGGAGCCAGCAGGGCATACCAGTTCGATGTGTCGTAACCCGGCAGCGCGGCTTCGGCGATCGTCGGCAGTTCCGGCACAGCGCCGGCCCGCTGTGCGCCGGTCGAGGCGAGCGCAACCAGCCGGCGTTCGGCAACGAACTGCAGCACCGTGGACGCCGGCGAAAACATCACGTGAATGCGGCCGGCCAGGAGATCGGTCGCGGCCTGCGCCGTGCTCGGATAGGGCACGTGCTGGATGGCGATGCCGGCCATGACGTTGAAAAGCTCGCCGGAGAAATGCGAACCGCTGCCGACGCCGGACGAGCCGAACGACAGGAAATTCGGGCGCAGGCGCGCCAGCGCAATCAGGTCGTTGACGCTGTGCACGCCGATCTCGTCGTTCACGACCAAAATATTCGGCAGCGTCGCAAACAGCGTGATCGGCGCGAAATCCTCTGCGAGATCATAGGACAGGTTGGGCAGGGTCGCCGCAATGATGCCGTTCGAGACCGATGCCTGGAGCAGCGTGTAACCGTCGGCCGCCGCATGCGCCACATAGGTGGTGGCGATATTGCTCCCGGCGCCGGGACGATTTTCGATCGTGAACTGCCGATTGAAATGCTTGCTCAGCGCCTGCGCCAGAATGCGGGCCGTGATGTCGCCCGACGCGCCCGCCGCATAGCCGACCACGATGCGGACCGGCCGCGCCGGATAGTCTTCCGCCCGGCTCGTGTCGACGGACGCTGCCGCGCACAGCGCGACAACGATCGCGAGGACGATAACCTTTGGCCAATTCCATCGTCGTTGATGTCGCCACGGCAAGGCAGCTTCACTCCCGTTGGCAGACCGGCGCCGCCCTGTCGGCGGTTCGCAGTCACGGGCCTAACTGGTCATGCGCGAGCCTACCGCGGCAGCTAGTTTCGCCGCCGTAACGTCCGCGTCACTTGCACGTCACTTGCGCGATCGCCCGAAATAACTCAGATCCGGCGCGGGCTGATCCTTGTAGGCCGGCATCAGTTTGCCGTTGGTCGCGTTAACGACGTAGGCCTCGTCGCCGATCTTGACCCAGATGTTGTCCTCGGGGCAGGTCTCCAACAGCCACACCGGATGAGCATTCTTGTTGCGCACAGCCTTCTGTATTTTGCTGTAGGGCCGCGTCAGGGCGCCATCTATGACGATGATCTCGTCATAGATCGTGTCGCGGTCGGCCTTGTCGAGATAGAACCGCTCCTTGATGACGGTCTGATTGTCCTCATGAAAAGGAATGCCTGACGCTTCATAAGCGCGCGGGCCGCGCAGGAAGCGGGTCTCGACCTCGAGCGCGGTGTACTTGCCGTCGCCGGCCTCGTCGACCCATTTGCCGATCGAGTAACCGACGAGCGTGCGCTCGGCTTCGGAAGGCCAATCGCGGCCGTCGGTATAAATCCGACGATATACATCGTTGTTGTGGCTCATCAGGATGTAGGTTGTCTCCGGCGTGATGATGATCTCCATGGGGTTATAGAGGTTCATCATCGCCGGCATGCCCTCCGGCATGCAGAAGGTCGACGGCCAATTGCCGGGTCGGCCGGCATGCTGCTCGGAGAGACTCCAATCGTAGACTTTCTGGTATTCAGGCGTCAGCGGAGGCGGCCCGCCGAGCTGACGCCAATTGTTCGGCGGCCCGGTGCGATCCCATTGACCTTTGAAGTCGGGGTACTTGCTGAAATCGACCACCTGGGCATTCGCCGATGTTGCCAGTAGTCCGATTGCGAGCGCGACTGAACACGTCGAGGCCGAATAACGCATCGAAATTCTCCGTCAGATCAGCGAACAGCGTGCCTGCCAGCAATCTTCGAAAGCCGCCGGCGACGCCGTGATCTGCGCTGTGGCTTCACGAAACGTTAGGGACATCCTGTCGCGACCCGCGCTGGTTAGCAAGTGTCGCAGGGCTGGGATTTCGCTCGTCGCTGATGTCCCCGCGCGTCGCGACTTCACCCAGGATGAGCGGACGGGCGAGACTTTGTGGGGTGTCACTTGCTACGGACCGGGTGCGACCTGGAGAGGTTCAACGGTCACGTAAGCGTTTGCGCTACGGCATACATGCGAATTGGCGCACCGCACCGTTTGGAACAGTTACGAATTCGATTTAACTGAATGATACGGGGGATGCCGCTCTGAAAACGAAAACAAAATCAACAGCGTAATACGCAGCCCCGCTCAGGCCGCGCGCACAGGCGCGGCCCGCCGGATCAAATCGTCATCCGACTTTAAGGTTCTCTGCAGATTCCTTGCCGCGATTGCTGACGATTTCGTATTGAACCGTCTGCCCCTCATTGAGTGTGCTCAAGCCGGCCCTCTCGACTGCGGAAATGTGGACAAAGACGTCCTTGCCGCCACCTTGCGGTTGAATAAAGCCATATCCCTTGGTCGGGTTGAACCACTTCACGGTGCCACTGGGCATCGTCATTTCTCCTTAAACTGTTTGCTAGTCGACAGAACGCATCTGCTACGCGACGCACTAAAATCCGAGTTTTGAGAGGTGACTTGAGAGCAATTCGCGATGGAACAGCTTGGCAAGGCAGACTGAAAACTTGGCTCACCACGTGTATGCCGGACCCAGCTTCTGGTCAATGCAGCATGCTCACCCGGCGCAGGGCAATCAGAGACCTCGTGGCGGCGCCAAGCAGATCAGGCGGATGCTTCGGCTTTTGCTCTCAGACGCCAAAGCTGAAAGCCATCACCGTCGATCGCCCGCTCGATCGACACGCGCGAGAACTTGTGAGGGGGATCAACTTCGGGCCTGACCACGCCGATGGCGGTCCACGGACCATGCTGCTGCGGCAGCTTGCTTCCAGCCGGATCGCCAGCGAATGCGCGAAGCCCCTCCCGGGTTTGAGATTTGAAGATGTAAATGCGCATGGGTTTGATCCTTTCTGCGCTTGAGAAACTCACGAATGCGGCCCCAGTCTCAGCCGTGTACGACGGGCCAACGCGAATGCAGCAACTCTTCGGTCACCATCAGCCTTTTGCGCCGCTTTGTCCTATGCCGCGGGGGTCTTTGTCGCGAGCCGGGCGGGCCGTGCGTTTTAGGAATGCGAGCCCGGCGATGCCGGCAGGAGCATTCCGAGGTTGCTTGTGCCGATGTCGATTGCCGGGAGCCGCCTGCGCGTCGCGGTTATGTTGTTTGCCGGGAGCCGCCTGCGCATCGCGGTGATGTTGTTTGCCGGAAGCCGCCTGCGCGTCGCGGTTATGTTGTTTGCCGGGAGCCGCCTGCGCGTCGCGGTTATGTTCTTTGCCGGGAGCCGCTTGCGCGTCGCGGTGATGTTGTTTGCCGGGAACCGCCTGCGCGTCGCGGTGATGTTGTTTGCCAGCGCCGCTGCGAGGCTGGCTGCTCCGTTTCGCGATCGGGTGCTTCTCGTTTGCGGGTGCCTGTCCCTGTGCAGCCGGGCGATGATGCTGCGCCGGCGCCGAGCGATCGTCCGTCAAGGGAATGGACCGGCGGATCAGCTTTTCGATATCGCGGAGAAACGGCAGCTCCTCGGCGTCACAGAGCGAGATCGCCGTGCCCGCTGCGCCGGCGCGCGCGGTGCGGCCGATGCGATGGACATAGGTCTCCGGCACGTTCGGCAGATCGAAATTCACGACATGGCTGATACCGTCGACATCGATTCCGCGGGCCGCAATGTCGGTCGCAACGAGCGTGCGAACGTCTCCGGTGCGAAAAGCCATCAGCACGCGCTGGCGCTGATTCTGTGACTTGTTGCCGTGGATGGCCGACGCGGCAATTCCCGCTTTCTGGAGGCCGCGCACGACCTTGTCGGCGCCGTGCTTGGTGCGGGTGAAGACCAGGGCGCGGTCGACCTGTTCGTGCTGCAAGACTTTGGCAAGCACGGCCGCTTTGGCGCCGCGATCAACGCGGATAACTCGCTGCTCGACGCGGTCGCCGGTGGATGACGCGGGCGTCACCGCGACCGTGGCCGGGTCACGCAGCATCTGGCTGGCGAGTTCGGCGATGGCGCCAGGCATCGTCGCCGAGAAGAACAACGTCTGCCGGCGCGCGGGAATCTTTGCGACGATCTTCCGAATGTCGTGGATAAAGCCCATGTCGAGCATCCGGTCGGCTTCATCCAGCACCAGATGCTCCACGTCGCCGAGCCGCAACGCATTGTTCGCGACGAGATCGAGCAGACGCCCGGGCGTCGCGACCAGCACATCGACGCCATTGAGCAAGGAGCGCACCTGCGCGCCCATGGATACGCCGCCAATGGCCAGCGCCGCGCTGACACCGACATGGCGGCCGTACGCCCTGAAGCTATCGAGGATCTGACCCGATAGTTCACGCGTCGGGCTGAGCACCAGGACGCGGCAGGTCTTGCGTTCCGGACGGCGCCTGTGAGTGAAGAGGTGATGCAGGATCGGGAGCGCGAACGCCGCTGTCTTGCCCGTGCCGGTTTGAGCAATGCCGATGACGTCCCGGCGGGACAGCACGATCGGAATCGTCTGGGTCTGGATGGCGGTCGGGGTAACGTATTGCTCTTCGGCAAGTGCGCGCGTGATGGGCTCGGCGAGCCCGAAATCGTGAAAAGAACTCAAGTGCAAACTTTCTATTGTGCGAATTGGCAGCGCGGCGGCCCATAGCCTTCGGCGCCGCTGTCGCGGGTGGTGCAAGACACCCCCGCGTGATTGGGCTGTCAGTTAAATTCAAAAGGGCGAGCCCGAAACCGACCAACTGGAATCCGAACACGCGGCTCGCCACAACCGCACGGTACATATGGCGCCTGGATGTGTTGCTTTCAAGGCGTTATTGGCGGGCGGCCTCGAACCCAGCGCTTCAGTGTCTTCTTGGTTAGCGAGGCGGCTTCTTGGTTAGCAGGCTGTAGACGGGCGCCGCCGCACCTGTTCGAGCAGAATCGACGGCGATGAATCCCTAGTCCTGGCACGGCCACTTGTTGCGCATGGCCGCGAGCGCGATCAATCGAAAATCCTGACCGACCGAGTCCGGAGTTGCATCCATGAAGCTGCCGATCGCCTGCAAAATCTGTTCAGGGGTCGCCGTATTCGGATAACAGAACTTGAGATTGTCGGGAAGTACGCGGCTGACGAACGAGAGAGTCGCAATAATTCCCAGGCAGCGACCGCCCATGGAACTTTGCGTATCCGGCTTCAAAGCCGCCATGCAGTACGGCAGCATGGCTTGGGCACTCACAGCTTCCTGGGCACGCGCGGCTGACACATTCAATGCCAGCGCAACCAACAAGCCGGTCATCCAGCAACGCATTACGTTCCCCGCGCACGTGCTCAACCATCAAAGCAACACCCCTATATCGGATGGATCAGCAGCGGGATAGTGGTCGCGCACTCATCAATGGCCGATCTCGAAATAGGTCGGCCGATCGAGATCGGAAATGAGCCCCGGCTGCGTCGGACGCCATCCGAGCCGTTCCCGCGTCAACGCGCTCGACGTCGGGTTGTCGAGCGCGGCGAAATGCGCGAACCAACCGAAGTGATTTGCCGCTTCGTCGCCCGACTTGCTGACGACGGGCACGTTCAGACGGCGGCCGATCACGCCGGCGATCTCTCGGAACGGTACGCCCTCTTCGGCAGCTCCGTGATAGCGGGCTCCCGCGCGACCCTTCTCGAGCACGAGTCGGTAGAGTTGAGCAGCGTCGAGCCGGTGCACCGAGGACCAGCGGTTGAGCCCGTCACCCACATAGGCCGACACACCCTCTTCACGCGCCACGGCGATGAGATGCGGAACGAAGGCGTGATCCCCATCACCATGGACGGACGGAGGAAGGCGCACCACCGACACGCGCACGCCACGCGTCGCCACTGCCGTTGCCGCCTCTTCCGAGGCGACGCGGGGCAATGCCGTCGCGCCGGAGGCGGGCACATCGTCTTCGGCAGCGAGGTGGCCCGACGGCAGGAGACCGGTTCCGGAGGTGACGATCAACGGGCGGTCAGAGCCGGCGAGCGCAGTGCCAAGAGCTTCGATCGCATGCCTGTCGATCTCGCAGTTGGCCTTGAATTTTGAAAAATCGTGGATGAAGGCGGTGTGAATCACGCCATCCGACTCCGATGCGCCGCGACGCAGGCTGTCCAGGTCTTCGAGATCACCGCGATGGACGTCGGCGCCTGCCGCGGCGAGAGACGCGGCACCCGCCTCCGAGCGCGCGAGGCCAAGCACCTTGTGTCCTGCAGCGATGGGTTCTCTGACGACAGCCGAGCCGACGAATCCAGTCGCGCCGGTAACGAAGACACGCATGAAGAAATTCTCCGGGGTTTGGATGAAGGCGACTGTCGGCGCCCCGTCTAACCCGGTAAAGTAGTGATGTTATACGGGTATAGCGGCTAACAGGACGAGGGCGGATCCCGAACGCCGCTAAGCGCATCAAAACTCCGGCTTCGACGGTCAAGATCGATGCAAGCGACTTACGATCCGCGCGTTTTTTTCGTCAACGATATCCCTTCGGCGATGCGGATCATTCTGACGCCGGAGGGAACAACGACCGAGAACCGCTGGCGGATCGAAACGCCTTACGTCGCGGACCTGATCGCCGAGTCGATCGAAATCACCGCCGACACGATTCTGATCGACTATGGCTGCGGCATCGGCCGTCTCGCGAAGGAGCTGATCGCGCGACACGGCTGTCGCGTGATCGGTGTCGACATCAGCCCATCCATGCGGGCCTTGGCCGTCATCTACGTGCAGTCCGATCGCTTCTCCTGCTGCGCGCCGACCATGCTCGACGCGCTGATCGATCGCGGCTTCCGCAGCGATGCAGCGATCTCCGTCTGGGTGCTGCAGCATTGCGCCGATCCGGCCGAGGACGTGACGCGCCTGCGTCGCGTGATCAAGCCGCAGGGTCGCCTGTTCGTCCTCAACAATGACTTGCGCGCCGTCCCGACCGTCGAACGCGGCTGGTTCAATGACGGCATCGACATCAAGACAATGTTGAGCAATGAATTCGCTCTCATCGAAAGTGATCGCCCGACGCTCGACCGGACCAGCAAACCGATTGCGCGCACCACGTTCTGGGCGAGCTTCGAACAGCGTCCGTAAGTCGGTGCTGCGACGGACGGACACGTCCGTCCGCTGCCTTCCGGACGTCCAGCCGCTCGCGAGCTGAGGTGGCTGGCCTTGGCCCGCGATCCGAGTCCACATCAAAAGCGGAAACGCACCCCGCCGGTGGTGGCAAGGTTGTTGCGCGCAAGATAGCCGTTGGCGAGCCCGCCGTTGAATGAGGAATAGAAGGTGCCGATGTAGGTGTCCCACTTGGGCGCGAACCTCCAGTCGACGACGCCGGATACGGCGTTCATGGTGCCGGCACAGAAGTTCTTGTTGGTCGAGGCGATGTCGCAAGCAGCAAGGTTCGTGGCGCTCGCCGCGAAGTTGTTCTGATCGTAATGATAGTAAGCGCCGACGACATAGACCGTGTCGGTAATGTCGTATCGCGCGCCCGCCCAGACGACCTGCAGGATCTTGTCCTTGAAGCCGGCGCTCGCGCTGTAAGCCGTGCTGACGATATTGGTACCGGCAGTGGCGGTGGCGCAACCGAGGCAGACGAAATCTCTATTGACCGCCGTGAAGCCGCTGCCCGGGACGGTGAACGGATCGCTGGGCGGCGCGAACTGCATCCACTCGTATCCGCCGTAGAGCCGCAACCGGTCCAGCGTGTACTTCGCGAGCACCATGACGTTGGTGTTGTCCGAGAGCGTGGCGGTGACCGTCTGCGGCAGCATCGACCCGATCGGATACCCCGCCGTGTTCGTCGGGGCTCCATTGAGGGTGAGATTCACAGCGTCTTTGTTGTGGCCGACGATGGCATCGAACGCGAGCGTGCCTCGGCCGGGATGGAGATCGGCGCCAAGCTGAGCGCCCCAGGCGCCGTTCGAGCCGTTGTTCAGGTCGTAGCCGCCGAACTGCCAGAGCGCGGCCGCCCGCACGCCGCCGACCGTGACACGGTATTTAACCGCGGTGCTGTATCTGGAATTTTCAGTGTCCCCGCCGCCGGCGACCGTTCCGGAGAACCCGATCGGCGAGAAGGCGTATGCGCCGCCCATCGGATCGTAGGCAAGCACGCCGTCGGTCGTCAGCGAATTCTGCCGGAAGACCGTCAAGGTGCCGTAGACATCGGAGTTGATGCCGACGAACCCGACCGAATTGTAGAATTGTCCTGCCCGGCTCGCATCGCCGTTGGTGTTCTGTTGATTGACCGGGATGCCGGCATTCTCGAACACCGACTGTGTCGAATTGGCAAGGCGGAGCGAGTACGGATCAAACCCTGCCTCGAGCTGAGCGACAAAAGAAAAACCCGAACCGATCGGCTCCTTGATTTGCACGCCGACGTTCGACTGACCCATTCCATTGGGCGCAATGCTCCACATCGGACTCCTGTTCATCTTCTGAAGAAAATAGGAAGCGCCGGTGACGAAGTACGGACTGAACGGCGCCCCGTGGGTCTGGTAGCCGTACCCCACATCAATCGTGCCGTAGAAGCGCACTCCCGACCAAGCCAGCAGACAGTCTGTCAGAAAGAAATCCTGAAGACCCCGGCACGCAGCCGGCGTCGATGGCGCGGATACCGCGGGCGTCGTCAGGACCGGCTCTTTTGTCGGCATGTCACCGCCCGCCGCGTGCACGGTCGCGTGCCATCCGGCCAGCAGCGTCACCGAAAAGAAAAGTCGCGCCGCTACTTTGCCCAGAACCACCCGCTGACGGCGCAATGCTGATTGCGTGCCGCTATAGGCGGCAATTCTTCCATATGACCCCATGATCTGCTCCCACCCGCTGCGCGCCGCGCGAAGGCACCGCTCCTCGCGCGCGACATCGCGGCGACCCGCAAACGAACGGGCCGCGCGGATGGGACATGCGCTGGCGGAGCTACGCGTGACCGCTACCCCGGCAAATCATGTTGGGTTGGGGATATAGCCAGATAGTTCTATTTTTCGATGAGGTTATAGCTTTAGAGAATATCGCCATCAGGCGTTGAGTCCAATGTCATCACCCCCAACAAGATTTCCAGCGGCCCAGCCAAGCTGGGTCTGTCGCAAAACTTGCGATCCCTGAACGAACAAAGCACGCACCACGCGCGGACGCGCTTCCTTCGCGTCGAGGGTTGGTGTAGCTTGGAGTTGCGAGCCGCCAGCGGGACGTGCCGAGGTCCTGTGAATTTAAAGGCGGCGTTGGGGCCCCCGGCGGGCGCAGGCTTCACGACGAAGAGACGGTTGTCGCGCGGATGTTGTCAGCATCCGTGAGGTCGGGCCAATCCGCGGTGTCCCCGCTTGTCACGTCGGCGCAGCCGCGCCGCCGGGGCAAACGGGCAATTGTCGACATCGGCGGCTCATTTCGTACGGCGGACCCGGCAGCGGCGGCGCACTCTTCAAAAGAGGAGGGGCCCTTCATGAACACAGCATCGACTCTGGTGACGTCCGCGCTGCTCGCAGCATTGGTGGTGCCCGCTTTCGGCGAACCTGCCGGACCGGCGGCCAAAGACGGTGCACACGCTGCAGCGGTCCCGAACTTTTCCGGCGTTTGGTTTCACCCGGCCTTTCCCTGGTATGAGCCGCCGGCATCGGGGCCCGGGCCGGTGACGAACCGGTCGCGCTGGCCGCAGCGGCCGGGCACCGCCGGCGGCTCGCAGGCCGTTCCCCCAACCGCCGAAGGCGTCAGCGACTACGATCAATTGGTCGGTGACTACACCAATCCGATCTTGCAGCCTTGGGCGGCGGAGGTGGTAAAAAAACTCGGCAAAATGTCGCTGGCCGGAATCACTTTTCCGAATCCGGCCAACCAATGTTGGCCCGAACCAGTGCCGTTCATTTTCAAGGAATTTTTGGTGCAGCTCATTCAGCGGCCGAACGAGATTATATTGCTGTACCACGGGGACCATGAAGTGCGCCGCGTGCGGCTCAACGAGCCTCACTCGCAGCCGCTGACGCCGTCCTGGTTCGGCGATTCCGTCGGTCACTACGAGGGCGATACCCTGGTGATCGATACCGTCGGCGTAAAGACCGATCGGCCGTTCGCGATGATCGACCTGTTCGGAACGCCCTATACCGGCAAGCTGCATGTCATCGAACGCTATCGGTTCCGAGACTATGACGACGTGAAAGACGCGATCGAGAGGAACAAAAACGAGAATTGGTTATTCGCGGGCGATGTCTTCAGCAGGCACCGCGGCAAGTTCCTGCAAGTGCATCTGACGATCGAAGACGAAGGCGCCTTCACGACGCCGTGGACCTCGACCATGACCTACATCCCGAACAGCGATCTGTTTCCGGAAGTGGTCTGCGCCGAAAACCCGCGTTGGTTCCCGGGCACCGAGTCCATGGTCCCGATTGCAAACAAGCCCGACTTCTGAACGCGGTTGAACGGCGCGACGTCAACAAGGCGATATGGGTTGCCTTGGTCGGTCCGAGCGTGGCGAACGCGCGCGCCGGGATACAGTTTTGGTCGCCTGCAGCAACCCCGAATGAATCCGCTCAGGCGAGATCCAGCGCGAAGCGCTTGAGATCGGCGAGCGAGCAGTGGTCGAGGGCGCCTTCGTGCGTAGCGCGCAGCACCACGCGGGGCGCCTGGCCCGCGTCAAGGGCTTCCTGCCATCGGGGTGCACAGAGGCACCAGCGGTCGCCGGGCTTCAGACCGGGAAAGCCGTATTCGGGCATCGGGGTCGAAAGATCGTTGCCGCGGGACTTTGAAAATTCGAGAAACGCGGCCGTCATGACGACGCAGACGGTGTGACTGCCGACGTCCTCTCGGCTCGTGTCGCAGCAGCCGTCTCTGAAGAACCCGGTCATCGGATTGATCGAGCAGACGTCAAGCTTGTCACCGAGGACATTGCGCGGTGCGCCGGGTCGGCCGCCGCCGTCTCGGTTGTCGTCTCTCAACATGGCCACCTCCATATTGCCGCCGGCGACCCCCGCGCCTCGCCGGATGTGTGCACCAAGGAACAAAATTCCGGTCCTGGAAAAACGTTCATCCGATCTCGAGCAGGAGCTTTTGCAAGATCGCCTGTTTGAAATTATCGAAACCGACCGATTCGATGAGAACGTGGCCCTGACCGCCGACAACGTGCCGACGGTAGTAGACATCGAGGCCCTCGGGAGGTTGCGGCGGAAAAATGTATTCGGGCGGTTTTACGATGATCGGGAGGCCGTTGATGATCACGCCTTTCGCCACCAGCTCGTCGCGAGCGTCGCGAAGACCGGCGATGCCTTGATTGTCATCGCCATCTCCGGACACATCGATGACCTTTCGCCCGCCGGTGAACTCGCGGTCGAACTGCCGGTCGCAGAACAACAGCGCCCTGCTGATGTAGGTGTTGATGCCGATCGGCGGACGCTGCGCGCTCTTCAAGCGGTCGCGAAACCCGTCCATCGATTTGGCGTCTTCGACCCGCGTCCAGGGAACCATGACCTCCTGGTCGCGCGACCATGCAATGAAGGTGATGGCGAGGACCGGCGGGTCGAGTTCATGAATGACGCCGAGCACGCGCGGATCGCCGAGCGCCTCGACGTAGCCGTCCTGCTGGGTCTTGTAGCGCGAGGGGTTGACGCTGCCGGACACGTCGGTCGCCAGAATGAGCTGCATCCCGACCGTTTCGCGTTCGGCCGCTATCGCGCCCAACGGCGCCAACGCGAACGCGGAAGCAGTCGCCAACGCCCGGCGCCGGGTTGTTCGAGTTTTCATCGCGCAGCTCCTGCGTGCCATAGCGCGCTCGCTTGCCCGAGAGTGCAAAACTTACCCGCGAGTTCGACTCGGAAAGGCTATCCCGATGCGCGGTGCTTGGGAACCCATGCGACCTGCAGCCAGCGCTAGAAGTGCCAGATCAAATCCATGGCGGCGATCCACTCGAAATTCTTGTTCGGTGCAATGATCCCGCCGCCCGCGGACGCTGGTACCGCATTGAAGTTGCCGTTGAAGGCATTGGCGTCGAGCGAATGGTAATAAGCGATTTCCGGCCGGAGTTCGACCTGAGGCGAGAGCCAATGCTGCCAGCCGAGCGCCCAATTGAGATAGCGGGTCTTGGTGCCGGTGCGCTGGCCTTCCATGTCGTCGTAGAACTCGCCGCGCAGCGAGATGTTATCCAGCGGCGAGAATTTGTAATTCAGATAGAAGAGCGCGGCATATGACTGTGCCGTGCAGGTTACCTGGGAAGGATTGCATTGGGCAAAGAACGGCGCATTGAAATTGAAGCCGTTGGCGAGGGTGAAGGGGTATCCGTTGTTGGCGATGATGGCATTGGCGAGAGCATTGTTGCCGCTGCCGTTCAATACGTTTCTCTGGCCGAGCGTGTAGGCCTCGAACGAGAGGTGCCACTGATCATTGAACTTGTGATAGTAGGTCCCGCCGAACCACTGAAGGTTGTCGTAGCCCCACGTTCCATTATTGATGCCGTTGGCGGTGATGTAGAAGGCGTCACGGCCGCTGTCGCTCTGATAGCGGATGGCAGCGGTGACCGAGGGTCGCGCGCCCGGGTCCCTGGGTATCGTGGTGCCAGGGAAGACCGGATTGGGAAACGGGTTGGCGACCGTCTCACCCCAACGCCATGCGGCCGTGTCGCTGCCGATGACGACGCCGGCCTGCACGAACCAGTTCTTGGTGACCGCCAATGTCGCCAGGAGTCCTTGGTTGGTATAGTTGTCGAGCGCGTAGCTCATCGAGTGCGAATACATGTAATTGTTCGGGGCGAGCTGCGCTTCGATATCGGGGATGGCGATGAAGCGGCCCGCCCTCAGCACCAGTCCTTGCGCGAACTGCGGCAAGTACAGTTCGCCGTAGATCATTGGAAAATCGTAGCCGTTGACGAGGTTATGGCCGAACAACTGGTAGCTCGCGACGCCATAGGCGGTCGTATACCGATAGTTCTCGCCGTAGATCCCGGAGACGCGAAAACCCCAATCGATGTGGTCGGTCTGCACCGTGTCCGGAACGCGCTCCATGTAGACCACGGCCTGATCGAGCGTCGCGGTGTTCGGCGTGTACATGTACGCGGCCGGGACATTGCCGCCCGGCTGCACCGTGCTGGTGCTAAGGTTTGCGCCCGGGTTGATCCAGCCATAGACTTGGATGTGCGCGTCGTTCATCGCCTTGCCGAGCGGCGTGTTGGCGAGCGCCACCATCAATGGACTGTCGACCGAATTGGGTCGGCTCACGCCGATCGATGTCGCGCCGCCATAGGGCCATTCGGTGAAGGGATAGGGCGGGCTGGACTGCGGCGTGGTTGGCCAGCCGTCGCGGTGGGACGGCGGCGCCTTCGGATCGCTCGGCGCCGCATCGTGGCCCCACTCCAGCCGATAGTAGTTAACGAGGCGCGTGAAGAAATCGTCGCCGAGGTAGGCATCGAGGCAGTTGTAGTTCCTGTAGGGTGCGTCGGGCGCGCGGCAGCTGTACGCCGTCGTCGTTTTGGAATCGGCTGCCCCCGCGACCTGGCCGATCGTCGCAAATACAAAAGGCACCGCTACCGCGAGACCTGCAACGTCTTTGATCTTCATGCGCCGCCCCCGGCCATCACATCGCTGTCACGCAGCCTTGTCTTCCGGTCTCCGGTCTATGCAACTCCTCTATCCCGGCACTCAAATTGTCGAGCGCGGGAACAAGAAATCAAGAACAGACTGGAAGGCTGACGATAAATCTGCGGGGTGTGTCCAAAATGACATCTTTTCATCGGCGTCCGATGTGGTGCCCAGGCTTCTTCACTGCACCACGCCTCGCCGTGACACTCCGTTATCTTGTTTCGTCCACACCGATGCTCGTCACTGCCACTGCGTCCGGATGACCGTCGAACCGACGCGAGCCGGCCGCGCGACAAAAAGCACGCGATTTCTCACCCGAGCCCGATTATGATCCGGCGCGGAAACGCTGCGAGGCGGCGCCCGGCTTCAAATCGTACCGCCATCAGGGAGCACATCATGTCCACTACCGGCTGGATCGTCCTCGGCGTGATCGTCGTCATCGTGCTGTGGGTCATCAGCGTCTACAACAGCCTCGTCTCGATGGGGCAGCGGGTGAGCCAGGCCTTCGCCGACATCGACGTCCAGCTTCGCCAGCGCCACGACCTCATTCCGAACCTGGTGGAAACCGTGAAGGGCTACGCCTCCCATGAGCGCGGCACCCTCGAAGCGGTGACGCAGGCGCGCAACATGGCGATCGCCGCCCAGTCGCAAGGTCCGCAGGCCCAGGCCGCCGCCGAGACCCAGCTGTCCGGCGTGCTCGGCCGGCTCATTGCATTGTCGGAGGCTTATCCGGACCTCAAGGCCAACACGAATTTCCAGCAGTTGCAGGCGCAGCTGACCGACATCGAGAACAAGCTCGCGGCCGCGCGCCGGTTCTTTAACAATGCCGTGAGCGAGTTCAATGCGCGCATCCAGCAATTCCCGGCGGCGCTGTTCGCCGGCATGCTCGGATTTACGCCGCGGCAGTTCTTCGATCTCGGCGAGGAGCGCAAGACGGTCCAGGAAGTGCCGCAGGTGAAGTTCTAGGCAGTCATTAAAAGGCGCCGCGGCGAAGCGCGGATGAACCCGGAACGCGGGGGCTGCGACTTCCGTTTGATTTCGCGTTCGCCGAGCGCGCCCGAGTCGATGAAGCGGATTTGAACCATGGCGGCCTACGGGCTCTACAGCCAAATCGAATCGAACAAGCGTCGTTCGCTCGCGCTGCTCATCGGTCTCTTTGTGCTTGTCTATGTCATGGTCTATGCGGGCGCGCTCGTCGCCGAGGCGATGAGCTACAATGCCTCGCTGCAATTCCTGCTGCGCAAAGCCTGGTACGACCTGATCCGCGCCTTTCCGATCGCGACCATCGGCACATTCGCGTGGATCGCGATCGCCTATTACTTCCATCAGTCGATGATCGACGGCCTGACCGGCGGCCGCGAGGTCAGCCGCACCGAGGAGCCGCGCCTCTACAATCTCCTGGAGAACCTCTGTATTTCGCGCGGCATCACTATGCCGAAGCTCAAGGTGATGGACAGCGACGCGCTCAATGCCTTCGCGACCGGCATGAATGAAAAGCAGTATTCCGTCACGGTGACCTCGGCACTGCTGGCACAGCTCGACGATGCCGAACTCGAGGCCGTGCTCGGCCACGAGCTGACCCACATTCGCAACGGCGACGTGCGTCTGCTGGTCGTCGCCGTGATCATCGCGGGCGGCATCGCGTTCTTCGCCGAGATGTTTTTTCGGCTGTGGTTCTACAGCGGCTTTCGTGGGCGACGTTCGGGGGAAGGCGACAGCGATCGCGGTCGGGGCGGCAATGTCATTGCCATCGTCATCGCAATCGGGTTGGTCGCGATTGCGTGGTTCCTGTCGCTGCTGATCCGATTTGCGCTGTCGCGCTCGCGCGAATATTTGGCCGATGCCGGCTCGGTCGAGCTCACCAAGAATCCCGACGCCATGATCATGGCGCTGCGCAAGATCGAAGGCCGCGGCGAATTGCAGGGGGCGACCTCCGCAGTGATGGAGATGTGCGTCGACAATCCGCGCGAAGAGTGGACGGACCTCTTCTCCACTCATCCGCCGATCGAAGCGCGTATCAAGAAGCTGGTCGATCTCATGGGCGGACATGATCCGGGCCCGCTGGCATTGCCCGCGCCGGACGACGGGCAGCAAACCGAGGCACTGCCGGACCCGCAATCCGGCGAGCCGGGTTCAGGACAGGGTCCGTGGGGTGGCAGCGCCGATCAGCCGCCGCCAGGCGAAGGCCCGTGGGGGCCGGCTCCCGCCGAACCGCCGCCATCTGCGCCGCAGCGTCCGTTCCTGCCCGACAGGCCGCCGATCGATCTCGGCGCGCCGGCAGGGCCGCCGCCCGGCGGCGCCCCTGGTCCATGGGGCAAGCCCGGCGCATGACGGAGCGCGGGCGTCTCGCCCGCAATTTCCGGGTCAGGGCTACGAAGCGCTACGGCACGATAGCAAACGCGCGCGCCGGGAATCCGAGCCCGTCTTTGACCTTCGGCCACGTCACCACGATGATCGCGCCCGTCGCGGGCACTTGATCGAGATTGGCCATGACCTCGATCTGGAAATGACCTTGCTGGAGGATGTAGGTCTCGGACTCCATCTTGTCGGTCGTGTCGGTGTCCATCGATTCATGGCCGATCGCGGTGACACCGCGCTGCTCGATCAGAAACTTGATGGTCGCGAGCGACCACGCCGGGAATTCGCTGCGCTTGAAGCGCTCCGGGTTCGTATCCCAGTCCTTGTACATGTCCGTGCGCAGCGCCGCGAACGCGCCCTTGGGCACGCGACCATGCGCCTTCTCCCAGACCATGAGATCGGCGACCGAGAAAGCATGGTTCGGCTCCTTGGCGATGTACGGCGTATCGTCGAGCACGACGAGCGGCAGGATCATCTGCTTGAGCGGGATCTTGTCCATGGTGATGCCGCTCTCGGCGAAGTGCGCCGGCGGATCGACATGGGTGCCGTATTGTCCGACCATCTCGTAGAAGGTGGTGCGAAAGCCATCCTTCGGGATCGTGTAAGGCTCGTGGGTCTTGGGATCGGCGGCCGGCGTCATCTTGGCCTGTCCGAAACCGGACCACACCGGCGTGTCAGGTCCGAAACTGTGGGTAAGGTCGACGAACTTCTTGCCGGCAATGACCTGGAGAACGCGATCGAGATCGCTCTCGCGTGCTCCCGAAGGGACGCCGATCGTAAGCGCCGCACCAACGACGATCATCGATGACGCAATCAAGATTGAACGAGATGAAATCGAGCGAAACATGAGGCGCGCTCCCGCGGCGATTTGTGATGGCGGAGTTATATCCCGTCGCCCGCGCAGGCGCGACCGGGGGCACTTTCGCGGCACAATTGGACGAGCGATGCGACGTGAATGGCTTGCGATTGCTTGCATCCGGGGCGTAGAAATCGGCAGCCTCGGTCGGCGAGATTAGGAGCCATGGATGTCGATTACGGATCGCGCGAGACTTGCGCTCCTCGCCGGCGCCGTCGTGGCGGCCGTGTCGGCAACAGCAGCGCTCGCGCAGCAATTTCCTAAGCCGACCGAACTCCCGAACCCATATCGCCTCGTCGAGGGCTGGCCGACGCTGCCCAAGGAGATGGGAGGCGGAGGCTGGGGCGAGGTGATCCGCGTGCACGTCGCCCGCGACGGCAACATCTGGGTCTTCCACCGCTGCTTCAACACGGTTCCGCCCGGCCACGCGACCTGCATCAATCGCGGCGCCGCCAATCCGCCGATCCTCGAGTTCGATCCGTCCGGCAAGCTCCTGAAAAGCTTCGGCGCGGGGCTGTTCGCCTATCCGCACGGTTTCACCGTCGACGGCGCCGGCAATCTGTGGACGAGCGACGTGAATGACGAAGCGACCGTCCTCGGCATGTCGGCAAAGAACGCGGATGGCGTGCTCATGGGCGAGGAGGTCCTCAAGCTGAGCCCGGACGGCAAGGTTCTGATGGTGCTCGGCAAGGAGGGCGTTGCCGGAAACGGCAACGATACGTTCGATCGGCCGACCGGCGTCGCCATCGCCCCGAACGGCGACATCTTCGTGTCGGACGGCCATCAGCCCAACAAGTTCGGCACCGGACGCATCGTCAAATTCGCCAAGGATGGCCGCTTCATCAAATCCTGGGGACGCAAAGGATCGGCGCCCGGCGAGTTCGACGAGCCGCACGACATTTTCATCGGCGGCTCGCTCGAGCGGGTCTATGTCGCCGACCGGCGCAACAACCGCATCCAGGTGTTCGACCAGGACGGCAATTTCATTGCCGCGTGGCATCAGTTTGGCCAGCCGAGCTCGGTCTTCGTCGGCAAGGACGATACGATCTATGTGGGCGCCTCGTTCCGCGATCCGGCGGCGAAGAAAGGCGAGCTGCGCGGAATCGTCATCGGAAACGCCAAAGACGGTGCGCTCACCGCCTTCATTCCCGATCCGGCCGACCTTGACAAGGTTGAGTCGGGAACGTCCGCCTCCGGCATTGCGGCGGACGACGCCGGCAATATCTACGCGGCAGACGTCGGCGCGCACAATTTGCGCAAGTACGTGAAGATCAAGTAAGCCGCTCAATCGTTCGAACGCGCGAAATCATGCACCATTTCACCTATCGCAGCGGCCTGCTCCATGCCGAGGAGATCGCCCTCGACCGCCTCGCGGCCGAGGTCGGCACGCCGTTCTATTGCTATTCGACCGCGACGCTGACACGGCACTACCAGGTCTTCTCCGGCACCTTCGCCGACGTGCGCGCGCTCGTCTGCTACGCGATGAAGGCGAATTCCAATCAGGCCGTCATCAAGACGCTCGCCCAACTCGGTGCCGGTGCCGACGTCGTGTCGGGCGGCGAACTCGCTCGTGCGCATGCCGCTGGCATTGCGCCGGAGAAGATCGTGTTTTCCGGCATCGGCAAGACCGCAAACGAGCTTGCCGCGGCGGTCGACGCCGGAATTCTCTGCATCAACGTCGAATCCGAGCCCGAGCTCGACCTCCTTTCGGCGATCGCGGCAAGCAAGGGACGCAAGGCGTCGATCTCGGTGCGCGTCAACCCGGACGTCGATGCCAAGACTTACGCCAAGATCGCGACCGGCAAGGCCGAGAACAAGTTCGGCATCCCGATCAGCCGCGCCCGCGACGTCTATGCCCACGCCGCGAAGCTGCCGGGCGTGCGCGTGACCGGCGTCGACACGCACATCGGCAGCCAGATCACCGATCTTTCACCATTCGAGAATGCGTTCGCGTTGCTGTCGGAGTTCGTTGCGACGCTCCGGTCCGACGGGCACACGATTGACCACATCGATGTCGGCGGCGGTCTCGGCATTCCTTATGAGGTCGACAACGAGCCGCCCCCGCATCCGGACGCCTATGCCCAGGTCGTGAAGCGCGCGATGCGGGCGCTGGATTGCCGGCTGATCCTCGAGCCCGGACGCCTCATCGTCGGCAATGCCGGCATCCTGGTGACCAGGGTCATTTACGTGAAGCGCGGCGAGTCCAAGACTTTCGTCATCGTCGACGCGGCCATGAACGATCTCGTCCGGCCGACCTTGTATGAGGCCTACCACGACATCATGCCGGTCCGGGAGCCGGCGCCGGGCGCGGGCCTCATGGTCGCCGATGTGGTCGGGCCGGTCTGCGAAACGGGCGATTATCTTGCACTCGACCGGGAGATGGCGGCCGTGGCGCCGGGCGACCTCCTCGCCATCATGACCGCCGGGGCCTATGGGGCGGTGCAGGCCGGAACCTACAATACCCGCCCCCTTGTTCCTGAAGTATTGGTGAAGGGGGATCGCGCTGCGATCGTGCGGCCGCGAATCGAAGTTGCGGACCTCATCAGCAGCGATCGCATGCCGGACTGGCTTCTGACTAAATAACTGATCTCACGGGCCTTTGCGACTGACGGCGGGGCGGGCGGCCCACTGGTATCAAACCAAGGCCCCATTTTGGCCGCGCACTCACGTCAAACCGTTTGTGTTCTTATGTATTTATGTGAAGATAGCCTTGTCCCTTTCAGGAGAATTGTTTGACCGATAACGGTGACGTTTCTGACGCCTCCCGCCCGCGACAGGCCGGCGAGATGCTTGAACGCGCGCTGACCCGGGCGCGATGGATCACCCTCTGGGAACGGCTGTGGCCGCCGCTCGCGACGATTGCAACCGCGATCGGCCTGTTCCTGGTGGTGTCATGGCTTGGGCTGTGGCTATGGCTGCCGCCGCTCGCCCGCGCCATCGTCCTGTTTGCTTTCCTGGTGTTGACCGCGGCCGCGACCGTTCCGCTGCTGACGGTCCGTTTCCCGTCGCGCAATGACGGGCTGCGCCGCCTCGACCGGAACGCCGGGCTCGCGCATCGTCCCGCCACCACGATCGGCGACACCCTGGCGACGCCGGAATCCGACCCGTGGGCGACCGCGCTCTGGCGTGCCCATGTGGAGCGAGCCTTGCTTGCTGCCAAACGCCTCAAGGCAGGCACGCCGGTACCGCGTCTCGATCTCCGCGATCCCATGGCGCTCCGCGCCCTGGTGCTGATCCTCGCGGTTGCGACCTTTATCGCAGCGGGCGGCGAACGCATGCGCCGCATTACTGCGGCGTTCGACTGGCAGGGCGTCGTCGTGCCGGCGAATTTCCGGCTCGATGCCTGGGTGTCGCCGCCGAACTATACGCAGAAGCCGCCGGTGATCTTGCCGGGCATGCGTCCGGGCGAACGCGCCCAGACCTCGGTTGCGGCCGTGTCGGTGCCTGCCGGCAGTATCTTGGTCGTCCGCTCCAGCGGCAAGGTCGAGTTCGACGTTGCGACCACGGGCGGTGTCACCGAAATCGGAAGCGACCAGCATCAGCAGGCGCCCGCGGGCACCGAGGAGCGCCGCTTCATCGTCACCGATCGCGGCACGGCGGTGGTGCATGGCCTGCCCGACGAACTGACCTATGCGTTCAATTCGATTCCCGACAAGCCGCCCGTCATCGCGCTCGCCAAGGATCCCGAAGCGGAGGCCCGCGGCGCGCTGAAGCTCAACTACAAGATGGAAGACGACTACGGCGTCGTCGAAGCCAAGGCGATCTTTGATCTCAAGGGCGCCAAGACGGGCGAGGCCGACGGCAACCGTCCGCTCTATGGCCCGCCTGAAATGCCGTTGAGCCTTCCCCAGGCGCGCGTCAAGAACGGCGCCGGTCAGACCATCAAGGATCTGAGCGATCATCCGTGGGCCGGCGCCGAAGTGTCGATGACGCTCGTCGCCCGCGATGAGGCCAACAACGAAGGCACCAGCGCGGCACACGAGTTCCGCCTGCCGGAGCATCCGTTCACGAAGCCGCTGGCGCGCGTCATCATCGAGCAGCGGCGCGAGCTCGCGCTCGACGCCGAGTTGCGCGACAAGGTGCTGATCGCGCTCGATGCCCTTGCCATCGCGCCTGACAAATTCACGCCCGAGCTCGGCACCTATCTCGGCCTGCGTTCGCTGTTCTGGGCGCTGTCGCAGGCCAGGGATGACGACGGACTGCGCGACGTCGTGCAGCAGATGTGGGCGTTCGCCAACATGCTGGAGGAGGGCAACGTCTCCGACGCGGCGGCGCGGCTGCGCAATGCCGAAGATGCGCTGCGCCAGGCGCTGGAGCGCGGCGCGTCCGATGAAGAACTCAAGAAGCTGATGGAAGAGCTGCGCGCTGCCATGAACCAGTTCATGCAGGCGCTCGCCGAGCAGCTGCGCAAGAACCCGCAAATGGCGCGGCCGCTCGACCCCAATACGCGCCAGCTGCGCTCGCGCGATCTGCAGAACATGCTTGACCGCATGGAGCAGCTGGCCCGCTCCGGCGCCAAGGACGCCGCGCGACAGCTGCTCGACGAACTGCAGTCCATGATGGAGAACCTGCAGATGGCGCGTCCGGGCCAGATGGGCCAGGACGGCGACGACGAGATGATGTCGATGCTCGACGAGCTTGGCGACATGATCCGCAAGCAGCAGCAATTGCGCGACAAGACATTCCGTCAGGGCCAGGAGCAGCGCGGCCAGCGTGGTCAGCAAGGCCAGCGCGGGCAACGCGGCCAGCAGGGTCAGCAAGGCCAGCAGGGGCAACAGGGCGATCCGAACGCCTTCAACGATCTGCGAGAGAATCAGCAGGCTCTCCGCGAGCAGCTCAAGAAGCTTCTCGAGGAGATGAAGAAGCGCGGGATGGGCCAGAACAAGGGCCAGGATCCGGGCCAGCAGGGTCAACAAGGCCAGCAGGGCCAGGGTCAACCGGGCCAGGGCGATGACCTCGGACAGGCCGACGACGCCATGGGCGATGCCGAAGGCGCGCTCGGCGAGGGCAACTCGGACCGCGCCGTCGATGGCCAGGGACGGGCGCTCGACGCGATGCGCCGCGGCGCTCGCGGTCTTGCCCAGCAGTTGCAGCAGCAGATGGGACAGGGACCGGGTCAAGGTCAGCCCGGTCGCCTCGGACCGGCGCGCGCCCAGCAGGACACCGATCCCCTCGGCCGTCCGTTGCGCGGCCGCGACTACGGCGACGACACCACGGTGAAAGTCCCAGGCGAGATCGACGCCCAACGGGCACGGCGCATCCTCGAAGAGCTGCGCCGCCGCTACGGCGAAACGTCCAGGCCGCAGCTTGAACTCGATTACATCGAGCGCCTGCTGAAGGATTACTGAGTTATCCAACCAACGCTGCGATTAGGCCGCGAGCTGTCATGGCTCGCGGCCTTGTTTGCTCGTGGTTGATGGACCCTTGTCACTCGATCTTGCTTTGAGTTGTCATGCCCGGCGCAGGCGGGGCATCCAGCATTCCCTGTGTCGGAAGTGAACCGACTGGTGCATAAGTTGAAGGCCAGTGGTTACTGGGTCGTCCGGTCAAGCCGGACGACGACGCCTCAGAGATTGGCATGTTCGAATTCAATTGCTTTGCGATGCCCGGACTTCGCCTGGCGTTCATCGTCGCGGCGGCCGCAACGTTCGCACACGAACCGGCGCACGCGCAGTCCGACTATCCCAATCGGCACGTGCAAATCGTCGTTCCCTATGGACCCGGCGGTGTCGCGGACGTGGGCCATCGGATCGTTGCCGATAAATTGTCGGCGCGGTTGAAGCAGCAATTCGTTGTCGACAATCGGCCGGGCGCGGGCGGCATTGTCGCCGCCAAGGCGGTCGCGGCGGCTTCTGCTGACGGCTACACCTTGCTGATGACCGGCAACCAGAACGCGATCGGCGCGTCGCTGTTCAAATCGCTGCCCTACAACATCCTCTCGGACTTCGTTTCGGTATCAACCACCTCGTTTTTCGATCTCTTGATCGTGACGAGGTCTGGCTCGCCGTCGAATTCGGTCGACGACGTCATCCGCGCGGCTCGCGCCAATCCGGGCAAGCTCAACATCGCCACCATCAATCCCGGCAGCACGCAGAACCTTGCGGCCGAATTGTTCAAGAGCGTCGCCGGCATCGATGCGACGGTCGTGCCGTTTCGGACGTCGAGCGACATGGCCACCGCCATTCTCCGCGGCGATGTCGATATCGCTTTCGAAATCTATGCCGGCATCTACGGGCTCATCGACGACAAGAAGCTTCGCGTCCTTGCCTCCACCGGTCCGACACGCTCCACCTATTTGCCGAGCGTCCCGACGGTGCAGGAGAGCGGCCTCAGTTACGAGGTGGTGAGTTGGAACGGGATTTCCGCGCCGGCTGGCACGCCGCCGTCGGTCATCGCGGTCCTCGGCCGCGCGCTCAACGAGGTGTTGCAGGCGCCCGATGTTCAGGCGCGGGCGCGTACGCTTGGTCTCGAGATGCGCGGCAGCACGCCGGAGGAGATGACGGCGCGCATGCGTGCCGACATCGCCAAGTGGGCGCGCGTAATCGAGCAGGCCGGCATACCCAAACGGGATTGAGCCTCAGAAGAGCGGCGGCACCTGCGCGACCTTGAGCGGCCCGAGAAACACGTTCCCGTTGTCGAAACGCAGCGTCACCTTGAGGGCGCCGTGGCCTTCAAGCTCGGTGCGTTGACCTCCGAGCGCTGCTGCCGCGACGGCGATGTTGGGCGCACCACTGTTGCCGCTTGCACCACTGTTGCCGCCTGCACCACCGTTGCCGCCGGCATCGGCGCCGCCGCTCGCGGTGCGCGCATTGCCGCCGTTGCCGCGCAGCACATTGCCGAGGCCCGGTACGATGCGATCAAGGCTCGGTGCAACAAGCGCGAGGGTGTTCGCCGGTACCGCCTGGGCGATCGCACGATCGATGCCGAGCAGCGGGACGAGCTTGTCGAAATTGACGACGGTGAGTTGAAGGTTGCCGGTGAGTGTGCCGTTCGGCGTCAGCGTCAGCGCGCCGGCGGCGTTGATGATGAGGTCACCCTGCTGAATTCGCGCCGTCGTGACGTCGAGCCGTCCGTTTGCGGCCTGGATTTCGCGCAGCCATTTCCCAAGCGGCTTCGGCGTAATGTCGTGCGCGCCGCGCAGCACCGCGACGACCTGCGCATCGGTCGGCGTCGTGACCAGTTTACCGAGCGACGGCGAGCGCAAACTCGCGAAATCGACGGCGAGATCGACGACCGGATGACCCGGAGTCGATTCCGGTGCGAAACGCGCGTGAAATTCGGCGTGGCTGGCTTCGACCAGCGGCCCCGACCCGCTTACGGGAACTGATTCGAGCTTCGGCCTTTCGATGACGATCGAGAGCCGTTCCGGTGCGCCCGGCACGCCGCGCAAGCTCGCCTGGCCAAGCATCCAGTTGACGGATGCAGTCGGCGTGCCGCCGAGCGGCGCGATCGTAACCGGCGACGCGATTTCGCCGATGACCAGCGTCGGGTCCCAGACTTGCGCGACCGCCGCCAGATGCTGGGCGCGAATCGACAGCGCCGTCGCGCGGTCATCGACCGACGGATCGGCGCAGGCCACTTCGATGCGGAAGGGATAGCCGCCGAACTGCGCGTTGTCGCAGCCGTAAATGCGTCCGGCGCTGGCCTCGCGAGCGCGCCACGCCGTCATCGTGTCTTCGGCGCGACTTGACGCGTAGTACCAAAATCCCGACCACGCGAGGCCAAGGACAACAAGTCCCGCCGTCGGCACGGCAATAAGCCATGGCCGCGGCGATCGCGAACCCATTTCTCTGCTCACGCGCTCTCCTCGCTTCCGCCCCGATGTTGCCTCGCCCCCTTCCGACTGTTAGGCGAGGAAACGTCCTCCCCACCGGACAGGTCACGTTCATGCAATTTTCCGAGCCCGGCGCCAATGATGAACTTTGGGTGTTCGGCTATGGCTCGTTGATGTGGCAGCCGGGCTTCGCGTACCTGGAACGGACGCCGGCGCGGCTCATCGGTCTGCACCGCGCGCTCTGCGTCTATTCTTTTGTCCATCGCGGAACGCCGGAAAAGCCGGGTCTCGTGCTCGGCCTTGACCGTGGCGGCGCCTGCCGCGGCATCGCCTACCGGGTCGCGGCAGGCCTCGCCGAATCGACGATCGACTATCTGCGCGCGCGCGAGCAGGTGACCAAGGTCTACCTCGAATCCCACCGTCGCATCACGCTCGCCGCGACGCCGCAGCGCCCGGGCGGCGGCGAAGCGGCCGCGCTCGTCTATCTCGTTGATCGCAGTCATCCCCAATATGCCGGGCGTCTCGACCTCGAGCGCCAGCTGCACCTCGTACGCCAGGGTCATGGCCGATCCGGGGCGAACCGCGATTATGTTATTGCCACAGTTGCCGAAATTGAGGCGCAGGGGTGTCGCGATGAGGCCCTGCATCGGCTCGCCGAACGCCTCAAAGGTGTACACGAGGTGCACGCGGCGCCACCGCACGTCTCCGAGCGCGCGAACTGAGGGCGATTAGTTCGCTACGCTATCTTTGATCCTGCAAAGCTTCCACCGGTGCGGGCTTGTCGCTGCCGCGCAACAGCGAACCGGCGAGATCGTTGAGCGAGGGCTGGCGCAATGCCACGAACGGCAGCGGGCGCGTCGCCTCGATGGCGGCGAGGCCGAGGCGTGCGGTGAGCAGGCCATTGAGGACGCCTTCGCCGAGGCGGGCCGACACCTTGGCGGCGACGCCGTGGCCGATCACCTGCTGGATCAGGCTGTCGCTCGCGGCCATCCCCCCGGTCAGCGCGAGGTGGGACACGGTGTGGCGCAACAGCTTCAACAGGCCGAGCGAGCCGGGACGGCCGCCGTACAGCAGCGCGAGACGTCGCAGCAGGCCAAGCGCGGTGACGAGCACGAACAGCATGTCGACGGCCGCGCGTGGGCTTACCGCGGTCACCACCGATACGCGCTTTGCTGCCGCACCGACGAGCTGCCGCGCCTCTTCGTCGAGAGGCGCCATCAATTCACGCTCTGCCAAGCGGACAAGATCGCCCCCATCGATGATATCGCCGAGGTGATCTTCGAGGCGCGCGCGGGCGCGCGCGAGCCGAGGCATGCGCCGCGTCAGCCGAATGAGTTCGTGGCCGAGGGTGCGGCCGGCCGCGCGGTCATCGCTTGACAAAATATCGACGGCGCGCGCGCGCATCGCATCGATGGTGGCGAGCCGCGCGAGGCCCAGCACTTCGCGAATGCAAATGACGGCAAGCGCGGCCGCCGCGACCGCCGCAAGCGCGGCACCAAGACCGCCGAGCCAGCCGGCGCGGCTCCATAGGTCCGAGATCAAGTTGGCCGTGCCGAGGCCGATCGCGAGCAATACGAGTCCGCCGGCCGAAACCCAGAAGGCCGTCGCCCACGGAACCCGTCGTCGCCGCCGCGGCAGCGGCGCCACGACCGGCAGCGACGCATCGGTCTCGCTCGGCTGGACGCTTTTGACGCCGGGTACGCTGCGGCGCGGCTCCTCGATCGGGGCCAGGACCACGGCAGGGTCGTCGACACGGAATGTCGCAGGCCGTTGGGGGCGGTTCATTTGAGCCGGTCTCCAATCAAGAATTGCAGAGCGCGATCAAGCCGAATATGGGGTAGCGTAGGCGCGCCGTCACCGGTCGACGTGAGCGCCGGCGGACGAAATCGCACGAAGCGAAAATCGCTGTCTTCGGCGCCGGCCGCCGTCAAGCCGCGAAATGGTGCCGCACCCGCCGCGAAAAGTGCATCCGGATCGGCGGGAAGCTCGCCCGGGAAGATCACGACTTCGGTCTTGCCGTCGAATACCTGGCCGCTTTTGCCGCCCGCCCGCTCGCCCGCCGCCGGCATGCCGACGATACATTGCAGCGTGCGGCCGCCTTGCCGCACCTCGGCCTCTCGCGTCGCGCGCACCGCCGCGAGCGCGATGACGTCGACCGAGGCGCCCGCGACATCGGCGCGATCGACGGCGCGATCGACCATTCGTCGCAGGATTGCCTCCAGCCGGTCATGGCTTGTGTGATGAAGATGGTCAGCCTTGGTCGCAGCGAACAGGATGCGATCGGCGCGCGGCCGCAACAGCGAACTTAAGAATGTCCGGCGGCCGATCTCGAAACAGTCGAGCAGCGACTTGAAGGCGCCTTCGAGGTCGCGCACCGCCTCGGGCCCGGCGTTAAGTGCTGCGAGCGCGTCCACCAGAACAATCTGGCGATCGAGCCGCGCGAAATGATCGCGGAAGAACGGGCGCACCACCACGTCCTTATAGGCCTCGTAGCGCCGCCGCATCATCGCCCACAGCGAGCCATCGGGCGCATCGCCATCCGCCGGCACGTCGAGCGGGGCGAAGGTGAGCGCCGGCGAGCCCGCAAGATCGCCCGGCATCAGGAAGCGCCCGGGCGGCAGCAGGCTCATGGCATAACGTTCATTGCGACATGCGATGAGATAGTCGGTAAAGAGCCGCGCCGCCGCGATGGCGTCGGTCTCCTGCGCGGGCGCGGTGGCATCGAGCTTCGCCAGCGTGGCGTGCCACGCCGCCGCGATCTGCGCGCGCGGCTCTTCGCGCGACAGCCGTATGCTTTCCGCCGACCACGCCTCGAAGCTTTTGTTGAGCAGCGGCAGATCGAGCAGCCACTCGCCCGGGTAGTCCACCATGTCGACGACGAGTTCGCGCATCGCGCCCGAGCGCGACTGGAATTCGACGATGAGGCGCAGTTCGCTGATCTGACGCGTCGACTCCGGCCAGATGCGTTCTTTGACCAGCGCCTCGACATGGCTTTCGTAGTCGAAGCGCGGCACGGCGTCGTCGGGCTGAGGCGTAAGGCGAGCCCGCACGATGCGGCCTTCGTCGAGCGCCTCAAATACCGGAAAGCGCCCGCTGCGCACGAGTCCGTGCACCAGCGCGGTGATGAAGACCGTCTTGCCGGCGCGCGAGAGCCCGGTGATGCCGAGCCGCACCGTCGGCGTCAGCAGATTGTTGCCGTAGTCCGCGAGTGCGAGCGCGGTGAGGCGGGCCTGTTCGAACCAATCGGATAACGTATTCACGGCATGATCAATGTGGCTTGCCGGTCGCGCGATCACAAGGCGGCCATCGCGCCCATGCTCATGACCTGAGCTTCACCTGACCACGCCGGAAATGCAGCAGGCGCGATGGCGGGGCTGCGTGATGCGGTCCTTGAGAAAGCAGCGCGCATTGGGGCCGCTATAGGCCGGCCGCGCGTAAGTCCAGGCGCGGCATCGCAGGTCGGTCTCGCAGGCGCCTCGGCAAACTTCGCCGCTCGGATCGGGCGCCATTTCGAAATTGCGGAAATCGCCGCCGACGCGATCGATCGAAAATTCCCGCGCGCCAGTCCGTGGCAGGATGACGCCGGTCCCGCGCACGCCCGATACGCTGCCGCTGTCCTCGGTTCGCGGCGGCACCTGGCTCTTCAGCCAGCAGACCGCAACCCGCTCCGCCGTCGGGTAGTTGAAGCTCCAGGCGCGGCACCGGGCGTCGCGCTCGCATCGCCCCGCACAGACGGCCGGATCGCCCGAGCGCACCTGAAAGCTCAGATAATCGGCGCCGCGCCGGTCGTATCCCACTTGTGCGATGGCTGTCGGGGCGCTGCAAAGCAACGCCGCAATTACCGAGACAAGCGCGGCTACGACGCGAATCATCTCGTATCCTGGATTTTTGCCCGCCCCTCGCGCGACCTTAATTCATCGACAGTGTTGAAGCGAGCGTCGGCATTGGTTATCCGCCGGCGTTCTTGCACAAAGTGCCGTGAGCATTAGGTTTTCTGAACGGATATACATCGAGTGCGTCAGCGGACACGAACGGGAAGGCGTAATGGATCAATTGCACGGTGGATTGGGCATCCTGCTGCTGCCGCTCCTCCTCATGGCGGTCGCAGTGGTGAGCGTGCCGCTTGCCCGCGTGGCCCGACTTTCGACGATCGTCGCCTATATCGTGGCGGGAGTCGCGGTCGGTCCGTCCGGGGTCGGCTTGGTGAAGGCGCCCGAGACGATCACCGCCGTCTCCGAACTGGGCGTGGTGCTGCTTCTGTTCTTGATCGGCCTCGAGCTTGAGTTCTCCCGTCTTCTCGCATTGCGGCGCGCCATCTTCGGACTTGGGGTCGCGCAACTCGTCCTCACCGCAGCAGCACTCGGTTCACTCGCCTTCGCGCTCAAGCTCGCCGACTGGCGCGGCGCGGTCATCGCCGGCCTCGCGCTTGCGATGTCGGCGACGGCAATCGCGCTCAAAATCCTCGAGGATCGCGGTCACTTGCAGCAACCTTACGGGCAACGCGCGTTCGCGATCCTCCTCTTCCAGGACATGTCCGTGGTGCCTTTGCTGGCGCTCCTGCCGCTGCTCGCGCCCGGCGCTAACAGCCACGAGACGAGCGCGAGCGAGACCTTGTTTGCGGTCGGGCGCGGCGGCCTCGCCATCGCGGCCATCGTGGTCGCCGGCCGCTATCTGCTCAATCCGTTCCTCGCGCTCCTCGCGTCTACGGGCGCGCGCGAGGTGATGACGGCCGCGGCGCTCCTTGTGGTGCTGGGGTCGGCGGCGCTGATGCAGGCCGTCGGCATGTCGATGGCGCTTGGCGCGTTTTTGGCCGGCGTGCTGCTCGCCGGCTCGAACTATCGCCACGAACTCGAAGCCGATATCGAGCCGTTCCGCGGGCTGCTGCTGGCGCTCTTCTTCATGAGCGTCGGCATGTCGATCGACATGCATGTCGTGGTCGTCAACATCGTGCTGATCGTGCTCGCCGCGATCGTCATCACCGTTCTCAAGGCCGGCATCGTGGCGGCGTTGTTTCGCGCGACCTGTCCCAATCCCGGTGACTCGCTGCGTGCCGGCTCCGTGCTGACGGGAGCCGGGGAGTTTGCCTACGTGCTGATCCCGTTCGGTGCTTCTCTTGGCGCGTTGGCACCGTCCGAAGCGAGCCTGTTCTCGGCAATCGCAGCCTTCACCATGCTGATGGGGCCGCCCGTCGCCTCGCTGACAGACACCGCTCTGGCGCGGCGTGCCCGCGCGCGGCTCCCCGAGGCAGATGATCTCGGCGGCGTCAAGGGCGCGGCGCTCATCATCGGGTTCGGCCGGTTCGGCCAGATCGTGTCGCAGTGTCTGCTGGCCGAAGGTGTCGATGTGCTGACCATCGACAACGATCCCGAGATGATCACCAACGCCGGCCGCTTCGGCTTCAAGGTCTATTATGGCGACGGCGCGCGCCTCGACGTGCTGCGTGTCGCCATCACCGCCGAAGTGCGGCTGGTGGCAGTCTGCGTCGATCGACGCGAGTCGACCGATCGCATCGTGGAATTGGTGCGCGCCGAGTTTCCCAACGTGAAGCTCTACGTCCGATCGTTCGATCGCCGCCACAGCCTGGAACTGTTGGCGAAGGGAGTCGACTATGAGATCCGCGAGACCTTCGAGTCGGCCGTGGAGCTTGGCCGCGCTGCGTTGGAGGGACTGGGAATGGAGCACGATCGCGCCGTCGAAGTCGCCGACTACATTCGCACCCGCGATCTCGAACGCCTTGCGCTCCAACAATCCGAAGGCATTGCCGCCGGCCGCGATCTCGCCTTCGCGCGCCGCGTCGAGCCCGAGCCGCTGTCCGAGCCACTTCACGAAGCGGAGGCGCTCAATCCCGAAGCGGCCGAACTCGTCGAAGACGAGAAGGAGGGGGCGGAGTGAAGTGGGAACGAATTACAACTTTTTCGAGCTAGCGAAAAATAACGGCACGCCGATGTGCTGAAGTCATCTACGCGTCACACAACTGTTAGCCACACCCATTTACCTTGCGCCGCTTTTGCGGGCTGGGTGTGGAGTATTTGATGGGTCAGTTGTTGTCTTCCAGGTTCAAAACGAACGACCCAACGGAGGCAGGCGCCGTCGAACGGAAGCCGCTCCCCTTCAATAGCGTATCGGTCAATCCATTTCGGCCCGCGCAGGTGAACGGGGGCCTCGCGAAGGTCCGTTCCAAGGCTGCAGCATTCGATCCGTCGCTTTCAGGAATCGCATCTCATCCCTTCGGCGATATTGAACCGATCGTTATGAGGCCGTGCGGCCTCATTCAAACTTCCAGCTTTGAACAGAGCGATGAGCATGGCGCCTCCATCGCGCTAATTCGTCATCCCCCGCATCGTGAGGCAGGCGCCGACCATTCGATGAAGCAGAGACCGTTTGGGACGCACTGAAGTCCAATCGACGACCGTGTCAGCTTTCCTTCTATCAGAGTAGCCAGCCATGACGACCACATCAGTCACAACCTCCACCACGTCCGCGTACACCGAAACCTCCGGCAATACGCTTCTGGTCTTAAACGGCGGCAACGTCTCCGCCGCGACCATCGATAGCGGGGGCTTTCTCACTGTCAGCAGCGGCGGCCAAGATTTTGCGGCCACCATTTCGTCGGGCGGCACGGAGACCGTTTCGAAGGGGGGACGGCGACCGGAGACCAAATCTACGGCGCTGCGACCGTCAGTGGCACGGGTGCCACGGTCACCAGCGAAACCGTGTACAGCGGCGGCAAGCTCATTGTCAGCAGTGGCGGCGCGGCATCCTCGACGACCGTTCAAAGTGGTGGTTCGCTTAGCATCGGGTCGGGTGGCACCGATTCAGCGACGACGATTTTGTCGGGCGGTACTGAGACTGTTTCTTCGGGCGGCACAGCGACCGGAGACCAAATCTCCGGCACTTTGACCATAATCAGCACCGGAGCGACTGCTGTCAGCAACGAGACCGTGTATTCCGGCGGCTCGCTTAACATTAGCAAGTCCGCCACAGTGAGCAATACGACACTGATCAGTGGCGGCACTGTCGATTTGCTAACGGGAGCAGCGACCCTTGCCGGTACGCTGACTTTCTCGGGTGGCAGCAACACGCTCAAGGTCGCCTCAGTCGTTAACACCGTTGGAACCAACGGTGATCTGGCGCCGATTTCCGGATTTTCGTCCACCGATAAGATCGACATTACGGCGCTCACCAGCGCCGTCACGACACTCTCGCAGGTGGTGTCTGGCGGCAATACGGTCGCGGAGATCATTAGTGGCAGTTCGACCGTAGAGACGTTCATATTTTCCGGCACAGCAATTTCCGGAAACTTGACGCTTGTGGCGGACGGGAGCGGCGATGCCGAGATAATATACAGCCCTCCCGTTTCATCAGGCGGCACGACAACATCGGTAACGACCAGCACCGCGTCTGGCGCGTACACCGAAAGCACCGGCAATACGCTTCTGGTGCTGAACGGCGGCAGTGTCTCCGCGGCCACCATCGATAACGGCGCCTTTCTCGTCGTCAGCGGCGGCACCGATTACGCGGCGACCGTTTCAGCCGGCGGCACCGAGACGGTTTCGACAGGTTCGGCGACCCGGGATCAGATCTATGGCGGCGCGACCGTCGACGCCGGCGCCAATGTCAGCAGCGAAACGGTGCAGAACGGCGGCACGCTTCTTGTCAGCAACGGCGCGGTCGATTCAGCATCAACTGTCTTAGCCGGCGGCACCGAGACGGTTCTCGGTTCGGCGAGCGGCGATCAGATTTACGGCACTCAGCTGGTCAGTGCCGCCACGGCGGCTGTCACCAACGAAACCGTGCAGAACGGCGGCAACCTCGACTTGTTCCTCGCCGGCGCTACCGCCACCGGCACGACGGTGCTGCACGGCGGCACGCTCGCCATCAGCAGCGCCGCCACGGCGAGCAATACGGTGCTGAGCGGTGGCGGCACGGTCAAATTGGAATCGCCAAAAGCCACCCTCGCCGGTTCGCTGACGTTCTCGGGCGGGGGCAACACGCTCGATCTCGTTTCGATCGTTACCACGAGCGCGGGGTATGGCGAGCAGGCGGTGATCTCCGGTTTCTCGTCCACCGACAAGATCGACGTGTCGGTGTTCGGCACAGGCGCATCGGCCTCGTATTCGACCAGTGGTGGCAATGAGGTCGTAACGGTCAGCGGAGGCGGCAGCACCGAGACGTTTATATTCGCGGGCACATCGACTTATACCAGTAACACGATAAATCTCGCATCGGCCGGAAGCGTCGTTGACCTGGAGTACGACTCCGCCGGCTTCGTGACGTCTGTAACATCCGCCACTTCTTCAGCGGTATACACCGAATCGGCCGGTTATACGCTGCTCGTCTTAAATGGCGGCAGTGTCTCCGCGCCCACTATCGATAACGGCGCCTTTCTCATTGTCAACGGCGGCGCCGATTACGCCGCGACCGTTTTAGCCGGCGGCTCCGAGACGGTTTCGGCTGGTTCGGCGAGCGGCGATCAGATTTACGGCACTCAGCTGGTCAATGGGACCACGGCGGCTGTCGCCAACGAGACCGTGCAGGAGGGCGGCACACTCGCCCTCGGCGGCGCCTCCACGGCAACCAATACGACGCTCATCGGTGGCGGCACGGTCGAATTGGCGTCGCCAACAGCCACCCTTTCCGGTTCGCTGACTTTTGCCGACGGCGGCAACACGCTCGATATCGCTGCGATCGCCAGCGGCGGGGATGGCGACCAGGCGGTGATCTCCGGGTTCTCGTCCGCCGACAAGATCGTGCTCTCGGGCGTCGGCGCCGGCGCGGCGCTGTCGTTTTCGACCAGCGGCGGCAACGAGGTCGTAACGGTCAGCGGCGGGAGCGACGCCGAGACGCTGATATTTGCCGGCACATCGATCTATACCAGCAACACGCTGTCGCTCGTGACCTCCGGCGGCGCCGTCGATCTCGAAACGTCCTTTGCGGCCTCCGATTTTAATATTCAACCGTACGATGCGAGCACGGCGAGCACGATCTCGGCAGGGCCGCTTGCACTGTACGCGGTTCCGGTCGACCAAATCGCGCCGACGCAGATGAACGAGGGCTTCACGGAGGTCGACGCCAAGGCCGCCGCCTTCGATCTCTTTACGACGAGCACCGCACTCGAAAGCGATCTTATCGGCGATATCGAGCCGGTCGTGATCGGACCGGGCGGCCAGCTCTATCTCCTCGATGGGCATCACACCTTCACCGCCTTGATCGACTCGATCTGGGGCGCGTCCGACCCGACGGTCTATGTCAATGTCATCGCCAATTACTCGGCGGACACGGAGGCACAGTTCTTCGCGCAGATGCAGGCCAACAATTGGCTGCTGCCGTTAAACAACGGTGTGCCGCAAACCGTCACGGACGCGACCGGCGCGCCGATTCCGACGAGCCTGACGGGCCTCACGAGCGACGTCTATCGCGGCCTCGAATACAGCATTCTGAAACAAAAGGATTCGAAGCTTTTTACGTCAAGCTCGAACATTTCCGGAGCGACGGGCGCATCGACGCCGGGTCTCGACAAGATGACCGGCATTTATTCGGACTTCGCCGAGGCGGCCGCCTATCAAGATGCCGATGGCGGCCTCGGGCTTCCCTATCTGTCGCCGGGCGATATCGCAATCGCGACTCAATGGAACCTCAATCCCCTCAGCACCACGACGCTGCCGAATGTCTCCGGCACGGTCTACGCCTATCAATTGCCGGGGTTCATCCTCTCGCAAAACGTTGCGATCAGCGCCTCGATCAGCAATGCGACGCTAGGCCAAACCGTCTTCGACGGCGCAGTTGTCCCTGGATCGATGGAAGGCGCGATCGACGGCAACGGCACCTTCACCGGCATTACCCAGATCAATGCCGGCACGACGCAAAATCCGATCTACATCGACACGCCGAATATCGGCTTCATCATGCAGGTCGGCGCCGACAAAGGCTTTACCGTTACGCTCAGCAACACCGCCAATACTTATGTTGGCGGGACGACGTTCCTCGCCGGCACTTTGGTCATCGCCGGCGATCGTTCGCTCGGCGCCGCTCCCGGCGAAACCAATACCCAATTTCTCGCCAGCCTGACGTTCGATGCGGAGGGCTTTCCCGGCAATGTCACGGCGGCCGTGCAGGCGGACAACGGCATTATTTTCAATAGCCTGAGCGAAGGCAACGGGACGCTGACGATCGGGACGACTGCGGGCGCATTTACCGGCACTAGCCCGTTCACGACCAGCCGGCCGATCGCAGTCGGCAACGAAGCGGCGACGATCAACGTCAACGGCAGCTATGTGGAGCTTGAGGGCCAGCTCGTCACGCTGCCCTATGACAATTTAGGTCTCGGCTACACGGGCGGCTTTCCCGCTTTCACCATCGACGACCTCAGTAGCGGCGGCGGCAGCACCCCCACCGCCGGCACGCTGATCCTGTCGACGCCCAGCCCGTATTTTTACGGCGACATCATCATCGGCAATAAAGGCACGCCGACGGTCGAAGTCATGAGCGACGCGGCGCTCGGCAATACCACCGGTCCGGCGGCGGAGATCGGCGAAGTCGAGTTGAACGGCGGCACCTTGCAGACCGGCGCCTCGTTCGCGGCGCCGGAGCGCGACATCAATCTCGAGGGCGGTAGCCAGATCGACCTCGACGGCAACACCACCACCTGGGGCACGCTGACCGACGTGAAGCGCACGATCGCGATCGGGAACAGCAGTGCCACCGCCGGCGCCATCACGTTCAGCAGTTTCACCATTTCGCAGACGTCGATTTTGCAATTGGACGGCTCGGCGAACGGCACGACCTATACCGGCAACGAAACGGTGACGTTCACCAACGGGATCAATCAAACCGCCGCCCAGGACACGCTCGTCCTCGACGCCTCGTCGCCGACCGCACTCGGCACGACGGAACAGGTGTTCTCCAACGGCGCCTCCTCGCAGCTCATCGACGGCATCGCCCCGGTCTGGATCGTTACCAACGAGGGCAACGCGAGCGGCGACGGCCCCTATGACTTCGTCACCTACGGCGCCAACGGCTACGTTCAGGAAAGCGCGAATTCGTCAACGCTCAGCGCCTCGACCGGTTCCACCGTCGTCGAACTTTCAGCCAATGCCACGGTGAGCAGCGACGTCGCCGCGTATGCCCTGAACACCAATGGTTTCACGATCACGCTCAGCTCCAGCGACACGTTGACCATCGGCGACGGCACCGACGACGCCGGCCTCATTCTCGGCAGCGCGATCAGCGGCGGGACACTGGCTTTCGCCACCAGCCAGGGCGTCATCTGGCTCGACGGAAGCAATCCGACGATCTCCTCGCAGATAACCGGCTCCGACGGCCTGACCTTCGCGGGGTCTGGCTCGGTAACCCTCAGCACGGCAGCCAATGTCACCGGCGTCATCACCATCGATTCCGGCACGGTGACGCTCTCGGCGGTCGATGTATTCGCTAACGACGTCGCGGGCATCGAATTGGGCGATGTCAAAACCCACCCGGCGCCCTCGACGCTGGACCTGACGGCGAGCAACGCGTTCACCACGCTCAACAGCGTCGGCAGCAAAAGCGCGATCAACATCGGCAGCGGCGACACCCTGACGATCGGCGACACGACCAATAATCTGAGCTCGACATTGTCGAGCACGATCAAGAATGCATCGAACACAGCCCCCGCGATTATCACGGCTGGGTCCGGTCTCGTCGACCTTTCCGGGGCAACCATTACGCTTGTCGCGGGCAGCGCGATCGACGTTACCGGCGGCCAACTGCGGGTCGCGACCGGTGCGCTGACGAATACCGCGACGGCCGGCAGCGCGCCCAATTTCGTCCTGAGCAACAATGCCCAATTGCAATTCGCGCAAAGCGAGGGCCAATATGCTGGCTCGATCAGCGGCGCCGGTTCGCTCAATCTCGTCACCGGTACATTGCAGCTGACCGGCGCGAATAGCTATACCGGCAATACCATTCTCACGACGGGCACGACCCTCGACGTTACGACGGCCAATCTTCCGACCGGCAATGATATTAGCACCACCAGCGGCAGCTTGGTTGATTTCGACCAGACGACCACCGGCGCGTTCGGCGGGGTGATCAGCGGGACGGGTTCGCTCGATAAGGACGACAGCACGACCAATGATGCGGGGAATGTCACGCTCACGGCCGTGCAAACCTACACCGGTGCCACTTATGTCGAAGCGGGCACGCTGACTCTCGGCGTCGCCAATGCCGTAGCAGATTCAAGCGGCGTGACCCTCGGCCGGGTCGGTGGCGGCGCAACCGCGACGCTGGCGCTTAGCGCCAACAATACATTGGCAAGCCTGTCGAGCGATGCATCGAACACGACCACCGTCGATCTCAATGGCAATGTCCTGACGCTTGATCCGACGTCAACGAACACCTCCTCCTTCGGCGGCACCATCGGAGACGGCTCGGGCACGGGAAGCGTCGTCGTTGACGGCGCAGGAACCGTCACTCTCAGCGGCCAGAATACCTTCAGCGGCGGCATCACGATCGATGCCGGCACGCTGGAGCTTGGCAATGCCGACGCCGCCGGCACGGGCGCGATCACCTTCGCCAATGATCCGACGCTGGAGATCGACGGCACGACCATGCCGACGAACACCATCGACGGCTTTATCTCGGGCGATGCCATCGATCTGACGTCGATCGCCAACGTTGCCGGCAGCCATGCCGACATGAATTATTCGACCAGGGTTCTGACGATCACCGAAGGCAGCAATACCTACACATTGAACTTCAATCCCGCCGAAAGCTTCGCCGGCGATTATTTCCACTTGGCGGCCGACGCTGCCGGTACAGGAACCGAGATTACTGAAAACACCACGCCGTGCTATTGCCGGGGCACGCTCATCCGGACCGATCGCGGCGATGTGCCGGTCGAAGAGTTGGCGATCGGTGATGCGGTCACGACAGCGTTGGGCAAGCTGCGGCCGATCAAATGGATCGGCCGGCGCAGCTACGGCGGCCGCTTCGTCATGGGGCGCAAAGACATCCTGCCGATTTGCATCAAAGCGGGTGCGCTGGATGACAACGTGCCCTGCCGCGACCTTTGGATCTCGCCGCATCATGCGATGTATCTCGAAGGCGTGTTGATCGAGGCGCGCGACCTCGTCAACGGCGCTTCCATCGTCCAGGCGGAGAGGGTCGAGAAGGTGGAGTACTTCCACATCGAGCTTGAAGAGCATGACGTGATCATCGCGGAAGGCGCGCTGTCGGAAAGTTTCGTCGACGACGACAGCCGTTTGATGTTTCACAATGCGCACGAGTACCGGGTGCTTTATCCGGATAACCTGGCGCCGCTCGCCCGCTATTTCGCCCCGCGCTGTAGCGACGGCCACGCCGTCGAGGCAGCACGGCGGCACGTCGCCGTTCGCGCGGGGCTCAACACGCCGGAACGCCAGGTCCAAACCGGTGCTCTGCGTGGCTACGTGGACGTTGTGCGACCGGATCGTATCGCCGGCTGGGCGCAGAACACGGACTATCCCGACGCGCCCGTCTGTCTCGACATCTACGCCAATGGCCGCCTGATCGGGCAGACGCTTGCCAACTGCTATCGCGCCGATCTGGAGAATGCGGGGATCGGCGGCCGTCACGGCTTCGCGTTCACGCCTCCGGCAGGGACCGCCTTCGCGGCCGCCACGGTCGAAGTGCGCCGCTCGCTCGACGGCGCGACGCTTCCAGCGACGGCAACAGTGCGAGGTGCATCTGTGCGGCTGGCTGGCTAGCCGGTCGGCGATAGTCGCAAAGCGGTCGAATACACGGGAAGTTCCCATCGCCTCTCGGCGCTTGCGAGACTGCGCTTCGGAGATACTTGCCTTGTCGCATCGCGGCAAGATGGTTGACCCAACAGGATCGAGCCCGCTAGATCGCATCTCTCGACGAGGTCCGATATGAAAGCATTCTCTGCCGCCATCCTGATCGTTCTCGCAATGAATGCTTCGGCGTTTGCCGAAGGGCCGAAGCCGATCATCGATAACGAGCGAGTCACCGTGTGGGATACGACGGCGCCTCTGCCGCCGGCGGAGCACGACTTCATCGCCGTTTCCCTATCCAAAAAGGGAACCGCTGTGCTCGGCCACAAGGGCGATACGCCCGGTGAAGCCGGGTCGCGCACCGTCGTCATCGCCCTGAAGGATCATCCGGCATCGTCGTACGCCAACAATTCAGGTTACCCGAACGCCTTCCCGCGTCCGCGCGTCACCAAGCTCTTCGAGAACGATCGCGTTGTCGTGTGGAGCTATCGTTGGAATCTCGGCGAGCCGACGCCAATGCACTTTCACGACAAGGATGTCGTGGTCGTCTAAGAGGATGACACCGCGCTGCAGTCGACGACGCCGGACGGCAAGAACACGCTCAACGAATACAAATTCGGTGACGTCCGCTTCAATCGCGGCAACCGCGCGCACACTGAGCTTCTCGTCAGAGACGCCGGCAGCGCGGTCATGACCGAGCTGAAATAACGGGCGGGCGCTGTCTGGTCTTCGCCCAACAACGGCGCATCACCGACTCGCGTCCACGTACGCGACGGGAAAGCACAATAAAGCGCGCCGCGATCACGGCCGGGCCGGCGCCGGCTCTGGGCTGTCCACATAGGGACGGAACGTCGTCTTTTCGGTGCCGCAGTCGGGGCAGCGCCAGCTCGACGGAATGTCGGCGAACGCGGTGCCCGCCGGAATGCTCTGCTGCGGCAACCCTTGAGCTTCTTCGTAGATGAAGTAGCAGCCGCGGCACATGAACCGGCGATGGCCGATCGCGGTCGGCCGGGCTGTGATCGGCACCGGCATGCCGCCGTCGATGCGCGGCACTTCGACGGCATCGCCGGCCTCGACCGGTCCGGATTCGCGCGTCGATAGATAAACGCCGAGATCCTTGTGGCCGAAGGCGGCGCGCAGCGAGCCCGGAATGTCGAGATCGCGACGGCCGGTGTCAGGATTGACGTTGGTGGCGCCGCAGCGGCCGTTGCGCCGCTCGACCCGGAAGCTCGCGCCGCCGATGCGCAGATCGGCCCCGATCCAGTCGAACTCCTCCCAGGGCTTGGCGCCGTCGATATAGAAATTGGCGCGGAACCGCAGCGGGTTGATGTCGTAGCCCCACTGTTCGCCGAGGCTCTTCACCGTGGCGAGATTGATGAGCGAGAGCACGTTGTCGGGCTTGTCCATGAAGTGCCCGCCTCGCGCCCGCACGAGGCGTGGCGCCGAGCGCAACGTCGGCACCAAGCGGTGAAAATACTCCTCGATGTTGGCGCAATCGCCTTCATCATCGAGATTGGCGATGAGGATCTGCCGATTGCCCTGCATGATGGTGAACTGCATGGTGTCGACATCGAGGTGAGTCTTCACCTGCGCCAGCGCGTCGTCGAGCATCAGCATGACGAACATGCCCTTCTTCGCCCATTTCGGCGCCTGGATGTCGATCGGCGTGTTCGGGCGCGCGAGAGCAAAGACGCGGTCGGACGGAAATGGCTTCCCGGCGGTCAGAAAGACACGCGAGACCGGCTGCGGGCTCAGGCCCTTGATCGGATAGCGATAGATGCTCGTGAGCACTGGCATGTCGGCGCTGCCCTGCGGGCTCGGATACTTCCGCGACATTGCCCGAGGTTGCGACCGACCCTGTAGGGCCGGTAGCTGACGATTGTTGGGAGCCAGATTTTCGGCCGCTTCGCGTGGTGAGTTGGCGAGTGGAGCGAATGAACTTCGCAGCGCAGGTGACGGCATGCGTGGCGACGTCGCGCGCGGCATGGCCTCCTCGATCGCCTTCGCCAGCCGGGAGATGCCTTCTTCGATCTGCTTCGGCGTCAGAGACGCATAGCCGAGGACCAAACCGCGGCGCGACAGGACCGTGTCGCGCAGATCCTGCGCGCCGGCGTTCGCGAGGGCGTAGACCCCGACCCGCACCCGGCGTGCCAGCGCTTCGACCGTCGCCGCGTCGGGAAAGTCCGGCGGCAGCAGCCAGAAGGCGTGCAGCCCGCCATCCTCGCCGCTCACGTCGACGAGGCCGAAATAGCGATGCAGCATCGCCAGCAGACTGTCCCGCCGCTCGCGATATTGCGGCCGAATTCGCGACAGGTGGGCGGCGTAACTGCCGCTGCGCATCATCTCGGCGAGCACCGCCTGGTCGAGCCAGGGATTGCCGTTGTCGAGAAGCGTCTTCGCGGTGCGCGCTGCCTCTGCGATCGGAGCCGGGACGACCATGTAGCCGAGCCGCAACCCGGCACCGAGCGATTTCGAGAACGTGCCAAGATAGATCGTGCAGTCGGGCGCCATCGCCGCGATCGCGGGCAAGGGCGAGCCCTGGTACCGGAAATCGCAATCGTAATCGTCTTCGACGATGTAGCAGCCGTGCCGCCGCGCCCACGCGATCAAACGCGTGCGGCGGGAAGCGGCAAGCGTACGCCCCGTCGGGTATTGGTGGGACGGCGTCACATAGATGAGCGCGGCATCGCGCGACGGCAGTTCGGCGGAGACGAGCCCATGGTTGTCGACCGGAACGCCGATGACCTCCGCGCCCGACGCCATGAACTCGGCGACCGCACCCTGATAGCCGGGACTTTCCACGACCGCGGTCTTGCCGGACGACAAAAACAGCCGACCCGCGACGGCAACGCCTTGCTGAATGCCGCTGACGATGATGATGCGGCTTGCTTCGGCGACGATCCCTCGCGTCACTGCGAGATGACTGGCGATGGCACTTCGCAGCGTGATCAAGCCTGACGGGTCGCCGTACTGCGTCAGTCCCACCGCGCCGCCGTGCGACAGGCAGTTCTGCATCAGCCGTCGCCACGTTTTGATGGGAAACAGTCCGGCATTGGGACGGCCGGGAAAAAAATCGAACGACAGTCGGCTGCGATTGCGATTGACGAGCTCCGGGCAGCGCGGCTGCGCCGCCGGCAACGGCATTTCCACGCTGTCATTGCCGGAGTCGTGCTGGAGCCCAGGTGCTGCGTCGAGCGGCAGCACCACGCCGTCCGGCAGCGTCGCCGCAACCGCGACGCACGACGCCGGGCGCGCCTCGACGTAGCCTTCGGTGCACAGTTCCTCGTAGGCGCGCACGACGGTGTTGCGCGATATGCCAAGCTGCTCGGCCAGCCGACGCGACGACGGCAATTTCATGCCGCGCGCGATGCGACCGCGCTTGATCGCATCGCGCAGTTGCACGACGAGCTGAGAGGTCAGCGATTGCTCCGCGGTCTGGTCGAGTATCAACGGTATCTGCATCAGCGTCGTACCGTGGCAGCGGGCGTGAACGAGCTATCCCAAGTGAAGCAAGCCGCGCGCCGTCGCCGAGCCGTCCCTTGCTAAAATCGGGCATCGCGCCTTAAACCATTGATATTGTGAAGCAATTATTGTCAGCTCCAAACTGGACCGCAATCCGGGGCGAAAACTGGCTCCTTCGTAATGGAAGCACCTGGACTCATCGCACCCCAAGCTCGCTGCCGCTGCTCAGACTTGATGCAGCGCTCTCCGCCGAAGCCCCCAACCGGTTCAACTTCTAGGCAGCAGAGAGCGCTCGGTCCTTAAATCGCGCCGCATTCGCTGGAGCCTCGCTATTTTTTCGCTGCGGCTCTCGGCTGGCCAGGGATTGCCGGGCAGGCTGTGCGTGATCGCGGGCATCGTAGCGCGACAAATGCCTGAGCCCCGGGCGACGCATTCGCACCGCGACCGCAACATGAGGACAGCACATGAGACACGCATCACGATCCTGGCTTGGTGCCTTGGCGGCGCCATTCCTGTTGTTCGGCGCGGCAACTCACGACGCGCACGCGGAAGACACCATCAAGGTCGGTATCCTTCATTCGCTCTCGGGCACGATGGCGATCAGCGAGACCATTCTGAAGGATCTCATGCTGATGCAGATTGCGGAGGTGAACGCCAAGGGTGGCCTGCTCGGCAAGAAGATCGAGCCGGTGGTCGTCGATCCCGCCTCCAATTGGCCGCTGTTCGCCGAGAAGGCGCGCGAACTCATCAGCAAGGACAAGGTCGCCGCAGTCTTCGGCTGCTGGACGTCGGTGTCGCGCAAGTCCGTGCTGCCGGTGTTCGAGGAGCTCAACGGCCTCCTGTTCTATCCGCTGGAATACGAAGGCGAGGAAGCCTCCTACAATATTTTCTACGGCAGCTCGGTCCCCGACAACAAGGCTATCCCGGCGGTCGAATATCTCATGAGCAAGGACGGCGGATCGGTGAAGCGCTGGGTGCTCGAGGGCACGGACTACGTCTACCCGCGCACCAGCAACAAAATCATCCGCGCGTTCCTCAAGACCAAGGGCGTCGCCGACGAAGACATCATGGAGAACTACACGCCGTTCGGCTTCGCCGACTGGCAGACCGAAGTGGCCGCGATCAAGAAATTCGGCAGTGCCGGCAAGCGCACCGCGGTGATCTCCACCATCAACGGCGACGCCAACGTCCCATTCTACAAGGAGCTCGGCAATCAGGGCGTCAAGGCGCAGGACATCCCGGTGATCGCGTTCTCCGTCGGTGAAGAGGAACTCGCCGGCATCGATACCAAGCCGCTGGTCGGTCATCTCGCCGGATGGAGCTACTTCCAGTCGGTCAACACGCCCGAGAACAAGGAGTTCATCGCCAAGTGGCGCGCCTACACCAAGAATCCGAAGCGCGTGACCAACGACCCGATGGAATCCGCCTACATTCTGTTTCCACATGTGGGTGCAGGCGGTCGAGCAGGCCGGCACCACCGATGTCGACGCGGTTCGCCAGGCGATGATCGGCCAGAAGGTCAAGTCGCCGTCCGGCGTCGAGGTCGTCATGCTGAGCAACCATCACATGGCGAAGCCGGTGATGATCGGCGAAGTGCAGGCCGACGGTCAGTTCGCGATCGTCTACCAGAGCAAGCCGCTGCCGCCGAAGGCCTGGAGCCCCTACGTCGAAGCCAACAAGGGCAAGGTCGCGGATTGGTCCTATCCGTGGGTCTGCGGCGGCTGCACCGCGCCACGCTTCAACTGATCGCGCGCACTGACGACCGCCGCGACGATCGGCATGGCCGGGCCTCGTGCCCGGCCATTTTCGTTCATCAGGACATGGCCGGGCCTTGTGCCAGGCCGTGTTTGTTTCATCAGTAAGCGTATTCGTCGTAGATCGGGTCGACCGAGCCGGCCCAGGGGCCGTGGAATTGCCGCAGCATCTCTTCCGCAGCGGTTTCGCCGCGGGCGACGAGTTCATCCAGCGGCTTGAGGTAGCGCGTCTCGTCGGCCCCATATGGGTCCTGACGCTTGCGCCGCGCGAGGCCCGCGCGAGACAGAGCCAGCGTTTCGCGTGCGAGTGCGAGAAGATCACGGCCGCCGATCGTGGCCTTGAAGCCGAGGCGCGGCACGTCATCGCGAAGCTTCTGACGCTCCTCGGTGGTCCAGGCCTTGCAAATCTCCCAGCAGGCGTCGAGGGAGGCGTCATCATAGAGAAGCCCGACCCAATAAGCCGACAGCGACGGCAGCCGTCGCCACGGACCGCTGTCGGCGCCGCGCATCTCGAGATAGCGCTTGAGGCGTACCTCCGGGAAGATCGTCGAGAGGTGGTTCGCCCAATCCGATACGGTCGCGCGCTCGCCCGGCAGTTCGGACAAGGTGCCGGCGAGGAGATCGCGGAACGAGCGCCCCGCCACGTCGATGTAGCGATCGCCGCGCTTGACGAAATACATCGGCACGTCGAGGGCGTAGTCGGCCCAGCGCTCATATCCCATGCCGGGTTCGAATGCCCAAGGCAGCATGCCGGCGCGGTCATTGTCGGTGTCGCGCCAGATTTCCGATCGGAACGACAGGAAGCCGTTCGGCTTGCCGTCTGTGAACGGCGAATTGGCAAACAGCGCGGTTGCGACCGGCTGCAGCGCGAGCGAGACCCGCAGCTTCTTCACCATGTCGGCTTCCGACGAGAAGTCGAGATTGGTCTGCACCGTGCAGGTCCGGTACATCATGTCGAGGCCGAGCTTGCCGACCTTCGGCATGTAGGCCGTCATGATGCGATAGCGCCCTTTGGGCATCGTCGGCATGTCGCTCCGGCTCCAGTTCGGCGTCATTCCGATACCGAGGAAGCCGATGCCAAGGGGTGCCGCGACCTCCCGCAGCTGGGCGAGGTGCGCCATCAGTTCGGAGCAAGTCTGGTGGATGGTCGCAACCGGCGCGCCGGACAATTCGAATTGGCCGCCGGGCTCGAGCGATATCGCGCCGCCTCCCGTCACATCCGAAAGGCCGATGATGTTCGACCCTTCCATGATGGGTTCCCATCCGAGCAGCAGCTGCATACCCTCAAGCAGGGCGCGAATACCGCGCGAGCCGTCATAAGGGACCGGCCGGTGGCCCGACAGCGTGAAGGCGAACTTCTCGTGCTCGGTGCCGATGCGAAAGCGCTCGCGGGGCTTCTCGCCGGCCGCAAACCACGCGACAAGCTCGTCGCGCGTCTCGATCGGCGTCATGTCGACTTGGTCGCGAGCCATGCAGTTGTGAGCGCCCCGGAAAAAGAGGGCGCGACCTTACACCCAGTTAATAAAAGCGCAATTGCGGTCAAGGAGGTCGAGCCCCTTGACGCGGCATGATTTCGTACGAATTGCTGGATAACATCCAGTTCGAGGATTTGCTTGTTCGGCCAGAGGCATGCGTGGGCCGACGGGACGGGCGGCCGGGGAGCCGATGAGATCAACGCTCGGTGCAACCATGATTGTCGCGGCCGCCTTGCCGGCGGTCCTTGGCGGCTGCTCGAGCATGTCCAATTCCTTAGGCGATCCGTTCGTGCAGCCGGGCAAGTATCAATATCTCCGCTGCGAGGACATCAGGAAACGGCTGGTGACTTCGGAATCCAAGGCGGCGGAGTTGCGAGGGTTGATGGCACGCGCCGATTCGAGCGTCGTCAACACGATCATCTATCAGCCGGAATTGCAGGAAGCGGAGGCGGATGTTCGCCAGCTGCGCCAGACCGCCGGCGAAAAGCGCTGCAGCGATGACGTAATCAACGCGCATCCCAGGCCCGAACTCTCCCCGTTGCGGTAGCGCGCAACATCTGCTGCGTCACCACGACACCAGCACATTGCGGAACTGCCACGGATCGGACGTGTCGATGTTTTCGGGGAACAGCCCCGGCCGTCCGGAGAGCGGCGTCCAGTCGGTGTATGTCCCGATGACCGGGCCAAGATAGGGTCGCTGGATTTCGAGGCAGCGGGCGTAATCCATCTCGTCGGCTTCGACGATGCCGCGCTCCGGGTTCTCCAGCGCCCAGACCATGCCGGCGAGCACTGCCGACGTTACCTGGAGGCCCGTCGCGTTCTGGTAGGGCGCGAGCTTGCGCGCTTCCTCGATCGAAAGCTGCGAGCCGTACCAATACGCATTGCGGGCATGGCCGTAGATGAGCACCCCAAGCTCGTCGATGCCGTCGACGATCTCGTCCTCGTGGAGGAGGTGATGCGTATCCTGCGCCACGCCGGCGCGACCGAACATCTCGTGGAGCGACAGCACCGCATCGTTGCAAGGATGGTAGGCGTAGTGGCAGGTCGGGCGATAGATCACCTGGTCGCCGTCGCGCACCGTCAAATAATCGGCGATCGAGATCGATTCGTTGTGGGTGACGAGGAAGCCGTATTGCGCCTGCGGCGTCGGCGTCCATGAGCGCACGCGCGTGTTGGCGCCGGGCTGCAAGAGGTAAATCGCGGCCTGGCAGCCTTTGCCGTGGCGACGCCCATTCTCCGGCATCCAGGTCTCATGGGTGCCCCAGCCGAGTTCAGCGGGCTGCAGCCCCTCGGACACGAAGCCCTCGATCGACCAGGTGTTGACGAACACGTCCACGGGCTTCGGGTTGCGCGCACGCTGGGTATCGCGTTCGGCGACGTGGATGCCCTTGACGCCGAGAAGTCATGGCAAGCCGCCCCCAATCCTCGCGGCTCCGCGGCGCCGGCACCGTCGCGCCGACATCGCGGGCGATATTCACCAGCGCCTGTTTGACGAACCACGACACCATTCCCGGATTGGCGCCACAGCACGATATCGCGGTGATTCCGGTCGGGTTGCGGCGGCGCGCTTCAAGCAGCGTCTCGCGCAACGCGTAGTTCGAACGCGCCGCGGTATCGAGCTTCGGATCGAAATAAAAGCCCGGCCACGGCTCGGTCACGGTGTCGATGTAGAACGCCCCGATCTCACGGGCGAGCTCCATGATGGCGACCGACGAGGTCTCGATCGACACGTTCACGCAAAAGCCGCGGCCGCCGCCGGCAGTGAGCAGCGGCGTGAGAAGCTCACGGTAATTCTCGCGCGTCACCCCCTGATGAATGAAGCGGATGCCGCGCGCGTCGAGAATTTCGCGGTCCGTGTCGTCGGGATCGACGACCACGAAGCGCGACCTGTCATAAGTGAAATGGCGCTCGATCAGCGGTAGTGTGCCTTTGCCGATCGAGCCGAAGCCGATCATCACAATGGGGCCATCGATACGGCCGTGAACGAGCGTCTCGGTCATCACCAATCACTCCAGATGCGGGAAGCGGGACCCCGGGAAACAACAACCCAGGTCGCGGACGCGAGGTCCGCGACGTGAAAACGATAGATGCCCTCTGAAATCAAGCGGCGTGTGACAGGCTGGTGACCTTCCGCGCCTTTGTGCGCCGCTGCGCCGCGCCGTCTGCGAGCCGCGGAGCCGCCGGGCCGGTCGCCCGGATCAATCCGGCGGGCGCCGCGCCGAGACCCGGCACGAGGCCGAGGCTGAGGAGGCGGTGGCGCTCGAACGGTCCTGGCATCGACAGTCCGAAGGTCGTTTCCGCCGAAAACCCGAATCGATCGTAATAGGCGGGATCGCCGATGAGCAGAATCTCACGGTGGCCAAGTCGCCTGGCATCGCCAATGGCGCGCTCCATCAAGCCAGCGCCGAGCCCGCAGTTGCGATGCGCGGGATCGACCGCGAGCGGGCCGAGCAGGAGCGCTGGCCGGTCCGGACCTGCCGAAATGTGCCACAGCCGCACGGTGCCGATGAGGCGGCCGTTCTTGGTCGCCACAAACGACAGGTCGTCCGCGGGCAATCGTCCGCGGCGCAGGCGTTCGGAGGATTTGGCGAACCGGCTCTCGCCGAAGGCCGAGTCGAGCAGCGCCTCGCGCGCGGCGATGTCGGTCGCTTGTTCGTGACGAATCGTAACCATGGCCAATCTTCCCGTGCTCCGCCGAGGCGAAGCGTTGGCAGGAATCGAGCTGGATTGTTGAACGAGTAGCCGGCAGTGCCGGCTACGGAGATGCTCCGCGAGCATCAGCTTTGCTGTCCGTCGCGGCGATCACCCAATCGGGCATCGCAGGCCAGCGACGTCAGATGTGATAGGCCTTCAGTGGTGCGAAGCCGTTGAAGGCGACCGATGCGTAGGTCGTCGTATAGGCGCCCGTGCCATCGATCAGCACCTTGTCGCCGATTTCCAGGCTGATCGGCAGCTCGTAGGGCGTCTTCTCGTACATGACGTCCATGGAGTTGCAGGTCGGCCCGGCGAGCACGCACGGTCCCATCTCGCTGCCGTCGCGCGGCGTGCGAATCGGATAGCGGATCGACTCGTCCATGGTTTCGGCGAGACCGCCGAACTTGCCGATGTCGAGGTAGACCCAGCGCACCTTTTCGCTCTCGCTCTTGCGCGACACGAGCACGACTTCGGCCTCGATGATGCCGGCGTTGCCGACCATGCCGCGGCCCGGCTCGATGATGGTCTCCGGGATGGCGTTGCCGAAGTGCTTGCGCAACGCCCGGAAAATCGAGCGGCCATAGGCCTGCACCGCCGGCACCTCCTTGAGGTACCGGGTCGGGAAGCCGCCGCCCAGATTGACCATGGCGAGCGAAATGCCGCGTTCGGCGCAGGCGCGGAAAATCGCCGCCGCCGACTTCAGCGCCTGATCCCAGGCCTGGGTCCGCGGCTGCTGCGAGCCGACGTGGAACGACACGCCATGAGCCTCGAGGCCCAGGCGATGGGCATGTTCGAGGACGTCGACGGCCATGGCGACGTCGCAGCCGAACTTGCGCGACAGCGGCCATTCGGCCCCGCTGCAGTCGAACAGGAAGCGGCAGAACACCCGCGCGCCCGGCGCGGCGCGCGCGATCTTCTCGACTTCCGCCTTGCAATCGACCGCGAACAGCCGCACCCCCATCGCGAAGGCGCGCGTGATGTCGCGTTCCTTCTTGATGGTATTGCCATACGAGATGCGATCGGGCGTCGCGCCGGCCGCGAGCACCATCTCGATCTCGGCGATCGAGGCGGTGTCGAAGCAGGAGCCTAGGCCGGCCAGCAGGCTCAGCACTTCCGGCGAGGGGTTCGCTTTTACGGCGTAGAACACCCGCGTGTCGGGCAGCGCGTGAGCGAAGGCCCGATAATTTTCGCGCACGATCTCGAGATCGACGACGAGGCAGGGCCCGTCGTCCTTGCGGTTGCGCAGGAACTCCTGGATGCGCTCGGTCATAGCGCTCTCCCCAATAGGCCAGAGGAGCGGCAAGCCGCTCCGCATGAGATGCGGATTTTCGAGGACTCACCGACGCGCGATGGGGACGCGCCGACGAGAGATCTCTCGATCCGCAAATGCTGCCTTGGATTGGATCTGGGGAGGTCCCCGATCCGCACGCGCGGCAATGATGAACAAGCCTCTTCGGTAGCCCGAGCCGGTTGGTGGAGAACCGGCAGAGACCAAAAAAGCCCGCTCCGTCGTTGCTTTAAGCCGCGTCCCTCGTGGAGAACGAGGTGCGCCGGTTTCGCCTCCGGCTGCCGATCAAGTGTTCGGAGCTCAAACAACCCGGATGATTGCGACTACCTCGCGCACATCTGGATCTCACTCCGGGCGGCTGTCCGGCCTCTTGTCCGGATGCCCACCGATCGACACACGGCCACAGGCACGTGCGAAATTGGGCATTGGTCAGATATGTTATTTCCGCGGAGCACGCAAGTTTTTTTGCCGCGCTCCGTAGCTTCAGAACAAAAAAAATCGAAAAACGTTCCCGCGTTGTTTAAGCGCCGCTTAACGAAGCGGTTATCGACGCGCGGTGAACGGCTCGACTCGCATCGCGTTGCGCACGAAGCCGATCATCACGGCGACGCCGAGAAGAAAGAAGACTACTTGCAGCGTGTAGATGCCGTAGTCGCCGAGTCCGATCAGGCTCGCGAGCGCCCAGCCACCCGCGAACGCGGCGCCAAACACCTCGGCACTGATCAGAACGGCCGCGCTCAGCACCGTGATCACGCTCTCCCAGACGATGCGGCGCGGTGCGGATGAAGAAGTCTGCGACATGAAGTGGGTCCTAGTTTTCGCGGGGAATGTCTACGAAATAGGTTGCAGGATCAAGCCGGGCCAGTATCTGAGATCAGGTAATTAGTGACCAGAGGTCTTCCATCAGAACGCTATTGGCCAGGACGGATTAGCTGATGAATACCCCATTCGCCGCGCTAGGCGGCACTGATTCGCTGTCGAATCCGCTCCTCCAGCCGTGGGTGCCCCCCTACGACACCCCGCCATTTGAAGCGATCAGGCCCGAGCATTTCCGCCCGGCATTCGATCGCGCCATGGCGGACAACCTTGCCGAGGTCGAGGCCATCGCCACGGCGGCCGCGCTTCCGAGTTTCGAAAACACGATCGCTGCGCTGGAGCGAAGCGGGCGCAGCCTCAACCGGGTGTCGGACATCTTCCACGCCCTCGCCTCGGCTCACACCAACGACGCGATTCGGGCGATCGAGCGCGAAATGTCGCCGCGCCTTGCCGCCCATCGCAGCCGCATCGAACTCAACGCGGACCTTTATGCGCGGATCAAGACGCTGTGGGATCGCCGCGGCGCGCTCGGCCTTGACCCCGAGCAGGCCCGCGTTCTCGAACGCTATGAGGCGAGGTTCCGCCGCGCCGGCGCCGGGCTTCCCGCCGAGGCCAAGCGCCGCATGGCCGAGATCAGCGAGCGGCTGGCGCTTCTGGGCACGACCTTCAGCCAGAACGTCCTCGCTGACGAGCAATCCTATGCGCTCGTCCTCGAAAGCGAGGATGATCTTGCCGGCTTGAGCGAGCCCGCCCGCGTGGCCGCAAGGGCGGCCGCCGAAGAGCGCGGCCTCGCCGGCAAGCACGCGATTACGCTCGCCCGCTCGAGCGTCGAGCCGTTCCTGCAAGCCTCCGCGCGTCGCGATCTTCGCGAAAAGGCCTACACGGCCTGGATCGCCCGCGGCGACGGCGGAGGCGCGACCGACAACAAGGCCATTATCGCCGAAACCGTGGCGCTGCGGGCCGAGCGGGCGAAGCTGCTCGGTTCATCGAGCTTTGCCCATCATCGGCTCGACGATGCCATGGCAAAGAGCCCGGAGGCAGTCGCGGGCCTTCTCGACCGCGTCTGGGAGCCGGCGCGCAAGCGCGCGCTCGCCGATCGCGATGCGCTGCAGGACCTCGTCCGCGAGGAGGGCGGCAACTTCACCCTCGCACCCTGGGACTGGCGCTATTACGCCGAGAAGCTGCGCAAGGCGCGCTGCGACATCGATGCCGCCGAGATTGCCCCGTACCTCGAACTCGACAACATGATCGCGGCAGCATTCGACACGGCTCGCCGTCTGTTCGGCCTGTCGTTTCGGGAGGTTCACGACGTTCCCGTCTGGCACCCGGACGTCCGGGTCTGGGAGGTCTCCGGCCCCGGCGGCCGTTTCCAGGGCCTGTTCTTCGGCGATTATTTTGCCCGATCGTCAAAGCGGAGCGGCGCCTGGATGACCACGTTGCGCGACCAGGAGAAGTTCGACGAGGATATCCGGCCGCTCGTTGTCAACGTCATGAACTTCGCCAAAGGCGCCGAAGGCGAGCCGACGCTTCTCTCCTTCGATGACGCCAGGACCCTCTTCCATGAATTCGGCCACGGGCTCCACGGACTGTTGTCGGACGTAACCTACCCGTTCATTTCAGGCACCAGCGTCGCTACCGATTTCGTCGAACTGCCGTCCCAACTCTACGAGCACTGGCTCGAGCAGCCCGAGGTGCTGCGTGGCTTTGCCCGACATTATCGGACCGGCGAAGCGATGCCGGAACATCTGCTGCGCCGGCTGATCGCGGCGCGGACGTTCGGCCAGGGTTTTGCCACCGTCGAATACGTCGCCTCCGCACTGGTCGACCTCGAATATCATCTGCTGCCGTCGGCGGATAATCTCGATCCATCCGTATTCGAGGCCGAGACGCTCAAGAAAATCGGCATGCCGGAGGAAATCGGGATGCGCCATCGCTCGCCCCATTTCCTCCATGTCTTCGCCGGCGGCGGCTACGCGGCCGGCTATTACAGTTACATGTGGTCGGAGGTTCTCGACGCCGACGCCTTCGAAGCCTTCCGAGAAATCGGCGACGTGTTCGATCCGGCAACCGCCGCACGGCTGCGCGACCATATCCTGGCGGCCGGCAACTCCCGCGAACCCGGCGCGGCCTACACCGCATTCCGCGGCCGCCTCCCGACCACAGACGCGCTCCTGCGCAAACGCGGGCTTGTCGAGACCACAATGGGCTGACCGGATGGATTTGCACAGTGCGGGCCACCGTGGCGGCGTCGTCGCGGCGCCCCATGCCGCCGCGGTCGAAGCCGGCCGCGCGATTCTCGCCGAGGGCGGAAACGCGATCGAGGCCATGCTCGCCATGGCCGCGACGATCGCCGCAGTCTATCCGCACATGAATCATATCGGCGGCGATGGCTTCTGGCTCGTCCGCCAGAGCTCCGGCCGCATTCGGGCGCTGATGGGTGCCGGCCGGGCCGGCGCCAAGGCCAGCATCGACTTCTACCGCGAGCACGGCCGCGACCAGATTCCAGAACGCGGCCCGCTCGCGGCGCTCAACGCGCCCGGCGCCGTCGCGGCCTGGATTTTGGCGCACGAGGCTGCGCGGGCCGAAGGCGGTCGCCTGCCGTTCGCGTCACTCCTCGAGGCTGCGATCCGACACGCGCGCGACGGCTATCGGGTCACGCGGAGCCAGGCGCGGCTCACGCGTGAAAAGCTCGCAGAACTCAAGGACGTGCCGGGGTTCGCGGCGACCTTTCTTGTCGACGGCAAGCCGCCTGACACGGGCGCGCTTCTGCGCCAGACCACGCTTGCCGGCACGTTCGAGCAGCTTGCCCATGCGGGGTTCGACGACTTCTATCGCGGCGATATCGGCCGCGAGATTGCCGCCGATCTCGAACGGATCGGGAGCCCTGTCACTCGCGCCGACCTTGTGCGCGCTGCCGCGACGGTCGCGGATCCGCTGAGCGTCGCGATCGATGCCGGCACGCTCTACAACACGCCGGCGCCGACCCAGGGGCTTGCTTCGCTGATGGTGCTCGCGCTGTTCGCGCGGCTCCGCGTCCACGAGGCCGAGGGCTTTGACCACGTCCACGGCCTCGTCGAGGCGACAAAGCGTGCTTTTCGCATCCGTGATCGCGTAATCACCGATCCCGACCGTTTGCCGCGCCCCCTCGAGCCGCTTCTCGACGCCGCATTTCTCGACGGCGAGGTCATGAAGATCGACCGCCGCAAGGCGGCGAAATGGCCTCCGACGAAAGGCGAGGGCGACACGGTCTGGATGGGCGCCGCCGACGCTGCCGGCATCGCAGTCTCCTACATCCAGTCGATCTATTGGGAGTTCGGTTCCGGCTGCGTGCTCCCGGCAACCGGCATTCTGATGCAGAACCGCGGCGCGAGTTTCTCGCTCGATCGCGGCGACCTCAATGCGCTGGCCCCGGGCCGCCGGCCCTTCCACACTCTCAATCCTGCCCTGGCCGTGCTGCGCGACGGGCGCGTCATGGCCTATGGCACCATGGGCGGCGACGGCCAGCCGCAGACCCAGGCGGCGCTCTTCAGCCGCCACGTGCTCTATCGCCAGCCGCTTGATGAAGCGATCGATCGGCCGCGCTGGTTGCTCGGCCGGACCTGGGGCTCGGCCGTGACCAACCTGCGCATGGAGGAGGGGTTCGACGGCAACGTAATCGATCGCCTGATCTCGGCGGGACACGACGTCGATGTGATCCCCGAGCGACATTCCGACATCATGGGCCATGCCGGCGCCGTGATTTTGAACCCGTCCGGCATGCTGGAGGGCGCCCACGATCCGCGCGCCGACGGCGGCGCGGACGGTGTATAGGCAATAAAAAACCCCGGCCGAAGCCGGGGTTTTAGGTTGATGCGTATCAGTTAGTTGCTTTGATCGTTGCTAGGATTGGAAGCTTGGCTCTGTTGGGCCTTGAGCTCCTCGGGTGTCGCCATCGCCTGTTCCTTCGTGCAGTTGTCGCTGAACAGGACGCCGCCCTCGGGCAGATACTCCTTGGTCAGGCAGGTGCAGGGAGCCTGGGCCTGCTGCTGATTTTGCGGAGCCTGCTGATATTGCTGCGGCTGGGTGTAGTTCGCCGGCTGCGAATAGTTGGCCGGGGCATTATAGCCGTAGCTCGGCGCGGTGTAGTTGGTGTCCGTCGTATCATCGTCGGAGTCATCGCTCGGATCGGCATCGGCGAACGAGTAGCCGCCAATCCACCAATGCGGCCGCTTGTGCCACCAGAACTTCTGGCCGTGGTGGTTGAAGGCCATGTGGTTATGGTTGCCCATGTGATTGTGGTTGCCCATGTGGTTGTGGGCGAAGTTATTGTGGGCGAATTTGTGGTTGCCGAGGCTGTGGTTGCCGAAGCTGTGGTGGGCGAAATTATTGTGGGCGAAGTTGTGGCCACCGAAGTTGCGACCGCCGAAGTTGTGGCCGCCAAGGTGCCGGCCGCCGAAGTTCGCGAAGTGACGGCCGCCGCCGCCGAAATGGCCGCCGCCGAAGTGCCGTGCACCACCAAAATGACCGCCGCCGAAGTGGCCGCCGCCGAAATGTCCGCCACCACCGAAATGGCCGCCGCCACCGAAATGTCCGCCGCCGCCGAAGCCGCGAGCGGAAGCCTCTGTTGCAGCGAAAGTGCCCGCCACCAGGGTGGCCGCGGCGAGAGCAAAGAAAGTCTTGCGGGACAACATTTTGATCTCTCCTCTGTTTTTGGGTCCGTCCTGGCTTTTGAACGGGTCGTGATCATTCGTCGGAGGAGGCGACAAACAGGTTCAAACGTTTGTGAAGGTTTGGCGAGCGGGTCCCGCCCCGGGCGCCGAAGACCTGAAACCGCGCGTTTTCCTCACGATTGCGTTTCGACGTTTCCGAATCAGGGCGGAATCGGCACAATCCACTTACCCGCCGTCCGGAACGAGCGGGCGCGGTGAATGGCCATGGCTACCAAAACACTCTCGACACGTTGCTGCATTGTCGGCGGTGGTCCGGCCGGCATGATGCTGGGGTTCCTGCTGGCGCGGGCCGGCGTCGACGTTGTCATCCTCGAGAAGCATAAGGACTTTCTCCGCGACTTCCGCGGCGACACCATCCATCCTTCCACGCTGCAGCTGATGCACGAGCTTGGATTGCTGGATGAATTTCTTGCCCAGCCGCATCACAAGGTGCGTCAGCTCTCCGGGCAGATCGGCGACACCTCGGTGACGCTGGCGGATTTCAGCGGCCTGCCGACGGTCTGCAAGTTCATCGCCTTCATGCCGCAATGGGACTTTCTGAACTTCCTCGCAGCGCACGGCGCCCGCTATGGAAGCTTCCATCTGCTGATGCAGACGGACGCGACCGATCTCATCGAGGCGGACGGACGTGTCATCGGCCTTAAGGCCACAGGCCCGGACGGGCCCGTCGAGATCAAGGCTGATCTCGTCGTCGGCGCCGACGGGCGACACTCGACCGTGCGCGAGCGAGCCGGGTTCCAGGTGAACGACATCGGTGCGCCGATGGACGTGCTGTGGATGCGGCTCTCGCGCAAGGAGGGCGACGTCACCGAAGCGTTCGGCCATATCGAGGCCGGCCGCATCTTCATCATGCTCGACCGCGGCGACTATTGGCAGTGCGCCTACGTCATCCCGAAGGGTTCGCTCGGCGAACTGCACAAGCGGGACATCGCCGAATTCCGCCGCATGGTCCTCGACATGTCGCCTTGGCTCGGCAGTCGCGTCGACGAGCTCAAGAGCTGGGATGACGTCAAGCTGCTCACGGTCGCGGTCGACCGCTTGACCCAGTGGTACCGCCCCGGCCTGTTGTGCATCGGGGACGCCGCGCACGCCATGTCGCCGGTCGGCGGCGTCGGCATCAACCTCGCGGTCCAAGACGCGGTCGCCGCCGCCAATATCCTCGCTGAACCGCTGCGCAACGGCACCTTGACGGCGGAACATCTCGCCGCGGTTCAAGCGCGGCGCAGTTGGCCGACCCGCGTGACGCAACGGATTCAGCTCATCATCCAGAACAACGTGATCAGGCCGGTGCTGGCCGGGACCGCGCGCCCCCGTCCGCCAGCCATCCTCAAGCTGCTCGAGTGGTTTCCGGCCTTGCGCGGCATTCCAGCGCGCGTGATCGGCATCGGCGTTCGCCCCGAGCATATCCGCACCGCGGAAGCGGCGCCGCCCGCAAGCTGAGCCGCGGTGCGCGGTTTATCTCACCGGAGCGGTCCGCCGGTTTGCGGATTCCGGCCATATTCTTCTTAATCTGACCTATTTTTCGCCGTAGGATCGCGGTGGGTAGCATCGCGGCAAGTGGGGTTTCAATCGGGGTATTTGGTCGGGTGGAACACGTTCGAGGCTTAACTCGGGGGACCGCAAGCGTCCTTGGTCGCCGCCGATTCCTGCAGGCCGCCGTCGCGGCTGCGGCGGTGCCGAGCTTGCCGCGATTCGCTCGGGCCTTCGACTATCCGACGCGGCCGGTGCGCGTCATCGTCGGTTATGCGGCCGGAGGGTCCGCCGACATCATCGCACGTCTCATTTCGCAGTGGCTTTCGGATGAACTTGGCCAGACGTTCCTCGTCGAGGATCGGCCGGGCGCCGGCACCAACATCGGCACCGAGGCGGTGGTGAAGGCGCTGCCCGACGGCTACACGCTGCTCCTCGTCAGCGCGGCGAACGCCATCAATGCGACGCTTTACGAGCACCTCAACTTCAATGTGATCCGGGACATCGAGCCGGTCGCCAGTCTTGGCCGCGAGCCGAACATTATGACGGTCCATCCGTCGGTCCCGGCCCAGACCTTCAAGGAATTCGTCGCTTACGCCCGTGCCAATCCCGGCAAGGTCACGATGGCATCGGGCGGCGTCGGCGCTGCGTCCCACCTGTCGGGCGAACTCTTCAAGATGATGACCGGCGCCACTCTCGTGCACGTGCCGTATCGTGGGGCGGCGCCGGCATTGACCGATCTCGTCGGCGGCCAAGTGCAGCTTTATTTTGCGCCGATGCTGGCGACCCTCGAATACATCCGAGCCGGGAAACTGCGCCCCCTGGCTGTGACGACGGCCGAGCGCTCGCGCGTTCTGCCGGATGTGCCAGCGGTCGACGAATTTCTGCCCGGCTTTGAGGCGAGCCAATGGTACGGCCTCGGCGTCCCGAAGGGCACGCCGCCCGAAATCATTGCCAAGCTCAACCAGGCGACCAATGCCGGTCTTGCCGCATCGAAGATCAAGACCAAGCTTGCCGATATGGGAACGACCGAGCTTCCGGGTTCGCCCGCCGAATTCGGCAGCCTGATCGCCGCCGAGACCGAGAAATGGGCGAAGGTTGTCAAATTTTCCGGTGCCAAGGCTGACTAAGCCGCCGGCGCTTTGGGGGGTCTTGAGGGGAATGTGAGTTTGCGCGGCGAACATGCCGCGCAATGAGCGGGGGTCATGATGGGGGAACGGAAATCAGCGGTCATTGCCGCGCTGGCGTTTGCTGCCGTTGTTGCGGCACTGCCGGCGCGCGCCGAGGATGACATCATTGCGCTCATCTCCCAGTACCGCCGCGAACACGGGCTAAAGCCCGTCAAAGTCGATACCAACTTGACGGCCGTTGCGGAACGGCAGGCCAAGGCCATGGCTTCGACGGGCATCATGGATCACGACGTCGCGGGATCCTTTCATACGCGGATCGCCGGGTCGGGCACGGACTCCGCCGGCGAGAACATCGCGGCGGGCACGAAAACCTGGCCCGATACCCTGCGGATGTGGCAGCACTCGCCGGGGCACAATCAGAATCTGCTGCTGGGCGACGCCGACAGCATTGGCGTTGCCGTCGCCCGCAACGAGAACACCCGCTACAAGGTGTTCTGGGCGATGGTGATCGGCCACAAATCGAGCGGCAAGGTGCGAGGCGGGCGTGTCATTGCCGGCACAGGCGGCGTGCCGCAGACCGCATCGGACTCGCCGTCATGGGGCGCGCCGGCGAATGGGCCTGCCGTGATGGATTCCCTTGGATCAGCCTGGCACAGCTTCACGAGTTCGATTCGAAATCTCGTGAACTGAGTTCGATCGGAGCGCCGTGCGGCGTGCGCTCTGCCGCGCGGTGCCAGGCGTCGCGGTAGCGCGCGACGAGCGCCGGGTCGGCGACACCTTTTGTGGCGATCATGCGCTCAAGCGTCGCGAGCCAGTGACGATAATAGGTCTCGCCGGTGTCGGGATCGCCGGCAAGCTGCGCGGCCTCGATCTCCTCGCCGAGCATCGCGGCCCATTCGCCCCATGTGAACAGGCCGCGCCCTTCCAGGGCCACAGCCATGGCGAAGGCCTGCGCCTCCCACGGTTCGCGAAACACCGGACCGCCGGCATCCGCGGGGATGCCCGGGACCGAGCGCGTGGCCCGCTCCGCCGCAGCGGAATCGATCGTGGTCGCGGGCGAATCTTCAGCGCGCATGCTCGAGATAGGGCTCCCAGGCCTCAATCGAGACCTTGACGGTCGGATCGGCGTCATCGCCCCACAATTCGCGCCCGTCGAACACGACGGTGTAAAGCCAATGCGGGTCCTCGCCTTTGCCGGCAACGACCGCATCCGGAAAAACATGGCAGCCGCGCACGCGCTCGACGGTCCCGATATGGCCGCGCGCGTAACGCGGCAGGCGCGTGTGGCTTGCCGGATTGATGTTGCGGGTGTGCACGCGGTCGCCGGGCTTGAATTTTGCCGGCGCCGGTGCGGGCCGTCCGAAATCCCCGCGCGACAGGAGCTTTGGCGCATCGGCCGCCGTCAATGTCCGCTTCGTCGGCTTTGCCGGGCGAAGCGCATGGCCGGCCGCGAGCTCGTCCTCGCCCACGAGGCCGAACGCGACGCACATGTCTTCGAGCCCGAGCTCCCATTTCCGATAGTAGCTGCTGCCGAGATAGACCTCGGGCGGCAGCTTCTCGCGGGAAAATCGGCCGATATCGATGTTCCAGACCCCGAGCGAGCCCATCGCTCGATTCATCGCCAGCACGCGCGCTTCCCACGCGGCGTGAAAGACCGGCTCGTTCGCCTCCGCTTCGACTTTGCCGAAGCCATGCATGCCGCCCATGTCGTGGACGCCGTTCATTGGCTGATGTCCCTGCAACTGCACAATTGCACATCGAGGCTATCATAAATTCGAGATGCGCAGAAACCGGCCCTTCACCGCGATGCGCGAGCCGACCCGCGAGCGGCGGGTCCGGCTCGCGTTATCGCGTTCCCGAAGCAGATCGGACTATTTTGCAATGCGCAGCTGGGACAGGTTGGTGCCGATCTGATTGAAGGTCGTGATGATCTGGTTCGCCGACGTCAGCAGGAAGAACTTGCTCGAATCGGACGCGCAGTTCTGGAGCAGGGTCGACGTCGGATCGCCGTCGGTATTGACCTGGATCGTGTACAGAATGATGCCAGAGTTTTTGATGTTGGTGCAGGTCATCTGCTGACGCGCGTCGATGGACGACTGATTCGTGTACCAGCGGTCCTGGGTGTTCAGTCCGTCGGTCAGAAGGATGATGACTTGCGAGTATTGATATCCGGAGGCCATCGGCGGAACGGTGAACGGCCCGCCGCCGACCAGCGACAGCCAGCCCCAGGCGAGACCGATGGCCTGGTTGGTGTCGCCGTTGGCGCTCATGTTGTTGACCGCCGTCGTCATGCTCGTCCAATTGTAGTTCAGACCCATCACGACGGCGGGGCAGGACGAGTAGTTCTCCGCTGAAAAGAGCGTCGCCGGAATGCTGGTGGTCGGCGCGACGACGTTGGTATCGTAGTTGCCGCTGTCCGGTGCGTTCGAGTCGCCGCGGTCGGTGATGCAGCCGTTCCAGGTGTTGTGGTTCGCCGCCGTCCAGGTGCCATTGCAGCTGGATTGGGTCGATGAGTTACCGCCCCATCCCCATCCCCATCCCCAGTTGTTGCCGCTGTTGGTGCAGGTGCCGTTGTTGGCGTTCCAGTCGGTCCAGTCGACCCAGTTCTGAGTGTAGTTGATCGGATCGACGGCGATATCCTTTACGAATGGTACGATCGAAACATACACGTCGCCATTATTTGTCGCCGCGTTCTTGAGCTGGGTCAGCAGGTTGTTGGTCGCGGTCTTCAGGGCGGTCAGTTTGCCGTACTGGCTCATCGAGCCGGTGTTATCGAGGACGAGTGCGACGCGCAGCCGCGTAGAGCCCCAAGTCGTGGTCGACGAGGTGGAGACGTTGACGTTCGGCAAGCCGACGATGCTCATGAACATCGTCTTCATTTGCGCGGAAGCGGTGACGACCACCTGCGAGCTGCTGGAGTTGGTGTAGGTCGCAGTGACGTTGAGAGCCTGCACGTTGGGGTCGTTGAAAAGCGCCGTATAAAAGCTCTGGGCGCTGGATTGCAGCTGGGACGCAGTCTGATTCGGCGCGTTCGACGAAATCGCCAGCGCCGTCGCATCGGCGGCGGCTTGCATCGCCGTGTTGATCTTGTTGGCTCGCGAGTAGTCGACGCTCATGCCGACGAGACTGACCAGAGGAACCAGGGTGAGAGCGAAGATCGCCGACAGGTTGCCCTTCTCGTCGGAGAGGTACTTGCGGAACGGTGCGCCCAATGCGGCTTGAACTATCGTTTTCATCTGCTCAACTCGCAATCAAAATGTCGGAGATGGCGCGGTAACATTCGCGCAACAAATCCGTTCTTAATCCATTGTTTAAAAACGTCGGGACGACCCACGACCCGATTTGATTGTTGATGATCTCAAACGAGCACCGGTCGTTTTTGAAATTAAAGCAGCGCGTATTGAAATGGCCCAGTCTTCGAAGCTTTGCTCACGAACCTTTTGCAGGCGTTCGCAGAGCCGCAGAGATCTTCTGGGCGAACTCATCCAGCTCGGGCGCCGCAATGTCGCTCACGGCCCAAAAATCGAGACCGTCTTCCGACCAATGGCGCACATTGTAGCCTTGGATCGTCTCGACCTTCGCGCCAACCTGTCTCGCCCCCAGCCGCTGGGCGACGAACAGGTTGATGACATGTTTGCGGCGCTGATAAACGATCGAGGCCACCGGCTCGCGATCGACGTAGTCGAGGCGGCCGCCGAGCAGGGTGAAACCTTGCGCGGTGAGATCGATGATCGGGGGCGCGACGTCGAGCTTGCCGTTGAACCACGGCTTGACCGTGTGCTGGTCGCTCGTTTCGACGTCGGTGAGGTGTCCGGGCTGCAGCGAGCGGATATGCGCGGACACGACTTCGTTCGCGACGAACCGGTCTTGATCGTTGCGGAAGACCGCGAGCACGAGACTCTGCAGCGACCGCGGCCGACAGCGCCGAGCCCAGCGCAAATCCGCCAAAGAATGTTCGCCGGGTCGGTTGGACCAATTTCCGCCGGGCCGTCATCGGAACAGCGGGCGACGGCAGCGCGCTTTCGATCCGGCTGCGCAACGCAGCGGGCGCGGCTTCCTTCAGGCCCGCAGCGCCGATGGCGCTGCGCATCGCGCGAAAGGCGGCGAGCTTTTCGGCACACCCGGCACAACTCGCGACATGCGCTTCGACCTCGCGCGTATGAACCGCATCGAGCTCATCGTCGATCAGCGCATGAAACATGATTTCGGCTTCGGCGCAGTTCATGTCGTGGTTCCTTCGGCGGCATTCCAGGACGAGCGCAGCATCGATCGCGCGCGGGCGAGCCGCGACATCACCGTTCCGACCGGCACGCCGGCGACTTCGGCGATCTCCTGATACGACAAGTCGTTTATCTCGCGCAGCACGATGGCCTCGCGGAACGGCTGCGGTAGCGCCGCAATCAGTCGCTGAATCGTACTGGCGTGTTGCTGGCGTAGCAGTTCTGTTTCCGGGGAGGCGTGGGGTTCCTGCCACAACGGCGCCAATTCGGGTGTGGACTCGTCCTCCGGTTCATCGGCGGGCGCCTCCTGTTTGCCGCGCCGTGCAAACTCGGCCATGCAGACATTCCTCAATATCGTCAGCAGCCAGGGCTTCATGGCCGGTCCGTGATAAGTGTCGAAATGGCGTAGCGCCCGCAGATAGCATTCTTGCGCGGCATCCTCGGCATCCGCGACATTGCGCATGAGATAGCGCGCGAGCGTGAAGACGTCGTCGAGATGAGGCAGCGCGGCGTCTCGAAAACGCCGCGCCCGTTCCTCGTCGCCGTTCGCGTCACGGGTCATCATGCCGTTCCCGGCCGTCCAATACGCCGTCGGCGCATCTTGTTGCTGCCGGGCGAGCATTTCCTGCGCTCAGCTTTGCAACGGCGTGTCGATGATCGCAAGCCGCTGTTCGTTCTGTTTGAACGTAACGTCGGCGATGCCGAGGGTCGTCTGCAGCTTGTCGGCGGAAATGCGCATCGGTCCCGGCGATGGCGCACTGCCCGGCGCGGGCTGCGGAAATGCCGTCGAACGCGCGGTGTGGAACGTGACGTTGCCTTCGACCTTTTGCATCACCTGGTGGATGTGGCCGTTGAGCACGGTCACCGAGCCGAAGCGCTTCAGATGGGAGAGCGCCTGGGCACCGTCCTTCGTCCCCCAGCCCCACTCGGGGTAGACCGTCCACAACGGGATATGGGCAAAGAGGACGATCGGGGTCGAAGCCGAGCGGCCTTTGACATCGTTCTCGAGCCACTTGAGCTGCTCGTTGCCGAGATTGCCGAGCCCGCCGTCCGCGAGGCCGACGACGTTGACGAGGCCGATGAAGTGGACGCCGTTGGCGTCGAAGCTGTACCAGCCGGCGCCCCTGGTGCCGCGTCCATAACGCTCGCGATAGAATTTCTGATCGGGATCGAGAAGGTCATGCTCGCCCGGCACATAATGCACGTCGAGCCGCGACTGAGAGATGATCCGATCGGCGTCGTCGAACTCGGATTTGTTCGACAGATGGGTGATGTCGCCCGTGTGAATCATGAATGACGGCTTCGTGGGCAGGGCATTGACCTTGGCCATGGCGACTTCAAGGGTACCGTTCACGTTGGGGTTGGCCGGCTTGTCGAAGCCCATGTGGCTGTCGCTGATCTGCAGGAACGAGAAGCCCCGCGCTTCCTGCGCCATGGACTCGCCCACGATGCCCAGCGACCGTGGGACCCCGCCGCATACGGTCCACAGCACGCCGGTGCCGACCCAGGCCGTGCATTCGAGAACTTTGCGACGGTTCATATCGTTGTCGCTATTGAATTCGCTCATTGCCTATCTCCTGTGAGGCCGATGCTCCCCAAGGCCATGGCGACCCTCGGCAGCTGCCTAGGCCGAGATCGAACAACGACGCGGTTTATTCCCAGAGCGGATAAGAATTTTTGCGGGTAACCATCGCTCGCGCGAAACCGGAAATCGGTCGCTCCTGCGGGAATAAATCTTTCGGCCCCCGAGTCTCCTGCGCGTTCCAGCGGTTCACGCAAGCAGGAGAAGGCCATGACCATTGTTAACGACGAGCGCAATCGAGGCGACGCCCTCAAGTATCATCTCGCCCGGATCGGCTCAGTCGGCGCGACCGCGATCATGGTCAGCTTTGGCCCGGCATATGCCGCAGGCGACGTCGTGCGCGGCGAGGATGTGTATCAGGGCTGCGAAGATTGCCATTCGCTCGACAAGAACGACGTCGGCCCAAAACACAGAGACCTCGTCGGTCGCAAGGCCGGCACGGTGCCGGACTACAATTATTCGCCGGCCCTGAAGAAATCGAATCTTGTGTGGACCGAAGCCAATCTCGACAAATGGCTGACCAATCCTCAGGAACTCGTGCCCGGCACCAAGATGTTCTACAAGCTCGACAATCCCCAGGATCGCTCCGATGTCATCGAATACCTGAAGGAGCGCGCTCGATAATGCGAGCGCGCCCGGCAGGCGATCTCGTGGCTGTCGTTAACACGTAGCCCGGATGGAGCGGAGCGAAATCCGGGGATGCCGACTCCTCTTCCACTCAGCCGCGAGCTGCGCCGCCGTCCCGGATTTCGCTCCGCTCCATCCGGGCTACATGCGCGCTAAGGCGCTGCGACCCGGGGCAGGCCGGTGCCGATCATCGACTCGCGGGTGACGATCGATGCGAGCTTATCTTCCGACCAGCCGTCGGTGCCGGCGGGCCGCATCGGCACCACGATGAAGCGGGTCTCGGCGGTCGAATCCCACACCCGGATTTCGGTGTCCGCCGGCAAGGTCACGCCGAAGTCGGCAAGCACCCCGCGCGGGTCGATGACCGCGCGCGAACGGTAGGGCGCCGACTTGTACCAGACCGGCGGCAGGCCGAGCACATCCCACGGATAGCAGGAGCACAATGTGCACACGACCATGTTGTGCAGCCGCGGCGTATTCTCCACCGCGATCAGGTGCGTCGAGCGAGCGGGAAGGCCGAGCGTCGCGACCGCCGCCGTCGCATCCTCGATCAGCCGCCACTTGAACTCGGCGTCTATCCACGCTTTGGCGATAATGCCTGCACCGATGTGGGGGCCGATGCGGTTCTCGTAGGCATCGACGATGTAGTCGAGCGCCTTCGGATCGACATAGCCCTTCTCGGTCAGGATGGTCTCGAGCGCGCGGACACGAACCTGCATCTCGCTCAACTCGGAGCCGTGATCATGGTCGCCGTGATGGCCGTGCTGATGGATGTTCATCATGATAGTCTAGCGCCCAAACGCGACGATGACCATGCTGTCGGCGGCATGCAGCCGGTCGCGCGCCCGGGAGGATGCAATGGGCCTGAGGCGAAGCGCTGCTCTTGCGGCAGCCATGCTCGCCGTGACGATGAGCGCCGCGATTTCGCTGGCGCATGGCGAGGAGTGGCCGCAACGACCCGTCGAGGTGACGGTGCCGTTCTCGCCGGGCGCCGTGACGGACCTGCTCGGGCGCGCGCTTGCCGACGGCCTTTCCGCTGAGCTCGGTCAGCGCTTCATCGTCGTCAACAAAGCGGGCGCAACGGGCGCGATCGGCACCGCCGCTGTCGCGCGGGCCGCGCCCGATGGTTATTCGCTGCTCTTCACCGCGGCGGTGTCGATGACCGTAGTGCCGCTCTCGAACCGGCAGGCCGGCTACGACCTCAAGGCGTTCGAACCGCTCTGCCAGGCATTCAAGAATGAAATGGTCATCGTGGTGAACCAGGCCTCGCCGTTTCGCACTGTGAGCGAACTCGTCACCGCCGCGCGCGCGAAGCCCGGCGTCGTGACCTATGGCCATCTCGGCGTTGCGTCGATCCCTCATCTTGCGATGACCGAATTTTCCCAGGTCGCGAAGGTCGAATTCAATGCGATCCCGTTCAAAGGCGATGCCGATGTGATGCATCAGGTGCTCGGTGGGCAGCTCGATTTCGGCGCAATGGTGCTGAGTTCTGCCGCAGGCAGCAACCTGCGCATCCTCGGACTGTTTGCCGAGCGCCGCAATCCGGCGACGCCCGCGACACCGACCGTGAAGGAGCAAGGGTTTGCGGTGGCACCGACGAGCTTCGGCGGGCTGTCGGCGCCGGCGGGGCTCCCGCCCACCGTCAAGGCAAAGCTCGCCGCCGCCTGTCTCGCCGCCGCGACCAGCGCGAATTACCGCAACCTCGCGCGCCGCGTGTTCCAGCCCGATGATTACGCCGCCGACAGCGCCACGTTTGCTACGAACCTCGCGCGCGACGTGGAAGACAAGCGTCGGCTGCTGCAGCTGATCGGCGAACTGAAATAACGCCGGCCTTGACGCTCGGCGAGGCGGTCGTCAGGCTCCGCCCGGACTTACACTGGAGGAAGTGACATGGCCCGCCCATCTCGTCTCATCGCCAAGCTTTTGCGGACGGCCGCGACAGCGCTGATCGGCGCCGGCGCAACGCTCGCCGCTCTCGCAGGAGCCGACGCCCAGAGCGGGCCGCTCGTCATCGCAAAGCAAGGTTGGTTCTACGTCGGCGGCGCGATCGATCCGAAGATCGAAGGTTCGCCGATGGTCGGCCACATGTATGTGGAGTTCCAGATTCCCGAGCGCCTCGCTCATCCCTACCCGGTGGTGATGATCCATGGCGGCAGCCAGACCGGCACCAATTTCACCGGCACGCCGGATGGACGCGAGGGTTGGGCGCAATATTTCCTGCGTCGCGGTTATGCCGTCTACGTGGTCGATCAGGTCGCACGCGGCCGCGCAGCGCAATGGTCGCAGGCGAACGGACCCGTCAGCGCCTCGAACCTCACCCGCCTCGAGCAGCGCTTCGTCGCACCGGAGCGGTTCAATCTCTGGCCGCAGGCGCATCTGCACACGCAGTGGCCCGGGAACGGCAAGCCCGGCGATCCCGCCTTCGACGAGTTCTATGCGAGCCAATTCCCCTCGTTGGTCGAGTTCCCGCTGCAGCAATCCCTCAATCGTGACGCCGCCGTCGCGCTGCTCGATCGCATCGGTCCCGCAGTCCTTCTCATTCATTCGCAGTCGGGCGCATTCGTGTGGCCGATCGCTGACAAGCGACCGCAGCTCGTCAAGGCGATCGTCGCGATCGAGCCCAACGGTCCGCCGGCCCATGATCTCGACTTTAAGGGCGCGCCGGACTGGTTTGTGGACGCTGCCCGGACCAAGGCCTACGGCCTCGTTGACGTGCCGCTCACCTACGATCCGCCCGTGACGGAAGCCTCGCCGCTTAAATTCGTGCGCGAAGAGAAGCCCGAGAAGCCCGACTTTGCGCTGTGCTGGTCGCAGGCCGAGCCGGCGCGCAAGCTCGTCAATCTCGAGAACACGCCGATCCTGGTCGTGACCTCGGAGGCGTCCTACCACGCCCCCTATGACCATTGCACCGTCCGCTATCTCGCCCACGCCGGCGTGAAGAGCACCCACGTGCGACTGCCGGACGTCGGCATTCACGGCAACGGCCACATGATGATGCTGGAGAAGAACAGCGACGCCATCGCCAAGGTGTTGGTGGATTGGCTCGATCACACGCTGCCGGGCGGCGCGAAGAAGGCCGAGGCGCGCTGACGCCCCACTCATTGGACCCAAGTGCATGGCGCGCATATCATTGATCGAAGAGGCTGATCACCCCGAACTTGCCGAGGCGATCGGCCGCATCAAGGCCGGCCGCCGCGGCGGACTCCTCAACGTCTACAGACTGCTCCTGCACAACCCGGCGTTGGCTGAGACGTGGTTCGACCACAACAGTGCCGTGCGGTGGAAGACGGTGCTCAGCGGCCGGCTGCGCGAGATCGTCATCATCCGTATCGCCTATCTCAACGGGATCGATTACGTGATCGCCCAGCATGTGCCGGGCCTTGCGCTTGCCGAGGGCATGACGCTCGCCGAATGCGAGGCCCTCAAGGACTGGCGGGCGACCAATGTGTTCGATGCCCGCGAGCGCGCCGCTCTCGCCTACGCAGAAGCGATGACGCTCGCTACCTCAGTACCGGATGACGTCTTCGGCGAAGTGCGCCGCCATTTCGACGACCGCGAGATTCTGGAGCTTTCGGTGCTGATCGGTACCTACATCATGCACAACCGGGTCATGAAGGCACTGGCGATCGACCTTGAACCCGAGAGCAACCGCGGCCGCTGAGCGGAACCCGCCCGTGGGCACCTCTCGTTAAGTATTAACGATTTTCGTATTATTTGAAGGACCACGGCTTATCTACGCCTGCGGGTCGGATATGGTTGTTCGTGCCGCCAATTTGCCGGATTAAGGCAGCATTCACGCCCTATGACTTCACGGCCAGTTACCGCAATGGCGCCGCGCCTTTACGTTCTGACCCCGCCGGTCGGCGAGGCCGTAGAAGACGTGGCCGTCAGCCTCGCCGAGACGCTGCCCGAGGTCGATGTCGCGGCGGTGCTGCTGCGCCTGCCGGCGATCGATGAACGCGGCATGATCAACATTGCGAAGGAGCTTGCGCTGACGGTGCAAGGGGCAGGTGCTGCGCTACTTCTGGACGGACGTGCCGACATTGTCGCGCGCGCGGGAGCCGACGGCGCACATCTTGCGGGTCCCGACGCGCTCAAGGCGGCGCTGCCGCGTCTCAAGCCAAACCATATCGCGGGCGCCGGCGCCCTGATCAGCCGCCACGACGCGATGATCTGCGGAGAGGCCGGCGCTGACTATGTGATGTTCGGCGAGCCGGACGCAGACGGTCATCGGCCCTCTTTCGAGTCGGTGGTCGATCGCGTCGCGTGGTGGGCCGCGGTATTCGAGATTCCGTGCGTCGCCTATGCGGCGGAACTCGACGAGATCGCGCCTCTCGCTGCGGCCGGTGCCGATTTCATCGCCGTCGGATCGGCGGTGTTCGACGATCCGCGCGGATTGAGGTTGGCAGCGGCGGACGCGGCGGCGCGGCTCGCAGTCGCGGAGCCGGCCGCATGACGACCCGCCGGTCCATATCGCACAGTTGTTCGGCCGCCGTGCTGGCGTTCGGCATCGCAGCCTTCGTTGCCGCGCCGTCGCTTGCCCAATCGTCGCCGCCTTCCGACCTCGTGCCGCCCGCGACGAAGCCCGCGGCGCCAAGCCCGGCCAAGCCCCCGCCGCCGCCGGCTGCTGCCAAGCCCCATATCAACCATGCGCCGAAACCCACCATGACCGCGGCGGTCAATCCGACGGTCAAGAGCGGCCATGAGCCCGACCTCGCCTATGGCGCCTTCCAGCGCGGCTATTTCCTGACGGCCTTTGCGGAGGCAACCAAGAGGGTCGACCAAAAGGGCGATCCGCGCGCCATGACGTTGCTCGGCGAACTCTATTCCAACGGGCTTGGCGTCGTCGGCGACGATAGCCAGGCGGCAAAATGGTATAAGCTGGCGGCCGAGCGGGGCGATCGCGATGCCATGTTTGCGCTCGCGATCTTCAACATTGCCGGGCGCGCCGGAATGAAAGACCGCGGCGAGGCGGCGCGCCTGTTCGCGGCGGCCGCGAAGCTCGGCCATCCGGCGGCGGCTTACGACCTTGGCCTCCTTTATCTCGAAGGGCTCCAGTTCCCCCAGGACTTCGCGCGTGCCGCGGAATTGTTCCGGATGGCGGCCGACGCCGGAAGTCCGGAGGCCCAGTACGGCCTCGCGAGCCTCTACAAGGAGGGCAAGGGCGTCCCGAAGGACCCCGTCGAGGCGGCGAAATGGCTCGGGGCGGCCGCGCTCGCCGAATATCCCGACGCCGAGGTCGAATACGCCATCGCGCTGTTCAACGGAACCGGCGTCGCCAAGGACGAGCGGCAGGCGGCGAGCCTGTTCCGCAAGGCGGCGCTGCGCGGCAACCCGATCGCGCAGAATCGCCTGGCGCGCATCCTGACCATGGGGCGTGGCGCCTCCCAAAATCCCACCGAAGCGATCAAGTGGCACCTGATCGCCAAGGCCGGCGGCAACGGTGACCCGTACCTCGATGCTTTCGCCGGGCAACAGACGCCGGAAGTGCGCGCCGCTGCCGAAAAGGCTGCCCGCCCGTTCATCTCAGCCATACCGCCCCATTCCTGAGCACGCCGATAGCTTGACGGCGCTCGCCGCGCCATGCACACCACGCGCGCCCGCGCCAACGCGGGACCCTTCGTCAGCGCGTGATCCATGCTTCGTTCCGCCCTTCTCAATGTGATGACCGCCGCGGCCCGGAAGGCCGGCCGCAGCCTCAAGCGCGATTTCGGCGAAGTGGAGAATTTGCAGGTCTCGCTGAAAGGGCCGGGCAATTTCGTCACCGCCGCCGACCGCCGCACGGAAGAAATCCTCCAGGCCGAACTCACCAAGGCGCGTCCGGGCTATGGCTTTCTCGGCGAGGAAGGCGGCGCGCAGGCGGGCGAGGACAAATCACATTGCTGGATCGTCGATCCGCTCGACGGCACGACCAATTTCCTGCACGGCATCCCCCAGTTCGCGATCTCGATCGGCCTCGAACGCGAGGGCGTGATCGTCGCCGGTGTCATCTACAATCCCGCGACCGAGGAACTCTTCACGGCGGAGCGCGGCAAAGGCGCGTTCCTCAACGACCAGCGCTTGCGGGTCGCCGCGCGGCGACGGCTGTCGGATGCTGTGATTGCGTGCGGGCTGCCGCACCACGGCCGCGGCGACCTCGCACTGTTTCGACGGGAGTTCGGCGCGGTTCAGGAGCATGTCGCCGGGCTGCGCCGATTTGGCGCTGCGGCGCTTGACCTTGCGTGGGTCGCGGCCGGCCGGTTCGATGCCTTCTGGGAGCGGGACCTGTCGCCGTGGGACATGGCGGCCGGAATCCTGATGGTTCGCGAAGCCGGCGGCTATGCTACCGATCTCGACGGCGAAGATGGCATTTTTGCTAAAAAGCAGATCATTGCCGGCAACGAATTTATCCACCGGGAGCTGCTCCAGACCTTGAAGGCGACGCGCGCGTAGGTTTGGCAAACTATCCCGCGCAAATCTGCTCGCTGTTGTGGCGAGTGTCGCATGACTTGCGTATGATCAATTCGTCCCACCGGCGCCACAATGTGCGCCGAACGATGGCATGAGCGGGACCTGTATGCTGCGGCCACATCAAGATATCGACCCTTTCAAAGTATCCTCGCCCAGGATTTTCCTTGTGCGGATGCTGGTATTTCTGGCGCTCGGGGCGCTCGTCGTCGTCGTCCTTTACAAACAGATACTGCATGCGTTTAACGCCAACCCGTTCCTGAACGGGCTGATCATTGCCGTTCTCCTGATCGGGATCTGGCTTGCTTTCCGCCAAGTGACCCGTCTGTTCCCCGAAATTGCCTGGGTGAACGGTTTCCGGTTGGCGGATCCAGGGCTTGCGGTGGAACGGCCGCCGGTGCTGCTCGCTCCGATGGCGGCGATTCTCGGTGACCGGGTCGGCCGCATGGAGATTTCCTCGCCGACCATGCAAAGCCTCCTCGATTCGGTCGGGACGCGGCTCGACGAAGCCCGCGATATGTCCCGCTATATGACAGGTCTTCTGGTGTTTCTCGGCCTGCTTGGCACGTTCTGGGGCCTGATCGAGACGGTCGGATCGGTCGGCGACGTGATCAAAGGGCTGAAGGTCGGTGGCGACACGAGTGCATTGTTCGACGCCCTCAAGGATGGTCTCGCGGCGCCGCTGGGTGGCATGGGAATTTCGTTCTCCTCCTCGCTGTTCGGATTGGCCGGATCGCTGATACTCGGATTCCTTGACCTGCAGAGCAGCCAGGCGCAAAACCGCTTTTACACCGATCTTGAAGACTGGCTGGCGACGACCGTGCGCGACCTTGGCGCCGAAGCCGAGCCTTCGTCGCCGCAGCGCTCGGCCAGTACGTCGGGAGAAATCCAGGCCGCGATAGTACAATTGCGCGACGTCATGAGCGAAGGCGGGCCGAGCAGGGCTGCGACCGGAGCGATGGCGAACCTTGCCGAGGCAATCCAAGGCCTCGTGCACCATATGAGAAGCGAGCAGCAATTGATCCGCGAATGGGTTGACGCCCAGGCGGTGCAGCATCGCGAAATCCGGCGCCTGCTCGAGATTTTGGCGCGCGCACCGGCAGACAGGGACTGAGTGTATGGCAATGGCGCGTAACCGCCGTGAGCGTACCGTCGATTATTGGCCGGGATTCGTCGACGCGCTGTCGACGCTGGTGCTCGGCATCATCTTTCTGCTCACGATCTTCGTGGTGGTGCAATTCTTCCTGTCCCAGGAGGTTTCCGGGAAGGACACCGCGCTCAACCGTCTCAACGCCCAGATTGCCCAGCTCAATGACCTTCTGTCGCTGGAGAAGACCGGCAAGGTCGACCTCGAAGAACAGGTCGCCCGGCTGCGCGCGAGCCTCGTCACCGCCGAAACCGAGCGCGACCAGATCAAGGCAGCGGCCGAAAACGTTACCGGATCGACGACCCGGGGCTTGCTCGAGGAAACGCAAGGCAAGGTTGCGCAGCTTTCCGGTGCGCTCGCCGGCGAGAAGACCATCAGCACACGGGCGCTGGCGCAGGTCGAGCTTCTCAACCAGCAGATCGCCGCGCTGCGCTCGCAGTTGAGGGCGCTGGAAGGGGCGCTCGACGCCTCTGAGAAGAAGGAAAAGGAATCCCAGACCCGCGTCGCCGATCTCGGCCAGAAACTCAATGTCGCCCTCGCGCAGCGCGTTCAGGAATTGTCGCGCTATCGCTCGGATTTCTTCGGCCGGCTACGGGAAATCCTTGGCAGCCGCCCTGATTTCCGCGTCGTCGGCGATCGTTTCGTGTTTCCGTCGGAAGTCTTCTTCGACACCGGGCAAGCGGTGCTCAGTCCGAACGGCCGCACCGAGCTCGACAAGCTTGCGGGCGCGCTCCTCGATCTCGACCGCCAGATTCCGGCGGAAATCCCGTGGGTGCTGCGCGTCGACGGCCATACCGACATCCGACCGATCGCAAGCCCGCAGTTCCCGAACAACTGGTCGCTGTCCGCTGCCCGCGCGATCTCGGTGGTGCAATATCTGATCAGCAAGGGAGTGTCGCCGCAGCGGCTCGTTGCCGCCGGGTTCGGCGAATTCCAGCCGCTCGATCCCGACCACACCGAGGACGCGTACCGCCGTAATCGTCGGCTTGAACTGAAGCTGACGGAGCGGTGACGCCGCCGGCTATCGCATTACGCGCCTACGATCCGGCCGACGAAGACGCCGCGATCGAGCTTTGGCGACGAACGTGGCAGATCGCTTACCCTGACATCGATTTCACGGCGCGGCTCGCCTGGTGGCGGGCCCGCTGGCGCGACGAGCTCGTGCCGTCCGCGACGATCATCGTGGCCGAGACCGCCGGACGTACGACCGGGTTTGTCACGGTCGATCCACAAACCGGTTATCTCGACCAGATCGTGGTTGCTCCGGAGGCCTGGGGCTCACCCGTCGCGGTTTTGCTGATGGATGCGGCCAAGAACATCGCGCCGTCCGGCTTAGACCTCGATGTCAACCAGGACAATGTCCGCGCCGTCCGTTTCTATCAACGGCACGGCTTCGCGATCGCGGGCGAGCACGCCAATCCACGGTCAGGCGCGCCGGTCTATCGGATGATCTGGCGGCCGCAAGCGTAGAAATGCGGCGCGACGCCAGACCGCGGTCGTCATGTGCCTTGGAACTGCAGCCTTGCCAGTCTCGCATAGAGGCCGCCCTTGGCGGCGAGGCTTTCGTGGTTGCCTTCCTCGACGATGCGTCCCTCATCCATCACCAGGATGCGGTCGCAGGAGAGCACCGTGGCGAGGCGGTGCGCGATCACCAACGTCGTGCGCTGCTGCATGAGCCGACCAAGTGCCGCCTGGACCAGCGTTTCGCTTTCCGCATCGAGCGATGACGTTGCCTCATCGAGCAGCAAGAGCGGCGCGTCGCGCAAAATCGCGCGGGCGATGGCGATGCGCTGGCGCTGGCCGCCGGAGAGGGTCACGCCGCGCTCTCCCACGACGCTGTCGTATCCCTGCGGCAGCCGCGCGATGAATTCGGACGCCGCCGCGAGTTCCGCGGCGCGCGCGATCTCGGCCGCGCTCGCGTCCGGTTTGCCGAACCGGATGTTGTCGGCGATGGTCGCGGCAAAGATTGCGGTGTCCTGCGGTACCAGCGCGATGCGCGCGCGCAGAGCGGCCGGATCGGCATCGGCGATCCGCACACCGTCAAAGGAAATGCTTCCCGACTTCGGGTCGTAGAAGCGGAGCAGCAGATGGAAGATGGTGCTCTTGCCCGCACCGGACGGGCCGACGATCGCGACCTTCTCACCCGCGGCGACGCTGAAGCTCACGCCATCAAGCACACTTGCGTTCGGATGGGTCGGATAGGCAAAGCGGACGGTGTCGAACCTGATCTCGCCGCGTGGAGGTGTCGGCAGCGGCGTCGGATGGCTTGGTGCCGCGATCTCGGGTTGGACGTGGAGGATTTCTCCAAGCCGTTCGGCGGAGCCGGCCGCTTGCGACAGTTCGCCCCAAACCTCGCTAAGCTGGCCAAGGCCGCTCGCGGCAAAGACCGCGAACAGCACGAACTGGCTCAGGGTCCCGGCAGTCATGCGATCCCTGAGCACGTCCTGGGCGCCGACCCACAGCACCACCACGACGCTCGTTGCCGCGAGGAAGATGATCACCGCGGTCAGTGCGGCGCGCGCCCGCGTGGACTGGACGGCGGCCTGATAGGCGCGTTCGACGGCGCCGGCAAAATGGTCGCTCGCGAGCTTCTCGTTGGTGAAGGCCTGCAGGGTGCGAACCGCACCGATGAGCTCGGCGGCGTAGGCGGATGCATCGGCAAGCGTATCCTGGGCCAAGCGCGAGCGTCGGCGCACCGCGCGGCCGAACCCGACCAGCGGCAACACGATGATCGGGATCGCACCGAGCACGAACGCCGAGAGGCGCGGGCTCGTCACCACCATTAGCACCGCGGAGCCGAAGAACAGCACGAGGTTGCGCAACGCGATCGAAACGGACGCGCCGACCGCGGCTTTGATCTGTGTCGTGTCCGCGGTGAGGCGCGAGATGAGTTCGCCGGTCTTGGCGGTGTCAAAGAACGCGGCCGACAGGATGGTGATGTGGGCGAACACGGCGTCGCGCAGGTCGGCCACCACCCGCTCGCCAAGCGTCGTGACGAGGTAGTAGCGCATGGCGCTCGCGCCGGCGAGCACCGCGACCACGACGATCATGACGGCGAAATATTCGTCGATCAGGCCGACACGATGCGGGTCGAAGCCGTAATCGATCATGCGCCGTACGGCGATTGGCACCGCGAGCGTCGCGACCGCTGCCATGACGAGGGCAATGATGGCCGCGACCGCACGCCCCTTGTAGCGCGCGACGAACGGCATCAGGCCCATCAGCGGTTTGAGATTGCGTCGCCCCGCGGGCTTGGCAGGTGCGGCGACGTCCGGCACGGCCGCCGGCATTTCCGATTTCGACACAACGCTCATGAAAACCGCTCGCGACCGCTCTCCCCCCGCTCAATTGGCGCGGACAATGCCGCGCCGAGACCGCGCTGACAACTGGGCAAATGCCGCGGCCCGGATCGCCAGCGAGCCGGCCTTGTATCGTCACCGGCGCTGAGCTATAGACCCCGCAACCTCTCACAATGACAGCAAGGCGCGCCGCCTGGTCGGCGCCGAAAGCGTGAGCCATGAAGTCCGACATTCATCCCGGTTACCACACCATCAAGGTCATCATGACCGACGGCAGCGAGTTCACCACGCGCTCGACCTGGGGCAAGCCGGGCGACACCATGCACCTCGACATTGATCCGAAATCCCATCCGGCGTGGACCGGCGGCGCCCAGCAGCTGCTCGACCGCGGCGGCCGGCTGTCACGCTTCCAGAAGAGATTCTCGGGTCTCGGCGTCAAGAAATAGCCGGTTCCGCGCGGCCACAAGGGCGAGCGCTCGGGCCATCACCCGGAGTGGCGCTCGAAAGCGGCGCGCAGAACGACGAGCTGGTTCTCCAGCGGATTGCCGGGCACGCTCGGCACCGGCGCGTGGATGGAGGTGTCGAGGCGCCGCACGTGTTCCTGGAGCTTCTTCGAGCGCGCGATCAATTCGCACAGCCGTTCCGGCAGCCGCAGGCTCGCATCGTCCGGCCGCTCATCGGAGCTGAGCCTGACCTTCACCCGCTCCTTGTTGGCTTGGGCGAGCGACATTTCGCCCTCGTTGACGGCGCGGTGCAGCAATAGCCAGGACGCAAGCTGCATCAGGCGTGTGGTGAGCCGCATGCTTTCGGTCGCGTAGCCGAGCGAGGAAGCCCGGTCGAGCCGCCGGGACTCCTGGCGGCCGGGGCCATCGAGGTAGGACGCCGTCTCTTCGACGAGTTTCATCCCGTCTCGGAAGAGCTGGGAGAAATTCTGCGACGCCGCCAGTTTCTCGCCGAACGAAACCGGCCGCAACTCGTCAACCGACCTATCGGACATGGGTACGCCTCACAACGCGTAAAGCATGACTCCGACCGGCGGTTCTGTCCAGCCGGCGCCGCCAAATCCGTCAGCGATAGTTTCCAAGCAATCACGTGAACCAAGGCGCTGAGCCGTTTTGGCACAAAGGACAGGTCTAAAAAGGCGTCGATTTGAAACGAAATGTTGATGCCGAGGGCGCAAAAAGAAAAAGAGCCGCCGTTGCCGGCGGCTCAAGTGATAACAGGGAGGCGTCAAACAGAGTGGACAGGAGCCACTCGGTGTCCACAGAATGGACAATCAATGTAATGAACGAGAAAGCTTAACAGCTCGTAAATACCGCTACAGTTTTTGAAAATTTTAACGTTGCCGTACCCGGATGCTGCTCGGATTGCGCGGCTGCACGCCGACCTCTTGAAGGCTGACCCTACCGCTTGAAGAAAGTGTCGGCGGCGGACTTGGTGGCGCGCTTGCGCGTAATATCGGCTTCGAGACGGGCGATCTCCTCCTTGAGGAGCGAAATGCGATCGCCGAGTTCCTCGATCGACAACAAAGCGAGATCCTGCCCGATTTCGTGGACGAGCTTTTTCTTGGGACGGTCGTCGTCATCGATGGCTGGCATCACCCGCTCCGTCGTTGTCCGCTTGCGTCTTTGCCATCGCGGAAAATAGCCGGACGGCTTTCCCTTGTCACACGCCGTTGCCACCCGGACCGCGGGCGACTAAACCACCTCCGCAATTCCCATCACCTTGAAGGATCACATGAGTTCGATCCCTGCCACCATGACCGCCATCGGCATCAACGCTTCCGGCGGACCGGAGATGCTGGTCCCTATGGACCGGCCGGTGCCGCAGCCCGGCGAAGGCGAGATCCTCGTCAAGGTCGCGGCCGCCGGCGTCAACCGGCCCGACGTCATGCAGCGCCAGGGCCTTTATCCGCCGCCGCCCGGGGCCTCGGACATCCCGGGGCTCGAGATCGCCGGGACGGTGGCGGCGACGGGGAGCGGGGCCAAGCGGTGGAAAGTGGGTAATGCAATTACCGCGCTCGTCACCGGCGGCGGCTACGCGCAATATTGCGTCGCCCACGAAACCCACGCGCTACCCTGGCCAACAGGGTTCAGCGCGGCCGAGGCTGCCTCGATTCCGGAAACGTTCTTCACGGTGTGGCACAACGTCTTCGAGCGCGGCGGGCTCAAGGCCGGGGAGACGCTGCTCGTCCATGGCGGCAGTTCCGGCATCGGCACCACCGCGATCATGCTCGCCAAGGCGTTCGGGGCGCGCGTCATCACCACCGCCGGAAGCGCCGAAAAGTGCGACGCGTGCCGGCGCATCGGCGCTGATGTCGCCGTCAACTACAAGACCGAGGATTTTGTCGCCGCGACTAAGGCCGCGACCGGCGGCGCCGGCGCGCAGCTCATCCTCGACATGGTGGGAGGCGACTACATCGAGCGCAACTACGACGCGGCGGCTGTCGAAGGCCGTATCGTGCAGATCGCCTTTCAAGCTTCGCCCCGCGCAACCGTCGATTTCCGCCGCCTGCTGTTCAAGCGGCTTCATCACACCGGCTCGGCGCTGCGCGCGCGTGCGGTTGCGGACAAGGCCGCGATCGCGACTGCGCTCGAACGCAATGTCTGGCCGTTGTTCGCGGCCGGCAAGGTCCGCCCGGTGATGGACAGCACCTTCCCGCTGGCGGAAGCTGGCAAGGCCCATGCCCGCATGGAAACGGGCCAGCATATCGGCAAGATTGCGCTCGTCGTCTAGAGGCGCCCGGTATCGGCGTCACGCGCGTTAACAGACTGATTTTTCTCTGTTTTCGCTTTTTGAGGGCTGGGAGGAGCATTCCGCATTGCGGCGGCGGCCGGGGCGCATGCCGACGAATTGTCGTGGAAATGACGCAAATTTGTATCGTTATCCCGCCACGCCGGTATTCCCGGCGCGATCGGGGCGTTGCGGTTGGGGGCAATTACGGAGGGGCGCCGCTTGAGGGTATTGCAGGCTGCCGTGGGGGCGGCCGGGTTATTTATATTATCGTTCGCGTCTCCGGTTCGTGCCGTCGAGGCCGTGAACGTACGCGTCGACGTTGCCGCGATCGATCTTACCGACGCGGTCGAACGGACGACGACCGAAGGCGACCGCATCCAGGTCTCGACCGCGCCCGGCACTGACGGCATCGTCCGCCGCATTGAAGTGCGTGCCCGCGAGGCCGGCACCAACTGGGCGGTGTTCGCGCTTGCCAATTCCAGCGATGAGCAGCTCGACCGGCTGATCGTCGTGCCACACTACCAGATGGTCGGGTCCAAAATCCTATGGCCCGACCTCGGACAGTCGCGGATCGTCAACGTCACCCCGAGCGCCGGCGACCGCCCGGATCGCCAGGACAGCGCAACTGCCGACATCTTCCGCATCACCCTCGACCCCGGCACGGTCATCACCTACGTCGCGGAACTGCGCACCAGCAAGCTGCCGCAGATCTATTTGTGGGAGCCCGACTCCTACAAGGACAAGGTCAACAGCTTCACCCTCTATCATGGCATCGTCATCGGCATTGCCGGTCTGCTGGCGCTGTTCCTCACCATCCTCTTCGTCGTCAAGGGAAGCTTCATGTTTCCGGCCGCAGCCGCGCTGGGCTGGGCCGTGCTGGTCTACATCGGGGTCGATTTCGGCTTCTGGGGCAAGGTGTTCGACATGTCGGCGGGCGCCGAGCGGATCTGGCGTGCATCCGGCGAGGCGATCCTGGCGGCGACGCTGCTCGTGTTCCTGTTCGCCTACCTCAACCTCAACCGTTGGCATGTGCGCTATTCGCACATTGCGATCGGCTGGCTTGCGTTCCTCGGCGCCCTCGTCGCGGTCGCGGTGGTTGATCCGTCGATTGCGTCCGGCATCGCGCGGCTGTCGCTGCTGTTCGTCGCGGGCGCCGGCTTCGCCCTCGTCATCTACCTCGCCTCGCAAGGGTTCGATCGCGCGGTCCTCTTGATCCCGACCTGGTTCCTGCTGGTGGCCTGGGTATTCGCGGCGGGCTTTGCCATCGTCGGCTGGGTGACGAATGACATCGTGGCGCCGGCGCTTCTCGGCGGCCTCGTGCTGATCGTGATGCTGATCGGATTCACGGTGATGCAGCATGCCTTTGCGGGCGGCATTACCCACGGCATAGTCAGCGACGTCGAGCGCCGGGCGCTCGCGCTGACCGGCGCCGGCGACTTCATCTGGGATTGGGACGTATCGGCGGACAAGGTCTACACCAGCCCCGAGACCGAGAACGCGCTCGGCCTCAAGCGCGGCGCCTTGGAAGGCCCCGCGGCGCGCTGGGTCGACGTGCTCCATCCGCTCGACCGCGATCGCTTCCGCGCGGCGCTCGACACCGCCATCGAGCAACGCCGGGGCCGTCTGGTGCAGGATTTCCGGATGCGCACCAGCGACGGCCATTCGCTGTGGTTCACCATGAAGGCGCGGCCGGTGGTGGGCTCCGATGGCGAAGTCATTCGTCTCGTTGGTACCTTGACCGACGTCACCGACGCGAAGATCGCCGAAGAGCGAATGCTCGAAGACGCCGTTCACGACAACCTCACGGGGCTACCTAACCGGCAATTGTTCATCGATCGGCTCGGGGGTGTCCTCGCGTTCGCCAAGACCAATCCGGACATCCGGCCGACCGTGATGGTGATGGACCTCGACCGCTTCAAGCAGGTCAACGACTCCGTCGGCATCGCGGTCGGGGATTCGATCCTGCTCACGCTCGCGCGCCGTCTCGGCCGCCTGCTCAAATCACAGGACACGCTGGCGCGGCTCTCGGGCGACCAGTTCGGCCTCATCCTGATGTCCGAGCGCGACACCAATCGCATCGTCGCGTTCGCGGAGACTGTCTGCAAAGCGATCCGGGCGCCGATCACGTTGAATGGACGGGAAATCTTTCTCACCATCTCGGTCGGCATCGCGTTGCCGGAAGCGCAGTCCAACAAGGCCGAGGAGCTGATCAAGGACGCCGAGCTTGCGATGTACGTCGCCAAGCGCTCGCGCGGCGACCGGTTCGAGGTCTTCAAGCCGGCAATGCGCGCGCGCAAGACCGACCGGCTGACGCTCGAATCGGAACTGCGCCGCGCGCTCGATCGCGAGGAGATCACGCTGCTCTACCAGCCGATCGTGCGGCTGGAAGACCGGTCGATCGCAGGCTTCGAGGCGCTGGCGCGCTGGGACCATCCGAAAATGGGCCGCCTGTCGCCGTCGGAATTCATCACGATTGCCGAAGAGATCGGACTGATCAGCGATCTCGGACTGTTCGCGATGGAGCGCACTGCGCGCCAGCTTGCCATCTGGCAGCGCTCGGTGCGCACCCGCGTGCCGCTGTTTGCGAGCGTCAACGTGTCCTCGCGTCAACTGCTCAAGAACGACTTGATCGACGACGTGCGCGGCGTGCTCGCGCGCTCAGGCCTTGCCCGCGGCACGCTTAAGCTTGAACTCACCGAGTCGGTAGTGATGGAAAATCCCGAGCAGGGCGCCCAGATCCTCAAGCGCTTGCACGACCTCGGCGCCGGCCTTGCGCTCGACGATTTCGGCACCGGCCATTCATCGCTCGTCTATCTGCAGCGCTTTCCCTTCGACACCATCAAGATCGATCAGTCGTTCGTTCGCACCAATGCAAAGGGGACCCGGCCAGTGATTCTGCGGTCCATCGTCGGGCTTGCCCATGATCTCGGCATGGATGTCGTGGCCGAAGGGGCCGAGACCGATTCCGATGCCGTGGAGCTCTATCAACTCGGGTGTGAATTCGCTCAAGGGTTCTTGTTCGGCCAGCCGATGTCATCCGAACAGGCTCACGAACTGCTGACGAGTGCTCACCCAGCGCCGGCACCGCCAAAGAAAAAAAAGAAGTAGCCGGCAGCGACAGGAAACCGGATGTCAACGAACGGACATTTCGCGAAACCAACCGGCCGCGCTGGCACAGCGCAACCCCGCGCGCCCATGCGGCAGCGGCTACGCGTGGCCCGCCTCGCTCGACAGCATGCCGACGTGGATGCCGAGTTTCTTCAGCGCCCGCTCGTATTTGCCGTCGACATCGCCGCCGAAAATCAGATCGGGGTCGGCGCTGCAATGCAGCCAGCCGTTGTCCTGGATCTCAGTCTCAAGCTGGCCCGGCGCCCAGCCAGCGTATCCCAAAGCAAGAAGCGCATTGCCGGGACCGTCCCCGTGGGCGATCGCCTTGAGCACATCGAGGGTCGCCGTCAGGCAGACGCCCTCGTCGATCGGCAGCGTCGAATTCTCGATGAAGAAATCGCTCGAATGAAGGACGAAGCCACGTCCCGGTTCGACTGGGCCGCCCTTGAGGACTTGGACGGCGTCGGCGCTCGGCGGCAACTGGATGCGGTCGCTGTCCGCAATTACTTCGAGTTGCACCAGCAGGTCGGGGAACCGGAGGTTCGCCGCCCGCTGGTTAACCACGATGCCCATCGCGCCTTCCGAGGAGTGCGCGCAAATATAGATGACCGTGCGCGCGAAGCGTTCGTCGCGCATGCTTGGCATCGCAATCAGCATCTGCCCGTCGAGATAGCCCCGGTTGCCTTTGCGCGAACCGCGGGACGCCCCGCTCTTCGTCCGCCGCTGCGGCGCCTCGATAGGAGTGGATTTCGACTTTTCCTCTTTCATGCCAAAAACGTAATCTCTTCCCGCGGCAACGGCAATGCGGCATCGCCGGCCTCTCACGAGGAATTCAATGGCCCCCGGCGACCGCGCTCACTAAACAATCCGTCATGATTATATCGACCATGCGACAGTCGGGTTTTGCCGCAGCGGCGGCCGGCGCTCTGCTCATCTTCTGGCCCGTCCACGAAGTGCGCGCCGCGGACGCCTCCGGCTGGGACGGCGACGCGCGGGCGTCGATGCGGCTCATCGCCGGGAGCAACGCCGGCACGAGCGAAACGTTGCGTGCCGGCGTCGAGATTCGCCTGGGCACCGGATGGAAGACTTATTGGCGGTATCCCGGTGATAGCGGCGTGCCGCCGACCCTCGACTTCTCCAAATCCGACAACGTGTCGTGGGTGACGGTGCTGTGGCCAGCGCCGCACCGGTTCACAGACGAGGGCGGCTCGTCGATCGGCTACAAGGGCGTCGTCGTCTTGCCGTTGCGTGTCGTGCCCAAAGACCCGACGCGCCCGGTGACGCTGCGTCTCAAGGTCGACTTCGCCATTTGCGAGAAGCTTTGCCTGCCGGCCATGGGCGCCGCAACCCTCGCGCTCTCCCACGGGCCGTCTGCCCAGGAAGCGACGGTCGCGGCGGCTGAGGCTTCGGTGCCGAAGCCCGCCCGGCTCGGCGAGGCCGGCCCGCTCACGGTTCGCGCGGTGAAGCGCGAGGCAGCGACGCCGCATTCCCGGGTGATCGTCGATGTCGAAGCGCCTGCGGGCGCGCCGCTCGACCTTTTCGTCGAAGGCCCGACCGACCAATGGGCGCTGCCGGTGCCGGAGCCCGTCGCCGGGCCGGGTCCGCGCCGTTTTTCCTTCGAGCTTGACGGGCTGCCGCCTGGCGTCGATGGCGCCAATGCGCGCCTGCGCTATACGCTCGTCTCCGGATCGCATGCCATCGAGGTGACCGCAGACCTCCAATAGGGAGTGCGGTTATCGCGCGCTCCTTCACTTGCTCCCGCACGCGGCGGAATTCACATCTGCGCAAAATGCTGTAAGTTGCGCGCCCGAACGTCGCCGTAGCGCCGGGCGCGTGGCGGATGCCTTCGTTTTCTTAACCCTGACTGAGACGAGGACTGATCATGACCATCAAGGTGGGCGACCAAATTCCTGAGGGCAAGTTTCGCGTGATGACGGCCGAAGGTCCGGGCTGGAAAACCACTGACGAGGTCTTCAAGGGCAAGAAGGTGGTGTTGTTTGCGGTGCCCGGCGCGTTCACGCCGACCTGCCACAAGAACCATCTGCCCGGCTTCCTGCAGAACGCCGCTGCCATCAAGGGCAAAGGCATTGACGCCATTGCGGTGACCGCCGTCAACGACGTGTTCGTGATGACGGCATGGAAGGATGCCACCGGCGCCGAAGGCAAGATCGAGTTCCTGGCGGACGGCAACGGCGATTTCGCCAAAGCGATCGACCTCACCATGGACGGTTCGGCCGGCGGCCTCGGCCTGCGCTCGAAGCGCTATTCGATGCTGGTCGAGAACGGCGTCGTGAAGAAGCTCAACATCGAAGAGGCGCCCGGCAAGGCAGAAACCTCGGGCGCGGACGCCCTGCTGAAGCAGCTCTGAGTCTGTTGCTCCGCATTTCGCCGCGCATTCAAGCGACCGGCCCGCATGAGCGCAAGCGACGTGCGGGCCGCGATTGCGATCTTCCGAGCTTCGGCCGCTCAAGTCCGCTCACGTGTCCGCCCTGCCGCCGGCCATGATCTCGTCCATGGCTTCGTTGGCGAGTTGATCGGCGCGCTCGTTGAGGTCGTGGCCGGAATGGCCGCGCACCCAGTGCCAGCTGATCTTGTGGCGCGCGGCGGCGGCATCGAGCCGCTGCCACAGGTCGGCATTCTTGACCGGCTTGCGGTCGGCGGTCCGCCAGCCGTTGCGCTTCCACCGGTTGATCCATTCGGTGATGCCCTGGCGCAGATACTGGCTGTCGGTGTGAAGCTGCACCACGCAGGGGCGCTTGAGCGTTTCCAGCGCCATGATGGCGGCGAGCAGTTCCATGCGATTGTTGGTGGTGTGCGCCTCGCCGCCCTTAAGTTCGCGGCGGTGGCTGTTCCACTCCAGGATCGCGCCCCAGCCGCCGGGACCGGGATTGCCGCGGCTGCCGCCGTCGGTGTGAATGACGACGCGCCCGCTTGCTGCCGTCTCGTCAGCCAATGCCGTAGTCCCGCGCGCTGTTGTTGGCCTGGTGGAACCGCAGCTTGCGATAATATTCGAGCGGATCTTTGGGTTTCACCAACGCGCCCGCCGGCACCTCCAGCCAATCGACGAGACGGGTCAACAGGAACCGCAGCGCGGCGCCGCGGCAGAGCAATGGCAGCGCGGCAATTTCCGCTTCGCCGGGCGCGCGCGTCCCGCGATAGCCGTTAAGCAACGCGCGGCCCTTGGTGATGTTGTAGGAGTGATCGGGCTCGAAACACCAGGCGTTGAGGCAGATCGCGATGTCGTAGGTGAAGGCATCGGTGCAGGCGAAATAAAAATCGATCAGGCCGGACAGCTTGTTGCCGATGAAGAACACGTTGTCGGGAAAGAGATCGGCGTGGATCACGCCTTGCGGGAGGTCGCGCGGCCAATCGCGTTCGAGATGAACGAGCTCGTCCCCGATCGCCGCGCACAGTCCCGGCTGCACGGTGTCGGCACGCGCCCGCGCCGCCTCGAACAAGGCGCGCCAGCCCTCGACCGAGAGGCCGTTGACGCGCTTCATCTTGAAGTCGGCGCCGGCGAGATGGAGCCGCGCAAGCGCCGCGCCGACAGCGCCGCAGTGCGCCGCGCTCGGCCGCCTGATCCACATGCCGTCGAGAAACGTCACGATGGCGGCGGGACGCCTGGCGAGGTGTCCGAGCGCGTCGCCCGCGCGGTTGCGCACCGGCTGCGGACAGGTGAGCCCGCGCGCCGCGAGATGCTCCATTAGGTTGAGGAAGAACGGCAGGTCGGTTTCGGCGACGCGCTTCTCGTAGAGCGTGAGAATGAAGTAGCCGCTCGATGTATGCAGGAGGAAGTTCGAGTTTTCGACGCCCTCGGCAATGCCCTTGTAGGCGAGCAGGGTGCCGAGATCGTAGCCGGCGAGAAACTCCTGAAGTTCCTCGTCGCTGACGTCGGTGTAGACGGCCATGTTCCGGAGGGGCTACTCGGCCGCTGCTTCGCTGCCGCGCACCTGGCGGGGCAGCGGGAAAAAGATGCCGGATTCCTCGACCGCCGACACGGTCTCGACGCTGACCTCATAGCGCGCCGCGAAGGCGTCGATGATCTCCTCGATCAGGACTTCGGGCGCCGACGCGCCGGCGGTGAGCCCAAGCCGGCCAATCGAACCGAACTTGCTCCAGTCGATATCCTCGGCGCGCTGCAACAGCTCTGCATGCGGACAGCCGTTGCGCAGCGCCACTTCCTTGAGGCGCTGCGAGTTCGAGGAGTTGGGCGAGCCGACCACGATCATCGCATCGACCACCGGGGCGACACGCTTGACGGCCTCCTGGCGATTGGTGGTGGCGTAGCAGATGTCTTCCTTGTGGGGGCCGGCAATGTGGGGGAACCGCTCCTTGAGCGCGGCCACGATGTCGGCGGTGTCGTCGACCGACAGCGTCGTCTGGGTCACGTAGGCGAGCTTGCTCGGATCGTTAGGCACGAAGGTCACCGCTTCCTCGGCGGTCTGCACGAGGCGCACGGCGCCGGCCGGCAACTGCCCCATGGTGCCGGTGACCTCCGGGTGGCCGGCGTGGCCGATCAGGACGATCTCGCGGCCGCGGCGGAAGTGGATTTCGGCCTCGCGATGAACCTTGGTCACCAGCGGGCAGGTCGCGTCGATCGCGAGCAGATTGCGTTGCCCGGCATCGACCGGGACGGACTTCGGCACGCCGTGGGCGGAGAAGATGACCGGCACGTTCTCGTCGGGGATTTCGTCGAGTTCCTCGACGAACACGGCTCCCTTTTGCCGCAGGCTCTCGACCACGTAGCGGTTGTGGACGATCTCATGGCGGACATAGACCGGCTTGCCGTACATGGCGAGCGCGCGCTCGACAGTGTCGATCGCCCGCACCACGCCGGCGCAGAAACCGCGCGGCGAGCACAGCAGCACCTTGAGCGGCGGCTTGTTGAGTGACGGCTTGGCGGGCGAGGGCGAAGACATCTGGTTCAAGCGATTAGGTCCTTGCACGAGCCAACGCGGCACCTGAAGTGGATTTGGTTTTTCGCTTGGGCAACTGTCAAGCCTGCGGGCGTGCCAAACAGAAATGTTTCTCAAGCGGCGTTAAATTGCCACGCCCGCCGTCGCGGCCAAGCACCGCGCCACCCGCGGCGCTCGATTTTATCCATGTCCGTCAAGGACTTCCCGCCATCGTTCACCAATATTTTCATACCAGCGGGTTGCGCTTCGCAGGGCAGCGCGCCTATATTGCGGTATTCTCGTCATTTTCGACGCAACAGACTTCGCCCCCAGGGCGGGCGGAGCCAAGGAGATTTCATCATGTCGACTCAGCCTCTGATGCCCAAGGCGACGGCCGTTTGGCTGGTCGAGAACACCGCGCTGACGTTCGACCAGATCGCCGATTTCTGCAAGCTGCATCCGCTCGAGGTGAAGGCCATCGCCGATGACGAGGGCGTCCAGAGCATCATTGGGCGCGATCCGATCGTTGCCGGCCAGTTGACCCGGGACGAGATTGCCAAAGGCGAGGCCGACCCGAACTACAAGCTCAAGCTCGCTGTTTCGAAAGTGCACCTGCCCGAGCCGACGCGGAAGAAGGGGCCGCGCTACACGCCGGTGTCGCGCCGCCAGGATCGCCCCAACGCGATCCTGTGGCTCGTGCGCAATCACCCGGAACTCAAGGACAGCCAGATCATGCGGCTGGTCGGCACGACCAAGTCGACGATCGAGTCGATCCGCGAACGGACCCACTGGAATGCGCCGAACCTCTCGCCGATGGATCCGGTGACGCTTGGCCTGTGTTCGCAGATCGATCTCGATTTCGAGGTCCATCGCGCTGCTAAGGAAAAACCGGTCGAACCTGACATGGGCGCGACCCTGCTGCCCGCCGAAGTCACGACGCGGGAGCCCGCCGAATCCGAACCCGGCAAGGAAAAGGAAGGCGAGGAACTCAATGTCCAGGCGGTATTCGCCAAGCTCAAGCAGATCGGTGGCAAGAGCGAGTAGGGACGCGTTCGCTACGGCGCCGCCTGGAACGGATTAGGCGGGGCGCTGGCGGATCGTCCTTGCAGGCGCATCAGTCCCCAGGGGCTCGGCAGCGGTCCGACCGGGGCCTCGATCAGAATCGGGCTTCGCTCCTTGAGGGCGCCTTGCAGCACGCGCTGCAACGCTTCGGCCGAGTCGGCTCGTGCGTAAGGCACGTCGAAGGCTGCCGCCAGCCGATCGAATGCCGGGTTCTTGAGGTCGGACGCGTAGGACGCGCCGAACTGCTCCTCCTGGAGGCGGCGCACATTGCCGAAATGGCCGTCGGCGAAGACGACGACGGCGACCTTGAGATCGAATTTGCGCAGTGTCGCGAGCTCCTGCATCGCCCAGCCGAAGCCGCCGTCGCCGTTGATGCTGACGACGGGACGACCCGGATTGCCGACGGCAACGCCGAGCGCGGTCGGAAAGCCATAGCCGAGCGTGCCCTGGTAGCCCGGCGTGATGAAGGTCCCCGGGGCGTAGACGGGATACATGGAGCGCGCGAGGTAGCCGACCTGGGTCAGCTCGTTGACCAGGATGCCATCGTCCGGGATCGCCGCCCGCAGCGCGCGCAGATAAGCCATGATCGGCTCGGCTTGCAGCGCCTCTTCGTTCGCCCAGGCGCGCACCTTGGCGAGGTCGGGTACGCGCGGTTTGCGCCGCGGCAGCGCCGCCGCGAGCGCCTCGAGGCCGAGCTTGGCATCGGCGCAGATGCCGACCGCGGCGCTGCGCGGCGGTCCCCAGGCCGCCGGATCGGCATTGATCCAGATGTATTTCAGGCCTGGCGACTGCCACGACGGCGCGCCGGTCATGGTGTCGGCAAAACGGCTGCCGACGATGATCGCGACGTCCGCATGGCCGAACACCGCGCGCCCGCCGAGCGAATTGAGCGCGAGCGGATGGCGATCAGAAATCGCGCCGCGGCCGTTCTCGCTCACCACCACCGGCGCGCCGAGCTGCTCGGCGAGTGCCTGGAGCGCGACCGTCGCCCCCGCGGCCAAAATGCCGCCGCCGACGTAAATCACCGGGAATTCGCCCTTGGCGACGAGCGCCGCCGCCTGCTCGATCGCGGCGGGATCGGGCGCAAGCCGGGCCTCCTCGCTGGTCGGCGGATCGATCAGTTCGACCTCGCCGCTGGCCGCCAGCACGTCCGGCGCGATTTCGAGCCCGACGGGCTGCGGCCGGCCGGTGCGCAACTGTTTCACGGCTTCGCGCACCCGCGCCGGTATTTCAGCGGGCGTCGCAGCCGCCGTCTGCCACTTGGTGGCCGAGCCCAGAATCGCCGTTTGGTTGCGCACCTCGTGCAGCAGGCCGTAGCCCTTGCCGATCGCTTCGGAGTGGATGTTGCCGATGATCGCGAGCGTCCGCGAATTGCAGGCGTAAGCGGTGGCAAGTCCGGCCATCGCGTTCAACAGCCCTGGCCCAGGCACCACCATGAATGTGCCGATGCGGCCGGTGGTGCGCGCATAGCCATCCGCCATATAGGATGCCGCCTGCTCGTGGCGCGGCACCATGTAGCGGATGCGATTGCTCACTTCGCGCAAGCCGTCGACCGCCCAGTCGAGTTGCACGCCGGGAATCCCGAACACGTCGGTGATGCCCTCCAAGACGAGCTGCCGCGCCAGCGCCTGCCCTCCGGTCAACTTCATCTCGCCGTCCTTTTCGCTCGCAACGGGGCGCACCATTGCATCGGCGCATTCCCTTTTCCAGTCGGCTATGCAAACCGTAGCCCGGATGGAGCGAAGCGCAATCCGGGGAAACCGCTTCCACGCGGAGATGCTTTCCCCGGATTGCGCGAACGCAAGCGTTCGCTTCATCCGGGCTACGGGATCAACTGAGAGGCGCCAATGAAGATCATCGATATGAGCCACGTGATGAACGTCCATACGCCCGGCTGGGTCGGCTACGCCGGCAACAAGATGTATTACGCCCAGAACCTCCAGACCCAGATGATCGTGGCGCAGCGCATCGACACCGCGCTTCACGTCGGCACGCATTTCGACGGCGCCATGCACGCGACCGACAACCGCAAAGGCGACATGGCCTCGCTGCCGCTCGACTATCTCGTCAACCGCGGCGTGGTGGTCGACATCTCCAAATGGGTGTCGGATTGGTCGGTCATCACGCCTGAGATCATCGCGCGCGCCGGAGCCGACATCCGCGAGGGCGACATCCTGGTGCTGCACACCGGCTGGCACCGCCACTACGAGGGCCGGCCGCAGCAGGACCTCGTCAAATACTTCTGCTACCACCCCGGCCCCAACCTCGACACGCTGCAGTGGATGCTGAAGAAGAAGATCAAGTGGTGGGCGATGGACACCGGCTCCTGCGACCACGCCATGAACACGTCGATCCGCAACATGCGCCCGGACCTCGCCGCCCAGTTCACCAAGCAGCACGGCAAAACCCCGGGAGAATTCTTCGGCACCTTCGAGTACATGCACAAGAAGTCCGGGCGCAAAGTGGTCTCGGACATCTTCCCGTTCCACAACTGGGCGTTCCAGGAAGGCCTGCTGCATGCCGAGAACCTCGGCGGCGACATCGAGCTGATGCTCAACAAGCGCGCCCTCATCGGCGCGTTCCCGTGGCGCTATGAGGGCCTCGAAGGCTGCCCCTGCCGCATCGTCGCCTTCTTCGACTGCGGCGAGAACGTCGAGGCCGTGGGGGACGCTGCGAGGGCGATTTTGGGGACGTAGCCTGCGATTGAAAGTTACGCCGGCTTTGCGCTGCCCGCGGCTTTCAGGACTGTAGCGACTGGAATGAACAGGCGACGGGTCTCGCCTGGAATCAGAATGAAGCCGGCAGATCGATAGAACGCCAGGGCATTCTCATCCTTGGCGTCGACGATCAGGGCAAACGCGCCGATGCCGAGGCGATCGGTGCGGATTGCGGCATCGATGATCAACGCACGGCCTAATCCTCGTCTGTGCCATTCGCGGGCCACGGCCAAACGGCCGATGAGCACGGCCGGAACAAGAGGGTAGCGCGGCAACCGCTTGGACAATTCCGGCGGCAGTGCATCTATCGCGACGCTCGTCGCCGCTAGCGTGTAGAAGCCGACAATCGCCTTCGCATCGTTTAGCGCAACAAAGCAGCCTGCGATGCGGCGTCGCACGTCCTGCAACGCAAACTCGTGGAGATAGCGGTCGAGTGCGTCCACACCGGAGTGAAACGCGGCACGGTCGTGATCGCGGCTTAGCGCTTCGGTGACAAACGGTATCACCGGACTTCGCGGATCAATCGACGATGGGCCTTGGCTGCCTTTTTAAGCCCGGCGGAAGGTTCCGGCGGATTCAAAATGGCATGTGCGAAGGCGCGCTGCCCTTCTACCGAAAGCCGGATAATTTCGGTCTTCTCGATTGTGCGCTCGGCGGCCTCTCGCGCCGCTGCAACGACGAAGTCGCTGATGCTGCGCCCTTGAATCTCCGCCGCCCGCTTAACGATCGCGAGCGCATCCGGCGAAATACGCGCCTCGATTCGAGCCGTGCGGACTGGTTGCTGGGGCATCTGAACCTCTCATTTTTCCGGTCAATATGTACGGTAAAAAGCCGGACAATTCAAGGGCGCTTCTTCCTGGCACTTTCGACGGCCACCAAAGCAGCATGGTTGCACCGGCCCGCCTTGCCCCTCGATCTCCGCTGCAATAGCGTGCCGCGCGGCGCACTCCGGCGCGCCGCATTTCGTTACGTCGCATCATGAAGGAGTAGGCCGCCATGGATCTTCAACTCAAAGGCAAGACCGCGCTCGTCACCGGCGGCAGCGAGGGCATCGGCAAGGGCATCACGCGCCTCCTCGCGCGCGAGGGCGTCGATGTGGCGATCTGCTCGCGGCGCAAGGATGCGATCGAGCAGGCGGCGGCGGAGATCGCCAAGGAGACCGGGCGCAAGATCGTCGGTATTCCAGCGGACCTCACCAAGGACGAGGACGCGAAGAATTTCATCGCCAAGGGGCATGCGGCGCTCGGGCGCGTGGACATCATGGTCAACAATGCCGGCTCCTCGCCGGGCGGCGTGCTGGAGCATCTCACCGAGGCCGACTGGGCGCAGTCGCTGCAGCTCAAGTTCATGGGCTATGTGCGCTGCCTGCGCTACGTGCTGCCGATCATGGTCAAGCAGGGCGGCGGCCGGGTCGTGAACCTGATCGGCAATGACGGCGTCAAGCCGTCCTATTGGGAGATCGCGCCGGGCGCCGCCAATGCCGCCGGTCAGAACCTTACCATGTCGCTCGCCGGGCAATACGGCAAGCACGGCATCAGCTTCTGCGCCGTCAATCCGGGGCCGGTGCGCACCGAGCGCTGGGATGGGCTCGTCAAGGCGATGGCACGCGACATGAAGCTCAGCTACGACGAAGCAAACCAGCTGGCGCCCTCCTCTATACCGATGGGGCGCATCGCCGAGGTCGACGAAGTCGCAGCGCTCGTGGTGATGCTCGCCTCTCCGCTGATGCACATGGTCAACGGCACTCAGATCGAGATCGACGGCGGCCAGGAGAAATCCCTGATGGACCGCGCGCGCGACCGCAAGTGATATGCAGCCGGGGCAGCGGGCGCTGTCGCTGCGTACGTACGTCTCATCTATTGTCGGCGCCATCCTGCTGGCGAGTCTCGCGGGGCTCGCCTGGACTTTAACGGCCCGCGCGGCTGAATCGCCGGCCTCGCCGCAGGCAGGTCTGCAAGACACGCGGACGTTGCGCGGCGGCTGGTACCCGTGGGACCCCTATCAATACCGCGAGTATCGGCGTGGTGTTCCGGTTCTGACCGGCTTCGATGTCGAGATCGAGCGTGCGATCGGGCGCATTCTCGGCATCGAAATCATCCTTGCCGACATGCCGTGGGAAGATCACCTGGCGGCGCTCGCCGCAGGCAAAGCCGATATCGCGGCGGGTGCGACCTACAGCGCCGAGCGCGATCGCTACGCGTATTTCTCCAAGCCGTATCGCAGCGAGACCGACGCTCTCACGGTGCGAAAGGGCGCGAGCCGGCGGTATCGTTTCTCGACCATTCCCGAAATGCTCGACCTGTTCGTGAAGCAGCATTTCCGCCTCGGCGTGGTTGCGGGCTTCACCTATGCCGATCCGAGGGTCAACGACTTCATTGCCGATCCGGCGCACAGCGACCTGATCGTCAAAGCGGGCGACGACGGCGAGAGCTTGCGAAATCTTCTTCAGGGCCGGGTCGACGGCTTCATCGCCGACCGGATCGTCGCAGCGACCGTCGCCTGGCGGACGCAAAAGAGCGCCGAGATCGAGGAGCATCCGCTCCTTTTTTCGACCGACATCCATTTCATGCTGAGCCGCGTGTCGCAGACGCCCGCCATGGTTGCGCGCGTCAACGCCGCAATTGACGAGATCAAGCGCAGCGGCGAATTCCAGACCATAGCGGACACGTATGCTCTGCCCATCCTCATTCACCAGACGCTCGATGCCGACTGGTTTCGGGCGCTCGCTCTCCTCGGCACTTTCGCTTTCGCCCTGTCCGGTGTCGTCTTGGCTTATGCCGGCCGGTATTCGCTGTTCGGCGCGTTGGTGCTCGTCAGCCTGCCGGCGCTTGGCGGCGGCGTCGTGCGCGACCTTCTCGTTCAGCGCGAACCGCTCGGGATCGTGCGCGATCCGGTGCCCCTGCTCACGGTCTTCGTCACAGTCGGGTTGGGGATGGCGTTCTTCAAGATCATCACGCTGGCCGGTGCCCAGCGCGTGGTGCAATCGCTGCAGGCGCGCCGCCATCTTGGCACGCACCTCATCGAGCTTTTCGACGCGTTGGGCCTTGCCGCGTTTATCGTGGTCGGCGTGGTCGTGGTGCTCGATACGTCAGTCCAGCCGCTTTGGCTGTGGGGACCGATTTCGGCCGGCATCACCAGTTCGTTCGGCAGCCTGATCCGCGATCTGCTGCGCCAGGACCGTGAGATTGCGAGCTTGCGGGGCGAGCTTTATCCGGAGATCGCGGTGGTGTGGGGATTGGCATTCTCGCTGTTTCTCGGGTGGGAAGCCGAGCGGCTGCAGCCCGAAGAAATCTGGCTCGGCGTCGTGGTGACCATAGTGGGTGCTTTCATCACGCGCATGGTGGCCGTCGCCTTCGGCCTCAAAGGCTGGGCCTTCGCGTAGCGCGATTTGTCGGACGGGCACACGCTCCCAGCAGGTCATTCCGGGGCGCCCGCAGGGCGAGCCCGGAATCCATACTCCCAGGACTGTGTTCATGGATTCCGGGCCCGCCTCCGCTTCGCTGCGGCGCCCCGGAATGACGGCCTGTGATTTGCATCTCCGCATCACCGTAGGCAGCCGGCCATCACCGTGCGGCCTGGCGTCGCCCGTGCTTGACAACTTCGGCGGCGGGCGGACACTGGACGACGTTCGCCGGATGCCTTTAATCCGGCCGATCTGCGGAGCCCGTTCATGAAATTCCGTACCCGTTTGTCGATTGTCTGCCTTGCCGTAACAACCTTCGCCCTTCCCGCTGCTGCGCAGACAGTCAAGGTCGGCGAACTCAACAGCTACAAGGCCGCGCCCGCGTTTCTCGAGCCCTACAAGAAAGGCATCGATCTTGCGATCGAAGAGATCAATGCCGCGGGCGGCGTGCTCGGCAAGAAGCTTGAATTCGTGATCCGCGACGACGGCGCCAATCCAGGCGATGCGGTGCGCGTCGCCGAGGAACTCACGACGCGCGAAGGGACGAACCTCATCGCCGGCACGTTCCTCTCCAATGTCGGGCTCGCCGTCACCGAATTTGCGGGCAAGAAGCAGGTCTTCTTCCTCGCCGCCGAGCCGCTGACCGACAAGATCACCTGGCAGAACGGCAACAAATATACCTATCGGCTGCGCTCCTCGACCTACATGCAGGTCGCCATGCTGATGCCAGACATCATCGCGGCGAAGAAGAAGCGCTGGGCGCTCGTCTATCCCAACTTCGAATACGGCCAGTCGGCGGTCGAGAACTTCAAGGCGATGATCAAGAAGGCACAGCCGGACGTCGAGTTCGTCACCGAACAGGCGCCGCCGCTCGGCAAGGTCGATGCCGGCGCGATTACTCAGGCGATCGATGACGCCAAGCCCGACGCGATCTTCAACGTGCTGTTCGGGCCGGACCTCGCCAAGTTCGTGCGCGAGGGCAATACCCGCGACACCTTCAAGAACCGCTTCGTCGCGAGCCTGCTCTCGGGCGAGCCCGAATACATCGACCCGCTCAAGGACGAAGCACCGGTTGGCTGGGTGGTCACCGGCTATCCCTGGTACGCAATCGACACGCCGGCGCACAAGGCGTTCCTCGCCGCCTATCAGAAGAGGTATAATGACTATCCGCGGCTCGGCTCCGTGGTCGGCTACGTCACCGTGAAGTCCATGGCCGCCGGCATCACCAAGGCCGGCTCGACCGATACCGAGAAGGTCGTCAATGCATTCAAGGGGCTGAAGGTCGACAGCCCGTTCGGTCCGTTCGAGTTTCGCGCCAGCGATCACCAGGCCACCATGGGCGCCTATGTCGGCAAGCTCGCGTTGAAGGACGGCAAGCCCATCATGGTCAACTCCAAGTATGTCGACGGCGCGAGCGTGCTTCCATCCGACGCAGAGGTCGCAAAGCTGCGCCCAGCCGACAAGTGACGGCAAACGCGGCTCGTAGGGTGGGCAAAGCGCGGACTTGTCCGCGCGTGCCGACCGCGGCGCTGGGTGGTGGGCACGCTTCGCTTTGCCCACCCTACGTAGCAAAACGTCCTTATATGATTTCTGCCGTCTGACATGAGCTTCGAGTCCGTTGCGATCCAGGCGCTTAACGGGCTCGCGGCGGCTTCGGCTTTGTTCTTCGTGGGCGCGGGCCTCTCGCTGATTTTCGGCGTCACCCGCATCATCAACATGGCCCACGGCTCGCTCTACATGGTGGGCATTTATCTTGCCTACACGCTGGCGACGACGGCGGGCCTCGGCTACTGGGCCGGCGTCATCGTCGCGGCGCTCGCCGTGGCGGCACTCGGCGCGCTCATCGAAGTCCTGCTGCTGCGCCGCATCTATCACATCCCCGAACTGTTCCAGCTGCTCGCGACCTTTGCGCTGGTGCTGATCATCAACGACGCGGCGCTTTGGCTGTGGGGGCCGGAAGACCTCTTGGGACCGCGTGCGCCGGGGCTGCGCGGCGCCGTTGAAATTCTCGGCCGCCGGTTTCCGAGCTACGATCTCTTCCTGATCGCCATGGGGCCGATCGTCCTCGTCATTCTCCATCTCGCGCTGGCGCGCACGCGGTTCGGACGGCTGGTGCGCGCCGCCACCCAGGACCGCGAGATGGTGGGTGCGCTCGGCGTCAACCAGGCGCTCCTGTTCACGGCGGTGTTCACTGCGGGTTCGTTCCTCTCCGGCCTCGGCGGCGCACTTCAGCTGGCGCGCGAGCCGGCGAGCCTCGCCATGGACCTCAGCGTGATCGGCGATGCGTTCGTGGTCGTGGTGGTCGGCGGCATGGGTTCGATTCCCGGCGCCTATCTCGCCGCCGTCATCATCGCCGAGATCAAGGCGCTGTGCATCAGCATCGGCGTCGTCCACATCGCGGGCTTCGACATCAACTTTTCCAAGCTGACGCTTGTCGCCGAATTCATCGTCATGGCGGTGGTGCTGATCGTGCGCCCGCACGGTCTTCTCGGCGGCATCCCGATCGTTGCGCGGTCTGCCGCTGCGACCGAAGATCCGCTGCGGCCGGCGTCTCCCCTCCTCAAGACGGCGGCGGCGGGTGTGCTGGTCGGTCTTGTTGCGCTCGCAGGCGTGCAATCATTTTCGCCCTACACGCTGGTGCTCGGCACCGATGTGCTGATCGCGGTGATCTTTGCTGTCAGCCTGCATTTCATCATGGGGCCGGGCGGGATGCATTCGTTCGGCCACGCGGCCTATTTCGGCCTCGGCACCTACGCCGCAGCGCTGATGGTGAAATTCTCCTCCGCGCCGATGTTAGCTGCGCTCGCTACAACGCCGGTCGTCGCCGGGCTCGGCGCGCTGCTGTTCGGCTGGTTCGCGGTGCGCCTCTCGGGCATCTATCTCGCGATGCTGACGCTCGCCTTCGCGCAGATCGTGTGGTCGATCGTGTTCCAATGGCAGGACGTGACCGGGGGCTCGAACGGCGTACTCGGCATCTGGCCGACGCCGCCGTTCGATGTGGCGTGGCGCTATTATCTCCTGTGCGTCGCCGCGGCCGCGATCGTGGTCGTGGGGCTGCGCGTGATCCTGTTCTCGCCGTTCGGCTATGCCATGCGGGCGGGACGCGACTCGCCCTTGCGCGCCGAAGCTATCGGCATCGACGTGAAGCGGGTGCATTGGCTTGCGTTCGCGATCGCCGGTGCCGCCGCGGGAATCGCCGGCGGCCTCTTTGCGTTCGCCAAGGGCTCGATATCGCCGGAGACGATCGACGTCAGCCGCTCGATCGACGGCATCGTCATGGTGCTGCTGGGCGGGCTTGAGTCGCTCGGCGGACCGATCGCAGGCGCCAGCATCTACGCGGTGTTGCAAGACACCATCATGCGCCAGACGGCGTATTGGCATGCGCTGCTCGGCGCGATCATTCTCGTGCTGGTGCTGGTGTTTCCGGGCGGCATCGTCGGATTTGCGACGAAGCGGTTCGCTGCGCGACGGAGCGCCAAATGAGCGTGCTTGCGGTCAGCGGCCTCTACAAATCCTTCGGCGGCGTGCGCGCCGTCGACGGCGTGAGCTTCGAGGTCGGTCGCGGCGAGTTCCTGGCGCTGATCGGACCGAACGGCGCCGGCAAATCGACCTGCTTCAACATGATCAACGGCCAGGTGCGGCCGGACGACGGCGACATTCGCCTCGAAGGCAACAGCATCGCGGGCCTTAAGCCGCGCCGCATCGCGCGGCTTGGCGTCGGCCGGACCTTTCAGGTTGCGGCGACTTTCGGCTCGATGACGGTGGTCGAGAACGTGCAGATGGCGCTCGCGAGTCACCACCGCGAAATCTATCGATTTGGCCGGCGACTGGCGGCGCGCCATCGCCCGCGTGCACTGGAATTATTGGCCCAGGTCGGCATGGCGGAGGCCGCGCCTCGCGCCTGCCGCGAGCTTGCCTATGGCGACGTGAAGCGCGTCGAGCTTGCGATCGCGCTCGCCAACGATCCGCGGGTTCTCCTCATGGACGAGCCGACCGCCGGCATGGCGCCGCGTGAGCGCGTCGGCATGATTGCGCTCGTCAAGCGGCTCGTCACCGAGCGCGGCATCTCGGTGCTCTTCACCGAGCATTCCATGGACGTGGTGTTCGCCTACGCGGATCGCATTGTGGTGCTCGCGCGTGGCGCGCTGATCGCCGATGGCGACGCGGAATCGATCCGTCGTAATCCGCAGGTGCAGGAGGTCTACCTCGGCACCGGCAAGACCTACGCGGCGCCGACATGACTTCGCCCAAACCAGCGCGCGCCCCCGCTCACGATGCGCCCATGCTCGAGGTCGAAAACCTCGACGCATGGTACGGCGCGGCACGCATCCTGTTCGACCTCGCGCTGCGGATCGAGCGCGGCGAGGTGGTGGCGCTGATGGGCCGCAACGGCGCCGGCAAGTCGACCACCATCAAGGCCGTGATGGGCCTGCTGGCGCGCCGCCGCGGCATGGTGCGGTTCTGCGGCGCGGATATCTCGCATCTGCGGCCGTATGAGATCGCTAGACTCGGCATCGGTTTTGTGCCGGAAGACCGCCGCATTTTCTCCGATCTCACGGTCGCGGAAAACCTCGACATCGGCCGCCAGACGGCGCGCCGGTTTCCAGACGGCAAGCCTGCGCCGCAATGGGACGCCGATAAGCTTTACCGCCTGTTCCCGAATCTCGGCGCCATGCCGAACCGGCGCGGCGCCCATATGAGCGGCGGCGAGCAGCAGATGCTCACGGTTGCACGCACGCTGATGGGCAATCCGCTGCTGGTCCTGCTCGACGAGCCTTCCGAGGGTGTCGCGCCGGTCATCGTCGAGGAGATGGCGAACACCATCGCCGCGCTCAAGAAGGAAGGCCTGTCGGTGCTGCTGTCGGAGCAGAACATCCATTTCGCCGCGCTCGTGTCCGACCGCGCTTATGTTCTCGAAAAAGGCCAGGTGAAATGGCACGGGCCGATGGCGGGCCTGATGAAAGACACCGCGACCCAGCAGGCGCTGCTCTCGATGTAGGCCCGTTTGACGGGCCGGAATAGGAACAGCATAATCTTTCCTGCGTGCTGCGCGTTTCGCGCCGAAGCCCTCGCGCGGCCTTAAGAACAAGGAGAGTGCAATGTCGCTCGAACAGGAAATGCGTGGCCGGATCGCGCGTTACGCCGATCGTCGCGAAGACTGGAATGTCTTCGGCCTGGAGACGAAGATCGAGCCGGAATTTGCCCGCAGCCAGCGCCGCTATATCGGCGCCTCCGGATCGGTCGACCACAGCGAGAGCAACGCCGTGCAGCCGGTCGCGTTCACGATGTCGATCCAGACCATGCCCGGCGGCAACCGCATTCCGGTCCATTGCCATGAGACCGAGGAGACGTTCTTCATCCTCGAAGGCGAGTGCACCGTAAACGTGTTTTTGAACGGCGAGACGTTCTCGGCGAAGCTCGGCAAGTGGGACCTCATCTCGCTCCCTGCCGAGGTCTATCACGACATTCACAACGACTCCGACAAGCCCTGTGCCATTCAGACGCTGCTGTCGAAGCCGCGGCCCGACCGTCCGCGTTATCAGGATCAGCGTCTTCTCGATTTGCAGGCGGCAACCCACACGGCCTGACCGAATGAAGGGACTTAACCAATGACGATAAAATCACTTGCCGTTCTGCTCGCGGCCGGTCTCGGGCTGGTGAGCGTTCACGCGCACGCGGCCGACAGCATCAAGGTGGGCGTCATCGAGCCGTTGACCGGCGCAGTGGCCGCTTCCGGCAACTTCGTTCTGAGCGGCGCGCGCATTGCCGCGGACACCATCAACGCCAGCGGCGGTGTGATGGGGCGGCAGATCGAACTCGTGGTCGAGGACAACAAGAGCAATCCGACCGAAGCGGCGGCGGCGGCGGAAAAGCTCCTCGTCCGCGACAAGGTGCCGGTCCTGATGGGCGCCTGGGGCTCGAACTTCACGCTCGCGGTGATGCCGAAGCTCATGGAGTACGGCGTGCCGATGGTGGTGGAGACCTCGTCGTCGGACAAGATCACGACGTCGGGCAATCCGTGGGTGTTCCGCTCGGCGCCGACCAGCAGCATGCTGGCGAGCGCCTTCGAGAAGTATGTCGACAACTTCCATATGAAGAAGGTCGCGTTCCTCGTGGTCAACAACGACTGGGGTCTCGGCAACGCCAAGGCCTTCAGCGAGCTTCTGCAGAAGCGCGGCATTTCGACGGCGATGCGCGAGACCATGGACGCCACTGCGGAGGACATGAGCGCCCAGCTTGCCAAGATCAAAGGCTCGGGTGCCGATACGCTGTTCGTGACGACGGAGGTCGAGCAGCTCATCCTGCTGCTCAAGCAGGCCTACGCGCTGCAGCTGCCGCAAAAGATCATCGTCGCGAGCGCGTCTTCATCGCCCGACCAGCTCATCGAACAGGCCGGTGTCGCGGCGACCAACAACACCTTTTACACGTTGTTCTTCGCGCCGTGGTTTCCCGAGCTGTCGCCGAACCCGGAGGTCGTCAAGCAGTTCATCGCCGAGTGGAAGAAGCGCGGCTATGACATCGCCGGCCTGACAGAAGGGCATCGCGGCTTCGACGGCATGATGACCATCGCGGCGGCCCTCAAGCTCGCCGGCAAGGCCGATGCCAAGGATATCCAGGCGGCGCTGTGGAAAGTGGATGTGCACGGCATCAACAGCAACATCCATTTTGCCAAAGAGGGTCCCGCCGGCCGGGAGAGCGGCCAGAACATGGCCAACATCTACGTCGTGGAGATCAAAGACGGGCACATCATCAAGCCGAGCTTCTAGGCGTGTTTTTTCGATCGCCGCGACATTTGCCGCAATGTACGGGTCGTAGGGTGGGCAAAGCGCGGACGTGTCCGCGCGTGCCCACGCTGCGCTGACTAACGGTGGGCACGCGGAGCCGGTCATCGGGCCGGCCAAGGGCCGGACCCGGTGGCTTTGCCTACCCTACGAGGCTGAGCTCGGCCTAATGTCGACGGAACGAGCGTGAACGAGCTTCTGCAACATCTCGCCAACGGACTGATCCTCGGCAGCACCTATGCGCTGCTCGGCATCGGCCTGACGCTGATTTTCGGCATCATGCGCGTCGTCAATTTCACGCATGGCGAGCTTTACGCTTTCGGCGCTTACGCGGTCTTCTTTCTCGAGGTGACGTCGGGCGCCAACTTCTTCCTGGCGCTGATCGTCGCAGTGCTGGCCGGGTGCGTGCTCGGAGCGCTGATCGAATTGCTGTTGCTGCGGCCGCTGCAAGGTGCCGACATCGACACCACGATGCTAGTGATGATCGGCGCCTGGATCATCATGCAGAACGCCGAGCTGCTTTACTGGGGCGGCGTGTCGAAGGCGATCAAGACGCCGTTTCCCGAAGCGCCGCTGCAGCTTGGCCCGGTCTTCATTTCGTGGCTCCGCCTGTTCGTGCTGGTCGTCGCCTGCGCGTTGATCGTCGGCACCAATCTCTTGATCAATCGCACCAAGCTCGGCAAGGCCATGCGTGCGACATTCCAGGATCGCGACACCGCCGCGCTCATGGGCGTGAACATCCGCGCGATCCACACGGCGACATTCGCGATCGGCTCGAGCCTCGCCGCTGCCGCCGGCGCGCTGCTCGGCCCGGTCTTTCTGGTCACGCCGACCATGGGCGACATGGCGTCGCTGAAAGCATTTGCGATCGTCATCCTTGGCGGCCTCGGCAACATCACCGGCGCCACCTTGGGCGGATTTATCCTGGCCTTCGTCGAGGAGCTTGGTGCCGGCTATATTTCGTCCGGCTATCGCGACGCCATGGGCTTCCTCATCATCATCGTGGTGCTGCTGATCAAGCCGACCGGCTTGTTCACGCGGGCGGAGCGCACCGGATGAGACGCGCCTGGCCGCTGCTCTGGGCGCTCGCGTTCCTCTCCGTTCCGCTCTGGCTTCTGGATCAGTATTTCCTTCATGTCGCCATCACGACCGGCATTTTCATCATCGCGGCGATGAGCCTCAATCTGCTGCTCGGCTACACCGGGCAACTCAGCCTCGGCCACGTCGCGTTCTTCGGCATCGGCGCCTACGCAAGCGCGCTGACGACGCTGGGCTTCGACATCGAACTGCCGGGCGGGTTTCATGTCGTGCACGAGCCGTGGCCGGCCGTCGTCGGCTTTTTCATCGCGATCGTGATTGCCGGGCTGTGCGGCTACCTCATCGGGAAGCTCTCGTTCAAGGTCCGCGGTGCCTATTTCGTGATCGTCACCATCAGCTTCGCCGAAGTGACGAGGCTCGTCGCGTTGAACTGGGTCGAACTCACCCAGGGGCCGCTCGCGCTCAACAACATTCCGCCTTACACGCTGTGGCTTCCGGGATTGGGCGAATACGAATTCTGGAGCAAGACGAGTTACTATTTTCTGGTCGCGATCGTCGGGATCGTCTCCTACGTCGTCATCCAGCGCCTGGTGAATTCGCGCGCCGGCCGCGCCATGGCGGCGCTGAAGGACAATGAGCCGCTGGCAACGTCGGTCGGGATCGACGTCACACGCTACCTGGTCCTGGCCGCGGTCATTTCCGCAGCAATGGCGGGCGCGGCCGGCAGCCTCTATGCCCATTATGTGAAGATCATCGATCCCAACATCTTCCTCTTCATCTACACCGTGACGATGGTGATCATGGTGATCACGGGCGGCAAGGGCACGCTCGCGGGGCCGATTGTCGGCGGGGTGATCTTCGGCTTTCTGCCGGTGGTTCTGCGATCGTTCGCGGCGCCTGCCGTGCAGTGGATGATCTACGGCGCGCTGATGATCATCATCGTCTTCCTGTTGCCGCAGGGCATCGTGCCGGCCATCGAACGCTATGCCTCGCAATGGAAGCGGGCGAGGCCCATGCACGATGCGCTCGGCGCGGGCTCGAAGGTGCACGAATGACGACCGGCAACGCAGAGACTGTCTTGTCGGTCGAGCACGTGACCGTGCATTTCGGCGGCCTTGTCGCCATCGCCGACATGACGTTCTCCGTCCGCGCCGGCGAAATCGTCGGCTTGATCGGCCCGAACGGCGCCGGCAAAACCACGGCATTCAATGTCATCACCGGCTTTCTCAGGCCCACGAAGGGCGAGGTGCGCTATCGCTCCACCAGCCTGAACGGATTGAAGCCCCACGAGATCGCCCGGCTCGGTCTCGTCAGGACTTTTCAGCGCACCAGCGTGTTCCAGGACACGAGCGTCTTCCAGAACGTGCTGACGGGCCTTCATTGCCGCGGCCGCTCGGCATTGTGGGATACGCTGCTGCGGACGCCCCGCGAGAAGCAATCCGAGCAGGAGCTCCACGATGACGCTCACGACATCCTGTGCTTCGTCGGACTTGAGCATCGGGCGGCCGAGTCGGCCGGTACGCTGCCCTACGGCGAGCAGCGGCTGCTCGGCGTCGCGCTGGCGCTCGCGGTGAAGCCATCGATGCTGCTGCTGGACGAACCGGTGTCGGGAATGAATCCGTCCGAGACCGCGCGGTTCATCGAGCTGGTCCAGAAGATCGGCGCGTCCGGTGTGACCATTCTCTTGGTCGAGCACGACATGCCGATGGTCATGAAAGTCTGCCATCGCATCGTCGTGCTCAACTACGGGCGCATCATCGCCGAAGGATCGCCGACCGAGATCCAGAACAATCCGGAAGTGATCCAGGCCTATCTTGGGCAGAGAAAAAGGCGTGCTTGAGCTTCGCGAGTTTGTCTGCCGCTACGGCAAGGTGACGGCGGTGAAAGGCATTTCGCTCACCGTCGAGCGGGGTCAGCTCGTTGCTCTCATCGGCGCCAACGGTGCCGGGAAGACGACGACGCTCAAGGCCATTTCAGGGCTCGTGCCCGTGGCGAGCGGCAAGGTCATCTTCGACGGGGAGGACATCACCAACGCCTCGCCGCGCAAAATCCTCTCCCTCGGCATCGCCCATTGCCCGGAGGGGCGCCACGTCTTCCCCTACATGAAGGTCGCGGAAAATCTCGAGATGGGCTGCTATCGCCGGACTGACGGGGCCGAGATCGCGCGCGACTTCGAACGCATGTTCGAGCAGTTCCCGCGGCTCGCCGAACGGCGGCAACAGCCCGCCGGCACGCTGTCCGGCGGCGAACAACAAATGCTTGCGATCGCGCGGGCTCTCATGTCTCGGCCGAAGCTCATCATGTTCGATGAGCCGTCGCTCGGACTCGCGCCCAATATCGTGGAGCAGACATTCGACATCATCACCGGCATTCGTGACGCCGGAACCACGGTCCTCATGGTCGAGCAGAACGCCCTCGCCGCGCTCGAGATGTGCGATCGTGCGTATCTTCTCGAATCGGGAGCGATGGTGCTGTCAGGAAGCGGCGCTGAGCTAATCGACAATCCGCACGTGCGCGGAGCCTATCTGGCAGGCTGACATCGCCGCCCGCACGGCGTACGCCGCCCTTGCTCTGACTCCTCGTTCATCTTCGCTGCGCATCAACGCGATAGCGCGCCATTCATTCGCTACAATCACCCAATACCGCTTCGACTCGGACACTCGCCGCCGCGTGTCTGCTGCCGGTTCCCATGGCGGGATCGCGGCAAAGGTCCACGAATGATTTTTGTGTCGTGTGCCTTCGTCAGACTGCGGTCGAGATTTTTGCGTGGGTCCGTTCCTCCCGTGCGCGGGCTTTGGCCGGTGCACGTTCGCACACGACCCGCAATTTTGCGGGGCCCGACAACAAGGAGCGAAGAATGAAGACATTCTGTCGGTTGGCGGCGAGTTTTGTGTCACTGGCGGCGCTGATGGGGCCCGCGATCTCCGAGCCCATCGTCTCCGCGCCTGTGAGCTACGACAATCTCTCCGTCTATTTCGTCCGCGGCAACAGCACCGGCTCGACGCCGCTCACCCTCGACCAGGCCGTCAACAATGGACAGGCCAAGGTCCGCTGGAATGACAGCGGCGACCCGATCACGGTCGAAAATTTCTCGAACCGCAGCCTGTTCATTCCGGCCGGCACGATGCTGCGCGGCGGCTTGCAGGATCAGGTCGTCGGCCTGGGCACGTTGCTGCCGCCCCATTCAGGCCCGATCACGCTCGCGACGTTCTGCATCGATCCGTTTCGCTCGACGGCCCGCGACGGCGAAAATCCTGACACCTTGAAGCCCGTCGGCATGCTGCCGAGTCACCTCGGCACGCTTGCGCTCGAGGTCAGCGCGTCCGACACCAAGCAGATGACGCGGCTGCGCCAATCGGCGGTGTGGTGGGACATCGATACGACGCGCGCATCGCTCTCCCGCGCCTTGGGAGAGACGGTGGAGACGCCGAAGGATTACCGTTGGGCCGACCTCGATCGGCGCGACCTCAACTCCGACACCGTGCTCAAAGCGCGGACGTCGACATGGCGCACGAGCCTGCCGCTCGCGCTTGAAAGCACCGCGCTGGTCGGCGCTGCCAAGCACTACGTCGACGCGCTGGCAGCCGGCGCGAAAAAGAACGACCGCATCATCGGGGCCGTGTTCGCCATTAACGGAAGGCTCGAGGGTGCGGAGATGTTCCAGTCGCACGCGCTCTTCCGTGAGATGTGGCCGCAAATGTTGCGCGCCCGCGCCATCGAGGCGCTGGCCGCGAAAGGGGAAGCGCAGGGTCAAGCTCAAGCCACGCTGCCCTCGCTCGCGGCGGTGAAGGCCTTCATGGCCAAGGCGCTTGACGCGACCGTGGTCCATGACACTGCGACCACCGCCTATGTGCGCAACAGCGATGACGCGGTCGTCACCGAGACGCAGACGCGCGACGGCAACTGGGTTCACCGCAGCTTCGTCGCGAAGTCCCTCGCGCCGGCGGAAGCCGCCAGCCCCCAGGCGGCCGTCCTTGCCGTCCTCGCATCGGGAACCGTCGGCACGCGCGCGATCGCGAGCCTCGATGATCGCCTCGGCGTGATCCTCCATCGCGAGGGTGCCGACGGTGCCTGGACGCCGGCGATCGAAAACCTTGCCCCGACGCCGGTTGCGATCAACGCGGATCTCGGGGTTGCGCAAGGGACGCTCGGCACTCAGCCGATGGCGCCTGTCGCTCCGGTGAGGTTCGTTCCGTTCCTGATCAGCGTTGCCTTCCTCGGCATCATGTTCTTCATGGCAAGTCGTCCGGTCCGTCGGGTCAGGCCGCGGCGAGCATCGGCAGCGGTCAGGATGGCGGCCATCCGCAAGGCAGTCGCGGTGCCTTTTGCCATGGCCCTCGGACACGCGCGGGAGGTGTTGCTGCGTCTGCGTCATGCGCTCGCAAATTTCCCGCCGGCGGGCTTGGTTGCCGAGATGGTGCGGTGTCTCGGGCCGGCGTGGCCGGGGAATCTGCGGCCGGCGACATGGAGCGAGATCCGCGCGCGGAAATAGCCGACACTTTTCCGAAGGGGTGCAAATGGCCGGGCTCTGTCCTGGCCATTTATTTTTCTGCCGCGATCTGTCGCGGCGCGCGGTCAGCGGTAATCGCCCGGAATGTGACCGGCGTCACTGCGGCGTTCAATTCACAATGCAAGATTTCGCGTGTGTGCAGTCATCGGGCGTCCAACCGGGCTTGGCCCCCCGCCCCCACCCCAGGCTTGGCGTGCCGCCCGGTGGCTGCATCTATTCGCGCTTACCGCGTCTACTTATCGCGCTTGCTTGTCGCGTTCATTTGGCCTCGACCGCAAAGGGCCCAAGAGCGATCACGTGGCAGTCGCGGTCCTGTTGCGCGCATTCGGCGAGGGCACCGTCGATCGCCTGCTGCTCGGATGTCGCCTTGAGCATCATTCCGGGGCGGCGCGCGGCGCCGACCGCAACCGCATTCCAGCCGCCCGTCGAGCTTTGCAGGCGCCGCTCCACGTCCTCGCGCGCGTTCGCCGCGATCGCTGAGCTTGCGGAAGCATAGAACAGCCCGGTGATCTTTCGCGTCGTTGGGATCGGCACGACGAAGTTGTCGTCGACCGCAAGGACGATGCACGGAAACCGCGAGCGGCTGCCGCAGAGCTCGAGCGCGCGGCGCACGGCTTCATCGACGGTTGCCTGGGCGGCGTACATCGCTCCGCGGCCGAAGGTCGAGAGCGCCGCCACCTTGACCTTGCGCGCAGTGCGATAGCCTTTCTGCAGACGCGTGAGGAACCGTTCGTTCGCGAGCGGAATCCTGTCCGGATCGAACGGCGTCTCGATCGACGTGTCGCGCACCAGCCATGGCTGCCGCGGCATGGCTGGACGGGCGTTGGGCGCGATGACGGTATTGCCCACCGCATAGATCGAGCAACGCGTCCCCGACGAGATCGTGTCGGTGAGCTGGCGGCATTGTTCGAGGGCCGCGGCCCTGGCGGCTTCGTCATCCTTCTGGCCGGTGCTGTAGCCGGCTTCATACGCGCTGATCGCCAACGCCTTGTGATCCGGCGCCGGCATGTAGGTGTCGCGGATCAGAATCCGCTCGCGATCCGAGATGTACGGCACGTGCTCTGCGACGAGCGCCGGCGAGCTTTTGGACGGCTCCGTGCCCGCCGCTTCGGGCGGGCTTGGCGGACCGATGAGGCCGAGACGCTGGTCGTCCGGATGATAGAGAAAGACTACGGCGGCGATGGCGGCGAGGCTCGCCGCCGTGACCGCAACCGGCCACAGGGAGGCGACACGCTTCGGTGATTTCGCCGCCGCCGGGACACGATCGGCTTCGCCGAGCGCCACGACGTACGCATGAATCGGCAGCGGCAGGTTCTTCACCTGCTGCTCGCCTATGTCGATGAACTTGACCGACAGCTTGCTCCCGACCTGCTCGTACACCGTCCGCGACACGCACAGCCCACCGGGATCGGCCAGCCCCTGGAGCCGCGCCGCAACGTTGACGCCATCGCCCAGAAGGTCGCCGTCGCGCTCCACCACGTCGCCGATGCTGATCCCGATGCGGAAGCTCATTTGCCGGCTGGCCGGATAGCCGAGATTGCGGGCGCGCAGGCTCTCCTGAAGGTCGATCGCGCAGCGCACCGCGTCGACTGCGCTGGCGAACTCGGCCATCACCGCATCACCGGCGGTATTGAAAATGCGGCCCGACGAACGCGCGACGAAATCCCGGAAAACCTCTCGGTAGGCCTCGAGGCGCCGCAGCGTCTCCTCTTCGTCCTCGGCCACGAGCTTGGCGTAGCCCGCGATATCGGCAGCCATAATGGCTGCAATCTTGCGTTTCATATATGGGACCGACCGGCCGCGCCCGTCGCGGTGCGGTTAGAATGGCGACGGTTGGGCAAGCTTGCAACAGATCGGCGGCTGCAATGCGGCAACGTGCCCAAAGGCTTGGCAGCCTTAGCCGCGGGTCGGCGACCTCGCGACATTATTTGACCGGGACCGTCATCTCGCCGATGCGCTCGAACGACAGGGTCATCACATCGCCCGGCTTCACCGGCGCGACGCCCGCGCAGGTGCCGGACATGATGATGTCGCCCGGGTAAAGCGTATAGACCGACGACGCCCAGGAGATCTGGCGCGCGATCCCGATGATCATCTCGCGCGTGTTGGCGGATTGGCGAAGTTCGCCGTTCACGTGCAGGCTGAAATCGAGCGCATCCGGGCTGCCGACCTCGTCGGCGGTGACGAGCCAGGGACCGAGCACGGCGTAGCTGTCCGGCGACTTGCGGTAGCTGCGGTCCTCTTTGCCGCGCACCACCATGTCGAGCGCGATCGCGTAGCCGGCGACGACGGAGAGCGCGTCGGCCTCGGCGATCGGGCCGGTGCGGCGGCCGATGACGACGCCCAGTTCGGCCTCGTGATCGGTGCGGCGGTCCGGGAAACGGACGGTCACGCCTTCGGACGGGCCGACCAGCGACGACGAGGCCTTGAGAAACAGCCCCTGTTCCTCGATGGTGCGCTGCCGTCCCGCGTTGTAAACCGAGATCTCGGCGTCGCGCCGCGCCTCCTCCACATGCGCATGATAGTTCGCGGGCGTGCCGATGATTTTCGACGGATTGGCGACCGGGCTCATGAGCCGCACCGATTCGAGCGGCCGCGGGGCCGCTGCGTCAGCGAGGCGCTCCATGCGTTCGCGCAGCCCATCAAGATTGGCGATCAGCGGGTCGCCGAACGGCAGCGGATATCGCAGCGGCTGCAGCGCGTCGAGGATCGCCGATACGTCGTGCACGTCGCGCCCGCGCACGATCCCGATGCGGTTGTCGTCATAACGGCAGAGCTTCATTGCCAGGTCGCCTTCACGTCAGTGCCCGATATGTTAAGCCAATCTCTAAATCCGTTCCTCAGTGTCATGCCCCGCGAATGCGGGGCATCCAGTAACCACCGAGACTCGATTAAGGCACGGCCATTGTCTCATTTGCGTTCCAGGGGTTACTGGATCGCCCGGTCAAGCCGGGCGATGACGAGCTTGGCGGCGCGGGAGGTCCAAACCTTTTGCGCGGCCGGCGCAGCACGTATCACAGGCCGGCATACCATTGGTAGCCGCGATCTTCCCAAAAACCGCCTTTGCCCTTGCCGAAGCGGGTGAGACGATCGACCGCCTCGACGCGGGCGACATATTTGGCGTGCTTGTAGCCGATCTGGCGCTCGACACGAAGGCGCAGCGGCGCGCCGTGGGCGACCGGCAGCGCGCGGCCATTCATCCCATAAGCGAGGATCGTCTGCGGATGCATCGCATCGAACAGATCGAGGCTCTCGTAATAGAAGCCGCTGCGATCCGGCGTGCGCACCATTTCGTCGAGGCAGTGGAACACGACATAGCGCGCCTCGGGCAGCAATCCTGCTGTATGCAAGAGATGGGCGAGGGGAACGCCGGTCCATTGTCCGATCGCGGTCCAGCCCTCGTCGCAATTGTGCTGGGTGATCTGGGTGCGCGACGGCAGCGCCTTGATCTCGTCGAGGCTGAGCGACAACGGTCGTTCCACGAGGCCGTCGACGGTGAGGCGAAACCCCGAAAAGTTCGTCATCACCTGCTGGAAGTACAGCATGCCGGCCGGCCGCTCGGTGCCGTTCGGCGGAAAGTCAGGGCTGATGTCCGCTTCGCCGTATTCGCGCACGAGGGGCTGTGCGGCGAGCAGCAGCCGGTGGGCGTGAAGCGACATCATCTCGCCGAAATCAAGGATCGGACGCAGCAGAGGCGCGTTCGAAATCGGATCGCAGCCCGCAACGAGGCTCGCCGCCGCTGTTGAACCGGCAGCCACGAAGGCGCGGCGCGAGATCAGGCGGCTCATGACTGTCGGCTCATCGGCTGTCGCTCCGGACGGATCGCAAAGCGGCCGGTGATCATGGAACGCATCGCATTGAACGGGCCGCTCCAGATCACCATGACGACGTGAACGAGGACGAACAGAACAATCAGGTTTGCAACAATGAAGTGGATCGTGCGAGCCGATTGCCGCCCGCCGAACAGATCAAACAGGAATGGCGCCGCGGCGGTGACGGCCGGCGACATGGTGAGCCCTGTCAGCACCATCAGCGGCAGCAGCACGAAGACAACTGCGAGATACGCAAGCTTTTGCAGGATGCCGTAGCGGCGCGCCGCCTCGCCGCGCGGCCTCCGCACTCGCAGGTGATTCCAGATATCCGCGAGCAGGCTGCGCGGCCGCAGCTCGTTAGCGGCCGGCACCATGTCGCGACGGAAATGACCGCTTGCAAGGCCGAACAGCAGGTAGGCTATTGCGTTGAGCACGAACAGCCACGCCGCGGCAAAATGCCAATCGCGGGCGAGCGCCAGCCCGGGACCGCCGGGCAGCGTCGCCCAATTTGGAAACGCCGCCGCGATCGGCTGGCCGTCATCGCCGGCGGAGACGCCGAGCACGCCCGTGGTGATGAAGTGATGGCCCGCAACCGTGGTCACGCCCACCACGTCGTCGGTCTCCGGGTCTTGAATGGCCTCGATGGAAAGCGCCGAGGGCAGGCCACGATAGCCGTAGTCGCCCCAGTAAAGCGCGGGGTGGTAGTTGAAGATCCGCAGCCCGCTCATCAGCAGCAGGGTGAGAAACAGCACGTTGAGCCAGTGGGTGACGCGGACCACGACGGAGTGCCGGCGCACCACCTCGCGCGCCGGCGCGGCAGGAAGAGCGGTTTCCTGCGTCTTGGGTTCGCCAGGCAAGGATCGCGACGGCGTCAATTCATCTTCCGCGTGGTGTCGTCGAATAATTCGTCGACCGTGAAGCGGCGCGGGATCAGCCGCTGCTGCACGGTGTAGTCGATGATGCGTTCGAGCGCCGGGCGGCACGCCTCGACGCCGAACGGCGTCGTGTCAGGGCCCTCGGCCGGCTTCATGCGCCGCTTGCCTTCCTTGAGAAGCGCGTAGACCTCCTCGACGATGTCCGGCCGCGACTTGGCGAGTTCGGCGCTCACGACCACCATGTGATTGAGCGGCACGATGTGGTGCTTCTGGTACCACTGCTGCGCCGCCTGCGCCGGATCGCCGAACAGCGATTTGGCGCGCGGATCATCGGAGCGCTCGCCGAGCACGGCGTCGAGCTCACCGTCGAGCAGCATCGGCACGATTTTCTTGCCGGGCGGCGCGCGTTCGGTGGTGTCGTGATATTCGGCGACGTGGGGATCCTCGAAGGTGATCCAGTGCACCTTTTCGAGGTCGAGGCCGTAATCGTTGGCGAACATGCCGCGCAGCCATGCGCCGGTCGTGGTGGTGAAGGAGCGGATGCCGACCCGCTTGCCCACAAGGTCGGCCGGTCGCAGCGTGCCGCGCTCGCCGTTGTAGATCGCCCAGGCATGCTGAATGCGCCCGGTCATCACCGCCGGCAGCAGCACCATCGGCTTGCCGAACGATTTCGCGATCAGGTAGGTGACGATCGCCATCTCGGAGACGTCGAATTCCTGGCGGCGTACCATCGCCTTGAAGCCGGCGAAGATCGGCTCGATGTCCTTGAACTCGAACGAGACTCGCGGCGAGGCGATCTCGCCGCGCCGCAGCGCCGCGGTGTGCGGATAATCGGCGAGCAGCGTGCGCAGTCGCATCGGTTGGGTGGAACTGGTGGCGAGCGTCATGACGTCCTCAGTCGGCGTCGTTAATCAGTCAGCTTCGGATACAGCATCTGCGCCGTCTTCCCGAAAATCGCGTCGCGATCGGCCGCGCTTGCGAAGGCAAAGGCGGCCCGCGCCTTGCCGAGAATATCCGACAGGGTGCCGGCGGTCGCGGGGAAATTAGAGCCCCAGGCGATGCGGGCGGCGCCGAAGCGCGCAATCAGCGCACCGAAGAAGCTTTCGGGAGTGGCCTTGCCCCAGCTTTCCGGACTGACGTTGAGCGGCGTCACCTTGAGAAACACATTGGGGTGGTCGGCGAGCGCGAAAAATTCGGCGTCGGCAGCGTAGGGAGGGCCATCGACGAGGGTCGGCCGCGCCAGGTGATCGAGAATGATGCGCACCTCGGGAAATCGATCCATCAGGGCGCGCAGTTCCGGGAAGCCCTTCGGCGTCATCTGCATGCACACCGGAATATCGACCTCGGCTGCGTACTCCCATGCCGGATACGTGCGTGGGTCGGCGAACCACATCTGCTGGCCCGGCATGGTGCTGCCGGTCGTGAAAAGCCGCATCCCGGAAAATCCGCGCGCCAGCCAATAGCGCATACGCTCGACCGCGTCGGCCGCCAACACGTCGACCGAGAACACGCCGGTGAAGCGTTGCGGGAAGGCCGCGATCGCTTCGGCGACATAGCTGTTGTCATGGCCGTAAGCCGTCGAGGCCTGCACGACGGCAGCCTTGGCGACGCCGGCAGCGTCCATCGCCGCGACCAGTGCTTCGTACGGCGTCGGCCGATCGCGCGACCACGTCGATTGGGTGCCGCCGAGCGGCGCCAATGGATGACGGACGGTGTCGGTCGAGATGACGTGCGGATGGATATCGATGATGGACATTTGAATCAGGCGATTGGGTCAGGAGACTGGATCAGGCGTTCGGATCGAAGAATACATCGCGGACCGCGGGGCGCTTCGGAATGAGGCCCTGCTGCAACGAGTAGGTGATGAGCGCGTCGATGCTCGCGGCGTTCGCCGCCATCCCGTAGGGCAGCGGGTCACTCATCAACGGCGCAAAGGAACGGTAGCGCACGTCTTCCGGCGCGCTGCCGATACCAGCCTTCAGCCGTTCGAGATAGGGCGCCTTCGCAGCCGTGAAGGCATCGAACAGCGCCTTTCCGACCCACGGATGCTTCGCCAGCACTTCATCCTTGATTACGATCGTGCCGTGGATCGGATAGATGCCGGTCCGGCGGAACCAATCCGCCTCGACCTTGGCGGCATCCGCGATGAGTTCCGGGTAGGTCTGCGTCGGTGTCTGGCCGCCGCGCTCCCAGTCTCCGGTCGGAGGGCCGGCGCGGCCGATGCCGGCGGGTCCGGTGAAGCCGGCCTGCAATTCACCGCTCGCCATCATCGAGGCGAGCGACTTGCCGGCCGGCGCATGGATGACGTTCGGCGGCAGTTCGAGCGTCGCAACGTGTTCCTCGTCGTCGACGACCCAGGTGACCTTGGAGGAGTCGAGGCCGTATTCGTTGATGAAGATGCCGCGCGTCCACACCCCGGTCGTCACCGAATAGGCCCGCACACCGACCTTCTTGCCTTCGAGGTCCTTCGGCACCTTGATGCCGGCGTCCGGGCGCACCACGAAGCCCCCATGATGGAAGCGGCGCATCACGAAGATCGGCAGCGCGACGAAGGGCGCGCCGCGCGCCCGCGCGATCATGTAGGTCGTCGGCGCCATCTCGCAGACGTCGAACTCGACGTCGCGGACCATGCGGCGGAACGCGCCGATGATCGGCACCACGTTGATGAAATTCGGCGTCACGCCTTGGATGGGCACGCTGCCGTCCTTGAGTGCGGCGGTGTGTCCGTAGGTTGCGATGGCGATATCGAGCGTCACGCCGTCCGGCATTTCATTGCTTCTCCCACATCATCAACTCCTGCCCGAGGTCGGTGACGGATCATTGGCGCTCGATGCCGGTCTTGGCAATGATGGCGGTCCATCGCGCGACGTCTGCCCGCATGCGGGCGCCCATCTCCTCGGGCGTCGTGCCCCGCGCATCCATGCCGAACATCCGCGCCTTCTCTTTCACCTCCGGCAGATCAAGCACATCGTTCACGGCGCGATTGAGAAAGCGAATGATGTCGTCGGGAACGCCAGCGGGAGCGGAGAGTCCGTTCCAGCTCTCAACCACATAGTCCGGCAGGCCGCCAGACGTGACGGTCGGCACTCCGGGGAGGCTCGGCGTGCGTTGGCTGCCTGTCGTTGCCACCGCCTTGAGCTGGCCTTCGCGCACTGCCGCGTTGAGGCCGGCATAGTACTCGAAGCCGACCTGGACATCGTTGCGCAGCAGGCCGGTGATGAGCTCCGGCGTGGTGCGATAAGTGACGAGCGCGACATTGATGCCGGCGATGGTGCGGAACAGCTCTGCCGAAAGATTTTGCGTGCTGCCGGGCGCGATGGTGGCGAAGTTGAGCTTGCCCGGATTGGCACGCGCCGCGGCGAGAATATCGTTGACGCTGGCAAGCGGGCCGTTGCCCTTGGTGGCAAGGACGAGGTCGAAAAATGCGGTGACCGTAATCGGCGTGAAATCGCGCAGCACGTCGTACGGCAGTTGCCGGAACAGCGCCGCCGACACGGCGCTGCCGTTACCGGTGAGATGCAAGGTGTAGCCATCGGCCGGTGCGCCCGCCGCCGCCTTTGCCGCGACGATACCACCGGCGCCGGGGCGATTGTCGACGATGAACTGCTGGCCGAGCTTCTGGGTCAGCTTGTCGGCAATCATCCGCATCGTGGTGTCAGCGATGCCGCCGGCACCGTACGGAACAATGATGCGCACCGCATGGGTCGGATAACCGGGCTCGGCGGCGGCAGGGCCAAGGGCGATCGGGACGAGGAGTGCGGCGATGGTTGCGGCGCCTCGGAAGATAAGCCGCGCGGCGCGCCGCCGCGCGAAGCCCGCCATCTCCCTTGACGCCATCTCCATCCCCGACTCATTCCAACGGGGCCCGTTTGCGGCCCGCAAGCGGTCGGCACCTTATCAAAACGATGCGGCCGCATCAAAACAATGCGGCCGCGAAAAGTGCCCGAGGGACGACGAGCGAGAGACGAACGAGACCTTAGAGGATCTTGAGGATCGCCTGGTCCGCCTGCGCCGACATCGAAAGCGCGGTGGTGGACAGCTGCTGGCGGGTCTGCAGGGCGAGCAGGTCGGCGCCTTCCTGGTTGGTGTCGGCGAGCGTCAGGTTGTCGGAGCCGGTCTGCAGCGTGTTGATCAGGTTGTTGGTGAAGTCCTGGCGGGTCTGCACCGTGGTCAGGTTCGAGCCGAAGGTCGAAGCCTGGCTGCGCAAGGTGTCGAGCGCATTGTTGAGGGTGTTCAGCGTGTTTTGGACGACGTTGTTGTCCTGGAACCCGGTGCCGCTGATCTGGGTGAGGCCAAGCCCCGCCGAATTGAGCTTCACGCCGGCGATCGTCAGCGACGACGTGTCGGTCTCGTTGAACGTCACCTTCAGGTTGTCGCCATTGAGCAGGTTGACGCCGTTGTAGGAGGAGTCACCGGCAAGCTGGTCGATCTGCGTCAGCAGGTTGTTGAACTGGCTCTGAAGGTTGCTGCGCGTCGCATTGGGTGTCGTAACCTGCGACGCCGGCGTCGTGGTGCCGGCGGCAAGACCGAGCGCCGTCAAAATGGAAGCGCTGCCGCCAACCGTGACATTCGCCGAACTCTGCGGCGCGAAGTTGATGTTGCTCGTGCCATTGATCGAGCCGGTGATATCGGTGATGCCGGCAAGCGCGCTCGTGAGCTGCGTGAGCGTCGAAATCTGGCCGTTGCCGCTGCCGAAGGTCAGCGTGTTGGCGGTGTCGCTGCCAACCTGCGCCGTCAACGTCCCGGTCAAACCGGCGAGCGTCGCGTTGTAATTGTCGGTCGTGGGATTGGTGGTGAGATTGAGGTCGGTCGAAAGTGCGCCGCCCGTGCTGATGGTCACGGTCTTGGCAGCATCAAGCTGGAGGAAGCCGCCGGTGGCGCTCGACGCGGTGACGTCGTTCGAAACCACCGAGTTCGCATTGTTGATGGCGGCAGCGAGCGATGTCGCGTCGGTGTAGGTGCCGGCGGCGGCATTGGCGGTGCCGGTGACGTAGCGGAAGGTGCCGGTGTGGCTGCCATCGCTGACGGTGAGGACGTCGCCGTTGACGGCGGGGGTCGCACCGCCCAATCCGGTGAGATTGGCACTGCCAGTCGCCGTGTAGTTGGTGGCGTAGTCCTGCGCCGAGGTTGTTTGGATGCTGACGGTGTTGGTGCCGGAGACGGTCGCGTTGGAGAAGGCAGCGGTAAGGGCGGTCTTGAACGTAGCGGCATTGGTAAAGCCGACATCGCTGCCTGAGGCCGTTTCGGTGGAGGAGGTAAGATATTCGAACGTGGTGGTGGTGGTGCCGTCGGTCAGTTGCAGCGTGTTGCCGTCGGCAGCGCCGGCGAGTGAGGTCAGGTTGATGGAGTAGGAGCCCTTGACCGACGCGGTCGCGCCGGTGTCAGCGGTGGCGACGGTGGCGCCCGAGGTCGTGCGGCTGCGGTCTGCGGCGATTGCGGTCAGGCCCGTGATGTTCGTGTAGTTGACGGTGCCTCTGGTGGCCTGCTGGGCCTGAATGGCGATCGACTTCGCCGACTGCACGAGGCTCGTCAGCGAGGTGATGCCCTGATCTGCCTCGGTCAGCGTCTGCACCGCCTGGCCGATCGAGTTGAGGAGCTGACTGAGGCTGCTAGCGCGGTCGGTCAGGGCCTGCGATGTAAAGAAGCTTTCCGGATTGTCCAACGCCGAATTGACTTTCTTGCCGGTCGCCAGACGGTTGTCCGTGGTCGTCATCTGCGAAGCCACGTTCTGTAGCGCAAGAAGGTTCTGTCGGACCCCTGTCGAGAGCGTAATATCACTCATGACGATCCTCTGAGATGTCGAAATAACCACTCGACCGAGCGGTTTCGTCTGATAATCCTTCGGTAACCCTAATGTTCAGTAAAAAAAGGATTAATGAGAGGTTAACGAACGCAAATGGTTCGAGTTTGCGCCGTGGGGAGGACAGCAGTCCGCGTCTACGCGGCGCGATCCGGGTAGAGATGATCGCGCAACCCGCTGTAGCGGAGCTCATTCTCATGAAGCTTCGCGTTGTTTGATTCGCGCAGCGCTGCGTCGGCCTCACCGTAAAGAAACGCAAGAAACGCGTATCGCCGGCCGCGGGTCACCGGCGTTACCTGGTGCAGCGCCCCGCATGAGAATACGACCGCCCCGGCCGTCGGCGCGCGATAGACCCTGCGGCCGAACTCCGGAAACATGACGTCGCCGCCGTCGAAATCCCGGTTGAGATTGATGGACACCGCAAAGCGCCGGTGCTGCGCGCCGGCGTTGACGTTGTCGCGATGGCGATGAAAATGGCCGCCGACCTCGCTGTCGTAGCAAGCGACGATGTAGCGATCCATGCGGGTGGCCTGGAACTGGAGGTAACGATCGACCGCGGGGACCAGGCGGCGCACGATCTGGCTGCGAATCGCTTCGCGCAGCTCCGGCAGTGCGACCACGAGGTCGCTACGGCGCTTGAGGCGGTGGTCGACCACCGTTGCGGTCTTGCCCTCGACATCAAGCATGAAGCCGGAGTCCTCGCCGCCGACGTTCTCGAAGAGGTCGATCATGAAGTCGCACAGCGCGAAATCGAACACCCGCGGCACGATCAACACCGGCGCCGACATCGCGACGCCGGCCTGATCGTCGACCGACGGCAGGCTCTTGAGAAGGGCGCGGAGCGACTGCGCATGGCCTTGCGGATAATCCCAGGGAATATTGGCGACGGCGCGCAGCATCGGATCGATCACTACGGTTCGCGGCGAGCCGAGAGCGCCGTAGAGTCGGCTGATCGCGCCGTCATAGTCGGCAAAGAAAGCCAAGGCGCGGCTGCCGAGGGCGGCGAACAGCGACGGATCGGCTGGCGGCGCGGTGAAGATGCCGTAGACGCAAAGCCGGTCTTCGTCGAGCAGCTGCGCGTCCTCGAGAAGCTGCGCGAGTTCCCGGCTTGCGCGCGGGTCCGCCGGCGTGCCGAGGAAGCACAGCACGATCCAGCGGCCGGCGGCGACGGAGAGATCGAACGACGCGCCGGTAATGGTGCGGGCGGTGAACCCGGGAACGGGATCGCCCAGAGTCACTGCGGTCGAGGATGGCGAATCAGAGGTCATGATTTTGCTCCGTCGCTGAGATGACCGCCTCGCGTGAGCGATCGGTTCAGCGATCTGTTCGTACAAAAATCGAATCGAGGGCCGCAGTCGCGTTGCGTCCGAAGAAGTCGGTGTATCGCGTATCGACGAGGTAACAGCCGTCGCGACCGGACAGGAACTGCGCGATGTCATCGCGCTTGATCTCGCTGTCTTCGACGTAGAGGTAGTCGCCCGCGTGCAGGAACCCATGGAAATGGGCGAGCACCGCCGCGACATTGGCATGCGCGTCTTCGACGACGAGCCACGGATGGGGAGCGGACCGCAGGACCGCATCCTCGAATAACGTGTCCGGACGCGCGCAATCGCCCTGATAAAACGTAACCCCCGGATGGTTGGTGTTCGCCCGATCGCGGTCGACCGAATAGACGTGACACGCCGTTCCGATCATCGCGGCGTGGTCGGCGAGCCAGATTGCGCTTGCGCCCGATCCGGAGCCGATCTCGAAGATCGACTGGGGACGAACATCGGCAAGAAGCTGCGGATAGATCGCAAAATCGAACACGGTCTTCATGAGCGGCAGATCGCGCCAGTGGAGCGGAAACGGCGCCCCCTGGCAGGTCAGCAGCACATCCACGCCGAATTCCGTGCCGTATTTGGGCGCATAATGGGGTCGTGATCGCTGGCGGTCTTCGTAGCTGACGAATCGCCCCTGGCGCCAACGATCGAGGAACAGCCGCAGCCGCGCGAAATCCCATTCAAGCCCGCGGCTTTGCGCCGGGGCTCGCTCGACCTCTTGTCGAACGGCGTCTTCCCACGGTCGGGCGAGATCAAACGTGGCGAGCCGCGCGGCCGTACGCAGGAACCACTTATCGAATATGCCAAGTCCTTGCGCGCCGCGCGCCTCGATCTCGCCGAGATAGTCCGCGGCCGCGGCCTTCAGAGCGTGGCCGGAAATCAGGTGGCCCATCGCAGCCCCGCTTCTGGGTGCTCAGAATCGGTAATTGAATCCGAGGGTGATGGATTGAATGTCGAGGGTGTAGTTGCCGCTCGCGGTCGCGAGGTTGGGAAACGAGATGTTGAGGGTCTGGTCCGGGAATCCGAGATAGTCGTATTCGAGCCGGACCGACCAATGCTGATCCATGGCGTATTCGATGCCGATTCCCGCCGTCCAGCCGATCAATGCTGTGTGGGTGGGGGTGCCGACGATATTGAACGGAATGGTGAGCGTGCCGTCGTCGTTGGCGAAAGCGACGCCCGCTCTGCCGTAGATCAGCGCGCGCCAGAAGGCATAGCCAATACGGCCGGTCGCGGCGGTGGTCCATTCCGGGCTGATTCCGAAAGCGAATCCGGCGGCGTCGGGCGTGGCCGAAAGGCGGCCGATCGCGGAGACATCGACCTCGCCACCGAAGACCCACGGACCGACCTGATAGTTGAAGCCGAGCTGGCCGCCGCCCAGCCACGGATGGGTGTCAAGGCTGCTGCTCCAGCCACACACCGAATTGGCAAAGCTCGCTTGCTGAAAGCCGAGGCCGATATTGGCGCCGACATAGATGCCGGTCCAGAATGCGGTCGTCGGATAAAAGTTCTGGCCCTGGGGCGGCCAGTTGTAATTGAAATCCGCGGCGTTGGCCGGCACGAACGCGCTGCTGCAAAGCAACGCGCCAAGGACGAGGCAGGTCCGTTTCATGTTGATCTCCGGATTGCGCGATGAAACGCTACTTGCAACGCCGGAGGGCAACATAATTAACGATCCGTTGCCAAAACGTTAATGACTGGTTGCGGAGCAGCCCGCGAAAATCGGCTGACCGTTTAACCTTCGACCCCGCACCGCCAAAAATAAAGGCGGCGGGGCCTTGGCCCCGCCGCCGATGTTTCAACCAGTGAACCGCGATTAGAGGATCTTCAGGATCGCCTGATCGGCCTGGCTCGAGAACGACAGCGCTGTCGTCGACAGCTGCTGGCGGGTCTGCAGGGCGAGCAGGTCGGCGCCTTCCTGGTTGGTGTCGGCGAGCACCAGGTTATCGGAGCCGGTCTGCAGCGTGTTGATCAGGTTGTTGGTGAAGTCCTGGCGGGTCTGCACCGTGGTCAGGTTCGAGCCGAAGGACGAAGCCTGGCTGCGCAACGTATCAAGCGCCGTGTTGAGGGTCTTGACGGTGTTGTCGATGACGTTGTTGTCCTGGAAGCCGGTGCCGCTGATCTGCGAGAGGCCGAGACCGGTGGAGTTGAGGTTGACACCGGCAATGGTCAGCGACGACGTGCCGGTCTCGTTGAACGTCACCTTCAGGTTGTCGCCATTGAGCAGGTTGACGCCGTTGTAGGAGGAGTCACCGGCAAGCTGGTCGATCTGCGTCAGCAGGTTGTTGTACTGATCCTGCAGGCTGGTCCGGGTGGCGTTCGCCGTCGAAACCGTCGAGGTCGGCGTGGTGGTGCCGGCGGCAAGGCCGAGCGCAGTCAGCACCGAGGCGCCGCCACCAACGACGACGTTCGCGGAGCTTTGCGGCGCGAAGTTGATCTTGCTCGAGCTGTTGACCGAGCCGCTGATGTCAGTGATCCCGGCCAGCGCGGTCGACAGCTGGGTGAGCGTCGAGATCTGGCCGTTGCCGCTGCCGAAGGTCAGCGTGTTGGCCGTGTCGCTGCCGGCCTGCACCGTCAACGAGCCGCTGAGACCGGCAAGCGTTGCGTTGTAGTTGTCGGTCGTTCCGTTGGTGGAGAACCCGAGATCCGTCGAAATCGCGCCGCCGGTGCTGATGGTCACGGTCTTGGCGGCATCGAGCTGGAGGTAGCCACCAGTTGCGCTCGTCGCGGTGATGTCGCTCGAAACCGCCGAGTTCGAATTGTTAATGGCGGCGGCGAGATCCGCGGCGTTGGAATAAGTTCCGGCCGCGGCAACGCCCGCGGTGGTGACATAGCGGAAGGTGCCGGTATGGCTGCCGTCGTTGACCGTCAGAACGTCGCCGTTGTTGGCGGCGGTCGCAGCGCCCAATCCGGTGAGATTGGCACTGCCGGTCGCCGTGTAGTTGGTGGCGTAGTCCTGCGCCGAGGTTGTTTGGATGCTGACGGTGTTGGTGCCGGAGACGGTCGCGTTGGAGAAGGCAGCGGTAAGGGCGGTCTTGAACGTAGCGGCGTTGGTAAAGCCGACATCGCTGCCTGAGGCCGTTTCGGTGGAGGAGGTAAGATATTCAAACGTGGCGGTGGTGGTGCCGTCGGTCAGTTGCAGCGTGTTGCCGTCAGCAGCGCCGGCGAGCGAGGTCAGGTTGATGGAGTAGGAGCCCTTGACCGAGGGGTTGCCGTCGGCGGTGTCAGCTGCGGCGACGGTCGCGGTCGAGGTCGTGCGGCTGCGGTCTGCGGCGATCGCGACCGAGCCCGTGATGTTGGTGTAGCTGACCGTACCCTTGGTCGCTTGTTCGGCCTGGGTCGCGATCGACTTCGCCGACTGCACGAGGCTCGTCAGCGAGGTGATGCCCTGGTCGGCGGCATTGAGCGTCTGGACCGCCTGACCGATCGAGTCGAGGAGGCTGCCGAGATCCTGCGCGCGATTGCTCAGGGACTGAGAGGTGAAGAAGCTCGACGGATTATCGAGGGCCGAGTTGACCTTCTTGCCGGTCGCCAATGCTTCGTTGACGACGTTGGTCTGGGCTGTGGTGTTCTGGAGAGCGAGGAGGTTCTGCCGTACGCCGGCGGAAAGCGTAATATCAGACATGGTCGAACCTTTCTGGTCGATTGCCGTACTGGCGTTGCGTGCCCCGATCATCGGATCGAGCAGACCTTCCTCTCATTGCCCCATGAAATGGCCCGTAAAAAAACGTGGTTAATCAGGTGTAACTGGCGCCAAAATATTCTTTGGTTGTCGAAATGTTACGCATTAACCGCGCATCAACCGCCGCACGTGCGACCCGGCGGCAGATCGAACGGCCGCAGATGCGAGCAGCCATTTTTAGATTTCAAGCTTCGAGGTCGGCTTTTGATTCCGCCTGGAAAGGCGTCGCCCCATTCGCAATCGCCTGGGAGTAGGCGCGATTGCGGAGTAGCGTCTCGTCCGGCACCTGTTTAATGACCTGCCGCGTGCGCGAGTCGATCATCCGGTAGATCACCTCGCGCGTTTGCGGGTCGATGGTGACGCTCTGTGTCACGTAATCGGCGGAGTTCGCCGCTTGCACCGGGTCGTTACGGGTCGCCGTCGAGGCAGCGACCGGCGTCACCGTTTGTGCAGGAGGCAATTCGGTCGGGGCAAGACCCCCGGTCGCGGACGCGGTCGGGCGCGCGTAGTCCGTCACGGCTACGCCGGCCATCGGCTTGATTGAAAGACCCGCGTCCATGCCAGCCTCCTGGCTGAGCCGGCCTGGACCCGAGCGGAAGTCCAGGCCTCGGGCCCACCCTAGGCACAGGGACATTAAACCGGCGTTAGGCAATATGGTTAAACGCTGGTGCTGATTCCCGCGCGAATGGCTCCGATCGGCGCTTAGCGCTGGAGATCCGAGGCCACGCCATATCGAAGAGCGCGGCCGCCGCGACTCAGATATAGCGAGGAGCAGAGGTAAGACGAAATGACGGACAGGATCCAACTGGTTGTCGCGACACCGTGTTTCGGTGGTCAGCTTTCCGTCGTCTATGCCGCCTCCATGTTCAAGCTGCAGAAAGTCCTGCGGGCTTCGCCGGACGTCGAGCTCAAAATCCTATTCAAGGATGCGGACGCGCTGATCACGCGCGCCCGCGCGAGCCTCGTCGCGCAGTTTCTCGACGACCCGGAATCGACGCATCTCCTGTTCATCGACGCCGATATCGGCTTTGAGCCGGCGCAGGTGCTGCGCCTCATCGCGTGCGGGGCGGACATGTGTGCCGGCGTTTACCCGATCAAGCGCATCGACTGGCAGCGCGTCCGCGATACGGCGACCGCCGGACGCCCCGACCCCGCTGCGGCGTTTCACTACGTCTACGAGGTTGAAGACCGCAATGCAGTCGCCGCGCAGTCAGGCTTCGTCAAGGTAAGATATGCCGGCACCGGCTTCCTGATGATTCGACGCGCGGCGATCGAACGGATGTGCGCCCACTATCCGCACTTGCGCTACGTCCGCGACCATTCGCTCGATGCGCCGAGCGCCAACAAATATGCGCTGTTCGACTGCATGGTGGATGACGCAGGCACCTACCTCAGCGAGGATTTTGCGTTCTGCAAGCGCTGGACCGACATGGGCGGGGAAATCTGGGCCGACCTCGCGAGTCGCTTGAACCATGTCGGCCCATACGTCTTCCGCGGCGATTTCTCCTCTCAATTCGCGCCACGCGAAGCGCCGGCAGCGACGCCCGCGGTGGCGTGACGCGCGATGAGCTGACGATCCGAGGAGATCCAATGCCGCAGGAGACCTTGACCTTGCCCGAGGCGCTGCGGCGGGCGCAATCGGCGAGCGATGCTTGCCGCTTCGTCGAGGCGGAACGGCTGTGCCGCGCGATCATTGCGGTCGAGGCGGCCCATGTCGACGCGCTCCATCTTCTCGCACTGGTCCAATATCGCCGCGGCCGCTCTGCGGAGGCGGTGACGACCTTCGACCGGGCGCTGGCGTTCGCGCCCAGCAAGGCCAACCTTTTCGTTAACCGCGCACTCGCCCTGCAAGCGCTGCGGCTTTTCGACGAGGCGCTGCGCAGCTGCGAGCAGGCGCTGGCGCTCATGCCGGGCCACTTCGAGGCGCTCAACAATCGCGCCGTGGTGCTGAGCGACCTCAAACGCCATGACGAGGCGCTCGCGACCTGCGATCTCGCGCTCGCCTTGCGCCCCGACGACATCGGGATTCTCAACAACCGCGGCATTGCGCTGAAAGAGCTCAAGCGACCGCTTGAGGCGCTCGCCTGTTACGACCGCGTGTTGGCGCTCGACGCCAATCACGTCAATGCAATTACCAATCGCGGCAACGCGCTGAGCGCGCTCAAGCGCCACGAAGAGGCGCTCGCCTGCTATGACCGCGTGCTGGCGCTGCGGCCCGACGATGCCGACGCCTGGAGCCACCGCGGCAATGCCCTCAAGGCATTGATGCGGTTCGATGCAGCGATTGCGAGCCACGACCGCGCCCTCGCGCTCAGGCCGGGAAGCGCGCTTGCCCACTACAATCGCGCCCTGGCGCTCCAGGACATGCATCGGCATGACGCGGCGCTGGCGAGCCTCGAGCGCGCCATTGCGCTCAAGCCCGACTATGCCGATGCATTCAGCGGCCGGGGTCATACGCTCAAGCATTTGCGTCGCGTCGGCGAAGCGGCGGCGAGCTATGAACGCGCACTCGCGATCGATCCCGACCATCCGTACGCATTTGGCGGCGTCATCGAATGCGCCTCGGGCCTCTGCGACTGGCGGCGGCAGGACGAACTGCGCGCCGAGGCGTGCCGTCGCGCTGCTGAGGGCCCGTCGATCGTGCCGCCGCTCATCCTGATCGGTTACAGCGATGACGAAGCGCTCCAGTTTGCCTGCGCCAAGCGCTATATCGACAACAAGATCGACTACCCACCGCCGGCGATTGTCACCGGCGAAATTTGGCGCAATGAGCGCATCAAGGTCGCATATCTCTCGCCGGACTTTCGGCAACATCCCGTCGGCCAGTTGATCTCCGAACTGATCGAGCGTCATGACCGCAGCCGTTTCGAGGTGATCGGAATTTCGTTCGGGCCGGACGACCGCAGCAGCCTGCGCCAGCGCCTCGTTGCCGGATTCGACCGCTTCCACGACGTCAACACCATGAGCGATCGCGAGGCGGCGATGCTCATGGCGGACATGCACGTCGATATCGCGGTCGATCTCGCCGGCTACACCATGGGCCATCGGCCGACCATCCTCGCCCGCCGGCCGACGCCGATCAGTGTCGCCTATCTCGGCTATCCGGGCACCATGGCGGCGAACTTCATCGACTACATCATTGCCGACTGCGTCGTGCTGCCGTTCGAGCGCCAACCCTTCTACGGCGAGCGAATCGTGCATCTGCCCGATTGCTTCATGGCATGCGATACGGCTCGGCCGATCGCTACGTCGGCGCCATCGCGCCGAGAAGCCGGCTTGCCCGATGAAGGTTTCGTCTTCTGCTGCTTCAATAATCCGACGAAGATCTCCGGCGCGATGTTCGATATCTGGATGCGGTTGCTGCATGCCGTGACCGGCAGCGTGCTGTGGCTGTCCGGCGCGAACGGCGCCATCACCGAGAACTTCAAGCGCGGCGCCGTCGAACGCGGCATCGATCCTGCGCGTCTCGTCTTCGCGCCGCGGCTCGATCGGCTCGACGAGCATCTCGCGCGCCATCGCCTGGCCGATCTCTTCCTCGATACGTTGCCCTACAACGCGCACACCACTGCCAACGACGCGCTGTGGGCGGGCCTTCCGGTCCTGACCTCGACCGGCAACTGCTTTGCCGGCCGGGTTGCGTCGAGCCTCCTTTCTGCGGTCGGACTGCCGGAGCTCGTCACCGCTAACCTCGCCGACTACGAGGCAATGGCGTTGCGCTTGGCCGCGAAGCCCGAGCGCCTCGCGGAACTGCGCGCGCGGCTGGCCAGCAACCGCGCGACCACGCCGTTGTTCGATGGCGCCAAGTTCGCGCGCCACATGGAAGCCGCCTATCGCACCATGTGGGAGCGATGGCAAAGCGGCGAGCGGCCCGCGAGCTTTGCGGTTCCCGCAGAGGAGCTTTCACGAAAACAGGGAGATGATGGAGAATAAACTCTATCTCTTCCTGCAATTATCACTGCGATAATCTGCCCGTTTTCAATTTTTAAGGTCAGCCGTTTTTGCCTTCACGGCGCAAAGATGAGTTAGAAGACGCGCGACACGGGGGACGGTCCTGAGAAGGCAAGCTGAGGGCATCCCGGTAGGTCGCGGTCAATCTTCCTTATCAACTGCTGCGCGTAGGGCAACACGGGGCGACGGCCAGACCTTCGCGCTGCCGCGCCGGGGTATTCGATCCTCCATTGTGTTATACGATGCACAACAAAGGGCCGTGCCGGATGACGCGGAGCATGCATGGGAGAATCGCATGAGGGGGTCGCGGGGTGACCTTGTTTCGGTAGCGGCAGTGACGGCGTCATTCGCGTTCGCGGCGGTCGTATCAATGGCTTCGGGGCAGACGACTGCGCCAAGGTCACCCGCGCCCGGTGGGGCCGACCCCGGCAAAAGCGCGGCGAGTGCGTCGATACCGAATTTCTCCGGTGTGTGGCGTCATCCGTCGTTGCCCGGCTTCGAGCCGCCGGCGTCGGGGCCGGGCCCAGTCACGAACCGGTCGCGGCGTCCTGACGGCGCAGGCAATTGGGATCAGCTCGTCGGCGATTACGCCAATCCGATCCTGAAGCCGCAAGCAGCCGAGGTCGTGAAAAAGTTCGGTGAGATTTCGCGCGCCGGCGTGACTTACCCGACGCCCGCCAACCAATGCTGGCCGCAACCGCTGCCGTATCTGTTCTGGGCGTTCGGCCTGCAGATCCTGCAGCAGCCCGACAAGATCACGATCCTCTACAGCAATCCCGATCATGAATTCCGGCAGGTGCGCCTGAATGGCGAGCATCCGGCCAAAGTGACGCCGTCCTGGTACGGCGACGCCGTGGGTCACTACGAAGGGGACACGCTGGTGATCGACACGATCGGAATCAAGACCGATCGGCCGTACGCTATGGTCGACGTCTACGGCACGCCTTATTCCCCCGCGCTCCACATAGTCGAACGCTTTCGACTGCTCGACTACGAAACCGCTAGAGAAGGAATTGCGCGAGACACCAAGGAGAATTTCCGCCTGCCGGTCGATATCAATCCGAATTACCGCGGCAAGCACCTGCAGCTGACATTCACGGTCGACGATGATGGGGTCTTCACGATGCCGTGGTCGGCGACGATCACATACGGCCACGGCTTTCGCGAATTCGACGAGCAGGTCTGCGCCGAAAATATCCAGGAATACTATTATCATAAGGAATCGGACGTGCCACGAGCGGATAAACCCGATTTTTGAGCGGGCACGCGATCGAGCCCCGTGGCTTGCCCACGACATTGACACCTTCTGCTACAATGCTTCTCCTCTCGCCGGGAGCAGAAGCATGATCCGCAATTCAACCAAGACGTGGGGCTGGCCCTCGATTGCGCTGCATTGGATCGGCGCGGTGCTGATCCTCCTCCTGCTTGGTCACGGCTGGTGGATGACGCATCTCACGCCACGGCCGGATCGACTTGCCAATTATGCCGGGCATGCGGCGATGGGATACGACCTCCTGGTCCTCCTGGTGCTGCGCTTGTTGTGGCGCTGGATGAATCCGGTGCCGGCATTGCCCGGCGAAATCAAGCCATGGGAGCGCATCGCGGCCCACATCAGCCACGCCGGTCTCTACGTCTTGATGTTTGCGACCACCATCGTTGGCTGGATGTTGGCCGGCACCATGCGAACCCCGCTGCAGCAAGACCTGTTCGGCATCAAGTTTCCGCTGATCTACGTCAACCCGGATCGGGCCGCGCATGAATTGTGGGAGGACACTCATCGCGTCCTCGCCTACATCCTGCTCGCGCTTGTGGTGGTGCACGTCGCGGCCGCGGTCTGGCATCACGTCATCAAGCGCGATGTCGTGCTCCGGCGAATGGTCGTAGCGCAGCCTTGAGACGGATCACGAGGTGACGGACAACGATCTCGCCAATCGGCGGCGCAACCTCGGCTTCTTCTTCGATGCCGCGGTCGCGCGCGACCCCGACAAGGTCGCGATCATCGATCTTCACGGCGGCGAGGAGCGTGCGCACACATATCGCGCGCTCGACGCGCGCATGGACCGGGTCGCGGCCATGCTGGCGCGACTCAAGATCGCGCCCGGCGAACGCGTCGGCATGGTGGTCGGCAACCGGGTCGAGTTCATCGAATTCTTCTTCGGCGCGATGCGCGCCGGCGCGATTCCGGTGCCGATCAACACCCGCCTTGCGGCGGACATGCTCCGCTACATCCTGCTCGATGCAGGGTGTGCGGGTGCGCTGATCGATCCGCGCTGCCATCCGCAGGCGCTCGCGATCGCCGCCGAGGCGCCGTTGCGCGTCCGCCTCGCTCTCGACGATCCGCAGCCCGGCTTTCTCGGCTTCGAGGAGGAAATGGCTGGTCCCGCCGCGACGGTCATGCCGCCGCCGCTCGATGACGACGCCCAGGCGTTCCAGCCCTACACGTCCGGGTCGACCGGCCGGCCCAAGGGCGCCATCATGACCCATCGCGGCATGCTCTGGTATGTCGCGCACAACCAGCGCCATTGGCCGGCCTCGCCCGATCACCGCGGCCTCGTGGCGCTGCCTTTGTTTCACAAGAATGCGCTGCGCGGCACGGTCAAGCCGATGCTCCACGCTGGCGGCTCCTTCGTGCTGATGCCGGCCTACGAGCCGACATCGTACCTGCAAACGCTGGCCAAATACCGCTGCACTTATTCCCGCGGCGTCGCCGCAGTCTTCACCCTGGTGCTGCAACATCGCGATCTCATCGGCCGGCTCGATCTGTCGGCGCTGCGCGAATTGACCATCGGCTCAGCCGTCGTGACGTCCGAGCTGCTCGACGCGGTCGAGCGCGCGCTGCCCGGCGTGAAGACCTCAGAAAGCTACGGCCTCACCGAGGGCGGGAGCCCGTTTCGGCCGCCGCTCGACGGCCGCAAGGTGCCGCGCGGCAGCGTCGGCACGCAGGCGCCGGGGATCGAGGTCAAGCTTGTCGATGCCGACGGGCGCGAACAGTCGAATTTCGGCGAATTGCTGATTCGCAGCCCCTACGTCTGTCTCGGCTACCACAATCAGCCGGAGATCACGCGGGCGAAGCTCAGGGACGGCTGGCTTGCGACCGGGGACGTGTTCTTCAAGGACGCCGACGGCTTCTACTATTTCAAGTCGCGCGCCGACGACATGTTCAGCTGCGGCGGCGAGAACATCTATCCGAAGGAGGTCGAAAATCTGCTGTTCGCCCATCCCGACGTGGTCAATGCCGTCGTTGCCCCGGTGCCGCACAAGGTGAAAGGCTTTGCGCCGGCCGCGATGGTCGTGCTGCGCGAGGGTGCACGCGCCGACGGCGAAGACCTCAAGGCTTTCTGTATCGAGCGCGGACCGCTCTATTCCCATCCGCGCCACGTCGCGGTGGTGGCGGCTTTGCCGCTCAACGGCGCCGGCAAGATCGACCGAGCCGCCGTGCAAGCGCGCCTGGCGGCTCTTGTCGCCTCTTGAGGGCGAGGTGAAGATGCAACTTAAGGGCGAGGTGAAGATGCAACGTCGAAGATTGCCGGGGGTGCGTTGATGCTGCCTACTTGTCTTGTCGGTTCCTACCCGCAGCCGGAATGGCTGATCGATCGGGCGAAGCTCTCCAAGATGGTGCCGCGCATCCGCGCGCAGGACCTGTGGCTGGTGCCGGCGGAGCATCTCGAAGCGGCCCAGGACGATGCCACCATTCTCGCCATTCGCGACCAGGAGCGCGCCGGGCTCGACATCATCAGCGACGGCGAGCAGCGCCGCGAGAGCTATTCCAACCGCTTCGCGACGGCGCTCGAGGGCGTCGATATCGATAATCCGGGCGTGGCCCTGAGCCGCATGGGCCGGCCGCTGAAGGTGCCGCGAATCGCCGGGCCGATCCGGCGGCGTGGGCCGGTCGAAGTGCGCGACGTCAAGCTCCTGCGCGCCAACACCGATCGCAAGATCAAGGCGACCATGCCTGGCCCATTCACTATGAGCCGGCAGGCCGAGGATTCCTATTATCGCGACGAGGAGGCCGTCGCCGCGGCCTTTGCCGACGCCGTCAATGCCGAGATCAAGGACCTGTTCGCGGCCGGCGCCGATGTGGTGCAGATCGACGAGCCGTGGATGCAGCAATACCCGGACCAGGCCCGCGCCTACGGGCTCAAGGCGCTTAACCGCGCGCTCGAGGGGGTCGCCGGCACCGTCGCGGTGCATCTCTGCTTCGGCTACGCGGCCGTGGTCTATGACAAGCCCACCGGCTACTCGTTTCTCGCCGAGCTTGAGAATTCCAAGGCCCAGCAGATATCGATCGAGGCCGCGCAGCCGCACCTCGATCTCGAGGTCTTGAGAAAGCTGCCCTCAAAGACCATCATTCTAGGCGTGATCGATCTCGCCGATCCCGCAATCGAAACGCCGGACGTGGTGGCGGGCCGGATTCGTGGGGCGTTGGCCCACGTGCCCGCAGAGCGCCTGGTGATCGCGCCCGATTGCGGCATGAAGTATCTTCCGCGCGAGGTCGCCTTCGGCAAGATGAAAGCAATGGTAGACGGCACCGCGATTGTGCGACATGAAATCGGCGCCGCCCGATAAGTTCAGGAGAAAGCCCCATGCCTTATGTAACGGAAAAAAATCTGACCGATGTCGTGCTCCAGCGCTGGATGGCGGTGCCCAACCCGCGGCTGCGTCAGGTCATGCAGTCGTTCATCAAGCACGTGCATTCGTTCGTGCGTGACGTCGAGCCGACCGAGGCCGAGTGGGCGACGGCGATCGATTTCCTGACCCAGATCGGCAAGAAGTGCGACGACAAGCGGCAGGAGTTCATCCTGTTCTCCGACGTCATGGGCGTGAGCATGCTGGTCGATTCCATCAACCATCGGCTGCCGACCGGCGCGACGCCGACCACCGTCGAAGGGCCGTTCCATGTTCCGAACGCACCGGAGTTCGCCGACGGCGCCAACATGGCGGCGCAGTGCCCGGGTGTTCCCTGCTTCATCACCGGCACCGTCAAGGGACTCGACGGCCGGCCGGTCGCCAATGCCAAGCTCGACCTGTGGCAGACCGACGGCGAGGGCCTTTACGAGGCACAGCGCGATGTCACCGAGCCGTGGATGCGCGGCCTGTTCCACACCAAGGCCGACGGCTCATATGTCATCCGCACGGTGGCACCGATCGGCTACTCGATCCCGATGGACGGTCCGATCGGCGAACTCGTCAAGCAGACCGAGATCTCCGAGATGCGCCCGGCGCACATCCATTTCTGCATCGAGGCGCCCGGCTATCACCGCGTGGTCACGCACCTCTTCCAGCGCGGCTGCCCCTATATCGAGACCGACGTGGTCTATGGCGTGAAGGAGCCTCTGATCGTGGATTTCGTCGACAATCCGCCGGGGAAGGCGCCGAACGGCGAGCAGATCGCGACGCATTTCTACACGATACGCTACGATTTCGTGCTGCAGCCCCAGGTCGCCGCGGCCGCCGCCGCGTAACGGCGGCGTAGCGGAGGCAGTGGCCCGTAGCCCGCATGAGCGCAGCGATATGCGGGAAGGGACGCGAAGCGTGCGAAGAAGGTGGACTTGATTCCCGGATGTCGCTGCGCTCATCCGGGCTATGACCGCGTACAAACCGCGTGCGGATGATGGCGCTGCGCTACTGCAGCGCCATCAGGATTTGTTCGCAGATCAGGCCGAGCTCGATCTCGCGGAGCTGGCAGCGCATGCGGCGCAGCCAAGTCCGCAGCTCTTCGTGCGCTCGGTCGCCGGCGTGACGGTCCATCTCCGCGAACGAGAAGCGTTCGCGCGCGACCAGCGATCGGGTCGCAGGACTGAGCACGGGAATTTCGAGCGACACCGCAATCGTGCTGGCGTGCGCGAAAGTCGTGCCGTGCGGCAATCCCTTGGCGACGAGGAGATTGCGCACCGGCAGCAACGCCGTTCCCTTGAACCGCTGCCGCAGCCACGCATAGGCTTTAGCTGTATCCGGGTCAGGATCGATCAGGAACAGGATCAACGGTTCGATCGATCGGCGGCGCGCCTCCCCGAACAGGTTGATCTTGCTCGCAACCGAGAAGAAGCTCTTGAACGCGCGATAGCTGACGTCGATGACCTTGACCATCGTGTTGTCTTCGAGCAGGCCGTCGAACAGCTGCATCTGGCCTTGCACGTCGTCGATGTTAGCGATCCGCGTGTGATCGGGCAGGAAGTCCGACAGCCGCGGCCCTTCGTCGGCGAGATCGACGGCAGCGAGGGGACGACCTTCCGCGAGGTAGTGCTCAGCCAACAGGCGGGCGAGCAGCGTCTTGCCGACCTGGCGGCTCGGCGAGCACACGATGTAGATCGGGGAGGGGCCGCAATTGCCGGCCTGTGCCGGCACGATCGGAGCTTCGTATTGAGCGAGCTCCGCCTCGCTGCTTCCGGCGTCGCTCGCCGGAGCAGCGTTCGCAGTTTCGCCGGCCATCGGTCTTACGAAGCCTCGGCGATGGGAGCGACCGCACGCGGCTTTGAGATCGCCGCCTCGCGCGGTTCCTTCGGCCCGATGAGATCGACGAGGCGAACGCGGTCATATTCGGCAAAGACATTGTTGATCCAGTGCCGGACGTAGCCGCGCAGCACGAACGAGTTCGATGCCGGAGCGCCGCTCGCGGTCTTGTCCGCGATGAAAGTCGCGAAGGGCACCGCCGAGACTTCGACCTGCTCGTAGGCCATCTCGCTGAGCTTGGGCACGCCGATCTCGACCGCATCCTTGATGCGATTGAAGTAGGAATTGTAGGTGCGCTCGTCCCAGTCGAAGAAGCTCGTGTTGTTGATGAAATTCTTCACCAAGAAGTAGCGCGCATCGACGAGGAACTTCGAGGTTTCGGCGATCTCTTCGAGCGACGCGATCGACGGCCCGAGGATGTGGAAGACCGCGAAGGTGAGGTCGCTGCGCTTCGCCATGTCGAGAAATCCGATGTCGCGCAACGCGCCGAGCGTCGGCGACATCAGGCCGGCCCTGATGTCGATCAGCGTGATCTGCGCGGCTGCCAATTCGATGGTGTCGAAGATCTTCATCTGGTCCGACACCGAGGTGACGTCGACCACGTCGGTGATGTCGGGATAAAAACGCTTCAGCGTTCCCTTCGGACACTCGGTATCGAATGCGCGGGTCGCGATCTTTCGAGAGGCGAAGTAGTCGAGCAACGTGCGCGAGACCGTCGTCTTGCCGACACCGCCTTTGTCAGCTCCAACCAAAATCACTGCTGGCCTTGCCATGACACTCCCCCTCACCAACTCCACTGCAAACAGTGTTCGCGGGCGCGGCGACAAATTGATGGCGCAACAGGAGCGAAGATCGAGCGAAGATATGGAATCTCGCGCGCGCATTTTTTCGAGGTGCAGAAGCACCGGTTGGCGCGCGCGACGATCGCGCGGACGCACAAACGAATCAGTGCGCGACACGGTGCGATGGTGTGAGTCGCATGAGCGCGAACTGGCTCAAGGCGAGGCGTGCCTCTGCGAGTTCCTCGCCGGTGATTCGGTCACGCGCGAAGTTGGACTTGCATGACCATGAGTTACGTAATCGCGCGCCTATGGCGATTGATGATTGAGATCATGTGAGTCGGCTGCCGGACACGATCAACGTCGACCCGTCGGCATCGACGTACAACGATGTGAAGGTGCTGCGCTCGACCAGCTCCGCCGATCATTGTGAACCATCGCGCGCGGCTTATTGTCGAGACGTGTCGTCGACGCGAGGCGAAGTCCCCGTACGAACGTCGCGACCTCGCCGCCCGGCCTCGCGATTACCGCACGGATGCCGTCACAGCCGCGGCGGAATGATGGCAGCCGTCAACCGAACTCTGCCCACATCACAGCCCGGCGAAAAACGCGGCCGATCCGTCATGGATGCGACCGCGTGTGAAGAGGTGGGCCGGTGGTCGGCCGTCGATTTAAAGCGCCGGGGCAATCGCTCCGACGCTGCCCGCCATTAATGTCCCGCAGCCATCAAGCTGACCTCGGTGCGGCCGCCATTGAGCCGCTTGATATCGTTGACGAGGGTCTCGGGATAGGTCAGCGACGGCACCAGCGGCGTCTTCAGACCCATGTAGTTTGCGACGTCGGCGATGAACAACGTGCAGTTTATCCCGCCGGCGGTCCAGACCGGGGAGTGCGCCTGCTTGTACTTGATGTAGGCGAAGACCTTCCGCGCATCCGCGTCGCTCAGATAAACGCGATAGCTCGCGGTGAGATAATCCTCGTCAAGGTCGCCGTAGCTCTTGCCGGTTTCCGACGGCACCGGAAACACGTGGCCGATGATGTACGGGATCACACTGTCGGTCGCCGGGTGCAACCCAGCCACTTCGACCGAGCGGACCTTGCCGTTGGCGTCGAGACGTCCGTACCAGAGGAAGGCGTGGCCGTAGCTCGCTGCCGTCCGGGCACGGAAATCAACGAAATAGCAATTCGCCGTCGAGACCGGCGCCTGCGACCGATGTGACGAAGCCGGCGCGACGTGCGCTGAATGCGATGTGTGCACTGACGTATGCACCGACGGCGTCGCTTCGGCGGGCGCATCGGACACCGCTGCGACCTGATCGGACACCGCTGCCGTGTGAGTGACCTGCACCGCCTGAGCGTGGACCGGCGCAACATAAGCAGCAGCAACGAGTGCCGCGGCACAAAGCCCTGTCGCCGTGCCGGCTGAAAGCTTCGACCTGTCCTGCATCACCAGATTCCTCCGAGATTCTTGGATAGTCTTTGGAGGTTATTTAATCGGACCGTTTTTTCGGCGGTCCGCATCCCGCGCGATGGGAACTCGTTACGCCCCTCGCTTGGGAAGAACTTCGACTGTGAGACGCTTGACTCGATAAGTAGCGCCCCGCTGCCAGTGTCGGGGGGCTTGATGTGAAAAACCCCGCTGCGCCCCCCGAGTCCTTTCAAGAGGCACAAGCGGAAAGTTCTTCACTTCAACTTCGGCGCACCGCGGAGCCGGCTTTAGCCGGCTCCCGCGCGACGAAAGATCAGCCCTTCGTGTAGATCGGGCCCTTGCCGATCGGAGCTTTGCCGATCGGAGCCTTGCCAATCACCGGAGCCGGCGGTGGCGGTTCTTTAGTCGGGAAGTCGGCTGCGATTGCTGCGCCCGCGAACGCGAACGTAGAAGCCGCTACGAGGAGGAGTTTGCTCATAGTTCATAGCCCCTGATTGCTGTTACCCTCATTATGGCTGGCGGGTTACGCAACACCACCGCCGCCAATAAAGCCTGAACTAGCACCGTTAAAACTAGTGTAAAAAAGCCACAGCGGAATTTTTTTGGGGCTAACCATGATCGGGCTACCGCGCGGCGTCGAGCGGTCTTTCGGAAAGTAACGTGAATCCAAAAGGTTAAATCTGTTAACGGCGATGTAAAAAATTGCATCTTCGGAGTCACTTTCGCGACTGTTTTTGGTCGCTTCAGCCTGTGAATCACCCCCACGTCGCGACAGATTGCGGCCGACTCGCGGCACGCGTTCTTTCCTGACCGCACACGAACGACGTGCGCCGTCGCGGACGCACCGCGCTATCGGTATTTGAGAACCGGCTTTCGCCGATTGACCTTGATCTCGGCCCGCGATTCAATCGTCATCGCAAGCCGCCGCCCGCGGCGGCCGAGGTCCCATGAGCAACGTCAATCCCAATCCGTTCACGACGCGCCCTGAAATCGAAGGCACTTTCGGGGTTGTCACCTCGACTCATTGGATCGCAACGGCGGTCGGCATGGCAACGCTCGAAAAAGGCGGCAATGCCTTCGATGCCGCCTGCGCGACCGCCTTCACCCTGCAAGTCGTCGAGCCGCATCTCAACGGCCCGGGCGGCGACGTGCCGGCGATCCTGTTCGACGTCCGCAAGGGCGCGGTGGAAGTGATCTGCGGCCAGGGACCGGCGCCGGCAGGGGCGACGATTGCCCACTACCGCGCGCTTGGTCTCGACATGATGCCGGGCACCGGCCTCCTCGCCGCCTGCGTGCCCGGCATGTTCGACAGCTGGATGATGCTGCTGCGCGATCACGGCACCATGCGCGTCGCCGATGTCATCGCGCCGGCGATCTTCTACGCGCGCGAAGGCCATCCGCTGGTCGAGCGCGCCAATGCCACGATCGCAACTGTGGAAAAGTTGTTCCGCGAGCATTGGCCGACCTCGGCCGCGGTCTATCTGCGCGACGACAAAGTGCCGCCGACCGGCACTTTGTTCACGAATCCGGCGCTTGCCGACACCTACGCGCGCGTGCTGCGCGAATGCGAGGGCGGCAGCCGCGAGGCCGAGATCGAGCGCGCGCGCAAGGTGTGGTCGCAGGGCTTCGTCGCCGAGGCGATCGACCGCTTCTGCCGCACCCAGGAGATCATGGATACGAGCGGCGAGCGCCATCGCGGCGTGCTCACCGGCGAGGACATGGCGCGCTGGCAGGCCACCAAGGAGGCCCCGCTCACCTACGATTACGGTCGTTATCGCGTATGCAAGCCGGGACCGTGGGCGCAGGGGCCGGTGATGCTTCAGCAGCTCGCGCTGCTCAAGGGCTTCGACCTTGACGGCCTTGATGTTACCGAGCCGGAGTTCATCCACCTCGTGGTAGAGGCGTCGAAACTCGCCTTCGCCGACCGCGAGAAATTCTACGGCGATCCCGATTTCGTCGAGGTGCCGATGGAGACGCTGCTGTCCGACGCTTACAACGCCGAGCGCCGCAAGCTCATTCATCACACCGCCTCGCTTGAGTTGCGGCCAGGTTCGGTCGAAGGCTTCGGCGCCGTGGTGAAGCTCCGCCGCGCCGAGGGCACCCGCGAAGCGGTCGGCGCCATGGGCGCCGGCGAGCCGACCGTGGGGCGCGTCGGAGAAGTCCGCGGCGATACCGTGCATTTCGACATCATCGATCGCGCCGGTAACATGGTGACGGCGACGCCCTCAGGCGGTTGGCTGCAGTCCTCGCCGGTCATTCCCGAACTGGGTTTCGGCCTCGGGACCCGCGGCCAGATGTTCTGGCTCGAGGAGAACCATCCGGCGTCCCTTGCGCCCGGCAAGCGGCCACGCACGACGCTGTCGCCTACTCTCGCGCTGCGCGATGGCGAGCCGTATCTCGCCTGGGGCACGCCGGGGGGTGACCAGCAGGACCAGTGGACCGCGCAGTTTTTCCTGCGCCATGTTCATGCCAAGCTCAACCTTCAGGAGGCGATCGACGCCCCGGCTTGGCATTCCGAGCACTTCCCGATCTCGTTCTGGCCGCGCACGGCCCGCCCCGGCGTGCTGGTGATCGAGAGCCGCGTGCCGGTGGATACCCGCAAGGACTTGGAACAGCGCGGCCATGTCGTCGAAGTCGGCCCGGCCTGGTCGGAAGGGAGGCTGACGGCGGCCTCCCGCAATGGCCGTCGCCGCAAAGCCGCTGCCAATCCGCGCGGCATGCAAGGCTACGCCGCCGGACGGTGACACGCGCTCGCGCGGCACGGGTATCTGATTTTTTGTGGCCGGCTTTTCGTCCCCTCCCCCACAAGGCAGGTAATCGTATATGACCGTGCTTGCTCGTCTCCCTCTCCTGCGAGGGAGAGGTGAAGGAGCGGCCGCCGCATCCGAGACCCTTCCCCACAAGGGAGGGAGGACAACAAAGGGAGTACGCGTCATGGGCGAGGTCAGCCTCGTCGACGTATCGAAGCGATTTACGCTGCGGATCGGCAAGGATGTGCACGCGGTGCAACGCCTTGTCGCGGGTGAGCTTCACTGTGCGAGACGGCGAGATCGTGTCGCTGATCGGGCCGTCCGGCTGCGGCAAGACCACGGCGCTGCGCGTCGCCATGGGGCTTGAGCAGGCGAACAGCGGCCGCGTCACGGTGGACGGACGCGAGGTCAAGGGCTGCGGCTACGACCGCGGCATGGTGTTCCAGCACGCCGAGCTGCTGCCGTGGCTCACGGCCATGCAGAACGTGATGTTCGGGCTCGAGATGAAAGGCCTGCGCGGCGCGGAGCTGCGCGACACGGCGATGCGCTATCTCGATCTCGTCGGCCTCGGCGCGTCAAGGGACCGCCGGCCGCATCAATTGTCCGGCGGCATGCAGCAGCGGGTCGGCATTGCCCGCGCGCTCGCCATCGACCCCAAGGTCTTGCTGATGGACGAGCCGTTCGGCGCGCTCGATGCCCAGACCCGCGAGACCATGCAGGACGAGCTGCTGCAGATCCACGGTCGCACCCGCAAGACCATCCTGTTCGTCACCCACGATCTCGATGAAGCGGTGCTGATCGCCGATCGCGTCGTGATCATGCGCGACGGCCGGGTGCAGGAAATCCTCGACGTGCCGCTGCCGCGTCCGCGCGATCTCGAAGCCGCGCGCGGCACCACGGAATTCGCCGACACGCGCTATCATGTGTGGAAGGCGCTGCATGGCGAACCGACTGCGTCGACGACGCCGACGCTTGCACTGATCCGGGACGCGCGAATGGCGCAAATCAGCAATACCGAAGTCGCGGCGACCGACGGCAAGCGCCGGAGAGTCCGCCGCGGCGCGCGCGCGTGCCGCGCTGGGTCATTACCGCGGCGTCGCTCGCGGCGCTGCTGCTCGGTGTGGGAATGGTTCGGCCGCGACATCAATCCGGTGTTCGGCTCCTATCCGAGCGCGATCGCGGTAGGCGTTCTGGGATCTCGCCCGCTCCGGCAAGCTCGGCGCCGCGATGTTCGAAAGCCTGCAGCCGTTCGTCGTCGGCTATATCGCTGGCGATCGTGCTCGGCGTGCCGCTCGGCCTCATCATCGGCCGCTACCGCACGGCGGAGGCAGCGCTCGGCATCTACGTGACGGCGGGCTACGCCATGCCGCTCGTCGCGCTCGGTGCCGCTGCTGGTGCTGTGGCTTGGCACTCGGCTTCAAGGTGAAGGCCGCGGTGGTGTTCCTGATGTCGGTCTTCCCGATCTGCATCAACACCTGGGTCGGCGTCACCGCGGTGCCGAAGAGCCTGATCGAGGTCGGCAAGTCGTTCGTCGCGCCCAACTCCGTCATCCTGCGCCGCATCGTGCTTGCCGGCGACGCTGCCCTACATCATGGCGGGCATCCGCCTGGCGGTCGGCCGCGCCGTGGTCGCCATGGTGATCGCCGAATTCTTCACCGCCATCTCCGGCCTCGGCGCCATCATCATCAATTCCGCCAATAACTTCGACACCGCGAACGATGTTCGTGCCGATCGTCGTGCTGATGGTGCTGGCGATCGGGCTCAAGCCTGATCGGCTTCGTCGAGCGCCGTGTCGCGCCGTGGCAGGCCGAGATCGCCGGCCGCGAACGGGAGTAATGCGACCCAGCCGGTAGGGTGCGCAAAGGCGGCCTCGAGTTTATTGGCTTTGGCACAACGCTATTTCCGCTGTGCGCACCGAGGGCGCGGCAAACGATGCGCACGCGCGGACGCGTCCGCGCTTTGCACACCCTACGTTCGCGACATTCCCAACGTTCAGCGTCAGTCGTACACAGTGTCGACGTAGTGCTCGGAATCGACCACGGCTTCGATCACCGTCGGGCCGTCGGCGGCGAGCGCCTTGGTGACGGCGGCCGCGAGCGCAGTCGGCGCTGCGCACGCCGCAGTGCCGGCACGCCGAAATAATGCGCCGGCGGCTCGCGATACTCCTCGGCCTGCAGCTCCGTGCCGTAGAGCGGAAACTGCCGGCGGATTTGCTTCACCTTGATGAGCGCGAGCCAGCGGTCGTCGAGCACCACGATCGGCAGCGCGAGGCCGAGGCGCTTTGCGACCGCGACTTCGCCGCAGGTCATCTGGAAGCAGCCGTCGCCGATCAGCGCAGACGACCGGCAGATCGGGCCGCGCGAGCTTGGCCGCGATCGCGGCAGGCAGTCCGAAGCCCATCGACGACCAGCCGTTGGTGATCTGGAATGATTTCGGCGCGTGCGCGGTCCATTGGCTGGCGATCTGATGCGTATGCGCGCCGACATCGAACGCGAGGATGCCGTCGCGCGGCAGCGCGCGCGCGCACGGCGTCGATCGCGGCATGCGCGGTGAACGGCTTGCGATGCCGGCCGCAGCGCTGCCTGGAACGCGCGACGGTGCTCGGCAAGCGTCTTGTCCGTCCAGGCAGTACTGGAGGCGCGGCATCGCGGCAAGCCGCGCGAGGGATTGATCGAGATCGCCGGTCACCTGGTGGACGAGCTTGACCGAGGGCGCGACGTCGGCCGTTTCGATGTCGACGTGGAGGAGCGGCATGTCGCCGATCCAGGCTTCGTATTCGACCTCGATGGTATCGTAGCCGAGTCCGACGATGAGATCGGCGGAGCGCAGCAAGCGGCGTTGCACCTGCCGGCACGCGCGCTCGATGCAGCCGAGTGACAGCGGATGATCCTCGTCGATCATGCCCTTGGCCATCGTCGTGGTGGCGAAGGGCAGGCGATAGTCGCTCGACCACGTGGCGCAACAGCGCCGGATCGGCGACCCGCATGGCCGACGGAGCCGATGCACGGCGATCGGCCGCTTGGCATTCGCGATCAAGTCGCCGGCGCGGGCGATAGCGGCGTCAGTGGGCGGCGCGATCTTGCTCGTGCGCCGCGGCCGGCGCAAGAGCTCTTCGCGCCGGCGCAAGCGCAACGTCCTCCGGCAGGTCGAGATGCACCGGCCCGCGCGGCTCGGTGAGCGCGAGGCGGATTGCGGTGTTCACGGTCTCGACGATGCGGCCGGCTTCCAATCGAAACGTAGCCTTTGGTGATCGGCGCGAACAGCGCGTGATGGTCGATCCACATCTGGATGCGGCGGCCGAGCTGCTCGGTGTTGAGGTTGCAGGTGAGGGCGATGAGCGGCGAGCGGTCGAGCCAGGCACAGCCGACGCCGGTCGCGAGGTTGGTCGCGCCCGGGCCGAGCGTCGCGATGCAGAGCCCCGGCGCGCCGCTCATCCGTCCGCTGACATCGGCGGCGAAGCCCGCCGAGCCTTCGTGCGCCGTGAGCACGAACGCGACGCCGCCCTTGCGCATCGCCTCCATCAGCGGCAGCACGTTGCCGCTCGGGATGCCGAATCCGCGCGCGATCCCGGCCGCCTTCAAAGTCGCGACGATCAGATCGGCATTGTTCATAGGATTCTGCCTCGCGCCGGTAGGGCCGACTTCTTATCGCGGATCGCGGGCAAACGACAGTCAGGCGGGGCAGGGCTCGATCTTCGCGATCTCGACTTCGAGGCGGAGTTCGATTTCTGCCAGGACGCCGTCGAGCATCGGATCGCCTGAGCCGTCCTTGAGCACGGCAACCGCGGCCTTGAGCCGGCCTACGGTGTCGTGCCCGAGGTCGCCTTCGAGGAGACCGATCTTGAGGGAATCGAGAGCATCGAGCGCCGTGCGGCCGCGCGCGACCGCGCGCCGTCGCCGCTCGCCTGGTTCCTCGATGCCCTGAAGCGCCATCAGTACATCGATGCCGCCGATCGACCGAACGCCGGTGTTGGCCGTCGGCGACGTCGCCGATTCTCCTTCGCCGAGCGTGAAGCCGTCCGAGCCGCTGCGGCGCACCGATTTGCTCGACATCACCCCGCCGGCGCCATTCGTTCGCTCGACCCGCATGAAGCTCTCCCATCGACCCGTAGCCCGGATGAAGCGAAGCGTAATCCGGGGCAGACAATGCCAGTAGCGAGGCTAGCCCCAGATTGCGCGCGGACTTCGGGTCCGCGCTTCATCCGGGCTACGCTTCCAAGGCACAGAGTTCTGCAGCATGGTTAATGCCTGGTAAATGCTCGGCAATTATTGCCCAGCAACGGCAAACCATGCCACGCCGCGCCTTCCCCTGGGCCTCGCCTCGATTCCTGCTTTCGTAATTATTTCAATGGCTTGCAAAAATTCCCGGAATGGCACGCAACTCGCTACGCTTGGACCGGCAGCGCGGCACGCGGCAAGCGCTGGGGTGGGGAAGAGCAATGCTGGTGACGGGTTGGGATGTTGGTAGAGCAACGCGGGCAAGTGCGAGGGCGGTCGCGTGCATCGTCGCGGCCGTCCTCGCGTTCGCAAGCTTCGCTCCGGCCGACGCCGCCTCCCGCATCAAGGATCTCGCCAATGTGGAAGGTGTGCGCGACAACCAGCTCATCGGCTATGGGCTGGTCGTGGGCCTCAACGGTACCGGCGACACCATCAACAATTCGCCGTTCACCAAGCAGTCGATCACCGCGATGCTTGAGCGCCTCGGCGTCAACATTCGCGGGCAGAACCTCAATCTCAAAAACGTCGCCGCCGTGATGGTGACGGCAAACCTGCCGGCGTTCTCGACCCAGGGCACGCGCATCGACGTCACCGTCTCCGCCCTCGGCGATTCAAAGAACCTGCAGGGCGGCACGCTCCTGGTGACGCCGCTCCTCGGCGCCGACGGCAACGTCTATGCGGTCGCGCAGGGCTCGCTCGCGATCGGCGGCTTTCAAGCGCAGGGCGAGGCGGCGAGCATCACCCGCGGCGTGCCGACCGTGGGCCGCATCGCCAACGGGGCGATCATCGAGCGCGAGATCGAGTTCGCGCTCAACAGCCTGCCGAACCTTCGGCTGGCATTGCGCAACTCCGACTTCACGACGTCGAAGCGCATCGCCGCCGCCATCAACGATTTCCTCGGTGCTGCCACGGCCGAACCGGTCGATCCTTCGACGGTGGCGCTGACGGTGCCGAAGGAATACGCGAACAACGTTGTCGCGCTCCTCACCGAGATCGAGCAACTTCAGATCGAGCCGGACCTGGCAGCGAAAATCATCATCGACGAGCGCTCCGGCATCATCGTGATGGGTCGCGACGTGCGTGTCTCCATGGTGGCGGTGTCGCAGGGCAACCTGACGGTCACCATTTCGGAAACCCCGCAGGTGAGCCAGCCGGCACCTTTCTCGCGCGGCCGCACCGTGGTCGTGCCGCGGACCAACGTCGGCGTGCAGGAAGATGGCCGCAAGCTTGCCATCGTGCCGGACGGCGTGTCGCTGCAACAGCTCGTCGATGGCCTCAATGCGCTGGGCATCGGCCCGCGCGACCTGATCTCGATCGTGCAGGCAATCAAGGCCGCCGGCGCGGTCCAGGCCGATGTCGAGGTGATGTGATGACGGCGCTTCCGCTCGATATCGCCCAGCTCGTGGTGCCCTATGGCGCGACCCCGCGCGTTCGTTCGAACGAGGCATCGGGCGACCGCACCCGCGCCCAGGCCAACGATTTCGAGGCGATGTTCCTCTCCTCGATGATGCAGCACATGTTCACCGATATCGGCGACGAAGGCCCGCTCGGAAATGCGAAGGGCGTCGGCGTGTGGCGGTCGATGCTGACCGATCAATACGGCAAGGCCTTCGTCAAGGCCGGCGGCATCGGCATCGCGAACCAGATCTACAAGTCGCTCATGGCCCATAAGGCTGCCGCGGCGACGACCGCCAAGGTGAGCTGACCACCGTCGCCAGCTGAAAGGAACGCCAATCATGCGCAATTCGCCTGCCGCCCCTCGCGTCGAGCCGCCGCAGCGCGCCGCGCCGAGTCCGGCCGCGCCTGCGGCGCCATTTGCGCGCAATGTCCCGCCTCCGGCGCAATCGCGAGGCCGGCCTCAACCGCAAACTCAGCAGCAGCAAAAATCGCCGCTGCAACCACAGGTCCAGCCGATCACCACCGAAGCCGAAGCCCGTGCGGTGACGGCGGAGATCGAGAAACTGATGACCGAGCTGTGCGGGATCGTCGAAGAGGAGACCGCGCTGGTGCGCGGCGGTCGGCTCACGACGGCGGCCAAGGTCGCGCAGCGCAAGACCGAGCTTGCCCGCGCCTTCATGGATCATGCGGCCCGGCTCCGCGCAAGCACGCGCTTCCTTGCGGCGGCAACGCCGAACCTGCTCGATACGCTGCGCCAACAGCATGAGCAGTTTCGCGCCCGCCTGCAGATTAACCTCACGGTGCTCGCCACTGCGCGCGCCGTATCCGAAGGCATATTGCGAGGTGTCGCGACCGAACTCCAGAAGCGCTCGACGCCGACGACCTATGGCTCGACGGGTCGCGCCTACGCCCCGCCACGTCGCGCCGCCGCGCCGATCGCGGTCAGCCGGTCGTTGTAGACGAGTACCTGCAGCACACGTAGATACCATGAGGGCGATGGGCGTGCGTCCGATAGGTTTGGGTTGTCGCACTCGAACCATCGGAGGCATTAGATGCAAACATCGCATACCGGCACGCCCATCGGGGGTGATCATGGCACGATTTTCGTTTCGATCGAACTGAGCCAGAAGACATGGCTGGTGACGCTGCACAGCCCGGAGCGGGATCGGCTGTCGCGTCACCGGGTGAAGGGTGGAGCTCATGGTGAGCTGCTGGCGCTGATTGATCGTGTGCGTGGGCGGGCGGCCCGCGCGATGGGAGGGGTTCCTGCGGTGGTGAGTTGCTACGAGGCTGGCTACGACGGATTTTGGTTGCACCGGCTTTTGACGGCGTCGGGGATCCAGAATTACGTGTTCGATCCGGCGAGCATCGCGGTGGAGCAACGGGGCCGGCGGGCGAAGACCGATCGGATCGACGGCGAGCAGCTGCTGCGGACCTTGATGGCGTATTGCCGCGGCGAGCCGCGGGTGGTGCGAATCGTGCGGGTGCCGACCATCGAACAGGAGGACGCCCGTCGCGACAGCCGCGAACGGGAGCGGCTGATCAAGGAGCGGACGGCCCACACCAACCGGATCAAGGCGCTGCTGCGGCTGGTGGGAATGGCGATCGGCAACCCGTGCCGCCGCGACTGGCTGACATGGCTTTCGGCGCAGCGGGACCGGCAGGGCCAGGGGGTGCCGCCACGGATGCAGGCCGAGCTTGAGCGCGAGCATGAGCGGCTGATGCTGCTGTGCCGGCAACTAGCGGCGCTGGAGCGGCCGCCTGCCACAGCCGCGCCGACGCCTGCGGCGGCGCAGATGGCGCAGCGCCGCGACCTCCTGCTGGCGCTCAAAAGCCTCGGCCCGGTGTTCGCGTCGACGCTGACCAACGAGGCTTTCTACAAGGACTTTCGCAATCGCCGCGAGGTCGCCGGCTATCTCGGACTGGCTCCCAGTCCGTGGCAAAGCGGCGGGACTGCCCGCGAGCAGGGGATCAGCAAGGCAGGCAATCGGCGTGCCCGTCACAAGGCGATTGAGCTCGCCTGGCTGTGGCTACGGCATCAGCCGGGCAGCGCGCTTGCTCAATGGTTCCGGCAGCGCACCGTCAATGCCGGTCCTCGCATCAAACGCATCGCCATCGTTGCCTTGGCGCGCAAGCTGATGGTGGCGCTCTGGCGTTATCTCACAACCGGCCTTGTCCCCGACGGTGCGGTGCTCAAGGCGACCAAGGCGTAACCGCTTCAACGAACGCGTCACGCTGCGGCTGTTGCCGCGGTCAGCGCGGGACGGATGGTGACCGTGCCACCCTTGGGCCGACAAACGAGCCGCCCTGTAGATGGGTCACCTCCTCGTGGCTTCCTCGCCGCAAGCATGCGGAATGTGGGTGCGGACCAATGCGGTCCAACCGGATATGAGGTGATGCAGTGAGCTGCATAAATCATCGGAAGCCAATCCCGGTGCATGCGGACCGCGACGGCGCGCTGCGCTACGCATGGCTCCGCGCGCCGCCGCTACGCCCAATCCCCGAAATCCCCCAAACCTTCGCAACGCTTGACCCAGAGCCCCATATGAGGGTGGGCAAAGGCGCGTTCTAACGCGCCGTGCCCACGCGGTCGGCGCGACAAACGGTTGGCACGCCCGGCCTTCGCCCGCGCTTTGCCCACCCTACGCTCCCGCGCATCGTGGCATTATTTCTGCGGGCGATTGAAATATTTCAAATCGGGCGGCGCCTGGTTCTTCTTTGCCGGCATCAAAAGTCCGTCGGCGCTCAGGAAATAATTTTCCTTGCCGATACCGACCTGCGCGTTGCCGCTGGAGATGTAATATTCCGGCCATTCGGCGTGCAGATCCGGATTATGCACGTATTTCTTGTCGACGATCCACGGATGCGTCAACGCGTGGTCGATCGTCGTGAGCTCATCATGGAGGATCTTCGGATCCGACTTGTCGCGGTAGATGCGCTCCCTGAAGATCGACTGATTGTCGAAATGCAGCGGCAGCCCCAATTCGTCATAGGCGCGCGGTCCCATGAAGCCGCGCGTCTCGACCTCGAGTACGTCGTAACGTCCGTCGCCGTCTTCGTCGATCCACCGCCCGATCGAGTAGCCCGCATAGGTCGGCTCGAATTCCTTCGGCCAATCGCGTCCATCGGTGAAGATGCGGCGGAAGTGGTCGTACATTCCGACAAGAATGTAGGTGGCATCCGGCGTGATGACGAACTCCATGGGGATGAACGCCATCATCATGTGCGGCATGCCGGCGGCGCGGCCCAAGGTGGTCGGAAAGTTGCCGAGGCCGCCTTGCGCCTGATCGGCGATGCTGGCTTCGAGGATGGCTTTATATTCTGGCGTCAGCGGCGCCTGTTGTCCACGCCCCCACGGCTTGGTCTGGTCATGTGAAGGCTGGGTGCCGGTCGGAACGGAGAACCGCATCCACTGGCCTCGCCAGTCAGGATACTTCCCGTCATCAGCCGCCCGCGCGTTGCCGATCATCGCAGGAACGGCAACAAGTGCGATTGCGATCGCCGCGGCCCCGCTGCGGTTCAGCATAATGACCTCCCCGATCTTTCGACGATCGCGCGCAACCCTGACCGACAAGCATTTCTCCGACGGATCAGTAAGGATACACGTCCTCAAAGCGCACGCAAAGGTCGCTCGACCCACTCCAGGTCGCTCGACCCACTCCAAATCAATGTGGAACCGCTTGAAGCGCTTGGCGATGCCCAGCCGCCACGGCTACCCGAGCGACGCAGACGGTTCGATCGAACGATGAAAAATCAGTTCGTGATATGCGCCGTCTGCAGGGACTGCGCGAACATCGCGTTGAGGGCGTCCGTTATCGCCTGAGGGCTGCTCGCCGTGTAGTAGAAGCCGGGCGAGGCGCAGGCCTGCAACGCCGTTGGGATGTTCGGAATGATGGCGTTGACCGCGAAGTCTTCGCCGTTGGCAAAGTTCGTCGCGTTCTGAATCGTCTGATAGGGGATATACAGGACTGCGATCGTTATCCCGCGATTCTTGAGCGGCGTGCAGAGTGAGGAATCAAGCACTGTGGCCTGGTTGCTGCCGGCCCAGCTGCCGCTCCATTGTGTCTGGGAATCCTGCGCACCGTCGGTGATCAGGAATACGTATGACAGCGGACTCTTTTTGGTCCCCGTGCCGACTGACGTAATCAAGTTGTTCATGCTCGGGAAGGCGTTTTCGAAATGCGTTCCGCCTGATCCCAGGGATGCATTGTTGCCGGTATCCAACAGAGTCGCCAACTGCGCGGCCGCGTAGTTGATCGTGCCTTGGCTGCTGGCTGATCCGTTCAGCTTGGTGGTCAGCGGAAAATACGAATAAAGATACTGGATGAACGGATATAGCCCGACCTGGAATTGGTTGGTGACCTTTTCGCTGGCGACGGCGGTTTGCAGCAGCGCGTTCACGGCATAACCGACGGCGTCGGCGCGCAATTGGATGCACGCGCTCGTTCCGGGTGTCGGGCACGAGGTGACGGGTGTATTGGCCGTACTTCCGGCGGTCCGCGACAGAGCGAAGCCCTGGCAATATCCGTTGGTGCTGTACTTCTGCTCGTTATCCGGGCAAGCGCCCTGCGTCGTGAAATGACAGGCGAAGGTGCAGCCGTTCGGATAGAGGGTGTAATTGTCCGGATTGATGCTTTGCAGCCGCGTCTGCTCGGTGGCGGTCGACGGGAAGCTCATGGAGCCAGACACGTCTAACATGAGGTAGTAGTTGATATAGATCGGCATGCTGCTCGACGACGTCGACTGACCCGTCACCGATATGTTCTTGGTGCCGAACATCGCCATGAAGTACGTCGGCACCGATGCGGTGAACTGAACAACTGAGGCAAGCGTAGTGCCGGTCTTTGTAACGGTCGCGGTGACCTGCAAATTGGTAAAGCCGGTCTTTCCGCTCAGGTTGCCGTTGAAGACATTGGTCGCTTCGGTTACGCCTGCCGACACCGAGCCGTTGCCGGTCATGCTCATGGCGGCGTTATAGCTGGCGGAATTCTGTGATACGGCTGCGAGGCTTGCCGAATCGGCGGACGCCTGCAACTCGTTCCGGATCATGGACCCGCGAGTATAGTCGACGCCCACGCCGACAAGCATGACGATCGGGATGAGCGTTAGAGAGAAGGTGATCGCGACATTGCCGCGGCGATCACCGCAGAACCGGGCGAGCAGGCTCCGCAACGGACGTTCTGGGCGCGAGTGTTTCATGATCGGAATTATTTAAATTGCGAAACTTGCTAAAATGTGAAGCGCGGGGGCAAATTTTCTCGGTTTATGAAAGCGTTAACCTGTTTGCCGCGCTTTGATTTATACAAAGTAACTCCTAACCAAACATGGGGCCTTCAACGCCGGTCGGCGTATCGGCGCAGGCCTCCATGAACCGGCGCGACGACCGGTGCCACTAACGGTTGATATTCTTCTCCCGAGGAGCGAGCCGTGAGCCGCAACCTGATCACGTCCGCGCGCGTGACCCTGGCTCTGGCCGTAGGCGTTTTCTACGACCTGACCGTATTTCGCGACGCCTATTCCTACAATCAGCGCTCTCAGCACGAACTCTATAATTCCAGCACCGGTTTGCTGATTGCCATGCTGATCCCGCTGGTGTGCGCCTTCCTGCTCGATTTCAAAATGCTGCGTCCCCGCGACGGCGCGCGAGCCACCAGCTCCCGCGTTGGCGTATTGGCGTCGCTCGACTCGCTCGGGCTCCTCATTCCCTGCGCGATCATTCTCGGCGTGACGCTGACGCACACAATCGTCCTCATCCGTGATACGGCAATCGATCCGACGACGCATAATCTGCTGCCGTTCGAATACATCTTCGTTTGGATCATGGTCGGCGTTCCCGCGATTGCCGGATCGATGCTGGCGCGCGGCATCTGCTGGACGATCCGCCGCCTGATGCCGCAGTGACGCAATAGGCCGCGGACCCGAGGATGTCCCCTCTGAGGATGTCCCCTCTGAGGATGTCCCCTCTTTCGCTTTGTCGGCCAACCAGTGTAGCCTGACTCCAGAGCTGCCAACGGGACGTGCCGCGATCCCGTCTTTGCAACGGCGGCGCGGGCGCCGGCGGCGGGCAAACCTTACAAAATATGTGCAGATCGATGCCCCCGTGGCGATCTTCGCCGCAGCGTGGGCAAACTTGGCCGCGTTTGGCCGTTTGGGGAGCCGCGACCACAGTCGATAGTCAAAGATCTTTGCCGGGATCATCCAGGAGAACCATATGAAAGCGAGACACGCGCTCGCCGCGGCCTTTGCCGTTGCGATCATGGCTACCGGAGTTCCTGCAGTCCGCGCCCAGAACAGTCCGATCGTGATGAAGCTCGCCACGGCGACCCTCAATGACGGACAGCACCTGTGGATGAAGATCTTTGCCGAGCGGATCGAGAAGAAATCCGGCGGCCGCATCAAGGCCGAGGTTTATCCGGCAAGCCAGCTTGGCTCGATCCCGCGCATGATCGAGGGCACGCAGCTCGGCTCGATCCAGATCTTCAACGCCCCGCCCGAATTTTTCGTCGGCGTCGATCCGCGCTTCGAGCTTTTGAGCGCGCCGGGATTGGTGTCGAGCGAACAGCAGGCCATCAAGCTCGCGACCGACCCGGAATTCGTCAAAGCGTTCCTCGCCGTCGGTGCCAACAAGGGGCTGATCGGCGTGAGCATGTTCATCGGCGGGCCGGCGGCGTTCGTGACGCGCGCGCCGTTCCGCACGCCGGCCGACATCAAGGGCAGAAAGATCAGGGTCTTCGCGTCACCATTCCAGATCGACCAGATCACGCGGCTCGGCGGCACTGGGGTGCCGATGACTCTTGCCGACGTTATGCCTGCCCTCCAACAGGGGACGATCGACGGCTCGCTCGGCAACGTCGGGCTGTTCTCGGCGCTTCGCTATTACGACGCAACCAAATATTTGAACGAGACCGGTCAGGCGTTCGTGTTCGAAATGGCCGCCATGAGCAAGCGATGGTTCGATCCGCTCCCCGCCGACCTCAAGGCGATGATCCTGGAGACGGCGGAAGAAGCAGGGCTTGAGGTCAACCCCTGGGTGATCGGTTTCCTGTCAGAACAGCGCAAGGTGTGGGTCGACAAAGGCGGCGAACTCAATGTGCTGTCACCTGCCGACAAGTCCGACTTGATGGCGAAGGTCGGCGCGGTTGGCGACGACATCGTCAAGACCAAGCCGGAGCTCAAGCCGCTGTGGGACCAGTTGCACGCCGCGGTGAAGCGGAGTTTGTGAGACGACAACCGCGGCCGGGGTGACGCCGCGAGTCGAGGGCGAAATTGGCCATGGCTGACTGGGGAAACTTTTTTGTTGCGGAGGTCGGCGCCTCCGCAGCACTGGCGGGACTGATGGCCGTCGCGATCTCCATCAACCTCGCACGCATTCTGGCCTTCCCGCAGCTGCCGCCGCGCGCCGCCGAAGCTCTCATGATGCTGACCGGCGCCCTCATCCTTGCCAGTTTCGGACTGATTCCCGGCCAGCCGATGCGCGTGTTCGGCGCCGAGCTGCTGGTGATCGGTCTCGTGATGATGGCGGTGACGATCTACAACCAAATGGGATCGATCCCGCAGACCGAAGGGTTGACGCTGTTCAAGAAAAACATGCGCGCCGTCGTCAGCGCGGCTGCGACGGTGCCGCCCGTCGTCGGCGGCATCCTGTTGATGATTGGCTTCGAGAGCGGGCTCTATTGGCTGGCCGCCGGCATTTTGATTTCGCTCGCGGCCGGCGTCTGGAGCGCCTGGGTCCTGCTGATCGAAATCCTGCGCTGACGCTTACGCCTTAACAAGAACAAGTTTAGCCCTGACAGCAGCGGTTATCGGCGCTTTTGCCAACAAGACGATTTGGATCACGAGATGGCTTACGTCATGGTCGATGTGGAATCGGATGGACCGATTCCGGGCGACTACAGCATGATTTGCTTTGGCGCTGTCCTTGTGAAGGACTGGTTCGATCAGGCGTTTTACGGACGTCTCAGGCCGATCTCCGACAAATGGATTCCGGAGGCGCTCGCCGTCAGCGGATTCTCGCGCGAGGAGACCCTGGCGTTCGACGACCCCGCAACGGTCATGGAGAATTTCGGACGCTGGCTGACGGAGCACGCCGGCCGCCGCTCCTTCTTCATCAGCGACAACAACGGTTTCGATTGGCAGTTCATCAACTGGTATTTCTGGCACTTCACCGGCGGAAACCCGTTCGGCCATTCGAGCACGAATCTTGGCTCGCTTTACAAGGGCATGGTCAAGGACACGTTCCAGACCTTCAAGCATCTTCGTCGGACGGCGCACACCCATCATCCGGTCGACGACGCCAAAGGGAACGCCGAGGCGCTGATCGAGATGAAGAAGGACGGGTTAAAGATCGCGCTTTAGAAGGCCCGGCCACGCCGCGTGTCTGCAGCGTGGCCTCTGTCGCATTGTGCACCGCGGACCTCGCCGCAGCGTGCCGATCAAGCGGGCTGACGGTCCTTGGCCAGCGCCGGATAATCGGTGTAGCCCTTGGGTCCCGGCGTGTAGAAGGTTTGAGCGTCGGGCGCGTTGACCGGCGCACCGGCTTTCCATCGCGCGATGAGGTCGGGGTTTGCGAGGAACGGCCGGCCGAAGGCGATCAGGTCCGCTTTGCGTGCCTCGAGATCGGCTTCGGCACGCGCTGCATCGTAGCCGCCGGACAGGATCAGGGAGCGCTTGAACTCGCGGCGGAACATCTCCTTCACCGAAGCCGGCACGGGCGGCGCACCCATCGCGGAATGGTCGACCAGGTGGACATAGACGAGCCCCGCGGCGTTGAGCGCGCGCGCGAGATACGTGTAGTCCGCTTCCATCTCGGGATAGACGGGCATGTCGTTGAAGACGCCGAACGGCGACAGGCGGATGCCGACCTTGTCCTTGCCGATGGCGGCGATCGCCCCTTCGGCGACCTCGAGCACGAACCGCGCGCGCTTTTCAATCGAACCGCCGTAACCGTCGGTGCGCTGATTTGAATTCGGGCGAATAAACTGTTCGAGCAAATAGCCGTTCGCAGAATGCAATTCCACGCCGTCAAATCCCGCGGCGACGGCATTCTTCGCCGCCTGGACATACTCTTCGATCGCGGCCTTGATATCCGCCGCAGTCATTTCCTTCGGCGTCGGAAACGGCTGCATGCCTTCGGCATCTGTATAGATTTCGCCTTTGGCAGCGACCGGCGACGGCCCGAGCACGACCGCACCCGGCGGCAGATTGAGTGGGTGCCCGATCCGGCCGGTGTGCATCAACTGGACGAATATTTTTGCGCCGCGCGCATGAACGGCAGTGGTCACGTGCTTCCATCCGGCCACTTGCGCAGATGAAAAAATGCCAGGAATGCGCGGATAGCCCAAACCATTCGGCGACGGCGAAGTCCCCTCCGTAATGATGAGCCCGGCCGATGCGCGCTGGCTGTAGTACTCGACCATCAGCTCATTCGGAACGTTCCCGGTCGCCCGATTTCGGGTCAGCGGCGACATGACCAAATGATTTTGCAACGAAAGCGAACCCAGCTTGGCGGGCGAATACAAAAGCGACATGACTTTCCTCGCAAGGCTCCGCCACGACGGCGGCCAAGTTGCACCGTCACGTAGCTGGTGCGGTGCAGCGAGGTTCACAAGCGGCGCAGTTCCGCAGTTGGCGCATGGCTGGGTTCAGCACTGGCGCGTCGCTGGCCGCGCGATGCGAACCTGCCTCGATTTTAATCTCCGAATGATATGACGCGATGAATTGCGTTGCATAACGCATCGCCTTTCGGTCGTCGTGCCGGCGCTCGTCGCCATGACTAACAACCGTGCTTCAAGTAGCAAATCGAAATTCGTCCGCAGGAGAGCTTTTAGCCGCACCGCAGCTGGCAGTGTCTGGCTGGTTACGCGGCGGGGCTGTCGGTCGCGATGCTCATCTGGTTGCCGCGCCAGACGAAGTCGGTGCCGGCCCACGCATCGACCCAGAGCACCGGCAGCAGCAGGTCGCGCAGCATGGCGTGAAGCGGATAGAGCGGCGTGAAGTGCCAGCGCGCGAACGCGACGAATGCGGTCTCGGCGCCATACCACAGTGCCGCCACCGCCGCGACCGCAGCGGCGACCGATATGCCGGCTTCGAAGGCCGCGTAGCCGGCGGCGATCAGCGGAAAGAAGGCGCCGCCCAAAATCTCCGGCAGGAAGAACAACGGGAAGCAGGCGCGACGCAGCCGCGCCCAGCGGGTCTGCCGCCGCCACACTTCCATCAAGCCGCGGCGACCGAGCGGCTGGTCGAACGGCCGATCGGTGAGCCGCACCCGCAGGCCGGCGGCGCGCACAATCTTGGTTGCTGCGGCGTCCTCGGCGATCTCGGCGCCGAGGGCGGTGATGCCGCCTGCAGCGTCGAGAACATCGCGCCGCCACAGCATCGTCTTTCCCTGGGCAAAGCCGAAGCCGAGGGTGTCGGCCAAATACTGCGCGCGCGCCTCGTAGGCGTTGAGGAATGCGCACTCGAGATTGGCACCAAGCCCGGCCGGCCGGCAGCCCGCTGGCGGCGAGCACACGAGACCGGTATCGGGCTGCCAGACCGCAAACAGGCGCTGCAGGTAATCGCGCGGCATCAGCACGTTCGAAATCGGCGATCACGATCCAATCATGTGAGGCCGCACGCCATCCTTTCGCGCAGTTGTTGAGCTTCGGATTCTGGCTGATCCGATCGTCACCGATCAGGAGCCGTGCGTTCACGCCCGGAAATTCCGCGATCAGCTTCTTCGCGACCTTGATTGCGGGATCGCGTCGCGAGGCGACGCAGAAGATCAGCTCGAATTCCGGATAAGCGAGCAGGAACGACGTTCGTAGCGTCTCTTCCAGGAAGTTGTCGAGGCCGCACAGCGGCCGGACGATGCTCACCGGCGCCATATCGTGAGACGGCGCCGGCTGCGATCGCGGCCGGCAGCGCGAACCGGCAACGAAAATACTGATGATATGCAGGGAAAACGTGATGCCGCAAAATGCGGCGGCTGCAAGGGCCGAATCAGTCATCCCTGCAACGATAGGGAGCACTGATGACACTGTGGTGACGAGCGCCGTCATCCAACCGCAATACAAATCACCTAGATCGAGAACTCATCAAATGCATATCGGGGCAATGGATGGATATTGAAGAAGGCACGCGGCAATATCGCACCCTCTTCATATCCGATGTCCATCTCGGTGCTCGCGGTTGCCGAGCCGAAATGCTGCTCGATTTTCTGCGTTATCATGATGCCGATACCATTTACCTTGTCGGCGATATCGTCGATGGCTGGCGGCTGCGCGCGACCTGGTACTGGCCCCAAGCTCACAATGACGTGGTGCAGAAGCTGCTGCGCAAGGCGCGCAAGGGCGCCCGCATGATCTACGTCCCCGGTAACCACGACGAGTTCCTGCGCGGTTACTACGGGACTCACTTCGGCGGCATCGAGGTGGTGGAGAAGGCAATCCACGAGGCCGCCGACGGGCGCCGCTATCTCGTTATCCACGGTGATCATTTCGACCTCGTCGTGACCCAGGCGCGCTGGCTCGCCCATCTCGGCGATCACGCCTACACGCTCGCGCTCGTGGTCAATCGCATCTTCAATGATCTGCGCCGGTACCTTGGCTTCGGCTACTGGTCGCTGTCGCAGTGGGCGAAGCAGAAGGTGAAGAACGCCGTCAATTATATCGGCGAGTTCGAGAAGACCTTGGTGCTGGAAGCGCGACGCCACGACGTCGACGGCGTCATCTGCGGTCACATCCACCACCCGACGATCCACGAGAAATTCGGCATCCGTTACGTCAATTGCGGCGACTGGGTTGAAAGCTGCACGGCCATTGCCGAGCATGCGGATGGCCGGTTCGAGGTCATCCGCTGGACGCAAATCATGGGGCGCGGCGACGAAGTGGAGACCGTCCCCGCGCAGGCCGCCGCTTAAAACCAGTTCCCTCGTCACCTGAAACTCCACAAACGGCCTTGCACCGGCCCGTCGGACGGCGCTAGCTTCGTCCATGGCCAATTCGCAGGAACCGCTTGCTCTGCCGACGGCGGCCGATGTCGATGCCGCCGCCGCGCGGCTCGCCGGCGTTGCCCTGCGCACTCCCCTGATTTCGTCGCCCGTCCTCGATGCGCTCACGGGCGGGCGCGTGTTTCTCAAGCCGGAAACGCTGCAGCGGACCGGATCATTCAAGTTCCGCGGCGCCTACAACAAGCTCGCGACGCTCGCCTCGTCCCAGCGGCAGGGCGGTGTCGTCGCGTTTTCCTCGGGGAACCACGCGCAAGGCGTCGCCGCGGCGGCGAAGCTTCTCGACATGCCTGCGGTCATCGTGATGCCCCGCGACGCGCCGCGGCCGAAGCGCGAGCGCACCGCCGCGCTTGGCGCCGAAGTCGTGCTCTACGACCGCGAGCGCGAGGATCGCGAGGCGATTTCGCGCCGGATCGCCGAGGAGCGCGGCGCAGTGCTGGTACCGCCCTACGACGATCCGCTGATCATCGCCGGGCAAGGCACCGCCGGCCGCGAGATCGCCGAAGACATGGCCCGGCTCGGCCTCGACCTCGACTGCGTCATCGTCAACGCCTCGGGCGGCGGCCTCACGGCGGGTATCGCCCTCGCCGTCAAGGCGCGCGCGCCGGCCGCGCGCATCTATACGGCAGAGCCCGCGGGCTTCGACGACCACGTGCGCTCGTTCAGGAGCGGCCGGCGCGAGCGCAATCCGTCCCTCACCGGCACGATCTGCGATGCCTTGATGGCGCAAAGTCCCGGCAAGCTCACGTTCGAGATCAATCGCACTTTGGTCGGTGACGGCGTCACAGCGAGCGAAGAGGAAGTCGGCCGCGCGGTCGCCTTTGCGTTTCGCGAGCTCAAGCTCGTCGTCGAACCGGGAGGCGCGGTGGCGTTGGCGGCATTGCTGGCCGGCAAGCTCGATGTCACCGGCAAGACCGCCGCGGTGGTGCTGTCCGGCGGCAATGTCGACCCGGAACTGTTTGCGCGCCTCGTGGCTTGAAGTTCCGATCGCCCCGTCGACGGTCAGCTGAACAGCGCGACCCGTTCTTCCTCGCTCAGCGCCATCACATCGGCAAACAGGTTCATGACAAGATCGCTTTGCGGCGCGGTCGCGTCTTCGCGTTTCGTCGGCTCAACGGACTCCGCTGAGGCCTCGTGCTCGCCGCTTGGCTCAGCGGCCGCACACGTTTCAGCAGGTGCGGCGACCGGTGGCGCTTCGGCCGCCGGAGCGAGCGGCGGCATGATCGCCGCTTCATGAGTCGGCTGTTCGGAGGTGTCCGCTTCTTGCGAAGGAGGCGAGAGCGTCTCAACTGCGGCAGGGGTCAACGACGAGTCCGGCGCGGGAATCTCGGCCGGCGAGATGGGTGCCGGCGTTTCGGAAACCATCTCGTCGCGTGCTTCCGGCGCGGGTTCAGCGGCCTCCTCCTCCGTCGCCTCGCGCAGTTCCGCCATCACGGTAGATGCGAAGGCGCGCAAGCCCGCAGCGGACGCCTCGATCTCAGGCGACGCCGATGGCGCTGCCGGCGGCTGTGTCGCCGGCGACGGCTCGACCAACTCGCTTTGGGGTGGAGGCACCATTCCGCCGTCAGTATCGGCATCAGCGGGCGGCTCGAATGCGGATTCCGGTTGAGAGGCGACCACCTGGATGTGGTGGACATCCGGCGCAGGTTGAACGACGTCGCGCACTGCGATCGGATCGGCGGCGTTCGCGGCCAACAGACCATTTGCTGCCCGGACGCGGATTTCGAGATACCGCACGACGTGCAGCAGTCGGCGCGACCGCTGTCCCGTCAAATCCTGGAGCGAGCAGGCACTATAGATGTCGCTCGCGCAGCGTTCGAGCCGATCGCAGAGGCGCTCATCTGCCCCCTGCTCGCGCATGCTCCAGGCCAATTCCTGGACCTGCTCGGCTACCCCGAGGAGATTGGCGATCGCGCGCTCCCCGATGGGCCCGTCGAATTCGACAGCCGCATCCGAACTGCGGCCGTCCGCTTGCGACCCTGCCGCCTTCAGCGCAGCGATTTCCGACTTCGCGCGGGTGATCGCGTTCGCCATGTCGGCGAGTTCCGCACGCAACCGCTCGACGTCGAACGGCGGCTCCTGCTCCAACTCTTTTACCGGCTCCCGCACCGGCTCGAGCGGTGCCGAGTCTGTTTTGGCCGGCATCGCGTCCGCTAACGCCCGCAGCTCGACATCCGCCTGCGCCGCCGCGACCAGGCGATCGATCGCTGCCAGCACCTGGGCGGTATCGGCGTGACGGTTGCGACGGGCATATTCGGCGAGAAACGAGCGGCCCCGCTCGGACGCCAGCAGCGCAGCGTGGATCGCTTCGAAATCCATCTTGCTTGGCGCAATGTCAGCGTGCGGTTCGGAGGGTATTACGGACGGTGCAAGGGCTGCGGGCATAGCGGGCTCGAGCGATGTGGCGGTAATAGGGGCGGCGGAGCGGCAGGTGATTCGGTTTCCTTTCAGGATAGCGCGCGGCGACGGATTCGCACTGCGAATGGCTGCTTTCTACGCAGCCTTCTTCGCCTTCGGCGGTATTCAGATGCCCTATTTGCCGGCTTGGCTGTCGAGCCGTGGCCTTGACGCGCGCGAGATCGGCATCCTGCTCGCGGCCCCGATGGTGGTTCGCATCGTCACCGTGCCCGTGGTGACCCGCCTGGTGGATCGCCGCTTCGATGTCCTTCGCGCCCTGACGATGGCGGCAAGCCTTGCTGCGGCGGGTTACGCGGCCATGGCGGGTGCGCGCGGGTTTGTGGCGATCTTCTTGGCCTATGCGGCGATCTCGATCGTCGCCGCGCCGGTGCTGCCGCTGGGCGATGCCTACGGCCTGCGCGGGCTGAATGCCCGTGGGCTCGCCTACGGCCCGGTGCGCCTGTGGGGATCGGTAGCTTTCATTTTCGCGAACATGGCTGGCGGAATGTTGCTCGCTCGATTTGGAGCAGCGCCCATCGCCTTCACACTTGCAGGCGCCATGGCGCTGACCGCCGCAGCGACCCTGCTGCTGCCGCGCGCGAGCGAGACCGCGGCAGCAGCGAAGGTCCCGGCGGCGTCCACAGGCTCGCTATGGAAATCGCGCCTTTTCGTTACCGTCGCGCTCGGCGCCAGCCTCATCCAGGCAAGCCATGCCGTGCTCTACGGCTTCGTCACGCTGCAATGGAGCGCCGCCGGTCTCGACGGCACCACCATCGGCCTGTTGTGGGCGATCGGCGTCATAGCCGAGATATTGCTGTTTGCGGTTTCGGGCCGTTTGATCATGCGCATCGGCGCGATCGAGACGATTCTGCTTGGGGGGCTCGGCGGCATCCTGCGCTGGACCGCGATGGCGTTCGATCCGCCCGCGGCGCTGCTGCCGGCGCTGCAATGCCTTCACGCGCTGTCGTTCGGCGCGACGCATGTGGGCGCGATGCATGTGCTCGCGCGCCTCGCCGGTCGCGGCGCGACGGCCCAGGGCGACTTCGCCGCCTTGCAGGGCATCACCTTTGCCGCCGCAATGGCGCTGTCCGGCGAACTTGTGGAGAAATTCGCCAGCCTCGCCTATCTCGCCATGGCGGCGATCGCGGCGGCCGGCTTTCTCATCGCGCTTGGCGGGCGGCGTAAGTGGCACGCCGAGGCGCTTCGCGCATGACCGGGCTGTCGTTGCGCTGATCGTTCAGGCGCGCGCGTGCGGTGGCTGACGCCGGTACCGCGGGCGTCGCGCAACTCTGCACCATCGTCGCGAGTTCCTGTCCGCGCAGCAGGATCATGTGCGTCGTGAGCCCGCCGCGGCGATCGATCCATTCGCGCACGTCGGGAGGATAGACGTCGTACATGGCGCGCGTCGCGTCGGTGGCTTGGATTTTGGCGCCAGCGCGATTCGGACGCCACGCGGCGTGAAATCCGAGCACGGCCCTTGGCGTGACGCAGACCTGGTCGCGCGGCAGAATCCCGATCGCGAGCGTGCAGGCCGAGTAGCACGGGCCGTCGATGACGACCTTTTCGCCGCTGACGCGCGCCTCCAGGAACCGCGCCGCATAGGAGACGAGGAGGCCGCCGCGATCGCCCGTGATGCGCATCGTCGCGCCGGCCGACGACGTCGCAATCACGATCGTCGTGGCAACGCATGCGAGCATCAACGGGGGGCGGCGCATGTCTCCTTCTCCATCAATCCCCGAAGGTAATATTCGTTCTGCGCAAGGAAAATTCGTGACGAAAGGTTTCGACTCAGGTTCCGCGATCAGCGATCGCTACCCCCATAACGCGCGCGTGGCCGGATGGACAATGCTGCCGTCGTAACGAAGGCCGTTCGGCCGATCATTTGCGAGCAGTAGCGGTCCGTCAAGATCAACGACGCGTGCGGTTTTCGCCACCAGCATTGCGGGCGCGACGGAGAGCGAGGTGCAGACCATGCAGCCGACCATCACGTCGAAGCCCATGTGCCGTGCCGCCATCGCCAGCGCCAACGCCTCGGTCAGGCCTCCGGTCTTGTCGAGCTTGATGTTCACCGCATCGTACTTGCCGGCGAGGGCCGCGAGCGAAGCCTGGTCATGAACGCTCTCGTCGGCGCAGACCGGAATGGGGTGTGCGATCGTCCCGAGCGCCGCATCGTCTGCCGCGGGCAGAGGCTGCTCGATCAAGGTGACGCCCGCCGCCGCGCACGCAGCAAGATTTGCGGCAAGGTTCGACGCGTCCCAGGCTTCGTTGGCATCGACAATGAGTTCCGCCCGAGATGCGGCGCGGCGGACTGCGGCGATCCGTTCGCCATCGCCGTCGCCGCCGAGCTTGACCTTCAGCAACGGCCGTCCCGCGGCGGCGGCGGCCGCTGCCATTTGATCGGGAGTCCCGAGCGAGATCGTGTAGGCGGTGAGGCGCGGCTCCGGCGCAGCGACACCGAGCACGTCATGGGCCGCCCGCCCGCTCCGTTTCGCCTCGAGATCGATGAAGGCGCAATCGAGCGCGTTGCGCGCCGCGCCCGCACTCAACGCCTGCTGCAAGGCGGCGCGGTCGAGGCCTTGCGTAAGCGCGCCGCGCAGCCCTTCGATGGTGGCGGCGACGCCCGCCACCGTCTCGCCGTAGCGTGGATAGGGTACGCACTCGCCGCGCCCGGTGACCATGCCGTCGGTCAACTCCGCGACGACAACCTCGGCGACGGTCTTGGCGCCGCGGCTGATGGTGAAAGCGCCGGCGATCGGCCAGCGCTCACTGCGCACCGCAAGGGCGACGGGCATCCCGGCGCCGCGCGGGGGACCCTACTCGAAGCGGCCGGCCGCGTGGGCCAGCATGGTGTAGACCTTGCCGGTCTCCGAGGTGAGATAAGTGCGCGCGACCACTTGGCCGCGGTCATCGCGCGCGACCTCGTTGAGCAGGCGCTCGAACTCACCGATGTACCGATCCACGGTCTGGCGGAATTCGCGGTCACCCTTGTAGCGCCGACGCACTTCGTCGAACGCCTTCTGGCCCTGCATGGTGTAGAGGCGCCGGGTGAACACGTTGCGCTCACCGCGATTATAGCGCTCCCACAACTCCGCCGCCGCATCGTGATCGATCATGCGGGCGATATCCACCGACAGCGAATCAAGCGATTCGATGGTGTGGCGGACGTTGCGATCCTCGCTCCGCGGCGTCGCCTCCGGGCGCTGCGGCGGATAGGCGTCGCCGCGCCCTCCACCCTGGGCCGGCGGCGGCGCGCTGTCATTCGAAGCGCGCGTCAGCAGATCCGAAATCCAGCCGCCGCGGCCTTGGCCATTGCTCCCGTTAGGCGCGACCGGCGGCGCTTCGACTCGACCCCGCTGCGCGCCCCCGGCGGGCGGCGCGGCCTCGTACCGCCTTGCTGTTGTCTCGCCACGAGAAGCGACTGCCACAGGGACAGGCTCCTCGCGCTGCTGGCGACGGGCGGTTTCCGCGCCGACCGTATCCATCGTACGCCCGTGACGGGCAACGATGCGGTTGAGCTCGGCGAGCGCTTCCATCTGATCGACGATCACCCGGCGCATCTGCGCCGTGCTCTCGGCGGTCTCTTCCGGCAGTTCGAGGACGCCGCGGCGCAGCTCCTGCCGCGTGCTCTCGAGTTCCGACTGCATGTCGATCGACATCTGGCGCATCGACTGCATGATTTCCGAGAACCGCTCGGTCGCCTGCTGCAACAGCTGGTGCGCCTCCGACGCGTTCTGCTGGAACAGGCCTTTGCTCTCGTTCGACACCTGCTCGTAGAGCTCGTGGAGCGCCTCGAGCGTGCGCTTGCCCTGGTCTTCGCTCGCCTCGCGGACCTTTTCGTGCTGTTCCGCGATGGTACGGGCGCCTTCCGAGGTCGCATCGGCAACCACGCGGGCGATGTCGCGGGCGCGATCCTCGGCTGCATGCAACGACTCGTCGAGCAGGGTGGTGAAGCGCTTGAGCCGTTCATCGAGCTCATTGGTGCGGCTGTTCACTGCGCTCGCGAGCTGCTCGATCACGTTCTTGCGCTCGCCGACCGAGGTCGCAGCGTCCTTGTTGCTCTGGTCGAGAGCGGAAACCGCCTCGGCGAGCGACTTCCCGTGGCCGTCGAACTGGACGGCAAGCTCGCTGAGTTCGCCCAGCACCTTCGACGTCGATCCGTAGAAGTTGCTGACGTGCTGTTCGACTTTGCCGGTGATGCCGTCCGCGTTCTCGAACAGCTTGCCGACCGTCGACACGAACTCGGCGACGCGAGCCGACAGGATCTGCTCGATCGAGTGCAGATTGGTCTGGGCACCGCCCAGCACCTCCTGCAGCAGGCCGTTGGCGTCGCGCAGCTTCTCGAACAGCGAGGTCGTGTCGGCGCGCAGCATGCTGTGGGTCTCGAGGAGCTCGGAGACGGCCGCGGTCGCGGTCACCTTCGATTCCTCGATCGCGCTTTGGGTCGAGTTCTGCGCGTCGCGCAGCGTCTGCACCAGCGTCGAGCTCGCCACCGAGGCGGTGGCCTTCGTCGCGTCCTGCAGCTCCTTGAACGTCTGCGCCAGCGCGGTCGTCGCCTGCGAAGACGAGGTCTTCGTGGTCTCTTGCAGGTCCTTCAAGGTGATCGCCAAGGTCGAGGTCACCTGCGACGTCGACGTCTTGGCGACCTCCTGCAGGTCCTTGATGGCCTGGGAGACCGTGCTCGTCGACTGCGCGCTCGTGGTCTTCGCGGCTTCCTGCAGGTCCTTGATGGCCTGAGTGACCGTGCTCGTCGATTGCGCGGCGGATGTCTTCGCGGCCTCCTGCAGGTCCTTGATCACCTGCGCGACCGAGGTCGTCGACTGCGAGGCCGAGGTCTTGGCGGTTTCCTGCAGGTCCTTGAGGGCCTGTGCCACCGTGATGGTCGCCTGCGAGACCGAGGTCTTCGTGGTGTCCTGCAGATCCTTGAGCGTGCGGCTCACGATGGTCGTCGCGGTCACGCTCGCGTCGTTGATGATGCGGGCGAGCTCGTTGCTGTTGTCCATCATCGACTGGGCGAAGGCGAACGCCTTGGTGTCGATCGCCTTGGTGGCGTTTGTCGCCGCCTTCTCGATCTCGACCGAGAACTGGCCGCCCTTGCTGGCGATCGCGGCGATCAGGCCGCTGCTCTTCTCGTCGAGCAGTTGCGACAGCTCGGTCGAGCGCTGGCGGACCGCCGTCGTGACCTCGTCCGCCTTGCCGACGAAGGTCCGCGCGACCTCCTGGGAAACGCCGAGCAGCGTCCGCTCGACTTCCGAGGCGTTCTGCTTGAGCGTGCGTTCGATATCGCTGGTGCTGGTGCGGATCGTGGTGCTCGCCGAATTGGCGAGTTCGGTGAGCCGCTGGCTCGCCTCGGCGGTGTTGCTGGTGATCGCCTCGACGAGTTGCTCGCTGCGCGCATGCATGACGTCGGCTGCCATGCGTGCCTTGGCGTCGATTTCGCCGGTAATCGAGCCGATGCGGCCGACCAGGAAGTCAGTGGCCGCGGTGGTGCGCGACTCGACTTCGCTCGTGATCTGGGCGGTACGCTCGACGAGGAGGTTGCCGGCTTCGATCGCGCGGGCGCCGATGTGCTGGGTGACGCCGTGGACCTTGAGCGAGACCTCGTCGGCTGCGGCAGCGGTGCGGACCTCCATATCCTGGGTGACGTTCTGCATTCTGATGGCAGCGCCCTCGGCAGCGGCCGTCGTGCGGGTCTCCATATCCTGGGTGACGTTCTGCACGTGCATCGCCGCCCCGGCGGCCGCTGCAGCTGCGCGCGTCTCCAGCTCGTGCGTGGCGTTCTGGACGTGCATCGACGCCTCGGCAGCCGCTGCGGCCGTGCGCGTCTCCAGCTCTTGGGTGACGTGCTGGACATGCACCGACGCCTCGGCAGCCGCTGCGGCTGCGCGCGTCTCCAGCTCTTGCGTGACGTTCTGGACCTGCGTCGACGCCTCGGCAGCCGCTGCGGCCGCGCGCGTCTCCAGCTCTTGGGTGACGCTTTGGACCTGCATCGACGCTCCGGCAGCCGCTGCGGCGGCCCGCGACTCCAGTTCCTCCGCTGCGGTCGAGATGCGCGACGTGGCAAGCTCCAGGGCAACGCCGGTGCGCGCTTCGATGTCGTGCGTCACGCGGTCGATCTTCATCGCCGCGAACTCTGCCGCCGCGTTGGTGCGCGACTCGATCTCCTGGGAGACATTGCCGATGCGATTTGCCAGGAACTCGGACGCGGTCGTCGTGCGCGCCTCGATTTCGCGTGCAATGGCATCGCTGTGACCGACAAGCGTTTCGGTCGCGGTCGCAAGGCGCAGCTCGGCCTCGCGGGCAACGGCTTCCGCGCGTGCCGCAAGCGACTCGGTTGCCGTCGCAATACGAAGCTCGGTTTCGCGGGCGACAGCGTCCGCCTTGCCGGCAAGCGATTCGGTGACGCCCGTCAGCCGCATCTCGGCGTCGCGGGTGACCGTGTCGGTCCGACCTGCAAGCGAGTCCACGGCCGACAAAATGCGCGTCTCGGTCTCCTGGGCGAGCGCATTCGCGCGACCGGAGAGGAGCTCGGTCGCGCCCGCGATGCGCATCTCGGTTTCGCGCGCCGCATTCTCGGTGCGTTCGGCCAGCGCCTCGGTGGCGGTCGCCATGCGCATCTCGCTTTCGCGGGCGGCCTTTTCCGCGCGCAGCACCAACAGCTCCTCGAATTGCTTGAGCCGGGTGTCGAGCACGTTGGCGATTTCGGTGGCGCGATTGGTGAGGGTGCCGTCGGCCTGGTTGATCTTGGCCACCAGCGTATCGGTCAGCACGTCGCCCTGGGTCACCACCCGCGTGGTGATGTCCTTGATGCGGCTCTCGATCGCCTCCACGACGTCGCGGCCGCCGTCGGTGACGACGCGCGCGATGTCGATGACGTGCGACTGGAAGTTCTCGCTCAGGCTCTGCGAGCGATTGTCCATCACCTCCTGGAACCGGGCGAGCCGGTGGTCGAGCGAGGTCGTGATCTCCATCGCCTTGGTCGAAACCCGCGAATCGAAACCGTCGAGGTAGTCGCGCATCAGGACCTGAAGGTCCGACGTGCGCTGGCTCAAGTTTTCGACAATCTCACCGCCCTGGGTTTTCACCGTGCGGTCGAACTCGGAGAGGTGGCGGGTGATGAGGTCGCCGAGCGTCCCGCTGTCGCGGCTGATGCGCTCGGCAAGCTCGGTCCCGTTATGGACGAACATGTCCTCGAAGGTCTGCAGGCGCGAAGCCAACATGTCGCGCATCATGTCGCTGCGCGACGTGATCGATTCGGCGAGCGCCTCTGCGTTGCTGCCGAAGTGCTCGGTCACGTAATCGCTGCGCGAGATGATGGTCTCGGTGATCTTGTTGCCGGTCTCCTCGAGCTTCGAGACCATGTCGCCGCCGCGCAGGCTGAGGTCGAGCACGATCGACTCGCCGGTCGTCTTGAGCGAATTGTTCACCTCGTCGGCGCGCAGCACGATGGTCTCGGCGAGCCGGCCGGTGGTGTCGATCAAGGCGCGGGACACCGCCTCGGAGCGATCCGAGAGCGACTCCGTGATTTCGCGGGTGCGAACCTCGACGTTCTCCAGCACGCTGGCGCTCTTCTGCGAGAAGCCGTCGACGGCGTCGTCGAGGCTCGTCGCCAGCGACTGCTGCAGATTGGTCGCGATCGACAGGAACTGCTCGTTGAGGTGGTCGGACTTGAAATTGAGGCTCGAGGTGAGCCGATCGCTCGCCGCGTCGATCGCATGGGTGGTGTCGTCGCTGGTGCGCTCGAGGCGCTCCAGGAGATCGGTGCCGCGCTCGCTCAGCTGCTCGATCATGGTGTCGCCGGCGGTGCCGAGTGCGACTGTGATCTGCTCGCCCTTTTCGGCAAGCGAGCGCGTGATGCGCTGCGCCGCCTCGTTGACACGTTCGGCAATGAGCTCGCTCACCGTCGTGATGTCGTGGGAAAGGTCGAGGTGCACGTTGGTGATGGCGTTGCGGACCTGCTCGGCCTGACCGACCAGGGTCTCGCGCTGCTGGGCGAGGCCGTCGAGCAGGTTGCGGATGCGCAACTCGTTGTCGTTGTAGGCGCGCTCGAGCGCCGCGACCTCGTTGTTGACGAGGGTTTCGAGCTCGGCGGCACGGGCAAGCGCGCGCTCGACGCCGTCGCCCATGGCGACAACTTCGCGGCGGATCGCCTGGCCGACCGTGACCACGGAATCGCGTGCGATGCTCTCGGGCTCGGCGAAGCGCAGCGTCGCCTCGGCCATGGAGTTGGCTACGATGCGCAGCTCGTGCGAACGGGCGACCATGTTGGCGAGCGCGTAGAAGAACACGATCGGGGCCGCGAAGGCGCCGATCAGGCCGATGGTGGTCGGCAGCGCGCTGCCGCCATCGCTGATGAGGCTGTGGATCTGGCCGCCGAACCCGTAGATCAGCCCGAGCGCGCTGATCGCCCAGGTCGCCGCGAACAGCGTCGCGATGATGAACGGCGTGCGCGACGGGCGACGTTGCAGCGACTGCAGGATGAGGCCGATCGACTCGCGATCGTCGTTCGCCGCCTCGACCATGTCGTCGCGGCCGGGCTGCATCACCGCTGCATCGAGCACTGCCTCTCTGGCGGCGCGCCCCCCGCGTCGCCTGCCCTCGCTCGGCGTTTCCGGAGCGACCGCGCCGTTCCCCGCCGGCGGCGTCACAAGCGGCGCTTTGGCGTCAGAGTCGCGAATGTTGAGCGCATCCTGGATCGCCGAAAGCGCGACCTCGGTCGGGTCTTTGCTCTTCTTCGAATAGATCGCCATGGTTTCGTCGCCTCACAAAACTACGCTACCCAAGATGCACATGGGCGATCGAGCGATCTCCCATGCCCCGTTGGGTGATCTACGGTGTCGAGAAGGTGGAAACCAATCCCCCTAAGCCACCCCAACGCAAGATGTTTTACCCGTTTACCCCGCGTTAATGAAAGCAATTCGCAACCTCTTTTTAATCATCGTTAACAGGTGTTATGGTTAACGCGCGCGAATTGACACAACTTGGCCATGATTGGCGCTGGCGTTACTGCAGCCTGAGGCCCCACGACCGGGCGCCCTACGACGCCCAGTGCCACCACAAAGCAGTTTTCGCTCGTGCGCGAACAACACGAGAATATTGCGGCAACGTTGCGGCCAACCGAGCCGCAAAGGCGATATTTGCAGCGAGGACTTGCGGAACCGGGCGGGAAACTGCCCCTGTTCGACCGCGACGGCCGCGAAGTCCCGGTCCGTACGATCCAGGCCTGCATCGACCACGGCTGGGCCGAGCCGTGGTTCGACAACCCGATCAAGCCCGACTGGCTGGTTTGCCGACTGACCGACAAGGGCTATGCGGTCCTCGGCGAGGTTCGGCCGGGCACGACGACGGCGGACGTAAAACCCGAAAAAAGTCCAAAATCTTGAGTCGCCCGGCGGTATTTGAGCGCCCACGGCACGATTAGGGAATTGTTGTGGGTATATCGAAATTATGCGGCAGGCCCCCAATCCCGTTTCGGTTGAAATGAGCATGGTTGAACTCAGAGGCAAGGACCGGGACGCCTCGCGGTCCGACACCTTCGCCGTCGATGTCGATCATCTGGCGCGCATGACGCTCGACGACCGCGCTGTCGAGCGGGAGGTCCTGCAACTGTTCGATCGCCAGTCGGGGCTGTTGCTGGCCCGCCTCGCCAACGAGCCGCCTGAAGTCGTCGCCACCCTTGCCCACACGCTCATCGGCTCCGCCCGCGGCATCGGCGCTTGGCACGTCGCAGCGGCCGCCGAATCTCTGGAACAGGCCGCGCGGGAAGCAACGGATCTCTTCCCCGCGCTGAGCCGCGTCTCCGCCGCGGTCGGTGACGCGCGGCGCGCCATCGCCGACCTTCTCAACGAGCGGACGACCTAATGCGGCGCGGACGCTGGCGCGCTGCCGTTCCAGCGGATATAGGATGCGCCCCGCCGCCGAATTGCGGCGATTTCTAGACGCGGCGCTCATGGTCAAGATCACCTACATCGACGACAAAGGAACCTCCCGCACTGTCGACGCCGAACCCGGTGCGACCGTCATGGAGGTGGCCATCAAGAATGGCATTCCGGGCATCGAGGCCGAATGCGGCGGTGCGTGCGCCTGCGCCACCTGCCACGTCTATGTGGACGAGGCCTGGCGGGAGAAGACCGGGCCGCCCTCTCCGATGGAAGAGGACATGCTCGATTTCGGCTTCGATGTGCGGCCCAATTCGCGCCTGTCGTGCCAGATCAAGGTAACCGAAGCGCTCGACGGCCTCGTCGTCACGACACCGTCACGGCAGGCGTGATCGACGGCGCGTTATCCACAGCGGCAATCCACCCAACTCCTTGCGCACGGCGGGCTAATTGACGGCGCGATTCTCAATCGGGCGTGTTGCCGGCGCCTTCGCAGGATTGAAGAACCATCTCATCACGACAAGCCCTGTCAGTGCACCCGCAAGCTGCGCGACGACGAACATTGGCACGTCGCCTGGCGCGATGCCGGCGAAGCTATCCGTGAAGGCGCGTGCAATCGTCACGGCCGGGTTTGCGAACGAGGTCGAGGCCGTGAACCAGTAGGCGGCCGTGATGTAGAGACCGACCGCGACTGGTATCGCGTCAGCTCGGAAGCGCGAAACGGCCAGAATCGTCACGATCAGACCAAAGGTCGCCACGAATTCCGCGAACCACTGCGCGGGGCCGGTGCGCGCCTTGACCGCGAGTTGCAGCAGGGGCGCATCGAACATCCCGTGCGCGACGAGCGTGCCGACGCAGCCGCCGACAATCTGCGCGATCGCATAGGGGACGAATTCCCGCCACGGATGCTCCTGGCGCAGCCCCATCACCAGCGATACCGCCGGGTTGAAGTGCGCCCCCGAGATCGGGCCGAGCGCCAGGATCAGCACCACGAGGATGGCGCCGGTCGGCAATGTATTGCCAAGGAGGGCGAGCGCCACGTTTCCGCCGGCGAGCTTCTCGCCCATGATGCCCGAGCCAACCACGGTCGCGACCAGCAGGCAGGTGCCAAGGCCTTCTGCGGCCACGCGTTTCGCGAGCGGAAACTTCATGCGGTCGCGACCCGCCGGCCGTGTTCATCGACGACGCGCTCGCCATCTTCCTTGACGAATTCGCCCCATTGCGGCGGCAGCAGATCGAGCACCAACTCCGAAGGGCGACACAGCCTGACCCCCTTCGGGCTTACCACGATCGGCCGATTTATCAGGATCGGATGCGCACCGATCGCATCGAGCAGCGCATCGTCCGACAGCGCCGGATCACCAAGGCCAAGCTCATGAAACGGCGTGCCTTTCTCGCGCAGAATCTGCCGCAGCGTCAGGCCTGCGCGGGCAATCAACTGCGTGAGCAGCAACCGCGTCGGCGGACATTTAAGATATTCGATGATGTGCGGCTCGATCCCGGCATTGCGAATCATGCCGAGCGCGTTTCGCGACGTACCGCAATCGATGTTGTGATAAATGATCACGTCCACGGCGCAATTCCTTCAACGCGGCTCGGGCGCTTTTGGCGTGCGGCCGATCTCGGTCAGCTTCTTTTGCAAACTCAGCTGATCGAGCGAGCGCAGCGGCAGCGCCGTAAAGATGCCGATGCGCTGATGCAGCATGCGATAGGCATCCCTGAAAGCGAGCGCGATCTCGGCCGGCGTGCCCTTCGCTTCAGCCGGATCGGGCACGCCCCAATGCGCGGTCATCGGTTGGCCCGGCCATACCGGGCAGGTCTCGCTCGCGGCGTTGTCGCAGACGGTGAAGGCGAAATCGAGCGGCGGGGCGCCCGGCCTGGCGAACTCGCTCCAGGATTTCGAACGAAAGCCCGAGGTATCGAAGCCGAGGCTCTTCAAGAGCGCAATCGTTTGCGGATGCACTTGACCTTTTGGATGACTGCCCGCGCTGTAGGCCTTAAATTTTCCGGCGCCCAACTTATTGAGGATCGCCTCCGCCATGACCGAGCGTGCGGAATTGCCGGTGCAAAGAAACAGCACGTTGTAGGGGCGATCCGGCACGGCGGGACTCCTTTAGGCGGTGACTTTGCTGCGCTTGGCACGCGCGGGCTTGCACACGGTCACGGGCGCGCACTTTTCCGGGGCGCCGCCGCAGCAGTTTTCGGTGAGGAAGCCGAGCAGTGCGTTCATGGTCTCGAAGCGTGCCGCATAGATCATCGAACGGCCTTCGCGGCGCACGGTGACGAGGCTCGCCTGACGCAGGCGATCGAAATGAAAGGTGAGGGTGTTGGGGGCGAGATCGAGCGCGTCCGCGACGGCGCCGGCTGCCATACCGTCAGGTCCGGCTTGCACAAGCACGCGGAACACATCGAGGCGATTATCCTGTGCGAGAGCGGCGAGGGCCGCGACGGCATCTGATTTGTTCATGGTCAGCCTTTGATCGACTTGCTGCCGAGCGCATGTTTGATGAAGCCGACGGCCAGCGTCACGATCGCGCCGGCGACCGCCCCCGTGAGGGCTTGCAGAATGACGACCTCAACCATCCTCGGTTCATTCAAGCCGCCGGTGCCGGTCACCACGGTGCCGGCAAGGGTTTGCAGGAAGAAGCCGCTCAATGCTCCGCCGATCAGCCCGGTGAGGGTGTGACCGAGCGCACCGAAGCTATGCTCCTTGGCGGCGATCGCGGCCGCATGTCCGCCCAGAATGCCCGCGATGACCTGAATGACGAAGTTCGTCAGCGTCCACTCCACGCCAGCCTCCCGCATTTCCATAATTCAACGAATATAGAAATGCTGGGCATAGCGTCAACAGATATTTCAGTGCCGATCGAAATGTCTTCCGAGGTAGCGGCTGATCCGCGATGGAATTCCTCGGGCGGCCGTTCGACGAGGCGCCATTGTTCGAGATCGCCTCGGCTTACGAAGCCGGCACCAAGCACCGCCGGCCGCCGAAGGCATTCGGCCCGCTCGCCGGCGAGCCTTGAAGCTTGAGCGATACAAGAGTTCCCGCTTGACTAACGCATAGCCCGTTGGTTATGGATCAGATCCATAGCCAATGAGTTATGCGTCGCGATGCCGAAGGCCCATGATGTTCTCTTCCGTACACTCGCCGATCCGACGCGGCGGGCCATCTTCGAGCGGCTGTGTCGCGACGGCGAGCAGACGGTCGGGGCGCTGACGGCGCGGGCCAAGATCTCGCAACCCGCCGTCTCCAAGCATCTCGGGGTCCTCAAGCAGGCGGGGCTGGTGCGCGACCGCCACGAAGGTCGCCAGACGCATTACAGCGCGCAGCTCGGCGCTTTGGCCCCGCTGATCGACTGGACCAGCCAGATGACCGGCTTCTGGCAACGCAAATTCGACGATCTCGAAGATTTGCTCAAGCGAATGGACCAATGACGCGTCATTAAAATGACGCGGCGCCCACCGCGAATGTTGCAAACGCAAAGGGATACCCAAGGGGACACCAATGAAGATCAAGTTGACCAGCGTGTACGTGGACGACCAGGAAAAGGCTCTGCGCTTCTACACTGAAGTGCTCGGCTTCACGAAGAAGGCCGATTTCAGCAATGGACCGTTCCGCTGGTTGACCGTCGCCTCACCCGAAGATGCGGACGGAACCGAACTGCAGCTCGCGCTCAACACCAATCCGGCGGCCAAGGCCTACCAGCAGGCATTGTTCCAGCAGGGGCAGCCTGCGACCATGTTCTTCACCGACGACATCAACGGCGACTGCGAGCGCATCAAAGCGCGCGGCGCCGAGTTCACCATGCCGCCGACCGCGGTGACCGGTTCGACCATCGCCCAGCTGAACGACACCTGCGGCAACCTCATTCAAATCACGCAGCTGGCGCGCTGGTAGGCGCGCCTTCAGCAGCGGCGCTTCCAATTTGAGCGCGACGTCCACCGACTTCGCGCGGCTGTCCTGACCGTGACGGACTATGAACCAACCATCGACCGAAACGCGCACCGTCGTCGTCGAACGCGAGTTCCCTTTTCCACCGGAAAAGATCTGGCGCGCGCTCACGCAACCGCACCTCATCGAAGAATGGCTGATGACAAACGATTTCGCGCCACTCGTGGGGCATCGCTTCAATCTGCGAAGGAGCCCTCGACCTGACGTGAACATCGTCGTCGACTGTCAGGTGCTGGTCATCGAGCCCAACAAGACGCTGTCTTACACTTGGTCGGCCCTTGATCTTGAAAGCGTCGTCACGTGGACGCTGACGCCAACGAGCACGGGGACCCATCTGCGCATGGAGCAGTCGGGGTTCCGGCCGGATCAGAAGCAGGCCTACGGGGGCGCCAAGGGCGGGTGGCAGCAGTTCTTCGGAAAGTTGGAGCAGGTCTTGGCGCGGACAGACTGAAGGCTGCTGGCACAATTCAAAGCCGGGCCAGAGCAAATGTCGCTCTGTCGCCGATGAATGGAGCACGAATTAGACATGAAGGACGCCACCAAACGTTCGATCGTTCGCTGGGTTCACCTCGTCGTCAGCATTCCGATCATCGGCTATATTTATAGCCACTTTGAAGCAATTCCGGATTATGCCCCTGCCACGCGGTTTGTTTTCGTCCCTGTCATGCTTCTGTCCGGACTTTGGATGTGGAAGGGCCACGTCCTTCGACGACTGATCGCGAAAAGCTACGGCACGGCTGAGGAGAGGCGGGCATGAAGAAGAGCGAGTCGCAGACAAGCAAGTCTCCTTCTCGACTGGTCGACGCGCGCATCGAGGAGCTGGGCGACTGGCGAGGCAAGATGCTCGCGCGGGTCCGGGCGATCATCAAAGCGGCCGACCCTGACGTGGTCGAGGAGTGGAAGTGGCGAGGCGTTCCGGTGTGGGAGCACGCCGGCATCATCTGCACCGGCGAGACCTACAAGGCGGTCGTGAAGCTGACCTTCGCCAAGGGCGCCTCGCTCGAAGACCCTTCGCGCCTCTTCAACTCCAGCCTCGAAGGCAACACCAGGCGTGCGATCGATATCCACGAGGGCGACAAGGTCGATGAAAAGGCATTGAAGGCGCTCATTCGCGCCGCCATTGCACTGAATACGTCGGCGCGAGCCGCCGCACGCCCGGTCCGCTCTCAGCAGAAACCAAAGCGGGCTTGAGGAGAAACCAACTGGCGCGGTTGGGCTTCCGGGGTGGCGAGCGCTACCGTGCCACCAGGCCATTCATGGTCCCGTTCCGGGACTCAAGCAGACCTGCCCGAGGCGCCCCGAGAGGGAGCGATTGACCCGTTGCTGACGTCCTGCCGGATACGGGCGCAGCGACCTCGTGCGATCGACGAGCCGTTCGTGAAGTGCGACGCCAGGATCGAGCTTGGCGGAGTTCCGTGTAAGATTGACAGACGTCTGGACGAATTCGGATCGAATTCGGATAATGACGCCGACGGCAAAGAACGTCCTAGCAATCATCTTTGGGAGCACGCCATGGCCGAGCTTAAGAAAGTCAAAGCCTCGATGATGAACGCGGTCCACGACTTGCCGTTGCTGGTCGCGCGCGATGAGGGCTTCTTCCGCGACGAGGGTCTCGAAGTCGACGTCCTGGTCACGCCCGGAAGCGGTCAGCACAATTCCGACGACCGCGCCCTGAAGGACGACATCTTCAAGCGCGGCCTGGAAGCGACCTATGACCAGGGCCAGTGCGACCAGTTCCGCATGTGCGAATGGGGTATCATGAAACGTGCGGTTGAGACGATCCAGGAAAAGAACCTGCGGCCCGCCAAGATCGTGGCGCTCGGCTCCGCGATGTCGAGCTTTGCCATCGTGGTCGATCCGCGGTCCGGCATCTACGAACCGGAGCAACTCAAGAACGTGCCGATCGCGGTGAGTCAGTTCAACGGCTCGCACTTCACCATGCTCAAGATGATGGAAGGATTTATCAAGCGCGACGAGATCAAGATCGCGAACCACGGCACGCATCGTCAGCGTATGGAAGCGGTGATGTCCGGCCAGGTGAAGGCTGCGAGCCTGCAAGAGCCCTGGATCAGCGTCGCCGAAGCCAAGGGCGCGCGCGTCATCATGGAGTCGCACTCGACGCGGAGCGAGGCCGCCGGCGACGAGATGGACGGTCCGACTCTCGCCAAGATGTTCCGCGCCGAGGCGCGCGCCGCCGAGGCCATCCAGAAGAACCCGGAAAAGTATGCGCACTATATCGTCGAGGAGGCCGGCGGCACGATCGGCCTCAAAGACCTCAAACTGTCGCGCATCCTCAACGCCCCGCCGGCGCCCTATACGCGGGAACGCTTCGACGACAACTACAACTGGACGCTGAGCTGGGGCCTGGTACCCCCCGGCGCGACCTATGAGAATACGGTGGACAACCGCGCCTGGCATTAGCGGCCTGTTTGATTTGGCCAAGGCGTCGACCAAAAGTCGGCGCCGTTTTGCAGTGGCGCGGTGTGGTCGCCCATGGAAGGGCATGAAGCCCCGAAAGCCCCGCCCGATGCGCTGTACCGACGGTCTGGCGTTTTGATCCGCCGCACGCACCAGACAAGACCCCTGCTGACATCGACGGCGATTTGAGATCGTTAAAGAATGCCGGGTTCAGACTGAGAGCCGATACGGACGGCCGTCATCTTCGCCGTTCAGCGGCCTGTTCAGCTTGTGTGATGTCAGCCCGCTCGCCGTGTCAATCGCGCACCGTGTAGCCGAGCCTGGGCGACGATCAGCTTGCGCCTGCGTCGGTTCGCCCTATAGTCCGCGCCGATTTTGCGGCGTGTTTCGCCGCGTGGCGCCAGGAGGTTTGCATTGGCCAAGGGTGATGTGAAAAAGGTGGTGCTCGCCTATTCGGGCGGGCTCGATACATCGATCATCCTGAAGTGGCTGCAGACCACGTACGGCTGCGAGGTCGTGACGTTCACCGCCGATCTCGGCCAGGGCGAAGAGCTTGGCCCGGCGCGCGACAAGGCGCTGCTCCTCGGCATCAAGCCCGAGAATATCTTCATCGAGGATTTGCGCGAGGAATTCGTGCGCGACTACGTCTTTCCGATGTTTCGCGCCAATGCGCTGTATGAGGGCCAATACCTGCTCGGCACCTCGATCGCGCGGCCGCTGATTGCCAAGAAGCAGATCGAGATTGCCGAGAAGGTCGGCGCCGACGCGGTCGCCCATGGCGCGACCGGCAAGGGCAACGACCAGGTCCGCTTCGAGCTGACCTATTACGCGCTCAAGCCCGACGTGAAGGTGATCGCGCCGTGGCGCGAATGGGACCTGACCTCGCGCACGCGGCTGATCGAATTCGCCGAGCAGCACCAGATCCCGATCGCCAAGGACAAGCGCGGCGAGGCGCCGTTCTCGGTCGATGCCAACCTGCTGCACGCCTCCTCGGAGGGCAAGGTGCTGGAAGACCCGGCGCAGGAAGTGCCGGACTACGTCTATTCGCGCACGGTCGATCCGGAAAACGCTCCCGACAAGGCAACCTACATCACCGTCGCATTCGAGCGCGGCGATGCCGTCGGGATCGACGGCAAAAAATTATCGCCGGCGTCGCTCCTCGCGCGTCTCAACGAGCTTGGCCGCGCCAACGGCATCGGCCGCCTCGATCTCGTCGAGAACCGCTTCGTCGGCATGAAGTCGCGCGGCATGTACGAGACGCCGGGAGGTACCATTCTCTACGCCGCGCATCGCGGCATCGAGCAGATCACGCTCGATCGCGGCGCCATGCACCTCAAGGACGAGCTGATGCCGAAATATGCCGAGCTCGTCTACAACGGCTTCTGGTTCGCGCCGGAGCGCGACATGCTCCAGGCCGCGATCGACCGCAGCCAGGAATTCGTGGCCGGCGACGTGCGCCTCAAGCTCTACAAGGGCAACGTCGCCGTGGTCGGCCGGCAAAGCCCCTATTCGCTCTACGACCAGGACCTCGTCACCTTCGAGGAAGGCGCGGTCGCCTACGATCACCGCGACGCCGCGGGCTTCATCCGCCTCAATGCGTTGCGGCTGCGCACGCTCGGCCAGCGCAAGCGCAAACTGAAGCTGTAGGCGCGAACACGCGCACGGAGCCGTCATGCGCATCGCAGTCCTCGGCGGCGGAAACGGATCTTTCGCCGCGGCCGGGGATTTTGTCCTGGCGGGCCACGAGGTCCGGCTGTGGCGGCGCGATCGCGATGCCGTCGCCGCGCACCAGACAGCGGGCGGGACGATCATCGTCAAAGATTTTCGCGGCCGCCACGAGGCACGGCCCGCGCTCATCGCCGCAGACATTGCCGAGGTGGTGCGCGGCGCCGAACTCATCGTCTGCCCCGTGCCGGCGCCGGCACAGGTGGATATCGCGCGCGTAATCGCTCCGCATCTTGCCGACGGGCAGGTCGTTTTTCTGCCGCCGGGCACTTTTGGCTCCATGGTGTTCGCGCAGGCCGCGCGCGCGGTCGGCAACCGCGCTGACGTCGCGTTCGCCGAGACCGGCACCCTGCCGTGGCTTGCGCGCAAGCACAGTCCTTTCGAGGTCGCGATCACGGTTCGCGCCAAGCGCCTGCCGACCGGCGTATTGCCGTTGCGGCTGAGCGAGCGTGCGCTCGCCGTCATCGGCCGCGCCTTTCCGAGCGTTATCGAGCCGTGCGGCAATGCGCTCTCGGGCGCGCTGATGAATGCGGGTCCCATCATCCACCCGCCGCTCATCATCATGAATGCCGCGCCGCTGGAGCACTTCGCGCACTGGGACATTCACAAGGAGGGCACCCAGCCGGCCGTGCGCCGCGTCACTGATGCGCTCGATGGCGAGCGCATCGCCGTGCGCGAGGCGTTCGGCTTCGGTCCGCCGCATTTTCCGCTGGCAAACCATTACGCGCGCGACGGCGAGGAATGGATGTACGGCCGCGGCTCCCACGACAAGCTCACCGACTCCGGCGACTGGCGCGAACACATCGTGCTCACGCAGCACCGCTACATGCTGGAAGACGTTCGCTACGGGCTCTCGTTTCTCGTGTCGGCAGGCGCATGCGCGGGCGTGGCGACGCCGCTCGCGCGCGCCTTTCTCGCGATCGGCAGCGCGATCTGCGCGGAGGATTTCCTCGCGACCGGCCGCACGTTGAAGAGACTCGGTCTCGGTGATCTCGACCCTGCGGCTCTCAATGCGCTGCTCGCCGAGGGGTTTCGGTGACGCCGGTCGCGCCGATCGCCTGCCTTGGCGCCGGCCGCATGGCGCGCGGCATCGCCGTTTGTTTTGCTTACGCCGGCCACGACGTCACGATGGTCGACGTCAAGGCGCGCGCCGAGGAGGAGTTCCGGCGAACCGCAGACGAAGCGATGGAGGAAGTGCGTTCGACGCTCGTCATGCTGGCGCAGTTCGGCCTGTTTGCCGAAGCCGCGGTCGAAGCAATCGCCGCGCGCGTCACGGTCACGCCGGAGCGCGCGGCGCCCGCGTTGCGGGACGCTGCCGTGATCTTCGAATGTGTGCCGGAACGGCTCGATCTCAAGCGCGCGGTGCTGGCGCGCACTTCCGCGACGACCGATCGGCAAGCGATCATCGCATCGACTACCTCGACCATCCTGGTCGACGATCTTGCCGGCGCAGTTATCGACCCTGCGCGTTTTCTCAACGCGCATTGGCTCAACCCGGCGTTCCTTGTGCCGTTGGTCGAGGTGATGCCGGGCGCTGCGACCGACCCCGCCATTGTCGATCGCCTGAAGGCGCTGCTTGAGAGCATCGGCAAGGTGCCGGTCGTGTGCGCGGCGCGGCCCGGCTACATCGTGCCGCGCATCCAGGCGCTCGCCATGAACGAAGCAGCGCGCATGGTGGAGGAGGGTGTCGCGACCGCCGACGATATCGACAAGGCGATCAAATACGGATTCGGGCTGCGCTTTGCGGTGCTCGGCATGCTCGAATTCATCGACTGGGGCGGCGGCGACATTCTCTATTACGCCAGCCGCTATCTCACCGGCGCGCTCGCGAACGAGCGTTACGCCGCGCCCGAAATCGTCGAACGCAACATGCACGAGGGCCGCATCGGCCTGCGCACATGCAAGGGCTTCCTCGACTACGACGCGCGCGATGTCGACGCCTATCGCCGCGAGCGGCTCGAAGCATTCGTCAAGCTGCTCGCCCATTTCGGCCTGACCCGCCCACCGGTGGCGTAGGGGCGGTAGGGGTACCGTCATGTCCGCCAGCCGCGCACGTCATGACGAATTAATCGAACACGTCCGTCAAAACGCCGTCACGGACAACGACGCCGTCGTCGAGCGCGATCGTGGTGCGCATCACTGGGATGTCGAAGTGGCCCGCGGTGTAGCGGCCGGCGAACTCGTTCGCGCCGGTCGAGAACAGGAAGTTGCCGGCAACGGCGCGAAGCTCGGTGCCGTTGGTGTCGCGCCGGTCGTACATGGCGAGGGCCTCGTAGCGCGCCCGCTCGTTGAGGCCGAATCCAACATGGGACACCGCAAAAGCCTCGCGGTCGCCCCACGCCTCGAGGTAGCGCCGCATCATTTCGACGTCGGTGCCCTCGCCCTCGATATCGGTGACGTAGTCGGCTTCGATCGTCAGCCGCACCGGGGTCTCGATGTAGCGTTTGAAGGTCAGGTTGATGTCGCCACAGTCGAGCACGAGCACCCCGTTGACGGTCGCCGCTTTCGGGAAGCTCACCACGATGCCGCCGGGCCAATGGGCGAGCGTGCCGGGCCGATCGGTCCAGCCCCAGATGCCGACGGTCGTTGCGCCGGTCATGTCGATGTCGAGGTCGGTGCCGGCTTGCGACGTCACATGCATGCTTTTCGATGCGCGAAGCATTTTGGTCGCGGCGCGCACGCGCCGCTCCAGCGCGGCATCGGGCGCCATGCGCTCCAGCGCCTCGGGGTGCTCGTTGGAGACAACGAGGATGCGGGCGCCGGCTTTGAGGATCGTAGAGGTTTCCGGCGCATGCATCAGTCCTTCGAGCGTGCAGTCGACCACGAAGTTTGATTGTTCCAGGGCGGCGACGACCGGTGCGAGCCTGCCAATCGCTTCGCTCGCGCCGGTCGAGCGCACCGGCACCGGATGGCGGTTGCGCGGCGTCGGCACCACGAGGTGATACGCGCGCGCACCGAGGCGATGGAGCGCGAGCTCGGCAAGCTGCACGTTGAGCCCACGCGACTGCGTCTCGGAGAGGATCGCGGCGATGTCGCCGGATTTGACGGCGCAGCGCTCGAACACCTCGCAAAAGGCGTCGATCCATTTGCCTTCGATGCGATCCGCGAACATGCGCGGCTCCGCTGCTAAATCGTCGCCATCAACCTATGCCGAAATCTGGTCAGCGTCATGACGGAGTTGTTGCGGAGGCGAAGTCGTAGCCGGATATCGGGACCGCGCTGCGCGGTCCCGATATCCGGGGTCGGCGATGCGAGAGGCGAGATCAGTCCCGGATGTCGCTGCGCTCATCCGGGCTACACGCTGGCCGTCATGGCCGGACTTGTTCAAGACTTGTTCCGGCCATGACGACGTTGAGGTGCATCAAAACGAACGGAATCCGCGCTAGCTGCGCTCCACCGCTTGGGCTGCCGTATCGAGCGCGGCGGCGATAAGTTCCGCTGCGCCTTGGTCAAGTGGCCCTCGCTTCAATCGAAGTCGCAGCGCGAACTTCAGGTTTTCGAAGCCCCGCCTGACGGGCGCAGGCGTTTCTTCGCGGCCGCCTTCGCCCGCCGGCTCCATACGGGCGAGCAGAGCATCGATTGCGGCGCGGTTGGCCGTGATGAACGCTTCGCCCTCAGGCGTGATCCGGTAACGCTTGCGGCCGGCGCCCTCGCTTTCGACGGTGGTGTAGCCCATGTCCTCAAGCCAGGAGAGGGTCGGATAAATGACCCCGGGGCTCGGGCTGTAGCTCCCGCTCATGCGTTCCTCGATCGCCTTCATAAGCTCGTAGCCGTGACGCGGCTGCTCGGCGATCATGGCGAGGACCAAAAGGCGCAGCTCGCCGTAATCGAACAGTCTGCCGCCATGTCGTTCGCCGTGATGATGTCGGTGATGTCTCCCGCGGCCGTGATCTCTGATCTCGTCGGAATGACGATGGGTGTGGTTTCGGTGTCTGTGATGATGATGTTCCATGACCGTGATATAGATCACGATATATCATATATCGACATTTAAGGATCCGCGACGCGAACCCGAAGCGGCTCCTTCGACGAGAACAGACACTCAAGTCCGACGAGGCGGCCGAATATGGGTCAATGATCTAGGCTTCGTGAAGCCGCGCGAGTAACCTGTTCAGCCAGTGCGACTTGAGGGAGGGAAGCGATGCCGCGACGACTGACCCTGCTGGTGATCGGTGCCTGTGCAAACGCCATGGTGGCGGCACTGGCTTGGGCGCAGACCGCGCCTGAAGTCACCCTGACGCGTCTCGACTGCGGCACTTCAAGAGCAGCAGCCGCACCCGACACCGGATTAAATTTTTCTGACACTTTTAGAACCAACATCCCGAAGATTCAACTCGTCTTCAGTTGCTATCTCATCAAGCACGGCGACGACTACATGGTGTGGGATACCGGCTTTGGCATGAGCGCCGGCCCCGTTGCGCCGAAGACCAGCCTCGTCGATCTGCTGGCGCAGGTGAACGTCAAGCCCGAGCAGATCAAATACGTCGGTCTCAGCCACTATCACGGCGACCACGTCGGCCAGGCAGGCTCGTTTCCGAAGGCGACGCTGCTGATCGGCAAGGGCGATTGGGACATTATCAGCGGCCCGAAGCTGCCGCCGTCAATTCGTCGCCCGCAGGGCGACGTCGTCAATTCCGAGCCGTTTGCGAATTGGATCAGCGGCGGCGGCAACGTCGAACCCTTGCTGGTGGACAAGGATGTGTTCGGCGACGGCACCGTGATCATGCTGAACACGCCCGGCCATACGCCTGGCCATCATGTGCTGCTGGTCAAGCTGGCAAGGGCAGGCAACGTGCTGCTCAGCGGCGATCTCGCGCACTTCCGCGAAAACTATGAGAACAACGTCGTGCCCGGCTTCAATGCTAATCGTGCCGAGACCCTGGCGTCGATCGATCGCGTCAAGCAGATCGCGGCGAACCTGAAAGCGACCTTCATTATTCAACACGATCCGCGCGACGTTGAGAAACTGCCGGCGTTTCCTGCGGCCGCGCAATAGTCGCGATCAGCGAGCACGGGCGACCGCGACAGCCGGTAGTTTGCAAGCCGCAATCAAGGTGCTTGGGGTTCCACCTCCAAGGACCTTGGATTGCGGCAGCGTCCGCACTGCTCCAATGAGCGAGACGGTCAGTCGCTGTCCTGTTTCGATTGGAGTTGCTGCGCGAGCTCAAACAGTCGTCGCCACGTCGCGCTCATCTCCTCGTACACCGCCTTGGTACGAGGATCAGGCGCTCGTTCGGCCAGCTCAGCGCAGGCGTCAGCCTGCGCGCGAAAGAATTCATCCTTCGACTGCAATCAATTCCGACGCCCCCACTGGAATTAGATCGTGCAAAAGAATTGCGCTCAAAATCTACTGGAATTGTTCAGAGCATTCACTGATGCACAACTATAGGAAAATTGAATACTATCACTACTTTGACGGGTGCTGACGATGCCAAAGGCGATCGCCTTGCGCAGCGCCCCAATGTGAGGAAACGCCCATGCGCGCACAACTTCTGACTTCGCTGTTCGCCGCCTTGGTTTTCGCGACAAGCGCTTCGGCCCAACAGCCGGTTGCACCCCCGACGCGCACCTTCATGAACAACAAGGAGATCATGGGCCTCGTTGAGAAGGCAAAGGCAGACCGCAAGGGCGATGCTCCGCTGGTCGCCGAGCCGATCCTTTCACTCGCGCCCTATCGCGCGCAGCTCGAATATCGCCCAAGCATTTCGCCGGCCGCCGTTCACGAGAAAGATGCCGAGTTGATGGTCGTGCTCGAGGGCACGGGCGACATCGTGACCGGCGGCAAGCTCGTCAACGAGAAGCGCGCCAACGCGAATAACTTGAGTGGCTCATCGGTCGCCGACGGCAACTCGCGGGCCGTCGTGAAAGGCGACATGCTGATCGTGCCGGCGAACACGCCTCACCAGGTCATTCCCACAGGTGGAGCGCCGATCGTCCTGATGACGATGCACGTTCCTTATCCGCCGGCGAACTGGCCGCCCACGAATTGAGGTGATGCCGATTGGGGATGCTCGCCCCTGATCGATTCAAGAATTCGACAGGAGCTATCGGCTGACGTCGATCGCCCAGCAAAAATGCGGCCAGGTCGGCCAGCCAATCCCGTGGTCATGGCGCGCGTCGATAGGCTGGTTCGTCTCCCTGCGTGGCATCCAATTCTGTTGAATCATTCCGCCATGAACTTATTCCATGCCGGCGTTCGCATGATGTGATCGAGATAGGTGAACGTTCCGCGCTCCCTGACCTCTGTCGCGGCGGTCATCACGCCGGTCATGGCCGCGCGAAACAGCGAGGTCGCCACGCTGATTCGCTTCACGCCTGCTTCGGTCAGTTCGGCGACCGTAAAGGATTTGCCGGGGATCCCGGCCATGAAGTTCACCGGCTTCGTCACTGCGGCACAGACTGCACGTACCGCTTCCAGGTCCGGCAGACCGGGAGCCATCAGCACATCCGCACCGGCGGCTTCGAACGCCTTCAGGCGGCGGATGACGTCAGAGAGATCGGTGCTGCCGTGAAGGAAGGTCTCCGTGCGCGCCGTCAGGACGAAAGGAAAGCCAGCCAAGCGCGCCTCCCTCGCGGCTGCAGCAACACGCTCTGCGGCGAAGTCGGCATCATACAAGGGCTTTGTCGGGTCTCGCGTTGCATCTTCGATCGATGCACCGACGAGGCCGATTTGGGCCGCCAAAGCAATCGTGTGGGCGGCGTCCTGCGGTCGGTCGGCGAAGCAGTTTTCAAGGTCGGCGGAGACCGGAAGATCGACAGCGTCGACAATCGCCTTGGCATGAGCAAGCGCTTCCTCGCGCGTCACTTGGCCATCCACCCGGCCCAACACCCCGGCTTCTGCGCCAGACGATGTCGCCAACGCGGGAAAGCCCAGTCCCTTAAGCAGTTTCGCTGAGCCCGCATCCCAGGCATTTGCGATCACGAAGCTTCCGCTGCCGGCATGCAGTCTGCGGAAGGCTTCGGCCTTCTGAGCGATCGTTTGCTGTCCACATTTGATCCTTTCGAGGGTTGGAGATCGGCGCGCTCGCTTTGAAGCCAGGCGCGCCGATCGGCGTAAGGTCAGTTGGCGATCGCGGAGCAAAGGGCACCCGACCCTTTTGATACGCTGCGAGCGGCAATGCGCTGGCAGAAACCGCAACAGGCGGGTGCCGGGATCTTGAACTCTGGTTGGCGCTCGGCAGGGTTCCTAACCGACCCCGTCCTGCTAAGATCGTCATCATTTGAGCGATGAACGACAAATGTTCTCGCCACTCAACCGCTGCCAAAGGGAGGCCCCATGCGCACAGCACGACGAAACGACAGTTCGGTCAGTTCGGTCCATGAGGTGGCCGGAAACGGCCTGCTGCACCGCCGTGCGCTGCTCGGCCGCGGCATCATGGTGGCCGGAGCGATGAGCGCAGGCGCGGCCGGAGCTTTGACTGGCGCCGCGGCGGAGACCTTGACCGAGGCGCCTTGGAGTCTCGAGCCGGGCGACGGAACACCACCTTACGGGCACCCCTCGCGCTTCGAAAAGGGCGTGGTCCGCACCGTCGACAATCCAAAGAACGAGCCGAGCGGCTCGCGCGCGCGGACGCCGCATCATCTGCTGAAGGGGACAATCACGCCGAACGGCCTCCACTTCACGATCATGCACGCCGGCATTCCCGACATCGATCCTTCTCAGCACAAGCTTCTGATCCACGGCATGGTCAAGCAGCCGCTGATGTTCGATCTCGACTCGCTTTCGCGTTATCGCATGGTGACGCGGGTCGGGTTTTTGGAATGCGGCGGCAACAGCGCACCGCTGTTCTCCAACGAGCCGATCCAGGCCAACGTGCAGGCGCTCCATGGTCTGGCATCCTGCGCCGAATGGGCTGGCGTACCTCTCGCGACGCTGCTCGAGGAAGCAGGCGTCGAACCGGACGCAAAGTGGATCATCGCTGAGGGGGCCGATGCGCCGCACCTTACGCGCAGCGTACCGCTGGCCAAGGTCATGGATGACGCCATGGTCGCCATGTACCAAAACGGCGAGCGCATCCAGCCGGGCCAAGGCTATCCGATGCGGCTCTATTTGCCGGGCTATGAAGGCAACATGAATGTGAAGTTCCTGCGCCGCATCCAGGTCACCAACCAGCCGGGCATGACTTTCTTCGAATCGAAAATCTACTCGGATCCGCTGCCCGACGGCAAAGACACCCAGTTCTACTTCGTGCAGGAGGTGAAGTCGTTCATTACTTCACCGTCACCCGGCCTCGGGCTCAAAGAGCCGGGCGTCTACGAGATCTCCGGCGTCGCCTATTCCGGCAATGGGCGGATCGCAAAAGTTCTCGTCTCGGCCGACGGCGGCAGGAGTTGGGGGGAAGCTGCGCTCGACGAGCCACGGTTGCCCAAGGCCTTCACGCGATTCAGCATGGCGTGGCGTTGGGACGGCGGACCCGCCGTCTTGCAGAGCCGGGCGTGGGACGAGGGCGGCAACGCGCAGCCGACCCGCGAGCAGTTCGTGGCAAAACGCGGACAGACCTCGAAGCCTCCGTCGGTGCTCGGATTCCCCGGCCACCATTTCAACGCCATTACCAGCTGGGCGGTCAGCCCCAAGGGCGAGGTGCGCCATGTCTATGCGTAAGCGCACGACCGCGACCTTCGCTCTCATCTTCGCGATCTGTGCCGGCGCGGCCCTCGCCGAAACCCCGCGCCTCGGCAAGCCGATCAGTCAGGCCGATCTCGCCGAGTGGGACATCAACATTCTCCCCGATGGGAGCAATCTCCCTCCGGGCAGCGGCAAGGCCGCAGACGGCGTCAAGATATTCGCGGAGAAATGCGCGCTCTGCCATGGCGACAATGGCCAGGGTGGCCGTGCCGCGCGGCTGATCGGCGGTCCCCCGAAGGCGAGCCTCGACGGCGGCAAGACGATCGCGAACTACTGGCCCTACGCGACCACACTGTTCGACTTCATCCGGCGGGCAATGCCGTTCACCCAGCCGCGTTCGCTCACTGACCCGGAGGTCTATTCGCTCGTCGCCTTTCTCCTCGCGCAGAACAAGTTGATCGGTGAAAACGACGAGATGAATGCAACCACGCTCCCGAAAGTGCGCATGCCTAATCGCGATAATTTCGTCGTCCGGTTTCCCGATCGGATCTGACGAGAGAACGCTTACGCAAAGGCGTCCCGATTCGAAATCCCTGATAAGGACGGAATTCGGCGGGGCGGCCCTTGGGAAGTGCCCGCCTCCATGCCGCGGCGTTGCGATAAAGCGTACCATTCGTCGCAACGCCGATCGATCACAACCCGCGATGCTTTGGCGCCGGCGGGGTCCCCAGGAAATTATCACCTTGTCAGGAAATACCCGACATCATGATCTGGGTGTGCGCGAAAAACTATTTAACCTCGCCGCCTAATATTGCTTCCGCGAAGATCGGAAGCTTGGTGTCGGAACGAACGATGAGCCGCGCTGATATCCGATCCGATCAGTTGTGCGCTGGGGACATTTCTATGGCGAGTGGCGACCACCAATACACGCTTATGTTGGCCGAGAAGGCCCTGGAGAAGATCAGAGCGCTCTCTCTGCCCGCCGATCCTTCCGGATACGAGCTTTGGTACTCATATGCAGCGGGCTGGCATCCGGAGATGAACCGGCGAATCAACCGTGTGCTCGAAGAAAACGGATCGCTCCCGTTGAGCGAACTTGGCGACATATACGACGAGTACCTCTCGTGCTCGCGCCTCAACGCCCAGGCCGACCGCACGGTCACCGAAATATCCGGCGAGATCGAACTCGATTGTCGGGATGCTCGGCGAATTTGTGGTGTCGACAGCCCGGGACCGCAACGATTGCGCAAAAGCATCGCAACGGTTGAGCCAGCCGGCCGATCAAGATTCCATTCGCGCGATTGCCGACGCGCTGGTGCGATCTTTGCGAGCGGTGGAGAACCGTCATGCTGCGCTTGAACAGCGGCTGACGGCAGCAAAACTCGAAATGGAGACACTGCAGCAATCGCTTGCAACCTCGATGGTTGAAGCAAACCGCGATGCAATCACCGGGCTCAGCAACCGCCGCAGCTTCGATAAGGCGATCGAAGAAGCGTGCAGCCGCGCCGATTCGGGTTCCTTCAATTTTTGCTTGTTGATGGTCGACATCGACCACTTCAAGAACTTCAACGATCGCTTCGGTCACCTCGTCGGCGACAGCGTTTTGACGCTTGTCGCCTCGTCCCTCAAGCAGACCATCAAGGGCCGGGACATCGTTGCGCGGTTTGGCGGCGAGGAGTTTGCCGTGATCCTTCCCGACACGACATTGCAAAATGCGGTCAAGCTGTCGGAGCAGATTCGCGAGCGCATAGCGGGCCGCGAACTTCGCAAGCGCTCAACCGGTGACAGTCTCGGCCGGATTACGGTATCGATCGGCGTCGCCTCGCACAGGACCGGCGAATGGCCGCGCCAGATTATCGAACGCGCTGATTCCTGCCTCTACGAGGCCAAGCGTTCTGGCCGAAATTGCACAAGGCACGACGTCACGCTTCTGGGCGTGCAAGGTGATGCTGCATGAGCGACTGACTGTCCGCCCGAGACAGCCCAGGCAGGTACGGGCCGCCTTGTTGCCAAAGCTCTCGAGATGCCAGGCGAAAGGAACTGGAATTGAACCGCCTGAACGGCGCGCCGTTCAGATTCGATCGCCAGCCAGATGCCCCGAATTTGCTCCGGCAAGACCGGCGTCAATCCAAGTTATCGACCCGAAAAGGTTTCGCGAATCGATTGCATTCGGCCCTCGGTAGAATTTGCCGCCAGTCCGCTGCCCTCCGGGCACGGACCAACTGAATTGTCCTGGATCTCGCCGGTCACTTTGTCGAACCTTACTTGCCGGCACTGACCGTGCTCGCGCTTAATGATAGTGCCGGACCCGTTTACCGCCTCAGAGCGATCGAAGCGTCCACTGGTCATGCCGCTTCTGGTTGGAGCGCTGATACGATCGCCGAGCAGATAAAGCGCCGCTGCCGAGAACGCTGCCATAATTCCGAGCGCGAACATCCAGTCCCGGAGTTTGCTTGTTCTACGCATTCATTCGTGACCCTAGGGCGATCGCTTTTAGTACCGTATCACTGCTTAACACTCGTTTAGATAAGCCGGCGAAACGGCCCTTTGGCAGCGTAGAGCTTGCACCCAAGCTTTCCGACCTGACTCAGCCTTTCACCTTCGCAAATGAGGCCGACCGATCGATTATCTCAGCGTTGCCCTTGCGGCGTTCCGGACCAGTGTAATTGATGCCCCTCGTCTGTCGCCGGTCCGGCCCGAAGTAACGCTTCGATTTGATGAAGGAGCGCGGGTTGATCACGATATTGAGGATCCTCTGGTAAAGCGCTTTTGGTGAAAACGGCTTGGCCAGAAACTCGGTAACGCCTGCGTCGCGCGCCTCCATAACGCGGCTTTTTTCGGTGTAGCCCGTCAACAAGATGATGGGCACGAACGGATTCGGATTGGAGCCGGGTTGCCGGATCACGCCTGTCAATTCGAGCCCGCCGAAGACCGGCATCACCCAGTCGGCAATGATGATATCCGGGGCATAGTGCAGAAAGGCCTCAAGGCCGGCGGCGCCGTCTTCCGCTTCGTAGACATGGCGAGAGCCAAACCCGTGCAGGACGGTGCGCACGATGCGTCGCATCGGCGCACTATCGTCGATGACGACAAAAGTGAGAGCATCAAAATCGATTCGGACCATTGCGGCTGTGACCGTCCGGCGATGTGGCGCGGTAAGAGCCCGCTCGCTGCGCGCCTGCCCAAGTCAGCTCGAACCGCGAGCGTCTCATGTCGCATCGCCGTTATTGACGTGAGGGGTTAAGGAATTTGCGACACGCGATGTCAGGAAATGCCCTACGGTCCCGCGCGAATGACCGCGCCGATCTGAGGTCGGCCCGTCTGAGGGATTGATTTCAGCTAATGCTATGCGAAGGGCGGGAGCCAGCAACCGATCTCGCCAATGCTCCCCCGGTACGCAGAACTTCCCCCCGCGCGTTGCCGGATCAGCGCTTGCGCCCCCGCCGCTGGTAAGTTCGCCACGCAATCCGGCAGTCCCAAGGTAGGCGCGTGGCGAAACCTGGGTTGTTCACAGCATGTGGAGAAGTCGCCTCGCTCGCGGGAGCGCGCTGGTTGTCGGTATCACTCTGCCTTGACGCTCTTCGACAAGCTGTTGATCGCGTCGGCGCACTCGGTGATCACGGCGGCGAACTGGTTCTTGGCCAGGCGTTCAACGTTTCGCTCGTACATCTCGTCGACGATCTTGCGCCACGCCCGTCCCAGGAGCCGCTTCACTTTCTGAGCGGTCCCGAGGCGAAGCCTCTCCAAACGCAAGGTCAACAGGCGCTCGAATTGAGTGCGGCTAACTCCGCCATCCACCTGGAAACATGCCCCAGCCGTCAACAGGTAAGACGGTAGGCTACGACCCCGCGCCAGACAACGTGACTGCCTGCGGTTGATCGTCGCCCTTCCGTCACACGCGGGGGCTGCTGTCTTGAGTGCCGGACTTCCCAGCCGGCATCAAAAGTGTTCGGGGGCGGTGCTCGTCACGCGGTCTGGCGGCGGAGGAAACCTTTCATCATGAGGCCATCCCGCATGTTGAGGCCGAGTAGCGTGATGTTCGCTGCGCCCGCGATCAGCTCAAGCATCTGTACCGCGTAGAACGCGGTATCGAACTCCGCCGCTCGCGCCTTGAAGGCGAGGAAGAGCGCGCACGGAATGAGAATGAGGATGCCGTTGGCGGCGATCAGCGGCATGCGCCTGATCTTCGCGCCGATCGGCCCGGCCCGCCGCCCTTTTGCCAGCGCAAAGCCCGAGCCTCCGGTCGCCGCCAGAGCAGGAATGAGCAGCAGAAAGCCCCACGGTATGGCTGTTTTCACCGTCGTCACGACGGCATGTGACGCGAACAGCTCGCTAACGGCCGTCGAGAGCCAGAAGGTCGCGATCGTGAGCAGCGCGAGGGCACCGGCGACCGGATGGATGATCTTGGTCATGACGTTTTGCCTCTCCTGCACGGCGAGTTACGCGACGCAGATGCCGGGCACTGCGACCTTTCGGAACAGGTGCGGGGACGCGACAGCGGAGGATGGATAGGCCGAAAGTTTCGCCGTGAACTCCGGATGCGTGAACGCAGCCCGGAAGTCGGCGTTCGTTTCCCATACGGCATAGTTCAAGTAGGTCGGGTTTTCGCCGATCGCGCGGTGAAGCTGGGTGGAGATGAAGCCCGGCTGACGCTTCATGAAGGCGGCATCGTCCGCCCAGACTTTGAGAAAGGTCTGCTCGTCCGCCTGATCCAGCGTAAACAGGTTCACCAACACGACGGGGCCGGCATCGATTGCGATCTGGCGTTCGATCGGGAAGGCGGGGTCGAGAGGGCGCAGCAGTGACATGAGGGGCTCCCTTCAATTTGGTTGCATGGTGTCGATATGGCATGATGCATACATACCAATTGACATCATAATGTCAATAGTGATTTATGGTGACAAATGAAGAAGACCAAACGAACGCCGGCGGGCGAAGCCCTGACCGACCTCATGCTTGACCTGTTCAGGACTGCCGGCCTGCTACTGACGGCCGGCGATCGGCTGGTCGCGCCACTTGGACTGACGAGCGCACGCTGGCAGATGCTCGGCGCGATCATCGCCGCAGAAAGGCCGCTGCCGGCGGCATGGCTCGCGCGGGCGCTAGGCGCCAATCGTCAGAACGTGCAGCGGATCATCAATGACCTGCACAAAGAGGGTCTCGTCGCATTCGAGGTCAACCCCCATCACCGCCGCGCCCAACTCATCGTGCTGACCGAGAAGGGAAGGCGGACCTTCGAGGCCGCGATGGACTTGCAGGCCCCCTGGGTCAACGGTCTCGCCGATGGGCTGTCGGTCAAAGACATCGACACGGTTCGTCGCGTGGTCACCGCGCTGCGAGGAAAACTCGAAGGCAATGGCGAACTGGAAGAACGCGCCTAGCTGCTGGCGCAGCTTGCGTCGTTAGGCATCGTATATTGTATCACCCTGGAGCCGTCTCCCCAATTTCACTCGCGGTCGTGGCAGTTGCGCGAAGATGAGTAGGGCAGCCACGCGTAGCAAAAGGCGAACATTTATGGTTCATTACGCGGGCCAAACTTCGGCCGGGTGTTGGCTGCGGTCGAGCCAGCAAACAGCGATGATCCGCGAGTTCACGCGAACAAGGAACATGGCGATGAGACAATTGATTTCGGTTGCGATCGGCGTGGCCGGCCTTGTTGCTGGCGCGGCGCCCGCGGTGTCGCACCATTCGGCGGCGATGTTCGAACCCGAAAAGATCGTGACCGTCAGTGGCACCGTGAAATCATTCGAATACACAAATCCGCATTCGTGGCTTTACGTGCTGGTGCGTGACGAATCCGGCGCCGAAACGTTGTGGGGCTTCGAGGCAGAAGGGCCAAGTGCGCTGATGCGCGCCGGAATCAAGGCAAACGCGCTGCAGCCGGGCGACAAGGTCACGGTGCGAACCCGCCCGTTGCGCGACGGCCGCCCGGCGGGCGCCTGGGTCACGGTGACAAAGTCCGACGGCACAGTGCTCAATCCCCGCCCGGGCGCGGTGCCGGTATCGGCACCGGCGAACTGAACGCGCTGAGCGTCGACGCCCGTAGCGCTGCCCGCGGCGGATTGGGTTAAGTAAATCACTCCGGCACGTCGCGCCAACAATCGGGAGGAATGCATGAGGTACGGTCGCAGCGCGGCGCTTGCTCTGCCGCTCGTCGCCGCAATGCTGTCGCCCGCGATCGGCCAGCAGAAGGGGGTGGCGCCGTTCGGGCTGGGCCAGCCGGAGCGCATAAAGGTCATGGCGACGCTGCCCAACTGGTCGGGTCTCTGGAATCCGGTGGGCGGACTCATCTTCGACCCCAGCACCGCGGATCCCAAGGGCAACAATGCGCAGCAACCCGGCGACCGCGAGCACCCTCCCTACAATCCTGAGTGGGAAGCCAAGTACAAAGACAAGCTAGACCACACGCTTGCCGGCTATTTCACAGACCCCATTACCAACTGCCTACCCCACGGCATGCCGCGCCTGATGGGCGGAATCCCGGGTCCGCTGGAGTTCGTCGTCACGCCCGAGGTGACATGGATCGTCTGGGAATACGGCCCTCAGTTGCGCCGCATCTATACCGACGGGCGCGGCCATCTGCCGGTCGGGGAGCGCTTTGATTCATGGACCGGGCACTCGATCGGTCATTGGGAGGACGATACCCTTGTGGTCGATACGGTGAGCATGCGCGGCGATACCCCGTTCGATCGCACCGGCGCGCCCCACAGCAACCAAGTGCACCTTGTCGAGCGGATGCGTCTCGTCGACAACGATACGTTCGAGAACGATATGACGATCGAGGATCCGCTGGCATTTACCAAGCCATGGCGTGTCAACCGCCACTATCGGCGTATCCCGTCAGATACTTTCGTAAGTGACGTCGTTTGTGCGGAGACTCAGCACAGTCCGATTGTGAATGGTCAGACCCAGTTCCTGCTGCCCAATGATCCGCCCGGATATGTGGTCGGCCCCATGCCGATGGCGCCGAAGAAGTAGCAGCATCCGCCGAAGGCGCGGGCGCGAGGCGGTCGTGATAAGGCCCGACGGGCTTAGTTCAAAAAACGAAGGGAGGTTGTTATGTTCGACCGCGGCTCAGGTTCGATGATATCGCTCACCGTCGCAGCGGCCGCTGCAGGCGCCGTGTTTTCGATGTCCCTGACAACAGCCTTAGCTCAGGCCCCGACGACGTCCGCTGCTGCGCCGGCCTCTGCCCCGGCATTGAAAACGCCCTGGGGCGAGCCGGACCTTCAAGGAATTTGGACCGAGGAATTCGATACGCCGCTGCAACGGGCGCCCGCCTATGCGAACCAGGAATTTTTTACTCCGGCGCAGCGGGCGGAACTGGACAAACAGCGGGGAGCGCATTTCGGCGACGACCCGCGGCAGGCGCGCGGGACCGCGACTGACGTCGGCGGCGCCTACAACACGGCGTTTTTGACGATCAAGCACGCCGGCCCGCGGACATCGATGATTGTCGATCCGCCCAATGGCCGGGTGCCGCCGCAGACACCTGAGGCGCAGCGGGCGGCTGCGGCCGATCGGGAGTTTCGCCTTGCTCTGTTGCAATCGACAGACGCGTGCAAGAACCATGAGCCTGCGTGCGCCGGAGGCAAGTACGATCCGACGCCCTCGCCGCGCTTCGCAGAAACGCCTCCACGCTACCACACGGGTAACTTTGCGCGTCTCAATCGCGCGGACGGTCCCGAGGACGACGGATTGGCCGACCGCTGCCTGCACAGCGGACTGCCCGAGTTTGGAAGCCTGTTTGGCGGCAGCTTCCGACGGATCGTGCAGACACCCGGCGGCATCGCGATATTCTACGACATGAATCAAGGTCAAGGCTTTCAGCGCAACATTGTCATGGACGGGCAGCCCCATCTGCCGGCCAGCATCCGCCAATGGTATGGCGATTCGCGCGGCCACTGGGAAGGCAATACGCTCGTCATCGACGTGACGAACTTCAGTCCGAAGACCGATATTTTCGGCTCGCGCGAAAACCTGCATCTCATCGAGCGCTGGACGCGCACGGGGCCCGAGACGCTTGAGTACGAGGTCAAGATCGAAGATCCAACGGTGTGGACGCGGTCATGGACCGTTAAGCAGGAGTTCAGCAGGCAAAGCGACGAGCAGAACCGGATCTACTACGAGCCCCGCTGCATCGAAGGAAATTTCGGCTTGCCAGGGCTGCTGCGGGGACGACGGGTGGAAGAACGCGCGTTCGCGGAGGGACGTGGTCCCGATCCGAGGACCAAGGACAGCGTAGGCATCGTGCTGTCCACCGCAACGGATCCGTTGAACTAATTAGCAGGCCCGGTCGGATGGAACGCCGGTCCCGCTCGCATTTTAGCGATGCGTCCGCCCGCGGATCAGCGCCGCCCTCGGATGTTGGACAGAGCGTTAAATCGACGGTCAACTCGGGTTGCATGGCAGCCCGCAGGCCGCCTCAGTTGGCGGCCACTTCCTTGCAAGGCGTGTCGCCGGTTCGACGATAGCTATCGATAATGGTTATTCACGACGGCAAACTTGAGCGACCGGTCACACTGGAAGCTGCGGGGCTGTTCAGCTTCCGGATTGGAAGCGGACCGCCTGGGCAGGCGGGAAATTCGACCTTAAGGGCCATCAACGGACGTTCATGCCGATTGAGGAGTTCGTATTTTGCGGAGCAATCACTGCAAAGTCTGCCGCTTGTGACGGCTGTGAGGCAACCACATGCCGCGCTTATCGTGGCGCGCGCCCCCCTAGTCGTGAAGCAGCGTTTGCCAGTTTGAAAGAACCGCTCCGGCCGGCCCTGGCGTCGGTTGATCCAACGGATGCGAGTGAGGAGTGTTCAGCTTCGGGCCGGCGAAGAATTCTTCAGTTCGGTAGTCGTAAAACCACCGCTCGCCCGGCTCGAAGCTTGTGATTATCGGATGACCCGTAGCAACGCTATGTTTCGACGCATGCTGATTTGGTGAACTATCACAGCAGCCGATGTGACCGCATTCGGCGCATCTGCGAAGATGAAACCACCATTTTCCCGAAGCCGAGCATTCGACGCAGCCCGTTCCGCTTGGCTTGGCCGCCGGATTGATACCATCGCTCTGGGACTTCATGAGCTCGTCTCTAGCCGTACGCGATGCCCGGGTTGCTTTGCCCAACTTCTATAACGTAACCATCAGGATCGCGAATGTAGCAACGCGTCTCGCCGTATTTGGGCTTTGGCTCTGTGATGAACTCGGCTCCTCGGCTTCGCCACAGCTCGTAGCACGCTTTGATATCGGCAACGCGGATATTCATGAAGCTATTCACTGAATCGGGGTCAGGAGGGACGCTGAGCGTTACCGTTGGTTTGTCGGGCGTCGGACCACCCCCGACGTTGACAATGAGCCACGTGTTTGCGATCTGGAGATACCCCGGCGCGCCTTTGCTGTCGCCTCTACTCAGAATGCGACTACCGAAGACCGTTTCGTAAAATCGAAGTGATCGTTCGATGTCGGCGACAGTGAGAAAGTGTGCGACGGTGATCCCGTCCTGCGGCGGCATTTGATAGGTTTTCTGCCCGACTTGTACTTCGCTCATGGACGACTCCTGTTCGGATTCGGCGGATGTGAAGTTAAGAGGCGCGTCGACCAATCTACCGATCGGTCAGACCGAATGTTCTGCCAAGAACGCAAGAGTAAGACTCGCGATCTCGTCGTTCTTCTCGTCTAAATTGAAATGGCCAGCGTCGAGCAGGTGGATTTCCGCAACCGGGGGGCGTGTGCTCGCGCAGCCACGCTTGCCACGCCGGGTAGGACGCGACAATCGCTCGATCATTGAAAAGAAGGCTACGCTTCGTTGGGTTGTTTGTCGATGAGATCGTCGATTACATGTCCGGTACCGGACAGACGCGACATGACACTGCAATGGCTCACAGATTATGGCGCGGCGATGCCCAGCAATGCATCGATCGAATATTTTCCTGCACCCGTAATGCACAACAGCAAGAAGCCTCCCATGATGCTAAGGTCTTTGTAAAAGCCGTCCAAGCTGTCGACGTAATCTGCACCTTTCACCGTCCAATATTGGTGCCCAATAAGAGCAGTTCCCAGCGTGTATAAAGCCATGAGTGCGGCCGAGGGCCGCGTGAATGCGCCAATAGCGACCGCGAACGCAACCGGAAGCTCCATGAAGATGGATACGATGGTTGCCGGTACCGGCGTCGGAACGCCAAGTTGCACCATTTGACTCACGGTGCCCGAATAGTCTCTCACCTTTCTCCAGCCGAAAATCAAAAAGAGTGTCGCCAGAAGAAGGCGCGCGGCGAGAATGACTTCGTTGCTGATGTCGTTTTCCATGGCGCTAGCCTCGTTCTCTGCTTACTCGTAAGTTACGACACTGAAACCATAGATAAGCAACGCTGCCATAAGAGCCCCGGCGGAGATGCGCGTCCGACCGGAGATGCATTAAAATGGTGTCGGACTTAGCAAGACTCCTTTAGCAAGACTCCCAAAGTCAAATGAGCCGGCATCGACACCCCGGCCCCGAGCGAGCCGAGGCCAAGCCGTCGCGCGAGCGAGCGGTGTTCGAGACACAGGGTGAATTGCAATGATCGATATTTTATTCAACGGCGTCGGGTGGACCGACATCGCGTTCACTCTCAACCGTATCGCGGTTGGGATGTTCTTCATGTTCTCCGGGTACCACAAGCTATTCAACACCGAGCGTCACCGTGTGTTTGCCGACGAGCTAAGGTCCCTGCACGTTCATGCAGTCGGGATTAACCAATGGTGGGTGCCGCTCGTCGAGTTCTCCGCCGGCGGCGCCGTTGTCGTCGGGCTCCTCGCGCCGCTCGCTGCGCTTGGGCTTCTTGCCATCATCATCATCGCCAGCGCGACATCAGGGCGAGAGCGGATCAAGGCATTCAAGCCGATCGATCGAGCAGATCGGATCGACGATTGGCTCTATCTGCCGGAAACTTTGTATGCCTTCATGCTGATCATGGTGATCTCGGCCGGTGCCGGCCCGTACAGCCTCGATGCAGTGATCCTGGGCCTGATCGAGCACCGCTGATGCGAACACCCGTGATTGCCACGATGTGCGCCCCGGCACATAAACGGTTGGTGCTTGGTCGCGATGTCGCGGCCGTTGGATCGCACCTCTTTGGCGCGCGAGAGCAGCAGAGCCGTCACTTCGAGCCCAACGCTAGGCTCGTTGACGCGACTTCGATTGCCTTATGAAAGCCACCGAGTACAAGGATGGGAAAGGTCAACGTCCGGGGGTATTAGCAATGATCCACGCCACGGCCCCAGTCCGTGCGCTTGTATCGGCGGCGGCTTTTGCCGCGGCATTGACGCCGGTCGCCTGCCTTGGCGAAAGCGGCAATGAATTGCCGGCCCGGGCGCCAAAGGAGTTGCCTGCCCGGGCGCCAAAAGAGTTGCCGGCCAAGGCAACAAAGGAGTTGTCGCCCGAGCTGCTCTCACTGTTGCGGCAAAAGAAGATGCCAAAACACTCGCCGATCCTTGTGCGCATCTTCAAGGAGGAGGCGGAGCTCGAAGTCTGGAAGCAGGACACCACCGGACATTTCGCGCTGCTCAAGACCTATCCGATCTGTCGGTGGTCGGGCGATCTTGGGCCGAAGTTCCACGAGGGCGACCGCCAGGCTCCGGAGGGATTCTATACGATTACCCCCGAGTTGATGAATCCCAATTCCAACTACTATCTCGCGATCAACACGGGCTTTCCCAACAGCTTCGACAAGGCGAACAACCGCGACGGCACGTTTCTCATGATCCACGGCATCTGCGGGTCGGTTGGTTGCTATGCCATGACCAATGAGCAGATTGCCGACATCTATTCACTGGCGCGCGACGCGCTCCTCGGCCGGCCGTCATTCCAGGTCCAGGCTTATCCGTTCCGCTTGACGCCGGCGAATCTGGCGCGGCATCGAACCAATCCGAACTTGGCGTTTTGGGAAATGCTCAAGATCGGCAACGATCACTTCGAGGCGACGCATCTCGAACCAAAGGTGGACGTGTGCAATCGCGCCTACGTGTTCGATGCGCAACCTCACCCGACTTCGCCGAATTTTCTTGTGTTCAATCCCACCGGCAAATGCCCCACCTTCGTCGTGGACCCTAAAATCGCACGGCCGGCGCTGAAGAAACAACGCGCCGATGAGGTCGAATACGCGCAATTGCTGGAAGACAACGTGCCAACCGTTCAAATCTACAGCGGACTGGACGGCGGGATGAACAAGGTCTTCGCCGGACGGTATCCGTTCAGAGTGCTGCTGGCGCAAGTGCAGCCATATGCATCGTACTGGCCGCAAACGTCACCGTTCCCCTGGGTCAATGATGGATCGTTGCCGAGTAGATGGTTTGGCACCTTGACCGACATGGACGGCATAGGACACGCGGGCGTGCCGACGACGCCAGGCTACTTCTTTCCGGAATAGTCAGCGTAAGCAGTCTGACTTTTGCCGTCGCTCCCTAATGGGGACCGCGAGGTTAAAGGTAAACTTGTATAGCCGTTAAATATGATTCGAAGGTAATAGCATCAAAGAAATGATGATGGAATCATCATGGCCGTTGTCAACGAAGAGTCGGAAATCAGGCGGTTTCAAAGCGTTGAATGATTGGCGGCGAGGGATACCTGAAGCGATCAGCGGCGTGAGGCGCACGGCACGTGGCAATTTCAGCCGGGGCCAATTGGATTCGATACTTCGCACAGCCCGTCACCTATCTGGGCGTCGCGACACTGGCGTCGATTTTTGCGGCGACTTTTTATCTCCTGGTCCAGGATGCACGAAACGGGGAAGCGCAAGCCCGCCAGCAAACCGAGAACCTTGCGTATGTGTTCGAGGAAGCGGTCGCGCGCGCCTTCAGGAGCGCCGATGATATGGCGTTGCAATTCCGGCGGTCATACCAACGCGATCCGACCGGAACCGACCTGGTCGGATGGGTCCGCGACCCCCAGATCCAGAACGATCTGAAATTTGAATATTCGATCGCCGGGCCGGACGGCGTCATAATCGCCTCCAGCTATCGACCCGCAATCGGCCTCAGCATAGCGGAACGCAAGCATTTCCAGGTCCATGCAAACGGTGGCGACGATCAACTTTATGTAAGCGCACCGCTGGTGGCGAAAAACGCGGGTCGGATAGCCGTCTTCCTGACCCGCCGCCTCACGGCGGCCGACGGGTCGTTCAACGGAGTTCTGTCGGTATGGGTCGACTTGATTCAGTTTGAGATCTTCTTTCGGCGGCTTCAGCTCGGCCCTGGTGGCTTGCTCTTGTTGCTGCACCGAGACGGGTACATCCTGGCGGGCGGCGCCAACGGCGTTGCGCGTCCGGATTTGACCGGGAAATATTTTCCGCAGGCGCACGTGCTGGCTCTGTCCTCGAAATCGGACCGGGGTACTTATTGGAACGGTGGAAGTTCGCTGGATAAGGTTGAGAGGCTGGTTTCTTTCCGGTCGCTGGAGGGATTTCCGCTGATAGCGGCGGTCGGAATCGCCAAATCCGAGATATTCGGCCATGCGGACAGAAATGCGAAAATCTACCTGGCCATCGACACAGTGGTGGCGATCGTCATCTTGGTTGCGATCGGCTTCGGCGCCGCACGCGAGAAGAAGCTGGTCTCGGCGCTGGCTGAGGTCGCGTATCAGGCCCACCATGACGGTTTGACCGGCCTGCCGAACCGGCTCCTGTTTGCCCAGCACATAGGCGAGGCAATGGAACGTGCTCGTCGCCGGTTCAGCCGGTTCAACGTGCTGATGATCGACCTCGATCACTTCAAGACGATCAACGATACGCTCGGCCACGCGAGCGGAGACAGCCTGGTCCGGGAGACCGCGCGGCGCCTGAGGTCATGTGTCCGGGAATCGGATGTGGTCGCACGCGTTGGCGGTGACGAGTTTGCTATTGTGCAGGTTGCCGGCGGCGATCGGCGAGAGAATGCCGAGGCGCTGGCCTCGCGGATTTTGGCGGCGGTCGGCGAGCCATTCGATCTCGATGGCCACCAGGTCATCGTGCAGGCGACGATCGGCATCGCGCTTTACCCCAGCGATGGCGAGGAGGTGGGAACGCTTCTCAAGAATGCCGATCTTGCCCTTTACCGAGCGAAGGCGGACGGCCGGAATACCTTCCGCTTCTTCGAACCGCAGATGGATGGTGTCGCCCGTGATCGGTACAAGATTGAGATTGAGCTGCGGAATGCGCAACCGGCGAACGACTTCGAGATTCATTATCAGCCGGTAGTCGCCGCAGACACTCTCCAAGTCCGCGGATACGAGGCGCTGGTGCGCTGGGTCCACCCGGTACGGGGTTATATAGCACCGGATGTCTTCATCCCGGTTGCCGAGAGTACGGGCCTGATCGTGCCGCTCGGTGCGTGGGTGCTCAACCGCGCATGCAAGGATGCGAGACATTGGCCCCGCCGCCTCAACGTCGCAGTTAACCTGTCGCCGATCCAGTTTCGCAGAGGCGACATCGTGCAAACGGTCACCGAGGCACTTGCCGGCTCCCGATTGGAACCGGACAGGCTCGAACTAGAGATCACCGAGTTGGTGCTGTTGCAGAAGGATGAAGCAAACGTGGCAAAGCTGCGTCGACTCCGGTCTCTGGGGGTCGCAATTGTCCTCGACGACTTCGGCACCGGTTATGCATCGCTGAGCTACCTGCGCATGTTTCCCTTCGACAAGATCAAAATCGACCGGTCGTTCGTTGCTCAGATGTCGACTGAATCGAGCAGCGCGGCGATCGTCTGCGCCACCGTGGGCCTTGCAAAGAACCTGGGTATTTCCACCATCGCGGAAGGCGTCGAGACCAGCCAGCAGTTCGAGTTACTGCGACTTGCGGGCTGCGACGAAATGCAGGGATACCTGTTTGGGAAGCCCCGCCCGGCATCCCAGCTTCGGTCAGGGACCGTCGTGGCGGCGTCCAGCAGCGCGGCAGCCTAGCGGGATGGGCGCTTAGAGCCGCAGGCGTGTCAACGAAGTCCCTCGGATTAGCGGCTGCCGCATCGATCGCGGCAAGAGCGCGGCCGCATCATGCCGGACCTGTCGGGTAATCGGCTGCGCACTATCGCACTTGCGCTATAAGATTATTATGCTATATATAGGACTATATTGCAAGGAGATTCCGATGACGGTCTGCATCATCCGCGTCAGCAAATATTCGGCGGCAATGCCCTTCGCTGTTTCGGCCGGCAAGCTTCCCTCAGCGCGGCGGCGGGGCTGTCTCGCAAGCCTCCGCCACCATGAGCGAATTCGCCGAGCCATGCGAAGACCGCGGCCCATATTTTGAGATTCCCTGTTATTTTCCCTGTTCTCAGGGAAAAACCGACCGGGCTCGACCCCGTTCCGAGTTCGCAGAGCGGCAAAACCGTATCTGCAGCAAAGGCTTGCGCCCCCACTCGATGCCGCGACAGCGGACGCTGGACCTGGCGATGAAATTTGGTTAACAAATCGTTGGGTGTGCGGCGGCATCCGGCAATCAAGATCAAGAATGGAGCCGCCGTGGGTAACGGGGACAGGCGATGGCGGCGTTCGGGCGCGGCGCGGCGGCGTGGCTCGGAAAATTGGTATATGCGGCGGTTGTTCTGGCGGGCTGCGCCCTTGCGGGGTGCACCACCGACGGATCGCCGATTCTCGCGGTCGGAGGGCGGAGCACAGCCACCGTCGCGTTCGAATCGATCGATGGGCCGCCAGAGACGGTCTTCCGCCGGCTCGTGCTTCAGCTCAATCAGGAAGCCAACGCCCGTCAGATCTCCGTGGTCTCGCGAGACTCGCCGGCGCAATACCGCATTCGCGCTTATGTGGCGGCGCACAGCCAAGCCAAGCGCTCGACCCTCACCTGGGTGTGGGACATCTATAATGTCGATCGCCAGCGGATGATGCGGCTTGCGGGCGAGGTGCCGGCAGGCTCCGACCGCAACGCCTGGAATACGGCGGATGATCAGGTGATCGGCCGCATGGCGCGCGATGGCATGGAACGGCTCGTTGCTTATCTTGCCTCGCCCAACCAGCCCGGCGAGCCCGCCGCGCCGCCGGACCAGGTCAATCCGAACGTCGCGTTTGCGCCGGCCGACGGCGGCGCCTTCGCGTTCGCCGCACCCTCGCGCTAGGTCTCAACCACCACCGTTGTACGTGAATGGTGCGCACGCGCGGACGCCGTCTGCGCTTTGGACACCCTACAGTCCGTAAATCATCTGCAAAATCCGGCGGGACAACGAATTGTCTCGTATTGCCAGCGGCATGGCCTAGTTGATATGACCGCCGCGCCGGAACGTGTTGGGCAGGGTCCGGTAACTGGATGCGTCGGCGGCAACAGCGCAAATGCCCTGACATCCCGGTTCGGCCGCACCTGCGGGCGATCGGTCAGGAGGCGTAATGGCGGCGGGGACGAACGCAGCGATCAAGCTCGTTGCCGGCAACTCCAATCCGCGCCTCGCCGAGGCGATCGCGGCGCGCCTGCGCGTCCCGCTCGCAAAGGCGGTGGTCCGCCGCTTCGCCGACATGGAGATTTTTGTCGAGATCCTGGAGAACGTCCGCGGCGCCGACGTCTTCGTGATCCAGTCGACCTCCTATCCGGCGAACGACCACCTAATGGAGCTCTTGATCATCATCGACGCGCTGCGCCGCGCTTCGGCGCGCCGTATCACCGCGGTGGTGCCGTATTTCGGCTACGCCCGCCAGGACCGCAAACCGGGACCGCGCACGCCGATCTCCGCCAAGCTCGTCGCCAACATCATCACGCATGCCGGCGCCGACCGCGTGCTGACGCTCGACCTGCACGCCGGACAGATTCAGGGCTTCTTCGACATCCCGACCGACAATCTCTACGCCGCGCCGGTGATGGTGCGCGACATCAAGGAGCGGTTCGACCTCTCCAAGGTGATGGTGGTGTCGCCCGACGTTGGCGGCGTCGTGCGCGCCCGCGGCCTTGCCAAGCGGATCGGCGCGCCGCTCGCGATCATCGACAAGCGGCGCGAACGGGCCGGCGATTTCGAAGTCATGAACGTCATCGGCGAGGTCGACGGACGCACCTGCATTCTCGTCGACGACATCGTCGATTCCGGCGGCACGTTGGTCAATGCGGCCGAGGCACTTCTCGGTCACGGTGCAACGGAGGTCTTCGCCTACATCACGCACGGCGTGCTGTCGGGCGGCGCGGTCGCGCGCACGACGGCGTCGCATCTCAAAGAGCTGGTGATCACCGACTCGATCCAGCCGACGGAAGCGGTGCGCGTTGCCGATAATATTCGCGTGCTGTCGATCGCGAGCCTGATCGGGGACGCCATCGGCCGAACGGCTGCAGAGGAGTCAGTGTCGAGCCTCTTCGACGACTGACGCGGCGCCCGCCCGGCGCTCTCGCGGTGCTCTTGGCGCCCCTGAGTCAACTTGTCGCAGCCATCTTTGTGGAAGGCGGAATCGGGCTCATTGCGCCTCCGCCGCGAATCTTCGATCACTTGCGGCGTCAAAGACTTCGATCGACATGAAGTACGGCGGCCCGGGCGGGCCGCTTATGATTCTGGCCGGTCAGTACCGCGTCGCCCGTGCGTCGAATTGCTGCGAACGGCGCCGGTGCGCCGTATTCCCGTCATGCGTTCCCTCCCGTCATGCGTTCCCTCCCGTCATGCGTTCCCTCCCGTCATGCGTTCCCTCTTTTTCGGAGTAGCCCCATGTCGCTCATGAACCTCTCCGAGGACAAGCAACCGAATCCGGTCGATGCGGTCGAGCGGCTGGCGACTGCCCACGACTGGTCATTCACCCGCGCAAGCGACGAAGAGGTCACGCTCCTCGTCACCGGACATTGGACCGACTACCAGATCTCGTTCACCTGGATGCCGGAGATCGAGGCGCTGCATCTTGCCTGCGCGTTCGAACTCAAGGTCTCGGACCGGCGCCGTTCCGAAGTGATCGAACTTGCCGCTCTGATCAACGAGCAGCTCTGGATCGGACATTTCGACGTCTGGGCCGGCGACGGCATCGTCATGTTCCGCCACGCCCTTCTGCTGAGCGGCGGCACGGCGGCCTCCGATGCGCAGTGCGAAACAATCCTGAGCATCGCGCTCGATGCCTGCGAGCGGCACTATCAGGCGTTCCAGTTCGTGCTGTGGGCTGGCAAAAGCCCGCGCGACGCCCTGGAATCCAGCATGTTCGAGACTTCCGGCCAAGCGTAGAATGCGTTCGTAGGATGGGTTTGCGTAACGCAAACCTCATCGCGAGCCCTGGGGTGATGGCGACAGCGAACGAGAGTCTTTCCAAGGTCACGGGCTCCGTAGCCCTCGTCGGCGCCGGCAAGATGGGCAGCGCGATGCTGGAAGGCTGGATCGGGCTCGGCCTCGATCCGGGCTGCGCCGTGGTGATCGAACCGCAGCCGGCGCCCGCGGTCGCCGAACTTGCATCCCGCGGGCTGCGCCTCAATCCGCCGCCGGGCTCGATCCGGCCGGACGCCGTGCTGCTCGCGGTCAAGCCGCAGACGGCGCCCGAGGTCATGGCCGCTGTCGCCGCGCTCGTTTCGCCTGGAACGGTAATCATTTCCATCATGGCCGGACGCACGCTCGCTTTTCTTGGGCGTGCTCTGCCGCCGCAGACCGCGATCGTTCGCGCGATGCCGAACACACCCGCGGCCATCGGACGCGGCATCACCGTCGCGGTCGCCAATCCGCGGGTGACGGCGGCGCAGCGCGCGCTCGCAAACGCACTCCTTGCGGCGACCGGCGCGGTCGAATGGGTCGCCGACGAAGGACTGATGGATGCGGTGACCGCGGTCTCGGGCTCCGGCCCCGCCTACGTCTTCCTGCTCGCCGAAAGCCTCGCGCGCGCCGGCGAAGCGGCGGGCTTGCCGGCGCCGCTTGCCGCACGTCTCGCCCGCGAAACCGTCGCGGGCTCGGGCGAACTCCTCTACCGCTCCCCGCTCGATGCGGCGACGTTGCGAACCAATGTCACCTCGCCCGGCGGAACCACCGAAGCGGCGCTGAGAGTTCTGATGGCGCCCGATGGTCTCGATCCGCTGATGGAACGCGCCGTCGCGGCTGCGACCCGGCGCGGCCGCGAACTTGCGGGCTGACGCTTCCGCGCCTGCCGGCACCAAACGCTTCAACTGACAATTCCCGTTCGGCTGCGAGCACCCTGGAACCGTTGGCTCCAAAAGCCTAGATTGAATGTGATATCCCCCGAAGGACGCGGCTTTGCCACCTTCCACACACAGGAGCCGGCCATGGCACGCAAGCCAGCGAGACCGCCCCGCGGCACCAACACGGGCGAGCCGCCGCGCACCGATCGCGAAAAGATCATCGAGGCCTTCATGGCCTTGCTCGGCGAGCAGTCCATCGAGGAGATCGGCTTTGGCGACATTGCCGCGCGCGCCGGCGTCTCGCTTGTGCAACTGCGCGACGAGTTCGATTCCAAGCTCCGCATCTATGCCGCTCACGTCAAGGCGATCGACCGCAAGGTGCTCGCGGGTGGCGATGCCGATCTTGCCGAAGAGCCGGCACGCGAGCGCCTGTTCGACGTGCTGATGCGCCGCCTCGAAGCGCTCGTTCCTTATCGTCCCGCCATCCGCTCGCTGCTGCGCTCGGCGAGGCGCTACCCGGGTCTTGCTCTCGCCCTCAATGCGATCGCCGTGAACTCGCAGCAGTGGATGCTCACCGCCGCCAACGTCCCGGCGTCGGGACCGCGCGGCATGATGCGGGCTCAGGGCTTGGCCATGCTGTTCGCAGGCGTGCTGCGGACCTTCGTTCACGATGACGACGACGGCCTTGCCCGCACCATGGCGGCGCTGGACCGGGCGCTGGCACGCGGCCAACGCTGGGCGAACCTTCTCGAGGATGTGTGCAGCATCGTGCCCTGCCGCCTGCCCGGCATGCGCCGTCGCCGCCGCCGCCGCTATCGCGACGAGGAGGATTTCGATCGCGATGCCGGCGAGGAGCCGATCCCGGTCTGAGGGAAGATCGCGGGTCTCGATCGCTTGGCGGCGCGGACGCGATTAGGTGCGCCGAGGTCCGGGCTTGAAAGTGGCATCCGCTCGCCGCCAGGGTTGGCTGTTACCGTGCGCCAGTCCATAACCGCACGTGGGACAAGTGATCCCAAGCTTCGACACAAATCTGGCGCGGCTAAAATTCCTAACATTTCTATTGATTCCCCTGCCACCGCAGTATGTTAGAGTAAAAATCTGGTGTCCGCTGCCGCCACGACCACTGAATTGCCGGATTGCAGTCACGAACCGCGTCGGTCTACTGACGTTTCCGGGGCTGTCTATTTGATCTGACCGCAAAGGGACGAAGTTGGGCACGTTCGCACTGAATATTGGGTACGCACTCATCGGGATCGCCGCGGTGGTGGCGGTTTGGATCGTGTGGATGAAACGCCGCGCGCCCAAACCGCGACCGTGGCTCGGGCTGCCGCGCGAATTGGAGGCGCTGCGGACCGATTTCGAGGAGTCGATTGACGGCGCGCTCGCGGAGGCGCAACGGGCCACCAAGATCGGCGAGACTTTCGTCGCGGCATTAAAGCCGATCGACCAGGCGATCCGGGATTTCAAGAATCGCATCACGGAGTTGGAAAAGCGCGCCGACGCGGGAGACCAACGGTCGTCTGAACTCGAAAAGCGCGCGGAGGGCGTCGAGAAGCGCTCGGGAGAACTGGAAAAACGCGCTGATGGCGGCGAGAAGCGCCTGACGGAGTTGGAGCGGCGGGCCGAGGCGGGCGAGAAGCGATCGTCGGAATTGGAAAAGTCGGTCGCCGATCTGGAGCAGCGAATCATCTCCAAGCTGGAAGGCATCAACCGGCAGCTGACCGCCATGGCGGAGCAACTGTCCAACGTCAAAGAGACGTCGGACCGCAGCATGGCGGCGCACGAACAAACCGGCGACGACCTGCGAACCATCACCGGGACGCTGGCGGCGGTTCAGACGCACGCGACCGGCTTGTCGCAACGCAGCGATGCGGCCGAGGCGAACCACGCCCGGTTGTCGACATCGGCCGAATCGCTCGCCAAATCGGTGGCCGCGATCGATGCCTTCTCCAAGGAAACGGCGCAGCGGATTTCGACCCTTGAGCCGCGCGTTCTGTGGAAGATCGAAGAGCTTGCGATGCGGCTCGATTCGACGCTGGCCGCTCTCAATCCGCCGCCGGCAGGCGAGGGGGCGGAGGCGGATCGTTCATTCCATGTCGTCAGCGAACCAGCCTCCCAGGAGAAAGAGCGGCATGGCTACCGTCAAGGGGGCAGTACGCCCCTGACTGCCGATGCGCAAATGAGCAACACGTAATGCCGGGTCGACGGCGTGTTGATCTGGATCAAAGAAGACCTGGCGGCGGCCCCTAGCTTTTGCGCATGTCGTCTTTTGTCTACCGATGCCCCGCGACGGGTCTAAATGTCCAAGGTTGGCATGCAGACGAGGTCTCCCCGGCCGAAACAGACAGCTATTTCACCGTCACCTGCCTTGTCTGTCAGCGCATCCACCTCGTAAACCCCAAGACCGGCAAAGTCTTCGGCACCGATAAAAGCGAGGACTGATCGGCGACCCTTGGGTGCTGCTCCTTCAATCATTCGCGCATTTTCCACAGCGCGTGATGGGGCGCAGCGGCCAGCAGCGCTGTTGCTGGCGGCCTAGCGATCGTTCATGTTAAGCGCGTGACCCGCACTCGCTTTCTCTCGCCGACGCGGAGGACACCATGATCGTGACGATCGTCACCTTTCAACTATCTCAGCCGACCAGCTTAGACGAAATCACCAAGGTCTTCCGGGAGACGGCACCGCGCTATCAGGGCATGCCCGGCCTCCTGCGCAAGAATTACTGGATGAGCGAAGACGGTCGGCGCGCCGGCGGCATCTATGTGTGGGCTTCGCGCGCGGACGCGGATCGCGTCTACACGGCGGATTGGAAAAAGGCCGTCGAGGATCGCTATGGCTCGCCGCCGCAGATCGAATATCTCCATTCGCCGGTCATGGTGGATAATCGCGACGGCACCGTGAGCGTGGCGGCCTAGCGCGAGGGCGTAGGAGGCCGATGGGATTTTATGGCGATGTGCTGCTGCCGCGGCTCTGCGATCTTGCCATGCGCAATCGACGTTTCGCGCCCTACCGCCAGCGCGTCGTCGGATCAGCCGAAGGACGTGTGCTCGAAGTCGGCGTCGGCTCGGGATTGAATCTGCCGTTCTACGGCGCCGCGGTCCGCGGCATCATCGCGCTCGAACCGAACGCGCGGCTGATCGCAATGGCACGCCGTTCGCGGGGCGTTTCAAGGATTGCCGTCGATTTTCTTCAAGGGTCGGCGGAATCGATCCCGCTCGACGACAACTGCATCGACACCGTTCTCACCACCTGGACCCTGTGCACCATTCCCCATGCGGACGCCGCGCTTGCCGAAATGCGCCGTGTCGTGCGGCCGTCCGGCCGGCTGCTGTTTGTCGAGCACGGATTGGCACCCGACGAGCGTGTGCGCTGGTGGCAGGATCGCCTGACGCCGGCATGGCGCTGCTTGAGCGGCGGCTGCCACCTCAACCGCCCCATCCGGGCCCTGATCGAAGGTGCCGGCTTCCGCACCGAGCGAATTGAGATGGATTACATGCCCGGCCCGAAGCCGATGACGTTCATGTACGAGGGCGTCGCCCGGCCGTCGTGAGCGACCGGCGAATGATTGAAGCCGCTAGCCTTGAATCGATGCTTTCCGGGCGGGGCACAGCCGTTTTGTGGCTTTTTGGTCACAATCATACAAATCTCTCTAACACCGCAAATCCCTTCGAACCAACCGGCGCCCTCAGGACACTAAGCCAATAGGGGCTACTCAATGGGTGGAGGGGGAACATGCGCAACATTTCGATTTCGATCACCGCGGCTGTGTCACTGCTGGCCAGCGCATACGGGGCTTCGGCGGCTGATCTCGGCCGGCCCATCCCCTACATGCCGCCTCCGGCGCCGATTTTCGTCTACAACTGGACCGGCTTCTACGTCGGCGGCAATCTCGGGGCCGGTTGGGCGTCGGGCAACATGACCGACAGCTTCACCGGTGCAAGCCTCAGCGACAGCAAGAGCGGTTTCATCGGCGGCGGTCAGGTCGGCTACAATTACCAGGTCTCCAACTTCGTGTTCGGCGCGGAGTGGGATTTCGACGCGACAGCGCTGAATGCGTCGCGGACCGGCGGGTTCGTGACCGCGAGCGCGAACACCAACTGGGTGACCACGCTGGCGGCGCGCTTCGGCGTCGCGTCCGGCAACTGGCTATTCTACGGCAAGGCCGGCGGCGGCTGGGTCAACAATAGTGCGACGGTGACCAATAACCTCACGGGCGCAGCGGTGTCGGCATCGAACACCAACAGCGGCTGGCTTGTGGGCGCCGGCATCGAATACGGCTTCACGCCCAACTGGTCCGCCAAGATCGAATACGACTACCTCGGCCTCAACACCTGGAACGTCAATTCAACGGTGTTCGCCCCAGCCGCCGACAATCTCAGTGTGAGCCGAAACATCCAGATGCTGAAGGTCGGTTTGAACTATCGGTTCTGAGACTCATCGAACGTAATCTCGGTCGACGACTTCAAGCCCCGGTCCGCCGGGGCTTTTTTCGTCGGCAGCTGAGCGGGTTCTCGTCTATGCAACATCTTCAGTTGCGATTTCTCGATTTCGGCTTTTGGTTGGGGGCTTTTCTCATTTCCAATTGATTAGGTCGTTCCACGATCTGATGCCGCTTGGCGCTTTGCTGATCATTCACAAAACCCAGCCGCGAGGAAATCTGCGCTGCGGCCTCGTTGAGGGCCCGCACCGCACTGCCGTTCCATCCGGTGATCTTCGCTTCCGCCTTGGCGACAACGCATATGACCGCGACAAGATTGTCGGCGAAATCGAATACCGGCGCTGCGATTGCATCGATGCCCGGGATGATCGCACTCGGCACCCGCGCCAGCCGCCGCGAGCGAATTTCGCGAGTCAAACTTTCAATCTCCTGATCCGAGGGCAGCGCTGTGCCGCGTGCCCGCGCCGCCTTCCGTTCAGCGATGACGAGCGGCATCGTATCCGTCTCCGGCAAATGGGCGAGGAAGGTGCGTCCGATCGCTGTTGTCAGGATTGGCAGCCTGGAACCGATCCGGATGTTCATGGTGAGCCAGTGATCGCTCTCCTGCATTGCGACCAGCACCGGCCCGGTCTCGCTCCAAACCGCAGCTGTGACCGTCTGGTTGATCTCGTCGCGCAACGCGGGCAACGCGTTGCAAACCTCCGCGACCGGATTGGTGCTGCGCAATGCCGCGAGACCGATCGCGATGGCCTGCGGACCGAGTTGATAGAGCGCGGTGTCGGTCTCTTGTGACACCAGCTTTGCGTTCCGCAGGCTTCGCAGATACCGGTGAGCCTTGGCCCGCGCCAGTCCGGTCTCGGCGGCGAGCTGTTTGAGCGGAACCCTGCCGCCTAAGGCAGCGAGCGTGTTCAAGATCCTCGCCGCGATCGTCACCGACTGCACGCCGCCGCGATCGATCCTCGTGGCTGCCTTGATTTGCCTTCTGCGCGTTTTCTTCATGACGACAGCTGCCTTGGGTGAAGTGCGACGGGAGGCGCCTTGACGGCTTGCCATTACGCAATACAGTACGTGTTACGCAATAATTCACAAGGGCAGAAGCCCCGAAACACGAGGGAGCGCGTCATGTCCGTCAAAGTGACCGTTGCGCCGAAAGGCATGGGCCTCAATGACTTCGTCGCCATGCAGGAAGGCTTCTTCCTCGACGAGGGACTCGATGTCGAATTCGACATGAAGACCTTCCGCGGCACACAGAGCAGCTGGAAGGATTTGCAATATTTCGATCGCCCGCAGGATCGGCCGTTCGCGGAAGGCCGTTCCGTTATTCAGGGCGCGTGCGCCTGGGGCAGCATCTGCAATGCCAGCGCCAGCATGGGGAAGTTCGTGCCCGACTGTTACGGCGTTTCACCGTGGGGCATTTTCGTTCGCCCGAACTCGACGCTACGCAAGCCCGAGGACCTCAAGGATATCCCGATAGCGGTCGGGTTGCGCGCGGGAAGCCACTTCAACGTGCCGTATCGGCTGGAGAAGTACCTGCCGCTGGAGCACATCAAAACCGTGAACGTCGGCGGATTCGGAGCGCGTCTCTCAGCGCTGCTCGACGGCGACGTGGAAGCGGCGAGCTTGCTGCCGCCGCAAATCGACATGGCCAAGCAGCTTGGTTTGCGCCCGGTCCTGGAGGATACGTTCAACACGATCTGGTGGGTGCCTGACGACATGCCCGCCGACGTGCTCGCCCGCTACCTCAGGGCTCTCGATCGCGCCGAGGACGCGCTCGACGCCGATCTCGGCAGATTTCTGCCGCTGTGGCGACTCTCGATACCGGCAGAGTTCAAGGACCGCGAATGGGATTTCAGCAAGTTCAGTCGCGGCGAACGATTCGTCTACGAACCCGTTCCGCAAACGGAGTTCGACGAAGTCCTGCAGCAGGTCGAACGCTGGGGTCTTGATCAGCATCTGAAAGAGCGGCAATTCGAGAATCTCGTCCCCTCATCGGCGAGCTGACAGTTCGAAGGCGATCTCAGGGAGCGAAACGTGATCCGGACACCGATTTGCGACCTGCTCGACATCGAACATCCAATCGCGCTCGGTGGCACGGGATCGGCAACCTCGCCGCCGCTGGTCGCCGCCGTTTCGCGCGCCGGCGGTCTCGGAGCGCTGGGCTGCCATTGTCAGACGCCTGAACAAATTCGCGCGCGCACGGAAGTGATACGCCGCGAAACGAACAAACCATTCGGCCTGAACTTTCTCCTGTTCGATCTTCGCGAAGACAGCTTCGAAATGGCGCTCGAACTACGGCCCGGCGTGATGCAATTCGCCTGGGCGCGGCCAGATCAGGATCTGAAAAGCTATTTCGATCGCGCGCATCGTGCCGGCTGCAAAGTTACACACATGGCGGGCGTGGTTGCGGAGGCGGTCCGCGCCGCGGAAGCGGGCGCGGATGTTATCATCGCGCAGGGTACCGAGGGCGGCGGGCATGTGGGCTGGATGGCGAGCATGCCGCTCATTCCCATGGTCGTCGATGCCGTTTCGCCAATTCCGGTGTTGGCGGCGGGTGGTTTTGCCGATGGGCGCGGCCTCGTTGCGGCTCTCGCCCTCGGCGCTCACGGCATTCTGCTTGGAACCCGCTTTCTCGCCACCGAGGAATTGCCGCTCCATCCAAATTTCAAGCAAGCCATTGTCGATAGCGACGGACACGACACGCAGTTGTCGGAAATTCCCGATATCGCTGCGGGGCTGGTCTGGCCCGGCGCGATGACGCGCTCGCGACGCAATCGCTTCATTGAACGCTGGGCGGGTCGCGAATGGGCGCTGCGGCAGTCGCGGGCCGAAGCAAGAGCGAAACTCCAGGCGGCGCGCGAAGCCGGCGACGTCGATGAGGGCCCGCTCTCGATGGGTCAAGATGCCGGATTGATCCACGACATCCCGTCGGCCGCCGATGTCGTCACGCGCATCGCGCGCGAAGCCAACGAAATCCTGGCGCGAAAGCTCCCGCGCTTTGTCACCGCGTCCTGAACCACCTCCGAGGAGGACTGCCAATGCCGAAGTTCATCATCGAACCCCACTTTCGACTGCAAGAATGGGTCGCCGAGGAAAAGGGCTACTTCAGGGACGAAGGGCTCGACTACATTTTTCGCGAGCTCGTTCAATCGAGCGATGGTCAACAGCACAACACGGCCACCAAGGTGGGCGCGTACCAGTCGATCGAGGCGGGGCGCAAGGCGGACGTCAGCTGCGCCTGCCACTGGACCATCGGGGTCGCCACGTCGTCAGGTCACGGCAAACTGTTCGGCGAACTCTATTCCGTCAGTCCGGCCGGCATCTTCGTCGCGCCTGAATCCGGGATAACCTCGCCCGAGCAACTCGCCGGCGTGCCGATCTCGGTCGGCTACCAGTCCGGCAGCCATTACTCGACGGTTCAGGCGCTGGAGCAATATCTCAAGCCGGCAGGAATCAACCTGTCCTTTAACGACGGCTTGTTGTTCCGCCGAATGGAGCTCTTGCTCGAGCGCAAAATCCCGGCGGTGCACCTCTTCAGCGGGCCTTGCTATTTCGCCGAGCAACTCGGCTTTCGGAAGATCATCGACACGACGTTCATGATGGCGATGATGGTGCATGGCGATCCGGACATCGATGACTTGAGAAAATATGCGCGCGGCCTCAAACGCGCCCAGCGCGACATCGATCAGCGACCGGAACTCTACACGCACTACTACAAAAAGGAGTTTCCGGTCCGTTGGCACGCCCAGATGGATACGAGGCGCTGGGGTCCGGGCGAGCGCATCGTGTTCGAGCCCTACACCAGGGAAGTCTTCAACGACATGATTCACTGGGTTGCCGATCACGGCATCTTCGCCGATGGGAATCTTGGGTCGAAGCAATATGATGCCTCCGTTCTGAGGCTCGTAGGCTGAGCCAATCGGAGGCTCGCGGGCTGACCCAAGGAGACCTTCTGGTGAAGATTGCGGTGATGGGCTCCGGCGGCGTGGGCGGCTACTTCGGTGCGCGGCTCGCCAATGGCGGTGCGGACGTAACCTTCGTCGCACGCGGAGCTCATTTGGCGGCGATGCGCGAGCGCGGTCTCGCCATCGAAGGCGGCAGCGCCGATCTCCACCTCCCGCGCGTCAACGTCGTTGACGACCCTGCCCAGATCGGCATCGTCGATCTCGTGCTGTTTGCCGTCAAATTGTGGGACACCGAAGCTGCGATCGATCAGATCCGGCCGATCGTCGGGCCTAACACCACCGTGGTCTCATTTCAGAACGGCGTTCTCAAAGACGACTACATGGTGCGCGCATTCGGTGCCCAGCGCGTGATCGGCGGCGTCTGCTATGTCGCGACCGCGATTGCCCGGCCCGGCGTCATCGCCCGCACCGGTCCGCTCGAGCGCATGGTGTTTGGCGAATTCGACGGTACGTCGTCATTGCGCGCGCGGCAATTTCTTGACCTCTGCCTGCGCGGCGGCATCAAGGCCGAACTGAGCGCACATATCCGCCGCGAAATATGGGAGAAGTTTGTCTTTCTGGTCGGTCTCTCCGGCACGACGACCACGATGCGCGCCACCATCGGACCGATACGAGCGAATTCCCAGACCCGCGCCTTCCTGCTCGATGTCATGCGCGAGGTGGTTGCGGTTGGGCGCGCCCGCGGCGTCGATCTGCCCGCCGACTACGCCGAGCATCGATTGAACCTCGCGGATCAGGTCGCATACGACATGACGTCATCGATGCATCACGATCTCGAACGGGGCAATCGGCTGGAAGTGAATTGGCTGTCGGGCGCCGTCGTCGCGTTGGGCCGCGAACTCGGAGTGCCGACCCCGCTCAACCGCGCAATCGCCGACATCCTGGCGCTTCGCGCCGGTGGTCCCTCGGCTTGAGAACGATATGGCCAGCACACCCATCCTGGCCGTTCGCTCGGTTTCGAGCGTAGCCGTCTCGGTTCCGATGCGGTTTGCGCTCGGTACCAGTGCTGCGACGGTGCGCGAGGCGCCACTGCTCCTGGTCGACCTCCAGACCAACGAGGGCGTGACCGGACGAAGCTATCTGTTCTGCTATCGCCGCAGCGGTGCGGCCGCGATTGCCGCCGTCCTCCAAGAAGCCGTCGAATCGATCGCCGGAGAGAGGATTGCGCCGCTCGATATCGCCACCAAGCTCGAACGCCGTCACGCCTTGATCGGCGTCACGGGCGTCGTGCGGATGGCGCTGTCCGCGCTCGACATGGCGCTGTGGGATGCGCTCGCGGTCGCTGCCGGCGTGCACCTGGCAACGCTTCTTGGTGGCACGCCGAAGCCGCTGCCGGCCTACAACTCCGGCGGGCTCGGCCTTATGGCGCCGGAGGCGGCCGCCGATGAGGCGGAGAAGCTCATCGTCGGCGGCTTTCGCGCCGTCAAGCTCAGGCTTGGCTATCCGACGCTCGCCGAAGACCTCGCCGTCACCCGTGCCGTCCGCCGCAGGCTTCCAGAACTCCATCGCGATCATGGTCGACTACAACCAGGCGCTGACGGTGCCCGAGGCGCAGCAGCGCGGCCGCGCCCTCGCCGAGGAAGGCGTCTATTGGATCGAGGAGCCGATCCGGCACGACGATGTGCGCGGCCTCGCCAAACTCGCCAGCGAGTACGCCTTGCCGCTGCAGATCGGCGAGAATTTCAACGGTGCCGAGGCCATGGCGCAGGCGCTCGACGCCGGCGCGTGCGACTACGTCATGCCCGATGCCGGACGCATCGGCGGCGTCACCGGCTGGATGCAGGCCGCAGGCGTCGCTGCGTCCCGGGACGTGCCCATGTCGTCGCACCTCTTGCCGGAAGTCAGCGCGCATCTGTTGGCGGCAACGCCCACCGCGCATTGGCTCGAATATGTGGATTGGGCGAATGCTATCCTTACCGATCCGCTCGTCATTGCCGACGGGCTCGCCCAGGTATCGTCGTTGCCGGGCGCGGGGCTAAGGTGGAACGATGAGGCTGTGCGGCGTTATCGGATTTGAACGACGCTACCGGATTTGAACGATTGTAACGCCGGGCTCGTGTAGAAACGGAAAAAGGCCCTCAAGCTTCTGCTCGCGCGATAGCTCCGCATTCAGCGTGGGCGGACAGCGCCATACGCGATATAAAGGCGGTAACACACAGGCTCAGGTTTGAACCATGAACGCGGCTCGGCTCTTGTTGTTCATCACATGCGCGGCGGCGGTGCCAGCAACGTCTGCCTTGGGACAAGACTCGGCATCGACCTTGAAGCCTGCGCCGCAGACCACCGCATCAACTCCCGATTTATCCGGTACATGGGGCCGTCTTTTTCTGTTGTTTGAGCCGCCGGCGTCAGGCCCGGCTCCGGTGGTCAGCAAGATCCGCAGGGCCGATGGCAGCCAGGTCTTCAGCGCGATTGGCGACGACACCAATCCGATCCTTCGGCCGCAGGCCGCGGAAATTTTGAAAAAGAACGGCGAACAAGAGCGAAGCGGCATTCCGATTCCGAATCCGCACAACCAATGCTGGCCGGAACCGACACCATTCACAGTGAACATTCAACTCGGCATGCAGATGATTCAGCAGAAGGACGAAGTCATCCTGCTGTATCCCAGCGATCATCAGGTCCGCCATGTGCGCCTGAACGTTCCTCATTCGGCGCATCCAACGCCGACTTGGCAGGGCGAATCCGTTGGTCATTATGAGAACGATACTTTGGTCATCGACACGATCGGCCAAAAGGTCGGGCCGCTTTCCATGGTCGATCGATTTGGCACGCCCCACAGCGCCGCATTGCACGTCATCGAGCGCTACCGGCTCATCGACGGTGCACTGGCGCGGGACGTGCAGCGCCAGCATCTGGGCACCTACTTCGGTGTCGCACCGATGAGAAATGCATACGGCATGGGGGATATCGATCCCGATCCGACGAAGCCGGGATTGCAGGTCGAGATCATTGTGGATGACCCGGTCATGTTCACGATGCCGTGGTCCGCGCGTGTGACCTATCGTCGGGTGCGGGGCGCATGGCCCGAAGCCGTATGCGCCGAAAGCACACGGGCGTCCGGCCCCTGGGTCATGGCAGTGCCCAAGGCGGAGAAGCCGGATTTCTGATTAGGTGGACCGCCGCGTTTCGAGACGCGGCCGAGCCGAAGCTATCTGAGTCAGCTTGAGAAGGGCGCGTTCTACGCGAGCTTCAAGATTGTTGCGACGCTTGCAGATGCGTTGGAAGTTGAGCCGGCGGAGTTGCTGAGGCTGCCACCCAAGCGGGGACGAAGATAAACAAGTCACAGCTGCCGGCAGCGCCGGTCGCTGTACTCTACCCCTTAGGGATATCAGCGGTGCGTCTCGCGATATCGCTCAAGCATTGCCTCCAAGCGGTCTTCCCAACCTTCCTTGTGCTCAATGCGCTCAAAACCCTCACGGTCTCCCTTTAGCAGGTCAATACGACTTCGTTGGCTCAGCTCTTGCCATCGCTCAAACATGGCATACAAGGCATTTCCATAACGTATATTCTCGAATACGACGAAGTCGTCTGCAAACCTTGCACCGAAATATCGAACAAATCCGCTTGTACCAGCAATGAAGTGGGTAGGCTTCAATTTGGCAAAAACTGTCAGCCGCTGTTCCATTACGCGGTGCTGCTCAGGAGTAACAGGACGCTTTCCCCGAAGAAGTTGGTGCACTGCTTCACGGACACCCAGATGACCGACGGGAAGCAACTCCCAACTAACGCGTATGGTGGCGGCGTAGTCTGCCAGCGTCGCCGCGCTCGGGAACACATCAGAGGGGTATCGCCCTCAGGTGCTACCCAGACCTGCGACCCATGAACCCGAGGCGTCACCATTTATCCGAGCGTCACACCTCACATACTAAATCCATGAAACGATGGATGGCTGTACCCCTCCCGACCACAACATCTATGGAGCCATCGACCCCACCATTGATCCCAGCATCGATGGACCGTCGCACCTTATATCCTATATCCATGAAGGATGGACGCTGGCGCGCCTCCCGACCACAATATCTATGGACATAGAACACTTCAGCTGCTGCCCAGACCCCAGGTATCCGCTGGAGCTCCACCACTTAGCAGCTGGAGCTCCAGCTCATCAGCTCCAGCTCACCACTGCGAGGTCACCACTCCAGGTCACCAGCCTTAGGACCCCGGTCACCACGTCGGGCCACCACCCTATAGGTCACTGACCCAGGTCTCCGATCCAGGTTGATCGAGCCGGGTTGATCCAGCCAGACGGCGGCTAACGCACCCGATTTTTTGCAATCCTGCCTCAAGCGATCTTGTAACCTATTCCATGTTTCTCTTATAACCTATTCCATATTTTTATTGTAACCTATTCCAATGATCCACCGTTCGTCTTTTAAATCTCAAAGCCGAAACTTTTCATATTTTGTGTGAGGGACGACCCCACTAGCTATATTCCACGAATCCTGGCATAACTATCAACTTGATTAAATCAAGCGAGGTAATGTTCGCTCAACGGAGCTCCTCGCTGGTAGCGTTTGTCACAGAGTCCTAGCGTTGCGTTGCGTCTAGTGCAGGCACTCGCTTCGGCAGAGCGAAGCCGAGGTCAACAACAGAGGTCACCAGATGGCCAACGGTCAAATCGGTTTTCCAACAAGCACGGGCAAGCCCAACGGCCGCGCCCACAAGCGCAACGACGCGGAGCAGAACGCCCTCCGGGCCAAGTTCAAGACCACGCCCCTCGAGTACCTGCTCGCGGTCGTGAACGACCATAACGAGACGCCCGCCCGGAAGATGGAAGCGGCCAAGGTGGCCTTGCCGTTCTTGCACCCGCGGCTCGAGATGATCGAGGCGGCGGAGCCCGTGACCGAGGTGGTTTTGGACTTCTGGCAGCTTAGCGAGGAGGAGCTGGAGACCTTCGCGTCGCTGCTTCGCAAGCTCATCAAGACTGCTACGCCCAAGCCCACGTCGACGGAGCACTAGCCATGCAGATGAACCACGCCGTGGTGCGCCGGCAGGCCTCGTGCGGCACCCGAAGCGGAGCATGCCATGTCGAGCAGTAATGAGGTGTTCAAGCCTTCGATTGCCGTGGGCGAGTTGATCGCAACGCCCGCGCGGATGAAGGACGAAGATCGTTCCGCGTATTCGCGGCTCTATGCCGAATTGAAAAAGGTCGTTCGGCCGAGGAATGTCCTGGACCAAATGTTGGTGTCGGACATCACCTACCATTTCTGGGAACAGCAACGTCTTCGCAGCTGCTCGGATGCAGTTGTGGAGGCGGCGCACCGGGATGCATTACGGCGACTTATTATGCCCATGCTCAATCATTGCGAACCGCTCGCCGAGGCCTACGCCGATGCTTATTTCGGTACGGCGGACAAAGAACGTGATCCGGCGCTCGATAAACAGGAAGTGATCGCGTTGCTCGAGAAGCACGGCCTTGACGAGAGCGCCATCGATGTGGCGGCGATCGAGGTGTCACTCGGCACACTCATGCGCCTTGAGGCTCTGAGTTCAAAGCATGAGATCCGACGCGAGGAGATCGTCCTCGAAGTGGAACGCCGTAAGGCTCACCGCAAGGCCAGCCGGCGCCGGGTAACCCAACTGCCGGCGCGGCCCCTGCCAACAAGCGCAATCCGGGATGATGATTTGCTATGAGCAGCGCCAAGCAAATCGCGGCTAATCGGGCCAACGCGGCCAAGAGCGGTGGGCCGAAGACGCTGTTGGGCAAGGCGCGTGCCAAGCGCAACGCGTTGCGACATGGCCTCACGATCCCGATCGGCCGCAATCCGGCTGTTGCGGCGATGATCGCCGAATTTGCTTGCGAGCTTGTCGGGAATGAGGCTCCGCAAATAGAGATGGATTTAGCCCGGGCCGCCGCTGAAGGCCAATTCGACATCGCTCGCATCCGTGAGCAACGCGACCACATTTTCGACCGGGACGTTGTGAAGCACGTCTCACCCGACCCGGGCGCTTTGAAAATCTTATTGTCGCTCGACCGCTACGAGCAACGCGCCAGATCCAGGCGCAAGAAGGCGCTGCACCAGCTGGCGCACCTCCGGAAATTGCTCGTGTTCGGCTGATTTGCCTGCAGAACAAAAAGGGAATATAGATGCCGATTTTTGCAAAACGAACCCAATTCAGTTGGCTCCTCGGCGCGGCGAAACCATCGGCAGGCAGTAAGGGGACCAGACCCGAGAAGAAGCGCGGTTAGAGGGGGGATCGGATCGGCAGTTGCCGACATAGAGATTATTCGCGGCGCGTCCCGGCTTTTCAGGGAACCTGTCGATATGAGATTGACGACCGCATTATCGAAGTCTGGTTGTGTTGATTTCCCATACCGCCCAAAAGCGCCGTTTGGCGGTAGATGCCCTACTCAGGCGCTCGCATCGCCCGTACGATCTGCACGGTCTGCGTAAATATAGAGGGGCACCGCGGTTCCCTCCACGACTTGCCTCGAGATCACGACTTCTGCGACGCCTTCCAGGCTCGGCAGATCGAACATGGTCTCGAGCAGGATGATCTCCATGATCGAGCGAAGGCCGCGCGCCCCGGTCTTGCGCTCGATCGCCTTCCTGGAGATCGCCAGAAGCGCATCCTCGGCCAGCGTTAGATCGACGCTCTCCATTTCGAACAATCGCTGGTACTGTTTCACCAGCGCATTCTTCGGTTCGAGCAGAATGCGCTTGAGCGTTGGCTCATCAAGATCCTCGAGGGTAGCGAGGACCGGTAGACGCCCAACGAATTCGGGGATCAGGCCGTACTTCAACAGGTCCTCCGGCTCGACCTCGCGGAAGATCTCCCCCGTCTTGCGATCGTCGGGTCCCGCCACTCTGGCTCCGAAGCCGATCGACGTTGCCCGGCCTCGGGCAGAAATGATCTTTTCTAGGCCGGAAAAAGCGCCGCCGCAGATGAATAAGATATTTGTGGTGTCGATCTGTAGGAACTCCTGCTGGGGATGCTTGCGGCCGCCCTGGGGCGGCACTGACGCAACGGTGCCTTCTATGATCTTGAGCAAGGCCTGCTGTACGCCCTCGCCTGACACATCGCGGGTGATCGAAGGATTCTCCGATTTGCGGGTGATCTTGTCGATTTCGTCGATGTAGACGATGCCGCGCTGTGCGCGCTCGACGTTGTAGTCAGCCGACTGTAGGAGCTTCTGGATGATATTCTCGACGTCCTCGCCGACATAACCGGCCTCGGTGAGCGTCGTGGCGTCCGCCATGGCGAACGGCACGTCAAGAATGCGTGCCAACGTCTGGGCGAGCAGCGTCTTGCCGGAGCCGGTGGGACCGATCAAGAGGATGTTCGATTTGGCGAGTTCAACGTCATTTTGCTTGGTCTGGTGATTGAGACGCTTGTAGTGATTGTGGACTGCGACCGAGAGCACCCTCTTGGCATGGTCCTGGCCGATCGCATAGTCGTCGAGGACCTTGCAGATTTCCTTCGGCGTGGGAATGCCGTCGCGCGACTTCACCAGCGAGGATTTGTTGTCCTCGCGGAGGATATCCATGCAGAGTTCGACGCACTCGTCGCAGATGAACACCGTCGGCCCGGCAATGAGCTTGCGCACCTCGTGCTGACTCTTGCCGCAAAACGAGCAATAGAGCGTGTTCTTGGAATCGCTGGCGCCAGATTTGCTCACCCTTGCTCTCCGTGAATCGCGATGCTCGCCGCTCTTGTAGCATATCGCCCGTCAGCTCCTTCAGCCCATCTTTTCGCGCACGCCTCAGCCTCACAGCGTCGCAATAATCAGTGTCGCCCCGTTCCCTGGCAGCCCCGGCCGCAATGGGCTGCCCTTCTAGCAGCTAAGCGGAGATGACGGTGAGATGGCGGCAGTTCATAGCGGGGCTTGCTGGCGCGACGGCATGGATGGCGGATCGCGGTGTCGACCGTGATCGCACCGCGGCCGAGGACGATATCGGAAATTCATTCCGTTATTCTTTAATGTTAAAAGTCACGCCTTGCGCGAGCGGCAGCTGATCTCCGAAATTCATCGTATTGGTGGAACGACGCATGTAGGCCTTCCACGCGTCGGAGCCAGCCTCGCGGCCGCCGCCCGTCTCCTTTTCGCCGCCAAACGCGCCGCCGATCTCGGCTCCCGAAGGCCCAATGTTCACGTTGGCGATGCCGCAGTCCGAGCCCGTCGTGGATACAAATCGTTCCGCCTCCCGCATGTCGAGGGTGAAGATCGAAGACGAGAGACCCGCGCCGACAGCGTTATGCAACCGAATGGCCCCGTCGAGTTCCGAATAACGCATCACGTAGAGAATGGGCGCAAAGGTTTCGCGCAGCACAGGACCAGTCTGCTCCGGCATCTGGCATGGCATTTTATTTGATTGGCGATCGCGTCAGCGTTGCGCCTGGAAGCAGTGCGACCAGTGCGCGTTTCGGACGCCCTGAGGCCGCAGGCAGCTCCGGCACCATCGTCACGCGTGAGCACGGGCAGTGTCGCCAGGTGAGGTTCGACGGAGCGACCGGTGAGATACAGGATAATTCCGTTGGCCCGTGTCCCGACGGCAATGGAATTGCCGAAACTCGACAGAAGGCCGCATGCAGTCGATCCGACAATCGTTTTCAGGTCGATAGGCGAACTGTGATGCCGCGGATGATCGTCAGGGAGAAGCGCGGGCCCACGGCATAGTAATCCGCCCAACAAACCCTCCGAGATCCCCGACCGCTATGGTGGCCGCCAGATCAGATCCGCGGCGAGCAGTGTCCGACCACGACGCGGAACTGTCATGACGACAGCATAGTAAGGAAGCGACGCTTCCGCGTTACGGTTTTGCCAAAAAACGGCCGGTGTTTGCGATGGACGGAAAAGTTCAGACGGTGCTCGACCATTACGACCAGCGCGCCGCGGCCGAAGCGATATTAATGGATCAACTGTCGCTTGAAGAAATCACGCGCCGGGTCGACGAGTTCCTGATTTCGATCGGGCCCGACGCGGGCACGCTCCTCAATGTCCTGATCAAAGCGATGCGCTCGCCGACTGTTGTCGAGCTCGGCACCTCATATGGCCATCCAACGGTCTTTTTCGCCGAAGCCGCCCGTGCGAGTGCCGGCCGCGTCATCTGTATCGATATCAACGCTGAAAAGCAGCGCTACGCGCGCGACCAGCTGGTCGCGGCGGGAACTCAAATCCTACGTGGAGTTCTTCAAAGGGGACGCGCGCGACATCTCGCGGCTTTGCCGGGCCCACTCGACTTCGTCCTGATCGATCTGTGGAAGGACCTCTACATTCAGTGCTTCGATCTCGTCTATCCCAAGCTGGCGGAGGGGGGCACTCGTCGCCGCGGACAATGTGCTGGCAGATTTTTCGAAACGAACCCATTCTGCGGCGGCCGATACATAGCGATGCTCCAACAGCATCATCGGAAGGTCTACCGGCGTCGGACGGCGATGCATCCGGGCGGCGGAATCGAGGGAACGACGCCTCTGCCCGGCGCCTTGGTTCTGTTCGGAACGGGGCTTGCCGGAGCGGGCCTGTTGATGCGCCGTCGTCGCGATCGCGCGCCGACGACGGTCTGACGCGCCGCAGGAGTGCCATTCTAAGCCGCCGTGCGTTCCGCGACGGTAGTCATCCAGTCCGCGCAACACAACGATCCCGTCTTGGGCCTGATGGCAGCCGGCTTTGCAGTTCCATCAGATTGCCTCGTCTATACTTCGTAGACAAAGCGACGGAGGCGGATCTCTTGCGGCTATTTTGCAATATAACTTTGGCGGTTTCCGGTCGAACTCACTCTAGCAGGGGCATCCGTCGTCTGCCATCACGAAGCCGAGTCGGAGGCACGTGAAACGTTATTCTCTCGGGAACCCAATTCTTTGGCGCAAGGTTTCTTTCGAAGATGTTGAAGGTAAAGGCCCGCCCCACGACTGGGGGGGCGCGATTGGTCAGCAAGAAGCGAGCAGCTCCTGCATCCGGCGGAAAGTATTTCCTGACTTTCATGATGATGTGCTTACCCAGCTTTGGATTCCACACGAGCTTTTCGACCTCAGCGCGATAGCCCACGGCCCTCTTGTTGAGCGAACGCTCTACCTCATCATCCAGTAGATCGAGCGCACGCGTGACCTCATCATTGAGTGCTTCATCCCTTCCGGATTTTCGAAACAAGACGCAAGCAGCTGCCGCATCCGGCGGAAAATATTCCCTGAGTTTCGTGATGATGTGTTTACCCAGCTTTGGATTCCACATCACCTCTTCGATCTCGGCGCGATAGCCTATGGCCCTCTTGTAGAGCGAACGTTCCACCTCATCATCGAGTAGATCGAGCGCACGCTGCATCTCCTCCTCATCGAGTAGATCGTCGTCTCCGGATGTCCGAACGCGTTTCGACATGGCAGCTCGCTTTCTATCTATTAGCGCTGCAACTCGTATCTTGTGCAACGGCAGCAAATCACCGTGATCCAGCTTGCCACTTCCATATTTGGGGTTCATGGCGCAAAGTTCCAATAATCAATCTTTTGTGAGATCGCGCTATGTTGGTCGGCGACTTGCGATCGGCATTCAATTCATACAAGATTGATAAACGGATTCAGGGTGATTCCGTTTGTTGTAGGTGTGAGTAACAAATAATGAAGCGAGTCACAGTTGGCCGCATACGAAACCGTCTAAGCCGACCGACACAGCCGATTGAAACTGCCGAGAATCGCAATTTTCTCGGTCGGGCGGCAATAATAGAGGGCGAAACCGCCAGCGACTACGACAAATTTTACGCCCGCACTCGTTCGGTCATAAAGCCGAAGGATTCAATCGACGAAATCTTGGTGCGGGACGTTGTCGACCTGTCGTGGGAGGTGGTCCGAATGCGGCGCATGAAAGCGAAGCTACTGAAGGCCCGAAAGCCGCGGGGGATCGAGACGATTCTGACGAGCATATACGGGGAACAAGGCGCCGAGAAGCTTGCGAGCCAATGGGCGGCAGGTGATCGCCGGGCCATCGCGAAAGTCGAAGGCCACCTCACTTCAATGGGGCTCGACGCGGAGGCCGTCGCCAGCGAAGCCTTATGCGCGGGCATTCGCGATTTCGAGGTCATCGAGCGCCTCACCATGATGGCGGAGCAGCGCCGGAACAACGCATTGCGTGAAATCGACCGCCGCCGTTTCGGCTTTGGCACGGTATTGCGACGGGCGAGTGACGATATCATCGACGGCGAGTTCCGAGATATTCCGGTGCCTCCAAGCGGTAGGTCTCATGACGAGCGCGCGCCAACGCCGGGCCAACCGCGCCAATAGCCTGCGGAGTACCGGCCCGGCGACGGTAAAGGGCAAAGCCCGCTCAGCCGGCAACGCACGTCGCCACGGCCTAAATGTGCCGGTGATGTCGCTGCCCGCTCTGGCAAATGAAGTGCAAGCCATGGCGCGCGTGATCGCCGGCGACGGCGCACCGCCGGAGCTCTACGAACTCGCGGTCCGGGTGGCTGAGGCGCAGATCGATCTCACTCGGGTCAGACGGGTGCGTGCCGAATTGATCGCGCGGGAACTGAAACAGGCGCCCGTTGGAGACCCGGCCCCAACAAGCTCAACACCGGCCCGCGTCGAGAACTTGGATAATCCGCTCGCACCTGAACGGACCGATGGAGCCGGACCCGTCACGTGGCTGGCCCTCGCGGTGATTGATCGCTATGAGCGCCGCGTGCTGTCGCGACGCAAGTTTGCGATCCGGGCCTTCGACGAGGCTCGAAATTCAGGGGACTGATGAAGTCATCGCCGCCCTATCCGCCCGCTCAGTTGCTCGAAGAGCCGCTGCGTTTAAACCACCCAACCTTTTGGATGAAGCCGCTGCGGTTGACCTCACCCGCGTGCGGTGGGCGCGCACCGAAAATGATCGAGCATCGCCTCGATGCCTAAAAGGTAATAAAATACCATACGTTTTGGCGAAACGAAGCCAATCGGGGCCCGCAGTTTGATCTTGGCGGCCGCTGGCCTGGTTGGCTTGGCCAAAAAAAGCGCGTGGCTATCGTGCTCGATACGGAAGGGGGAATGGGGCATTTTTTGCAAAACGAACCCAACTTTCAGTGCGCGCCACGACGTGGCTCCCGCGAGATCGAGACGGTGCCGGCCGCGGCCGTCCTGACGTGGGCCGTTACCTTTCCTGATCCATGCGCGAATGCCCCGACAGCCCGGGTGACCTTGACATTTCCGTAGACCATCCATACACCATCCGTATAGATGTATTAAGGATGGTGAAAGATGGCCGACAAGGTTGTTGACCTCAGGTCGAAGATACCTGAGAGCGAGAAGATCACGATCAATCTCGGCTATGTCGATCTGGGTCATATCGATCTTCTGGTGCAGGAGGGCTTCTACTCAAACCGCACCGACTTCATCCGGACGGCAATCCGCAATCAACTCGATCGCCACAACGAGGCGGTAAAGCAGTCGGTTGCTCGACAACAACTCGACCTTGGTCTGCGCCGTTATGGCCGGCAGGACCTCGAAGCCGTGCGAGCGGCCGGAGAGACTTTGCACATTCAAGTCCTCGGGCTTGCTGTCATCGCACCCGACGTCACTCCGGAACTGGCGCTCGAAACCATTGCCTCCATTCACGTGCTTGGCGCCCTACAAGCCAGCCCCGCGGTGAAAGCGGCGCTCGGTGATCGCATCCGCTAACCGGCCCGTCGCGCTGCGCTGATCGACGACGATCAAAAACTCGATGAATCCCTTCCGACCGGAAGGGAAGTGCTCCCGCTTTGCCAACTTTACGCTGACGGAGGATCCCATGAACACACAATCGAAGATCGACATGATCGAGGCGACCCGCCTCACGCGGCAAGGCCGGCTCAACGAGGCGATGGCCGTTTTGCTGCGAACGCTCCCATCCGGGGCAGCGTCAAGCTTTGGCGGCGGTGACAACCCGTGGGTGCACACGCCAGCCGACATGTTGCCACCGTTGTCCACGCCCCCTCATTTCAAGAATGCGTCCTTCGCCGACCACCGACTGAGATCACCATCCCTGAAACGCTGCGTGGGTTTCTCGGTCGTTGGGGAGATTTCGGCTCGCGAGGCCGGCTCGACGACCACGACAACTCAAGTCCCTCAATCCCCGTCCCGGAGGGAGCGCAGTTCGACGAGTGCGTTTACGCCAATGAGGCAGGACGTCGTGCTTACAAAATCTTCGTTCCGAGCGGATGCAAGGGCCAGGCGGTCCCCCTGGTGGTGATGCTCCACGGCTGCAGGCAATCGCCAAACGACTTTGCCGCCGGCACGCGGATGAACGAGTTGGCCGAGGAGCAGACTTTTTTGGTGGCCTACCCGGCGCAAGACCAGTCAGCCAATCCTTCCAGATGTTGGAACTGGTTCAATGCAGACGACCAGCAACGTGACCAGGGCGAGCCGTTATTGATCGCGGGGATTACCCGACAAGTCATGCGTGACTTCCCCGTCGAATCCGGGCGCGTTTACATTGCCGGCTTGTCCGCAGGAGGTGCCGCGGCGGCCGTCATGGGCTCGACCTACCCGGACCTTTATGCGGCCGTCGGTGTTCACTCCGGATTGGCATGCGGGGCCGCTCGCGACATACCCTCCGCCTTTGCCGCGATGCGCGGCGGGCCGTCGGGATCGCGCCACCCGGGTGCGCCCGCGGTCGCTATTCCGACCATCGTGTTTCATGGTGACCGAGACAGGACCGTCAATTCCGTCAACGGCGATCAAGTCATCGCCCAGGCGAAGTCGAAGGTAACTCTGCGAACCAAGATTTGCCGCGGCGAAACGCCCGACGGTATGACTTACACCTGCACCATTCATGCGGACGAAAATGGGCGACCGATGCTGGAGCAGTGGATCCTTCACGGAGCCGGCCACGCATGGTCTGGGGGCAGCGCTGCCGGATCGTTTACCGAGCCCCGCGGGCCCGACGCCAGCCGTGAGATGCTGCGTTTCTTCCTTCAACGGCCCGCTCTCAATTCCGAATCCTCGTAGTTTGGTGCGCGCCGATTGCGGCCCCTATAGACGAATACGCACAGGAGCGTCTCTCACCGCGCAGTTTGTCCTGCCGGTTGATCACGGGCGCGTGGTGCCCTCGATCGCGGAGGATCTGGACATTGCTCATCCGACCTCTCATCGCGGGCGTGCTCGGCGTGCGTCTTTTGTTTTTGTGAGCCGGTACTCTATGGCGGAGGGCCCGGAGTACGGTTGAAAAAGTTATCGATCAAGAAGCGAAGCCAATCTGCAGCGCGGAGGGACTTCCTTGGGAGCGGCGGCCGGACTGCCCCGAGGCGCCGCACGCAAAAATCGCGGGCATCCAGGATGCCATTGGCATGGCTCGATTTTGTGGGTATTTTTTGATGCTTGCTTGACGTCGGCGAAGGCCGCAGCAAGAACGCGCGCCAAATGGCTGAGAATTAACAACAATGACCATGCCACGGCAGA
>CAWBDV010000013.1:0-39298 GCA_963787675.1 uncultured Alphaproteobacteria bacterium | reverse complement strand
CGGCAATGGCGAGGCACCGCGACCGCCGATGCCTGTGGGCGAATTCATGCAGAGCGCGATGTAGATACAGCAGTATTCGCCGCCGCACGGCTGTGCCATATCGCGGCGTCGTATCTACCGAGGCGCTCAAACACGTCGCCGTCTTGACAGGTTGGGCACCGGGCCGCTTCGGTCAAGCCGCTCTCGGTGAAACTTGCTTCTCAATGCGACGCCGTATCGTGCGGTCGGCGACGTCCAGATCGTAGCGCGCCTGAAGATTGATCCAGAACTCAGATGATGTGCCGAAGTATCGCCCGAGGCGAATCGCGGTGTCGACCGTGATCGCACGGCGGCCGAGGACGATGTCGTTGGCACGTGTACGGGGTACCTTGATGGCATTGGCCAGCTCGTACACGCTGATGTCCATCGGCTTCAGGAACTTGTCGTGAAGGATTTCGCCCGGGTGCACGGGCGGCAACCGACGGCCGGAGGCGATATCCGCGAAATCGACCTTCCGCTTGTCGATGTCGTCACGCTTGATGTTCACAGCCCTGCACCTCAATGATAATCGACGATTTCGACGTCCCAGGCCGTCCCGCCACACAAAACAGATCCATCACTGATCGTTGAGTGGAATGCTGCGCTGACCTTCGCGGGTTCATCGCGCTCCAGCGTCGTCAGTTAGGCCGCCTTCGGCTTGTTTACGGTCTCGATCCGATCGAGAAGCTTCCCGAGATCACGCTTGGCGATTCGAATCTCACGATCGTTCTGCAGGTTGAGTCACTTGGCCAGTCGAAGTGCGGTATCCGCGGTAACGCCGGTCTGTTCGCTGGTGATCCGCTCGATCCGTGTTCGAGGCAAGCCGCAAACCTTAGCAAGGGTGCCCGCTGACATTTTCAGCGGGACCAGGAACTCTTCCCGCAGGACCTCACCGGGATGCATTGGTTTGAGCTTCCTGGCCATTACTTCCTTTGATGTCAGGCTTTCGGCCGAGGATGCGGCTACTTCTCCGACTTCGGGAAATAGCGCAAATCGGGCGGAGGTTCGCTCTTGCGGGTCGGCATCAGCAGTCCATCGGCGCTAAGAAAATAATTGTTGCCACCGATTTTGAGCCACGGGTTGCCCTCGGCGCAGATCGACTCCCGCCACACCGGCTGTTCCGCCGCATCACGCAAATAGCTTTTCTTTGCCATCCACGGCCGCGTGAAGGCGTGGTCGATGGTGGCGATCTCGTCATACAGAATGTTTGGATTCCTTTCGTCCAGGTAGATTCGTTCTTTCACGATGGTCTGGTTGTCCCGGTGCAGCGGCAGGCCGGTCGAATCCATAACCCGGGGGCCCTTCATGCCGCGCGTTTCGACTTCCAGCACGTCGAAACGTCCTAACCCGTTGCTGTCGACCCATCGGCCGATCGAATAGCCGGCAAAAGACGGTTCGATCTCCTTCGGCCAATCGCGGCCGTCGGTATAGATGCGGCGGAAGCTGTGAATGTGCTCACCCAGGATATGAACGGTGTGCGGCGTGATCACGATCTCCAATGGCCAATAGGCGATCATCATGCGCGGCATGCCGGGGGGAAGGCAGCCCATCTGGGGATCGTTGCCCGGGGCGCCGTTGGCCTGGTCGGCAAGACTGGCTTCGTGAATGGCACGGTATTCGGACGTTAATGGCGCCTCCTGTCCGAGCCCCGCGGACTTTGTCTGATCGTAGGACGGCTGGCCGGTGATGCCGGGCAGCCGCTTGGTCCAGCCGCCGATCCAGGCGCCTTTCCAATTAGGATATTTGGCATCGTCGAACGCTTGCGCGCTCGACAGCGAAACCATCGTCGCAAGCGCAAATGTCATCAAGACACGGTTACTCACATAAACCTCCGTTCCGCTTTCGCCCGACGGTCGCCGCTGCGTGGCCAAGGTGAATATGAATCCTCATGGCGCAATAGAACAAATTTTAGCACAGTTCGGCAGGCCGCACGAAAGCCGATCGTGTGCGCAGGCAATGTATTCCGCCGTTACGAAGGCTTAACGTCAAGTTTGGAAGTGCTGCGACCAATTGTGGACTTTGTCCTTCAAATGCGCTCAACTCTCCTCAGGGTTGAGGTGGGGGACGACCGTGGCCTTCCTTAAAGCGATTGTGTGCGCCGCATCTGCGGCGATGGCTCTTAGCGCGGCATCGTTGGCGCAGGCAGCTGACCTCAGCGGGCCTTATCCGGCTGCTGGCGCACCGGTTCTCTACGCACCTTTCACATGGACCGGCTTCTATATCGGCGGAAATCTCGGCGCCGGCTTTGCCACTGCCAACTCGACGGCGAGCGCCTTTGGAGTTTCGGCGAGCGGGTCGGAGACATTGACGGGCTTTGTCGGCGGCGGCCAGGCGGGCTTCAATTGGCAGGCCGGCCCCGCCGTCCTGGGTCTTGAAGCCGATTTCCAGGGCGCGAACCAAACCAACTCGGTGACGATCGGTCCGTTTTCGACGGCGGAGAAGATCACCTATTTCGGTACGGTGCGCGGCCGCGTCGGTGTCGCTTTCGATCGCTGGCTACCCTATTTCACCGCGGGCTGGGGGCAGGGCGGCTGGTCGACGACGGCATCGCTCGCTGGCGTCGGCACAGTGAACGCGACATCAACGCACGATTTCTGGACCGTCGGCGGCGGCATCGAATACGCGTTTTGGGGAAATGCCAGTGTGAAGCTGGAATATCTCTACCTCGACACCGGAACAATCACGACGACTTTGCCGCCGCTGATACTCAGCTCGAGGATTTAAGACAACATCGTCCGCGGCGGCATCAGCTATCGATTTTGAAAGATCGTTCAGTTTACAATAAAAGATATGCGAACTTGTCTCTGGCGAGATCGCCAGATGCCTGGCGGCCGAGAACACGTAGAGCGCAACTTGAGCGGGACTGGGCTCCTGCGCCGCACGATCGCTGATTTCCGTGAAATCGAACGCGAGCTTCAAGCCGCGGAAAAGCGTGTGGGCCTTAAGGTGAGTACCGATAGTCTCCTGATCGGCCGGCTCGCCCGTCTCCGTTACAGCAAGCGCGATCGCGCGACCCCAACAGCTCCTTGACCCCTTGATGACTTGCGGAACGGCGCCGTTATGGCGCAGCGGCGACACAGGCCCCAAAGCGTGGCCGCGCCAGAGCGTTCAAACAAAAGCCCCGAACAACGCAAGAGCGGTCGGTGCAGAGAGCATCACCTGCCGGCCTCAGACCTCACCGGCTCCAACTCTTATGATGGCATATCGTTAACGAATTTGCATGCGCAGTCACGGTAACGATCCAATGAAGAAGGATCGGCGGGGTGTGTTGGCGCCGTTGAAAGATCTTATACTGCGTTCCGAAGCGCTTTCAGAACCGCGATCATCGCGAAAAATGTCGGCGATGGCCAGGGTACGCATGTTTGATCCTAGGCGCGGCTGACTCATCGCGTCACAGATCGACGATCCGACTCAAGAAATCCGACAATTAGAATCAATTGCTTAAACCGATGCGTAAGGGGTCGATCGTAGAAGATGGCCACATCTGAATGACTGAATTGATCAGTGTGGGGCAAAAATGGCGACCACTTCGGGCAACCAGTCTCGGTTTGCAGCGCCTGGACAGCAGAACCCGTGGGTCGATGAAGCGACCAGCACTTTTGTCCTCGATGCCGGGGGAGCGCCGGCGCCGCTCCTCGTCGGCGCAACCTCCTTCGGTGAGATGCAAAACCCCGCATGGCAGGCTCAACTCGGCGCGGGAGCGGGCCAATTCTTTTCGGTGGTGAGCAGCTTCAGCGCGTTGCCGGTTTCGGGTGCCAGCCCGATAGGGCCGGCAACGACTTCAACGGGGACCACCACAGGAGGGACGAACGCTGCCACCGCCGTCCCATCGTGGGTAAATGCCCTCTCGACGGCATCGATCGTCGCGGACATGGCCGCCGCCGACGTCAATGGCACGGCCACATATTCTGGGCTTCTGAAAGTGCTCACCGACCTCGATGCGACGCTCGCGTCGAGCGGCACGAAGCTGACCTCCGCCGAACTCTCCGATCTGAAGACAATCGCTGCCAACCTCAACAACGGCATGGCGACGTCATCTTATTTGACGTACGCCGTGAATGCCCTCGTCGACGGCAATGCGGCTGACGCCATCTGGACTGGCGGAAGCGCAAGTTCGACCACGCTTGGCAATCTCGCGGTGGGTTCGTCGGCAACGCAGCTCTCTGATCTGATCGGCAAATGGTTCTTGGGAACTGACCTGCCGAGCTCACAGGTCAATATGAGCGGCTATGCGCCGTTCTCGGTGTCCTACTCGGCCTCGTCGAACCCGCTATTCGGATCAAGCGGGCCGAGCATGAACGACATCAATCAAGGCTATCTCGGGGACTGTTTCTTCTTGTCGAGCCTTGCCGAAGTCGCCGACAAAGATCCGTCGCTCATCACCTCGATGTTCTGCGCCAACGGCAACAATACCTATGGCGTGCGCTTCTATGTCGACGGCACCGCCGAATATATCACCGTGAACACGCAGCTCGCGGATGGCGGCACGATCTTCAATTATGCAACCGACATTTGGGCGAGCCTCGCCGAGAAAGCCTATGCGCAGCTGCAGGCCGGGGGAGCGGTCACCGGCAACACGATCAGCGGCGATTCCTGGTCGGCGATCGGCAACGGCGGCTACCCGGCATATGCTCTGGAGGAGATCACCGGCGCCTCCGCGATCACCAATTTCAGCGCCAGCGGCAGCACATGGTCGACCGCAGTCTATAATTCATCATTCGGCTTAACGAAGTATTCAAACGGCAGCAGCACCGCCACCGTCCTCGGCGTGCTCGCGGCCGACCTCGCCGCCGGCGATGATCTCATTCTGTCTTCCTATACCAACGCGACCGACAGCGCCGGGCGGACCACCCTCGTCGCCGACCATGCGATGTCGATTTATGGCTACGACACCACAACCAATATGCTGGAGATCCGCAATCCGTGGGGTACGGAGGCGGGCCAATATTGGGACACGACTTTTGAGGTCAGCCTCTCGACCCTGCTCGCCGATGGTGATGTCATCACCGCCGACAACATGGGCAATGCCGCTATCGCTCCACCGATTGTGGCAGCACAGACCGCGGCGCAGACATGGACCGCGGGCAAGGCGGTGACGTTCACCCTCGCGGCGAACACCTTCAGCGACCCCCAGGGCGCGACGCTGACGTTGTCAGCGACACAGGCAAGTGGTGCTGCGCTGCCGTCCTGGCTCACCTTCAACGCTTCGACCCGGACTTTCACCGGTACACCGCCCGCGAGCACGAACGGCCTCTCGATCAAAGTCACGGCGACGGACACCAATGGGTTGTCGGTTTCGGAAACCTTCGCCATCGCGACGCCCGCTCCGGCATCACCGATCGTCACAGCACAGACCGGGACGCAAACTTGGTCTCTCGCCAAACCGGTCAACTTCACACTGTCATCGAACACGTTCACCGACCCGAACGGTGAGACGCTGACCTTGACCGCGAAGCAGGCGAGCGGCGCCGCGCTGCCGTCTTGGCTTGCGTTCAACGCCGCGACACGAACGTTCACCGGCACGCCGCCTGTCGGCACAAATGGCCTGTCGATCAAGGTTACCGCGACTGACGCCGGCGGCGCCTCGACCTCGGAGACGTTCTCAGTTCTGACGCCGGCGAGCGCTCCGACTGTTGCGTCTCTGACTGCGGCACAGACATGGACAGCCGGCAAGGCCGCGACCTTTACCCTTGCCGCGAGCACCTTCAGTGACCCGCAAGGCGAGACGCTGACCCTCTCGGCTGCGCAGGCAAGCGGCGCGGCGCTGCCGTCATGGCTCTCCTTTAACGCTTCCACTCGGACGTTCACCGGAACGCCGCCCGCGGGCACGAACGGCCTGTCGATCAAAGTCACGGCGACTGACACCAGCGGGCTTTCGGTTTCCGAGACCTTCTCTGTCGCGACACCTGCTCCGGCACCTCCGATCGTCACAGCCCAGACAGCAAATCAAAAGTTGACGGAAGGCAAGGCCTTCAGTTTCACCTTGGCCTCGAACACCTTCACAGATCCAAACGCGGAAGCGCTCACCCTGAGCGCGTCCCAGTCAGCCGGAGCCTCGTTGCCGTCCTGGCTCTCGTTCAACGCCTCGACCCGAACATTTAGCGGGACTGCGCCATCAACGCCATCGACGCTCAGCCTCGTCGTCAAGGCGACGGATGCCGGCGGTTCTTCTGTGTCGGAAACATTCACTGCATCGATCGCCGCAGCCGCAGCCGCACTGTCCCAAGGGATTTCATCGTTGCCATCTCCGAACGGCTCGTCGACCGCCAGTTTGACGCAACCTCTATCCTCCCCAACAGGCGCGTTGGCCTCTCCGCTCCATTGATACGGGACACGAATTCACCGCACGCTGATTGCAAAGTCCGCATCATCGAGAATCTGCCACTGAAGCAGACAAATTCGGCAAGAGCGCCGGCAGACATGATTGGCGCCGTTCGATCTCTCGCCGAACGGTCATAGCGGCGCAAATCTGCAGGTGTCAGCGTTCGCGCAGCCCGTCGTGAAGGTGCTCGCTCAGGGGAGCAAGCAGGAAATCAATGATGCGCCGGCGGCCGGTGAGAATCTCGGCCTTCACCGACATGCCCGGCAGGAGAACGGCGGGATAGCCGTCGACGTTGAGCGATCCCGGTTCGATCGCAATGTGCACGATATAGCGCAAGCGTTCGCTCGCCTCGACGTTAGCAATATCGTCAGCGGCGCGTTCGGAGCCCTGGGCGGACTGGCCGGCAGGTGCCGCTTCGGCGTCCCGGTCGAGTGAGGTCACGGTGCCACGCAATAGCCCATAGCGGGTGAACGGAAAGGCATCGACTTTGATTTCGACCACCTGGCCGGCGGCGACAAAGCCGATGTCGCGGTTCTCCAATACGGCGTCGACTTCGATCCGGCCATCGTCCGGCACGACCGACAGAAGCTGCTGCGCCGGCGTGACCACGCTGCCGACGGTGGTGACGTGGAGTTGCTGCACAGTGCCGCCGATGGGCGCCCGCAGCGTCTGCAGCTCGAGGCGATGCTTCGCCTTGAGAAGGGCTTCGGAAGCAGCGCGGCCGCGCTCGCGGGCGCGGCTGAGGTCGGCGAGTGCCGCCGTCCAGATTTCGGCTTCGGTCGCGGCGGCCTTGTGGTCGAGCCCGTCGATCGCCGCATCGAGCGAGGCGATCTTGGCGCGGTTGATCTCGATTTCCGATTGGGCCTCGACCAGGAGCTGCTGGCTCTCCGAGTTGGAGAGGATGGAGGCGTAGCCAGTCGCGGCGGCCTTGCGGCGAATATCGGCGCGCTCGGCGACAAAGGGCAACCCCTGTTCGACCTTCATGAGGGTCTGCTTCCGCGCCTCGCGCTCGGCGATCCTCTGCATCCGTTCTTGCGTGATGGCGGCAAGCTTGCTGACTCGCTCGGCGTTCTGCGCATCAAGCTGCGCCTGGGCGCGCCTGATCTCGTTCGGCTCGAAAGCACCAGAGATCGGAGTTGACTCCGAGAACGAAGCCTTGGTTGCCCCGTCGAGAAACGCTTCAAGGCGTGTCCGATCGAGTTGGGCGGCGAGGAGGTCGCGCTCGGCGCGATCGCGTTCCGCGAGGGCGGCGGTTCGGATCGAGCTCGATCAGAGCGTCGCCGGCGCGCACTTTCTGGCCGGGCTTCACCAGGATGGCCTGCACCGTCGAGGTCTCAAACGGCTGCACCAGCTTGGTGCGCGTCTGCGCGACGATCTTGCCCGATGCGACAGCGACGATATCGACGCGGCCGATTGCGGCCCAGGCAATGCCGACCGCGGCAACCGCGCAGACCACAAACGCCACGGTGCGTCCGGCTGGGGACGGCGGCGTTTCCAAGATTTCGAGCGCCGCGGGCAGGAATTCGCGCTCCTCGGGGCGGAATGCTTCATCTTTGGCCTTGATTGTCTCCTTGGCCGAGGTCGCGAGGCGGAGTATGGCGGGCCATTTCGTCGGCATCAGCGCATAGCCGATTGGATGCGGTAGAGATTGGCGTAGCGGCCGTCGCGATGGACGAGTTGTTCGTGCGGTCCGTCCTCCACGATGACCCCGCTGTCGAGAGTCAGGATGCGGTCGGCGCCGCGTACGGTCGACAGCCGGTGGGCGATGATGATGACGGTCCGGCCCTTCACGATGTCGCGCATGTTGGCTTGGATGACGCTTTCGGATTCATAGTCGAGCGCGGAGGTCGCCTCATCGAAGATCAGGATGCGGGGATCGGTCACGAGGGCGCGCGCGATCGCGATGCGCTGGCGCTGGCCGCCCGACAACGACACGCCGCGCTCGCCGATCGGCGTGTCGTAGCCGCGCGGCATCCGGCAGATGAAATCATGGGCGCCGGCAAGACGCGCCGCGGCCATCACCCGCTCGAGCGGCATCGCCGACTCCGCAAGCGCAATATTCTCGCGGACCGAACGATTGAACAGCACGTTCTCCTGGAGCACCACACCGGTCTGGCGCCGCAGCCACGCGGGATCGATCACCGCGGTGTCGGTGCCATCGATTAGGATGCGGCCCGATTCCGGAAGATAGAGGCGCTGCATGAGCTTGGCGACCGTGCTTTTGCCGGAGCCGGATGGGCCGACGATGCCGACGACCTGGCCCGCAGGGATATTGAGGCTGACCTCGCGCAGCACTGGCTGGGTCGCCGGGCCATAGCGGAACGTCACCCGTTCAAACTCGATATCGCCAATGAGCGGCGCCTGAACTCGATTGGATGCCTGCAACGTGCGGCTCGACCGGTGTGTTGAGAATGTCGCCGAGGCGATCGATCGAAATGCGGACTTGATGGAAGTCCTGCCGCACCTGGACGAGACGCAGCACCGGGCCCGAGACCTGGGCGGCGAGCATGTTGAAGGCGACAAGCTCGCCGACGGTCAGCTCGTTGGCGATGACAAGCCGGGCGCCGAGGAAGAGCGTGATGACTGTCGTCGCCTTTCCGAGAAGATTTGCGGCCTGCGTTGCCCAGTTGCCGAGTTGGGAGGCGTGGAATGAGGCTCTCACGTAGCCCGCCATCTGTTCTTCCCAACGCCGCTGCATCATTGGCTCGACGGCCATCGCCTTGATGGTCTCGATGCCGGTGATGCTTTCGACCAGGAACGCCTGGTTCTCGGCGCCGCGCCGGAATTTGATATCGAGCCGGTTCCGGAATGCCGGGGTGACTGCAAGCGACAGCAAGGCGTAAAGCGGCAATGTCGCGGTCACGACGCCCGCAAGAAGAGGGCTATAGACGAACATAACGCCGAGGAAGACGGCGCTGAACAGGAGGTCCAGCACGAGCGTGATCGAGGAACTGGTCAGGAATTGGCGGATGGTTTCGAGTTCACGCACCCGCGCGACGGAATTGCCGACGCGCCGGGCTTCGAAATAGGCAAGCGGCAGGCGCAGCAGATGGCGGAAGATGCGGGCGCCCAGCTCCACATCGATGCGGTTCGACGTGTGGGAGAAAAGGTAGGTCCGCAGCCCTGACAGGGTGGCATCAAAGATCGCGATCAGCGCGAGGCCCGCCACCAGCACTTCGAGGGTCGACAGCCCGCGATGCACCAGTACCTTGTCGATGACGACCTGAAAGATGAGTGGCGTCGCCAGCCCAAACAGCTGGATGACGAACGACGCCATCAGCACCTCGTAGAGGATGCTGCGGTACTTGCCGACCGCATTCCAAAACCAGCCGAGATCGAAACGGCGGCCGGTATCGTCAAGCGGCGCGCGCTTGGCGATGAGAATCAGCCGCCCGTTCCAATCGCGATCGAACGCCTCAAACGAGAGCATCCGCGGCGCGACATCGCCAAGGCCCTGCACCAAAACCCCGTCCTCGGTGACCTTGCCGATCACGACAAAGCCGCCGGTGCGTAGTGCAGCGAGCGCCGGCAGCGGCACCTTCCCGAGTTGCCGAAGCGACGAAACGACGGCCTTCACTTTGACGGGGAATTTTCGCGCGGCGCGCAGCAGCTCCGCTTCGGTCAGCGGCGCCGATGTTCCCGTCTCATGCTGGATGCGACCGGGATCCGCAACGATCCCGAGCAGGTGCATAGCTAGCGCCAACGACCATACGCCGCTGTCCGAACATGGGGTCATTGGCATCCATACTCAGTGGAACGGCGATGCGAACGTCGGGGATTGGCTCTGGGAGTCTATCGACAGAAACGTCGATCCCAAGCCACTGCCCGAGCTCGTCGCCGAGATGCCATGCGCGAGACAGTTGGCAGCTTGTGTAATAAACACTGAGAAGGTTTCGGATGCGTAAAGGGAAACTCTATCGCCCGTCGCCCCCGCCGATACAGCCTCGACCGTTTCCCCTGTCTCACCGCAGGATTCTTGCGGAAAATTGCGCCGATTGCGAAACCAAAGTGGGGACGATCGGTCAGATCGTGCGCGACATCGCGATCGAAGGCGACCAGCCAGAGCCCATCCGGGAGCGCCGGCCGAGAACGTCAGGCTTGTGAGATCGATAAAGTCGCCGAGGCCGGAGCCGCTGATGATATTCAATATTCGTGGGCGTTGTGGAACATGCCCCGGCTCTTCGTGTCGTCCGGCGCCTCGGTCAGCGGCACGATCGTCAACAGCGGCGGTCGCGTAGCCGCCGGAGCTGACAATCTCGGTGTTGCCGGAATCCACCGTCGTGGTGCTGGCACTGCCGCCCGCGGCGATGGTCATCGTGCCGGCGTTTTCGATGGTTGAGCCGCTGTCCATGCCTGATACGATTTCGATGCCGCCGTTGATCACGGCAGCGGACGAGTAACCGCCAAAATCGATGGTGGCAGAGCCGCCGGACTGGATCGTCGTCGCAGTGACGGTGCCGCCCGACTGGACCTCCAGGGTCTGGCCGCTGGAGACGGTGAGGCCCGAACTCGCCTCTCCGCTGGTTACGATGGTCATCCGGCGCTCCCGGCCGCGAGGTTGTCGAATCCGGGGGGACTGCGCTGCCCCGCGATTATGGTACTGATCGCCGTCCCGCTCGCGAAGACAACCTCGAGGCCGCCGCTGTTGATCAAGCTCTTGGGATGGCGTGCCGCCGTGAAGATCGCGGTTGCATTATCAATGCCGACATATTCATCGCGCGGCGCATGGAAGACCAGCGGCGCCTTGTTGAGCCGCGGCAACCCGGCGAGGAGATTGTGCTCCTCGAGGTCATCCAGGAACTGTTTGCTGATGGTGAACGTGCGCCCCCCGAGTGTGAGAGATCCGTCAAAACGGCGAAACCCAATCAAAGAGCGACACAAAAGCGATGTCGTGCGGTCGGTTCAATTTTTGATTGCTAATTCGATAATGTCGTCGACGGAATTTTGTTGATCTTCCGCCTCCCGATGAGGATTTCCCGGAAGGTTGGATTGGGATGCGCCGCCACTGCCGCGGTGCCGGGTGGGCCAGGCAAAAAGTCAGGTTGGAAAGCCGGCGAGGCCAATGAGGACCGATGAGATGGCACGCCGGTCGGCGGCTGTGCGCCACCCCTCACGCCGGCGCCAGTTCATTGCGGCGTGAGGCCGGCTTCATGCCGGCGTCGCGATGGGCTGCCCCGACAAGCGCGTTGACATCGGCAATGCCCTGCTCGTTCAAAAAAATGGACAGGTCGTGCAAAGCCCGCGGCAGCGCAGTGGGATCCACATAGTTGACCGTGCCAAACGCCACCGCGCGCGCCCCCGCGGCCATGAATTCGATGACATCGCGAAAGTCCGAAACGCCGCCCATTCCGATGATCGGTATCTTTACGGCGCGATAGACCTCGTAGACCATGTACACCGCCATCGACTTGATGGCGGGTCCCGACAGGGAGCCGATCTTGTTGCCGATGATGGGCTGTCCGGTTCGATAGTCGATGCACATCGCCCGCGGGGCATTCACCATCGATATCGCATCGGCGCCCGCGTCCTCGACCGATTTTGCGACCGCGGTCAGCGATGAATAATCCGGTGCGAGCTTCGCAAAAATCGGAACCTTTGATCGTTCCTTGGCGCGTTTGACGACGCGGTGCGCGGCTAGCGGATCATATCCGAAATCGAGACCGCCCTCTTTGATATTCGGACAGGAAAGGTTGAGCTCGATCGCGGCAAAGATTTGCAGGTCGGAACAGCGCTCGACGATGTCGACATATTCGTCCTCGGTACGGCCAATAACGCTTTGAATGATCGGCAGCCGCAACGAGCGAAGAATCGGCACGTCATGAGCGAGGAAGTGCTCCCAGCTGTTGCACGGGATGCCGACCGAGGTGTGCAATCCCGCGGGCGTCTCGTGCAAACGTGGTGCGGGATTGCCCGGCCATTTGTACGCGCGAATGGTCTTCGGCACCAAGCAGCCCATGACGTCGACCGGAAAGAACTGACTGAATTTGCCATGATGGCCATACGTGCCGGAGCCCACCGTCAAGGGGTTCTTCATCGCGATGCCGGCAATGCTCACCGCGAGATCAGGCGAGGGCATTGACGACCTCCCATGTCCGGAAGACCGGCCCGTAGTGACAAACCTCGCGCCATGCATGTTCTTGTCCCGTCCGATCGGTCGCGACCCGGATGACGCAGCCGTGGCAATCGCCGAAGCCGCAGGCCATCTGCTGTTCCATGGCAATCTCCGATGGGATGCCGGCGCGTTCCGCGAGCAGATTGACGGCCCGTGCGAGCCTGTTGGACCCGCAGACGTAGATGGCGTCGAACGCGACCTCCTCCACGCGCCTTGCAAGATGATCCGTGACCAGAGGCGTGTCGGCATCTTCATCGGTATGCGTCGTAACCGGGAAATGATGCTCGGCGAAGACATCGGTTGCGACGAGGTTCGGCCGGGTCCGCGCGCTCAGAAATCCGTGCACCTCGATGTTTCTGCCGGCAGCGGCATCAATTAGCGTCGGCAAGGCGGCGATGCCGATCCCGCGCCCCACAACGCCAATTCGCCTCGCTCCATCGGGAATGGAGAAGCCGTGGCCGAACGGCCCGATGATATCGCAGCGACCACCTTCAAGGATGGTCGTCGTCATCAGGCGCGTGCCTTCGCCTAAGATCTTGTAAGCGACCTGCAGTCGCCGCCGATCCTTGCTCACACGGTAGACGCTGAAAGGCCGCCGTAGAAACGGAGAAAGCGACCCTTCGATGCGGATATTGACGAATTGACCGGGAACGAGCGACCCGGCGATTTCCGGCGCGTCAACTTCCAAAAGCCAATAATCGCCGGTGAATGGGCGATTGCGCGTGACGGAGGCGAGCAGCTGATGCACGGCCTTTACCTGCAATCATGACGGATGCGGCTCATGCGAGATCCGCGACTTTCTGCACGTTCTTCATGGCGTGCAGGCGCACGATATTCTGGACACGGTCGGGATCGCCCTTGCGCAACGCATCAATGATTTTGCGATGCTCGAGGCCGAAAATCTCAAGCTCGCGCGTATTGGCATAATAAAGTCGATAGTAGGGCCGCAGCATGATGCGCATGCGTTCGGTCTGCTGCATCAACAGCCGACGCCGGCTGAGCGCGGTCAGATAATTGTGGAAGTCGTCATGAGCCGACATCCATCTGGCGAGATCGTCGGAGACGCGCTCCATCCGCTGCTTCAGCTGCTCGAGTTCATCGAGTTCTGCCTTGCCGATATGTTCGAGCGCGACCCGTGCCGCGAGGCCCTCGAGCGCGGCACGCATCTCGATCAGCTGGATCACCTCGTCGCGGGTGAATTCGGCAACCGACGCGCCGCGGTTGGTGAAGATCATGACCGCGCCGTCACCCTCGAGCCGGCGCAATGCATCCCGCACGGGCATCCGGCTGATTCCGAGCGCTTCCGCCACCGCCTCCGCCGGCACGCGCATGCCCGGCGTCAGTTCGCCCGACAGGATGCTGCGCAGAATATATTGGTAGGCCTGTTCGACCGGGGACTGCGTCTTGTCGAAGAACGCGTGTAGCGGCAGCGGCACGCTGGCGAACGTCTCGCCGCCGGCAATGGATCGCTTCGGAGAGGATTTCAGGCGTTCGACGCGAGGCACTGCTCGATCATCCTATAGTAGACGTTGCTCATCGCCACGAGATCGGAAACAAGCACGGTCTCTTCATTCGAATGAAACTGGTCGACTTCGCCCGGCCCGAGCATGACCGCCTCGATCCCCGATCGCGACAGGTATCCGGCGTCCAGTGCGAAGTTACAATAGAATCGCTCGGCCTCCGGCTGGCCGGCCGCGGCAAAGGCGCGTTGCAGCTTGCGGACAAGCGGACTCTCAGGGGGTACTTCGTTGGGATACATTATCGGCCCACAGCCAACCTCGACCGTCCACGGCCCCGGTAGGACAATTCGATCGCAAATCGCACGATACGCCGAATCCGGATCCTCACCGGGCAGCAGCCGGCGATCGTAAGTAATCCGCACCTCATCCGGCACCGTATGCGTCGCCTTGGGCGCGCTCTCGATCGCGGTGGGCGTCAAGGTCGCTTCTCCAAACTGGGGGTGGTCCGTGTTCCAGAGGGTGAAGGATGCGAGCAGGGCTAGAATTTGCTGGGCTCCGGTGATCGCATTGATGCCCTGCCAGGGCACCGAACTGTGCGCGGTGCGACCGCGCACGAGAACATCAAGATCGATCCGTCCTTTGTTGCCGATCGCAATGCGATTGTCCGTCCCGATGCAAACGATCGCTAGCTTCGGTTGACACTCCAGCAGAGGCAACGCTGCCGCCAACGCGTCGTGCCGGCCGGTCTCGCCCGAGGTCAGCAACAGGATTGAAAGCCTCCGTTTGAGAAGTCCCTGCCGCACGGCCTCCGCTGCGGCCGCGAACGATGCCGCGAGCGCGCTTTTCTGTTCGGCGACCCCGCGCCCACGTACGGCTTCGCCCTTTTGTGTCTGCACCAAACTCGCGGCGAAGGGGTCGATCATCCGCCCCGCCGGATGCGTCATTGCGTAAGTCACGAACAGAAGAGATTCATCCGATGCCGGCCCGAACTCGACGATGAGATTCCCCATCGCATCGAAGCGACAGCCACCACCGATCTGTTCGGCAATCGGCGCCGCGCAGTCGCGGACGAAGCGAAGCACCTGCGGGTCTTTCTCGAGAAGCGCAGTCTGTTCGCTCGGAAAGCGAACGAAATGCTGCAGCCATTCGACGACCTTTCCGTTGCTAAGAAAGCCGCGTGATGCCGCAACCTGATCCATCGACCAGCCGCTCCTTGAGGCGACGTGTTGCAAGATTCCGCTTGCGCGCCGATTGGATACAATAATACTGTGATCCGATCAACCGTATCGGTTGCACAACGCGAGCTATCGAATGCGATGGCGGGCGTCCGACGGTAGAAGTGAGGGCATGAGCACCGCCGCGACGACTGACGCCCCCTCGTGCAATCGGCTTCGGGCATTCATGGATAGCCCGATGTTCCGCGATGCGGGGCCATGCTGGTCGAAAGCCACCGGCAAGCCGCCTCTCGTTCTCGCGATATCGTTCACCAGCGCTCATCGAAGCGGTTGCTCGTTCTTCTCGCCGGCAGCCAGCTTACGGAGTAGCAACCCATGCGCGTCCTGTTGAAATGCCTCGTTATCGTCGCGTGCTGCAGCGGTGTGTTCACGCCCGGCGCACAGGCGCAGACCGCCGTGCGCTTCCTGCTCGATTGGGCGTTTCAGGGGCAGCAGGGTGCTTTCACGCTTCCGGCAGATGACGGCACCTTTAAGAAGCTAGGTCTCAACGTGACTGTCGACCGCGGCGTCGGCTCAGGCGATACAGTGACAAAAGTCGCGAGCGGCGCTTATGACCTCGGCTATGCCGACCTTAACGCGATGATTCGCTTCAACGACCAGAACCCGAACCAGAAATTGATCGCGGTGATGATTGCGCATGACAAGGGAACCACCGGCCTCGCCACGAAAGCGAGCAGCAGTATCAAGGTGCCGCGCGATCTGATCGGCAAAAAATTGGCATCGCCGCTGGGCGACGCCAGCCGCCAATTGTTTCCGCTGTTTGCCAAGATCAACGGCCTCGATGAGAGCGCGATCCAGTGGATCAATGTCTCGCCCGAGCTGCGCGAGCCGTTGCTGCTGCGCGGACAAGCGGACGCGATCAGCGGCGATGTTCCGACGGTGATGCTGAACATGCGGGCGCTCAACATCCCCGAATCCGAGATCCGGATCCTGCCCTATTCGGAATTCGGTCTGCAGGTCTATGGCAAGGCCATCGTCGTCAAGCCCGCATTTGCGAAGAACAACCCGGAAGTGGTGCGGAATTTCATTCGGGGTGTCGTTCACGGCATGAATGCGCTGATCACCGACCCCGACGCGGCCGTAGCGTCCGTTAAAAAACACGACCCCCTGGTGTTGCCTGAGATCGAGAAAGCGCGCATCAAGATGACGTTCGACTATGGGGTGCTGACGCCGAACGTCCTTGCCAACGGATACAGCCATATAGATCCCGCGAAAATGCAGGAGATGCTCAAGCAGATTGCCGAGGGCCTTCAGCTCAAAGCCGTACCTTCGGCGGACGAGGTCTACACCGACGCCTATCTGCCGCCGCGCAGCGAGCTCAAGGTGGCGAAGTAGTCGGGTGTGCGAACGCGGAGCGCGATCCGCGGTTCGCGCGGTCCTCGACAGAATTCGAACGCGAAATCGCCCGCAGCGCATCGATGATGCGCTCGCAGCCGACGCTAATCGCATAGCGCAAGAGGCGCGTGTTACAGCCCGAACACGTAAAGCACGGTCGCGTTGCGCTGGTCGCGCAGCTCGGGCGTATTGTCGAGCTTGACCTTGGCGCCGGCGCCAAGCCCCGATGCGATCGCAATGTATTGCTTGCCGTTGACTTCAAACGTCATCGGCGGCGCCGAGAAGCCCGAGCCGACATTGATCTTCCACAGTTCGTCGAGGGTCGTGTCGTCATAAGCCGCGATGGTGCCGTCCAAAAGCGCCAGGAAGACGACGCCACCGCCCGTCACGAGCGTGCCGCTGAAATTCGGGTAGCGCAGATGGACGTTCTTTTTGACCTCACCGGTAAAGGGGTCGACGACGGTCAGATTGCTTTCGTAGCGTTCAGGTGCCCGGTAGCCGCCGCCTGATCTCACGAACCAGCCGTTGGCCTTTTCCGCAGCGGCGAAATCCTTGTTGTTCGTCACGTCCTCGCACGCGGTCATGGCCGGAATGTAGAGGAGCTTGGTCCGAGGACTGTAGGACGTCGGCCAGAAGTTGCTGCCGCCCATCCGATTTGGGCAGAGCCGCTTGACCGGTTCGCTCGGAGTGGGAGCAGCGGCGTTCGAATAGGTCTGCACGTCCTTGTTGGGATCGTAGTCGAGCGGCTTGCCGGTTTTTTGATCGATGCCTTTCGTCCAATTTATGTTGTCGATGTAAGGTTTGGCGAGAAGGAGCTGTCCGTTCCCCCGCTCGAACGTGTACGTGAAACCGTTGCGCCCCGAGTGGGTGATGAGCTTGCGCCGCTCGCCGTTGATCTCGCCATCGATGAGGATGTGGGTATGGGCCTCGTCGAAATCCCAGTGGTCGCCGGGCGTATACTGGAAGTACCAGTTCATCTTGCCGGTGTCGGGATTAATCGAGAGCGCACTGTTGGTGTAGAGGTTGTCGCCCGGGCGCGCATAGGCGTTCATCATCGGCACGGGGTTGCCGGTGCCCCAGATCATCTGGTTGGTGTCCGGATCGTAGGTGCCGGTCAGCCACACCGCGCCGCCGCCGGTTTGCCAGGCGTTGTTGTTACCCTTCCAGGTCTCGCTGCCGGGTTCGCCAGGCGCCGGAATTGTATAGGTCAGCCAGTCGCGCTTGCCGGTCGCGGCATCAAGCGCCGCAATCCAGCCGCGCCAGCCGGAGTCGCTCCCTGCCGCCCCAAAGATGACCTTATCTTTGACGACGAGCGGCGCTCCGGTGTTGCCCATCTGGGATGCGCCGAACGTGACATTGGTCTCCCAGACCACCTTGCCCGTTTCCTTGTCGGTGGCGATGACGCGCGCCGGGTGGTTGGCAGGCGTGATGACGAGATTGCGCCAGAATGCTGCCCCGCGATTGGCCTGCTGGCGCTCCTGTTTCGGGTCCATACGCCAGACGATGCGGCCGCGGTCTCCCGACGTACCGTCGATCTTGTAAAGAACGCCCCAGGAATCGGTGATGTAAAGGAACCCATCCTCGGCCAGCGGCGTGGCCTCATTGAACTCGTTGCCGGCGCTGCCTCCCAGCGGGACCGCATAAGCAAGACGCAGGTTTTTGACGTTATCCTTGTTTATGCGGGCGAGCGGCGAGAATCGCTGACCATCATAGGTACGGTGATTCATCAGCCAATTCTGCGGCTCCTTGTCGGCATTGACCAGTCGCTCCGGCGTTACGTCGCCGCCGATCGCCGGCAAAGCCAACGCGCTACTCGCCAGCAAGGCAATCAGGATCGAAGCGCTGCGTTTCGCCATGAGTTCCTCCCATCCACCAATTCGACGATCAGTTTTGATATCGCCAGAGACAGCTTGATCGCCGAAGCCTCGCAGGGATAGCCCAGCAAGCGCCCCGCGGGAATGCATGCATTCGGCTTACGGCGTGGCGGTCTTTTGTTTGTTGAACACCGCATCGATCGCAGCTTGGGCGCATTTTTCACCGTCCGCGCTCGACACCCCCATCGACCCGATGACCTCGCCGTCGGCTACGATCGGCAAGGCGCCAGGTTGGGGAAAATCGTGCATGAAAGTCGGCGCCAGGTTTTGGCCTGACCGCACGATCTTGTTCATTTCTGAGGTCGGTCGACGCCAGCGGAGCGCCGATTTCGCCTTCAGCAAAGCCGTATCGATAGAGTTCGCGGCTGCCCCTTCCATCGCATGGGACTCGATCTGGTTGCCCGCCCAATCCAACACCGACATCGCGAGCGTCACGTGATTACGTTCAGCCCAAGCCGTGCAGGCGTCCACCAAGGCGCGAGCACCGGCGCTTGAGATGACCTTCTGCTCGCGAACCATCGCCTGAGCAGATGCTTCCGCAGCAGACGTGATGGCGACGATCGCAGTGAGCGGGATCAGGCAGGATTTAAGACGCATGATTTCCTCCTTGGGCAGCCCGGTGTGTCAAAACGAATGCGATCTTGATCAAACACCATTGCGCCAGCTAACGCCATTGGGGTCGGCCGCAACCGCCCATCCGCTTGCGACTCGCGCTCGCAGTTCGCTCCCCGATCGCCGCATTGGTGCTTGGAAAAAGTCTGGGGCCTCGCTGGTCTCAGGCGCTGTCGAGTGCCGTCTTGACGCGCGCCGGCGTGAAGGGCACCCGCCGCAGCCGAACGCCGGTGGCATCGAACACCGCGTTACCGATCGCGGCCGGCACGAGGCCGAGCGCCATTTCTGCGGCTCCCGACGGCGCCTCTTCGGGCCGGTTGATCAGCACGACGTCGATCTGCGGCAGCGGGAAGTCCGCCCGCAGCACCGGATAGGTTTCCCAGTCGACGCTTGTGACCATCTTGTCGTCGAAGCGCAGTTCCTCGAACATCGCGCGGCTGGTGCCGTAGACCAGTTGGCGGTCGATGACGTGACGCAGGGTCTCGGGATTGACGATGAGCCCGACATCATGGGCGCAGACATAGCGCAGCGGCTCGATCACGCCGGTGCGGCGGTACACCCGCACTTCCGCGACCAGCGCGATGAAGGTGGTGAAATGCCGCCGGTACGCAATGCCGCGCCCGACTGCCACATCGGCGTCGCGCCGGTCACGGCGCGGAGACGACCGCTTGTCCCATCCGAAATGCTCGGCCGCGATGCGCACCGCCTCGCGGTCGCGCGGATGGGTGAGATAGCGCAGGCGGAAATCCACCGGATCGGTGTCGGTCGCCGCCGCGACTTCGTCCATGAAGGATTCGCTGCCGAACAGGATCGGCGGTCCGTAAGGGTCGCGCAGGTGCGTCGTGCGCATCGGCGACGCGCGGTCCATCAGCGGCGGAATGGTCTCCCAGCCGAGCCGCTTGTGCTCGAACGTGTAGGAGGCGACCGGAATCTCGAAGCTCTGTTCCGGCTTGAGCGGAACCCCGAGCAGATGTCCGGCGAGAAGGTCGGCGGCCCGTCCCTCGTTGGTGGCGACGTCGAGGCGCGAGAAACCCTTGCTGATGTTCTCGTAAGCGATGATCTTGCCTTCGGCGTCGAGGCCGACCTTGCTGCGGTTGACGGTGGCGGTGCCCTTGGGATCCCACGCGATGCCCTCGTGGCGCATGTACTGCACGCGCACAGGGCGGCCGAGATGTTGCGACAGCACCGCGGCATCAGCGGTCGCATCGCCCTGGTCGTTGCGGCCGTAACTCCCGGTGCCGAACATCCAGATCGCCCGTACCTTCTCGCGCGGCAGACCGAGAAGCTCGGCGACGCCTTCGGCCGCATAGTGCGGCTTCTGGGTCGAGGTGTAGAGCGTGCAGCCACCGTCGCGCACGTCGGCAACGCCGCAGGCGGGCCCAGTCGAGGAATGTGAGTGGGTTGGGAATTCGTAGTCGCCTTCAATGGTGCGAACCGCGCGCTTGATTCCCTCATCGAAATCGCCGTTCGCGACCTGAATGTGGCGTTTGAGGACCGCTGCCTTGCGGATGTGCGCGTGCAGCCCGTCATGACCCGGGAAGTTCGGCGTGGATTGCGACCACGTCACCTTGAGCTTCTGCGCCGCCCGCACCGCGTTCCATTCCTTTTCGGCGACGACCGCGAGCAGGTTCTTGATCCACACCACGCGCGCACCGGGAATGTCGCCGATCGAGGCTTCATCGACCTCGACCTGCACGGCGCCCGCGACGGTCGGCCGGATCATGCGGGCATGCAGCATGCCGGGCAGCCGGACGTCCGGCGCCATTTCAAGCGTGCCGAACACCTTTCCGGGCAGGTCGCGGCGCGGCGGTGATCCGCCGATGACCTTGAAGTCCTTCGGCGCTTTAAGCTTGGCGGTGCCTTTGACTGCGAGATTGAGTCCGAGCTGGCCGTTCCACTGCACCGGAGCATCGAAGCGTCCGCCGCCGACGAGTTCGGCATAGGTTACTCGCCGGCCGCCGCCCGCCTTGTCGCTGAAGACGCCGTCCGCGATCGTCAATTGCTCTGGAGCAACGCCGAGCGATTTCGCCGCCATCCCGAGCATCAGCCGGCGGGCCTCGGCCGCCATCTCGCGCAGGTTCATGCCGGCGCGGGAAATGCCGGTGGCGGCGCTCGCTCCGCCCATGTTGACGGTGCGCGCCGTGTCGCCCATGACGAGGCGCACGCGCTCGAGCGGCACATCGAGTTCTTCGGCGATCATTTGCGGAATCGAAGTGCCGAGGCCCTGGCCGCCGTCGATCTTGCCGTAATAGGCGGTGACGGTGCCGTCCTTCTCGATCGCGATGTAGGAATCGAGCTGGTCGGGTGCGAGCGCAGTGCCGGCGGCACCCGTCGCGGCCTCGGCGAGATCGGCCGCGGCAAGCGCGACCACGAGCGCGCCGGTCGAGGAGATGAAGGCGCGGCGATTGAGTTCGAACGACATGGCTCGCCTCCTCAAATCGACTGCGCGGCGCGCTTGACGGCGCGGATGGCCGCGCCATGGGTTCCGCAGCGGCAGATCAGCGACGCGAACGCGTCCTTGATCTCGGCGTCGGTCGGATGCGGCTTCTCTGCGAGCAGGGCAGCGGCCGTCATGATCCAGCCGTTGATGCAGTAGGCGCACTGCGACACCTGCTCGTCGAGCCATGCCTGCTGGATCGGATGCGGCTTTTCCGGCGTGCCGAGACCCGCGAGCGTGGTGATCTTGCTGTCCCCGACCGACGACACCGGCGTAACGCAGGAGCGCACCGGATGCCCGTCGATATGGACCGTGCAGGCGCCGCACTGGCCAAGGCCGCAGCCGAACCGCGGATTGTTCAGGCCGAGGTCGTCGCGCAAAGCGTAGAGCAGCGGCATATCGGGGTCATCGACCTCGACCGCATACGACCTGCCGTTGACCGTGAGCGCCTGGCGAGCCATCGGTTGCCTCCCGGAAATCGTTATCGCGCCTGCAAGGAATGCACGCTTTTGTGCGACTTTATCCGAGCGGCGATACCGTTCAAGGCGTCTTCGAATAGAAACAAAAGGGTGTGCGAGGTTCTGGGGCAATCAAGGTGTGCAGCGCCATAAAGCCGGTGGCGCTAAACCGCAGCGTATTTTACACTGGTGGGCAAGATGCTTTGCCGCTGAATGCTGCGATAGAAGCCTTGGGAGGAATCAATGCGAACACGTCGTATGTTGCCGATCCTGACCGCGAGCTCTGCCGTGCTTCTTGCCTGTGCGGCACTGCCGGTTGCGGCGCAAACCCCTGCATCCGCAGCCTTGACCGGGCAGGTCTCGTCCGAGGCCGAAGGCGCTATGGAGGGGGTGGTGGTGAGCGCGAAGAAGCTCGGCTCGACCGTCACCGTAAGTGTCATCACGGACGCGCAGGGCCGTTACCATTTCCCGGCGGATCGATTGGGGGCGGGGAAATACGCGATCAAGATTCGCGCCGTTGGCTACGATCTCGAGGGCTCGGCGACCGCGGACGTCTCGGACGAACAAACTGCAAAGCTCGACCTCAAGCTCCGCAAGACGAAGAACCTCGCTGCCCAGCTGAGCAATGCCGAATGGATGATGAGCATGCCTGGCACGGAGGATCAAAAGGCTTTCCTGCTGGATTGCACCGGCTGTCATACCCTCGAGCGCATTGTCCGCTCGACCCACGATGCGGATGAATGGACGCAGGTCATTACGCGGATGCGCGGCTATGCGCCGGTGAGCCAGCCGATCAAGCCGCAGCGCATGCTCGACCCGGCGCGGTCCGGCACCCCCGAGCAATATCGAAAGGCCGCCGAATACCTCGCGACGATCAATCTGAGCACGGTCGACAAGTGGGAATATCCGTTGAAAACCCTGCCGCGTCCAACCGGTCAGGCGACACGGGCGATCATCACCGAATATGATTTGCCACGGCCGACCATCGAGCCGCACGACGTGGTGGTCGATGCTCAGGGAGCCGTCTGGTATTCGGATTTCGGCGAGCTTTTCATTTCCAAATTCGACCCGAAAACCCTCAAGCTGACCGAATACCCCGTTCAGCACTTCAAAGCGGACGCTCCGGTTGGCAATCTCTCGCTCGATCTAGACAAGCGCGGTACGCTGTGGTTCGACACCATGTTCCAGGGCGCGCTTGGAAATCTCGATCCCAAAACGGAGCAAATCAAGTTCTATCCGCTGGCACCTGAATATAATGATTATCGCGTCCAGCTAAACTTTGTCGGCCTGCGCCACGACGTGGACGGCAAGGTTTGGACCAAGAGCGTCGGGACGCAGGACATCTATCGCCTCGATCTCGCAACCGGCACGTGGGAGCGGTTTCAACCGCTGAAGGATCTGGTCAGCCGGCCCGCCTCGATCTACCAAGTCATCTCCGATTCACACAACAACTTGTGGATGGCCGAGTTCCAGCTCGGTCATCTGGGCAAAATCGACGCCAAGACCGGCAAGGTGACGTGGCATGACCTTCCAACGCCCCACGCCCGCGCACGGCGGATGACGATCGACGATCAGGACCGCATCCTCGTCACGGAATTTCGTGGCAACAAAGTCGCGCTGTTCGACACGAAAACTGAAAAAATGACGGAATGGCCGATGCCGGCCTATACCTATCCGTACCGCGCCGCCGTCGACAAGAACGGCGAGATCTGGGCCAGCACGATGCACACCGACCGGGCGGTAAGGCTTGATCCCAAGACCGGCGCGACCATCGAATACCTGCTGCCGAAGGAAACCAACATGCGCAGCGTATTCGTCGACAATTCGACGACGCCGATCACCTTCTGGACGGGCAGCGCGCACGGTGCCGCCCTCGTCAAGGTGGAGCCGCTGAACTAGGCGGACCTCTCTCTCGGCGCGTCCTCCGCGTCGACGCGGAGGACGCGTTCAAGGCGCGCGTTCTCCGCTATATTACGGAACGGCAGGAGCCCAATCTAAAAGGCATCCCGCTCGTTTGCGATAGCCGCTCGAAAGGTCGGCTCCACGGAAACCGGAAAACATGCGGTCCCAACTAACGGCGATCGATCGTCAGATGACCGGCACATTATTGGGGTTGCGGCCGGGATCGAGCCAGAACGAGTCGTTCTCGAACTTGCGGATCAACTCAGGGGGCAGCAACGACTTGCGCGGCTCGTGCTTCACGCGCCGGCCGACTTTGTGCAAGCCGGGCGTGCCGAGCCGGCGGTCGAACTCCGCAGCGTCGAATTCGACATTATCGAAATCGTGGGTGAACGGCGGCTCTCCGACAAAACCATAAATCGCGTCGATCACCCGCTGCGGATCGGTGACCAGCGTGTGGTAGGTGACGGCCAGAAGCTTGTCGCTGTGCTCCCCGCAGAACGCCTCGCGCGCCGCGTTCCAGGCAAATGCAACCATGCCGCCGGCGCCGGTCAAACCGTCGACCCGCGAAAACACATTGCCCGCCGGATCGTAACCAAAAATGCCGGAGGGCTGGAATTTGTTTTGGCGGATCAAGCGCTCGATGCTGTCGAGAATTTCCGGAACGTGGCGAACACAGCAGATGACGCGCGCCTGCGGAAACAGCGCCGAAATCAACGGCAGTTTCGAACACCACAGCCGATTGGTGTCGAACACCACGTGCCGTTCCGGGACATCGGCATAGAAGGTGTCGAAGACGCTGCGAAGCAGCGATTCGCGTTGCGCGTCGGTGATGAAGACCGAGGTCTCATTGGCCATGCTCATGTTGCGCAACAGCGCTTCCGTCATCGAGCCGACCGGGCCGGTCATGCTGGCGTGAAACTGCGGGTTCTGGCGCAGAATGGCCGACAACAGCGTCGAGCCGGAGCGCGGCAGCCCGGAGATGAAGTGGATGGCGGCTCTCATTGGGCGCGGCTCTTGTTGGGCGAAGGTTTTCCGGAACGGCGAAGCCGATGTCTATAGCCTACTCGGGGCACGTCTTTAATCCCAACCAGCCATCGTTGCCGCGTCGCCGCCGTGGTGTTTAGCAAAGCACGCATCGGGCCGGGCAAGCGTTACGGCTCGAAGCGGGAGATGCGCCGGGCGCGGTTGAGCCAGGAACGCAGGTCGGTCGAGATCAGCCGCACATCGTTGGTGGAGACGGTGACCGCGACGGCCTTTGCCGAGGCAACATAGATGAGGTGACGCCGATGATAGAGCGTTTCGCCCGCCCTCGCGCGCGACGGCAGCGGCGCCGAGGCGAGGAGTTCGCAGGTATCGGCAAGGGACCACAGGTGAAGCACGGCGTCGTCGCTCACCGCGACGATGAGGCGGTCATCGGCCGCAAAGGCGGCGCCATCCAAGGCGCGGCAGCTTGCCAAGGCACAACTTTTTGGCCGAGGCCGGCGAGCGGGAGAGGCTGACCACCGGGTGTCGCGAGAATCTTCGCGGCTGCACGTCTCTTGACAGGACGCATCCGAACAAGGACCATTTTTGCCGGCGCGAGCACTGTGGCCCGTTGCGCTCGCGCGCAATCGCTTGCGCAGCCAAGAGGGCCGAACGGGAGGAACATCATGACCTGCACTGGTCGGCGCGCGGCGCCGCGGCTTTCTTTTCTTGCAGGCGCTTTCTTGCTCGTAGCCGCGCCAGCCGGGCATGCGCAGCAGCCGGCGCCACCGCTGGCCGGACCGATCTACTCCGTGACTTCGATCGACGTCGCGGCGGACGCGTCCGGCCAGGCCATCGCCATTCTCAAGCAGTACCGCGATGCGGCACGCAAACAGCCCGGCAATCAGGGCGCCGATGTGCTTGAGGAGATAGGTGCACCCTATCGGTTCGTGGTCTACGAGAGCTGGGCCGATCAGGCGGCGTTTGAGGCGAACGACAAGGGTGCCGGCTCGAAGGAACTCGCCGATCAGCTCAAGGCGATCGCGCCGGCGCCTTACGATCGGCGCGCTTATCGCGGCGTCAGCCTCGCGCCCGCCAAAGCTGCCAAAAGCCCCGGCGCCGTCTACCTTCACGTGCATCTGGATGTGCTGCCGCCGGGCATCGCCCAGACCCAGGCGAGCGCGAAAGAGCTCGCCGATGCGGCGCGCAAGGGTGACGGGAATCTGCGCTGGGACGTCACGCAGTCGACGCGCGGCGCCGGCAACCACCACACCATCTATGCGGCCTGGGGAAGCCGCAAGGAATTCGACGAGTTTCTGGCGTCGCGCGCCGAGCTTAAATTCCGCGACGCGATCGCGCCGCTGTTGGGCTCGCCCTATGACGACCGCCTCTACACCCTGATCGATTGACCGCCAAACCCACCGAAAGGACAACGTCCATGCGTCACATCAAGCTTTTGTCGGTCGGTTTTGTCGTCGCCGCACTTGTCGTCGCCACCCTTGTGGTCACCGAACTTGCCGGCACGCCGGCACTCGCGCAGTCGCCTACTGAACCCGTCTACGCGATCACCTATGTGGGGATTTCGACGGACTGGACCCTTCAGGGCGGCGGCCTGCTCAAGCAGTACCGCGATCTCAGTCTCAAGGAGCCGGGCGTACTCGAGTTCGCGGTCATGCAGGAGGTCAGCCGGCCAGACCAGTTCATGATCGTGGAAGGCTGGAAGGACGAGGCCGCGCTGAAGGCGCACGAGAAGGGGCCCAATGCGTCGCTCTTCAACTTCACCCTCGAAGCGATCCGAACCTACCCGCCCAATCGATTTGTGGTGCACCCGTTCTTGACCGCGGCGGCAAAGCCGGCGGCGGCCGGCGCCGTGCATATGATCGATCACATCGACATCATCCCGCCCCGTGCTGCGGAAGTCCAACCGGCGCTAAAGGCGCTCGCGGAAGCAAGCCAGAAGGAACCGGGCGCGCTGCGCTTCGATCTCTATCAGGTGTCCGCACCGCGCACCAACCACTTCGCCGTCATCGGCGCGTGGACGGATGCCAAGGCCTATGATGCCCATGAGGTGTCGCCGCAAGTCAAAGCATTCCGCGCCGCGACTGTTGCCCCCGCGCGCGGCAATCTTAACGATCAGCGCCTCTATAAGGACATTCAGTAGATATAAGGACACTCAGTAGAAGAGTGCATCCGCGTACGCGAGACTGAGATACACGATCGATGGCGCCGCGTGGCGACCGGAAGGTCGTCACCGGCGGATCCTTTGCGGATACGCTGCATCGCCCAGCCGCATCGCCCAGCCGCCGATGGCCAATTACGTTCCACTCGTCGCACAGGCTGTTGCCGGCCTGCCGACGAACACCGCCGCCGACCGGCTAGCTCTGTACGGACGCGCGCGGCAAGCCCTGGTCGCGCAATTGCGCGAGATGAAACCGCCGCTGAGCAATCAGCAGATCATCAGCGAGCAAGCCGATCTTGAAGCAGCCATTCGCAAGATCGAGGCGGAGCAGGCGGCCACGGAGAAGCTCAAACCTGCGGTGACGCCGATTGCGCCGATGCCGCGGATGTTTCCGCGAAAGGCCGCTGACTGACGGCCGGCGACGCCTCGCTGCCGAAGAGGCGTCGACCCCACTGCACAACGGGGTGGAGCGTAAGCTTTGTGTCTTCGGCGGTTGTTGTTACCCAAATCGACCATCTTCCGGACGCGGGATTGAACATTCTCCGTCCCACGCAATCTTGCCGCGTCACCTTGTCGGCCGCGGCGATGGTGCCTGAGGGCCACGGCGCTCCCCCCATGCTTCCCCGGGATCAGGCGAGGAAAGCGAGAAGAAAATCGCTGACAAATTATACTTTGTTTATAAGATGTTATCTGGTGCCGGCTGAGGGAAACCGCCCATCTCGCAGCATCATACTGAAATCACTTGACAATTTCTGATAGCGGTTCGCCATTTTGTAGCGCGTTTTGTAAGTCGAAAGTCTCCTACTTCGAGTAGAAATACCAGCCGTAGCTGCGAATAAGCAGCCGCCCCCTACGCGACCTGCGCTTTGTGGCGCTCTGAAGCGGCGCGAATTCGTCACGAGCGACTCGATCGCGATGGCGGCTTTCGGCTCAACGCGACCAGCTTCACGATCGACGGCGAGCTTGTCGTCTGCCGATCGAGGTCGCCGCAACGCCGTTGGGAAGCAGGCAAGCTCCGCCGCAAATGACCAACGCTGTGAGAGGCCTTGTTTGCGCCGGAACGCTTCATCGAATCGTGCTTCCTCCGAGTAACGCTGACGGTTGATTTAAAAAAAACGCGCCATCAGCGATAAACGGTCGTATAGACCACGACAGGGAAGAGCGGTTGATGCCGGATGCTTTATTATGCAGGTATCGCGCATTCCTATCCTATAGCGAGGCCGATAGGCACGGTGAGACTTGATCGTTTGATGCGAATCAACGCGGCGTCCTTGGCTGCGTTGTTGCATGACCGAGCGGAGGCTGCACTTGGCCTTGGTCATGGAGCGCGCAGATGAGGGTCGGAGATTTCATGAGCACGCACGTTGTGACCGTTCGGCCCGACTCCCCGGTCAGGGACGCAGCTCGATTGATGTTGGAGCGCAATATCAGCGGACTGCCGGTCGTTGATACAAGTGGCCGGGTGGTCGGCATCGTCACCGAGCATGATCTGCTGCGGAGCCGGACCAATGTCCCTGGATCACAGCCGCCCCATTGGCTCCAGCTCATGATTGAGCGAGCCGAGATCGCGAAGGAATTTGCTCGCTTTCACGAAGCAAAGGTCGAAGAGGTAATGACGCGTGATCCCCTGACGGTTACCGACGACACTCCAATTGCGGAGGCTTGCCGCCTGATCGAGAAGCTTGGGATCAAGCGACTGCCGGTCGTCCGCGACGGACATCTCGTCGGCGTTGTGGCACGTGCCGATCTTGTGCGCGCGCTCGGCATCGCCGTCGTCAAAATCAACCATGCAGACGAGCGCGCCGCGCGCGCCGAGGCGCTTATGGCGAGCTTGCAGATGGAATCAATCATACGACGGTCGCGTTCGCGCAGTTGACTCGCTCATTAGCGACAGGCGAGGCTGCGCCGCAGCCTTACTTCCGCTGCTTCCCTCGAGCCGCCTTGCCCTTTAGCCTGGTCGCAGTTTTGCGCTTGGTTGTTGCTGGACGCCTGCGCGCGCTCGCCTTCTTTTTTGGTGCCATGCGCTTGGATTTTTGTCGTGCTGCCGCGCGCTTCGGTGATGAGACAATCCGCTTTGATTTCTTACCGGCGCCTGTTCGCTCGCTATTAGCGAAGTACTCCTTCATCGGTTCGAAATAATGCTCCTCCCAGCCGCCCAGCTCATAGCTCGTTTGTTCATCGGGAACGTTGGTGTGAGCGAGCGTAAGCAATGTGCCGTCATCGAGCTCTTCAAGGATCAAGGTGATGATCGAGTCCTCATGTTCGTCCTCGAACTCGGTCGTGCGCCACGACTGGACGATACGTTCGCCCGGCACCAGCTCAAGATTGCGGCCGGTAATATAGCCGTCCCATGCAGATACATTGGTACCGACCTCGTCCGACATGGACGCCTCTGCCCCCGTCATCTCGGAGTGGGCGATGCTGTCGAGCCATGCCTCATAGATTTCCTGCGCTGAGGCCGGAATGGTCGTGGTGAGCGTGAAAGCGTAGGGCACCTGAGCCTCCATCGAAGATTTACGGCTACATTAAGTTGCCCAGGCGTGCGACTTATCCATGATTTAGATCAACTCCTACCGCCGAGGATGTCGGCGAAATCGGCAGTGAAGCGATGCGCATCGCCGGCCCAGCGGGCCGACAGGTAATTGCCGTCCCGCACCGTAAATCCGAGCCTCAGTTTGCCTAGTGAATCGCGGCGGACGCTGAAGGGGCCCCTGATGAAGTCGTCGCGGTTCGCGAGCACCGCCCGAACTTCCTCTTCTACGCTCGTCGCATAGGTTTGATGATAGTGGAGAAGATGAAGACGAGTGAACAGTTGGGCCGCTAGTTCCATGGTTTTGGTAAGGCCCGTTGTTTTCCTTCCGTAAAGGACTGACCTGCGATCCGGACCGCAAGCTCGCGCACACAGCAGGACCCCGTGACAGATGGCGCCGACCGGCTTGCCGGCGCGAAAGAAGTCGACGACGACCGTCTGCAGCAGCGCCGATTCGAGATAAGGACGCATGCCCGGAGCATGCCCACCGGGGAGTAGCAGGGCGTCAAAATCTTGAGATTGAATGGCGTCATACCGAATGGGGCACCGAAAATCGGCGGCTTGCGTCATCTCCTCGTAAGCCAACCGCCCGTTGGCGTCGGCCATCATGAATCGTCCCAATAGTCCCAGTTCTTTGCCGGTGATCAGCGTTGGGTCAGCTTGGCCTTGGTTGCCATCCGGCGTGGCAAATGCGACGCGATGCCCGCGGCTGTGCATCAGGCGCCACGGGACGCCGGCCTCGGTCGGGTCGAAACCTCGGTTCGGGATCGGCATAAGAATCGTTGCCATTGGCGACTCCGCCCATCACGGGCTTCCGGCGGCCGCAAGCCGGCGCCAAAAAGGGTTTCACAAGTTCACCGTGCGCAGCCCGATAATCGATGTATGCTTCGGTCTGCTCTGAGAACACCCGCTATGCCGGAACTTCCCGACGTTGAAGGTTTCAAGCGCTTGCTGGTGAAGACAGCGCTTGGAAAACGCATCGACCGCGTCAGCGTGCACGATGCGCGCATTCTTGGCAAACGACCGCCGCGGTCGTTCATCGAAGGTCTTGAAGGCGCTAGCTTTGCCGAGGCTCGCCGTCACGGCAAGCATCTCATGGCGAGGCTCGATCGCGGCGGCTGGCTGACATTGCATTTCGGGATGACGGGCGCACTTCGTTTCGTCGATGAGCTCGCCGAAGAACCGCCGTTTACGCGGGTACGCTTTGATTTCGCGAAAGACGGCCATCTCGCCTATACCAACAAAAGGATGATCGGACGCGTTGGCCTCGTCGACGATGCGGCGGATTTTATCGCCGAAGAAAAGCTCGGGCCTGATGCACTCGACCGGCGCTTTGATTTTGATGCCTTCGAAGCGCGGATTACCGGCATCAAACGCGACGTAAAATCAGTGCTGATGGACCAGGAGATCGTCGCTGGCATCGGAAATATCTACTCTGACGAGATCCTGTTTCAGGCGCGGGTCGATCCGAGGACGCTTATCGATCAACTTTCACCGGCCGGCCGCAAACACCTCTTCACGGTCATGCGCGACGTCCTCAGGACCGCCGTCGCACGCGGTGCTGGTTCTGAGGAATTCGTCGAGCGGATGCCCAAAGGCGCACTCCTGCCTGAGCGCAGGAAGGGCGGCCATTGCCCCCGCTGTCACTCGGACTTGGCTGTCTTGAAGGTAGGCGGCCGTACCAGCTACTTCTGTCCGCGTTGCCAAAGCGGAAAGATGCCGGACCGCGCAACTGGCCGGCTTAAAAACACTCGCTCAAGATAGGCTCGATCGCGCAGCAGCGTTTGGCCAGGGCACGACTGCTGTTTCCGGAACGCTGTCAGCACTGGTGTCGGGACCGCGGTCGCACGTACACCCGGCACGGCACGCTTTGCTCGATATCGACATCCGCCACGCCAAACTGGCCGATGGTCCAAGCATTGGTCACGAGATGGCCAGTTGCATGTGGCACCGTGAAGGAGGAGCGACCGGCGGCAACGGCAAGCGGCAGCAACAGTTGATCGGCAAGGTGTTGTTCGACGGTTGCGCTTGAATCGTGGTGCTCTCGCAGCTTGGCGGCTGCTTCGTCGGCAACGGCTTCTGACGGCTTTCCTAACCGGCCGTAAGCAGAGAAGCTGGCCGCGAATGGCTCATATTCCGCGAGAAGAAAGATGCCTGCGCCGGGGACACGCGGCGATGATCTGTTGCGGCTCGACATCGGTCGGGACGCCGAGGTTGCCGAGAGTCGCGCGCGCTCGGTCTGCCATGCGTTGCGCAATGTGCGCGGGCAGGTTTGCCGCGAGCGCACGGCCGGTGATCCGCTTCAGCGCGCCGCGCGCAAGCGCCTCGATCGGTCGCGGCGTCAAGCCGTACGCGCCATGCGAACCCGTCCCCGTGATCCTGCACGCCACTTCACCTTTACCGATCGGGTACCAACCCCACTGCCTCAGCTCAGCTTCGGCGCGAAGTCCCATCGAACGCAAGACTGGGAGATAGGCACTCACGACGTCATCGAATGGTGGCGACCACTCGACATGCGTACCGCCGCGCAAGATGAGCGTGGAAACGCCGTCCGCAAGTGCAAGCGGAACCAGGAGCGTCTGCAAAATGAGGGTCACGGAGCCGGCACTCCCCCGCTCCGCCGCTTCCGCCACGTCGATGGCATACGATCCCGCTTTCGGAGGATGCTGTGGGCTAAACAGCAACTCGGTCGACGAAAGCTCATCGCCGGAGACCACGGCGCCGGTGACCGCTGCTGCGGCCCTAACCGCTGTCAGGTGTTGCGGCATCAGGCCCGGGTTGCGTCGGCCCGCGCGCAAATTGATCAGGCGGAAAGCGCGCATTGTAATGGCCGAAAGACTGAGCGCGGTTCTGAGAATCTGGCCGCCGCCTTCACCGTGGGCGCCGTCGAGCATGAGCACGTCACCCAATCTGGCCTCCGCGCGCTCTTGCTTCAATATCCGCTGGGCTGACATTGAGAATTGTCGCCTTGAGCAGGGAACGATCCTAGCGTGCGTCCAACTTCAGGACTGTCTGACTTTTGCGTCCTATTCCCTGGCAAGACGGCCAAGGGAGGTTACGACGGACTGACGACTGTCGATTTTGATCTTGGTCAAATCCATATGCCAGCTTCGGCCCATACTTCATCGGGGGCAAAGGGCCGCGACATGAGCCAGCCAACCGCAGACCACACTGATCGTAAAAAGGTCGGGGTCAAGCTCGAGACCCGTGACGTGAACGTTCCACCTATTGGACTGCCGGGCACATTGCGAATCCCCGGCGCGGCGCATGCGGTCATTGCGTTCGCGCATGGCAGCGGTTCAAGCCGGTTTAGCCCGCGCAACATGGCTGTCGCCGAAGGACTGAATGCACAGGGGTTTGGCACCCTGTTGTTCGATCTCCTGACGTCGGAAGAGGAAGGTGATCGGGCGAATGTATTCAATATCGCTCTGCTGGCCGAACGACTTATCGATGCTGTCAATTGGCTCGATCGCGAATTGCCATCGCATGCTCTCGGATTGTTCGGCGCGAGCACCGGAGCGGCCGCTGCGCTTGTCGCAGCCGCAAAGCTTGGAGATCGCATCGGCGCCGTCGTCTCTCGGGGCGGACGCCCGGACCTCGCCGGCGAGTTCTTGGGTCAGGTTCGGGCGCCAACTCTCCTCATCGTGGGCGGCGTGGACTACGGCGTGATCGAACTTAACGAGCACGTTCTGACCCGCCTCAAATGTCCGAAGGCGTTGGAGATCGTTCCTGGTGCGAGTCATCTATTCCCGGAACCGGGAACGCTGGAGGTCGTGATCGCGCATGCCGCACGGTGGTTTGCCCGTCATCTTGCCGCTCGCTCACCCGGAGCGGGATCGCGCGGTTAATGCGCGCGGTCAGGTCGGGAGAAAGCCATGGGTTTCAAGAATTGTTTGGAGGCAGGACGCAAGCTCGCTCGCGCGCTTGCAAGCTACAAGGAGCAGCATCCCGTAATACTGGCGCTGCCGCGCGGCGGCGTACCGGTGGCCGCGGAAATCGCGGCTGCACTGGATGCGCCGCTTGACCTTATCCTGGTCCGAAAGATCGGCGTGCCGATCCAACCGGAGCTCGCCATGGGGGCGGTGGTCGACGGCGGCGCTGCGATCATTGTTCGTAATGAAGACGTGATCCAGCTTGCCGGGATTGACGAATTCGAGTTCAAGGCAATTTGCGACAGCGAGCTTGCTGAAATCGAGCGCCGGCGTGAGCGCTATCTCGGCAACCGTCCCCGCGTCGATGTCGGCGGCCGCGTCGCGATCATTGTTGATGATGGCATCGCCACTGGAGCGACGACCCGCGCGGCACTCCGCGCCACCCGCATGCGTAATCCGAGCAAGCTAGTCCTCGCGGTGCCTGTTGCACCCACCAGTAGCCTTGCGGCCATGCGCGAGAAGGCTGACGACGTTGTCTGCCTGGAGGATTATGAGTTCTTTGGCGCGATTGGCTTCTACTACGCCGACTTTGGCCAGACCACGGACGAGGAGGTCATCGCTGCGTTAGCGCGGTTCCCAACTCACGCGGAAGAGAAAAAAGAAGCACAATCGGCGACCGAACGCACAACAGGTTCCGCTCCGTTACAATCGGCAACCGACCGTCCGATAACACCGCCAATAAAGACATCTCAGACGGCGGGAGCACGCCAATAGCTTCTGCAAGGGTGCTGGCGCGGGATTTCCGAAAATCATGTTTGTTGCACGATAGGCGGCCGCAAGGTCCTGAACGAAGCTGGCGAATGGTCCGCAAGCTTCGCGAACTCGCCCGGATCGAGCTTTTCCCAGAGAATCTCCAATACCCCACGTGTCACGGTCAGCGGATCCATGGCGAATTGCGCTGGCAGCTCTTTCTGAACGTGGTCGGCAAAATCCTGGGCGCTGCGGTCTTTCGTTGGCTTGCCCGCCATGTGCCAGCCTTCGTAGTATAGGCCGCGCACCAGCATCGGCAGCTGAGCGCCGAGATGCACTGCGACGTCCGGGGGCAGCCGGTCACGCAACGCATGCAGCACGGCCCGCAAGGCATTGTAAGCCTGATGGCGATTCTCCAAGTGAAGCTGGTCGGCAACGGCTTTGAGCGAGATATTGGTCTCCTGAATGGTATGATCCAGGGCGGCGACGCCTGATGCGCTCATAACGCTCTCCATCGCTGTTCGAAAGCGAATCTACGCGGTGCACGCGCGTCGAGATTTGACGTGAATCAAGTGCTTCTGGCCCCAATCCAAGCGGAACAGTCGTGTTCCAGAGTCACTTCATTGATGGGAAGACCACCCGAATTGAACGGCATCGAAGGCACACCGGCTCGTTCACAAAAATGCTAGCCCGGTCAATCAGTCGGGTTCGCGCTCCAACACGCAGCAATGAGGAGCTTGGGCGCCGTCGGCTTCCTCCGTCAGCACTGTCCCGGTCACAGGATTGGGACGAAACGTCGTACAGCCTTTCAATCCCTTATCGTAGGCAAGCTCGTAGACTTGCCTGAATTCGGACCACGGACAATCCTGAGGCACGAAGATCGTCTTCGAAATCGAGTTGTCAACGAACGGCTGCAAGGCAGCCTGCATATCGAGATGGGCACGCACCGGCAGCTCCGATGCCGTAACAAATCCGTCGGGCGCAGCCGTTGCGGCGCCGTTTCGTTCGCGCCACATCGCCAAAGCATAGTCGGTAAGTACGAATTCCTCGGGCTTTCCATCCTCTGACAGAACCTTCCGGACGTATGAACCGGCAAAGACCGGCTCAAGCGCGCTGGAGACGTTGCCGGCGAGGAGGCTGATCGTGCCGGTCGGCGCTATCGCGATCAAATGGCTGTTGCGAATGCCGTGTTTGGCGATGCCTGCCTGAATGTCATCGGGCAGACCGCGAATAAAAATTCCCTGGAGATATTTGTCCTTCTCGAAATAGGGAAAGCTACCTTTTTCTGGGGCGAGGGCAATCGATGTGCGGTACGCAGCATGGCAGATCGCGCGCATGACCTCGGCGGCTAGCGCCAGCGACCGGTCGCTCCCATAGCGAAGCCCCAGCATGATCAACGCATCGGCAAGACCGGTAATCCCTAGTCCGATGCGCCGCGAGCCATGGGCATTCTCTGCCTGCCGAGGCAGCGGAAACTGTGACGTGGCTATGACGTTATCGAGCAATCGCACGGCGACGCTCGCGGTTTCGCTGACTTGCTCGATGGCGAGACGAGCCTGCGGCGTGAACGGTGCATCAACGAAACGAGTCAGATTTATTGAGCCGAGATCGCATGCCCCATAGGCCGGTAGAGGAATCTCCCCGCACGGATTTGTCGCGCTGATGTGCTCGCGGTACCAAAGATTGTTCAATACGTTGATTCGATCGATGAACAGCACGCCCGGCTCGGCGTAGTCGTAGGTCGCGCGCAGGATATGGTCCCAAAGCTCGCGCGCCCGGATCTGTCGCACGACGCGGCATGGGACCGCCGCCGCGGTTCCACTCCACTGACGCAATACCTCGCTACCGTCATTGTCGAAGGCAACCGCCGGGAACATCAAAGGCCACCACCCGTCTGCACGCACCGCCGCCATGAATTCATCGGTGATCTGCACGGACAGATTGAAATGGCGGAGTTGGCCGGGCTGTTGCTTAGCGGCGACGAACTCCTCGATATCGGGATGATCGCAACGTAATGTTGCCATCATGGCGCCGCGCCGAGCGCCGGTCGAGAGGACAGTGCCGCACATCGCATCCCACACTTGCATGAACGACACCGGCCCAGATGCAATGGTCCCCGCTCGCTTTGCACGCAAGCCGCGGGGACGCAATGTCGAAAAATCGTAACCGATACCGCCGCCCTGCTGCATCGTGAGGGCGCCCTCCTCCAAGGCGCGAAAGATCCCCGGGATCGAGTCCTCAATCGTCCCCATCACGAAGCAATTGAACAGCGTGACGTTGCGCTCGGTGCCGGCCCCAGCCTGGATGCGGCCGCCCGGCAAGAACCGATAGTCGCGCAGAATAGTCAGGAAGCGGTCTTCCCACAGGGCCGCATCCGTCGGTTCGGCGGCGGCCAGCGCCCGCGCGATGCGCCTCCAGGTATCGGCAATGGTGCGCTCCTCTCCCTCGCCGCCGCGATACCGATACTTCGTTTGCCAGATATGGCGAGAAATATCGGCCGTAAGATCGCTCATCTATCGATCCTCGTCATCAAAACGCATCTATCCGAGGAGACGCATTCCAGCGCTACTCAACGCCTCGCCGCGACATCTGTCAGATCGATATGAGCCCATACGTCTCGCATCCCTGCCACGGCGATCGCCGGCGCCCTGGCAATATTTGTAACAGCAGCGCGGCCAAGCTGAGGGCAAGCATCAGGCACCGCAATAGGATTGGCTGTCGCCGTCGACCGCGCGGGTGTTCGCCGAGACGCCCAAATTATCTTCGAGCCAAGTTTCGCATTGGCCATCGAATCCAAGCCATGCGGCGCCTTCCCCGAAGCCCATAACGAGCAAGCGGTCATTTTCGCCCAGATACCGCCTGAGTTCATCACGTAGCTCTGCGGCCGTGCGTTCCGCTATCACGAGCCATGTCAACTCCAGACAATCCCAATAGCCAGTGCCAATCACTTCAAGAGCGGCAAAGAGCTTCTCGTAGTCGTGTTCGCTCGATCCGTGCAGATCATATCCGATCATATAGATGGCCATTGACCGCTCCCGGGCTCCGATTGGCCTTGCCCCTCGACAATCTCGGACCTCATAAGGTGCTCGGCCCAGCGCGAAAACTGGCGCAGGCGCCAGCTATGAGCGGATTGCTCCCGGTGCCGCGTACGGTTCCGGCCAGACGGTACGAAGATCATCAGGCAGCGCCCGCCGCACATGCTCGATCTCTCCAAGCGTAATCTTCTGCGACAAACGCTCGAAGACGGCCATGACTGCCTGAACCGTGTTGGGCAGCGGATCTCGCCGGAACTCTTCGTCAATGCGCGTCAAAAATGCGGTTTTGTTGCGCGTCAATACGGGAGTCCCTGACGGCTGCCACTGTTCATAGTAGGCGCCGCGAAGCAATGTCGGAAGTTGGGCACCAAGATGCGCCATCTCGTTGAGTTGCAGCCAATCGCGCAAGACATGAAGGACGCTTTTGAGCGGTCGATAAGCCCGCGGCTTGTTGTTCCATCCGAGCCGAGCGTCGAGATCGTTGATCCAGGTGTGCGTGAGCTCAAGCGTATGCTGAAGGCTTTCAAGTCCGGTGGTGCTCATGAATTTGCTCCCTCGCGGAAGCAAGCATCACTATCCGACGGCAGGCGGATAGAGTTGCTTTAGATCAAAAGTGTTGCGCTGCGAAAATTTGGTTGTAGATTTAACTCGGGCCGGGGGTGGGACCTTATCAGGTGCCGCCATGGATAAGACGATAGCCCGCCTCAATATCGAGCATTTCCGCGCGCTGCTGGCGACCAGGGTTGACGCGTCCAAACGGCAGCTACTTCTTCAGCTTCTTACTGAGGAAGAGGCCAAACTAGCCAAGCTTGACACCCCGGTCGACAAAGCAGAGACCGCTAGCCCAGAGTCTTTGCTGCTCGATCAAGATGATGAAAGTCGAGCTCTACTCGCTGCCGAATAGGGGCTGTCTCGCGTGCGCTCGCGGTCGAGACCTTCCGGCGATCAACGCGCTGCTAAACGCGCGGGACCCGCGCCGCCTGCCCGTCGGACCGGAGTCGCCTCCGGGATGGTCGGACAGACAAGCCACGGGTCCCTCCGCCGTGTTTCATTGGTAGATTGGTTCGTCGCTTAAGCAGATCCGCGCCCGTAGACGGTTCACTGCGGTGCTTCGCCAATCTTGCCTCCGCACGACGGTATACGCATATAAGCGTACGAACCTGCTGCACGCTTTGATCTCGATCAATTGCCTGGTCAATGAGCTTGAGGAGATAACTGCGATGTCCAGCGTGAACGCCAAGCGAGCCAAGTCAGCGGACCATAAGAGTGATGACGACAGGCGCCTGCGACTGGAGAAGGCGCTCGAAGAAGGACTGCAAGAGACCTTCCCTGCCTCGGATCCGGTTGCCGTGATCGAGCCGGCACCTACGCGGCCGGGCGACGACCTCAACGATCAAGACTCCGTCACCGAGTGAACGACAGCGATTGCATAACTTTTCTACAGTGGGCATTGCCGCAACTCGATCTGCGCTGGCCAGGCTATCGCAAGGTGCGCCGCCAAGTATGCAAACGTCTTGCGCGCCGCATCACTGATCTCAATCTCCCGGACCTCGCTGCCTGGTCCCGTCGCGGAGTTGGTTGGAATTGAAGGTGGCGTAGTCTCCGGGGTGTTCAACCTCGAATCACTTGGCGTTGGAGCGCCAAGTAGGAGACCACGCCATGACAAGCGTTACCACGAAGCCTGAGCTTTCGCAGCCGACGACCGAAAGTAACTCCCATCTTTTCGACGATTGGTTTGACCCGATCGAATCCGGGCTACGTGACCGGGTTCGCGGACTGATCGAAGAGATGATTTGCGGCGAACTTGATGCCGTTCTGTCTCGCCCGCGCTATAGCCGGCGTGCGACGCCCGCGGATGGCAGGGATGTTGCTGCCGGTGTTGCCGGCCATCGGCATGGGAGCCGCGTCCGGACGCTGACGGGGACCTTCGGCAAGACCGAGATCGCCGTGCCGCGTGCTCGCCTGAACACCGCCGACGGCAAGACGACGGAATGGAACAGCCAGTCACTTCGGGCCTATCAGCGCCGCACGCTGGCTGCGGACGCGCTGATCGCAGGCACTTATCTGGCCGGCACCAATACGCGCCGCGTGCGCCGTGCACTTGGTGCCCTGTTTGGCGGGGCGGTCGGCAAGGACACCGTGAGCCGGGTGTGGCGCAAAGTGAAGAGCGACTGGGACGCCTGGAATGCCCGCTCGCTAGCTGT
>CAWBDV010000012.1:0-64043 GCA_963787675.1 uncultured Alphaproteobacteria bacterium | reverse complement strand
TGAGATGGATGCCGCAGGCATCGATATGCAGGTGCTGTCGCTCACCTCTCCGGGGGTCGAACAGCTCCCTGCAGCCGAGGCAGTAGAACTCGCTCGCGAGGCAAACGATTTTGTCGCGGAAGCGGCTCGAAAATATCCGCACCGCTTCGCTGGCTTTGCAGCGGTACCGACCGCGGCTCCTGAAGCGGCGGCAGTGGAACTGGACCGTAGGGTCCGCGATGGCGGGTTCAAGGGCGCGCTGATCAACGGCCACGTCCAAGGACGTTATCTGAGCGACAAATTCTTCTGGCCGATCTTCGACCGCGCCGAGGCGCTCAATGTCCCGATCTATCTTCACCCCACGGAACCACCGCAAGCCGTGGTCGACGCATTCCTACGGCGGGTTTGACCCGCATGTAACGTACATGCTGGCCAATGCGGGTTGGGGCTGGCACATCGAAACCGCCGTGCATGTTTTGCGCATCATACTCGCCGGCGTGTTCGACCGGTATCCGAAATTGCAGCTCATTATCGGCCACCTCGGCGAGACGCTTCCTTTCATGATGTCGAGAGTTGATACGATGTCTCCCAGTATCACGAAGCTAAATCGCCCGATCAGTGCATATCTCCGCGAGAACGTCCATTATACCTTTAGCGGTTTCAATTTCGCTCCGACGTTCCTTGACCTGCTGCTCGAGGTCGGGGCCGATCGGATCATGTTTTCAGCAGACTATCCGTACGGGTCGATGGCACGTGCCCAAGCTTTCCTAAATCAGCTGCCGGTCAGTCCTGCCGACAGAGAGAAAATCGCGCACCGCAATGCGGAACGGCTCCTTAAGTTGGGCTTGTGAGTGCAAGGAGCGGGAGGAACAATGGCGGAACCCTGTCCTGCGCGCGCGGCAACAAAGCTATCCACGCGCGGATGGTTTTACAGGCCAGGTAAGTCTATAAACAAGCTCGCTTGGGTCTTCTGTTCGTCATTCAGCGTCGCGTAGAATTTTTCGGCGAGAGGCTTGAGTTTACGAATGCCCGTAAGCGCGGCTTCAAGGCGCTTATCCGACGCCGCTAGCTTTGCTGGCATATCCATAGGAACGTCGCCGCCACAGGCGCGCGACATACTGTCGGAATATTCCTTGACGCCCTTCTTGAGGTCATCGAGGGCTGCCTTTTGACTGCCGCTAGTCTTTATCAGCGCATCGATGGTACCAAGACTGCGATCCAGTTGAGCGCCGCTTAAGCACAAAATCGCAGATATCCCCAAGCCTCGTCCTCCCCCGCGACCACCGCGGGCTAAGGCGACCGACGCCAAGGCGGCAGCCGACAGAACGATGACGCCGACCATCAAAACACGCGACGCATTCATCATCTGTTCGTCTCCTCTCCGAGCAAAAACTTGTCTATCCTTGGACTACGGGAAGCTCTCACGATTGTCGGTCATCCAAGCGGAGCTGCGTGTAGTCAATGACAACGAACGAAGAAATCGCCCCAACTCCTTGAAACGACCCGTCACAAGAGCGGCGATTGCAGGAGTTCGGGGCGGAGCTTCTCCAACAGCGCCCTGAGAGCTTCTTTTCCTGCTCTAACGGCCGTCGCCGGAGCCTCGAAGTAAAGCGGCGATTGCTCTATCGAGTTTGCTCACCCCGCGCGATAAATTTCCCACCTCCACGGTTTCGGAGGACGCGCCCTACGCTTTACGACAACTGAATAATCGGTTGGATCGAATGCCAACATGATGCGCGAAAACATATGCGTCGCGGCTCGCGACCGCAAGCGGCACATTTGCGAGGTGATGCGGTATTGGTGCGTCGAACGACTGGGCGAAACTGGGTTAGAGGCACTTATGGCTGTGGTCGCTTGTGGATGCGATTTTGCTCCGCGCGCGTGAGTTCGGCTCGTGCGACGACCAAATAGTTTTCGGCGATCCTGCGGTAATGCGCGCGAATGTTGCCGTCGGAGGCAAGCTCGGAGCGCTTCAGACATTCGTCTGCGAGGTCGCGGTAGCTAGCAGCCCTATTGGATGCATCTGGCATGACCGCTCCGATCTGTGCTGTCGGGGTCGAGGTTGTCCTTTTAGGCTCCTCGCCGCGGGCTGTCCGCTCCAACTGCAACCTGCGAAGGGGATCCAGCAGCCACCTCAGTAGGCGTTTTGCCGGTTTTTGGATTGACCAAGTGCACCCGGCCGCAGGCAAGGCACGTCACCGGCTGATAACTCTCGACGTCTTCTCGGGGTTGTCATCGACCCAACCTTGGACCTGATACTCGGTGGCAGGGCAGCGGAAGAGGAACGTCGCGATAAACAAAAGGGCACCTCGAAAAATAGCGACGGCGGCGAATTTGTGCGAGTCTGAGTTTCATCAGAAATTCGCGGGTGTGAGGACGATGGGGCAATTTCGATTCTTCGATGCTGACAGGCGGCTTGCGGCGATTTCCGCGAAGGGCGATCCGCTGGAAATGATTGCTGGCGTGGTGCCATTCGAGAGCTTCCGGGCCGAGATTGAGGCGGCGGTGTTGACGCCGGCGAACGAGAAGAAGAGCACCGCCGGCCGCAAACCTATCGACGTCATGGTGATGTTTCGGATGCTGGTGCTTCAATCGCTTTACAATCTGTCTGACGAACAGGTGGAGTATCAAGTGCGCGACCGCTTCTCATTTACGCGGTTTCTGGGGCTCGGCATCGAGGACAGCATTCCGGACGGCACGACGTTGTGGCTGTTCCGAGAGACGCTTGCGAAGGCCGGGTTGATTGAGAAGCTGTTCGAGCGCTTTGGCCAGCATTTGGAGGCGAAGGGCTACATTGCGCGCGGTGGCCAGATGGTTGATGCCACGATCGTGCCGGTCCCCAAGCAGCGCAACAGCCGCGACGAGAATGATGACGTGAAGGCCGGCAAGACGCCTGATGCGTGGGAGAAGAACCCGGCGAAAAACCGGCAGAAAGACAAGGACGCGCGCTGGACCAAGAAGCACGGCAAGAGCTTCTACGGCTACAAGAACCACGTGAATGCGGATGCCAAGCACAAGCTGATCCGGCAGTATGACGTGACCGACGCGAGTGTGCATGACAGCCAGAAATTCGACGGGCTTCTGAACCAGGCCAACACGTCGGAGGACGTGTACGCGGACAGCGCCTATCGGTCGGCCGAGACGGAAGTGAAGCTCAGGGCGCGCGGCTTGCGTAGTCGCATTCATCAGCGCGCGAGCCGCAATCATGCGCTATCGCAGGCGCAGGAGAACGCGAACCGCCAGAAGAGCAAAGTTCGGGCTCGCGTCGAGCACGTGTTCGGTGCTCAACAGAACTCGCCGGGTGGCCGGATCGTACGGACGATCGGCATCGCGCGGGCGAAAGCCAAAATCGGTCTGCAGAACCTTGCTTATAACATCCGCCGGCTGGTGACGCTGGAGCAGATGGCTACCGCATAAGGGCGGAGTCTGCCCGAAGCGCTCCGATCGGACGCCTGGCGCACCGAATTACCGACAAATTAAGAGCGAAAATCACCGTCGCGCAGCGTCGGCAATCGAGCCAACAAAAAACTCTTCATTGTTCGAGGTGCCCAAAAGTTTAGGAAAATCGGCGAAGCGCGACCACTAGGGAATTATACGTAGGCGGAGATGGACTTTGCCTTGCACAGGGCGCACATTCCAACGCCGCTCTAAAACGGAGGCCCACCATGAACAGGACGGTGGCCATACTCAACATCGAGCACTTTCGTACCCTGCTCACAACGGAAACGGACGAATCCAAGCGGCAGACGCTTCTTCGGCTGCTCGCGGAAGAAGAGGCCACGTTGGCAACGCTGGATGCCGCGCCGGATAAGCAAAAAGCTTAGGCTGTCGTCGTCACATTCCCACTGGGTGTGTCAAACGTGCTCGGGGATCCCGTTGCTCGGCAAGGTAAGAGTCACGTCGCGGATTTGAATGATGGGGGGGTGATTGGTGAACAGGGAAGCAGCCCGGTGCGTCTGCGCCGAGACTTCTGCTGTGCCAATACGCAATACCCTCTGCACACCGCAATCAACGAGACGAGGCCCGGCAGCGCCGTAACGGCCGTCGTGCGAGCGGTCGAGCTGCTGGAAGATGACCCCCTGTACGACGCGGGTTTAGGATCCAAGATCCAGAGTGATGGCAAGATCCGCATGAGCGCTTCGCTGATGGACGGCCGCCGCCTACGTTTTTCCGGATGCGTGAACGTGGAGAGAGTGAGGAATCCAGCCGACCGTTCAAGTCAACGTCGACGCTACGTTGATGGTCCAGGCGGGCCTCGGCTCCGATATGTGCAGCAGATCATCTCCAACGAGATCGCGGACTTTCTGTCGCGTTCGGAAGGTGCGCCGCTATCGACCGTCAATCTCGTCGTGCGCATCTTGTTCAATCCCAACATCACGACGGCCTGGTTCACGAGCGTCATGGGCATCATCAACAACGTGACCATGTTGGCGATCATATTGGCAGGCGCCGCAGTCGTGCGCGAACGCGAGCACGGCACCATGGATCATTTCCTGGATAGGGGTCGGGAAGGGTTATGGCCCTCCCCGCCCTCCGAACCGTACGGGCGGCTTTCCCGCATACGGCTCTCCAGTCGGTAGTTTCCTCATCGGGAGTGTCTCGCGGTTTGCCAAGCCGTGTCGAGTGCGAGCAGCCCAGCTTGCGCGAAGAAGACGTTGGGCCAGCGTTGATGATCGTTGCGACATCGTCCGAGGCCGGGCCGCTTCTGCTGCTTGCGCAGCAGCGAGCGCAGTCGCCTGCGGGTGAACCTGTCGATCACGATGAAGGTGCGAGGATGGGCATGCTTGAAGTAGCCGAACCAGCCGCGCAGCGTCCGATTGAGATCGGCGATGATGCAGGCGAGGCTGTCGCCGCGCGTGCGCTTCGTCTTCTCGCGGATCGCATCCTTGAGGCGGGTCAGGCTCTTCTTGCGGACGAAGCGTCGTCCGGCCTCGAACCGGTAGCCAAGGAAGTCGAAGCCTTCCCCGGCTTGCCGGCAGTCGCCGACATCGGTCTTGTCCGGGTGCAGACGGATGCAGCGCCTGCGCTCGGCGACAGATAGCTTGCATCTGCGGTTTCTGGATGTGCATTCCGCTGACAAACACCGCATCGGCCCACAGGAAATCCTCCGTGCCTGCAGGCCCAATGTTTTCGTCGATGAATCGCACCTGCCAGTTCGGCGGCAGCGCCGCCGCAACGACCAGAAGACCTTGCGGCGGCATGAAGGCGCGGACCCCCTTAAACAGCGGGTAGGCATTACTCGAAAGAGCCGAAGGAGGGCGCATATCGTGGAAAGACGCAAAGAACCCGCCGCGCGCCTTTCTCGAACTCACCACACATAAGGGCCCCCTGAACCCTAAGCTTCGAAAGTAGATTTTTACTACGGTTCCGAGTTCCTAGTCTTACTGAGTCAGTAGGTCGCATCGTTTGCCGATGAGAATCACGTATTTGACAAGATGCACTTTTCAGCATGTGGAGCGGCTGAGATGGGTCTACCAAAATTGGGGGACGCGGCATCACGGTTTTCGGCGTATGTCGAGCGTCTGACGAGAGTGATCGGACACGCCGACCGGGCCAGACCGCTTCGCGATTATTGCACGGGACTGGTGATGCCTTGCGAGCGCAAGAGCGTCGAGCCATGGCGGCGATCACGGCGCCTGACCGAACGGCGGCGCAACATCAGTCGCTGCTGCACTTTGTTGGTGAAGGCAACTGGTCTGACGAGAAGATCTTGGCCGAGGTCCGCGCGATGGTCCTGCCTGAGATCGAGCGGCACGGGCCAATCGAAGCTTGGATCATCGATGACACGGGCTTCCCGAAGAAGGGCCGGCATTCAGTCGGGGGGTTGCGCGGCAATATTGCGGCGAGCTTGGCAAACAAGACAATTGTCAGGTCGCCGTGACCCTTTCGATTGCCAACCACCATGCGAGCTTGCCGGTGGCCTATCGTCTCTATTTACCGAAGGAATGGGCGACGGATCGCGCAAGGCGACGCAAAGCAGGGGTGCCCAAGGAGATCGGATTCAAAACCAAGCCTGCAATCGCGCTCGAGCAGTTGCGGTGGGCGTGTGCGGCGGGTTTGCCGCGCGGTGTGGTGTTGATGGACGCCGGCTATGGCACTGACACTGATCTGCGTACGAACATCACAGCGCTCGAATTGAGCTACGTAGCCGGCATCCAGCCGCAGACGTCAGTATGGGCGCCTGGCACCGGGCCGTCCCCGCCAAAGGCCTGGTCGGGGCACGGGCGACCTCCGAAGTTGCTGCGGCGTGATGGCAAGCACCGACCGATCTCGGTCAAGAAGCTTGCGGTTGGCCTGCCGTCAAAGGCTTGGCGCAAGATCACGTGGCGAGAAGGCACGGCGGAACCGTTGTCTTCACGGTTTGCCCGCGTGCGCGTTCGTGCAGCGCATCGAGATTGCTGGCTCGCTGAGAGCCGGCCGGAGGAGTGGCTGCTGATCGAGTGGCCAGAGGGCGAAGAGGTACCAACAAAATATTGGTTCTCAACCCTTCCGGCGAACATCGCATTGCGTGAACTCGTAAACATCGCCAAGCTGCGCTGGCGCATTGAGCGCGACTACCACGAACTCAAACAGGAGGTTGGCCTCGGCCACTTTGAAGGGCGAGGCTGGCGCGGTTTCCACCATCACGCGACGCTATGCATCGCGGCTTACGGATTCCTAGTCTCCGAACGGGAGACGGTTCCCCCCTCAGAGACAGTTTCCGCCAGGCTGTTCAAAGAAGTTACAGTGCCGGAAAGTTATCGGCCAAGGGGCTCCGCCATTGCGGCCTGAACGCCACGTCCCGAATTCGATTGCGACCGTCCGGCGGAGATTGAGCGCTGCTCTCGCCAAAACGCTGTCGCGTTGCCCCTGCTGCGTCGTGCCGATCTCAGCTCAAAATAGACCTGGTAGGTTCTGACGCAGTAAGATTAGGAGGGATGATGCGGAATTCGAATTTTGTGTCGGGTTTGATAAAATAGCCGCGTGAAGAGTCGGGTGTCGGGTCATGGTTGCGCTTCCTCTGCCAGAATTACCCAACGAAATCTCCGCCCTGCGGTCGCTTGCCCTCGATCTGCGCTGGACATGGAGTCACGGAGGTGACTTGTTGTGGTCCCACGTTGACGAGCAGCTCTGGGAGCGCACGCACAATCCGTGGGCCGTGTTGCAGAGCGCTCCTGCAGACCGTCTCAAATCGCTCGCTTGCGACCAGAATTTTCTAGAGGAACTCGCCCGTCTGGTGGCGGCGCGAGACCTCTATCTACAAACGCCGGGGTGGTTCCACCTAACCGAAGGTGCGTCGCAGCTCGGCGGCGTCGCCTATTTCAGCATGGAGTTCGGCCTCGGTGCCGCCTTGCCGCTCTATGCTGGCGGATTGGGCGTATTAGCGGGAGATTTTCTGAAAACCGCCAGCGATCTCGACGTTCCCATCATCGGAATCGGACTCCTTTATCAGGAAGGCTATTTTCGGCAGACTGTGAACGCAGCCGGCGTACAACAAGAATTCTATCCGTATAACGAACCGGCCACGATGCCGATCGAGCCTGTCATCCTGCCGGAGGGAGGCTGGCTTCGCATCCCGCTGGAGCTGCCAGGCCGCGTCGTTCAGCTGCGCGTGTGGCAAGTCACCGTCGGACGCGTGCGGCTATACCTTCTTGACAGCAACGATGTCCTCAACAGTCCGCCCGACCGCGGCATCACGGCGAAGCTCTACGGCGGTGGCCCTGAGATCCGCCTGATGCAGGAGATCGCACTTGGCATCGGCGGATGGCGAGTGGTAGAGGCCCTGCACCCGGAAATTGAAATCTGTCACGTCAATGAAGGCCATGCAGCATTCGCGCTCATCGAGCGAGCGCGCCACCTGGCCTTGAAGCAGAGTATCGATTTCTGGGAAGCGCTGTGGGCCACAAGGGCCGGCAATATCTTCACGACGCATACGCCGGTCGCCGCCGGGTTCGACCAGTTCCATATCGACCTTCTGCGGAAATACCTGCCGTACGTCGAAGGCGTGCTTGCCGAGCGCGGTGTTGAACTCGATGATGTCCTCGCACTGGGCCGCCTGAACGCGAAGGATAGCAATGAGCCGTTCAACATGGCCTATCTGGCGTTGCGCGGTTCAGGCATTACCATCGGCGTCAGCCGCTTGCACGGCGAAATCAGTAGGCAGATCTTCCAGCCGCTTTTCCCGCGCTGGCCTGCCTGCGAAGTGCCGGTCGGACAGATCACCAACGGCGTACATGTTCCGACATGGGACTCGGCCGAAGCGGACCGGCTGTGGACGGAATCCTTGGGCAAGGAGCGGTGGCGTTTGCCACCCGCCATCGGGTTCGATGGCATCGCCGGCGTTTCCGATCAGGAACTATGGGCAATGCGCGGCAAGAGCCGCAACCGCGTCGTGCGCGTCGCACGCAGATATCTGACGACTCAATTGAGAGGACGGGGATTAGCACTGGGGGCGGTTCGAGAGGCCGACACGGTGCTCGATGCAAACGTTCTTACGTTAGGCTTTGCACGGCGATTCACCGAATATAAACGACCGAATTTGCTCCTGAGCGATCCAAATCGCTTTGCGCAATTGCTCCTGAACGAAAAACGGCCTGTTCAGATCGTCGTCGCCGGAAAGGCACATCCCGCCGACATCATGGGCAAGGACATGATACGGGAATGGATCGAATTCGCGCGTCAGCCGCGCTTCCGGCGGAGCGTGATATTTCTCGAAGACTATGACATTGATCTTGCGCAGGAGCTTGTGCAGGGGGTTGACGTCTGGATCAACACACCGCGCAGGCCCTGGGAAGCTTGCGGAACGAGCGGAATGAAGGTTCTGGTCAATGGCGGACTTAATTGCTCGATCCTCGATGGCTGGTGGGATGAAGCTTATGACCCAGAGCTGGGGTGGGTGGTTGGCGACGGACTCGGTGGCGCAGTCAAAGAAGTCGACGCGCGTGACGCAGAGAGCCTCTACGAAATCCTGGAAACAAAGGTCATTCCTGAATTCTACGACCGCGACGCTGCGGGAATGCCGCGTGCGTGGGTGCAACGGGTTCGAAAGAGCATGTCGACGCTGACGCCCGCGTTCAGCACGACGCGCATGATGCGGGAGTACCTTGAAAAGACTTATCTGCCGCGCGCGCAGGCGGTACGCGAACGCCTGAAGGACAAATGTGCCAAGGCCCGGGCGATGAACGAGTGGTCCAGAACTGTCTACAAGAGGTGGACGACGCTGCATATCGGTAGCACGACGGTCAATCGTGACGATACGGCGTGGCAATTTGTCGTGCCTGTCTATATGGGCGAGGTATCACCGGACTCGGTGCGCGTCGAATTATTTGCCGACGGCAAGGGGAAGCTTCTGCCGGAGGTGATCCTTCTACACAAGGAACAAGCGATCCCGGGTTCGAGCAATGGTTATATCTATGCCGGCATTGTCGAGACATCGCGCCCGGCCGACGATTACACTGTCCGCGCAGTGCCCCATCACCCGGACGCGATATTGCCCGCAGAACTGCCGCTTATCGCTTGGCAGCGTTAGTTCCAGTAGCCCGTCCTTCCGGTGCAATCCTGGTTGCGACATTCCTGCGTGGCGGTGACGAAATCGAAACGCGCGGCTTGACGAACCCGCCCAGTAGATTGCGAAGGGGCGGGCCGCCGCGCAGGTGCGAATCGATAGTTGCCGTCGCCTGCAGTTCCGCTTCAAGCTCTGCTTTTGCGCATAACCAGTGATCGAGTGCGCTGCCCTGCGGACAACCTCCACGCTGCCAAATCAGATAGCTGCGCAGTCTGATAGCATCTTCCGAGAGATTACTGTCATTGGCCATGGCAATCTCCTGCCCGAGGTAATCTCCTGCCCGATTTTCAAGCAATGGCCTTTTTATTATTCACTCAGACAAACGCGACGAAATGATGACCTCACATCGCAATCCGTGTTTCAATTTCTTCGTCGGCATCGTCGATCGGCGCGGTCCCGCTGGACGGTAACGGCATCGCCATCGCGTCGTGATAGAGCGAGACGTATTGGGCCGCACTTGCGTTCCAGCTGAAATCCTGAGCCATGGCCTGCAATTGCAGGCGCCGCCAAGTCAGCGGTTCGCGGTATAGCGCCAGGGCCCGTCCAAGAGCCGCGATGAGACCGGCCGGGTTAGCGTCCTCGAAAACAAATCCGGTCGCGCTTCGGTCTGCGATAGCGGTGGCGGTGGCATCCACAACGGTGTCTGCCAGTCCGCCCGTCCGGCGGACGACGGGTAGCGTTCCGTAGCGCAAGGCATAAAGTTGCGTTAGTCCGCAGGGCTCAAAACGCGCCGGGGCGAGCAGAATGTCGCTACCGGCCTGAAGGCGGTGGGCCAGGGCCTCATCATAGCCGATATGGACCGACACAAATTTGTCATATCGCGCCTGGGCCTGCTCCAATTCGATCTCCAGCGCTCGATCACCTTCGCCGAGTAGGACGAACTGCGCATTCTGGCTGGCCAGCCAAGGCAGCGTGGCCACAATCGTGTCGGCCATTTTTTGATGGGCCAGGCGGCTTACGAAACCAACAAGGGCGATTGCCGGATCGACAGGAAGGCCGAACTCGCGCTGCAGCGCGGCCTTACAGGCTCTTTTGCCAGCAATCTCGTTAGCCCGGAAAGTCTGCAGCAAATGCGTATCCGTTGCGGGGTTCCACAAGATATCATCGATTCCATTGAGAATTCCGGTGAAGTGGGCGGCCCGCTGGCGCAGAAGTCCATCCAGTCCGCACCCACCTTCCGGCGTGAGAATCTCCTTGGCGTAAGTCGGACTCACCGTGGTGATGCGGTCGCCGTAGCGAAGCCCAGCCTTCAAGAAAGATGTCTGTCCATAAAATTCTATGCTATCCGCACCAAAGCAATCGCCGGGAAGGCCGATGACTGGCAGGACATCGGCAGGGAAGTTGCCCTGGAATGACATATTATGAGCTGTGAATATCGTGGCTGGCCTTGGCGTTCCTTCCAGTGCGAGCAGCAGAGGGAGCAGGCCCGTATGCCAGTCGTTGGCATGTACGACATCGGGCTTCCAGCCAAGGCCCCCCCGTCCCATCGCCAATTTCGCGGCGACATGGGAGAAAAAGGCGAAGCGGAGCGCGTTGTCCGGCCAGTCCTGGCCATCCGAGCGCCGATAGAGCCCGCCCTCGCGCCGAAACAGCGAAGGAGCATCAACCAGCAGAACCGGCACAGTCGTATCTGGGAGGTGGCCGGAGATCAGCGTTGCATCGCCAATCCCAAGCATCGCCTCAAGCTTGGCCGCGATGCGGGGCGACTCTATCTGCGCAACGGCGTCGGGATAGGCGGGGAGCATGACGCGTACATCGACCCCACGGCGCGCCAAAGCTATCGGCAAGGCGTGGGAAACGTCAGCGAGACCACCCGTCTTGGCAAGAGGATAAGCTTCTGACGTAACAAAAAGCACCCGCATCTCAATCCCTCTTCCTATATGTAGCGACTAAGATGTTCAGAGGCGAGAGTAATTGATTTGCATCAATGCTCCTGCGACATTCCGCGCCTTCCGAATGCTTGTTGTTGTGAAAAGATAGGAATGCTCCTTGTCCCAGGGCCGGAAACCCGCGCGGCGAAACGGTCGAACGGTTACTCCGTCTCCTTTTGACCGGCCTTCCGTCATTCTCAACGGGGATGAGAGCGATGCGTTCTCATATCTGGGCATGCACAGGGATGCAGATGGCGCGCTCGTTGTGCGCGTTTTTTATCCAAATGCCTTGTCCGTAGTCGTTATTGATCGCGAAAACGGCCATCCAGCTGTCAAGCTCATAAGCGTACATGATTGGGGCTTCTTCAGCGGCATCGTTAATACCCGTCGAGATCCTTTCCCGTATCGCCTGGTGGTTACAACGAACACAGGATCCCAAGTCATCGACGATCCTTATTCCTTCGGCCCATGGCTGGGCGAGCTCGACCTCCATCTGCATGCGGAAGGAAGTTTCTTGCGCGCCTTCGAAAAGATGGGCGCACATCCGATCACTATGAGCGGCGTTGCAGGAACGAACTTTGCAGTTTGGGCCCCTAATGCGCGGCGTGTCAGCGTTGTCGGCGATTTCAATGACTGGGATGGCCGGCGCAATCCCATGCGGCTGCACCCAGGCGCCGGCATCTGGGAAATCTTTTTGCCCGGCGTGGCTCCCGGCGCATGCTACAAATACGAACTCAAGACCCGTGACGGCGGACTTCTCCTCAAGGCTGATCCTTATGCCTTCGAGGCCGAGCGCTCTCCGAGAACGGCGTCAGTGGTTTGCCCGGTGCCGCTGCCGTGCACACCGGCAAGCCAAACCGTTCCGCGCGCGGATCGCCATGCGCCGGTGTCGATTTACGAAGTTCATCTGGGCTCGTGGCGGCGCGTGCCGGACGAGGGGAACCGTTCGCTGAGCTACCGCGAATTGGCCGGCACGCTTGTCCCGTATGTCAAGGAGATGGGCTTCACGCATATCGAGCTGATGCCGATCAGCGAATATCCTTTCGACGGGTCGTGGGGTTACCAGCCCACGGGGTTGTTTGCGCCTACAAGCCGCTATGGTACGCCCGAAGAGTTTCTCGGATTCGTGGAACGCTGTCACGCGGAAGGTATTGCTGTAATTCTGGATTGGGTCGTCGGCCATTTTCCGAACGATCCCCACGGCCTTGCCTATTTCGACGGTACACATCTTTATGAACATCGAGATCCGCGGGAAGGCCATCACCCCGACTGGAACACCCACATCTATAATTTTGGCCGCAACGAGGTGCGGGGTTTTCTCCTGTCCAATGCCTTGTTTTGGTTGTCGCGCTACGGCATCGACGGCTTGCGCGTGGACGCTGTCGCCTCGATGCTGTACCGCAACTACAGCCGCAAGGAAGGCGAATGGATTCCCAACATCCATGGCGGCGTCGAAAATCTAGAGGCGATCGACTTTTTGCGCCGTCTGAACAAAGTCGTCTATGAAAGCCATCCGAATACGGTCACCATTGCAGAGGAATCGACGGCGTGGCCGATGGTCTCACGTCCCACTTATGTCGGCGGCCTTGGTTTCGGCTACAAGTGGAACCTCGGCTGGATGCACGACACGCTCGACTATATGATGAAGGATCCGATCCACCGGAAATATCATCATGACCGTCTGACGTTCGGCTTGCTTTACGCTTTCAATGAAAATTTCATTCTGCCGCTGTCCCATGATGAGGTCGTGCACGGCAAAGGGTCGCTACTCGGTAAGATGCCCGGCGACCGGTGGCAGAAATTTGCCAATCTGCGGGCCTATTTTGCGTTGATGTACACGCAGCCAGGCAAGAAACTTCTGTTCATGGGGGGAGAGTTCGCGCAGGAGCGCGAGTGGAACCACGACCAAGGGCTCGATTGGCATCTTATCGCGGACGGAATGCATGCCGGTGTTCAACGGCTTGTGCGGGATTTGAATCTTTTTTATCACGGGAGCCCGGCGCTCCATGAGCGCGATTGCGAGTCCGAAGGCTTTTCCTGGATTGATTGCAATGATGCGGACAACAGCGTCATCTCCTATCTCCGCCGCGCCGCCGATCCTGAGGACTTCGTTGTGGTCGTCTGCAACTTCACGCCCGTCGTGCGCCGCGGCTACAGCGTCGGCGTGCCCCGTCGCGACGTGTATCGAGAGATCGTCAACACAGACTCGGCCTATTACGGCGGGAGCAATGCGGGCAATACAGGCACTATACAGAGCGAAAGCCGACCAGCACACGGAATGACCAACTCTTTATCGCTTACCTTGCCGCCACTCGGGGTGCTGGTGCTGAAACCGGAGAGAACCTCGCGGTGAGCGCCTGGCCGGGCCTGAAAGAGGGACAGCCCTATCCGCTGGGCGCGACCTATGACGGAAACGGTGTGAATTTCGCGCTGTTCTCCGCCAATGCCGAGAAAGTCGAGCTTTGTCTGTTCGATCCCGGCGGATCGCGCGAAACCGCGCGTCTGACGCTGCCCGAATATACGGAGGAGGTATGGCATGGCTATCTTCCGGATGCGCGCCCCGGATTGCTCTACGGCTATCGCGTTCACGGACCTTACGATCCGTTAAACGGTCATCGCTTCAATCCCAACAAGCTTTTGATCGATCCGTATGCGCGCTCTCTATCAGGCTCGTTCGCATGGAGCGATCTGCACTGCGGATACGATCCCGCCAACCCCCGCTGGGATATTTCCTTCGACATCCGAGACAATGCCGCACTCATGCCGAAGTGCCGGATCACCGATCCGGTCGGTACTTCGGGCCGCGATACGCGGCCGCAGATTCCGCACGCGCGTTCCATCATCTATGAATTGCATGTGCGTGGTTACACAATGCGCCATCCGACCGTCGACGAAGCTATCCGCGGAACGATGGCCGGACTGCGGCATCCGAATGTCATCCAGCATCTGCGCGGCTTGGGAGTCACGGCGGTGGAGCTGCTGCCTGTTCATCCGATCGCGACCACGCCTGTGCTGGCCCAAAACGGGCTGCGCGACTTCTGGGGTTACAACTCGATCAATTTTTTTGCGCTCGAACCGCGTTATCTCGCGAATGGCGACATCGGCGACTTTCGTGAAACTGTCCGCGCGCTCCATGCCGTCGGCATTGAGGTTATCCTGGATGTCGTGTTCAACCACACGGGCGAAGGCGATGAATTCGGGCCGACGCTCTCATTCCGCGGGATCGACAACGCCTCCTATTATTGCCTCGCGGAAGACAGGCGGCGTTATCGCGATTTCACGGGATGCCACAATACTCTGAACCTGGAGCATCCGCGCGTCTTGCAGATGGTGATGGATTCCCTGCGCTATTGGGTGGGGGACATGCAGGTGGATGGTTTTCGCTTCGATCTCGCCGTGAGCCTCGCGCGGGAAGGCCGTCACTTCTCCCCGCGCGGCCGCTTCCTAGGCGCGATCATGCAGGATCCGGTGCTCGCAAAGTCGAAGCTCATCGCGGAGCCTTGGGACCTCGGGCCCGACGGATACCAGCTCGGTGGTTTTCGGCCCGGTTGGAGTGAATGGAACGACAAGTGGCGCGATGGCGTGCGGCGGTTCTGGCGAGGGGAGGGGAACGTGGTCGGCGATTTGGCGTTCCGGCTTTCGGGGTCAAGTGATGTCTTTGGGCAAAGCGGTCGCGGGCCATCAGCGAGCATCAATTTCATCACCGCCCATGACGGCTTCACGCTAGAGGACCTCGTCAGCTACGAGCACAAGCACAATTTGGACAATGGTGAAGGAAACGCCGACGGCACAGATGCGAATTATAGCTGGAATTGCGGCGTCGAAGGCCCTAACGCCGATCGCGCTATAGTGGCCCTTCGCAAACAGCAGAAGCGCAACATGATGGCCACGCTTCTGCTGTCGCTCGGCGTTCCGATGATCGTTGCCGGCGATGAATTCGGCCGCACACAGTGCGGCAACAACAACGCCTATTGTCAGGACAATGAGATCAGTTGGGTTGATTGGACAGGACTCGACAGGGACAGCTCGTTTTTGGCGTTCGTTCGGTATCTGGTGAAACTGCGCACCGAGCATCCGGTGTTCCGGCGGCCGCACTTTTTTCACGGCGAGCATATCGACGGAGGAAAAGAGAAAGATATCGCCTGGCTGTTGCCGGATGGGCGCGAGATGACGCAACAAGACTGGCCCGCTAGCAACCGGCAATGCCTTGGCGTCCGCTATGCCGTTGTCCCCGAGAAACGCGGCGAGCCGAATGCTGATCAACACGACCGTCGCAGCTTTTTGTTGCTGATGAATGCGGGCGCGGACGAAGTCGACTTTGTGATTCCCGACGCGCGACCCAACAAGCGGTGGACTTCCATGGTCGAAACGGCTTCGGCCGCATTGCCGCCGAGCGGCTTCTTGGAGCCGACGACGCGGTTCCGACTTGCGGCGCATTCCCTGGCGCTGCTCGCCGGCGAAGGCTGAGGATCTGCTTTCATGCCGGCGGATGAAGGCCTGTGGCGGTTGGCAGACGAAGCGGGCATCGAGCGACGCTATTGGGACATTGTCGGCAATCTGCATGAAACAACACCAGATACGGCACGCGCTCTGCTTGAAGTGCTCGGCCTTCCGGCCCGCTCGGAACGGGAGATTGCCGCAAGTCTTGCCATGTTAGAGGAAGAGAAGTGGCAAAGCCCGCTGCCACCGGTCGTATTCGCTCGCGAGCATGAGGAGATCGTCGTGCCGCTTCGCTTGCCGCTGAATGGCGGTGCGAGGACGATCCGATGGTCGGTGCAACTGGAAAGCGGCGAGACCTGCGCAGCAGATTGTGATCTCGCCGTTCTTCCTCTCGAAGAGACGGGGCGTACACACGGATTGTGCATCGGCCTGTACCGCCTCAAACTGGCGCCGCTTCCCGCGGGCTATCATGAATTCCGGCTCGCAGACGCGGAGACGTCGCTGCTGATCATTGCACCGGCACGCTGCTTTCTGCCCACAGGAACACGGCATTGGGGTATCGCTACACAGCTTTATTCCCTCAATTCATCGACCAATTGGGGTATCGGCGATTTTGGTGATTTGGGGACGCTGATCGAACGAGCGGCAGCGGATGGTGCCTGTGCCATTGGTCTCAACCCGCTGCACGCCTTATTTCTGGAAGTACCCGAGCAGGCTAGCCCCTATTCGCCGAGCAGCCGTCTGTTTCGCAATCCTCTCTACCTCGACGTGACGGCCATTCCCGATCTTGCAGAGTCCGCCGAGGCCCACGCCCTAATCCGGATGCCCGAGATAGATCGCGCCATTGCGCCGGCTCGTGGCAGCGTGTTTGTCGACTACAAAGCCGTCGCGGAGTGCAAGCTTGCTATCCTACAAAGCCTTCATCGGAGTTTCGAGGCAAAGCATCTTTCGCAGGGAACCGCGCGCGGACAGGCGTTCCGCAGTTTTGCTGAACGGGGGGGACAGGCTCTTCAGCGCTTCGCCACCTTTCAGGTTCTCAGCGAACATTTCGGCATGCATGACTGGTCACGCTGGCCTGCCGAATACAGAAAATGGGATTCCACCGCGGTGTCGAACCTTCAACGCCACCATGTCGAGCGGATTTCCTTCTTCATCTATCTTCAGTGGCTGTGCGAGCAACAACTTTCGCAGGCGGCTGAAATCGCTCGTCAACGGGGGATGGCGATCGGTCTTTACAACGATCTGGCCGTGAGCGTCGATGCCGCGAGCGCCGATCACTGGGCGCATCCGGATTTGTTTGCGGCGCAACTCCGCATCGGCGCGCCGCCGGATCCTTTCAACGAATGCGGGCAGGAGTGGGGTGTCGTGCCGCTCAACCCGCGTCAACTCACAGCCACGCGTTACTCACATTTCATTGCCTTGCTGCGCGCCAACATGCGTCATGCTGGGGCGTTGCGCATCGATCATGTCATGGGCTGGCGGCGATTGTTCCTGATCCTTGCGGGCGCTCCTGCGACAAGCGGTACTTATGTCAGATTTCCGCTCGAGGAGCTGCTCGCCATAGCGGCGCTGGAAAGCCAGCGCAATCGCTGCATTGTCATCGGCGAGGATCTCGGAACGGTTCCCGCGGGCTTTCGCGAGCGAATGGCGGAGGCGAATGTCCTCTCCTGCCGCATCTTTTATTTCGAGCGAGAGCGGGAGCGATTTCGTAGGCCTGGCGAATATCCCGCGCTGGCTTCCGTGTCGGCCGCGACCCATGATCTTCCGACTTTGCGCGGGTTTTGGAACGCCGACGACATCGCCGCGAAGGCGCGCCTTGGGACGTTCAAACTGGCAGACGAGGAGGCACGAGCCCGAGCGGCGCGTACTCGCGAGAAACAGCTATTGTTGCAGGCGCTCGCCAGTGAAGGGCTCCTTCCCGACGGATTGTCGCCTTCGGACGCCGATCACCTCGACTGGACTCCAGACCTCGTAGGCGCGGTTCATCTATATCTTGCGCGCACACCGAGCATGCTGCTCCTGGTTCAGCTGGACGATTTAGCCAATGAAATGCATCAGGCAAATCTGCCCGGCAGCACGACCGAGTACCCGAATTGGCGCCGGCGCTTGTCACGGCGGCTTGGAGATTTGCTGAGCGATCCCGCGATTCGGGAGCAGATGGGAGCGATCGCATCCGCACGGACGAGATAGAATGACGTCGAAGATGGCCTCGGGAATTCGCTTGGCAGTCCTATCAAGGCCGCTCCGCCCTTGCGCCTTACTGACCCGCCGGCATCGCCCGCATCACCCTCCAATCGGCCCGACAGCCGCCCCAGCGATTCGCTTGAGAAACACCGCGAAGCGCTTGCAGCTTTGAACGTGACCCCTCTTCCTGCCGGCACAGAGCTTGCGCGCGTTCATGTCCTGTAAGCATCCGGTGAGGCTTTCAATTACCCACAATTTTAGCGCCTGTCACGGCGCCCAGCTCAATATCCGTGAGGCGCGATAATCCTCTCCACATGACCGTATTTCCTGGTGGCGGGTCGTTGGCACGGGCGAGGTACCCGCCGAGCCTAGCGATCTTGATAAGGTAGGAGCCAACTGTCTTTTTGCTGAGGGGGCGTTTTGCCTTTGTCGTTCACCAGATGGTCGAGCAATCCGATTTCTACCTTGGTCAAGGCAATGCTCGGCGGTGCCTCCGGCGCTGACCGGTTGATCATCGTCATCCAGAACACTCGCCAACTCATGATGCAAAAGACAGAGATCAAGTTCACGAGCCGTTCTGCGGTTCTGAGCTTCGACTCTTCGGCCTTGCAACCCGACTTCAAGATCTTGTGGAAGACCTCGATCTTCCATCGCATTGCGTACCATTCGAGCTTCTCAATGGCGTCCTGACGAGATTGGACCGGCAGATCGGTGATCAACTTCCACTCGATTTTCTTTCTGTTCTTCGGCGTCTCGCGCTCCTCGGCGTGGATCACCGTCAACGTCAGTGCGGGGTAGCGCTTCTGCTTACCGATCGGCGGCAGGACCAGAATCCGCCGATACCTGACTTCAAGAATGGCGTCCGCCGGATCACCATTGTTGTCTCTGACCTCGATGCGATGAAGACCCTTGGTCTCGACCTGATCCATTTCATCGGCAATCGTGTGATTGCCGTCTCCCGCCAGGCGATCGACGCAGGTTCTCACCAGAAAGTGCGTTCCGAGCTCGTGAGCGGTGCAAAAAAGCTCGTAGATGTCGCTTTCGCGGTCGCCGATGTGAACGCACCGTTCAGGCTCAGCCACCAGCTCGGTAGCCTGCTTCAGGTTTTCCAGCCATCTGACGCTTTCCTTCTTCTCTATCGGTACCCGCGTCGGATTGATCTTCTTCTTGAGAGCCGCGGTTCCCTTGAACTTCTTCCTGGTCCAGAATTTGACAGCGGCCAGTCCCAGCGGGATGCCTTCGAGCGTTACCGCAAGGCTCGAATGCATCAGAATTCCACAGACTGTGTGCGATCTCAGACGTCCAGCCTTGTCGCGTCCGCTGTTAATCCGATACGTCACGCCGATCGCATCCGGCTTCTCCCGTTGAAAGGAAACTTCGGTCGTATCATGCAGCACCAAGAGCGGATCGCCGTTAGCCGCCATCCGATCTCGTGTCGATTGAAAATGGCCGGCTAAAATCTCCTCTTCGCTGACGCGGTCATTGGAGAAAAAACGATAGGCCGCCTTGGTATTCGCCCAGTCCTGGCACACCAAAGGGATGCTTTGACCCATCGCGCTTCCGATCCGCTCAAGTACCCTGCGGAATCGCTTCGCAAGTCGTTCATCCCGAAAGTCGCAACCGGCAATTTCTCGATCAACCCAGTTCTCGGCTTCAAAGCCGGCATGGTCGCTACCTACCGCATGTAGCCTCGCCCCCAAGTCCATTGAGCACCCTCCCCCGAATCAGGTGCTCAGCAATGAATCACAAGCGATTCCAACGACTCGAGTTTTGCCGAAAAGCAAACCCCTTCGCCAACGCCGCGAATTGTGGGTAATCGAAAGCCGGTGAGGGCCGCCTTGCCGAGGTGAGCTGTTTGGCCAAGTCCTAGCTACTAGGAGTCCTATGACCGGTCGGATCGGCCCGGGGGCATCGCCTCCTCGGGTGTCATTGTGGGCCGAGCAGGCCGCGCGACCATTCAGAGCATCCCGCGCTGACGCGCGCAGAGGTCAAGAAAAACCAGAGTTGCGCGCAACAGCACGGAAACCGCCTTCACGCTCTACGTCATCGTGCGCGGATTGCTGGCGATCCCGATTACGGGATCGATCCCCTTGTTCATGGCGGGAGTGCTGATCTACTTGTTCTTCTCGACGGCGATCGGCATTTTTCTTGGTACTGTCGCGCGCTCGATGCCGCAGCTCGGCCTGCTTTTCATCCTTGTCTACATGCCCATGAACATGCTCTCCGGCGGCAACACGCCCCTTGAAAGCATGCCGCCGTGGCTTGCGACCATCATGGAAGCGTCGCCCTCCACCCATTTCGTCTCATTCGCTCAATCGATCCTTTTTCGCGGTGCCGGCATCGACGTGGTCTGGGAGGAATTTCTTGCGGTCGGTTTGATCGGCGGCCTGTTCTTTTTCCTCGCTATCCTGCGCTTCCGCTCCGTCGCAACACAGGTGGTGTAGCCGCACAGCTTCACCCGATCTCGAAACCTCTTCTAGCTAGCAGGTCGCCGAAAAGTAAGCTGACGGGGCTGAGCGAATATGATTCCGATATCCTTGCCATTCGGGAGGCAAGGATGCGGGGATCGGAGAGCGGACAGGTAGCCTGTTTTCTTAGCGTTGATCTTGAGGATCGTGTTCCAGCGAAGCATCTGCTGCGGGCGATCCGGCGTATCGTCAATGATGTGCTGACTGCACTCGATGGCGACTATGCCGACAGCGGACGGGCCGTCGATTCCACCGGAGCGGCTGCTTCACACGCTTCTGTTGCGGGCGTTCTACACAATCCACTGCGAAACGCAGCTGATGGAGCAACTCCACTACAACCTGCTGTACCGCTCGTTCGTCGGTCTCGGTGTCGACGAGCCGGTGTGGTGCCGACGGTGTTCACGAAGAACCGCGAACGGTTGCTGGAGGCGGAGGTAAGTTCCCGGCCGAGCTCATGCAGCGCGGGATCGCACGCCACGATTATGGCAGCCTACGACCTCATCCGGTTGTCCAAAATTGCTCGCAGCGTCTGCGTGACAACGAAGCCTGGCCTGAAATCCGCAGTCAAATCAGGCCAAATTGCACGTCTCAGCTCTGTGCAACGGTAGCTCGCCGGCGCGCTGCAGAAAGCGAATTTCAGTGGCCTGCTAAAGAACAACGATTGCGTCAGTGCGGGGCGGCGTTGTCCTGCGGGAAATAGACATCGACCTTCATCCCGACCGAGAGCGGACTTGGCTCGGACAAATCGACCAGCACCTCAGCGACATCGACATCGGTTGGATTGCGTTGATCGCGAATCTTGGTTCGGCCCGATTCGACCAGCGGCGCGATGAAGGAGACCTTTCCTCCGAATTCGCGTCCGCGAAAGGCGGTGGACCGCACCGTCACCGACTGCCCCATCTTGATCACGCCAAGGTCACGCTCATCGACCTCAGCACGCACACGCAATGCCGAAACGTCGCCAAGAATCACGAGCGGCTGCGGCGACGAAGGAGACGCTAATTCACCCACCTTGGCGTTCACTTGCAGAATGGTGCTTCCAATCGGTGCGCGAATTGTCATCTTCCCGATCGCCGCCGCGGTCGTCAGCAGTTCAATGCGCGCGAGGTTCAGTTGGCCTTCGACCTGAGACGGCGGAGGCGTCTCGGCGGCGACTCTGCGAAGCTCGGCCCTTTGCTCTTTCAGATGGTCTTGGGCCATCACCAAGGCGGAGCGGGCAGCATCGACATCGGCATCAGTAGCCCGGCCGGCACGTCTTTCCACGGCGACCTGATCGAGCAAGGCGCGTGCATCGGCGATCGCCTTTTCGGCATCGGCCACTGCATCATCAGCCCGGCGTCGTGTCGCAGCCTTCGTTGAAGGGTATTCGTCGTCTCGCGCTCGCAAACGCAACGCAACTTGCACCTCAGCCGCTTGGAGGCGCCGACGGGCCTCGTCGTCGGTAATGCGAACGAGCGGCTCACCAGCAAATACGGTATCGTTGGCTTTGACCAACACTTCGCCGATGACGCCGATAAGCGGCGCGACAATCTTGATCTCTCCCGACAACGGCTCGACCCGACCGGGAGCGACTGCCAGCCAACGCTTGTCTTCCGAGAGATCGGCTTTCGCAGCGCGCGTCAATCCCTGCGCATATATATGCGGCACGAAGGTAGCAAACGACGCGGTAAGCACACACAGAAAACGAACAGCAAAGAAAGCTGCCTTGACCTTCGGGGCGATCATAGTTTCTCCGGTGTTTGCTTTGTCGAGCGCTGGAACAAGCCGACGAGTTCGACGAATTCCAAAACATAAGGGGCGGTTAGCGCGATCACCTCTACACATGTCGCCGTAGGCCCGAGAGGCAGCGATGCCTCGCTCAGCGCGCACAGCCGGAAATGATAGCGGTGGGGTTTATCGCCGGGCGACGGACAAGGGCCTGAATAGCCCGGCTTTCCGAAATCGTTGATTGCTTGCCGAAAGCCGTTCGCCAGACTTTCCGCGCCATGCCCTTCTTTGAGGCCTTCCCATTGGGGCGGAATATCGAAAGCAGCCCAGTGATGAAATATCCGACCGGGAGCATCCGGGTCATCACAGGTCATCAGGAAGCTGCGCGTGCCCTCTGGGGTGCCTGACCATGCGAGGGGTGGCGAAACATTGTCGCTATCACAAGTGTATTTCTTCGGAATATCGCCCGCCTGTCGGAAGGCGGTGCTGGTCAGCGTCCGCGGCATGTCTGGCTCCGTACAAATCGACCCCGGATGAGCTGTCAGAATCAAGCTAGAATTAATGGTGCCAAAGGGCTTTGACTCACATCAAAGGGATAATCTCTGGGAGTTGCCACTCAGACCTGAGAGAACGGCAGTTCTGGTAATTCGAGAGTGAGTGGAAAGAGCGACGGACCGGTTGCTAAATTCTAGGCAGAAGACCGCAGATCTGACCAAGCTTTGAGGAGGCCAATGGCGGCGGCGCTCCTCCGGAGAAACGTCCTTCATGCGTTGCCCGTGGGATACGTAAAGAGGTTGAGGGGTACGGAGCCGACGAAATCGTGAGTGCCAGTCTCAGCGTGGATGTCGTTCGCCATCAGCGCTGAAGCCGATGAAGCTTGGGAAAGCTTGGGAAAGCTTGGGAAAGCTTGGGATCTCACTTAGTCAATCCAAAGACCGGCAAGACTGCGGGAGAGAAAAGACGAATAGCCCTCACGCGCGGGGCGACTGCGCATCGTAGGCATTCGCCGTGTCGAGGCTCGACAACTGCCGGACCCTTAGCCGAAAAATTGGCTGTGCCTTTGCTTCGGATCAACGCGCGTGCGAACGGCCGGCACATTAAACCCAGCCTCTTGTTGATGCACCTCAATGTTGCTTCAGCCAAGATTTGCCAGGGTTTTGGCTGAGCGAAATGGAGGGCCGATCATGTTGACGCGCCGCGCGGCAAACACCGGATTATTTGCGGCCGCAATCGGCAGTGTGCCCGCGACAGCTCCCGCAGAGCCGCAGTTCCGGGATTTGCCGTCCCCTCATCCGGCCGGCGGTAAGCCGCTAATCGAGGCATTGAGGTTGCGCCGTTCCATCCGCGCATATGCGAACCGGGCGCTGCCGGAACAGGTATTGTCCGACCTGTTGTGGGCGGCATTTGGCATCAACCGCCCAAGCGGCGATCGCACGGCTCCGTATTGGCGTCACATCATGGTTATTGACGTCTATGCGTCGCTTGCCGATGGCGTTTGGTTCTATGATCCGAAGTGGCATCGGCTCGAACTGCGCCTGCCGAACGACATCCGTGCTCAGACCGGCACTCAGGATTTCGTCGGTTCTGCTCCACTCAACCTGATTTACGTAGCACACGGGGAGCGAATGAAGGATATCTCTTCGGAGGAGCGTCGCCTCTACGCATCGGTCGATACAGGCTTCATCGGGCAAAATGTCTACCTGTTCTGCGCGTCAGAGGGTCTCGCTACCGTCTTTCGCGGCGCCTTGAATACCAAGAAACTCGCCGCGACGATGCGCCTCGAGCCGGATCAGTTTGTTACTTTCGCACAGTCAGTCGGGTATCCAAGCGTCTAACCCATCTGGCCGGCCGAAGCGATTCCGAGACACCGGAATTGGTTTTTCGATCCATTTTAATACAGTGACTCAATACGTCGGCAGCTAACCGCAATTTAGCTCGCCTAGTTGTGTGCGGGCGTCGCGCATAGTCGAAGACGCCATGTAGATGGCTTCCCACGATGGGAAGCCAGGGCTTTTTTTGGTATGACGCTATGAACCTCAAGTATTGGATCGCAACCGCACTTGTCTCGGTAGCCTTCATTCCGAGTGCGTTCGGAGCACCGATCGGTCACGCCGGTGGAGCCACCGGAATCGGCGGTGGCGTCCGCGCCGGCGGAGCCGGAGGTTTTGGTGGCGGCTTTCATCCGCTCGACATGCCTCATGGCGGCGGCATCAGCTCGCCGTCATCACCTCACATTGGCGGCGGCGTTCCTTCGCTGGGAATGCCTCGTTCCGGTGTCGGCATCAGCCCTCGGATGTTCGGCGCACCAAATAGTCCTCGTGGTCCGCTTGGGCCTGGTATAGGGCCAGTGCCACACATCGGCCCGGTCACACGCACGCCCAACATTGGAGGCTATGCCAACCATGGCGGTCGTTCCCTCCGCATAGAAGGACCACGACAAGGAACAGCGATGCCACACGTCGCTATTCCGCCGACGACGACGGGCCACGCGACTGGAGGGCCACCGCGGCAACCGAATGTGGTCGGGCCGACGCGACCGGGTCCAAACCGCTTTGCCGCAAGTCCCGCGTTGCGTGATCGAACATTGGTCAACCCGGTATTTAGTCACAGCCGCGATCGAAATCTCTCGCAATCGAGATTCCAAGGTCGGTTCGCCGACCATACGATCTGGCACCATCGCCATCGGGGAATCGTCATTGGATGGTACGGCCCGCTGTTCTGGCCTTATATCTATGCCGATCTGTTCGAGTATTCGTTTTGGCCTTACGCCTACGATGATTTCTGGCCGTTCGCCTACGACGATCTCTATGAAGGCATTTTCGGTCCTTACGCCTACGCTTATGGCGAAAACGAGGAACCAACGGCCCTACCGCTTGCGACAACCGCCCAGGGCCGAACGAACCAGTCGAGGCGCACAGGCTTGTGCAACTTGCATGTGCCGGGATGGAGCGACTGGCCGATCAATCGTGTTGCGGCCGCGGTCCATCCTGACGAGACTTCAGCAGGCGCTGCTAGACGAGTTGAAGGACGTAACTCTAAAAGCCGTGACGGTTCTTCAGGACTCATGTCCAAGCGATGTGCCGAGCACTCCAGTGGGCCGCATGTCGGCTGAACGCCAGTGGATCGAAGCCATGCTTCGCTTAGTTCAGCTAGTCCGACCTTCACTCGATAAATTCTATGACTCCCTGGACGACGAACAGAGAGCTCGTTTCAATGCCGCTGGCGCTTTCCCAAACGAGAGCCAGTTGGCAGGTCAGGCCCAGCAGAGTTTGGCGGAGGCATGCTACGAGTGTAGCAAGCCTGCCGATTGCACGCATCGACCAATTGGTGAGGCCGACCCCAGAGCAGCGATCACGCTTTGATAAGCTCAAGGAAGCGAACGCGAGTGCATCCAAACTCTTGCAGGCTACGTGTCCACCTTATGCCACACTGACGCCGACTGGGCGCGTCGCCGCGATGGAACAACGGCTCAAAGCGGCGCTCGAAGCTGTTGACACCGTCGCGCCCGCGCTAACTGATTTTTACCAGTCGCTGACCAACGAACAAAAAGCACATTTCGACATGATCGGCAGCTAGCGCGCATCTATCTCATCGCCGTGCATCTCACAGCGACAATCGCCGCTGCTTGTCCGGCTCTGCAAGATACCGTGATGCGGCACACGATGGACACGGCAAAGGCTGATACCGCGGACCGCCGCTCTCTCGGAAAGGCGCGTTGATTTAGTGAAGCTGTCACGTCCTAGCTGCGGCAAGGGCGGCACTCTTGGCGCTCAGCGTCGCGGTGCGTGTCGGCGCGAGGATATCGTTTGATTCATACCACGATCCGCAGCCATAAATGTGCGGCAAGCAATAGGCCTGCCTATTGTTGCGATTAGCTCGATAGCTGCGGCCCTTCATTTGCTTTGTTTACGGCCAGCGTCTCATCCAAGATCAAATGCGGGATACGGATGTTGATCTGTGTCAATGCGGAGGCCCGCGGACGTTTCCAATTTATTAAAACAATGATGGTCCGAGGGTCAATCATGCGCGCTTTCACCCGGCGTTTCCTTATGCATTACGGTGTTTATCGCCGTTATCCGCTGAAGCGGATTCCGGCACTTCGCAATGCGTGGCGGATCGCGCGGGCCTGAGGCGCCGTTCTCGTCAGGAGCTTCGTGTTGTAGCGGTCTCGGACCCGCGTGCTCACGGAACAGGCCGGCCATCGGGTACGTAAACTCGCAGGACGTACATGCTTTTGTGCCGCGACACATCGCGTCGTCGGCCCACCAAGTTCGCGGCGGCTGAGGCATGCTGTTCTGCTTCGCGAACGACGGGAGGTAGCATTGTTCCTAGCTACAAGGTATGTGCGTTCGGAACTCGACCCGTCCACGCGACCGCCTAGCTTTCGTTGCGGAATATGGCGGCAAGCTCTTTCGGCTGCACGAAGCAGCGGTGCGATGCTGAGAACTCGAGCGAAAGGCTGTTTGTCTTTTATGGCGTCGGGCCGATCACCGTGAATATCCTCTTGCGCGATCAGCGCTCCATCTAAGCCAAAGTGGATACGGATCCTCTGGCAGTCATCGTCAAATTGGCAAAGCGTTTATCGATCGACCTCGCCCGGTACGATCGTAAATTAGCATTCGGAGGTGCTGCGCGTGTTCCCGCTTTCCGTTGTTTCGAACTGCCGCCGCTGACTATCGGACAGGCGCTCAGGAACAGCACTTGCAGACGAACAAACAGATCGCCATGGTTTGCCATCCCCCGAACCGCGGCAAGTCCTTTCCAGGCAGTCGCAGGCCGGTATCCGGTTGTGTGCTTGGCGCAACTTTGGCCGCTACTTCATGATCTTGCGTGGCACATCGAGGCGGGTGACGAGTACCGCCTCGAATACTTTGATGCGCGACAAATCGCTCCCGCGTCGCTCGAAGCGAGGATCATCGGTTCTGCGAACGACGACCTAAAGATTGCCGGGCGGTAGACCGGGCGACGTGCCGGGGACGCGCAGCATCCTTCCGCCACCCTTGCGTTGGCTGTGAACGATCTGGCCGCCAACGATGATTTGGCCATCTGCGGTAAGCGCGACGTAGCTTGAAAAGGGCCTTGCAGCCGGCGTGATACCCTCGGCACTTGAGATAATGATCGGGCGTCCGCCGCGGAGAGCCGCCGCGGCAGAATTCCAGGTGCCAAGATCTATACCAATGATTGGCATTGCTCGGTCCTCCTCGCTCGGCGAAGAGAATACCAACGAGGCGCCGGCGGCGTTAACCTCGGTCAATTCAACCGCCGGTAGACGGCCGAGGCTCGGAAGGCAGAAAAGAAGATTGCGATAAAGGCCGCATAACGTCCAGTCGAGAGAACGTGCGTGGGTCGCGTATACGGGTGCGGCCCACGCACGTTCTGCCAAATTGCGAGAGGGAGCCACTCCCTGCAGATCAGGTCAGTATCCCATGCGCCCATACATCCTGGCGGCGATGAGCGTGAGCGCGGCCGTCAAAGCCAACAGGACCCCGAAATCAAGCAGCAATCCGTAATCCGATACGCCGTGAGTCAGCATCAGCGCCCGAAGAGCATCGACCTCATAAGTGAGGGGATTCAGGTGTGACACCGCGCGCAACCAGTCGGGCATCAGCGACAGCGGGTAAATGGCGTTGCTCGCGAAAAAGATCGGCATGGTCAGGACCTGGCCGATCCCCATGAAGCGCTCGCGTGTCTTGACGATACACGCGATGATGAGGGACAGAGTCGAGAACAGGGCCGAGCCGAGCACAATCGCGGCGGCGACACCGAGGATGCTGAAGGGGTGAAGATCAATACCTACCCCGAGGAGTAGCGCGAGCACATATACGATCAGCGCCTGGGACAAGGCGCGGACGCCCGCCGAAAGGGCCTTGCCAAGCACCAGCGCCGAACGTGGAGCAGGACTGACGAGATAGCGCTGCAAGACACCGAGATCGCGTTCCCAGATCGCCGAGATGCCGTAGAAGATCGCCACGAACAAAGCGCTTTGCGCCAGAATGCCGGCGGCGAGGAAGTCGAGGTAGGGAATATCTCCAGGGACGACGCCGCGCACCCGGGCCATGACCTCGCCGAACAGCATCAGCCATAACACCGGCTGAACGGCGCGTGTGACTAGCTCCAGCGGATCATGATAAAGCTTCTGGACCTCGGCCGCCGCCACCGCAAACGCTTGGGTCAAGAAGGTACCCGCCGTTCGGCTGACCGTGTCGTCAGCCATGCTCACGGGCTGCCCGACGGGCTCGCCTGACTTCGCCATAGCTCCCCTCCGCTTCGGCTCCACTGGTTGCGGCAACAAGCTGGATGAAGACGTCGTCGAGCGTGGCATCTGGGCCGATTCGTGCCTTTAGCTCGGACACGGCACCAACCGCCGCAATGTGGCCGCGATCGATGAGCGCGACACGGTCGCAGAACTGATCGATTTCATCCATGTGATGTGACGTCACGACCATGGTCCGGTGGAACCGGTCGCGCAGATCCAGGATACGCTCCCAAACGGTCTCACGGGCAGCGGGGTCGAGGCCGACCGTAGGTTCATCGAGGAACAACACGGGCGGACGATGCAGCAGACTCTGCGCGATCTCGAGGCGCCGAATCATTCCGCCCGAATAATGCCCGGCAAGATGATGGGCCGCCTCCGTAAGCCCCATCCGGGCGAGGGCCCTATCGATGCGCCAGCTACGTTCCTGCCGCGGAACGCCGTAAAGGCGCGCTGACAGCAACATGTTTTCGTAGCCCGTCAGCGAACTGTCGGCCGATAGCAGCTGCGGGACATAACCGATGTGCTGTCTCACCTGGGCGGGTTGGCCGACGATATCGAAGCCTGCGACCGTCGCCGAGCCGGAAGTCGGTGGAAGCAAGGTCGTCAGCATCCTGATGAGCGTGCTCTTCCCCGCACCGTTGGGACCGATCAGGCCGAAAATCTCCCCCTGATTGATGGTCAGCGACACCCTGTCGACCGCAACGAGATCGCCGAATTTTCGGGTAAGTGCCACAGCCTGGACCGCGGCGTCGCGGATTGGAACATTCGTTTGATCGTCGGGCATGCTGCCAACCCTCGCTAGCCGGACGGCCGCGTGCGCCTTTGCCGCGGGGAAAACGCGAAGGTGCAGCGCATCTTCATCGCGTTCAATTCAGCGATCTATTGCCGGCTTTCATATCCTTCGGCCAAAGAGCGTTATTGATATGCCTCAACCAATGCAGCTGCGGCCCGCCATATGAATTTAATACAGCTGCAGCCGGATTTGACTGTGCGAAACGGAGGACTACGTGCGCCACCTTGTCATCACCGCCCACCCGAGCGCGAAGAGCTTCAATCATGCGGTTGTCGAAACTTACGTGTCGGCACTTGAGGCGCTCGGACACGAGGTCGAATGCCGCGATCTTTATGCCATGAAGTTCAATCCGTTGATGTCGGCGAGCGATCTGAAGGCGGTCGCTACCGGTAAGGCGTCAAGAGATATTCGGATCGAACAAACTGCGATTCGGCGCTCCGATGTTGTGACGTTGATTTCGCCTCTGTGGTGGAGCGGATTTCCCGCGATGCTCAAGGGCTATCTTGATCGCGTGTTCTGTGCAGGCTTTGCTTATGTGATCAAGCGCCACGAATATCTGCCGGGATTATCGGGGAAGAAGGGCGTCATCATCACGACGTCGGGCGCGACTACCGATGACCTCAAGAGCGGCGGAACCTTGCGTGCGCTCAAAACCGTGCAGGACCAGGGTTTCATGGAATTTTGCGGCATCGAGATGGTGCGACACCTGTATCTGAGCGGGATCGATCCGACGATGAGCAAAGCCTCTGGCGAGCAGCATCTGGAAACGGTCCGCAACTTCGTGCGGCGGGCTTTCTAGCTCAGGAGTTCAGCGCAGAGATCACACGATCGGAAGCGGCAACATCCGAAGAATGCGACGCTCAGCAGTCGAAAGCGGCTGTTCAAAGAGCATTTGCTTCGGTTCGTCCCGCTCGCGGCCCACATTTGCCGAGCCCTCGGAGAGCGGCACGATCATCGCGCGCATCGCCTGAGGCTCCAGATTGAACTGGAAGACCATTTGACCCATCGCGACGCAGAAAAGACGCTGCGCGCCGCAACGGCGTGGGGACGCTATTCATCAAAAATTGATCAATGTGCGGATTATCGTTTGAACTGGGGCTTTGCTGATCTCTGTCCCGAAGGATGGCGGTTCTGCTCGATCGTCTGGAGCAGCCTGTCGAGGTGGTCCTTCGCAGCTGGGCTTTCTACCTCTCCGGTGATATTCGCGCTTCCCCGCCCGGGTCGAATGAATTCTTGATAGAAAGTGCCAAGATCAATCGGTTGTTCTCCCTCGTTCCTCATTTCGCGGTCGGAGATGCGAGGTCCGATTTCATCCTCAACAACAATGCGCAGCAACCACCCCTCTGCCGCGTGAGCAGGCGCAATCTCCAGGGTGGCTACAATTGCGATTTCGCTGAGATCCTCGCGCTCCTCATCGCCGAGGTGAAATTCCCGCCGAACCGGAATTTCCCGGACTTCTCTGCTGCGCCTCGCGGATATCTTGAACGTCGATGGCGACCTTTCGTGCTCCGCCTTGACCCAGCGAACGACTTGCGCAGGATCGATGTCGACAGGGTAGGTCTCCATTGTTGCATCCTCCGATGCGAGCTCGATCAATCGCCAGAATGGCGACCCGCGCCGTCTGTCCCGTCGCGCCGGATACTCCCCCGGTGATGGGATGGAAGGGCTACAGGTGCCGTGCTTCGGCGATAGAGTAATTCATCGCTTAAGCAGATTCCACGCCTGTAGACGGCTCACTGCCGTGCTTCGCCAATCTTGCCTTTCAAACGACGAGATCAGAGCGTTCCGTGCAATCATATGCTTTGATCTCAATCAACATCCGCAATCAATCGACCAGAATGCATCCGCGCCACCGTTCTTTCGCCACTCATGAGTTGGTAGCGTTGGGCACAAGTCGGTGGCAGGCGTCACCGGTGGGTTGCTCCAGATGAGATCGGCATCCGAAGATGCTTCACTTCCGCGTGCGACGAATCCAACGAATGGGCGCCGGGTTGACTTTCCTCAAGGACTTGGCGACGCCGCAACTCCAACATCCGAACGCTGGAAATCCGAGCCGCGGCTGAACTGAGGAGACGACTATGCAAGATGTACCGGGCGAGGCCGAGCCGTCAGGCGGCGCCGACGAGACAGTCCTGACGATCTCGCCGGAAAAGGTTGCCTTCATCATCATGAAGGCGCGAGAGTACGATGCCAAGGATGAGATCACCGAGCCCGATCCAGGATCGAATCCTTCCGACGACCAGGATGCTGCGGTTCTTGAGGACCACGAAGACGACCCCGTCGTCGAGGAATTGACATCTCTGATCAATTCCTTGTCGGAGGACGAGCAGATCGATCTCGTCGCCCTCGCGTGGTTAGGCCGGGATGACTACACGGCTAGCGATTGGCCGGCAGTACGGGAAGAAGCAGAACGGGCGCACAACCAGCGTACTGCGGAATATCTTCTTGGCATACCGCTCCTGAGCGACTTTCTCGAAGAGGGCCTATCGATGCTTGGGTATTCCTGCGAGGAATTCGAGATCGGGCGGCTATAGGGTATAAAGGAGTCGCGAAAGCACAGCCAATATCGCGCCGCGCGATTGACCTGGACAAGAATCCGCGCCTTAAATGCTGTATCGCAACGGGGCTTGTTGGGGTTGTGCAAATCCGGTCGGGCGCATGCGCGGGCTTCTAACGCGACGACGTTTATCGCTGCTTTTTGCGGCCGCTGTAACTGTTCCCTTTGCTAAGACGTCGAAAATCCCCCTCATTCGCGCGGCCGCCGCCGATGCGCTGCTCGCGCCTGCCGCGCCTGTTGCCCCGGTCGTGCCAAAGACATTTGCAGCTTTCGGGCGCGAGCGCGTCGACAATTACTACTGGCTTCGTCAACGCAATGATCCTCGGGTCACGGCCTACATCTCCGCCGAGAACGCCTATGCCGATGCGCGGCTCGCGGCGATCAAGCCACTGACGGATGAGCTTGCTGCGGAATTGAAGGCCCGGTCGGCGCGAGAGGATGGCAGTGTTCCCACCGTCAACAATGGTTACCTTTACGAGCGCCGCTTTACCCACGGTGCATCATATCCGCTGATCGTCCGCCGCAAGAATGAGTCCGGAGCGGTCGAGGAAATCGTGCTTGACGTCGGCGCACTCGCCTCAGGCCATAAATACTTCAAGCTCGCTGGCTGGACGGTTAGCCCCGATAATAGCCGTGTTGCCTTCACCGTCGACTTTACCGGCAGCAACGGGTGTCGCATCTTTCTGCGTACCTTCGCGACCGGCGAGATTGTCGATCTCGGCATCAGCGATGCCTCCAATGATGATGAAGTCGAGAATCTTGCCTTCACGACCGATAGCAAGACATTGTTCTACGTGCGTAACGAGCCTGAAACCGTGCGAGCCTATCAGGTCTGGCGGCACCGCATCGGCAGCAATCAAAAAAGAGACGTTCTGGTTTATCAGGAACGCGATCCGACTTTCAGCGTTGCTATCGATCGGTCGAAGTCGCGCAAGCTAATTCTGCTCACGATCAACGAAGAGCGAACGACCGAAATTCGCTATCTGCCTGCTGATCGACCGGCGGCGGCGTTCAAAATCATGAAGCCGCGTCAAAGCGGCGTGCGGTATCAGGTCGATCATGTCGGCGAGACATTCGTCATCCGCACCAACCTTGGTGCGCCCGATTTCCGCCTGATGAGCGCGCCGCAGGCCACGCCGGACGCGGCACATTGGAGTGAACTCGTTGCCGAACAACCGGGACGTCATCTCAGCCATTTTGAAGCGTTCGAGACGTTCGTGGCCGTGGACGTCGAGGATGAACGCGGCACGTCAATTCGCGTGTTTAGTCTGCCGGATCGCCGCGAGATCAAAGTGCCACGCCCCGCCGAAATCGGCGTCGCCTCGAGTGCCTTCAGCGACGACAACGAGGCCAATCTCGATGCGGGCGCGACGGTATTGCGGTTTAATTTCAGTGGGCCGCTCTATCCGCAGACCATTTATGATTTCGACGTCGTTACCGGCGTGCTCACAACGCGCTACCAGGATCCAGCGAGCAGTTGGTTCGATCCCGGTCGCTATGGGCTCGACAGCATCAGCGCGATCGCACCAGACGGCGAAAAAGTCCCAGTCACGATCGTTTATCGGAAAGATCTGCGCCGCGCCGCTAGCAATCCAGGATTGGTGGTTGGCTATGGTGCTTATGGCGACAGCTTCCCCCTTAGCTTTAGGCCGCAGGCCTTCAGTCTGATCGACCGGGGTTTCATTTACGCCATCGCCCACGTGCGCGGTGGACAGGAGCAGGGCGCGCGCTGGTATGCGGAAGGCCGCATGCTGATGAAACGCAATACGTTCACCGATTTCATCGCCGCAACCGAGGCACTGTCTGCGAATGATTACGCTGATCCGCGCCACGTGTTCGCGCAAGGTGCCAGCGCCGGTGGGCTGCTCATGGGCGCCATCGCCAATCTCCGTCCCGATCTCTATGCCGGCATTGTTGCCGAGGTGCCGTTTGTCGACGTCGTCACGACGATGTCGGACCCTTCGATTCCCCTCACCACCTTGGAATACAACGAATGGGGCAACCCGGCGGTGCGGCGCGAGTACGATTATATGCTGTCTTACTCGCCCTACGACAATGTCACGCGCAAAAACTATCCGGCGATGTTCGTTACGGCCGGGTTCTACGATAATCAAGTGAGTTATGCCGAGCCGGCAAAATGGGTGGCGCGACTGCGGGCGAGTAAGACGGACCCTAACGATCTTATTTTCAAGACCGATATGAGTGCCGGTCATGATGGTAAATCCGGCCGGCTCAGTTCAATTGGCGACAATGCGGAGATTATGGCTTGGCTTATCACTCATGCCCGCCACGGGCGACTACCATGATGAACCCGCCGGCCCCAGCGGCGGCGGGACGAAGCACAGCCGCACCTGCGTAGCGGGAGGCGATCGCGTCGCCGGCAGGTCCAGACTTCAAAGTCACGGCATTATCCGGGCGCGAGCCGTCAGCGGCCCAAATCAGGCGGCCTGCCCCGAGACTGCTGCCTGAAAGGTCGAGGCCGAGACGGCCGGGGCGCCTATCCACTCGGTATGAGGCGGCAGCGCCTCGCCTTTCATGACAAGAGTTAAGGGACCCACCTTGGCAAAATCGCCGATATGGGTGTCGTAAAGGACAGTCGCGTCCCAGCCGACATAGACCCCTTTCCCCAGCTTCACGCGCCCCACCTTCATGACGCGATCCTCATAAAGGTGCGATTGAAGGCAGCCGGTGGCATTCAGAGTGCAGTAGTCGCCGATATCGATGCAATCGAACTCGGTGATATCGGTGAGTTCCATGCAAACGCCCTTGCCGATCTTCGTTCCATACAGGCGCAGGACCCAGGGCAGGAAGGGCGTGCCGCGCAGGAACTCGATGGCGGCAGTGCCGGCAAGGCCGCCATAGAGCACGGCAACGGCCTCAGTGCGCATCGCCCAGAACGACCACATGGGCTTCATCACCGGCCTGTAGACGCCAATCAAGAGCCACTTGGCGGCAACGCTCAGCGTCACCAAGGCCGCGGCAATGACCAGTCCGGCGGCAAGGAAAATCCCGGTGGCATGCAGCCATTGGCCTTCCGCAACCGGCCCTTCAATCAAGTCAGCCGTCATATAGCCAAGGGTGATATAGAGCGCGGTCGGGAGCGAAGTATGGAGCATCTCGAAGAGACCGCGCAGAATTATCTTGATGCGCGGTGGACGATAGGTCCACTGCTGGCCAACCGTAACCCTTTGTCGGGTCGGAAGCCTGATAGCTGGGCTGCCGAAATAGGTCTCCCCGCGGCGCACGTGTAAATCATCCGGCAGTTTCGACTTCACCCCGATGAGGGCATCATCCTCGATGCCGCTGCCGGCCGCCACGACCGCGCTGTTGCCGATGAATACGCGATTGCCGGTTCGAACGGTTCCCAGAATCACCCAGCCGTTTCTGATGTCTTCGTCGCCAAAGATCACTTCATCGCCAAGGAAGTTATTTTCCCCGATCTCAACGAGATCATAGCGGCCAGCCAAGTTTGTCGAGATTTCGGAGCCGCGCCCGATCTTTGTCCCCAGCAGGCGATACCAGATTGGGATGAACAGCGTCGCATAGAGCGACGCATACGAGTTGGCAACAGCAGCCAGCGGACGCCAACCATGCCCACAGCGGTAACAACGATCAGCGCTACGGCAGTCGGCCATGCAAGCAGCGGCAGATTGGCCCATGTTACCGAGTAGTCGGAAACGCCTTCAAGCAACTCGTCAAGATTGTAAAGAACATAGAAGGCCGGAAAAATCGGCACCAAGCCGAGCAGGAGTATTATGCCGTAGGCCAGCAGATAGACGAATGCTTGCGTGGCGCGGTGTGTCGCCGACGCCTCTGGATAGGGCCACAGCTTGGCGCGGTCGACTGTGCCGACCTTGTGGGCGGGCGAGCCGTCCCAGCGCTCCCACGCCCCGACATTGGTTCCGGTGGTGACGACAGAGAGATCCGCAAGGTCAGCGCCATCGCCCACCTGACAATCCGGCGCGAAGACGCAGGAATCGCCGACGTGTGCGTCGGCACCGATCCCAACGTGGCCGACAATCATCACATTCCCCACATACTCCACGTTTGCAAACCTGCTGCCCAAGCCCACGCAAGCGCGATCGCCGATGGAAATGAGGTCGCAGGCCCCGGCATCGAATCCGCCGATCACCGCATCATGCCCGACTCGAGCCCCAAGTGCGCGGAGGTACCAGCGAATGAGTGGCGAAGCTTGAAGGAATTGAGCTGAGTTAATCTGCAATAGACGGTTCACCAGCCAGATTCGGTAATAGTATGTGCCCCACAATAGATATCGGCCGGGCTTTGTGCGTCCGATGATGATCCACTTGAGGCCGATAATGAGAAACTTGGTGCCGAGATTCAGCGCCAGATAGATGGCAAGTAGCGTGGGCAGCTCGCCAAACAGAGTGCTGCCGGCCCCCAGCAAGAACACGGAAGCCATGAACAGGCCGAGCCATTGCACGGCCTCGAGCCCGAGAATGAAAGGCATCGCTGCGGCCTGCGCAAGACCACACAGGAATCGATGCAACAGCGGTGGTGGCACGAAAGAGAGGGCGCTCAATCGGGCCGCCGACAGGAGTGCGGCCATCGAGGTGCTGGGCCATGGCCCGAAGGGTGCGAGCCGTATAGACGTCCTGCATCGCCATCTCTGCAAGGGACGCATTTTGCCGCACGATCGAAATGAAGCGCGCGGCGAGCAATGAATGGCCGCCAAGATCGGTGAAGAAGTCGGCCTCGAGTGGCACGATTTGCCCTGGAAAAACGGCCTGAGCCGCGGCGAGCAATATCGCCTCCGTCTCGGTACGCGGTTGTTCCTGCTTTTCCGCAGAGGCCGCCGTTGTCGGCAGTGGCCTTTCCTTGAGTGCGCGGCGATCCACCTTCCCCGAAAACAGCTTGGGCAGCGTCGACACAACCTCGAAACGGGCCGGTACCATGTAGGGCGGAAGCCGCTTGGAGAGCGCAGTGCGAATCGCGAAGGGATCGATCGCGTCGGGCGCTGTCTCGACCGCGAAGGCGACGAGTTGATCCATCCCGGCGTCCTGGCGCAGGACAACTGCAGCCTGCGCCACACCCGGCTGGCCATCGAGGGCCGCCTCGATCTCGCCAACCTCCACACGAAAGCCGCGGATCTTGTACTGGTCGTCGAGGCGTCCGTGAAAGATGAGACCACGACCATCGATGCTAATGCTCACCGCGTCGCTTGTGCGGTAGAGCACCGGATCGCTGCCATCCGAGGCGAAAGGGTTCGGGATGAACTTTTCGGCGGTGAGCTCAGGCCGACCGAGATAGCCCTGCACCACGCCGGGCCCCCCGATGAGAAGTTCGCCCTGCTGACCCGCTCCCAGAAGGCGCATGTTCTCGTCGACGACATAGCAAGTGTGATTGGCGATGGGTCGGCCGATCGTAACGGGCTCGCTGTTCGCGATCTCGATGGCGGTAGTTACGACAGTGGTCTCGGTAGGGCCGTAGCTGTTGAACAACCGCCGTCCTGACTTCGTCCAGCGTTGGACCAAGCTGGGAAGAAGCGGCTCACCGCCCAGGATGATGAGCCGCAGGTTGGGCAACTCGCCGCCTAACATGCCAAGAAGCGTTGGCACGGTGTCGATGGCTGTTATCCCGCACGCGGCGATGATCGCGCTCAGCCCCTCCGGCTGTGCGATCAGATCGGGCGTTGCCACCCACAGGGTCGCGCCAACGAGATAGGGAAGCCAGATCTCCTCGAGCGACAAATCGAACGCCAGCGATGCTGTCTGGCACATCACATCGGTAGCTGAAACGCCGAACAGGGCGTTGCCGGCACGCAGGCAATGGCAAATATTGCGGTGGCTGACGATGACGCCCTTGGGGGGCCCAGTCGAGCCGGCGGTGTAGATCAGGTAGGCGGGATGATCGGGCGTAAGGTCTGCGGGGCGAGCGCTCACTGGCGTCGTATCGGCAGGATCGACAAGCGCGGACGCTATCAGCGCCGGCACGCCCGTAGCGCCTGCGCTGTCAGAGAACTCGTCCGATGTCAGCAGCGCACGGGCACCGGAATCACGAAGGCAGTTGGCGATGCGCTCGAGGGGAGTGTCAGCGTCGAAGGGAAGCCACGCGGCGCCGGTCTTGGTGATCGCGATCTGTGCGATCAGGAGCGCCTGGCCGCGCTGCATCCACAGGCCCACGACGCTGCGCGGCCCGATCCCCAAGCGGATAAGGCCGCGTGCAATCGCATCCGATTCAGCATCGACTTGCGTGTAGCTCCGGGTTCCCTCCGGACCGGTCAGCGCTGGATGGTCCGGTCGGGTCGTTGCGCTGGCGCGGAAAATCTCCGCCAGGACCTCATCGCGGATGAGATCGGGCTGACGCGCACCGCGAAGAATTCCAGAGCCATCGCCGGCCGCGCGCTCAAGTCCTGCAAGGAACATGTTGCGAGGCACTGAATCCATCTGTCACTCTTCAAATGCGTCAGCAGGCTTCGCTAAGTGTGGTGTACCAGATGGGCGCACGCTGGTCCGCTGCTGACACATCCCAACAGAGCGCTTCGAGCAGAACTTCAGCCACAAGCCGCGATGACGCACAACCAGACTCTCCATGACACGCACCGGCATGCGCAGGACCTTGTGAAGCCTCGAATGTGAAAGCACCGACAGTCTACTAGACGCCCGCCGACCCAAGTTGAGCAAGGTCAAGAGACAGGCCTGATGATTTCGATCGTCTATGGAGAAATCGATGATGCGCGCCGTCTAAGTTGGCGGCGTTCCCGCATCCTGCTGAACAGACTCTACAAAGGCGACGGCAACACATCTGGGGATGTCTGTAAATGAAACACGGGCCATCGCATCGACACCCACACGAGCGAGTCCCGCACCAAGATCGGTCTCGATATCGTGAAAATCGAGGAAGGCACCAAGAATTGGGTGCAAGGCTTTGAAAACGGCTTCCTTGACGCAAAATAAGACACGGCTCTCCAAGATGGGGTGGGTGTAGCGCATGCGCTCGCGGCGTGTTGAGACGACGTCCACAAGTTCAGGCGGCAGCGGCATTCGCGGTTCCACGTCAATACCAATGCTTCGCATCGTTTCCGATCGCGCGACAGCCGCGACTGCTACTTCATCATCGTGCGCCAAGGATCCAACGAAGCCCTCAGGCCACACGGGAGCGCCTGAAACACCGCGAGGGAGGGCTGCGGCAGATTCGCCGAAACGCGCCAGAAGGCTGCGGGCAAGAATTCGACCTGTCCCGCTTTGACGCCGCACCTTAACAACACTAGATAGGCTCGCCGGTCCTTCCTCCGGCAAAAGCGCATTTTCATCTCCCGCCGAAATGAAGCGATACCCGATGAGCATTCCTGGACGCCCAAGCCTCGAGAATGCCGCGTCTAATCGCGGATCGATCTCTTGTTTCATGCTCAATGCGGAAGGCTCCGACACAGATGCCGGATTCCCTATCTTGATATCATGAGGCCCACCAGCGGAACGCAGGATCGGCAACTGGCGGCGTTAGTGGACTGATAAGGTGCAAGAGCCGTGTAGCGCTGAGTGGAGCTTCCGTGGTCGAAATACCTGGGTGTCGATCGTGACCAATAGCCGTGAGAATAGTCAAGCTAACCTCTCCATCCATTGTGCTAGTTGATCGTCGCACGTTGCTATCCGTGGCCCACGGGCAGCGTCACAAATCTCGCAACGTCGCCCGATTTCAGGCGCAGCAGCACCGTGCGTTTGCCGCCCGTCTCTGCAACGGCAACAGCATTGCGCACGTCATTTGCATTCGCGACTTTCTTACCACCCATCTCAATGATGAGGTCTCCGACCTTCATGCCGACCTGTGCTGCAACGCCATCGGGATTTAACTCTGTTATGACGACGCCGCCACTCGCCGGTTTGGGTGCCACTGAAAAGCCAAGCTGCGGGATGCGAGTGCCGCGCGGCTCTCTTGTGTCGGGGGATAGCGTCGCCTCGTGAGAGGTCGGCAGTTCGCCCAACGCGATAGTGACGGTCTTCTGCTCGCCCTTGCGTAAGAGCGTCAGCACGACCGAAGTTCCCGGCGGCATGGCGCTGATCGTTCGCACAAAGTCGCGAGAGTCGACAACATCTTTGCCGTTGATTGCCGTGATGACATCGCCGGATTCGATTCCGGCCTTAATCGCCGGGCCATTGGGCTGCGGCTCGGCAACGAGCGCTCCACTGGTATCTTTGAGCCCGAGATTTTCGGCGAGGTCCGGTGAGATCGATTGAACCTGAACTCCGATCCACCCGCGAATGACCTTGCCCTTGTCTTTGAGCTGCATAACCACCGATTTGACGGTCTCTGCCGGAATTGCGAACGCGATGCCGACAGAACCGCCTGAGGGCGAAACAATCGCGGTGTTGACCCCGATGACTTCACCTTCGACGTTGAAGGTCGGACCGCCCGAGTTGCCCTCGTTCACCGGAGCATCGATCTGGATGAAATCATCGTAGGGTCCGGCGCCAATATCGCGTCCGCGCGCCGACACGATACCGGCGGTGACTGTGCCGCCGAGGCCGAACGGATTGCCGACCGCAAGGACCCAATCGCCAACGCGCGGAGTTTTGTCTGAGAATTTTACGGTTGGAAAATCAGAACGGCCGTCGACTTTGATCAAGGCGATATCAGTGCGCTCATCGGCTCCGACCACCTTGGCGGCATACATTTTGCCATTGTCGGTCGTGACGTCGACGACGTCGGCGCCTTCAATGACATGATTACTCGTCACGGCGTATCCGTCCGCCAAAATGAAGAAGCCGGAACCTTGCTTCGTTACTCGGCCGCGAGGATTAACCGGCGAGGCATCGCCATCCGGCTGACCGAACCGATGGAAGAAACGCTCCAGCGGCGACTCTTCCGGCGCCGAAGACATGTCTTTGCGGGTTGTCGAGGCGTCTTTATCAAGCTTGGCACGAACCGAAATTACTGCGGGTTTGATCTTCTCGACGATATCCGCGAAACCCGACCACGCCTGGGCGGCCGGAGCTTCAGCTCCACATGCCACGTCAGCGGCGCCAACGAGCGTTGTGCCAACGACCGCAGCGGCCCGGGCGAGAGCAAATATGCTTTGCGCAGCAACCGCGTCGGGCCTCGTTTCCCACGCGGCAATGAATTTGGTCGATATCCTCAGCATATTGATAAATATATTAAGAAATCTGCCAGTTTCATTGATTTCGCTCAACCAAGCGGAAGTTACTTGGCCAGGCTTGACGTCTTCGTCGGCGCACAGACACCGTCGCGCCAGTCCGCTGATCGGAGTGAAGCTGTCATCCCCTAAGGCTATCGGCGCAATGGCGCTTCCGACCCATAGTTAAGCATTTGGCATCCTTTTCGAGGTTTGACGGGTCGTGGGGTTGACCTGGATCAAGGTGAAGCTTGGAAATGGCCGGCTTGCCAAGCGAATGACATACGCAATGCCATTGCTGCTGCGGAGACCGGTGGCAAACGCAGCTACTGCTGCGCCTGAAGTCGGGCGAAGTCGCGAGATTTGTGACGCTATCGCGTGGGCCGCGGACAGCAGCGCGGGAGCGAGCATTAATTTATGGGCTCCCCGACGGGTATTTCCGATCCTTGTCAAGGAACGGTCGCCGAAATTGGGCAAAAGGAAGATGCCAAACAGGAGGATGATCCCATGATCGGCAGTCGTATCTGTGCCGTCGCTCTGACGGTTGCTTCCGCAGTTATCTATTCGGCTCCGACCGCAAGTGCGTTTGATGGATACTACGGATACTCTGGATACTACTACGGATACCCTGGATACTATGGATATTATGGATACAGCGTGCGGCGCCGTATGATGGAAACTGGAACGTGTACGCCCAGACCACACGGGGTCATTGCGAAAGCCTCCAGTTTGGCCTCGTGATTAGCGGCGGCCGCATTTACTCCGGCGGTGGATCTTACGGAGGTTACGAGGCGCAGTTCGGCGGCCGTGTTTCCTCGTCTGGGCGTGTCCGGATCAGTGCGATGGCCGGCCCGCGCACCGCTTACGGCGTCGGACGGCTTTGGTCATATCAGGGGAGCGGGAATTGGGCCGGTCGTGGGCCCTCCGGTACCTGCTCCGGCGTCTGGAGCGCCTCTCGTTACTGACGAATTTTCTCACTCCCAACTGGATGATCTCGCTATCAGGCAAGACCTCCGGCGAAATGCGTTTTGCCGGAGGTTTAGCCCTTGACGCAGATGAGGGGCCGGAGCCGGGCGACGCGGCGGGCGAGGCCCGCATGCTCGGCGGCGGCAACGACCGCGTCCACGTTCTTGTAGGCGCCGGGGGCTTCCTCGGCCACGCCGCGATGCGATGGGGACCTAATCAGAATCCCGGCCGCAGCGAGATCATCGATCACCTTGCGGCCGCTCCATTGCTTGAGCGCCGCGTGGCGCGATAGTGCGCGACCGGCGCCGTGACAGGCCGAGGAGAACGCCTTGTGTTCGCTCGTCGCTTCGCCGACAAGAATGTATGAACCTGTTCCCATGCTGCCGCCGATGAGCACCGGCTGGCCGACAGGACGCAGCGCCGCCGGCAGACTCTCATGCCCCGGCCCGAACGCGCGCGTTGCGCCCTTGCGGTGAACGAACAGGTCACGGCGTTTTCTGTCGACCGCATGCGGCTCGACCTTGCAGGTATTGTGGGACACGTCGAACAGAAGCCGCAGGTCGCAGTTCGGGAAGAAATGCGCGAAGATCTGCCGGGTGTAGTGACCCAGAATTTCGCGATTGGCGAGCGCGCAGTTGATGGCGGCGCGCATCGCGCCGAGATAGCGCTGGCCGACCTCCGAATCGATCGGTGCACAGGCGAGTTCGCGGTCGGGGAGTTCGATGCCGGACTCCTTCGCTGTCACGACCATCTCTTTGAGAAACTCGGTGCCGATCTGGTGGCCAAGTCCGCGCGAGCCGCAATGAATGGTCGCAACGACGTCGTCCCTGGCGAGCCCGAAGACGCCGGCGACGGCAGGATCGTAGATTTCAGCGACCGCCTGGATTTCGAGATAGTGGTTGCCCGAGCCGAGGGTCCCCATTTCGCGGCGCTGGCGCTCCTTGGCGCGGGAGGATACGCATTCGGGTCGCGCGCCGGCCATGCGCCCCTCTTCCTCGATGCGTTCGAGGTCGCGTGCTTCGCCGAAGCCCTGCGCGACAGCCCAGCTGGCCCCGCCCGCGAGCATCGCATCCATGTCAATGGCATCGAGGGTGATCGCGCCCTTGCTGCCGACGCCTGCCGGAATCTGCCGGAACAGGGAATCGGCGAGCGCCTTCTGCACCGGAAGGATGTCGGCGACCGACAGGCCGGTCAGCATGGTGCGCACGCCGCACGAGATGTCGAAGCCGACACCGCCCGCGGAAATGATGCCGCCGCGGTCGGGATCGAACGCCGCCACGCCACCGATCGGGAAGCCGTAGCCCCAGTGGGCGTCCGGCATGGCGTAGGATGCCTCAACGATGCCGGGCAGCGTCGCGACGTTCACCGCCTGGTCGTAGACCTTGTCGTCCATGTCGCGGATCAGGGCTTCGTCGGCGTAAATGATCGCCGGCACCCTCATCGCGCCTGACGGCTCGACGCGCCATGTGGTGTCATCGACCTTCGTGAAGCGATCGGGGTCCATCGCCAATCTCGGCTACACATCGACAATGCAGGCGGCCGACCACATGCCGTCGCGGTCTTTGGCGACGCGCAACGCCGTGTAGGTCGCGCCCTTCGGTTCGCATGCCGGGCTATGACGATCGACGTCGACCGGTTCGCCCCAGAGCGTGCCTTCGAGGCGATTCGCATCGATCCGCACCGCGAACCGTCCGAACAACATGCTTCGTACCGCCATCTCGTAAATGATGGCGTTGAGCCATTCGACGAACAGGAGCTCGATGTCGGGGGCCTGGCAGCTCACTTCGACGGAGGTACGTGGTTCGACTGCGGTGTGGGTGACGACCGCGGTCAGCGCGCACGCTGCTTGTTCGAACGCCTCGGCCGGGGTCCCGCCCCATCCACGCACGCCGATATCGGCGTCGTGCGCAAAGTGCTCCCATCCGGCCTTGCGCCCGGCAGCCACTGCGGGGTCGGCCATGGCCACGCTCCTGCTTTCGCCGTCGGCTTAGACCGCCGACGACATTCACGTCGTGCACTACCAACCTGAATGCCGCCAGCGCCGCGTTGATCTTGCTCAATGTGATGGGGCGGCCTCTGGCATATGTTTTCTCTACTAAATTCCAACACACGGCGTGGCCATGACGGACGATCGGGACTTCAATGCAGCGGTGCGCTCCGCCCAAGAGTGGGTCGACGAACTTGCCTCGCGGCTCGGTTGGCACGACAGGTCGCGCGCTTCTCCGGCTTTGCTTGCGACTCTGCACGCCTTGCGCGACTGCGTGAGCCGCGATGAGGTCGCCTATCTCGGCGCCCAGCTCCCGCCCTTGCTGAGGGGATTTTATTACGAGGGCTGGCACCCCGGTCGGCACGCGCCGGTCCGCCAGCGCGAAGCTTTCCTGGAACGCATCCGCGATGGGGTCCACCGCGACCCGGCCGTGGACGCCGAGCAGGTTGCCCGCGCGACGCTCGCGCTGCTTGCGGCGCGTTTGCCGCCTGCTGAAGTCGAGGATGCCAAGGCCGCGACGCCGAAGGTTCTGCACAACCTCTGGCCTGACTGATGCGAGTGCTGCCGCATGAGCGCTCCTGCAGAGTTCGCGTCTACGCTGCCGGAACCGCGACGCATGCGACTGTTCCTGTGCGGCGACGTGATGATCGGCAGGGGAATCGATCAGGTGCTGGCGCATCCATGCGATCCGGTACTCCACGAAGGGTTTGTTCGATCGGCGGTAGAGTACGTACGCCTCGCGGAGGAGGCGAATGGCCCAATTCCGCGACGGGTCGGAGCATCATATGTATGGGGCGTGGCGCTCGACGAATTGCTTCGCGCGCGACCGGATGTTCGTCTCATCAATCTCGAAACGAGCATCACCCGCTGCAATGACTTCGCTCCGAAGGGTATCAACTATCGCGTTAGTCCTGAGAACGCGACCTGCCTTACCGCGGCCGCGATCGATTGCTGCGCGCTCGCTAACAATCACGTGCTCGATTGGGGCCGCGTGGGGCTGTTGGAGACGCTCGACACCTTGGCGCGTCTTCACATCAAAACCACGGGTGCTGGTCGAAATTCGAACGATGCATCAGCGCCGGCCGTGCTGGATATCCCGAGCAAGAGTCGCGTGCTGGTCTTTTCGCTTGGCTCACCGACGAGCGGCATACCTGAGAGTTGGGCCGCGACAGCCGAGCGCCCGGGCGTCAATTTTCTGCGCGATCTTGGCATGCCCGACATCGCGGCCACAGTCGATCACATCAACCGCCTGCGGCAGCCGGGCGATGTGATCGTGGTCTCGATCCATTGGGGTCCGAATTGGGGCTGTCGCGTGCCGCGCGCCGAGCAGACCGTCGCGCACGCCCTTGTCGATCAGGCCGGCGTGTCGGTCGTCCACGGACATTCCTCCCATCATGCGAAAGGCATCGAGGTCTATCGCAACCGGCTGATCCTCTACGGATGCGGCGATTTCTTGAACGACTATGAAGGCATTCGCGGCTACGAGGAGTATCGGAGCGATCTGCATCTGATGCACTTCGCCAACATCGACGCGGCGAGCGCGGATCTTATCGGCCTCGAAATCGTTCCGCTTCAGATGCGCAATTTCCGGCTCGTGCGGCCGACGCCGGCCGATGTCGATTGGCTGCGACGGACGCTCCATCGCGAAAGCGAAAAGTTCGGCACGCGGGTCGCGTTGAACGCGGACGGACGGCTGGTGTTGTCCTGGCCTGCGGAAAGCCGTTCCCGTCGCACGGCGTCCGTGAGGACGTAAAGAATTTCTGTAATTGCCCGGAGGAAACCGAAATGAAAACGATCCATGATGAAAAAAACTGCTCACGCGTCCCCAAGCGGCGGCAGCAACACCATTCCTACGATGAGAGCGTTGATGAGTCCGCCAAGCTGATTGAGGACGAAGCCGTCGAGATCGAGCAAGAGGCTCCGTCGGAAGAAAACGAGCCGACCCAGCGGGTGGACGATAGCCCGCCCGCTCCGCCCGCGTTCGAGGATTGAGGGTTTACGCGCTAATCGCGCCACGTGCCGATGAAAAGCTTTGCGCCTCGACGCCGGCGGTGCGCCCGGAAGGTTCATCCAGGAAATCGATGTGGCAGCGCTACCTAGAATACTCGAACTAGAATTTCTCGGCACGCGCGGCGAGATCGATATTCGTTCACGGCGCCACCGGCGTCATAGCGCCTTGCTCATTCGGCACAATGACGCCCGCATCATGATCGATTGCGGGGCGGACTGGCTGCATAGCCTCTCTGCGATCGCCCCGACCGCGATCGCTCTTACGCATGCCCACCCCGATCACGCTTTGGGCCTGGCGGAGGGTGCCCCATGCCCGGTCTACGCGACGCGGCAAACATGGGCTTCACTTAGGGCTTTTCCGGTTCGCGATCGGCGCCGGATGCCGCTGAGAAAACCGGTGGTCATCAGTGGCGTGAGCTTCAAGGCCTATCCGGTTCAGCATTCCATCCGCGCCCCAGCCGTTGGGTATCGCGTTTCCGCAAAAGGAAGCTCCTTCTTCTACCTTCCAGACGTTGCCTGGTTGCCGAACGCGTCGCGAGCCTTGCGCGGAATAGACATTTATATCGGCGACGGAGCGACCATCACGCGTCCTTTAGTTCGGCGGCGGGGCGGAACCCTGATCGGCCACGCTACCATTGCGACGCAGCTCGACTGGTGCCAGGAGGCACGCGTCCGGCATGCGGTTTTCACCCATTGCGGCTCGCAAATCGTGGGCGGCGACGCCCGCCGACTGAATGCGGCGCTGCGGCGGCTCGGCCACGAGCGCGATATCAATGTCCGACTGGCATGCGATGGATACCGGCTGTCTTTTGCAAATGGTCGCCCGACCTGATCTCGGCAACTGAGGCCTGCGCGGGCCGATTGAGCCAGATCAACGCGGCAGGTCGAACCCCGAGCGAAAAAATGTATTTGACTACGAGGATCGTGCCAAATGCCACACAAACAAATTCTTTTCCGTTCCGCCGCTCGTGAAAAGATTTTGCGGGGTGCGACGCAACTTGCCGACGCTATTCGCGTGACCCTGGGTCCGCGGTCGAAGTCAGTCCTGATCGAGAAGAAGTGGGGCGCACCGATCGTCTGCAACGATGGCGTCACTATCGCCAAGGAGATTGATCTGAAGGATCCCGCGGAGAACCTTGGCGCCCGAATGCTGCGGCAGGCGGCGGAGAAGACCGGGGACATGGTGGGCGACGGTACAAGCACGTCGACGGTCTTGGCTCACGCGATATTCGCTGATGGCGTGCGCAACGTGGTCGCGGGCGCAAGTGCAATCGACATCAAGCGCGGCCTCGACCGCGCGACAAAGCGAGCGGTCGAAGCATTGCGGGCGCTGTCCCGGCCGGTCAAATCGCGCAAGGAGAAGGCCCAGGTTGGCGCGATTTCAGCCCATAATGATCCTGTCATCGGCGAACTGGTGGCTGACGCCATGGACAAGGTGGGCAGCGAGGGAGTCATCACGGTCGAGGAATCAAAGACGACCGAGACCAGTCTCGATGTTGTCGAAGGCATGCAATTCGATCGCGGTTTTGTCTCACCCTACTTCATCACGAACCCAGAGAAGATGGAGGCCGTGATGGAGGACGCGTTGATCCTCATCTTCGATCGCAAGCTCACTGTCCTCAAGGATCTCTTGCCATTGCTCGATCAAGTTGTGAAGGCCGGCCGCCCGCTGCTGGTGGTCGCTGAAGACGTCGAGGGCGAGGCCCTTGCCACACTGATCGTCAACCACATCCGCGGCGGTCTCAAGAGCTGCGCCGTCAAGGCGCCGGGATTCGGCGATCGGCGCAGAGCCATGTTGCAGGACATGGCCATCCTGACGGGCGGTCAGGTGGTCTCGGAGGAACTGGGGCTGAAGCTCGAGAATGTGGCCGTCGAGCAACTCGGCAGCGCCAAGCGAGTGGTGGTCGACAAGGACAACACCACGATCATCGGCGGTAATGGCGAGCGCAAGCAGATCGATGGCCGCATCGAACAGATTCATCGCGAGATCGAAAAGGCAACGAGCGACTATGATCGCGAGAAGCTGCAGGAACGGCTGGCAAAATTGTCCGGTGGCGTCGCGGTGATCCGGGTCGGCGCGCCCTCCGAAGCCGAGATGAAGTCGAAGAAAGAGGCACTCGACGACGCCATCAGCGCGACCAAGGCAGCGGTCGCCGAGGGTATCGTGCCGGGGGGCGGCTTGGCATTGCTGCGATGCATCGGGGCGGTGGCGGAGGAGGAGGCGAATTGCGACGGCGATGAGAGGACCGGCATCCAGATTCTGAAACGGGCTCTTGAGATGCCTACGCGGCAGATCGCGGAAAATTCCGCTGCCGACGGTGGGGTTTTCGTCCCGCGAATGTTAAGTGGGACGGGAACTGAAGGCTTCGACGCCGGGCGCAAACAATACGTCGATCTTATGGAGGCCGGCATCATCGACGCCACCAAGGTCGTCCGGGTCGGCCTGGAAAACGCCGTATCCGTTGCCAGCGTCTTGCTGCTAACCGAAGCGACAATGACGGAAATCCCCGAGGAAAAGAAGGAGCGTGCCGCCGAGGCGGAAATGGTGATGTAGCGGTCGGTGACGTGTCGGTCTCAATGCCGACGCGAGCGCTCTACGTCGCGTCACGAAATATATCATCCAGCCGCTTCCCCATGATAAGCATCAACATGATGGCGGTATAGCCAAAAATTATTATTCCAAAAAATGGGTATCCCAAGTAGCCTAAAAGCGGCATCTCAAAAATCTTCCAGAATCCAACATAGGGAACTGTATAGGTCCACTTTGGCAAAGAATAGTAATTCCAGAACTCCCACCAGATGCCCACGAGCAACGTGCCCATCATGATCGAGATCACTAAATGCGCATCTCGTTTTTCAAAGTCTGCCAGCAGCGACGGATAGCCAATTGCGTATGTAATCGGCTCGATGACGAGAATTGGAGCTATCCAGACGAGCGGAAATGCTTTGTCCGGAAATAGCGCTAGCAGCGCAAAGGAGGCTGCGCCCAGCAGGGTGGAAGCGGCAAGACGGGACCGATTAATATCTTTGCTCATCCCAGAAGCGGAGCAGGGCCACTTAATGCGTCGAAAGACGAATAAAGCAGTGGATAAAGCCGCTGGAATTACAGTAGAAAAATCTATGGAGGCTTGGATTAAATACTGAGTAGATGAAACGGGTGGTGAAAATTGATAATGCCAGTTCTGGACAATTTCGTTCATCCCTTCAAAGAACCACCAAAAAGGGACCGAAATTACGAACAGCCAGCCGAAGGACCAGCGCATGCGGGTGAGCAGCGATGAACCTGTAAAGACTTCGGCCAGTCCGTTCATGGTCAGAATGTAGCCGAGCCACAGCGGAAAGAAGGAGAATTCCGTCAGAATTCCGAAGCGGCCCCACGCAACGACCCACGATGTAATCGTTAAGATGCAACCAACGATAAGGATCGCCATGATCGTCACCTTGGTGTGGTCACCCGTCTCAAGTTGCCCTGATTGGGGCAGATGCGAGTCCGGTTGGGTCGCGGCACGCCGATATTCAAGACTGGTATGGGGTTGGGCGGCGCCGTGGCGGTAGCATATCTGGTCGGTAATAAGCCTTGCATTACTTCAACCCATCAGAATCATTGGATTTGATTCGCCACAACGGTCGTCCCGGCGCTGCCTTCGAGAATGGCTTCTGCTTGGTCCAATGCACCGATGGCGGCAAAGCGCCCGGTCTGCTCGACGAAACGACATGCCGCCTCAGTCTTGGGGCCCATCGAGCCGGAAGCAAACTTCAACCTGCGCAACTCGGTGGGCGTGATCCGGCGAATAGGATGACCTAATTCCATCGGCCATTGGGTCCATACAGCCGGAACATCAGTCAACAACAACAAGGCATCAGCATCGATCTCTTTGGCCAGAATGGCGGCCGAGAGATCCTTGTCAATGACGGCCTCGATCCCATGCAACGCGCCGCGGGAATCGACGGCAACCGGAATGCCTCCGCCCCCGGCGCAGACGACGACCACGCCGGCCGTTACCAGCAGCTTGATAACGTTCATCCCGCGAATTCGCACAGGCTCCGGCGAAGGGACGGACCGACGATAGCCATGGTCATCCGGCATGAACGTCCACGATGTCCGGGACGCAAGTTCCTGCGCTTCGTCCGCGGTGAATATTGGCCCGATCGGCTTTGTTGGCCGAGTGAACGCCGGATCCGCCGGATCGACCTCAACCTGGGTCAGCAATGTCGCGACATCGCGGCCGGCAAGTTCGTTGGCCAGTGCCTGCTCGATCAGATAGCCGACCATTCCTTCGGTCTCAGCGGTCAAGACATCGAGCGGATAGGGGGCCACTGGTTTGTAGGCCGCCGTTTGTAGTGCAAGCAGTCCAACTTGCGGGCCATTGCCGTGGGTAATGACGAGCTGATGCTTTCGGGCTAGCGGCGCAATTGCCTTGACGACCGCATGCAGCACGTTGCGTCTCTGCACCTCCGCATCGAGCGGCTCGTCCCGGTGGAGCAGTGCATTGCCTCCAAGCGCAGCGACCACGAGCATCAGGATGTCGCCTTGGTGCGCTGGCGCGTTGCTGCAGCAGGGTCAAGAAAACGCGAAAGGATCGCAGAGAGGGTCGGCTCGCCGACCTCCTTAAACTCGTAGCGGGCCCGGATCACCGGTTTCTCGATGCGAAGCAATCGCGCCAGATCAATGGGCGTTGCGGAGACAACGACCTCTGCATCCGAGGCGTTGATCGATGTCTCGAGCGCGCGCAATTGGGTTTCCCCGTAGCCGACGGCCGGCAACACAAGGCCGATGTGAGGATAGGCGGCGAACACATCGCGGATTTCAGACGCCGCGGAGGTCCGCGGGTCGACGATCTCGATCGCGCCAGCCGATTTGGCGGCCACATAGCCCGCGCCAAAGCTCATGCCGCCATGAGTGATGGTCGGCCCATCTTCGATGACCAGAACGCGTCGCCCCTTCACCAGCGCGGGGTAGTCAAGCTGCACCGGCGATGCAGCTCGTACGATCGGTGCTGTCGGATTGATGATGTTCAAAGTCTCGATGGCAATCCGAGCATCTTCTGACGATGCGGCGTCGACCTTGTTGAGGATAAACACATCGGCCATGCGGGCGACCGCTTCACCGGGATGATGTGTCGTGATGTTGCGCGGCCGCAGCGCATCGATGACTGTGATGTGCAGGTCGGGCTTAATGAAGGAGAAATCGTTGTTGCCGCCGTCCCAGACGATCAGGTCGGCCTCCTCTTCGGCAGCGCGGAGAATGTCGGCGTAGTCAACCCCCGCGAACACGATGTGTCCGGCCGCAATGTGCGGCTCGTATTCCTCCCGCTCCTCGATCGTGCAACGGGCAGCATCCAAGTCCGTGACGGCCGCGAAGCGCTGCACACGTTCGCGATCAAGATCCCCATACGGCATCGGGTGTCGCAGTACGGCTACCCGTTTTCCGCGCTCACCCAGGCGCTGGGACAGCCAGCGTGCCACGGCGGATTTTCCGCAGCCCGTCCGAACAGCCGTCACCGCAATCACCGGCAATTTGCACGCCAACATGGTGCGCTGCGGACCAAACAACGAAAAGTCCGCGCCGGCTGCAAGGGCGCGGGACGCGAGATGCATCACGTGCTCATGAGAAACATCACTGTAGGCGAAAACGACCTCATCGACTCCGTGTGAGCGGCACAGTTGATCGAGTTCCGCTTCGGCAACGATTGGAATCCCATCGCGATACAGCGGGCCGGCAAGAGATGAAGGGTAACGACGGCCGGCAATGCCGGGGATTTGCGCTGCGGTAAAGGCGATGACCTCGGCGGTCGGATCATCGCGAAACACCACGTTGAAATCATGGAAATCGCGTCCTGCGGCGCCGACAATGACAATGCGGCGACGGCCGTCATTACCATCGCCTCGTTGCGGCCATCGGTCAGATGAAGTAGGTCTTGACGGGGTCAAACCCATTGAATTCCACCGAGGCGTAACTCGCCGTGTAGGCACCTGCCGACAGAAAGTCGATAAAGTCGCCGCTGGCGAGCGCGAGCGGCAGTTCGTACCGGCTGCGCTCGTAGATAATATCGCTGCTATCGCAAGTTGGGCCGGCAATGATGACGGGACCGCAGGGTGTTCCGTCACGGGGAGTGCGCAAACGATAGCGAATTCGCTCGCCCTGCGTCTCGGCAAGCCCATTGTAGCGGCCGGCGTCGATGTAGACCCATCGCTCCGTGGCTTTGCGTGACTTGCGGGCGACCAGGAGAACCTCGGTCCGCAGAACTGTCGCCCACGATGTGGCGGCCTGGCTCGACGGTAATGTGCGGTACCGAATTGCCAAAATGTTGCGTCAGCGCAGCATTGATGGCTTCAGCATAGGCCTCCACTGGCGGAATGGGATCGCGATACTGGGACGGAAATCCACCTCCGACATTGAGCGATTCGAGTTTCAGGCCACTTCGCTCGCATGTTCTGATGATGCGCGCAGCGGACGCAATCGCTCCTGACCACTGGGTAGGATCAATCTGCTGAGAACCGACGTGGAACGATAATCCGATCGGACGCAAGCCAAGAGATTTGGCGCGCTGAAGAAGTTCGACTGCCATTTCGGACGAACATCCGAACTTACGCGTCAGCGGCCATTGGGCCTGCGCGGTATGAACCAATATACGCCAAAACACGTCCGCGCCGGGTGCGGCGCGTGCGAGCTTTTCGAGCTCGTTCGAACTGTCGAAGGCAAAAAGATTGATTCCGGCTTCATTGGCCTGGGTAATGTCCGCCTCGCGCTTGACCGTATTGCCGAACGAAAGTCGATCAGGGTTGATTCCGAGGCTGCGGCAGCGATTGATCTCGCCCGCGCTCGCCAGGTCAAAATCCGCTCCGAACGCAGCCAACGCGCCAATGATCTCAGCCGCTGGATTGGCCTTTACGGCATAGAGAATTCGCGCCTGCGGGAACTGCGCGTGAAATGCTGCCCACCGGGATCGTACCGCATCGAGGTCGATGACGATGAACGGTGTGGGCACCGAATGATGGGCGAGAAATGCAGCGATTCGCTCGCTGGCGCGAATGTCGTCACGAATAGAGCCTGATAGCGCCAAGCAAGCGTTATCAGTCGATGAATGCAATCGCACGGTCACTGGACGGCCTCGCACGTGATTTCGGGTAGCACTTTTCCAGCTTGCGCCATTGAGGCATATCAAGGCTTTGTCAATCAGCTCCGCTACTCAAAATCGATGCGTTACCCGGTTGCTCGGGGATACTGAGGCTGCCTCGAGTGGCCCCTATATTCGGGCCGGTGATGATGGATCCAGCAGCTAGAGCACGTTCCGCCCTGATTGAATCGGAGGGGATTCCCCTTGGCCCGTAGATGGGAGAGTTTATCGGCATTGATTCGGCTTGGGGAGGCGGATCGATGGCCAAGGCGTATTCTTCGGATATGCGGCAGCGGGTGATTGGACGAGTGGAAAGTGGTGGTTCACGGCGGGAGGCAGCGGAACACTACGACGTGAGCGCCAGCGGTGATCTGGGTGAAGTGCTTTCGCGAGACCGGCCGCTGTGCCGCCAAACCGCGTGGTGGGAGCACATCGCCGCTGGAGAAGCACGCGGACTTTTTGCTGACGCTGATCGCGGTGGAGCCCGACCTGACGTTGGACGAGATCGTCTGCGCGATGCGGAAGCACAAAATTCCTGGCAGCCGCACGGCGGTGTGGCGGTTTTTTCAGCGACACAAGATTACCGTCAAAAAAAAGCCTGCGCGCGGCAGAGCAGGAGCGTGCAGACGTGGCGCGGGCACGCCGACGCTGGATGCGCGAACAGGGCCTGTTCGATCCGGCCCGGCTGGTGTTCATCGATGAGACTTCCGCCAATACCCACATGGTGCGGCTGCACGGCCGTTGCGGCCGCGGCGAGCGGCTGGTGGACCATGTGCCGCAAGGCCATTGGAAGATGATCACCTTCGTGGCCGCTCTACGCCAGCATGGCATGAGGGCATCACGTACAATCGATGGCGCAATGACCGGAACGAGGTTCTTGGCCTATGTCGAACGCTGTCTCGCTCCAACCCTCAAGCAGAACGAGATTGTGATGATCGACAATCTTCCGGCGCACAAGGCCGCCGGTGTCCGCGAGGCAATCGAGGCGCGCGGTGCGACACTTCGCTATCTGCCCAAATATTCGCCTGACCTGAACCCAATCGAGATGGCTTTCAGCAAGTTGAAAGCTCATCTGCGCAAGGTGGCTGAGCGGAGAATTCCTCGCCTCCGCCGCCGCATCGGCTCGTTCGCCCGTAACGTCACCGCCCGCGAAGCCGCCAATTATTTCAGGCACGTAGGCTACGCGTGAAATCGACCGGAATCTGCTCTAGCTTACTGCTCACCGATCTTTACCAACTGAACATGGTCCAGGCCTATCTGGACCACGGCGAGAGGGCGACCGCAGTCTTCGAATTTTTCGTTCGCAAGCTGCCGCCTCAACGCGGGTTTCTCGTGGCGGCGGGGCTTGAGCAGGTGCTGGACTTCCTGGAGAGCCTTCGCTTTTCCGCGGAAGATCTAGATTGGTTGGCAAAAAGCGGCAGATTTGGAGGCGCGCTTCTTGAATACCTTGGGAAGCTCCGCTTCAGCGGCGACGTCCATGCCATGCCTGAAGGTACGGTGTTCTTTGCCAACGAGCCCATCCTGCGCGTAACTGCGCCGCTGCCCGAGGCGCAACTTCTCGAGACGCGCATCATCAATATGCTCCACTTTCAGACGCTGATCGCCGCCAAGGCTGCGCGATTGGTGTTGGCCGCTCCTGGGAAGCTCTTGATTGACTTCGGGCTGCGCCGCGCCCATGGCGCCGATGCCGGGCTCATGGCCGCGCGCGCGAGCTATATCGCCGGCTTTGCAGGTACTGCCACGGTGCTGGCTGAGAAGCTATTCGGCATTCCGATTTACGGCACCATGGCGCATTCCTTCGTTCAAGCTTTTGACGACGAGACTGCCGCGTTCGAAAGCTTCGCCCGGGCGCGGCCCGAGAATCTGGTGCTGCTGATCGACACTTACGATACGGAAGCAGCGGCTCGAAAAGTCGTGAGCCTTGCTTCGCGGCTTAAGGCTGAAGGGATCGTGGTGCGCGGCGTCCGCCTCGACAGTGGCGACATGGTGACCTTGTCCAAGAGCGTGCGACGGATCCTCGACGAGGGCGGACTGACTGACGTCATCATTTTCGCGAGCGGCGGCCTCGACGAGCATGAGCTTATGCGCTTTGCGCGCGAAGGCGCACCGATCGACGGCTTCGGAATCGGCACCAGTTTGACGACATCGTCTGACGCGCCGGCGCTCGATTGCGCTTATAAATTGCAAGAGTATGCGGGACTGGCGCGCCGCAAGCTCTCGGCCGGCAAAGCCACCTGGCCCGGTCGCAAGCAGGTGTGGCGCCGTTACGGAGCAGACGGACAGATGACTGACGATGTGTTGTCGGTCGAGGACGATAATCAGTCAGGCGAAAAATTACTGCAACTCGTCATGCAAGGAGGCCAGCGCCTCGGGCCCGCGCCAACTTTCTCGGAAATTCGCGCTCATGCGCGTCACCAGCTTGAAAGGCTTCCGGAGCCCTTGCGCCGACTTGAGTCCAAAGCAACCTATCCGGTGCAGGTGGCCGAAAAACTGACTAGTCTTGCCGCCGAGGTCGACCGTCGCCTGGGATTGCGCGGAGCGTCGCGGCTCACTTGAGGCTCGCACCACGTGCGGGAACGGTGATCGCAATGCTTGTGAGCCCGTCAATCTAACGCACGGCCGCGCTGTGCAGATGACGAGACCGGTGTCCGCTATCCAATGACTCTCGCCCAATCCCTGCCCATCGATCGACCGGCTCGCGTCTTTGTCGGCATCAAGGTTGCGGAGAAGCTTGCGCAAGAACTCGCTGAGTTAGCGCAGCCGCTCGGACCATATCGTGTGCGGCTTGTACCCAGCGTCGATATTCATCTTACGCTGGTGCCGCCATGGAACGAACTCAATACCACTAGCGCAGTCGAGATCCTTCGGACTGCGATCGGTGGCTTCAAATCCTTTCTTTTGACGTTGGCGCACTTAGGATATGGCCCAACGCGCCGAGAGCCACGTCTTGTATGGGTGGAATGCGTGGCGAGTCCGGAACTGAACGACTTGCGCCAGGTGCTATTGACCGCCTTTGGCCAGTCCGATCCAAGGCCGTTTCTTCCGCACATCACCCTCGCCCGCATGCCTCGAAACGGGCGAAGCATCGCGCGGCATAACCCCTTCGATCGATCTCTGTCGCTCGCGCAACTCGTTACTTCCGTCGAGCTTTTTCAGTCTCCCCCGCAGGGCCAAAGGGGCTACCGGGTTCTCGCTTCACTGCCGCTTGGACTGAAGCCAGACGAAATATCGGGCACAACAGCGTGAGAGTGGTACCGGCGCAGATCTCGATGGCTTCATGCCGGCATGAACGTCCGTCATCGTAATCGCCCGTTGGGTACAGGGCATCTCACGCGCGAATAATTTCACGCCTTTTGCCTGGAAAATGTGTCTATCTCGCCCCCCAAGACCTGCGCTGGACAACTGTCAAAGAGTTGAAAACCACTTCGCTTATGATCGTTCGCTGAATGCTCGAAGTTTCGCCCGACGTAAGCGACCGTCATGATTGCCTCATTCGCACGCTTTGGCCCAGCGCACATCACCGCGATCGGCTTGACATTCATAATCCCGCTGGTGTTGTCCGCCCTCGCGCGCTTCGATCAGAGCGGCTCAATGAATCGCGTTGTAGGGTTCGTCTTCGCCGCAATATTGGTCATCAACAAGATTATCGGCGTGACGTTCCTTTCTCGTGATGGCGAGATTACGGTCGCAAGTCTCGTGCCGATGCATCTCTGTGACTGGGCGGCGATCACGGCAGTGATCACTTTGCTTCACCCTAATCAATGGACGTACGAGCTGTGTTATTTTTGGGCGCTGGGAGGGACGTTTCAGGCCCTGTTGACGCCGGATCTTCGTGAGGGATTTCCTCACCCTCAGTTCATCAGCTTCTTCACACAACACGGCGTCGTCTTAGCGGCCGTGGTCTACACGACCCTGGCGATGAAGCTGCGCCCGGTCCCGGAGTCCATCATTCGCGTGCTTGCGTGGTCGGCCGTGTATCTCATCGTCGCTGTAGGGGTGAACCTGTTGCTCGGCACGAACTTTGGCTATCTCCGAGCAAAGCCAGAGCAGTCCTCGTTGATGGACTACCTGGCGCCATGGCCCTTCTACATTATCGAGCTTGGATTGCTCGCGATTCTGCTCTGCCTTGCCTTTTACCTCCCGTTCTTCATCATCGATCGACTGCGGCTCCGGTGATAAGCAACGGCACGAAGTACCCAGGTCAACAGGTCACATGGATCAGGCCGACCTTTTTCGCCGCCGATTGATTGAACCTCCGGATCGCCTCCTGCGTCGGCTGCACCACCACAGCGCATCCCTTTTTGGCGAGGTACGCGCTTGCTTCCGGGGACAGCCGGACCTGGCCTTCCTGGCCAGAGCCGACGATGAGGAGGTCGCATCCCTTTTCAAAAACGGCTTTGGCCTCGGCCTTGGAGATGATGTGCGAAGTTCCGTATTGCCTTTTTGAGAGCTTCTTCTTTCGCTTTCGGACTTTTCCGGACAGGCTGATAATCACATCGTGCGGGTAGGTCTCCCCGTCGATTGTGATATTTCCGAACTCGCTGCGTTCGATTCGCATCTGCCAGTCACCAAATAAGCGTACAAGGCTCGAAGCGTGGCGCTAAATTGCTTATGACCGATTGCGTTCGTCATCATTGACGAAAGTCAAACCGCTTCAATTTTACCGGCGGAAGAACTCCTTTCGTTAGCTCATGTCCATGAAGATTCGGAGGCTGCGTAGCCGGATGGTTGCAGTTGTGCCGTGAATCACGGGGCAGCCGAAGGGATACGTCATTGATATCATTAGGGCCCGTGCGACGAGGGAAGCAATGACTGCCCATACGCTGCCGGTATCCGCTTTCATTGCCGCACTTGCGGGATGCTTCACAATGGCGGACCGGCTGCGGCGAACGCAGGGGCATATACTTGATGCGCTTGGAGTTGGTCCTCGCGAATGTCCCTTTGAACTAATTTCTTCGGGGCCGCAATGGCGCCTGCGTGCATATGGTGGCCCGCAGGAGGCGCCGTCGTTGCTCATGGTCCCTGCGCCGATCAAGCGACCATACATTTGGGATCTGACACCGGCCGTGAGCCCCGTGCGCTATTGCCTTCATCACGGCTTCCAAGTCTATCTGCTCGAATGGCTGCCGCCGAACGGCGATGGGCGAGCGGGTCTTGACGTTTACGTAGGCCAGGCAATCGCGACCTGCATTCGAACGATTTCGGCGCAGGCGAATCCAGTGGCGCCATTCCTCATCGGGCATTCGATTGGCGGGACACTCGCCACGCTCTACTGTGCCCTTGAGCCCCAATCGGTCCGAGGTCTCGTGTTACTCGGGGCGCCGCTGTGTTTCGAGCCGGCATCAAGCCGATTTCGAGATGCGCTCGTCTCGCTCGTCCCGGCCGAACTGTCGGAGACCGGGGTAGTTGCAGGATCACTCTTGTCGCAGCTCAGCGCTGTCGCGTCGCCCGATACGTTCCTGTGGTCGAGATGCGTAGACGCGGCGTTGAGTCTGCGGGATCCTGCCGCAATAGAAATGCACGCACGTATTGAGCGCTGGACGCTCGATGAGATCGCGCTTCCCGGCAAGCTGGTGACTGAGATCGTTCAATGGCTGTATCGCGAAGACCGCTTTTGCCGGGGGACCCTGTCGCTTCTCGGAAAAACCATCGGGCCCGCCAACGTACGAACGCCCGCGCTCGCAGTCGTCAATGCCGCCGATGAAGTTGGACCCTTGGCTTCGGTGGCGCCGTTCTTTGACAAGATGTCGACCAAAGATACGCAAATCATCGAATATCCTGGCGAGATCGGCATTGGACTGCAACATCTGGGTATGCTTGTTGGACGGGAAGCGCACACGCGGGTATGGCCGCAGATCGTCGCCTGGTTCAAGGCTCGCGTTTGAACGCAAGTACGACGGAGACCGGCTGGCGACACCGCCGATAGTCTCATCGCATCAGGTCATCTGTCGCGCAATTTTTTGGAGCGATCGCGCACGAGATCTTCGACTCCTTCCAGCAGCGCGTCGATATCGGCATCGAGACTGTAGGGCGCCAAACTCGCACGGGCCGTGCCCTCGATTCCGAAGGCCCGTGCAAGTGGCTGCGCGCAATGGTGGCCACCCCGCAACGCCACACCCCTGCGGTCAAGGGCGCGACAGATGGTTTCAACAGGAACCGCTTCGATAGAGAACGAGACAACGCCTCTGCGATCACGCGTATCGGTCGGCCCAAGTACCCGTACCCCCAAGACGCCAGTCAATGCGTTGAGCAGCCGGCGTGTCAGCCGCTGCTCATGCTCCCGAACAACGCCCCAATCGAGCCTTTGCATCCACTCGACTGCAGCGCCAAGCCCGATCGCAGGCCCGATCGGTGGTGTTCCGGCTTCGAATCGTCGCGGCGGATCCCGAAACGTCGCGTTTGCCAGCGTGACTTCCGTGATCATCTGCCCACCAGTCATGAACGGCGGCATTGATTCGAGCAGCTCGCGGCGACCCCAGAGAACGCCGATACCGGTTGGCCCGAAGGTTTTGTGACCGGAATAGGCATAAAAGTCGATCCCGAGTTCTCTCACATTCAGGGGGCCGTGCGGAGCGCTCTGAGCGCCGTCCAGCATCACTTTGGCTCCGACGGATTGAGCCGCCGCCACGACCCTGGCGACATCGGTGACCGCGCCCGTCACATTGGAGCAATGGGTCACGGCAACGAGCCGACACCGGGCGGTGAGTTCCGAGTCCAGCCGATCGAGATCGAGCCTGCCCTCGGGCGTCACCGGCAAGAACCGCAGAGCGACGCCGCGCCGCTCGGCGAGCTTTTGCCAAGGGACGAGATTGCTGTGGTGTTCGAGAGTCGACAGTAAGATCTCATCACCAGCGTCGAGGCGCGTGCCGAACGAATGGGCCAACAAGTTGATCGACGAAGTCGTCCCGTAGGTAAAGATGATCTCTTGTTCTGAAGCCGCCCCCAGGAATTGCGCAACGCGTATCCGGGATTGATGATAGGCGTCGGTCGCCGCGCGCGCCCGCTCGTGCAGGCCCTCATGGACGTTGGCGCGTGCATGCACTTCGAACCTGCGCAAGGCACTCAACACGATCTCCGGAATCTGCGCGGTGGCAGCGCTGTCGAGATAGTGAAGGCGCGGATCGGCGAGGCCGGGAAATTCACGCTTGAGGGCCGCGGCATCGAACGCCGGCGTCGACACGTCGCGGCCCATTTCTATTCATTCCTTTGCAACCGACCGGAGGGCGGAGAGTCCCTCGTCTTTCATTCAAGCATGATGAGCCGAGACGGCCTTGATGATTTCGGCCGTGATCCGATCCGACGTTGCATGAGAGATGTCACCAAGAGTGAGCATGCCGACCATTCGCTTGTTGTCGTCGATGACCGGGAGGCGCCGCACCTGCTTTGCTTCCATCACATGAGCGGCGTGGGTCGCGGTATCGGAGGCCAAACACCAGACCACGCCGGCGGTCATGATGTCTCTGGCGGTCAGCTTCGAGATATCCTTGCCGTCCACGACGCCTCGCACGGCGATGTCGCGATCCGTCACTATGCCGATAAGCCGGTCGTTCTCGCCGACCGGAAGTGCGCCGACGTCGAGTTGCTGCATTTTTTTCGCCAGCGTCGCGACCGGTGTGTCGGGCGAAACCCATTCAACGCCCTTATGCATGATCTCTTGTACTTTTATGTCGTCCTCCTCGGAGCTTCGTTGGGACTTCGAAAAGGCTCGCCCTCATGGCGACAGCCGACCTTGATCTGGATCAACAGACCCGTAGCCGGCTGTATGTTGACGTGATCACCAAGGCCGGCGCTTGGATTTGATGCTGTTCCGAGCGTCCGTTACGCGGGGTCTACGCTCAGTGACGCGCAAGAGTCAGTCTGGCCGCACCAGGGGGTGGCGGACGAGGTCATCGCGCATCCACAACGTCATGCCGGCGCGTTCATCGATCGTATCAATCGCAATCACCGCATCGGGGTCGCTGAATGATATCTTTCCCGGCGTGCCGGCCGCCTTTGTCGCATCGGCGAGGGAATTGTCCAGGACGTGCTCGAGGTCCTGGGTTGGCACATCGTGTGGCCCGCCGCGCCGATGCACCCTGACGTGAAAGGATTGTCCGGTCAGACGCGGCGCCCATTCAAGCAGGATCGGCGTTGCCTCTTCCTTCAATTGCTGGCCGGAATGAAATTCAAACGTATGTGACGCGGGCGCTATCCGCGAGATCGCGTCATAGAGAGGAGGGCTTTCCTCCGTTTGCCGTTCGACGGCTGTGAGCAGGGCTACCGGGTCTTCGACCCTCATCACGAGGACGTTATGGTAGGGACTGCGATCGACGCGGCCAAATGCCGTCAGCGCACGGACCGCGCGCCGAAAACCACCCTGATAAACGCTAATAACAACATTCCAATCCTTCACGAGGTATGTGCCTCACTGCTTTGACCGGCGCGTAATGCTGCTCCGATCAACATGCGAGCACCCGCCAGATTGTCGACAAGCCGCTTCGTCGCTCGACGCTGCGTGGCAACAGCACAACATGCTGCCGGCCGGCGATGCGCTGAGGAACCTTTGCCGATCTGCCTAAACACGACCTTTCGGCCCAGGCAATTGCGTCCAATCAAGACCGAGCTGTTCGCAGGCACGACGTACGATTCGCATATCGAGAGTTCTGACGCGACCCGCCAAGCGGTACCTCGGCCTTCCGATCCTCGCGATGGACGGTCACCATGACCTGGCCCTCATGGCGTTGTTCGTGTTCGTGCCGATCGAACCGGCATCCCTGCTCAGAGAGCCATTTCCGAAATGTGGCGCTTTCCATGCCCCTACTCCATAACTGTCCTGCAATTACATTCGACGCTCAACTTTCGTAAGGATGGAGGCAATCTCATCCTTGAGCTTTAGGCGCTGCTTCTTGAGCTCTTCACCAACCTCGTCCGCAGTGGGCTCCTCCTCCGATTCGATGCGATAGATATTGAGATTCACCTCGTCATAACGCGAGGCGAGGCGCCCGAACTCATAATTCGTCTTTCTGAGCCGCTCGATCAGCGAGACCTCTCCGGGAAATTCTTCCTGCAGTTCATGAGGGATGTGCATGATGCTGAACTCACTTTAGAAGAGAGTTGACCAATTTAGGTGCCTGGTGGCACCGCGCTGATGTTGATCGGGCTGCGTCCTCGGCAGCTGCTTAAGGCAAGCCCTGATCAGCTTGGGTCGGGGAGAGTACGCACAAGCTCTTTGAAGCGGTCCCACTCCGTGGCGCTCCATATTTCGGTCTGAGCATGGCCAAAGGTTCGTATCAGAGCCGAAACCCGTGCCGCGCTCTCAACGTCGTTGGCACTGAAGATGTCGAGGTAATCATATGGTCCGAGGACGGCATAACTGCTGAGCCATTTCACGTCCGGACACTGCTCGCGGATACGCTTCATGGCGTCACGTTCAAGTTGCTCGAGCCCCGTTGGCGAGCGTACTGCATCCGGGTTCAAGCGGGTCAACATGATGAAGGTCGCCACGGCCGCACCTCTCCTGGTTGGTAAAGAGGATATCGCGGCAGGTCGCGGAATCTTTGACTTCAATCAACTGCAGGTTAACTGCACCTCGTTTGGTGCGACGCGCATGTTCTCACGCCGCCGCTCTGCGGAAAATCTGAGGCGAGCCGGTTAGCGGCTCAAGCCCAAGATCATGATCCGGCACACGCTCATGGGTGCCGATCACGAGGTAGCCGCCGGGCCGGAGCTGATCGAACATGCGAGCCAAGGTACGCTCCTACAGGGGCTGCGCAAAGTATGTGAAGGCGACATAGCGGCACAGCACGACGTCGAATGGACCGGTAGGCGTCTGCGACCGCAGATCTTGCAGAAGGAAATTGATTCCCTCGCGAAATCGCGGCTTTACGGAATAGCAAGTCTCGGTCAGATCAAAGGCTTGTTCAATCAGAAGAGGAGGCAATTCATGCAAGCTTCCCGTCGGAAAGGATGCCGCGCGAGCACGCGCGAGCATGGTTGCATCGATATCCGTGGCGACAACTGAAAGAACGACGCCGGGAAACTGAGAAGCAATTTCCAGATCCCACAAGATCCTCACGGTGTATGGTTCTTCGCCCGAGGCGCAACCGGCCGACCAAATGCACACGCCGCGTCCCTCCCGGCGAGCGCGAGCGGCGACCTCCGGGAACACGCGTGTGCGCAATATCTCGAATACGCCTCTGTCCCGAAAGAAGCGTGAGATGGTAATGTGGCAACACTCATCGAGGGCGTGCCACTCTGCCGAATCGGCAGCAAGGCGTTCCCGATAGGCAGCGGTTGGCGTCCGGAAAGCGGTTGGAATTAGGGGTGGCGCGATCTCCGGTAACATGAAGGTATCGTTTCAGGCTGCGAGGTCAATTGGCTGATCGATGGGCTTGGTGGCAAGGCTTTGCCATCCATCGACCTTGCGCATATTGATTTGGCCCGATGCGAGCAACGCCCAGAATAACATTGCCGCGGTATCTGCCGACGGCAGCACGGTCTGCGTCTTGATCCTTCGCTTGAACTCCTCGTGCAGTCGTTCGATTGCGTTCGTTGTCCGCGCGCTCCGCCATTGGCTTGGCGGCAGTCGTGTGAAGGTGAAGAGCCGATCGCCGGCTTCCTCCAAGCTGTCGGCCACGGCTCGGTGCTTGAGCCGCCACTTGCGAATAAAGGCTTTGCGGCGCGCCGCGATCTGTTCGCGCGTTTCCGCGTAGATCATATCGTTGTAGTCGGCGGTGATTTCCTCGTGCAGGCGCTCGGGCGCGTGCGCGAGGAGATTTCGGTGCTTATGCACCGTACACCTCTGGACCGGCACGCCATCCCAAGCGGCGGCAATCGCGCTCTCAAGGCCCGTGCCGCCATCAATGATAAGCAGCTCGGGCCGCCGCAGACCACGCTTGATGAGATCATCGAGCACCGTACGCCAGGCCTCGGTGCTTTCGCCACCCATTTGCTTGATCGCCAGGAGAACCTTCTGGCCGTCCTGGCGCACGCCGAGGACGACGAGCAGTGAGATGGAAGTGGCTTTGCGGTCAAGCCGCACGCGCACCGCGGTGCCGTCGAGAATCAGCCGCACGATTGGCTCATCGGCTAGC
>CAWBDV010000011.1:0-515082 GCA_963787675.1 uncultured Alphaproteobacteria bacterium | reverse complement strand
CGGCATCGCAAGCCCATCACTTGATGCAAGATTGATCAACCGCATGGGCTTGCGGCCCGACATCAAGCGCACGCCGATCTTTGGTATCGGCTGTGCGGGAGGTGCAGTTGGCCTAAGTCGGGCTGCGGACTACACGCTTGCCTATCCAGAGCATACAGCGGCAATTCTCGCGAGACGCTGCAATTGCGCCAGGGCGATTTGGCTCGATCATGGGATTGCCTCCGGCGTTTCGGCAACCTGTTCTCGGTCTCAATTCTTCTGGTGCTTGAAGATGTTTTTAAGAACTGCCCTCCCGAGCCGGGCAGCCACGGCCTGCTATTGGCAATGGGATCAGGCTTTTGCTCTGAAATATTGCTCGTGCGGTGGTAGCCAATGCTGCCCCCCGAAACCGATGTGCTGGTTATAGGCGGCGGCCCCGCTGGGCTGGCGACCGCCCTTGCCGCGCGGCGGCACGGCCTCGATGTTATCGTCGCCGATCGAGCGCAGAGTCCGATCGACAAGGCTTGCGGGGAAGGTCTGATGCCCGACGGGGTTTCAGCCTTGCGCGCGCTGGGCGTGGAGATTGGCTCTGAACTTGGGCTTCCGTTCGCCGGGATACGTTTTCTGGATGACGGCCTGGAGACGGAAGCACCATTTCCGAATAACGAAGTTGGCCTCGGCATTCGTCGCACGCGCTTGCAGGCGGCCCTTGCCGAATGCACCGCGCGTGCCGGCATCCGCGTGTTCTGGCAAGCGCGCGTCAGGGCCATTCATTCTCAGGGCGCTGTCGTCGACGATCAAACGGTGCGATGTCGATGGATCGTCGGTGCTGACGGACTTCATTCGCGCGCCCGCGATTGGGCGGGAGCCACCGCGAGGATCGTTGGGCCTAGGCGACTGGGGGTACGCCAGCATTTTCACGTCCGACCGTGGACAAACTTCGTGGAGGTGTACTGGCACACCTATTGTCAGGCCTATGTTACCCCGACGGGACCGAGTGAGGTTTGTGTCGCGATTATCGGTCGCGAACAGGACGCGCGCATGTCGCACATGGCGGCATTGTTCCCCAGGCTTGCCCGGCGCCTGGCAAGCGCAATTCCCAGTAGCGTCGAGCGGGGCGCGCTCTCGACGACCACCATCATGAGCGCCGTAAACCGCGGTCAAATAGCATTGGTCGGGGATGCCTCGGGGTCTGTCGATGCCGTTACCGGCGAAGGACTTTCGATGGCCTTTCGGCAGGCGCAGGTTCTTGGAGCGGCGCTCGCGCGAGGCAACCTTACAGCCTATCAGTGCGCCCATCGGCGGATCGTCCGCCTGCCGCGTTTGATGACCCGGCTGCTGCTGCTGATGGATCAACATGATGGGCTGCGCAAACGCGCAATGCGAAGGATGTCCGCACGGCCGCTTATGTTCAATCGTCTGTTAGCCGCCCACGTCGGCGCGATTAGACCATGGGAAGCGTCGCGTGAGGCCGTCGATCTGACATTTGTGTTGCTTGCTTCCAAGGCGCTCAGGCACATCGCGCAATCATGACCGCTATGGATGCTGTTTGGAAAACACTCGGGCGACAGCTGCGGCATCCTTATGGATTTCAAGCAGCGCTTGTCGGTCGCGCAATGGCCATTGTAAACCGCGAACCTAATCGCATCGCGATCGATGCGCTTCAAATCGAACCTACGGATGTGGTCCTCGAACTCGGCTTTGGACCGGGGCGAGCTATCGCTGAGTTGGCGTCCCTGGCCTATGCGGGCTTGGTCCTTGGTATCGATCAATCAGCGGCAATGATACGTCAGGCTCGCCGCTTTAATGCGCGCAAGATCAGGGATGGCCGCATTGATCTGCGGCAGGGGCGATTGGACGCGCTGCCATTTGAATCCAATGTCATCAACAAGATCCTGGCGGTCAACGTCCTGTATTTCTTTTCCAAAGACGGCCCTGAAATCCGAGAAATGCGGCGTGTTCTCTGTAGTGGCGGCAAGATCGCCCTTTACGCCACCGCGCGGTCGAGCATGAAGGATTGGAAAATGTGCACCGCGGAGACCCATCAGATGTACGACGAAGATGATCTGCTTCAGTTTCTACGAAAGGGCGGATTCGGTGACGATGAACTTGGAGTAACGCCGCTCGAGCTCAGCCTGGGTGTGGCGGGACTGCTTGCGGTTGCTTGCAAACGCCGCCCGGCCAGATCGAGTTGAGATTACCGAAGAGCCGAAGTCGTGGGATTGGAGGTTGTAATGCGGATCATTGCAATTTCAATTGGAATTGCCTCCCTGGCTGTTTTTTTGGCCAACGCCGAACCGTATTCGTCGTGGTGGCGCTCGGAGCCTTTGAATGGATCCGAATGCGGACCGTTTGGAGATTTCATAGTTCAGGCTCGGGGCCTACATTCTGATATCGTCGTAATTGAACAAGTTGTTGGGCACGAACCATCGGCTGGGCATATCTCGGTCGAAACCATTCATACGCCAGATTACGTGCTCAAGCCCTTCGTATGCCGCGACGTGCACGTACGATTCAATCCTAATGATGTGGTTATTATTTCCCATAATGGATATGGCACTGATTTTTACGGTTTCCGTTCCAACGGAGTGGTGTCCATTGGACACGAAAATATAGTTGGAGAAATAAATATTGACCCTGCGGGCAGAATTTCAATGAAAAATGCCTGGGGTGAGCTGTGGGCATACTGCTGGACGGGTGCGAACTGGACAAAGGGCAGATACGAACACATTCCCGCATGCGATCCTTATCATTGGGTGAGCACGATAGAGCGCCGTGACAAGCCAAATAGTAACATCGTCGTTAAAGAACGGGACGGAATCAGGTCGCAACCAGCATCTTAATTCTGAGCTGCAGGATTAATTGATTCACGACGGCGGATGCCAATGTCTTCACCTCCTTTGCACCTTGCCGCCTTGGCCACGATAATTGCCGCAAATGCTCGTAGTGCCGGCATCATATCCCGATCTTTTGTGCAGCGCGAGAGGCCGGTTATGGCCCAACTGCGACGAGGCGATCTCGCTCCGTTAGGTCCGCTCATTGAGCTCCAGCGGAAATGCTTGAGATGCCGGCCAAATGGCGCTCATGACCCAGACCGGCCCCCGCGTATGCATCGCATGCGGTCGGGACCGTGTTGTTGATCTGTGCGGGAGACCGTCTGCTGTCGTCCGTGCCGTTCCTGAGGTCGTATGGAGAAGGCCGTAAACGCAAAACGGCGCTGCCATTATTTTTGATTGTGAGCAATTTTGAACAGTCCCGGCAGCGGCTGCGGGGAAAATATACCGGCATTGACCATTTCTACGCTTGCTATCCAGACGGATGTAGCGCGAATGGAACTCGCCAACTGATCCCGAGGATGCAAACCATGATGTTCTCAAAACGACGGCTTGCTTCCGATCCTGCTAACGCGGGTCCTGCTTTCGGCGGTTTCACCTTATTCGGACTGTACACGTGCTTGGCGCTCGCTGGCAGCCTGGCCGTGCTGCCTTCGGCGAAGGCAGTGGAAATGTCCGCGCTGTCGGCCCCCGTCGCAAATCCGATTCCGGGCCCGCAAACACAATACAAAATTGCCCAGCAATGTTGGCCGGCGTCCGTCATCTGTTCCGGTAACAACCAGTGTTGCAGTGGCTCCTGCAGCATGCGGTGGAAAGCGGAAGGAAAGCGATACAACAATCAGTCAAAGCGATGTGATTGAGGCGTCCCATTTGCATCGGCGTTTTTGCGCCGCCACGCGATCCGACGCCCGCTTCAGCACAAGTCGTTCAACACGACGGCGGGCTGCATCCTCGAAGGCGTACTATTCAAGGGAAGTTCGGTGTCGTTTGCGCCGAGGTGTACCGAGGCATTGCAGAGTCCGGTTTCAAATATTGAGCGGACCTGCCGCGAGCATGATGAAGCGACGCGATTGACCCCAAGCCGCCATGTTGCATGATTGCCACGAGTGTGGCCACTATGCACATCGGATGGGCGCTTGGAGTAGTGCCGCGCTAGTTTGCAAGCGCCATTCGAGTGCCGATAAATGCCGAGGCGATCGTGGTCTGCCGTGGATGATTAATTCCTCTAGCTCACCGTTGATCGCGGCATCGCGGTCGATGCGCAGCCGATTGTCTTTAGTGCCGCCGCAAAGGGCTTGGTGAGCCGCACATGGCGGTCCTGTTCGTAAGCCATTCCAGCGCGGATGACGAGGTGACCACCAAACTGGAAGCCTGGCTGCGCGCCAACGGCTTCACTGACTTCTTCGTCGATCATTCAAGCCTCGCGGGCGGCGCCCAATGGCGCGATGAATTGCGGGTATCCGCCGGGACTTGCCGCGTCGTCATCTGCCTCATCACCGAGAATTGGCTGGCGTCGAATGAATGCTTCAACGAGTTCCGCGCGGCCTGGTACATGGGCAAGCGCATCATCCCACTGTTTCTGCTGCCGGCCGTTCCGAACCTCCGCGGGGAAGCAGAGAAACGGTTCGCGGAGGTCTGTGCAGAGAACCAAGGCCTAAATCTCAATACTTGCCTCAAGCCGAACCAAGTTCTGGACCTCGACGCAGACGCGAACGTTGCAAATCGCTTCAAGGCAGGACTTCGCGCGGCCGGCGCGCTCAGTCGCGTCGGCCTGGATCCCGAAGCTTTTGAGGTCGATCGCCAGAGGCGTCCAACGCCATTTCCCGGCCTTACCTCGTTTGGCGACGACGACGCCGACGCGGCGCTGTTCTACGGCCGCAGCCGCGAGATCGCCCAGGCGATGGATGCTCTGCGGCAGATGCGTGCCGCCGCCGAGCGACGACCCTTTGTGATCCTGGGAGCGTCGGGCGCTGGAAAATCGTCGCTCCTCAAGGCCGGGATCATCCCGCGCCTACGACGGGAGGCCCCGGCATGGCTGCCGCTACGCGCATTCCGGCCGGGCGCCGATCCGCTGCTCAATTTCGCCGAAGCGCTGGCGCGCAGCCTCGCCGATTTCGGCAAAGTCGAGGCCCATGGCGTCGTTCGTGATCGCCTGTTCGGCGCTTGGTCCAATGCGGAGCGTAAAGATGGCTACCTGTCCCCGACCGGGCACTGCGCGGTGGAAGCGACGCTCGAAGCCGAGGGGCGCAGACTGCGTGACGTGGCCGGACGCGGCACCGCAACGATTCTCGTCAGCATCGATCAGGCCGAGGAGATGGCGCGGGCGGACGGCGACAGCGGCGAAGCGCTGGCCGACTACCTCCGCGCCGCCTTGACAACGACCAAAAGCAGTTGGCAACTCGCCTTCACGATCCGCACCGATAGCTTTCCCGAGTTGCAAAGCCATCGCCGCTTTCAGGCCCTGGAGGCGCGCGGCTACGATCTGCGTGCCATACCGGTGTTTCGCTTCGACAGCGTCGTCGAGGAGCCGGCGAAACGCTACGGCGTCGATGTCGATGATAGGCTCGTCGATGCACTCACGGAAGACGCACCGAAGGAGGACGCGCTGCCGCTGCTGGCGTTCGCGTTGCAGCGCCTGTGGCGCCAGTACGCCGCCTCGGGTGCCTTGACGAGGGACAATTACGACAAGGTCGGCGGCTTGAAGGGGCTCATCGAGGATGCCGCCGAACGGGCGCTACGCGGCTTCGCGCCCGAGGAGGACGTGCCGCTGCCGTCTGGTCCACCGCCAAAGCGGCGGGTCGATCTCGCGGCTTCCACCTTCGTGCCGGCGCTGGCCCAGATCAACGATCAGGGCGCCACCATCCGGCGCATCGCGGCATGGAACGGCTTCGACGACGAGCAGCAGGAGCTGTTGATCAGGTTCGACCAGTGGCGTCTCGTGGTGCGAAAGGGCGATACGGGCACGGTCGAGGTCGCGCACGAGGCGCTGTTTCGCGAATGGACGCGGCTCGCGAGCTGGCTCGAGCCAGAGCGGGCGCGACTTGAGGCGCTACGGTCGCTCCAGGTCGATGCCGCGAACTGGAAACGCAACGGCGGGGACGACGCGTTCCTCAACCACCGGGACAAAAGGCTCGCCGAGGTTGCGTCGCTCGCCTTGGTCGAAGGTTATCGCAAGCGCCTCAACGAGACGGAGTTCGAATACCTCGCCGCCTGCCAGGCCGCGGCTCGGTCAGCACGAACGCGGACGCGACGCATGCTGGCGCTGGTCGGAGTGCTGGTCTTTGGCGTCGTCGCGGGCGTGGCCGGTTGGCTCAATGAGGCCTTCCTGCGTCAGCAGATAAACTGGTTTACGACCACGCGGCCTTACATGCTCGCGCAGATTCGGCCCTACGTGCTCACCGCGGAGGCCGAGCGGGCGCTGAAACCCGAGGATTCGTTCCGCGAGTGTGCCGAGGACTGTCCCGAGATGATCGTCATTCCGGCGGGTGAATTCGTGATGGGATCGCCTGCGGCTGAAAAGGGCCGCTATGACAATGAAGGCCCGCAGCACAAGGTGGCGATCGCCAGGAGTTTCGCCGTGTCGAAGTTCGATGTGACTTTCGCCGAGTGGGACGCCTGCGTCTCGGTTGGTGGGTGCACTCAGGTTGGCGACAGCGGTTTCGGACGGGGCACGCGGCCGGTCATCAATGTCAGTTGGGACGATGCCCAGCGCTATGTTGCGTGGTTCTCTGCGATGACCGGCAAGAGCTACCGACTGCTCACGGAAGCGGAATGGGAATACGCGGCTCGCGCTGGCAGCACGACGGCCTATTTCTGGGGCGACGAAATCGGCACAGGGAACGCTAATTGCAACGGGTGTGGCAGCGGGTGGGACAACAGCAAGACCGCACCCGTGGGATCGTTTAATCCAAATGCGTTCGGTCTCTACGACATGGCCGGCAACGTCTGGCGATGGGTGCAGGATTGTTATCACGGAGACTACACTGGAGCGCCCACAGATGGTTCGGCGTGGACCAGCGGAGATTGCAGTCGCCGTGTCATCCGAGGCGGTTCCTGGAGCGGAATTCCTCTGGTCCTCCGTTCGGCCTACCGCGTCAGCTATATCAGCGTCGTCAGGACCGGTAATCTTGGGTTTCGGATTGGGAGAACGCTGACTCCTTGAATCTTTGTCACTTGAGTCGGGGCGATTCCCTGGAATCTTGAGGCACTTGCAGCAATGACAAATTTCAATGAGTAACGCCGCCGCTCGGCGATATCCCTAATACGCCGCACTCGCAGGCTGCGCCCTCGCCGCGAACGGCCACGCCGCGGGGCCCACCCGATAAAGCGCCGCCGTCCCGTCGGTCCTACCTTGGGTGCGCTGATGCTCTATCACGACCGGGTAGGATGGGAACCGCCCAAACCGGGACTTGTCGCGAAGGTTCTCTCCAAATTCTTTGCAGCGCGTGAGGCGGCTCATGGTCCGCCTCGGCCGTGGCCCAACGGCGCCCGTGAAGGAAGCTATTGGAGGATAAGCTGCCGCCCGTGGCGAGGCGGTACTGCGGGCGAAGATAACCTCAAACGATCATTAGACCGCCGTTTGTTATCCGCTGTGACTGGAACATCACAGACGGCTACCAGGCCCGTCGATACATTGACTTGTTCTTTTATCGTCGGAGGGCTGGGACAATGAAGAAGTTGATCGTTGCGGGTGCTGGTTTCGCTGCGCTAATTGCGGAGCCCGTGTTAGCGGCCGACTTGGTCCCCACACCACCGCCTGCAATCTATTATTATGATTGGACCGGATTATACGCCGGCGCCTCGGTTGGGCTCGGCTCGTCGTTTAGTTCAATCGATCTAGCGGCCAGCTCGCTCAATACGAGTGGCCTTGATCCATTCGGGACAGGGCCTCAACTTACCTCGGCTGCCCAGGCCGCTGTCCCGAATTTACTTGCAACCCATCCGTTTGGTTTCATTGGCGGCATACAGATTGGCTACAACGCCGAACTCCGGTCGCGTTGGGTCATCGGTTTTGAGACTGATTTTTCTTACACCGCAATCAAGGGCACTGACAGGCAGCAAGGCCAAGCGACAAGCTTGATCCCCTTCGCGGTGCCACTGAATTTGGCAAATGCGACGGCGGTGGCAGGTGGAGAGCAAAGACTCGATTGGCTCGGAACGGCGCGTGTCCGACTGGGATTTGTTCCAACTGAGCGTCTCCTAATTTATGCGACCACAGGGCTCGCTTATGGCCAAGTCAATGTATCGGCGAATTTAACGGAAACTGGTTGTGTGCAGTCTGGTGCTTTTCCCACCGCTTGTTCCGGGGGACCTGCTCAAGGATCAGGCTCCGCGTCGCAAATTCGTGTTGGGTGGGCTGCCGGCGCTGGCTTTGAATATGCTCTTGGCGAAGGCTGGAACGCAAAGGCCGAATATGTCCACTGGGACCTCGGTCAGGAGACCGTCAGTCTGAGCACGCTGGTGTTGCCGGTGACCTTGCCGATTGTCGTTGTTCCCCCGACTCGGCCTCTTGCCGCAACTGTCAACGCGCAAGGGTCCACACACCTTTACGGCGATATCCTCCGTGTCGGCCTCACCTACAAATTCGGTGACTACTCCACGCCGTGGTGAAAGCCCGACCGGCAAATATCTCCTCCCGGCCCGACTGGGACGAGCCAATTTCGCTCCGTTAGGTCTGCTCGTTGGCGTAAAGCGGCTGCGCGCGCCACGCGCGAAACGACGCAATTGACCCGTAGCGGTCAGCCGGTTCGCACTATTCGATCACCTCGTCGACCGAGCAGAGCGGGCGGGAAGGTGAGCTGAGCGACACGGTGTTTTTCACGAGGTCGTTGCTGGGGGCATCACCAACTCCGGCGATCGCAATCGGAATGGTCTGCGTCTGCTGTTGAACCGCAGTCGTAGCTACCGCTGTCTGAGCGACGATCCACGTCGGGAGCGAGGCTCCCCCCTGCTCCGCGTGCGCCATCGGCAACCATGCCGCTGTGCTCCACGCTATGAACTCCCGGCGCCTCACTGGATCTGCGGTTGCCCGCAGCGTTTCCGGGATCGTGAGGCCGAGCGTCTTGGCAGTGCGAGGTTGATCACCAGCTCGAAACGAGTTCGGCTGCACGATCGGCAGATCGGTGGGCTTTACGAAGCGGCACGAGACGTCGCGCACAACTTTGCCAAGACAGAAGCGTTGATGGGCCATTTTCGTGTGGTAGGCAACGCAGCCGTCGCAGTGGACCGCGATACCGATCGCGAGCGCCATAAATTCTTTCGTTTTCGTGTCGATCGCTTTGGAGGCCGTCGCCGCCGTCGAAAGCGCCCCAAAAGCCTTCATCGTGTCAGGCGCGCCTCGTTGGAGCAGCCCGACGCCAGTGATTCACATCATGGGCGATATCTGCAAAGTCCTTGCCCATATCCTGCTTCTCTCCATCTGAGGCTCGTGAGATTTCCTTTTGTTCTGCCGTGTCATCATTGAACGGTTGACGGACGTCCAATCACAAATGGCCTTACTTCGCTGCTTCGAACGCGAGCGCGATTCCCTGCCCGCCACCGATGCAGAGCGTGACGATGCCCTTTTTGATGCTGTCGCGTTGCATCGAATGCAACAGTCGCGTCGTGAGAACCGCGCCGGTCGCGCCGATCGGGTGACCATGTGCGATTGCGCCGCCTTCGACGTTGACGACGTCTGCATTCAAACCAAGGTCTTTGGTGACCGCGATCGCGATCGCCGCGAAGGCTTCATTGATCTCGATCCGCTGGATGTCCGCAGTCTTCCAGCCGGCGCGATCGAGCGCCTGCTTCACCGCCGGCACCGGCCCCAGTCCGAACATGCCCGGCTCGACCGCGCCGATACCGTAGGCGACGAGACGTGCCATCGGCGCGAGGCCCTTCTTATCGGCCCAAGCGCGGTCGGCCACGATCATCGCTGCGGCGCCGGTATTGAGGCCGGGCGCGTTACCGGCCGTGATGGTGCCATCTTTGCGGAACGCGGGCTTGAGCTTGGAAAGACTTTCCGTCGTGGTCTCCGGCCGGTTGTGCTCGTCCTTGTCGAACTTGAGCGGACCTTTGCGCGAGGCAACTTCGACTGCGGCGATTTCGGCGGTGAAGTTGCCGGCGGACTGGGCAGCGCCAAAACGCTTCTGTGAACGCTCCGCCCAGCGGTCCTGCTCTTCGCGGGTGAAGGCCTTCGGCAAGCGTGTTTTGAGAGCGATCGGCATCGGAGACTTTCGGCGGTGGTACGAAGAGGCAAAGAAGCCGAAACGTGATGGTGGCGCTGAGCAGGTGCGCAAGGCACACGGAATCATCTCCATGCTTCGTCGACTATTCGGCTTTGGCATTTTGGCAGAGCTACCGGACTGCGCGCGCCTCGCTTCGATTCTCAAAGAGGCGCGGTTCAAGCAGCCGGCGCGCCGACGGTCCAAGCTTGAACTCCACCAAGTCGAGGCCTTCGTGGCAGCGGCGCTAGCGTGCGGCCGCCCCTCGCTGGCGCTCGGGACAGCCCTGCAATTTGAGACCGCATTGCGCCAGCGCGACGTAATCGGCGAATGGGAGCCCGTCCCCCCCCGGTGCGCCGCCTTCCGGGATCATCCTAGGTGGCCGACGATGGGTAAATGGGCTGACGTGGTCGGATATCTCCGATGGATTAGTGTTGGTGAAGGAGACGACCAAAACCGGTGCAATCGTGTCCCACGATCTCAGGCTTTGCCCCATCGTGATGGAAGTCTTGAAGCACCTGCCGCCGGCCTGTCGGGTCGGGCCGATCATCTTGGACGAGAAGTTCCGGCGACCTTTTGCGGAACACGCCTACGCGCGTGAGTGGCGTTTGATTGCGCGCGCGGCAAAAATTCCGGATGGAATTCGGAACATGGATGCTCGTGCGGGAGGGATTTCGGAGGCCGACGACGCCGGCGCCGATCTAGATTCGATCCGCTCGGCAGCAGGACACAACCAGGCTTCGACCACGGCCCGCTATATCCGCGGAACGATCGGCAAGTCGCGCGAGGTCGCCAAACTACGCCATGCGCACCGAAGCAAAGCGCGAAACATGGCGCGAACAGCCGATAGGGAACGTGATGGGGAACGTAGGGAACGCAAGTTCAACGGTAGACCGGCAATCGATTGTGATCATTCGTGGATTTGGAGCGGGCGATCGGGATCGAACCGACGACATACAGCTTGGGAAGCTGTCGTTCTACCACTGAACTACGCCCGCATTTCAATGACTTAGCGAACTCTAGGCATCCGTTAGGCATCTCGGTCTGGCGAATGCTATGTCAGTGTATGTCGGTCGCTAGGAACGGGCAAGCGGGCGGCAATCCCGTTTCCGCAGCGATACGACAGGCGCTAAGCGGCCCGCTGCTGGTGGGCGCGGGCGAGAAGCGCCCGGGGGAAGAACTCGCAGTATTCGTACTCGTTGAACCAAGCGCCGAGCGGCGCGAAGCGCGTGGTTGAGACAGCGCTCGCCGCTCGTTTGTCGTCGAGCGTGCCGTCTCTGAGGAACGCGAGCTTCGCGCGGTGGTACGCATAGCTATAGACTTGGCGGTGATACAACTTGATAGAGCGGATGGTTTGGTTGGCGGGGAAGCGCGAGAGGCCTTGTGCGCGCAAACGCCGGCAGCTGCAATGCTGCTTGTACTCCTCAAGCCACGCCGCGATGGTCGAGGGCGAGACGCTGCGGTTGGTCTTCTTATTGAGGTAACGAGCGGTGCGATCGTCGAAGCTTCCGGTACCGAGGCGCTTCTCGGTGGCACCGCAACCGACACCGAAGTGGAAAGCGGCGGTGCGCTGATCGTGTCAGCCGGCGCAAGGGTCTCAATCGGCTGTTCCATCGGCGCTGGATCGTGCGATGCTGCGCCTGAAAGCGCATTTTCCAGCAAGGGCTAAATCAATGGCCAAAACGATCTCCCGATTACACTCGCTTCTGTGTGCCGCCGTTGGCGTCCTGGTCCTTGCGCCTGCTGCTGCGCAACAGTCGCAGGTCACGTCCAAGCCCGACGTCACGCTTGGGTCGACACCGAATACCGTGGTGTGGGGATATTTCTCTGCACGCGTTCCGCCGGTGCTGCGCATCACATCGGGGACGACGGTTCGCATCGATACGATGTCGCATCAAGGATTGCTGACCAAGGACGATCCGGTCACGTTCTTTGGTGCTGCGGGCATCAAGCCTGAAGAAGTGCTGCAAGACGCCAAGGACATTTACAGGCAGGTACCGCACGGAAAAGGGCTCGGCGTGCATGTGCTGACCGGGCCGATTTACGTCGAGGGTGCCGCGCCCGGTGACGTACTTGAGGTGCGGGTTCGCGATCTCGAATTGCGCGTTCCTTACGGTGTCAACAATACCGGGCCCGGGTCCGGAGTGCTGCCAGGTCTCGTGCCAACACCGACGCCGCGAATTATCAAGACCGATCCGCAGCGCAAAGTCGCGTTGTTGCCGGGCGGGATCGAGCTGCCGCTGTCGCCATTCCTCGGCATCATGGGCGTCGCTCCGCCGTCAAATCTCATCATCGTCAGCTCCGGGCCGCCCGGAAGCTGGGGCGGCAACCTGGATTTGCGCACACTCACGATAGGCTCGACGCTTTACTTGCCGGTCTTCAATGACGGCGCGCTGTTCTATACCGGCGATCCCCATGGCGTGCAGGCTGACGGCGAGGTCGATGGCGGCGCCCTCGAACAGTCGCTCACGGCGACGCTGCAATTCGTCCTCCACAAGGGCGCGGGGAAAGCGATGCGGTGGCCGCGCGCCGAGGATGCTTCGAACTATTACGCGCTGGGCCTCGACGTCGACCTCAATACGGCAATGAAGATTGCGGTCCGGGAGGCGGTCGAGCTGCTGCAGGAGAAGGGCGGCCTGACGGCCGCAGAAGCGTACTCGGTCGCGAGCCTGGGTGTCGACTTCCGCGTCGCAGAAGCCGTCGACAGCGTGCAGCTGATTTACGGCACGATCCCGAAAAAGTTTTTCAAGCAGACGACCGAGTATTGGTCGAGCAAATAACGACGCCGGCGTGCATCGCGTGCCTGCCTAGTACGGAGATTAGCGATCCCCCGATGCGGCAGGTGCGGCTACCGACTGAAAGCTGACGCCGATCTGTCGTTCCGAGCGCCAGATAACGCGGCAGTATTGCCGTGATGTGAATTCCAGCGTGGCGTAGAAGTAGAAAGTGTCGGGAAAATCGCGGGGATTGTCGACGATGATGCGCGCGCCGTGCGTTGATTCGTCCCAGACGGTGCATTCGCGAAGCTGCTCGCCTTTGGTCCGGGCGATCCAGCCGCGGCGGTGCACGAGCGCGCGTTCGCTATTGCGGTGTTCCACCGTCCCCGTCGAAGAAATCGTGTCTGACATTGGGTTCTAATTCCCTTTTTTCAGCACTTAGCTATCGCGGCATTAATATTGATTTAAGCTGAAAGTAGAGGAAGCAATCGATCGTCGCTGCGACCATCGTTTCTTTATTTTCACAAAAATTTAACCAAGATATCTCGGATATTCAGCTAATTTGGCGTCAATTTTATTGTCAATTTCTTGACGACAACGTCCGGCGCGCCTCAGCAGACCATAAAATCCTCCACGCGAGAGCTTTGCGCCAATGCGCGACAACTCCGCCTAGGGATCGAGCGAAGCCACGTAGGCCGATATGGCCAGCACATCATCGCCGGTGAGTTTTTCGACCACCCCTTTCATGAGCGCGGCTGACGTGCCGCCGCGGTCGCCGGTTTGAAAATAGTAGATCTGGCGCGCGATGTTTCCGGGCGAACGACCGGCGATATTGGGAACGTCGCCGAGACCCCGCAGGCCGGGGCCGTGGCAGATGGCGCACGGGATCGTCTTGCCGCCGCCGCTGTCGACCAGTTCCTTGCCTTTTGCCACGCTGCCCGGCGGGACGTAGGAGACGAAGCTTGCGTGCGGGTCTCGCAATTCGACGCGCTCCTTGTCCTCGGGGACTTCGATGATCCGCTTGCCGATCGGCTCGGTGCCGCCGTCGGGATGCTGGAGCCGGCGCGTGCCCTTGAAATAGGTTCTCGGGACGGTGTCGGTCTCGACCACGCGGGTCCACTTGATCATCTTGAGTCCGGAGAAATAGGCGCTCGCCTCCCGCACCTCTTCGTCCGTCAAGACCTTGGAGAAGCGGGTCATCGCTGCCGCGCCGGCGCCGCCGCGCACGCCGCTTTTGAAATCCGCAAGCTGGCGGGCGAAATACGACGCTGTCGTGCCGGCCAATCGCGAATTCTCCGGATGGCCGTGCCCGTGGGGCAAGTGGCAGCCGATGCAGGCGCGAACCGTCGTGCCATTGCCATGGGCAACGATAGTCGGCATCGGCGGGTGCTCGTCCGGGAACCAATCGGGGGAGTCCATCTGGGAGTCGATTTGCGCGCGGGTGTAGGACCGGGTGCTGCCGGGCGCTTGCAGCGGTTTGCCGTCATCCGGCTCGGCCGGCACGTTGTCGGGGTGAGCCGGGGGATAAGCCCAGTCCGGCCGATCAGCCGCCCCAGCCATCGCCGGCATCGTCGCGAACAGCACGGCGAACAGAATGTGTCTCATTTGCTCCTCCCGGGGGCCGGCTTTTTGGACTCGCAGAGACTTCTTCGTTTTCTTTCACCTGTTGATAGCGTCGTTCGCGTCACCATGGCAACCGCTTGTCCCCAGGGGGCCACGTCCGAGGCGAAAGCGGAAAACGCGCGGAGCCCCACGTCGACTACGGCTGCGTCGCCTCAACTCGCGACGTACGGTATCATCGACGGATTCGACGTCGAACATGTCGTCGATGCAACGGGAACCAAAGGAAAGCACACTTGTCCAACCTCCAGCTCACCCTCGCCTGCGGCGATTACGAGATCGTGCGCGCCCTCACCAACGGTCAGGTCAAGCCGGAAGGGATCGATCTCAACGTCCTCACCGACATGGATTCGACCACGCGGCACTGGCGTTTTTTGCGCAATCGCGAGTTCGACGTGGCCGAAGTCTCGTGTTCTTCCTACCTCATGGCGCGCGACCGCGAGCTGCCGGTCGCTGCCGTTCCCGTCTTTCTCCATCGCCGGTTCCGCCACGGCTTTATCTTCATAAACACCTCGAAGGGGATCAGAGGTCCGGCGGACCTCGCGGGCCGCAAGGTCGGGCTCAAGCAATTTCAGGCAACAGCCATCGTGTGGATGCGCGGCATCCTTCAGCATGAATACGGCGTGCCGCTGAATTCAATCGAATGGTTTTGCGAACTCGATGAGACCATCGATTTCGAACATCCCGCGGGCGTGAAGATTACGTCGCTGCCGCAGGACGGCTCCGTTGAAGACATGTTGGCGAACGGCGAACTCGACGCCGTGCTGCATCCGGATCTGATTCATCCGCTCTTGAACAAGGATCCGCGCGTCGCACGGCTCTTTCCCGACTATGAGCGGGAGGAGATCGCGTTCTATCAAAAGACCGGGATTTTCCCGATCATGCACGTCGTCGGCATCAAGCGGGAGGTGCTCGAGAAGAACCCGTGGGTTGCGATCAACCTGTTCAACGCCTTCGAGAAGGCGAAGGCCATGGCGATGACGCGCCTCGCCAATCCGCGGATCGTGCCGCTCGCCTGGTATCGCAATGCCTGGGAGGAACAGGAAAGACTGCTCGGACCGGACCCGTGGGAATACGGGCTTTCGGACAAGAACCGCCACAACCTGGAAACGCTCATCGGCTACGCCAACGAGCAAGGACTGATCAGAAGCAGGCTCGCGCTCCACGACTTGTTCGTCGACACATTTCAAGGGCGCAAGCGCGGCGTCGAATTTCGGATTTGACGTCGCGCGGGTGCCTCCTTGCAGCAATCGTACGACAGTGTCTGTGCTGCCCGACCATCTCTCGACGATTGCACCTGAAAGGCACAATCGCCTTATCAAAGGACCCAAACCGCCATAGCCATTTAGTAGATGGCAGACTCGGCAGCTTTATTATCGTAAAAGTCGCCGGGAGGCGGACCATAGTACGGCGGCTGACTCGGCACGGATTGGTAGCGCGGCGTCGCATAAGAATATGTCCGCTGTCTATGCCTGCTTGCGGCCTCCGCAACGGTTGTTGCTGAAACGGTGATGGCCAAAAGGCCGACTGTTGCTACAAAAATGTGTCTCATCGGTTTTTCCTTTCGGTGTACATGTATGCACCGACAGGCAGGCTGCTTCCTCGATCTTGCTGTGTTTAGTAGGAGATTGCGGAAAACGGGGCATTGAGTAGCTTGTCGCCCGACCCCGCTCGCCGCCGATTTGCGGAAGCGCGCGGAGACTTGCGTTTTGCTTGCCGCCAGCGTTTTCGAAAGGATCACGCGCGCAGGTAACGGATCGGCCGCCCGGGCGCGATCGCCTGCGCCGCCGCGATGATGGCATTCGCGTCGATGCCGTAATGCCGATAAAGGTCGGCGAGCGCGCCGGTCTGGCCGAAGTGCTCGACCCCGAGGGAGCGCACGCAATGACCGTGCACGGCTCCGATCCAGGCGAGCGTGGCCGGATGCCCGTCCAGCACCGTCACGATGCCGCAATGGCTCGGCACGTCGCCGAGAAGCCGTTCGATGTGCGAGCGCGCATGCAACAGGCCACGTTCGCGCGCCCGCTGCGCGGCGGTCCATCCGGCATTGAGCCGATCCGCCGACGTAATCGCGAGAAGGCCGACATCGCGGCGATCTTCGGCCATCAGTCCGACAGCCTGAATGGCTTCGGGCGCGACGGCGCCGCAGTAGGCGACGACGACCTCGCAATTCGCCCCTGGTTTGCGCAGCCAGTAGCCGCCGTCGACGATGCCCTGGCGCAGCTCCGGCGTCATGCTGCGACTGATCTGCTCTACCGGCCGCGTGGAGAGGCGCAGGTAGACCGAGCCGCCGGTCTCGTCCCGCAGCCAGTTGCGTTCCGAAGCGGCGCCATCGCCTGCCTTTTGGATGTAGTCGAACGCAAATTTCAGAATTTCCGCAAGCTCGTCGACGAACGCCGGCTCGAATGCGGCGAGCCCGTCTTGCGCCAGTCCGATCAGCGGCTGCGCGATCGATTGATGCGCGCCGCCTTCCGGCCCGAGCGTAATGCCCGACGGCGTCGCGACGACAATGAAGCGCGCGTCCTGGTAACAGGCGTAATTGAGCGCATCGAGCCCGCGCGCGATGAACGGATCGTAAAGCGTGCCGATCGGCAGAAGGCGCTCGCCGTTGAGCGCATGCGACAAGCCGAGCGCGGACAGCAGGATGAACAAATTCATCTCGGCGATGCCGAGCTCGATATGCTGGCCCTGCGGCGAGAACTCCCAGTTGAACGTCGACGGGATGCGCTCCTTGCGAAAGGTGTCCGGCATCGCCGCGCGTGCAAACAAGCCGCGCCGGTTCACCCACGGCCCGAGATTGGTCGACACCGTCACGTCGGGCGAGGTCGTGACGATGCGCGCCGCAAAGCGGCTCTTGTCGCGCGCGATCTCATTGAGCAGCGCTCCGAAACCTTGCTGCGTCGACATTGTCGGCTGGATGGTAAGGCGTAGCTCGGCCGGCACCTCGATCGGCGGCGCTTTCAAGCTGCGCGCGCCGGGCGCGGAGATTGGAAGGTGGTCGAGAAAGGCCTGCAGTTCGTCCGGATTTGCCGAAAGCCCCTCGAACCGATCCCACTCGTGCCCAGGCCGGATGTGCATCGCCTCGCGAAAGCTCTCCATCTGGGAGGGCGTCATCAAGCCCGCATGATTATCCTTGTGGCCGGCCATCGGCAGGCCGAAGCCTTTGACGGTGTAAGCAATGAAGCAGGTCGGCCGATCGTGGTCGATCGCGTCGAAGGCCTCGACGATCGACGGCAGATCGTGGCCGCCGAGGTTGCTCATCAGCCGCGCCAGTTCGTCATCGCTGCGCTTCTCGATCAGTTTGGTGGCGGGACCCTGATCGCCGATATCGTCGAGCAATCGTTTGCGCCAGAACGCGCCGCCCTGGAACAGCAGCGCCGAATAAAGCTGGTTCGGACAGGTATCGATCCAGCGGCGCAACTTCTCGCCGCCCGGCTCGCGAAAAGCGGCCTGCTGGAGCAAGCCGTATTTTAGAACTACCACGTCCCAACCGAAGTTCTTGAACAAGTGCTCGTAGCGCTCCCACAGTCCTTCGCGCACCACGCCGTCCAGGCTCTGCCGGTTGTAGTCGATGATCCACCAGCAATTGCGAAGGTCCTGCTTCCATCCTTCGAGCAGCGCTTCGAAGATATTGCCCTCGTCGAGTTCGGCGTCGCCGACGAGCGCAATCATCCGCCCTTCGGGTCGGTCGAGCCCCCAGCCATGAGCGCGCACGTAGTCCTGGACGAGCGAGGAGAACAGCGTCTGCGCGACACCCAACCCCACCGACCCCGTGGAGAAGTCGACGTCGTCCGTATCCTTTGTGCGGGACGGATAGCTTTGGGCGCCCTTGTAGCCGCGAAAATTCGCGAGCTTTTCCTCAGTCTGCCGGCCCAGCAGATACTGGATGGCATGGTAGTTCGGCGAGGCGTGCGGCTTGACCGCAACGCGGTCCTGCGGCCGCAGCGTGTGAAAGTAAAGCGCGGTCATGATCGTCGCGAGCGACGCCGACGACGCCTGATGTCCCCCGACCTTCAAGCCGTCGGTGTTCTCGCGCAGATGGTTCGCATGATGAATGGTCCAGCTCGCGAGCCACAGGACCTTCCGCTCGAGCTCGCCGAGCATACGCAAGTCGTGCGGAGAAATAGGGGGAGAAGGCTGTGGGGTCGTCATGTGCCGCGTTCTAACAGTGGCCGGGCTCGTCAGCAGTGTCCGCGCGACAGGATAGCCCATCCGTCAAGACATGGCAGGGGCCGCGCTTAGAAGGCCCCGGGGTAGTTACCTGGTGAGTGCTTGGACGACGGCGTCGGATCGATCGGACGACTTGAACGGTAGCCAAAGTCCGACACAGGCTAGGGGCAGCAGAAGCAAGGCAAAAAAGTGGTTCCTGTCCTAACCACCCACGGCTGCAAAATGAGGTGCAAGCCGTCGGGTCCCAACAACCCACGATGCGATCGCAAGAATGAACCTGATTTCGGAGGCTCGATCCGCGGTCGGATAGATCTCATCCGACAACTTCTGCGAAAAGAAATGATCGATACAGAAGGAGCTACGGCGACCGTTTCCTCGTGGGCCAACACAATCTCCTGGTCAGGACGTTGGCATTTTAGCCTATCATCTCAGGTATCTATTCGTAAAATAGCCATTTATTACCTTGTAAAATCACTCCCACTGAAAGGAGCAACGCTATACTGTATGATATTCCGCAAGCGAACCGCCAGATAGGAAAAGTGTAACCGATCCACCAAGCGTTCGCCTCTTCAAAGGCGGCATAACATTCCTCTTTAACTGCCATCTCCCTTGCATAATACCATATGCTGTCTCTATTCATTTTTAGTTTGCTGTCTTCAGGCAAAAGCCCCTCCAAATGCCTAAACGGCCTTTGCTTGCGAGCCTCCGCTATCTGTTCGTCCGTCATTTTTTTCAATGCGTCGTAGTTCGCTGTAAAGGCTTTTAGTAAATGAACGACAAAGTATGTCGAACTTCGCTTTGGTAGATCCCAAGCAATTTGTCTAAAGTTTTGCATTATTGATTCTCTTGGGGCCACAGATTCGCCGCGCGCCGCAAATTTTGGACGAGTAATTTCATAGATCAACTGGCCAATCGTGAAAAACAAAATCGAAAAATAAATTAGCATCAAAGAATATGGCATCTTAACATGAAAGATCAAGTGCGACGTCGCAGTCAGCTGTGAATCAAAGCCTCCTCTAATCCACTGCAAATCGAGGCTCCAATATGGTTGAGGTGGGAATAGTCGGTAGATCATCGGTATTAAAAACAAAAATATTAGGCCTTTTCTTATAAAGCTGTTTGAGCCCAGACGATCCAATCTATCCCAGCGATATAGCTGATCTAGAAATCTATAATAGAAGAACCGATTTCTTATTGTCTCCAACCAAATTACAAAAAACGACTACCCTGCTTTTCGAATCGATCATGATGTTTGTCATCTCAATTAAAAAAGACCTTACCAAGCGGGCAATCAACCAATAGCTGAGAATAGATTAGTATGCAACAAAGAATATCAAATTGCGGTTTGACGACGCAATAATAGGGTCAGGTCATATCGAATGCAGTGTCCGCGCGACAGGATAGCCCATCCATCGGGACATGGCAGGGGCCGCGCTCGGCGCGATACCCGATCGGCGATGCGGGCCTTCTGCCCGATCACGGACGGCAGGTCAGGTGCGCAGCCCTTGCAATGGCCGCAGCCTAGGTCTTGGCAGGGGAACTCGGCGGGGCAGGCCAGCAATACGAGACCACTCTCGGGTCGAGCATTTGATCCACCGCAACGCGGTGCCGTGATCCCGCCGTAAGCCTTACTTAGGATGGGAGCCCCGCGCCGATCGGACCGGCGGGATGACCTTTGCAACCGGATGAAGGGGATCGATGTCGGCGATGAAGTTAGGCATGCAATCAAAACGCAGCGCGCTGTGGATCGGGTTCCGCTTATTGGGTCTCGTCCTGTGCGCTGCGCCGACGTCCGCGTCATTCGCCGAAAACGCGGGATTGGATGGCAGGATTTAAGCGATGTTGGCGAAATCGCTCCCGCGCTTGGCATGCAATTTATCCGTTGGCTCACCGGGCTCGATCATTGCTTCACCGCAAAAGCAAGATCCCAATTATTATTTTCACTGGATCAGAGACTCCGCCTACGTCATCCAGGCTCTCAGCCGCTTGCTTCCGTATGTGGAACACACGGGCAATGAAGTTCGCGTTCGCGAACTCATTGGCGATTTTGTAACATTTTCGAGCGCGCTGCAGCATGCGCCCACGCCATACGGCTTCGGGGAAACTCGATTTAACGTTGACGGCTCGATTGATCAGTCAAAGTGGCCTCGTCCGCAATTCGACGGGCCGGCGCTACGGGCACTGGCGCTGCTCGACTATCTCGGGCGCGATGGCGCCGCCTCCGATCCTAAAGCCGTTGCAGCCGCAGAGTTGGTGGTTCGCAGCGATCTCGACGCGACTGCCAGACTCCACAATGACCAAGGATTTGATCTTTGGGAGTACGCGTGGGGATTTCATTTCTACACGCGCATGGTGCAGGAAGGGGCGCTCGTCAAGGGTCAAAGGTATTTCAAGAGCCGGGCGAAACCCGCGTGGCAGCACGCGGCGGATGAACTGCGCTCGCAACTGAACCATCATTGGAATGCTGATTTTGGGACAATACGAGATGACTTGAGCGGCGCACCCGGCACAGACCAAGGGGACGAGCCGATCGACGACAGTGTGTCGGTTTTTTCCACGTCTGCGGTGCTGGCTGTGAATCACGCAGATTTGCAGCAGCAAGCTTTCGATGACCTTGACGGGCGGGTGTGGATTTCGCTCTGGAAGCAGCAAGACTATTTCCGCAACAGTTTCCCGTTCAACGCGAATCGAGGGCTCGGGCCTGGCATCGGCCGTGGCCCTGACGACGACTATTACGGTGGCAACGCTTTTTTCTTTTTGACGGCGGCCTTTGCCGAGCACGACTTCCGCGTTGCGTCGCGATTGATGCAGCAAAAGGGCGTGCTGCTCGCTGATAAGAACCGGCTTCCGACGCTCCGGCACATTCTGCAAGCCGACCTCAAGGAGGGAACCGAGTTCGCTCTGCCCAGCGAGGAGTTGGCGGATGCTTTTGTCCGTGAAGGCGAGGCCTTTTTGCAGACGATCTTAGACGTTATTCCGCCCGACGGATCGATGTCCGAGCAATTCAACAAGGAGGACGGATCGCCGGTATCCGCGAGCGACCTCAGTTGGAGCTACGCGTCCGTGCTCACCGCGATTCTGGCGCGGGAAGAATGGAGGCGCTCGTCCGTCGATTTCTCTGAGATCGATTTCAAATGCCCTGAGCCGGCCTGATTTTTCCGGCACTACGGAGCGAAAAAATACGCGGTTTGATAAATCGATCTCGCCAATCAGCTGCTCGATGACTTCGGCGGTGCGCAGGAGGATCGGGGCCGGGTCATCAACCTCGAAACGGCTAAGACGATTGGGGTTACTTTCCTGCTTTCATTGCTGGCCCGCGCCGACGAGGTGATACAGGCGAACACGATCGTTTTTCCAACTCGGTGTCTTGTGCCAGGGTTGCGGCATCCTTGCCCTTCCATCAACTATTGGGATTTCATCCTAAGCGTACGTGGAACTCCGTTATCACCGGATCTTGCAGATCGATTCGGATGGACCGCCTCAAGCGTTGTCGGACAGAACTGCCGTTGGCAATCTGTGCAGGGGTCATTTGTCAGATAAAAATTCCGGGATGTGACTCTGCTCACATTCATTCTTCGCAGCGTTGTCTAGTATTTCTTTCGCCGAGGGCTGGATCGCCCAATTCATGGATCGCCCTGAAAAGGAGATTGAACATGACCCCGAATTTGAAAGTGCTGATGTCGGCGGTTGCAGGCTCCGCCATGGCCACCGTGCTTTTCATTTCCGTCCCTGCCAATGCCGACCTGCGCGACCCGGCTAACGCTCGGTTCGCCCAGGACGACCCTCGTGACCCGCACAACAGCCGCTTCGCGCAGGCCAATCCCGACGCTCGCGACCCGGCGAATGCCCGGTTCGCCCAGGTCGACTCGCGTGACCCGCACAACAGCCGCTTCGCGCAGGCCAATCCCGACGCTCGCGACCCGGCCAATGCCAGGTTCGCACAGGTCGAACTCGCGTGACCCGCACAGCAGCTTCGCGCAGGCTAACCCCGATGCCCGCGACCCGGCCAATGCCAGGTTCGCACAGGACGATAACCGCGACGCGCATAACTCCCGATTTGCTCAGGGGTCGGGTTTGTACGGAGATCCGGATAAACGTGATCAACATCATCAGCGGTTGGCAAGGTCGATGGGCTCGCTCGCATGATTGTTTGCGCGCCAAAACAGCAGTTCGGGAAGGGCACTTGGAGTTGGACCGAGTGCCCTTTTTATTTACCATCCGTATCGAGGATGCGCCGATTTGCTGTGATCCTGTTCCTGGGCGAACGGGATAACGCAGTCGCAACATAAAGAATCTTTGTGTTCGTCGGGCTTCGGCCGGTTCAATTTTCAATGCGTTTTCAATAAGTTCATGCGCAGTTGTTCCAATATGGCCTCGGACCTTCGTCAAGGAAGGCGGCCTCATGTCCTATGGCTTTGACCCTGTGGATCAGTTCAGCCGGGCCGCCCCCTACGTGGATCGCGTACTCCGGGTTCACGGCCGTCGGAACTCCCGGTCCAACTTCCGGTCAAATTTGAATTGGCTATCAATCTCAAGACCGCTAAGGCGCTTGGGCTCGATGTCCCGACAACTTTGCTCGTTCGTGCCCAAAAATGGGCGCCTTGCTCTGAAAGCAGCCCACTGGATGATGAATCACGTTCTGCAAGACGAGGCAGCGGCAGGTAGGATATCCAATTGAAATTCGACTCAGAATTGATTGAGGACGCCCGCCGGCTCTTGGGCGACTGCGTGCTTTTTCACGGCCTCGCGCCTGACGAAAAGGATGCTCTTTTTGCCCACGTTCGCATTCGCAACTTCGCTGCGGGCGAAACGATCTTCTTGAAGGGCGCGCGCGGCGACAGCCTTATGGCCGTGCTGAGCGGCAATGTCCGGCTCAGCGTCGCCTCCCCCGACGCCGAAGCGTTGGTCATTGCAATCCTGGGCACCGGCGAGATTTTCGGCGAGATTGCCTTGCTGGACGGCAAGGAACGAACGGCCGATGCGACTGCTGCGACGGAGTGCAGCCTGGCGATGCTCGGTCGGAGCGAGCTCCTCGCATTTCTCGCGCTCCACCCACGGGCGTGGCCCGACATTGTCGACATGTTGTGCGGCCGGTTACGCAAGATAACCGAGCACGTTGCCGAGCTGGACGTACCGCAGCTGTTTCTCGCGCTTGAGCCGGCAGAACTAGAGCGCGCACGTCCGTTCGGCGAGATCCGTCGTTACGGTGATGGCGAGGCGCTGTTCAGATTAGGCGAAACCGGCCACGGCCTCTTCGTGATCCTGGCCGGCAAGGTCGATCTCGCGCGGCCCGACGAATCGGGTGGCCGCAAACGATTTCGCACCTTTGGTCCCGGCGGGGTGATCGGCGAAATGGCTCATCTCGCGGGCCGGCCGATGCTCGTCGATGCCCACGCGCAGGGACATACGGAAGCCCTGGTCATCCCGCCTGATCGGCTGCGGGCGCTGCTGATAGCGGAAGCAGAACTTGGGCAGCGCATCATGCATGCCCTGATGTTGCGGCGCGTCGCATTGATCGAGAAAGGGACCGGCGGGCCGATCATCGTCGGCCACGCCGAGCATGGCGACGTGCTTCGACTGAGGGGATTTCTCTCGCGCAACGGCCATCCGTGCCAGTGCCTCGATCCTGCACGCGATCCTGAAGCCGTTGCGTTGCTCGAGCGCTTTCGGATCGATGCCACTCAATTGCCGGTCGTGCTCTGCCCGGATGGCACGCTGCTGTTCAATCCAAGCGAGACCAAGCTCGCACGCTCGCTCGGCCTTGTCGGAACCATCGATCCTAATCGTGTCTATGACGCAGCGATCGTCGGCGCTGGACCGGCGGGCCTTGCCGCCGCGGTCTATGCGGCCTCGGAGGGGCTCTCGGTCCTGTTGCTCGATTGCCGTGCGTTCGGCGGCCAGGCCGGGGCGTCGGCGCGGATCGAAAACTATCTTGGCTTTCCGACCGGCATTACCGGCGCGGCCCTGATGGCGCGCGCATACGGCCAAGCTCACAAGTTCGGCATTGAAACCGCCATCCCCGCCGAAGTAGTCGGGCTCAAACCCGCAGAGGACGAAGCACCTATCGAGCTGAGACTCTCCGACGATGCGCGAGTCCATGCCCTCTCGGTGGTGATCGCCTGCGGCGCGCGCTATCGGCGGCTCAAGGTCAAGAACCTCGCGGCATTCGAAGCGGCGAGCGTGCACTATTGGGCATCGCCTCTTGAGGCAAAGCTGTGTGCCGGACAGGAGGTGGTTCTCGTCGGCGGCGGCAACTCGGCCGGCCAGGCGGTCGTCTTTTTGGCTGGGAAGTGCGCCAAGGTCTGGCTCCTCGTGCGCGGGCCGAACCTCGGATCGAGCATGTCGAAATATCTCGTCGAACGCATCGCCGGCTTTGCCAATGTCGAGGTGGTGACGGAGGCCGAGGTCACCGGTCTCGAAGGCGGCAGCGGCATTTTGGAAGCGGTCTGCTGGCGCCGTCGCCCGTCTCCAGAAGAGGTGCGGCGACCCATTCGCCATCTTTTCCTCTTTATCGGCGCAGACCCGAACACCGATTGGCTAACGGGTTCGCCCGTATCGCTCGATGGCGATGGATTCGTACTGACGGGCACCGATGCCGGCAGCAATCGCAGCCCATCGGAAACAAGTTGTCGCGGGGTTTTCGCGATCGGCGATGTTCGATCCGGCTCGATCAAGCGCGTCGCGGCAGCGGTCGGCGAAGGTGCGCAAGTGGCGGCGGCGCTGCATGCGTTACGTGAACCACGTCCGGAGCGCCTCCAATAACAATTCCCGAATGTCACGTCGCTCACACTCAAAACCCTGCCCCGATGTCTACTGTCGACATAGCCGCCGGGGGCTGGCAGGAAGGATCGCGTGATCCGAGGATAGCCCTCAAAAGGGGAGTTTGAACATGAACTTGAAAATGTGGATGTCGACGGTTGGGCTCTCTGCAGTGGCGGTCGCATTTTTCGCTGTCGCTCCGGCTTCTGCGCAGTGCAATGATTTGCTTGCTCAGTCCAACTCGGACGCCCGCGACCCGGCGGGCTGCTTACGGCCGGTCAGCCTGATATCACGCGTGCCGTACCGATAGATTTGGTGTCACCTGATCCTCATCGATAGCTCGACGTCTTCGGCAAGCGGCGTAGAAATGTAGCCTTTTGCGGGCGAGCGCACACGGGCGAGATAGTCGGGGCTATAATCGGTATTGTCGGCGATAACGAAGGCGCCCGGCCTGAGGCGGTTCTCCACCAAGCTCAGTACCTCGGGATAGTTTGACGAAACGACGGCACGTTGCCGCGGCACGTCGGACAATCCTTACATGCCACCCAGATTGCGAAACTTCTGAATGCGCTTGCCCTGCACCTCGCCGCTATAGACGTTACCCTTGGTATCGATGCCGATGAAGTGAAGATTGTAGAATTCGCCAAGCTGATGGCCGACGCGGCCATATGATGCCATCACTGTCCCGTCGGCGGGACTGATGACGTGGAATTGCCCATTGGGATCATCGACCACGAGGAGATAGCTCTGCGCCGCGTCAGGCCAGGCGACGATCGAGCCGACGGTGCCGGGCGCGCTGTCTTTCAAGACCGAGATCTCGCGCACGAAGGTCCCGTCCTTGCGGAACATCTGGATCCGGTTGTTGCTGCGGTCGCACACCAGCACCAACCCGTCGCGCGCGATGGTGATGCAATGCACCGGATTGGCGAACTGCTGCGGCGGCAGTCCGCTCGGATCCCGGTTGACCTTCTCGTCCGTCGGCGGTTTGCCGTAGGCGCCCCAGTGGCGCTTGTAGGCCCCCGTCGCGGCATCGAATACGATCACGCGATGGTTCGCGTAACCATCGGCGACGAAAATCTCGTTGGTCTCGCGATCGACCACCATGTCGGCGGGACGATTGAAGTGTTCCGTGTCATTGGACCCGCCGGGCTGACCGGGCTTTCCGAGCCGCATGACGAATTTGCCGTCGCGGGTGAATTTGTAGATATGTCCGCCGGATTCCGCATTGTCGCCGACCCAGACGAAATTGTTGTGGTCGACGAAGATGCCGTGGCCGTCGTTACCCCACTCGTACCCGGGACCATCGCCACCCCATCCCTGCACGACCTTTCCGCTCTGATCGAATTCGATCACCGGAGGTGCCGGCACGCAGCAAATCACGTTCGTTGCCGTCGATGCGCGCTTCTCGCGGGCATCGAGCGAACTTGGACGCTGATTGATCCAGACATGGTCCTGCGCATCGACGAAGATGCCGCCGATGGTGCCGAGGATCCAGTTGCTCGGCAAAGTCTGCGGCCAAGTCGGATCGACCTGAAACTTGGGCGGCTCTGCCAGAACCGGCTGCACGAGCATCGCCGCGATGACGGCAATCAATGAGATGTGGCGTCCATTGTGTTGCATGCCGCCCCCTATCGTTTCGGTGCCCGCAATTTAAGCGTCTTATCTCAAACCAAAGCTCGCGACACCAACTATATTCGCGCGACAATGGCGAGGCAGCAGCGCCTCTTTACTTGCATGTTGGAATGAAGCGGATGCTGCAATGCATAGGTGTCCGATGATCACGAAGCAATTCGGTCCGCTCGCCTGTCTGCAGGTAACGTTCGCACTGGTCAGCGTCAGCCCGACATCCGCTCAGGTATATCCGTCAAGGCCGATCACAATGGTCGTACCATACGGCGCGGGTGGGCCAACGGATGCCGTCGGTCGCATCATGGCAGAGGGCATGAAGGCGTCGCTCGGCCAGCCCATTATCATCGACAATATCGCCGGCGCATCGGGCACCATCGGGTCTGGGCGCGTCGCCCGCGCGACGGCGGACGGCTATACTTTTGTCATCGGCAATGTTGCTACCCACGCGCTGAACGGAGCCCTTTTCAAACTGCAGTACGACCTGGTGACGGACTTTGCTCCGGTTCTCCTGGTTTCCAGCGATCCTCTCGTCATTGTGGCGCGGAAATCCGTGTCGGAGAATAATTTGAGGGACTTCATCGCGTGGCTTAAGGAAAACCCGGAGAAGGCAACACAAGGAACGACAGGGGCAGGCGGCATATCGACGGTGGCCGGTATTCTCCTCCAAAGGGCAACAGGCACGCGCTTCCGTTTCGTGCCGTATCGCGGTGGCTTGGGACAGGCAATGCTAGACCTTGTGGCAGGCCAAATCGATTTCATGATCGACGCCGCGACTAACTCGCTGCCGCAAATCAACGCGGGCACAATCAAGGCCTATGCCGTTACGTCAAAGGCGCGGCTGTCGATCGCGCCGGACATCCCAACCGTGGACGAGGCCGGTCTGCCCGAATTCTACGCCTTGAATTGGCAAGCGCTGTTCGCACCGAGAGACACGCCAAAAGAGGTGATTGCAAAGCTGAATTCTGCCGGTGCGACCGCACTTGCCGATCCGGATGTGCGGCGACGCCTTGCAGACATCGGACAAGCGATTTTCCCGGCAGACCAGCAAACGACTGAAGCACTCGCTGCTTTCCAGAAAGCCGAAATCGAGAAGTGGCGGCCGATCATCAAAGCGACGAACATCAAGGGAGAGTGATCGGGTCGCCGGATGGCTCCAGCGGGCGTCACCGGTGTAATTCCGATGTCGTCGGCCCCAGGATCGGAGCGTCTCGCACTGCTTTACAATTCGTGTCCAAGGCGTCTTTGTTTGCGATGCTGTCTAATCCCAAGCACACAGATGCCGCCGCGCAAGTAAGCGAAATGCAGCGGCGGCGTAACGCGAGGAGAAGAAGCAAATGTCGGTAGATCGCGTGACCGTGGATCTGTCAGCCTATCCGGATCTAGTGATGATCTTGTTGGGCATGCGCGTGAACACTGCGACCGGCTTAAAGACTCTGCTAGGCTTCGGGCCGCAGATCGCCAAGGTGCCACAGGATATGCCCGACGGTCTTTTATCCCATGAGATTTTCTTGTGGTCGCTCTTCCCCCCGCACGCCGGGATTCGGCAGTACTGGCGCGACTTTGCTGCTTTGGAAACTTGGTCACGCTCCGCCCCACACCGCGAATGGTGGAAGACCTTTCTTCGCAATTCCGGGGGCACCGGCTTCTGGCATGAGACCTATTTCATGCGCGGCGGCGTGGAAGCAATCTTCGACGATATTCCAAAGCCGATCGGCCTCATGCGTTTTGCACCGCGGCGCGCCGCGAAAGGCAGCATGTTTACGGCGCGCCAGCGGGCCGCAGCAATGAACAGTGCGGCTTTCGCAGACAGGCCAATGCCTTCTCCCGTTGTAACAGAAGAGGATTTAATTGCTGGCGACGAACATTCGTCTCGCGGCATGCCGTAAAGCAGGCGCGCGAGAACTGTGTGTCGCATCAGCGCAAAACAGACCGCTCATGCTGCAGCGACTGATTCTGCAAAATTATCAAGGTAAATCAGATTGGTAGCGGAGGAGGGATTTGAACCCCCGACACACGGATTATGATTCCGCCGCTCTAACCAGCTGAGCTACTCCGCCTCACCCTAGGGTGGTACGCCCAGCCGACAATAAGCCGTGCCGCGCGCGGACGGAGATATAGGACAAGGCGGCCGGCTCGTCCACCTTGAACCGGTGCGCGGCGGGGCGCTGAGAAGCAAGCTGGATGAACGCTAAAGGGTTCAGGATTGCCGACCGCGAGAGGCTGAAGCGGCGAGTGGTTCAGCCGTTGACCGAATCGGCGAATTTTGCGAGCCAGAGTGTCCGGCATCAATTCGGGCGGGGCGGAGGCCCGTATGGTTCGTGCCGGTGGCTCCCTGAAAGGGACACGCCTTTGGGACTGGAGGGTATGTTCCGATGACCAGGGACATTGGATACGACGATGATGGTGAAGGTCTATCGATACAAAGTGATTGACCCCAAGACGGGCTACGATCGTATTGCGGATCGTATGGGGACGATCGACTTCATCGAGAACCTTGCCCAGGGTTGGCCGATCTATTCGTCGCAAGCATTTGTGCCGGCATCGCAAGTCGACGAGAGTGGAAAGACAGCGATAGGCTTTAGGGCCTAATCACGCTTCTAACGGCGTAGCCGGTAGATCACGGAGCCATTTGAGCGGGTCGACCGCTAGTTTCCCGGTGCGGAGATGCGGGCGCTGAAGGGCGGCATTGACGAATAGGAATAGTCCTATATCATTGTCGTACGATGAGATGACGATCGCTTGCGCCTCGATCGTCGAGACAGTCGAAAGGTCATCTTCATGCTCCCGACCACGGTTCCCTGCAGCGGCGAAAGGATTCCCTGTTTCGGTGCCGGACTTTGCGACGCTCGCTCGCGCCATGCCAATGAAAGGACTGCACGAATCGCGGAGCCATGCGTTGGCGGAAGGCCGATTTTTGGTTTTCCCTGATACTTTCCCTGTTCTCAGGGAAAATCGCGAGGCCAGCGGCCCAGATTGCGGGAGAAGTGTAAATCGAATCAGCGGGTTATGCGTCGATCGGTGGTCGCAATTCTTCGGCGCTCACCGCGGCAGCGCGACCGGACCCGTCGTGACGACCTCGAGCTTCCAGTCGCGGGCCGGCGTGGTGTTGAGATCGAGATTGCCGGCGAGGAAGAACAGCCGGCTGGTGTCGGCGCTCTTCGAGGTGCAGAAGCGGTCCTGCAGGTAGTAGGGCGGGGTTGCCTGATAATAGAGCGTCGCGCGCAGCGATGCCGGGGTGCCGGCGATGTCCGCGAGCGGCACGCGATAGGCGAGCGTGTCGCCGCCGCCGCTGCGGTAGTCGGCATCGTCGCCGACGCCGCTTGCGCCGGTTTCGTCGGCGAGCATCGCCCCGGAGCCGAGCGCTGTCGCGATCGCCGTGCGCTGCGCCGTCGGCAGGAAGCCGTGCGGTAGAAGCCGGTTGTCCTTCACGCGCGCGCATTGGGAGAGGAAGCTCGTGGTCAGCGCGCCGGTCGGGACCGCGCCGATGCCGCATGCGGGCGCTGCTTCATCGCCCGGCGCCGCCATCAGCTCTTCGTAGATCTGCGCCGCGTTCTGCCGGTCGATAACCTCGAAATGCGGCTGGTGCGCGCGGGCCTGCGGCGCGATGCGCGCGGAGCAATCGGGCGCCCACCACACTTCGCCGGCGATCGGCGTGGCCTTCTCGTCGACGATCACGCCCGCGCCGTTGGTGCGGCCGGACGACCACAGCACGTTGCCGCCGTCATCGAGCACGCTGAACTCGATGAAGGCGCGCCGCATCCCGGGACCGCTCGGAAACTTGTGCCCGGCCTTGTTGACCACGGTCACGGTGGCGCTGAGCGCGTCGTCGCCGCGCACGACGTCGCTGATCGCGATCGAGGCGGTCGCCTGCTTCGCCTGGTCGAGGATCGCGTTCTCGCTGTAGCGCAGCGGATCGATGCCGGCACTCGTCAGCATCGGGTCCGCGGTGCGGATGCCGAGCACGTCGGGGAATTGCTGCGCCATGCGGTTGAGGAACAGGTTGAGGCCGACGAGCGTGTGCTTGGCGTAGCCGTCGCGCTTGGCAAGATCGATGTCCGCGGGCGGCAGCGTGTGCTCGGCCTGCGGAAAATTCGTATACTCCTGAATGCCGGCGATCTTGCTGCGGTAGGGCTTGCCGTCCGCATCGCGGCTCGGCATGTGGCACTCCTGGCATGACTGGGCGCGGGCGCCGCGGCCCGCGGGCAAGTCACCGTCGGCGGTCGTGCCGGCGCGGTAGTCGCTGAACGCCCACTCGGCGTAGGTCGTCTGCTCGAAGGTGTGGGTGAGCACCTTACCGTCCTTGAGCACGGGCAAGTGCACCATGTGGCATGAACCGCAGAGTTCGGAACTCTTCACGTGCGCGCCGTGCGTCGGTGTGAGGCCGAGCGCGTGCTTCATCGGCATTTGCTTGGGCGAGGCGAACGGCCCGAACACGGCGTCCGGTGCGCCGAGGAGAAAGCTGCCGGTAAATGTCTTGGCAAATCCGGAGAGGTCGGGATTGAGAAAAGCCCGGCGCTCGCTCACGCATTTGTTCTGTGCCGCATTGCGATATTTGGCGTCATCGGCTTGGCCGACCACCATGTGGTGGCAGGCCGCGCAGGTGACGCCGTCGCGGGCGAGCGCGCCGTAGTTCGCCGCGCGCGCTTTCGGATCGGCGCTTCCGAATGGAATGGCGTCGACGCTCGCGCGGGGAAATTGCTCGCAGCGTTCCGTCGCCGCAAACCGATCGATGGTGAATTGGCGCTGCCCGCCGATGCCATGGCAGCCGAGGCAGGCGTCCTCCAACCTTGTCGCGGCTTGGGGATGAAATCGCTCGGTCTCGCTCGCGAGCTGGGCGTAGAAGATCGGGTCGCGCCCGCTTAGTCCCATCGCCGACCGTCGCCACGTCGCGTAAGGCGAAACGTTCCACAGCTTGCCGTCGGGCCCGGGCTCGGTCATGTCGAACTGCAGCCCGGTGCCGCGGGCGTCATGACAGCCGATGCATTGGTCCGACGTGACGAACGCGCTCTCCGCGCGCGGTCCGGCCGCCGGCATCACCACATTGTCGTAGGTCTCCGACGGCAGCTTGGCGACGGTGTCGCGAGCAGGCTTCGCGCTGATCGCAGACCCGAACATGGCAAGGAAGGCCGGGTCGTAGTCATGGCGCGCGGGCGCTGCCGGCGAGGAGCCGCCCGAGGCAACGGCGCCATGGTGGTTGCGCCATGACGGGTCGAGAAAGAAATCCTGGCTCAAGAATACTAACGGCTCACCCGGCTCGCCCTTGATGTTGCGGAGCGACGCGAACGTCTGGTTGGCCTTGGCGGATGCGTGGCAGTTCGTGCAGTACTGGCCAAAGCCCATGTTGGGATAGGCGCTGTCCGGCGTCGCCGGCCAATCCGGCTTCCAATCCGACCAGGCGAACCAGCCCCAGAACCAGCCGTCGTAGGAGGCTTTGCGGTCGCGCACCATCAGCGCGACGCCCTGGTCGGGCTGCAAACGGGTGTAGTCGGCGTCGACGCAGGCGGCCGCCGGCGGCGAATACATCTCCTTGATGATGATCGCGCCATCCGGGACCGGCGCTTCCGCAGTCCGCCGCGCTTGCCGGTCTTGTCGGTCCTGCTGCTCTTGGCGATTGGCCTTGAGCCAGGCGAACATTTCCGGCGAGTACCAGACCAGCACCGCGGGATGCGTGCCGAACGCACGGCCGCTCCAATCGCCGTTGGTGAATGCCGCGATGTACGGTCCGGTGTCGCGGATGCGCTTGTCGACCTTCCAGCCGCTCGCCGGATCGCGATGGCAGAAATTCCTCACATAGGTGCCGAGCTTTTCCTCGTAACGATCGAGCGGCAACGCGCTTGGCTGACGCACCTCGCGCTCCAGCGAGCGGCACACTGCCTTGTCGGCAGGAAGCTGCGGCGTCTCCTTGATGGACAGGCACGGCTGCGCCGCTCGTGTTGCCGCGACGGACCCCGTGACGGCGAGAACGGCCGCCGCCGCTCCGAGACACCTGACGCCGACACGACCGATCATCGACTGCACTCCGCCGCCCTCACGGTGGTCCCCAAAACGACCGTTTCAATCCGAGCATCTTCGCGAGATGCAAAGTCACAACCCGGGCGGCCGCAACCCGCGCTTTGGACCTAGTGTTGTGACTCTAACGGTTATTCGTTTTCGATGTCATGCTCCGCGAAAGCGAGGGCTTTGCAGAAGTAGCGAGTGATGATTCTCTTTGCGAGGAGATTCGCGAGGGGAAGCGATGTCGGAACGGCGCATTGGTCAGTTGAGCTTTGCGGATGGTCTGGTGGCTGATGCGGCCTGGGCGAACGGGACGCTGAGGCGGATTTCTGAACTGGTCGATTGGAAGGAAGTCGAGGTGCTTGTCGGAGGACTGCGCAGCGGCGCGATGGGCGCGCCGGGTTATCCGGCGCTTGCCCTGTTCAAGGCGCTTTTGCTCCAGCAGTTTTATGGGCTGTCTGACCCGCAGCTTGAGGAAGCCCTGGCCGACCGGCTGTCGTTCCGCCATTTCCTCGGGCTTGCGCTGACAGACCCCGTGCCGGACCACTCGACCCTGTGGCGCTTTCGCGAACAACTGACCCGGAGCGGGTTGGCCGAGCGCGCCTTCGCATTGATCACAGGTCAGATCGAACGGTCGGGCTTTGTGTTGAGGCGCGGCACACTGATCGACGCGTCGTTGGTACAAGCGGCGGTCAATCCACCGCCCCCACCGGCCAAGCCCCAGCCGCCCGATGCCGATGGTCGGCCGGCGAACAAGCTGGTGAAGAGCCCGCTTGATCCTGATGCGGCTTGGTCGAAGAAGCAGGGCAAGTACTTCTTCGGCTACAAGGCGCATATCGCGATGGATCAAGGCAGCCGCATCGTTCGACGCGCGCAATTCACCGCAGGCAATATCAACGAGAGCGTGCCGGCCGATCGATTGATCTGCGGAGACGAGCAGACGGTTTATGCCGACAAGGCCTATGACAGCAATGCACGACGAGCCCATCTCAAGGCGCTTGGGATTCGTGATGGAATTGCCCGTCGCGGCAACCGCTGGCACAGGATGGGCCGGTGGATGGCACGTCGCAACGAGTTGATCTCCCACGCCCGCGCTCCGATCGAACCGCTGTTTGCATTGCTTAAGAATGCCCACGGTTTCGCTCGTGCCCGCTATCGAGGCCTCGCGCGCAATGCGGGCGCCTTCTATCTCGCCGTCCTCGCGATGAACCTCAGACGATGGAGCCTGCTGCATCCAGCATGATCGACCGTCAACGGCCCAAAGCCACACCATCACACGCTTCCTAAAATCTGCATTCGACATCAGGCCAGTCGCCCTGCAACTTATGCAAAGTCCTCGCGAAAGCGGAGCATCCAGTAACCCGCAGCTGATGGGAAGAAGCTTGCCGTGCCAAAAGCAAACTCAAGTGGCTACTGGATCGCCCGGTCAAGCCGGGCGATGACGGAATCGAGTCATGTTTTGCAAATATAGCATTGGCGCAGACGTCGCTATTGCGCGGATTTGCGGAAGCGCATCAAAGAGAAATGGCCGAGCGGTTGCACCGGGCGCCGCTCGACGAGGCGGACGCCCGCGTCTTTCGCCCACGCGGAAATGCGCGCGAACGGGAATTCGGGCCGCCACCCGAGACGTCGGCCAAGCGGCGCGATGCCGTGTTCGAAATCGCGGCGCGGCCCGGCCTCGGCGCCGAGGTGATTGACGAGGATGATCTCGCCCTCAGGTTTGACGACGCGGGCGAATTCGTCGAGCGCGGCTTCCGGGTCGGGCACCGTGGTGATGACGAACTGCGCGACGACGACGTCGAAGAACGCATCGCCAAATCCGAGCCGCTCGGCGTCCATCACAGCGAGGGTCTCGACATTGAAGAGATTGCGTTTGCGCACCCGTGCCTTCGCCCGCCGCAGCATCGGCTCGGAGAGATCGATGCCGACGATCCGGTTGCGCTTCGAATATTTGTCGAGCGAAATTCCGGTCCCTACGCCGACCTCGAGAATGCGGCCGCCGACCCGCTCCGCCGCCCTCACGGCAGCATCGCGACCTGCCGAGAACACAGCGCCGAACACCATGTCGTAGATCGGTGCCCAGCCCGCATAGGCCTTTTCAACGTCACTCTTGTCGAACGCATGGGTCTCCAGCCGAGCCCCGTTTGTTGCCCCAGCCATTCAATCAACCTCGTGCAGCAACCTGTATTTTGTGCGGCCGCAATGCTGCCGCAACGTCAATCTCGCCTTGCGATACCGCGGAACCGATGAAGCCGCCACCCAGCATCCGCGCTTGGCCATCGGCTGAATCGTAAAGCACGCAGGCCTGGCCGGGCGCGACGCCCTCTTCGCCGCCGGCAAGTTCGACCTCGAACCCATCGGTGGAGCGAGCAAGCGTCGCCGGCCGCGGCGGGCGGGTCGAGCGCACCTTGACGAAAACGTCGAGCGGTCCGGCCGCGAGCGCGGCCTCCACCGTGCCGTCGCCGATCCAGTTGAGATCGCGCAGCCGCACGCGCGTCGTGCGCAGCGCCTCGCGCGGCCCGACAATGACGCGGCGGCTCTCGGCGTCGAGCCGTACCACGTAGAGCGGCTCGCCGGCCGCGATGCCGAGGCCTCGTCGTTGTCCGACAGTGAAATTGATGATGCCGTTGTGGCGACCGAGCACGCGTCCGGCTAGGTCGACGATATCGCCGGCGGCGGCAGCGCCCGGACGCAAACGCTCGATCACATCGGCATAGCGGCCGCTCGGCACGAAGCAGATGTCCTGGCTGTCGGGCTTTTCGGCGACGGGCAGGCCGAAGCGCCGCGCGAGGTCGCGCGTCTCGGCCTTGGTCAGATCACCGAGCGGAAACCGCAGGAACTCGATCTGCTCGCGCGTCGTCGCGAACAGGAAATAGCTCTGGTCACGTTCCGTTTCGCGGGCGCGGAAGAGGGCACGGCCGCCCGCGGGCAACGCGCGCGAGGCCACGTAGTGTCCGGTCGCGAGCAGCTTCGCGCCGAGGTCCTGCGCGGTCGCGAGCAGATCGCGGAACTTGATCGCCTGATTGCAGTCGACGCAGGGGACCGGCGTCTCGCCGGCAACGTAGCTCTCGGCGAAACGATCGATCACCTCCTGCTTGAAGCGGCTCTCGTAATCGAGGACGTAGTGGGGGATGCCGATCGCGCCCGCGACCATGCGGGCATCGTGGATGTCCTGGCCGGCACAACATGCGCCCTTGCGATGGGTGGCGGCGCCGTGATCGTAAAGCTGAAGCGTCACTCCGATCACGTCGTAGCCTTCGGCCTTGAGCAAGGCCGCCGTGACCGAGGAATCGACGCCGCCGGACATGGCGACGACGACCCGCGTCTCCTGCGGCGTCCCTTCAACTTCCAGACTGTTGCGCATCACCCGGCGGACCGCTCCTGTCGGAAACGCCTTGCCGGTGCTTGGGCAACACCGTCCCGGCCGATCCGTTCTTCTACTATAAGTGTGCCCGGTGCTTGTGCAATGTCGGCCGGCGCATAACCAGCGACATGGCGGCGCAGGCGAGGCCGGCATTTCCTGCCGGGTGGCCTGCAACGCTTGCCCCAAGGCCCGCGGACCGGGCGGCGCCGTCCTCGGTAACTCTCTGTCCTGCCATATGATTTTTTCCATCGGCGGATGGCCCGGCGATTGCAAATCGAGGGCTCAGCCGGGCGCGGGCGCATGTGAGTGAGCACCGCGCGGCCGATCGAAGAGGACCCGCCGTGCCGTCAGTCTCGACCGATCCCGTTGCTTCGCCGCCGCGGTCCTACGTGCCGGCCTATGCCGTCGATCCGCGCAACAGCGACCAGTCCTCGCCGTTCGCAAGCTTTCTCGACAACGCCTCCGACACCGGCAACCAGTCGCCGCCCTCACCGAGCCCGCAGACATCTGCCGGTACCGGACAGGCAGCCGCCTCCGCCAACGGATCAAGCGCGCCGACCACGTCGGCGAGTTCGACGAGCGGGTCAACGCAGGGGTCGACGGCGCCTTCGGCAGGAAGCTCGACGGCGGGGGCATCCGGAAGCGCTTCCGATAGCGCGCCCAGCGCCCCGACCGGGCCAGCCTCGTCTGCTGCTAATTCCAATTCGTCATCGCCCAAGGCCTCGCAGGGCGCAGCGGATTCGAAAGGCGCCGCGGACCCGGCCGCCGGACAGTCGACGAAGGCCGCGACCGCACAGGCAAAAGGCGACAGCGCGGCGGCATCCGTCACCTCCGCAGTTGCCGCGACGACAGGTGCCGCTTCAACGGCCACCGGGTCGCAAACGACGTCCCCAAGCACAGATCCTCTCAGCTCCGATCAGCCGGCAACGACAGACGACTCGGCTGCCGCCGACTCCACCGCAAGCACCGGCGTTCGTTCATCCCCCAGCGGCAATGGCCGCAAGGGAAGTCGAGGAACGGCAGGCGCTGCCACCGACGGAACTGGCGTTGCGGTCCAAGCCGCCGCGACGGCGGCCAGTCCTCCCGCGACGATCGGTGTCGGCAGTTCTGGCACTGCGACCGACAATAGCGCGGGCGCGTCAACGGCCGGCGAAGACCCGCTCGCGGTCGATGGCGTCACGAACGGTAATCTTGGCGCATCGGCCGGCGATGCACCCACTGCCGGCAACGCGCTGCCGCAGACCCCGGATGCTCTCGCGGCTGCGACGGCCGGCTCGACCCAAGGCACGGATGCAGCCGCCGCCCGCCTTGCCGGCACGGTTGCGGCAGCGGGGCGGGCAACTGATACTTCGTCAAACGGTGTTCATGGGTCGGCCGGGCAGGCGTCAACTGGCGGGCTGAACCAAAATTCTCTGAGCGATCCTCAATTCGTAGCGCCGACGCTCGCCGGAGCGGACACGAGTAACGATTCGCTTGGCCTTTCCAATTCCGCGCTCATCGCATCAACGGCGGGCAGCGACGATAACAACAATAGCGACGCGATCGGCAATCAGGCGGGCACCGCGCCGACGGATGGCTCGGCCAATGCGGGCTCGCTTGTTGCGGCCCCGATCGCCACCGCCACCACCGCTGCCGCGCCGACCCACGCTGCCGACACGACGAATGCCCTGGTGCCGATCTCTGAGGTTGCGGTGACCATCGCTGCGCGGGCGCAGTCCGGCAACAGCAACTTTGAGATTCGTCTCGATCCGCCGGATCTCGGCCGGATCGACGTGCAGCTCAAGGTCGACAGCGGCGGCAATGTCACCTCGCACATCATCGCGGAGCGGCCGGAAACGCTCAGCCTGCTTCAGCGTCAGGCGCCGCAGCTTGAACGGGCGCTTCAAGACGCCGGGCTCAACACCGGCGAAGGCACGCAGTTCTCGCTCGCCGACCAGGGGTTCGCGGGCAACAACGCCTACACCGCACCCGAATTCGATTCAGGGACGTCGACAGCAATTCCGACGAGCGACTCGGTGCCGGCGATAGCCGCGCAGGGATACGCCTCATGGTCGGGCCGCAGCGGCGGTCTCGACATGACAGTCTGACCTCTAAGTTCGCGAGGTAGCGACATGACAACGACCATCCAGAACGGCATCGCCAACACGGTCACCTCGGCGACCACGACCGCGAATAGTTCGACGAGTTCGACCGGTTCGACGGCATCGAGCCTCTCCGGCCTCGGCGCGCAATCGATCGCCGGAAATTTCCAGACCTTCCTCACCCTGCTGACGACGCAGCTGCAGAATCAGGACCCGACCAACCCGCTCGATACCAACCAGTTCACCCAGCAACTGGTGGAATTTGCGCAGGTAGAACAGCAGCTGCAGTCGAATTCGCAACTCGCGACGCTCGTCTCGCTGCAGCAGACCGCGCAGTCGACCCAGGCCCTCAACTTTGTCGGCGACACCGTCACGGTAAACGGCAATACGGCCCAGCTTGCGAACGGCACGACGCAATGGACGTTCAACTCGCCCCAGCCGGCGAACGGCACGGTCAATATCTCGAATTCAACCGGCCAGCTCGTCTATTCCGGCCCGGTGTCGCTGCAGACCGGGTCAAACAGTTTCACTTGGAACGGCCAGGGCAATAACGGCACGCAATGGCCGGACGGCACCTACACGGCGGCGATCACGGCGCAGGCGGCCTCCGGACAAACCGTCGCGGTCGCGGCCCAGGTTACCGGCGTCGTGCAATCGGTCGACCTTACCCAGAATCCGCCGCTGCTCTCGGTCAACGGCCAGAACTTCACGATCAATCAGATCAGCGGCGTCAGCAAGAACTGAACCCGCCAAAAGCTTAAAACAGCGTCGCCGGGCCCCGTTTCGCCGGTCAATTCCAGCGTGTTGAGTTCCAAATTTATTCAACTCTGCGCCGCTTTTTGTGGGTGGCCCAGAGCGATTTTTCGTGTTCACGCCCGTGCTTAGTCAAATTTTAAGCGGCGCGGCGTAATTTCCGTGCAGTTGGTCGTCTGTTTTTCAAGTGCGTGAGAGTGATATGACCGAACCCCACCGCCCGAGGGTCAAATATGTGATCGGGCCCGACGGAAGCCCGCTGACAATCGCCGATCTCCCGGCGCCGGGCACCAAGCGTTGGGTGATTCGCCGCAAAGCAGAGGTTGTTGCGGCCGTGCGCGGCGGCCTCCTGTCGCTCGAAGAGGCTTGCAGCCGATACACCCTGACCGTCGAGGAGTTTCTCGCCTGGCAGTATTCGATCGACCGCCACGGCCTCGCCGGTCTGCGCACGACCCGCATCCAGCAATATCGCCAGTAAGCCCATTTCCGACGGCGTCGCCGCTAAAGGCGTTGGCCGGCGTGACGGGCACGTGGTCGGCGTGCGCCTGCCGGTTTCCTTTCGCCTCGGTTACCCAAGTTAACCAATTCGAAACCATAACCCCGGCAAAACTTGCCTAGCCGGGTGTCGTGCGCCTGGCCATCGGATTCGCCGGGGGTTGGCGGGTGCAGGGGCTGATCGACTTCGTCAAAGCGTTGGGGCCGACGCGTCTTGCCGCCATGGGTGCGGTGACCGTCGCGCTGGTCGGCTTCTTTGCGTTCCTGATCATGCGGGTCACGGCCCCGACGATGGTGCCGCTCTTTACCGACCTCTCGGTTGAAGACTCCTCCGCCATCATCAAGGACCTGGAGCGCCAGGCGATTCCCTACGACATGAAGAGCGACGGCGCCATCATCCTGGTGCCGAAGGACCGGGTGTCGCGGTTGCGCATGAAGCTCGCGGAGGATGGTCTGCCCAAGGGCGGCGGCGTCGGGTACGAGATCTTCGACAAGTCCGACACGCTGGGCAGCACCTCCTTCGTTCAGAACATCAACCGGTTGCGGGCGCTTGAAGGGGAACTGTCGCGCACGATTCGCGCGATCGACCGGGTGCAGTTCGCCCGGGTTCACCTGGTGATTCCGGAGCGCACCTTGTTCGCCCGCGATCAGGCGGAGCCGTCAGCCTCCATCATCGTCAAGCTGCGCGGCCACCTCGAGGCCCAGCAGGTGCGGGCGATCCAGCATCTCGTCTCTTCGGCCGTCACCGGGCTCAAGCCCAATCGCGTGTCCATCGTCGACGAGTTCGGGCGCCTGCTCGCCAATGGATCGCCTGACGAGAACGGGATGGGGGCGGGCGCCGACGAACGAAAGGTCGCCTTCGAGCGGCACCTGCGCGAGCAGGTCGAAACCATTGTGTCGTCGGTGGTCGGTTCCGGCCGCGCCCGCGTCGAGGTGTCCGCTGACTTTGACTTCAATCGCGTGACCCAGACTTCGGAAAAGTTCGATCCGGAAGGTCGTGTCCTGCGGTCCAGTCAGACCAAGGAGGAAAGCTCCGGCGCGGCCGATGCCCAGGGGCAGGTGACGATCGCCAACGAATTGCCCGGCAACCAGCAGAATGCCAACGCGCCGCGCGATTCCAGCAGAAAGATCGAGGAGGTTGCCAATTACGAGGTCTCGCGCACCACCAAGACCGAAGTGATCGAGGGGGGGCGGGTCAACCGCATTTCCGTCGCCGTCCTTGTCGACGGCAGCTACGTCAAGAACGACAAGGGCGACCTAGCCTATCAGGAACGCTCGCGCGGGGAACTCGATCGCATCGGCGCCCTGGTACGCTCGGCCATCGGCTTCGACCAGCGTCGTGGCGATCAGGTCGAGGTGGTCAACCTGCGCTTCGCCGAAATGCCATCGATTGCCGCGAGCGAGCCGGGCGGGATTCTCGCCATGTTTCAGTTCACCAAGGACGACATCATGCGCGGTGTCGAACTCCTGGTGATGATGCTGCTCGGGATCGTGGTCGTGCTCGTCGTGGTACGGCCGCTGGTGCGCCGCATCATCGAGCCGGAGAAGGTCGTGGCTCCCATAACGCCGCCAGCGATATTCGCTTCCGCCGCGAGCACGGCAACCAGCGAGCCAGCTGCGGCGCAAGCCTCCCGCATGATCGAGTTCGCCAAGATTCAAGGCAAGGTGCAAGCCGAGGCCATCAAACACGTGGGCGAGCTTGCCGACAACAATCCCAATGAAACCACCGCGATTATTCGCAGCTGGCTGAGCGAACAGCCGGCTTCCAGCTGAGTCCGCAATCCATGGCCCAACCGAACGAAAGAGCAAACATTCAGGCGACCATGCAGGCGCTCGGCCAAGCCCCGGCTAAAGGCGCGATCGGCCAGGCAGACCGTCCGACGCCCGTCGCCACGATGAACCTGCCGATGCAGCCCGCTCGGGACATCACCGGCCCGGAGCGCGCCGCCGTTCTGCTGCTCGCGCTTGGCGAGGAGCATGGATCGAAGATCTGGTCCCAGCTCGATGATGACGAACTGCGCCAGATCGGCGTCGCGATGTCGACGCTCGGCACCGTCACGGCCGCGACCGTCGAAGCCATGATGGTCGAGTTCGTGACCAAGCTTTCGACCTCGGGCGCCGTGATGGGCAACTTCGATGCCACCGAGCGCCTGTTGCGGCAGTTCCTGCCCTCCGAGCGGGTCGTCGGCATCATGGACGAAATCCGCGGGCCTGCTGGCCGCAATATGTGGGAGAAGCTCTCCCACGTTCAGGAAGACGTGCTCGCGAACTATCTCAAGAACGAATATCCGCAGACGATCGCCGTGGTGCTGTCGAAACTCACCACGATGCACGCCGGTCGCGTGCTTGCGATTTTGCCGGAAGACGTGGCGGTCGATGTGGTCTCCCGCATGCTCAAGATGGACCCGGTCCAGAAGGACGTCATGGACCGCCTTGAGCAGACCTTGCGCACCGAATTCATCTCCAACCTGGCGCGGACGCGCCGGCGCGATGCCCACGAGGTGATGGCGGAGATCTTCAACAGCTTCGATCGGCAGACGGAAACGCGCTTCATGACCGCGCTCGAGGACCTCAACAAGGAGGCCGCCGAGCAGATCAAGAAGCTGATGTTCACCTTCGACGACCTCTCCAAGCTCGACAACGGTGCGATGCAGACGCTGATGCGCCAGGTCGACAAGGAAAAGCTTGCGGTCGCCCTCAAGGGTGCCGGCGAAAGCGTGCGCCAAGTCTTCCTGTCCAACATGTCGCAGCGTGCCGCCAAGATGCTGCTTGATGACATGGAGGCGCTGGGGCCGGTCCGGCTCAAGGACGTGGACGATGCCCAGTCGATGCTCGTTAATCTTGCCAAGGACCTCGCCTCGAAGGGCGAGATCATGATCCTCAAGGGCGGCGCCGACGAGGAGCTCGTCTATTGAGCATGCCGCGCCCCCACTTTTCGAACCGCCCTTGCGGCATCGGGAGGCCGCAATGAACGCGCGCGCCAAGTTCTTGTTCGACGCAGACTTCGGTCCGGCCAAGGCGACCCCGCCCAGAATCACGCCCGAAGAGCATCAGGCGGCTATCGCGGCCGCGGAGCAGCGCGGCCACCAGCGCGGCTTGGCGGCAGCGGAAGCCCAGGCCCGCACCGACGCCGAGCGCCGCACGGCGCTCGCCTACGAACGCATTGCCGGCCAACTCGCCGGACTCGCGGGCCAGATGCAGGCGATCGAGAGCCGCCTCGAGGCGGAAGCGGTCGATGTCGCCGTCGCTGTGGCGCGCAAGCTCGCCTCGGAACTGGTGGCGCGCGAGCCGCTCGCCGAAATCGCGGCGCTTGCGACCGAATGCTTCAAGACCTTCATCGCGGCGCCCCATGTGGCCGTGCGCGTCAACAGCGGGCTTTACGAAGCCGCGCGCGAACGCCTGGAAGCGATAGCCCGCGACCGCGGCTTCGAGGGGCGCCTCGTCGTGCTGGGAGAACCCGAGATTGCGCTTGGCGATTGTCGGATCGAATGGGCGGACGGCGGCGTCGTCCGTGATGGTGCGGACGTGGCGGCGGCGATCGATGATCTCGTCCGCCGCTATGTCGCAGCGCGGTTGACCGCGTGAGGATTTAGGGGAGATCGCGAGCATGGCGGACAGCGACAAGGGCAACATTCCGCTGCCGAACCTTGACCGCAGCAGGGGGGCCGTGCCCGCCGAGGAGGTCTCCGCGATGCCCGACCCCGGCGGGGTCGCGCGCGGTGCTGCCGACCTCGAGGCGGTCTTCGACGTGCCGGTGCAGGTCTCCGCCGTGCTGGGCCGCGCCAAGATGGACGTGGGCGATCTCCTCAACCTCGGACCCGGCGCGGTGCTTGAACTCGACCGCAAGGTCGGCGAGGCGATCGACATCTACGTCAACAATAGGCTGGTGGCGCGCGGCGAAGTCGTGCTGGTCGAGGAGAAGCTCGGCGTGACCATGACCGAAATCATCAAAGCGGATCGCGTCTGATGCGCGGCCTTAAGCGCCCAGCTACCAATGGAGGCATGACATGCGCCTGCTGATCGTCGGAACTCTCAGGGGGCAGCTCACCGCCGCAACCAAGATCGCCATGGACAAGGGCGCCGCGGTGACCCACGCGGAGCGCGTCGACACGGCAATGGCGGTGCTGCGGTCAGGCAAGGGCGCCGACCTCCTGATGGTCGATGTCGCGATCGATATCCGCGATCTCGTGCTGCGCCTCGAAGCCGAGCACATCCACGTGCCGATCGTCGCCTGCGGGACGCAGAACGATGCCCGCGCCGCGGTCGCGGCCATTCATGCCGGCGCCAAGGAATACATCCCGCTGCCGCCCGATCCCGAGATGATCGCGGCCGTTCTCGCCGCGGTGGCCGACGACACGCGCGAACTCGTCTACCGCGACGAGGCGATGGCGCGTGTCATCAAGCTCGCCCAGCAGATCGCGCCGTCCGACGCCTCGGTGATGATCACCGGTGAATTGGGTACCGGCAAAGAGGTGCTCGCGCGTTACGTCCACTCACGCTCGGCGCGTTCCCGCGGGCCGTTCATCTCCATCAACTGCGCCGCCATACCCGAACAACTCATGGAATCCGAATTATTCGGTCACGAAAAGGGGGCTTTCACGGGGGCGATCGCGCGACGGGTCGGCAAGTTCGAGGAAGCGAACGGCGGCACGCTGCTGCTCGATGAAATCTCCGAGATGGACGTGCGGCTGCAGGCAAAGCTTCTGCGCGCGCTGCAGGAACGCATCATCGATCGCGTCGGCGGCACGCGGCCGGTGCCCGTCAACATCCGCATCATCGCCACCTCGAATTGCAATCTTACGGAAGCAGTACGTGACGGCACGTTCCGCGAGGACCTGCTGTTCCGACTCAACGTCGTCAACCTCAAGATCCCATCGCTGCGCGAGCGGCCCGCCGACGTCATCGAACTGGCCCAGCATTTCGCCCGGAAATACGCCGAGGCGAACGGTGCTCCGCTACGCCCGCTCTCGGCCGACGCCAAGCGCCAGCTCGCCGTGAACCGCTGGCCGGGCAACGTCCGGGAGCTTGAGAACACCATGCACCGGGCGGTGCTGCTTGCGACCGGAAGCGAGATCGGCACCGAGGCGCTGATCTCACCCGACGGGATGCGCCTCGATCCGTCGAAGCCCGCTGCCGTTGCGCATGCGGCATTCGCCGCCGAAGCGGTGACCCGCGCGCTGGTGGGCCGCACGGTCGCCGACGTCGAGCGCGACCTCATCCTGGAAACATTGAAACATTGCTTCGGCAATCGCACCCATGCGGCCAACATTCTCGGCATTTCGATCCGCACGCTGCGCAACAAACTCAACGAATATGCGGCCGACGGCGTGCCCGTGCCGCCGCCTTCGGGCGGCGAAATAAGGGGGGCCGCATAGGCCGAATGGCCTCCATAACGTTGGATAAAGGCTTGGCGCGCCGAGGCGAATCAGCCAGTTTGACACGGTGGTGGTCTCTTGCGTGATTCGCCCCGAACAAACCGTTAACCAGCCGTTAACGACTGAGAGGGCATTAACGTTTCGGAAACCGAAGTGAGGTCGCAGTGTCGAGCGTCGCTCGTCAACGCAACTCGATGCGCCTGCGCGGCCGGTCATACATGGCCTTCGCGCTCGCCCCCGAACCGCCGATAGCCGATTGGCTTACGGAACTCGATAATTGGCTCCGCGCTTCCCCTGATTTTTTCGCGATCCGGCCGGTCGTGCTCGACTTGTCGGGGGTGACGCTGACAACGCCCGCGATCTCCCATCTGATCTCGGAGCTTGCGGGCCGCCAGATCCGCATCATGGGGATCGAGGGAGTCGAGGCCGAGAAGATCACGCCCGCTCTGCCGCCGCTGATGCGCGGGGGCAAGGCGGCGCCGCTGGAGGCAATCGAGGGCAAGCGCAACGGCAACAACAATGCTGCGGCCGCTGCATCACCGTCGGCCAAGGAGCCCGCTTCGCTTGTCGTCGAGACCCCCATCCGTTCGGGACAATCGATCGTGTTCCTGAGCGGCGATATCACCGTGATCGGCTCGGTCGGATCGGGAGCCGAGGTCGTGGCCGGCGGATCGATCCACATCTATGGCGCGCTGCGGGGCCGTGCCATGGCCGGCACTTCGGGCAACCGGGCCGCCCGCATCTTCTGCAATCGCATGGAGGCTGAGCTTCTGGCGATCGACGGTTTCTACCGGACCGCCGACGACATCGAAGACAGCCATCGCGCGGTTGCAATCCAGGCTTGGCTTGAGGGGGAAACCTTGAAGATCGCCAATCTCGGCGGACAAGGCTTCGAAAAAAGCTTCGAAAACAGCTTGGAAAAAAGCTTGGACAACGGACAGCGCTGAGGGACAGCGGAGGGCAGCACCATGGGTAAGGTCATCGTCGTGACATCCGGCAAGGGCGGCGTCGGCAAGACGACCTCGACGGCTGCGCTCGGCGCCGCCCTGGCGCGGGGCGGCCAGAACGTCGCCGTTGTCGACTTCGACGTTGGGCTGCGCAACCTCGACCTCATCATGGGCGCGGAACGTCGGGTGGTGTTCGACCTCATCAACGTGGTGCAGGGCATCGCCAAGCTGCCGCAGGCGCTGATCCGCGACAAGCGCATCGACACGCTCTACCTGCTGCCGGCCTCCCAGACCCGCGACAAGGACGCGCTGACGGAAGAGGGCGTCGCGCGCGTGGTCGCCGAACTGCGTGCCCGCTTCGACTGGGTGATCTGCGACAGCCCGGCCGGCATCGAGCGCGGCGCGACGCTTGCGATGCGCTACGCCGACGAGGCGGTCATCGTCGCCAACCCGGAAGTCTCCTCGGTGCGCGATTCCGATCGCATCATCGGCCTCCTTGATTCCAAGACCGTGCGCGCCGAGCGCGGCGAGCGCATTCCCAAGCACCTTCTCATCACGCGATACGATCCGGTGCGCGCCGGTCGCGGCGAGATGCTCACCATCGAGGACGTGCTCGAAATCCTCTCGATCCCGCTCCTCGGCATCATCCCCGAAAGCGAGGAGGTGCTGCGCGCATCGAACGTCGGCGCCCCGGTGACGGCTTGCGGTCGCGACAGCGGCCCAGCCCGCGCCTACGGCGACGCCGCCCGCAGGCTAAGCGGCGAAGTTGTCGAAATGACGATTCCTTTTGAGCGGAAAGGGTTCTTCAACAAATTGTTTGGACGGAGAGCGGCATGAAACTCTTCCGCTTCCTCAAACCCGCCACGACCGCGCCGGTCGCCCGCGAGCGCCTGCAGATCCTGCTTGAATACGAACGCCGCATGGTGAGCCAGTCGTCGCTCATCATCGCGCTGCGCGAGGAGATTCTTGCGGTCGTGAGCCGCCATGTCACCATCGATCCCGACAAGGTCCACGTCAAAATCGACCGCGGCGAATGGGTCTCGACCCTCGAAGTCGACATTGAGATCCCCAACGGGGCCGGCGCCAGCGCGGCGTAATCGCCGGTACAGACTGTTTAAGTACCCACAGCTCGAGCGCGCTGAAGTCGCGTATTATGCGCCGCGCCTCCCGTCTTCATTTACTTTGAAATCGATCGAGCTGCTCCCGCATGTCGCGCGCCAGTGCGACGCGACACGCGGGCCACAGATATTTGCCGGCGCAACGCCCTACTGCACCACCATGGCTTCGGGCTTGCCGCGCTGGCGCTTCACCATCAGCTTGTTGAGCGCGCCGAGATAAGCCTTGGCGGAGGCGACGAGGGTGTCGGGGTCGGCGCCCTTGGCGCTTACCGACTTGCCGTTCTCGGAGAGGCGGACCGAGACCTCGGCCTGCGCGTCGGTGCCCTCGGTCACCGCGTGCACCTGGTAGAGTTCGAGCGTCGCCTCGTGCGGGATCAGCGCCTTGATGCAGTTGAAGGTCGCGTCCACCGGCCCGTTGCCCTCGCGTTCCTCGATCGCGATCCTGCCGTCCAGGTCGAGCTTCATGGTGGCGCGCTGCGGGCCGTGGGTGCCGGCGATGACCGTCAGCGACACCAGCTTGATGCGGTCCTGGGCGGTCGCGATCCCCTCGTCGACCAGCGCCTCGATATCCTCGTCGTAGACGTGCTTCTTGCGGTCGGCCAGCGCCTTGAAGCGCACGAAGGCGTCTTCGAGCTGGTTGCCGGCGAGTTCGTAGCCCAGATCCTTGAGCTTGTGGACGAAGGCGTGGCGACCGGAATGCTTGCCCATGACCAGCGAGGTCTGCTTCACCCCGACGCTCTCCGGGGTCATGATCTCGTAGGTCTGGGTGTGCTTGAGCATGCCGTCCTGGTGGATGCCGGACTCGTGGGCGAAGGCGTTACGGCCGACGATCGCTTTGTTGTACTGCACCGGGAATGAAGTCGCGGCGGACACGAGCTTGGACGCGCGCGTCAGCAGGGTGGCGTCGATGCCGGTCCAGAACGGGAGCACGTCGTTTCGTACTTTCATCGCCATCACGATCTCTTCGAGCGACGCGTTGCCGGCGCGCTCGCCGATGCCGTTGATGGTGCATTCGATCTGGCGGGCGCCGGCGCGGGCCGCAGCGAGGGAGTTCGCCACCGCCATGCCGAGGTCGTCGTGGCAATGGGCGGAGAAGCGCGCCTTGTCGGAGTTCGGCACCCGTTCGCGCACCATCTTGAACAGCGCGTAGTATTCCTCCGGCACGGTATAGCCGACGGTGTCGGGGATGTTGATGGTGGTCGCGCCGGCGTTGATCGCGGCCTCGACGCAGCGGCACAGGAAGTCGTGCTCGGTGCGGGTGCCGTCCTCCGAGGACCACTCGACGTTGTCGGTGTAGTTGCGCGCCCGCGTCACCGAGGCGACGACGAGTTCGAACACCTGCTGCGCCTCCATCTGCAGCTTCCACTTCATGTGGACCGGCGAGGTGGAGATGAAGGTGTGGATACGGCCGCGCCGCGCCGGTTTGATCGCCTCGCCGCAGCGGTCGATGTCCTTCGTCCCGGCGCGCGACAGGCCGCACACCACGGCGTTTTTGGTGCGCTTGGCGATCTCGTTGACGGCGAGGAAGTCGCCTTCCGAGGCGATCGGGAAGCCGGCCTCGATGATGTCGACGCCCATCTGGTCGAGGAGCTCCGCGATCTCGAGCTTTTCCTCATGGGTCATGGTGGCGCCGGGCGACTGTTCGCCGTCGCGCAGGGTGGTGTCGAAGATGACGACGCGGTCCTTCTCGGACTGTGGCTGCGTGGTCATGGCAAGTTCCTTCTGAATGAATTGGCTGCATCATAGCGCCGTGCGGCGCGCTCGGGTTCCGCTCGATCAGATCCCCTGAGTGCCCAGGCGCGTACGCCCAGCCGGCCCTCAGGGGCGGGTAAGGAGCAGGTTCGCGAGAATGCGTGCGAGGGCGGCGTCGGGCCGGGCGAAAGCCCCCCGAACCATCGCGCGACCATGGCGGCGCATCGACATGCCGTCACCCTCGTTGCTCGAGACTCGCGGAAAATGGTGAATTCCGCATTAAGACCCGAGCCGCTGACGCCCTTTTAGCGGAAATGACCGGCTTCGGGCAAGCGGGCAGAAGGGGGACGATCACCGGCGCCGGGGCGGCAGCTTTGCCTTCTGTATCACGCAATGGATGCCCTTGTTGCCGTCCACCGTCTGGGTCACGCGCAGGTCGGCGACGATCGAGCACAGCGAGTAGGCATCCTGCGGCGACAGGCCGCTGTGCTCGACGATCAGCTTGATCATGTCGCGGAGGGCCTGCTTGACGGCATCGTCAAGATCCTCGTCGAAGCCCATGGTGATCCAGACATCGGCCTTTTCCGCGCGCGGCAGCGTCAGCTTCATATCGGAGCGGACGATAAATTCGAACGTGCCGGTGAGCGCGGTCTCGATCGCGGTCAGGCACACTTCGCCGTCGCCCTGGAGCGCGTGGCCGTCGCCAGCCGAGAACAGTGCGCCATCGACGAAAATCGGGAAGTACACGGTCGCGCCGACGCCTAGCTCCTTGTTGTCCATGTTGCCGCCGAAGGCGCGCGGCTCCTTCGACGACAGGCGGCCCCATTGCCGCGGCGGCGCGACCCCGAAATTGCCGAAGAACGGATCGAGCGCGAGGTCCTGACCCCAGGGCATGCGCGCGGTGTTGTTCTTGCGGTCGAACGGCACATGGAAACGGCGCAGCTCCGGGAAATCCTCGGGCAGGGTGCCGAGCAGCGGCAATTGCAGGTTCCATCCCCAATCCTGCCGGAACGTGATGTCCTTGATGCGGACCTCCAGCGCCCGGCCGGCCTTTGCGCCTTCGATCGCAATCGGGCCGGTCAGAAAGTGAGGCCCGGGCCCGCGGCCGGTGTTTGCATGCACGTCGCGATGTTCGGGCAGGATGGACAACCCGCTCGCGGCATCGGGCATGTCGGGCGGCTCGCCCGAGAGCGTGTCGATGGTCACGGTATCGCCGGAGCGAATCGTCAGCACGGGCGGCAGCGAGCCATCCCAGAATCCCCAACGTACGGTGTCCGGCCGCGCCGGCAGATGATGATGCGTCATGGTCCGCTCCCCTCGATCCTCTAACCCTTCACGGCGCCGAGCGTCAGGCCGCGAACGATATGGCGCTGCAGGAAGACGACGACGGCGAAAACCGGCAGCAGCGCGACGATGCCGACGACGGCCATCTCGCCCCACCGCACGCCCTGCGTGGTGATCAGTTTGGGGATCGAGACGGGAAGCGTCTGGGTCGCCTTGCCGCCGAGCATGAATGCGAACAAGAACTCGTTCCAGGCAAAGATGAAGCAGAGTACCGCCGTCGCGATGACGCCGTTGCGCAACAACGGAAAGACGATGCGGCGGAAGATTTGCGGCTTCGACCAGCCTTCCAGCTCCGCCGCCTCTTCAATCTCGACCGGGAGATCGCGGCAGAAGCTGCGCAGCACCCAGACATAGAACGACAGGTTGAAGGTCATGTACGCGATGGTGAGGCCAACGAACGAGTCGATCAGGCCGATCTTGGCGAAGATCAAGTAGAAGGGAATGACGAGGCAGACCGGCGGCGCCATCCGCGTCGCCAGGATGAAGAGAAAGAGGTCGTCCTTCCCCTTCATCTCGAAGCGGGCGAACGCGTAGGCCGCCGGCGTGCCGATGATCACCACCAGCAGGGTCGAGACCGTGCTGAGCAGGAAGGACGTGAGCAGGCTCCAGTGAAAGCCCTGTGCGATCACGTAGCCGAAGTGTTCAAGGGTCGGCTCGAACAGGAACACGGTCGGCCGCGCGAACATCGCGTCGGTCGGCTTGACCGCCATGGTCGCGATCCAGAACACCGGGAAAAGAACCACGAGGCCGTAGGCTACAGCAACGGTGGTCCAGACGATGCTCGGGCGATTGCTGCGCACGGGCTGGCCTCTTCAGAATGCGTTGAGCCGCTTTTTCGCGATCTGGTAGAACACGTTGCAGAACACGAAGAACGCGACCCATACGATGATCGCGAAGGCCGAGGCCTCGCCGATATTCCAGAATTCGAAGGTCATCTTGTAGGCGAGCATGCTCGGGGTCTCGGTCGCCGTGCCGGGGCCGCCGCCGGTCAAGATGAGGACCGGGTCGAACACCTTGAAAGCGTCGATCAGCCTCAGCAGTCCGACGACGGCGAGGAGCGGCGTCAACATCGGCAAGGTCAGGCGGAAGAATATCTGCGGGCTGCTCGCGCCATCGACCGCGGCGGCGCGATAGGGACCGAGCGGCAGGGCTTGCAGGCCGGCAAAGAACGCCAGCATCATGAACGGTGTCCATTGCCAGATATCGACGAAGATCAGCGCATAGAGCGCGAGGTTCGGCGACGCGAACACCGAGGTGCTGCCGATCAGGCCAAAGCGCTCCAGCACATTGTAGGAGATCAAGCCCCACGAGCCGGCCAGCATGATCTTCCACAACAGGCCGACCACGATCGGCGCCATCATCGCCGGCAGGAACAGGAACGGCACCAGGATCGATCGTCCGCGGATGTTCTGATTGAGCACCAGCGCTCCCGCGAGCCCCAGCATGAATTCGACCGGCACCGCGATTGCAACGAACACGGCGGCGATCCCCATGGAATTCCAGAACCGCGCGTCGGCGAACAGCGTCACGTAATTGCCAAGGCCGACGAAATCGGTGACGCGTCCGTATTTTGCCTCGTAAAGGCTGAGATAGATCGCGTAGATGAACGGCACCAGCGATACGACCGTCAGCGTCAGCATGGTCGGCGCGATCAGCAGGTAGGGGTACCAGAAGCCCGCCCTGTGCTTCGGTCGCTCGATCGGCTCCGCAACTTCAACCGTTTCCTGCGCGAGCGCCATTCACCATCCCAAGCGGCTTGCAACAACGATCGGCGGCGCAACCGTCGAACGGTCGCGCCGAAACGATGCCATACCCCGACTACGCGGTCAGGGTATGGCATTCGACGTCAAAAGTTCAAATTGCTCAGAGCAGACACTTCTGTCCGCAGTACTTGACGAGGATCGCCTGTCCGCGCTTGGCGCCGTCTTCCGGCGATACCTTGCCGAGACCGATTTCCTGGGCGAGGCCGGAAAGCTCGTCATAGATCTCGAAAAACTTCGGCATCTTCGGCCGCGCCGTCGCAACGTCGAGTGTGCTCTTCATGGCGACAAACAATCCAGTTAGGGGGCCCTGCGAGAGCACGGGCATCGACCATGAGCTGGTGCGGATCGGAACGCCGCCGCCGCCGGCGTTGAGGAGCTTCTCCTGGGTCGATTTGTCGACCAGCCACTGCATGAACAGGAAGGTGGGCTCGGGGTTCTTGCTGGCGGCATTGATGACGACCGCCGACGGCTCGGCGTCGGCCGCGCGCGTCGCTTCGTGGCCTGCCTTGGTCGGGATCGGACCGTAGACGAATTTGCCGGCGAAGGGCGATTTGCCCGGCACGTCGATGCCGAGCACGAAGTCCGACCACGCGAGCGTCTGCGCCGCGATGCCGGTGCCCATGATGGTGGGCACATCGACGAGCGACGCCTCGGCCGTGCCGGGCGGGGCGAATTTCCACAGCGACGCCCACATCTTGATGGCGGCGACGTTGTCCGGCGTATCGAACGTCGGCTTGCCGTTCGCGTCCATGATGTCGCCGCCGTAGTTCTTGATGTAGTTGTTCCACAGGGAGAAGAACGTCGAGCCGCCTTTGATGCCTTCGATCACGATGCCGTAGAAATCAGCCTCCAGCGGTTTGCCGGCGAGCATCGCGCCCTTTTTGCGGGTGAAGAACTCGGCGATGTCGTGCAGTTGCTCGATGGTTTTGGCCGGGGCGAGATCGTAGCCGTATTTCGCTTTGAAGGCCGCCTTCTCGGTCGGATCGTTGAGCAGATCGGCGCGGGCCCAATAGACCTCGTTGTAGTCCCAATTGATGAAGCCGTACTGCTTGCCATTGGCGAAGGCCGTGGTGCGGTACGGCTTCTGGATGAAATCGTCGGTGTTCAGGCCGGGGTTCGCCAGCTTGGCATTCTTGACGAGGTCGTCGATCGGCCGGATCGCTTTCGCGGCCAGCATCGGTCCGAACTGGAAGCCGTGAAGCATGACCGCGTCGTAATAGCCGCGGCCGGACAGCATGTCCGCCTGGCCTTTGTTGATCACCTCGAAGTGGTTGAGCAGCTCCCACTCGACGATGATGCCGGTCTCCTTCGTGAACTCCGGCACGATCTTGGCGAGCGTTTCCTGCAGCGGCGTTATTTCGTCGAGAACGTGGATAGTCTTTCCCGCATAAGGCTTGGCGGCTTCGGCATAGAACGTCTGGCCGTGGACCGCCGAACCCGTCGCGATGAAGGCAGCAATGATGGCCGCCGTGCTCGCCCAAGGCAGCTGTGAAATTCGTAATGTCATTTTGCTCTCCTTTTCGATCAAACCGGCGTCTAAGGTCGAATTGTGCTGCCGACGCCTGACCCGCCAACACAACAAGAGGGGAAATCGTTAGCCGGGCGCCGCGGATGATCGAGCATCCGCGTCATCTGTCCCGTCGCCGTCCGATTCGATGAGCGTCCCGCTCGACCCGTCGAGGAGGGCGAAGCCCGCGGCGGGCAGCACGAGGCCGGCGGCAGCGCCGATCGCCGCATCGATGTCCTCGCGCATCTTCGCCTTGATGAGCGCATCACCAAGCCGGACGGTCACGATCACGTATTTTCCGAACGGTTCGTGGGAATAGACCTCGACGGCCGCCGTGGCCGGAGCGCCGGCGGGAACGATGCTTATGAGATCGGGGCGTACCCCGAGCACGGCAGGAGCCTGGCGAAGACTTGCGGCGGCAGCGGCGAGTTTCGGCGACAGGGCGACGCGAAGCGGGCCGCTGACGAACGTCGCGCGCGCAGGGCCGTCGGCCTCGATGTGCCCGTGCAACGGATTCATCGGCGGATCGCCGACGAGGCGCGCCACCCGCAAGCTCGCCGGCCGGCGCCAAATCTGATCGGGCGTTGCCACTTGTTCGATGCGGCCCTGCTCGATGACAGCGATGCGATCGCCGATCGATAGCGCCTCCATGGCATCGGGCGTGCACCAGATGGTCGGCGATGGCCGGGCTGTGACGATGCGGCGGATCTCGCGCCGCAATTTATGGCGCAGCTTGGCGTCGAGATGCGAGATCGGCTCGTCGAGCAACGTCGCGGTCGGGTGCTGGACGAGCACGCGCGCAAGCGCCACCCGCTGTTTCTGGCCGCCGGACAACTGCGCGGGCAGGCGATCGGCGAGATGTGGGATTTCGAGAAGTGCCAGAAGCTCGTCGACCACGGCGACGCCGGCGCCGCGTCCATTCGGCGCGAGCAGCGGCGACATGACGTTCGCGCGCACCGTCATGTGCGGATAGAGCGCATAGGATTCGAACATGTAGGCGATGTGCCGCCGGCCGGGCGCGACGAAGGTGACGTCGCGACCCGCGATCCGGCAGGTGCCCTTGTCCGGCGTTTCGAGGCCCGCGATGATCCGGCACAACGTGGTCTTGCCGGCGCCCGAGGGGCCGGTCACCGCCAGTAATTCGCCGGGGCGCGCCGCAAGCGACACCGATTGCAGCGCCGCTACGTCACCGAAATTCTTGGCGATCCCGCGGATCTCGAGGTCGCACGATGTCTCGGCCGCCGGACCACGCGAAAAACCCGGATGTACGTTCATGTCGGCCGTTCGAGATTGCGGCCGTCCGCGGCCGCGAACAGGTAGATGTGGTTCGGCGAGAATTCGACGCCGACGAGGTCCTGCTGTTGGTGGTGCGACGGGCCGGGCACCTCGGCGACGATCTCGATCCGCTCGCCTGCGACGGGACGCACGATGATGAGGTCGACGTCGCCGCGCGGCTCGCAATAGGTGACGATTCCGCGGAATTGATTTTCGGCGGCGGACGCGAGCATGACGTGCTCCGGCCTGATACCGGCGATCAGGCCCCCGGTGCCGCCGACCGAGAGCGCAAGGCTCACGCGTCGCTCATCAAGCTTGAGCGGCCAACCGGTGGCGGCGATCACGAGCCCGCCGTCCTGCGCACGCAGTGGCAGGATGTTCATGGGCGGCTCGCCGATGAAATTGGCGACGAAGATGTTGGCCGGCCGCTCGTAGAGTTCGCGTGGCGTCGCAACCTGTTGCAGCACGCCGTTGTTCATCACCGCGATGCGGTCGGCCAATGCCGTCGCTTCGGTCTGATCGTGCGTGACCAGGATCGAGGTCACGGCGCTCAGCTTCTGCAGGCGCTTGATCTCGCCGCGGAGGTGAATCTTCTGGTCGGCATCGAGATGCGACAGAGGCTCGTCGAACAGAATGAGTTCGGGATCACGCACCAGCGCGCGGCCGATCCCGATGCGCTGCTGCGCCCCGCCCGAGAGCCCGTTGACAGAGTGATCCGCGATGGAATGCAGGCCCAAGAGGTCGAGCACTTCATCGACACGCGTCTTGATGGCGACTGACGGCAACCCTTGCACTTGCAACGGAAACGAGACGTTTTCCCGCACCGTCAAATGCGGATAGAGCGCATAATCCTCGAAGACCATCGCGATATTGCGGGCCTTCGGCGCGAGCTGTGAGACCGCGCGGTCGCCGAAGAAGATCTCGCCGGCGGAAACTTCTTCGATGCCGGCGGCCATTTTGACGGTGGAGCTTTTGCCGCAACCCGACGGGCCAAGGAGAGCGAGCATCTCGCCCTCGGGACAGGCAAGGTTGAGGTCTTCGACAGCGGTCAAGCTGCCGTATCGCTTCCAAACCGACTCGAACCGGATCGAAACCACTCTGACTCCCAACCACGCAAAGGAATTTCCCCCGGAGGGGCAAAGACACAACGTATATTCAAATTTTATGCCACGAAGCGATCGCTCTCGGCGGATATTACGCCCATTACGGGCAATGCGTCAGCCGGCTGGCGCCTTGATATCTATCAAGAAAAAGAGGCGCTACGGCGTCTGCGCATTCGCCACGACGGGGCCGCCTTGGAGCGCCGCCATGAGCGGGCCGAGAAATTCGGCATAACCACCACCGCGGCCGACCGCGGTTTGGTAGATCGGCTGACGCACCTGGGTCGCACTTGCGGTGCGCACCGGCCGCTCGGTGCGATGAAAGTCAAGGCAGCGTGCGTCCCATGGCAGGCCGCAATGATCAAGGATGCGTCGTGCTGACCCTTCCACATCCGCGACGACGTCCTCGTACCGAACGTCGAGGATGCGCCCCGACGGCAACACGCGATGCCAATGGGCCATCAAGGCTTGGTAGCGCCGGTAGTAGCGGCCAAGCTCGCCCAGGTCATAGGTATGCTTCTGCCCTTCGCTGAAGAGACGCGAGAAGCATGACACGCAAGTGTCGACCGGATCGCGCACGGTGTGGATGATGACGGCGTCGGGCAGGGCGAGATGAATGAGCCCCGTGAATAGAAAATTGGACGGCATCTTGTCGGTGATGCGCTGGGCGTGCGGTGCGAGCGCCACGAGCTCAGTGAGATAAAGTTCGCCGAGATCGCGAAACCAATCCATCGGCAGCGCCGAAATGTTGTCCGGAAAATTGTTGCCGGATGGCGTTGATTTAGCGAGAGTGCCGACGCAGCGGTCTAACAGCTTGAGTTCGCCGGCGCCGAAGATGGCGGGATGGCTGGCGAGGATCTGCTCGACGAGCGTCGTTCCCGAGCGCAGCATCCCGACGATGAAGATCGGCGTGCGCGCGCGGAGGCCGGCGCCTTGATGACGCTCCATCAACGCAGGTGAGAACACCGCTTCGATGTGCTCGATTTGCTGCATCGTCGTCGCTTCGTCGTAGCCGACCTGGCGCCGCTTAAGGGCATTGCCGGCAATCATTTCGCGGAAGGCATCGGGCTTCGCGCCGGTCTGCTCGTAGAACTTGGCGAGGGCGAAATGGATCGCGATGCGGTCCGTTTCGCTAAGCGCGGCTTCGTCCGCAGCGAGCGCCTTCATCGCCGCCACATGCGGATCGTCCGCGGCAAAGCGTTTGATTTCGCTGAGATTGCAGTAATAGGAGGCCTTGCGCGGCTCCAGTCGAATGGCGGTTTCGGTGGCCTGTCGCGCCTCCTCGAAACGTCCCAGCTCCTTCAGCGCCAGCCCAAGATTATTGTGCGCGCCGGCGAATCCCGGCTTGAGGGTGGTTGCGCGGCGCAACATCTGCTCCGCGTCAACAACGCGACCCTGATCCATGAGCACATTGCCGAGATTGGACAATGTCTCCGCATGGTCCGGGCGGAACGCCAGCGCCTGGCGCAGTGCTCGCTCGGCCTCGTGGAGACGGCCCATATCTTTGAAGATGTTTCCGAGATTGGCGCAAGCTTCCGCGTAGTCCGGCTGGAGGGCGATGGCTTGCCGACAGGCAGCAACGCCCTCTTCGAGCCGGCCCTGTTCTTTGAGCACGTTGCCGAGATTGTTGTGCGCGCTTGCGAGATCCGGCCTGAGCGCGATCGCGCGGCGGTAGGCTGCCTCCGCCTCGTCGAGCCGGCCAAGGCCCATCAGGGCAACGCCGAGGTTCGAGTAGGCCTCCGGATAATTCGCTTGGAGGGCGATGGCGCGCCGAAATGCCGCCGCCGCTTCATCGAGGCGATCGAGCGCCTTGAGCGCATTGCCGAGGTTGTTGTGGGCCTGGGCATAGTCCGGCGCCAGCGCGATGGCACGGCGATACGCTGCCTCGGCTTCGGCGAAGCGGCCCAAGCTCGCCAGCGCAACACCGAGGTTGGAATGAACCGCAGGAAGGTCCGCGACCGCGAGGATGCGATTATAAAATTCGACCGCCTCGTCGAGCCGGCCTGCCCGGTGAAACGCTAGCGCCTGCGCAAACATTGCGGGGACGAGTTCTGCATCGACGGATGGGGCTGCCTTCGCGGGGTCGACGTTCGACCATGCGGACTGCGGATTGGCCACGACGCTCTCCTGAACAAGCGCTCGCTAAGATTGCTCACGCTTCTCGCATCGCCCCGGCACTTGTCTCTATGAGTTTATGGTAAATGAAGCGTTAACGAGCTCGCGGAGGCGCGAGTTTGGGTCTTTCGCTTACGCGGAGGCCGGACGCGGCGGGCACGCGGCAAACACCGCGGCCGCGACCGCGTCGGCGGAAATGTCACGCATGCAGCGATGATGGCCGAGCCGGCAGGTCGGCTTGTGGCACGGGCGGCACGGCAGCGCGGTCGCGGTCTCGATGACCGCGGCCAGGGGATTGAGCGGCGCCCAATGCCATGGACTGGTCGGCCCGAAAATGCCGATCGACGGAGTCCCTATCGCGGCCGCCACGTGGAGGAGGCCGGAATTGTTTGAGACCGCAACGTCGGCTGCGGCCATCGCGAGGATCGCATTGCGCAGGTCCGCGCCGGTGAGGTCGCGCATATGCACGTTGTCAGCGACGATCTCGCCAGCGAGGGCTTTCTCATTGGGGCCGCCGACGACCCAGATCGAGAAGCCGCGTGCCACCAACTGTTCCGCAAGGTCACGGAAGCCGCCCCATCGTTTCGATGGACCGACGGCGCCGGGCGCGAGCACCGCGATGGGTCGCCCGTCGGCCGCGAGATTTATTCGGCCGCGCCACGGCGGCAGCGCGTCGGGGGGAACGACGAGTTGCGGCAGCGGCAGTTCCGGCAGCGGCGCACCCTTGGGCAGTGCTAGCGCCGCACAGCGATCCACCATGCGCGGCAACGCCTTTTCGCCGGGACGCAAGTCATTGATGAGCCCGAAGCGCATTTCGCCGACGAATCCGATGCGGCGCGGAATGCCGGCGAGCCATGGCGCCAGCGCCGATTTCCACGTGCGCGGCATGATCAGGGCGTCGCCGTAGTGCTCGGCACGCAACAGCTTCGCGAGCACCCGATGCGCGGACATGGCGAGGCGCTTGCGCGGCAGGTCGAACACGATGCCTTTGCGCACCCCCGGCATGTAGTCGAGGAGCGGCGAGACCATCCGCGTGGTCAGCACATCGATCGGCCGATCGGGAAAGCGGGCGCGCAGCAGCCGCACCACGGTGTGGCAGCGGACGAAATCGCCGATCCACATGTACGGCACGATGAGGATCGGGCTCGCCGATGCGGTATCGCGAGCGGTCGCGCTCTCGGCGTCACGATTTATGGCGCGGCACTTTCGCGGCGGCAAACTGCGGTTGGGCGCGCGCGCCCCGCAGCCGCGCCAATTCCTGGATCACGAGCAGGCCGCCGAAGACCGATAGCGGAATGACGGGTGCGAGGTAGCGGTTTTCGAAATGGATCAGCGAATACGCCATATCCCATCCGCAATAGAGCCCCCACAAGGCTCCGACTAACAGCAACTCGGCAAAATCCGGCGGCCGTTTGCGCCGTAACCAGGCGGCGCCGAGGCGCGTCACCACGAGCACCGGCACGCCGATCAGGAATGCGGCGAACAGGATGATCGACGCCGTGTTCTGAACAGTCACCGCGACAAAGATAGCGATATCGGCTGGCGTCATCGAGCCCGGCGCCCGCGCGAGCTTCTGATAAGTGTCGCGGTAATCGGGGCATTGCGGTTCGCTATGTCCCCATTCGATGATCTCGCACGCCGCGGTGACCGGGCGCACCGCAAGCTTTGCCTGGTTCTCGCTGAAGTTGGACCGCAACTGCGACAGCATGGCCAGTGGGCGCTCGCGCCAGGCCGCCATATAGCGCGCGGTCACGAGCCGCGCGATGTCGGTCGCCTTGAACCCTTCATGGAACATGGTCTCGTTCACTGCGACGATCTCCGCCAACGTGCGGTAGCGGATGTGGCTTCGCAATGCGCGGTCGAGCGGCGTGTCGGCATCGAACAGGCCGGGATTACGCTCCAACGCACTCACCAGGCCCTCGAGGAGCGTGGTCTGCCCTCCGGTGGTGACGAAACGTTCGCCGGTGCGATAGACGTTCCATTGCTTGTAAGCCTCGACCGTGACCAATAGAGGCAGCGCCGCGAGCACCGCGGCGGCGCATGTGCGCACCCGCGCGCCCGTGGCGGTTACGACGCGCACCGCCAGCAGCGGCACGAACAATACGACCAGAACTTGCATGACCTCGCGCAACAAGAACGCAAGGACAATCAGGATGCCGGCTGCAAGGGCAGGGGCGAAGCCGAGCGGGCGACCGGCGCGGACACCTCGAACGATCATGACGGTGGCCAGAATGACGAAGCTCGCATTGAGGCTGTCGGTCAGGATGCATTGATCGAGTGTAAGCTGCATCGAGGTCGCGCCGGCGACCGCGGCGAAGAGCGCAAGGCGGCGATCGAGGCCAAGCTCGCGGCCCAGCTGCAATGTCGCTGCGGCTGCGCCGAGCGAGATCGTCGACTGGACCAGCACCAAAACATACGGCCACGCGGTCCCCGCAATCATCATGGCGGCGGCAATCACCGCCGGATAACCGATGATGCGGAAGGCGAACGCCGGCGCAAACGTCGAGTTGAGATCGATGTGATGGAGCCACCCGCTGCTCGACCTCATGGTCTCGGCCATCGCGACATAGGCCGCGGAATCCGGCGTGAAGACCGGCCCGTACACGACGAGGAGAGCGATCTTCGCGGCGGCGAGCGCGCCAAACGTGCCGAGAGCAAGCTTGTCCAATGTGATCTCCGCGCCTTGCGGCAGAGAGCCGGGCGCACGCCGAAGTTTTGTTCATTGAGTGCCAAAACATCCGCTGGCGCGCAACCGGGTCAGGCCTTATGCCTGCGCGCAGGCGAAGGGAGAAACAGGCCGATGGCAGTTGACATGCGTGCTCACGAAGGATTTCTGCGCCGTGCCTTTGACGTGGCCAGGCGCGCGCGCGAAGGCGGTGATCATCCGTTCGGCGCGATCCTCGTCGGCCCGGACGGCGCCGTGCTGATGGAGCAGGGCAACGGGTTCACCGCGGAGGGTCGGGACATGACGGCGCATGCCGAGCGGCTTCTTGCGAGCCGCGCCTCGCGCACCTGCGGCGCCGAATACCTCGCGAACTGCACGCTTTATACGTCGGCGGAACCCTGCGCCATGTGCGCGGGCGCGCTCTACTGGGCCGGAATTGGTCGCGTCGTCTATGGCCAGAGCGAGAAGAACCTCAAAGACATGACCGGCGCACACGCGGAGAATCCGACGCTCGACTTGCCGTGCCGGGTCGTCTTCGGCGCCGGCCAGCGTTCCGTCGAGGTCATCGGTCCGCTGCTCGAGGACGAAGCGGCGGTGCTGCAGGCCGATTTCTGGCAGGAGCAGGCCGCGCACGGTGGGCAAAGCTGAACGGGCTCGCCGGTGCGGCGTCGGCCATGCGCAAGAGGCTCTTGCCCGCGTGCCGACAAGCCGAATAGGGTGCGCCGCGCTTCGTCCGATCACCATTTTTCCTGACACCGCTGCTCGCCATGATGATCGATATTTTCAATCATTTCATGCCTCGGTCGCATCTTGACCGGCTGGCCACTCACATTCCCGGCCATATCGTGCTGAAGTCGTTTCCGAAGCTCAAGGAGCTATGGGACATCGACGCCCGCCTGCGCATGCTCGACGAATTCGACGGGCTGCAGCAGGTGCTGTCGCTCGCCAACCCGCCGATCGAGTTGATCGCGCCGCCGGACCGCTCGCCGATGATCGCCCGGCGTGCCAACGACGATCTTGCCGCATTGTGCGGGCGTTATCCCGACCGGTTCCCGACTTTCATCGCGTCGCTGCCGATGAACAACCCCGATGCCGCTGTCGAGGAGGCTGATCGGGCCATCCTCGATCTCGGCGCGCGCGGCGTTCAGATCTTCACCCATGTCGCCGGCGAGCCGCTGAGCGCGAAGAAATTCCGCCCGGTGTTTCGCTGCATGGCCGAGCATGATCTGCCGGTGTGGGTGCATCCCATGCGCGGGCCGCAGTTTGCCGACTACGCCAGCGAGAAGGAATCGGAGGACGAAGTCTGGTTCTCGTTCGGTTGGCCCTACGAAACTTCGGCTGCCATGACCCGGCTCATCTATTCCGGGTTGTTCGATGAGCTGCCGCGCCTGAAAATCATCACCCATCACCTGGGCGGAATGATTCCGTATTTCGCCGGCCGCATCGAGCTTGGCTTCCGCCAGATTTTCGACGGCACCGTGGACCGCAATCCGGTTGCCGAGGCGCGCGGGCTGAAGCGGCCGCCGATCGACTATTTCCATATGCTTTATGCCGACACCGCGCTCAACGGCGCCGCATCGGCGACACGTTGCGGTTACGATTTCTTCGGCGCTGGGCGGCTGGTATTCGCCAGCGACGCGCCGTTCGATCCACGCGGCGGCCGCGAACTGACCAGGAAGACGATTGCGGCCGTGCAGGCGCTCGAGATTCCCGACGCGGAGCGCGAGCGCATCTTCGCCGGCAATGCCCGCGCGCTACTCAAGATTTGACGACGACAGACGGCAGACATGAAGACGCAGAACATCAAGGTGAAGCTCCGTGACGGCGAGATGGGAGCCTATCTCGCGATCCCGGATCGTACGCCGGCCGGCGCCATCATCGCCATCATGGAGATCTGGGGCGTCAACGACACCATGCGCCATCACGCGCATGAATTCGCCGAGGCGGGATTCGTGTGCCTCGTGCCGGATCTGTTCTGGCGCCAGGAGCCGGGCGTCGAACTCTCCGACGGCGATCCGGCCAACGTGCAGAAGGCGTTCGATCTCTACTACGAGTTCGACTACGACCTCGGCGTCCGCGACATGGAGGACACCTGGCATTACCTCGCGGCGCGGCCCGAGTGCAACGGCAAGGTCGGCGCCGTCGGCTACTGTCTCGGCGGCAAGCTTTGCTACCTGATGTGCTGCCGCACCGACATCGATTGCGCCGTCGCGTATTACGGCACCTACATCGAGCACAACATCCGGGAAGCCAAGAATTTGCACCGCCCGTTCGTGTTGCACATGGCGATGAAGGATCGGTGGGTGCAGGCGGAAGTGAACGATATGCTGGAGCGCCGGCTGTCGCCCAATCCGCTCGTGACCATTCACAAATATCCCGGCGCCGACCATGCCTTCGCCCGCAAAGGTGGCAAGACCTACAGCAAACCCGAAGCCGACCGCGCGCTCGATCTCACTGTCGCGTTCTTCCGCCAGCACCTCGGCGGGTAATGCGCGCACGGACTTCGCGCGATGGCGGCGCTTGTGATTACATTGGCTGGCATAACCAGAGGGAGGCACCATGGCGACGGTCGCTGAATTTCAACCGGGCGGATATCGCTTTATTCCGGGCGGATTCATGTTCTCGGGAGGCGTCGCCGCGGCGGCGGGTTTCGAGATCAAGCGCTATCGTTTCCGTGCGCCGGTGCCGCTCGTCGACGGCTTCGCGCGCATCGAAGCGGTGATCAAGGCGGCAGGCCGGCCGCTCACGGCGTTCTGCGCTTGCGAACTGCGCTCGCCCGGCCAGTTCACCGAAGAGGGCTTTCGCGCCTTCAATGAGACCTACGTCGTCACGCTCGGCAAATGGGGCATCTACGACGGCAAGGTGAACCCGGTCGCGCGCAGCAATGTCTGTCCGGAGCTCGATCCGCCGCCGGCGCCCGGCGTTCATGCCTTCTCGTTCACGGTGCCGGCGGCCGCTGGCGGCGCCCCGAGCTTCGTCATTTCCGGCAGCGCCGAAGCGCGCGCGACCGACGCGAGCTACCGCGACCGCATCGTGCGTTTCGGCGAGACGAGTGCCGACGCGCTACGCGAGAAAGCGCATTTCGTGATGGACGAACTCACCCAGCGGCTCAAGCTGTTCGGGGCCGGCTGGCGCGACACCACCGCGAGCCAGCTCTACACCATCCGCGACGTCCATCCGTTGCTGGCCGACGAGATCGTGCGGCGCGGCGCCGCCCACGCCGGCATCAACTGGCATTTCGCCCGCCCGCCGGTGAAGGACCTCGAGTTCGAGATGGATTGCCGCAGCGTGCGCGCCGAAGAGGTCATCGCGGCGTAACGCCGTAGGGCGACCGCGAACCTCGTAGCCCGGATTGAGCGCAGCGAAATCCGGGAATGATGCCCCCGGATTTCGCTGCGCTCAATCCGGGCTACGACAAGACAAAGATACAACAAGCGACGCAGATCACATGATCTGCTCGGCCTCGCGCAGGCTCTCGATCAGCGAGGCGCGCAGCAGGAACGCGCGCGCGAGGGCCGGGTCCTCCGCGGTGCGCCGCAGTTCATCCTGACTGCGCTTGCGCACGGCGGGGTCCTTCTCGGCAAGCAAGCGCTTGTTGCGGATGGTCTGGGCCTGGGTGTGCTGGATCGCCACGTGGCGGCGCTGGCGCTCGTAGCGGTCGAGCACGTCCTCGTCTGCGTCGCCGTGCAAGGATTTGCACCAGCTTGTCGGCGAGATTGAAAGCGTCGTGGATGCCGCTGTTCATCCCCATGGCGCCGATCGGGCTGTTCACATGGGCAGCATCGCCCGCAAGGATCGCGCGGCCGCCGCGGAATTTCTCCGCGACGCGTTGGTGCACCGTATAGAGGTTGCGAGCCGACGATCTCGAAGGCGCGGCCGGTCGGCAGGAACGCCTGCAGCCGCGCCTGCAGCGCGTCCTCGCGGCACGTTGCGTCCTGGTCAGCTGATGCATCGACCGGAAAGTGCACGCGCCAGCGATCCGGCGGCCCCTTCCAGTGAAACAGGTTCGACCACTCGGTGGGATCGGAAATGTAGTTGCGCTCGGCGTAGCCGTGGCGGCGGAAATCGTAGGCGACCTCGATGTTCAATGTGAGGTCGGAGTAGGTGAAGCCTTCGAACTCGATCTCGAGGTCCTTGCGCACGATGCTGCGCGCGCCCTCGCAGCTCACGAGATAGGCGCCTTCGACGCGCTCGGCTTCGCCGGCCGCATTGGTGAAGTTCGCGACGACGCCCGAACCGTCCTGCGAGAAATGCGTGAACGTCGACGACAGGCGCAGGTCGATCAGCGGATCGGCCTTTGCCATGGCGAGGGCCTCTTCGACGATCTTGATGCGCTCGCACTGCAGGACATACGGAAAGCGCGTGTCGTCCTTGAGGTGCTTGTGATCGAACGCCGCGATCAGCCGGTTCTCCGCACGATCCCAATAGTGGAACACCGGCGCAATGATTCCGCGCGGCTCGAGCCGCCGGTAAAGCCCAATGCGGTCGAGCATCTCGAGCGTCGCAGGATGATTGGTGCCGGCGCGCGGCACCTGCTCGAGGAAGTTGTCCTCGCCCACCGCCTCGATCACGGTGACCGCGATGCCCTGCTGCGCGAGCGCAAGCGACAGACACAGGCCCACCGGCCCGGCGCCAATGACAATGACACGTTCCCCGGAATTCATGGCATCAGGTGCGCAGGAGAGGCCGCCGCCTACTTCTTCCTACTGCTTCGCCACCACGTCCTTTGCGGCGCCGGCCCAGCCGTTATGGGTGATGTCGAACACCACGCCGTTCGGGTCCTTGTACTTCGCCTCGTAGAACGAATTCGGCGATGTCGGCCTGCCCGCGAGATAGGTGCCGCCAGCCTCGACGACCTTCTTCTCGGATGCGTCAAGATCATCCACCCAGACGCCGAAATGGTAGAGGCCGAGCTTCTCGTTCTCGTGCTCCTTCGTGAGCAGGGCAACGTTGATCACGCCGTCGGTCATGTAGATACCGCGCCGCGCCGTGCCGGCGCGCTTGAGGCCGAGCGCCTTCTCGTAGAACTTGGCCGCCTCTTCGGCGTCCGGCACGATGATCGCGATGTGACGAATCCTGGACATTTCTGCCTCTCCTCGCTGGGCGGTTTCCTGCAGCCATTAGACGCTTATGAAGTCGAGAAGCAATAGCAGTTGGCGAAGGGCTGCTTTACGCCGTGCCGCTGGCGAGCGGGGGTACTTTTCCGCGTTTTCGCAGTAGTCTGGAGACGACGACGGTTGGGCAACTTTGCTTCGCCGTCAATGCGAAGGAATAGAGGCGAGGGCGTCGCATGGTGGACTGTACAACAACCAAGATCGCGATCAGCGGCTGCGATCTGAAGCTGATGCGCGGCGGCAGCGGTCCGCCGCTCCTTGTCCTTCACGGCGCGAGCGGCACAGGACCGTGGCAGGAGTACCTGAAGCGGCTCGCCGCGCGGTTCGACGTCATCGTCGCGGAGCATCCGGGTTTCGGCGACACAGAGATGCCGGAGTGGCTCGATAACATCCACGACCTTGCCTACTTCTATCTCGACGTCCTCAAGGCCCTGAAGCTTGAGCGCGTTCATCTCGTCGGTATCTCGCTCGGCGGCTGGATCGCGGCTGAGCTCGCGGTGCGCGACACCAGCCGACTTGCCTCGCTGACCCTCGTCGGCGCCGCTGGCATCCACGTGAAAGGTGTGGCGCAGGTCGATCCGTTCTTGCGCAACGACGAGCAGCGCATCCGCGATTTCTTCTATGACCAGACCCGCGCCGACGAGATGGTGAAGGCCATGTTGGTTCCCGAGCTCGTGGACGTGGCGATGAAGAATCGCCTCGCGACCGCGAAACTCGTCTGGCAGCCGCGCAGCTATGATCCCCATCTCGCCAAATGGCTGCACCGGATCGACGTTCCGACCCTCCTTGTATGGGGCGCGAACGACCGCCTGTTTCCGAAGGAATATGCCGAGGAATGGCGCCGGCTCATTCCAGGCGCAACGGCCGTGATCGTTCCCGAATGCGGCCATATCCCTCACGTGGAAAAGCCTGCGGCTTTCGTCTCCGCGTTCGAGGGCTTCATCGACGGCAAGAGGCTTGCAGCATGAAATTCTTCAACTTCCACCTGATGCCCTACCGGCACGCCGATCTCGATGCGATCGATCGCAACAACTCAGCCTGGGTCACCTACTCGAACCGCTACTACGATCCGGCAAAGGGCGCCGACCTCTATCGCGAGTATCTCGACCAGATGGAGTATGCCGACCAGCTCGGCTTCGACGGCGTCTGCCTCAACGAGCACCATCAGACCGCCTACGGCATGATGCCGATCCCTGGCGTTCTCGCGGGCGCGCTCGCACGCAGCGTCAAGCGGGCGAAACTCGCGGTCCTCGGCCGCGCGCTGCCGCTCCTCAACAATCCGCTGATGGTGGCCGAGGAATACGCGATGCTCGACAACCTGACGCGGGGCCGCTTCATCGCGGGCTTCGTGCGCGGGATCGGCGCCGAATACCATGCGATGGGCATCAATCCGGCGCTGTCGCAGGATCGTTTCGCCGAAGCGCACGACCTCATCGTGCGCGCCTGGAGCGAGCCCGGACCGTTCGCATATGAAGGCAAGCAGTATCACTTCAACTACGTCAATCCGTGGCCGCGGCCCTACCAGACGCCGCACCCGCCGATCTGGATTCCCTCGCAGGGGTCGAGCAGCACCATCAAATGGGCGGCGCAGATGCGCTACACTTATTGCCAGACGCTGAGCCCGATCGCGACGGTCGCACGCTTCTTCCAGATGTATCGCGACGAGGCGGAGAAGGCGGGCTACGCGGCATCACCCGATCAACTCGCGTGGTCGAACACGATCTATGTGGCCGAGACCGACGAGAAGGCGATGCGCGAGGCACGGCCGCATCTCGAAGCGCTGGTGAATCGCTTCCTCAAGATGCCGACCGAAATGCTGCTGCCGCCGGGCTATACCAACATCGAATCGATGAAGCGCGTCCGCGCCGCCAAGGTGACGGGCAAGCCCGCGACCATTGAGGAACTCGTCAACACCGGCGTCGTCATCATCGGCAGCCCCAACACGGTGCGCGAGAAGCTTGCGGAATACCAGGACCTCGCCGGCTTCAACACCTCGCTCACCAAGACCCAGTTCGGCACGCTGCCGAACGACATGACCCGCGCCAACATGGTGGCGATCGCCGAGGAGATTCTGCCCCACTTCCGCAATCGCGTGCCGCAAGGCACGAGACAAGCCGCAGCGGAGTAGGGCGACTTGCAATGGCTGCGTCGATCGAAGAGGCAGTGTGTGAGTGCATTCCCTTCCGGCTCCCGCCACACGGGCGGGGCGACCCCATGACGCGGCACGTTCTTCTCCCTCTCCCCGCGTGCGGGGAGAGGGTCGGGGTGAGGGGGCCTCTCCACAAGCTCAGACTCGTGGAGAGGCCCCCTCACCCTCCGTCGCTTCGCTCCGTCGACCTCTCCCCGCAAGCGGGGAGAGGTTAAGCTGCCTTACCTATGCGATAGTCCCGCCCACAAGGGATCGTCGCAGGCCAGACGAGGTTGCTGACCCATGAAGCTCGCGCGCCGCGGGTTCCTGAGCCTTGCAGGCGCGGCTCTCGCCCTGCCGGCGATCGGCCGCGCTGCCGCAGCGGAGACCTATCCGTCGCGCCCGGTGCGTTTCGTCGTCGGCTATCCGCCCGGCGGATCGACCGATCTTCTCGCGCGCATTCTCGGCCGCTGGCTCGAGAAGCGCCTCGGCCAGCCGGTCATCATCGAGAACCGTCCGGGGGCGAGCACCAACATTGCGACCCAGGCGGTCGTCAACGCACCGCCCGACGGCCACACGCTGCTGCTGGCGTTGGCCTCGAACGCCATCAACGCGACCTTGTTCGAAAAGCTGCCATTCAATTTCCTGCGCGACATTTCGCCGGTCGCCGGATTTGCCGAGCTTCAGCTCGTCCTTGAAGTGGCGCCGTCGGTGCCCGCACGCAACGTCGCCGAATTCATCGCCCTCGCGAAAGCCAACCCGGGCAAGATCAACACGGCCTCGTTCGGCACCGGCACCATCAGTCACTTGGCCATCGAGCTATTGAAGGTCATGGCCGGCATCGATCTCGTCCACGTGCCCTACCGCGGCGGACGGGCCATGGTCACTGACATGATCGCCGGCGAGGTGCAGGCGGGGATCGATGCGATGCCGAACTCGCTGCCGCACATCCAACGGGGAAGCTTGCGCGCGCTTGGCATCACCAACGCCGGCCGCTCGCCGGCACTGCCGGATATCCCGACCATCGGCGCGACGCTGCCGGGTTATGAGGTGAACAGCTGGTCCGGCATCGGCGTGCCGAAGGGCACGCCAGCCGACATCATCGCGAGGCTCAATCGCGAGATCAACGCCGGCCTCGCCGATCCCGAAGTGCTGATGCGCCTCGCCGACGTCGGCGCGGTGGCGACGATCATGTCGCCATCGGAGTTCGGCGCGGTGATTGCCCAAGATACTGAACGGTGGGCGCGCGTCATCAAGCAGGCCGGCATTGCGCCGGAGTAAATCCCGGTCCGGATGAGATTCGACACAAAGCAAAAAAGCGCGCGGCGCGCTGTCGAGCCGCGGCGCGCGCCTTTCGTGCCGCCCCTTACTAGGCAGCGGCTTTACTCTTGCAGCGCTGACCAGTTTTTATCTAACTGCCAAAGTCAGGCCCTAACTTTGAGGAAGATCAAGTTCGATCGGCGAATCGGCATTGACCTTGGTCAAGGCGCCGATTGCGGCGCCAGATTGGATGCGGGACCCAGGAACTCCACCGAGGCCACTACGGCGATACGCGAGGAAATCCCGCATGCCCATAGGCGAAGTCATCGTTCTGCCCATCAAGGATCAGCCGCAAGTCGCGGTCTCGTCCTTAACCCCGGCCAGCGGGCGAAATCTCAGCCCGCTCACATCGGAAGCAACAGCCGCCGAGCATCGTCCTGAGGAATCGCCGGACTTCGCCGATGAGATCGATCGGTCGTTGCATGCCGGCATTGCGCGGCTCACGGCGGGCCTGTCGCCGGCATCCCTTGCGGCGGCATATTTCGACTGGGCGGCCCATCTTGCAGCGGCGCCCGGAAAGCGGCTGAAACTTGCCGAGCAAGCCGTGCAGAAAGCATTGCGGCTCGCCGATTACAGCTGTCGTTGTGCGCTAAGTCCCGGCTCGGCAGACGCCTGCGTCGACCCGGCGCCGCAGGATCGCCGCTTCGTCGAAGCATCCTGGCGTGGTTTCCCGTTCAACGTCATTCACCAGGGATTCTTGCTCAACGAGCAATGGTGGCATGAGGCCACCACAGGAATTCGCGGCGTCTCGAAGCATCACGAAGACGTCGTCGATTTCGCCGCGCGACAGCTCCTCGACATGTTCTCGCCTTCGAATTTTCCGCTGACCAATCCCGAGGTGCTCCAGCGCACCGCGCACGAACGCGGCATCAATCTCGTCAAGGGTTTGTGTAACGCGATCGACGACGGCCAACGCGTTTTGCGCGGCGAAGAGCCGGCCGGCGTGGAGGCTTTCGTCGTCGGCGAGAACGTCGCGATTACGCCCGGCACCGTCGTTTACCGCAATCGGCTTATCGAATTGATCCGCTACGCGCCGGCAACCGAGAAGGTGCGGCCCGAACCGGTGCTGATCGTGCCGGCTTGGATCATGAAGTACTACATCCTCGATCTCTCGCCCCACAATTCGCTGGTCAAATACCTCACGGAACAAGGCTTCACTGTCTTCATGCTGTCGTGGAAGAACCCGACGGCGGAGGACAGCGATCTCGGCATGGAGCATTACCGGACGCTCGGCGTGATGGCCGCGCTCGACGCGGTGAGCGCGCAGGTCCCGGGAACGCTGATCCACGCGATCGGCTACTGCCTCGGCGGCACGCTGCTCGCGATCGCCGCGGCAACGATGGCGCGCGACGGCGATCAGCGGCTCAAGTCAGTGACGCTGTTCGCGGCGCAGACCGATTTCACCGAGGCCGGCGAACTGATGCTGTTCATCGACGACAGTCAGGTCAACTTTCTCGAGGAGTTGATGGAGGAGCAAGGCTACCTCGACGCCCGGCAGATGGCGGGGACGTTCCAGCTGCTGCGCTCGAACGATCTCGTCTGGTCGCACATCATTCGTGACTACCTCATGGGCGAGCGCGAGCCCATGACAGACATGATGGCCTGGAACGCCGATGCGACCCGCATGCCGCCGCGCATGCATTCGGAGTACCTCCGCGACCTGTTCCTCAACAACGACCTCGCCGAAGGGCACTACATTGCTGGCGGCCGCCCCATCGCGCTGTCGGACATCAAAGTCCCCATCTTTGCGGTCGGAACCCAGACGGATCACGTGGCGCCGTGGCGATCGACCCACAAGATCCATCTCCTGACCGATGCGGAAATCACGTACGTCCTGACCACCGGCGGCCACAACGCCGGCATCATCTCCGAAATCGGCCACAAGCACCGCAGCTTTCAAATGCTGACCCGCCCCGCCGAGAGCCACTACGTTGACCCCGATAGTTGGCTTGCGATGGCGCCGCGCAAGGAGGGATCGTGGTGGCCGGCGCTCGCCGCTTGGCTCGATCAGCGATCGGGCCCCTGGGTCGACGCCAACCGGTTCGATGATAAGGCCGGCGCATCGCTGGGTCCCGCGCCCGGCACCTACGTGCTGCAGGATTGAGCGGTGTGGCCGTCCGCGCCCTGGCGCGTCGCTGACGTTGAGGTGTTATCCGGCTTTCGGTTGCGAGTTCGTTTCAACGATGGGCTCGAGGGCGCCATCGAACTCGCTGGCTTTCTCCACTCGCCGTCGGCTGGCGTATTTGCGAGGCTGAGGGACGAGAGCGTGTTCCGTCAAGCGCGGGTCGAGTTAGGCGCCGTTACCTGGGGCGACGACCTTGATCTTGCGCCGGATGCTATGCACTCCGAAATCAAGCAACACGGGACATGGATCGTGCGATGACGTTGCCGGCTTGGAGGCCGTCGACAACTCGGCTTGCGCGCGGGTTTCGGGACATTCACTCCAGCGATTTGCGGAAGCGCAGGATGCTGACCGTAAGCAGCACGGCCGCGATTGCCCCCATCGCCGCGAGATCCGGCCATAAGATGCTGACGCCGATGCCCTTCAGGAAGGTGCCACGGATCACGACGAGGAAGTACCGCAGCGGATTGACGTAGGTGAACCATTGCAACACCTCCGGCATGCTTGAAATCGGAAAGCTGAAGCCGGACAGGATGAAAAACGGATTGAGCACGAAGAAATTGGTGGCGAAGGCCTGCTGCTGGGTCGAGCAGACCGTCGAGATGAGGAGGCCGAGGGCGAGCAGGCTCAGCAGGTAGAGCATCGTTCCGCTGATGAAGACGAGCGGATTGCCGACGAACGGCACCTCGAACCAGAAGATGCCGGCGATGGTGATCAGTCCGGCGATGCCGAGCCCGACGACGAAGAACGGCACCGTCTTGCCGAGGATGAACTCGGCCGGGCGGATCGGACTGACCATGATCTGCTCCAGCGTGCCGACCTCGCGCTCGCGCACCACGGCGAACGCCGTCAGGTTCACGATCATGACCAGCAGGATCGTCGCGATCACGCCGGGCACGAAAAACCAGCGGCCGTTGAAGTCCGGATTGAACCACGGCCGCTGCTCGACCGTGACCGAGACCTGCTGCATGCCGTTGACGCCCAGCGTGCGCTCGGCGAGATCGGTGACGTAGTCCTGGGCGAACCCGTTCGCGATCGTATTGATGTAGCCGAGCGCGATGAGCGCCGTGTTGGAATTGGTGCCGTCGACCAGCACCTGGACCGGCGCCTCCTGCCCTTTGCGCAGCAGGTTGGCGAACCCGGCGTGAATGACGAGCGCGACCACGGCGTCGCCGCGATCGATCGCGGCGCCGGCCTCAGCCTGGGTCTCGACGCGGCGGACAACGTCGAGCCGGTCGCTGGAGGTGAAGCGGGCGACAAGTTCGCGGCTTTCCTGCGTCCGGTCGAGATCGAGCACGACGGTCGAGACGTGGTAGACCTCGAAGGTCGCGGCGTAGCCGAACAGCAGGAGCTGCAGCAGCGGCGGCACGATGAGCCGCATGCGCCCCCATTTGTCGCGCCAAAGCTGGATGAACTCTTTCACCCAGATATGGGAGATGCGGGTCAGCATGGGAAACTCAATCGAGGCTCTTGCGGAAGGCGCGGGAGGCCAGCACGCCGACGACCGCTGCATAGACGAACAGGCACAGGATCGGCGTCATCAGCGCCGGAATATCCGCGCCCTTGAGGAAAATCGATTTGATGATGGTGACGTAATAGCGCGAGTAAACGAGAAAGGTCACATATTGAATGAACGTCGGCATCTGGTCGATCGGAAACACGTAGCCCGAGAGCAGCGTGGTTGGCAGCATGGTCACGAGCAGCGCAACCTGGCTCGCGCCGATCTGGCTGCGGATGAGCACGGACAGCAGGTAGCCGATGCCTAACACCACCACGAGGAAGAGCGTTGTGGTGAAGAACAGCGTGAAAATCGTTCCCCGAAACGGCACGTCGAACCACAGCACTGCGATCGCGAGACAAAAGGCGGCGTCGATCCAGCCCAGCACCAGATAGGGCAGGAGCTTTCCGATCATGACTTCGCTCGGTTTCACCGGCGTCGAGATCAGCAGCTCCATGGTGCCGCGCTCCCACTCCCGCGAAATCGTCAGCGATGTCAGCTGGGCGCCGACCAGGGCCATGATGACAGCGACCACGCCCGGGATAAAGAAATTGCGACTTTCGAGGTCTTCGTTGAACCACACCCGCGACTGCACCGTCATCGGGTTGATCTGTTGAAGACGGCGGCCTTGCCGATCGAGCGCATTGAGCGCGATTTCGCCGGAGAAACTCGAGACCACTGCAAGCGCGTAGCCAACGGCGATGTTCGCCGTGTTGTCATCGGTCGCGTCCAGGATCGCCTGAACGGACGACTGGCCGGTATCGATAAGGCGCTCGGAAAAGTCGGGCGGGATGACGATCGCAATCTTGCAATCGCCGCGATCGATGGCGGATACGAGCTGCGGGTAGCTCGCCACATTGCGCGCGATGGTGAAGTAGAGCGAGGCTTGAAAATGCTTGAGCAGGGCCTGGCTTTGCTGGCTCGCCTCGCGATCGAACGTGCAGACCGGCAGGTGCTTGAGGTCGAGCGTCACCCCATAGCCCAAGAGGAACATCTGGGTGAACGGCAACAGCAGCGCGATCATCAGGCTGCGCGGGTCGCGCCAGATCTGCAGCATCTCCTTGGCCGCAATAGCCCTGATGCGCGGCAGCCTCATGCGGCGGCCTTCCGGCCCGCGACGTCCGCGGCAATGAGTTGCACGAACACGTCTTCGAGCGAAGGCGCGATCGGCGTGATGCTGTCGGCATGAAGGCCCTTGGCGGCGAGATACGCGGGCAATTCCTTGCTGCTCGCTTCGGCGTCGTCGACGAGGACATGCAGTGCGTTGCCGAAGACCGAGCAATCGCGAACGCCGGGAGCGGATTTCAGCGCCGCGAGCAGGGGGCCCGGTGCGGCGCATTCGATCAGCAGCAAGTCGCCGCCGAGCGAGGTGTGCTTGAGTGCCGCAGGGCTGCCCATTGCGATCAGGCGGCCATGATTGATCAACGCAGCACGGTGGCAATACTCAGCTTCGTCCATGTAGTGGGTCGAGACCAGCACGGTCACGCCCTCGCCGGCGAGCGTGTGGATGAGATCCCAGAAGCGCCGGCGCGACGCGGGCTCGACGCCTGAGGTCGGCTCGTCCAAAAACAAGATCGGCGGACGGTGAAGCACGGCGCAGCCGAGCGCCAGGCGCTGCTGCCAGCCGCCCGGAAGCGTCGCAACCAGCGCCTTCTCGCGCCCGGCAAGACCCGCCATGTCGATCGCAAAGCGCATCCGCTCGGCGAGCTCTTCCCGAGGCACGGAATAAATACCGCCGAAGAACTGGAGATTCTCCTCAACTGTGAGGTCGCGATAGAGCGAGAATTTCTGCGACATGTAGCCGATGTGCTGGCGCACGCCTTCCGGATCGCGGGCCACATCGATGCCCGCGACGATGGCGCGGCCAGCGCTCGGCCGCAGCAGGCCGCAAAGGATGCGGATGATGGTCGACTTCCCCGCGCCATTGGGGCCGAGGAAGCCCATGATTTCGCCCTTGGCGATCTCGAAGCTCACATGGTCCACGGCGAGGAAGTTGCCGAACCGCTTGACCAGCTGATCGGCCACGACCTGCGGCGCGCCGCGCGTGTTCTGCCCGGCAACGTTCATTTCGCATCCTCAGTCTCAAGCAACGCGACGAATACGTCCTCGATGCTGGGCGAGCCAACGGCGACATCGGTGTAAGGTACGCCGGCGCGATCGAGCGCCGCGCGCAATTGCACAATGCGCTGTTCCGCAACATCCACGACCGCATGCACGCCGTCGCCCACCAGGATGACGTGGCTGACGCCTTCGAGCTTCTCGATCGCGGCACGCACAGCACGTCCGTCTGTCGACGAAATGGCAAGGAGCGCGCCCGGCATGCGCTCCTTGAGCGCGGCCGGCGTGTCGCAATAGAGCGCGTGGCCGCCGTGCAGCAGCGTGAGCCGGTTGCAGCGCTCCGCCTCGTCGAGATAGGCGGTCGAAATCACGATCGTCACGCCTTCTTCGCGCAGCCCGTAAAGGATGCTCCAGAAGTCGCGTCGCGAGACTGGATCGACGCCGGTCGTCGGCTCGTCGAGCAGCAGGATTTTGGGCGTATGCACGAGGGCGCAGGTCAGCCCCAATTTCTGCTTCATGCCGCCGGACAACTGTCCGGCTTTGAAGCGACCAAAGCCGGTCATGCCGGAAGCGGCGAGAAGCCGTTCGGCGCGCTCGCGCTGAAGCTTGCGGGGGACTTCGAACAGGTCCGCGTAGAAGCGGATGTTCTCGTCGACGGTCAGGTCCTCGTAGAGGCCGAAGCGCTGCGGCATATAGCTCACATGCTGCTTCGCCTCTTCCGGATCGGCGACCGCATCGATGCCATCGATGGTCATCGTGCCGCTGTCCGGCCGCATCACGCCGGCGAGCATGCGCATGGTGGCGGTCTTGCCGGCGCCATCGGGACCGACCAGGCCGAAAATCTCGCCCTGGCTCACCGCAAAGCTTAACCGATCGACCGCGGTGGTTTCCGGGAAGCGCTTGACCAGGTTGTCGACCGCGATGATGGGCGCAGCACCGTTCATGACGTGCCCGCCGGAAGTGCTTCGAGCGTCGCATCGGCCGGCATGCCCGGCACCAGTTCGTGGGTCGGATTATCGATATCGATCTTGATGCGATAGACGAGCGTGACGCGCTCGGCGTGGGTCTCGACGCTCTTCGGCGTGAATTCCGCCACTGAGGAAATGAAGGAGACGCGGCCCTTGTAGGTCTTGTTCGGGTAAGTGTCCGTCTTGATCGTGGCCGGCTGGTCGAGGCGAATTTTTCCGAGATCGGTCTCATTGATGTAGGCGCGCAGCCAGATGTGATCGAGATCGGCAAGGGTCACCACCGGCGTGCCGGGCACCATGATTTCGCCAAGCTCGGCCTGCCGCACGGTGATGACGCCATCGAACGGCGCCCGCAAAACCGTGTAGTCGAGCACGATCTTCGCAAGCGTCAGCGCCTCGGTGGCGTTGCGGATGTTGGCGGTGGCGAGGTCGACTTGGCGCTCCGCGACCTTTTCCAACGCCTGATCCCGCTCGTAGGCGGCGTTTGATTTTTTGAGCGTCGCGCTGGTCTGGTCGCGGGCCTCAATGGTGCCGGCGCCCTTTTTCATCAGCTGGTCGGCGCGATCGAACTCAAGTTTTGCGAGCTCGAGATCGGCGGCATCGCTCTCGACGATCTTGCGCGCCGCCGCGAGATTTTGCTCCGACGCCGCGAGCTGGCGCTTTTGCACTTCCAACGTAGCGGTGGCAATCGCGACCTGCTGGCGGTAATCGGAGTCGTCGACGCGCGCAAGCAGCGTGCCGGCGGTGACCCATTGGCCTTCGTTGAACGGCAATTCCACGATGCGCGACTGCACGGTCTTGAAACCGAGCACCGCCTGATGTGCCTCGATATTACCCGACAGCGTGATGGTCGCGGGCCGCTTCGAGCGCGTCAGCCAGCTGGCGACGGCATCGTAATTGAAAGCGACGAAGCCGCCGCAGACCACCACGACCGCGCCAACGATAAGCGCAAGTCTGCTCTTGCCCAAATTGACCATGTATTCCTCTGCCGCGACGATTGGCTCGCGTCGGCAGAAGGAAATTTGGGGCATCGCGGTCAGCGGCGCTTTGATTCACGTCATAAAATTGCGCGGCGTTAAGCCTTGCCCTAGATGGGGCCGCTCCGCCCTCTCTCGTGCACATGTTTCGGCCAAATGCCCTTGGATAGGCATTGACCCAAATCAATCGGCTAGAGCGTGAGCAGACGGCGCTAGCGCGGGACCCAGACGTCGCCGGCTTTGACGTATGAGCGCTTCACTGCAGCCCATGCGATCCGATGGGCGGCTTCCTCCTGCCGCGGGTCGCCTTCATGGGCGGCATACGCGTGATTGAACGCAGCCCGGTAGATGTCCTGCGCATGCGGCGGCAGATGCCGCGCCACCGAGTCCGGCAAATCTTCGTTGGTCGCGTACGGCATAGTGTCCCTCATCGGTCTTGCATGTCATTCCGGGGGCCGAGCGCAACTCGGCAGCCCGGAATCCATAACCCCTGCCGAGGAGTATGGATTCCGGGCTCGCCTCCGCTTCGCTCCGGCGCGGCGGAACGGCGCCGAAAAGTACCTGCAATTTCAAATGCTTATTTTTGTGGACCGGATATCGACCGGGAATAATCGCGACCTCGCGCTTCGGACCTTTGTCCGCAACCCAGTTCCCACATGTCCCCACTTTCTGAGGGTAAAGCAGTGCAGTGCCGTTGACATTTGCGGCGGCGCCGTGCCCTAACAACCTTGTTGGTCTTCTCCTTTTTTTGGTGACAGGAGCGAGACCAATGGATCCCACGATCTTCTTCGGAATTGCCGCGTTGATCGGCGCGATCACCGCGCTTCTCGCGGAATTGCGACGTTGGCGACGGACGAATAGGCGAGGCTCCCGATAAGACCAACCTCAAAAAATTGGAGCGGGGCGTCTTGCAACTCCTGCGACAGTTTCCCATCTGTTCTGCGCCGAATTTTTTGGGTGAGGAGGTTTTTAATGGGCAAAGGAAATTATCTCGGCGGCCATACGGTCGAACGCGCGTCGGTGCCAGCCACAACAAAAACAACACATGAATGGCCATCTAGTAACTACGCCGACGCAAGCCGGGAAGGACGGCGCGAGAGTGCCCAAAGGCGATGCCATCGTAACAAAAACTTGGATCGCCATATGGAGCGCTGTACTCGCGGATACGAACCATGGGTTGATCGTCGATAGGAGACCTTACCGATGAGCCTCCTCGCCGACGGACTATCGCTATCGCAAATCCGCATACTTGATCCCTGGTCCACCGCCAAACTCGGAACCTTGGTGCAAGCGTCAGTGCAAGGAAAGCAAGTCATTGGAATTCGAACAATCTTCAAAGCCGGCAACGGCGATACCGATGCATTGATTGTCGTTTCCGGGGACAGCGTAGGGACAATTGTTTTCGCAGGAGGAGGCGTACTACGCGTTGCTTTGGACGTCTCAGCATTGTTTGAGAATATTGCGCTTGATCCCGGAGCTTTCTACGTAGATTTTAGCCAACCGCTCAAACCCGGCATGATCGTTCGCCAAGACGGCGCCGATTACGTCTATTTCAAAGACAGTGTTTCCGGCTTCGTCTGTATTGCCAACGAAGCCAATCGGGCTCTCGTTGGCGAGCAATTCCATAATTTGGTTGCGCAAAGCCCCGTTGTTGGCATAGGTCAAGTTGGCGTGCGGCGACGGCGAGACAACCATCTGGAAAATGCGCTTACTGACGGCTTCACCGCCATTACTCAACAGCTTGGAATATTACAGCAGCTAAAACCTTGATTAGTTAGTTCTCCGCGCGGCGACTTATCCTTTGGTGGTTGCGCGGGACAATATCAATTCCTGAGAGTGACGTAGTGGCCTTTTTGGAGTGCTATTTTGATGAAAGTGGGTCGCATGCGGGATCGCCCGTGCTTTGCGTCGCAGGATACCTATTCGAAAAAGAACAGGCCAGGGAGCTTGATCTCGCGTGGGAGGCCGTTCTAGACCGCTATGATCTTCCGTTTTTTCACATGGTTTCTTGCGCTCATAACAATCATCCATTTGACCATTTAACGCGCGACGAATGCATTGAAGCTCAGAAGGAAGTGATTGCTCTGATTAATCAGCATGCCCTGTTGGGGGTCGCTGCCGCGGTAAACGAAGACGATTATTGGCTGATGTTCGGTAAAAACAGCCCTGGTGGTAGCCCCTATTCCTTTCTTTGTTGGCAAGTATTGGCTGGCATCCGATCATGGATCAACCGTAGCAATTTTCAAGGCGATATCGCATATTTCTATGAGGCCGGCCATGATAGCGATGGAGAAGCTGATGCCTTAATGAAACGGATTTTCAGTCATCCAAATTTGACAGAGGGATATCGATACGCCGGTCATGCGTTTGTAGATAAGAAGAAAGTTCGTCCCGTTCAGACCGCCGACATTCTAGCTTGGCATTGGGCGACGCAGATGAAGCGTTGGTTGAAAAAGAACAACAATATGAGGGCCGATTTCCAAGCGCTGGCTGCTAAGCCGAGACACGAGTTGTTCATCGGGAACAGAAAAACGCTTGCGGCTCCAATAGCCTACCACCGTTCGCTGCAAGGATTGCCGGTTGAAGGGATCGCGGGATATTTTGGTCCTTGGTGGTTTTGGTCGTCTTACGACGGGAGTGATTCTTGGATGGTTTAGTCAATGCTCGCATCGAATACGCCCGGCACGTAAGCGCGATCACGTAACGAGAGCCGAAGCGTTAGCGCCCCGGTTTTTCAACTTTGTGGGAAAAGAAAAGCTCCGAATATGGCCACTGCCAGTGCCGAACCCGACATCACGGACCATTTCACTCCATTGTTCCGACGATTTGCTACTCCAGATCGGCGACCCCTGCTCGCGCATTACACTTCGATCGCTATAGCGGAACGCATTATTTCAACCGGGGAAGTATGGTTTTAAAATCCATTGTTTGTGAATGATTGGCAGGAAATGCGTTTCGGACTAAACGAAGGGTCCCAGCTCTTTTTAGATATTGAACTTCTCAAAAAAGCCGGAGGCTCCGATGAGCGCGCTGCTATCCTTAATCGAGCATTCACTCATTATTTTCAACAGTTCGACGGCGATGGAGCGCTAGACGTATATGTTTTCTGCCTCAGTGAGCACGATAAAGATGATAATGACGGACTTCTATCGATGTGGAGAGGGTATGGACAGAACGGTAATGGAGTGGCGCTCGTGTTCAACAGTGCGTCTCTTACGATGGTGGAAATCTCACCACTCTTAATAGGGCAGGTGAAGTACGCCTCTGATAAGGACCGCCTAGACGAACTAACGAGGCTATTGAATGAATGGGCAGAGCTAACAGCACAGCTTAAACCGCCAGATGATCAATTACACGTGGCGGCCTTTATGGCACTCCACCTCTTGGTCTCCTTCGCACTCACATCAAAGCATGAAGGCTTCTCGGAGGAACGAGAGTGGTGACCGACCTCCGCCCTGTGACAAAATTCAATGCCTAACTACGATTTTTGCCAATTATCCGCGTTCGATTTTGAAATGCTGGTGCACGGCCTGCTCGAAAAGGTGTGGAGTTGCCGGCTGGAGGCCTTCAAGTCGGGGAGGGATCGGGGCATAGACCTGCGGTATTCCTGTCCCCGGTTAGGATCGGAGACGATTGTTCAGTGCAAGCACTACGTCGGATCGGGATTTGGCAAACTTCTCCGCCATCTCAACAAGCAGGAGGCGCCGAAGGTCGCCGCGCTCTCTCCGGACCGCTATGTGCTAGTCACATCCCTAGGCCTCACACCAGACAACAAAGACGAAATACTAAAGGCATTCGCGCCCTATATTAGATCGACTAGCGATATTATCGGCAAGACGGAGATTAACCAGCTTCTCGAGAAGCACCCGGAGGTAGAGCAGAAAAACTTCAAGCTCTGGCTTACAAGCAAGGCCGTTATGGACCGTGTGTTGCACAATGCAGAGCTTTGTCAGACAGAGTTTGCTGTCGAAAAGGTTATAAAAAAGCTTCCATTATACGTCCAGAACGACTGTTATCCGCGAGCGATAGATCTCCTTAGCAAGAAGAACGTGGTTATCATCTCGGGAGAGCCCGGGATAGGGAAGACCACGCTCGCAGATATGATTTTGTACGCTTACCTCAGCGAGGGATACACGCCCGTCATCATCAAGTCAGACCTAAGGGAAGGTCGGTCACTGTACAACAAGAGCAGCAAGCAAATATTCTATTACGATGACTTTCTGGGACAGACGTTCCTTCGAGAGCAACATGGATTTTTGCTGCGAAATGAAGATGCCGCTCTTGTAGATTTTGTAGAGATGATCCAGGCTTCGCCCCACGCTAAGCTTGTCATGACGACGCGAGAGCATATTCTTTCGAATGCGCTGTTGGGTTCGGAACGTTTACGCCGAAGCCCACTTGTGGATCACAGATGCATTTTGCAGATCTGGGAAACTATGCGCACAAATGTTCGCCAGGCTGGAGGATGCCTATTCGTTTTATGACTACTGAGGTGGTCCCGGTTGTCTGAACAGAGTTTCCGCGTCGATAAGTGGAGCGTCTGCCGGGGTTAGGCTGCCATGTGGATGGGCAGCGGTTGGAAGTAGGCGCGATCGGGTGTCGTTCCGTCAAGGCTCGAATGTGGTCTTTGGGTATTATAAAAATTGAGATAGCGGCCGAGCGATGTGCGCGCCTCACCGACGCTGTCGTAGGCCCTCAGATATACCTCCTCGTATTTGACGCTGCGCCACAGCCGCTCGACGAGCACGTTGTCCCGCCAAGCCCCTTTTCCGTCCATGCTGATCGCAATGCCGTTGGCGGTTAGCACGCTGGTGAAGGCCGCCCCGGTGAACTGCGAACCTTGGTCGGTATTGAAGACTTCCGGCTTGCCGTGCTTCACCAAGGCGTCCTGCAGCGTCTCGACGCAGAATGCCGCTTCCAGTGTGATCGACACCCGCCACGACAGCACGCGGCGGCTCGCCCAGTCGAGCACGACGGCGAGATAGACGAAGCCGCGGGCCATCGGGATATATGTGATGTCCATCGCCCAAACCTGGTTCGGGTGCGTGATCTCCTTCCCGCGCAGCAGATACGGATAGATCTTGTGCCCAGGCTCCGGCCTCGTCGTGCGCGGACGGCGATACAGCGCCTCTATCCCCATCCGCCGCATCAGCGTCTTCACGTGACGGCGGCCGATCTGGCTCCCCTCGGCAGCCAAAAGGCCTCTCAACATCCGCGCCCCTGCGAAGGGGAACTCCAGATGCAGCCGATCGAGACGACGCATGATCGCGAGGTCGGCTTGCGGAACCGGACGTGGACGGTAGTAGACGCTGCTGCGGCTCACATTCAGCACTTCGGCCTGTCGCGTGATCGAAAGAGCGTGCTCACGGTCGATCATCGTTTTGCGCTCAGTAGGCCGGCTTTGCTGAGCGCGCCCTCTAAAAAATCATTTTCCAGCGTCAGTTCTCCGATCTTCGCATGAAGCGACTTCACGTCGACCGTAGGCGGCATCGGCTTCCCACCGCTACCGGCCCCGAAAACATCGGCAGCTCCTTCCTGAAGCAGCGCCTTCCACGCCGTGATCTGGTTCGGGTGGACATCGAATTGTTCCGCAAGCTGGCCAAGCGTCAACTCGCCCTTGATCGCGGCAAGCGCCACCTGGGCCTTGAAGGCCGGCGTGTGATTCCGGCGGGCTCGTCTGGTCATCGTCTCTCCTGATTCGCAGGCACAGCGTGCCTGCTGTCAGGCAGAAACTCCACTTATCGTCCTGTCCAGATTTTCGAGACCGGCTCTTACATGCACGTCGAGGAGTTTCTAAAGCGTACGGATGTGGACGCAACAGACGCTGAGAACGATGCCTTCTGCGGCGCTTTCTATAAGTACGTCCAGTCTCAGTTGACATGGGAACTCAGTGACATAGACCGCGATGCTCTCGCCGATATGGAAAGGTTCATGTCGATGATGATAACCGAACATGGATACGATATATCACGCCAACACCAGCATGTTTTGGAGACTATTGCAGAGCGTGATGAACGCGCGGAACAACGGGCCAATGATGGCTACCGCGGTTGGAACGATGAACGGCGCTCAGAAAGAGCTGATGAGGAAGCCATTTTGAGCATGTTCGATAGCCTCAAATAGCGTTCGTTCACGGCTATGGGCGCGAGACCCCGCCAGTCATCCGCTGCACCACCTTCAACATCAGACGCCACCCCGGTTCTAGGCCACTTTGCCTTCGCAGCGATGCCGCCTCCTCGGTTCGACCGGGAGCTTAGAGGGCGCGCGGTGACGCGGGCGCTGTCGTTGGTCCACTGAGCAATCTCGCCCGCCGTTAGCGCTTCGGTCGCCCGACCGCTCGCGAGAAGAAGACGCGCCAAATTACGGCGGCCGAAATTTGTGTAGGGATTGCTCAGGCCCGAGCACTTTTTTGCCGGGTCGGCCACCGCACGCTCCATGAGTGGTCGTGCAGCCGCAAGGTCGCCTTGGGCCTAAAACAGCACAACGAGGTTATTGAGGCCTTCCGCCGTAACCGGGAGGCCCCGGACCTAACCCATTGTGCCCCCACCGGAGCCCATTGGCCGAACTCATCGTTTGGCCATTGGACTCAATCTCGCTCGGCGGCTCATTAGCACAAGAAAGGCAATTTGCTGTAGCCTGCGATCTCCGAGCACAGGGTTCTCAGGCGATGGGCGAAGTCTCCATTTTCCTTTTTGATCACCTCAGCGGCGCAGCACTCGTTCTTATTCTCGGTTACGCCGCGGATCAGCTCAGCACTCCCGCGCTCAAGACGTACATTGCCGATCTGATTAAACTTCGGACGTATGGACCTTCGCTCACCGGTGGATCAAATTTTTTCCTGCAGTTCATCAACGGATTTATTGAGCCTATATTCGGTACCAAGCAGTTTTCGTTTCGATTTTTCTTCCGCTCATGTGATGTTTCTCTGATCTTCTTGATTATTGCACTTGTCTTACAACTCATATTTTGCGGTCAAAAAACTTTCGATCAATTCCGCCTAGTCGAATATTCAGCTTACGTCAGCGCGATAATATTTGTATTTATTGCCTTATCTAATATGTTGATTGACTATATATCTAACTCTAAGTCAATCTCTTTATTAAGAATGGCCGCCAATTCTGGTCGTCCATCTAGCGTCTTTATAATCGCAATGGCAGATACTACTTTAACAATATCAATATTCTCGGCAATGTTCCCGTTCGTGATAGCTACGGGCCTCTTGATAGAAGAACGGTTTAGGCCGCCGGTCACCATTGAGATTAAACGTTCAGGAGCTTCTCCGAGCTGCCATTGAACAAAATGCTAACATGCCATTTTCTAAATACAAAAACTTTAAAACACACGCGGTTTTTTTGGAAAAAGGAAATGTTAGGCAGAACTCATTCACGGCCTCTCGACCGATAGTTTCTTTTTTTGCGCCACCTGATCGAGAAAGCTCAGAGGCATTTGCTGACTATATTTCCAGTTTGAAAGCTTTCCCTGCGATCAAGGTGCTGTCGCTTGATGGTTTGTCGGCAAAGATCGAAGCCAAATTGGGGGCGCCGCATTCATCAATCGCCTCTATAGCAGTTGCGACGGAGAGAGAAACAGATGTAAATCGTATAGAGGTTGCCTTAAAAACCTGGACGCTTTTTCCATATATAATTCCTGTATCGACTATCTATTCAAACTTTCGGTACTTCGCCGAGCCGAGATTTTTGACGATTTTATGTGTTTCAGGAGAAGTGCGAACGTCATCTTACTCTGGCGCCGAACCGTCTGATTTATCATGTGAACCACAATTAATATCGATAACACGTGGTCCAGATCACACTTGGCCTTTCAGGATTGCTGGAGCAGAAAGTCAGGGATTTCCTGAGAGCCCCTTCTTTTTTACCTCGTTTGCATTGGCAAATTTATATTACGCTTTGCTGATACTGTTTATCTCTGGATCGTTTTTTGTTCGTATGATATCGTACGCTTTTTCTACTCCATATTTGGAGTCTGCGAGTAAGCCCTTTACCTTGTTAAGCGTTGTGCTATTTCCTATAATCGTGCTTATTACAGCTTTGCTTAGACTTATTTAGCTGACACGGGGGACCGCTCGCGACGTTATTCGCTGCCGATCAAACATCCGTGAGCCCATTAACTAGAGTACTAGGTCGGCAAGAAACTGTCCGATCGCGATAAGCGCTGCGACGAAGGCGCGTCGGGGACGTTGTCCGGTGGCGCCGCGTGTTGGCTGCGCCGAGTTCAAGCTGACCCCGTTGCGCTCCAGGCTGCCCGGGCGAAGCTCCGATTGCTCGTGGTCCTTTGCCCAGCGATCAGCCGAACCGAACCTCCGCTCTCGGTCCCGGCTGGCCATACCGGCCGTGCGTCGGCGCGAGTAGCTTCCCGGTCGCGAGCACATCTCGCCAAGCCACGCCCGCCGGCCGCCCTCCCCAAGGCGCTAGTCCCACCTCCCACACGTGGCCGGTGTTGTCGGCCGGGGTAAAGCAAACGTCGCCATGGGCCATTACCGCCGCCAGATATGGTGCGGCGGACATGTCGGCGGGCATCCGTTGTAGGCGGAGCCATTCGCTGGCCTCGTCAATCCAATGATCGAGATAAAATTTCCGGTTGGGCGCATCGAGGCGGCCGAGGAAGCCGATGCGGCGGAACGCGGCACAGAATTCGGCAAAATAATCAGCTTCGGGATCACCCGAAAGGCTGTGACGCCCGAGGTTCGGCCGCAACTCGGGGTGCTGATCGAGGACAATCGGAAGAAGTTGTCGTAGCTCCTCTTCGGTCGGCATGACGAATTGGCCGGGGTCGGGTGGCAGGTATGTAATCTGCAATTCCCGGCGTACCGGCGCCACAACGCCACCTAAAGGGGCGGATCGCTCAACAGAGGCGGTTCGATCTCGCTCCCTGGCTTCCAGGGCACTTACCCGCGCTACCAGCGCGGCATTCTCGGCTCGGAGATCGTCAAGTGCGGTGCTCATCGTCAATTCCTTTTCAGTTGGAAATTTCGCCACGCGCCTTGGCGGCGGCTTTAACGACACGATCGGCGAAGCTTCCCGGCTTTGGAGGCGGAACTGCCGGCCCGCCTGCGCGAGCGACACGGCCGGCCTCGATGATCGCGGCCGCGGTGACTTCGATTGGCTTGGGCGCGGACGACTTTGTCGTGAACGACATGGAAGCCAAATGGGCGAACTGCGACGACGACGGATCGCGGGTCACACGGATCAGCACCTGTAGTTGTTCGTCCGTCAGTGTGTACGAGTTCGGCGACGCTACTGGCCGTTCGACGATGCCATGCCTCGCTAGGACGCGGGCTCGATGAGCGGGAGCCAGGAAGCGGGTTCGATATAAAATTTGCTCTTTCGTTTCACTCATGATCCTTCTCCGGGTCTCGACATTGCGGCTCGACCTCCTCGGCGACAATCCGTCGAGTAGCAGTCCTGATCAATTGCTCAGCGAGGTGCAACGACTGGCGGGGCGAAAGACGCGCCTGAGACTTGCCGATGCGAACATCGAGCAGCGGCGATACACTAACTGGGACGCGCATAAACATGGTATTATACTAAGCTGAAAAGCCGATTACCTAAACAGGTTTATTGCTTGGTCAGCTGTTTCACATTGATTTCAGTAATTTATATACCTGACCGGGTCCTAATATCGGAAGTTCAGTATTCAGAATTTCGAAGAGAAACGCATCGGCGCTATCCGTTTTGCGATCCTGTCGATCCCGCCGCCATCGAAGCCGTTTGTACTGCCGCACCTTCGCAATGATGGCCGAGGCTGTGGCGTGAAGATCCAAATTGCCCTCCGCTTCGCCGAGGTCTCGCATCCCTCTCGCCACAAGGATATTGCGGACGGTGGCGAGGCTTTCGAGCGTGTAATCCGATTTTTTGATACCACGGTGCGTCATTACCCAGATTTGTGCCTCTCGATCGGTGATAATCGCAGGGCTCCAAGGCTCCCATTTCTCCGGCTTTCCGAGCGGCCTTGCGTCACCACCGTTCAACAATCGCCATTTTTTATTGTTGGTATCGAGCAAATGATCGGCCAAGTCTTCCAACAGCCGCACCCCTTCGGATTTGCTCTCCTCAATTAGCTGCCGCTTTCGTGCAGCCTCGGGCAGCAGGGTTCCAGGCACGAAGGCGCCGTGTTCCCCCACGTAGTCGATCGCCCATTGATGAATGATCGAAAGACCGTCGGCCTTAAGCCAAGCATTTAGTTCGCGCCAATACTCAGGCGTCTTCTTATCAGCGGTAATTTCAGGGACGCGCCACCGCCGATCGTGCTTCACGATCTGTATCGGCTTCGGGCTATTCGACGCGGCGATTATGTGGAGGTAGTTCTCAATCTGGTAGGAAGGGAGGTACTTGGCGCTAACGTCGATGAAGGCGTCAGTAATCGGTTCCTTCAACTTGTCATAGGCGCGTTTATTGTGGCCTTGATAAATCTCATTCACGATCGCAAGGCGCTTTCGTTCCCGCCAATAGGTATACTGACTCTCGACCAATGTTCGTTCGCTCGGCCACGAGCAATTGTGCAAGCCGACCAGCGGCGCGAGAATTTTTTCCATCAGCGTCGTTTTGCCTACGCCGTGGACTTCTTGGATAAGCAAGACAGCGATCTGCATATGAATGTCAGGTCGGGCGATCAACGTCGCGCACCAACTCAGTTCAAAGTCCCGCTCAGCCCTGATCGGGAATAGATGCTCCATGAACTTAAGGAACGGCGACGCGTCGCCCTTCTTCGGCCGGATCGAGGTCGCCATCCAGGTGTTGATAAGGCGAGTTTGATTTTCAACTATGATGAAGCTCGTGGTTCCAGGTTGGTAGGCAATTCCGTCCGCCTGCTTCCGCGCAACCTGCCTCACCAGCCGCGCAGTGTCCTCCACGTCGGAGAACGGCCGGACCTTCGCGTTGAACTCGTCGGCGGTCCAAAGGTAGCGTCGCCGCTTCGAGTGAACGAAAAATTCCGGTTTAACGGACCATTCCCATTGTTCAACAAAGGGCTGACGCAGGCGATACGAGGGCTTCGGCGGTCGGCCGCGCCCCGCCTTCGCCTCGGCGGGGATTTCCTCAGTCGCCCATGTTGCCGGGCGGATAAAGTCCTCGAATTGCGGCCCGGTCCACTTGTCCCCGTCAAACATCGCCTCAGGCAACTTGTCGGCGAGATCGAAGCCGAGAGCAAATTGACGGTCAAAAAATACCAGCGACAGGTCGTCCTGGCCCTTCAGTAGGCGAGCGATCCTTTCGCCGGCCCTCTCGCCCGGCGGGTCGCGGTCGCAAACGAGCACAATCTCGTCGGGCTTCGTCCCGGTGATCTCTCCCCAATCTGTCCAGTGGGGATTTAGCGCGCCGCCGATCCAGCCGAAATGTTCATAGCGACTGAGCCTTTCGATCCAAGGGTGCTTCTCGCGCGCCTCCTTAGCAGCCCTGCTCGGATCGTTGACAAGCCAATCGACGTGCTTCGCCGCCTTCGCCCCCTCGTGGACCATCGGCGGCCGGTGCCGCTTCTCGGCCGGCTTCCACATCGGCAGCAAGTCGCAATCGGGCTCCATCGGTCGCCAATGGCCGTCGCTCCAATAGGACCAGGGGATGAAGTCGCGCTCACCATCGTCTCGATCAATCCGCTGTTGGCACATCAACACCTTCGTGCGACTGCCATCGAGCAGGACGAACCAACTGTCGTCCTTCACTCCCAATTCACGGCGAAACTCCTCAGCGCCATTCGGCGTGTGCGTGATCGATTTCGGAAATTCAACTTTGTGTTTTTTGAAGCCCTCGATGATCGCAGCGCGTTCGTCGGCGGACGGCTCGTCAATGGTCATCCCGGCTTCAGGCTTAACAGTGAGTGTGCCGTCATCGCCAACGAGGATCGTCGCCGCCCGTTGTCGATAGCGCTTCCGGCCCTTCTCGCCCGGGTCCGCGAGCTTCTCCACAACCCATTTGTGGAAATTGCGCTCTTCAGCGCCAACTTTGTTCATATAAAGAACGAGTTCAGGGACTTTACGTGCTGGATTAGGGGGCAGTTTACTTTTTCGGCCGGAACCGTTATAACGCTTCCTAGACATAGCTGAAATACTCCGCCAATCAGTTATGTTAATGACCGATCTCCCAATCGGTCTCGCTGCTTCAAATATTCGGGTATCAGTATCGTTGGCCGCGCCTCGGTTCCGTCACTGAGGCGCGGCGTTTTCTTTTCATAATTTGATTAGAGCCGCCGACGGGTCCGGCACTTCCGTTTCGAGACGTGCTTCGGCGACGCCTTTGCACAAGCGCCCGCGTATAGGCCCTTCTTGTGCAGTCTCGCGCGGTCGGCTTCGGCCTCCTTCCGCGTCGCGAGCTTGCGCATCCATTCAGCCGCCGCCTCGTAGGAAATCCGGACCAACTGGCCAACTTGGATTTCAGTCGGACCCCAACCCTTCTTTTTCCAAATGTGGTAGGTCGCCTGACTAATCTGCATCATCTCGCACAATTGCGGGATGGTGTAGGAACCGAGGCCGGCGGGCGTAGACTTAGTACCTTCGATCGAATTCATTATCGCTCATAGCTCGCAACTCCGATAGTCGCGACGGCTCGCCACGAGAGACCGCATACGCGATCGTGCTCGAAGGGCGGAGCTTCGCCGTCGGCGCGTTCGAAAACGCGCGTGGATTTCAGTTTTGGAGTTCCGAGCGGCCTGTGGTTCCCGCAATGATGTCGGGCAGTCCTCGGGGCGTCGCCGCTGTCTTTCTCCCCGCACGGTCGAAACCGTGGTTTGGTAGCGCCGGGGTCACGGCCAGGTTACGGGGAGAGTATAGGCTAACTCGAACCGATAAGTCTAGAGCCCCGATAACCGCGTAAAACGCGGGCTTTTTCGAGCGGAGCGCCTCGTGGTATTCAGTCAGATCAGATATATTGAAAAGCGAGTACGATGCCAGCACAAGAGCCCTCAATTTGGATCGAGTAAGTAAAAACCATCCCAAGCGTGGTGACCGCCATTACCGCAATTGTGGGTGTTGCTATTGCGGCACGTGGCCTCAATAGGTGGCGAGCCGAGACCATCGGGAAAAGAAAGGTGGAATTGGCCGAGGAGGTTCTTGCTGACTTTTATCAAGCCCGCGATATCATCGCGGCCGCGCGATCCCCGTTCGGCACGAGCGGCGAGGGTGACACTAGACCAAAAGGCGCGAATGAGACCGAGGAAGATACCAGAGTATTGAACGGCTATTTTAGGGCGGCCGAAAGGCTCAGGGTAAAAGCCGAGTTTTTCGCTCAAGCTTGGGCTCGCCGGTACAGGTTTATAGCTGTTTTTGGTCCGGGAGCGGGCAAGGCATACGATGATATTTTTGAGGTGCGAAATGAAATCATTGTCAGTGTGGGTTCACTCATTCATGCTCATAGAGCATCGGACAGCGCGGAAGTAGCGAGAGCGCGCCGCCACTGGGAGAACACGATCTGGGAAGGCGAGCCGGACGATCCTATCCCTGATCGGGTTGATCAGATAATCAAGACGATTGAGGGAGCGTGTCGGCCGGTTATCCAGGAAGCGGCAAAATAACACCGCGTTATTTTCGCAGCACTAGCACGTTCCCAGTCCGCGTCTCGATCCCGAACCGGGGGGCGCTCCGCTTAATCGCTTCGTCAATGTAGCTTTCCGATAGATGCGCATAGTGGCGCTCGACTTGGCGGGTATCTGCGTGACCGAGATTGCGGGCGACGACTACCAGCGGCATGCCGTTCATGACCGCGATAGAAGCCCAGGTGTGGCGTAGGCCGTGGAAGCCGATTGGCGCAATCCCGGCGCGCTTACAAGCGGCGATCATCGGGTCGCGCTGGTTCGATTTCTGCCACGCGACGGTATCGCCAGCGCTATTGCGCCGTCCGAACATGAGAGCGTCGCGGGACCGTCCAGCGCACGTTAGCGCGAAGAATGCCTTACCTTCGTCGGTGAGCACGATATCGCGGCGCTTGCCACTTTTCGAAATCGGTACATGCAGCTTCCCCTGCGCGAAGTCGCCAACTTTTGCGCGGCATAACTCGCCGTACCGCGCTCCGGTCAACAGCGCGGCTTGTACCATCGAGCGGAAGTCGGGATCGGCGGCCTCGATCAACTGACCGGCCTCCTCCAGGCTCAGGAAGCCCGGCCGCGCCGCGTCTACCTTCGCGAAGCGCTTTACCCGGCGCCACGCGGAAGGATCGAAGCCGTTCAATCGATTGAGCGCGGCCTTCAAGACGATGAGCATCTTGTTCGCAGTCACTCTCCTCGCCCGCACCTTGTCCTCGGTCGCCGTCGCGGCGATACCTTGATGCCACGCTTCGATCTGCTTCGACGTTAGGTCGCTTATACGGATCGAGCCGAGAGTGGGCAGGATCCACTTGCGAGCGCGGCCTTCGACTTCGCGGCCGGTGGCTTTGTGAGCATTCAGATATTTGACATAGTCGGCGATAGCGTCGGCGACGATTAGGGCGGTCGCGTCGCGGGCGATCTTCGACATCTCGTGAGCCGCCAGCTGCGCAGCCGCGAAGTTCATCGCGCCGTCGTCGAAGTCGTCGGCGACACCGAGCGGAGCCACCCGATAGCTTTGCGATTTCGGCACGCCGGGGATGTACCGACGCACCAGCCAACTGCCTGGAGCGTCCTTTCGGCGGCGGCGGTAGCCGAGATGGAGCTTCCCCGGAACCAACGTCTTCCAGTACGGCTTGAGGGCTGGCGCGAGCCTCGCGCGGGCGGCTCGGGTCTCCAACTTAGCGTCTCTCATGGTGCGCATTCGAACGTTCTCCTCGACCGGGGAAGTGGACCGGGAATTGACCCGGAAAGTGTCCGACTTTACCCTGGTCTACACGGGTCTAGCTAGGTCTAAGTCGTTGTTATTATACGATCTTTTTAGACCGAGCGAAACCCGGATAGAGAAGAAATTCGCTCCGGCGCCCCGGAATGACAGATGCCAGTGGTTCGCGGATGGCAGACGGCAAGGGGCGCAACCTCATTGCACGCCTCATCACATTCCCCACCGCCGCACGAACCATGTCTTTACGATATGCGTCAGGACGGCATAGCAGGCGATGATTGCGATCACGGCGGGCCAGTAGAGCGGCGGCAGCGGCACGAATCCGAGCGAGGCACCGATCCACGTGAATGGCAACGCAACACCCACCGCGCAGATCAGGATCGATGTCGAAATCAACGCCGCGCTTGCACGGCTTTCGACGAAGGGAATTTTCGCGGTCCGGATGATGTGAATGATCAGCGTCTGCGTCAAAAGCGATTCCACGAACCAACCGGTCTGGAACAGCGCGGGGTTGTCCCACGCACCGAATGCGAAGATCATGGTGAAATAGGTGACGTAGTCGAAGATCGAGCTGATCGGCCCAATGAAAATCATGAACTTCATGATGTTGCCGATATCCCAGCGGTGCGGCGTCAGCAGATATTCCTCGTCCACATTGTCGGTCGGGATGGCGGTCTGCGAGAAATCGTACAACAGATTATTGGTGAGCACCTGGATCGGCGCCATCGGCAGGAAGGGCAGGATAATGCTTGCGCCGAGGACGCTGAACATGTTGCCGAAATTGGAGCTGGCGCCCATCTTGATGTACTTGGTGATGTTGCCGAACACCTTGCGGCCTTCGATCACGCCTTCGCCCAATACTCCGAGATTTTTTTCCAACAGGATGATGTCGGCCGACTCCTTCGCGATATCGACCGCAGTGTCGACCGAGACGCCCACGTCGGCCGCCTTCAGACCGGCGCTGTCGTTGATGCCATCGCCGAGGAAGCCGACGACGTGACCGTTGTGTTGACAGGCCGCGATGATCCGCGCCTTCTGGGGTGGCGATACTTTCGCGAATACCGAATGGGCTTCGACCAGATCGCCGAGAGCTTTGTCGTCAGCGGCGTCGATGTCGCGGCCCAACACGACGCCGTCGATGACCAGCCCAACGTCGCGACAGATCTTGCGGGTTACGATTTCATTGTCGCCGGTGATGATTTTTACCCGCACGCCCGCGCGTCCGAGTGCTGCAATCGCCGGTCCGGCGCTGTCCTTGGGCGGATCAAGGAACGCGATGTAGCCGAGCAGTGTAAGGTCGCTTTCGTCGGCGGTCGTGTACACGTCCTTGTCGGCATTAAGTTCCTTGTAGGCGACGGCGATGACGCGAAACCCGTCGGCATTGAGGGCGGCGCTTTGTTCTTTGGCGTTCTCCAGATGGGTGCTGTCGAGGGCGCCGCTTTCGCCGTCGACCTCGTAGCGGCTGCACACTGCAAAGACTTCCTCGATCGCACCCTTGCAGATGACCAGGTGCTTGCCATCCTCGCGGCCGAGCACAACGGTCAAGCGGCGGCGGACGAAGTCGAACGGAATCTCGTCGACTTTGTGGTACTGATGCTCCTCGTGGAGTTCCTTGCCGAGCTCGACGTGCTGAAGAACCGCAACATCAAGCAGATTTTTCAACCCCGACTGATAGTGACTGTTGAGATAGGCGTATTCCAGCACGCGGTCGCAATCGTTGCCGTGGATGTCGAGATGCCGCTTGAGAATGATGCGGTCCTGGGTGAGCGTGCCGGTCTTGTCGGTGCAGAGCACGTCCATGGCGCCGAAGTTCTGGATCGCGTGCAGCCGCTTCACGATCACCCGCTTGCGCGCCATCGCGATCGCGCCCTTGGCGAGGTTCGTGGTCACGATCATCGGCAGCATTTCGGGCGTCAGCCCGACAGCGACCGCAAGGGCGAACAGCAACGCTTCGAGCCAATTTCCTTTGCTGAAGCCGTTGATGAGAAATACCGCGGGGACGAGCACAAGGATGAAGCGGATCATCAGCCAGGTGAACCGGTTGATGCCCTTCTCGAAACTGGTTTGGACCCGCTGCCCGGCAATGACGTCGGCGAGCTGCCCGAAATAGGAGCGGCTGCCGGTATTGACGATAACGCCGGTTGCAAAGCCGCTCACCACGTTGCCGCCCATGAAGCAGACGTTCGGCAGGTCGAACGCGTCTTCGCCGTCACCCGGCCGGACCAGGGCGGCCGCATTCTTTTCGACCGGCATCGCCTCGCCGGTCAGCGCGGATTGATTGACGAACAGGTCTTTCGCCGTCAACAGCCGCAGGTCCGCTGGGATCATGTCGCCGGCGGAGACATTGACGATGTCGCCGGGTACGAGCTCGTCGATGGGAACCTCTACGAAGCCCTCGACCTTGGAGGGCAGTGCCGTCGCTCCCCGCCGTTTCACGCTCGCCGTCGTCTTGACCAACGCTCGCAGCTTCGCGGCGGCCTCATTGGAGCGGTGCTCCTGGATGAATGCGGTCGTGATCGATAGAACGACCATTGCGGCAATGATAATGGCCGCGCGGGTGTCGCCGAGAAAATAGGAAATGGTTGCCAGTGTCAGGAGCAGAGCGTTAAGCGGATTTTTGGTGCGGTTGACGAGTTCGTGGACGATTCCAATCCGCTGCTCGTGCGCGATGCGGTTTGGTCCGTAGCGCTTGAGGCGGGCCGCTGCTTCGGCCTCGTCGAGCCCTGCATCGGAGCAATCGAGATTGCGCAACGCCGCGGCCGGATCGCATCCGCTTGCGGCGACGAGCTCGGCTGATACCGCGATGTCCCTGTGCAGTCGCGGCTGACGCGCCACGGTGCCGACCAGACCCGCCTGACCCGTGCTCAATCCGATGGGGCGCATATCACTTCAGCATTCCGGACTCTCAGTCAACCGGCTTCGCGGAGAGTCGTTTCATTCGTGCGCGGAGGCACGAGTAAAACTTGCGCAAATCAGCCGAATGACCAGCCTATTTGTGCTCGATGACATTATCGCCGCGGTTGCCCATCACTTTGACAAAGATCATGTGGCCCGGCGAGCGGCTATTTATGACGCTTCGATGAATGACTTAGCGCAATTACCCAAGGTGCAATCGGTGCCATCTAAAAATCACTTGATTTGGATGGAACGGCATGAAGACGCGCATAGTCGAACAACTCGGCGAATCCGAAATCCTGCTGCCGGCGCGCATCGCCGAAGGGCTGGCGGCGAATGATCGGGCCAAGGTGCGCATGAGCGCGCTGCAGGCCGTTGCGAGGCATGCGGCCGACCCTACCCGCGATCCGGACGATCTTTCCGCCGAAAGTGCCGCGGCCGGCGTCGATGCGGCGGAGATCCGGTCGATCCTCACTGCGGCGCGGGCGCCGGCGTCCGGCAAGATCGGCGCGCCCGGCCTCGGCAAGCTCATCAGCGGCCTTTTGGACGACCTCGACGTCATGATCGAAGCCGTCGAGGCGGGAGACAAGGCCTTCGCGTCGACAGCGACGAACAGGCTCGCGGCGCTGAAGGCAAAAGTCGCGACCCAGGGCGACGAAATCGAGGCGAGCCGCATCGCGGAAATATCGGCCATCCCCGATGACGGCGACAGTGTCCACCGGCTGGTGATGGACTTGCACAAAGTGCTGAACCGCCTCTCCGCCGCATGCGCCGAAGAGACGATTGCGGGGGCCCATGCGCACGGTGTTCTTCCCGCCGACCGGCCGATCATCGAGGCGTTCATGGGCGGCCTCGCGCGCACGAAGGCGTTGAAATTCAATCACCCCGGCCTCGATACGATGGTCATGCGGTCCGGCGCGCGCCTCGTCATCCAGAACGATATCGGTGCGACCGACGCCCACGTGCTGGTGGTCACGGTCGATGGTCTCGCCGTCACCGTCACCTACACCGACGTGCATCGCGCCCGGGCAAAATTCTTCGTCGCCTTGTTCGATCGCTTTCCGGTGCAATGGACCGGTCTCAATCGGGAAAGCGCCAAGGGGCTCGGCGACGATGACAGCTTCTATCTCGTCACCGGCCGCTACACAGCGGATGCGGAGAAGAGCCGCAATGCATTCCTCGACGCGATCGGCGCCTCGCTCGTCTTTCTGATCGATTGGAACAAGGCCCGCAAAAGCTTGCGGGCGCTGGTCGACGGTCAAAGCGCCGTACGGATCCTCGATTGGGCGGCGCGCGATGGCATCGGCCATCGCGCCTACCTCGAATGCGGCGGCAACGAGCTTGTCGCAGCCGCGATCAGACGCGCGGCGCCGGCACGCATCGGCTTCGGCGACGAACTCGTCGCCGTCCTCGGCCACGACAATGCCGTCGATTTTCTCAAGACGGTGCTGCGCACCGCGATGGAGAGTCTGCGCGACGGCCGTTCCAGCCGTCTGCTGCGCGAGGTTATCGAAACCGAACTGGTGCGTCATCTCGACCGCACCGACAGTGCGATGCTCACCGTCGTGCTGCGCCAACTGGGGCTCGCGCGCGATATTGCAGTCGCCGTCTCGGGTCACCTCGCGGCGCAGCCGACCGTCGCCCCAGGCGGAGGCGCGCAGAATGGCGCCCCTCTCGCCGAGCGCGCGCGGCGCATCGAGGAAAAGGCGGACCGGATTGCGGTCGATGCCCGCGCCGCGGCGCGGCAGCTCAATGCGAGCCCGATCATCGCGCAGCTTGTCGATGCTGCCGAGGACACGGTGGACGAACTGGAGCAGGCGGCCTTTCTCGCCTCCCTGATGCCGGCGGCGCTCGACGCCACGTTCGTGCCGCCGCTCGCCACTCTGGCTGACTCTGCCATCCGCGGCATCGAAGCGGCGGTCTCCGGGATCGATGCCGCCGGCGAGGTGTCGGAAGGGCGGCGCTCCGACGTCGACGACGCGTTCGACGCCACGCGTGTCCTGATCGATCTCGAACACGCAGCCGACGACGCCGAGCGCGTCGTCACTGGACTGGTGCTGAGCAACGATGGCGCCAAAGGCGCGCTGTGCGTCCTTGAACTCGCCCGCGCGATGGAGCGGTCGACCGACCGCCTCGCCCGCATCGGCCACCTGATCCATGAGCATGTCATGGCGGACCTGTCGGCGTGAGGGCGCAGTGATGGATATCCCCTTCATCGGGCCCGGCTGCAATCAAATCTGGAGCCACGAGGAGATCGGCTCCAAGGCCGCGAACCTCGCCCGCATGGCGGCGCTCGGCCTGCCGGTGCCGCCTGCGTTCGTGGTGCCGATCGCGATGTGTGCCCGCTTGAATGAACCGGGGGCCGACAGCGGCGAAGCCGAGCGACAATTGGCCGAGGCCCTGCGCGAAGGGATTGCCTATCTCGAAACGGCGACCGGCAAGAAATTCGGCGATCGCCGGCGGCCGCTCCTGGTGTCGGTGCGCTCCGGCGCCGCGGTCTCGATGCCCGGCATGCTCGACACCGTCCTCGATGTCGGATGCACATCGGCGGCAACGCGCGGCCTTATCAGGATGACCGGCAATCCGGGATTTGCCTGGGACTGCCGGCGGCGGTTTCTCGAAAGCTATGCGGAAACTGTGCTTGAGCTCGAAGCCGCTCCATTCGCGGTTGCAATTGAGGCGATCACCAGTGCCGCCGGCGCCGCAAGCGAACGCGATCTTGATGCCGAGGACCGCGAGCGACTGGCGTTGGCTCAAGAGGCAAGCATTGCAAACCTCAATGCCGAGATGCCTGCCGATGCCATGAGCGCGCTCGTTGCGTCGGCGATGGGGGTCTGTCGCTCGTGGACGAACGAGCACGCGCGCACGTATCGGAAGCTGCAAAATCTCGAGCACTTGCAGGGCACTGCCGTCACCGTTCAGGCGATGGTGTTCGGCAATCGCGGGCGGTCCAGCGGGTCCGGCGTTGCCTTCTCGCGCGATCCGTCGAACGGCAACGCGGCGCCGGTGATCGATTTCCTTTTCGAGGCGCAAGGCGAGGACGTCGTTTCGGGGCGCCGGACGCCACAGACCGAACTGGCCATCGCCCAGGCGATGCCGGCTGTGATGGCTGATTTGCGCGACGTGCTGGCGCGTCTGGAAAAGCATTTCCGCGACGTCCAGGACGTGGAGTTCACGATCGAGGACGGCAAGCTGTGGCTGCTGCAGACCCGTGCCGCCAAGCGCACGCCGCGGGCCGCCTTGCGCTTCGCCGTCGATTTTGTGCGCGAGGGCCTGTTGACGCCCGAGGAGGCGGCGCAGCGCCTTGAAGGACTCGATTCGGCCAAGCTTGCGATCAATCGTTTCGTCGGGAGCGGGACCGCAGCGGGAACCGGCACCGGCGCTGCGGCCGGTGTCGCCGTCGGGCGCGCTGCGCTCAACTCGGACGCGGCAAAGCAACTGGCCGGGCGAGGCGATCCTGTCATCCTGGTGCGCCCCGATACCAGCACGTCCGATGTCGCCGGATTCGCGATTGCCGCCGGCATTCTCACCTCGGCCGGCGGCCGCACGGCCCATGCAGCGCTGGTGGCGCGTCACCTCGGCAAACCTTGCGTCGTGGGCTGCCGATCGTTGGCGGTCGACGGCGATCGCCGTCAGGCGCGGCTCGGCGCAGAAACCTTCTCGGAAGGCGATTGGCTCTCGATCGATGGCGACAACGGCGAGGTTTTCCTCGGCCAGCGCCAGGTCGTGAGCGAACGGCCCGAAGCGGATTTGGCGCAGCTCGCAGCCTGGCGCGCCGGCGCGCCTCTCAGGCAATCGGCATGACGGGTCAGGGTGTTACACGATTTTCGTGAACGGCGATTACAGTCGAATAAGACGCGATAACGGGAGATGGCGATGAAAGCAGCAGATGTGATGGGATCCCACGTGATAACGGTCGGCCCGGAAGCAACCGTTGCCGAAGCGGCAAAGCTCATGGCAACCCATGACGTGAGCGCCCTGCCGGTCGTCGACGCGGACGGAAAACTGATCGGCATCGTCAGCGAAGCCGACCTGATGCGGCGCGAGGAAATCGGCACCGAGATACACCATCCGTGGTGGGTCGAGGCGATGACGCCGGCGACGACGCTTGCCGAAGAGTTCGCAAAATCGCACGGCAAGCATGTCGAGGAAGTGATGTCGGAAGACGTCATCACCGCGACGGAAGATACTCCCGTTGCCGAGATTGCCGCCGCCCTCGAGCGTAACCGCATCAAGCGTCTGCCGATCGTGCGCGACGGCAAGCCGGTCGGCATCGTAAGCCGCGCTAACTTGATCCAGGCCCTGGCATCCTCGCCGCCTCCCGCGGTCAACGGCGGCGACCAAAGCCGCGCGATCCGCCTGGAACTGCTCTCGCGCCTGAAGGAGCAAAGCTGGACCGATTTCGGCAGCCGCAACGTCATCGTCAACGATGGCGAGGTGCATCTGTGGGGCCTCGTCGGCTCGGAGGCTGAGCACAAAGCGCTCATCGCCATCGCCGAGAGCGTGCCGGGCGTAAAGACGGTGGTCGACGAGATGATCCCGGCCTATTAGGCCGGGTGCTCATGATCGCTGCGGCTCAGATCGAGATTGTTTGATGTCCGCTGTGACTGGCAGCGGTGCGAAAGCGTTGAGCCTCGCAACCTTGCAATATTTTTCTTTAGAATCCGGTCGCTTGGATAATTCAAGCTAATTGCAACATTGATGGTTGCAGTGTCCCTCGGAATCTCTCCCGCAGCAATAGCAGTGAACCTGGGCGATGCGTTGATTAAGGCGCGAGAGCAGGGTGCGTCGAGGAGATACGACTGAACTCGGGACACATAACATTTCGGATGTATGGATACCATCGCCGACGTTGGCTGGATTAGCTGATGCGAGCGATACCCCTAAGCCCAATACTAGAAGCGGGAGTAAACACGCGAGACGAGCAGAACGGTTGGTCATGCGCTCCTCCTTGGCTTCCCATCGATTGAAAGTGCTCTTAACGGACTATCAGTCAAGGTAGAAAGGATGACGAAATCGGCGATAAAGAGCAAGGATGGAATTGCTTGCTTCCAAAAAAATGCCGGTACTGCAAGCCTGAGTTAGAGTTCGTGCTCAACCTTATGACCGCTAAGGCGCTTGGCCTCGTAATTTCGCCGGACATGCCCTCCATCGCCGACGAGGTCATCGAATAGTTGCCGCGCCGCACAGGCCATGGCCGGTTTGGGTCAACTGAGACCTGTCGGCAATCAACGGTCTTGTCCGGTCTGACGCCGCAAGCGGAAATTGACAGCGACCACACATTTCTGGAGCGGGCCGCATATAGGGCCAGCACCGCGCAATATCGTTGGCGACGGAAGCCGACGTCGGCTCGCGTTAAATCCCCGGTCATCCCTAGTGGGGTATGGATTGACCGTGGGCCGCAAAACGTGAACCATCGGCCGTCCCCGGTCGTTGTTGTGTCGGGCTTCCCTCAGCAGAGCCCCCGGGCATCGGAGCATCGCATGACCAATCGATCCACGACCGCGCAATCTACCGAGGCGATCCGGGGACGGGGGCCTGCAGCCATAGTGACCCTGGCGGCCACGGCGGCGCTGACTGCAGCGATCGCGGCGACGCCCGCGGACGCCGCGCATCAGGCGCGCTCCGCGCACCCCACCGAGGCGACGGCTCCGCGCAACGCCGATGAACCGATCATGGCGATCGTGTCGATCAAGAGCCAGCAGGTAACTGTTTACGACGCCGACGGCTGGATCCTGCGCGCGCCGGTGTCGAGCGGCACAACGGGACGCGAGACCCCCTCCGGCGTCTTCAGCGTCGTGCAGAAGGACAAGGATCACCACTCCAACCTCTACGACGATGCCTGGATGCCGAACATGCAGCGCATCACCTGGTCGGGCATTGCCCTGCACGGCGGGCCGCTGCCCGGATATGCCGCCTCCCACGGCTGCGTGCGGATGCCGTATGACTTCGCGGAGAGGTTGTTCGACAAGACCAGGATGGGCATGCGCGTGATCATCGCGCCGAACGACGCGGAGCCGGTCGACTTTTCCCATCCGGCACTGTTCGCGCCGAACGCGGAGGCTTTGACGGACGCGCCGGCGCGCGCCGAAACGCTCGCCCGCGAAGCGGCGGAGGCCGAAACGGCGGCCGACGAAGCGAAGCGGGCTGCCGCCATCGCGACACGCGCGGCGGCGCCGCTGACGGTGTCGCTGCGCAAGCTCGAATTGCTCAAGGCCCGCGCCGACGCTGAACTCGCGTACGCCGATAAGATGCTCGCCGCCGCCAAAACTGACCAGGCCAAGGCGCAGGCCGAGGACCTGAAAGGGAAGGCCGCCGCAAAGGTCGCCGAGCTGGAGCCGCAGCTCGATACCGCCAGGGCCGATGCGAAGTCGAAGCTCGACGAGGCTGCGACGGCGCAGACCGCCGCCAAGGCGGCCGAGGCCAAGAGCGCCGATGCCGGCAAGGCGGCGCGCGACGCAAAGCTTGCGCTCAAGCCGGTCTCGGTCTTCATCAGCCGGGCGGCGCAGCGCCTTTACGTGCGGCGTGGCTTCGAGTCGACGCTTGAGGTTCCGATCACGATCCGTGATCCGGACCGGCCGATCGGCACGCATATCTTCACGGCGGTGGCGGGCACCGCCGCCGGCCTGCGGTGGACGGCGGTGATGATCGATGGCGGCGACAGCGCCAAGGACGCGCTCGACCGCATCGACATTCCCCAGGAGGTGCGCGATCGCATTGCCTCGACCGCAGTGCCGCGATCTTCGCTCATCGTCTCGGACGAGCCGCTGAGCCGCGAGGCCAACTCGCGAACTGAATTCATCGTGGTGCTCAACAACCAGCCGAAGGGCGGCCTCGCGATACGCCGGCGCCCGGACGAGGTCCGCATGGCGCGCCGCGGCTGGGACGACGGCGGCTATAACTCGGGTCGCTACCGCGGCGGCTGGGGCTCGCCGTACGGCGGCTACGGCTATTCGCGCCGCGGCGGCTATTATAACCAGTGGTGACGAGTTTCGCGGCAAACACGCGGTGTGTCGCGAATAGCCCGCCTATCAGAGCTTATTTCGATTTGATGGAATCGCCTGTCGTCATGGCCGGGCTTGTCCCGGCCATCTACGTCTTGCTTTCTGAACAGCCGCAAGGAAGGCGTGGATGGCCGGGACAAGCCCGGCCATGACGACGCGAGTCGCTTCAAGACGAATGGAATCCGCTCTAGCCTAGGCAATTGCGGGTGACGCTCCGCTGATCCGTATACGCCGATATCGCCGCGATCAAAAGTCGGGCTTGCCTGCGACTGGGATGTGATAGTCAATCAGGTTCTGGTTGTTCTCGGCGCACGCCTCTTCGTGCATGGGTATCTGAACGCGCCGCAGTTTTCCGATCGCCGACCACGGTTGATAGAACGTATCGGGGTCCTCAATCCGGAAGGTCACCTGCAGCGTCTTGCCATCGTCGATCATTTTGAAGCGCTCGACGACGTGCAGCTTTTCGCTATGCGGCGTGCGGAAGTTGTCAATGAAGGTCTTGTCGTTCATTCCGATGGTGTCCACCACGAGGGTGTCGCCCTCGTAATGGCCGACGGACTCGCCGTACCAGGATGGCTGGAGCTTCGTCGAGTGGGGCACATTGAGATAGATGCGGCGCACCTGGGCGTCGCCCGAGAAGATCATGGTGACTTCTTTGGGCGTCTGGACGAAGTGGATCGGCTCCACCACCGCCATCATGAAGCCCGGGACGCCCGCCGGCATGCAACTCTGCCGCCACGCGAACGGTACCGCGCCGGAGAGCGCCTTGTCGTTCTCGCGTTTCATGATCTCCTTCGCCCACGGCTTGATGTTGGGGTTGCTGAGATCGGCAACGCGATACGTCGGCTGGGTCCCGGTGGCACGAAATTCGTTGTTGGAGATGTAGGGGTGGGCCGGATCATTGCGCGTCGGGCTCGGCTCTCCGGGGATCGCAATGTAGTCGCCGGGGCCGAAAACCCAGGCGGTGCCATTGGCGGAGAAATCCGGAATGGCCGCGCCCGGCTCGGCTGCGAGCCTTGGTGCCGCTGCGGCCCAGATCAGTGCAATCAAAGCCGTGATCGCGAGCGGGTTCTTGGCTAGATCAAGAGTGCGCATGTTCGTCCTCCCCTGTGCGGGCGGCGGCCGGGCGCTTCTGCAATTCAAAACATTCGCCAAACTATACCGAAAACGGCGGTGCAGCGGTCGCTCTTCCTGATAAGGCCACAACAATACTATGGCTCGATAGGTGGCGTCTGATCAAGATGTGGAAAATGATTGTGATGGTCCGTCAAAGAGTGGACTGAAGGGCGCCCTCCAGCGCGTACTCGGTCTCGATGCGGGCTCATGTCGAGGAGGCACGCCGCGGATGACCCGTGTTATGTGTGGTCGACACGAACACGAGAACCGCGCCGATGGAATTGTCTTACACGCAGAACCTCGAAGACTATCATCTCTCGCTCGCCTTCGCGGGGCGGACGCGCGGCACCTATATCGATATCGGCGGCGGACATCCGATCGCGGACAACGTGTCGTTCTGGTTCTACGAGCGCGGCTGGAGCGGCATCGTGGTCGAGCCGCAGGCCGACCTTGTGGCTTTGTACGAGCGCTTGCGGCCGCGGGACATCGCGGTGTGCGGCGTCATCGGCAGGACATCGGGCGAGATCGATTTCCATGTCGTCGACCGTCTGCACGGCCTTTCGTCGACCGTCGAAGCCGTTGCCCGCGCCGCTCAAAAATTCGGCGTCGGTTATCGTAGCGTACGCATGCCGATGTTGACGCTCGCGGAGCTCTGCGACCGCCACGGGCTCGCCGAGATCGATTTCCTCAAGATCGATGTGGAGGGCGCGGAGGCCGATGTCCTCGCCGGCGGCGACTGGCGGCGCCACCGTCCCAAAGTCATTGTCATCGAAGCCATCAAGCCAGGCTCGGGCGAGCTGGCCTGGGGCGAATGGGAGCCGAACCTCCTCGCGCAAGGCTACCGCTTCGCCCTGTTCGATACGCTCAACCGTTTCTATGTCGCCGACGAGCATCCCGAAATATTCGCCCGCCTGCCGTCCGAGCGCGCGCCATGGGACAAGGTCCGGCACATGTACGAGATCGGCCGTGCGCCCGAGAACGCCAATCATCCCGACCACGCGCTGGCGCTGGAGCTGGCCCGCGGATTTTGGGCGAGCTTGCCCTACCTCGATCGCGATCTGATCGCGGCCCTTCTCGCCCGCGCCGGCAGAGCGCGGCGAGACGCGCCCGATTTTTCCGCCGCCATCGACACCGAAGCATTCCGGGCCGCGCTCGGCCGCATCGCCTGCGGCTACGACGGCGGCCAGATCATCGATGAGTGATGTCGCTATAAACGCAGGCGGCCCTCGGTGATGCGCTTGTAAATCGCACCATCGAGCGGCACATACGCGGCGTGTGCGGGGTCGCAGACGTAAAGCGGATCGGCGCACACGCTCGGATCGTAGGCCTCGGCGCCGCCGTTCTTCATCTGCTTGAACGTCGGCGTCACATCGATCCTATCGCGGATGCGCAGGAACACCGGCTGGGCATATTTCGGCAGCCGTTGCGCGAGGTGTCCGCGCAATGCCGCGAGATCGATCGGCCCGGAGCAGACAAGCTCGGCCATGCCGGCGCGTCCGTCGGCGCCGGGAATTGCGACGCCATAGACATTGGCCTCGGTAATCCCTGAGAAGGCGGTGATGGCGGCGGCCACTTCGGACGTGGCTACGTTTTCGCCCTTCCACCGGAACGTGTCGCCGATCCGATCGATGAAATAGTAGAAACCTTGCTCGTCGCGGCGCATCAGATCGCCGGTGCGAAACCAGGCGTCGCCGCGCACGAACACATCGCGCAAGACTTTGCGCTCGGTCTCCGCCGGGTCCGTGTAGCCGTCGAACCGCCCGCCGTGATCGGCCCCACCTGCGGAGATGCGGCCGATCGCTTCGCCGATCTCGTTCGGGCCGCACCGCACGCAAAAGCCCTCGTCATCGCGCAGGGGCATGCTGCGCGCGACGTCGAACTTGACGAGCGCCAACGCGTCGCGCTTTGCGATGAAGGGCGGCATGCGCCCGATCGCGCCCGGCTTTCCCTCGACGTTAAACAGCGACACGTTGGCTTCGGTCGCTGCGTAGAATTCGAGGATCTGCGGAATGCGGAACCGGCGCTGGAATTCCTCCCACACGTCGCCGCGCAGTCCGTTGCCGCAGCAGAGCCGCAGCCGGTGCCGCGTCTCTTGTGGATGGGGCGGCGCGGCTAAGAGATAGCGGCACAGCTCGCCGATATACTGGAACAGTGTGCAGTCAAAGCGCACCACGTCGTCCCAGAACGTGCGCGCGGAGAATTTTTCCAGGATCGCGACCGAGCCGCCATTGACGAGCGTTGCGCCGGTCGCGACCGCGCCGCCGATGCTGTGATACATCGGCAGGCAGTTGAGCATGCGGTCGGCCGGCCCGGTCTCCATCATCCCGGCGAACCAATGCGTCCACACCATCAGCCGGTAGTGGCTGATCTTCGCGGCCTTCGGCAGGCCAGTGGTGCCTGACGTGTAGACGTAGAGCGCACGGTCGTCGATGCTGACAGGACGCTGTTCGCCACGGGCAAGCCCGCTTGGCGAATGTTGTGTAACCGCGTCCGATACATCGGGATAGCGAGTGGCGCCGCCGTGCGACCAGATTGCTCCGGCGGTCTTGCGATGAGGCTGCGCCGTTTCGAATGCATCGACAAGTTCATCGGCTACGATGATGTGCTTCGGCGCGACGATGTCGAGGCAATGCGCGAGCGCCGGCCCGGCAAGGTTCGCGTTGATGAGCGCGACGGCGCCGCCCGCGCGGGTGATGCCGAGCCAGATCGCCATGTATTCGGGACGGTTCGGCATCATCAGGGCGACGGTTTCGCCGCGGCCGAGATTTTGCGCGAGTGCCCAGCGAGCATAACGGTTCGCGCGTGCATCCAATGCGTTGAAGCTGAAGTTTTCCGTGTCGGAGATGAGAGCCGGCGCATCGCCGAAACGCTCCGCCAATTCGGCGATGACCGCCGGGAAGGTGCGCAAGGGCGAACTCGCGATCGGCGCGGTCAATTCCAGCGCGCGCAGCCACGCCTTCGATGCGGTCTTCGCGGGTGGTGCCGGCCTCGGCCGCGCCATCGTCTCGCTCTCGTTTATGCTCATTTGTTCGGCTCTTTGGTTATCAATACGTCGATTCAACAAAAGAATATTGGCCGTCCGCGTTAGCAGTTTCCGAAAAGTGCGTCGTGAGGCGCATGCGACGTTTTGCGCAAGTGGCGCGACTTATCTCGATAAATACACGTCATCTCGGAAGCGATCCTCGCAAATGAAGGCCAGCGCGCATTAACCATTAAGGTTAGCCGAGCCGATTTTTGCCGCGGGCGCTTTCGCGTTGCGCTGCACCTTTTAGATACTTTCCCATGCTTAAGATGCCGTTTCAAAAGCGCGGCGGTTTGGACGTTAAATCAAGTCCAGTTGCACGCGCACAATGGACGGGTGAGGCAATGAAGAGCGAGACGATCGCTATTCACTACGGCTATGATTTCGATCCATCGACGCACGCTGTGGCGGTCCCGATCTATCAGACCGTCGCCTACACATTCGATTCCGCCGAGCACGGCGCCGCGCTCTTCAATCTCGAAGTCGAGGGCCATCGCTACAGCCGCATCAGCAACCCGACGACGCAAGTGCTGGAACGCCGCGTCGCGGCGCTCGAAGGCGGCGTCGAGGCGCTGTGCGTCGCGACCGGCCAGGCCGCGCTCACCTATGCGGTCCAGAACGTCACTGAGCTCGGCACCAACATCGTCTCGGTGCCGCAACTGTACGGGACGACCCACACGTTGTTCTCCCATCTCCTGCCGCGCCAAGGCGTCGCGACGAAGTTCGCCGCGAGCGATCAACCCGTTGACGTCGAATGCCTGATCGATGCGAATACCCGGGCGGTGTTCTGCGAATCGGTCGGCAATCCGGCCGGCAACATCTGCGACATCGAGGCGCTCGCGACCGTCGCCCATCGCCACGGCGTTCCGCTGATCGTCGACAACACGGTCGCGACGCCGATCCTGATCAAGCCGATCGACTACGGCGCCGATGTCGTCGTCCATTCGCTGACCAAGTTCATGGGTGGTCACGGCACGACCCTCGGCGGGGCGATCGTCGACAGCGGCAACTTCCCCTGGAAGAATCATGCCGAGCGCTTCCCGATGTTCAACGTGCCCGACGCGTCCTACCACGGGCTCGTCTACGCGGATCATTTCGGGCCGGCCGCCTATATCGCGCGCTGCCGCAGCGTCTTTCAGCGAACGACTGGCGCAGTGCTGGCGCCGATGAGCGCATTTCTGCTGCTGCAAGGCATCGAGACGGTGGCGCTGCGAGTCGAGCGTCATGTCGAAAATGCCCATCGTGTCGCCGAGTTCCTGCGCGGCAACCCGCGCGTCGACTGGGTGAACTACGCGGGGTTTACGGACAATCCCTATTACGCGCTCGCGCGGAAATATCTCGGCGGCCGGGCGTGCTCGCTGCTCACCTTCGGCGTGCGCGGCGGATTCGAGGCCGGCACCAAATTCTACGACGCGCTCAAACTCATCAAACGCCTTGTCAACATGGGCGACGCGAAATCGCTCGCCTGCCATCCGGCATCGACCACCCATCGGCAGATGGCGCCGGAGGACCAGATCAAGGCCGGCGTGCGGCCGGAAATGATCCGGCTCAGCATCGGCATCGAGCACATCGACGACATCATCGATGACCTCAAGCAGGCGCTCGATGCGACCGGCACGCCGCGGTCGATCATGGTCGCCGCCGAGTAACGGAGCAGAACGATGCCGGTCGTCATGGAGCAGGGCTCGTCCGGACGCAGCTATGCGCTGCTGCCCGGCGTGCATTGCGCGCCGGTCGCCGCATCGATGCGTGGCGAGGGCATCAGTGTCGGCATTGTCAACAACATGCCCGACTCGGCCCTCGAATCGACGGAGCGCCAGTTCATCGGCCTGCTCGCGACCGCGTCCGGGCGCATGCCGGTACGGGTGCGCCTGTTCTCGTTGCCCGGCGTTCCGCGCGCCGAAACCGCGCAGCACTATGTCGACACGCACTACGCCGATATCCGCGAATTGTGGGACGCGAACTTCGATGCGTTGATCGTCACCGGCACTGAGCCGCGCGATGCGCTGCCGGCCGAGCCTTATTGGCCCGCCTTCACCCGGCTCGTCGATTGGGCTGCGCGCAATACCACGTCGACGATCTGGTCATGTCTTGCGGCGCACGCTGCGGTGCTTCATCTCGACAGCATCGAGCGTGTCGCATTTCCCGACAAGTGCTTCGGCGTTTTCGAATGCGAGCGAGCCCTGGTTCACCCGTTGACGGGCGGGGCGGCGATGCCGGTGCAGGTGCCGCATTCGCGTTGGAATGATTTGCGTGAGGTCGAGCTGTCGGAGCGCGGCTACCATGTGCTGTCGCGCGGGGACATCGTCGGCGCCGACCTGTTCGTCAAGGACATCGGCAGCCTGTTCGTCTTCCTGCAGGGGCATCCGGAGTACGAGCCGCAGACATTGCTGCGCGAGTACCGCCGCGACGTCGGCCGCTTTCTGCGCGGCGAACGCGAGACTTATCCGACGGTGCCGCAGCGCTATTTCGATGAGGCGACGGAACAGATTCTGGATGAGTTTCGCGCGATCGCGCTTGCCGCGCGAAGCGAGCGGCTGCTCGAGACATTTCCGGCGACCGTATTGAGTGAACCTCTGGTGCACGCTTGGCGCAGCGCGGCCTTGCGGTTCTATCGCAACTGGCTCGCGACCATCGTCTCGCGCCGCAAGTCGGAAACGTCGCGTAGTGTCGCAGCATCGGCAATGATGCGCGCGTGAGCGCGCCAATTGGGGTCAGTGACTAGCGCGATCTTCACCTCTCCCTCGGGAGAGGTGACTTACATCCCGAACATCGCAGCTTCGGTGTAGGCAAGATCGCCCAGCCGCGGGCGTTCCGGCCCCTTGAAAAATTTCGGCTGCCATCCCGCAAAATAATGGCCGAGAAGTCCCGGGATTGGTCCGTTGGAGTCGATGACGACGATGGGATGGCGGTGGCGCAAGAGGTGGCGGCCGATCAACCCCGCAAAGCGGGCCACGTCGCCGACGTCGCGGCAGTAGATAAGTTGTGCGCAGGGCAGCACGCCTTTGGCAAGCCTCGGCCGGAAGACGAACGGATAGGCGTGCTCCGCCGTCACGCACCAGAAACTCAGGCAGCCGTAGGCGGCGTGGTCGACGAGAACGTCCCGCTCGAACGGCTCGAATTGCGCACCGGGCGTGACGTCGGCGGCAACGATCCGCGCCTCAGCGGTCGCCCGTTGCAGGGCCGGTAGCCCGACGAACATGCCTTCGCTGTAGCGCGTATAGCCCTGCGCCACGAGCGTCGTCAGCGTATTGTGCGCGGGCGAGACATTGAGATAGGTCACAGTTTTGTGGCGCAATGCTTGGGCGGCGAGAAACGACGCATAGCCGCGAAATTCGGGCTCGACGTACCAGCTCGAGATGTTGGCGCGGATGGCGGCGGGATCATTGCCGGTGCGCGGAGTCGAGAAGATCAGCAGGATGGCGCCCACCGGCCGACCGCCGCTCTCGAGGAGATAGCCGCATTTCGGCAGACCTTCGGGAGCCGGACGCTGCGACAGGCAATCAAGAACGTGCCGCCAGAATTCGCGGCTGCGCCGCACGCCGAAACCTTTGTTAAGAAGTTCGGCGACGGCTTGGTGATCGTCGGGCGCAATCGGCCGCGAACGAATGACGGCAGCGGGGTCCTGAAATCGTTGATTGACCATAATGCGCAAGTCGACTTGTACGCTGACGCGGGTCGCCTATAGGTATTTGACGAAAAATCATATAGGGCCGTTCGATGTCGATTAAGTTAACGGTGATTTCCGAGATCGAACGGATCGCCGCGGAGCATCGCAAGAAGCTCGCGCCGCTCACCGACGATGCGGTGCTGATGAACACCGGCCTCGATTCGCTGTGCTTTGCCGTGCTGGTGGCGCGGCTCGAGGATGAGCTTGGCGTCGATCCCTTCTCATCCGCCGATGACATCAGCTTTCCCGTGACCCTCGGCGATTTCGTGCGGGTCTACGAAAATGCTGCAGGCTGACGCGCGCTCGCTCCGCCACCTCATCGCAGATCAAGGAACCGCGCCTCGATTTCTGTGGGGCGCCGGCGGCAGCGTCGCGATTGCCGACCTCGCGCGCGGCTCAAGCTTCGGCGGACGCCTGTCCGAGCTCGCCGGCCGATCGGTGCTGCTGCTCGCGCGCGATCAGCTTCCGGCCGCGGTGGCGCTGGTCGAGCTCGACGGCATCGCCCGCCGCGTCGTGCTGTGCCCGGTCGACCTCGCGACCGCGCATCTTCCGGCGATCGCCGCCAACGCCGAGGCCGACGCGATCGTGTCGGATCGGCCGGCCGATGAATTCGCTGCGCTCGGGATTGCGCTTCATGTTGCGGCCGGCATCAAGATCGAGCCGCGCGCCGATATCCCGCGCGGCGGCCGCCGCACCGAATGGCTCCTGCTCACGTCCGGCACGACGGGCGTACCAAAGATGGTGAGGCACGATGTTGCGAGCCTGACCGCGCCGATCAAGCCGATCGCGTCACCGCCGGTCTGGGGCACGTTCTATGACATCCGCCGCTATGGCGGTTTGCAGATCTTCTTCCGCGCGGTCGTTGGCAGCGGCTCGCTGATCCTGTCGAGTGCGGGCGAGCCGGTGGCCGAGCACCTCGCGCGCCTTGCAGCGCACGGCGTGACGCATCTCTCCGGCACCCCGTCGCACTGGCGGCGCGCGGTCATGAGCCCCGCCGCGAAAACGATTGCGCCGCGCTATGTCCGGCTGTCGGGCGAGATCGCCGATCAGGCGATCCTCGATCAGCTGCGCGCGTTCTTTCCGCAAGCGGCGGTCGGTCACGCATACGCGTCGACCGAAGCTGGCGTCGCGTTTGAAGTGAACGACGGCTTGGCCGGTTTTCCGGCGAGCTTCGTTCGCGTCGGCCAGGGCGAGGTCGACATCAAGATCCAGGATGGATCGCTGCGGCTGCGCTCGGCGCGCACGGCATCCGGTTATGTCGGGCCAGATACCAAGCCGCTGCTCGATGACGAGGGCTTCGTCGACACCGGCGACATGGTGGAACTCACCGGCGATCGCTACCACTTCGTCGGCCGCAAAGGCGGCATCATCAATGTCGGCGGGCAGAAGGTTCATCCCGAGGAGGTCGAGGCGGTCATCAATCGGCACCCGGACGTCTGGGCGTCGCTGGTGCGCGCGCGGCGCAATCCGATCACCGGCGCGATCGTTGCAGCCGACGTCGTGTTGAAAGGCGAGGCGGGCGCAAGCACGGATCGCGTCGCTGCAGCGGAGCGCGAGATCCTGGCGATCTGCCGCAGCGAGCTTTCGCCCCACAAGGTGCCGGCGATGATCCGGTTCGTCCCGAGCCTCGACGTCTCTGCCACCGGCAAGCTCGTGCGCCATGCGTAATGTCGTCGTCACCGGCGGCAGCCGCGGCCTTGGGCTTGGCATCGTGCGAAGGCTTGCCGATGCGGGCTATGCGCCCATTGCGGTTGCACGCAAAGAGGGCGCCGAACTTGCCAAGATCATCGCTGACGGCCGGAACGCGGAGGCGATCCGGTTCGCGCCGTTCGATCTTGGCGACGTCGACGGCATTCCGCGCTTCGTCGCCGGGCTGCGCAAGCAATTCGGTCCGCTCTATGGGCTCGTCAACAATGCAGCCGTCGGCACCGACGGCGCGCTGTCGCTGATGCACACATCGAAGATCGAGCAGACGGTGCGGCTCAATACGCTGTCGCCCATCGTTTTCACCAAATACGTGGTGCGGTCGATGATGGCGGACGGCGGCGGCCGCATCATCAATGTCACCTCGATCGTGGCGTCGACCGGCTACAGCGGGCTCTCGGTCTATGCCGCCACCAAGGCATCGATGGTCGGCTTCACGCGCTCGCTCGCGCGCGAGGTCGGGCGTATGGGCGTCAACGTCAACGCCGTCGCGCCAGGCTTCCTCGACACCGAGATGACCGAAGGCCTCCAAGACGAGACCCGAGAGAGGATCGTGCGGCGCAGTGCGCTGAAGCGGCTCCCGGCGGTCGATGATGTCGCCGACGCCGTCGAGTTTCTGCTCGGCGACAAGGCGAAGAGCATCACGGGTACCGTCCTGACCGTCGATGCCGGCAGCACGGCCTGAGCCATTTCAGCTCAGCTCCGCTAAGGCGATGAAGGCTACTTCGCCGCGACGATCACCGCTTCGGTGAGAATGAAATCGACATCGCCCTTGTTCTCCTGCGGCCGCGCGAAGGCGCGGAATGCATCCGAGCCGTCGAGCAGCATCGCTGTCAGGCGGGCCTTGCCGGCAGCATCGACCTCCTGCTGATCCGCCCACGGGCCGAGCACCATTGGCTTGTCGAGCAGCTCGGCATGCCGCTCAGTGAGCCCGGCGTTGCGGACGAGCGCCCGCCACTCGGTGAGCGTCAGGCAGCGGACATGGCTCGGATCGCGGAATTTCTCGAACGCGTTGTATTCGTCGGCCGCTTTGGCGAGCGCCACAGCATCACCCGCCATCATCGCAGGGTCCGGTGAAACATTGTCGACGAGGCCGAACAGGCCGCCGGCGCGCAGCACCCGCGCGACCTCGGTCGTGAACTTCGCCACGTTGTCGAAATGATGAGGCGCGATCCGGCACGTCACGACATCGAAGCTGCCGTCGGCGAACGGCAGCGCCTCTGCCTTGGCATCCGCGAACGAGATGTTGTGGATGTTGCGCTCCGCTGCGAGTTTGCGCGCGACGGCCAGCATCTGCGGCGTGATGTCCGAGGCGGTGACGTGGGCGACATGCGGCGCAAGCGCGAGCGCCATGTGGCCGGCCCCGGTTGCGATATCGAGCGCTGTCCACGTCGGCTGCGGCGCCAACAGCTCGACGAGCCGGGCGAGGCTGCCGCCCTTGGCATGAGAGCGACTGGTCGCGTAAGTCGTGGCGAACGCTCCGAACCGCTCCTGGGCGAGAGACTTCGATTTCAACTCCATGGCGGGACCTTGTGATGCGATGGCAGGGGGCGCGACGTTAACGCTCTGCCGATCCTGCAGCAATGCGACCATTGCTCGGCTGTTCAATGGCGGGCGACGCATGCTTAAATGCATGCGCGGCGCGACTGTTGGGGATTGTGGTGTGAACGAGTTTTCTGCCGGATCGAGCGACCGGGAGCTTATCGTCCTGGTCGACGCCGAAGACGTGCCGCAGGGCGTCGCGTCGAAAATCGACGTGCACCGTCAAGGCCTGATGCATCGCGCGATCTCCGTGCTGGTGCGCAACCGCGCCGGCGAGATGCTGGTGCACCGGCGCAACGCGGCGAAATATCACTCGGGCGGCCTGTGGACCAATGCGTGCTGCAGCCATCCGCGCCCCGGCGAGTCGACGGCCGACGCCGCGCGACGACGCCTGGGGGAGGAGATGGGAATCCGCACCGAGCTCAAGCCGCTGTTCACCACCCACTACCGCGCCGCGGTCTCGAACGGCTTCATCGAGGACGAACTCGTCCATGCCTTCGGCGGCACCTATGACGGCTCTGTGACACCGGACCCGGCAGAAGTTTCGGAGTGGAAATGGATGCCGCTTGCCGATTTGAGCCGAGATCTCCGCGAGCGGCCGGAACAGTACACCATCTGGTTCCGCCATTATTTCAGAGAGCAGTCCGACGCGATCGTAGCGTGGATAAAGAATGGGTAATGTATGGTAGGGTGGTGTCAATCGTCCAACCTGAGGAAACCGATGCGCCATCAGCTCTTCTGCGCTGCTGCTTTCGCCGTAACACTGCTGCTCGCTGCCCACGCCGCGGCGCAACCGGCACCGCTGCCGCAGGATTGCACGGGAAAGTCGGGGGTGGAGTGGAACCAGCAGGTCAAGGCCTGCTCGGCGCTCATCAACGCCGCGCAAGGTAGTCCCCAAGATCGCGCGAAGGTCTACGATCGCCGTGCCAGCGTGTATTTCGCCCTCGGCGACGACGACCGCGCGATGGGCGATTACGACGCGGCCATCCGGCTCGACCCGAATTTGGCCTCCGCATATAGCGGTCGCGGCGACATTTACATCATGGACAAGGAAGACCCCGATCGCGCGATCGCCGAATACGGCCAAGCGCTCCAGCACGACGCCAACTATGTCGACGCCTATGTCGGCAGGTCGAGTGCCTACGATCAAAAGGGCGATTTTGACCACGCCCTCGCCGATGCGAACGAGGCGGTTCGGCTCAATCCTAAATCCGCCCGCGTCTACGAAACGCGCGGTCAGGCATACGGCTATAGCGGTGACATTGACCGCGCTCTCGCCGATTACAATGTGGCGATCCGCATCGATCCGAAGCCGGCCAACGCCTACAACCTTCGGGGGCTGGCCTACATGGAGAAGGGCGATTTTGCGGACGCCATCGCCGCATTCAGCGAGGCCGTCGGGATTAATCCGCAGGCGATGATGATTGCATATTTCAATCGAGGGCGCGCAAATCTGTTCGCCGGTCATCTCCCCAAGGCGATTGAAGACTATAAGCAGGCGGTCGCTATGACCCCAGGATATCCCTATACGGCACTGTGGCTCGACATTGCCGAGGCGCGCAGCAACGTGCCGAGCACGCTGCCGCAGGCGATTGCCAAGCTCAACATGAAGGAGTGGCCGGCGCCGGTCATCCGAATGTATCTCGGCCAGATGACCCCGGCCGCCGTGCTTGCCGCCGCCGCCGATCCGAATGCCGCCAAGAAGATCGCTCAAGTCTGCGAGGCCAATTTCTATTCCGGCGAATGGGCGCTGCGGCAAGGCGCCAGGGACGAGGCGGCGCGTCAATTCCGTATCGCGGCACGCGACTGCCCGAAAACGCTGATCGAAGCGAATGCCGCCGTGGTCGAACTTAAGCCCCTCGGCGCGACGCCGTAGGATTTAGTCTCGCCGAACGCGAGGTAACCCTGCGCACGATCCTCTCCCGGTCATATCGGCAAGATGGGGCGTTATATGATCCCAGGTGCCCCCGGTCCTCCTACATCGGACAAATTGCGAACTTCCGCTCTGCTGCGGATCGCGGGCCGGGCGCATCCGAGCCCATGAAGAAATTTTAGTGCCACGGAGGCATTAGGCTGCCGGTCGCATGAATGATGCGCACAGCCTCCAATCGCATGAATGTTTCGGTGATTATGCAAAGCTCCAGCGGCGTCGGCGCATCGGTTCCGCGCAAGGAGGATGATCGGCTGCTGACCGGCCGCGGCCAGTTCATCGCGGACTTTCGCATGCCGGGGGCGCTGGAGGTCGCGTTCGTGCGCAGCACCGTGGCGCATGGGCGAATTCGCGCGATCCATGTCCCTGACGCGGTGTCGGACAGGGTGTTCACGGCCAAACATCTCGTCGACGTGAAGCCGATCCGCGCAGCGACCGCGTTGCCCGGCTTCAAGCATTCCTCCGAACCGATCCTGGTGTCGGAGAAGGTGAGATACGTCGGCGAGCTTGTCGCCATGTGTGTCGCATCGTCCCGTGCCGAAGCCGAAGACATCGCCGGGTCCGTGCAAGTCGAGTACGACGAGCTGCCGGCCGTCAGCGATCTGATCGCCGCCCGCGAACCCGGTGCGCCCCTCGTCCACGAGGAGTGGGGCGATAACGTCTTCCTGCAGGTGCGCGTCGATGCCGATATCGACGCCGTCGCACGCACGGCGCCGATTGCGGTGACGCGCGAGTTCCGCACGTCCCGGCAGTGCATGTTTCCGATCGAAGGACGCGGCTGTCTTGCCTATCGCGATGCGCGCCTCGGCTACCTCACGATCGTGTCGTCGACCCAGATGCCGCATATCGTGCAGATCGGTATCGCGCATTGTCTCGGCGTCGCCGACAGCGCCATCCGCGTGACCGCGCCCGATGTCGGCGGCGGCTTCGGCTACAAGGGCCTGCTGCTGCGCGAGGAGGTCGCGCTGGCGTGGCTTACCCGGCGGCTCGATCGACCCGTGCGCTGGCTCGAAGATTGCCGCGAGCGGCTGACCGCGAACCCCAATTGCCGGGAACATTGGTATCGCATCACCGGATATGCCGACCGCGATGGACGGCTGCTCGCGCTCGATTGCGTGGCCAGTGTCGATTCGGGCGCCTATTCGGTCTTTCCAACGTCTTCGGCCTTGGAAGTCTCGCAGATCGCGAGCCTGCTTCCGGGGCCGTACGACTTCAAGGTCTATCGCTGCCAAGCCTACGCCGTCTCGACCAACAAATGTCCGATCCTGCCTTATCGCGGCGTGGCGCGAACCGGGGTATGCCTCGCCATCGAAGCGGTCATGGACGCAATCGCCGACGAGGCCGGCCTCGAACCGCATGAAGTCCGCACGCGCAATCTCGTGCGCGCCGATCAGATGCCGTTCACCAACATCGTCGGCAAGTTCTTCGACAGCGGCGACTATCCCGAATGCATGCGTCGGGCGGTCGCGGCGATCGACGTCGTAGGAATCCGCCAGCGTCAGAAGCGAGGCGAGCCCGACGGTCGTCTGATCGGCGTCGGCATCTCGATCTTTTGCGAGCAGGGCGCGCTCGGCACGTCCGTTCTCTCCGGCTGGGGCCGGCCGATCGTGCCGGGCTACGAGCAGGCGAGCGCCCGCCTCACCATCGACGGCGACGTCGAGATCAGGGTCGGCACCCACTCGCACGGCCAAGGTCACGAGACGACGTTCGCCCAGATCGCGCATGAAGTCCTCGGCGTCGACCTCGACAGGATCAAGATCCTGCAGGGCGACACGCTCTATAGCCCGTTCTCGACCGGCACCTATGCGTCGCGATCGATCGTGATGGGTGGCGGCGCGGTTGCTCGCGCCGCGCGCGCACTTGCGGAACGCGCCAAGCCCATCGGCGCGTGGCTGATGCAGGCGGATAAGGCGGACGTCCGTGTAGAAAACGGCGCGGTGGTCGGACGACAGGCGAGCATTTCGCTGCGGGAAATTGCGCATGTCTGGTATCTGCAGCCCCACCAGCTTCCGCCGGACGTCGATCCCGGCGGACTCGAAGTCACCACCGGTTATCGCGCGGGGCGCGACAGCGGAACGTTCAGCTATGCGGCTCATGCCGTGGTCGTTGCCGTCGACCCGCAGACCGGGTTCATCGAGCTGCTCGATTATGTGGTGGTCGAAGACGGCGGCGTGCTCATCAATCCCAGGATCGTCGACGGCCAGATCGAAGGCGGCACGGTGCAGGGCATCGGGACCTGCCTTTACGAGGTGATGCCCTACGATCGCCAGGGTCAGCCGCTGGCGGCAACGCTCGCGGATTATCTTCTGCCCGGTGCGACGGATGTGCCGAACATCCGCATCCTGCACATGGAAACGCCGTCGCCGCACACCGAATTTGGCGTCAAGGGAATCGGCGAGGGCGGTGCCGTCGGCCCGCCGGCAGCCATCGTATCGGCAGTCAATGACGCGCTCAAATCCATGGGCGCGGAGATCTACGATGTGCCGCTGACGCCCGAGCGCGTTCGTGCCGCGATCGAGGCCGCCATCAAATCAAGCAACATCGCCGGCGTGACCGGATAGCGGGTGAGGCGCACGCCGTAAGGCTGCAACGCGTCTTCGATGGCGGAGACTACGGCGGCAGCGGCAGGAATGGTGCCGACTTCGCCCGCGCCCTTGGCGCCGAGCGGATTGAGCGGCGACGGCGTCTCCTTGTAGAGCGTGTCGAACATCGGAAAGGACGGCGCGGTCGGCATCAGATATTCGGCGAAGCTCGTCGTCAGCGGCTGGCCGGCGTCATCGTAGCCCATCCATTCGAGCAGTGCGTTGCCGACGCCGTGGGCGATGCCGCCATGGACCTGGCCGTCGACCATCATCGGATTGACGAGAACACCGGAATCCTGGAGCGCGACGTAGCGCAGGATGCGCACTTCGCCGGTCTCAGGGTCGACCTCGACCTCGGCCGCATGACAGGCGTTGGCGTAGGCCAGCTGATCGGTGCGGAAGTTGCAGCTCTCTTGAAGCCCGGGCTCCATCCCGGGGGGAAACCCGTAGCCGGGTGCGCCCTGCAGGATGCGCGCAAGCTCGCCGAGCGGTACGCCAAGCTGCGGCGCGCCGACGACCTGCAGGCGCCCGTGGACAAGTTCGAGATCGGCTTCGGCGACCTCAAGCACGTGGCTCGCGAGCGTCTTGGCCTTGCGCGCCACCGCCTGCGCCGCGAGCATGACCGAAGAGCCGGCCGTCACCGTCTGGCGGCTTGCGAAGCCGCCAAGCCCGACGGCCACTTTGCCGGTATCGCCTGCGATCACCTGCACGTCGGCGGGTGCGACGCCAAGTTCGCCCGCGCAAATCTGGGCAAGCGCGGTCTTCAGGCCTTGGCCCATGGCGGCGGCGCCGGTGAACACCGAGATGCGGCCCGAGGGGGCGACACGCACGACGCCGGATTCGAACGGCCCGCGCCCGGTGCCCTTCATGGCATGCGCAAGCCCCATGCCGATCAGCCGGCCTTTCGCGCGTGCCGCCGTTTGGCGCACCGGAAATCCATCCCAGTCAGCCGCGGCGAGCACCGTCGCCTGGCACGCCGGGTAATCGCCGCTGTCATAGACGACAGGAGCGCCCGCCCGCGTCTTGAGCGGCTTGGTGTAAGGCAACTTCTTCGCCGGGATCAGGTTGCGCCGGCGCAACTCGGCGCGCTCGAAGCCGAGTTCGTGCGCGGCAATGTCGAGCAGCCGCTCCATCACGAACGAGGCCTGCGGATAACCGGCGCCGCGCACGGAGGAGACCGGCACCTTGTTGGTCAAGGTGACGGCGACCTCCATCGCGAGGGCCGGCACGTCATAAGGGCCCGTCAGCGTCGAGGCCGAATTGTAGGGCAGGTTCACGTCCTGGAGCGCGTAGGCGCCAAGGTCGTGCAGCAAGTGTCCACGCAGACCGAGGACGCGGCCATTGCCGTCGAGCGCCATTTCGATCGACCAATGCTGGTCGCGCTCCTGGACGGCACCGAGGAAATGCTCGCGCCGGTCCTCGATCCACTTCACCGAGCGGCCGAGAAGCTTTGCGGCGGCGACGACTGCGACGTCCTCGGCATAGACGCAGAGCTTGGGACCGAATCCGCCGCCGACATCGGGCGTTGCGACGCGCAGCCAATTGTCGTCGAGCCCGAGTACCGAGGCGAGGGTGTTGCGCAGGTCGTGCGCCTTCTGCGTCGAGGCGAACACCGTCAGCGTGTCGTCGGCTTTGCCGTATTCGACGGCGATGCCGCGCCCCTCGATCGAGTGGCCGCCCCCGCGATGCGGCCAGAAGCTTTCCCGCACCACATGGGTGGCGGCGCGGAACGCGCTGTCCGCATCGCCGAAGGCGACCTTGTAGGTGGAGATGACGTTGGACGACACCTCGCGGCGCACCGGCGGCGCCCCCGCCGCGGCCGCCTTGCGGCAATCGGCGGAGGACGGCATGACGTCGTAATCGACTTCGACGAGAGCCGTCGCATCCTCGGCGATGTAACGGGTCTTCGCGAGCACGATCGCCACCGGCTCGCCGACATAACTCGCCTCGCCGTCGGCAAGCGCGAAGGCCCAGCATCGGTCGAGCGCCGTGCCCGAATTGGAGGTGCGGATCATGCGACGCTTCGCCATCACCGGCACGAGATCGTCGAGGGTGAGCACCGCGATGACGCCTGGCAGTGCGCGCGCCGCGGCGCTGTCGACTTTGCGGATCAGCGCATGGGAATGCGGGCTGCGCACGAACGCTGCTTCGAGCGCGTCGGCGACCGCCACGTCGTCGACGTAACAACCGCGGCCGATGAGCAGCGCATGATCCTCGAGCCGCGGCAGACGTGCGCCGATCATTTCAATTCGCGATGGCCTCGGCGGCTTTGGCGACAATATCCTTCGGCGTGGCATAGACCTCTGCTAGCAGCGCTTGGATCTCCCGCGCCGTCACCGGAACGATGTCGACCTGCGCCTTCTCGGCATCGGCCAGGAACTCCGGGTCCTTCATGGTGGCATCGAAGGCTGCGATCAGTGCCTGATGGCGATCCGCCGGAATCCCGGGTGGCGCCACATAAGGCCGGGCCATCGCCTGGCCGGTGAGGATGAGGCGCAGCATCTTGCTCTGTTCCTCGCCCTTGGCGAGATCGGTGACCGCAGGGACCTCAGGAATGTCAGCTTCTTTCCGCAAGCCGAACTGCACCGGCATGTTGACCTGCTTCGACTTGATCCAATCTATGTGACGGGCCTTCGCGGTGCTCCACGAAACGCCGCACATGCCGTTGACCTCGCCGCGCTCCATCGCCAGCGTCGCATCATTGGTGCCGGGATAGCCGGTCACCAGCTTGAGCTTGGCGCCGAACATGTTGCGCAGCACGTTCGCAAAAATATCCGGATCCGCATCCTTGCCGAGTCCGCCCATGGTGAACGGCTTCGCCAGCATGTCGCTGAAAGTCGCGATCTGCGACGTCTGCCACGTCATGCAGACGCTGACGTCCGACGAAATACTGCCGAGCCATGAGAACCGCGTCGCATCGAACGGCGCATTGATGAGAAGCGGCGCGACCACCATGCTGCGCGAGAACGTGCCGATCACGGTGCCGTCCTTGGGAGCCGCATTATAGAGATAGAGCGTCGCACGCTCGCTCCCCGCGCCCTCGCGATTCTGCGGCAGGACATTGGGCTGGCCCGGAATATGGCGACCGAGATGGCGCGCCAGCAGCCGCGCATAAAGGTCATAGCCGCCGCCAACGGAAAATCCGATCACCACGGTCACGGTCTTGCCGCGATAAAAGTCGGCGACGGCGTCGGCACGCGCCGGAGTGATGGCGGCGCTCGCGCATGCAATCGCAACAAGTCCCGCGAGTGCCGCAACGAGAGCATGAGCACGCCGCCAGCGCGGTGCTCGCGGGGTTGCACCCTCCCCTGGAGGGGGAGGGTCGGACTGCCGAAGGCAGTCCGGGGTAGGGTGACAGCGCTGCAACAAACTCAGCGCCGATGCCGAATTTGTGGAAGCGCTGCCACCCCCACCCGGCCGCTGACGCGGCCGACCTCGGATCAAGTCCGGGGCAGGCTCTCCCCCCTCCAGGGGGAGGTGATTTAGCGCTCGCCGCAGGCAACGCACGGAGAAAGTCAGCCGTCCCGCTTCATCCCCAAATCCCGTCCGGCTCTCGGCCATGGCGCGGCTCCGAAGGCTCGCCTCAATGGCGCGGAAACAGCGCCGGGAATTTTGCCCGCAGCCGCGAGCGCAGGTCGGCGCTGACATCGACCACGGTCGGGAATGTCTTGTTGAGCTTCTTCTCATACGGGATGCACGCATCGATGAGGACGCGGTTGTTGAAGTTGCCCGGCAGATAGAGCGGATCGCGTTTCGACGCCCAGGCCTTCTGGATGAGGTCGATGTCGGTTGCCGGATCGAAGCGCGTGCACATCGCCCACAGCACTTGGTCGAGGTCGCCGGCATCGATGTCGTCGTCGACAACCACGGTCCATTTGCCGGCGTAGGCGCCGCCCTGGCAATTCGCCGCGATGTGGAGCGCGTTTCGCGCGTGCCCTGGATAGCGCTGCTTGATCTGGATCGCGGTGAAGCGGGTCGCGGGGCCGGCCTCGTGATTCCAGACGCCGAGGACGTCGGGAACTCCGCTCGCCTCGAGCGCGCGCCAGATCTGCGACGACCCGGCGATGCCCTTGAGGAGGCCGGTCTCGTCGACCGGCTTGTGCTGCGGCGCGCAGGTGAGGATCGGGTTGTTGCGGTGAAGGATTGTCTTCACCGTGACGTAAGGCCGCGGCACGGTGTCGTCCGAATAATAACCCATCCACTCGCCGAATGGGCCTTCCGGCAGGACTTGGCCCGGCACCGTCTCGCCTTCGATGGCGATCTCGCAGTCGGCCGGAATCGGGAAGCCGGTATAAGGTCCGCGCACCACGTCGATCGGCTCGCCTCGCAGGCCGCCGGCCACATCCATCTCGCCGATTTCCGGCAGCGGGCTCGACGACAGCATGAACAGCAGTGGGTCCTGGCCGCACAGGATCACGACCTTCATGGGCTCGCCGCGCTCGAAATATTTGTCGCGATGAATCCGGCCGTGCTTGCCCTCGGTGATCTGGCAGCCGATCGTCTTGGCGTCATAGACCTGGCTGCGATAGGCGCCGAGATTGAACCAGTCTTCGTCGGGGTCCTTGGTGATGACGCAGTCGCCGGTGCCGATGAAGCGCGCGGTGTCGAGCTCGTGGTGACGCGGCACCGGGAATTTCAACACATCGATGGCATCGCCCTCGATGATGTTTTCGAGGATCGGCCCGTCCTTGACGTTGCGCGGCGGCAGCGGTTTGAGGTCGCGCATGCGCTCATGATAGCGCTGCACGATGTCGACCTTGCGGTCATGCTCGAGCGGCAGGCCGAGGGTCAGGGCGATGCGGCGGATCGAGGAGAGCTGGCCGTAGAGTGTGCGATAGCCGGCCGGATAGCCCGGCACGTTGTCGAACAGGATGGCCGGCGCCTGGCCACGGCTCTTCTCGGTCATCATGTGGGTGATCGCGCCCATCTCGACGTCCCAATGGGCGCCGTCGACGCGCTGAAGTTCCCCCATCTTGTCGACCTGTTCGAGCCAGCCGCGCAGGCCGCGATATTGCATTCTTGATTCCGAGTTGGCCGCAGCCGCAAGGCTCATGTCGTTTCTCCGCAAAAGCGTCACGACGTCATGGCCGGCCTGGTGCCGGCCATCCACGTCTTTCTATCCTCGTATTTGGTCCAATGTACCTGCAGCGACAGAAGGCGTGGATGGCCGGGACGAGCCCGGCCATGACGAACTTGGTTCACTTTAGCCGCTTGGCGGCCTCCTCGACCACGCTCAGATCGGCATACTTCTTGATGTCGATGGTCGTTTTGATGAAGCCGAGGTCGCGCGTGAGGTCGACGTTGCGCTGCAACGCCGCGAGGTCGGGCATCATGTTGGGATCGCGGTAGTTGTCCTGCTTGGTGAAGACCCAGGAGAAACGTTCGGCCGGCTGCTTGGTGATGCGGGCGCAGATCTCCATCGCCTGGGCGTGGTTCGCCGGGTCAAGGTACCAGCGCACGATGCGCAGCGAATCCTCCATGAAATCGAGCAGCGCGGCGCGGTTCTTCTCGATGAAGCTCTTGCGCGCGACCCACACCGAGAATTGCGAAACGCCGATGGCATCCTCGGTCGTGAACAGTGTGCGCCCGACCTTGCGCAACTGCGGGTCGAGCGAGAACGGCAGCACCGCCGGCACGAGGTCGACCTTCTTCTCGGCCAGCATCGCCCGCATGGTCGGGAACGGCGACTCGAGCGTCGTGTAGTCGCGCCGGTCCTCGAGGCCATGCTTGCGCAGCATCGCCCGCATGGCGATGTCGACCGCGCTGCCGTTGGCATTGGTCGCAACGGCGCGGCCTTTGAGGTCCTCGACCTTCTTGATCGGGCCGTCGGCGAGCACCATGAACTCGTTGCTGTAGTAGCCCGGGTTGCCATCCTGGAACTCGTCGGCGATCACCCGCAAATCGTCCATGCCGGCGTTCTCGATCGCGATCGGCAGGGTAGGGTAGGTGAGGTCGGCGACATCAAGCTCGCCCACCCCAAGCGCGGTGATCAGCGGCGGCGTGCCGACGAACCGCGTCACCTCGAGCTGATAGGATTTGCCGAGGTGCTGGGCGAGGTCCTTCTTCTCCACCAGCATCGGCGCCCAGTTGGCGATCGGAACGATGTAGGAGAGGCGGATCTTGATGGGGTCGGCCGCGCGCGCCGCGGACGGCGCAAGTATCGCCGCGACGGCGATCGCGGCTGCGGACAGCATCGCGGCAGTCCCGGCTGCCAGTCCTCGTTGTGCGAGACGCATGAACTCCTCCCGATCGCCGATATTGTTTGCAAATGCGGCTTCAAGGCCTTTGTCCCGCGAAAAGCACCAATTGGCAAGCCGGGCGGAATAGTCGCTTACGTAGCAAAACTCGATTGATGGTTCACCGCGCCGCAAACGATCACAGGAAGCCGATCCTCGTCCAAAACGCCTTCATTTCCTCATCACTGACGAATTCGCCGCGCCGAGCCTCCTGCAGACCTTCTTCTACAGCTGCTCGCTCATCGTCACTCATCACGTAGACTTTGTCTTCCACCGGCTCGATTTGCTCTTTGGCCATCACTTAGTCTCCTCTTTTGAAGGCCTCCGTCAAATTCCTTCGTCCGTGCAATACACGCACAATCTCGGCGCGGTCGGCCCCCACGCGATAAAAGATTACGTACGGATGCATGAGAATTGACCGTAGTCCGGGAGCGATCTCATCTCGTGCGCGCCACATCAGCGCGTGTTCGGCGAGACGTTCGCCGGCAGCGGCAATCTCACGAACCATTCGATCTGCGATTTCTGGCGAGGCTGCGCGTGCATAGTGTTGCCAGACGCGACGCAAGTCCTGTAGCGCCTCCGGCGCCCAAACGACTCGCCTATGTACCTCGGCAGTGATCTTCGCGGGCGTGGCGGATCAGGCCTTCGACATCCAATTCCTCGCCTAGCCCCGCATCCAATTCGCGGAGACCAATTTCAATCTCGCCGCGAAGTTCCGCGAGCGCATCGATGCGTTCGAGAAGCTCGCGCCCAAGCTGTTCCTGCGCGGCCTCAGAGAGGCTTGCCGCCTTCGAAAGGGCCAATTCGAGTATCTTCACCATCCCCAAACATACCATACTGGGTCGCGGCTTCACACGCCCTCGGCGTGCGCCTCGGGGTGCCACAGCAGCAGGCGGCGGCGTACCATCGCCATGATGGCGACCAGCACATAGCCGAACACCGCGATCTCGACGATGCCGGCGAACACGCCCGGCGAATTGGCGAACCGCCACGCCTGCATCATGGCGCCGCCGAGGCCGTAGCCGCCCATGGCCATTTCGGTGATCACCACCACGATCAGGGCAATCGGCAGCGCGACCTGGAGGCCGGTGAGAATTTGCGGCAGGGCTGCCGGCAGCAGGATCTGCCACATCAGTTCGCGTTCGTTGGCGCCCATGTTGCGCGCCGACCAGGCAAGCTCTCGCTCGACGCTGGCAAGGCCGGCGATGGTTGCGGTCACCACCGGGAAGGTGGCGTCGAGCACCACCATTGCAATCTTGGAGACATCATAGAGGCCGAGCCACAGGATCATCACCGGCAGGAACGCGATCTTCGGCATCGGGAAGCCGACCGAGATGATCGGATCGAAGAACCAGCGCGCCACTGCGTTCTTCGACATGGCGGCGCCGATCACGACGCCGGCAACGCCGGCGATGGCAAAGCCGACGAGCGCGCGATAGAGCGTGACGCTGGCATTGATGAAAAGATCGCCGCTCAACGCATCCTGATAGATGCGCGCGACGACGACGCTGAACGGCGGCAGCATGAACGGCGTCACCGCGCCGCTGCGGGCGAAAATTTCCCACGCCACAAGCAGCGCCGCGATCGGCGCGAGCCGCAACGCGACCCACCCGAAGGTGCGCAGGGTTTCGCGCTCCTTCATTCGCGCCATCGCAGCACCCGCGCGGCGAACGCCTGGTAGAGCCGATCGGCGACGAACCCCGCGAACGCGACGGTGAGCACCACCGCGAACATCGCCTCGTAAGATCCGTTGGCACCGAGGAAGCCGATCAGATAGCCAAGTCCGTGGCGCGCCACGATCAGTTCCGAACTGACCAGCAGGATGAACGACAGCGCAAGCGCCGTGCGCACGCCGTTGAGGAGTTCGGGCAGCGCGCCCGGCACTACGACGTCCCAGATCACGCGGAGCCGGCCGGCGCCCATGCTGCGCGCGGACCACGCCAGCAAGCGGTCGCTGCCGCGCGCGCCGTTGTAGGCGCCGAGCGTCACCGGCAGCATGCAGCCGAGGAAAATAAGCAGGATTTTCGAGGCGTCGCCGAAGCCGAGCCACAGCGCGGTCACGGGAATGAGCGCCGACTTCGGCATCGGGTAGAACAGTTCGACGAGCGGCGCGAGCATGACGTTGATGGTGCGCGAGGTCGCCATGAAGATGCCGAGCGCAGCCCCGATCACGACAGCAAGCGCAAGCCCGGCGCTGCCCCGATAGAGCGACGCCAGGCCGTTCTCGAGAAGCTCGCCCGAACGCGCAAGATCGACCCAGGCTTCGGCGACGCCGCTCAGCGGCGGCAGGGCGAGGGAAGAGACAAGCTCTAGCCGCGAGGCCGCCTCCCACGCGACCGCAAGGATCGCAAGCGGCGCATAACGCCAGAGCGTTTGTGCGGCCGACGCTGCCGTCATGGAGCGCGCTTCTCCATCGCCTTGACCGCTTCCTCGCGCACGAGGTCCCAGATCTCGTCGACCTTGTCGATGAATATCTTGGTGCGATGGACCTGGGGATCGTCCTTGTCGAACTTGGTGTCGACGATGGTCTTGATGCGGCCCGGGCGCGCCGTCATCACCGCGACGCGTTCGGCGAGGAACACCGCCTCCTGCACATCGTGGGTGACGAAGATCACGGTCTTGCGGGTCTTCTCCCAGATCGCCAGCAGCTCGCCCTGCATCAGGCTGCGTGTTTGGGCGTCAAGCGCGCCAAACGGCTCGTCCATCAGCAGCGTGCGCGGATCGAAGGCGAGCGTGCGCGCAATCGCCGCGCGCTGCTTCATGCCGCCGGAAAGCTGCGAGGGGTAGCTGTCCTCGAAGCCGGTGAGCCCGACAAGATCGATGAAGCTTTGCGCCCGCGCGGCCCGCTCGTTGGCGGCAAGGTTCTGCCGCTCGAGACCATAGAGCACGTTCTTTCGCACGGTCTTCCAGGGAAACAGCGCAAAATTCTGAAACACGATGCCGCGGTCGGGCCCGGGCCCGCTGACCGGCTTGCCGTCGATGAGAATGGTGCCGGTCTCGGTCGGCAGGAATCCGCCGATGAGATAGAGCAAGGTCGATTTGCCGCAGCCCGACGGACCCAGCAGGGCGACGAATTCGCGCTCGCGCACCTCGAGCGAAATATCCTCCAGCGCCAGCACGCTGCGGCCGACCGCCGGGCGGTAGTGATGGCACACCTTCTCGACAACGATCTGGGCCGGGGGAGTCATGAAAGTATCCGGAATCCGCCGACGCACAGCAGCAATAGGATGAACGCAGAAAATCGCGAATTTTTTCCCCTCCCCCGCGTGCGGGGGAGGGTCAGGGAGGGGGCACACTCCACGGCACGAATTTGCGGCAATGCCCCCTCCCCAACCCTCCCCCGCACGCGGGGGAGGGGAAAATCGAGCCAGCCGAATTCGCCGAGCTCGCTGTCTATTCCCGTACTTACTGATCTAATTCCAGTCCGTGTTTATTCTACACGGGATTGGTCTCGTCTTGCTCACGTCACCGGCGTCAAAAGCTTCTGCCCGGCGAAATGCGCCGTGAGATTGTCGATCATCAGTTGACCCATACGGGTGCGCGTCTCGACGGTGGCGCTCGCGTGATGCGGCTGCAGCAGCACATTCGGCAGCGTCAGAAACTCAGGCGCAATGCGCGGCGAGTTCAGGAAAACGTCGAGCGCTGCGTAACCGAGGCGGCCCTCGCGCAGCCGTTCGATCATGGCGGGCTCGTCAACCACGGTGCCGCGAGCGACGTTGATCAGCGTGCCTTCGGGGCCCAGCGCATCGAGCACGGCGGCGGAGATCAGCCCCCGTGTCTCCGCGCCGCCGCGGCACGCCACCATCAGGAAATCGCTGCGCCGCGCCATGGCGACAAGGTCCGCCACATATTCATAGGGCACGTCCGGTTTCGGCCGCGGGCCATGCCAGAGCACGTCCATGCGGAACGCCTTGGCCCGGTCCGCGATGGCGCGCCCGATGCCGCCAAGCCCGACAACCCCGACGGTCTTGCCGGCGACGCTGTGGCCGAGGCTGATCGGACCTTTGAGCCATTCGCCGCTGCGCACGAAACGATCGGCGGCAACGATCTGGCGCGCCGACGCGAGCATCATGCCGATGGCGAGGTCTGCGCATTCCTCGGCCATGATGCCGGGCGTATTGGTGACCGGTACGCCGTGCTCGCGCGCCGCGGCGAGGTCGATGCCGTCGACGCCGACGCCGAAGCAGGAGATGACTTCGAGCTTGGGGAGCGAGGCAATCAGCGCCCGGGTCGCGCCGCGGTTCGCTTCGGTCGCGATGGCCCGAATGCGGCCCTGCAGTTCGGGGGCTAGCGTTCCGTCCGGCAGCGGATAGATGGTGAAATGGTGCAGCTCGAACAACTCTTCGAGCTTGCGCATGGTCGCCGGCGGAAAGACGCCGAGTGACAGGACGGCGGGCTTCATGACTGACCCGCGCTGTACTTCAATCGGACGCGCATCACAGTTCGAAGATCTTCTTTTCGGTTTTGTGCAGGCATTCGCTCGGTCCGTCAGCCTCGACGATGTAATTGTCGCAGATCACCGCAAAAATGCTGTCGGTCTCATAGCTTGGGTGCACCGCGAGGTTCATGCCGGCCGCAAGCGACATGGTCTCGTCGGCGCGCACCAGCGGGCGCTCGACGAGATCGTAGCCCTGGCCGTGGCAATAGAGCCGCAGCTCCGGCGGAAAGCCGCGCCCGCGCATGTAATCGTCGTGGGCCGCCGCGATCTCGCGGCAGGACGCGCCCGGCTTGATGAGCGAAAGCGTGTGGTCCTGGGCGGCTTTCATCGCCGCGAAGCCGTCCACGAGCTCAGCCGACGCCTTGCCGAACACCATGGTGCGGGCAAGCTCGGTGTAGAGGCCGCCCGGGCCGTTGTTCTCGATCAGGATTGAGAAGTGCTCGCCCGCCTTGAGCACGCGGCCCTGCATATCGCGATCGGCAAAACCTGCGCGCACGCCGAGCGGCGCCGACGTGCCGAGGAACAGTCCTTGCTCGCTGCCGAGGAGCCTTCCTTCATATTGGGCGAGCGCGGTGATCTCGGTGTCGCGCATGCCGGGCTTCACCTTGGCGGTGAGCCGCGCGAATATCTCGTCCTGCATCAGCGCAGTGTTGCGGATCGCGGCAAGCTCCTCGGGGCTCTTGATGGCCTTGAGCCAATCGATCGCCTCGGTGAGGTCGACCAGCGCGGTTGCCGGCGACAACTCCTTTTCGATCCGGGTCATGAACTTGTGGGGCAGGGCGCCGCCGCCGGCGATGCCCACCGTTTTGTAGGCGCGCCGCTTGATGTCGGACACCACCAACTCGGCCTGATACTCATCGGTGTAGGCGACCGAGGTGAAGGCCGCCGTGGTGAGGATTTCGCCGACGCCGCGATGGACCGCGTCGTTGCCGCCGAGCTTGCGCCGGCCGCCGCGCGGACCCATGTCGATCACCGTCATCCAGTCGTTGGCGTGGAAGATCACCGTCTTCGGATAGCCATTCATCGCCGGATGATCAGTGAGCCATTTGGCATGTCCGCCGAGCCAGTCGTTGTTGCTCTGGACGATCAGCGCATCGACGCCGCGCTCCACTAAGACCTTGCGCACCGCCGACCACCGCCGATCAAGCTCGGCGTTTGACACCGGATTAACCATTCTTTCGTTCATCAGGTGCGCGCCTCCGAAACGCGGCCATGCGGGGCGCGGTTATGGTAATCCCGGTACCAATCGACGAACTTGCGGATGCCGTCCGCAACCGGTGTCGAAGGCGAGAAACCGACCGCCCGCTCCAGCGCGGTGACGTCGGCGCAGGTCTCGCGCACGTCGCCCGGCTGCATCGGCAGCAGGTCCGCCGCCGCCTTGCGGCCAAGCGCCGTTTCGAGCTGACGCACCACTTCCATGAGGTCGACCGGCGTATGGTTTCCGATGTTGTAGACCCGCCACGGAGCGTAGCTCGATGCCGGATCGGGATCTTCGCCCGACCACGCGGGATCACCCTGCGGCACGTGATCGATGAGCTTGACCACGGCCGTCACCACATCATCCACGTAGGTGAAGTCGCGCCGCATGTTGCCGCGATTGAAGAGCTTGATCGGCCGGTCTTCGAGAATTGCCGATGTGAAAAGCCACATGGCCATGTCGGGGCGGCCCCATGGTCCGTAGACCGTGAAGAACCGCAGCCCCGTGGTCGGAAGGCCATAAAGGTGGGCGTAAGCGTGGGCCATCAGCTCGTTCGCCTTCTTCGAGGCGCCGTAGAGGCTCAGCGGATGGTCGACGTTCTGCGTCACGCGGAACGGCATCGCGGTGTTGGCGCCATAAACCGATGATGACGAGGCGTAGAGGAGATGGCGCGTCCCCGCATGCCGGCAGCCTTCGAGCACGTTCAAGAAGCCGACCATGTTCGACTGCACATAGTCATGCGGCGCCGTGAGCGAATGGCGCACGCCGGCCTGGGCGGCGAGATGAACCACCTCCTGGAACTTTCTCGCACGGAACAACGCCGCCATGCCGTCGCGGTCGGCGAGGTCGAGCTTCTCGAAACTGAAGGCGGCGAACCGGGCAAGTTCGGCGAGGCGCGCCTCTTTCAGAGCCGGGTCATAATAGGCGTTAAGATTGTCGAGGCCGACGACGCTGCGCCCTTGCGCCAACAGCCGCTGCGCCACATGGAAACCGATAAATCCGGCGGCGCCGGTAACCAGGATCGGCGGAGCCGCCATATCGTTCCTCCGCCCGCTCGCGGGCTTGTCGGCGGCATGAATGACATTCCCCGCCCGAACGTCAAGCCTGTTGCGCCGGGCTGGATCGATGCTATCGGTCTGTCGGGCCGATGCGGCGACGCCGGCGGGGGCTGATCGAGCACGACATGCCAGAGGTCAGGCAGTCATCGGCAGGGAATGCCCGTGCACACGAGGCGCCGCGCCTGCTCTACGTCGTGACCGAAGATTGGTATTTCCTCTCCCATCGCCTGCCCATGGCCCGCGCCGCCAGCGCCGCCGGCTTCGAGGTGCACGTCGCCGCCAATGACGGCGGCGACGCGGATGAGATCGAGGACAACGGCTTCATCTTTCATCCGGTGCGCTTCGTGCGTGGCCGGCTGTCGCCGCTGCGGTCGCTCGGCACCATCATGGCGTTGCGCCGGGTCTATCGCACGGTCGAGCCGACGATCGTTCACTACGTCGCCATGCAGCCGACGGTGCTCGGCATTGCCTCGGTGGTGTCGCCGTCGTTTTCATCGGTCTACGGCATCACCGGCCTCGGTTATTGCTTCATCTCCGAAACCGACAAGGCGCGATCGCTGCGGCGCGCGATCCGCATCCTGCTGCGGATCGGATTGAACCGCCACGGTTCGGTGGGGCTGGTGCAGAACCCCGATGATCGCGAATTGCTGATTAGTCTCGGCGTGCGTCCCGAACAGATCGTGCTGATCCCCGGCTCGGGCATCGACGCCGACCGCTTCCGCCCGATCCCGGAGCCGGACGGCCCGGTCACCATCGCCTTCGTCGGCCGCATGCTCGCCGACAAGGGCGTGCGTACATTGGTCGAGGCACATCGGATGCTGCGCGAGTCCGACATCGAGTGCGAGCTTGTGCTCGCCGGCACTCCCGATCCCGCCAATCCCGCCAGCATTCCGGAGAGCGAGATTGCCGGATGGACGCGGGAGGAGGGCGTGACCTGGCTCGGCCACGTCTCCGACATCGAAACGGTGTGGCACCGCGCCCATATCGCGGTGCTGCCGTCGCGCCGCGAAGGTTTGCCGAAAAGCCTGCTGGAGGCCGCCGCCTGCGGCCGCCCCCTGATCGCGACCGACGTCCCGGGCTGCCGCGAGATCGTCATCAATGACAAGACCGGGCTCCTGGTGCCGCCCGACGATCCGCAGGCACTTGCGGCTGCGATGCTGCGCCTGATCCGGTCGCCGTCGCAGCGCGTCCGCTTGGGGGTGGCGGCACGCCGCCTGGTGGATGAGCGCTTCTCGGCCGAGATCGTCGGCAAGGCCACGGTCGAGCTTTATCAAAAACTGGTCGAAGATTCGGAATGATGGCGGACGGGGCGATGGGGCTCGCCGAATTGATCCTGCTTCCGGTTGCGGCCCTGATGTGCGCGGCGCTGATCCTGGCGTTGCGGCCGCTGCTGCTGCGCCATGCGCTGGCGCGTCCCAATGCCCGCTCCTCGCACACCGTTCCGACACCCCAGGGCGGCGGCGCAGCCGTCGTCGCGGCGACGCTTGTAACGCTCGTGCTCGCAGTCGCTATTGCTGCCGAGACACACGCGAATCTCATCGGCGCCTGGCCGCTCGGCATTGCCGTCGTTCTGCTCACGATCGTCGGGGCGATCGATGACATGCATGCGATCGCGGCCTTGCCGCGGCTCTTCGCTCAAGCAATCGCTGTGGCCATCGTGGTGGCGGCAGTGCCGGCGGACATGCGGGCCGTGCCCATTTTGCCGATCGCGGTCGAGCGGGTTGCCGAGATTGTCGCGGGACTGTGGTTCGTCAACCTCGTCAATTTCATGGACGGCATTGACTGGATCACTGTCGCGGAAACGGTACCGATCACGGCAGCCATTGCCGTCTTTGCATTCGCGGGCGCTGCGCCGCCGGACGCCGGCATTGTTGCCGTTGTCCTGCTGGGGGCCGTGCTGGGTTTTGCGCCGTTCAACCGGCCGGTCGCGGCGCTTTTCCTTGGCGATGTCGGCAGCTTACCCATCGGCCTCATCCTGTTCTGGATGCTGCTCGTGCTTGCCGGCAACGGTCACCTGGCTGCCGCATTGCTGCTCCCGCTCTATTACGTCGCAGACGCGACGCTGACCTTGCTGCGCCGGATCGCGCGCGGCGAAAAAATCACCGAGGGCCACCGCGCGCATTTCTATCAACTCGCCACGGCGCGCGGGTTCACCGTCATCGCGGTCGTGCGCGCCGTCTTCGGCGTCAACGTTGTGCTGGCCGTGCTGGCTGCTGCTACGATTCGGGTTAACTCTCCCGTTTTCGATGTTGCCGCGCTGATCATCGGCGCTGCCATCGTGGCGGCGCTTCTTTATATGATGTGGCGGGGCCGGCGGTAGGCTGCACGTCAGTCATTGATGATGCCTGCGCCGGCGGGCCTCGCGCAGTTGCCCCGATTGGTCTTATGCTGGTCCGGTGTTGCCGGCGGCAATATGGGCGCCAGACCATGACGACGATCTACAAGATCTGCGCAGCGCAAGAATGGACCAAGGCCGAGCACGACGGCGAGTTCGCGGGATCGGCCGTCGATTTTGCCGATGGCTTCATTCATTTTTCGACCGTCGCGCAAGTTGCCGCGACCGCTGCGCGGCACTTCGCCGGCATGACCGGCCTTGTCGTCCTCGCGGTTCGTGCCGAGGACCTCGGGAGCGCGCTGAAGTGGGAGAAGTCGCGCGGCGGCGATCTCTTTCCCCATCTTTACGGCGCCTTGCCGCTCACCGCGGTGCGTTGGGCAAAGCCGCTGCGCCTCGATTATGACGGCCGGCACGTATTTCCGCGACTGGACGACTGATATGAGGCGATAAGACCCGTAGCCCGGATGAGCGCAGCGATATCCGGGTCAGTGTCGGACGCCCGCAAATGCTGCCTAGATGAGAGGGTGTTCCCGGATGTCGCTGCGCTCATCCGGGCTACTGCGCTTTATTTCGTCGGTTCGTGAACCTTTTCCCGTGTTCGTGCGACTACGGTAGGCGAAATGCCAGCCCCGCAACGGGGCTGGCAGTGCGGCATCGCGCGCGGCGCGCGCCTCTCATCCACGAAAGGACACCTTTATGTCTCGGCGCGAAATGATCGCTCGCGGCGCTGTCGTCGTCTTGATGGTCGTTGCAGCATCGGCGGCGTGGGCCCAGGAGAAGAAAATGAATCTGTTCAAGATCATTACCGTCAAGGACGAAATCATCATTGGCCTGACCGATGAAGAGCTCAAGGCCATGGGCGGGACCGACGCCGGCGCGGTTGCCCAGGCGCTCGCGCAGAAGGGCACCCTCACCGTATGGCAATACAATGTGCATCGCGGCGCGAACGGCGAACTCCAGCAGGCGCCGACCGCCAAGATCGGCCTGATCGCCAACACCTCGCTACGCGTCGAGCCTTACAAGACGTCCTACACCATCGCCCCCCACGAGTGAGGCAATAATACCCGTAGCCCCGATGAGCGAAGCGATATCCGGGAACACCTTTTCATCCGCGCACGGCTTCAGCCAGCGTCCAACTTCGCCCCGGATATCGCTACGCTCATCCGGGCTACGGCTTCACGCGAAAAGACCGAAGTCTGCGGCTCAAGCCTTCGAGATCCCCCTCAATTGTCATGCCCCGCTTCAAGCGGGGCATCCAGTAACCACCGGAGTATCCGTCTGGTGCGTTTCAATTTTCGGCGGTGGTTACTGGATCGCCCGGTCAAGCCGGGCGATGACGAACAAGACAGATCATGGGATGACGAAGCACGTAATGACGAAGCCCCCGATGACAAACCAGGCCGGCACCCTCACGCCGCCGGGGCGGGGGTGAGCGCACGCGACGGACGGGCGAGCTTCTTGATGGAGCTTGCCGCCATGATAGTGCGGTTCTCCGCATAGGCCTCGTGGTTTCGTTCGATGTCGCCAAGGTCGTAGAGATAGTTGACCATGAGGCCGTAGCTCTGTTTGCGGCCGCGCTCGGAGAGGTCAGCCAGCCAATTGAGCCGCTCGAGCCGCGCGCCGTTGCCGAGATGAAAGCGCGAGACCGAGTTCGGCGGGCAGGCCGTTGCGGTTGCGCGCGGTCATGAAATAGGTCGCGGCAGCGCGCAGGATCGGCTCGCGCAGCTCCTCGATCGCCTCTTCGTCCTTCCACCAGCCTTCGGCGTCGAGTTTCGCAAGCACGGTACGATCGGCCTCCGACAGCGAAGGCGAGGGCTGCGCGCGTTGCCGCTTGAGCCATTCGGCGAAATTCGGCACCGGCGACAGCGTCACGTAAGTCGACAGCCGCGGCATCTCCCGGCTCACCTCGGCGACCACCTGCTTGATCAGGAAGCTGCCGAAGCTCACGCCGGCGAGCCCGCGCTGGCAGTTCGAGATCGAATAGAACACCGCGGTAGTTGCGCGTTCGGGATCGATCGGCTCGCGCTTCATCTCCAGAATCGGAGCGATTGCGCCGGGGATGTCGCGGGTCAGCGCCACCTCGACGAAGATCAAGGGCTCGTCCACGAGCGCCGGGTGGAAGAACGCGTAGCAGCGCCGGTCCGGCGAATCGATGCGCGCGTGCAGATCGTCCCAGTCGCGAATCTCGTGTACTGCCTCGTAACGGATGATCTTCTCCAGCACCACCGCCGGCGTCGACCAGTCGATCCGGCGCATCACCAGGAAGCCGCGGTTGAACCATGACGAGAACAGATGCTCGAAATCGGCGTCGACCGCAGCGAGATCCTCGCGCCGCGTCAGCGCCGAGAGCAGCTGTCCGCGCATTTCGACGAGCGCGCTCGTGCCGCGCGGCGCGAGATTGAGCCGACGCAGCAGTTCCTGGCGCCGCGGCTCGGCGGCGGCGTGAAGCTCCATCGCGGTCGTGTCGGACGGCGCCGCCCGCCACGCCTCCATCGCCGCCTCGATGCGGGCGCGATCGGTGCCGAATCGATGGGCGAGGGTTTCGAAGAAGGCGATCCGGGGACCGGTCGTGAGTTCGGCATAGCGGGTGAGGATTTCGCGGGCGAGCGCCACGCCCGACGCCTCGCCGCGGTTCGACAGCAGCTCCTCGCACAGGTCGGCGAGGCCTTCGCTCAATTCGCCGTGGTCGCGCCGGTCGCGCGCGCGCTCGATCAGGGAGCGCCCCCGCTCGGTGATGGTCTGCAGCAACTCTCCGAAGAAAGATGTGTTCATGTGACCCGACCTGGTGTCCCAATTGGGCGCGTAGCCCTTGAGCAACTCCTGACGTCATCGGTCAGCCGCGCGCAAACGGCCCGGCGCCCTAGCGACCCATCAAGGCGTCCGCGGGCGCCGTCGCGATTCCCGGAAACATACATAATACGACAACGGCAAAAATCATCAGCACCACAAACGGCATCACGCCCCAAATCACATCCCGCAGTGGAATGTCGGGAGCGATGCTTTTGATCACAAAGAGGTTCAATCCGACCGGCGGGTGAATGAGCCCAAGCTCCATGACGATGGTCATGATCACGCCAAACCAGATGAGATCGAAATGGGCTGCCTTGAGAGGAGGCAGAATGATCGGCGCGGTCATCAGGATGATCGAGACCGGCGGCAGGAAGAATCCCAGCACCACCACCATCAGCAGAATGGCCGTGCAGCACCCAGCGCGACAGTTGCAGCGAGACGATCCATTCCGCGGTTGACTGGCTTATGTGCAGATAGCTCATCACGTAGGAGTAAAGGAGCGACATGCCGATGATGAACATGAGCATGGTCGATTCGCGCAACGTTGCCGCAAGAATGGGCGCAAGGTCGTCTCCCCGCCACACGCCGTAGATGCTGGCGATTAGGAGAAGAGCAAGAACCGCGCCAAGCCCCGCGGTTTCCGACGGCGTCGCATAGCCGCCGTAGAGGGCGATCATGACGCCCGTCAGCAGGATCACGAACGGCAGCACGCGCGGTAAGAGCGCGAAGCGGTCGCGCAGGCTCAGGTCGTCACGGCGCAGCAGTTCGGACATGACGCCCGTCTTCTTGTGCGCCACAAGCGCCGCGCGATATTCGGCGCGAAACTGCCAGCCGGTGTAGGCGGCGAACAAGACGACCAGCAGCAGGGCAGGGCCGATCGCCGCAAGGAAGAGCCGCCCCAGCGATTGCTCGGCCGCGACCGCATAAAGGATCATGGTAATCGAGGGCGGCAGCAGAATCCCGAGCGTGCCGCCGGCGGCGATGATGCCGGCGGAAAAGCCGCCCGAATAGCCGTGCTTGCGCATTTCCGGAATGCCGGCAGAGCCGATGGCGGAGCAGGTCGCAGGCGACGATCCGGCCATGGCCGCGAACAGCGCGCACGCGAACACGTTGGCGATGCCGAGACCGCCTGGAATCCGGTGCAGCCACGCGTGGAGCGCGCCGTAGAGGTCCTGGCCCGCGCGCGAGCGGCCGATGGCGGCGCCCTTGAGGATGAACAGCGGGATCGACAGCAGCGTGATCGACGCCATTTCCTCGTAAACGTTCTGGGCGATGGTATCGACGGACGCCGCCGGCATGAACAGGATCATGAAAACCGTCGCGATCGCCCCGAGCGCAAAGGCGATCGGCATGCCTGCAAACATCGCAACAAGGGTAGCGGCGCCGTAGAGCAGCCCAATGGCGGCGGTCGTCATTGCTGCCGTCTCGCGGGCCGGAGCTCGCCGGCGATCTGCAGCAAGAGCTGCACGCTCAAGAGCGTCATGCCTGCCGACATGAGCGAGTAGGGGATCCACAACGGCGGTCCCCAGGTCGATTGCGAATGGTAGTTCTCGACGAGCGCCTCATCGAAGAGCAGCCACGATTTCCAGGCAAAGAAGGCGCAGAAAGCGAAACTCGCGATATCGACCACGAGCTGGCGCACCCGGTTCACGCGCGGCGGCAGGAGTCCGATGATCGCCTCGATGGCGACGTGGCCGCGTCGTGCCTGAATCGCCGACGCCGACATGAAGACCGCGCCGACGATGAGGAAGACCGAAAGCTCGTCCTGCCAGTCGGTCGAGAGGTGCAGGAAGTAGCGGCTCGCAACGCTGTAGGTCAGCACCACCGCGGCAACGACGAGGGCCACCGAGGACAGCGCGACGATGATGCGGTCGACCAAGCCGATCACGCGCGCCACGACGCCGGCGGGCTCTCGCGGGGTGTCGGCGACCTCGACGCTGTGAACCATCGGTCTATTTGCCGCGATCCGTAGCCCGGATGAGCGCAGCGATATCCGGGACCAGCACTTAAGGATTGGATAGGCCGCCCCCGGATGTCGCTGCGCTCATCCGGGCTACGGATCGTTCATTCGCTCCCGCGATGGACTACGAAACGTGAATCTGCTCGGCGAGTTTGAGCAGCTCGGCCGAGAGCGCGGTCTTCTTCGTGTAATCCTGCCACGCCGTCGGACGAGCAATGGCGCGCCACTTGTCGACCGTCGCTTCGTCGAGATCGGCAACCTTCGCGCCCTTCTTGGCATAGACCTCGGCGACCTTCTGGTCGTCGGCCATCGCCTCTTTCATGCCGAACTGCTCGAGCTCGGTCGCGATCTCCATGATGATGTCGCGGTTTGCTTTCGGCATGGCATCGAACACCTGCTTCGACATGATCAGCGGTTCGAGCATGAACCAGTAGGACTTGCCGCGCCCGGTGGTGAGACTCTTCGCTACCTCTTCGAGGCGGAACGAGATGAGGCTCGTCGACGACGTCGTGGCCGCATCGCAGGCACCGGTCTGCATCGCGGCGTAGAGTTCGTTCGACGGCGTCGAGAGCGTGGTCGCGCCCGCGGCCTGGAACATCATGTCCATCTCGCGGCTGCCGCCGCGGATCTTCAGCCCCTTGGCATCTTCCGGCTGGACGATGGGCGCGCCGCGGCTCGCGACGCCGCCCGCCTGCCAGATCCAGCACAGGATGATGACACCTTTCTCGGCGAGGAAGGCGCTGAACTTCTCGCCGACCGCGGAAGTCTTCCAGGCCGCGCCCTGGGCATACGAACTCACGAGGCCCGGCATCAGGCCGATGTTCAATTCCGGATATTCGCCGCCGGCATAAGAGATCGGATAAAGGCTGACGTCGAGCACGCCTTTTCGCACCGCAGAAAACTGCGCCACCGTCTTCATCAGCGATGAGTTGGGATAGACCTGACCGACCACCGCGCCGCTGGTACGTTTCTCGAGTTCCGCTGCAAACTTTCGGCTCAAGCGATCGCGGAAGTCGCCTTCGTCGATCGTGCCGCCGGGGAACTGATGCGAAATCTTCAACGTCTGGGCCGCAGTTCCGCGCCGCGCCGAAGCGATGAGCGCGGGTGCCGCAACCGCTGCCGTCAAAATGCTGCGTCGCGAAAAGCTCATGGCTGTTTCCCTCATGTTTTGGTTTTTGTTACGTGCTTGCCATAAGGCGCAATTCGCGTCGAATGTCAAAAAACCTTCGTCGTATCGAGCCTTCGACTAGTGTCGCAGGCGGCAGCGCGAAGTCGCTCAAAATGGGGAGTGAAAGATGGCCAACGCCGGGGGAGGGGAGATCGATCTTCTGAGTACGCTCGCGCTGCGCGGCGTGCTGATGGCGATCGCGGACGACTTCCGCGCCGCCACCGGATTTACGATTGCGGCGACGTACAAGTCGACCAACGCCGCGCTTGGTCTCATTGCCGAGGGTAAGCGCGCCGATGCGACGATCGTCACCCGCGAAGCAATCGACCGCCTCGTTCGCGATGACATCATCCGTGCCGACAGCACTGCTGACGTTGCCCGCGCGGGCGTCGGCATCGCGGTCCGCGCCGGCGCGCCAAGGCCCGACATCACGACGCTCGCCAAGTTCAAGGATGCACTCCTCGCCGCGAAATCGATCGCGTTCTCGCGGCAAGGCGCGAGCGGCATCCATTTCGCCGAGGTGATCGAACGCCTCGGCATTGCCGACGAGACTCGACGCAAGGCAAAGATCGTCGACACCTATGTCGGCGAGCTCGCGGCGCGCGGCGAAGTCGAGATTGCGGTGCAGCAGATCAGCGAACTGCTGCCCGTTCCGGGCGTCGACATCGTCGGCCCGCTGCCGGACGAGGTCCAGAAAATCTCGGTGTTCGCGGCGGGCGTATTCCGCGCGGCGAAGAATCATGGCGGCGCCGAGCGGCTCGTCGCTTATCTCGCCGATCCCGCCCTTGCCGCGATCAAGCGGAGCCAAGGCCTCGAACCGGGCTGACGCGTTCGCCTCATGGCAGCCGTGCGCCAGGCCGCAGTGTCTCGCCACCAATGCCCATGCTAAGCGACCCGTCCAAAACAAGCGGGAGTTGCGCGTGTGCAGCTCCCGGAAACCCCGCTGCCGGAGACGGGACGAATGCACGCACCGGGAGGACAGGAGCGGTACGGTCGCGGCTATCTCGCGACCTGCGTTGGCCTGTTGTGGCTCGCGGGCGTCGGAACCCGTCTGACAATTCTTGCGGTGCCGCCGCTGATCCCCGCCATTCACGCCGACCTCGGCATGACCGAGACCCAGGTCGGCATCCTCGCCGGCCTGCCGGTGGTGCTCTTCGCCTTTGCGGCAGTTCCCGGATCGCTGTTGATCGCCCGCTTCGGCGCGCTCGCCACCGTGATCGGGGGACTGGTCCTGACTGCGCTCGGCTCCGGATTGCGCGGCGCGGCGGACACGCTGATCCAATTCTATCTCGCGACGGTCGTGACCGGGTTCGGTGTCGCGGTGATGCATCCAGCGATGCCGGTGCTCGCGCGCGCCTGGCTGCCGGATCGGATCGGCTTTGCCACCGCGGTCTACGCCAACGGGCTCCTCGTCGGCGAGATCCTGCCGGTGTGGTTGATGGTGCCGCTGGTGCTGCCGCTCGTCGGCGGCAGCTGGCGGCTCGGCTCGGTCGCATGGGCGATACCGTGCCTCGTCATCGCCGTGGCTCTGTTGGCGGCGCCGCGCAATCCCGCGGGCGCCAGCGCGCCGCAACAACCGCGGCTGTGGTGGCCGCAGTGGAACAGCGGACTGATGTGGCGGCTCGGCCTGATGCTCGGTGCCGTCAACGCGACCTATTTCTCGAGCAACCACTTCCTCCCCGACTTCCTCACCGACACCGGCCGCGCCGACCTCATCGGCCCGGCCCTGGTGTCGCTCAATGTCGGACAACTGCCCGGTTCGTTTCTGTTGTTGTGGCTCGCGGGGAGGCTCGAGCGGCGCCCCGCCGCCTATCTTGCGTTCGCCGCGCTCATCATTCTCGGTGCGATCGGGGTCATGGTCGGCGACGCGCCCGTCGTGATCTTCTGCGCCGGCCTGCTCGGATTTTGCGCTGCCTCCGTCCTGATCCTGATCTTTGCCCTGCCGCCGATCCTGTGCCGGCAGGAGGACGTGCCGCGCATGGCGGCCGGCATGTTCACCATCAGCTATAGCTACGCGGTGATCGTGCCGATCGTGAGCGGGCTCATTTGGGATGCGACCGGCGTGCCGGCGGTGGTGTTCGTGCCGATCGCGATCAGTGCGCTCCTCATGGCGGCTCTGTCCGCGACCCTCAACCTCGGCACCCGCACCCACGTCGCCGCGTAATTGATGCGATCCGTAGGGTGGGCAAAGGCGGCCGAGGCCTTGATATTTGACGCACGGTCGTCGATCCGCCGTGCCCACGCGGAAAGAGCGATCCACGCGGAGAGTCCCGACGTGGGCACGCGCGGCCTTCGCCGCGCTTTGCCCACCCTACGGCCCAGTGAAAAAATCGAGGAGCGCTTTCGCCGTGGCCTGCGGATTTTCTTCCGGCAGATAGTGCCCGCAATCGATGGCGAAGCCGCGCACGTCGGTTGCCCATTCGCGCCAGGTATCGAGCGGGTTCTTGGTCTCGCTCGGAATGCCGGCCGAGCCCCAGATGGCGAGCATCGGGCAGGTGATCTTGCGCCCTGCGGCGCGGTCGGCCTCGTCGTGGGCGAGGTCGGCGGTGCGACCGGCGCGATAATCCTCGCAGGTCGCATGAATGCGCAGCGGATCGGAGAAGAATGCACGGTAATGGGCGAGTGCGCGCGGATCGAACGGGGCGAGATTCTTGGCCTTGGTGCCGGGCGCGGTCTTCCAGTCCCAGAACGCGATCGGATCGCGGCCGATGATGTTTTCCGGGCCGGGCGCCGGCAGCGCGAGGAAGGTCCAGTGCCAGATGCGGTAGGCGAGGCGGGCATCGATGTCGTGCCACATGGCATAGGTCGGCACGATGTCGAGGGTCGCAAGCTTGGCGAGCCGTCCGGGATGATCGAGCGCCAGGCGATAGGCGACGCGCCCGCCGCGGTCATGGCCAGCGAGGCTGAACCGCGCGTGCCCGAGCGCTTCCATCACCTCGACCATGGCAGCGGCCATGGCGCGCTTGGTGTAGGGGGCATGGTCATCGCCCGCCTCCGGCACCGCCGACCAGCCGTAGCCGGGCAGGTCCGGAATGACGAGCGCAAACCGCCGCGCCAATTCGCCGGCAACCTTGTGCCACATGACGCTCGTCTGGGCGTAGCCGTGAAGCAGCATCAGCGGCGGCCCGCTGCCGCCGACGCGCGCATAGATTCTTCCCGCCGATGTGTCGATCCAGCGCGAGGCGAAACCGGGAAAGAGGTCGGCAAGATCGGGCATGGTCATCCTCGCGCGCGCAACGAGCGCCGGTCGATCTTGAGCAGGGTCGTGCGCGGCAACTCGTCGATGAACTCGAAGCGCGCCGGCACTTTGTAGCCGCCGAGCGGGCGCACGGCGGCGCACAGTTCCGCGATCAGCGCGTCGCTTTGTTCGAAGCCCTGGCGCAGCACGACGTAGGCTTTCGGCTTGGTGAAGCCGTCGTCGTCCGCAAACGAGACCACCGCGGCCTCGCGCACCGCCGCGTGCCCGGTGAGCGCCGCCTCGATGTCGATCGGCGTCACCCACAGGCCCTTGACCTTGAACATGTCGTTGTCGCGGCCCGAGAACCAGAAGAAGCCGTCCTCGTCGAAATAGAGATTGTCGCCGGTGCGCGTCCATTCGCCGATGAAGGTCTCGCGCGACTTGTCGTACTTGCGCCAGTAGAAGAAGCACGCGGTCTTGCTCTTGATCCAGGCTTCGCCCGGCACGTTCGGCTCGGTGACGTCGCCGTGGTCGGGGTTCACCAGCCGCACCTCGTAGCCGAACACGGGCTTGCCGAGGCTGCCGCGCTTGAATTCCCGCTGGCGGTTTGCGATCCACTCATAGGTGATCTCCGAGCTGCCGATCGAATCGAACAGCTCGACGCCGAACTCCTGGTGGAATCGCGAAAAGATTTCCGGCGGGATTTTTTCCGACGCGCTGACGACGAAATCGAGCGCCGGAAAGTGCGGCTTGGTGCCGGAGAGCCGCACGTGCTCGAGGATGTTCTTGAGCACGGTCGGCACCGTGACGAGCTTCGTCACCTCGTGGTCCGCCATCGTCTGCAGCACGACGTCAGGCGCCGGCGGTTTGCGGATCAGCACTGCGGTCGCGCCCCAATAGAGCGGAATCAGCAGGCCCGGCCACAGCCCGTGGGTGAAATATTTCTTTGACGTGGCGAGGACGACGTCGCTTTCGCGGTACTGCCAGAACTTTCCGTGGCGTGCCGGCACCAGCACGAAATCGTGGGCGAGGTGGGTGATGCCCTTGGCGGTGCCGGTCGTGCCGCCGGAGAAGAACATGTAGGCGACATCGTTCGGGTGGCGCGGGCAGGGCGCACTTGCCGGCGCGTTCGTCTCCGCGACGGCAGCAAATCCGAGCACATTGAGCTGTGAGAACTTCCCCGCGATCTCCGCGGAGAGGTCACCGCGAATGATGATGGTCTGGAGCGACGCCGGCAGTTCGTTTGCGATCTCGACGAGCTTGCCGAGTTGCTCCGCGTCGATGAACAGCATCCGCACCGCGGTGTTGCGCAGGAAGTAGAGGAGATCACGCGGCTTGTAGAGATCGGAGACGACGGCGGGAATGGCACCGGCCCGCACCGTCGCAAGCCACATCACGACATAGTCGAGGCTGTCGGTGCCGAACAGGAGAATGCGGTCTTCCGGCACCACGCCGATCGCCCGCAGCCCGGCCGACGCCGCGGCAACGCGCTCGGTAAGCGCGCGATACGTGGTTGCCTCGCCATCGACGATGACGGCCGCCTTGTGCTCCGCCGGCGTGCCGAGATGGCGATCGAGCAGCAGCGCGGTCGGCGTGACTGTTTCCGGTATCTCCGGATCGACCCAGGCGCGCCACTCGGGCCCATAGATGCGATCGTCGTAGCTGGTCGGAACGCGCTCAAGCATGGCTGGTCGATGGTGTTCTCAAATTTGCGAGCGCATCGTATCGCGGACGGGCAGGGCGGGCCAAGCGCGGCGCGCCGTCGCGCCGACCCCACCGCGCCCCTATTCCTCGCCAGTAATGTCGAGCGCGCGGACCACCTCGCCCCAGCGCGCGACCTCGGCGGCGATGTAGCGGGTGAAGCCTGCGGGATCGGCATCGAGCGACGCCGACGCATCGTTCTCCGCGAGCTTCTTCATCTGCGGCTCGGCGAGGAAGGCGCGCGCTTCCCGGTTGATACGGGCGACGATCTCCGGATCGAAATTCTTCGGGGCGGAGAGCCCGAACCATGAGAACAGCACGAGGTCCGGATATCCCTGTTCGGCGAATGTCGGTACATCGGGCAGCGCCGCCACGCGCTCGGGCGAGGAGATCGCGAGCGCCGTCAGTGCGCCGCTGCGGATATGTTCGCCGAGGGTCGATACCGGCAAGAAGATCGCCGGCACATGGCCCGCGATGGCGTCGCTCACCGCCGGGCCGCCGCCGCGATAGGGCACATGCTGCATCGTGATGTGCGCGAGGTGCTGGAAATATTCGCCGCCGATGTTGCCGAGCCCGCCGCGGTTCGCGGCCGTGTAGGAGAGCTTTTCGGCCTTCGCCTTGGCGATGAAGCCTTCGAGCGTTCGCACGCCGAGACCGGGATAGACCGCGAGCACGTAAGGCGAGCGGGTCAGCATGACGATGTGGGTGAAGTCCGCAACCGGATCATAGCCCGCGGTCTTGGAGACGAGCGGCACCGTGAGGTTCGAGGCTGAATTCGAGACCAGCAGCGTATAGCCGTCAGGCTTTGCGGCAGCGACGAAGGCCGCGCCCAGCGCGTTGCCGTTGCCGGGCTTGTTCTCGATGATGAAGGACTGATGGAAGGTCGCCTGCAAATGCTGGGCGACAAGCCGCGCCGCCGCGTCGGACGAGCCGCCCGCCGCCGCCGGCACGATGATGCGCACGAGCCGCGCCGGCCAGTTTTGCTCCGCCGCGACCGCGATGCCGATCGCACCGCGGCGACTGCGGCCGCTGCAACCGCGGCCGCGAAAACGGCCGCTCGAACGAGAATGCGCGCGCTCAATGCGCCGTCCGCTCTTCGCGCCACCAGCCGAAGCGCTGCATCACCGGTTCGTCGGTCACGCGGAACAGGATCGCGTCGTCCGTCGCCTGATGGAAATGCGGTCGCCACGCAGGTGCCGCCATCACGTCGCCGCGCCGCCAGTGCGAAGTGCTCGCCGTCGATCATGGTCGTGCCGCTGCCCTTGACCACCGCATAAATATTGTTCGCCGTCGTTCGGTAGGGCGCGGTCGCGACGCCCGGGCGCAAGCTTCATCATGTAGAGCGCGGTCGTCGCGAGCGCCGGATGGCCAAGCTCGATCTGTGTCGCGAACGGTCCGGCGGGGTCGGGCTGCGCTTCGGCCGAGTCGCCGCAGCGTCTCTTTGTGCGTAAAAACGAACGGCGAGTCGGTCGTCGCCGCGACTGCGGGCGCACTCGCCCGTTCGCCGGAGAGGTTGTCCTCTTCCTCCTCGACCTCGAAGAACATCGGTTCGAGAAGCTGCACCAGCGGCGCGTCGAGGAAATCGAGCCAGTAGGCGCAGGCCTTGCTGTGGTTGCCGTGACCGTGCGTCGACCAGTTCGGCGTCAGCAGCACGTCGCCGGGCAGCATGGCGATGTTGGTGCCGTCGACCTCGGTGTAGGTGCCGGGTTCGGCATCGAGGATGAGGCGCAGGGCGTTCGGCGTATGGCGATGCACCCGGGCCCATTCGCCCGGCATGATCATCTGGTACGCGGTCACGAGCGTGCGCACCGTGGCGTAGGTGTTCCCTTCCGACGGATTGAACAGAATGAGATTGCGCCGCTCGGCAAGCGCCGTGTTGATGAGCCGCCCGGCGGCGTCGAGCGCGCCGCGCGCAAGCTCGTATCTCCAATGCGCCGGCACGAAGGTCTTGCGTGGCGCCGGCCACAGCGATGGCGTCGGCTTGTTCCAGCCCGCCCCCATGCCGACCTTGTCGAGCTTGCCGTAAAGTTCCTCGAGCGTGCCCGAGTGGGCGAGATCGGTTTGCGTAGGCGATGCCATGAGACCCTCGTGGTGCGTGGCCCGCATGGAGCGAAGGGAAATGCGGGACTGCGCTTATTGCGTTCTCTTCGTGATCGCGACGAGACCCATCAATTCGTCATGCCCGCGCTTGTCGCGGGCATCCACGTCTTACCTCACTCACGAAAGACGTGGATGGCCGGGACAAGCCCGGCCATGACGATGAGGCGAAGCCATCGTCGCGACAATCGCCATCATAACCTAATCCGCTCAGTGCTTCTTGCGGATTTCGCTCGATGAGTTGACCACGGCGTGCAGGTTGCGTGCGTAGTCGACCGCGGACGGCACATCCATGGTCATGGCGCGGCGCAGATAGTCCTTCACGCCTTCGGTTGCGACCGGCGGCGCCTGGAGAATGTTCGCGCACAGTTTCTTGAGCTCGTCCTCGAGCGCCGTACGCGGCACCACGTCGCTGACGATGCCGTAGGAGAGCGCGCGCTCTGCAGTCACCTCCTTGGTGGAGTAGATGAGGTAGGTCGCGGCCTTGCGCGCCACCCGGTCGACGAAGGCCGACGCCACCATGGTCGGCAGGATGTTGTGCAGCATCTCCGGCACCTGGAAGGTGGCGTTGTCCGTCGCGATGGTGATGTCGGCAACGGCCGCGACGGCGCAGCCGAAGCCGAGCGCCCGCCCTTGCACCACCGCCACCACCGGGACCGCGCAATCGCGGATTGCGCCATAGGTGTTAAACACGATGTCGGAGAACCGCCGCCGCTCCATCGCCTCCGGATTGCCGGATGGCGGCGGCGCGTCGCGGCCGACGCAAAAATCCTTGCCGGCGCCGCGCAGCAGCACCATGCGCGAGGTCTTCGGCGCCCCGGCAACGATCGCGGTCAGTTCCTGCGCCATGGCGTCGGTCATGGCGTTGCCAATGTCCGGCCGGTTGATGGTGACGCGCAGGATGCCGCCATCCTGTTGGACGATGATATTCTCACTCATGCTGCTCTCCGGTTCTCCTTCATGGCGGCGCGCGCGACACGCAAGCCCGTTCGATCGACCTCGCAAGCTATGACCACGCCATGACGTCGCGCTTTCCCTTACAGGATTTCGGACGCGAAATCCGCCTCGTCATCGTTATGGCCGCGCTTGTCGCGGCCATCCACGTCTTAGTGCATTCGCGAGAGGAAGACGTGGATGGCCGGGACGAGCCCGGCCATGGCGACATGCGCCGCCTGCGACACGAGCCAAGCTAATCCAGCGGCTCGAGCTTGATGATGGCGGCGTGGTGATTGTTGCCGGCCCAGAACGTCACCGGCGTCGTGGCGTTGTCGACGAAGATGCGGCGGATATTGGTCGGGTGCGGCAGCAGGTACTCGACCGACTGGCCGGTCCGCGGATCGAACCGCAGCACGCGGTCATCGGACATCGAGCCGCTCCACAGTTCGCCGTTATGGTCGAGGAAAGCGTCATAGGGATAGCTGTGCGGCGTCGGCACGTCCCATTCCTTGATGCTTTCGCGCGCGAGGTCGAACATGGCGAGCTTGTTCGCCGCGAATTCCGCGAACCACAGCCGGCCCTTGTCGTCGAGCATGGTGCGGCGCGGGCGCGAATGCGATGTCGGCGTCGGATAGATGGTGGCGCGGAACGTCTTGGCGTCGACGCGGCCGACGTTCTCGTCGCCGAAATCCATGAAATAGAGGTCGTTGTTCTTGTCCGCCGCCATACCGTAGGGCGAATGCTGGCGGTTGCCGCCGATCGGCATGTCCTTGAACGGATCGACGGTCTCGTAGCGGCCGGTGGCAAGGTCCAGGCGCAGGATCGAATGCGCAAAGACGTCGTTCGTCCACACCTTGCCGTCGACGTCGAGATGGTTCGGCATCACCATGGATTGCTGGGCGGTGTCGGTGTAGAGCTCGGCCGGCAGCGGGAACATGCGGAACGTGGTGGTGCGCGGATCAAAGCGCGCGAGCCCGCCCTGGAACATCAGCGCGAGCCACCAGTTGCCGTCGGGATCAGGCTCGAGCGCGAGCGATCCGGTCGGCGCGTTGGGCTTGGCCAGCGGATAGGCGAACTCGGCGTGCGCGCCGGTGCGCGGATCGAGCCGGCCGATATAGGGCTCGACGAAATTCGAGTACCAGATGAAGCCGTCCGTCCCGCGCCGCACGTCATGGGGCGCGATCGATTTCCGCGGCAGCGCGTATTCGGTGATGATGACGCGCGTCGCGCGGCCGGTCGGCCGCGGCAATACGTGCAGCGGGTACTCCCAGCGCTCGCGCTCCCGCAGATTCACCGAGGCAAGATATTCGGCGACGCGCCGCGCGCGGTCCTCGGGCACCGGCCGCTCCACCGCGCGCGCCTGCACGTGCTCCATTGTGGTGTTGTTGGCGTAGTTCGCCATGCGCTTGAGCACGGTGACAAACTCGTCCGCGGTAAATTTCGAGCGCACCACCCGTTCAAGGGTGTGGCAGCTCATGCACTCGATCAACGGCCGCTTCTGCTCGTTCGAGCCCGGCATGCTGATCAGCCACTCGGTCGAGGTGAGCTGCGTCGACACGTCGTCGACCTTGCGCAGGCTGAGGTGGGCGGTCGCGGTCGCCTCGGCGCCGACATCCGCCGCAGCGGACGCGCTCAGAACGTAGCCCGTCGCCCGGATCGTGAGCGTGTAATGGCCGGGCGCCAGCCGGTCGGCCGGAAAGCCGTAGCGGCCGGCAGCGTCGGTCACGACGGTGACGGTGATCGGCGAGTCCGCGCGTGCGGCGCTGACCAGCACGCCTTCCATCGCGCCTTCTTGCGCCGAGGTGACCCGCCCCGTCAGCGCAAGGTCACGGGCTTTCCCCGCCGCCTGCGCGAGCCGCAGCACCCTCTGCTCCGCCCCCGGATTCTCCTCCGCCCAAGGATTCTCCTCGCTAGCGGATCTTTTCCCCTCCCCCGCTTGCGGGGGAGGGCTAGGGAGGGGGCACGCTCCACGGCATGAACTTGCGGACGGGCCCCCTCCCTGACCCTCCCCCGCAAGCGGGGAAGGGGAAAAGAGGCGGAGATCGGATGAGTGCGATGGCTCTTGTTGGGAGGGCGCGCTGGGCAATAGCGAGAGTGGCGAAACCTGCCCCTCTGCGCCAGCCACGCGCGCAACGCCCCGCGTCGCGTCGCAGGCGAATGCGATGCCGATCAGGACAGTGAGTGCGCCCCCGCAGACGACATCACGAACGCGCATTGAACAAATGACTGAGCGCCCTTCAGGGCTTGACCATCAGGCAGTCGACTTCGATCGAGGTCGCGCCTTCCGCGTTAGGCTGGCGGCGGAGCGTGCGCTGCAGCTTGAAGCCTTCCTTGCTGCAGGTGATCTCGACATCCTTCGGGTTGATGTCCTTGCTGAAGCCCGAGAACTTGAAATGCCCCTGGTCGTCGGTGCGCGTCACCAGGCTGGCATTGCGGTTCTTGATCTCGGCGCTCACCTTGGCATCGGCCACGCCGCCGCCGCGATCGAGGTCCTTGGCGAACCCGAAAAACGAGACGCCGGCATTGGACTGATCTTCCTCATCCTCGTCGAGCGAAGCGCCGCCCGCCCACGCATAGCCCGCGAACGCGAGCGGCAGCACCACCACAAGGCCGTAGAGCAACGATGTGCGCGTCTTGTCTGCCATGTTTTCCGCCCATTCTCCACCGTCGCCGACACGCCGGGACGGCTCATGTTTCTGCAATAGCTTACTGCACCCGGCAGCCGGTGAGAAGGAACATAGCGGCAGGACCGGCCAAGCGAAACCCCCGGCCACCGCGCCGCCGCCGCACAACCATGCGGGGACGCCCTACCGGAATCGTCGCTTCTTGATATAATACCTGCAAGGAGACGCCCGCATGAACATCGAGCTTCGGCATCCCGTCCGCGCCCCGAAGGCGCGAGCGCGCGTCGCCATCGTCGATTGCGACATCCACCCCAAGAACTCGCTCGAAGATTTGCGGCCCCATCTCAGCAACCGGTGGTGGGACTATCTGCAGACTTACGGCCGGCGGCAGCGTCACGGGTTCGTCAACGGCTATCCGTTTCCGAAGATGACGCCGATCGCGTCGCGGCGCGATGCCTGGCCTGCCTCCGGCGGCGGGCCGGGCAGCGACCTCGCCTTCATGCAGGAGCAGCATCTCGATCACTACGGCATCGAGTTCGGCGTCCTCAACCCGCTGGCGCCGTCCGGCCAGGGCGACCAGAACTCCGACTTCTCCGCCGCGCTTGCCTACGCCAACAACGAGGCGCAGCTCGCGCGCTGGACGCGCCCGGACAAGCGCCTGCGGGCGTCCGTCGTCGTCCCCTACGAGGACGCCGAAGCCTCGGCCCGCGAAATCCGCCGCCGTGCCGGCGACACGAATTTCGCCCAGGTGCTGATGCTGAGCCGCACCGCCGAGGCTTTGGGCCGCAAGCGCTACTGGCCGATCTTCGAAGCCGCCGTCGAAGCCGGGCTGCCGGTCGGCATCCACGCGTTCGGCTACAGCGGCTGGGCGATGACCAACGGCGGCTGGCCGTCGTTCTACATCGAGGAGGTCACCGAGCACGCGACCTCCGCCCAGGCCGTCGTCACCAGCATGATCATGGAGGGCCTGTTCGAGCGCTATCGCGACCTCAAGATCGTGCTCACCGAATGCGGCTTCGGCTGGCTGCCGGCGCTCGGCTGGCGGCTCGACCGCAACTGGAAGCGCATGCGCGACGAGGTCCCGCATCTCACCCGCGCGCCGTCGGAATACATCCGCGAGCACATCTACGTCACCACCCAGCCGATGGAAGAGGCCGAGGACCCGACCCACGTCATCGACGCCATGCGCTGGATCGGCATGGACCACATCCTGTTCGCGAGCGACTACCCGCACTGGGATTTCGACGATCCGTTCATGGCGATCCCGCCGTCGCTTCCCGACGAGCAGCGCCGCATGGTGTTCGGCGGCAACGCCAAGAAGCTCTACCGCTTCGGTTGATCGCGGTGAACGCGTAGGGTGGGTTAGGCGCAAAGCGCCGTAACCCACCGCCGCGCGGCAAAAGACCCTTCATTCGAACGAAGAGCATGGACACGGCGGATTACGCTGCGCTAATCCGCCCTACGAACCGTGCCTGTGAGAGACCCCTATGACCGACGCGATCACCATTCCGGCGCTGCAGCAGATGAAGCGCGAGGGGCGCAAAATCGCCGGCATCGTCGCCTGGGACTACCAGATGGCCCGGATCGCGGATCGTGCCGGCGTCGACATCGTCTCGGTCGGCGATTCGGTCGGCGTCAACTTGTGGGGCCATTCCAATCCCCTCGAAGTGACCTTGGACGAGATGCTGGTGGTCTGCAAAGCGGTGCGCCGCGGGGTGAAGCGTGCGCTCGTGAGCTGCGACTTTCCCTATGGTCCGCTGCAGCAGGGTACCGCGAGCGCGCTCGCGGCTGCGATCCGTCTCGTCAAGGAGGCGGGGGCCGACATGATCAAGGTCGACGGCGCCGCCGATTTTCCCGAAAGTGTGCGTGCGCTGGTGCGCGCCGGCATTCCGGTGTTCGCGCAGTTCGGCATCACGCCGCAGACCGCGCTGCAATACGGCATTCCCTACGGCGCGCAGTCCGCCCCCGGTGCGCAGGCACCGCCGGAAATGACGGCGAAGCTTGTCGAGCAGGCCCGCGTGCTCGAGACCGAAGGGGCGTCGCTCCTCGATTTCACCAATTCCGGTCCGGTCGCCGGCGAGGCCGTCGTCAAGGCTGTGTCGATCCCGGTCATCGGCGGCTTCGGCGGCGGACCCTGGCTCGACGGGCGCGTGCGCCTTGCCCACACCGCCATCGGCTATGGCGAGAAGTGGCTCGACGCCAAGACCGACACCTACGCCAACGTCGCGAAGATCAGCCTCGATGCCTTCACCACGCTCATCGCCGACGTCCGCGCCGGCCGCCAGATCAAGGGGTAGCGCGATTTCTGCAAACGTCGTTCATTGCGGCGCGAGTTTCCGTTGCATCAGGCCATCCCTTCGCAACACGCTCTTGCCGTCATCGCCCGCGAAAGCGGGCGATCCAGTAACCACCGGACTCGGATCGAGGCACATCACGCGGTTTACAGGGTCGAGGAGAAAAGCCGTGCCACCAACAGAGTCACGTGGTTACTGGATCGTCCGGTCAAGCCGGACGATGACACTCTAAAAGCGGGTCATGTTGATGAGGCTGCTGCTGACATGAAGAATTCCGTGCCCAACAAGGATCGATAAGCATGGTCAGCGCCGTCATCGATGGCATCGCGACGCGCTACGAGGTCGTCGGCACCGGGCCGCCGCTGTTGATGTATGCGCCGGGCGGCTTCAACGCGACGATCGAGTCGTGGCAAACGCAGGGCGTCTACGCCCGCATCAAACTCCTCGACCACCTGCCGCAAAAATACACGTGCATCGCGTTCGACCGGCGCGAGTGCGGCCAGTCGGGTGGACGGATCGAGCGGGTCGCCTGGCGCGATTACGTCGCGCAAGGGAAGGGGCTGCTCGACCATCTCGGCATCGCACGCGCCCACATCATGGGCGGCTGCATGGGGTGCTGCCCGGTCGCGGCGTTTGCCGTCGCGCACCCGCAGGCGACGGCGAGCGCGATCCTGTTCTGGCCGGTCGGCGGCGCGAAATACCGGATCAGCAGCCACCAGCGCTTCGCGACGCATCTTGCCTTCGTGCAGGAGCACGGGCTCGACGCGGTGGTGGCGCTGGTTGCGAAAGACGGCAAGCCGTTCGGCGCCGACCCGCGCGGCGGCCCATGGGCGTCGGTCCTTCGCCACGACGCGGCGTTTGCGCAAGCCTACGCGCGGCAAGACGTGGAACGCTACAAGCTGATCGTCGCCGGCATGGCGCGCACGCTGTTCGACCGCGACACCGCTCCCGGTGCCGAGCCCGAGGATCTGCTGCGGCTCTCGATCCCGGCGCTCATCGTGCCGGGCCAGGACGCCGCGCACGCGACCTCGGCCGCGCGCTACCTCGAGGAATGCTGGCCGGGCGCCGATTATTGGGATGTACCGGTCAGCGGCCAGACCGAAGACACGGTGCCGGCGCGCGTGCTGGCGTTCCTCGACACGGCGAGCGCGACGATTTCGTAGCCCGGATGAAGCGAACGCGATGCGTTCGCGAAATCCGGGGACGGCCTCGCCCCGATGGCGTCACCTGGCAAAATATCGCCGCTGCCCCCGGATTTCGGGATCGCGCAAGCGCGCTCCCTTCATCCGGGCTACGGTGGTCGCGCTAAGATCGCGCGCGTTCGGTTACCTTGCGCTCGACCGTCTCCGCCTTGCCGGCGGAGCGGATCATCAGGAACTTGCCCGACCACACGCCGTGAATGACCCAGCGGCCCTCGATTTCGGTGCCGTCGCTGCTGAGCGTGCCCTCGTAATCGACCGCGCGATAATTCGGGTTGGCGCCGTCATAGGTCTTCACGAACGCTACGGCGCTGCCCTGCCGGCTGCCGGCGAGCGAGGCGTAGAGCGTGTCGTTGGGATTGCCCCCGACCGCGCATGGCTCATGGGTTGTGCCGCTGACGAAGCGGCCCGACTCGATCAGCGTCGCTACGAACGCCACCGGCCCCTGGTCGCGCGGATAGCTGAATTCGCCATGCCACACCCCGGTGAGGTTGTCCCCGCTCGCTCCGTCGTGCCCCGTCATGCGTTCCTGGCCAGGCTCCTCTTCGTCAAGTGGCCCAAATGATCGTCATGGCCGGCGGGACTGTCAACGGCGGCGCGGACGGCCGGTCAGCAGCAGTCGCACGCGAACCCGTCTGCGAACTCGAGCGAGGCCTTCAGCCACGCGAACGGCAGGTCGTCGTTGACGACCTCGTTTACCGGCTTGAATATCTTGAATTGATACCGCCGTTGATCGGCAGCCTCGCCGGTCCAGAACGCCACCACGATCTCGACCGGCGGACAGCCCGGCAGTCCGCAAGCGACTTCCGCGACCATCACCACATCCTCGTCCGCCAGCTTGAAGCGTTCGCGCGTCCAGCCGCGCACCCGGTCAAGCGCCGCCACATGATCGGGGCTGCGGTGCGAGGAGCGAAAGCCCGTCCATGCATCTATTTGCTTGTCCAACAGTTGCCTCGGCTCGAAGCGCCTAGCCGTCGCGATCGTATCACGATGCAGGCCGAGTGGGTTGTCGAGATCGTGCTTGACCGCACGGCCATCATCCATAGTGTGCAGCGAAATTTGTGATGTCCTCGGCGCGAACACTGGAGACTGCGTGGTGGAAAAGGTTCTTGCGGCGGTGCGCGTCGGTCCGAGCCGGACCGAGATCCGCGAATTCCCGATGCCGGATATTCCGGACGATGCGGCACTGATGAAGATGGAGGTCGCCGGCATCTGCGGCACCGACGTGAAGCTTTACAAGCATCCGCCATCGAGCGCGCCGGTGATCATGGGCCACGAGAACATCGGCACCATCGCCAAGGCCGGCCGCGAGTTCACCCAGCGCAAGGGCTTCAAGGAAGGCGACCTCGTGTTCGTCGAGCACTATGTCGCGTGCGGCAAGTGCGAGTGGTGCCATCTCGGTCAGTATCGCCACTGCGAGAACACCGACTGGCGCTACAACCCCGACGCCATCCGCTATGGCTACACCTCGGCGGAGAAAGCGCCGCATCTGTGGGGCGGCTTTGCCCAATACGTCTACCTGCCGTGGAACGCTGTCCTCCACCACGTGCCGAAGGGCGTCACGCCCGAGCTTGCCGGCCTCGTCACGCCGATGGCGAACGGCGTCGAGTGGTCGCTGATCGACGGCGGCGTCGGCTATGACTCCAAGGTGCTGATCCAGGGGCCGGGCCAGCAGGGCCTGTCGCAGACGGTGATCTGCCGCCAGGCCGGCGCCTCGCTCATCATCGTCACCGGCACGTCGAAGGATGCGGCGCGCATGGAGGTCGCCAAGAAGCTCGGCGCCGATTACGTCATCGACGTGCAGAAGGAAGACCCGCTCGCCCGCATCATGGAGATCACCGGCGGCAAGGGCGTCGACGTCTCGCTCGACTGCACCGCCGGCGCCGGCACCGTCCCCGTGCTGCTCGGCATCGAAGCGCTCAAGCGCAAGGCCGGCACGCTCGTCATCCAGGGCGAGATGACGGACTTTCCGAACTTCCCGATCGCGCGCGTCACCGTGAAATACATCACCATCAAGTGCGCACGCGGCCACAGCTACAAGGCGTGCGAACTTGCGCTCGCCCAGCTCGCCTCGAAGCGCTTCCCGCTCGACCTCGTGACCACCCACAAGTTCGGCATGAAGGACGTCGATCTCGCCATCCGCTCCGTCGGCGGCGAAGGCGTCAAGGACGTGATCCACGCCTCCCTCATGCCGTGGGAGTGATTCGGTAAGGTAGGGTGCGCAAAGCGCAGCGTGCGCACCATGGGAGCGGCATCAGGTGCGCACGCTGCGCTTTGCGCACCCTACACGCCCGACAGTCGCGTGATCGCTTCGAGCATCGCGGCGGGGTCCGCGATGCCGCGACCGGCGATGTCGAAGGCGCTGCCGTGGGCGACCGACGAAAACAGGATCGGGCTGCCGATCGAGAACGCCGCGGCGCCGTTCGGCGCCAAGAGCTTCGCCGCAATGTGGCCGTGGTCGTGCAACGTCACGATGAAGGCATCGGCGCCCTGCTTGTGAAACATGGTGTCGCATCCGTACGGGCCTGAGGCGTCGATGCCGCCCGCACGCGCAACCGCGATCGCCGGCGCAATCGTATCGATCTCCTCGCGTCCGAACAGCCCGCCTTCGCCGGCATGCGGATTTAGCCCGCTGACGAAAATTTTCGGCGCGGCGATGCCGAGCCGTTTCAGCGCCATGTCGGTCGCGCGGATCGCCCGGCCGACATGCTCGCGGGTGATGAGTTTGAGCGCCTCGGCGACCGCCAGGTGAAGCGTGCAATGCACGATGCGCGTCGTGCCGAACCATAGCAGCATGAAGACATCGTCCGGGTTCATGCCGATTTCGCGCGCGAGGAACGTCGGATTACCGTCGAACGCGATGCCGGCCTGAGCGATCGAGGTCTGGTTGTGCGGTGCCGCCACCACGGCATCGACCTCGCCGGCAAGCGCCGCCTTGATGGCACGGCTTGCGCTTGCAAGCGCCGCGCGGCCGTAAGCTGCGTCGTTTATGCCGAACTTGATCGCCGCGCTCTCCGGCATCGGCACTGCCAGCACGTTGACGGTGCCGCCGGACCAATCAGCTTCGCGCACGGCGCCGATCACGTGGAGCGGCGCGCCAAGCCCCGCCGCTTTGGCGTGCGCTTCGATCACCACCGGATCGCCGACGAGCAACGGCCGGCACAATGCGCGCGCTTCGCGGTTTAGCGCGGCCTTGAGGCTCACCTCCGGGCCGATGCCGGCCGGATCGCCGATAGCGATCGCGATGCGCGGCAGGTGTGATGTGCGAGGTGCGTGCATGAGGTTCCGTACGTTTCGTAGTATCAGCGGAAAACTTCTGCACGTTTTCTCGAACGTGCGCTATCTTCCTGCGTCATTCCGGGGCGCGCGAAGCGCGAACCCGGAATCCAGAGGCCGCTTGCACAGGCGCATTTTCCCCGCCTCGCAGACTGTTCTGGATTCCGGGTTCGGCGCTTCCGCGCCGCCCCGGAATGACGGAGAGGGAGGATACGTGAGGGCAGTTCGCTTCGTCGCCGCGCTCATCGCGGCAGCGGCCATCGCGGCCCCGCTCTCGCTTCTCGGTCCCCCCGCGTCGGCGCAGGAATGGCCGAGCCGGCCGGTGCGGATCGTCAACACGTTCGCGCCCGGCGGCGCCGCCGATATCCTGGCGCGGCTCGCGGCGGATCACCTCACGGCGGCTTTCGGCCAGCAATTTTTCGTCGAGACGCGCGCGGGAGCGGCCGGAGCCATCGGCGTGCAGTTCGTTGCACACGCCGAGCCTGACGGCTACAACTTCGTGGTGACGACGCTGTCCCTCCTCACCTTCGCGCCGCTCACCAATCCGAAGCTCGGCTACGATCCGCTTGTCGACCTCACGAACGTCGCCTTTCTCGCCGGTTCGCCGGTCGCTTTCGTCGTCAGCGCCCGCGGCGACGTGAAGACGCTCGATGCCTTCATCGCGCGCGGCCGGGCGAGCCCGCGTCCTCTGACCTTTTCGTCGTCCGGCGTTGCCAGCAACGGCCACCTGATCGCCGAACATTTCGGCCGCAAGGTCGGCATCAAGGTCGAGCACGTGCCTTACAAGGGGGCCTCGCAAGGCCTCACTGATCTTATCGGCGGTCATCTCGATTTCTCCGCACAGACCATGTCGTCCGCCTCGGGCCTGATCCGCGGCGGCGCCGCGCTGGCGCTCGCCCACACTTACAAGTCGCGGCTCCCCGATTATTCGACCGTGCCGACGTTTTCCGAGCTCGGCTATCCGGAATTGACCGGCACCAATTGGTTCGCGCTTGCGGCGCCCGCCGGCCTGCCGCGCGCGATCGCCGACAAGGTCAATCGCGAGCTCGCGAAAATGGTGCGCCGGCCCGAGATCGAGAAGCGGCTCCGCGAGGACGGCCTCATTGCCGACCCGATGACCGTCGACGAGTTCCACGATTTCATCCTCGCGGAAACCGCGCGATGGAAGCCGATGCTCATCGACACGGGCCTTGCCTCGCAGTGATGTTGTCGCGCGGCTTGACGTCGGTCCCGTAGGGCGCAACAGCGCAGCGTATTGCGCCGTTCGGCCAATCAACAAACTCGACCTCGAGGCGACGGACCAGCGGCGGAATACGCTTCGCTATTCCGCCCTACGCGCCCGATCGCGCCGCCTCATTGCGGCTCGACGTTGAGCTCCTTGGCAACCGCACGCCACTGCTCCTGCTCGTGGCGGATGGTTTTCGCGGCGCTGTCCGGCGTGCCGCGCGGCGCGGCGGCAAGGCCGAGGACAAGCAGCCGTTGCTTGATCTCGGGCTCCTCAAGGTATTGGCCGATCGCCTGGTTGAGGCGTTCGACGATCTCGGCAGACGTGCCGGCCGGCGCGACCATCGCGAACAGGCCGTCCATGGTGATGCCGGGCACGGTCTCGCGCAGCGCCGGCAGATCGGGCAGCCCGGGAAATCGGTTGCCAGAGGTCACCGCAAGACGGCGCACCTTGCCGGCTTGGACGACCGATTCCGCCGCCGCGATGGAGCTGACCATGACCTGGTTGACGCCGCTGGCGATGTCCTGGACGAGCTGCGCACTCGAGCGATACGGCACTTCGACCAGGTCGAGGCCGGCGCGCTTGTCGAAGAGCTTTGCCGCAAACGCCGCCGCGCCTGCCGTATTGTCGAACGCGATCGAGAGCTTGCCGGGATTTGCCTTCGCATAGGCAATCAGCTCGCCGACGGTCGCGACCGGCAAAGTTGCGTTCACTGACAGCATCTGCGGTGCGGGACTGCACACCAGGGCGATCGCGATGAAATCGCGCGTCGGATCATACGGAAGCTGTTTGAATGAGATCAGGTTGATCGCCATCCCCGAGGTGTTGGTGAAGAGGATGGTGTAGCCGTCGGGGGCGGCGCGGGACGCGGCGCCGTGAGCGAGGATGCCCGAGGCGCCCGGCATGTTCTCGACAAAGATGGTTTGGCCGATGGCGCGCGACATCCCATCGGCAATGAGCCGGGCCATCACATCCGTCGCGGCGCCGGGCCCGGTCGGGACGATCATCTTGATCGGGCGGCTCGGCCATGCGCCCGCGCGCTGGGCGTCCGCATGCTCACCGCTCGCCCCCGCTGCCATCGCGACCACGACGCAGCTGAGCGCCACGCGCATCCATCCCTTCACGGCGTCCGCCCTTCGTTTATTCAGTTCTCCGCGCAGTCTATGCCGGCCCAGTCCTCAAAGGCCACACTGTTCGCCGCAACGTCGCAACGCCGAAGCACTGCGCCACATCCCGGCCGCCCTTCCGAAAGCGCGGCATTTGGTGTAGTTATCACCGCGAGTTGCCACCGGGCCGTGCCGAAGGTCCTATTTTTTCAAACTGGCAACCAACGTGCCGTCGGCGGGCATAATTCCTCGAAACTGATCTTGCTGTGGTGCCGCGTGTCGGCACGTCTGCGCGCCTTTGGGCGCGATTGCATCTTTGTATCAATCACAGGAGTGAATCATGGGACGATATTTCTCAATGTGCCTCCTCACGCTTGCGGGCGCCGTTTTCGGCGCTGCCGCGGTCACGAGTTTCAACGCCCAGGGCAAAGCACCGGCTGCGTACGTGATCGTCGACATCACGTCGATCAACAACCCCGATGCGTTCAAGGCGATCATGCCGAAGATCGGCCCAGCCAATGCAGCGGTCGGCGCCAAGCCGATCGTTACCACCGAAAACATCATCGGATTGGACGGGACACCGCCCAAGCGCTTCGCCATCGTGTCGTTCGACACCATGGAAAAGGCCAAGGCCTGGAACGATTCACCGGGCGTCAAAGAGGTCAACGATATTCGGAAGAACACGACGACCTCGCGTTCATTCATCGTCGAGGCGCTGCCCAATTAGGACGCGTTCGATCTGACCAATTGCTCCCACGTCGTCATGCCCGCGCTCGTCGCGGGCATTCTTCTTTTCCCTCCCCCGCTTGCGGGGGAGGGTTGGGGAGGGGGCACACTCCACGGCACGAACTCGCGGACAGGCCCCCTCCCTGACCCTCCCCCGCAAGCGGGGAGGGGAAAAGAAGTGGATGCAACAAAAGAAAGGCGTGGATGGCCGGGACAGGCCCGGCCACGACTACGAGCCCGTCTCTTCGGCCGGGCGTTTTTTTACGTCGCGATATCGGCGGCGCTTGATTATTATAGGAATAGTCCTATAATAAGCCGTTCAACATTGGACGCGCGGCTTGCGGCGGAAATGCGTGCCCCAGCTCCTCGCTATCCGTGCTGGCTGGCCAACGCAAAACGAGATGACTTCACATGCCCATTCGCTGTTACACCGTCGCCGCTTCCCTGCTCGTCCGCGCCGCGAATGTCGAAGGGCCTTTGAAAAGGTTTGACGAATTGCCGAGCTATGCAGCTTGCGCGCCCCCATTTTTTTGATTCCCTGTTATTTTCCCTGTTCTCAGGGAAAACCGGCGAGGCGACGCCCGCGGTCGGAGGAGGAATCCTGATGAACGACAAGCCGTTAGCGGCAGGTAAGCCGGACCCGGCGGCGGAGTACGTGCGCGCCCTTGCGAAAGCCCGTGGGCTCGACCGTGCCTACGCGCTTTTTCCCGACATCGTCGCGGCAGCGGTCGCGCGTGCGGCGACGGCGCTCTCGCCGCTGCCAGCAGATTTCCCCGCGACCACCGAGCCGGCGATCGTTTTCGATCCGTCAAAATTCGTGGAGGCGAAATGACCGACCTCGCCTATCTCACCATCGCGGAGGCCGGGCGGCTCATCCGCGCGCGCAAGCTCTCGCCGGTCGAGCTGACGCAGGCGCTGCTCGCGCGCATCGCCGCGACCGAGCCCACCTATCACGCCTATATCGCGGTGACCGAAGAGCTGGCGCTGGCACAGGCCAAAGCTGCGGAGGCCGCGATCATGCGCGGCGAATGGCGCGGGCCGATGCACGGCGTGCCCTATGCGGCGAAGGACATTTTCGATGTCGCCGGCACGGCGACGACGTGCCACTCGAAGGTGCGCATCGATCATCGCGCGCAGAGCGACGCGACCGCCATCGCGCGGCTGCGCGAGGCCGGTGCGGTGCTGCTCGGCAAGCTCGCGCTGCACGAGTTCGCCAACGGCGGCCCGACCCACGACCTGCCATGGCCGGCCGCGCGTAATCCGTGGAACACCGACCTTCATCCCGGCGGCTCGTCGAGCGGCTCGGGCGTCGCCGTCGCGATCGGCACCGCGCCCGGCGCGCTCGGCACCGACACCGGCGGCTCGGTGCGCAATCCCGCGACCTGCTGCGGCGTCGTCGGCATGAAGGCGACCTACGGCATGGTGAGCCGCGCCGGCGTGTTTCCGCTCGCGTTTTCCCTCGACAATGTCGGACCGCTGACCCGCACCGTCGAGGACAACGCCATCATGCTCCAGGCGATCGCGGGGCACGATCCGGCCGATCCGGCGAGCGTGCAGGCGGGGGAGGGTAGGGTGGGGGACTTCACCGCCGCGCTCGGCAGCGGCGTGCGCGGCCTCAAGCTCGGGCTGATCGCGCATTTCTACGACGAGGACATGCTGGCGGCGCCGGAGCAACTCGCCGCGATCGATGCCGCGGTCGACGTGCTGCGCCGGCTCGGCGCGGAGGTGAAGCCGATCAAGCTGTCGTCGCTGCAGCGCTATTCCGAATGCGGCCGCACCATCCTCATGGTCGAGGCCTTTGCCGTGCACGAACGCGACATGCGCGAGCGGCCGCAGGATTACGCGCCGATCACGCTACGCAAGATGCTGCCGGGCGCCTTCATCCCGGCGGCCGACTACGTCAAGGCGCAGCAGGTGCGCACGGCGCTGTGCGCGGAATACGCTGCGGCGACGCGCGACCTCGATGCGGTGATCACCATGTCGAGCCTCGACATGCCATGCAGCATCGACGACGCCGAGACGATCGCAAAAACCTACGAGCGGCAATGCCGCATGCCGTTCAACGTCACCGGCTCGCCGGCAATCGCAGTGCCGACGGGCTTCACCCCCGAGGGCCTGCCGACCGCGATGCAGATCGTCGGCCGGTGGTTCGACGAAGCGATGGTCTATCGTGTCGCCCACGCCTATTGCGAAGCCACCGGCTTCTGCGACCACCATCCCCCCGTGACCCTCGCCGCGCAGGAGAAGACTCTGGTGGCGTAAGCCGACGGCCGGGTTCGGCTCGTAGGGTGCGCAAAGCGAAGCGTGCGCACCGTCGTGCGTGAATGGTGCGCACGCGCGGACAAAGTCCGCGCTTTGCACACCCTACGTGACTTTAAATATGTTTGTGGACCGGCGTGGACATTATATGGTACATAGGCCATGTTTAGAACAGCATGAGCGCTGACCGGCCGCGCAAGATTCCGGTCCTCTTTTTCCGCACCCGAGCCGGAACTGAGGTTGTACGAAATTGGCTTCGTGCGCTGGATGCTAGAGATCGTAACGCCATCGGCCAGGATCTCATGCGGGTGCAACATCGGTGGCCGGTAGGAATGCCGCTCTGTCGTTCACTTGGCGATGGTCTATGGGAAGTACGAAGCGAGCTTCCGAGCGACCGGATAGCGAGGGTGATATTTAGCGTCCACCAGGACGCAATCGTCATCCTGCACGGTTTCATCAAGAAGTCGCGGAAAACGCCGGGTGAGGATTTGGCCTTGGCCCGCAAGCGAAAGAGAGAGTTTGAAGGATAAGGTGCCGATATGAAGAAGAAGAAAGCGCCTCGTTCGACCGACAACCTGACGCGCCTCGACGATTTCCTGAGGGACGAGGGAAAGCTCGAAGAGTTCGAGGCTGTCGCCATCAAGGAAGTCCTTGCTTGGCAAATCGCCGAGGCAATGAAGGCGCAGAATCTTTCGCGCAAACGCCTTGCCGAGCGTATGAAGACAAGTCGTAGCCAGATCAGCCGACTGTTGGACCCGAAAGACGGAAACGTGACAATTGCGACGCTTCAACGTGCGGCCAAGATCGTCGGCCGAACGTTGCGCCTGGAACTCATTTGATTGCGCAATCGATATTCACGTCCCCCCGAACAGCAGGCCGGGGTAAAGCTCGAGGTGGAGGAGGCGGCCGAACAGGAGCCAGATGCCGGCAAGCGTGCCGGCGGCGCTGATGAGGCAGACCAGGAACGGTCGTTCGCCGCGCCAGCGCGTCGCGGCGAAAACGTAGAGCGGAATTGCGTAGAGCGCGCCGATCAGTGCGAACGCCGCGACGAAGCCTGCGATCCAGGCGATGGCGATGATCTGCCGCGTTAATGGAAACGACTTATTTGCAGAGCCCGCGCGATGCGGCGTGGCGCCGACCGGATTGAGCCAGCGCGTCAGCGCCGCACCAAGCGGCGTCTTGGTGCGTGTGATGATGTCGAGCACGGCGAGCCCGACCACGCTCCAGCCGATGAGGAGAGGCGCCGCGCGCGCGTCCGGCGAATAGCCGTAGGCGGTCGTGAGATAGGCCGCGGCCGCGACGATCGCGGCAACCGGCGGCGCGTAGTCGATGGCGTCGGTGCCGAATATCCGCATCACGCCTTGCCCTTGCTCGCGGCAGAACTCTCGCTGTCGACACTTCCCTCGTTGGCGGTCGTTCCTTCGCTCGCGGGTCCCTCGCCGGAGCCCGTGCTCTTGCGCGGCGGAAACAGGCGCGCGCGTGCCGGCGGCAGCGCGAGGAACAGCACGATTGCTGCGATCAGGACGAGGCACACCCAGCGCTCCAGGAAGATCGACCAGTTGCCGTCGCCCATGATCATGGCCTGGTGGAAGTTGCGCTCGGCGGTGGCGCCGAGCACCAGCGCGATCACGATGGTGAGCCGCGGATAGTCGTAGCGGATCATCACGTAGCCGAGGATGCCGAAGGCGAGGGTGAGGATCGGATTCTCGATCGAGCGGTCGACCGCGTAGGAGCCGACCATCGCCACCGCGATGATGATCGGCACGAAGATGCGCGAGTCGACGAGCGTGATGAGCCCAAGCGGGCGCGCCAGCAGCACGCCGATGAACGAGGCGAGGATGCAGGCGCCGGTGAGCGCCCAGACGAGGCCGTAGATCTCGTTCTGGTTCTGCGCCAGCATCAGCGGCCCTGGCTGCATGCCGTGCAGCACGAGGATGCCGAGGAAGACCGCCATCTCGGCGCCCGACGGAATGCCGAACGCGATCGTCGGGATGAGCGCGCTGCCGTCCTTGGCGTTGATCGCGGCCTCGGGCGCGATGACGCCCTGGATGTTGCCTTTGCCGAAGCTTTCGGGATCGTTGTGAGGCCTGCACGGTCATGCCGTAGGACAGGAACGCCGCGACCGTGCCGCCTTCGCCCGGAATGGCGCCGACGATGGTGCCGATGATCGAGCCGCGCAGCACCGTCCGCCAATGGCGAAAGGTCGCCGTGACGCCACTCATCATGCTGGTGATCTTCACCGCGCGCACGTCCTTCGACACGGTGCCGCCGGTGACCGAGAGATTGATCATCTCGGCGACGGCGAAGAGGCCGATCAGCGCCGGCACGAGATGGACGCCATCCCAGAGATATTCGATGCCCATGGCGAAGCGGGTCGTGCCGGTGACGCTGTCGTAGCCGATGGTCGCGATCATCAGGCCGATGCCGCCGGTGAGAAGGCCGCGCAGCAGCTTGCCGGAGAGGCTTGCGGCGACAGTGACGAGGGCGAGGATCGCGAGCAGGAAGAACTCCGGCGGCCCGAACAGCAGCACGAGTTGCTTAGCGACCGGCAGCACCGCGAGCACGGACACGGTGCCGATGAGGCCGCCGAGCGAGTTCGCGGTCGCGGCGGCGCCGATGGCGTAGCCGGCTTTGCCCTGCTGCGCGAGGGGATAGCCGTCGAGGCAGGTTGCGGCGTTGGGCGCGGCGCCGGGTGCGTTGAGGAGGATCGCGGTGAGGGAGCCGCCCATGGGCACGGCGCCCATGACGCCGCCGGCAAGCGCCACCGCCGTGAACGGCTCAAGGCCGTAGGTGAGCGGCATCAACAGCGCGAGCGCCGTTGCGCCGCCAAGCCCCGGCAGTGCGCCGAACACGAGACCGATCGCCATGCCGAGGCTCAGGAACATCAGCTCCCGCGCCTGCAGCAGCCCCTCGATCCCCGCGACCCATGCATCCAACATCGCCGCACGTTTCCCCTCAATTTTGGAATGAGTTTCTAGAGCGGCCCTGCCACCGTCAAGGCTGTAGCCCGGATGGAGCGAACGCGTGCGTTCGCGTAATCCGGGGCCGGCCCCGCCAACCTCGCAACGCCGCCCGGGATTACGCTTCGCGCTGGCGCGCGGCGCTTCATCCGGGCTACTAGTCGCTGCCTCCGTTCACTTGAACTTCGGCTTGCGCTTCTCGGTGAAGGCCGCAATGCCCTCGCGGTAGTCCTCGCTTTCGCGCAGCTTCTCGTAGGCGTGGCCTTCGATTTCGAGGCCCGCCGCGAGCCCGGAGTCGTAGGTCGTGTTGAGCACGCGCTTGATGGTCTTGAGCGCGAGCGCCGACATCGAGGTGAGCGTCTTCACCATCTCGTCGATGGTCTTGTCGAGCGCGGCCGCATCGGGCACGACGCGCGTCAGCAATCCCCACGCATGGGCTTCCGGCGCCGGGATGCGGCGGCCGAGCATCATCATGTCCACCGCACGCGTGAGGCCGACGATGCGGGCGACGCGCTGGCTGCCGCCGCTGCCCGGGATCTGGCCGAGGGTGACTTCGGGCAGCGCCAGCACGGTGTCGGCGGTCGCGATGCGGATATCGCACGACATCGAAAGCTCGAAGCCGACGCCCATGGCGTATTTCTCCATGGCGCAGATCACGGGCTTCGGGCAGCGTTCGGGTGCCGCGATGTTCCACGCGAGGTCCGACATGCCGTCGCGCTCGATCTGCGGGAACGCCTTGACGTCGCCGCCCGAGGTGTAGACGCCGTTCGCGCCGCGGATCACGACGACGCGCACGTCGGGGTCGTGGCCGAACATCTCGAGGATCGCCGCGATCTGGCTGCGGCCGCGGTAGGAGATGACATTGAGCGGCGGACGGTCAAAAACGAGCCAGCCGATCTTGCGTTCGGCGTCGACATCGTAACGCAGGCCATCGAGCTCGCGCAGGATGGCGCCCCGCATTTGCGCATAGTCCTTCTGCATCTGGTTTTGCTGATCCGTTCTGTCTTGACTGACTTGGAATGGCGAATAGTAACTCCCCTTTCGGCGCCGGACAAATTCGCGTTTGTGCTCCGGCGGCTCACGGACAGGAGAAAGCTCATGCAGTTCGGTGATTTGCGCGGATGGATTGCGCATTTGCGCAAGGAGGGCGAACTGCATGACGTCGGCGTCGAGGTGGACTGGAATTGCGAGCTCGGCACCGTCACGCGCCGCGCCTTCGGCAACGGCGACGGCCCGGCGCTGCTGTTCAGCAACATCAAGGACTACCAGCACAACGCGCGCTGCACGCAGCTCTTCACCGGCGGCCTGTCGAACTACTCGCGCGTCGCGATGATGTTCGGCCTGCCGAAGAATGCGCCCATCACCGATCTCGTCCAGGCGGCGCGCAAGGCCTATTCGGGCCGCGTCGCGCCGGTCAAGGTCGCGACCGGCCCGGTGAAGGAGAACATCATCACCGGCGACGACATCAACCTCTACGACTTCCCGGTGCCGCAATGGCACCGCCGCGACGGCGGGCGCTACATCAACACGATGCAGGGCACGGTGACGCGCGACCCGGCCACGGGCCGCATGAACGTCGGCATCTATCGCGGCATGATCGGCAAGAAGAACACCATCCCCGTGCTGCTGTGGCGGCCGCAGCATTGGGGCCAGGATTTTGCAAAATACACCGGCAAGGGCGAGGAGATGCCGGTCGCCTTCATCTACGGCTGGGAGCCATGCCTGCCGTTCTGCGCGTCCTCGCCGGTGCCGCCCGACGTGTCCGAATACGAGGTCATGGGCGCGCTGCGCGGCGCGCCGGTCGAGCTTGTCGACTGCGAGACGGTGCCGCTGCAGGTGCCGGCCTCGGCCGAGATCGTGATCGAGGGCTGGATTTCGCCGGACCCCGCCACCTTCGAAATGGAAGGGCCGTTCGGCGAATACACCGGCTATTTCGGCGGCGACCAGGCGCTCAAGCACAAGGTGCGGGTGACCGCGATCACCCATCGCGACAAGCCGATCTTCCGCGGCACGCTCGAAGGCACCATGCCGAAGATGCTCAACGAGAACTCCATCATGAGCTCGGTGCAGCGCGCGGCGCTCGCCTGGAACATCCTCGAGCGCTCCGGAGTCCCCGGCGTCACCGACGTGCATTGCCCGGCCGCGAACAACGGCACCACGCTGATGATCCAGCTCAAGCAGACCTATCGCGGCCAGGCGAAGCAGGCCGCGGCCGCGATCTGGGGCTCGAACGCCGCGCACCTGCGCTACAAGCACATCTGGGTCGTCAACGAGGACATCGACATTCACGACTACGGCGCGATCGACTGGGCGTTCGCCTATCGCGTCAACGCCGCCGAGGACGACATCGTGTTCTTCCCCGGCACGTTCGGCTCGGCGCTCGATCCCTCGACGCGGCTCAAGTTCCGCGACACCAACCTCTACGGCACCGGCAAGTGGACCCGCGTGCTGATCGACGCCACCATCAATCTCGATTTCGAACCGGAAGCAAACTACGACGGCGACCGCTATCCGCCGATGGTCAAGCCCGACCCCGGCGATTGGGAGATGGTCGACCGCCGCTGGAATGAATACGGCTTCAAGAGCGAGTGATTCAATTCGGGTGCGTAGCGACGATTAAATCAGCTTGGTGAGGGCTAATCGTTTGCACGGGTTCGCGCGCGTCGTTCCCACTGCTGGTCATTCCGGGGGCCGAGCGTAGCTCGGCAGTCCGGAATCCATAAGCCCTGCTGCGGAGTATGGATTCCGGGCTCGCCTCCGCTGCGCTGCGGCGCCCCGGAATGACGTGGCAAGGCTGGATACGGCCGGCTACGCATTCGGTGCGACCGGCTCCTCGCGCAATTCGGTGACGGTGCCGTCATCGGTGATGAAGGCGATGGGCTCGGTGATGGTGTCGCAGAAGGCCGCCGCGGTGAGCGGGCCGCCGAAGACGGCGCCGGTGTCGAGGTTGAGGCGGTTGCGCCGCTGATCCGGGCGGCCGGCGGCGACCGGCGTGTGGCCGTGCACGACGTAGAGGCCGTGGTCGAGGTCGGAGTTCAGGAACTCTTCGCGGATCCACAACAGCGACTGGCGCGTCTGCTGGTCGAGCGGAACGCCCGGGCTGATGCCGGCGTGCACGTAAAGCCGCCGGTCGTCGCGATAGAGGAACGGCCGCTTCGCCATCCAGGCGCGATGGGTTTCGGGGATGTCGACGGCGTGCTCGACCCCGTAGCTCTCCAGCGTCGCGGTGCCGCCGTTGTCGAGCCAGTATTCTTCGTACAGCGGCCCCTTGAGCGCGTGAATTAGCATGTCTTCGTGGTTGCCGCGCAGGCACAGCATCTGTTCGGGCATCTCGCGCTCGAGCGCCATCAACAGCTCGATCACGCCGCGGCTGTTCGCGCCGCGGTCCACATAGTCGCCAAGCAGGACGACGCCGAACGGCCGGTCCTCGTTGTAATCGAGGAAGGCCTCGAACAGGTCGCGGACCTGTGCCTCGCAACCGTGAATATCGCCGATGACGTAAGTGCGAAACGGCGGCATGACCCGTGGTTCCGATAGGCGCGTAAATACAGCCGCCGTCATGCGATGGCGGTAAAAACCAATCGCGCCATTTTTTTGACGACCGCCCTCGGGAAAGGGCCGGGCTGAGGGGCCGCGGGCTTTACGCGCGCGGCGGGGCCCGCTTGCCGCCGATCACGGTGGCGATCGGGAACAGGCGCTGATGGCCGGTGCGCGTGCCCTTGTAGTTGTCCACGAACTCGAAGGTGCCCTCGCGCAGTTCCAGCACCGCGACGTCGGCCGGCGCGCCGACATTGAGCGTGCCGCGATCGTTGAACGCGCGAAACACCCGCGCCGCGTTCGTCGTCGCCCGCGCGATCACCTGGTCGACCGGCATGCCGAACATCAGGAACTTCGACATCACGTTCGGGAAATCGACCACCCCGGTGGTGCGCGACTGCGTGTTCCAGTCGGTCGAGAACGTGTCGGGCGCAAAGCCCTGCTTCATGCAGCGCTCGACCACGTCCCAGGTGAAATGCTCGGTGACGCCGTTGCCGAAATCGAACCAGATGCCGCGCCGGCGCGCCGCCAGCACCTCCGGGAACACACGGCCGTTGTCGTCGAGGATGCCGTTCGGCGCCGGCGCGTAGAGATGCGTGACGATGTCGCCGCGTTTGAGCAGCGCGAGAATGGCGCGCATCGGCGAGTAGGACTGGCCGATGTGGATCATCACCGGCAGGCCGAACGGCGCCGCCACCTGCTGCGCGCGCCGCAGCGCTTCGAGATCGTTGGTGCCGGCGACGTTGTTCGACAGCCGCGCCTTCACCCCGACGATGACGTCGCGGTTGCGCGCGATCGCGCCGCGCGCGAGGTCGACGTCGGCGCGGGCAAGGTCGTGCAGTTCGCCGCCGGGCACCACGCCGGTGCGCGAGATATTGATGAGGAGGCGCCCGAGGTTCGGCCCGGCCTTCGCGACCGCCGCCGCCTGGTCGACGCCGTCCGCGCCGTACGAGCCGGCGTCGATATAGGCGGTGACGCCGTCGAGCAGCGCCAGCGGCGGCCCTTCCTTGCTGCGCGCGGCGTGAGTGTGGATGTCGACGAGCCCCGGCGCGACGATCTTGCCCCGCGCGTCCATCACGTCCGTCGCACTGTCGGCGGCGATGTTGTCCTCGACCGCGGCAATGCGGCCGGCCGCAATCGCGACATCGCGCACGCCGTCGATGCCGAGCGAAGGATCGATGACGCGCCCGCCCTTGATGAGGAGATCATAGGTCGCGGCGAACGCGCGGCGCGAGCGGGCAATCACGGCCGCGCTCGCCGCGGCAGCACAGCAGAATCGGCGCCGTGTCAGCATGGGGGTTTCCTCCTCTGTCAGGGATTGGCCGAACTCGCCGCCGTTAGGCGAGACAGCGTTTTGGGGCCCAATCTTGGCTGTTCCTCGTTGCTTGGAGCAACAGTTGGGTTAATGCAATGCTAGTGCGTCGGCGAAGACGCACGCAACATCGATCCCTCCGACTTGATCCTACCAGCGGACATCAAGGCAGCTTTCTGTCGATTGATCTCTTGTTTGAGATCAGCCCCTGTTCGATTGAATCCAAAGCGTCTAGCGGTTTCAATTACTAGCTGCTCGGTAGAGATACGCTCAGACTCGTCGATGACGCCCATAATCGCGAGCTCGTATTCCGCAGGAGAGATCATGCTTGCTCGGCGGAGTGGCAGAGCCACATGCTGGCGAGTCCGAATTACTTGAACTTCTCGGCCCGGAATTGACCAGAACTCATCCTCCCTAATGACCATTTCCGATCGCGAGAGTTTGACGAGCGCGTCACGAACATGTTTCAGGATTCGGTTTCCGGTCTTCTGTAGGCCAAATGCTTCGCGGATGCGCCGCGCGACTTCTTCCAAGTGGATCGGGCCCTCGGCTTCAACGACCGCAAGGGCAAGACGCCCAGTCTCAGCAACGGTTAGGTCTAACAGACTGCGCCCGATCGGAACGTCCAGTGCACACTCCTGATATTCGGTCTCTCCCTGATCACCATTGGCGGGTTGCTCGCTCGATATCTCGGAGTCGTTTGTAACTTCCGCTAGCGCTGCTTGAGTATCTGGTAGCTCCTCTTCGTCGGATTCTTGTCCAGAAGGAGTGGGAGGTTGAGCTTCGACCGCGCGGATCGCCGACAAAAGTCGACTCGTCTCTTTGGCCGGGTTTCGAAACCAGTCCGTACTCCAGATTCGATAAAGTCGCCATCCGAGTCCTTCGAGGACTTCCTGCCGTAAACGGTCGCGGTCTCTCGCTGAACGTGCGCGGTGGTAGGTTGCGCCGTCGCATTCGACGCCAAGCAGATATTCCCCCGGCCGCGCGCGATTTACCACGCCCAGATCGATGCGAAAGCTGGAAACGCCAACCTGTGCATGTACTGCGTATCCGGCTTCTCGAATGGCCCGAGAAACGGCCTCTTCGAAGGGGCTTTCAAAATCTCCGCCGGTGACGGTTCCGGCCCCAAGCTTTCCAGTTTCGGCGAAGTGCAGTAGCGCGCGAAGCATGCGCGTTCCTCTCACCGGGACTTCTGCTGGAATGTCGGCGGCGGTAATCGAGGAGAAGACGATACACTTTTCGCGGGCGCGCGAAGCGAGAACGTTCAGGCGGCGCTCGCCTCCATCGCGTGAGACCGGACCAAAATTGAGAAACGGACGAGATTGGCCCGGCGCGACTCCATACCCTATCGAAATGAAAATCACATCTCGCTCATCACCTTGCACCGCTTCCAGGTTTTTCACGAATAGTCGCTCGCTCCGTGGCGAGAAAGCTTCGACCTCCGCACGCAAACCGATTTTGTCGATCATATCGTCAACCGCGTCGCGCTGCTGGGCCGAGAGGCAAGCAACGCCCAGCGATTTATTTGGGAACTTTCTAATTTGCTCAGCTATAGCCTTAGCAACCTCTTCGGCTTGCACGAGATCACGGCTAGTACCGCCGCGATCGTAAAAGCCTCGCGGCGTCGGGATGAGCGACAAACCAAATTCCGTCGTTTGTACGTACGGACTCGGTGGAAGCAAAAGTCGACCTGCGTAACATTCCTGGTTGGATAATGCGATGAGCGATGGGTGTCGGCTGCGATAGTGCCAAGCTAACATCCGCTCTGACATCCCCCGGCTTCGCGCGAGGGTCAAAATGCTCTCGTAATGACCAGGTCGCGTAGCGGTTGTTGTTGCTTCTTCTCCATCGTCATCTTGCTCGCCGCCCGCACTGACCGTCTTGAAAAAGTTTGTTGGCGGAAGCTGGTGATGGTCGCCCACAACGACGATCTGTTTGGCTCGCGCGACGACTCCGAGCGCGTCTTCGGGCGCAATCTGGCTTGCCTCATCGATCACTAATAAATCGAATGATAGTCGACCCGGAGAGATAAACTGGGCCACTGAAAGTGGGCTCATTAGAAAGATTGGCTTCAAGCGCTGTACGGCCGTGCCGGCCTCGTCTATGAGCTTGCGGACTGCGCGATGGCCTCTTTTTTTGCCTATCTCGGCGCGAATGATGCCCATATCGCCGTGGTGGCCACCGGGTCGCCGAGAAAGGTAGCTCTCAAGAACTTCCTGACGAGCGACCTGAATGCGTCGTTCATCAAGCTGCCGAAACTCCGCGACACAATCTGAGCGCTCAGTCCCATCAATCACCATCAGTTCGGGATTCTCTCGCGTAGCACGTCGCCACAGCGCCTCCGCAATCAATAAGTCCGCCACCGGTCGTGCATCTGCCGGTCTCACTCGGCCAGCGCTGAGACCTTCAGCAATTACATTGAAGCCGGCGTCGCGCAATTTTGCGAGGGCGTCTCGCGCTGCTACCCATTCGTTGGCCGCTGAGATGTGAGTACGCCAACTTGAGAGTTTTTCGAGCAGCCTGCCGACTGGAACTCGCTGAAGGTCATTTGAACCGAAAACAGTGTCGAAATCCGGATCAATAGTCTGGCAAAGCTTCTTGAAGATGTGCTCAGCTTTTTGAGCCGAGTGTTCGAGTTCGGCGGCATAGTTGGCGTATGGCGCGAGATCAGGAGCCCGAGCTGCGAGCGTAATGATTTGTCGTCCCCCAACCTCCGAATGCGCAGCGCGGGTCCAAGCCAGGAGTGAGTGAGCTTCTTGCCAGCGGGGTTCGCTATCCGCAAAGATCGGACGAAGCGCTGATAACACACTTGGAAGCATAGTTGCGAGGGACTGGCGCGCCGCTTGGGCGTTCTCGAGCTTCCTAACCAATCCAATCAGTTCGGCTACGGCGCTGGGAGGTCTATTACGACAAATACGCCGCAAAGCGGCTCGTGCCTCTTTGTAGCGACGGCCTAGTCGACCAAAGAATGTTCGTCCGTATAGTTTGAAAGTTGTCGACAGAGGTGCGGGATCAAACGTCCAGGCAGCTGGTTCGAACAGCACATTGATCTCTGCGTCGAGGGCCGCAGACCGTTGCCCATATTCTATCACATTTGAAATCTTATCCAGTTCATCGATCCACATTTCATCGCCGAGTGCGAAACGAGTTGGCGCCGGAACTGTTAGCAAGTGACGGAAAGTCCTCACCAGAGCAGAGGCATCGGCGAGGCATGCACTGCCCTCGCCGACAAACGTTGAATGAAGGTAATTTAACCGTGCGGAGAGCGTGGTGAGGACCTGAATTGCTTCGTCAAGAGTATCGATCAGGCGTTGAATTTCGAAAGGATCTTGTACTTGGAGCTTAGTGCCGTAAAACGCATGCTGGCAGGGAGTCACGCCAAGCTTGGTAACAACTGCAGCTCCAAGGTCCACTGCGGATTCCACCTCATTAAGCCTCTCCGCTGGCCATTCGGCTAGATGATCGAGACGTTCTGTTGGGAGCCGCACGCCGTCGGCTCGCAATTGCAATTGTCGTCCCATAATGTGGAAGGCCGTGCGCCCAGATTGCCCGATCGGTCTATGGATCGTTTGCGACCAAGCATTAAGCTTGTCTCGACACGAGGTAAGCCGTGGGCCTACGCTGGCACCTGATGTGGTCGCCGCCGAAAGACGCAGGGCTTCATCCAGGGACTTGAGAACGTCTCGTTTATTGGCCTTACGGCTATGCATCTCAAGGCAGAGCGGACCCAGCCCTGCTCGCGAAAGCCGGTCGTGGACAACGGAGAGAGCGGCAGTTTTCTCGGCGACAAACAACACGGATTGTCCGCTATGAACGGCTGCTGCAATAATGTTCGTGATTGTCTGCGATTTGCCGGTTCCCGGGGGGCCCTGGACGACAAGGTTGCGTCGATGGAGCGCCTCCTCCACAACGACGGCCTGCGAGCTGTCAGCAGGAACCACGTGAACCGCTTTAGCGATGTCGATGCGGTCGTCGATAGGTTCGTCATCAGATATGACGGGTCCATCGCTCTCGAATTCAAACTCTTCGTCAATCAGAACATTAAGTAGTGGATGTCCTAGGAGGGCGTTCTGCGGCCAATTTCCTGCATCAAGGTCTCGCCACATCATAAATTTAGAAAATGTAAAGAACCCAAGTCCGACGTAATCGCGTTTTACCTCCCAGCGTTTGTAGCGAGCGACTTCGTTTGCTACGGACGTGCAATATTCAGACGGAGTCCAATCGTCATCGTCGACGATATCCGGGAGTCCGATGCCAAAATCGGACCGGAGCTTCTCGCGAAGCGATACGTTTGCAATAATTTCTTCATCCCGGCCACGGAGTACGTAGCCTTCCGGCCCGCGCACGCGTGTCATCGTGACGGGTACAAGAACCAAAGGGGCAAAGGACGGCTCCTCGCTAGTATCGCTATCGAACCATTTGAGAAACCCGATAGCGAGGTAGAGCGTGCTAACGCCTTGCTCTTCCTCGAGGGTTCGTTCTTCCCGGTAAATCTTAGTTAGGCGTTTCTCGAGTGCCTCGTCGTTAAGCTTGGTTTGAATGCGCGGACGTGAGCTGGCTGCGGTAGCCTTTTGCTTGGGTCGAACGCTAGCGATAGAGCGTAGCGAGGGCTCGGAGGACGGCGGCGAAGTGAGGCTCTGACGGCGCTCTGAGTTGGCCTCCGCCTGAATGTCTTCGCTATCGGAGGGCTTAAATCCAAATCCGGAGAAACCCTCCCGTCGATATAGTGCATCAAAGATTTGGTCCGGATTAGGATCAACAATTGCCATGCACCAAGGGCGCTTACCGGCGAGGGGAGCATGAAGCAACCGATTGCGCCGCGAGGGGTCCAGGAGCTCGCGGCGAGCTTGATCAATAGCCCACTTTATCTTGGCATAGCTTAGCTTTGCATTGGCCTCAGATGCCGGGCGTGAACCTGCCTTATTAAAATCCGAATTTCGCGGCTGGCTGATCGAATTCACGTGCCCCCCCTACCGCTAGTTATACCTCAGTCGAAGAATGGACGCGAAGGTTGCTCAAATTGCAAGCGCAAATTGCTTTTCTGAAGCGTTGGCGACCACCTTTCGAAAGCCGGGGTGCGTTTCGAGAAAGTGACCCCCAAACAGAAAGCGTCATCATTTCCGGCCGGAATGCGGTTCCCTTACCACCCCTTGCATCCTCCCCCCTCATCGGCAACAACACGCGCGCCGGGTGGACAGCAGCGGGAACGGGGACTTTGTCGGAACATCAGTTCAGGGGGCGCCGCGAAGACTTTCGACTGGTCACGGGGCACGGCCGCTACACGGCGGACAATGACTACAAAGGCGAGGCGGCGGGGCAGTTTTTGCGCGCCGATCGCGCCCACGCCAAGATCGCGCGGATCGATGTGGCGGCAGCGCGGGAGCTGCCGGGCGTGCTCGATGTCGTGACCGGCGATGATCTTGTCGCCACCCAATGGAAGGGCACGCCGTCGACCTCGTTCTTCAAAGGCATCGGCGGCAGCTCGCTGCGGGTGCCGTTCCGCACCGGGCTTGCGGTCGGGCGGGTGCGCTATGTGGGCGAGCCGGTGGCGCTCATCGTCGCCGAGAGCGACTACATCGCGCAGGATGCGGCCGAGCTGATCGCGATCGACTATGAGGATTTGCCCGCCGTGGTCGACGCGCGCGCGGCGATCGCCGCGGGCGCGGTGCCGCTGCACGACGGCATGCCCGACAATCTCGCGTTCGACTACGCCTACGGCGACCTCGCCAGCACCGAGCCGGGCTTTGCGGACGCGGCGCACGTGGTGCGCGTCGAGGTGCACGCGCAGCGCATCGCCGGCAATCCGATGGAGCCGAAGTCGGCGCTCGCGCTCTACGACGCGGCGGAGGGTTCGTTCGAGCTGTGCATCCCGACCCAGGGCGCGGGCGACCTCAAGAATGTGCTCGGCGGCATCACCGGGCTCGGCGCGGACAAAATCCGCGTGCGCTCGTCGGACGTCGGCGGCGGGTTCGGCGTGCGCCACGAGGTCTACCCCGAGTTCCTCGCGGTGATGCTCGCCGCGAAGCGCACCGGACGGCCGGTGAAGTGGATCGGCACGCGCGCGGAGACGATCGCGAGCGATCACCATGGCCGCGGCGCCGATCTGATCGGGAAGCTCGCACTCGACAAGAAGGGGCGGTTCCTGGCGCTGCGCGTCGAGTGGTTCGTCAATCTCGGCGCCTATTGCTCGAACTCCGGGCCGCTGATCAATACCATCGCCGCCCCGACAAGTTCCGCGATCAACCTCTACGATGTGCGCGCCGTCTACGGGCGCCATCGCCTCATCTTCACCAACACGACGCCGACCACCGCCTATCGCGGCGCGGGGCGGCCGAACGTCGCTTATCTCTGGGAGCGGCTCGTCGAGGAGGCTGCGGCGGCGACGGGGATCGACTCCGTCGAACTGCGCCGGCGCAACCTGCTGCGCAAGGAGATGTTCCCCCACAAGACGCCGACCGGCTCGTCCTACGACAGCGGCGATCCGGCGCGCCTCCTCGACACCGCGCTGCGAGGCCGCGGATTGGGCAGGCTTCAAGGCGCGGCGCAAGGCGGCGGCGAAGCGCAGGGCAAGCTGCGCGGGCATCGGGCTTGCGCTCTTTCTCGAGCCGTCCGGCGGCGTCGGCAAGGAGCAGGTCGAAATCCGCGTCGGCGACGACGGCCGCCTCGCGCATGTATTCGCATCGCGGGGCCGTCGGGGCAGGGCCACGAGACGGTCTATCCCGCGCTGGTCGCCGACATGCTCGGCATCCCCGACGATCGCATCGAGCTGCGCTACAACGACGTGGCGGCGCCGAAGCTCTCGGTATCGGCTCGTTCGGCTCGCGGTCGCTGATCAGCCACGGCGCGGCGCTCGCCGCGGCTGCGAAGGAGATCGTCGAGAAGGGCAAGAAGCTCGCGGCCGAACGAGATGGAGGTCGAGCCGGCGGACGTCGTGTTCGACAAGGGCACCTATCGCGTCGTCGGCACCGATCTCTCGGTCACTCTCACGGCGCTGATCGAGAAGCAAGTGGGGCGAAGGCCACCCATCCGCTCGACACCAACACGACCATCGATCTCGCGACCGCCTTTCCGAGCGGCGCCCACATCGCCGAAGTCGAGATCGATCCGGAGACCGGCGCGCTCGCCGCATCGTCAATTACATCGCCGCCGACGATTGCGGCACGATCTACAATCACACGCTGGTCGAGGGCCAGCTGCAGGGCGGGATGATGCAGGGCATCGGCCAGGTCGTTCGGCGAGCAGATCGCCTACGATCGCGACACCGGGCAGCTCCTGTCCGGCAGCTTCATGGATTATTTCATGCCGCGCGCACGGGACGCTGCCGCCGACGACGCTGATCGATTGCGGCGTGCCGTCGCCTGCCAATTCGCTCGGCGCCAAGGGCGCGGGCGAAGCCGGCGCCACCGGCTCGGTGCCGGCGCTCGCCAATGCGATGCTCGATGCGCTCAAGCCGGCGAACGTGCGCACGCTCGACATGCCCTACACGCCGGACCGGATCTGGCGCGCCATCCACAACGGCCGGAACAACGGCGGCGGCAGCTGAGGGAGACCGACGGGAGCGCGGGGATCGCCTCCGGGGTCGCTTCGCTTGGTGATGTGGTGTATTCGCTGGGCAATGACGGCGCGCGCGCGTTCGCGCGCGACATGGCAACGCGGCCCCGACGGGCGCGTAGGTTTTTGCGGAATCGCTCATGCCGATGATGCGCGCCATGGTGTTCGAGCGGCCCGGACAGCCGCTTGTTATGCGCGAGCGGCCGATCCCGCAGCCTGGACCCGGCGAGATTCTCGTCGAGGTCTCGGTATGCGGCGTGTGCCGCACGGATCTGCACGTGGTCGACGGCGAACTGCCCGACCCGCGCCTGCCGCTGGTGCCGGGTCACGAGATCGTCGGCCGGGTCGCGGCGCTCGGCGCGGGCGTCACCGGCTTCACATTGGGCGAGCGCGTCGGCGTGCCGTGGCTCGGCGCGACCTGCGGCCATTGTCCCTATTGCCGCACCGGACGCGAGAACCTCTGCGACACGCCGCTCTTCACCGGCTACACGCGCGACGGCGGCTACGCGACGCATGCCGTCGCCGACGCGAACTACTGCTTCGCGCTGGCGGAGGGTCCGGACGATGCGTCGGCGGCGCCGTTGATGTGCGCGGGCCTCATTGGCTGGCGCAGCTACAAGATGGCGCTCGCGGGCACGCGCGGCAGCGTGGCGCTCGGGATTTACGGCTTCGGCGCCGCCGCGCACATCCTCGCGCAGGTTGCGATCCGGCAGGGCCATCGCATCCACGCCTTCACCCGCACCGGAGACACCGCCGCGCAGACTTTCGCACGTTCGCTCGGCGCGGTATGGGCAGGCGGCTCCGAGGAGGCGCCGCTCGAGCCGCTCGATGCCGCGATCATCTTCGCGCCTGTCGGCGCGCTCGTGCCGGCCGCGCTGCGCGCCGTGAAGAAGGGCGCGCGCGTCGTCTGCGGCGGCATTCACATGTCGGATATCCCGAGCTTTCCCTACCGCATCCTGTGGGAGGAACGGCAGGTGCTCTCGGTCGCCAACCTCACCCGCGACGACGCGCGGGAGTTTCTCGCGACCGCGACGGCGTGCGGCGTCAAGACCGAAGTGGTGCGCTACCCGCTCGCGCAGGCCAACGCCGCCCTCGATGATTTGCGCAGCGGCCGCCTGCAAGGCGCCGCGGTGCTCGACGTGCGGACGCAGTAGCCCGGATTGAGCGCAGCGAAATCCGGGGCGGCGCTTCAATCAACGAGAGGCCGGCCCCGGATTTCGCTGCGCTCAATCCAGGCTACACATCGCGAGCTACCGCAACGCGAACATCAATGCAGCTTGATGCGCGGTTCGGTGTGCTGGGTGAGGACCTTCGCGATGGTGTCGAGCGCGACCTTGCCGGTGCCGTGCAGGGCGCGCTGGTGCATCAGGTGCAGCGATCGATAGACGATGCGCGCGAGCAGACCTTCGAACTTGAAGCCGTGAAAGAGAATGCCGAAGGTGTGGTAGTGGCTGAGCGACACCAGCGAACCGAAGTCGCGATACTTGAAATTCGGCAGCGGCCGGCCGGCAAGCCGCGCCTTGATGGCTTTGACCATGAACTTCGCCTGCTGCTGCGCCGTCTGCGCGCGCGGCGGCAACGGCTGGTCGGAGCCGGGGAGGACGCAGTTCGCGCAGTCGCCGATCGCGAAGACGTTATCGTCGCGCGTCGTCTGCAGCGTCGGCCGCACCACCAGGCGGTTGATCCGGTCGGTTTCGAGCCCATCGAGGTCGCGCAGGAAATCCGGCGCCTTGATGCCTGCCGCCCACACGATCAGTTCGGCCGGCACGGTTTCGCCAGTGTCGAGCATGACGCCCTCGGCCGTCACCGCGGTCACGCGGGTGCCGGTGCGGATGGTGACGCCGAGCCGTCCAAGCACGTTGGCGGTGTCGGCCGCGATGTCTTCGGGCAGCGCGGGAAGAATGCGCGGCGCCGCCTCGATCAGGTCGATCTTGATCGCCTTGTCGAAGTCGATGGCATCGAGGTTGTAAGAAGCCACGTCGCGCATCGTCTTGTGCAATTCGGCGGCGAGCTCCACTCCGGTCGCGCCGGCGCCGACGATTGCCACGTGAAGCTGCCCCGGGTGCAGCGGCTCGTATTGCGCATTGGCTTGCAGGCACGCGTTGATCATGCGGCGATTGAAGCGGGCGGCCTGGTCGAGCGTGTCGAGGGTGATCGCGTGCTCGGCGACACCCGGCGTGCCGAAATCATTCGACATGCTGCCGACCGCAATGACCAGCGTATCGTAGCCGAGCACGCGCGGCGGGATGATCTGCCGCCCGTCCTCATCGACGCTCGGCGCCACGTGGACCTGCCGCCGCGCGCGGTTGAGACCGATCATCTGCCCGATGCGGTAACGGTAGTGGGTATTGCGGGCGTGGGCGATCAGCTCGAGCGCATCGGCCTCGCTGTCGAGCGACCCCGACGCCACCTCGTGCAGCAGCGGCTTCCACACGTGCACGCGTGACTTGTCGAGGAGGGTGACCGAAATCTTGCCGCGTCGGCCGAGCGTGCGGCCGAGGCTCGATGCGAGATAGAGGCCGGCAGCCCCGGCGCCGACGATGAGCACACGATGCAGCGAGACGTCGGGCGTCGACGCTGTTTCGGCGATCGTGGCGTAGTCGGCGACACCCGCCATCGGCCGATCGATCGCAGGCCGTTTCACCTCGAGCGCGACATCGTCATCGGTCATGGCGGTGGCTGCTCGTCAGGATCGTGCACCGCAACACCAATCATCGGGTCGACGAAAAGGTTCCACGGTTTGCGTTCGAGCGAACGGAGGGTATCGGCGTAACCCGCCTCCCAGCGCGCCCGAATGCCCTCGCTGCTGAAATCGATATCGCGCATATAATCCTCGCCGGCGAGGCGCGGCGCATTGAGCCGAATGATGTGCATCGTCGTGCCGCAGCCGTGGCCCGCCAACTCCAGCGCCTCACGGATATCGCTTTGGTCCTCGGGGAGCCGGCTCACCAATTCGCGCACGACCCGGCGCAGTTCGTGAAGCCGCCGCTGCTGATCGATGTGGCTGTCGGCGCGGCTCGCGTATTGAATATCCTTCTGGCGGTCGAGCACCTGCCAGATCGATTCCGGCTCCGGCCCGGCCGAATTCCAGACCTGCACCGTGAACACCACGGAATCGAGCCGCGGACTGTCATCGAACACCGTCTCGACCGGCGTGTTGGAATAGAGGCCCCCGTCCCAATAAGGCTCGCCGTCGATCAGCACAGCGGGAAACGCCGGCGGCAACGCGCCGGACGCGAGCACATGGGTGAGCGTGACGTGCTCGCGGCTGCTGTCGAAATAGTGCATGCGTCCCGTGCGGACATTGACGGCGCCGACGGTGAACCGCGGCGAGCCGGCTTTGATGCGCTCGAAATCGATCAGGCCGCTGAGCGTCGCCTGCAAGGCGTTGGTGGAGTAGAAGGCGGCGCGGTCGACCCCGACCGCGGCCATCATGCCCCACGCCGTCGCCGGGTTGGGCCCGAAAAAGCCGGGCAGTCCGGTCACGAACGTCATCATGGTTCCGGGCGCATTGCCGACGAAGGGCGATACGACCTCCCAAAGGCCCTTATGCGTGATGCGCGTCCAGAATTCGCGAAGCTTGTCGAGCCGGACATGAAAGTCGTTGCCGGCAATGATCGCGCCATTGATCGCGCCGATCGATGTGCCGATGACCCAGTCGGGCTCGATGTCTGCTTCGTGGAGCGCCTGGTAGACGCCGCCCTGATAGGCGCCGAGCGCGCCGCCGCCTTGGAGCACAAGCACGATGCGACCAGGCAACTGCGATTTCGCGCTCGGCGCGTCGACGATGGGTTGATATGCATCCATGGCTCAGCCCTCAGCCGGGGTGCAGGCAAACGCTGCGACGATGACACCAGAATGTCGGCCAGCCTATCATGAATGATCGACAGTTTGGCGTCATCAGCCTGTTTCGAAAGCCTTCAAATTCCGCGACGGCGACTTAACACCGAGGTGCGTTAAAGCCGAAATAACGCACGCGTGTTTGACTCGATCATGAATCGGAGGGGTCCGCGCTACAGGCGTGGCTCGGCATGGCCGATCACGCGATTAATTACCGGGAAACGCTGGCGCAAGCCGTGCTCAAGCTCGTCCACAAGCTCGTGTACGGCGGTGACGGTCCGCTGCGGATCGACGTTGCAGTGGAAATTCACGATCTGCCCGTCATCGGTGTCGCGCACGCGCACGTCGTGGATGTCGCGCACCGCGCCGGTCGCCGCCGCGATCTCCGCAAGCGCGGCAGCAATTTCGGCGACGCGCGCGGGCCCGGCATCGCGCCCGGCCGTGCGCCCGACCTGCAGGGGCTCGATGTGGGTCTCGACCTCGATCGACGGGCCGAGCTCGTCGCCGATCGCAGCCTCGAGGCCGGACGCGACCTCGTGGGCGGCGGCAAAGGTCAACGTGCCGTCGACTTCGAGATCGAGCGAGATCGCGAGTTTGCCGCCGAACGAATGCACGGTGACGTGATGCACGGCGAGCCCGCGATTGCGAGCGATCACCATGACGCGTTCCATCACCGTTTCGTCGTCGAGCGCGCGCGGCGTGACGATGACGGCAATTTCGACCTTCGGCATCGCTGCCCGGACAGCGGCCTCGATGTCGGTCTTGAGGGTTTCGACGCGGTCGAGGGGCAGCGTCCGGCTCGCGCTCACTTCGATTTCGCCGAATACGGTGGCGCCGGCTTCGCGGGTGCGGACGCGTTCGACCGACACCACGTTGCGCACCTTGCGCGCAATCGCGGTAATGCGGTCGGCGACCCCGGCCGGCGCCGTATCGGTCAGCGTGTCGATGGTGCGTTTGCCGAGCCGCCAGCCGGCGAGGCAGACGAACAGCGCCACCACGATGGCCGCGGCCGAAATCCGCCCAGCCGTAGCCGAGCCGTACGCCGGCAAGGCCGATCAGTACCGCAATCGACGACCACATATCGGAGGAGAAGTGCAGCGCGTCCGCCTCAAGCGCCTGGCTCGACGTTTTCGCGGCGACGCGATTGAGCACGCGCGCGCGGAAGAAATCGATGATGATCGACCCTGCAATAATGGCGAAGGCCGCTATCGTTGCTTCGACGGCGTGGCCCTCGCCGGCGAGCAGGCGGTGCCCCGCCTCCCACAAAACGACGGCGGAGAGGAGGAACAGGAGGGCGGTCTCGACGAGCGCCGACACGCTCTCGACTTTGCCGTGACCGTAATGGTGTTCCTTGTCGGCCGGCTTGTCCGCAACGCGGACGGCAAAATAGGTCATGGCGGTCGCCACGAAATCGAGCATCGAATGCGCCGCTTCCGAGAGGATCGCGAGCGAGCCGGTCGTGAGCCCGATGATCGCCTTGCCGATGGTGAGCGCCGCCGACGCACCGATCGAGCCGAGCGCGACACGTTGCTTTTCGCTGCTGTGATTTTTGCCGGCTGCCATCATGGCCGATCGATACTGGCGGTCGCGACAGGCGTCAACGCACCTGGGATGCTTAATCTACTGCGCTGGCGCGTCGTTCAAATGACACGCCGAGAGGTGCCCCTCGCCGACCGGCCGCAGCACCGGCTCCTCGACCCGGCAGCGGTCGAAGGCGAACGGGCAGCGCGTGTGGAAGCGGCAGCCGGACGGCGGAGTTGATCGGGCTCGGCACGTCGCCCTTCAGGATGATCCGCTGCGCGTCGCCGTCGGATCGGGCACCGGCACCGCCGACAGCAGCGCCCGCGTGTAGGGATGGTCGCGGCTGCGCGAACAATCGTCGCGCCGGTCGCCAGCTCGACGATCTTGCCGAGATACATCACCGCGACGCGATGGGTCAGGTGCTCGACCATCGCCAGGTCATGGCTGATGAACAGCAGCGCCAGCCCGAGTTCGTCCTGCAGATCGCCCAGCAGATTGACGATCTGCGCCTTGACCGAGACGTCGAGCGCCGACACCGCCTCGTCGCAGATGATCAGATCCGCGCCCGGCGCCAGCGCCCGCGCGATGCCGATGCGCTGGCGCTGGCCGCCGGAGAACTCGTGCGGGAAGCGGTCGATCGCGTCGCGCGGCAGCCGCACCTTGTCCATCAGCGCCTCGACCTGCGGTCATCGATGCTCGGCGGCCGATGCGGCGAGGCCGAAATTGACGGATCGGCTCGGCCAGGATGTCGCGCACCCGCATGCGCGGATTGAGGCTGGAGAACGGGTCCTGGAACACCACCTGCACGCGCCGCCGCATCGGCCGCAGCGTGCCGCGCGGCATGTTGTCGATGCGCTCGCCGTCGAGCTACGACCTCGCCGGCGGTCGGCTCGAACAGCCGCAGGATCGCCTTGCCGACGGTCGACTTGCCGCAGCCGCGACTCGCCGACCAGCGACAGCGTCTCGCCGCGGCTCGATGTCGAACGTCACGCCATCGACCGCGTAGACACGTGCGCCGGTCGATCCGCCCGAGCAGCCCGCCGCGAATCGGAAAATGCTTCTTGAGGCCGTTGACCTCGAGCAGAGGCGGTCGTGCTCATGCGGCGACCCTCGCCTTCGGCGTAAAGTGACAGGCGGCGAAATGGCCGGGCGCCTTCTCCTCGATCGCCGGCGCGACCTGCGGCGGCAGACGTCCGGTGCCAGCTGCGCAGCGGCCCGCGAAGGCGCAGCCGACGATCGCGCTCGCTTGCAGGCTCGGCACCAGGCCGGGAATCTCCGCCAGCGTGGCGCGTCCGCCCTCGGCCAGCGAGGAGCCGAGCTGCGGCACCGCGCCGAGCAGGCCGCGGGTGTAGGGATGCAGCGGAGCGCGCGAACGATGCTCGTGACCGGCGCCTCCTCGACCTTGCGGCCGGCGTACATCACGATGACCCGCTCGCGCCATCTCGGCGACCACGCCGAGATCGTGGGTGATCAGCATGATCGCCGGCACCGATCCGCCGCTTCAGATCGCGCATCAGGTCGAGGATCTGCGCCTGGATCGTCACGTCGAGCGCGGTGGTCGGCTCGTCGGCGATCAGCAGCTTCGGATTGCAGGCCAGCGCCATCGCGATCATCACCCGCTGGCGCATGCCGCCGGAGAGCTGGTGCGGATATTCGCGCGACGCGCCGCGCGGGCGTCGGGAATGCCGACCAGCGTCAGCATCTCGACCGCCGTTCGTCTCGGCGTCGCGCGCGGTCGATGCCCCTGATGCAGCCGCAGCGTCTCGCCGATCTGCTGGCCGACGGTCAGCACCGGGTTGAGGCTGGTCATCGGCTCCTGGAAGATCATCGCAGATCGCGTTGCCGCGGATGTCGCGCATCTCGCGCTTCGGACAGCGCCAGCAGGTCGCGGCCTTCGAAGCGGATGCGCCGGCGATGCGTGCCGGGCGGCTCCGGGATCAGCCGCAGGATCGACATCGAGGTGACCGACTTGCCGCAGCCGGATCTCGCCGACGATCGCCAGCGGTCTCGCCGGCGCTCGACGTGCGAACGACACGCCGTCGACCGCGCGCACGATGCCGTCGCGGCGTGCGGAAATGGGTCTGCAGGTTCTCGACTTCGAGCGAGCGCCATCGACGCAGCCGCTCATCAAGCCGCTTCGCCAGCCGCGGATCGAGCGCGTCGCGCAACCCGTCGCCCAGCAGGTTGACCGCCAGCACCGTGACGGACAGGAAGATCGCCGGGAAGAACACGATGTAGGGCTTCACCTGCCACAGCGCGCGGCCCTCGGCCATGATGTTGCCCCAGCTCGGGATGATCGGCGGCGTGCCGGCGCCGATGAACGACAGGATCGCCTCGGTGATCATCGCCGAGGCGCAGATGAAGGTCGCCTGCACCATCAGCGGCGCCAGCGTGTTGGGCAGGATGTGCCGCCAGATGATCACCGGCATGCGCGTGCCGGAGGCGATCGCCGCCTCGACATAGGGTTGCTCGCGCAGCGACAGCACGACGCCGCGCACCAGGCGCGAGACGCGCGGGAACTCGGCGATGGTGATCGCGATGATGACGTTCTGCACCGAGGCCGCGGGTCAGCGCCATCAGCGCGATCGCCAGCAGGATCGGCGGGATCGACATCAGCCCGTCCATGACCCGCATCACGATGCGCGTCGAGCCCAGCGGATGAAGCCGGAGACCAGGCCGATGGCGAGCCCGGCGAGCGAGGCGCAGCAGCGCGACCGAGAAGCCGACGGTCAGCGATACCCGCGAGCCGTAGAGCACGCGCGAATAGACGTCGCGGCCGAGCATGTCGGTGCCGAACCAGTAAGTCTCGCCGAGGGCGCGCGCGTGCGCCGGGCCGGCGCCAGCGCCGTCGGGTCGACGGTGCCGAGACAGGGCGCGAAGATGCGCGATCAGCAGCATGATCAGAGATCAGTGCACCGCCGATCGCGATGGTCGGATGGCGATAGGCGAAGCCGACCAACCCGCGCCGCCGTTTCGCCGGCGGCAGCACGTCGGGCAGCTCGGGTGCCGCGGCAAGATCGTCCGGCGGCGGCGCGATCGTCGCGGCAGGGGCGCGGTGATCGACGTCTCGGTCAATAGCGGATCCTCGGGTCGAACACGGTGTAGAGCAGATCGACGCCGAGGTTGACCAGCACGTAGACGAAGCTGAACAGCAGCACGACGCCCTGGATCACCGGATAGTCGCGCCGCAGGATGGCATCGACGGTCAGCCGGCCGAGGCCGGGGATGGCGAACACGCTCTCGGTCACCACCGCGCCGCCGATCAGCAGCGCGAAGCCGATGCCGATCACGGTGACGATCGGCACCGCGGCGTTCTTCAGCGCGTGGACGAACAGGATGCCGCGCTGGCCGACGCCCTTGGCGCTGCGCGGTGCGGATATAATCCTGCGGCAGCACGTCCAGCATCGTCGCGCGGGTGATGCGCGCGATCAGCGCCATGTAGATCAGGCCGAGCGCCACCGCGGGCAGGATCAGATTGCGCAGGAACGGCCACGAGGCCCTCGGCGATGCGGCGTGAAGCCCTGCACCGGCAGCCAGTCGAGTTCGCAGCGCGAACACGTAGGCCAGCAGATAGCCGACCACGAACACCGGCATCGAGAAGCCGAGCACCGCGATCACCATGACCGCGCGGTCGATCCAGGTGCCGTGCTTCCAGGCCGCGATCACGCCGATCGGGATGGCGACGGCGATCGGCAGAGCATCGAGGGTCAGCACCATCAGCGACAGCGTCGGCTCGATGCGCTGCGCGATCATGTGGGCGACCGGCAGGTTGGTGAAGATCGAGGTGCCGAGATCGCCGTGCAGGATCTGCCAGACCCACTCGCCGAAGCGCACCAGGAACGGCCGGTCGAGGCCGAGGCGAGGCGCGGATGCGCTCGACGTCGGCCGGGCGTCGCCTGGTCGCCGGCGATGATCGCCGCCGGATCGCCGGGGGCGATATAGAGCAGGCTGAACACGAACAGCGCCACGATCGCCATGACCGGGATGGTGGCCAGGATGCGGCGGACGACGTAGCTCAGCATGCGCGCATGGTAGCAGGATTCATGCCGGCAGCCACGGCGCTGCTTCCTGTGGATCGGATGAAGCGGCCGCTTCGCTGCGTAATCCGGCGAAGGCCAAGCGCACGGGTCGGCTGCGCTTACGCTCCCTTGCTCACGCCCCAGAAGAAGGGAAGCGGCCCTTTCATGATCCCCGAAACGTTCTTGCGCCACGCCTGGTAGGCGAGGAAGAACCCGGTCGGTGCGTAGACCACGTCCTCCATGGCGGCGCTGTTGAGCTTGCGCGATCGCGGCCTTTTCCTCATCGAGGTTCGCGGCCTCGTACCAAGCGTCGATCTGCGGCCTCGGTTTTGGCGCTGGTCGGCCAGCCGAACCACGCCTTGTCGCCGTTGGCGCGGATCGCCGTGTACGACGATGGGTCGCTGCAGTCCGACACCGGCATGCCAGGTGTGGAAGATATTCCAGCCGCCGCTGTCCCGGCGGCGACTTCTGCGCGCCGCCGTGCCGCGTTCGTGCCCCAGTCGACGGCAACGAAATCGACCTTCATGCCGAGCCGTCGTCAACAGGTCGGCGGTGACCTCGCCCTGCGCCTTGATCGATCGCCACGTCCTGCGCCACCACCAGCACAACCGGCTCGCCCGCGTAGCCGCTCTCAGCGATGAGGCGCCTCGCGCCATCGAGATCGCGCGGGCCTTTGAGGATGTCGCCGCCCTCTTCGGTATAGAGCGGCGTGCCCGGCGTGAAGAAACTCGGCAGCGGCCGCCATAGCGCTTTGTCGTCGCCGACGACGGCGCGCATGTAATCCTCCTGGTTCATGGCCATGAGGATAGCGCGGCGCGCGCGCACGTCATTGAAGGGCGGATGCAGGTGGTTCATGCGCAACGTGCCGATATTGCCCAGCGGGTCAGCGATATCGACCACGACGTTGCGGTTGCGGCGCAGCAGGGGCGCGAGATCGGTGAGCGGCGTCTCCCACCAGTCGACCTCGCCGCTTCTGCAGCGCGGCGGCGGCAGTGGCCGGATCAGGAATGGTGATCCATTCGATGCGGTCGACCAACATGCGCTTGCCGCCCGCGACCCACGATGCCGGCTCCTGGCGTGGCACGTAGTCTGCGAATTTCTCGAACACCGCCTTGGCGCCCGGAATCCATTCGTTCCGCACCAGCCGCATCGGCCCGCTGCCGATGTATTCGCTGATCTGTTTGAACGGATCGGTCGCGGCGATCCGCGCCGGCATGATGAAGCAGGATGGGGTGCCGATCTTGCCAAGCGCCAGCAGCAATTTCTGGAACGGCTTCTTCAGCCGCCAACGGAACGTGCGGTCGTCGACGGCGGCGAGCTCGTTCTCGATCTCGCGCAGCATCAGTCCCATGTTGTCGCGCGCCTGCCAACGGGCGAGACTCGCCACCACGTCGCGCGCCAGCACCGGTTCGCCATCGTGGAACTTCAGCTCCGGCCGCAGGCGGAAGGTCCAGGTGAGCCGATCCGCCGACACCTCCTCGGCCTCGACCATTTGGCGGCGCGGCTGCAATTGCTCGTCGACGCCATAGAGCATGTCCCAGACGAGGACGGCGCCGTTGCGCACCAGATACTGGGTGTTCCAGATCGGATCGAAGTTCGCGAGGTCAGCCTCCGGTACGAAGCGCAGGGTTCGTGCCGCCGCGCGTTGTGAGATGGCGGGCGCGGAAAGGCCGCCGGCCGCCGCGAGGGCGCCCGCGCCAGCAACCGATTTCAACAGTGACCTACGGTCGATCATGGAATTCCGCTCGATTCGTTCAACCGTGAAAACGAGCCCCACGCAATGATCGCAGAGAGCTTCGGCTGCGTTCGGAGGTCAGAACGACGGTTTAATTCCTGCCGCTTGGAGAGTGTGCAGAAAATTACTTTGCCCACGCAAATGCGGCAAAGGTCCAAGCGTCGAAATCGTCGGTTGCCGCCGGCCGCGGCCGCTCACGCCGTCTTGCTGACGCCCCAGAAGAACGGCAGCGGGCCTTTGACGATGCCGGAGACGTTCTTGCGCCATGCCTGGTAGCTCAAGAAGAAGCCGGTGGGTGCGTAGACGACGTTGTCGAGGGCGGCCTTGTTCAGCCGCCGGATCGCTGCCTTCTCCTCATCGAGGGATTTGGCGTCGTACCACGCCGTTACTTCGGCCTCGACCTCGGGAACGTTCGGCCAGCCGAACCAGGCCTTGTCGCCGCTCGCGCGAATGCCGATCGCGACCGCCGGGTTGATGCAGTCGGCGCCGGAATGCCAGGTGTGGAACATCTGCCAGCCGCCCTGGCCGGGCTTCGTTTTCTGCGAGCGCCGCGCGCCGACCGTGCCCCAGTCGATGGCATTGAAGTCGACGTTCATGCCGAGGCGCTTCAGCAGGTCCGCGGTGACGTCGCCCTGCGCCTTGGTGATCGGCTGATCCTGGGCAACGAGACAGGTGACGGGCTCGCCGGCGTAGCCCGACTGCGCGATCAGTTTTTTCGCGCCCTCGATGTCGCGCGGGCCCTTGAGGATATCGCCGCCCTCCTCGGTATAGAGCGGCGTGCCGGGGGTGAAGAAGCCCGGCAACGGTTTCCACAGCGCGTTGTCGTCGCCGACGATCGCGCGCATGTAGTCCTCCTGGCTCATGGCCATGAGAACGGCGCGGCGCGCCCGCACGTCGCTGAACGGCGGGTAGAGGTGGTTCATGCGGAACGAGCCGATGTTGCCGAGCGGGTCGGCGATATCGACCGCGACATTGCGGTTCTTGCGCAACAGCGGCACGAGGTCGGAGATCGGGCTTTCCCACCAGTCGACTTCGCCGTTCTGCAACGCGGCGGCGGCGGTCGCGGGGTCCGGCATCACGATCCATTCGATGCGATCGAGCGCCATCGGCTTTCCGCCGGCAAGCCAGGACAACGGTTCCTGGCGCGGCACGTAGTCGGGGAAGCGCTCGAACACCGCCTTGGCGCCCGGCACCCATTCGTTGCGCACGAACCGCATCGGGCCGCTGCCGACATATTCGGTGATCTGTTTGAAGGGATCGGTCTTCGCGATCCGCTCCGGCATGATGAACGCGACCTGCGTGCTGACCTTGCCGAGCGCCAGCAGCATTTTGGGGAACGGCTTCTTGAGCACCCACTTCACGGTGCGGTCGTCGGACGCGACCAATTCCTGCTGATTGCTTTTCAACAGGAGGCCCATCTGATCGCGGGACGACCAGCGATCGAGGCTCGCGACCACGTCCTTCGCGCGCACAGGCTCGCCATCGTGGAACTTCAATCCCGGGCGCAGCCGGAACGTCCAGGTCAATCCGTCGGGCGAGACCTCTTCGCCCTCGACCATCTGCCGTTGCGGCACCAGCTTGTCGTCGACGCCGTAAAGCGTGTCCCATACCAGGGCCGAGGCATTGCGCACCACGTATTGGGTGCCCCAGATCGGATCGAAGTTGGCGAGATCTGCCTGCGGCACGAAGCGCAGCGTGCGTGCCGCGGCGCGCTGGGAAATTGCCGGGGTCGCCAATGCGCCGGTTGCCGTCACCGCAGCTGCGCCGGCGGCCGTCTTCAGAAATACGCGCCGATCCATGATGCCCACCTTTCAAGGTTCGATGCTTGCCACTCAAGGTTCGATGCTTGCCGCATTATGCAAGTTTCGTGCAGGACCGCCACTGCGTTGGGCGATGTCCCATGAGGACGATTTATCGCGACGCGAAAACTTTGCCGTGGCCCCGAGACGTATTACAAGGAATGAGAGCCGCGTCAGAACGGCACAGTGCTCCAGGGAGAAACGTCATCATGGCATCGAAGCCGAGTACTGCTCGCGTCGCCGCCGCTGCGGCGCTCCTTGCGCTGATGGCCGTGCCCGCGCACGCGGAACAGATCGTCGTCAGCAATTTCGGCGTTTCGGCGAACGGTATGCCGTACGGCGTCGCGCGTGCGAAGGGCTTCTTCAAGGCAGAAGGCGCCGATGTCACCGGCATCCTCACCTCGGGGGGCGGCGGCACCTCGTTGCGCAACATGCTCGCGGGCGGCGTACCCTATGCCGAAATCAATCCGGGCTCGCTCGTCGCCGCGGTTCAGCAGGGCGCCGACATCAAGCTTGTCGCCGACACCGTGTTGACCGTCGCTGAGTTTGTTTGGGCGGTGCGGATGGATTCGCCGATCAAGTCCATTAAGGACTTCAAGGGTCGCAAGATCGGCTACACCAATCCGCGTTCGACAAGCCAAGGCCTCGCGACGCTGCTGCTCGAGAAGGGCGGCTACAAGCCCGGAGACGCCGAGCTGGTGCGCACCGGCGGTTTCGGCGAGGGCGTCGCCGCGCTCGATACCGGCCTCGTCGATATCGCTCCGTTGCCAGAGCCGCTGTTATCGGAGTTCGGAGCGAAATATCGCATCGTCGTCAGGGCGAGCGAAATCCTTCCGCCGCTCGATAACGTGGTCGGCGTCGCGACGCCGAACATGATCGCCCAGCGCGGCGATTTCATCCGCGCGGTGATCCGCGCCCATCGGCGCGCCGTCGACTTCATGAAGGCCAATCCGGACGAGGCCGGCGACATCGTCGCCAAGGACTACAACCTTGCCCCGGCCGTTGCGCGCTCCGCGGTGCGCAACCTCACCACCAGCATGACCGACGGCGTTCCCTATTGGGGCAGCGGGCAGATCCATCTCGACGGGCTCAAGCGCATGATCGAGGTGCAGCGCACGGTGGGCGCCATATCCGGCGACATCGACTACAACAAGCTCATCGACACGCAGCTCCTTCCCGATGACATCAAAGCCGTCAAATGAGGCGCCGGAGGGCGTTCACGCGCGGCTGCGCAACGTCACCAAGAATTTCAAATCCAGCGCACCGGGCTCCGCGCCAGGACAGAGCGAACTGCGCGCACTGGGGCCGCTCGATCTCAATTTGCGCCGGGGGGAATTTTTCGCCGTCGTTGGACCTTCCGGGTGCGGCAAGTCGACGTTGCTGGAACAGATGGCAGGGCTGGCGACCGCGAGCGCCGGCACCATCGAGTTCGAGGGCAAACCGGTAGAAGGCACGGTGCCAGATGGCGTCGGCGTCGTGTTCCAGGAAGATGCCTCGATCCCCTGGCTGACGGTCGCCGACAACATCGCCTTCGGCTTGCGGCGCATTGCGATCACGGCGTCCGAGCGCAAGGGGCGAGTCAAGGCCGCGCTCGCCATGATGGGTCTCACCGAATTCGCGGCGAGCTATCCGGCGCAGTTGTCGGGCGGCATGCGCCAGCGCATCTGCATTGCGCGCACCCTGGTGACGCGGCCGCGGTTGATCCTGCTCGACGAACCGTTCGGGGCGCTCGACCAGCAGACGCGCCTCTTGATGGGCGAGGAGTTGCTCAAACTGTGGCGCGAGACCGGTGCAACGGTTTTTCTCATCACCCACGCGCTCGATGAAGCGGCGATGCTCGCCGACCGCATCGGCGTGATGTCGGCGCGCCCGGGCCGCATCCTCACGATCATCGAGACCAAATGGCCGCGCGAGCGCGACAGCCGCATCGTCGAGGAGGCTGCGTTCGGCGCTATCACCGGCGAGCTTTGGCATCACCTGCGCACGGAATCGCTTAAGTCCATCGGCCGGCCGGGGGTGGACGCATGAGCGGCGGGGAGAGTATGCGCATCGCAGCGGTTGCATTCTCCGCTCGTGCACCGTCCTCCGCTTGCACGCGAGCCCTTGCCTTTCCGCAACGACGCCGCCCCTTTTCCCCTCCCCCGCTTGCGGGTGTTTGGGCCGGGGACATCGAGGACAGTGGGTGGGGAACGTTCGGAGACATCGAGGACACCTGGATTGTCCGAATTCAACATGATTTTTCGATCGCTTGCTGTTGCTGTTGCTGTTGGCCCTGTGGGGTTGTGGGCATCGCTGTTGCGATGTCCACAACTCCATAGGGTGGTGCGGCGCGCACATCGATGGTGCCGAGCCGGTGGGTACAGAAATGAATGCTGAAGGCGCCGTCCTGTTCGGTTGGCCGCAACCCAACCGGTTGGCCGCGGAATGCCTTGCTGAGGTGAACGCGCCTGTTCTTGAAGCTGATGTCGCCATTGCGGTCAATTTTGCGAACACTGTCGTCGCAACCATATTCGATCGGCGGCAGTGTTTGCGGAAACGATCGCGGGCTCTGCCGGTAGCGTTCGCAGGGCTTGGCGAGATCAAGCGCCTGATGCGGGCGTTGGCAATTGTAGACGTGCCGCCAGCGCTCGAAGGCGCGCTGGCATTCGGCGAGATCGGTAAACCGCCGCCCGGCCAGCACCTCGGCCTTGAGGGTGCGGTGGAAGCGCTCGTCCTTGCCCTGGGTCTGCGGATGATAGGGCCGCCCGTGGGCAACGCGCACGCCAAGCCGCATCAGTCACACCGTGAAGGCGGTGTAGCGCCCGCCGCCCGGATCGCCCCAGGGCGGGCCGTTGTCCATCAGCATCGCGTCGGGCAATCCATAGCATCGAAACACCGCCGTCAGGCGCTCGCGTGCCGTCAGCTCGCGCTCGTTGCCGCAGGCCTCGACCCCCAAGGCATAGCGCGAATGATCGTCGAGCACCGTCAGCGGATGGCAACGTCCGCCGCCAATGTCGAAGTGCCCCTTGAAATCCAGCTGCCACAGCTGGTTCGGTTGGTCGCGCTCGAAGCGCTGATGCGGACCGGGATGCGCGGCAGCGCGCTCGTCGAGCTTGCCATGCCGGCGCAGGATCTCGGTGATCGTACTTGCGCAAGGCGCCGGCGAACCGGCACCCCGCAACACCTTCGCGATCTTGCGCCCGCCCCAGGCATTGTTGCTGTCCTGCCTGATCGCCAGCACAGCCGCCTCCACAGAAGCCGGCGCGCGCTTGGGACTGCGATGCGGTCGCCGCGACCGGTCGGCAAGGCCTTCGCGTCCCTCGGCCGAATACCGCCGCAGCCATTTGTAGCCGTTGCTGCGGCTAATCCCGAACCGTCGGCACAACTCCTGACGGTTCGCGCCGGCCGCCAGCGCCAACCGCACAAACTCCTCGCGCTGATCAATCACCGAAACCTCCCGCCAAGCCATCCGAGCACCTCTGTCCGATCCCAAAGCCGGTTCGAACCAGTGTCCTCGATGTCTCCGAACGGGGCGCGTAATGTGTCCTCGATGTCCCCGGTCCATACAGCGGGGGAGGGGAAAAGAATTGGCGCGGGGGAGGGGAGAAGAATTAGCGTCGCCTCTCGCGCTGTTGCTCGCCTGCATCCGGAAAACGAGGGCGCGTCATGAGCCGGGCCGCGCTCATCCGCACTGCGCTCATCCTCGCCGTCATCGCGGTCGTTGAGGTGTTGTGCCGGACCGGCGTGATCGACAACTTCACCATGCCGCCGCCGAGCCGAATCCTCCTCGATCTCGGGCGGCTGCTCCTCGTCGGCAAATTTTATGGTGCGATCGCAACCACCATGGGCAACGTGCTCATCGCCTTCGCGCTCGCCGTCGTCGTTGGGCTCGCGGCCGGCGCCGTCATCCACAAGTCGCGGCTGTTGCGCGAGGCGCTAGATCCGCTGTTTGCGACTTACTATGCGATCCCGGTGTTCGCGTTCTATCCGCTGCTCATCATCCTGTTTGGGCTTGGCGACATTCCGCAGATCGGGATCGCTTTCATGCTCGCGGTCATCGCCATGATCGTAAACACGCTGAACGGCCTCGACCGGGTGCCGCCGGTCCTCACCAAAACCGCCCGCATGGCGCGCATGTCGCCGGTCGAGACGGCGCTGAAAATGACGCTCCCTTACGCCGCACCCCATCTCCTCACCGGCGCAAAGCTCGCACTCGCTTATGCGTTGATCGGCATCATCGGCACCGAGTTCATCATGTCGCAGGGCGGCATGGGCTTCGAGATCGCGTTCGCCTACACGAACTTCGACAACGCGGTGATGTATCCGCTGATCGTTCTGATCCTGCTTATCTCAATTGCCATCAACGCCATCATCGGCGCGTGGGAACGGCGTGTGCTGGCGCGGCGGGGGCTGCGATGAGCGGGCGAGAGCAAGTGACGATCGGCGATTGGCGGGGACCGGTGCTGCTCGTCCTCGGCGTCGTCATCGTGTGGCAACTCCTTTATATGGTCGCAGGCGACATCGCATTGCGCTCGCCGCTCGAGACGGTGCGCTATACGGTGAGCCTCTTCGGGCGCGACACCTTTTGGCCAAATCTGGCGGAGACGGCGAAAGCGTTCGCGATCGCGCTTGTGATCGCGATCATCATGGGGCTCGTGCTCGGCTTCGCCCTCGGGTTTCACCGCCTGACCGGCGATGTGCTGGAGCCGGTGCTGGTCGGGTTTTATGCCGTGCCGAAACTCACGCTTTATCCGATCATCCTCCTCTCCTTCGGCCTCGGCATGCCGGCGAAGGTCGCCTTCGGCGTCATCCATGGCTTCGTGCCCATCGCGCTCTTCACCATCGGTGCCGTGCAGAACATCAAGCCGGTGCTGATCAAGACCGGCCGCGTGTTCAAGTTGAGCTGGCGCGAAATGGTGATGCACGTTCTGTTTCCGGCGGCACTGCCCGAAATCTTCACCGGGCTGCGCATCGGGTTCGCGCTCACCCTCATCGGCACGCTGCTCGGCGAGATGTTCGCCTCCCAGCGCGGGCTCGGCTACATGCTGATGAACGCCATCGGCCTGCATAACGTCGACGTCATCATGGCGGTGACGTTCCTGATCACGGTGTTCGCGGCGGTCGTCAGCGGCATTCTGATCGCGATCGACCGCCGCCTCCATCGTCGTGGCGGCTGATTCGGTAGGGCTTTGGCTGATCCGTAGCAACCATTAAATGAGCTGGCTTGGCTGGAAAGTGTCCCGACTGCGCTGAGGATGACACCGTGCTCGCCGCCGTCAAGGCGTGGCCTGGCGGCGGCGGAGCTTGTGGCACCACCTGAGCGACGGCCAGCCTTGACGGCGGCTGTGCGCGGCGTCATCGGCAGTGACAGGTCGGGACGAAGAAACGGTGCTTTCAGTCGAACAAAGAAACGGTTCTTTCTAAGACAGGGTCACGCAACGACGGCGGTGGCTGCGAGCGGATCGTGATGCCGGCTCCACGGGGTTGCGCGAGCCACCACCGTGTTGACGAAGATCAGCAGCTTCCTGGCACACGCGACGAGGGCGACTTTGTGCAGCTTGCCGGCGGCGGTCAGCCGTTTGTAGAGGGCGATAAGCTGCGGATTCCATCGCTGCGAGGCCGGCAGGGATGCGGTGTAGAGCGCCGCACGCAGCCGCTCGCGTCCGCCGGCGATATGACGGGCGCCCACACGGTCGCCGCTGTCATCGTCGTAGGGCGCAAGTCCCGCCAGCGCCGCGGCTTGCTCGCGACTGAGGCGGCCGATCTCGGGCATGCGCACCAGGATGGCAACCGCAGTCTTGCGCCCGACGCCATCGACGCTTTCGATCAGATCGAGCCGCTCGGCGAGATCGGGATGCTGGCGGATGGCCGCCGTCAGTGCCTTGAGTTCGCTTCTCTCGCGCTGTTTGAGGCGAGCAATCTCTTCGGCCCAGAACTGCCGGATCCGGGCGTCGCGGCAGGTCTCGATCCGGTTCTTGATGCGGGCAATATCATCCTTGAGCTGATCGATCAGCGTCAGATGCACGGCAAAGGGCGCCAGCCGCGGATCGGGCGGCGCATGGATCTTCTTGGCCGCTGTCGTGCAGCTGGCGATCAAGGCGGCATCGATCTTGTCGTTCTTGGCCCGTTGCAGATGAAACTCTGCATAGGCCCGTACCTGCAAGGGCTGAAACACGATCACAACGAACCCATGGCGCCGCAGCTCGGCCACCACAGCCTGCTCGTAGCCGCCGCTTGCCTCAATCCCGACCCGGGTGACCCGATGCCCCCGCAGCCACGTCAACAGCGCGTCATGGCCGGCAGGCGCATTGTCCACCTGCAGGCGCTGCGAACAACCATCGAGCGCAATGTCGAGCTTACGTTTGCCGGTATCGATCCCGGCGCAAATCATGGTACCTTGAGCCATCTTCGTCGACCCTTCCTTGTATGCGAACCCTTGGTTCCATCAACCATCCGGGTGCGGATGAAGTGCCGATCGCGATCTTGCTACGAAGGTCAGCCCTTGCGGGCTCCGGTGCGCATCGATCCGATCGATCGGCGGCTTGGCCCGGATGGCCATCCGGGCCAAGCCATTCCTCACGGAACGAGGCCCAGTCTAATCGCGCGCGCTAATACAAGGGTGCGCAAAGCCAACAGGTCCGGCCTTTGGCCGGCCCGATGACAGGCTGCGCGTGCGCACCGATCCTGAGAATGCGAACAGGTGCGCACGCGCGGACACGTCCGCGCTTTGCGCGCCCTACGCTCTGTACAAACTCACTGCCCGGCGCGGCGGACCGGGGCCGCAGCGGCCTTTTCGCCGAGTGACTTGCGGAGCCACTTTTCCATCACGTCGGCGATCTGATCGGAATTCTTCTCCAGCATCATCATGTGGCCGTTGCCGTGGATGCCCATGGCGCCGAGATTGAGCCAGGTCGCATGCACGCCCGCCTGTTCGAGGTATTTCACCACGCAGTGCTCGAACGGCCCGTGGAACGAAGCTTCACCCGTCACCACCGCAATCGGCAGCTTTTGCAGATTGGGCAGTTGCCGCGCCGGTGCCTTTTGCAGCCAGCACTTCGTAAGCTCAGGCCCGTCAGCCTTTTCCTGCTGCTCGAAGGCGAGTTCAGAAGCATCCTTTGCGGGCGGTGCGTAGGTGATCGGAATTGCGGTGAGGCCCCACGGGCGCGTGCGCGCTCCATCCTTGAACCAGTCGGGCGCGCCGAGGAAATCGACGTCATAGACCGGCGGCGCAGACGGCTCGACCGCGAGCAGCGCCTTGATCATGCCCGGCCGCTGGTCGACCGCCTCCCAGCCGTAGGCGCCCGACTGCGAATGGGTCATCAGAATGATCGGCCCGAGTTTGTCGATCAGCGCTGAAAGCGCATCGCGGTTGAGCGCCTGGATGACGTCGGGTTTCTGCACGAAGGGCACTTGCGAGGCAAAGAACTGGTCGAAGGTCGGGTCACCCGCCATGCCGGTGCCGGGCCATTGGGTATGCAGGCGCGCCTGCGGCCACAACGTGTATTTCTCCGGCGCCGTGAAGCGCTGCTGCACGTTGAGCACCCGCGGGTAGGCTTGCGGCCCGTCGGTGTCGGGCTGGTAGGACGAGCGCGCGCGACCGGGCTGCTCCACCACATAGACCGCATAGCCGCGGCGCAGGAAAAACTGCGTCCACCCTTCGCGGCCGTCGGCGGTGCCGTTGAAGTTGGTCGCGGTCTGCGCCGCGCCCGGCACGATGACCAGCGGATACTGCTGCGTGCGCTTTTTCGGGATCTGGTATTCGACGTAGATCTGTCCGTGCATCAGCTGCTTGTCGCCGACGGTCTCGTATTTGCCGCCGACGAAGAAGTAGCCTTCCTTGGCGATGGCGAGTTCCTGGGCGTGGGCCGGCAGCGCCAAAGCGCCAAAGCTGGCGGCAAACGCGATCAGCGCGCCTTTGGTTCTGATCATGATGTCCTCCCGCTGCGCGCCTGCAGCCGCGCGCTTTTGCAGGCGGGAGGATAGCAGCTTTTCAGCCGCGGGGCGCGTTCGCGATGTCGATCGCCTCGCGCAAATAGGCCTCGACAGCTCCCTTCGGGTCTTCGGCCGCGATAATGCGTTCGGCCGTCGCGACGGGAGCGACGAACTTCGTGGTGTTCCAGCGCCCGATGCCCGTCAGCGGCGGTAGTTTGGCGATGTCGGGCTTCGGATTGAGGCTGACGTAGAAATAAGGCTCGTCATAGAAATGATCGCCCGGTGAGAAGCCGATGCCAGTGCTGCGGCCGCCGCCAAGCTCCACCAGCGTGTCGAAATCGTAATGGTGGGGCCACATGCGGACGGGCGAAGCGTTGAAGCCGCTCGCGACCAAATCCTGTTGGAACGCGACCAACGTCCGATAAGCGTTCGCATTCCACGCGGCGAGTTCCCGCAGCGCGTCCGCCAGTCCTCCGGTCGCATAGGGTGCGCCGCTCGCGACCGGCCATTCCGGCATCGTCCAGCGCAGCGGCGCGTCGAGGCCTTTCGGGTCGAGGCTGCGTGCGGCCACGGCGCGCCCGAGCCATTCGCGCACCTCCGCCTCGCGACGGCCATCGAGAACAAACGTGTGTGCCGCATCGATGCGCCCCGCGGAGGCCAGCGCCAGTGCTGTGTCTTCAATTCGCAAGACAAGCATCGTGCCGTCGGGCAGGGGATGGGTCGTGAAGGCGGCGAGGGTTTCGTCCCAGCCAAGATTGGTGTGGCTGTCTGCCGGCATTTCCGGAACGTAGGCGCGGGCCGCGCGCGCAAGCCACTGCATGGCGTAGTGGGTCTCAAGCCGGGCCTTGGTCAAAAGCTTCGGATCGACGCCGCTCAGCGCCAGCCAGTTCGGAGAATTCATTGCACGACCTCGCGAAGGTTCAATCGACGGCAATAGTATCGAGGGAAAGCGACAATGATGGGACAAAGGATGCGGTGAGCGGATCGCTCGGACCAATTTCCTCCGTCGACGCGTAGCGCCCGCCGGATGGTTGACGGTGGACTTTGGTCACCAGGGTCACCGCATTGATGACCCAGTATTCGCGCACGCCATGGCTTGCGTAGAGCGCCGCTTTAGTGGTGAGGTCGTAGGAGAGGCTCGTGTCCGCGATCTCGACGACCAGCAATGCGTCCGGACCACGCAGGTCTGGCGTTTTGATGCTGGCCGGACGGACGAGCACGTCAGGCACCACGTAGGTATCCGGGCTGAGGTCGAACTGAGAACTCGGAGGACACAAAAATGCCTTCCGGCGCAAGGCGCGTGAAGCGAAACGCAAGCTCCTCGCGAATGATCTCGTGGCGGCGTCCCTTCGGCGACATCGGCACGATCTCCCCGCCCAGCAACTCAAGCCGCTCGTCGTCGCGAAAATATCCGTCCGCCGCCATGCGCTCGATTTCGGCGACGGTCCAGCGCCAGCGCGGCAGGCCGTCGGCCGTTTGTGTCGGCGCGCGCTGCGGCGGGGTGAAGATGCGGTTCATGTTCGGAAAGATAACACCGCGGCGGCGCTATCGCGAGGCCGCGGCCTACGGCTACAGACTGCGCCGGTCCGGGCCTCGATACTACTGGAGAACAATCGTACCTAGGGAAATGGCCAAGGATGGCACCAACGAAGCCACGAGTTGATTCCCCGGGTCGATTTCCGCCGTAGACACATAGCTGTCCCCAGACAGCTGCCGATGAACCCTGGTCACCAGCGTTGCCGCGTTGATGACCCAGTATTCGCGCACGCCGTGGCTCGCGTAGAGGGCCGCCTTCGTGGTGAGGTCGTAGGCGAGACTCGTGTCCGCGATCTCGATCACCAGCAAAGCGTCGCCGCCGCGCAAATCCGGCGCCTTGATTGAATCCATAAATACCAGCAGGTCCGGAACGGTGTAGGTGTCGCTGCTCAGGTTAAACTGCGCCTCGGGAGCCACAGTCACGTCTTCGGGCAGCATCCGGATGAGTCTGTTTGTGAGCGCGATGCGAATGATCTCGTGGCGGCGTCCTTTCGGCGACATCGGCACGATCTCCCCGCCCAGCAACTCAAGCCGCTCGTCGTCGCGAAAATATCCCTCGGCCGCCATCCGCTCGATTTCGGCGCTAGTCCAGCGCCAGCGCGGCAGCCCGTCGGCCGTTTGCGTCGGCGCGCGCTGCGGCGGGGTGAAGATGCAATTCATACTCGCAAACATATCACTTCGACCCGTCGTTCGCGAGGCGAAGCGGTAGGATTCGGAGGGTCACGGTTTCAGTCGGTATCCAGTCCGGAAAATCCACCATACGGTGGCAAGGCAAATTGCGAGGAAGATGGTGGTCATGCCGACGCTGACGCCGACCGCGACGTCGGCGATACCGTAGAAGCTCCAGCGAAACCCGCTGATCAGATAGACCACCGGATTGGCAAGCGCGACTTCCTGCCAGCCCGGCGGCAGCACCTTGATCGAATAGAAGCTGCCGCCGAGAAAACTCAGCGGCGTGATGACGAGGAGCGGCACGACCTGCAGCTTCTCGAAGCCATCGGCCCAGATGCCGATGATGAAACCGAGGAGGCTGAAGGTGGTCGCCGTCAGGAGCAGGAACGCCAGCATCCACAGCGGATGATCGAGCCGCAGCGGCACGAACAAGCCGGCGGTGGCGAGGATAATGAGCCCGAGGATGATCGACTTCGTCGCTGCGGCCCCGACATAGCCGAGCCCCACTTCGAACGACGACACCGGCGCCGACAGCAGTTCGTAGATCGTGCCGGTGAAGCGCGGGAAATAGATGCCGAACGATGCATTGGCGACGCTCTGGGTCAGCATCATCATCATCATCAGGCCGGGCACGATGAAGGCGCCGTATTTCACCCCCTCGATCTCGCTGATCCGCGAACCGATCGCCGCGCCGAACACCACGAAATAAAGCGAGGTCGACAACACCGGCGATACGATGCTTTGAAGCAAGGTGCGCCCCGTGCGCGCCATCTCGAAGACATAGATCGCCTGGACGGCGCGGAAATTCATTATCCGTTCCTCACGAGGCCGACGAAGATGTCTTCAAGGGAGCTTTCGGAGGTGGAGAGGTCGCTAAGATGAATGCCGGCGCGGCCGAGGTCGGTGAGCAGGGCGGCAATCCCGCTGTGCTCGCTCTGGCTGTCATAGGTATAGGTCAGGTCACGGCCGTCGCTCGAGAGCACAAGACGATAGGGGACGAGTTCCGGCGGAATGGCGTCGAGCTCGTGTTGAAGGTGCAGCGCGAGTTCTTTGCGGCCGAGCTTGCGCATGAGTTCGCGCTTCTCTTCCACCAGGATGATCTCGCCCTTGTTGATCACCCCGATACGGTCGGCCATCAGCTCGGCCTCCTCGATGTAGTGGGTGGTCAGGATGATGGTGACGCCGGATTCGCGCAGCGCGCGCACCGTCTCCCACATGTCTTTTCGCAGCTCGACGTCGAACCCCGCGGTGGGCTCGTCAAGGAACAGGATTTGCGGCTCGTGCGAGAGCGCCTTGGCGATCAGCACCCGCCGCTTCATGCCGCCGGACAGCGTCATGATCTTGCTGTTGCGGCGGTCCCACAGCGACAGCTCGCGGAGCACCTTCTCGATATGGGCGGGATTTTTCGGTTTTCCGAATAGCCCGCGGCTGAACGAAACGGTCGCCCACACCGTCTCGAAAGCATCCGTTGTCAGTTCCTGCGGAACGAGGCCGATCAGCGACCGCGTCTTGCGATACCCGGTTACAATGTCGTGACCGTCGACCGTGACCGTGCCGGTCGTCGGGTTCACGATGCCGCAGATGATGCCGATGAGCGTTGTCTTGCCGGCGCCGTTCGGGCCCAACAACGCAAAAATCTCGCCGCGGCGAATCTCAAGGTCGACGTTCTTGAGCGCGGCGAATCCCGATGCATAGGTCTTGGACAGCCCGGATATGCGAATGACGGTTTGCATGCCGACCCGGCGCTGGTTTTTCTGACAGTTGGATTGGTGGCGACCGCGTGCGATCACGCCATCGTGTTGGTGAGCGTGCCGATGTTCTCGATCCACAGCTTCACGACGTCGCCCGCCTTGAGGAACTCCGGACGTGCCGCGCCGACGCCGGCGGGTGTCCCGGTCAGGATCACATCCCCGGGCTGCAAGGTGATGCGCGAGGAGAGCCGCTCGATCTGCTCGGCGAGGGTGAAGATCATCTGGCGGGTATTGGAGTCCTGCTTGATGACGTCATTGACCCACAATTTGAGACCGAGCTTCTGCGGGTCGGCGATGTCCTCGCTCGGCACGATCCAGGGACCAAGCGGGCAGGAGCCGTCGAAATTCTTGTGGGCGACCCAGTCGTACTTGAACGGCGAGGCGTCGGGCACGTTCGGGCGGCGTCCCATGTCGCGCGCCGAGAGATCGTTCGCGATGGTATAGCCGGCGACATAGTCGAGCGCCTTGTCGAGCGGGACGTTTTTCGCGGGACGTCCGATGACGGCCGCAAGCTCGACCTCCCAGTCCATGGTCTTCGACATGGCTGTGATGTTGATGGTGTCGCCGTCGGCCGCGAGCGTGCTGCGCCCAGCCTTGATGAAGTGCCAGGCCTTGAGGCCGAGCGTGTGCGGATCGGGTTCCGGTTCCCGGCCGATGGCCCGCGCCATCTCGGCGGCATGGTCCGCATAGTTCGCGCCGGCGCAATAGATCGCGGACGGCCATCGGATCGGCGCCAGCAGCCTTGTCCCGGCGAGCGGCCGGCCGGCGGCACCAGGCGAGGCGCTTGCCTTGGCAAGGCGCTCGCGGGCCGCGGTCCAGTCGTCGAGGATGCCGAGCACTGTCGCATCGGCAGCGCCCCCGGTGAGCTTTGCCGCCTCGTAGACCTGCTCCCCGATCAGGATTCCAGCCCGCGGCCCGTCATCGGTCGCGAACGTCACCAGCTTGTAGCTCGCCATTTCGTCTCTCTCCCTTAAGGGGCGCTCACCAAACAGATTTGAGGCCGCCTTTGCAAGCCGAGCGCGGCTGCCCATCGATCGGCGAACGCCCTTCGGGCTCGCATTGACCGAGTGTTTGTAATATAAGCGGCCGCAGCGCAACGCTGCTCGCGTGCCGTAAACCGCGGGCGACTGTTCGGCCCGTGACGGCCGCAGTGGAGGAAACGTTTCGAATGGCTGAGAAACTTGTCGGTAAGATCTCCGAATTCAAGGATGGCGACCGCCGCATCGTGTTCGTCGGCGACCAGGAGATCGGCGTGTTCCGCGAGCACGGCACCTTCTACGCCTACAGCAATTACTGCCTGCACCAGGGCGGCCCGGCCTGCGAGGGGCTCACCATCGCCAAGGTCGAAGAGCGCATCATGCCCGACAAGACATCGAAGGGCCTCTATTTCTCGGACACCGAGCTCCACTTCGTCTGCCCCTGGCACGGCTATGAGTACGATATCAAGACCGGCGAATGCGTCTCCGACCGCAAGCTCAAGCTGCGCAAATACGAAGTGATCCAGAAAGGGGACGAGGTCTATGTCCGCGCCTAAAGCGGCGGCGCGGAAGGCGAAGCAGCCCGCGCGGAGCAGCAGGGCACCGCGAGCCGCCGCGAAACCAGCCGCCAAATCCGTCGCAGCCAAGCCGACAGGCGCGAGCGATGAGACATCGGCGGCTGCCAAGAAGCTTGCCACCGAGGTCGAGCGCGCGCTTGCCGAAGGGCGTACCGACGCGCTGAGCCCGGACGCGATTCAGGCCCTCATGGCCGTGGCGTGCCGCAGCTATGCGGCGCAGGTCGAAGCCGGCATGACCTTTGCTCCGCTCGGCGAGCGCAGCCGCGTCACCTCCACCGACGTCATGGTGACGGCGAGCGGCCTCTTGAGGTCCGCCAATCTCGCCGTGTTCGAGCTTGGCATGTGGCAGAGCTGGACCGGCCGCTGAGACGAGCGACACGATAGCGATTTCGAATTTCAGGAGACTCCCATGGAACTGACTTCCGACCGCGGCCGACGCGTCACCGTCGACGAGTTGAACACCACGCGGCTTCTGGCCCATGCCCGCCAGCAGGCGCATCAGCGCAAGTTCGACGACATGGTGATCGTCGACGTTGACGCCCATCACTATGAGAACGAGCACATGAAGGACATCTTGCCCTTCATGGAAAACGACGTGCTGCGGCAATTGTCCTACTCGCAGGGCATGAAGGGCGGCCGCGGCACCTTGATCCCGCAGCAGATCGGCTACCAGGACATGGGCGGCCGGGTCACCCGCTATCCGTTGCGCGGGTCGGAAAAGACCGAGGATGGCAAGCACCGCGACATCCAGCTCGGCAATCGCTGGATGGATGCGATGAGTGTCGACTATTCCTGTCTGTTCCCGACCGGCATGCTCAACATCGGCCTGCATCCCCAGAAGGAGATGGAGTCGGACCTGTGCTGGGCCTACAACCGCTGGGTCACCGAAAAAGTCCTGCCGGAGTCCGGCGGCCGCATGTTCTCGATGCTGTGCCTGCCGTTCTCGGACGCTGACGAAACCTTGCGCCACGTTGAGACGTTCGGGCACCGCCCGGGCGTCGGCGGCTTCATGATCACGACGGTGCGCACGCTGCCGGTGCACGACAACGTCTACATGAAGGTCTATCGCGCGATCGAAGAGCGCGGCCTCGTGCTGTCCTTCCACTCCGCGTTCAACTGGAACGAAAACGTCTTCCGTGGCTGCAATCGCTTCCTGGCGGTGCATGCACTCGGCTTCTCGTTCTACAACATCCTTCACTGCACCAACTGGGTGGTGAACGGGATGGGCGAGCGCTTCCCGAAGCTGCCGGTTATCTGGATCGAATCCGGTCTCGCCTGGATCCCGTTCCTGATGCAAAGGCTTGATCACGAATACATGATGCGGCCGTCGGAATGCCCGCTGCTCAAGAAGAAGCCGAGCGAGTACATGCGCGACATGTACTATTCCTCGCAGCCGATGGAGATCCAGGATCTTGCCGCCATGGAGCACACGTTCCGCATGATGGATGCCGAAAATCACCTGCTCTATGCGTCCGACTATCCGCACTGGGACTTCGACCTGCCGTCGACCATCTACGACCTGCCGTTCCTCTCGGAGCGCGGCAAGCACAACATCTTGGGCGGCACTGCCGCGCGGCTGTTCAAGCTCAAGCCGCGCAACGAGAAGCAGAAGGAAAATCTGATCCGGTTCGGCAATTACGCCGCCGCCGCTTGAAGCGGCCCAAGTTTCTTCTAAAGCGGCCGGGCCTGGTCCCGGCCGCGACTTGTTTGGGACGACATTGACGATTTGACCGTGTCGTTCGGTTGTGGATCATGGCGGCTCAACGGTGAGCGCGACGTGAGTGACGGGAACTCTTCGGTTTGTGCGAGATCAAGGTTGCGGCCAGACAGCTCCCGTAATCGTGACGGCGCTCAAGACGATGCAGGGAGGACCTGATGGCACGAGTTGCGGTAGTGACAGGCGGCACGCGCGGTATCGGCGAGGCGGTCTCAAAGGCATTGAACGCCGCGGGCTACAAGGTTGCCGCCAACTATGCCGGCAATGACGAAGCAGCGCAGAAGTTCAAGGCCGAAACCGGTATCAACGTCTACAAGTGGGACGTTTCTTCCTACGAGGCTTGCGTCGCGGGACTTAAGCAGGTCCAGGCCGACCTCGGCCCGATCGAGATTCTCGTGAACAACGCCGGCATCACTCGCGACAGCATGTTCCACCGCATGAAGCCGGAACAGTGGCTTGCGGTCATCAACACGAACCTCGTGTCACTGTTCAACATGTGCCGGCCGGTGATCGAGGGCATGCGCGAACGCAAGTTCGGCCGCATCGTCAACATCTCGTCGATCAACGGCCAGAAGGGCCAGATGGGCCAGACCAACTATTCAGCCGCCAAAGCCGGCGAAATTGGCTTCACTAAAGCGCTGGCCCAGGAGAGTGCCCGTGCCGGCATCACCGTGAACGCGATCTGCCCCGGCTACATCGCAACCGAGATGGTGAAGGCGATGCCGCAGGAGGTGCTCGAGAAATCGGTGTTGCCGCAGATTCCGATCGGCCGCCTGGGCGAGCCTGCCGAAATCGCGCGCTGTGTCGTGTTCCTTGTGTCAGACGACGCCGGATTGATCACAGGCTCGACCCTCACCGCCAATGGCGGGCAGATCATGGTGTGACGGCGGCGAATTCACTCGGGGCATCGTCTCGACGCCATCGCCATCTCAGCGTGGGATTTGCGCGACGGTTTTCCCGGTGCGCAGCAGCGCCGTCGCGATCCCAATATAAGATTTGGGGGTGTGTTCGGGAAAGACACCATCAACCCCATCGTCCGGTGCGCCGACCGGCCTTCGCCACTGCCAGCGTCACCGACGGCAATTCGTTGAACGCCTCGCGGTAGTCATGGGCGAAATGGCCGAGGCTGCTGAACCCGCAGGAAAGGCCCACTCCCGTTACCGAGGTCGTCGGATCGGGAAGCTGCAACATGCGCCGTGCTTGATCGAGACGCACTTGTCTCAGAAAGGCCATCGGCGAATAGCCCCGCGCATCTTTGAAAGTCTTGAACATGCTGCGAATGCCGACGCCGGTTGCTTCCGCCAGCGCCTCGATCGTGATCGGGCGCTGCCAATTGGCGCGAATATATTCTTCCACCACACGCACCTGCCATGGTGCGGCCTGCGGCGCCCGACCGTCCAACAGGCGGCTGAAGTTATGCTTGTTGCTGGTCAGAAATAAAACCATCAAGAGCTGCTCGCACTCCGCGATCGCGATATCGGGCAGAGTTGCGTCTTCACGATCGGCTTCGTCTGACAAGAACAGAACGCAATTGCGTAATTGCAGTTGCTTTGGATCCCGAAATGTCGGTGCCGGCGAAAACTCGATCTTTTGGCCAACGGGGTGTCCAATCAAAGACGATAGTTTGATGCGCAGGGCAGAAGCATCGACTCTTAAAGTGATCATCGAGAACTGCTTCGCAAAGATCGAACCCAATTCGACCTCCGCCGGTATCAAGACCGGTTCGTTTAGGCTGATATTATATTGCGACGAACCGAACACGGTCTTGCCGCTGCCCGAGAGCACGTATTGCTGCCGTATGAGACTGTCTCCAGGAAACGCGACCGAGACGTCAGCGGTGTAGCTGCAAAAGCTTAGCGCGATACTTTTCAGCTGCAGAAGATTGCCGACACCACGAAACGGCTCACCGGCGCGGCGCAGATTGAAATCGGTCCCCCCATAACGATGCACGAGGGCAGCGCGCATCTCATCGCGGCTGGTGGTGTCTATGACGGGATATCGCCTCAGTCGCGATGGGGGCAATTGGTCGATCATGTACCGCCCTGCAAAAGGGTGAGCCGATCAATCACGCGAATCAAACTTGCAAACTGACTATAGAGCGAGCGGAGACTGTATACGTCTGGATAAATCGCCCTCCCATAGTATTACAACTATGGGTAGTTTATTGGTTATTGTGCAACCTGATTGGCGCTGCATCTGCGGAATGAGTAATGCACGCTGGGGATTAGACTCAATTTTATTGCTTCCGGCTAGGGTCCTTATAAGCAGACGATCATCTCGTGGCCGGATTTTGAGATCGAAAGGGCCAACCTCACGGCCGACACAGAAAAAGTGCTGCGAGAATACGCTCGACTGATAATTAGGAAGATGAAGAAGTACCATGGGGAGTGACAGGAAAGTGCTCAATGGTTTGGCCGACGAATTGGACGTCGCGAGCGCGCCTTCGTGGGTTTTGGCCAACCTCTTTATCGGCATTATCAATATTTTGAAATTATCCGCGCGAGACGTGCCTGATGCCACCCCCATCGGGCTTGTGTGCGCATCAAACGACAATCAAAGCCCAAGCTCATCGGATGAGAAATCCATCTGCTTAGATGAGACGGACTCATCAACTCCAATCAGCCGGGATCGCCGGTAAGCGCAGCAAATTCATATGTCCATCCAGGCAAGCTTGATCGACGAACTTGAGGCCGCGATTGCGACAAAGACTATCGGGCGTCGCGCGGAAGCGCTCCGGAAGGTAACCGATCTGTTTCTGATGGGCTCCGGTCGATACAGAGACGAAGACATCGATCTGTTCGACGACGTACTGGGCCGTCTTTACGTCGAGATCGAATTCGCCGCCCGCATCGAACTGGCCGCGCGTTTAGCGGATGTCCCTGATGCGCCTCCGCGCCTGATGCGGAAAATGGCAAGGGACGATGCCATCGAAGTGGCGGGTCCGATATTATCCAAATCGAACCGGCTCGATGACGCGACGCTCGTTGAAATGGCAAGGACCAGGCATCAGGAGCATTTGCTGGCGATTGCGCAGCGCGAAAACATTTCTGAAGCAGTAACCGACATCCTGGTCGAGCGTGGCGATCAGAACGTCGCGCTGACAGCCGTCAGAAATCCGGGCGCGCAGTTTTCGCAAACCGGCTACAGCGGGCTTGTCCAGCGTTCGAGCACCGACGAAAGACTGGCCGTTGGCCTGTGGCTGCGTGCAGACATGCCCCACGCTCACCTGCTCAGGCTTTTCGCCGAGGCTTCCGCAATCGTAAGAGTGAAACTCGAAACTGCTGACCCGCGTCGCGCGAGCATCATCCACGGCGTTGTCGCGGAAATTACCGATTCCATTCAGAACACCGCGCGAGAGCAGTCGCACGCTTTTCAAGCCGCTCATGCCCACGTTACGTCGCTCCACGCCAAAGGGGGTCTCGACGCCGGCAAGCTGAAAGAATTTGCGAATGAGCAGAAATTTGACGAAACGGCTGTGGCCCTGTCCCTGCTCTGCGATTTGCCGATTGGTTTCGTCGAACGCGGCCTGGTTCAGGAGCGGTCTGACCTCGTTCTTATCTTCGCCAAGTCGCTTGGCCTTGATTGGGAAACAGCCCGCGTAATTCTGACGCTCGGTGCTGGGGAGAGCAGACCTTCCTCAAAAGATATCGAGGAGATTCACACAAATTTCCAAAAACTCAGACCCGAGACAGCCCAGAAAGCAATCCGCTTCTACCGCTTACGGGAGCAATGCGGAGATGCGAGACGCAACGCCCGAAGGTTAAATGCCTGATACGCGCTTTCGTCGGCCGGCGCGGGATCTTCCAAAGTACGAAAAGCATAGCCGAATTATGTAAGGGAAAGCCTGACGTGCTTCGCACGCTGCACGGTCCTCTTCTCGGCTCACTGTCGTCGAACCGTATTATTCTGGGAATTTCAGCAAGAGTGAGACTCGATTGCACTCTTGGAGAGATCGACGCAGGTCAGGGATTAAAATGGATTTTATATACCCATCACATTCTGAATGCACCGCAGATGTGGTGATTCGGCGATTTCAACTTGCCGCTTCCGCATCGTCAGACTTGTTGGCTTTTGGAAATCAATCGCGATTGGTCTCCGGCCGTTGGGGAAAGCAGCATGAGCAACGATAATAGCATTACCTCCCGTCTTGCGTTCATTCGCATGGATGAAGACACGCGTGCAGCCCTGCGCGAATTGCAGCCGCTGATTGCAAAGGAACTTCCGGGGATTCTCGACGGATTTTATGCGCAGGTGTCCCAGTTTCAGGAGACCGCGCGATTTTTCTCCAGCCAGTCCCACATGGCCCAAGCCAAAGGCGCCCAGTTGCGCCATTGGGCGACTATCGCCTCCGCGACCTTCGACGAGACCTACGTGCGCGCGGTGACGAAAATCGGCGAGACCCACAATAGGATCGGCCTTGAGCCCCGTTGGTATATCGGCGGGTACAGCTTCATTCTGGCCGGTTTGCTGCGAGCCGTCGAAATGAGTGTGACGGAAGGCTGGATGGGCGGGTCGTCCGCACGGGAAAAGAAGGCTTCGCTGCAAAATGCGCTGGTGAAGGCTGCATTGCTCGACATGGATTACGCCATATCGGTCTATCTCGAACGCTCCGAGGCAGATCGGAAGGCCGCGGAGGCGAAAGCCGAGGCTGAAAAGAAGGCAGCGGAGGAAAAGGCGAATGCCGAGCGCAAGGCGGCGATGCGCAGACTGGCCGACGATTTCGAGGCGGCCGTCGGCGGGATCGTCCAGACGGTGTCGTCGGCTTCGGCGCATTTGGAGACCGCAGCGAATACGCTCACCAAAACAGCAAACACCACCCAGGAGCTTTCGACCGTCGTCTCGTCCGCAGCGGAGGAAGCATCCAGCAACGTTCAGTCAGTCGCGTCGGCAACGGAGGAGATGACCTCGTCCATCGGTGAGATCAGCCGACAGGTCCAGCAATCGAGCAAGATTGCGACAGAAGCTGTCAGGCAGGCCGGCCAGACCGACGTCCGTATCAATGAATTGTCGAAGGCCGCTCAGCGGATCGGCGACGTGGTCAAGTTGATCACGTCGGTTGCCGAACAGACAAATCTTTTGGCGCTCAACGCCACGATCGAGGCAGCGCGCGCCGGCGAGGCAGGCAAGGGTTTCGCGGTGGTCGCTCAAGAGGTCAAGGCGCTCGCGGCCCAAACCGCGAAGGCCACGGACGAAATCAGTTCGCAGATCACCGGAATGCAGGCCGCGACGCAAGAAGTCAGTCGCCGCAATCAAAGCGATTGGCGACACGATCGGGCACATCTCCGAGATTTCGTCGACTATTGCCGCTGCCGTCGAGGAGCAGGGCGCAGCAACTCAGGAGATCGCGCGCAACGTCGGAGAAGCGGCGAAAGGTACCACCCAGGTCGCAACCAACATCACTGACGTGAATCGTGGTGCCAACGAAACCGGATCGGCATCGGCGCAGGTGCTGTCGTCGGCGCAATCGCTCTCCACCGAGAGCAGCAAGCTCAAGGTCGAAGTGCAAAAGTTCCTGGAAACGGTTCGAGCGGCCTGACGGGGGCCACTCGGATCTCAGGCACGCGCGGGCCGTGCGCCCGCGCGTGCCCACCAACATCGTTACGTACCCACGCTCCCCTTTGTTGTTTTAGCCAGTCTGCGCGGATGGCCCCATCACCGCGCGAGCGCGGTCTCGCGGAATTCGCCCTGCCATTTCGCGGCGTACGCGGCGCGCGGTACCTCCTCGCCGCGCAGGAACACCTTGGCGATCCGGCGCGTGTTGGAAATGTTGTCGAGCGGATTGGCGTCGAGGACGATGAAATCGGCGTTACGGCCGGCGGCGACGAGACCAGTGTTGAAATGGCCGATCTCGGCGCCGTCGCGCGTCGCGGCGACGATCGCCTCCGATGGCGTCATGCCTATCGCCACCATGCTTTCGAGATCGAGGTGGTTGAAATAGCCGATCAGGAAACGGCTCTGGCCGGTGTCGGTGCCTTCGACCACTTTGATGCCGGCGGCGCGCAGCCGCATGGCGCTGACCGCATCCGACTGGAAATTCCGCTTGGCGCGGGCAACCTGCTCCGGCGTCATCTTGCGTAGCGGCTCGCCCCAGTATTGCTCAATCTGCTGCGGCGAATAGGTCGCCTTCAGCAGCGGATCGTCGAGCCATGCCGGCCGCCCGCCGCCTTGCGTGTTCATCCACGCGGTGATGAGCGAAAGCGTCATCCACATGTCGGGCCGGTCGTTGCGGGCGACGCGGTCTTTGACGAGGGCGACCATCTCGTCGTCGGCGACTTCGCCTTCGCGAACAGGAACATGAAGCCAGCCTTCCATCCCGCCGCGCACCAGTTCCTTGGCGTCCGTCTGCCGCACGTTGTGGACGGCGACCGGCACGCCATAGCGGTGCGCCTCGTCGAGAATGGCGCGGTAGAGCACAGGCGTCAGCGTAGGCTTCGTGTGGTTACGGTCATCGACCCAGATCTTGATGAACTCCGGCTTGATGCGGACGTAGTCCGCGACCGCCGCGCGGACCTCATCGACCGTCGTCACCGGATAGGAAATGTCGACGCGCGAGGGATGACCCTGCGCGCCTGAGCCCGGCCATGCCATGCCGGCGCCGGCCGTCTTGAACAGCGCGGCGCCGGGAATGACTTCCTCGCGCACCCGCAGCGGCACGTCGCCCCATTGGGTGCGCCCGCCATGCATGTCGGACCGATCGACATAATCGCCGATGCTGACCACCGCGCCGACGCCATGGAAGGCGAGGCGCCGCAAATGGTCGACAAGATTGTCGCGCGTGAAGGTCTCCTTGGACATCGTCCCGGCCGGGATATTCTGGAATCCGATGTGGCCGTGGAGATCGACGATCGTCGGCATCACGGTCTTGCCCGTGAGATCAACGCGGACGGCACCCGGCGGCGTCTGCAATGCGCCGCGGCGGCCGACCGCCGCGAAGCGCCCATTCTCGACGACAAAGGCGCCGTCTTCGACGACTCTGCCGTCACCCGTGATGACCCGCGCGCCTTCGTAGACAGTTGCAGTCTGCGCCCGCGCCGTTGCGAACATCGCCGGCACCAGCGCGACGGCGAGCGCAATGCACGCAATCATGGGCGTTCGTTCTGACATTTTGTCCTCCCGTGCAGCCGCTGTAGGGTGCGCAAAGGCGGCCACGACGTTTTTGGTTATTCGCGGCGGTCGTTCCGCCGTGCGCACGCGGGACGACGCGGAGATGGTGCGCACGCGCGGACACGTCCGCGCTTTGCGCACCCTACCAATTACATGCCTAATCCCGCACCACGACGAGGCGGTCGTTGCCGGATTCTCCACCCCACAATTCGCCGGGCCGGCCGAGCATCTGGCGCACGCTTGCGCCGCGCTTGTCGCTCGGGAAGGTGGTGAAGCTCTCGGTCTTGGGATCGAAGCGCTGGATCGCATTGGCAAGCCAGTCAGTCGCCCACACCCGGTCCTTGTCGTCGACGTAGACCGCGTAGGTGCCGGATTTGCTCTTCGGCATCGAATAGACGGTCCACGACTTCGCGGCCGGGTCGTAGCGCCCGATACCGCCGGCGTTCCAGAAGCTCACCCACAGCACGCCCTTGGAGTCCGACCAGATGCGGCGCGGACCAACGCCCTTGCGCGGTGGGTCAACCACGGTGACGGCGCCGGTGTCATTATCGACCTTGCCGATATAGTCGCCGGCAAGCGAGGCGAACCAGACGTCGCCCGTCGGCGTCGAGGTGATGCCGTAGCTGCCGGGACGCGGCGAATGCCACGCATCGACCTTGCCGGTCTTCGGATCGACGCGGCCGTGCACGCCGGCCTGCCCGGTGAACCACAGGATGCCCTTCTTGTCGAAGGCCGCGGTGTTGAGATTGGCGTAGCCGAATTCCTTCGGCAGCGGGAAGAGCTTCACCTCGAGCGTCACCGGGTCGACGCGGGCGATGGCATTCTGTCCGCCTTCGGTGATCCAGGGCGCGCCGTCCGGTCCGACGATGACGCCGTGGGGCGCTGCGCCGGGGCCGAGCGCGATTTCTTCGTTCTTGCCGGTCTTGGGATCGAAGCGGCCGAGGAAGCCGCGCTGCTGGCCGCTGTACCAGACGCGGCCGTCGGGCGCGGGCGCGACATCGTGCGGATAGGCGCCGGGCGGCAGCTGATAGAAAGTCGCTTCCGCCGCGACGGCAGTGAAATTGGCGAGGCATGCGGCAGCAGCGCACGCCAGCGCCGCGACCGTCGTGGTGATGAGTTTCATTTTCCTCTCCATGATCGAATTCTTAAGTGAGTTCTTGCGCGCCGCGATTCAGTTAAGGTCCGCAGCTCCGAGCCAGAAGACTTCGCCGCTGCTCTCTTCGGTGTCGAGCCAGAGAAAGCGCATGTCCGGATAGCGCCGTTCGAGAACTGGTCGGTCGCGCCCGACCTCGCAGAGCAGGCCGGCGTTGGGTGTCAGGTGACACCCGGCATTGTCGATGATCCGGCTGATGATCGCAATACCGTCCGGCCCGCCGTCGAGCGCGAGCTTGGGCTCGTGCTGGCACTCGGGCGGCAGGTCTTTCATGCCGGCAGCGTCGACATAGGGCGGGTTCGACAGGATGAGGTCGTAGCGCTCATCGTCGAGCGGCGCGAACAGGTCGCCCTCGTAGAGCGTGATGCGGTCCGCGAGATCGTGATCCGCAACGTTGCGCGCCGCAATCAAAAGCGCATCGGCGGAGATGTCGACAGCGTCGACCAGGGCGTTCGGAAAACGCATCGCGGCCAGCACCGCGAGCGCGCCTGATCCGGTGCATAGGTCGAGCACGCGGGTAACTGAGTCCGCATCCTCGATCAGAGACGCGTCATCGCCGGCGAGAATATCGCCGTCGAGGATCTCGCCCAGATAAGACCGCGGCACGATCGCCCGCTCGTCGATGTAGAACGCCACGCCGCCCATATAAGCCTTCTTGAGAAGATAGGCGGCGGGTTTGCGCGAACTGATGCGGGCCGCAATGAGATCGCAGATTTTCGCGCTCTCCGCGCGCGTGACCCGCGCCGGCGCGAACGCCTCGAAGCGATCGGGCGAGAGGTGGAGCGCCTCGCAGACGAGAAACGCCGCCTCTGCCAGCGGGTCGGTGGTGCCGTGGGCGAACACGAGCCCGGCCGCTGCAAACTGGGTCAGCGCGTAGCGCACGTGATCGAGGATCGTCGCCAGCTCCTCGGGGTGCCCCGCTGCCGATCGTGGCGATGCTTTCGGGTGTGCGCCGCCTGCCTTCGCCGCCGGCGCCCTCTTCAGGCGAGTCGTTTTGCTCTTGCGCATTTCCGCTGCGACTGTGTTGGCCTACGTTGGCTTGCCTTCGCGAGCTTGCCAACTGGCGCGGGTGCGAAACACCTCGATGCCGGCAGCTTCGGCCTCGTTGAAAATGTCGGGCTTGAGTACAGCAATGCGGCAGGCCTCGACGCGGCCGTCCTCGAAACATTTGGCGACGATTTCCTCGGCGATCTCCTCGAGGAGGTCAACGTGCGGCAGCGACGGAAACGTCTGCAGATATTGCCGCACGCGGTCATAGTCGATGAAACGATCTGCCCCCATCGGTCCCGAGGGCAATGCGGCGAACATCTCGACCGTGACCTTGAGGCGATTGGGCCGCTCCGGATGGCGCTCCCACGGATGCAGGCCGCAACGCCGCTCCACGATCGCGTCCGCGATCACGACCCGGACATGGTCGCGCATGGAAAATTCGGGATGCATGGACCTTTCACCGAACCGTAGCCCGGATGAAGCGAACGCTCGCGTTCGCGCAATCCGGGGCCGAGGTCGCCCAACCTCGTCTGACTCGCAGTCTTATTCGCCGCGATTGAGAAAATTGCAACGGCGCTCCCGGATTACGCGCAGGCGCTCCATCCGGGCTACCGCCGCGTCCGCTAGGCGCCCTTGCTGCGTTCGACGATGCGCAGCACGTCGGTCATCATGCGATTGAGCTCGAAATCCTTTGGCGTGTAAACGGCGGCGACGCCGGTTTCCTTCAGCGAGGCGGCGTCATCCGGCGGGATGATGCCGCCAACCACCACCGGAACATCGTCGAGGCCGGCCTCGCGCAAGCGCGTCACCACGTCTTTCACGAGCGGCATGTGCGATCCGGAGAGGATCGAGAGGCCGACCACGTGCACGTCTTTCGCGCGCGCGGCGTCGACGATCTCCGCCGGAGTAAGGCGGATACCGTCATAGACCACGTCCATGCCGGCATCGCGTGCTCGGACCGCGACCTGCTCGGCACCGTTGGAATGGCCGTCGAGGCCGGGCTTGCCGACGAGGATTTTTGGCCGGCGACCGAGCTTCTTCGTCACGCGGTCGACCTCGGCGCGCAGGTCGTCGATGCCCTGGCAATCGTTGCGGGCCGCGTGCGACACGCCGGTCGGCGCGCGGTACTCGCCGAAGCCCTGGCGCAGCACCTCGCCCCATTCGCCGGTAGTGACGCCGACCTTCGCGCAGGCGATCGACGCCGGCATGATATTGCCCCCGGTTCTGGCGACGCGGCGCAGCTCGTCGAGGGCGGCCTCAACCACCTTGGCATCGCGCGCCGCGCGCCATGCCGCGAGCTTCGCGATCTGGTCGGTCTCGACTTCCGGCGGCACCGTCAGGATCGCGCCTTCGCCGGCCGCTAGCGGCGACGGCTCGGTCTCGACGAAGCGGTTGACGCCGACCACGATCTGCTCGGCGCGCTCGATCGCCTCGACGCGGCGCGCATTGCTCTCGACCAGCTGGGATTTCATGTAGCTGTTTTCGACCGCGGCGACCGCGCCGCCCATTGCAAGGATGGCGTCGAGCTCCTGACGCGCTTCGCGCTTGAGCGCAGTGACCTTGTGCTCGATCTCGGTCGAGCCCGCGAAGATGTCGCCGTACTCGAGGAGATCGGTCTCGTAAGCGAGAATCTGTTGCATGCGCAGCGACCATTGCTGATCCCACGGCCGCGGCAGGCCGAGCGCCTCGTTCCAGGCCGGCAACTGCACGGCGCGGGCGCGGGTCTTGCGCGAGAGGGTCACCGCCAGCATCTCGATCAGAATGCGATAGACGTTGTTCTCGGGTTGCTGCTCGGTGAGGCCGAGCGAGTTCACCTGGACGCCGTAGCGGAACAGGCGCTGCTTCGCATCGGTGATGCCGTAGCGCTCCGCCGTGATCTCGTCCCACAGCTCCGCGAATGCCCGCATCTTGCAGAGCTCGGTGATGAAGCGCAGCCCGGCATTGACGAAGAACGAGATGCGGCCGACCACTTCGCCGAACTGCGCCTCGTCGACGTTTCCCGATGCCTTCACCGCATCGAGGACGGCAATCGCGGTTGCGAGCGCATAGGCGAGCTCCTGAACCGGCGTCGCTCCCGCCTCCTGCAGATGATAGGAGCACACGTTCATCGGATTCCACTTCGGCACCTCCTTGGTCGTGAACAGGATCACGTCCCTGGTGAGCCGCATGGAGGGCCCGGGCGGAAACACGTAGGTGCCGCGCGAGAGATATTCCTTGATGATGTCGTTCTGGGTCGTGCCGGTGAGGTCCTTGCGCGACGCGCCCTGCTCGTCGGCGACCGCGATGTAGAGCGCCAGCAGCCAGGCGGCCGTCGCGTTGATGGTCATCGACGTGTTCATGGCGGCGAGCGGGATATGCTCGAACAGTGCCCGCATGTCGCCGAGATGGCAGATCGACACCCCGACCTTGCCGACTTCGCCGGCTGCCAGCGGATGGTCGGCGTCGTAGCCGGTCTGGGTCGGCAGATCGAAGGCGACCGACAGGCCGGTCTGGCCCTTCGCGAGATTTCTGCGGTAGAGCGCGTTCGATTCCGCGGCGGTCGAGTGACCCGCGTAGGTGCGGATGATCCATGGCTTGTCGCGCTTGCGCGCGGCGCCGTTCGAGGTCTCGGTCATCTGGCGTCTCGCGTGGCCGGCATTGTGCAATGCAGCACGAGCGCCTTTGCCGGGCAAGGGGATTTTGGCAGGCGGACAGCGCCGCATGACGTACGTGGGCCTTCGGCAGTGTCAACTGGCGTGCCAACCTCGACCGATGATGCTAAAAAACTGAAATGTCCGCGGTAGAGGAGTTCGTCGATAAGACGGGAGATCTAATCTTGCGCCTGTGGGACCACGGGCAGAATTTCTTTTGGGCCGTCGCTTCTGCAGGAGCGGTGATCTTCCTGATCCTCTCGGCAGGATGGTGGTTTGGCCTCGGCGCTGGACCTGCGCTGTTCGGGACATACGGATTTCCGGCGCTAATCCTGGCCGCCGTGGGGGGAATCTTCGGAATCTGGCGAAAGCTCCAAGATCGCCCCAAACCTACGGTCTACCTGATCCCTGAAGATGGCCAGAGCTTCTGGGCGCAGTCGCGCCAGAAGGATGGCCGGGTGACAACGCAGTTCTGCTTTCGTATGCAAGCAACAAATCTAACTGATGAGCCGATTAAGCTTTCGGCTCTCCGGCTGATCCGGCCGCACATCAGGCGCAGCGATGACGATCTGGCGCGACACGTACTTACGCGGCATCCCGACAACAATGTTTACGGATTTGAGTTTCCAATCATGCCGAAGGCCGTTTCGCAGGCTAGCTGCGATATCATCATTGACCGTCCGATCGGCAAACCAGGGAGCAGAATTACTGCCATAGTGGGTGTGTCCGACCAGCGCGGCCAATGGCACAACGTAAAATTCAGGAAACTGCGGAGTTTAAACCAGACACCGGTATAAGATTAGTGAGCAGAAAAATTCTGGTCGTACGCGGCTCAGGCAACGCCTTCGCGGATGTCTGGCTGCCCGATACGGACGCCGACTACATCAAGGCGCATCTCGCGGCGGATCTGATCCGCATCATGCGGCAAGCTGACGGCTGTCGCGGTCAGCAAGCTGACTGGAGCGACTGAGGCCGATATTTCGCGCATCCGCAGCGCTGAACTCGGTCGGTTCTCCATCGATCGCTTGGTGCGCATACTCAACAGACTGGATCGGCATGTGAGCGTTACGGTGGCGCCGGCTCATCGCAGGAGGATCGGTCGGATGCCGACCCGGTCGCCGACTCAAATGCATCACTGATCGCGACCCGATCCTCCCACCCCTTTTAGGTGATCTCGCCCCAAGTCACGGAATCACCGGCGGGTGATATTCGAGCGTGTAGGCGAGCGCCCAGAGCAGAAAGAGCACCAGCGGCAGGTGCACGAGCAGCTGCAGGAAGGTGAAGCCGACGAGGTCGCGGGCGCGCAGCCCCAGGACACCGAGCAGCGGCAGCATCCAGAACGGATTGATCAGGTTCGGCAGCGCTTCGGCGGCGTTGTAGATTTGCACCGCCCAGCCGAGATGCACGTGGAGGTCGTTCGCGGCCTGCATGACGTACGGCGCCTCCAGCAGCCATTTGCCGCCGCCGGAGGGAACGAAGAATCCGAGGATCGCTGAATAGACGCCGATGACCAGCGGATAAAGGTGCTGCGTCGACAGGCTGACGAAGGCGTGGCTGATCTGATCAGATACGGTGACCCCCGCGCCGTTCTTTGCCTGCGTCAGGATTGCGGCGATCGAGCCATAAAGCGGAAACTGAATGAGGACGCCCGCAGTGGCGGGCACCGCCTTGGTGACGGCCGCCAAGAATCGCTTCGGCTGCCAATGCAACAGCAACCCGACCATCACGAAAATGAAATTGTAGGTGTTGAGGTTAGAGATCGCGAGGATCGCGCTCTGTCGCGAGAATTCATAGAACAGCCATCCGGCCGCGAGCAGCACGAGTAGAATAGTCAGCAGCGGTGAATATTCGAGCCAATCGCCGGGCTTTTGCGGCGGCGGCACCTTGATCGCGTCTTCGCGTGAAATCTCGATCCCCATGGCTTCCGCTGTCATGGCGGCATTTGGTCCCGGCGCCGACCAGATCGCGATGGCAATGGAGATGACGAGCAACACGCCGGTGATCAAGAACGATTGCCACAGGAAGATCGTTTCGGTGAACGGGATGACACCGGTAATCGCGAGCAGGCTCTTCGGCACGCTGGCGGGATTGGCCTGCAGCTGCGCAGCCGACGAGGAGAGGCCCATCGCCCAGGTCGCACCGAGCCCGAGATAGGCTGCGGCGCCTGCCGCGCGATAATCCATGCGCAGCTCGCGCCGCTCGGCGAGCGCGCGGACAAGGAGGCCGCCGAGAATGAGGCTGAAGCCCCAATTGAGGAGCGAAGAAATCATCGCCGCGGCGGCGACGAGACCGACCGCGCTTGTCCCGGTTTTGGGCAGTCCGGCGAGACTGCGGATCAGCTTTTGCGCCGGCGTCGAAGTCGCGACGACATAGCCGCCGATCACCACGAACGCCATCTGCATGGTGAAGGTGATCAGGCTCCAGAACCCATTGCCGAACGCTTCGCTCACCGCGAGCGGCGACGCGCCGTTGACCATGGCACCGAGCGAAACCACGACGACGGCAATGGCAACGAAGATGAAGGCGTCCGGAAACCAGCGTTCGGCCCAGGCCGTGAAGGCAATGGCAAGTCGGACCAAACCGCCGTTTCGTTGTGCCGCATCCGGGGGAAGGTGTTCCGCCGTGGTCGCCTTCGACATCACCGATCTCCAGAATTTCGATTGATCGTAACGTCTGCACTCACTCGCCAAGCGTAGTCCGTCGCGCCTTCACGACAAGTCCTGCTGCGTAGGTTTTATCTTGGGCGCGCAACCGCTCGCCCGGACCTGCAGAGCAAGCTCAGTCCGGGGGTCGCCATGCTGCACTGAGAAATTAGCGGCTGTCGCGTGCGCCCGAGCCGAAAAGAATTGACGCCACGGTCTGCGCCGGCGGCAATTACAAGCGGCCTCTGACCAGCCGGACGATGAAAATAAGGATCACGGCGCCGACAAACGCAGTGACGATCGGACCGACCCAAGCGCCGCCAATCGGTGGAAGTCGCAAGACGCCCCACAACCAGCCACCTATCACGCCGCCGATGAGGCCAATGATGATGTCGCCGATCAGACCGTAGCCGCTGCCTTTCATGACCAGCCCGGCGAGCCAGCCCGCGACGCCACCGACGATCAGCCAAATGATAAAGGCTTCCATGACGACCTCCCTCCCGGCCGCAAGCCGCGGCGCCCGCATTCCCGCGGGAACGGGTGCAAGTTCCACTTACCGGATTCGGTGAGGAATGTCAGCTACGCCGCGGTCGTTGTCCGCAGCGCAGGCGCGACCGCAATCTCCGCCGTCGCGCGTCGCACAACGAGAGCAGCCACGATGACGGCTGCGACGAAGCCCGTGGGCAATGCGACGAACGGAAATATCAGCACTAGCGCGCAGGCGACGGCGATGGCGGCCAGCTCGTAGGGGAGGAAGCCGTCGCGCAGTCCGAGCTTGATGAGGAAAGCAAGCGGGATCGCCAGCACCGGGAAATCATAGATGTAGAGGTAGGGCGTCGCGAGCAGCGCAGCGACCCCGAGCGCCGCGGCCTTGATCTCGCCTGGCACGCGCTGGCGGTTGAGGAGGATGAGCGCGCAGGTCGCGCCCACGATCAGCAGCGCTTGGGCGATGAACGCGGTCGTCATGCTGCCGCCGAGCCAGCGCAGTACGCCGAACAGGCTTTGCAGCTTGTTGAGGCCGGCACGTCCATCCGCGAACACCGCGGTGCTGGTGACGGGCATCCATTCGATGAAGGCGCGCCAACTGTCCAACCCGAAGGCTGCGACCGAGGCCACGATCAGCACGGCCGCGGTTGCAGTCGCTGTGACGATGACACGCCAGCGTCCGTCGAACGCCAAAACCAGGGGAAACAGGATTCCGAATTGCGGCTTGTAGGCAAGAAGGCCGAGGCAAAGTCCGGCAACGAGTGGCCGGCGCGTCAGGTTCACCAATGTGCCGCCGAGGAGCGCCGCGGTGAGGAAACCGTTCTGTCCCGCCGATATATTCCAGATCACCCCGGGAAACGCGCAAGCAAGGACGATGCCGAGACGCTCGCCGACGATGGCACGGACGGTCGCGACGTAGATCGGCAGCGTCGCCGCGAGCCACACGATCTCAGCGGCAAGGTAGGGCAGCGCCGCGAGCGCCGCCGCCACGAACAGGAAGGTCGGCGGATAGTGCCAGCCGTAGTAGCCCTCGAAATTGTGGCCGACCGCGGCGACTTCGACTTCGCGGTGCAGCGTCCAGTCGTAGGCGGCGGCAGCGTGTCCTTCGCGCGCGAGCTTGCCGCCGGCCCAGACGTTCACGAAGTCGTTGGCGATGATTTGGCTGGAGCCGTCGACGAGCCAGAAGCCCTGAAGCGTGCTGCCGGCGAGAAACACCGCGTAGGCGAGTGCGAGGGCAAAGCCCGCAAGCTCAAGCCCGTGGCGAATGTCGCGCGGCGGGGCCGCATGGGCGAGTTCGGATGAGGTCATCGCGTGGCCGGGCTCAATTCCGCTCACCATGCAAGGCGTTTGCTTGCGGAACTCTTAAGGACGCCGGGTTTTATTGCAGTGCAATATCGGCTAGGGCATAATGCCCGTCGGGCTGTTTCGCCCGCGTGCCTCCGGAGGCGCCGCATGTCCGCAGTCGTCGAATTGAAAACGGCCCCGAAAGACCTCTACGCCATCGGAGAAGTGCCGCCTCTTGGTCATGTGCCTGCAAAGATGCACGCCTGGGCCATCCGCAAGGAGCGCCATGGCCCGCCGCTCACATCGATGCAGCTTGAGGTGCTGCCGACGTGGAGCATCGGCGAAGACGAAGCGCTGATCTACGTGATGGCCGGCGGGGTCAATTACAACGGCGTATGGGCGGGGCTCGGCACGCCGATCTCGCCGCTCGACGTTCACAAGGTCCCGTATCACATCGCCGGCTCCGACGCGTCAGGCATTGTCTGGGCGGTCGGCAGCAAGGTGCGGCGCTGGAAGGTCGGCGACGAGGTCATCGTCCACTGCAATCAGGACGACGGCGATGACGAGGAATGCAACGGCGGCGATCCGCTGCTGTCGCCCTCGCAGCGCATCTGGGGCTACGAAACGCCGGACGGCTCGTTCGCGCAATACTGCCGCGTGCAATCGCGGCAGCTGATGCCGAAGCCGAAGCATCTCACCTGGGAAGAGGCGGCCTGCTACACGCTCACGCTTGCGACCGCCTACCGCATGCTGTTCGGCCATCCGCCGCACTTGCTCAAGCCGGGCGACAACGTGCTGGTGTGGGGCGCCTCCGGCGGGCTTGGCGTCTTCGGCGTGCAGCTTTGCGCGGCCTCGGGCGCCAACGCGATCGGCGTCATCTCCGATAAATCGAAGCGCCAATACGTGACCGAGTTGGGCGCCAAGGGCGTCATCAATCGCAAGGATTTCAAGTGCTGGGGCCAGATGCCGAAAGTCGGCACCGCCGAATATGACGCCTGGGTCAAGGAAGCACGCAAATTCGGCAAGGCGATCTGGGACATCACCGGCAAGCACGACGTCGATATCGTATTCGAGCATCCGGGCGAACAGACGTTTCCGGCGTCCTGCCTGGTCGTCAAGCGCGGCGGCATGGTGGTGTTCTGCGCCGGCACCACGGGTTACAACCTGACCTTCGATGCGCGCTATGTCTGGATGCGCCAGAAGCGCATTCAGGGGTCGCACTTCGCTCATCTCAAGCAGGCGAGTGCCGCGAACCAATTTGTGATCGACCGCCGGATCGACCCGTGCATGAGCGAGGTGTTTGCATGGGAGAAGATCCCGCTCGCCCATGAAATGATGTGGAAGAACCAGCATAAGCCGGGCAACATGGCGGTCCTGGTCAATGCCCCCCGCCCGGGCCTGCGCAACCTCGACGACGTCGCGGAGGCCGCAGCGGGCGGGTAGGGCCTACCGCTCCGACTCCCCGAGGCCGCGACCACTCTTGGCGGAATTCCCGAAGGACCGTTCATGGCACGCACCGATGCGATCGTGCTCGGCGCCGGCATTGTCGGCGTCTCGGTGGCGTTGCATCTCGTCAAGCGCGGCTTGGCGGTTGTCCTTATCGACCGCGGCGATCCGGGCCAGGGCACCTCATACGGCAACGCCGGGATCATCGAGTCGAACACGTTGTTTCCGCCACCGTTTCCGTCGCGCTGGTCCGCCCTGCTGCGCATCGCGCTCAAGCGTGCGCCGGAAGCGGATTATCACCCGTCGTTTCTAGCCACCGTCGCCCCATGGCTTCTCGCCTATCGCCGAAATTCGAAGCCCGAGGCGCTGATGGACACGATGCGGGCGATGCGCCCGATGTTCGCCCGTGCCGTCGTCGAGCACGAGGCGCTGATGGCCGAAGCGGACGCGGCGCACTATCTGCGCCACACCGGCTGGCTCAAGCTTTACCGCAGCGAGCAAAGCTTTGCCGGCACCGCGCGTGAGCGCGCGCTCGCCGCCGAACTCGGCATGCCACAGCGCGTGCTCGATCTCGACGCGGTCCGCACGCTTGAGCCTGCGCTTGCACCAGTATTTCGCCATGCCGTGTTCTGGGAGCAGGCGGCAAGCATCTCCAATCCGCTGGCAGTCACTCGCGCCTATGCGTCGCGCTTTGCAACGTTGGGCGGCGTCATCGTTAAGGGCGATGCCACGACGCTGCATCGATCAGGTGCGGCATGGCGGATCGATACCGCGGCGGGTGTCATCGATGGCGAGACGGCCGTAGTGACACTTGGGCCATGGGCGCCGGATCTCCTCGATCGCCTCGGCATCAAGTTGCCGCTCGCCGTGAAGCGCGGGTACCATCGCCATTTCCGTCCGCGCGGTAACGCAAGCCTTGTTCGGCCGGTGCTTGATGCGGACTACGGCTATTGCCTTGCCCCCATGGAGCAGGGCATCCGCATCACCACCGGCGCCGAATTCGCCCCCCGCGACGCGAAAGCGACGCCGACGCAGCTCGACCGCGTGACGCCCGCGGCCTCAGCCCTGTTTGCGCTCGGTGAACCGGTGGAAGCGACGCCCTGGTTGGGCGCGCGGCCCTGCTTTGCCGATTCGCGGCCGGTGATCGGACGCGCACCGGGGCAGGGCGGCCTGTGGCTCGCGTATGGTCACGGCCATTCCGGCCTGACGCTTGGACCCGCGACCGGCCGCCTCATTGCCGAGATGATGACGGGTGCAACGACGTTCTGCGATCCCGTGCCTTACAGGGCCGAGCGGTTCGCCGGCGCCTGAGCCAATCAGGGCACAGCGCTAATTGACCGTGGTCGTCGCTGTCTGGCGCACCTTATAGAAGCGCAGCACGCGCTGCGCCGTGGCCACTTGGAGCTTGTTGAACTGCGCTTCCAAAGCCTTGACCTCATCTTCGGTCGTCGGGACGTCTTTAGTGCGAAGCCGCACGATGAGCCTGCTCGTCGGAAACGAATAGCCGAGCGATTTGATGAGGATGAGGACGAGTTCGTGACTGCCTTGCAGGAAGGCGCGTTCGACGGTCTCGATCGGCACTCCGCACAGCGTGGCAAGGGCCACCACGGTTTCTTCGAAATGCCGGCGCTTCGCAAACGACGCAACGCATTTCTCGTCGAGCTTCCCCGATTGCTGCAGCGATTCGATCGTCTCCTTCGCGGCCTCAAAATCGATTGGTTCGCCGAGCGCGTCGAGGTTGGATTCTGAGCCGATCTGTTCGAGCACTTCGGCAATGTCAGCCGAAAGATGCGGGTGGGCGCCGGCGAGCCGTTCCCTGACTGCTGCACTCGCCTGGGCGAACAATTTGCGAAACTGGCCGCGCGGCAAGTCAGCCCGTAATCCGACGATCTCGGAGAGACGTTCGTCATCCTGCGACCGGCTCACGAGAACATCGAAACCCCGCTCCGAAAAATGCGCGCCGGCGTTTTGGGCGGTCGAGCGCACCACCCGCTGGTCGCCGCGCTCGACTAGCGCATCGGTCAAGGTGAGACCGAGCTCGGCACGGGTCGAAATCGCCAGTAGGTGATCCTGGCTCTTGGTATTGATGATTGTCAGGAGCTCGTCCTCGCCAAGGCGTTGCGACTGGGCCAGCACCGGTCCCGCGACGGCGATGTCGTCGTCTGTGCTGAGCGTTTCGATAACCTGCTTCGGCGCATTGGCGACCGGGGCCATGCGACGCGCAAGTGCGGCGCGTGCCCGGGCCTCAATGCCGTTCGCAAGACGGGTGATCACGTCGCCGAACACCGCCACATGTTCGTCCGTGTACTGATCCGCCCCATCCACGAACAGGTCCGTTACGCGACGAAGGGCGGCGGTGCGACGATCTCCGTCGCGGCTTTCGATTGCAGCCTCAAGATCCGCGATCAGCATTCCGGCGTTTGCCATTCTGGTAAAGGCCTTCGTCAAAAATGTCCTCGATGGCACGCCGACGAAACTGGCGCGATCGACTTACCGCCGGATAATCGAGGCCAATACCCGATCGCGCCGGCTCCAGCACCGGATCCACGCCAAACGATCTGGGGCGGTAAAGCGATAATAGAACGCAAAAATTGCAATTAACTTAACTTGTGCCGCGCGAGGTGTGTCCAGCAACCGCACCGACGTGCAGTTGCTGGACAATGCCTGTACGGAAAATCACTCGCCGCTGATGGTCCTGACAACCGCGTCGGTCGGACGATTCGTCATCATTGGCAGCTTGTTTTCCTTGAGTACCGCTTCGTCGAATTCCGGCAGCGTCACGAGCGTGCCCTTCGGCACCATGTGCACGACCTTGAAGCCGTTCTTCTGCAGCATGCCGAGAATTTGCGGCAGCTCGGTCGCGGTCACCTTCTGGAAGTCGTGCATCAGGATGATGCCCTTGCCGAGCTTCTGCAATTTGCCGGTCAACGACTTCAGAAGTTCTTCGGGCTTCTTGATCTTGAAGTCGAACGAGTCGATGTCCGTCGAGAACGTGCCGACGTTGCGCCCGCCGAGATAGGTCATCATCTCCGGCGGGTGGCGCAGATCGGGGAAGCGGAAGAACGGGGCGATCGGGGCGTCCGCCATCAGGTGAACGGCGCTTGCGCCCTTCTCCATCTCGTCCCTAGCGGCGTCCAAGCCGCCTTTCTTCATCGCGGCCTGTAAGTCGGCATGGGACCATGTGTGGCTGCCGACGGTGTGGCCTGCAGCCAGCACCATCTTGAGAATTTCCGGATGGTAGGTCGCGTGCTTGCCGATCGGGAAGAAGGTTGCACGCAGACACTGGTCGGCGAGCGCCTTCAGCACCGCCGGGGTCGTCCCAGGCCACGGGCCGTCGTCGAAGGTCAACACGACTTCGTGGTCGCGCAGGAAGTCGTAGCTCTTGAAATGCTGGGAGCCGAAGCCGGGACCGCCGGTGGTGTCGATCTCGACCACGCGGGACACGCCCATGGCGTTGGGATTGGCGCAAGCGACGGGCTTCGACACGGGGGCGGGACCGAGCGCAGGGAAGGCTGCACTCGCGGCCGCCGGGGCAGCCTTGGGTGGCTGTGCCGCGGTTGCTGCGGCCGGTGGTGTAGCCGCGGCCTGTGCCGGCGCCGCTACCGGAGCCTTCGGCGGCGCGGCGGATTGTGGCGCTTGGGCAACAGTCGTGGGCGGCGGCGGCAGAGGCGCGGCCGCAGGCGGTGTAACTGGAGTCCCGAGTTCCACAGTCTTGAAGGGAGTCGCTGAAGGCCGGGCGGGCCCTGCGGGCTCGACAGGCGCTGCGGCGGTTTGGGGCGCAGCCTCCCCTGGCCGGCCCTTCAGCCAGCCGTTCTGAACGACGCCGTAAGCTCCCGCAGATATGACTGAAATCGCGACGAGTGCTCCACCCGCCAGAATTTGTCGCTTCATGTCAGGTCCTCAAATTACTGGACATCCCGAGCATGCCGCTGGCCGCCCCGTGCGGCTCGAATGCGAGATGGCCCCCCGTCCAATCGTCCATTGCGCATCAAAGCCCTCGGCAACCAAGGGCCTTCGCTAGGGATATTACCCGCATTTCTGTCGATAATCCAACAATCTCGTGGCAAATTCCCCGGCTATCGATAACGATTTCGATAGCCCGGGAGCGCCCCCTCCAGCGCCAGCGGCGCCGCCTCATAGACGGCGCGAGCAATGGCGCGCGCCACCGTCTGGGCGGCGGCATTGCCGATGGCCGCAAGCGCGAACGGGGGTTCTGTATCGAGTGGGCGTACGCCGGTCGCGGCGGCAAAGACCACATCGCCGTCGAGTGGCGTATGGACCGGATGAATGGCGAGCGCCAAGCCATCCTGAGCCATGACAGCGAGATGCCGGGTCTGCGCCTTCGTGAAGGCAGCATCGGTTGCGACCACGACGAGCGTCGTGCTGATCCGCGCCGCGCCCTTGGTGCGGGGTTCGAGCGCCTCGGCCGGCACCGTGGGAGGAAAGCCATGGCCGCCGAATTCGTTGTTCCGCTCAAACGGCGCGGCCCAGAACCACGGGCCATCGCCGACGACAACGCTGCCGACGGCGTTGACCACTGCGAGCGCGCCGACGGTGATCCCATTGTCGAGCACATGCGACGCCGCCCCGACGCCGCCCTTGAAGTTCACTGTCGTGGCGCCAAGGCCGGCGCCAACGCTGCCCAAGGCAAATTCCACGGCCGCAGTTTCCGCCGCCGTGTAGCCCAACTCCCGATATGGCGGATAGCGGTCCCATGATTTGTCGCCGCCATTGAGAAGGTCGAACATGATCGCAGCGGGCACCAGCGGCACTCGCGCGCTGCCGATCGCGAAACCGCGCCCGATGCTGCGCAGATAGGCCTGAACGCCGCCGGCGGCATCGAGGCCCAGCGCTGATCCGCCGGACAACGTGATGGCGTCAATGCGCTCGACGGTGCGCGCGGGATCGAGCAGGTCGGTCTCGCGCGTTCCCGGTCCGCCGCCGCGCACGTCGATTGCCGCAACGACCGGATCATCGAACAAAATCGCCGTCACCCCCGAGGCGAGCCGCTGATCGTCGGCGTGGCCGACGCGGATGCCGGGGACATCGGTGAGGAGATTGCGGCGGCCTGGGGTCATGGCGATGCTGTGCAGTTGCAGCAGCGGAGACGAATTTGCCGTCAACGTCAATTGCCATGCGGAACCGCTGGTGGACACCAGGTGCGCGACTGCCCGAGCCGATGATCACATCCGATCACGTCATTGTCGCACCCAAGGCGCGCGCCTTGCGTGCCGCGTGAGCTTGGCGCATCAAGGCGCAGGACATCGAGAATGACCGCCGACGTTTCGATCTTTGCCGCCTTGCTCGCCGGAGTGCTGAGCTTTCTGTCGCCCTGCGTGCTGCCGCTGGTGCCGCCCTATCTTGTCTATCTCGCCGGAGCCTCGCTTGAACGGCTCGCCGAAGCCGAACCCGAGCCAGCGGTGCGCAAGGAAGCGGTGTTTGCGGCACTGCTGTTCGTCGCGGGTTTCTCCACCGTTTTCACGGCGCTCGGCGCGAGCGCGAGCGCGGTCGGGGCGCTGATTCAGGCGTGGTCGGCGGAACTCGGCATCGTCGCCGGCATCATCATCATTGTGATGGGGCTGCATTTTCTCGGGCTGACGCGCCTCGACATCCTGTTGCGCGAGAAGCGCGCCCGCATGCCCCATCCGGTCGGGCTATGGGGCGCCTATGTGATGGGTCTTGCCTTTGCCTTTGGATGGACGCCGTGCATCGGGCCGATCCTCGCGGCGATCCTCGCCGTGGCGGCATCGAAGGACACGGTGGCGCGCGGCGCGATGCTGCTCGCGGTCTACTCGGCCGGGCTCGGCATTCCCTTCATTCTTGCAGCGCTTGCCGCCGAGCCGTTCGCCGCGTTCCTCGCGAAGTTCAAGCGCCATCTCGAACTGGTCGAGAAGGCGATGGGCGGGTTGCTCGTCCTCACCGGCATCGCGTTCCTCACCGGCTTTCTCAGCGAGGTCAGTTATTACCTGCTCGAATGGTTCCCCGCCCTGGGCAAGATCGGGTAGGGCAGCTGAAGTAATGTGTTACATTAAGTTGGCGATACTGAAGCCTGTTTTGAACTGCGGCGCATAAACCGCGAGTTGATTGGGGCGGCCGTCCAATAAAAAAGGACCATCGCGAGGTGGTTTGCCAACTGTAGCCCGCATGAGCGAAGCGACATGCGGGGAGGGCGGTGCAATCGCTCGGAGCGGTTGCTCCCGGATGTCGAGGAGCCTGTCATCGGGCCCGCCAGAGGCGGGTCCCGCCTATTTCTTCGCGCCCTTGAAATAGCGCAGGTCGGGCGGCGTCTGATCCTTGCGCACCGGCATCAACAGGCCGTCCGGGCTGAGGAAGTAGGCGCCGTCTCCGATCTTGACCATGGCGTTATCGACCGCGCAGGTCTCTTCGCGCCACGCCGGCCGCCGATCCGCATTGCGCTTATAGGTCCGGTTCTTTGTCCACGGATGGGTCAAGGCGTGATCGTACGACGTGATGTCGTCGTGCAGCAGATCCTTGTCGTTCTTGTCGAGGTAGATGCGCTCCTTGATGACGGCCTCGTTATCCTCGTGGAACGGGATGCCCGTGGCGTCATAGGTGTGGGGCGCGCGAATGTACCGGGTCTCGACTTCGAGCACGTCGTAGGTGCCGTCGCCGTCCTCGTCGATCCATTTGCCGATGGAGTAGCCGTTGAACATCGGTTCCGGATCCTTCGGCCACTCGCGACCGTCGGTATAGATGCGCCGATAAGAATCGTTGACGTGGCTGATAAGGATGTAGGTGGTGTCCGGCGTCGCGATCACTTCCATTGGATCGTAGGCGTTCATCATCATCGGCATGCCCTGCGGCACGCAATACCATGATGGAACGTTCCCTGGGCCGCCGTTAGCCATGTCGGCGAGGTTCGCGTCGAAGACCTTCTGGTACTCAGGCGTCAGTGGCGCCTTCTCGTTGCCGGGGGCCCACCGCGGGATAAAGGTACGCTGCCACTGGCCCCTCAGGTCGGGGAATTTGCCGCCTTCGGCGAGGGCACCGGCAGTGCTGGCGAAAAGCGCCGCGACCGCGGCGAACGCAGCGATCGAACCACGGCAATACATATCACTCCTCCCTAGACAGGTCGGCAAAGCCTGAGCAGTTATTATTTATTGAGCCTCGCGCCTTCGGGTTTAAGGAGGCGCGACGCTCGAAGCCCGGCGCGCGATGCTTACGGCTTCTTCGCGACGATCGGGTCGCCGCTCTTGAACTTGATCTTGTTCACGTTCCAGGCGCCGCCCGGGGCACCGGAGCGCAACGGCTCGATGGTCATCTTCAGTTCGTCACCTGGCCTGAGCGACTTGCTGGTCCAGCCGTCGCGGGCGAGCGCGCTCGGGCTGCCGCCTTCGAGATTCCACGCTTCGCTGTTGCCGTCCTTGTCCTTGATCTCAAGGATGATGAACGAATGCGGGCTCGTGTACTTGTACTCTTTCACCACCCCGGTGACCTCCATGGGGTGTTCCTGGTCGAACATTGCAAACGAATGATGGGCAGCGACGGCGCCCGTCAAGGCAATAACCGCAGCGCCGGCGAACAACGGAGCAAGATAGCCTTTCATTAGCATTTCCCCCTATTGGGTTGTTTAGATTGCCTGTACCGAGGGGAACGAGCTCCCGCCGGGCGGCAACTTCATAAACAAAAATACACGAGTTGTTGGGCGGCGAGAAGAGGGCATGAGTGGGACGGGGAAAAAGCATGATGCAACCCAGCTGGGATTGCGAAAAAGGCCGCGCGTTTAAGAAATATCAATGCCGATCTTGCCGAAATGACGGTTGGCCCGCATCATCGCCAGTGCCTCGCCGATGTCCGCCAGCGGAAAGGTGCGATGGATCGGCAATGTAAAGGTGCCAGCCTCGACTGCCGCCCAAAGGTCGGCGCGCATCGCCCGGTTGATGTCGCGGACCTCGTCCAGCGTCCGGGTGCGGAAGGTGACGCCGATATAGTCGATACGTTTCAAGGCGTGCAGGTCGAAGTCGAATTCCCCCTTCATGCCGCCGAGCCGGCCGACGTTGACGATGCGGCCAAGGATCGACGCCGCGGCGAGATTTCCGTTGGCAGCCGAGGCGGATACGAGATCGACGATCACGTCGACACCCTTGCCGCCGGTCGCCTTCTTGACCGCCTCGGGCCATCCGGGGTCGGTGGTGTCGAGGGCAAGATCGCAGCCGAACTCATGCAGGCGTGCGCGGCGTTCGGCATTGGTCGAGGTGCCGATCACCAGCGCAGCGCCCACGAACTTGGCGATCTGCATCCCCATGAGGCCAACGCCAGCACTCGCGCCCTGCATCAGCAGGGTTTCGCCGCGCTTGAGGCGGCCGGCCGTGACCACGGCGTTATGCATGGTGCCCAGGGCGACCGGGAAGCAGGCCGCCTGCACGAAGGTCATGTTGTTGCCGGGAATGCGGTGCACCCGGCCAAAATCCGTCACCGCGTATTCGGCGATACCGCCCGCGACCGTCGCCATGACGCGATCGCCCACGCCGATGCCCACGACCCCGCGGCCGACCGCTTCGACCTCGCCGGCGCACTCAAGGCCGATCGCCGTTCCGGGACCGCCGCGTCCGCCGTGCCAATGTCCGGATGCAACGATGAGATCGGCGCGGTTGAGCGTCGACGCGCGGACGCGAATCAGCACCTCGTTGGGCTTCGGCTCGGGCTTGGGGAGGTCGCGAACTTCGACCCCGGCCTCACCCAACACTGCGGCTTTCATTTCGGACGTCTCCCACGCAATTTGTGCGATGAAGGATGATATCCCATCCTAGCCGCACGCTGCGCTCATGTCCGCTTGTGTCGGCCGCGGGTGACGCTGCGCCGGCCGTGCCGTAAGATAACGCATGTCATCTCTCCCGATTCTGATTGCCGGCGGCGGACCGGTCGGCGTCATCGCGGCGCTTGCCCTCGCGCGCCAGGGGCTTGCCGTTCGCGTCTTCGAAGCGGACGATCGCGTCAACGACGCGCCGCGCGCCGCCACCACCCATGCGGCGACGCTCGAGATGCTCGACGATCTCGGACTCGTTGAGGAGGTGACACGGCGCGGGCTGATCGAGCCGAAATTCCGCATCTGGGACCGTGCCTCTGGCGACGTCATCGCGACGTTCGATTTTGGAATTCTCGCCGACGAGACTCGCTATCCTTATGTGGTGCAGTGCGAGCAGCACAAGCTCAACAATCTCGTGATCGAGCGGCTAGCCGCTTTTTCTCACGCCCGCTACGACTTTTCCTCGCGCGTCACGGCAGTGCGGCCGGACGATCGCGGCGTCGAGATCGACGTTGAGACATCTGATGGGGTTCGTCAGGTCAAGGGCGCCTACCTGATCGGCGCCGATGGCGGCCGTTCGACGGTTCGCAAGGCGCTTGGCATCGAGTTCGAGGGTTATACGCATCCCGAGCGCTTTCTCGTGCTGACGACGCCCTTCGACTTCGGGGCGATGTATGACGGCTGCTCGCGCAATTATTTTTCCGATCCGGAGGAGTGGTGCGCGCTCTTCAAGGTCTCCGGAGATGACGGCAAGGGCCGGTTTCGCGTGGTCTTCCCGACGCGGAGCGGGGAGAGCGAGGAGGAAGCGCTGTCGGATGACGCGGTCGATCGCCGTCTCCAACGCTTCTTTCCAAAGTCGACGCGCTATCCGCTGTTTCACCGCAACATCTATAACGTCCATCAACGCGTGGCAGCATCATTCCGGCAAGGCCGGGTGTTTCTCGCCGGCGACGCCGCCCACGTGAACAATCCGCTCGGCGGCCTCGGACTCAACTTCGGCATTCATGATGCGGTCGAACTTGCCCGGCTGCTCGGGCGAGTGATGCGGGATGAAGCCGCGCCGGAGTCGCTCGATTTCTACGATCGCTTCCGGCGCCCGCTCAACGTCGAGTATGTGCAGCAGCAGACCATCGCCAACAAGAAACGCCTCGAAGAGAAGGATCCGGACGTGCGCGCCAAGGCAAACGCGGCGCTGCGCGCGACCGCTGCCGACCCTGCGGCGCACCGCGCCTATCTGCTGCGCGCCTCGCTGATCGAGGCGGTGCGCAAGCAGTCAGCCGCACAGGCTTGATCGTGCACTTTAATACGCGGTCGATCTGTGGCGGCTGGAACAGATACTCAGGGCTAACGCGTGAAATAGGGCTTCAGCGAGTAGCCGAGCACCATCAGTCCCCCGATCGGCACGATCAATAGCAGGCTCACCCAGGTGCGTTGCAACCATCGCGAGGGTGCGAGGAAGGTGATCGCCGCCGCGACCACCAACGCGGGAATTGCCGCCAGCCAAGCCGAATCCAGGTAGTCGGCGTTAAAGCTCACCCAACTGATGAAGAGCCTCAGCGCCTCAAGCGAGATTGGCCACAGCGCCCCCAGCAGGCACAGGAAAACGGTCGCGCGTCGCAGCAAGTGAGCGGGGATGGCGGTCGCGATGACGCTCACCACGAAAGCGCTGCCGGCCGAGAGCACGATCCAGCCGTACCAGAACATGGGCGGACCAACGCCCGCTGCCTGCTTCCAGAAATCCAGCTTGCCGGACGCCGGATGATAGGTGAAGAGCGGCCAGTTGAGCCGCTCGAACACGGTGTAGAGCAGCGCGAACGCAATGCCGAACGTGATTGCGAAGATGCCGAGCTTGCTTGCTCTCGTCTGCGCCGACGAGGTCGCGGCGCTTGCAGCGGGCAATCCGCGGAGTGCGGACAACCGATCGTCGACGACGTCCAAAGCCTGGGTCATGATCCGACTCCGCGAAAATCAGTGGCGACGTGGCCGACCGCAAAACCGTACCACACGCTGAGCGCGAGGAAGATCGTCACCCATTTGCGTATGACCGCGTAGTCCGGCGACAGCGGCTGCCGCCAAAAATACCAGTAAGCCGGGAGGAGCCCCAAGCCCATGGCGATCACATGCTCCTTGAGCTCAAACGATCCGACTGTCTTCCAGTGGCGAAGCTCCTCCATCGGGATGCGCACATAGGTGCGATATTTGACGTAGATCCAGGCGCCCATGAGAGCCTGGATCACATAGAGAATGATGATGAGCGTGGTGTAGGACGCCGCCGGCACCGGGCTGCGATCGACGAAATGCCCGGCCGCCTGCCGTGCGGGCATCACGACGGCGACCGCCTGTAGCGTCACGCCGGCCAGCAGGGCGACCGCCAGCACGAAATGCGTGAAGAGGAGGATGTTCCAGAACGTATCAACTCGGACGTAGTTGAATATGAAGTCCATGGGCGCCTCTTCCGTCTGCTCCGGCTCTGGCGATGACATCTGAACTTGGCTGACACCTGGCCGGCTCGCAATTATTATCGTGTCAGGCGAACCCGATGACAACCTCCAGGGTGCGCTCGCTCGCCGCATCGGCGGCAATCAAAACAGACGCGTGTGAAGCACGCGATCCAGGGAGTTGAACGTGCAGCCCATCACCCGTTTCCTGGAATGGCTGGAAGCCCTGCCGCTGGCCGTCTTCATTCACAAGACCGCATGGGCCTTTTCGACCGTCGAGCTGGTTCACGTGTTCGCAATCGCAATGGTGATCGGCACGATCGCGATCGTCGATCTGCGCCTGCTCGGGATCGCTTCGACCAGGCGTCCATTCGCGGAACTCTCGCGACAGGTCCTTCCAGTCACCTGGGCGGCGTTCATCGTCGCGGTGATTGCGGGTTTTCTCCTGTTCATCAGCCGCGCCACCGAGTACGTCGCGAACCCCACGTTTTGGGTCAAGATGGGGTTGATCGTCCTCGCCGGGATCAACATGGCGGTTTTCGAATTCATCACCGTTCGTGGCGTCAAGGAGTGGAACCTCAGTCCGACCCCGCCGGCGCCGGCGCGACTCGCGGGCGGCATATCGATCGTGTGCTGGATCCTGGTCCTCGTCTGCGGTCGCTTGATCGGGTTCACCCTGTCGACCGACTGACGCGAGAGAGTTCGACGCGGCCAAGCCTGCGGACTTCGAGCGCCCGGGACTTCACGCCCGACGTCAGGAAATGAAGAGGTCCCGGACGGCGCATCGGCCGTCCGGGCAAACGAGTCCGCTCAGTTGGCAGCGAAGCAGTAGAATAGGCCGGCGCCGCCGGTGCTCTTGAGGTCATTCTGGCTGCAGCCGCCGTCAGGGCCGCGCGACGGATGCGAGGAGTTCCAGGACTTGGCTTCCACGGTGTCCTGGAGGCCTTGCCGGTCGATGTGTCCGAGCATGGCCGTGCCTTGCGTGCTGCTCGTCCAATTCTTGCAAGTGCGATCCTGGCCCGGCGGGAAGGCGTGGCCGTCCATGGCCGTGCCGGTGAGCGCGTCATGCTCGTTCGGCGTGTCGCCGCGGCCCTTGACCACCTCGCCCTTCTCGTTGAGCGCGGTCTGCTTGGTGAGATTGTTGTTGCCGTGGAGTTGGTCGAGGTCCTTCGCAATGACGACGCCCTTGGCATCCTGCCACGGACCCTTGCCGATGCGATCACGCGCGTTGACGGCCTGCTGGCCGCCTTCCGCCTGCGTGCTCAGATAGGCGCGCCAGGTGCGGGCGCCGGCGCCAACCGCCTGGGCGAGCTGCTGGCAATACCGGTCCGCGCCGGCAAGGCCGCCGAGATCGGCGCCTTTGCCAGGCCCGACGCTCGTGACGAAAAAGGTCATGTTGGCCTGTTGAGCCTGCGTGCCGGCGGACCACGCCAGCGCCACAAGCGCCGTCGCAGCCAAAATGGATGTGCGCGGAGGTTTTTGCATTTTCTCTCTCCCGTTTGATCGTTCTTCTACGACGCGGCTGTCGCCGCGCGCGTCGCTTAGCACGAAATTCATTCCGTAGGGTGGGCAAAGCTTGTCATCGGGCCGGCCGGAGGCCGGACCCGTTGGGCGGCCCCCAGCGTCGCCTTTGTGGCAGAGCAAATGTTCCGCCGTGCCACGCGGAACACGCGATGCGGCACATCGGTCCGCGTGGGCACGGCGGACCCGGCGCCCTGCTTCGTGCTGCAATTTCTGTGGCCGCCTTTGCCCACCCTCATATGGGGCTCTGGGTCAAGGGTTGCGAAGGTTTGGGGGATTTCGGGGATTGGGCGTAGCGGCGGCGCGCGGAGCCATGCGTAGCGCAGCGCGCCGTCGCGGTCCGCATGCACCGGGATTGGCTTCCGATGATTTATGCAGCTCACTGCATCACCTCATATCCGGTTGGACCGCATTGGTCCGCACCCACATTCCGCATGCTTGCGGCGAGGAAGCCACGAGGAGGTGACCCATCTACAGGGCGGCTCGTTTGTCGGCCCAAGGGTGGCACGGTCACCATCCGTCCCGCGCTGACCGCGGCAACAGCCGCAGCGTGACGCGTTCGTTGAAGCGGTTACGCCTTGGTCGCCTTGAGCACCGCACCGTCGGGGACAAGGCCGGTTGTGAGATAACGCCAGAGCGCCACCATCAGCTTGCGCGCCAAGGCAACGATGGCGATGCGTTTGATGCGAGGACCGGCATTGACGGTGCGCTGCCGGAACCATTGAGCAAGCGCGCTGCCCGGCTGATGCCGTAGCCACAGCCAGGCGAGCTCAATCGCCTTGTGACGGGCACGCCGATTGCCTGCCTTGCTGATCCCCTGCTCGCGGGCAGTCCCGCCGCTTTGCCACGGACTGGGAGCCAGTCCGAGATAGCCGGCGACCTCGCGGCGATTGCGAAAGTCCTTGTAGAAAGCCTCGTTGGTCAGCGTCGACGCGAACACCGGGCCGAGGCTTTTGAGCGCCAGCAGGAGGTCGCGGCGCTGCGCCATCTGCGCCGCCGCAGGCGTCGGCGCGGCTGTGGCAGGCGGCCGCTCCAGCGCCGCTAGTTGCCGGCACAGCAGCATCAGCCGCTCATGCTCGCGCTCAAGCTCGGCCTGCATCCGTGGCGGCACCCCCTGGCCCTGCCGGTCCCGCTGCGCCGAAAGCCATGTCAGCCAGTCGCGGCGGCACGGGTTGCCGATCGCCATTCCCACCAGCCGCAGCAGCGCCTTGATCCGGTTGGTGTGGGCCGTCCGCTCCTTGATCAGCCGCTCCCGTTCGCGGCTGTCGCGACGGGCGTCCTCCTGTTCGATGGTCGGCACCCGCACGATTCGCACCACCCGCGGCTCGCCGCGGCAATACGCCATCAAGGTCCGCAGCAGCTGCTCGCCGTCGATCCGATCGGTCTTCGCCCGCCGGCCCCGTTGCTCCACCGCGATGCTCGCCGGATCGAACACGTAATTCTGGATCCCCGACGCCGTCAAAAGCCGGTGCAACCAAAATCCGTCGTAGCCAGCCTCGTAGCAACTCACCACCGCAGGAACCCCTCCCATCGCGCGGGCCGCCCGCCCACGCACACGATCAATCAGCGCCAGCAGCTCACCATGAGCTCCACCCTTCACCCGGTGACGCGACAGCCGATCCCGCTCCGGGCTGTGCAGCGTCACCAGCCATGTCTTCTGGCTCAGTTCGATCGAAACGAAAATCGTGCCATGATCACCCCCGATGGGCGTGCCGGTATGCGATGTTTGCATCTAATGCCTCCGATGGTTCGAGTGCGACAACCCAAACCTATCGGACGCACGCCCATCGCCCTCATGGTATCTACGGCTTCTCGCATCAGACGCCGTCATTCCGGGGGCCGAGCGCGGCGAGGCAGCCCGGAATCCGATACTCCGCAGTCCGTGTTCATGGATTCCGGGCTCGCCTGCGCTTCGCTTCGGCGCCCCGGAATGACTACGGGGAGGACGGCTCGACGAATGCGGTCAACTCCGCCGGCGATTTCCCGGCGAGGCCGAGCCGCTCCAGCGTCAACCCTTCGCGGGCGTAATTGACGCCGACCGCGAGCGAGGCAAGTTCCACCAGCGCATCGATCGCCGGTGTCGTAACGCCAGCGAGCTTGCCGAGCTCCGCCATCGCCACCAGCCCGTAGCCGACATCCTCGTGGACGTAGCGATGGTCGAGCGAGGGCGGTGCTTTGATAGTGCGGTTCGGCTCGCTCTCCTCACACGCGCGAGCGATGTTGCCGCTGTCGCGCGCTGCCGCGGTGGTGAGCCCGGCGCCATAGAACAAGTCCATGAACGGCACCGCCGGCACGCCGAGTGCTTTCGCCACCGCCAACCGCTCGGCATCGACCGCGGCGGTGACGCGGCCGACGGCCTCGGTGATGCCTTCGCGGTAGAATAGGAAATCGCCGTGGCGCCGTTCGATCCAGCCGGCGTTCATGATCATGCCGGGCGGATGGAACACCGCGTTGAGATTGCCGAGCCCGGTCTCGAGCACGCTCGTTGCTTTGACGATGTTGGGATAGAGCGGCTTGATCAGCGCGAACGTCTCGTCGGTGTAGCGCCCCGGCAAGGCGGCGAAGCGCAGCCGCGTCGTGTAGCTGTAGATGTTGACGGTCGCCGGGCCTTCCATGCGCGAGATGTAAGTCAGGGTGACGCTCTCGCAGGTCTTGACCGGTCCGGTGAATCCGGCGCGGCGCAATTCGTGCACGAAATGCAGCCCGCCGCCCGTATGCCCGGGATTGAGAAAGACCGGCGGTCCGCCGTCGAGATGCGGCACGAGTGCCTTCGCGTAGGGCTCGTGGGCGACCGACGGCACGACCAGCATGATGAGGTCGGCGCCGCCCACGGCCTCGCCGACGTCGGTCGTCATGACGTCGATCGGCACGAGCCCGTCATGCACGCCGCGCACTTCGATCCCGCCCTGCGCACGGAGCGGGGCGAGCCGCTCGGCGCTGCGCGCGTGCAGCCGCACGTTGAAACCGCGGCGCCCGAGGTCAGCGGCAGCGGCGCAGCCGCCGTGGCCGGCGCCCAGGACCGCGACCGTCTTGATGCTCATTGCGCTTGCCTCCGCGACCGCCTACGACCGGCGCGGATCATGGTGCGCATCGCTCGCTTGTCAACCGGATGGTGGTTGCTGCGGGGGATTACGCAAACGCATACAATGCGCGGGTGCAAGATGAGCACGCAAATGGAGTGAGCCCATGAGATGGCAAACCTCGCTGCCGGTAGCAATCGGGTTTGTCCTGGCGTTGTGCGCCGTCGATCAACACGGCGGCGCCGACGTCGGTCGTCATGACGTCGATCGGCACGAGCCCGTCATGCACGCCGCGCACTTCGATCCCGCCCTGCGCACGGAGCGGGGCGAGCCGCTCGGCGCTGCGCGCGTGCAGCCGCACGTTGAAACCGCGGCGCCCGAGGTCAGCGGCAGCGGCGCAGCCGCCGTGGCCGGCGCCCAGGACCGCGACCGTCTTGATGCTCATTGCGCTTGCCTCCGCGACCGCCTACGACCGGCGCGGATCATGGTGCGCATCGCTCGCTTGTCAACCGGATGGTGGTTGCTGCGGGGGATTACGCAAACGCATACAATGCGCGGGTGCAAGATGAGCACGCAAATGGAGTGAGCCCATGAGATGGCAAACCTCGCTGCCGGTAGCAATCGGGTTTGTCCTGGCGTTGTGCGCCGTCGATCAACAAGCCCGCGCACAATCGGACAACTATCCAAGCCGATTGGTGCGGATCGTCCATCAATACACGGCTGGCGGCGGCAATGATCTCGTTTCGCGCATCCTCGCCAACGCGTTCGCCGAGCGGTGGCACCAGAGCGTCATTGTCGAGCCGCGCCCCGGCGGCAGCGGCATCATCGGCGCCGACGTGGTCGCGAAGGCTTCGCCGGACGGTTATACGCTGCTTGAGACCAACAGTGCGCTGTCGATGCTGCCCTCGCTCGGCAAGCCGATGCCGTTCGAGATTCCAGGGAGCTTCGCGCCGATCGCAATCGCGGCATCAGGGCAGTTCGTGCTCGTGGCCGCCAAGAACGCGCCTTATCGCTCGCTCGCGGAATTCATCGCTTATGCCAAGGCGCGTCCGGGACAACTCACCTATTCATCGGTCGGGGTCGGCTCGCCGCATCATCTGATCATGGAGCTCTTCAAGTCCAAGACCGGACTCGATCTTGTGCATGTGCCCTACAAGGGCGCGGCGCCGCAGATGCAGGACATGGTTGCCGGCCAGGTCCCGGTCGGATTTTCCTCGGTATCGTCCGCGATCGCGCTGCTCAGATCGGGCGACGTGCGGCCGCTCGCGATCGCAAGCGCGCAACGCTCGGCGCTGCTGCCCGATACGCCGACCATGGCCGAGGCCGGCGTCGTCGGGGTGGAATCGGACGGCTGGTACGGGCTCCTTGCGCCGGCAGCAACGCCGAAGCCGATCATAACGCGCATCAACCGCGACATGAAGGCAGTGCTCGCCGATCCGGCCCTGCGGGAGAAGCTTGCCGGCCAGGACATGGCGGTGGTGGACGACTCCGAACCCGCGACCTTCGGAGCCCGGATCGCGCAGGAAGTGAAGATGTGGCAGGAGGTGGTGTCGAAACAGAATCTCAAGCTCGAATGAGCGGTTAGAGCCGGTTCCAAAACAGGCGGAGGAAGCACCATGCGGACTGATCGTCGTCGGTTCATCGCTGGCGGGGCGGCGCTCGTTGTCGCAGGGACGACCGCCGGATCGGTCGAAGCGCAGGGCGCTTATCCGAACAGACCGATTCGCCTCGTCGTGCCTTATCCGCCCGGCGGCGGCACCGATTATTTCGCCCGCCTTGCTGGCGCGGCGATGTCGCCGTTCCTCGGGCAGCCGCTGATCGTCGAAAACCGTCCGGGCGCCGCGACCATCATCGGTGCCGACGCCGTCGCGAAGGCGCCGCCCGATGGTTACACGATCCTGCTCGGCGACACGGCGACCTACGCGGCCAACCGCAGCCTCTATCAGAAGCTGCCCTACGACCCGCTCAAGGATTTTGCGCCGATCACGCTGACCGGCCGGTTTGCGATCGTGCTCCTCGTCGACACGCGCAAGCTCGATGTCGGCTCGGTCAAGGATCTTGTCGACGCGGCGCGGCGCGCACCCGGCACCATCGATTATGCGAGCCCGGGCGTCGGCAGCCCATTCCATCTCGCGATGGAGCTCTTTGCCGGCGCGGCCGGCGTCAAGCTCAATCATGTGCCGTATCGCGGTGTCGCGCCGGCGCTGCAGGACCTCGCGGCGGCGCAGATCGGCGTGATGTTCGTCGATTTCGCGAGCGCGCGCTCGCAGCTGGCAACGCCCGGCATCAAGGCAATCGCCGTTGCTTCGCCGACGGAACTGCCCGGTCTGCCCGGCGTGCCGACGGTAGCTTCGGCCGGCTTTGCGGGATACGAAGCCTGGGCTTGGCAAGGATTTGCGGCGCCGGCGGGAACACCGCCCGCGATCGTCGGCAAGCTCAACGCGAGCTACATCGCGGCGATCAAGGACCCGGAGATCGTCGCTAAGCTCAACGGCGCCGGCATCGATGTCCTCCAGAGCACGCCGGAGAAATTCGCTGCCTACATGCGCAGCGAAGCCGAGAAGTGGGAAAAGGTCGTCAAGGCCGCGAATATCCGCGCCGACTGAGCTGTCGGCGCCAACTGCGGAGAAGAAGAAACATGAAGAAGTTCACGCGCCGATCATTCGTTGCGCTCGCGGGGGCCGCCGCGCCTGCGCTCCTCGGAAATCGGGCGTCTGCGCAGGCGTGGCCGTCGCGGCCGGTGCGGGTGATCGTGCCGTTCGCGCCCGGCGGCGTCACCGACGTGGTGGCGCGGATCATCACCGGCAAGGTCGGCGAGCAGCTCGGCAAGCAGTTCTATGTGGAGAACCTCGTCGGCGGCTCGGGCAATGTCGGCATGGGGCAGGCGGCCCGCGCCACTCCCGACGGCTATACGGTGCTCACCGCGTTCAGCTCCTACGTCATCAATCCCTCCATGTTCGACAAGGTGCCGTACGATCCGGTCAATGACTTCGAGCCGGTGTCGCTTGCCGTCACCTCGACGACGGTCATCGTCGTCAATCCCCAAGTGCCGGCAAAAAGCATCAAGGAACTCATCGCGCTCGTCCGCGCCAACCCCGGCAAGTACAGCTATGCGTCCGCCGGCACCGGCACGACGTCGCATCTCGCGGGCGAACAGTTTCGGCTGGGATTCGTGCCGGATCTCGTCCACATACCGTTCAGCGGCGGCGCGCCCGCGATGGCCTCGGTAGTCGCCGGCCATACGCCGATTGGCTTTGGGACGCCCACGGTCGCGGTGCCGCTCATCGGTGATGGTCAGTTGCGCGCACTTGCCGTCACCAGCACGAGCCGCACCGAGACCATGCCACAGGTGCCGACCATCACCGAACTGGGCTTTCCCGAGATTTTCGGCGACAGCTTTGTCGGCTTCGTCGTGCCGGTCGGTACACCGAAGGACATCATCGCCAAGCTCAACCATGAAATCGTGACCGCCCTCGCAACGCCCGAATTGAAGGAGCGCGTCACGATGCTTGGCGACGACATTGTCGGCAGCACGCCCGAGGAGTTTCGCCGACGCATCGCGAGCGAAGTCGCGACCTGGGCGAAGATCATCCACGCCGCCAATATCAGGTCCCAGTGAACCGCGCCTCGTTTCGTTGTCTGTACGGTTCGTACTTTTGTGAGCATGTCGGCGAGTTCACTTGCGTTCGTCATCGCAGTATTTCAATCTTTCGCGGGGCGCTAAGGCTTAGCAGGGGGTCATGACCGACGTCCTGAATTCCGTTGCCGAGCGCGCGGCGGATGACGGGGTGCGCGTCGCCGCTCCGCCCGACATCAGCTCGCGTCGCATCCTCTGCGTGTTTCCCCGCTACGAGCCTTCGCTCGGCTCGTTCCACTATGCCTATGACATCACGGGAAGCCTGCGCGCCTTCATGCCGCCGCAGGGCCTGCTTGTTATTGCCGCGTCCTTGCCGCCGGATTGGCAGGTCAGGTTCGTCGACGAGAACGTAGATCCCGCACGGGAAGAGGACTTCCGCTGGGCCGATGCGGTCTTCGTCAGCGGCATGCATGTTCAGCGCAAGCGCATCATCAACGTCTGCCGCCGCGCGCACGTCGCCGGCAAGCCGGCAGTCCTCGGCGGCCCATCGGTGTCGTCGAGCCCCGAGCTCTATTCGGAATTCGATTACCTGCACATCGGCGAGATCGGCGATGCGACGCGCGAACTGTTCGCGATGCTCGGGCGCGACTGTGCGCGCCCGGCGACGCAGGTGCGGTTTGAGACTCGCGATCGGCTGCCACTCGACCAGTTTCCAATTCCCGCGTACGAACTCGTGAACTTCGATTACTATTTCCTCGGCTCGATCCAATTTTCGAGCGGTTGCCCGTTCACCTGCGAGTTCTGCGACATTCCCGGGCTCTACGGCCGGGTGCCGCGCCTCAAGCGGCCGGAGCAGGTGATCGCCGAACTCGACAAGATGAGAGTCTGCGGGCTCACGACCTCCGTCTATTTCGTCGACGACAACTTCATCGCCAACCGGCGCGCGGTGCGCGACCTCATCCCGCATCTCGTCGCGTGGCAGGAGCGCCATTCGTTCCCGGTGTCATTCGCGTTCGAGGCGACCCTCAACATTGCCAAATACGACGACCTGCTGGCGTTACTGCGCGCGGCCTACTTCGTCGGCATCTTCTGCGGCATCGAAACGCCGGAGCCCGAGGCGCTGCACCGGATGTCGAAAGACCAGAACATGCGCCTGCCGATGCTTGAGGCCGTCGACAAGCTCAACGCCTATGGCATGGAGGTGATCGGCGGGATGATCGTCGGCCTCGATACCGACAGCGCCGAGACGCCGTCGCGCATCATCGATTTCATCGACCGGTCGAAGATCCCGATGCTGACGATCAACCTGTTGCAGGCGCTGCCGCGCACCCCGCTATGGGATCGGCTGGCGCGCGATAATCGCATCGCGGAAGACGAGAGCCGCGAATCGAACGTCGTATTCAAAATGCCGTATGACGACACCATCGCGATGTGGCGCACCTGCCTCGAGCATGCCTACGACCCGCAGCGCCTATTCGCCAGGTACGACTATCAAATCGCGCACACTCACGCGAACCGGCGGCCGCGACCGGTGGCCCCCGAACTGCTCACGCTGAAGAACATCCGCCGCGGGCTGTCGATGCTGTTCAAGGTCTGCTGGAAGCTCGGCGTTGTCGCCGATTATCGGCGCCATTTCTGGAATTACGCCTGGCCGCGCATCAAAGAAGGGCGCATCGAACCGGTCATATCGACCGGCATTATCGCCAAGCATCTCATCACGTTCTCGCGCAAGGCCTGCGCCGGCGAACTCAACGCCTCGCACTATTCCCCGAAAGTGCGGTGAAGGATTTCAGCAGCGACGCTGATTTTTGGGCGCATTGGTGACGAAGAAGCGGCGCTGAAGCGAGGTCGGGTTCTCCGCTGTCCTGCCGGCATCTCGGTTAACGCGGCTGCGAATGGCAGCGCGGCGGTGCGCGGTCTTGCAGCGCGGCTGCGGGCATGTAAGTTGCTGCCGCAAGGTCCAGGAGAGGCGCGGCCACAAGGTGCCGCCCCCGAAGGGCCAGTGGAAGTCAGGAGGAGAACGCCATGCAGTGCAGCACCCGGACATGCGGCAGGATTGCGCGCCTCGCGTTGGTGGGCGTGTCGCTTTCCGCGCTCGCCATGTCGGCCGGCGCCGCCGAGTACAAGATGACGGTCAACAAGGACCGTCTCATCAACGCGGGAAACGAGCCGCAGAACTGGCTCATGATGAACGGCGACTACGGCTCGACCCGCTATTCCAAGCTCACCCAGATCAACCGCGACAACGTCAAGAACCTGCGCCTTGTGTGGGCGCTGGCGCTGCGCGGCATGCAGGATGTCGGCCAGAACGGCCCCGAGAACGAAGTCAATCCGCTGATCGACAACGGCTTCATGTATACGACCGACGGCTGGGGCACGGTCTACAAGATCGACGCCCGCAATCGGCGACCATGGCGAGTTCGTCTGGATCGCCGATCCGGGCGTGAAGCACGAAGGCAATACGCCGCGCACCCGCGGCATCGCGCTGTGGGAAGACATGGTGATCGCCAACCTGCCCGACGGCCGCGTCATCGCGATCAATCGCGACAGCGGCGAGATCGTGTGGGACAAGCAGGTCGCCAAAGCCAATGAGTTCGGCAGCAAGGAGCGCTTCTACACCGCACCCATCGCGGCGGACGGCAAGATCATCATCGCCAACGGCGCCGGCGACGGCGGCACCCGCGGCTGGATCGCGGCGCTCGATGCCAAAACCGGCGACGAGCTGTGGCGATGGTACGTCATCCCGAAGCCCGGCGACCCGGGCAGCGAGACCTGGAAAGACAAGAACAACGCCTGGAAGACCGGCGGCGGCGGCGTCTGGCAGACCGGCTCCTACGACCCGGTCAACAAGCTCACCATCTGGGGGACCGGCAATCCCGTGCCGATGTATGATCCGCAGTCGCGGCCCGGCGACAACCTCTACACCAACTCGGTCGTCGCCCTCGACGTCAATAACGGCAAGCTCGTCTGGTACTACCAATATCTGCCGAACGACTCGTGGGACTACGACGAGATCGGCATCCACATGCTCTACGACACCGTGGTCAACGGCGAGCCGCGCAAGGTGGTCGGCCATTTCGGGCGCAACGGCTTCTTCTATACGCTCGACCGCGCCAACGGCAGCTTCATCAAGGGCGGCCAGTACGTCAACGACCTCAACTGGACGAAGGGCCTCGATCCCAAGACCGGCAAGCCGATCGAATACGATCCGAAGCTCGACGTGCAGACCTACGCGCCGGAGGCGCGCGCGTTGCGCGGCGACCGCATGAAGCGCGCGTGTCCGACCTGGCACGGCGGCGTCGCCCATCAGCCGACCGCCTACAATCCGGTGAAGCACATCGCCTATGGCGTCGGTGCCGAGGGCTGCTTCAGCCAGAACGGCGCCGAATTCCGCTTCAAGGGGGCGGAGGGCGGCCTCGACGCCAAGGCGAGCGACAAGCGCACCTACACCAGCGACCTCTATTACGGCGCGATCACCGCCTACGACACCGTCAACAACAAGGTGTTGGCGAAGACGGTGACCGACATCGAGATCCGCTCCGGCGCGACCGCGACCGCGGGCGGCATCGTCTTCACGGCGCTGCAGAACGGCTGGGTCGTCGCCTACGACGACGAGAAGCTCGAGGAGTTGTGGCGTTTCAACGTCGGCACGCCGCTCAAGGGCGCGCCGGTAGTGTATGCGATCGGGCCAAAGCAGTACCTCGCGGTTCAGGCGAGCGGGCGGCACCTTCACCCGGTGAAGTACGATAATCTAGAGAACTCGAGCTACCTGTTCGTGTTCGCCTTGAATTAGGCACGACACCGTAGCCCGGATGAGCGCGCACGCGCGACATCCGGGGCCGGGCCGCTTGGTGCGCAGTGCGCAAGGGCAGGGTGGTCACTGCAGCAGGTTGCAGGTATCGCCGCCGATATTGTGTGATTGCCAGGCGGTCAAGGTGATCCAGCAGGTTGCCGTGACCGGACCTTTTTGCAGGGTCACCAACACCGTTTCCGAGGCAACGGTCCCCTGCATCCGCGAGCTCGTGCCGTTCGGGAGCAAGAGGATATTCTTGATCTCGAAGCCTTGGTTCATCAGCGAGGTGTAGGTTTGCTTCGGTGCCGCGTCTTGCGACAGCGCAACGACGGTGCCGGTCATCAGGCAGAGCGCCGCAAGCGCCCCTGTTGCAAATGAATTCATGAAAAATCCCCGTTCTCTCGGTTTCGATTGCCGAATGGCGTGCGTGTTTTGCTGCGCTCGCCAACATCCATGGTGCCGCAATTGCGAAATGTTTGGCAAGGTTTCGGGCGCGTGGCTACTTCGGAAATTCGCTGCAGGCGTCGGCCTCGGAGCCCCAGAACTCGACGCACTTGGCATGGTCCATCGGGCCCTTGCCGATGATCTTCGCTAACATGAAGTCGACGATGTACTCGATCTCCCGGTTCTGCAGCGTCGCCGGCGGATCGGACATGCGCTGGCCCGATTTCCTGAGGTCGGCCAGCTTGAGTCCGTAGCAGCGCCCATCGCTGTAAGCGAATTTGTCGAACGGCGGCATGCCGGTGCCGGGAATTCCGCATTTGATGGTCATGATGAGCGCGGCGCGATCGAGGCGCGTTTCGCGCAGATTGGCGCCATCGGGCATCTGGCTGTCCATCTTGCGGCCGTCGCCCGCCCAGCCGTGACAGACCTGGCAGTCACCCTTCTGGTGAAAGAGCCGCGAGCCCTCGGCGACGTCGCTCGCGTCCTCGGCTCGAGGCGCGTGCATCGCCCAGAGCAGGGGCCCGGCGCAAAGCGCGATGGCAGCAACGGCCAGCGTCAAACGACGCGGCGCATACCAACAATGATTGGGCAAGTTTCACTCCATATTGATCGGTGTTCCGGTCATCATAGCGACCGGTCAGCGGCCGGTTCAACACGGTTCCTGGCGCTCGGACGCCGTGCGAGCCCGGCGACCGGCAAATGGAGATCGATCAAGTGCAAGTTGGTTGGCAAGCGATGGACGCGAAGCTGCTTCTGGCGAGCCTCTGCCGCGCAGCACTTGTCTTCGCCTGTGCGTGTGTTGGCACTGTATCGGCCACCGGGCAGATGACACGGCGCGCCACGATCTGGGACCTCAAGATTGGCGAGCCCGTCGCCGCGCAGCCGGCGCCGAGCGAATTCCGCGCATTCGCCTGCGGTTCCAAAGGCGGGCCGCCGCGCGCTGCGGTGTCCGGCTGGGCCGATTTCAAAAGGTGCCCGCCTGAGCCAGATAGTCTGCACGAAATCTATTTCGAATACGACGACGAGAACGAATACATCGCGCGCGCCCATGACAATGATCGCGAGATCAATCGCTGGGCGGGCACCGCCGAAATCGGATTTCCTATAATCGCGAGCGCGCTGTTCGATGACGCCGGCATCCTCGCAGGCATTCGCCTCGTGACCGATCCGCGGCCTGACCACCGCAACGACATCACCGAAGCGGACCGGCGCAAGCGCGAGGACGCTTATCTCTTCGGTGGCATCATGGCGGCGCGGTTCATGATCGAACCGAAGCGGGACTGCGTTGCCCTGCCGCCGGCGGAGGGCGAGGGCGCGGTCGGCTCGCTGTTCATCAAGCAGTCGTGCGAGTTGCGCGATCCGGTTGCCGCACGACGCATCATTGTTCGCGCCAGTCTTTACCGCAAACCGGGCCAGAGCGGCTTCAATCCGCAAATGCCGACCCAATTGACTCAAGGCCAGTTCGAAAGTTCGGCTCGCCTCGAGATATTTGCATTGCACCAATAAATACGTGCGTGATCGCAGTGCAGCGTTGACGCCGATAGCGAAACCGCGAAATCGGGGAACGCGTTGCTGGTTTGCGGCGTTGGGGCGCAGGCATCGTCTGATGCAAGGAGATCGAATCGAGATGAAGAAATATCTGATCGCGACCGCTATTTTGGCAGTGGCATCTACTCCAACCCGACCATTAGTCCGACCGCACCTCGGGCAGCGACTCCGCCCAGCACCACTGGCCAGAGTCCGGTTCCTGATCGGATAGCCCCGCCTGATCCGCAGAGCAGGGTGCAGCCGCCGGTGCACAACACGACCCCATCGCCGCGCGACCCGCACGACAATCGGTAAACCAGCGTAGATTGCTTTTTCGAATCGCTAGCCTCCCGGTCGTCATGCCCGCGCTTGTCGTCGCTTGTCGCGGGCATCCATGCCTTTCCTTTGTTGCCGCATCAGCTTCTTTTCCCTCCCCCGCTTGCGGGGAGGGTCGGTTCTTTCCACTCCCCCGCAAGCGAGGGGGGCGCTTCTTTTCCCCTCCCCCGCTTGCGGGGGAGGGTCAGGGAGGGGGCCCGTCCGGGAAGTTCGTACCGTGGAGCGTGCCCCCTCCCCAACCCTCCCCCGCAAGCGGGGGAGGGGAAAGAGATGGATGCCGCAAGATAGGCGTGGATGATCTTTCCAGCAGCCAATTCCACGCGACGATGAAGTGTCAGGGATGTCCCCGAACACCTGTCAGAGATGTCTCCGGAGAGCGTGTTGCGGGCGTCGTGCCGCGCACACGAGAAAATCAGCTATCGGCCGCCATGTGTCTCGGTCGTGCCGTCCGGCATGATCGTGTCGCGCAAAATCGCGCCGTCGAGATTCGCCTCGTAAAGATTGGCTTGGCGTAGATTCGTCTTCGCTAAATTTGCACCGGCAAGATCGGCCCCGCGCAAGTTCGCGTGCAGCGCGTCCGCCTCGGAGAGGTCGGCGCCGACCAGCCGCGCGCCGCTCATGTCCGCGCCCATCAGACGCGTCTCTCCCAGTCTCGCGCCGTCCAGCGTCGCCGCGCGCAGCATCGCCTGATCGAGGGCGGCGCCCGTCAGGTCCGCGCCGACGAGTTTGGCTTCGTCGAGCCGCGCTTTGCGCATATCGGCGTGGCGCAGCACGGTTTTCGCAAGGTCGGCGCGCAGGAGGCGTGCTGTCCCCATCATCGCTTCGGTGAAATCGGCGTCTGCGAGCTTCGCGGCATCAAGGACGGCGCCGTAAAGCATCGCCTCGGCGAGTTTTGCCCCGGTGAGGTCGGCGCGGGCGAGATTGGCCTTGTTGAGATTGGCGCCGGCGAGATTCGCCCCTGCAAGATTGGCCCCGACCAGCCTCGCATCATGAAAATTGGCCTCGCGCAAATTGGCGCCGGCGAGATCGACACCTGTGAGGTCGCGCCGCTTGAAGTTCGCGCCGGCAAGGTCGCAGCCTGTGCACTGCTTTGCGCGGCCGGCGAGAAAATCCTCGCGCGGATCGGCCGTCGCAGCGGCCGACGCGAGCACCGCGAGGGCGACCCCGAGCAATGCTGCACGTGTGAGAGCAAGAGCCATGGCCAGCGAGCATAGCGAGGTAGCCTGTGGCCGGCGAGTGCCCTAGATTGCAGCCGCTGCTGCTGGTCTTCTGGGAAAGGGAGAAACTGCGATGCGAACCAAGCCATGCCTGACATCCGCCGACGTGAAGAAGATGATGGCCGCGTGCCTCGTCGAGGCCGAGAAGAACAAGTGGCAGGTCGCGATCGCGATCGTGGATGACGGCGGCTTCATTCTGAGCCTCGACCGCATGGACGGTGCGGCCGTGACGACGGCCGAAGTAGCGGTGGGCAAGGCCCGCACAGCCGCCCTCACCAAACGGCCGAGCAAGTTCTTCGAAGATCGCGTCAAGGAACGGCCTGCATTCATCGCGTTTCCGGCGGGCCTCTTCATCCAGGGCGCGCTGCCGATCCTCCACGAGGGCGAATGCGTCGGCGCGATCGGCGTCTCGGGCGTGCAATCCCACGAGGACGAGCAGATCGCCCGCGCCGGGATCGCAACGCTGGGATGAGCCCAAGGCGGTTGCGGAGAGCGGACTAACTGGAAGGCAATAAAGATGCACGATCCTCCTCATCCCGGCGAAATTGTCCGGGAGGATTGCTTGAAGCCGCTGGGGCTTTCCGTGACGGCTGCCGCGAAGTGGCTTGGCGTATCGCGTCAGTCGCTATCGGAGTTGATCAACGGCAGGAACGGGGTCTCCGCCGAGATGGCAATACGCCTCGAAAAGGCGTTCGGTAGCACGGCCGAAACTTGGCTTCGCATGCAGGTGTCTTATGACCTGTGGCATGCAAAGCAAAAGGCCGCAAAGATAAAGGTTGCACGCTATCCGGTTCCCAAGGTGGCGTGATGCCAAGAGCAATCCGCTGCCCATCGGTGCCGGTCTGCACGATTTCTTGAGTCGGTGTGATGGTCTCGACGGATATCGCAAAGCGCGTCTACGACCACACCTTCAAGCTCGACCCGATCGTTCGCAGCTTGCTCGATACCGATTTCTACAAGCTGATGATGCTCCAGATGATCTGGGGCCTCTATCGCGACGTGCAGGTGACGTTCTCGGTCATCAACCGCACCACGCGCGTGCGCGTCGGTGACGAAGTCGACGAACGGCAATTGCGCGATCAGCTCGATCACGCACGCGCCGTGCGCTTCACCAAAAAGGAGATGATCTGGCTCGCCGGCAACAGCTTTTACGGCCGCTCCCAGATCTTCGATCCGAAATTCCTCGCCTGGCTCGCCGATTTCGCACTGCCCGAGTACGAGTTGCGCCGCAGCGACGGCCAATACGAGCTGCATTTCCACGGCCCCTGGACCCACACCACCATGTGGGAAATCCCAGCGCTTGCCATCATCAACGAGCTGCGCTCGCGCGCGGCGCTGCGCCGCTACGGCCGCTTTACCCTCGACGTGCTCTACGCCCGCGCCAAGGCGAAGCTGTGGGCGAAAGTCGAGCGGCTCCGCGAACTGCGCGGCTTGCGCATTTCCGATTTCGGCACCCGGCGCCGACATGGGTTCCTGTGGCAGCGCTGGTGCGTCGAGGCGCTCAAGGAAGGGCTCGGCGAGGCCTTCATCGGTTCGAGCAACGTGCTGCTCGCCATGGACAACGACCTCGAGGCGATCGGTACCAACGCCCACGAACTGCCCATGGTGCTCGCCGCCATGGCCAACGATGACGCCGAACTGCGCGCCGCCCCCTATCAAGTGCTGCGCGATTGGCAGCGTTACTATGGCGGCAATCTGCTGGTCGTGCTGCCCGATACCTTCGGCACGACGGCGTTCCTGCGCGACGCGCCGGACTGGGTCGCGGACTGGACCGGCTTCCGCCCGGATTCCGCGCCGCCCGTCCCCGGCGGCGAGGAGATCATCGCGTGGTGGCGGTCGAAGGGGCGCGATCCGCGCGAGAAGCTCTTGGTGTTCTCCGATGCGCTCGATGCCGAAACGATCGAGTCCACCTACCGGCATTTCGACGGCAAGGTGCGCATGAGCTTCGGCTGGGGCACCAACCTGACGAACGACTTCGAAGGCTGCGCGCCGCAACCGGACGACGGCCTTCGCGCCATCTCGATCGTGTGCAAAGTCTCCGAGGCCAACGGCCGCCCGGCCGTGAAACTCTCCGACAACCCGAGCAAGGCAACGGGCCCGCACGAGGCGATCGCACGCTATCTGCGCATCTTCGGTGGCGTGGGGCGCGTGGACAGGCCGGTCTTGATTTGAGCGGAAGTTTCCGCCTGTAGCCCGTCATCGTCCGAGATCACGTTTCGGTCCCCGAGAGGGCGGCTAGCTTGGCGGAACCCGCTTTCGAAATGGAGCCAGGTGATTCGCTCGACGTCTCTGCCGCCCGCGCCCTCACAGAATTGAACACAGCCAACGCCGGCAGAATGTTCGACCATATCGGTCCGCAAATTCAGCGACGACGCACTAACCGGTACGCCGCAGCGATCATCACGACTGCAACCGGCACAGATAAAATCACGGCCACCGGCCCGTGCGCCGAGAGGCTCATCAGCAGCAGGCCAAACGTAAATTCGTTGTTGATGTCCGCCATGACAGATTCATTCATTCGAATCAGGTCATGTCGGCTAAGGGGTATGGGGGGCGATTTCCGAGTTCTCGTCAAATGGCTGCGCGCTGGTTGCCACGACTTCGACTTCGTTCATCGTCGCTAACATATTATATCCAGTGAATATTTTTGTGTTTCACAGCCGATAAAAAGAATTTTCACTCCGTCCCGAAGGCAAACTCGTTCGGGACGCTGAGGCGGTCCCTTACGTGAGAACATCTTGTCATAATTAGCTTTTTTCGGTGCTGTCCGACCGGGTAACCTTCGGGCGGTAAACGGAAAATCGCAATTAAGCCGTCAAGCCCTTTGTATTTGGCAGCGTAAGGGGCGATCGTGTGTGTGCGTAAGGTCTTCAGACACGTCGGCGTCTCGCGCGTGAGATTATGGTCGCACTCTATGCAACGAACTAGGCAACGGACTGATGCTGGATTGGACTCGGCTGTTCCGGTTCCTGAATCTTGTTGAACTTAAGACATCCATCGTAGAAATCTGTGAGGGATGATCCGAAGCTATCCTCTACACGCTGGATGAATTCGATAATCTCTTCCCAGGTTAGGCAGGCGATGCGTAGTTTGGCGAGCGTAGGTTCAAACCACTCGGACCTCCAAGCTTCCTTTTCTTCGCGGCAGGCAGCTTCATAGCTCGCCACGCGATTAGCTACTTTGACTTGCGATAGAGGTTCGCGACATCTCGTTCGCGAACACGCCACGATTGATCTGATCCGCCGGGGCGATCACAAAAAATCCCAGCGTGCGAAATTCTCCCGGCTCACGTTGCCCCCGACAGAGAACTTCGGCGATGCATGCTGCGTTGCGTGCTGCTTGATCGTAGCCGACTGCGTGAGTGACGCGAGGTGAGAGACGACTAAAGAGCTTCGCTTCAATTACCAGGAGCTGCGTTGCGTTGGGCGTCAACGTCGTATCGGCCAAAGCCGCGTCACCGATCACAACATGCCCGACAACACCGTCCGCATGGGTCCAGCCTTCGGCCAGATCATCACCTCTCTTGCGCGCGAAGAATTGTGACGGAAGCAGCGCTTCTGAATACCATCGAGCGCCAACTGCGAAGGCAAGAGGATGATCAATATCGCGATGATGGGAGAACCAGTCCAGGACAAGTCGCAGCAACCACCCCTCGTTGTAAAAGAGCGTTGGGGGAAATAGCCGATCGTTCGTGCTAGCCAGCTGCAACATGTCAGTAATTCGTGACAAAGGCATTCAGCTCTCCACTTGTTTCGTTGTCCCTTGGATTTTTGACCACTTGCCAAGAAGATAACTGCTCGCCAAACGACGAAGATCGGTGGCGTAGAAATCCGATTCGAAACGCGCAAAAGGTCTACACGTCGGCAGTTCGAGACGCTCGCTTCGGTGTTCGTTGGGGCTATCGAAGAGTCTGCCGCAAATAACTTAATTGGCTCTCTATCCACTTCCGCGGATTTTAGAGGCCGATCGGCGGGTAGCTTGAATTGCCGCCGAAATGAAGCAGGCAAGGTGGAGAGCTGAGATGGCGGCGTTGACTTATAGGAATAGTCCTATAAAATTGGATTAGCTGAGGTGCCGTTTCTATGGGCATCGATTTCGAGATAGTCGAAGGGTCGTTTCCATGATCCCAACCGCGTTTCCCTACGCCGGCGAAAAGCTTCCCTGTTTCGTCGCCAGTGTTCGTGGGGCGCCGTCACGCCATGCCGATGAAAGGACTTCACGAATTGCGGAGCCATGCGTTGCCGGAAGGCTGATTTTTGACTTTCCCTGATATTTACCCTGTTCTCAGGGAAAATCGGCGGGCCAGCGGCCGAGATTGTGGGCGAAATCTGAGTTCGATCAGCGGGTTATGCGTCAATCGCCGGGCGTCGTCGTGATCGCTGGCATCCAGCATCCGTAGGGCGCAATAGCGGAGCGTATTGCGCCGTCGTGAACTGAAATGCGGATGGGAATAGCAATGCGTATTCCGCTGACTTCGCCGCTGCAGTTTTGGAGGCAGCTCGACGGCCGTCGTGAATTGAAAGCCGGATGGCGGAATACGCCTCGCTATTCCGCCCTAGATGCCTTGGCGAACCGCGATGGGCGAAATTCGAATTCGGTTTGTGTCCCGCAAGCGACTATCCTGGCACTGTGAGAATCGGTCCCTTTCACATACCCAACGTCTACGACCGCAAACGCGTGGCGCATGTGCGCCGGCGGGTCTACGAGATCCTCGAGCATGGCCCGGTTGGCGACCGGACGATGCGCGTCATCAGCCGCGCGCTCATTCTACTGGTGCTGGTGAATACGGCTGCGGTGGTGCTCGAATCGGTGCCCCGTTACGCCGTGGACTATGCGGTGGTGTTTGCGGCGATCGAGATCATTTCGACCGTGGTGTTCACGGTCGAATACCTGCTGCGCCTGTGGGTCGCGACCGAACACGCGCCGAACCGCGAGCTTAGGCCCGCGCGCGCCCGTCTGCGCTACGCGATGTCCACCGACGGGCTTGTCGATCTCGTTTCGGTGCTGCCGTTCTGGCTAGCCTTCGTCATCCCGTTCGAGTTCCGCATCATCCTCTTGGTGCGCACCGTGCGCTTCCTCAAGCTCGCCCGCTATTCCCCGGCGCTGCGCTCGCTGCTCGATGCCCTCTACTCCGAACGCCGTGCCCTGTTCGGTTGCGTGGTCATCCTGCTCGGCACGACCCCTGATCACAGCCTCGTTCATGCACCTGGTGGAGCGCGACGCGCAGCCGGACAAGTTCGGCACCATCCCGGACGCCATGTGGTGGGCGATCGTGACCCTCGGCACGGTCGGCTACGGCGACGTTGTGCCGGTCACGCCGATGGGCAAGATGATCGCGTCGCTGACGATCTTTTGCGGGTTCGTCATGATCGCGTTGCCGGTCGGCATCGTCGCGACGGCGTTCGCCGAGCAGATCCACCGGCGCGATTTCGTCGTGACTTGGGGCATGGTGGCGCGGGTGCCGCTGTTTGCGGGCCTCGACGCCGGCGCGATCGCCGACATCATGCGACTGTTGAAGGCGCGAACCGTGGAGGCGGGCGAGATCATCGTGCGGCGCGGCGAGCGTGCCCATTCGATGTATTTTATCGCCGGCGGCGAAATCGACATCGATTTTGCCGGGAAGCATCTGCGCCTCGCGGTCGGGCAGTTCTTTGGCGAAATCGCGATCCTGCGTCGCGCGCGCCGCACCGCGACAGTCTTCGCGACGACACGAACCAATCTCCTGGTGCTTGATGCCGCCGATTTTCAGGAATTGATGGAGCACGAACCGCAGATCGCGGAGCGGGTGCACGCCGTCGTGCGCGACCGCGTCGGCCGCGAAGTGGTATCGCCGCGCGGCGACATCGTTGCGGACGAGCTCAGTGGCGCGACCGAGAATTGACGCGGCGACGCGATCGATACGCCTCCCGGATCGGGAGGGCCGGAACACGGCCCCCGCGATCCGGGATTTGAGTGCACGGGGACACGCGCACTGTCTCGTCATGTAATCTTGGACTAAAGGCTGCCGGTCTTGAGCGTCATATAGATAACGAATTCGGCCGCATGTCGATCGTTCCCGACGGCGGTCGCGCGGGCGGGCCGGCTGAGGATCAGCGCGATTTCGACGACACGCAGGCCGCCATGGACCTTGTTGTAGGTCCGTAGCCGAATGCGGGGCCTGGCGAAGAAATGGGCGGCGGCGACAAGGCCGAGAGAGGCGGCAGCGTAGATCGGCAGCGACAGATCGAAGGGCATGGCAACTCCCCCATACTCACTACAATTCAGATCAACTCGATTTCATCCCGTCTGTAATTTTAGATTACATAAGTGCGTGCGCTAGTCAAATGGTGAAAGCGATAATTAACCATATTTTCGTACTCTCACCGCTTTGCGAAATTTCTGCGGTCCGCGCTTGTCGCGCCTGTAATTTTGGATATCTTGCGCGTACCAAGAGCTTTACGAAGCCTTAACCGCCAAGCCGTGGCGTAATTTTCGCGGGGGCGCGCATGACGATTTCGGCCGATGCCGTAAGGGCCTACGAACTGGAACTACTGCAGAGGGCTGACCTCCTCGCGCTGGGGCTCAAGGGCTTGCAAGCGACCGCGCCCGAACGGGCGGCCGACCTTCTGGAGGAAATCGCGCAGCGCCTCGGGCGGGCCGTTGCGGTCGAGGCAGCGCCGACAGGCGTCGCTCAACCGCTGCGGCTTGATCCCCGCGCGGAGCCGCGCCGCGGCGCGCCGGTCGTCGTCGCCGCGCGTGGCGGCGGCGCCGACGATATCGAAGATTTCATCCTCGACATCCTGGCGGAAAATCCGAGCGGCCTCTCGGTGCAGGATCTCGTCGACAATCTCGACGAGGCGCAGCTTGAAATCCGCCGCAAGACCCTCGTCGTTCGCCTTCACCGCATGGTGCACGCCGGGCGGCTCAGCTCGCTCGCGCACGGGCACTACACCTTGAGCGAAGCAGAGCGCAGCCGGCGCCGCGCCTAAGCGGTGCGCGCGACAGCTCGCGGCGCCGTCTCTATTTGCGCAGGAAGATGTAATCCGCGGAGTAGGGGATGGCGGTGGTGGCGCCGGCCTTGTCGCAAGGACCAGTGAACTGGCCGCCCTGGGTGTTGATGCGCTGGATCGTGGTCACGCCTTGCAGGGCGCCGGTGCCGTGGGCCTCGGTCACCTCGAGCTTGAGCCAGGGCACATCCTTTTCGGTCGCCGCATTCGCCCGCCCGACCGGCTTGCCGACGACGCGGCTGCCGTCGATGTCTTCCCAGGTCGGACCGGCATAATGCCGGCCCACGGTCTTGCCATCCTTGATCAGGGTCGCGATCGGTTCACGGAATTGCCAGGCGAGCTTGCCGCCTTCGCCGGCTTTGCAATCGTAGATCTGAGCGCCGTCGGCGTGCACGGCGAGCACAACGGTCTCGCCCTTGGCAGCGATTGTGTCAGGTAGCGCAGTCTGCGCTACGGCTGGGCCTGCCAACGGGCTCCAGAACAAGCCTGAGAGAAGCGCAGCGAATGCGAATTGCCTTCCGACCATAACGCACCTCCCGAAATGTCTTCTGCCTCCGATCTTTACATCTTTTCTCCCTTTCGGCGAGCACCGGGGGCTTTCCAGGTCGAAAGAACCCCCCATGCCCTTCTCCAAAGCGAAATAATCCTACGCCGCCATCGCCTGCTTCAGGTTCTCGTCCACCTTGTCGAGGAAGCCCGTGGTGGAGAGCCACTTCTGATCGGGGGAGACGAGGAGGGCGAGGTCCTTGGTCATGAAGCCCGCCTCGACGGTCGCGACGCAGACGTTTTGAAGCGTGTCTGCGAACTTCGCGAGCTCGGCGTTGTTGTCGAGCTTGGCACGATGGGCGAGCCCGCGCGCCCAGGCAAAGATCGAAGCGATCGAATTGGTGGACGTCTCTCGGCCCCGTTGATGCTCGCGGTAGTGCCGCGTCACGGTGCCGTGGGCAGCTTCGGCCTCGACCGTTTTGCCGTCGGGCGTCATCAGCACCGACGTCATCAGGCCGAGCGAGCCGTAGCCTTGCGCGACGGTGTCCGACTGCACGTCGCCGTCGTAGTTCTTGCACGCCCACACGTAACCACCCGACCATTTGAGTGCGGACGCGACCATGTCGTCGATCAGGCGATGCTCGTAGGTGAGCTTCCTCTTGTCGAACTCGGCCTTGAATTCCTTGTCGAACACTTCCTGGAAGATGTCCTTGAAGCGCCCGTCATAGACCTTGAGGATGGTGTTCTTGGTGGAGAGGTAGACCGGATAATTGCGGGCGAGGCCGTAATTTAACGACGCGCGGGCGAAATCGCGAATCGAGTCATCGAGATTGTACATCGCCAAAGTCACGCCCGGCCCCGGTGCCTTGAACACTTCGCGCTCGATCTTCTTGCCGTCGTCGCCGGTGAAGGTGAGCGTGATCGTGCCTTTGCCCGGAAACCTGAAATCGGTCGCGCGGTACTGGTCCGCATAAGCGTGGCGCCCGATGATGATCGGCTTGGTCCAGCCTGGCACGAGGCGCGGCACGTTCTTGCAGATGATCGGCTCGCGGAAAATCGTGCCGCCGAGAATGTTGCGGATGGTGCCGTTGGGCGAGGGATACATCGCCTTCAGACTAAATTCCTTCACCCGCGCTTCGTCCGGCGTGATGGTCGCGCACTTCACGCCGACGCCGACCTTCTTGATCATCTCCGCCGCGTCGATCGTGATCTGGTCGTTGGTCTTGTCGCGGTTCTCGATGCCGAGATCGAAGTAGAGGAGCTCGAGATCGAGATAGGGATGGATCAGCTTGTCCTTGATGAGTTGCCAGATGATCCGGGTCATCTCGTCGCCGTTGAGCTCGACGACGGGATTCACGACTTTGATCTTCGGCATTTTAACGAGCCACCCTTTCAGCGCGGGCCGGCAACAGCCTTCGGACTGGCAGAAAACCGCGCGCTCAGTGAAGCGCCGCCCCAGTCGCGGCGGCCCCGCAGCATCGGCTTTCTCGTCGTCAAAGTGGAGTGGACTTAAGTCGCATCCACGCGCGGCCGCGAGCAAGGTGCGGCGATCCGCTCGATGCGTTCGTCATCGAGCGGGTCAGGGCCTTAGCCCATGTTCTGGCAAAGTGGAGCCGGTTTACCGACAAGAACATGTGTTTCGATTCCATAGGAACGAAACACGCTCCAGGTCGTGTACTCATAAATCGGTATGGCGCAACTGGCACGCTGATGTCCGCTTTCCCCCACAAAAGCGGCATGAAAGCGGACATGCCGGTATGTCCGCGAAGGGCCAAGACCCGACGAAAGCGCCGTATTCCAAAGGAGGGCAATGGTTGAACCTGGCTCCTGTTCTCTTCACGATTACGTTGCAAGCGTTGCCTGCCATTAAAACTTATAATTCACCCCAAGCCGGACCACGTTGAAGTCCTCGGTGGCGGTCCTCGGCGGGGCAGCGGGCAGAATTGCTGTTTGCGGATCGGAGGGATTCGAGATGGGGAACGTTATCGGGTGGCTGCTGGCAGCCTTCGTCTTCGCAGCCGGACTGATCGGCCCGCCAGTCGCGAGACCCGCGGCTGCGGCCGAAAACGCGGGTGCTAACGTCAACGGACTCAATGTGAAAACAGTCTTCCATGCGGCTGGAATGTTCCGCATGCAGGGCGCCCGGCAATGGGTTGAAGAAGGCGACAACGGCCGCAAATTTTTCTTTGGGGAGCAAAGCCGCGACGACTCGTCCGTCGTCCTCTTCGACGCCGGCCGCAACTATCGCGTACGGCTCGATCTGAAACAGCGCGAGATTCTACTGGCGGTGGGGAATGGTCAGTTTCCCCATTGTACTCGATTGCAAGGGCAACGGCCGCCATCACCCCGCCTCGCACCACCGAGCAAATATGTGCGGCTGCCATACAGGGCAAGGTGGCCTGGAACCGAGCTGGCGACAAAAATTGGGAGCCTGGCAACCTTCGACGGCTTTGCGAGAGCACGGCCCTCGTCGATGCGGCCATCGAGTGCTTTCGGCGCGAAATCCAGAGCAACGACACTTGGGACCGCGCGATCAGGACCTGCACCGAAGGGCGGCATGAGGTGGAGGTGCTCTACGTGGTACCGAAGGACAAGCAGGCAAGACCCGATATCGAAAAGGCGCTGGCGGCCATCATGGCGGTCACTCAGCGCCATTATTTTGTGGCGCTCGGTGTCACGTTCAAACTGAAAACACCTTTGGTGCAAGTCCTCCACATTGACGAACCGAGCGAGACCTTCAAGAAGGAAGGCACAATGCTTGAACGCTGCTCCAAGTTGGCAAAGAATGAGTTCAAGGCAGACTACATGTACAAGGAGAACGCCGTCATTTGTTTCTTCGAGGCCGACACCGCGTCGGCTGGCGGTGCCGGCAATCTCGTGGGACTGCCGATCTGGGTATGGGGGCCAGGGTATGAGCAGTTTCGCAAGGATCCCTCAGCCGATCTGTCGAAGATCTTTGTCCTCGGCGCGGTATCGCACGAGATGGGGCACGCTTTTGGGCTGTTGCACACCGAAGATGCCCGGCCCTGTTTCAAAAAACACGGCGTCGATCTGGGAACGCTGCCTAAGCTGATCATGCAAGACAAGAATGACCCGCGTCAGACCAGTGTCTACGACGTGCCGTTCCACGCCCAGGAAAAGCGCCTGTTGCTCGACCCGGACTACTTGCCGGACTGCCGCCCATTCATCGACAATCGTCCACACGCGAGTTGGCACTTGCGAAACCCGCTGCCGTCGCGCAATGCCGGGGCACCGTCCGCTGCGGCGCCCCCTGTCGTGGCTGCACTGCCCCGCGCGGCCAATCCAACCGCGACAGTGACCGGCCGCAATGTCAAAATGGTTCATTATGCCGCCGGGTCGTTCCGCATGACCGGGATGAAGCTGTGGGTGGAGGAAGACGGCAAAGGCGCAACCAAATTCCGCTTTGCGGAGGAGGACCGCGACGACTCGTCGGTCGTTCTATTCGACCCCGGCCGCAACTATCGCATTCGGGTCGATCTGAAACAGCGCCAAATTCTGTTGGCGGTGGGGGCATCCCAATTCTCGCCCTTATACCCCATCACCGACGCATCCTCGACCGAGGGCGGCAGCAGCACCGGGACGGCACCGTAGGTGACCGTTATTGCGGACACGGCCGACCGACATCATGCGTCCGCCGGCTGTCACGTTCGGGCGACCCGACGGTGCCGCCGGTCCGGCCGCCACGCCGCCTGCTGTTCGGGCCAATTGCTGCTGTTCCCGTCCCGCAGATCTCCGCAGACAGGACCCCAACGCCATGGCGCGTACGCACCATCCGGCAAGAAATACAATCGAGAAGCCAAGTAAAGGTCTCTTGTGGGTCAGGATCGACAAAACTCACAGAGAGCATAGCAGGTCCGCTTTCAGGCTGATAGCGACCGAAGCGCGTTTGGCCATGTTGAGACTAACCATGGCGACATGATTCAAGCCCCTAACTCTAAGGGGCCGAATCATACGCTACGAACTCTCCGACGAGGAATGGACTGCCATCAAGTCGATGCTGCCCAACAAGCCGCGCGGCGCGCCAAGGGTGAATGGCCGTGGGTCCTCGATGGCATCTTCTGGGTCTTGCGATTCCATGGGACTGAAACACGCTCTGAAGCAGGATGCGATCAGATTGAATCGCATCCACCTCTCGTCTGATTGTTCTGGAGCATCATCTTGTCCGAGAGGTCTGCCAACCTCTCGGGAACATGCTCTTGACACGACCGTGTCAGAGCGCGGCGATCGCGGCGTTCAGCGTAGCACTCGGCCGCATCGCGGCCGACGCCTTGGCATCATCGGGCAGATAGTAACCGCCCAGGTCGACCGGCTTGCCTTGCGCGCCGATCAACTCGGCATTGATCTTGGCCTCGTTCTTGCTGAGCGTCTCGGCCAGCGGCTTGAAGCGGGCTTGCAGCGCCGCGTCCTTGGTCTGCGCGGCCAGCGCCTGAGCCCAGTACAGGGCGAGGTAGAAATGGCTGCCGCGATTGTCGAGTTGGCCGACCTTGCGCGCAGGAGAGCGGTTGAACTCGAGGATTTTGCCGATCGCCGTGTCCAGCGTCTCAGCAAGAACCTGTGCCTTGGCGTTCTTATAGGTCTGCGCCAGATGTTCGAGCGACGCGCCGAAGGCGAGGAACTCGCCGAGCGAATCCCAGCGCAGATAATCCTCCTCCTGGAACTGTTCGACGTGCTTGGGCGCCGAGCCGCCGGCACCGGTCTCGAACAGACCGCCGCCCGCCAACAGGGGCACTATCGACAACATCTTGGCTGAGGTGCCGAGCTCCATGATTGGAAACAGGTCGGTCAGATAATCACGCAGCACGTTGCCGGTGACGGAGATCGTGTCCTGACCCTTGCGAATGCGATCGAGCGAAAACTTGATCGCTTCGACCGGCGGCAGAATGCGGATGTCGAGCCCAGCCGTGTCTTGATCCTTTAGGTACTTCTCGACTTTGGCGATGACCTGAGCGTCATGCGCGCGCTTGGCGTCGAGCCAGAACACCGCCGGCGTGTTGGTAAGGCGCGCGCGCCGCACGCCGAGCTTGACCCAATCCTGGATCGCCGCGTCCCTGAGCTCGCACATGCGGAAGATGTCGCCGGTCTCGACCGGGCGCTCCAGCAGCACTTTGCCGTCTCCGGCGACGACGCGAACCGTTCCGTTCGCGGGAACTTCGAAGGTCTTGTCGTGCGAGCCGTATTCTTCGGCTTTCTGAGCCATCAACCCCACGTTGGGAACAGAGCCCATGGTCTTGGGGTCGAAAGCGCCGTGGGCCTTACAGTCATCGATGACTGCCTGATACAGCGTCGCGTAGGCGCGATCCGGGATGGCGGCTATGACGTCGTGCAGCTTGCCGTCGGCGCCCCACATGCGGCCGGATTCACGGATCATTGCCGGCATCGAAGCGTCGATGATCACGTCGCTGGGCACGTCCAGTCCGGTGATCCCCTTGTCGGAATTGACCATGGCAAGGCCCGGTCGCTTCGCATACTCGGCCTTGATGTCAGCCTTGATCGCCGCTTTTTCGGCTTCCGGCAACGTTTCGATCTTTGTCAGCAGATCGCCAAAGCCGTTGTTGAGATTGACGCCGAGACGCTTCAGCGTGGCGGCGTGCTTCTCGATCACATCGGCGAAGTAGACGGAAACGGCATGGCCGAACACGATGGGATCGGCGATCTTCATCATGGTCGCCTTCACTTGAAGCGAGAACAGCACGCCATCCTTCTTTGCGGCTTCGATCTGCTCGGCGAAGAAGGCGCGCAGCGCCTTGCGGCTCATCACCGCCGCATCGATGATCTCGCCGGCATCGATCGGCGTCTTCGCCTTCAGCACCGTGACGGCACCGTCGGCGCCGACCAGCTCGATGCGGGCGTTGGTTGCCGCCGCGACGGTGGTCGAGATTTCCGAGCCGTAGTAATCGCCGCTCGGCATGTACGCCACATGTGATTTGGAGTCAGAGCTCCAGGCGCCCATCTTGTGCGGATTGTTGCGGGCGTATTGCTTGACGGCTGCGGCCGCGCGGCGGTCGGAATTGCCTTCGCGCAATATCGGGTTGACGACGCTGCCGAACACCTTGGCGTAGCGGGACTTGATCTCCTTCTCGGCGTCCGTCGTCGGATTGTCTGGATAGTCCGGAACGGCGTAGCCCTTGCCTTGCAGTTCCTTGATTGCGGCCTTGAGCTGCGGGATCGAGGCGGAGATGTTGGGCAGCTTCATGATGTTGGCCTCAGGCCTCAACGTGAGCTCGCCGAGTTCGGTGAGTTCGTCGTCGATCCGTTGCGCAGGGGTGAGCTTCTCCGGGAAAGTGGCGAGGATGCGCCCGGCCAGCGAGATGTCCTTCAGCGTCACCGACACACCCGCCGCGCCCACGAAGGCTTTGACGATCGGCAGCAGGGAATAGGTCGCGAGCGCCGGGGCTTCATCGACCTTTGTCCACATGATTTCGAGATTTGGCATGCTGGCACCTCTGGTCGCCGTGCGTGTTTGCGCCATAGCAACCTTCGCTTACGCGCATGACACGCGGGCATCTGCGCGGCGCGTGCGCGCATATGCCCTCATCCGGCGGGCGTGCCTTTAGCACAGGAATCGGGGCACAGGAATCGGGATCACGGCGGTTTGCGCGATTTACCGCTTGCTGAACTTGGCTTCGACAGCGGCCCGGATATCGGCAAACCGGTCGTACTGGTGGCAGATCGGGAACAGGCGGCCGTCGGGCGCGTGGATGCGCGCCTCGCTGTCGAGGCTGTAGAACGCGCGCGGCTCCAGCGCCATGGTGGCGATGTGGCCGTTGTTCTCGACCACGACGCCGTCGATCGTCGGATCGAGGTGGACGAGGTAATTGTGGATCGCCTGGTCGTAGCCGTGACCGATCTGGCGATAGACGCGAAACGGCGTGTCATGCACGCGCGCCGCCATCTTTTCGAGATAAGCAATGATCGCGGCGGTGCCGCCGATGGTGATGCCGCTGCAACAAATGCGATGGCTCGCGAGAGCCTGCGCGTCGGCAGCGCTGAAGCAGCCTTTGACCCAGCGGGAATTGGTCGGGTCTTCGCCGATCGTGCGTCCGGCGCTCTCGAGATAGAAGTGGCACTTCGAGCTCGTGATCCCGTCGAACGGATTAGCCTGGAAAACGACATCGCGCGTGTCCGACATCATGACCTGGTCGTAGCGGCCGACCCGCTTGCGCAGATAGTCGAGGTAGATCGCGTAGCGGCGCGCATGCACCGAGCGGGTAAACGACCGCGTCTGGAACACGCGCACCACGTCGACGCCGCGGCTCTTGAGGTAGCGTCCAACCTCAAGACCCGGCCAGCGGATCAACATCATGATGTCGCCGGCGTATCCGGTCGCCCGCAGGGACTCGACGAACACGCGCACCTCGGGAACGCCGAAGCCGATGGCCGCTCCGAGCACCAGCCGGCGCGCATCGGCGGGCGCGGACGCCTCGGACCGAAGCGGCGCTGCAGGCGCCGAAGATGCGGAAGACGTCGACGATGATGCAGCCGATCCTGACAACGAACCCTCTGATACAAATTACGCCGAACGATCGGCTCTGCCGCCGCAGGCCCGGCGGCTGTGCGGGTCCCTAACCGGGTTTCCTTGCGAATGCAATCGCTCTGCAATGGGCGTCAAAATAGGTTTGCTGGCTCCAGGCTTTAACACGATCAAAATCCGCACTAATCCAGTGCAGCTGATTTTGCCTCGCTGAGACCCAGATGCCCGGAGCCGGAACCGACCATACCAAGCCTTGGACCGAAGTGACGGGGCCGATCATCGTGCTCGTCGAGCCCCAGCTCGGCGAGAACATCGGCACGACGGCGCGCGCCATGGCGAACTTCGGCCTGACGCAGCTGCGCCTCGTCAAACCCCGCGACGGCTGGCCCAACGTTCACGCCCGGCGTGCGGCCGCGGGCGCCGACGCGGTCCTCGACGGCGTTGTGCTCTTCGACACGCTTGGCGATGCACTCGCCGACTGCAACTTCGTGCTGGCGACGACCGCCCGCGCCCACGATCAGGCAAAGCCGGTCATCGGTCCCGCGGATACTCCGCAGGAGATAGCGCCGCGCCTCGCCGCCGGCGAGACGGTGGCGGCGGTCTTCGGACGCGAGCGCTGGGGCCTGACCAACGAGGAAGTCTCGCTCGCCGATCGCATCGTGACGTTCCCGGTCAATCCGGCGTTCGCGTCGCTTAATCTCGCCCAGGCGGTGCTTCTGTTTTCCTACGAGTGGTTCAAGTTTGCCACCGGGGGCAAGTTGCCCTTTGCGATGCCGCGCCGCTCGCCGCCGGCCGGCAAGGCGCAGCTCTTCGCATTCTTTGCAACGCTTGAGCGCGAGCTGGAACGGGTCGAGTTCTTTCGTCCCGCCGAGAAGCGCGAGACCATGACCGTCAACCTGCGCAATATCTTTTCGCGCATGGAGCCGACGCAGCAGGACATCCAGACGCTTCACGGCGTCATCACCGCCATTGCCGAAGGCCGCAAGGGACCGGCGCGCGGCGGCATTCTCGATGGTCGCGAAGCCGGCCTGCTGCGAACGCTCCTCGCCGAGCATGGCGGCGGCCGGGTGCCGGGCGAGCGCGGTCCCGTGCGCGGACTGTCGCGCCTGCTGCGGCGCAATCCGACCGATGCGGAACGCACGCTGTGGGAGGTGCTGATCCGCGACCGCCGCTTCGCCGGCGCCGGCTTCAAGCGGCAGGTGCCGATCGGTCCGCACATCGTTGACATCGTGTCGTTTCCGCTGCGCGCGGTGATCGATCTCGTGCCGAATGAAGAAAGCGCGGAGGCTGCCCAAGTTCGATTGGAGAGGCGTGCCTGGCTCGCGACGCGGGATTATCGGGTGTGCGAGGTGTCGGAGGCCGAGATCGAGGCCGATGCTGCCGCCGTGCTTGCCGGCATCGCCAGTTCCCTTGCGATCGCCGGGAATGGATGATTTACCGGCGTGTGGTAACCGGTGTTCCGTGATCTTGCGGGAGCCCAAAAAAGTGCCCATGCTGGCGCCATCGAGCTTCCGACCATTGTGAAAATCGACGTTGAGGGAGCGCCATGAAACTGCGCCTTTACGTGCTGCTCGCGGGCACCGCCGTTGCAACCGCGCTTGCCGCCGGCAATCTTCCCGCCGCCGACGTGCAGCAGATCAACCTCACGGATTGGACCGCCCCCCGCATCAGCTCGGTTGGCGACGACGCATTCGGCAAGATGGTCAAGTACGGCTACGCGCTCATGACCGATACGGCGAACCATATCGGCCCGACGGTTGCCGATCCGGCGATGCGCTATGCCGGCAACAATCTTGATTGCCAGAGTTGCCATCTTCAGGCCGGCACGCAGCCCTACGCCATCCCGCTCACCGGCGTGTCGGGCCAGTTTCCCCAGTATCGCGGTCGGGAAGGTGAAATCGGGACGCTGGAAGATCGCATCAACGGCTGCATGACCCGCAGCATGAACGGCCGCAAGCTCCCGCTCGATGGGCGCGAGATGAAGGCCTACCTCTCGTACATGAAGTGGCTGTCGACCGGCGTCCCTGTCGGCGCCAAGATCATCGGCACGGGGTCGCTGGCGGTGAAGGAGCCGAACCGCGCCGCCGATCCGGCGCACGGCGCAAAGGTGTTTGCAGAGACCTGCGCCGCATGCCACGGCGTTGACGGGCAGGGGCGCCGCGCCGAACGGGGCGCGGGCTATCAGTTTCCGCCGCTATGGGGGCCGGACAGCTACAACATCGGTGCCGGCATGGCCCGCGTGCTGGCGGCCGCGTCGTTCATCCAGCACAACATGCCGATCGGGACGACCTACGATAATCCGGTGCTGACGGACGGCGACGCCTATGACGTCGCCGCTTACATCAACAGCCAGCAGCGGCCGGTCATGTCCGATCTCGCCAAGGATTATCCCAACAAGCTGCAAAAGCCGGTCGACGCGCCCTACGGGCCCTATGCCGACGGCTTGCCGGCCGTCGAGCACAAGTTCGGCCCGTTCGCCCCGATCCGCGCCAAGATCAAAGAACTGCTGGCGTCGAAGTAGAAATCCGTAGGGTGGGCAAAGCTTGTCATCGGGCCGGCCGGAAGCCGGACCCGTTGGCGGCCGAGGCCTTTTAGATTGACGCACAGCCGCGGTTTCCGCCGTGCCCACGTGGAAAGTGTCGACGTGGGCACACGCGGCTGGCGGCCACGCTTTGCCCGCCCTACGCAAATAAAGATTTAGGGCTTCACGTAGCTGAAGCCTTCTTCCTGCAGTTCGACGAGGCGGACGATACCGGCCGGCACCACGTGGGCTTCCGGGATGATGGGAATGATCTTTCCCTCGGTCTTTTCCATCGCGCGCTTGGTGTTGTTGCAGGCGCCGAAGGTGACCTGCGGAACTTTGGCGCGGGTCTGCTTGATCTCGTCCTTCACCGGCGAGGTGTCGGCGCGCAGCATGTGCAGGCCCGGTCCATAGCACACGACCTCGATTTCGAGCCCCTCGTTGTGCGCAGAGAAAAGCTCCTGGCAATTGCGGGCGTTGGCAAGCGCGCGCCGCATGATGCCGGCGTCATTTTCGTCGACGTGAAGCACGACCTTGTGCATCTTCGCGTCGCCCGCCGCGGCGGCAGCCTTGCGGCCAACTAACGGCACTGCGGCCAGTGCTGCGACGGTGATCTTGAAAATCGATCTGCGATCCATGGTTGTTTTCCTCCACGCGGTATTGATTGCTCAGGATAGCAGAAGCGGAGCTGCCGGTAGAGTCCGTAGCGTGTGATTTGTCCGCCTTTTGTAGCGCGTGAGTTGTCCGCCAATTTTGCCGCCTGTTGTGGAGGGGGCGATGCGGCGGGCGACGGTGCTATGGGAGGTTTTTGTGAGGCGTTTTGCGGAGGCGTTTGAGCAGTACCAAGGTCGCGGCCTGACCGCTGAGGAGGCTGGAGAACTGCTGGGGATGTCGGGGCGGAATTTCCGCCGGCTGTGCAACCGCTACGAGGAGGATGGGGTGGTAGGTCTGCGCGATCGGCGGATCGGCAAGATATCGCCGCGCCGGGCGCCCGCGGGCGAGCTTGCGCGGATGCAGGAGCTTTTCCGGGAGCGCTACCGCGACTTCACGGTGAAGCATTTCCACGAGCAGCTGGTGAAGCGGCACAATTACAAGCTTTGCTACACCGTGACGCGGCTGTCGTTGCAGGCCGCCGGACTGGTGGCGAAGGCGAAGCGCCGAGGTGCGCATCGCAAGAAGCGCACCCGCCGTCCGCTGCCCGGAATGCTGTTGTTCCAGGATGGCTCGACCCATCGCTGGATCGCGGCGCTTGCGCGCGATCTCGACCTCATCGTCACGCTTGACGATGCCACCGGGCAAATCTGTTCGGCCTTCCTGGTCGAGGAGGAGGGCACGATGTCGAGCTTTTGCGGCCTCGCCGAGACGATCGAGCGATACGGCCTGTTCGGCGCGTTCTACACCGATCGGGGCTCCCATTACTTCGTCACCCCCAAGGACAGCAGCAAGGTCGACAAGACCCAGTTCACCCAGGTCGGCCGCGCGCTGTCCCAGCTCGGCATCACCCACATCCCGTCCTATTCGCCCCAGGCCCGCGGGCGCATGGAACGGGCGTTTGGAACGTTGCAGAAGCGGCTGCCGCAGGAACTGCGGCTGGCCAGGATCAAGACCGTCGCAGCCGCCAACCGCTACATCAGGGATCGCTTCGTGCCCGACTACAATGCCCGCTTCGCGGTGGCCGCCGCCGAACCCGGCAGCGCCTTCGTGCCCTATGTCGGCCGGCCGCTGGCGGACGTGCTGTGCATCCAGGAGGACCGCGTGGTCGGCGCCGACAATTGCGTGTCCTTCAACCGGCGCAGCCTCCAAATTCCCCCGCAACGTCACCGCAACCACTACGTCCGCGCAACCGTGAGGGTCCATCAATATCCCGACGGCCACCGCGCCATCTTCGACGGACCGCGCTGCCTGGCGCTATTCGATCCAACTGGAAAACCCAAAGATGTCGTGCCTAAAGCCGCTTAACTCCGCTCGGCGGCCCACACAGACCTGTGGGTTTGTGGACAACGCTAGCGCGTTGCCCACAAGCCCCACAGGCCCCAACAACAACAGAAGCGGACATTTGATGTGCTACAAACCGCGGACATCTTCACACGCTACGGACAGTGGGGTGCGAGCGTTGAGTGCGCAGATGCTCACGCGGCTCGACCGCCCTTGAAATCCAAGCCGCGCTCGATTGAATCGTCGGCTCACCATCGGCCAGAGCCGAGCATCGACGGCAAGGGAGGGATTCATCATGCGCGCAGTGATCTCCTTTGCCGTCGCGGCCGCAGCGCTCCTTGCGGGTGTGGCCCTCGCGCATTCGCAAAGCAGCGACGCTTATCCCAATCGTCCGGTGCGCGTGATCGTGCCGTTCGGCGCGGGGGGGCCCGGCGACCTGATCGCGCGCATGCTGGCGCAAAAGCTCACCGAAAGTCTCGGCAAGCCGTTTTACGTGGAGAACCACCCCGGGGCCGGCGGCAACATCGGCACCGGCCTTGCCGCTCGCGCGCCGGCGGACGGCTACACGCTCGTCGTCATCAGTACGACCTTCGTCATCAACGCGAGCCTCTATCCGAAAATTTCGTACGATCCGATCAAGGATTTCGACCCGATCACCATCGCGGTCACATCGCCTAATATTCTGGTTGTGCACCCTTCGGTGCCGGCACGCGATGTCACGCAATTGATCGCGTTGGTACGCGCCGGCAAATTTCAAACCTATGCGACGCCTGGCGTCGGAACGCCGGCGCACATGGCAGGCGAACTCTTCAAGCAGACGCTGCACCTCGACTTTACAGCTATTCCATTCGGCGGCGGCGGCCCCGCGATCCAGTCAGTGATCGCCGGCCACACGCCGGTCGGCTTCTCGGCGCTTCCGCCCGCAATGCCGCAGCTCAAGGACGGCGGTCTCCGCGCGCTTGCGGTCACGAGCCCCGCTCGCGCTAGCCTGTTGCCTGACGTGCCGACGCTCGGAGAAGCCGGCGTTCCCGATCAGAATGTCGATTCGCCGCAAGGGCTATTGGTGCCGGCCGGCACGCCGCGGCCGATCATCGATTTGCTCTACCGCGAGATCGCGCGCATCGTCGTCCTGCCCGACATGCGCAGCAGATTCGCGGCCGTCGGTTTCGAGGCGGTGGCGATCACGCCGGAGGAGTATGCGGCCCGCATCCGCGCGGAGTTGCCGAAATGGGCGAAGGTCGTCCGCGACGCTGAAATCAAGCCGGAGTGACAGGAATCTGATCGCACATCCGTAGGGCGCAAAAGCGTAGCGTATTGCGCCGCTGTGCGGTTGGGCTCGGAGGGCGGAATACGCGCTTCGCTATTCCCCCCTACGGACATTGCGGATTTCGAGGCTTCTCGATTCGCAGCCATCCCCTGGCGGGGTTGACCCGCTTCGCATAGGCTTTGCCGATAACAACGCATGACGAGGGAGGGATCGCCAATGTCGGCCACCATGTTTGGCAAACTCGCGCTCGCGGGCGCGATCGGTGCAATGATCGGCGCGGCCGTCGTCGCAGCGGCAGCTCCGGAGTTCAACACCCGCGGCAACCGTTTCCGCCCGCTCGCCTATGACGAGCTGACGCCGGAGCAGAAGGTCTACGCCGACAAGGAGCTGGCGGCGGGCCGCAAGCCGGAAACGGGACCGTTCAACATCTATCTGCGCAGTCCGCAGATGGCAGAGCTGTCGCGTCCCTTTGTCGATTATCTGCGCTTCAAAGCACCGACGCCGCGCAAGCTCAAGGAAATCGCCATCATGCTGACGGCGCGCTACTGGGGCGGTCAGTATGTGTGGTACTCGCACCGCCAGCAGGCGCTCGATGCCGGCTTGAGCCCGGCGTTCATCGCTGCCATGGCGGCGGGCGAGCGCCCCGCCAACATGGCGGCCGACGAGGCGACGGTCTACGATTTCTGCACGCAGCTTCTCTCCACGCGCCAGGTGAGCGACGCCAACTTCAAGGCGATGGTCAACGTCGTCGGCGAACGCGGCATCGTCGAACTGATCGCGACGATGGGGCATTTCACCGGATTGACCATGCTGTTCGTGGTCGATCGCTATCCGGTGCCGCCTGGCGCGCCGGACGAGGTCAACCGGCCGATGTGAAGCCGGAAACAAAGCAAGACCGAACGCAAAAACTGCAAGGAGGTGGTCATGAGGAAGTGGTTGGCTGCGGCGCTCGCGGCCGTTGTTGGATTCGCGGTGCTAGATGCGCCGGTGCCGGTCGCGGCGGACGAAATAACGGTGCTGGCGGGCATGGGGGTGGTGTCGGGTGTCCGCGATCTCGCGCCGCCTTTGAAAAGGCGACGGGCCACAAGGTCATCGTCAGCTTCGAGGCTGCTCCCGCGATGAACCAGAAGATCAACTCCGGCGCGCCAGCCGACATCGCCACGTTGCAGCCCGGCCAGGTCGAAGCCTTCATCAAGCAGGGCAAGATCGTCGCCGGCACCCGCACCGATTTTTCCCAGGCGGGCGTCGGCGTCGCCGTCAAGGCGGGCGCGCCGAAGCCTGACATCGGCACCGTCGATGCGTTCAAGGCGGCGATGCTCAACGCGAAGTCGATCGGCTATTCCCGCGGCGGCAGCGGGCTCATCGCCGCGCATGTGATGGAGAAGCTCGGCATCGCCGATCAGCTCAAGGCGAAGACCAAGTTCATCGACGGCATGCCGGTCGCTGAGGTGGTCGCCAAGGGCGACGTCGAGGTTGGCCTCCAGCAAATCAATGTCATCTTGCCCGTGGCCGGCGCCGATTATGTGGGTCCGCTGCCGGCAGGACTGCAGGAAACCGTCAAATTCGCCGCGGGCGTACTCGCCGTGTCGAAGGAGCAGGACACGGCGAGAGCGTTCCTGAAATTCATCGCATCGTCCGAGGCCGGCCCGCTCTTGCGTAAGAGCGGCATGGAGCCCTGGACGGATTGAGCAAGCCCGACCGGCGCCCTACTTCAATTCGATTTCGACGAACTCGACGCGGGTGCTGCCGCTGTTGCGGATCGCGCGTGTCACGCCGCCGTCCTGCCAGAAGAACTCGCCGCTCCGCAGCGCCTTGGCGCGGTCGAGTTCGCCGGGCACGCTCTCGATGATTTCGCCACCGTCGACGACGACACGCAGGCCGGGCGCTTGCTGCGTGATCGCCGGCACCGACTGGCCGGGCTCCAGGACGAGGCGCCAGGCTCGCACCCGCTCGTTGTCGACGACCTGGGCATAGGCCGGGACATTGGCGCGCGAGCCGGCGGTGAAGCCCGCGGGCTGCGGCTTGAGCAGCGCCACGACAATGTTGTGGAACGGCGTCGTGCCGACGTTGGAGCCCTTGTGGGTGATCGGCGTCTTGCTGTCGGCGGAGAAGTTCACGTTTCCCTTGATGCCGCGGCGCGCCGGGGTCGGCTCTTTGCCATAGACTTGGCCGGTCTGGTCGGCCGGTTCCACCATCACGCTGATCTGATCGAGCGAATGGGTGTGATAGTTCGACGCGCGTCCCGGCGGGATATAGACGTCGAGGAGCATCACGAGATCGTTGCGAAATACCGGTAGATGGTAGGACGCCTTCTCGACCGGAACGGGCGCGCCCTCCTCGGCGAGCGCGGAATAAGACAGCGCGCACGTACAGATGGCGAGCGTCGCGCCGATAAGGGGTCGCATCTATGTCCTCCGATTTTTTGAAATTGCAGTCGTCGACGGTGGATTCGCCGCCGAAGTAGCCCGCATGAGCGCAGCGACATGCGGGATCGAGACTATCTACTCACAGAGAGGTCCCGGATGTCGCTCCGCTCATCCGGGCTACCGCTGCTTATCAATTCACCTCGGGACGACGCCGTTGCGGCCGACATTGATCCGCGCCGCACCAAAGGTGCCGTCCGGCTTCTTCGTCGCCGCGACGACGCTGATTGCGACGCCGGGCTTGATCTCGCTCTTGTTGCTGATCTCGTAGCGGACGATCGGCACGCTCGGCCCGACGATGATTTTCTTCTCGCCGTCCTTGTACTTCACGGTGATCACCGGGCCATCGACGCCGCTGACGGCTTGGCCGACCGCGCCGTTCGTCATGGTGCTGTTGGGTGCGCCGTCCCACGGCCGGTGGCCATCACCGGTGCCGCGCTGCGATTCGGCGAAGATGTGAACCTCGAGCGCCTTCTGGGTGCCGTCCGCTTGCGGCATCGCACCGCTGCCGATGTAGGAGCCTTCCTTGATCTCGGAGATCGACGCCTTCTCGACACCGACGACGACGGCATTATCCGCGAGCGTGAGCGTCGCCGCCCCGCCATCGGGCGTCTTGATCAGCAAGGTGTTGCCGTCGACTTTCTCGATTGTGCCACGCAGCCGTTGGGTCTGTGCCGAGGCCGTCGAGACCGTCAGCGCCGCGGCGCAAGCCGCAACCGCCAAAATCCGCATTGTGTTCATCTTGTTCCTCCAGGGATGTTTTGCGCCAGCAGGATACACCGCGCAACATCTGCGGCGAAAGACCATTGCGCCCGCGGCCTTACATTGGCTGAAAAACGCCGCCATAGTGGCGGCTGGCTTCCATCTGTCGCGAGGCCGGGCGGCGAATAACGAGGCCCGATATGCAAGCCCGTTCCGTATGCTTCGTCATCATGCCGTTCGGGCAGAAGCCCGACGCGGCCGGCCACGTCATCGACTTCGATGCGGTGTTCCAGAAGATCATTGCGCCGGCGGTTGAGGCCGCCGGGCTCACCGGCGTGCGCGCCGACGAGGAGATGAGCTCCGGCATCATCCACAAGCTCATGTACGAGCGGCTGCTGATGGCCGAGTTCGCGGTCGCCGATCTCACGATCTTGAATGCGAACGTCTATTACGAGCTCGGGATTCGTCACGCAGCCTTGCCCGCATCCACTGTCTTGATGACCGCTGCCGGAAGCCGGCTGCCGTTCGATCTCGGAAACACCCGTGCGCTACTCTACGAACTTGATGCGAACGGACGCCCGAAGGACGCCGTCAAGGCCGCCGGCGACGTCAGGGATGCATTGATTTACTGTGCGAAGAACCGAGCGACGGACAGTCCGTTTTATCAACTCCTGCAGGGGACACCGGCGCCGCCGATCGATCACACCAAGACCGACGTCTTCCGTGAACAAGTCGCGATCGCGCAGGCAGTGAAGGACAAGCTGCGCGAGGCGCGCGGGCAAGGGGTTGCGGCTGTCGATGCCGTGCGCGCCGAGCTCGGCGAAATCAAAGTGACCGCGATGAGCGTGACGACGGATCTGTTTCTGTCGTACCGGGCGATCGGCGAATGGCAGCGGATGGTCGACCTCTGCAAGCAGATGGACCCGGTCCTCGCGCAGAGTGTCATGATACGCGAGCAATACGCGTTCGCGCTCAATCGCCTTGGCCGGAGCGACGAGGCCGAGCAGGTCCTCAAGGACATCATCGCGCAGCGCGGGCCGTCGAGCGAGACCTATGGGCTGTTGGGCCGCGTTTACAAGGACCGCTGGCAGGCCGCGCTCAAGGCGGGGTCCGGGCCGGCCGCGCGCGGCAACTTACGACAGGCGATCGAAGCCTATCGGTTAGGCTTTGAAGCCGACTGGCGCGACGCTTATCCCGGCGTCAATCTGGTGACGCTGATGACGATCGAGGACCCCACGAACCCCGACATCGCCAATCTCGCGCCGGTCGTGCGCTACGCCGTCGAGCGGCGCATTGCGGCGCGCAAGGGCGACTATTGGGATCACGCCACCATCGTCGAACTCGCGGTGATGCAGAACGATTGGAAGCGCGCGCAAACCGCGTTGGACGACGCGGTCGTGGCAATGCGCGAAACCTGGGAAGCCGACACCACAGCGAACAATCTGAGAATGATTTCCTCCGCCCGCAAGGCCGCAAATCAGGACACGTCCAAGCTTGAGGCGCTGGTCGAAGATTTGATGGCCGGCAAGCAGCACCTCGCTGCGAAACTTGCCTCAAGCGCGAAGGCGAGTTGATGTGTTGCAGGATGAATTGGTCAGTCCAGGGCGCGCGGCCAGCGCTGGTGTTGCTGCTCCAACACTTATTTCTCAGTATCGTCATCGCCCGGCTTGACCGGGCGATCCAGTAACCACGCAACTTCGCTTGAGGCACAGCCCCTTTTCATCGATGACCTGGTGGTTACTGGATCGCCCGGTCAAGCCGGGCGATGACAGGGTCAGGGGCTTCGAGTAGTGGAAAATCCATCCTAGACCCGCCCGAGCGGAACGGTGATGAATTTAAGCCCTTCGGCCGATCGCACCCGCAGCAGCACGGCGCGCCGACCGGACTTCTGGGCAACCTCGATGGCACTGCGAAGGTCGCCGGCGTTGCCGATCTTCTGTCCGGCCGCTTCGACGATGACGTCGCCGACCCGCAAACCTTGATCTGAGGCGACCCCGCCGGGTTCGAGATCGGTAATGACTGCCCCGCCGCGACTCGTCTGCGGTGCGACGCTCGCGCCGAGCTTGGGAACGCTCGTGCCCTTCTGCTTCGGTGCAGTCGGACCGGGGCTCGCCTCGTGCTTCTCCGGCATGGTGCCGAGGACGACGGCGATCGTGGTCTGTTGGCCGTTGCGCGTGATTGCGAATTTGGCGGCGGTGCCTGGCGGAAGGCCGCTGACGGTGCGGGCGGCTTCGCGGGAATCCGCCACCGGCTTGTCCTCGATTGCGGTGATGACATCGCCGGGCGCGAGGCCGGCCTTGGCGGCGGGTCCATTCGTCTCCGGCTCGGCGACGAGCGCGCCGCGAGTCGTCGCCAGGCCAAGTTCCTCGGCGAGATCGCGATTCACGTCCTGCATCTTCACGCCGATCCAGCCGCGGATCACCTTGCCTTTGTCGCGAAGCTGATTGATGACCCCCTTGATGTCTTCCGCGGGGATCGCGAACGCGATGCCGACCGAGCCGCCGGTCGGCGAGACGATCGCAGTGTTGACGCCGATCACGTTGCCTTCGATGTCGAAGGTCGGTCCGCCGGAATTGCCGCGATTGACCGCGGCATCGATCTGGATGAGGTCATCGTAGGCACCGGTGCCGAGGGCGCGGCCGCGCGCCGACACGATGCCGGCGGTGACGGTACCACCGAGACCGAACGGGTTGCCGACCGCAATGACCCAATCGCCGACTCTCGGGCTTGCGTCGGCGAATTGCACGAACGGGAAATCGCCGCCGTCGACCTTGATCACTGCGATGTCGGACCGTTGATCGGCGCCGATCACGGTGGCGGTGAGGACTCGGCCATCGTCCGTGGTGACGCCGACGTAATCGGCTTTGTCGACGACGTGGAAATTGGTGACTGCGAATCCGTCCGGCGAAATGAAAAAGCCGGACCCCTGACCCGTCAGTGTAGGGCGTCGCGGGGGCGAACTGGAACCACCGTTCGGCGCGCCGTAACGGCGCAGGAAGCGATCGAGGGACGATTCGGGCGCCTCGCCGCTCCGGGTGCTCTTCGGCGGCGCGAACTTGACGCTGACGGAAATCACGGCGGGCTTCACCCGCTCGACCATGTCGGCAAAGCTCGTCGCATGCGCTGGAATTTCCGCGCCCGCTGCGGCAGGTCGGGCCAACAGAAGGCTCCCGCTCGCAGCGGCAAGCACCGCGGCGAGCGTAGCAACTGCGCCCGAAGTTGCGAGCCAGTGGAACAGGCGGCGCTGCTTCCCGGTCAAGGGCCGAAGTCGACCCGGGATCTTAGCCATTATGGCCTCCTTCACTGGGAAGCGGTACCGGCGCACGAAATTCCACCATCACCGCGGCGACATCAAGTCCCACCATCGAATTTCGGCACAAAGAGTTTCATCTTGTGCTGCCTCGGGGTGTTTCCTAGGTCTCGGGAAGGGCGTGGAGGTGTTCGCGTGCCGTCGTGCCCGAATGCGCGATGTTGAACCGCTGTGCAACCCGGAGATCGTCAATGGAAAATCCGGTCGAGATCGAATTTCAGGGCCTGACAGCCAACGAGGCCATGCGCGCCACGGTGCTCAAGCACGTTGCCGTGCTTGAAGAGCACTATGGCCGAATGACCGTCTGCCGGATCAGCATCAAGTGCGCGAGCGAGCGTCCCAAGGGCAGCGCCTATGACATTCAAATCCACCTCGGCCTGCCGGGTGGGCGCGATATCGAGATCAAGCGGACCGCGCGCACCGGCGAAACCCGCGATGACGTGACGATCGCTATCAACGACGCGTTCAAACGCGCGCGGCGGCGCCTGCAGGAACACACCCGGCGCATGAAGGGGTTGGTGAAATCCCACGACGGGCCGCCGATCGCGACGGTGAAGCAAATCGACGGTGCCGGCTTCGGCTTCCTGGAGACCGACGACGGCCGCGAAATCTACTTTCATCGCAACAGCGTCCTCAATGACGCGTTCGGGCAGCTTGCCCCCGGTGCACGCGTGACATTTTTCGAGGAGCCCGGCGAGAAGGGCCCGCAAGCAAGCACCGTGAAGATGCTCGGCAAGCACGGCTTGCGTTGAAAAGTGCGCCCTACATGGTTTTCGCCAGCACGCGACCAGAACAAGATGTTAGAATGCCGCGCGAACGCGCGGGCGAGGGCAGGGCATGAACAAGCTTGAAATCGGCGATGTCACCATCACCAACATCGTCGAGCGAGACGGACCGTGGCGACGGCCCGCCGATATGTTTCCGGCCTACGATCCCGAGATCGGCAAGCGGCACCTCGCCGCCCTCGAACCCTTCGTTTACGACCCCGCATCCGACCGCATCGTCATCACCTACCAGACCTTCGTGGTGAAGACGCCGCGGCACACCATCCTGGTGGACACCTGCACCGGCGAGGACAAGGGTTACCCCGCGCCGATGGATTTCCCCAAGGCGCCTTGGCTCGATGGTTTCCGCGCCGCCGGCCTTCGGTTCGAGGACATCGACTACGTCTTCTGTACGCACCTCCATATCGATCATTGCGGCTGGAACACCGTGCTGCGCGACGGCCGCTGGGTGCCGACGTTTCCGAAGGCGAAATACATCTTCCATCGGCGCGAATACGCCGCGTGGGAAGAGGCGACGACGCGCGGCGACAACCCGCCCGGCAATGTGTGGCGCTATAATTGCGAGCCCGTCGTGGCCGCCGGCCAGGCGCTGCTGGTCGATGACGGCTTCGAACTCGACGACACGTTTCGCCTGGAGCCGACGCCGGGCCATTCGCCCTGTCATTGCTGCCTTCACATCCGCTCGGGCGGACGGCATGCGGTGATCACCGGGGACCTGATGCATCACGCGCTGCAATGTCGCGAGCCCGATTGGTCGACGGTCTTCGACTGGGACAAAGCGGAAGCGGCACGCACGCGCCGTCGTTTCCTCGGCGCTGTCGCCGGCACCGACACCCTGGTGGTCCCGGTCCATTTTCCGCATCCGACCGTGGGTCGCGTCGAAGCGGACGGCGAGCGGTTTCGCTACGCTTTTTTGCGATAGCCTGGGGTGCGTGCCGCAGGCGGCCGCGCGCATGCGTGGCGCGCTGAAACTAAATCACGCGTGCTCAGTACGGCGCCGCTTGTCCAGCATGTTGATGGCGCGGCGGGCGGCAAGAATGGCGCCCTCTTGCCATGCGCCCACATGGCTCAGGTGCTCGCCAGCAAAATAGAATGGCCCGTCGGGCTCGCTCAGCACCGCGTAATTGGCGTCCTGGTCGGTCGCGTAGCGCGCCGCGATGCCGAGGCTGTAGGGCACCTTGGACCACACGATCGACATCGGCTTTTCAAGCTCATGACCATGGCCCGGATGCAGCCCCTCGATCGCGGCGCGGCTCAGCTCGAATTGCTCGCGCAGCGACTTTGAGGCGAGTGCATCGACATTGCCGCGGCCGACGTAAGCGCCGAGCAGAATCCCCCTTGGCGAGAACAGCCGGTCGCTCGGGTACCACACGAGTGCCGTCGGGCCCTTCACCCAGGAAATGCCGCCGTAGATGTGGTCATCCATCTCCCAGAACCGCCGCGACTGCCACGCGATCTTGATGGCGTTGCCATATTCGATGTCGTGGATCGCCGCACGATGCGCGGCGGAAAAGTCATTCTCGATCGGCTCGAGCACCTTGAGCGGGATCGTCACCAGGCAGTAGGCGCCTTCGATCGCGTGCTGTTTGCCGGAGCGCTTATCGGTGTAGCTAATGCTCACGCCGTTGTTGCGCCGCTTGATCGCGGTGACCTCGCTCGCGAGGCGGACCGTCGGCCCGAGTTTCTTCGCGAAGGCCGCCGGGATGCGATCCATGCCGCCGACCGGCTGGAACATGGTGGCCTGGAAGTCGAAGACCTCCTCGAACAGGATGGCATTCCACAGTTCGACATCGAGGAAGGTGCTGAGCGCAATCGGATCACGTGCATCTCCAGCGTCTTCGCCTGCGCCCGGCAGGACCTTGTAGCCGGACCGCGACGTTCCCTTGAACTTGAAGTCGGGAGACAGATCGCCATAGGCGCGCAGGAACGCCAGCATGCGTTCCTTGTCATGGCTCGACAGCTCTTCATCAAGCGCGCCGCGATTGATCGCCTTGCCAAGCAGCTCGGAGACTGCGCCGCGCACATCGTTGTGGGCCTGGCGCATCTCGATGGTCTTGCCGCCGTTGGCGGCCGGATTGAACAGACGGGCGTCGCGGCTGGTGTTGACCTCGACTTCGAGAGGAACGCCGAGGTCGCGGCAATAGCCGAGCACCGCCTGGTGCGCGCTCGGAATGCGCGCCGGGCCGGAGTTCCAGTACATGTCGGGATCGAACTCGCAGACTTGGCGCGTGCCGTCGGTCATGTCGAGCTTGGTGCCGCGACGGATCGTCCAGTTGCGCCCGCCGGCCCGGTCGCGAGCTTCGAGGACCGTGCAGTCATAGCCGGCCTTGCCGAGTTCGTGGGCAGCGGAGAGGCCGGCAACGCCGGCGCCGAGGATGATGACCTTAGTGCCGTGCGGCGCCTCGCCCTTTTCGAGCGTGAGCGGCTCCGCGAGCGCTGTGGTGCCGGCCAGGCCCATGGCTTGCATGGTGAGATAGGTCGCGCGGTATCCGCCGATGCTGCCGACCTGCCGCAGGAAATCTCGCCGTGTGCCCATCATCCCTCCGCGGAGCCATCCGACCCCATCATGCGCTGCGTTATGTGATCGGATCAATCCTTGTTGCAGCTCGCTATTCGGGCGCTGGAGGACCGCTGTTGACCACGCAGAGGTCGACCGGCACAGTGAATGCAAAAAGCGGGCAAAGTCGCCTGAGGATTTCCGGGAGGATGGAATGACGAGTGCCACGGACGAAGGTTTGGGTCGCCGCAGCTTCCTCAAGCGGATGGCGGTCGCGGGCGGTGCTCCACTCGCGCCGACACTGTTCGCGGCGGCCGGCTCCGCAGCCGAAAACTCGCAGGCGGCCGAACACGCAACGACCCACCACGAGACCGAGCGGCTCGCCGCCTTCGCCGCGGCGCTGCGCTACGAAGACTTGCCTCCCGCCGTCGTCCAACGCTCCAAGGACTGCATCTGCGACACCGTGGGCGCGATCATCTTCGGGGCTGAATTGCCGTGGAGCAAGATGATCATCGCCTATGCCCGGCAGAACAGTCCGCCGGGTGCGAGCAGCATTCTCGGCTCCGGCGGGGCGCCGGTTCATCCGGGCGCGGCCGCGCTCGCGAACGGCGCCATGACCCATGCCTTCGAACTCGACAGCCTGACCAAGCCGGACAGCGGCTCCCATCCGGGCGCGACCGTGTTCACGGCGGCGCTTGCGGTCGCCCAGGACCGCAAGCTGTCGGGCCGCGACCTCCTCACAGCATTCGTCGCAGGCAACGAAGTCATGTTCCGGATCGGGCACGCCACAAAGCATTCCAACGAGGCGCGCGGCTTTCATGCGCCCGGCACGACCGGCCCGTTCGGCGCGGCGACGGCTGCGGGTCGTCTCATGGGATTCGATGCCGCGCGCATGACAAATGCGCTCGGCGTTGCCGGTTCTTGTGCGGGCGGGCTTCTGGAGTTCGCCCACGCCGGCAACGGTGCCATGGTGAAGCGGCTGCACATGGGACGCGCGGCCGAAGGCGGCATTCTCGCGGCGAGCCTCGCCGGGGAAGGCTTCACCGGACCGTCGAGCGTTCTCGAAGGCGATTACGGTTTCCTGCGCGTGTTTTGCAATGATTGGGATACGGCAGAGCTGGTCCGCGGCCTCGGTACGACGTGGTTCATCCAGGACATCATGCTCAAGCGCTACGCCTGTCACATCACGGCGCACAATCCGGTCGAGGCGACCCTCGATTTGCGCAGCGAGCACAAGTTCGTCGCTGCCGATGTTGCGGAGATCGTGATTGCCGGCAACGAGCGGATGGCCAAGACCAACAACATCCCCGCACCCCCTGATATGATGCTGGCGCAGTACTCGATTCCGTTCAGCGTTGCGCTGTCGCTTTACCGCGATCCGGTCGACCCGCGTTCGTTTGACGACAGCGCCGTCCATGACCGCGCCATTCTCGACCTCGCCGCCCGCACCCGCATGACGATCGTGCCTGGCCAGGATCGCCGCGATCTTGCCGCGACCGTCACCATCAAACTCAAGGATGGGCGGGAGCTGTCGCGCCGCGTCACGAGCTTCAAGGGCACGCCGGAACGGCCGCTCGACCGGCCGGAGCTGCGCCAAAAATTCCTACTGTTGACCAAGCGCCTCGGCCACGACCGCATGTCGCCATTGTTCGACCGCCTGCAAGCCATCGAAACCGAGCCGAACCTCGATTGGCTCAACGTGTAATGCGATTGCAGCCGCACATAGTACGGTAAAGATGGTTTCATCTCCGCTGGCAGCTGTGAACTCGATCGCGATGAAAGATATTTCCATTCGCGAGGCGAAAAGCGATGAAGCTCGCTTCATCGTCCAGATGATTCGCCATATGGTCGAAGACATGGCGAGCTATGGGGGTCATGCTGCGGCGACTGACGATGCCGCCTGGGAGAAGATTTTCGAAGTCTCTCACTACGGAACTTCGAGGGCCCACGACGAAATACGTAATTGCAGAACGGTCAAACGGCGATCGAATTGGAGTTGCTGACGCAGAGTTGCAGGTTCTTCACGGGGCATTTGTACCGAAAAAGACGCTACACATTAGCGTTGTATATGTTTTCCCGCAGTTTCGCGGATGCGGCGTCGGAGGCAAACTTTTGACGACATTGTTGGATTGGGGACGCGACGAGGGAATTGAAGAGTGTGACTCGCACGTGCTGAGCAAAAATCCGGCGAAAGCACTCTACGAAAGACTCGGATTCTCTACCATTGAGGTCAAGATGGTGCGCCCACTTTGATCCTGATCTTTCTCGCGGCATTTTATTCGTCTTGACATGACCTCGCCGAGAAGCACTGGCGCAGTCGCACAGTAATCGTCGCCACTGCCGCCGGCATGGTCGACGACGACATCGGGAAAGCGAAGCGTCTCGGGTCCAGAATCGAGGCCAAACGCCAGCAGAGTCTCCCATTGATGTCGATCAAGCCGATGCATGAGTGCCAAGCCCAAATTGGTGACCAGCAGTGCGTGAGCTCTTGTCGGCCGAGGTTTTGCAATGATCTGCCCCTGAGCAAGCTCGTAGCGTCCCTCGACTGTGTCAATCCAGGTGAGGAATGTAGCCTTATCTATACGCTGGTCCAGTCGAATATCCATCATAGTTTTATAAAGACTCCCAAGTAATACCACGGCGAACCTAAAAGGGCTGCTGTTTTGGGTGCTCCCCAATCAGCCTATCAACCGCAAATCGCGCTAGAGCTAGCCTCTTAGTATAGGGCTCTAGAAGTTCTCTCCAGAGCTTTGCATCCTTCACGCAAAAAAAGTTATTGCGATCACAGTGCACCACAAGTGTACCGAGAAGCGCGGAGGTATCATCTATAACAGGATATATTATTGACGATCTAATGCGCTGTTTTTGACCTGGATATAGCTCCTTGTAGTCGCTATCCGAGGTCGTCGGGATGATTCGAACTGTTCTGTTTTCATCGTCATAAAGCTTGGCAGTTTCGGTCTCCGAATATATTTCAGGATTTTTATCCCTCTTCGCGAGACTCTTTGGCGCTCGACCGTCCCTATTTGCCCAGGCCGCAATCGTAATCTTGCCATCCTTTATGGACATAGTCATAAATGTTACCTCGAACTCAACATGATCTTCAACAGAAACCGCAGTACCGTACTCTGCCTCTAAAGTCTCGTATAGCTGCTGCACGGCGTTCTTCATTAAATCTGTGAGGACGCGAAATTTGTTTGCTACACCGGCGCCTTCGAACTCGCGCAAGATTTGAATATAGTTGTTTATTTCACGATTTAGTGTTACGTATCCGCTCTTGTGAATATTATGTTCGCGTTGATGCGCCTTCTCGCGTTCGCGTATGATCTTGTCAACTAAGCTTGAGACCAGGGTCATCACAACCACAACAATAAGGCCACCACTTATGATAACGATTTTATCGTTGGTCGGTCCGATGTTTTCGACATACGTAGTTATCAATGCAGTGCTGTAAGATAGGAGCGACACAATTACGGCCTGTACTGCGACTCTAAATCGCCAAATTGTCGTGCGTAACCCGTTTAAATATCTATGCATGGGTCGACTCTGGTGTTAAATACTCAATAACATGTCGTCCTTCTTGAGCTTTGAAACAAGCTGCGGAATGTTTCTTGCTCGTAAAGTCGTTACGCGGCCACTTTCTAGAACTCCGCGACCGAAAAAGCTGGTTGGAATTGTATCTACGAAAAGCAGCAGAATTGGCTTAGACATTCCAAGAGCAACCCCTAATTCCAGATGAGATCCAAAGCTTTCGGCGATGAGCCCAACAAAATAATCGCAACCTGCTACTGCATCTATACACTTATTTGCGATTTCGCTTGGTGGATATGCCTTTCGGCCCCATGCATTTATATCGCGATGAGGCAAAAGGACGCGATAACCGTGGCCTTCAATAGCGCGTGAGAGGCCCAGCAGATGCCTACGATAGGCGCCTGTTATGTTTTCAATGTAGTCATCCCCCGGAAATAGGCTCTGTTGAGCGGATGTCGTTAATTTTCTCGGCTTCGCGCGAGAGGTAAATGGCGCAGCGAGATAAACGGTTCTTGGGGTAATGAGACTGCCGAAGAACAGGCGCTGTGCGTGCTGAGGTTGATTTACGAGTTCGATCAGTGGGTAACTTTGTGAAGATATAGCGCTAGGCGCATCGGTAACGGAAAAGAGGTCGGCCTGTTCGTCTGCCTGGGGACGACGCATAAATTCGTCGATCTGAAATGCAAGATGGCGCAGCGCTTCCCCATCGCGGAAATCGACAGCCACTGTGTCAATTCGCAGCACAGGAACTTCAGTGATAGTGCGCATCCAGACAGCAAGTCTGTTGTCAAGTTTCGTCAAGTGGTCATTTGGATAGCTAGCCTGATACTTGCGAGGTCGTTGCGCCACTCTCTCAACGCAGACATCGGGGGGGCACGCACACCATACGATAAGTGCCGGCGGCAGCAGGTTAGGAAGCAGGTTCCTGTATATCTTCTCCAGGAGGTCCATGCTTCGATCGTCAATCACACCGTCGTCGTGGAATTTGCGTGCAAAGACCTCGACGTCTTCGTAGATCGTTCGGTCTAAAATGAACAGCTTGCGAGTGGCGAGACCCATCCTGATCTCATTATACTTGTGGATGAGGAACGATGCTTGCGCTTCAAATGTCCAACGTTCTGGTTGCTCAAAGAGATCGGCAATGTAGCTTTCATCATACGGCTTTTGTGGGTAAGTTGGGCAATGAAACTGACGGGCGAGCCCCTTCGCAATCGTCGTCTTGCCAGAGCCCAAGTTACCCGATATTGCAATATACATTGCGCGACCCGAAGCCTTGTGACCCTGATATGAAAGCCTGGAGCGCCATCGACGAGTCAATTGCGTTAGCGGCGCAGATATTGAGACGATTTCCGCATCTGAATCGCGGAATGGTCGTAATAGCCTTTTCTGGCGGCAAAGATTCAGTAGCGCTCGCACATGTGATGCGGGAGCTCGGAAAGGACGTTCGGCTCAGGGCAGTCGACATGGGATATTCGGACCGTTGGGAAAGCCGCATCAGATCGATCGCGAACGGCCTTCGGTTGCCTATTGACGTGATCAATCTCCGTAGGATGATGGGCTCTGATCTCGATCAGCAGACGCGTGAAGATTTATTGCGGCGACGTTCCTACCTCGATGAGTTAGCGGTCACTCCAAGAGTTGACGTGACGCCGTGTACGAATTGCTACAATTGCAAGTTGGTTGCGCTGACGCGTCAGCATCAAGGCGGCGCCAACGAAGTCCTATATTTCGGCCACCATGCTGACGATATGATCTCTTCCTTCATCAAGTCCAGTATAATGTACCACGACCGCTGGGTAGAAGGACATACCCTATTCGAGCGAAGGAACTACGTGCATCTAATTAAGAGACTAGATGATGATCTCAGACGCAAGGCCTCGTTTTTCGTGGAGACGTTCCTTCGATATCTGGACGCAGGACTGGCAGCAACTGAGGAACCAGCTTACGAACAAAGCAGACTGCATGGTGTGCAGTACGCCATAGCGCGTCCGATGCTTTTGATTCATGAGGAAATGCTTAGGTCATGTTCGATCGAGTTGGGGATAGCTGTGGAATCTTCAGGATGCGGTCACACTATGGCGGCGATGACGCGTACGCCGCGAGAAATGGTTCAGTACGATTTGCTGCCAGGACTGCGCCGAGATACCATCGGCAGAGAAAATATCATGCGGATTGAATTGGCCATTCTCGCCAGCCTCGCTCCTGACGGTTCGTTGCGTATCGATACCCGACGGCAACGGGATAGCTTATTAGGACCGACATATAAGGGCGGTCGACTTCAAGAAAAATACTAATCTACGCTTGTCTCGCGTCAGAGAGATGAAACGACACCCGCGTGGGAGTATTGGCGTAATCGCACCAAGAAAAGCCAAAAGGCCCGGGCTTGCACCCGGGCCTTCGTTCGTTCTCGCTTCGGCTTCAGCGGTTCGGATTTGGTCAGAAATCCATGCCGCCGCCGGGCGGCATGGCGGGGGCCGCCGATTGCTTCTTCGGCAGTTCCGCGACCATGGCTTCGGTGGTGATCAAAAGGCCAGCCACCGAAGCGGCGTCCTGCAACGCGCAGCGCACGACCTTGGTCGGGTCGATGATGCCCTTGCTGACGAGGTTGCCGTATTCGCCGGACTGGGCGTCGAAGCCGTAGTTGTACTGATCCTTGTCGAGGATCTTGCCGACCACGACCGAGCCGTCCTCGCCTGCGTTGAAGGCGATCTGGCGCGCCGGCCAGGACAGCGCCTTGCGGACGATGTCGACGCCGGTCTTCTGGTCATCATTGGCGACGCGGATCTTTTCGATCGCCTTGATCGAGCGCAGCAGCGCGACGCCGCCACCCGGCAGCACGCCTTCCTCGACCGCGGCGCGGGTCGCATGCATCGCGTCGTCGACGCGGTCCTTGCGCTCCTTCACCTCGACTTCGGTCGCGCCGCCGACGCGGATCACCGCGACGCCGCCTGCGAGCTTGGCGAGACGCTCCTGGAGCTTCTCACGGTCGTAGTCCGATGTGGTTTCCTCGATCTGCGCCTTGATCTGGGAAATGCGGGCCTCGATGTCGGCCTTCTTGCCGGCGCCGTTGACGATCGTGGTGTTCTCTTTCTCGATGATCACCTTCTTGGCCTTGCCCAGCATGGCGACAGTGACGTTCTCGAGCTTGATGCCGAGGTCTTCCGAGATCGCCTGGCCGCCGGTCAGGATCGCGATGTCCTGCAGCATGGCCTTGCGGCGATCGCCGAAGCCCGGCGCCTTCACGGCCGCGACCTTGAGGCCGCCGCGCAGCTTGTTGACGACGAGCGTAGCGAGCGCCTCGCCCTCGACGTCCTCGGCGATGATCACCAGTGGCTTGCCAGTCTGCACCACCGCTTCGAGGAGCGGGAGCAGTTCCTGCAGGCCCGAGAGCTTCTTCTCGTTGATGAGGACGTAGGCGTCCTCCATCTCGACCCGCATCTTGTCGGCGTTGGTGACGAAGTAGGGCGAGATGTAGCCGCGGTCGAACTGCATGCCCTCGACCACGTCAAGCTCGGTCTCAAGCGACTTTGCTTCCTCGACGGTGATGACGCCCTCGTTGCCGACTTTCTTCATGGCCTCGGCCAGGAAGCGGCCGATCTCGGCGTCGCCGTTCGCGGAAATGGTGCCCACCTGAGCGATTTCCTCGTTCGAGGTGACCTTCTTCGAGTTGTGCTCAAGGTCCTTCACGATCGCCTCGACCGCGAGGTCGACGCCGCGCTTGAGGTCCATCGGGTTCATGCCGGCGGCCACCGCCTTGGCGCCTTCCTTCACGATCGCCTGGGCGAGAACCGTCGCGGTGGTGGTGCCATCGCCGGCGAGATCGGAGGTCTTGCTCGCGACTTCGCGCACCATCTGGGCGCCCATGTTCTCGAACTTGTCCTCAAGTTCGATTTCCTTCGCCACTGTCACGCCGTCCTTGGTGATGCGCGGTGCGCCGAACGATTTGTCGAGCACGACGTTGCGGCCCTTCGGGCCGAGGGTCACCTTTACGGCATTGGCGAGGATGTCGACGCCGCGCAGCATGCGGTCGCGGGCATCAACGGAAAACTTTACGTCCTTTGCAGCCATGTTTCATGTCTCCTGAGAGATTTTGCGTTCTGCTATCCCGGGTGCGGCGCGACCAAAGTCCGCCTTCAACCGTCGGGGTGCTTTGAGGGAAAGGCTCCGTCAGGCGGCCTTCTTCTTGGTTTGCACGTCCTCGAGGACGCCCATGATGTCGCTTTCCTTCATGATTAGGTATTCGACGCCGTCGATCTTGACCTCGGTGCCCGACCACTTGCCGAACAGGATGCGGTCACCGACCTGCACGTCGAGCTTCACCAGCTTGCCGGCCTCGTCGCGACCACCCGGGCCGACGGCGATGATTTCGCCCTGCGACGGCTTTTCCTTCGCGCTATCGGGAATGATGATGCCGCCAGCAGTCTTCTCTTCGGCATCGATGCGCTTGACGACGACACGATCGTGAAGCGGACGAAACTTCATGCTGTCCTCCTAACAGATTGATTCCATTAAAGTGTTTAGATTGATGGCACGGGAGCCCCGCTGCCCGCACCCTCAGGCCGCGATTTAGGGCAGACAGGTCGATGGTACAAGAGGGGGCAGCAAAAAAATTAGCACTCATATGAGGCGATTGCTAACACGCGCCCGCGCGGCGTTGTTAGCAAACCGTTCCAGATGCTGCTAACACATTGAAATTGCAGTGATTGTTAAACTTTTGGGCTTGCAATGAGTTGTGCATGCGACACACTTCGATTCCTCTACTGGAGGGCGCAATGGTCTCGCAAGATTTCCGCAAGCAGGTCGCGGGCTACGGGCTGACGACCGCCAACATTCTCTACCGGCGGCCGGATCACCCCTGGCTGCTGCAGTCTTATGTCTGGCAGTCCTACGATCTTTGCCCGAACTTCCCGGAGTTGCAGCGGTTTCTGGACTTCTGGCAGAAATCACTCGAAGGCATTCTGCATTCGGTGACGGTCGCCCACGCGAAGCTCATCAAGCCCGCGGAAATCCGTCCGGTCGACGGCGTATTCCGTTTGCATTGAAGGCTTCGGTACGTTTCGCTGCCGCGGCGCTGCGGTGACGCGGAGTTGTTCCCGTTCGCGATGTCATGCCACCTGCTGCGGGTGAAGGCTCTGCAGAATTTCGCGCTGGGGCCGCGGCCTGCTGAACAGGAAGCCCTGCGCCTGGTTGCAGCCTGCGGCGCGCAACCGGTCCAGATCGTGCTCGCACTCGACACCTTCGGCGGTAACGGTGATGCCGAGGCTTGAACCGAGACTGACGATGGCGCGCACGATTGCGAGTGAATCCGTATTGGACGACAGGTCGCGCACGAATGATCGATCGATCTTGATCTTGTCGAACGGAAAACTGCGCAGATAACTCAGCGACGAATAGCCGGTGCCGAAATCATCCATGGCGATGCGCACGCCAAGTGCCCGCAACGCATGCAGCGTCGCCAGCACGCGCTCGCCACGCTCCAGAAGCAGAGTTTCGGTGATCTCAAGTTCGAGACGATCGGCGGCGAGGCCGGATCGTTCGAGCGCGCTCATCACGGTTTGCAGCAGACTGCCGGTGCGGAACTGCAGCGGCGACAGGTTGACGGCAACTTTCATGTCGTCCGGCCACAAGGTGGCGTCCGCGCAAGCCTGCCGCAGCACAAACGCCCCGAGCGGGCCGATCAGGCCGGTTTCCTCAGCCACGGGAATGAACTCACCGGGCGGGATCATGCCGCGCTCGCGGTGCCTCCAGCGCAGCAGCGCCTCGAACGCGCAGGTCCGACCACTCGCGATGTCCACCAGCGGTTGGTAATAGATTTCGAGTTCGCCTGAATTCAGAGCGCTGCGCAAATCCATTTCGAGGTGGCGTCGCGCTTGCACGCGCGCGTCCATCTCGGGCTCGAAGAAGCGGAACGCACCCTTGCCGTCGCCTTTGGCGCGATAGAGCGCCATGTCGGCTTGCTTGAGCAGACGGTCGGGGTCACTGCCGTCGTTCGGCGCGAGCGCGATGCCGATGCTTGCGCCGACGGTGACCGTGTGGCCGTCGATCTCGTAGGGCTCGCTGACGACGGTAAGCAGCCGCTGAGCAAGTTCGCTCGCTACATCGGCCGACTCGGTATCCGCCTGCAGCACCGCAAATTCATCACCGCCGAGGCGCGCAACGGAGTCGTCATTGCGCAACTCGCCCTGCAGGCGCCGTGCGACCTGCTGCAGCAGGAGGTCGCCGAGCGGATGGCCGAGGGTGTCGTTCACCGACTTGAAGTTGTCGAGGTCGAGACACATGACGGCCACGTGTCCGCCGTTGCGGGCCGACAACATCCCTTCCATGCGCAGCCGCATCAGCACACGGTTCGGGAGCGAAGTCAGCGCGTCATGGTGCGCCATGTGGGCGATGCGTGTTTCGGCGCGCTTGCGCTCGGTAATGTCGATCGCTGCGACCAGTGCTGCGGCACGGCCTTCGTACCTCAGACGTTGTGCATAGATCGCGACGTCGATCGGTGAGCCGTCGGCCTTGCGATGGCGCCAGGTGCGGCCCGCCTGCTCGTCAGGCGACAGGTCCGCAATGTGCGGCAGCACGGCCGCTTGCGCATCGGCATGGAGCGCCGTCAGGGTCATGCCGATGAACGCGCCGCGAGGGTAGCCGTAATGGGCGATCGCGGCATCGTTGACCGCGATGATCCGCTCGTCATCGAGGGCATAGACGAACATCGGCACCGGATTGGAATCGAACAGCAGGCGAAACGACGCCTCGCGCCGTTTCATTTCCGTAATATCTACCCGCAGCCCGATGGTGCCGCCGTCGCTGGTGCGGCGTTCCTCGATCAGGATGCAGCGTCCATCCGACAGCATCTGCTCGTGGCGGCCGCTAGGAGTTCGCAGCTTCCCGAGCCGCTCCGCGATCCATTCATCCTCGCGCCCGTTGGCCTCCGGATAGTCGCCGCGGGCGACGCCGATGCGCAGCGTATCTTCAAGCCGCGCGCCATACTGAAACAGGTCGGCGCTACGCTTGTAAATGTCCGCGTATTGCTGGTTCCAAAGGATATAGCGCTCGTCCGGATCGAGAAACACGATGCCTTCGGGCAGAAGATCGATCGCCTCGCGCAGCCGCGCATGGGCGCGCTCGGCTTCGACGATCGCGAGTTCGGCGTCTGCCATCGCGCGACGCAGCGCCGTATCGATGATGTGGCGTGCAGCGTTACGCTTCGATGTGACAGCCTTTCCTGCGGATCCTGAGCTTGATTTGGAGCGCATGACGAAAAGATGGAATTTCCTGGTCCCCGATCGGTGAGCGATATGCGGGACGACCTCTGAACAAACCGTGTGGCCCCAGAGGCATCTAACATTCTCGAGATTGCCGAGCGTTTGCGTGTGATGTTTTTAGCGTCACAGTTTTCGGGACGAAAAATGGATTTGCCCAAGCCGTGTGCGAAAAGGAGCGAGAGCCGTGCGCGCGAGCACAGGTTGTCGATGATTGCTCAAAACCTTGGCATTTCGGCCCATGGTAAAGAAGCGGTTGCTCCGCGATGTCCCGGCAGCGGCGAACGTTACGTGAGCGCACCGACGATCGCGCCAAGAAGACACGTGGAAAGTGTTCCGGACACGATCGACTTGGCGCCGAGGGACACGATGTCGTCGCGACGATCAGGCGCCATGGTGGTGAGGCCGCCGATCATGATGCCGAGGCTGCCGAAATTCGCGAAGCCGCACATGGCATAGACCATGATGAGACGCGAGCGTTCGCTCAATGCGTCGGGCGGCAACGCCGCAAGTTGCAAGTAGGCGACGAATTCATTGAGGATCGTCTTCACGCCCATGAGGGCGCCGGCGGTCGTCGCTTCCTGCCACGGCACGCCCATCAGCCAGCAGATCGGCGCCATGACGATGCCGAGCCCGCGCTCCAGCGTCACCGGCGCTCCGCCGATGGCCGGCAACGCGCCCAGCATCGCATCGACGAGGTGCACGAGCGCGATCAACACGATCAGCATGGCGCAGATGTTGAGGAGCAATTCGAGGCCGGCCATGGTGCCGAGCACGATCGCATCCATGGTGCTGGTGGCGACGGGCGCGAGGTCCTTGAACTCGCCGCCGGTCGCCGCGCCGGGCTTTTCCGGCACCATGATCAGGCTGATCAGGATCGCGGCCGGTGCGCCCAGCACCGATGCGACGACGAGGTGGCCGGCGGCGTCGGGAATGACGTGGCCTAGGATCGTTGCGTAGAGCACGAGCACGGTGCCGGCGATTCCGGCCATGCCGCCGGTCATGACGATGAACAGCTCACTGCGCGTCAGGCGACTGAGATAAGGCTTGATGAACAGCGGCGCCTCGACCATACCGAGGAAAATGTTGGCGGCTGTCGAGAGTCCGACCGCTCCGCCGACGCCGAGCGTGCGGTTGAGAAGGATGGCCAGCCCGCGCACGATCGGCGGGAGGATGCCCCAATAGAACAGGAGCGTCGTCAGCACGCTCATCACCAGCACGACCGGCAGCGCCTGGAGCGCCAGCACGAATTCGTTGCCCGGCGTCTTCAGCTCAAACGGCAGCGGCCCGCCGCCGAGATAGCCGAACACGAAGGAGGTGCCGGCTCGCGTTGCCGCCGCGATGGCATCGACCGCGTCGCCGATCCCGGCAAATGCGACCTTGAGCTGCGGGATTTTCAGAAACAGCACCGCAAGCACGATGGTGACCGCGAGGCCGAGCGCGACCTGCCGGAACGACACGGCGCGGTGGTCCTCGCTGATCGCATAGGTCAACGCCAGGAGTCCGAATATGCCGACGATCGACTGGACGGTTGCCATCAAATCCCCCTGCGGCGGACAATGCCGGTTTGGGGGGAGCCTGCCAAGACCCGGATCTTGCGCCGTCGAACGCGCGCTTGTCGAGGCCACGACCGCCGAATAGGTTCGGCCGTCACGAGGTCACATCATGGCGCGCATCCGCTTCGAATTCGGCACGCTCGTGCTCGAGGCCGAACTTCTCGACACGCCGACCGCAAAAGCGATCCTCGCTGCCTTGCCGCTGACGTCAACTGCGCTGACGTGGGGCGAGGAGGTCTATTTCGAGGTGCCGGTGGAGTTCGCACGTGAGAAAAACGCCCGCGCCGTCGTAACGCCGGGCGAGATCGCCTATTGGCCCGACGGTCCAGCGATCGCCATCGGCTTTGGCCGCACGCCGATTTCGCAGGGCGACGAAACGCGCCTCGCGAGCCCTTGCAACGTCTTCGCCCGTGCGCTCGGCGACGTGAAGGCGCTCGCCGTCGTCAAGGCGGGGACAAGGATCAAAGTGACGTTCGCAGAGCGGAACTCATGACCGCGAGAAGAAGGGTCATCGGTGTGATGGGCGCCGGCGAGGGCGCGGCCGACGCGGACATTGCGCTGGCCCATGAACTCGGAAAGCTGATCGGAGCGCATGGCTGGGTACTTCTCAGCGGCGGCCGCAACGTCGGCGTGATGGAAGCCGTCAACGCTGGCGCAAAAGCCGCCGGAGGATTGACTGTCGGCATCGCGCCGCGGACGACGGATCAGATGTCCGATGCCGTCGATATCGTCATCGTGACCGACATGGGCAGTGCCCGCAACAACATCAATGTGCTGTCGAGCGACGTGGTCATTTCATGTGGTGCAGGCGGTCCGGGTACGGCGTCAGAGATTGCGCTGGCCCTCAAGGCAAAGAAGCACGTCGTGCTGCTGAACGAAAGCCAAGCGGGTCAAAAATATTTCAAGACCCTCGGCGCCAGCCTCATCCACATTGCAACGACGCCTGCGGAAGCGGTGCAGATCGCGGCGGAGCTGCTGGAAGCATCATAAAGTCGAGTTGGGTATGGCTGAAGTTTCGGCAAATAGAGGCCGCTCGCTACTCGAAGGCCTATTTGGCAGGCGCGAGAGGGTCGAGCCACCGCAAATCAGCAAAACGGGCAAAATCGCCGTCGCAAGAACACAACGTAAGTCCATGCTCAATCGCGAGTGCGGCAAGGTGAGCGTCGGAAACGAGGTTACCCGAGATACCATGACCTAACAATAAGCCTTGTAATATCGCAGCATGTCGTTCCGAGGGAACTGGAGTCCAGGCCGTCTCGCATCCAAGCCAATCCGACACTTGTTTCCACGACTCCTCCATTGCGTTCGCTCGCGGAAACAGCCGCGGATTTGTTGTGATCCTTAAGAATGCCATCAGAGATGCCCAGGGCAAACCCACACGCGCGCTTCCGTTAAGCTGAGAATCAAGCCATTCGCGAGCAGTCGTGTGCTGCGGGAAGTTGCTGCTGTATGCGTAGATAAGAAGATTGGCGTCGACCAAGATCACTTGTAAGATTCGCCCTCGATTATGGCGAGCACTTCGGCGACGTTATCGATATTTGGCAGTCGAGGTGTGCCGAGGTCCACTGATCGCGTACGGAATCGCTTTCTCGGCTTCGCCGGAGCCGTCATCTCGCGCAACCCGCGACGCAGCGCTTCGTTGACGACGTCTCTCAGATTGCCGTCCCGTTCCCGCCGCAGGCGCTCGAGCACAGCCGCTACATCGTCATCGATAGTAAGTGTGGTTCTCATTGCGCATCAAAACATAAGAGATTTGATGCTTTGATGTCAATGCCGTCATCCGCGCCCCACGAACGGCATCTGGTTCGCCATCACGGTCATGAACAGCACGTTGGTCGAGAGCGGCAGGTTCGCCATGTAGACGATGGCGTCGCCGACGTGGTTCGCCTCCATGCGCGCCTCCTGCATCATACTGCCATCGGGCTGCATGACGCCCGCGCCCTGGACCATGCGGTCGGTCAGCGGCGTTGCGGCATTGCCGATGTCGATCTGGCTGCAGCAGATGTCGAACGGGCGCCCATCGAGGGCGGTCTGTTTGGTGAGGCCGGTAATGGCGTGCTTGGTCGAAGTGTAAGCGACCGCCATGGGTCGCGGCGTGTGCGCGGAGATCGAGCCGTTATTGATGATGCGGCCGCCGCGCGGGTTCTGGGCCTTCATGATGCGGAAGGCTTCCTGGGTGCACAGGAACGGCCCGGTCAAATTGGTGTCGACGACGGCGCGCCATTTGTCGAGCGGCAGGTCTTCGATGGGCATCGCCGGCGCGCCGATGCCGGCATTGTTGAACAGCAGATCGAGCCGCCCATAGGTATTCTTAACCTCGGCGAACAGCGCCTTCACGCCGTCCGGATCGGAGACATCCGTGGGCACGACAAGGCCGCGGCCTTGAGTCTGCGCGCCTTCAGCGGCGACCTGGTCGAGCTTGTCCTTGCGGCGGCCGGCGAGCGCGACGATGTAGCCGGCCTTCATCAGGGCGAGAGCGGCGGCACGGCCGACGCCGGTGCCGGCCCCAGTGATGATCGCTATCTTCGTATCGTTGCTCATGCGAGCGCTCCACCATTGCTCACGCGCGCTTGACGGTTTCGCGCCACTCGGCGTTCTTGTACGGCACCGGCGGAATGTTGGCGTGGGCGGCCCGCAGCGCCGCCGACCAGCGTTCGCGCAGATCGGTGAAATAAGGCTCGCCTGGCTCGATCCGATAAACAAGCTCGGCGGCGCACGCATCTCGCCGCGCGACCATCACGTCGATCGGCATGCCGACACTCAGATTGGAGCGCATGGTCGAGTCGACTGACACCAGCCCGACTTTGAGCGCGTCATAGAGGTCCATGTTGTAGATGACGGCGCGGTCGAGCACGGGCTTGCCGTACTTGTGCTCGCCGATTTGCAGATAGGGCGTATCGGTCGTGCACTCGATGAAATTGCCCGCCGGATAGATCATATAGAGCCGCGGCCGCTCGCCTTTGATCTGGCCGCCAAACAACAGCGAGACGTCGAACTTCACGTCGGCCGCTTCCAGCGCCGGACCGTCCTGTGCGTGGACATGGCGTATCGCCCGGCCGATGCGTTGGGCTGCCTGAAACAGCGTCGGCGAGTTCATCAACGTCTCAAGTTCGCCCGTGGCCGGATTTTCCAAACCCTCGCGCAAAATGCTGAGTACCGACTGGGTGACCGACAGGTTGCCCGACGACGCTATCGCCAGAATGCGCTCGCCGGGGTTCGCGAACGTGTGCAGCTTGCGAAACACCGAAATGTTGTCGAGGCCGGCGTTCGTCCGCGTGTCGGCGATCATCACGAGCCCATCATGGACGAGGATGCCGCAGCAATAGGTCATTCGCTGCTCTCCGCCATTGCGCATGTTCCGCCCCATCGCGCGCGCAACCGCCCGTCCGGCGCAATCTCGCCGAACCGAAGTGGCGCGACGTCAGCCGCGTTGCGACTCGCCACGAATTTGGTGCGTCCGGCATATAACGGCGACTGTTGCGACACCACCTGGAGCACCATTTGGGCTGGGGACAACATCATTTACCCCTGCGCTTGCCAGGACGCCTGGCTGACGATCAATTTGACCGCCAGCAGTTCGCGGCCACCGCCATAATGAGCGCCGCGCACCGGGGCCGCTCCGAGCTGATCGAGGCCGATCGCGACCCTGATATGTTGATCGGTAATACAGAAGCCATTCACCGGGTCGAATCCGACCCAGCCGAGACCGGGCACATGCGCTTCCGCCCAGGCGTGCGCCCTGTCTTTCGCCTCGCCGTCGACTGCGTCATCTCGTGAATCCTGCGCCATCTCCTGAAGCGATTGCTGGTCGCCCTGGGTCTGAACTTGCGAGAGCTTTGCTTTGGTCGCAATGCCGTCGGCGCCGCGGAAATAGCCACTGACGAACCGGGCCGGAACGCCGAGGGTGCGGACGATCGCGAGGAAAACGTGGGTGAAGTCCGCCCAATTCCCGCGTTCGTTCGCGAAGGCTTCGGCCGCGGTCTTGTTCGGGTTCTCCGCGCCGGGATCAAACGTGAGATCCTGATGCACCTTGGCAAGCAACGCATGAAGCGTTGAGAGCGTTGCCGGCTCGTCCGGTCGCGGGAATTGGCGCGCATAAGCAAGGATCGCGTCGTCGGCCCGCGTCAGCGGTGTCTCGCGCAGAAAGAGACTGGGCGGGAAGCGCTCCACCGTGCCGCGCACGACGCCGGCCGTATCCTGGGTCTCGACCTCGCCTTCCACCAGGACGCGCAGTTCCTCGATCGGGCCGCCGGTCGAAAAGGCGTGGACAATGTTGCCGAACGCGTCCTCGTTCGCCTCAAGCCGGCAGTCGGCCGAAACATCGATGCGCCAATCGACGACGTATTGGCCGTCGTGATTACGCGGCGTCATACGCAGCGTCTGGATCACTCCGGAAGGCGGAGTGTCGTAACGGTATACGGTCTCGTGCGCGACGCAGATGCGCATGGGAATTCCTAAAAAGCCCGCGGCTCGCGGAGGCGGCAGCTTATCAGGACCGCTTGCGCTACATCAAATATTGGGAACTGACGGCGGCGCCAAAGGCATTGTTGTCGGAAACGAATTCGCCGATGAATTCGTGCAGGCCGCTGCGGAAGATTTCTTCCATCCGGCTGTTCTGCAGCCTGGTGCGGATGGCGCGCGCCTGGCGCTGGGCCTGACCCTGGCGGCCGTAGGCGGTCGCAATCGAGTCACAGAAGCGCACAAGGTTCTCGTAGCAGCTTGCCAGCGAGCGCGGCATCTGCGGGTTGAGGATCAGGAGGTCCGCAATGAGCCACGGCTTGAGGCTTTCGCGATAGACCCAATGGTACGCCGTCAGCGCCGAGACCGTGCGCAGGATCGCGGCCCATTGATAGTAGTCGAGCGGGCCGCCCACCTGTTCATCGTCCGGCAGCAGCATGTGGTACTTCACGTCGAGGATGCGCGCCGTGTTGTCGGCGCGCTCGACATAGAGGCCAAGACGGGAGAACCAGTAGACATCGTTGCGCAGCATGGTGCGGTAGGCGGAGCCGTCGAAGCGCAATGACGTTTCCTGGACCCAATGCAGGAAACGCAGAAATTCCTCCCGCGAGGTCGGCCCATTGCCGAAGCGTTTGAGTTCAAGCCAGGCGCCGTTGATGGTTTCCCAGGTCTCGGTCGTAAGCGCGGTCCGCACCGCGCGGGCATTGTGACGCGCGACCTCGATGCAGCTGCGGATCGAGGAGGCGTTGTCCGTGGAGAAGGCAAGAAATTCGGCGACGTTCTCTTCGTTGGCTTCATCGTAATGGGCGAAAAAGGCTTTGCGGCAGCCGGCGGTCGCGACTGCGGTTTCCCACTCGTTGGTCGAGCCGATATAGGCCACGGGCAGCGCGGTTAACCGCATCGTGGCTTCGAGCACGCGTGCGAGATATTCGGCACGCTCGACGTAGCGGGCGAGCCAGTAAAGGTTATCGGCGGTACGCGAGAGCATGGTGAGGCCCCGTCGGCCCGTAGGGTGGGTAAAGGCGCATGGTACAGTCGGAATGAGGAGCGTGATCTATCGCGTCGTGCCCACGTGGTTGGACCTCGCCGACGCCCCAGATCGCGTGGGCACGCTGCGCTTTGCCCACCCTACAGGTTGCACTCATGCGTCAAGCACCCATGTGTCCTTGGTCCCGCCGCCCTGGCTCGAATTGACGACAAGCGATCCGCGTTTGAGGGCGACGCGGGTCAGGCCGCCCGGAACGATGCGGACGCGGTCGCGGCCGGTGAGCACGAACGGGCGCAGGTCGACATGGCGCGGCGCTACCCCCTCCTCGACGCAGGTCGGGCAAGTGGAGAGCGCGAGCGTCGGCTGGGCGATGAAGTTCTTGGGATCGGATTTGAGCTTGGCGCGGAAGGCCGCGATGGTCGCCTGGTCGGATTTCGGGCCGATCAACATGCCGTATCCGCCGGAGCCATGGACCTCCTTGACAACGAGGTCGGCGAGATTGTCCAGCACGTAGGACAGGTGCTCGGGTTCGCGGCAACGCCACGTCGGCACGTTTTTGAGGATCGGCTCCTCGCCGAGATAGAATTTCACGATCTCCGGCATGTAGCTGTAGACCGCCTTGTCGTCGGCGATGCCGGTGCCGACCGCGTTGGCCAGCGTCAGATTGCCGGCCTGATAGGCCGCCATCAGGCCGGGAACGCCAAGCGCGGAGTCCGGCCGGAACGCCAGCGGGTCGAGGAAATCGTCGTCGAGACGTCGATAGATTACGTCGACCCGCTTCAACCCTTCGGTTGTGCGCATGTAGACGATGCCACTCTTGACTACGAGGTCGCGGCCTTCGACGAGCTCGATGCCGAGCTTGTCGGCGAGGAAGGAGTGCTCGTAATAAGCGGAATTATAGATGCCGGGCGTGAGCAGCACCACGGTCGGGTCGCCCGGCGCCGACTTGGGCGCAACCGATTTCAATGTCGCGAGCAGTTCGTCGGGATAGTTCTCGACAGGTGCCACGCGGTGCCGCGAGAACAGCTCGGGGAAGAGCCGCATCATGATCTCGCGGTTCTCCAGCATGTAGGAGACGCCCGAGGGCGTGCGTGCATTGTCCTCCAGCACGTAGAAGGTGTCGGCGTCGACCCGAACGATGTCGATCCCGGCGATGTGCACGTAGATGTCGTGGGGCACCCGCAGCCCGTTCATCTCCGGGCGAAACACCGGGTTCTGGAAGACGAGATCTTCCGGCACGATGCCGGCGCGCAGCACCTCGCGTCGTCCGTAAACGTCCTTGATGTAGTGATTGAGCGCCTTGACCCGCTGCTCGAGACCGGTGCGCAGCCGCGTCCATTCCTCAGCCGAGATGATGCGCGGCAGGACATCGAAGGGGATGAGGCGCTCGGTTGAATCGGCCTCGCCATAGACCGCGAAGGTGATGCCGATGCGGCGGAACAGGAACTCCGCCTCGTGGCGCCGGCGCTCCAGCACGTCTGCGGGCAATTCACCGAGCCACTTGTCGAGGCCCGCATAGACTGGACGCACCCCGCCGTCGGCCGCTCTCATCTCGTCGAATGCGACTGGTGCCACCATGCCCGGTCCCACGGCTCGCCGCGTCGCGAGCCCCACCTCGTCACACAGCCGTAGCAAGCTTCACGCCAAGAGTACGGGGCCGTGAATGCCCTGCACAAGCCAGACAGTGACGGTGGACCTCTATCCTCGCACAAGATTTAAGCAGTAACCACGATGATCTGGGGTTGCGGTTCGCGCGCAAAGAGGCGTTCGACCTCGCCCGCGCGGAATTCGATGGCGGCACGTTGGTTGACGTAGCCCTTGTCGGTGATTTCGCCGGCGTCGATGGACGGCTGGTCCGGCAGTAGCAGCCCGCGGGCGATCCGTTCCGACGAGCCGGGACGAGCCGCATTCCAGCGCGCGAGAGCGTCGCGCACGTGCTCGCGCACCGCTTCGTGGTTGGCGAGGGCGGCAAGCTCGGCCTCTTGTGCATCGACGAGGCGGCGGCAGCCGGCAAGATTGAGCCACGCCAGGAGGCCGATGAATTCGCGGTTCTCACCGACGACGACGGCATCCTGGAGGACGGGCGACGCGGCGGCGAGGACGCCGACCCGCAAGGCGCCCACATGAACCCACGTGCCGGTCGCGAGCTTGAAGTCTTCGGCGAGGCGGCCATCGAACAGCACGCCCTTGCCGGGATCGGCTCGGTCGGCGAAGCGCACCGCGTCGCCCGGCCGATAGAATCCCTCCTCATCGAAGGCTGCCGCCGTCAGGTCAGGCCGCTGCCAGTAGCCCGGCGTCACGTTGGGTCCGCGCACCCGGATCTCGAGCTTCGTTCCCGCCGGCACGAGTTTCACGTCGATGCCGGGTGCCGGCACACCGATCATGCCGGAGCGGTCGGCAAGGAAATGCGCGGCGGTCGCAAGGGGCGCGGTCTCTGTCGTGCCCCAAGACGACGTCAGCGGAATGCGCTTGCCGGTCGTGCGAACGGCCGCGGCTTCCAGGCGCGTCCAGAGGTCCTGCGGCAGGGCCGCGCCGGCGTAGAAGATGAACTGCAACTCGGCGAAAAAACGCTCAGCGAGCGCCTCGTCGCGTTCGATAAACGGCAGCAGGGCCGCATAACCTGCCGGCACATTGAAATAGATCGTCGGCGATATCTTGCGGAGATTCTTTACCGTCTCGCCGACGAGCGCCGGCATCGGCTTGCCGCCGTCGACGTAGAGCGTGCCGGCGTGGCGCATGACGAGATTGAAATTGTGGTTGCCGCCGAAGGTGTGGTTCCAGGGCAGCCAATCCACCAGCACCGGCGGTACCTCTTCAAGGAATGGCCAGATCTGCGCGATCTGCTGCTGGTTGGCCGTGAGCATGCCGTGAGTATTGATGACGCCCTTGGGTGAGCCGGTCGAGCCTGATGTAAACAGGAATTTTGCGATGGTGTCGGCGCCGGTGGCCGCGACCGCGCGCTCGACCGCGTCGCCGGCACGCGTTGCCGCGAGACTATCGAACGGCGTGACGCGATCGAGTCCCGCCCCGTTGCGGCTCGCGACGATCTCGCCGTTTCCGATATCGATTGCGGCGAGAGCGGCCGCGAATGGTGCCGTGTCCGCGACGTAGACAAGGCCCGGCCGCACCAGCGCAGCGATGTGGCGCAGCTTGGCAAAATCCCGGCTTTGGAGCGAATAGGCGACCGATACCGGCGCGCAGGGAACGCCCGCAGTGTAGGCGGCGAGCATGAGGAGCGCGTGGTCGATGGCATTGCCCGACAGCATCATTGCCGGCCGCTCCGCCGAGAGCCCGCGTTCGAGGAGCGCGGCGGCAATCGAGTCGACCGCTATGCGGCAGGCCTCGTAGGTAAGCTTGCGCCAATCCTCGCCGACGCGCTCGGCGAGAAACACGCGGCCCGGCGCGCGCTCGACTGCCGCGCGGAACATGCGGGCGAGGCTCGGATCGTAGGGCGCCAGCGGCGTGCGCGATCGCATCCGGAAGCCACCGTCCTGCATCGCTTCGCACGATATATCCACCGGCGCGAAATCAATCGGCCGAAAGGGCGCAACGTCGGGCGATGGGCGCTCGGGCCGGTTCATGACGGCGTTTCCGTTTTTGGCGGCGCAGCGCTTGAGCGCTGCGCTGTCGTTTTTGTGGCCGCGTAGGTAGCGACCCTCGCAGCCTTCTCTATCACAGCATTTATCCGGCCGCAGACCGGCCTCTTGCCCCTCTCCCGCTTGCGGGAGAGGGCCGGGGAGGGGGCCTGTCCGCGAGTTCGTGCCGTGGAGTTTGCCCCTCCCCAACCCTCCTCCGCAAGCGTGGGAGGGCAATGAAAGGTCGCCAAGCGGGAGAGGGGAGATGAAAGGTCGCGAGCAGCGGCCGCGAGCGCTGGACGCGGCGGGCGACCATCATAGCGCCGCATCGATGCGGCGTGCATGCGCTCCCGCCGCGGGCGTTGTGCATCTGCGGCCGATCGGTCTATGAAGTCGCATGACTGATACCAGCAAGCCATCGGCCGGCCCGGCGAGCGATCGCGCGGCGATCGTGACGGCGGGCCTTCTCGTCATCGGCGACGAGATTTTGTCCGGACGCACCAAGGACAAGAACATAGGCTACATTGCCGAATATCTGACCACGATCGGGATCGACCTCAAGGAAGTGCGCGTGGTCGCGGACGATGAGGCCGACATCGTGGCGGCCCTCAATGCGTTGCGCCACCGCTATACGTATGTGTTTACCACCGGCGGCATCGGCCCAACCCATGACGACATTACCGCCGATAGTGTCGCCAAGGCATTCGGTGTGCCGATCGACTATGATCCGCGCGTGGTCGCCATGATGAAGGAGCGTTATGGGGCCATGGGGACCGAGATGAACGAGGCCCGTATGCGCATGACCCGTGTGCCGGAGGGCGCCGAACTCGTGCCCAACAAGGTCTCGGCTGCGCCCGGATTCTGGATCGGCAACGTCATCGTCATGGCCGGCGTGCCGTCGATCATGCAGGCGATGCTCGATGCGGCGGCGCCGAAGCTCAAGACCGGCGTCAAGATGCTGTCGGAGACGGTGCGCGCCGATTTGCGCGAAGGCGACATCGGCACCGAACTTGGCGCGGTTGCCAAGGCCCATCCTGACGTGATGATCGGGAGCTATCCGTTTGTCGACGAGGTGCGCGGCCCTAACACCAATGTGGTGTTGCGTTCGCGCGATCCGGCAAAGCTCGCCGCCGCGAAGGACGCGGTGGTCGCGATGCTCGTCGCAGTCCGGGCGCGTCTTGCGGAGGCAGCCAATTGAGGTACGGATGAAAGCTGCGCCGGCACGGGGGAGGGGTTCTGCGATCGCACGTGCGGTCGCGGGGATCGCCTGCCTGCTGTGGCTTCTGGCTTGGAGCTTTCCCGCCGCTGCCTTCGACCTGCGCGGCATTGGTGTCGTGTTTCTCCATGGCAAGGGCGTGTGGCCCGGCGCCTTCGACGGCGGCATCCCCTCGGCGCTCGAGGCCGAGGGTGCGTTCGTGGAAGCGCCGGAGATGCCGTGGTCGATCCGCCGCATGTACGGCGCGACGTTCGACGACGCGATGCGCGAGATCGACGCTGCGGTTGCCAGGCTCAAGGCCAAAGGCGCGACCAAGATCGTCGTCATCGGCCACAGCCTCGGCGCCAACGGCGCAATCGGCTATGCGGCGCGACGCAGCGGCATCGCGGCGGTGGTGGCGCTTGCGCCAGGCCATTTGCCGGAAACGCCCGAGATGCGCTCGCGCACCGCAGACGCCATCGAAGAGGCACGGCGGCTCGTTGCGGCCGGCGACACCTCGCGTCACGCGTGGCCCGACATGATCCAGGGCGTGCCGACCTTCGCCAACGCGTCTCCCGCCGTCTACCTCAGCATGTTCGACCCGGTGGGGCCGGCGGTGATCCCGAAGAACGTCGCGGCACTGCGCGGCGTTCCGTTGCTGTGGGTGGTCGGCCGGTTCGACCCGGTCCACTCCCGCGGCCCCGAATATGCGTTCTCCACGGCTGCCAAGAATCCGAAAAACAGCTATGTCGAGGTGTTTGCGAGCCACCTCACCACGCCACGCATGGCGCAGGGAGATGTCATCGCCTGGCTCAAATCGCTTTAGCGGGCCGCCAAGGGAGGGATTGAGAAAAGATGTCGCCGACAAAAATGCCGGACAAGGCGTTTCCAGTTTCCTGGGATCAATTTCACCGCGATGCCCGCGCGCTTGCGTGGCGCCTCAATCCGGCCGGTCCGTTCGAGGCGATCGTGACCGTGACGCGCGGCGGACTGGTGCCGGCCGCGATCGTCGCGCGCGAACTCGACGTGCGCCTGATCGAGACCATCTGCATCGCGAGCTACAGCCACGTTCAGCAGGGCGAATTGAAGATCCTCAAGGACGTCGCCAAGCACATCATCGAAGTCTGCGGCGGCGGCGGGAAGGGCGTGCTCATCGTCGATGACCTCGTCGACACCGGCCGCACCGCCAAGGTGGTCCGCGACCTGTTGCCGAAGGCGCATTTCGCCACGGTCTACGCCAAGCCCATGGGCCGGCCGCTGGTCGACACCTTCATCACCGAAGTGTCGCAGGACACCTGGATCTTTTTCCCGTGGGACACCGGCCTTGCCTTCCAACCCCCAATCCGCGCCGAAGCGGGAATGTGATCCGATGGATCTTCGTAGCCCGGATGAAGCCAACGGGTCCCGCCTCCGGTGGGCCCGATGACAGGCTCCGCGAAATCCGGGCCGGCCTTTCGTTGATTTGAAGCGCCGCCCCGGATTTCGCTCCGCTTCATCCGGGCTACGATGGCGGCGCATTTCGCGCTTTGCCGATGGATGAGCTATGCTGCCGGCAGCAAATAATGAATGGAGAATGCCATGGACGCCGTGAACCCGAACTCCGACCTGCGCTCCCATCATGTCCGCGTCAACGAGTTGCAATGGCAGAAGACGCGCTTCGAGGGCTGCGAGGTGAAGACGCTGCTGTTCGATCGCGAGAGCGGCCTCGTCACCGCGCTGATGCGCTTTGCGCCCGGCGCGGTGCTGCCTGACCACGAACACGTGAAGATCGAGCAGACGCTCGTTCTGGAAGGGCGCCTCGTCGATCGCGAAGGCCCGGACGAAGGCCTTTCGGTGAGCAAGGGCGATTTCGTCTGGCGCCCCGCCGGCAGCCGTCACTCGGCCTGGTGTCCGGAAGGCGGTCTGATGCTCGCGATGTTCCAGGTACCCAACAAGTTCTTCGAGCGCGACGGCCGCGTCACCGATCTCGGCGGCGGCGACTGGGCGGCGTTATGGGGTGACGTCGCGGCGGAGTGATCCGCGAACGCGGTTCGGCGAGGCGGAGCGTGGAGTACAACTACGCTCTCGCGCAGAGACACGCTGCCTCATTGAAATCAGCCCCGATTTTCAACGACAGCGCGCCGACCATTTCCTCATCCGCTTATCGAGAGTCGGCGAGGGGTGCTTCCGCGGCAACAGCCTCATCGTTGTTCTGGCGACAAAATGAATCGATTACGTTTCAATAACAGGCGCGCTAAAACGCGCTGCGTGCGGACGTGGCGGAATCGGTAGACGCAACGGACTTAAAATCATTATTTTAGCGTCGATCGCGCTGTTTAAATCTGAGATATCAATGAGATAGTTGATATTGACTTTTAAAATTTTCTAGCACATCATTAGCACAAATATGCACGCAAGGGACATTTTGTCCGGAAGCGTGCTAAATGTTCTAGGATTGTTGTCCCCATGAGTACGCGTCACGAAATCCTTGGCGGGAAAGTCCAACTCTACAAGCGCGACGGGCGTTTCTGGCAGTGCTCGGCTTCTGTCGGCGGAAGGCAATACCGCGCTACGACCAAGAAGGAAGGCCTGTCCGAGGCGGAGGACTACGCCGAGGATTGGTACCTGGAACTGCGTGGCAAATTTAAACGTGGTGAGGTTGGCAAACTCGTCGAGGTGAACACCGAGAAGACCTTCGCGGACGCGGCCCAGCAGTTTCTTCGCGAATTTCCTGTGATTACCGAAGGCCAGCGCAGCAAGGTGTATGTCGAAGGGCATGAACGGAGATTGCACAAGCACCTCATCCCCTTTTTTGGTGACAAGCCCTTGTCGAAGGTTACCTCGGGTCTCGTGCAGGAATACCGGCTGCACCGCGTCGAAACTTCCAAGGCCGAGCGGGGCAAGCCGCCGGCGCGCAACACAATGCATCAGGAGATCGTTGTGCTACGCCAGGTGCTGAAAACAGCGCTCAGGCATGGCGATCTCACGAGCCTGCCGGACCTGTCGCAGCCCTACCGGACCAACAGCAAGATTTCGCACCGCGCGTGGTTCTCGCCCGAGGAATACAAACTACTTTACAGGGCGACGCCCGAACGCGTGGAGAACCCGCGCAAGAAGAAGTACCAGACGGACTATGAGGAACTGCACGACTACGTGCTGTTCATGGTGAACACCGGCCTTCGTCCCGACGAATCCAAGCGCCTTGAATTCCGCGATCTTAAAGTCGTTGACGACCGCGACAGCGGCCAACGAATTCTGGAGATCGACGTGCGCGGCAAGCGCGGCGTGGGATTCTGCAAGAGCATGCCGGGCGCCGTGCATCCGTTTCAGCGCGTCGTGAAGCGGCGTAATCCGCAGCCGACGGATGTCGTGTTCCCGCGGTCGCACCACGAACTGTTCAACACCATCCTCGCCGAGTTGGGGTTGAAATCCGATCGCGAGGGCCAGCGACGGACCTTCTATTCGTTACGCCACACCTATATCTGCATGCGCCTGATGGAAGGCGCCGACGTGTACCAGATCGCCAAGAACTGCCGCACCAGCGTAAAGATGATTGAAGACTTCTATGCTTCTCACATCAAGAACATGGTGGACGCGTCAATCATCAACGTGCGGCGTTCGCGGCCCTTCCCCTCGGAGCCCAAGGTTCAGCGGCGCAAGAAAGCCAGCGAGAAGCCGCAGGAATTGGCTGCCTAGTTTTTTCATTGGCTCATTTGCGGCAGACCGCTAAATTGCCTAAGGTGCGGGCGTGGCGGAACGGTAGACGCAACGGACTTAAGCAATTGAGTGCCCTCCGGGAAACCGAAGATGCAGAACTGCTCAAATTCGGGGAAACCGGTCACAGGCAATCCCGAGCCAAGCGCACCGGCCGAACGGCCGGCGCGAAGGTGTAGAGACTAGACGGGCAGCACCTAAGGCGCGAACGCGCTAAGGTGAAGGTATAGTCCAGACCACAAACTCGCCGATGCGCGAACGCGCCAGGCGAGGCGGCGCAAGCCGTAGCTGGTATGAAAATCCGTTGGGGGTAACCCCGTGAGGGTTCAAGTCCGTCCGCCCGCACCATCAAGATAATCGCATCATTTCGAAATCAGAAGCGCCACAATATCGTTCCGCCCAATGAACATCGAAGAGCTCGTTGATTATCCCGCCCTGCACCAACTTGGCCGCGCTCTCTGGCGCGAAGGCACGGCACGCGGTGCGGCCGTTCTTGTAGGGGCGGGATTCAGCAGGAACGCGGTGCTGTCTGGGGCGGATACGCCGAAGCCCCCGTTGTGGTCTACACTTTGGCTTATGATGGCCGCGCAGCTCTATCGCGACACAAACGATGCTCCGCGCGACCCGTTGAGACTTGCAGAGGAATATCGGACTAACTTGGGGCAGGCGGCATTAGACGAATTCGTGCGAACGACTATTCGCGATGCTGCTTGGAATCCGGGGAAACTGCATCAAGATTTGCTGGAGCTTCCTTGGTCCGACGTGCTGACGACGAACTGGGATACCCTTCTGGAGCGAACGCGTACAACGAGTCGGCGCGAGACTGTTCGCTCCACAGCAGACCTCGCTCACGGACGCGAAAATCGTGTTATAAAACTTCATGGGACCGTTGGAGTGAGCGAGCATTTCATTTTCGCCGAAGAAGACTATCGAACCTATCCGACGCGCTTTGCCGCCTTTGTGAACACTGCCCGTCAAATCTTCATTGAGAATGAATTATGCCTGATTGGATTTTCCGGCGATGATCCAAATTTCTTGCAATGGTCCGGCTGGGTCCGTGATCATCTGGGCGAAAGCGCTCGTCGCATCTATCTTGTTGGCGCCCTCGATTTGCGCGCCACTAAACGTAAGTTTCTTGAGCTCCCGAAACATCGCACCCATTGACTTAGCGCCGCTGGTAGAAGGCAATTCGCAAGACGAACGACAGGCCTGCGCCGCAACGCTATTCCTTGAATATCTTGCGAAGGCGAAGCCCCGGGCCGTTTACGATTGGCGCCCCGCCAGCCCCTCAACTTACAGCTTTATGCCGACTTCTATGGAGGACCACCAAAGACTGATTAGAGACGCAGCTTATGCGGCCTCAATCATCGATCAAGCTTCGGATATATGGCGGAAAGATCGCGAGAGTTACCCGCATTGGCTAGTCTGCCCACCGGGCTTGCGAGACGAAATGCATCACGGAACGGTCACTGCTCAATGGCAACGGAACGCCGCGCTAAATTTATTTCAGCCACTGCGCCGCGCAGAAGTTCTTTATGAGATCGTCTGGCGCCATTCTATGGCGTTCGAGCCCATCGATGAGCGCCTTGCAGAAATGCTTGTGCCCCTCGCTGACCCCGCGCAACCCTGCGGTCTAAAGAAGCAGCAACAGCTCGAAATCGCTCTCGCGCTCCTCCGTAGTGCTCGGCAACGGCATAATGACGAAGGCTTCGCCCGTTGGATCTCCATTCTTGAAAACCATGCGGAACCAAAATCCGATCTGCGCGCCCAGGCGACTTACCAGCTTTGCCTTCGCGCGCGCGATCATCTGGATTTCCGAGCACTGGCGGCTGAATTGAGGAAACTCAATGGCTCAGACCCGATTTGGAAACTTCGCAGAGCCGCCTTGCATTGCGAACTCGGGCATTTTTCTGAAGCGAGCACCCTTATCACCGATGCGCGCAGTGAACTATTGGAGCGGCAGCGCCAGGACTATAATTCGCTCTGGGTCCGTTCACGGCTGGCTTGGGCGGAATGGCTTTTTCGTGCAGCACAGCGCGACTGGTCGGTAATCCGTCAGCCTTGGACCTTGGAATTCGAACAGACCCACTGTGATCCAGAGATTGAAATCGAACGTATCACCGACGCTGCCGCGCAAGCCGTGCGTAAACAGATCGAAGAAGATGTTCCTATTATCCCGCTTTTTGAGGCCGGGCACTATAAGGATCCATCTAACACCATTCGGTTTCGTTCGGGGCCGAGCGCGACCCATCTGGACAAGCTTGATAATCTCATAGAAGTGGTCGGCTTACCCCTTCATCTAAATCATTTTGACATAGTCGGCAATGCCAAGGCCGATGCGGGGGCGCTTGTTTTCCAACCGACCTTCGATTGGTATGTGTGGTTGCTACGCATACTCCAGAATCAGCTTGACCGATTGTTTGACAGGTACTTCGGACGCGTCGCGGTCGCTCGGTTGCCAGCAAATGTCGCCTGCGCCCTATCCGATCGGGTGACAGCGGCGATCTCCTATTGGCTTGAAAAGATGAAAAGCCTTGGACCTGACCACGCTCAGGATCGCGGGTTTGCGGTTGAACGGCTTAAACTCTTTATCGCCGCGCTTTCGCATTTGAGTCTTCGGCAAGACACACAAAGGGCAGTTGCAACTTTTGAGCTTGCGATGAACCTGGCGCGCGAGCCACTTCCCATTTTGCTGATCGAGCCGATCGGTGATTTGGGAAAGTTTAGCGTCGAGGCCGTGTCTCCGCCCGATCGCGTTAATCTGGTGCTTGCCGGTTTGGAGTGCCCTCTATCCACGGAGAAGGGCGGGATTAATGGGCCCTGGCCATGGCTCAATCCTGTTGAATGGCTTTTCAACGTACATCCGGTCCGACCCGAGGGCGATACGCGATGGGCGCATCGGGTGGGCCAGCTCTTGCGCGAAGCCGCGGCAGGAGCGCCGGGGCGTCAAGAAGCAGCTCCCCGTCTTGGCCATTTAGCAATAAATGGCGCACTGACCGAGCCGGAAAAAGCAGCTCTCGGCGCAGCGCTCTGGTCAAGCTCAGACGCATCGGCGGCCTCCTGGCCGGCCGGCACCAATCTTTTCGCGCACACCTTCGCCGAGTTGCCTGCGCCAGAGGGAGTAAATCGCGAAGCGCTGGTGCGAGCTCATCTTTTCGATACGAACATTGGGGAGTTGTTAAAGCAACCGCAACCCCTCGGCACTCGAGAGATAGCAGACAAACATAATAGATTACGGGAAATTATTGCGGCAGCTGCAAGCTCGCTTCGTCCTACGAGAGAGGAGGCCATACGACTTTTTGTCGAGATGACCGATTGGGCCTCCGCCGTTGCGACCGACGCAAGCAAAGCCGATCCCATGGGCGCCTCGTTCCATCGTCTGTTTTACACACGCGCAAAGAATTACATCGGCGTCGCGTTGGCACGTTTGGTCGTGCCGGCGCTGCCTCCTGAAGACCGCACCGAAGAGCGGGCACGGGCTCTCCTCGCGTTCATTAACGAGCCCTGCTCTTGCAGTGCGGTCGCCGCGTTACCCTATTTTGCACATCACACTGGACCAATCCGTGCGGATATCATCAGACGTATTAGACGGGGCATTATCGGAAGAGAATTCGATGAGGTCTCAGGCAGCGCGACGGCAGTCGAAGTATGGGCGACACTTTATCCGGCTGATGCCGGTAGCGGCTTGCCCGACCAGCTGATCGAACAGATGATATCTGCGGTCGAGATCAGGCACAGTGTCGGTCTCCATGCGCTGATCCATTGCGTGGGCAAGTTGGTTGAGATCAATCGGTTAAGATCGGAAGATGCAGCTCGAACTCGACGAAGCGCTCGGTGATCTCATTGCCGAGACCGCATACGATAGAGTGGATTATGACAGCCGTGATGCTGCATCCGTTTCGTTGGTGCGCGCGGAATGCGTGCGGCTTGCTCGTGCCCTGCAAAATTCCGCGGCAGGAGGAGCCAATGCGGACGCTTGGCTAAGTATCGCAGATACCGACCCGTTGCCAGAGGTGCGTTACGCATTAGCGTAAAACGTATCCGTGTCAATCAGACCATTCCAAGCTTGCATTTCATTGTGCACCAGCTGCGCTCAGGTGGGAAGGCAAGGCGTTGCAGTTGTCGTCATCACCCTTTCCCTACGCGTACGATCGTCGAGCCAGGAATGTCGTGCTGCAGAACCGCACCTCGGTGGCCGCCATCTTTACCGGGAGTTAAAGCGCATTGCGTCACAATATCGTAAACTGCTTCCAGCCTATCGTCGGCGACCTCCCAGAGGCCTCCGTCCTGAGCTGCCAATCATCGCTGGGTTCCAGATGTCACAATGACGCTATGTGGTGGTAATAAGAAACTGAGGGGCCGCCCTGCCACAGGCATCGGGCCTCCGATTGGAGTGCAGCCCCAAGTCGACCAAGCTCCGAATGGATTCCGGCAGCGACAGTTGGGGCAAAGGCTGCTTCTGGATCCATGCTTCAACTCTGACTTTCTGATCAGGATACAGGCGCTGAACGCGCCAGCGAACAGCCGCGAAGGATAAGGACGAGCCAATTCTATGCTGCCAATGAAAAGGCGGCCAAACGGGCTACTCGAGCGCTGTTGGACCGGACGCCGATTACAATGACAGCGCCCGTCGACGGCGACGTCCGAACTTTCAAGGGCATGGTGCAGTCTGTCGAGGAAGTTACGAACGCAATTCTCACGCGGTGGCGGATCACGATTGCCGATGACTTTTGGCGACCTTAAAGGCGACGGAAGCGCGATCGGTCGCGGTGTTCCGCAAAGCGCCGCAGCAATTCGGCGCTTTGCACTCACTGAGTGTATTTATTAGAGATACTCTCTTACGCTAATTGAACTCGACATTTGATCATTTTATCATTTCCATTGTGCTTAGCGATTCGCACAATTGCGCGATCCGCCTTGTTTCCGCCCAGAGCCTTTCATGATCGACCAGTTGCCCCCGATCGCGCTACGACGGTTTCCGATCGTTGACACCAGCAGCCGCGATGACATGCGGGATGCTCTCGTCCTTCGCTATGGGGCCAGCGATTTCGATCTGCGACAAACCGACGAGCAATTTCGCGGAATCGGCAATCTCCTGCAGCTGAAGGATATCGCGCTCGGTTATTGCAATTATTCCGCCGATGTCCGTGTCGCGTTTCCCGGGCTTGATGGGGTCAGGCAACATTATGCGCTTTCCGGCAGCGGTCAGGTTGCCGCCGGTCGTTCGCAATTTCAAGTCAGCCCAAATGAAACAGGTGTTGTACCGGCGGGGACAGAGGCACACTTCAGCTTTAGCAAGAGTTTTTCGATGGTCACCTTGCGCCTTGATGAGCGTGCGCTGCGCGTTAAGCTATCTGCCCTGATTGGAATGCCGGTCGGTCGGAGCATCGAATTTTCGCCGACCGCCACGTTTCAGAATCACGGGCAATTGCGATTGCGTCAATTCGTTCAATTCATCTTGGACGAGGTGGATGGCGAACACACGCCCCTGCCCACTGTCGCGTTCGCTGAGTTCGAGCAAATGTTGATGGTGTTATTTCTGATCGCCAACACCCATAATTTCAGTCATTTGCTGGAGGATCGCCCGCCAAGCGCCGCACCCTGGCAGGTTCGCGTCGTCGAAGAGTACATCGCCGCAAACTGGAGCCGGCTGATCACCATTGAAGCTCTGGCGCAAGCGACCGGTGTGGGCATCCGCAGCATGTTCAAGACATTCCGCGAGGCCCGTGGCTGTTCGCCGATGGCCTTTCTCAGGCACATACGCCTGCAGCACGCGCGACGCATGCTGCAGGCGCCGGACGAGGGTACTTCGGTCACCGCCGTCGGCTTTTCTTGCGGTTTCAACAGCCTCGGCCACTTCGCCCACGACTACCGCGAAGCCTTCAACGAGTTGCCGTCGGCGACGCTCGCGGCGGCAAAAGGCGCCCGGCGATCGGCAGCACCAAGCTAGCCGGCATTTTACGCGTTCGCGCCGTAGTGCTCCCCCCGCGCCGATCTAATTCTACGCCGTCTTTCGGGGTCGGCCGCGAGTCTTCTTCGCTGTCTTTTTCGAGGCGGCCGCGGACTTCCCGCCGATGGCGAAATCTTCGAGCTTCTTGCCGGACTTCATAGCAGCGGCGAGCCAGCGAGGCTTGAGGCCGCGGCCGGCCCAGGTCTCGGACGGATTTTCCGGGTTGCGGTATTTCGGTGCGACGATGCGGCCTCGAAGCGAAAGGCCACCGCGGCCAGGACCCCGGCCATAGGAGCGAGTGCCGCCGCCCGCTGAAACACGCGACAGCTGATTGAGTTTGGCTTCGATCTCGCGCCGCTCCTCGACGACTTTCGCGCTCAGCGCGGCCTCGACCTGGGCTTGAAGCTTAGAGAGCTTGTCTATCGACATTGATTTGAGGGTGCCTACGGCGGCCATAGCGTGCGATCCTTTGGAATGCATTTTCGGCAGTTAGTGGATGGGAATGACGCGGTATTGCAGGAATCGAAAAATGTAAAGGGGACAATTGCAAGAAAGACCGGCGGTTATAAGCTGTTTCGGGGCATCGCTTTAACGTTCGGGACCAGGACCTGCTCAGCTTGCGCTGGTTTGATTGACTAAACTGCCGCCCCTGCCGGCGCCCACCCGGCAGGGGGCAGTTGCGAATTAGCTCGGCTTGAGATCGTTTCGCGTCAGGACGCAGCGGATGTTGCGGAGATTGGTCAGAGCGATTTCGCGTTCGTCGGAGCCTTCGGGCAAATCCGGCAAGGCGCTTGTGATCCGAACCAGTAGATCTGTTAGTTCGACCCGCGTTAGGCGCAGCAGCTCGATGATTGTCAGTAACCGCATCGTTTCCTCCATCGTTATTCGACCGCGCCAATCGCGGCCTTCTGGCGGAGGCCAATGCTCGGGAGGAGGCGGCCGCATCGCGTTCGACCGGAACGAAGAGCAGGAGTACGTCCTCGTCCGCCGAAGCCTTGGCGAAGGCGGAAGCACTTGCGGCCATCAGCCGATGAACGGTGCGATCAGGCCGGAAGCAAGGACGGGGTTGGTGCGGTGGGATGGAGGACTGCGATGCTGATACCGGGGAAGCTGTGCCGTGACGCTGATCACCACACGACAATCCTCGCGGTTGAGCCTGATTTGGCGTATTGGGGAGGTTTAGGCGTGCGGATTCCGACGAAGTCGCCCGGGTATAACGGGATAATGCCGCCCGGGATTCCTGAATGATGCCGCCCACCGGAACGGAATGATGCCGCTCGGGTCGCGAGCCTCGCTGACCGATGGATTTTTGTCACCGGCGACGACGTTTGGTCAAGCCTTGTGGTGCTGTTTGCCTCGGGTCCGACGCAGGCTTTCGCCGGCGAGTTCGATGCGGTGGGCATTGTGAACGAGACGGTCCAGGATGGCGTCAGCATAGGTCGGATCGCCGATTATTTCGTGCCATCGGTCGACTGGAAGCTGGGAGGTAATCATCGTGGAGCGGCGTCCGTAGCGTTCCTCGAGGATTTCCAGAAGGTCGTGTCGGGCGGCGGCGTCGAGCGGCTCCAAGCCCCAGTCATCAAGGATGAGCAGATCGGCGCGGCCGAGGTTACGCAGCAGACGCGGATGGCGTCCGTCGCCACGCGCGAGGGCGAGAGCCTCGAAGAGCCGCGGCACGCGCTGATAGAGGACTGAGCGGTTGTCTCGACAGGCCTTATGGCCGAGTGCCGAGGCCAGCCAGCTCTTGCCGACGCCAGTTGGACCGATGAGTGCCAGATTATCGTGAGCGTCGATCCATTCGCCTGCGACCAGCTTCTGGAACAGCGCACGATCAAGACCGCGAGGATTGCGATAGTCGATATCTTCGACGCAGGCCTGTTGGCGCAATTTGGCGACGCGCAGCCGCGCCGCGAGGCGCTTGTCCTGTCGCCATGATGCTTCGCGATCAAGCAGGAGCCCCAGCCATTCGTGATGGCCAAGACCGTCAGCCTCCCCGCCGGCCGCAATTTCGGCGAAGGCCTTGGCCATCCCATGCAGGCCAAGAGCATGGAGTTGATCGAGGGTCGGATGTTTGAGCAAGTTTGTCTCTCCTAATTGTAGTAGCGCGAACCACGGATGTTGGCGTGCAGGATCGGCGTTCCGTCCGTGGCGCGCTTGTGCGCGGGACGCCGGTCGAGATGGTTGTCGAGGATGGATTTGACCGAACCGTATGTTCGCGCGCCGATGTCGATGGCACGCTCCGCCGCAGCTTCGAGGCGCTCGGCGCCATAGGAGCCAGCCAGCCGGACGATGCCGAGACAGGTGCGAAAGCCCTGTTCGGGATGTGGACGAGCTTCGAGGATCAGTTCGCAGAGCGCTGCTGTAGCCGGTCCGATCAGGCGTGCATCGGTGCGGATGCGATCGATCGTCCAGCCGATGTAACGCCGGTGGCTGGAGGGCATGTGCTCGGCAACGGTCGTGTGCTTGTGATTGCCGCTCATGCGCAGGTGCGCGGCGATCCGCTCGCCCTTGAGGAAGATTTCGACCGTCCGCGCGGTCAGCCGCGCGTCGACCTCGGCGCGAGCGAAGCGATGGGGAACGCTGTAATAATGGGCGGCGACCTCGATGTGATAATCGATGCCAACTCGGCAAGTCCGCCATTCGGAGAACTCGTAAGATTCGGTCGGAAGCGGCTTCAGCGCAGAGCGATCGATCTGTTCGAGCAATTGACGGCGCGTCATGCCGAGCCGTCGGATCGGACGCTCTTCGTTGAGATGCGTCATCAGATCGGCGATCGCCGCGTTGACCTCCGCCAGGCTGTAAAAAGTTCGATGGCGTAACCGCCCGAGAAGCCATCGCTCAACGATGAGCACCGCCTGCTCGACTTTTGCTTTATCCCGCGGACGCCTCGGCCTTGCTGGCAAAATAGCGGTGTCGTAATGCGCCGCCATCTCGGCGTAGGTGCGATTGACCTGGGGATCGTACAGACAGGCTTTGATGACGGCGGTCTTGGTATTGTCCGGCACCAGCAAATGCGGAACGCCGCCGATCGCATCGAGAGCGCGGACATGGGCGTCGATCCAGTCGGGCAGCGCCTGCGTCCAGCTCGCGTGAGCAAAAGTGAAGCTCGACGCGCCGAGCACGGCAACGAAGATTTGCGCCTTGCGGATTTCGCCGGTCAGCCGGCCGATGACAACCGGAACCCCATCGCCGGCGTAATCGACGAACAGCCGCTCGCCCGCCGCGTGCGTCTGCCGCATCGTCGGCGACAACTTGGATTCAAAGCCGCGATAGAGCTCGCAAAACCGCGAATAGCTGTAACCGCCAGGATTGGCGGCAATATATTCGTCCCAGACGATCACCAGGGTGACGTGCTTGCGCTTCAGCTCCCGATGAACAGTCGCCCAATCCGGCTCGACGTGCCGGCGATGGCCCCGTTTGGTCCCATGATTGGCATAAAGCGCCGCCTCCAGGTCGCCGTCGCTCATGCCGTTCGGCAACGGCCAACCCAGCCCGGCGCTCTCGAAACGCCTCAACGTCTCCCGCACCGTCGAGGCGGCGACGCCAAGACGACGCGCGATTTCACGCGTCGGAATGCTGGCGGAAAACTTTAAACGAACGATCGCGCGCGCCTGCCGCATCGAAACTCTTTCCGCTGGCATCGATCTCTCCCTTGGATTGCCAAAGGAGCGACCCTAAACAGGCCAGCGGAGGCGCTCGTCGCCGTACCAGAACCCCGGGCGCCATCATCCCGTTCCGGTGGGCGGCATCATCTCGTAATGGTGGGCGGCATCATTCCGTTACAGCGGGCGACATCATCTCGTAATCGTGGGCGGCTTCGACAGGAATCAGCAGTTTAGGCGACTATGAAGGGTGTCGCCGATATCCCTGCAGTTTCTCGGAACACCAAAATCAATGGGAGTATGCGATGCAAATTGTGTTTGTAGACTGGTTGATCAAGAAGGGGCAGGAGCCAGCTTTTAGGTCATATTGGAAGTCTGCACTGCCTATAGAGGATCGCTCGATGATGGTGGGCGAATTTCTTAGTGAGCCTACGGGGCATGAAAAATTCCCTTGGGTGACTTGGGACCTTCGCAACGAAGAAGCCGCTCGCTTCATCAATGTGGGATTTTGGGCTAGTGCCGAAGCATTCCATGATCAGGTGGGTCGCTACTTCGATCCCGCAAAGGGTGCCCTGCCGTTTGAGTTCAAGTTGCGGCGCCGCGCCTTGCTGACCCCCACCTGTTGGCGCATGGGCGATTGGCGACTCCCAATCCATGACAGCGGCGGAGTTCTTTGAGCTTCCACGCGGCCGGGTTCCCCGCATACTCACCTATCCAATATGGGAGCGCAACAACGCAACCTCAGCCACGATTAAACGGATTTAAATTGGCGAGGTCTTCCCTTGTTACTTTGGTTTTGCCGAGCAGGTCTTTACGGATGGCAAGGAAGATGAGAGTCAATAGCTCACCTTCCCTGTCGACGTCGTGTTTTTCCATGTCCGCATAACTAACCCAAGCATCATATGCCTTGATGACATCATCGCTGGCATAAAGCAGAAGCTGGTCTCTGGCTAGCATCCGCTCCCGGTCTGCATCTTTCCCTGAGACATCCTCGTCGTGCATGACAGCCACCGCTGTCTCGGTGAAGTTCTTTAGGAAACGGGCATATGCCTCGCGCTTTTGCTCCGCAATTTTGAGGTTCAATTCCTTGTTCTTCTGAAGCAGGTAGGGAACCACAGCGCCGAACACGGCTATGAGAGCAACAATGATTTCCTTGTATTCGGTCATGAGTGCGAGACGCTCCCTTGGCAAATAGCCATAGTCCGGGCCGGAGCCCTGCGTTAGGCAATTCTGCGCCGATATATCGGGCCGCATATTTCGGCGCGTCCGGCTGCGCCGGACCGGGCTCGCGTAAACCGAGCCCTGTCACTCACTCGAAATTTGACGGCATTGGTCTCCACCCACGATAGCCGAGTGAGTGAAGGTCTCGGCCCTTCGGGCTTTGATCCCTCGCGCAAGAGGATTCGGCAGAAAAGAATTTTTGTTTTGATTGCTAAGGGGCGCCGCCCCTCGCGCGGGCAAGCGATATTCAGGGCTGGCTTGTGGCCAAGGATGTTCAGATCTCCTCCATCGTTAAGATCGGCATCGAAGCAGGAGCGATGAGCGCCTGGCTGCACATCGAACTGACGAAGCTGGGGCTGCCGATGATATGTCTTGAACCCTTTCAAGCACACCGGTTTCTCAAGACCTACCGCAACAAGACGGACAAGAACGACGCCCGCGGTCTGGCGCAGCTCGTGCGTATGGACGGTCCGCTCGTATTCGAACGCGGTCTCCCCTGATCGCAGCACCCTGCGGACCGTGTTTCGGGACACGCCGAGGTCGTGCGATCTCCTTGATTGTCTTGCCCTTGACAAAGGGCTCGCGCCGAATCCGCGCAATCGTCTCCACGACCAGCATACCCCGACCACCCGCTTCGAATCAAAGCTCGAAGCCTGCGACGGTCACACTTCAGGGGGTCAATTTTGGAACGCCGACACCGAATGACAGGATATGCATCAGGTGATGTCAGAGAGCCAATTGGCCGCATTCAGAACTCGCGAGCCAAGATCTCGATTCCGCGGCGGCAGATTTCACGCCCATAGTCGACGAAAATGCCACGGCCCCAATAACGGTAGCAGCTGGTCTGGGAGACTAGGAGGTGGAACAAGGCCTTGCGGTAGCGAGGTTCGCTGGTCGGTACGCCGGCTTTGAGCACCTTCTCGTAGAACAGCGAACTCAGCTCTTCCATCGGCACCAAGAGCCTTTCATAGCCTCTCACCCATGAGATGTTGTTGGTCCAGCTGCCGCCCTCCACGTTGAAACGCGAGTCCTCCTTATGCAATTGTTCGATTACATTGGCGAGCTTCTCGGCACTGTCCCCCGGCTTGAACCGATCCCAAATTCGCTTCTGAGAAACCGGTTGGACGAGTGGCAGATCCGCTTCTGCTACACCCGTCGCAAAGAGGTGCTCAAGATATTCGCTGACGTTGACCACAGGCGTCTCGGATTCTGAACACTCTCGCACGACCTCGATATACTTCGCCGGGAACTCATTCATCATCACGCCGCCGTTCTCGCCATCGGCAATCTGCGTTACAAGAGGTGGAACCGATCTCGCCGCAAGATTCCAGTGCGAAAGTCCGCGCGCCTCGTAATAAGGTTGCATCTGGGCCACCAGCTTACTGTCGCTGCCTTGAGTCTTGATGATGGCGATTATCTCGGCAGTCTTGCCCCGCGAGTTACGGCATATGAGCCGATGCGGCAGGTGCTTACGGTCAGGTCCAGCGCCGCTATCCGGACGTTCGACCGTATGTTCCTGAACTAGGAGCCATCGGTAGCCGCATTCCTTGAGCGTCTTGACGAACTCGTAGGCCACGTCTGGATGGTTGGGCAGCGCCATCTCGGCGGGAGAGAAGCCGCGCACGCGCGCGAAAGCTTCCAAGCCGAACAGTGCCACGAAATAGTGCTGCCATGCGCGCACATGCAGCCGGTAATCCTGGACCGGGGTCGATGGCGCGACCGGGTGTCCCCAGGCGGAACCGAGCCACTCGACATAGCCGCGGTAGCGTGGCTCGCAAGTTATGGCGCGCAGGCTCCCAAGCACATCCTCAAGCCCCATCTGCTGAAGGCCCCAAAGCAGTGTGCCCGAATAGTCCAGCATCACCCTCGGCTGCTTTCCCTCTTCGACCAATTGCGGGATAAACTCGCCCATCCGCTTGTAGCACCAGCGGAAGATGCCGGCGTTGTAGCGCTGCTCGTCACTGGCGCTTTCCGTCATTTGTCGCAGATTGCTTATGATTTCCGCGTTATGCAGATCCGTCCCACCCGCCGGGATAAGCGGCTGATGCATGTGCAGCGCGATCGCAAACGTGCTTCGGATGCGCGACAGGTCGATTTTGCTCTCGCCAAGATTCGCCGGGCGATCGATCGCCGTCCGGACGGCGTTCTCGATGATGTCTTCCGCACCGCAAATATTGGGCAGCCCTTCAAGGGCCGCGGGTAAACGATCCATTGGCCTATAGAGCCTCGATTGTTGTCCGCCGCTCCCCTGCCCGCAGGTCAACGATGCCGAATATAACCGTAGATGTTGGCATAGTGCTGGCCAGGGCTGTTCCACGAGTAGTCGTAACGCATCCCATACACCATGAGCTTGCGGAACTCCTCGGGATATGAGTGCCACAATCCCAGCGCGCGCCGCAGCGCCGACTCGATGCCCGGACAATCGGGATGGTCGAACACATATCCATTCCTTCCTTCGCAGGACCGGGAGGAATAGTCGCGGTCGAAGACCGTGTCGGCGAGGCCGCCCACAGACCGTACCACAGGAACCGTCCCGTATTTCAGAGCGATCATTTGCACCAGACCGCACGGCTCGTAGTGGCTCGGCGCCACCAGCAAGTCCGCTCCGGCATAGACCAGATGGGCCAGCTCGGCATCGAAGCGCAACTCGAGGTGGCAGTCGGGGTTGTCGTTGAGATGGTTTTTAAGCTGCCAAAAATGGGCGTTTATCGACGGCTCGGGGCTCGGGCCTAGAAGCACGAATTGCGCGCCATTCTGCAACGAGTAGAAAAGCGCGTGGCGTACCAGGTGAACGCCTTTTTGACTGTCAAGCCGGCCCACATAGGCCACGATCGGCTTGAAGCCGTCGCGCAGCCATAGCCGCTCACGCAGTGCGCGCTTGTTGTCATATTTGAGGTCCAGCGATTCGATCGTATAGCGCCGCGCAATGAAAGGATCGATCTCCGGATTCCAGGCATCGTAATCGACGCCGTTGAGCACTCCTCCGAACTTGCCCCGATGGATCCGCAGCGTGTGCCCCAGCCCGAAGTTCTGATCGGCATAGAGCGCTTCCCAAGCGTGCTTCTGCGATACCGTGGTGACAAAATTGGAGTAAACGATACCGGCCTTTGTAAGGTTTAACAGGTTATGGTTGAAATTATCGCGCAGGCGGTCGTTATGAAGATAGTACTCAGGGCGCCCTAGTCCGCTCGCCCGCAGCAGTTCCGGTCCGCTCTTCCCCTGATGGCGGAAGTTGTGAACGGTGAAGCACACCCGCTGGTTTCCCATTCCGTGAAATTTGTAGATCTCAAACAGCAGGACCGGAACCAGCCCAGTCTGCCAGTCATGGCAGTGGATCACGTCGGGCCGTTTATTGGCCTTGAGCATGAACTCAAGCGCCGCCTTGCTGAAGAATGCGAACCGCATCGCGTCGTCGCCGTAGCCGTAGGCGGCGGGCCGGTGAAAAAAGTTGTCGCGCGAATCCGGCTCGATGAAAAAGCACTTATGCCCGTTCACTACGCCGAAATAGACCGTGCAATGAATGGCGCCGCCGTACCAAGGCACCCGGAGGTCATGATAATTGACCGTCAATCCCCAAATGCGGTCATACCGCATCGCCTCGTACTTGGGCAGGATGATCTCGACGTCGTGGCCGCGGATCTCCAGCTCGCGGCTCAGGCCGGACACCACATCCCCGAGGCCGCCAACCTGCACGACCGGCGCGCACTCCGGGGCCACCATGACCACATACATAGCCTCACCATCGTCACTAACGGAGCCGGCAACTCGCGTTGGTTATTCCAAGTGAAACGGCTTGCTGTCCCTACGGACCAAGCGCGCAACAGTCTTAAAAATAAGAATGCCACCCTAAGGTGGCTTGATTCAGATGCAATCGGCTGCGGGTATGCCGGCAGGACGAGCCGCACATCCACACCCAGCGGCGCAAGGGCGGCAGACAGTCCGGCACTTACGTCGGCAAGACCGCCGGTTTTTGCTAGCGGATAGCTCTCCGACGTAACAAACAACACGCGCATGAATGCCTATCGCAAGCCGGCGCCTAACCGATCTGGGTAAAGTAAACCGGGTTACTTTCTAACGAAATCCGCAAACCCACCTTGACACGGATCAAGTCGGGGACCAGCCACGGTTCTGGGTGGTTCTCGGTGCTGAGCTATTTCCGAAGACCCAAGATTAAGAGTCATGTTAAACATTATATTTTCCTTCTGCGGTCACGGACTCAAGCCGCGACGGGTGATCCGCTTTTGTTTCGTTCTTTTGCTTCTTCGGACGGATTAGATTAGTTTTGCATTTGCTCGCGCCGGCCGGAGTGCGATAGTCTATTTTTTTCCCATCGACTTCCAGCTCGAAGCTGTCCGCGTAAAGCGTCCAGTCACGGACGTGGCGAAGCCGCTCATACCGCCGTTGGGCGGCCTCTACGGCGCGGTCAATGTTTTTCGCAATCCGAATTGCGATCTTTTGCTGCACGCACTTGAACGGGTGACCGTCAGAGCTAAGCAGGTGCTTGAAAAAGATCACTTGGTAAAGACTCATCGAACGACGCTGCCGTGAGTTCGCTAGGTGCTCGCGCCGGAACCAGTCAGCGCGCGGTTGGCGAACATCCGAGCGCTGTTTCGGGTGAACGCCTCGCTATCAGCGATGATGTGCTTTACATCTTCGCTTGCCATCTCCCACTGTCGCGTTGAGAAATCCTGATAGGCAGTTGCGGTGTCTATGAGCGAGCGGGACGACATCAACTTGACGCCGAAATCAAAAAGAAGCTTGGCCTCGGCCTGGCAGCGGTCGAACCATCGACGATTAGCATCGCAAAGTCTCTCTGACAAAGTTGTCTGTTCCTTCACGAACTCGTCGACGCCACGCATGCTCGCCGCGACGAGGTCCGACATTGGATTGACCGCTTCACCATCCCTGCTCAATGCCATAACTATCTCCGTTCAGGATTCACACCAGGCTGCAAGGTTACCAGATGTTTCGGCCCGGGAACGCGAGAACAACTGGTGACCTTGACAAGATTCGAATAGATCACCCATCTCGGTTACGAAGCGATGTTAGCCTATCCTGGAATTCATCCAACATCTTTTGGATCGTCTGGCGCACGGTCGCATCCGATTCCGTCTCCAACATGCGCCGAAAACGCTCGATGTTGAGGCGAACCACCTCGATCTCGTTCATGACCGAAACCCACCTGACAGATGTTGGTTTGTAGGTCCAATCCCCAATGCGGTCTGTCATAAGCCTGACAGTTTACGTGAATTATTCATGACACCATCCGCTCCGGACGTGCCGGTTCGACTCACTTTTTTCAGGATTCTCCGGCACATCGCCGTCCTAAGCAGCTCGACGAGCATTGGCCCAATTATGATCCGGTCGCTTGCTGCTTGGCCTCAACCAGTGCGTCCGTCTACCCAGACATTACGATGGGATGTCCGAACAAGTGGTCGGTCTGCATGCGAACTGTGCGGTAGCACTCACATGCCCGTTTCTCGATGCCGGCCCGACCCGTAATAGTCATGTGGCCGTGTGTGTAGCGAACGAGGCCGGCTCGCTGTAAGGAGGCGGTGACGGTCGATACGCTGGGCCGTTGCACACCGAGCAACATCGCAAGAAACTCGTGGGTGAGCGTAAAGTTGTCCGCAAGCGCACTGTCACAAGCAACTAGCAGCCAACGGCAACAGCGTTCCTCAAGCGAGTGCAAGCGGTTGCAAGCTGCATTTTGCGCAAGCTGGTAGACCATCAAATAATGATATTTTTGCACGACCTCACGAAGTGCATCGTGTCGCATCATTCCACTTTGAAAGGTCTTTAGCTTTATGCCGAGGACATTTGTAGGAATCTGGACAACAGACTCTACGATTGCTTTACTGAATCCATCATCATAAAGGGCAAATATGCCAAGAAGGCCTTCGATGCCCACCGCGCCGATCTCAACGCTTCGACCGTCTTTCATGTTCTTGACGAGCGAAATCAAACCGCGATTGACAAAATACAGATGTTCGACCGGCGCCCCAACCGGGTAAATGACGTGCCCTTGTGGAAATTTGACGGGGTCGAGATGAGACGATATCTCATCGCGAACGGTTCGCGGGAGTGCCAGCAAGAATCGGTTGGTGATCTCATCACCCGTTCTTTCCTGGGCCATGCTGTTTCACACTGATTTAACGGCCAACGCTTGACACGGGATTGGCTAGAGAAGCCCGCCGCAAGGGAGGATTGCGAGCGTCACATTAGCTGCAGCATGTGCCGGTGCCAAGGCGCTGAGGGGGAACTGCCCCCCAACCTTGGACCAGGTTGCTGGGCTTTTTTCCGGGCAACTTGATCAGGGCGGGCCGACTGCCGCTGATCATTCGACGAGCGCGATCGGGGTTTTATTGCCGATCGCGCTGTGAGGTCGTTCTTCGTTGTAGTCTCTACGCCAAGCCTCGCATTTTCGCCGGGCGTCGTCGAGGCTCATGAACCAGTTGGCGTTGAGGCTTTCCGCCCGGAACTTGCCATTGAAGGATTCGATGAACGCGTTGTCGGTCGGTTTTCCCGGACGAGAGAAGTCGAGGGTAACGCCGCGCTGATAGGCCCACAGATCCAGATCGCCGGAGACGAACTCGGTGCTTTGATCCACCCGGATCGCCTTGGGGAATCCGACCTGTCGGCCGACCTGTTCCAGCACCTCGACGACGTCGGCGCCGCGGAAACTGAACCGCGGTTCGATCGCCGGCGAGAACCGCGAGAACGTATCGACGATCGTCAGCACCCGCAGCTTGTGGCCGGTCGCAAGCTGATCGTGAACGAAGTCCATCCCCCAGGATAGCGCGCCGCAAGCGCGCCTGTCGATACTGGTGGCGCCAAGGCTTGCACCTATACACCTCGTGGTCGATCCAAGGGCGCATTATTTTTGGCTTTCTTGCGAAACGGCGACGGCGAACGAAAGGGTCTACCGTGCTATCCTGGCGGAGAGTCGCCGGTTCGTGCGTGTGCACGCATGCCTGCACCGTTAGCGTCGTGAGCCCACTAAGCGGCGGCAATCGCTGCTGAAGCACTATCGGTCGAAGAGCGTTTTCTCCCATTCTACCTCGCCAGCGGCCCCCCTGGCAGAAGGCCGGCGTCACCGTGCGCACGGTGTTGAATGGGCGTGGTCGATCGCAAGGCGGGCACGCATCTTTCGCTCACTAAGCAGGGGCGCGATGCGCTTATGGCGTTGCTGGCGGGCTCATAGAAACTCCCGCTATGCTGCTTCGTTGACCACTCATGCGCAGCAAGGCTGAGGACTACCGCGCCGGGGCCGCCATTCTGCTGCGCGTTGCGGGCACGATAGACGACAATCCCGAGACGAAGCAGGTCTTCGAAGACCTCGCCAGGGAATGGCTGCGGCTCGCCGAGCAAATGAGGCTCAGGAGGAGGGTCGGCAGGCGCCGCACGGGTATGGCGCATCGGAAGAGATTCATCGGGTGGCGAGCCGATCCTGTTCTTGACGGCCTTGGCGAGTGACCTAATTAGGATCAGGAGCTATTTGAGCGTAACAATGTAGGCTGCGAGGTCCGCCGCTTCGTCCCTCGTAAGCGACATGTCCGGCATTTTGGGATGTGGATAAAGCAAAAAGAACGCAATTTTTGCTGCATCGAAGTCCGGGATACGCGCGATCGTGGCGAAAGGCGGCGCCTGGTCGCCAGCGATCCGCTGATTCGATGCAACAACGTGACATGATGCACACCATTGGCGCGCAATCCGCAGACCGTTTTGTGTATCCGCTCCAAAGGCAGTGGTCACCCCTACGGCGGCGATGAAAACGATTGAATGGCCAATCCAATGCCGTGACATTGAGCTCCTCTTGATCGATGATGATGTGGTATCATTTTTTCTGGAGTCAGATTACCGGCATATTTTTGCTTCCGCGACTGATTTAATCCGAGCCTCGGCCGCTCTGGCTCGCGCTTGCGTGAGAACGGGGCGGACACGGGGCGACGCGACGATTGGCGGCACCGTTCAATGGTGCTGCGATGACTGCTCTCGACGAAAGCCGCCGCCGTCGCGGACATGCTGCGTCGTCTCCATGTCGACGCTGCGTGTCTTCAATGAAGGAAGTCACAAGGCTCGAAACGGTAACACCAATGTCCGGCATCGGACACAGTTGATTTGCATCAATGTGCTTTGGTTGCCTCGAAGCCCTGTTTGTAACAGGGGTGTCCACGCGGCGATTTGCAGACAGCGTAGGGAAGGCCGACGACATGACCGTTGAACATTTTTCATGCAGAGCGGCCCCACCTCCGAACGTCACGTTTGAAAGCCCGGAGCACCGCACGGTCGCGAGCTACGAACGCGAACTGATACGGCTGCGAGAGGCTCTCGCCCGGGACGAGGCTCTGCTTCGTCAAAAAGACGAGTTGATCCAACAACGAGAGGTGTTGAGCAAGGAGTCCGATCATAGACTGTTGAACGACCTGCAAATGATCGTAAGCGTGCTTTCGCTGCAAAGCCGGGCGTCGGCGAATGCCGAGACCGCTTCGCAATTGGCCATTGCGGCCAATCGCATCGCCATGATCGGGCGTGTCCACCAAGGCCAGTGATAGTTTCCTTGCGTGTCCTCTTTGCATCGTCCGAGATTTACCCGCTCGCGAAGACCGGCGGCTTGGCGGACGTAAGCGCGGCTCTCCCGAAGTCGCTCGCTAAGCTTGACGTTGACATGCATCTTTTGCTCCCGGCCTATCCAAGCGCGATCGAAGCCGCGGAGAAGAAATCGATCGAGGTCGAACTTGAGGATTTCATGGGCGTGGGTCCTATGCGCCTTATCTCCGCGCGTACGCCTGACACGCACTTGCCGATTTGGCTCGTGGACTGCCCGACGCTGTTTCGACGCCCCGGCGGTCCCTATCAGGATCGGGAGGGACAAGACTGGCCCGATAATGCGCGACGTTTCGCCGTGTTCAACCACATCGCTGCGCGATTGTCGCGCGGCCACCTTGTGGCGCATTGGCACGCCGACATTGTCCATGCCAATGATTGGCCGACGGCGCTGGTGCCGGCGATCTTCGTGGAAACTGCCGGCCAAAGACCTGCGACCGTCTTCACGATACACAATCTTGCCTACCAAGGTCTGTTCGCTGAAGCCCTCTATCCGCAACTCGGTCTTCCCGATGAGGCTTTCAATGCGGATGGCTTGGAGTTCCATGGCAAAATCTCATTTCTAAAGGCCGGCATCCGTTACAGCGACCGGCTGACGACAGTGAGCCCAACTTATGCGCGGGAAATCCTCACTGCTGAGTTTGGCTGTGGCCTGGAAGGACTCCTGCAGCGGCGCGCGCAGGATCTCGTTGGTATACTCAACGGGGTGGATTACGAGGTCTGGGATCCCGCGCCGGATGTTCATCTCCCGAGCAATTTCAGCTTGGAAAATATCGCTGGGAAGCGCGCATGTAAGACTGCGCTGCAAGAGGAGTTCGGCTTCAAAGCTAATTTGCAAGTGCCGCTCATCGTCTTTGTCAGCCGGATCACGGACCAAAAGATGGCCGACGTCGTTGCAGCGGCATTGCCTGAGGTCATCGGCGACGCCGCCCTCTGCGTACTGCTGGGCGACGGAGAACGGCACCTCGAAGAACAATTCGCGGCGGCGGCCCTCCGCTACCCGGGTCGGATCGCCTTCCGGGTCGGCTACGAAGAGCCGCTGGCGCATCGGCTCGTGGCGGGTGGCGATATCTTGCTTCATCCCGCACGCTATGAGCCGTGCGGACTTACTCAGCTTTATGCGATGCGCTACGGCACGTTACCGGTTGTGAGAAACACCGGCGGGCTCCGCGACACTGTTGTCGACACAACCGACGACACACTCAATCGCGGAACGGCGACGGGGTTCGTGTTTGAGGGCACGACAAGCGATGATATGGTTCGCTGCGTAGAACGGGCGCTCGCTCTGTATCGGCAGCCCATGTCCTGGCGGAAGGTGCAGCGGCAGGCAATGGCTCAGGATTTTGGTTGGGAGAAGCCGGCACGCCGCTATGTCGCCCTTTATCAGAGCCTTGTGCCTCATGCCGCCGCGACGCCGGACCCTGAGCCCGGGACCGCAGAGGTCGTCCGCACCGCGGGTTAGGGCAGAAGCTCCTGTCGAGTTAATCATTTTCTGCCATAAAATAAGCTCGATGAAGCGATGCGCGGTCGCCGAAGGCTTTTTGCTGCCGACAAATCGCGCTGGCGCACGCGAAGTGGACGCGGTGTGGCTCACGGATTTTAGAATATGAGCGCGGGGCTGCGCGGCTTTATTTAGCGGTGGAGCAGGCTTCGGTTCGAGGCGGAGGAGACGATCAACAGATTAAATAATCCGTCCAACGTGGTCGCTCATTATAACCGCGGGATTGCCTTCGCCGAGAAGGGCGACTTAGCGCGCAATGCCTGACTTTGACCGCGCGATCCAACTCGACCCAAAGAATCCGTATTACCGAAAGTGGGGGTTTTTTAATCGTGGACTCGCCTACTCAGAGTTAAACAACCCACAGCTGGCCTTTAGCGACCTTAATCAGGCCCTCTTAATCGACCCAAATTTCGTTGATGGCCTGACCGTGCGCGGACAACTCTATGTACGGGTCGGCGACCCGCGCCGCGGGCTTATCGATCTCAACCGCTCACTTTCCCTTAATCCTCGCAATGCATTGGCCCTCAACCAGCGGGGACAAGCCTACGACGAATTGAATGATCGCGAACGCGCCATTGCAGAGTACAGCCAGGCCATTGAAGTGAACCCGAGATTCGCCCCAGCTTATTTCAATCGTGGACAGGCGCGGCTGAAGTTAGGACAGGTGAGCGATGGAACCGCGGATATCGAAGTGGCCAAAAAACTTGAGCCCGCAATTGGCAAGGGCGCGTCTGCTCCGCCGAGCGGGCTCTAGCCGGTCCGCTCCCCGAGCCGCACTACTCACCTTCCCAGAAACCAGACAACTCAACCGTCAAACTGAGGTGAGTGACAGGTCTCGGCCCTCCGGGCTTTGATCCCTCGCGCAAGATCATCGGTCAGCCTTCGGCTGAATCTTTTTCCAGAAAAGCGGGGCCTGCGGCCCCCAGGCCGTCAAGGCCGAGGCGAGCGCCGGCGGGGTGTCTCCCCGGTCTTCCTTCCCCCGCTTTCGCGGGGGGTCGTGCAGACCCGCTCGTTCCTCGCGGCCCCCGGTAAGCACCGGGGGCGGGTGATCCCCCTCACCCCGCCGTCGGCCTTGACGGCCAACCCCCCGCTCATTGGCGCGGGCCTAGTCGGTTGCATGCGCAACCAGCAAGGCCAGCAAGGAACAGCCAATGAAAACCGATATTTATCAGAAGATCACCGATCAGATCGTCGCGGAGCTTGGAGCAAGGCGTCAGGCCGTGGCTCAAGCCGTGGAACGCCGAGCACGCCGCCGGGCGCATCACCCGGCCCCTGCGCGCGAACGGCATTCCCTATCAGGGCATCAATGTCCTGATGCTGTGGTCGGAGGCGATCGAGAAGGGTTACGCCGCGCCGGTCTGGATGACCTTCAAGCAGGCGCTCGACCTCAAGGCGCTACGTCCGCAAGGGCGAGAAAGGCAGCCTTGTCGTCTATGCCGACAAGATCATCCGCACCGAGACCGACGCCGCGACCGGCGAGGAAACCGAGCACGCGATCCCCTTCATGAAGGGCTACACGGTCTTTAACGTCGAGCAGATCGACGGTTTGCCCGAGCAGTTCTTACGCCAAGGCCGAACCGCGCAGCGAGACCGTGCAGCGGATCGCGACGGCGGAGTCCTTCTTTGCCGCGACCGGCGCCACCGTGCGCCACGGCGGCAACATGGCTTACTACAGCGTCAGCAGCGATCACGTGCAGATGCCGCCCATCGAGGCGTTCCGCGACGCGGAGAGCTATTACGCCACGCTCGCCCATGAGACGACGCACTGGACGCGGCATCCGTCGCGGCTCGACCGCGATTTCGGCCGCAAGCGCTTCGGCGATGAAGGCTATGCGATGGAAGAACTGGTCGCCGAGCTTGGTTCGGCCTTCCTGTCCGCCGACCTCGACCTCACGCCGGAAGTTCGCGAGGATCACGCCGCCTATATCGCGTCATGGATCAAGGTGTTGAAGAACGACAAGCGGGCGATCTTCACCGCCGCGTCCCACGCGCAGCGCGCGGCGGATTTTCTGCACGGCTTGCAGAAGCCGTCCTCCGGCGCGCAGTCCCTCGCGACGGCGAACGCCGCGTGAGGGCGTCATGTCGAAGCCCGACATTCTGATCGTCGACGGCCACGCGTTCAGCTGGCAACGCCTCTGTGAATTGCGAAGGCAACAGCTTGAGGCGTGGAGGGCCGCGCACGCGGTGCAACCTGCGCTGTTCGAATTGAAGGAGGATTTTCGCCCGGCGGCGGAGCGGACCGCCGCCGGGCGGTACCAGGAGCCAACTCTTTTCAGCCTCATCACGGTCCCAACGGTCACGCGGTGAAACCCGCGAAGGTCAGGTAAAGACCCAGGACCAGACCCGCGCCCATGAATACATAGAAACGATCTTCGTAGCGTATCGCGTCGAAGAACTTAATTAACGTATCCTGCGGCAGGGCGAGCAGCACCACGCCCCGGATCACCATCAGCCACCCCACGAGAGTGACGACGACCGGCAGCGCGCCCCCGGTCCAGATTTTGTGACCGACCACCATGGCGAGACCACCGGCGAGGCCCAGCATTTCGACGAACATCAGGAGCGGCGCGTTCCTGATCAGCGCATTGATGGTCGCGACGGCTCTCTGCTTGTGCATCATCATCGTCGTCGTCAGTATGATGCAGTACAGGCCGATGAACTTCGCAAGAAAGATCGTGAGCGGCAACATGCGCGCCTCCAGGGTTCAAGTGGTGGGATTGTTGAGATGATACTGCCGCCGCCGACCCGCTGTCGTCCATGCCGACAAGATCGTGCGCGAGGAGACTGACGCCGGTATTCGCTGTGGTGACTAGGTCTACTTTGTTGCCGCGCCGCGAATCATCCGCATGATCCGACCTTGCGAACGCCCGATTTGATTGAACGAATTGCATCATCATTGACCGCATTGCCCGCCGTGGCATGCTCGTGGCAAGGGCAGAAGAAAGCCTGCCTTTGGGGTGTAGTTACCTCGCACTGAGCGTTATTGGCGTCACGTCACGATGCCGCCTTTCGACCCACTAGGGCCGGGAGGCGGCGGCGGAAATCTTTACGCAAGCGAACATTCTGGATGTCCAAGCCTCACGGCTAAAGGCCGTCGCAATCGTCTCAGTGCGATTAACTAACTCCCGCGCCACCAGAGGCGGAAGTCCTCTGAGCGCCTTTCCGAGCTTTCCGGAAGGGAGTTCCTGTGTTGGGTCGATTGTCGTGCGTGTTTTTTTTGTTTGTCCTTCTGATTTCGCCGCCTGCCGCGCGCGCGGCCGATCCGACCGGCTATCTGTCGTTCGATAACCCGAGCGGCGGTCATTGCGTGGTCAAGCCCGGGGCTTCCGGCGTGACCAGCATCACCCTCAAGAGAGTTCGGCTGCCCGCCGATGCCGAGGCCGCAAGCATCGTGTTCGTGGCGCGCGGCGATACGGCCCAGACCTGCACTTTCTCCGGATCGGCGGCAAAATCATTTGGGGAGGCCGATACAATCGAACTCGTGCTTCCGCACGCGCCGACCGCGAGAAACGCTTACGTCGCCGTTACGTCGGCGGAGGGCGGCCAATGAGAAGCGTGACATCCGCGCTCACGCTTATCCTTGTCCTGGTTCTCGCGCCGCTCACCCCGGCAAACGCGACCGTCCTCTTCGTCGGCGGCGAAGATAGCGATTTTATCAATCTGAACGGCGCAACGGTGTCGACCACCGTCGGAACTTTTGCGTCCGGTTTTGCGCGGGAGTCGATAAACGTTGCCAACTACGGCAACAATTGCTCCAATACCAGCAATGAACCGCCATATTATTTTTTTATGACGCCGACATTCACAGCCGGTTCCACTCTCTGGATTCATGCAAACTATTACAACGGAACCTATACAAACTGTGGCGGTGGGACGGAAGACATTCTTCGCGTATACAGCCCGGACGGGTATCCGCGTATCGCTGTTGTACAACCGAACAGCGGCGCAAATGGACAGTTTGGAATCTACACCATAAATCAGGCTGGCACTTATACGCAGGTGGTACTAGCAACGACGGGATGCTTCACTCAAGCTCATTTAATTGCCTTGGACCTCTATATCAATTATGCATCCGGCGGCCAAGTGACGCTCTACTGTAACGGGGTGCAGGTCGCCAGCTATACCGGCAATGTCACGACGAATTCGGCGACCACACTCAATCAGGTGCAATACTCCGGGTCGATATACGGTAATGGTACTACGTCTACCTACTGGTCCGAAATGATCGTCGCCACCACTAGCACGTTGAGCATGCGTCTGGCGAGCATTACGCCCGCCGCCAACGGCAATACCGACAATTGGGACACCGGCGGCGTCAGCAACATCAATGAATCGACTTTGAATACCGCGACCGTGAACGCGTCCGGCACCTCGGGCCAGCTTCAGGAATACACCATCGGCACATCCACGCTGCCGACCGGCAGCTACAGCGTCGTCGGCGTGTTCCTAAACGCGTACGCACAGGTCGATACCACCGGCCCGCAGCATCTTCAGGGCGTGGTGCGCACGGGCGGCGCCGATTACACCTCCGTCAACTATTCGCCACCCCAAAGCGCGTGGGGCGTCATCAGCATTCCGTTTCTTACCAACCCCGCGACCGGTTCGGCCTGGGCGCTGAGCGACCTGACCAACGCCGGGTTCAATATCGGGTTTGAATCGCAGAATTGATGCGTAGGGCACCGGACGGCTTCTATGGCGTCGAGGCCCCGAATGTGTGGGTGCTGGTCAAGGCGATCCAGGAACCGAAGGCCGCGAACGACGATCTTGTGGAGCGGATGCGCGCCGACGATGACGCCGTGAAAGAGGCCAAGGACGCCGTCGAGGCTGCCAACGACAACATCGCCGAAGTGCGCGAGCGCCTCGATGCGCTGGAGGCCGGCAATGTTCGAAAGGCTTAGGCTGGCGTATGCGGCCAGTCAGGGAGGCGCCTCGGCAGCCTTGATCGTCCGCTGCTGGCCAATCCGGACATGATCGCCGGAATCAGGAAGGCAGAGAATGACCCAAAGCGGGCACACCGTGGTGTAAGACGAGGCAATTGCACCTACGCCAATCTGGCGATGTGCCATCGCAAAATGAAAACTCAGAGTTCCGTCGTCTAAGTCTGGCCGACCCGCAACGGACTTCGCGTCGACGCCGAGAATATGTTGGCTCGCCCGTTGACCACCGTCGCGATCAAGAGGCTAGAACGTGGCCGACACCACCATTGACGTTAACGATCTCGCCGGTGACACCTCCGCTGGCCTTTGATAGCAGCCACAATGCGGTGCCGGCAATTTCATCGCGATCAATCGCGCGGCGGAGGCAGGAGTTCTGCGCGAGGTTCGCAGATGTCCGCTCAAAGCCAGGCAGGACGCGCGCGGATGGTGTACGAATTGCGCCGGCCGAAAGTCCATTGATTCGAACCCCGTGTGGCCCAAGCTCCCATGCAAGCGTCCTTATGGTCTGTTCCAGCGCCGCCTTGGCAACTCCAAGCAGTCCATAGCCAGGAATGACGGTTGTGGAGCCGAAAAACGTCAAGGCGACAATCGATGCGCGCTCAGAAAGATGCGGTCTGAGCCGCCGGGTCAAGTCGATGAGTGCATAGCAATTCGTCGCCATAGTTTTTTGGAAATTTTCTTCTGACGCGTTCAGGAATCCATTGCTCAATTCTTCAACATCGGTCTTGGCAAGACAAAAAATTATCCCGTCGATTGCGGAGATCGACGAGAACGCATCGCAATGGTGGGGATAATCTAGGTATCTGGCCTCAAAACCCTCAGAGATAAGTCGTTCGAGGAATTTTCTGCGCCGAGAGGTGATGAATGTGTTTAACCCGGCATCCCTGCAATGCCGGGCGATATCATAGCCGATGGAATGGTGGCTCGATGAACCGATCACTAGGACCGCCATCAGGCGCTCTCGGCGATGATAAAGAGGTTGACACCGGTGTCGTCGGCGACCACCTGGGTGCAGTTTGACGGAAAGCCGGCTTCGATGGCGAGGCGAATGAGATCGGCGGTGCTGCGATGGATCAGCAGCCAACCGCTGACGCTTTCCATATAGGATCGCGATGGATTGTCATGGGAGAAGTTGCCGACGACAAGCTTGCCCTTGGTGGCGACCATGTCCTTGAGTCGGCGCAGCAGGAATACGAAGGTCTTGTCGTTGAGGTAGTCGAACAGGCCGCTGCACCACACCAAATCGTAAGGCTCCGTCGGCTTGAACCGCAATGCATTCTTGACGATAAACGCCACCTTCCTTGAGGCGTCACTTGCCCAGGCATTGTTTGTCTTCGCTCGCACGATGGCCTTCTCATCGTTGTCAAGAAAGTCAATGCGGATTAGATCGGGATTACTTGAGGCGGCATCGCGGATATCGAGTGCAGGCCCGCAGCCAACGGAAAGAAGGCTTGCAGGCCTTTGTTCCTCGATGAACCTATTGACCAGTGCGGCCCGATTTCTAACTGCCTCAGCTGCGGGATTGCGCTGCCAAAAAATGTCCCACTTTCGAAGGTGGTCGAGGTGCGTTACGGAACGATTGTAAATCCGTTCGATGATTTCGAAGTCACCAGCGTAGCCGTGCGGCTTGGCGTACGCGAAGCCCTGCATGGAAGCGGTGGTGCGAAATATCTTCCAATGGCGCTGAAGAAAGCCCTCGAACGGCTGAAGGGTCCGGGTTCGCGTCGAGATGCCGTCTTTGATGACGTATTCATGCTGGTGGATGACGTTGAGCGCATTTGCGACCGGCAAATAATCCTCGATGTCAGGACCGCCATTTGTCACGATTGTATCGAGATAGTGGACCGCGTCAGCAGGAGAAATCTTCATTGGTCATGCTTGTCCGAATAATTGCCGTTGCCCTGAAGCCATGTCTCGCAGGCCGAAGGCACCGATGCCCCCGCACGACAGGACCACGATAAAGTTCCTCGACAACGGCACGACGACGCTTTGTGTACCGCTAAGCGATTTAAGGTCGTCCGCGTGCTGCCTAGCCCATCGGTGCCGTTTGACGCGGGGACCTATGGCTGGCCGCCTTGAACGCCATCATAGCCCCAGGATGCGCTACATTTTCCGCGGTCGTGTCGTTAGCCAAGTTTTGGCCGGCCTACCGCGTTTCGCGCCCCCCATTTGGGGGGCTGTGGATCCATAGGCTTGGCGGCAATCGATATCTTCGCCGAGAAATACGGCGCCGAATACGGCAACGCGGTCGGACGCCTAATCCGGGATCGCGAGGTGCCACTTGCGTTCCACGACTCCGGTCTCTAGCGCAGCAGCGCCAACTGACCCACGATTTGCGCGAGTTGCGATTGTCTGGAAATATTAAGCTTCGAGTAGACGCGTTTAAGCGCGGTGCGGGCCGTCTCCTCGCGTATGCCGAGTTGAACGGCGGCTTCCTTCGGCGATAGCCCCGAACCTACCAGCGCTGCCAATCGCGCCTCAGCCGGAGCCAATCCCATATTTCGCAACCCGCGCGCTGGGCTCTTCTGTTGATTGCGTTCCGGATCGATGACCAAAAGAACCGCCCGATCGGAATTGAAAAACGAATCGGCAGTCCCCCGTGGGGATGGGGCAACGATATCGACAATGAGAGGCTTAAAGGCGTTCTCCCGTGTCAGCAAAATCGGTCCCGCGTTGTGGGCATCCACATTTCGAGCGAATGCCGAGGCGATAAGCTGATCGAGCCGTTGCTGCTGCATGGCTTGACTTGAACAAAGTCGTCCTTTGCGGACAACGAGACCATCTCCGAGCTGTCGCTCCAGTACTTCGTTCATCAGATGGACCGTTCCGTCTCGCCGGACGATGGCGACACCGCAATTGACGTTCGCCAGCACGCCCGTCAGACTTGTTTCGATCTGCCCCTGCAGCGAAATATGCGCCGAAATGGCCGCCGCTCGGGTTGCGTGGCGAGCAAGCAGCGCGAAGGTTTTCAGCTCGTGCTTCTGGAAGTGTCCCTGACCACGGTCGCGTTGAATGCTCAACATGACCGGGCCATCCGAGGACGTTCCGATGACCTGAGCCGCGAAGTAGTCACAGTCGAACGGCTTCAGAAACTCTTGATAAAACGGATCGCGTTTCATTTGCTCGGGCGTCAGAAGATCAAGGTCAGTCGCAACGCCGGGAAAGGCTCGTGCTCGATTTAGCTGCGTACGCACGTCGTGACGCCACCATTCCCGTTCGTAGGCGACACAAGCTTCCGCAATGTCCTGCGAGCCAATAGTGCGGATGCGGGATGCTGGAGCGACCGGGAAGAGCAGTGCACCAGTTCCCTCGAATACACGGGATGCACGATGCAGCGCACTCGGCCAAGTGGCAGGATCGAAGACGGCGTCATAAAGCAGATCGACTGCTTCGAGGACCGCGTCGGCATTGCATTTGCGACGTTTCCCGTGCTTCATAAGGAAACTTCCCTCTTAGTGACGGGGGAGAACGCACGCTATGGACCGCGTGCGCCGACCAAGTGCCACATCGACTTTCGGATTGTTCGCCCGCCGACGGCGTCTCGCTGCCTTTGCCCCCGGAGACTTCGGCACATGTCGCTGGCAGGTTTCATATGAAGCTACACCGATTGGCGGTGTGCCCGATAGAGGACCGCGGCCGGATTTGGCCCGACTCTGCCGCACAGAGCGGTGCCCGTCACGGAAGCTATCGGAGGATAAGCTGCCGCCAGATGCAATGCGGACTGCGGATGAAGATGCGCCCAAAGGCGACAATGCAAGCCCACTTTGTGGAACATAGCTGAATGGTTGTTGGGGGCGCTGGGGCAAGGAACGCCGTCGCTCGGTGCAGTTCGATCATCTGGACTGCGGGTCCGCGTGCCCTTCCTCGCGCGCGCTCTCTAATCTTAACCAAAAGTGCATTAACTGCATTCCGAACAATCGCGCGCCGGCTAATATTCAAGCCTCACTATTCGCTTCAGAGGCGGCGATGTTCTCACCGATGCCCAATCAATCACCCACCGCTCGATTCAACGTCGGCGGAAGTTCGCGGCTGCTACGTGAAGTACGGATTGCGTCGCGGATGCTTTCTGAAGCAGGTTTGCGTCGCACGATCGCACATTTGCGGACCACTGCGTTGGTTCGGCTCGACCGAATGTTATGCGACCGATCATTGGACGCCAAGTTGCCGCGCCCATTGCACGGCGTGCTGCCGCTTGGGGCGGAATTTTGCACCGTTGCCGATAATGAGATTAGTGCAGCGGTAGCTCATGGACCGATACCGGCACTGACTTTCCGGTGGGCGTTACGCGGACTTGCCGTTGATCCGCGCGATTTTCATTTCGTCGATATTGGCTCCGGTCGTGGTGGCGGAGTGTTGCGTGCCGCGGCCCTTCCGTTCAAAAGCGTCACCGGGATAGAATTCGCGCGTTGCTATCACGAGGATGCACTTGAGAACCTGAAGTGGGCACATGAAAACAGGCGTGTTAAGGCTTTGCGCGTTGAACTCCAATACAGGAGCGCGCTCGATGCCGAGTTGCCGGATGGTGCGTGCCTCCTCCTTCTGTATTCGCCATTTGAAGAAGCGGTAATGCGCGCTTTTCTGGACCGCATCGATCATTTGCTCCGTGAACGACCTCGCCGAGTCATCGCTATTTACATCAACCCAGTGGCGCGCCGCGCGTTCTCGCGTCCGGGCGTTGTTGCAATTCCGTTTGCATCACGTGAGCGTGCGCTCATAGCGCTCTTCGCGCCTCATGACGTGCGCGCGTATGCGTGGAATCCCGCCGCTATTACTGCTGATTCGCCATGATGAACTTGGAAGAGCAGGAACCCCGACGCCCCTCAAATCGCTGTGCTTCACTACGCGGCGATATAGTTATCGACGAGCCGACGCCACTCCGTTAGGTCCGCTCATTGGGGTCAAGCGGCAATGCTCACGATGCCCGCAAAATGGCGCTCATGGTAGAGTCGGAAAGTGACGCGGTGGCTGTAGGCTGAACATATCCGTTGCCGCCTCTTTAGTTTGGCGGTGCCTTAGTGGTTCAGCCGTGACTCCGTTTCCACATCCCGCTCATCGAACCAGGACGTGCAGATTTCCCGCATCCGGCTCTCGGACAAGACTCCACGCCTTTGCTTTCGCGTGCAACGCCATCTGCAGTTTCTGAAACCCTAGTCGGAGTTGATAGGTTGCCCAATCTCCAGGTCCTTCACCGCGTCGTGCGTCTGTCTTGAACTGAGGCCCCTTCCCTCCACTGGCATTACCCGGCTTCAGCGGTACTACGAACCTCTCCGCCACCCCAGGGCGCCCAGCCTGTCCCTCGCGGGAGTCCGGTTGGTCGCCGCTCTGACCATGCCTTGGGGCTTCCCGTGTTGCGTGAGCTTTCCTTGTGTACATGCTGCCGCCACTACCCCGGCGCAGCGTCTGGGCGTACTGCTTCGCTCATTCACCCAGCCGTGTCAGCCTTCCCCGAAAGGGTCATCGGATCGGCCTGCGCATTGTCCTTTTCGAGGCTTGCTCGGCGTTCACTCGCGTTGCGGCCTGCACACTCGCGCTGTCACCAATTCGTGACACGCATTCCGAAGGCTTCAGCTATTTCGTCACCTCCATAGCTGCTCCGGCTGCTTCCGGCTGGAGCGGTTGCCGGGTGGGACTTGCACCCACTGGAAAGCGCCGCCTTGTCACGGCGCACACCCATCTCGGACGTCTGCACGGATCACGTCAGGGCTGCGACAACCCTCTTACTCCCGAGAGCGCGGCGCCGGCAAAGCTTGTTCTCGTCGTCTTGGCGTCAGTCAGATTCGCGTCGGTCAAATCGGCGCCAGCAAAATCCGCATCAGTCAGATCGGCTCCCGAGAAATTTGCGCGCTGGAGCTTGGCGAACTCGAAGTTGACATGCCCCAAGGCTGCGCCCGTAAATTCGGCACCGGTCAAGTTCGCGCGCGAGAAGTCGGTGCGGATCAGGCCCATTGATTGATTGCGCATGTCGGCCGATGCATGCACATGGGAAAGGTCCGCTCCGCGCATGTCGTCGAGGCTGAAGCGCGCCGTTACCTTGGCACCAGAGAGATTGGCGCCGACAAAGCTGGCTGCTTCTTCCGGAAGGGTCTCCAAGCCGGCCGAGACGATGAGGGTCTCCAGAATGGCGCCTGAGAGATCGGCATGGGAAAAGTCGGCGCGCATGATCCACGCCAGGTTCAGCCTGGCCCGCGGCAGCTTGGCGCCGACAAGCTTTGCGCCGACGAGTTTGGCACCCCGCAGGTCTGCGTCCGATAGATCAGCAGCCGATAGATCGGCATCGGTGAAGTCCAGACCGTGAAGGTCCAAGCCGGCGAGGGACTGGCCGCCGAACCGTGTCCCCTGGCCGGGGAGCGCGGCCTTCAGCGTCGACTGCACCTCAGCACGCGTGAGTTCCGCCGCAACCGTGCCGGACACCGTCAGTGTCAGCGGAATGATACACAACAGCTTCAATGCCCCTTGCATCGCCGCCCCTTGCATCGCCGTTCTCCCCCAAAATCCGTTGGGTCCGCCAAGCCGACCCCAGTCGGCTCCAACCATCGCGTACCTTCGCTGCTAAAGCTTCAAAACAAGTCGCCGGCCAGCCAAGCGGCTAGCGCCGTAACACTGCTGCGCGGACATGGCCTTGAGATCAATCCTTCTCTTGGACGTGCGCTTCGAGTAACCACAGCGCTTTGTCCAAGTCACGTGACGCAGCTGTGAGTATGTCCGCGGTGTCTGCATCGCCAGACTCGACAGCTTCATCGATGCTCCGCCGCATTGTATTCGCCACCACGCTGTAGCGCTGGATCAGCGCCGCTAGATGGTCCTTGATGGAATAAATGTCAGTTGGGTAAGGCGGGAGCGAAGTGGCTTCGGCGACTGTCTGCGTGGTGCCGAGGGCGGTGCCACCGAGTTGGACCACGCGTTCTGCCATCGTATCTACATGGCCATCGATTTGATTTCGAAAGCCGTCGAGCATCTCGTGCACTGCAATGAACTGCGGCCCCTTGACGTTCCAATGAGCCTGCTTGGTCAGCAGTGCCAGATCGATGCCCTCTGCAAGGCGAGCATTGAGGAGTTCGATGGTGGCTTGCTTGGCATTTGCGTTGAGATCATTGGCGGTTGGGTGCGTGTGCATACTGACTCCTTTTGACACTGCTTTAGCCTCGCGCGCGTGCGTCCTCTTACGCGGAGCCAATCGGTTGGCGCCGCGCGTCCCAGATTTCGTACGCAGCCAACAGAATGACCGCCAAGCCGCTGATCGTAAAATCGGCCTTTGCGATAGGAGCGCTGATTTCCAGAAGCCATGCCGAGACCATCAGCCAAGCCCCAAGCAGGACGTTGATCCACTCCTCCAAGAAACGCAGGGCCCAGACCGTGAAGACCTGGGACACAATGATCAGGAATCCAATCGCAACGGCAGTGCGTGTCGCGGGCGCACTATCGGAGAAGTTCAGGGCCCACGGTGACGCGCTGACCCATATCCCGAGCACCAGGTTCAGCCAATCCTGCCATTCCTTTGGAAGCGAAAACGACATGGAACCTCCTCGGCTATACGTCTGAGCAAACCAGCGGCTACATACGTCGCTTACGCAGCTGCCTCCTTGATTTCCATCAAAAAGCTTGCAGTCACGCAGCCCGGCTCGGACGTATTCGTTGAGACGAAAGATCGTCCATTCCTGATCCGCCACGCCTTTGGGATGAGCTGTGGCCTTGGAACCGCCGAACGGACCACTCCTTCCCAGCTCGCGAGATAGCTTCCAAGATGAGGAATTTTCGCAACACGCCGCGGCAACAAGGTATCAGTCGCGCGTGCCGGCGGCTGACTTTGAATCAATGTTGCTCGCTCGGATGATGCTCAAAATCTTTTTGCAACAATATCGGCCCACGGCTGCCCCGAGCCGGGTAGTTGAAACGGGGCCGGTCATCGGGGATTAGCGGTCCTCCCATGCCATGCCCGACTGCGATTGCGCAAATCCCGGCCGGGATGCTGGGCCATTCTCCCGAGCCGCTCTACAGTCAGCCTATCGCGGCCAGCGCTGCATGTCTGGCCTTGAGGCGAGAGTCTCCAAATCTTTTTTGCAGCGCGAGCGGCGGGTTGTGGCCCATCGCGCCCTTCTTGTCACGTTCACATAGGACTGCTTCCGGTCAAAGCAGACATGGCCGCGAGGTTGTACCGAAAATAGGCGGGCGTCCCGTAACATCACGGTGGCATGATGTATGGCAACGCAAATTGGAGAATGGTGCCGGCAATTAATATCAACACAGCGAGCTTGATGGCACCGATCAGAAACCGCCAAGCCGACGATCGCAGCGACATTTAAGCCGTCCGTCGAGCGCAAGACCGCGCCGACGGACAGCTACACTATGGCCAATAGTGTTGCAGGCCATTGATTGAACGTCAGAATCGGGCCTAGCCTAGGACGCGAAGATTTCTAGAACGTGTTCCTTGCCCCTCTAATGCAATGCAAACGATAAGGAATTCCTCTTGCAACGGTATTGGCCATTCTGTTTCACGCGGAGCGTCGATGCGGGAGCCAATCCTCGCCGGCATGAGCCTCCACGGAGCAACCGGAGGCCGCAAATATCTCAACGCGGCCGAGCGGCGGCGTTTCATGAAGGCGGCAGCGCGCGCCGAGCCGAACACGCGGCTTTTTTGTCTGGTGTTGGGATGGAGCGGCGCGCGCATCTCCGAAGTGCTGGCGCTTACCCCGGCCGCGATCGACATCGAGAGCGGCGTCGCCAGCATCGAGACCTTGAAAAGGCGCAAGCGCGGCATCGTCCGTCAGGTGCCGTTGCCGCGCGACCTCCTCCGTCAACTCAACCGCGCGTTCAAGCTGCACGCGATGCAGCGCGATCCTGAATTTTTGTGCATGCGCCTCTGGAGCTGGAGCCGCTCGACTGCGTGGCGGCACGTCAAGGCTGTGATGGCCGCGGCGGACATCACGGGTACACCCGCCATGCCGAAGGGGTTACGGCACGCATTCGGTGTCAACGCGTTCCAATCGAACGTGCCGCCGCACTTGGTTCAGCGCTGGCTTGGACATGCTTCGCTGCGCACCACAACGATTTACGGCGACGTGATCGGACCGGAGGAACGGGCGATCGCTCGACGCATGTGGAAATAAAAGCCCAAGCGCAATGTGATCTTCGAAGAGATTCCGCGCGCGGTCGTGAGCGATCACTCCGCCTACATCGCATCGTGGATCAAGGTATCACGGTCCCCACCGTCACGCGGTGAAACCCGCGAAGGTCAGGTAAAGACCCAAGACCAGACCCGCGCCCATGAAGATATAGAAACGCTCTTCGTAGCGTACCGCGTCGAAGAATTTGCTTAACGCATCCTGCGGCAGGGCGAGCAGCACCGCGCCCCGGATCACCATCAGCCATCCCACGAGAGTGACGACGATCGGCAGCGCGCCCCCGGTCCAGATATTGTGACCGACCACCATGGCGAGACCGGCAGCGAGGCCGAGCATTTCGATGAACATCAGGAGCGGCGGATTCCTGATGAGCGCATTGATGGTTGTGACGGCTCTCTGCTTGTGCATCATCATCGTCGTCGTCAGTACAATGCAGTACAGGCCGATGAATTTCGCAAGAAAGATCGTGAGCGGCACCATGCGCGCCTCCGGGGTTCCGGTGAACGGATTATCGAGACGATACTGCCGCCGCTGAAATCAACCATCTCCTACCGAAAAAGTCCAATCGGTGCCGGGTCATCAGCGCGGATCGATGCCGTCAAAGTCGCCACCGGCCAAAAGAGGCCGAAAGGCGACATCCCGCCGACAGAGGCGCCTTGAGGTGAGATAAAGCTTCCAATCGTCGGCTCGGTAATCCAACAAGTGCATTATGATCTCGTCGTGATGGGTGTGGGCATCCCATGTGACTAGAATTGGAATTGGCTGCTACGCAATCAACTCACCTGTCATTGTGTTGTCATCGGAAATTCGAATATTTGTTTTGCAAGTGACGTAACGCGTATGCAGCTCTCCAACAATGGCGACCATCGACCGCAGCGCGCGAACGTTCTGCGGACCTTTTGGATTCACCTAAAAGAGCATCCCCTGTCGCGGGTCGGCCCCGGGCTCATCACTGGTGTGGCCGACGACGATCCAAGCGGAATAGCCACCTACTCCCAGGCAGGCGCTCAATTCGGGCTCGACATGCTGTGGACGATGCCGCTGGCCTTTCCTCTGATGGCGGCGATCCAATCCATGTGCGCACGGATCGGCAGGGTCACAGGGAAAGGACTTGCCGCCAACATCAAGGCGGCGTTCCCTCGAACCATACTCCAAGGCGTCGTGTTTTTACTGCTGGTCGCCAATACCCTCAATATCGCCGCCGACATCGCAGCCATGGGGGAAGTCTCTGATCTCGTCACCGGTTTCGATCGCTACCTTATGACGGTGTTCTTTGCGGTCGGAATGCTGCTGCTGCAGGTCTTCATTCCCTATCACCGTTACGTCTCTTTCTTGAAATGGCTGACACTCTCCCTCCTGGCCTACGCCGCTGTCCTGTTCACAGTCCACGTCCCTTGGCGTGACGTGGCGCTCCGCACGTTCTGGCCCAGCTTCACGCCGAATTCCGAAGCCGCGACCATGGTGGTGGGCTTGTTCGGCACCACCATCAGTCCGTACCTCTTCTTCTGGCAGGCATCGGAAGAGGTCGAGGACATGGAAAGCCGGCAAGGCGAGGCACCGCTCTTGCGGGATCCGAGCTCGGCAGGCCCGGAACTGCGCCGCATCCGGTGGGACACTTGGAGCGGCATGTTCTACTCCGACATTACGGCCTACTTCATCATTTTGGCGACCGCGGTCACGCTCAATGTAGCGGGAGTAAAAGACATCGAGACGGCGGCGCAGGCGGCAAGCGCGCTGCGGCCATTGGCTGGCGACTTCGCGTTTTTGCTCTTCGCCCTCGGCATTCTGGGTGTTGGCCTGATCAGCGTGCCCGTGCTGGCCGGTTCTGCCGCGTATGCGCTTTCTGAGGCCATGGGCTGGAAATGGGGCCTCGAACGGAAGCTGAGCGACGCTCGCGGATTCTATGGCGTCATCGCCGTCAGCGTGTTCGCCGCACTCATCATCCAATATTCACCGATCAGTCCGATGAAGGCCTTGTTCTGGAGCGCGGTAATCAACGGGGTTGTGGCCGTGCCCCTGATGGTCGTGATCATCCTGCTCGTCTCCAAGAAATCTGTGATGGGTGCTTTCACCGCGGGTCGGTCGATCATCATCCTCGGCTGGATCGCGACGGCAGTCATGGGCGTGGCCGCCGTGCGGATGTTTATCCGCGGCTAGGCGCCGCCGAATTCAACCGCAGCGGTGCGGCAGCCGTACTGACCCGGAGGAAGCTGGCGCGGGGCGACGGTAATGAAGTTGACAGAAGAGGCCGTGCTTAATTGGGTCGCTCTCGCGTCGGCGGCCACTCTCTTTATTTCTCCCTGGGCTCTTGGTTTCGCCAACGTCCCTGCGGCGGCTTGGACGGCTTGGATTGACGCCGCTTGCATTGCGATTGTCATTCTTGCGTTCTCCGGCGCAGAACAGTCAACGTGGGCCACCATGATTGTCGGAATCTTTACCACCGTCCTTCCGTGGGTTCTTGGTTTCGCGGATATCATACCTGCTGTGGCCGTTCACGGCACAATAGGGCTCATCATAACCACGATAGCAGGCGCGAAATTCTGGCTCCGAGCCGCGGACTGAGTCAGGTTGGTGCAGTCCGCTTCGGGTTATCCTCACCCGTGAAAAGCAATGACGCTGATGGACTTCGCCGCCGCGCCGGTCGAGCTAGCAGTCGCAGTTGACACAACCTTGCGCCTGACGGCGTCACCGGGCACAACGGCATATCTGGCCGGCGAATGCTTCCGATCATGCTACCATAGACCCGAATTTTGGGGATGCGCATGCGGAGAAACAGCGATGTCGGGAAAGACCGTGGTGAACCGTGACGAGATTGAAAAAATGATCCTTGCGGTGGTGCAAAGCGCCGATTGCGGGAAAGATATCACCGGTGTGACGCTTGAGATCGAACGCGATGACGATGGCAATCGCACGTTCACAGTTGAGCGGTTGCACACGGGCGGTGGCGCCGTTCTTCCCGAAGCAATGCGAATTGCGACTGCCGAAGCTACAAGACTGCGGAAGGAATTTGCGCTTCGAGAAGAGAGCCTTTGAGCGCAAGAAGCTGGCGCCGTCGCGCCGCCTACATCGCGTCCTGGATCAAGGTATTGACGGACAACAAGCGGGCGATCTTCACCGCCGCGTCCCACGCGTAGCGCGGCGGATTTCGTGCGCCGCTTGCAGAAGCCGTCATTCGGTGCGCAGGCCCTCGCGACGGCGAACGCCGCGTAAAGACTGCCTGTTCGCGGCTCGATGCGCTATAGAGCGCTTGCCTGGATTAATGTACGAATTCCTCCTTTGCAGCGGGTGGTGTCATGGGTGTTCTCATCGGCGGGAAATGGAGCGAGGGCGAGCTGTCCGCAGAAACAGGCGAGGCAGGCCAATTCAAGCGGGTTGACAGCGCTTTTCGCAACCGCATCACCGCGGACGGTTCCTCGGGCTTCAAGGCCGAGCCCGGGCGCTATCACCTCTATGTCGCTCACGGCTGTCCGTGGGCACACCGCACCCTGATCTATCGCGCGCTGAAGAAGCTTGAGGGGCTCATCTCGGTCGCTTACGCCATCCCGGGCCTCACGCCGCAAGGGTGGAAGTTCGAGCGCGACCCGCGTTATCCCGATTGCCTTCCCGATGAGGTCAACGGCTTTCGCTATCTGTACGAGGCCTATGTTGCGAGCAATCCAAGCTATACCGGCAAGGTGACGGTTCCGACCTTGTGGGACAAGAAGACCAACCAAATCGTCAACAATGAATCCTCCGAGATCATCCGGATGTTCGACACCGAATTCGGCGCGGTCACCGGTGATCGCAGCGAACTCTATCCGCAGGCCCTGCGCAGTGAAATCGACGCCATCAACGATCGCGTCTATCACAACGTCAACAATGGCGTGTACCGCGCCGGCTTTGCCAAATCGCAGGCCGCTTACGATGACGCCTACGACGGGCTTTTCGCCACGCTCGACTGGCTGGAGACGCGCCTGTCAAGCCAACGCTATCTTGTGGAACACCAGATCACGGAAGCCGACTGGCGGCTCTTCCCGACGCTCGTCCGGTTCGACGTCGCGTACTTTTCGCTGTTCAAATGCAACAGACAGCGCATTGCCGATTATCCGAACCTCTCGAACTACATGCGCGAGCTTTATCAGGTGCCCGGAGTCGCCGCCACGGTGACACCGCGCTATTACGTTATCAACTACTATTCGATCGCCCGATTGAATCCGACGATGATCATTCCAAAGGGGACGCCAGTCGATTTTAGCCAGCCCCACGACCGCGCCAGATTGGCCGCGTAATGACCTCGGCTCGGCCAATGATCACGTATTCGTAACGTTGCCGAAATGATCACTGGCGCGTGGGCGCTCACCTCCTCACGAATCATTTGAATAATTCGAGCCGCGCGGCAATATCCTCGTAATCGCCTGCCACCGCAAATCGGGACGGGCGCCGGAATGTATGTCTGTTTCGTTTCCTTCCCTCTGGCGGTGTCTCAGCGCAGCCGTAATCCTTCTTTGCCTAGCTTGCATCGTGTCGGCGGGCACGGCGCACGCTGGCGATGCCAATAATCTCGATCCGGTGCCCGGCACGCCAATTGTTGCTCCCGACACGGGACAAACCCCGGCGCCTGGGGCGCCGCGTCCGGGCGGCAATCGCTCCGGCAGTGGCGAGGTCATCGTTGGCTCAAGCGGAGCGGCCTGCACCGCGGCATTTGAGGGCGCGATCCGCTACGCGAACAAGAAGCTGCAATTCTGTGACGGGACGGGATGGCGCGTGCTCAGCGTCACTCCGAATTCCCCATGAGGCTGTGGACGGCGCGCCGCGGTGCCGTTCTCCTGGTCCTGATTGCTTTGCTCGGCGGCACGACGGTCGCGTGGGGCCAGTTCGCAAACAAAACCAGCAACGTTGCCGGGACGCTCGGTGGTGCCTGCACCAGCTCGGCAAACGACTATGTGTGGCCGGACACCAACGGCAACATCCTCAAATGCGTCGGCAATGTTTGGACAGCCGTGCCCATCTACTGGACGATGTCCAATGCACGTGTCGGCATCGGCACCTCGTCGCCGGTTGCCTCGCTCGACTTGTCGCAAAACACGGACGCCGTGGCATTGCCCGTCGGCACGACGGGTCAGGAACCGGCATCGCCGATCAACGGCATGATCCGCTATAACAAGTCGATCCCCGACCTTGAGGCCTATATCGCCGGCGCGTGGACGACGCTGACCACCGGCGGCGGAGGCGGCGGATCGGCGGCGGGCTCGAACGGTCAGGTGCAATTCAACAGTTCGGGCAGCTTCGGGGCCAACGCCAACTTTTTCTGGGACAACACCAACTACCGGCTCGGCATCGGCACGTCGGCGCCGCTTGAACCCTTGGAGATCAACGCGTCGCTGACCAGTTCGGCGAGCGGGCAGGTCATGATCGCCAACAACTTTTATGGCAATGAATATTGGGTTCCGGGTTCACTGACACAAGTCACGGCCACCGCGAACACTAACCCCTCCGTGGGTATCACCGGCGCCATGAGTTGGGTCGATGTGCCGGCATCGGACACAGTTTTCTTTGCCTATGGCTCCGAAGGGATAGTGACCAACGAAAGCACCGCCGGCGGCGGCACCTGAGGCATCGTTGGCGTAAATGGCGAAGCCTATAATTATGGCGCGCTCAATTATAACGGGCTATCTGGCGTTGCCGGTTATGCCGAAAATGACGGCACCGACAACAACGGTGTGGGTGGCGGCGATTTCGCGGGCATCAACGTCGGTACCGCATCGACCGGCATAGACGGCATCACTGCCTATACGGACAACGTCAGTGGCACGACGAGCGATGCGACCGGAACGCGGACAGCCGCTGAGATAGATAGCGGCGCGATCACGACGGACGGTCTGACCGGGCTTGCTGCGGAGACGTATGCCAACGGCGGATCGGTCACGGGCGGCGTTACTGGAATTTACATCTACCCCGGCATTAGCGGCGCCACCGTCGATAACCGCTACGGCGTTTACATCGATGACGGCGGTGGATCGGTGACCGGCGGCGATTACGGCATCTATCAAGTCGCCACCTATGAGAAGAATTATTTTGGCGGCAAGGTCGGGATTGGGACGGCATCGCCGCTTGCGCAGACGCACGTGATGGGAACGCTGACCAGCCCCGCGGCCGGTCCGATAGCCTATACTTATTCCGGTGAGCTTGGTTCGGAATTCTACGCCTATCCAGATACGCTGACGCAAGTCACCGCTGCACCAACGGCGGATACCAACGGGGCCACGTTCCTGACCGGCGCAACCACTTGGGTTGACCTGCCTTCGTCGAACGCGCATTCGGTTTTGGATGCCCTTGGCGTTCAAGGCATTGTAACCAATGAGAGCACAACGACGAATAACGGCTATGTCGTTATCTCGGGCGTTCAAGGTGAACTTTATAATACGGGAAATGTCGGCAACATCACCGGGGTCGACGGCTTCCTCGAAAGCGATTCAGGCACCGTAAACGAAGCGGCCGGCGGACAGTTTCTATCCTATGTTGGCGGAACAGTGACTGGCTTGGACGGCGTATATACCCAGGCAATTCTGACCGGCACCGCAACCGGAGTCTCTGGCATGACCGCCAACGCCGCGATTTATAGCGGTTCGATATCAGCGGATGGTTTGACGGGAATTAGCGCGCTGATCGACGCTGCTGGCGGCACGGTAACGGGCGGCGTGACGGGCGTCTATGTCGATGCCACCATTGATGGAGCCACCGTCGATAACCGCTTCGGCGTTTACATCGATGACGGCGGCGGGTCGGTGACCGGCGGCGATTACGGCATCTATCAGGTCGCCACGTATGAGAAGAACTATTTTGGCGGTAAGGTCGGCATTGGCACCACGGCGCCCGCCTATCTGCTTCATGTCGGCTCGGCGTCGGCGTCCGGCATCGTTGAAGAACTTCGGAATTCCTCCGGCAATTGCACCTTCACGCCGAGTTCAAGCTCCCTGATAACCATCTGCTCGTCCGATCAGCGCCTCAAGGAAGATATCGAGGATGCCGCCGCCGCGCTGCCCCAGCTCGCCGATATGCGCGTGCGCGATTTCACGATCAAGGCGAGCGGCGAACGTAAGACCGGCGTCATCGCGCAGGAAATGATCTGGAAGCATCCCGACATGGTGCATATGGGACCGGAAGGCATGTACGGGGTCGAAGCGCCGAACGTGTGGCTGCTGGTCAAGGCGATTCAGGAATTGAAGGCGGCGAATGACGATCTCGTAGAGCGCGTGAGCGCGGACGATGACGCCGTGAAGGAAGCGAAGGATGCCGCCAGAGAGGCGAAGGACGCGTTGAAAGCGGCCAACGACAACATCTCGGAATTGCGCGAGCGCCTCGACGCGCTGGAGGCTCGGTAATGGTCGGGAAGCTTGAGCACATTCGAACACTTGCGTTGTTTTTCGCGCTTGTGATCGCTTTGTTCATTTCAGCAAGCGCCGAGGCTCGATACGCGACGCAGGCGGCCGTAGCCGCGTCAGCGGACGATGGCGCGGGCGACAACCACCAGGCTGGCGCGCCCAACTACGACGACCTGCTTAGGGAGGTCGAAAAGCTCAAGGCCGAAAATACCAAGAAGAATGCGGAGCTGAAGGTTCTGCGCGAGCGCATCGAGGCGCTCGAAGCCGCACGCACGCAACGCGACAGCGTCAAGCCGGATTCCAAAGATAGCGACACCGCGCATTGAGCGCCGACTGCGGCGCGTAGGCGGAAAAGGATACGATTAGGATCGTGACCTGCGACCGCGCCGCCATCGCACCATACGACGCCACATCGCTTTGCGTTCGCGCGGCCCAAAGTCGTCAGCCGCCGCCGATTGCGCCTCGGCGATCTCGTCTTGAAGTGTGCGAATGGCTTGCTGGAGCAGGGCGAGCGATCGCCGCTTGCCGTCGGAAAAATAGTGGCGCGCTTCCCGAGCCTCTTGCTCGGCGCGGCTTCCAGGCCCGTAACTCAGGCGGCCGCCGGAAAACACGGCGTTTGTGATGAGCGGCCCGTGGTACAGAGCCGCCGCCAGGTTGTGCCGAAAATAGGTGGGCGTCCCGTACCCGAACGCTGCCGACAGGGCGTCGTCGATGACGGTTTCGAGCGCCAGGATTTCGCGCGTGCCTAATCGCTTCTTCACGATATGAGGATTGAAAGCTTCAAGGTCTGCGATGCACTTTTTCAAGCGCTCAATGCAGCACTGCTTCTGTTCGACCGTGAGGACAGGAGATTGGGGCTTGGGCGGTTGGGGCCGCGGTGTCACCACTGAGTGACGGGGCATGCGCAAATTTCCAATGTGTGGCCACAGAGATTATCGCATATTGAGGGCCACGGCCAAGAGCTGCGGCGGCGAACACCGTGCGTCCCAAGACCGCAATGGACAATCTCTCGCCGATGGTGATGGTTTGCGCGGCCGGAATGCCTTTGCCTCAAGACGGGCCAAGCAGTTCATCGACGCGGTTCTTGGGCGGGTGACACGCGAATGTCAGTGTCGTGCCTCGCCGCTGCCGTACGCGCCACTGTCCAGCCGGCCATGTGACGCCGAGAGGCTACGGCGATTTGTCCGCCAGGGCGATCATCTCGGCTAATTCCACGGCTGCCTCTTCAGCCAGTTCAAGCCGTTCCACGAGCGAGCGGCACAATTCATTGCGCGCGATTTCCTTGGCGGTGTCGTTTGCCGACGCCAACCGCTCGCACAAATTTTGAAGGCTTTCGCGCACCGCCCGGATATCGACAGATGCTTTTTTCGATACCGCGATAGCATCGTCAGCCAATTTCTTGTCTGTCATCAGATCCTCGCCGCGTTCGTCTTGACGATACAGGTGGATTAACTGCGATGGGGCCACCGCTCTTTGGATTCTTTTTATTTGGGGCTGCCGCCGGTTGGCGGCAGCGGCGCGCCCGGTTTGCCCATGCGTTTCTGCATATCGACGAGATTTATTTTCGTGCCATTGGCCATGATCACGTCGCCGGGCTTCTGGTCCGCCGCGCAAGGGCCGAGCCACTTGGCGGTCATGGTGATGGTGCGCGCGGCCGGAACGCCATCGCCCTCGGTGGTGAGCGTCATCGTGTAGCCGCTGTCGAAACTGCCCTTAATGACGGTGTGATGCGTCGAGGTCTTCCCCGCTGTGGTGCACACCGAATTGATGGTCGTCGTATCGCCGGACCTCTGCACCTCGCGTTTCGAGCAGGACCGCTGCGGGGTGGGGCCTGTGTTCGCCTGCATCGCTTGGTCGGTTGCGGCATCGACGCATTGCTGGATCGGGACGTTGCGCCCCTCCCTGACCGTTGTGATTTCCCACAAGCCGGCTTTTCGGGTTGGCAACTCTGCCGCCAACACCGGGACCATGCAGCTAAGAGAAAGAGCGAAAGCCACCCCAAACCGTCCCATGCGACCTCCAATGTCCAAGCCGAGCGTCCCTCAATAAACGCCGCGTCTCGTGAAAGATAGCGACTTTCGGATCGCCCGGACCCCGGACTGCGGTTATGGACGCGGAGCATCGAGCCGCCTCGGCGCAATGCCCCAACGCCTTCACCGCCGTGAGCACCGTGAGGCTCCTTCGTCTCGCCACCGCCTATCGTGATCCCCGTCCGCAACGACGCCAGACCGCCTCGCCCTCATCCGGCTTCCTGCGGCGTCGGGAGTTCTTCTTGCTCATTTCCCAGCAGCCCTTTCGATTTGTCAGCAAGCACCGTGGCTTCAGTTTCATGGGGTTTATGCCCGCGCGCGCGTCACGTTCAAGGCCGCTCGCTTCCGCGCTCGCAAAGGGCTCGCTTGTGCAGCTCCGCGCCGCGTGGCGGTGCCCCTTCGGGTCAGCCTTTGAACGCGCCGCTCAGGCGCGCGGGCCATTTTCCCCCACGAAGCCGCGACGGTGCAGCTTCCGTTTCAATCGAAAGGAAATCCCATGAGCAAGACAACCAATCCTCCGAGCCACCGCGTTTACGCCGTGACCAAAGAGGGCAAGCAGAGCTACTGGCGACCAATCGGCGCTTGCTGGAGCCACGGCGACGGCCAGGGCTTCAACATCAAGCTCGACTACCTGCCGCTCAACGGCGCCGAAATTGTCATCCGCAAACCGAAGGCCGAAGACGCCGAGGCTCCGGCGGACGCCGCCTAACCATCCGGGCCGCTCCGCAAGGGGCGGCCCTTTCACTTTCATCACCAAAGGAGATTTAGCCATGACGACTTACACAGCTTACTTCCGCACCGATGCCGACTTTGCCACGCATGACATCGAGGCCGACACGCCCGAGCAAGCCCTCGCCATCGCCCGGCAGCTTTACGACGACGATCCGCTAGACCTGATGTTTGAGTCCTATGACGGCGGCATGCCCGTCAACGAAATTGCCATATGCGATAAAGATGGCCAGGAGCTTTCGCTCTGGCTTGACCACGACATGCGCTTGCGTCTCGCCGCCAGCGACTTGCTGGAAGCCGCCGAGTTGGTGGTTGCCAACTGGGAACGAGGCGACCTCGCCGGCGCTGTGCGCGAATTGTCCACGGCCATCGCCAAAACGAAGGGCAATCCATGAGACGACCGCAGCGATTAAACATCCGCCTTGGCGCAACGCCCTTTTTGTCTCGTCATGCGGGTGTAGGCATATATTTTGGCGATGCTCCCCAAAAACGCAAACAAGCTACCTCCCTTATCCAACTGCAACTTAATTTTAGGGTCGAGCCGGAAGGCGCTTTTTGGTATGATAGCCATACTGATTGCCGTCTTCGACAAAGAACCTTTTGCTCATGGAGATTACTATGCAAAACGTTGTCACCATCGGACGCAGACTTGTTCCGCTCGAACATATCGCCCTCGTCGAACCGTTCGATCCAGCAAGCAATCCCGAATTCAAACCTGAGAAGCCGTTCAAGTCCCGTATCGTTCTGCTCAACCGCGACACCGTTCTCTCTGAAGCGACGCCGCAGGAGGTTCGCCGACGCTCACAGCTTTCGCCTGCTCGCCGAGGACAATGTCGCCACCAATCCCGGCATCATGTATCAGGTCGAGACCTTCGCGCCCTCGGACGGTTTCAAGCCTTCCAGGCCATACGCAACGCGGCTCAGATGGCGCGATCTGGACGGCAACGACCAGAGCAAGCTGTTGCTCACCAAACCCGATACCGTCATTGCCGTCGCCCTGCGCGGGCAACCGGAAACCGGCCCCGAACGCAAAACATCACCACGCCGCCCGCCACGGTCGCGCGGTTCGCGCCGTCAGGCCGCCGCTCCCGAAAAATAAGCCGGTAGGTCAGCCGTCTCGCGGTCCGTAACGCCGGTTACGCCGTGCGGCGCCGTGCCTTAGCGGTGGCCACCTTGGCGGCAGACGCTTTAGGTGTGTTGGATAGTCCGGCGCGCTGCCGGCAGAACTTCCGACACGGACAATCTGATGGACATTGACGTAGAGCGGCGCTGGCTGATTATTCACGAGATGCGCGAGCCGGATGAATGTCGCCATGGCGATTCCTCTTCCTCAACTGCGGTAACGCGAATTTCCGACTCTGAAAGTTGGGTATGCATACACACGTGGGCACTCAAAACTGCCCGGCCCCCGAAAATACCAAGAACCTACCATTTGCTCCGATGTTTATTGGCTTTTTGAGCATTTCGATATCGAAACGAGCGAGCGGTTATGGTAATGTGATGATGTGAATGAGGGGAGTGGCAAGCCATGTGATGTTACACGGAATTGCCTCCGCAATCCGCTCCACATCACGCTTGGCAAGGGGGCTTGGCCCCCGTTGCATCCCCCAGCCGGATAGGGCACTGCCCTCCCGGACCCACCCCCCAACGCGGGAGGCGCGGTGATGACCGAGGCGGCACCGGTTCAACGCCCAAGACATGCGGCCCCCTGGCGTGGCCGCCGTCGCGTTAGCGATCCGAAAGTTCGTTTCATCGCCGTTCGCTGTACGATCGATCAACACTCCGCCATCCGCGACGAAGCGACCCACGCCGGTTTGAGCATCGGCGCATTCCTGCGCGTGAGAGCCCTTGGCAATCCTGGCCCGCGTTCGGTGCGCCGGCCGCGAGTTGGCCAAGTCGAATTGGCGCGGTTGCTCGGCCACATTGGCAAGCTTGGTTCCAACGTGAACCAGATCGCGAGAATAGCAAATACCTATCGTCATCCGCCGAGCTCGTCCGCCTTATCCGTCATGCGCAAAGATATCGGGCGCATGCGAAAGGCGCTGCTCAAAGCGCTTGGCCGTGGTGATTAAGGGCACCTCCTGCGCCGGCGCGCGCCGGATCGCCGCCCACCTGTCCTGCACTCAAACGAATGAACGAAATGTACTTCATGAATTGCGCGGTGTCGCCGCGGAAGATCTGTTGGGTGCGCTTCGCGAAATGGAAGTCGTGGCCGCCGCTACGCGCTGCAAAAAACCATTTTACCACGCTTCGATCAACACGCCGGCCCACGAGCAGTTGACCGACGTGGAGCGTGCTCTCGCGGTCGAGCGGCTAGAGGCCGCACTCGGCCTTTCCGGCCAGCCTCGGGTCGTGGTGATCCACCGCAAGAACGACCGGGTCCACTGCCACATTGTGTGGTCGCGCATCGACCTTATGCGCATGCGCGCGATCAGCGACAGCCACAATTACCGTAAGCATGAATTGGTAGCGCGGGCGCTTGAGCGCGAATTCGGCCACGCGCGAGTGCAGGGCGCGCATGTCGAGCGCGAGGGACGGCCACGTCCCAAGCGCACCCCGAGCCACGCCGAAATGCTGCAAGCCGAGCGCACCGGCATCAGCCCGCAGGACGTGACAAAGCAGATCACCGACATTTGGCGGTGCACCAGCAGCGGATGGGAGTTCGCCGGCAAGCTTGAGCAAGCTGGCTTCCTGCTCGCGCGCGGGGACCGACGGGATTTCGTGGTGGTCGATGCGAAAGGAGGCGTTCATAGCCTCGCTCGCCGCGTCGAGGGCGCGACGGCGAAGGACATTCGCCAGCGCATGGCCGATCTCGACCCGGCCCGGCTTCCGAGTGTAGTCGAAGCCCGCCGGACGCTGCGCCAACGTTCGACCAAGAACACGGGGCCTACCGAAGCGCCGCCATTCCGAAGGCAGAAGGGCCTACCGGCGGGGTCGCCTGCCACGGCGCAAAATCGAATGACTGCGCGGTCAGCGCCACCGCACGGCGAAAGCAAGTTTGCCCGGAAGATGAATTATCATCCTCATTCCGTTGTTGATCGCAAAGGTACTCGAACTGCCCATCGCCTGGCCAAGGTAACAGGAGAACAAGGCAACCGTTTCCTGCACCGAGGGCGTGTCCGAGCTTTACCTCGAATGTTTTATGTTCGACTGAAGCCAGCGCGCAGTAACGGCGTGTGGTTCGGCTCCAATCCCCATGCCGAAAACCACACGGCCATACGCGGAAAATGGAAGCTCTTTGAACGGGAGGAGCGAATCGAGGTGTCTGGCCTAGCAGCTCGCGGACATGGCCGAGCGAACCATCGTTTTTGCCGGTGAGGCGCGAATACATGATCAACGCGCTGATCAAGTCTTGCGCCGAGGCGCTCCAGTGCGGCTCGCGGCCTTCCTCGCGGACGATCGCTTCCGCGAGGCCGAGCGCGTCGTCGACGAAATCGTCCTCTGTTGGATCGAGCGCCGCGACCGGATTGAAGCCGGTCGACGGCAAGCCGCCGGCGCCGAACGGATTGAGGAATACCACTTCGTTGCCGGCCTTGCGGCGATGCTCGGCCGACCAGGCGGCAAGCTCGCCTTTGATGTCGATCACCAGCATCGACCAATCGACGAGATTTATGAGGTTCGGCAGCAGAAGCCGGCGGGATTTGCCCGAGCCGTTCGGACCGAAGGTCAAAAGATGGCGATCGGAGACCATTTGCAGCGGACGCGACTGTGCATCTTCCGGCGGTCCTTCGGTGTTCGAGCAGGCATTTGACAACCCCGTGCTGATGTTCTGACGCTTCGTTTCTGGCGTCAGCGGCCTGCAACGTCAGCACGCGGCCGGGAAACCTGGAGAAAGTTAGGAACCAAAAGAGAACAGTTTGCGGGTTCCCGCCAGTGGATACAGCGAGTACAATTGCCCGCCGGGTTGCTCTCGCCATTCAACAAACCTAAACGGTCCCCTAGAAGGAAGGTGCCGAGCGTGAGGCCGGACTTCGCCGCAGTGGAAGAGGAGGGCTTCCTTCCTTCAAACTTCTGCGCGTTGTTCAATTTTCTTTTTGACCGTGGCACCCGGCCACACCTCAGCCCCACCCAACCCGGGCACAACTGGACAGCTGACGAGTTTGCAAGGGTGTGCAGGGTTGAACCGCGCACCGTTAATAATTGGCGAAGCGGTAGAACGCTTCCGTTCCGAGACGCTCTTATTGATATTGAGGAAGCATTTTTTGGAGATCTGAAGGACGCCGACCCTTACAAACATTGGAGGTTACGCCTCCGACACGCTCACGCTGCGGCTAACAAAGCAAAGAAAGCTACTGGACACGACCGCTCGGGTTCTGAGCCGGTCATAGCCAACACGAGCAACCGCTCACCAAATTCCAGTGTTTCAAATACGCGGCGCGGTTCAGATACCGCAGGACGCACATTTGAATCTGCTACAATCTTTTCTGCCAGCGCCGCTTCATGTTGTCGAGAAGCTCAACCGGCTCAGAGCAATGATCGACGACTCGCCGCCGAGCACAGCAGAGATGGACGCGCGTCAAAATGAAATGCGCCGCCTCATCCAAGATGTCGAAAAACGACTCCGCGTGCCAGACACGGTTGATTTTATTTTTGACGAACGAATTACTGATGCGAGCGAGATCATGCTCTCAGAATTTATACGGGATGAGGTGAACAATCTGCTTTCCAGCGCTGACCTCGCGAAGCCTAGTTTCTATTGCATTGACACGACCTTCGAGCGGGTGGGTGTAGACGTATGGAGGGACAATCCGCACTACAAGCGGCTCACAAACGCATCTCGTGAGGCTGCAACGCGGGCAGGCACAACTGGCGACTTCTTGCGCATCGAAATTCTTGCTCAGCCGGAACTGTTCTTGAGATCAGCGCGGCACTGGGATCGCTTATCGTCATTTTGCAAGCGGCACTTAGATGTGGGATTTAAAATTGGTCTGATCAAGACCGACATGGTGCCGTCTTGGGTTTTAGATATCGAGATGGATTTTTTCCTCGTTCCCGATCGTTCGTTGTATTTGGTCGATAAAGACTATGCGATCCATAGCGCATACGATATCAAAACCAGCGCGGGGCGTGAGAAGATGGAAAAGTATCGGTACGCATTCGAGGCTTTGAGAGCGAATGCCCTGATCCTTAGCGAACCGAGAGACATAACGAAATTGGCGGCGCTGATTCGAGAGTTTTGTATGGCAGCTCGCTAATGTGATCAGCGCGCGATTCAAGCCCTATCCCGCATGAAGGCCTCGGTGCAACACGCCCACGTCGAGGCAGGCAAGCCGGCACAACGAGACGCCAGGGTTGCCGGGGATTTGACGTAAGGGACTTATGCTACTTCACGCGCGACGATTAGGTCTCCGTGGGCTCTGAGCTCATGATTTGCGTGATAACCAGTCCTGTCTCGGCCCGCCGTTCTGCAACAGGCTCGTCATCAGCTATTATAACTTGGGTCGCAATCCCGAAGGCCGTGTTGGCTCTGGCTTTAACAGTTGAGCCCTTCCGCATGGATAGCAGCTTAAGGGCAATCTCCCTTTCCCCGTAGATGTAAAACGTCTGGCCTGAATCGATGGTCGCTTGGCACGCAACAGTCGCGCCGTGTTCCAAATGAAGCGCTTCGCAATCTTCGCTATAAGCAGACCGAACATTGCCGATCGGGAATTCGATGGTGACCTGCCTTCCGCTAAAAAGCTTCGGCAAAATCTCAAATTTCTTGAGCACTTCAAGGTCGCCGGCTTGCTCCGCCTCCACCAGTTCGCCCGTGACCTCTACTCCCATCCGTTCAAGCTGAGCTGGCACATCATGCATAAGGCGGGCTTGAAGGTCTTCGGGCGTTGTAAAAAAGCTTACGACATGCCGCTTCTTAAGCTGCTCCTTCAGCACCTGTAGCTTCTCCGCCCCGGGGCCGGTCTCTACATCTTTCGCAGGGATCGGATGGCTGTCGTCGAGAATGTAGATCAACGATGGCAATCCCAACTTCTGTGCTTCGTCGTACTCAAGGTGAGTCATCGACTTATCGTATCCCTCCGGCACGCTTCCGTAGCGCATTCCAAAAACACCGACGTACAAACGACAGGACTGTACAACCTCCAAGCACTCCGCGACCGGACTGCCGGGTTTCGACCCGAATTGCTCCATGCCCCGAACAACTGTCTCAAGTTGAGTCAACGCGTCTTTGACCTTACGTCGATACGCTTGCATATCCGTGAAGGTCGAACTCACGAAAACAGGTACATTGGGTCGTGTGGTTGCTTGCGCCATATTGAATCTCGGCTATTCGAGCCACATCGTACTCCAGCTATCCCCGTCGTGTCTCGGTTCTCCTTTTGACAATTGGTCCGGGATGCGGAAGAAACTCAATAGATAACTGCGGAAGTGCCACATGGCTGCCTGACCATCGATGCCCACCCAATCAAAAGTCTATCGCGTGATGATCGGCTCTCCGTCCGATCTCGCGGAAGAGCGTCTGGCGGCGACTGCCGCGGTCAACGAATGGAATGCCCAACACGCGGATGCCGAGGGCGCGGTGTTGCTGCCGGTCATGTGGGAAACGCATGCAATGCCGACATCGGGCGTCAGACCCCAGTCGGCGATCAATGATCAGCTTGTCGATCGTTGCGATATCCTCGTCGGAATGTTCTGGACGAAACTTGGCACTGCTACCGGCGTGGCGGCGTCCGGAACGGTGGAGGAGATCGACCGCTTCGTCGCAGCGGGCAAGCCAGCGCTGCTCTATTTCTCCCAGCGAAAAGCTGTGAAAGACAAGGTTGATCCCAAGCAGGCGGCTAAGCTGCGGAAGTTCAAGGCGGCGACGTACAAAAAATCGCTGGTCGGCTCGTTCGCCAGCGTGGTCGAGCTTAAGCGGGTTCTCCTCCGCGACCTCACGCGCCAGGTTCGGTTGCTACAGCCCAGCACGGCCGCCCATCCGGGACGGATCGACCGAGCGCGTGAAATCACCGAACTCATCAGGCAACACAAGCAGCACGGCATCACGATCGACGAATTCAAGACCTATGATGAATTGCTCGGAATGAAGAGGCGTAGCAAGGCCGAAACGCGCGATCCCGTGAAGCCCGGAGAAACCGGACCAAATGGGCATCCGATCGGATACACAAAGGAAGGCGACAAAGTCGAATGGATACCATCGGATGAAACCGAGGGTGAGGCTTGGCCGATGATCCTCCGCCGTGGAGATAAAGCGATCCTCGCCGCCTATAACGAATTCTGGGAGAAAGTCTGGTGGAATAGGCACCAGAATTGGCTCTACCGTCTCGAAACCGGCGAGGAGACCCTGACTGAGGCCCAGAAGCCGATTTTTGCGACTGCCCGTAAAGCGGCGCGCCGCATCGAGCGGAAATACGGCAAGAAGAACTTAGGATGGGATGACTTCGAATGGGGCTTGCTAAGCGGCAAGCTTTCAGCGCTGTCATGGGTGCTCGGCTCCGAGTGGGAGGAGTCACTTGACACCTGAGGCAATGCGCCTTGGTGAACGCACCCGACATCGTGGATTATTCAAGAGGCCCTTTGATTGAAAAGGAGCTTTCAGGTGCAGAAAATGGAGGCAGAATCATTCGATGATTCATGCCGATGTAAGGGTCGTGTGACGAGCCCCAGCCCGCAGTCGAGATATGACGAACTGATGTCACACCAATTCGAGCCGCAGCTCGCGGCCGACAATCCGGGCGGCGCGCATAAGCGTTTCTAGCGTTGCGCTGCCATTCTCGGGATCGAGCAGACGGTCGATCTGGGCGCGGCTCGTCTGCATCAGTCCCGCCATTCGGGCCTTGGTGATGCGCTGCTTCTTCATCTCCTCGGCAATTTGCCGGGCGATCACGGCTTTGACGGCTGCTGCCGTCACCTCCTCACGAATGCCGGCCTCGTCCAGCCAACTCTCAAAGGTCGACCCGATGTGGGGATTCTTTTTCTTCTTCATGATGACACCTCTCTCAATCGTTGACGCGCCAACGCCAGCTCCTCGGGCGGCGTCTGCTGTGTTTTCTTGATGAAGCCATGCAGCGCGATCAGCATACCCTCGTAAAATCCAAACAGGACTCGCGCTTCGCGCTTGCTTGGCAACGATGATCGCACTTCCCACAATCCTCGACTTAACGGGCGGCACAGCGGCAGGCCGATCGGCCAGCCAAATTGCACCTTCGCGATGTCGCGGCCGATCTTCCGCTGATCCTCGCGCGGCAGCTCATTCAACCACTCTCGCACCGGTTCGCGGCCTGTACTTGATCTCCAGAATACGAGGGGGATCGGCTTCAGTGTTTCCGGCATTCTCAGATAGATGAATGTATCAAAAAAGATACTTGACGTCAAGGCCTTTTTTCCTAACTCTGGCGCAAGGCCCGGGTCGCATTGAAGCTGTTCATGAATTGTTCTAATCTAAATTTTAGACGGACGAAATAACGAGATGGCTCCGGCGCCGATGGGGAATGTGTCGGCCAACTTGCGCGTCGCGGGTTGGAGCTATCGGGCACATGACGGCTCGGATGTGGTCGGGCGTCAGGTCTTTATTCTTTCGATTTTGGCGGAGGCTGTCGTGCAATTTTTTGAATGCCCCTATCTGCTCAAACCCGAGATGTCAGCGCCTTCCCGGATCGCCGCCGCTCCACGATTGCCCCCGGTGCGGGGGATTTGTGGTTGTTGGCAAAGCCGACACCCTTCTTCCTTCCCTTCTGTCCCACAACGACATCAATCGATCGGTCCTTAGTCACCTCGTACGCAAGGCCCAGCGGCCTGGCAAGCCTCTCCAAATCGGAGAAGCGGACCTCCCGAGCTACCAGACTGCCAGCCCGCCGCCGAACCCTCAAGAGCAGCTTGATAACCTGATCCTCTGGATCGGCCACGAGCAACATTCTCCCGGAACGCCCGCGACCTCCTCGATTGAACCGCTCGCGGCGACGGTGGGAGCATCGATCTCTCCGCCAACGTCGAACGAGGGCGCTTTCCAATGGCTGTTGGGTGAGACGGCCAGCCAGAAATTATTTACGCATGGCGATGCCCCGGGAGGCCGCATCGCTTTCCAGCTAACCATGAACGGATGGAATCGCTACGAGGAATTGCGGCATCAAAGAGTGGCGAGCAGAACCGCCTTCATGGCGATGAAGTTCGGCGACCGACAGCTGCAAAAAGTTCTGGAAGACTGCTTCAACCCGGCGGTGGCCCGCGCCGGATTTGAACGTAGGCCCCTAAACGAGAAGCAGCCGGCCGGACTCATCGATAACCAGATTCGCGCCGCCATACGGTCCGCGCGTTTCGTGGTCGCCGATCTCACCCATGACAACAACGGCGCGTATTTCGAAGCCGGGTTCGCGGAAGGGCTCGGACTGCCCGTTCTGTATACATGCGAGGCGAAAAAGTTCGAGGCCAAGAAGACCCATTTCGATACCAATCACATGCACACCATTCCATGGGACGCCAAGCGTCTCGGCAAGGCGGCGGACAAACTGACGGCCACGATCCGCGTCACGCTACCGGCGGAGGCCGATCTTGGTCCTCCTTAGTGCATCCGCATGCGATGCGGTTTCGTGGTGGGTTTGGGTCGGATTGCTGGAACGGAGCGCAGGCGCCGGGTTTGTGTTCGGCTGACCGGTTCGGATGATGTGAAGTTCCTCGGCCGTATAGCGTTCTGCGTGCGCTTCGAGATCGTCCTTAAAGTGTGCCGCGCCGTCGAGCATCTGGCCAAGATGCGCAAGCCCTTCCTCTCGCGCCCGCAAGCGCTCATGTTCGAAAGTCTTTTCACCACGTCTAATACGCTCGCGAATGCGGCACCATTTGCGGAAGGCGCGGGTGCGCTTTCCGTCGGTGAGACGCTTCTTAAGGCCTTTTTTCTTTCCGCGCAGGCTCGCGGTGACATCGGTTGTCTTTGAAAGAATAATCTGCCGTGGGTACTGCGCGAGAATGTCAGTCGATCGCAGAAACGTTTCCAACGTGTCGCCGCCCAGCATTTCCAATTCAAGATAGTCCGTAACAACCACCTTATTCTTCGGGGAGGCCGCAAGATATTCACGGAGTTCTGACGTTCCAAGATAGTTGCTATCGACAACTTTGAGCATCGTGCGGGCCGCCGCGGTAAAGAAGGGTTGACAGGTCTGCTATTCGCCCGAGCCACGATAACGAGCCGGCATAGATGCTCGTAGCAAACGTTTAATACAGCCTCTGTTTCCAGAGCACGGAGATCGTCGCCAACGATCCCGCGTACCGCGCCTTGATGGCACGGATGGCTTGTTCGGTTTCGGACTGGCGGATGCCGTACTCGTTGATGTTGAGATAGACCACCAGCCAGCAAGGACTGCTGTAATTCTTTTTGCTTTTTGCGTTCATCGATTCATCGAGAAAGTCCGGAATGGACTCGGCGCGCGCAGCCCAATCGCTTACCGGGTTGAGTGTTGGCGCTTTCACGCTACGGTATTCCTCACCTAGCTTCCGCCCGCCATGCGTACTCGTGACCTCGATATTGTGAGTTTTACCCGATACCTTCACGTGGCCGTCGGGCCACTGCTCAGATGGCCCCGCGAGGCGGACGCTGTCTAGCGGCGTCAGGCTCACCAGTTCCGCAAGAACGTAGGCATCGTGAAGGAACTTTAGGTGCGGGCGATTAAACCAGTCCTCAGACCCGCACCGATCGCACAAAGCCTTTGTGGCGTTCGCAAAGTCTACCGGCGCTTGCCATTTCGCAAGGCAAGCGCGCGCGGCATGAAGTTCGTCCCTAGTCAAAGGCGGACCGCGTTCCGGCTCTGCCTCGTCCACATATGGAGCGAGCGGATCGGACTGACAGGCCTCATCGATCCACTCATCGAGCGGATCACACGGCGGTGGAAATGCGGTGGGACGAATCATGAGAGCGATTATGCGCTGGAACGACAGTTCAGACCTGGACTTTGATCGGCAAATGAGCCTGGTATGACACTGGCAATCGTGGCCCCCCAGAACGGCGGGGCGGTTAACGATTTCTTATCGAAAAGACAGGTAGACGGGTTGGACAAATGTCGCCTTGGCTGCCTATTCAGCCATGCAGCGGGCGTTTTTTAGCACAGTTTTTAGCACACTGGATTTTTCATCTTGATTTCATTTTTAGGATCAGGTAGTTAGCTAACGGCAACCGCACTTAAAATCCGTTGGCGGTAACCCCGTGAGGGTTCGAGTCCCTCCGCCCGCACCAACCATCATTCCTGTCCTTGCCACTCAATAGTTTGTTGATGCCATCGGCATTTTACCAATGGCAATCCTGGATGTTCTGCCACAAAACGGTTTTGTATCTAGTAGAATCCTATCCTCCGAGCCGCGACCAAGGTCACGCCCGCCGGTAAGGGTGGGTTCATCGCGCGTAAGTTCATCCCCTTCGACGTCCGCGACGAGTACGCCAGGCTCTATGGTCAGCGTACCGAGAACGTTTGAACACAGGACCAATGCCGGTCACGCCTCGGCATCGTCCATGCGACCGCCGCCAAGGCGGAGCCAAGGGTCAGGATTGTCGAAACGTTTCCGGCTTCAAGCCACGCGCCAATCGTTTATCCGATCACGCTCACCGCTTCCTCGATCGCTGACGCTGCCGTTTTCATTGCCTACCTGAAGTCGCCGGCCGCCGCTCAGCGGTTCGTCGATCAGGCTTTCAGTATTCGGGAACACCAAACGCTTCGGATCTCTCGTCGCTTCAGCCAAGTTGCTTTGCGATCAGACGGTGTTTCGCAGCAACTCGACAAACGGAGGTCAGGATCGCGACAAAATGCGATGAATTTGTCGCGAAAGTCACAGGCGCTCTGCGCAATCGCATCCGGCGGGACCAGAAAATGCATTTACCATGCCGATTACGATAGACTCTTGCGTGGCGACGCTACGCCCGCTTGGCCCGAATCCTGCAAAAGTTCGCGTTGTCATAAAGGCGCACTATTACAGAGTCGCGTCGTCACAAGTCGCGCCGTCACAAGTCGCGCCGTCACGAATCGGTTGCCATTGGTCGCGTTCGTCATCAAGCGGCAAGACGCTTCCTGAGGCGGCTTCGGAGGCCAACATGCGATATGGTATCGATACCGTCCGGCGAGCGGCTGCGTTCCTTGCGACCTAGTCGTTCATGAACGTCACCGCGTCGGCTCCTTCACTCCTCTCGCATGCGGTCGCTTCCGACCGATGTCCGGTTCAAGCGGGCCTTCAGCCGCCCGCTGCGAAATCAACCGCCCGTCCCACCATGGTATTGACAGGGGCATCGCGCGGAATCGGGCACGCTACCGTCAAGTTTTTCTCACAAGCCGGCTGGCGCATCATCACCTGCTCGCGCCATCCGTTCGAGCGGGCGCTGTGCCCGTGGGATGCCGGTCCCGAGGACCACGTGGAGGTCGACCTTGGCGACCGCGAAGCGGTGCCGCGGGCGATCCGCGAGATCAAGGCACGCCTCGACGGCGGCCCATTGCATGCGCTGGTCAACAATGCGGGCATTTCGCCCAAGGCCCCGGACGGGTCGCGGCTTGGATCGTTGACCACGCCGGTCGAGACGTGGATGACGGTATTCCACGTCAATTTCCTCGCTCCGATCCTTCTGGCGCGCGGACTGTTCGACGAATTGAAGGCGGGCGCCGGCGCGGTCGTCAATGTGACGTCGATCGTCGGATCGCGCGTGCACCCGTTCGCCGGCACCGCTTATGCCACCTCAAAGGCTGCACTTGCGTGCCTTACCCGCGAGATGGCCCACGATTTCGCGCCCCATGGCATTCGGGTAAACGCGATCGCGCCTGGCGAGATCAGAACGGAAATCCTCTCGCCGGAAACCGAGTCGGTGCTTGCTCCGAGCATCCCGATGCAGCGCATCGGCATGCCGGACGAGGTTGCGAGAGTGGTTTTCTTTCTGTGCTCGGACGGCGCAAGCTACGTCACCGGCGAGGAAATCCAGATCAACGGCGGCCAACATCTCTGATGCGACCGGGTCAACTGTTTTGTCCCGCGTGCATGTGCGGAGGCGATCCGGAAGGGCAATATTCTGGAGCTACGGAACAGTACGTAGATAGCTGAAATCAGAGTAAAAAATAGCCATGTCAGCGCCCTGTTTATCTCAGCGAAGCCCGCAAATTGAGCGCGACAGACAGATGAAGCATGGTCATACTGTTGATAAACAGACAGCAAAGTTACAGGGACAGGAATTGCGCGCCGGGGACGTTGGAGCCAGTGTCATGCTTCATACCGACCTCGAAACGAAGCCGAGCCGGCGTCCGCCCGTGGACTTGAGCGAAATCGCTCTGACGGGCGTTTACGAAATCTCAAAAATACTGACATCGCCAGCGCGGCTCGAAGTAACGCTTGCGAACGTGCTCAACCTGCTGTCGTCCTTCATGCAGATGCGCGACGGCGTCATCGCTTTGCTCGACGACGACGGCACCCCGGAAATTGTTGTTGGTGCCGGCTGGCGAGAGGACGCGGAGGGGCAGTTCCGACCGCGGATTCCCGAAAAGGCGATCGGCCAGATCATCGCGACCGCTATGCCTCTCGTCGTGCAGAACATCTCGTCACACCAGCTATTCGAGCCGGACGACGTCAAGGCTCTCAAGGGCGAGGATGGCGCGACGGTGTCCTTCATCGGCGTGCCGATCCGGGCCGAGGGCAAGGTAGTCGGTACGCTGACCATCGATCGCATCTGGGACGGCCAGGCGATCTTCCGGTTCGACTCGGACGTACGATTCCTGGCCATGATTGCCAACCTCATTGGCCAAACGATCCAACTCCATCGTGTCGTGGCGCGTGATCGCGAGCGGTTGATGGCCGAGAGCTATCGGTTGCAAAAGGAGTTATCCAATTTCAAGCCCGCCGCCGGAAATGTGCGGGCCGGCGGGATCTTCGGTGACAGCCCGGTGATTTGCTCGCTCCTCGAGAAGATCGCAATCGTGGCCAAGTCTCATGCGCCGGTGCTGCTGCGGGGCGAATCCGGGACCGGCAAGGAGCTGTTCGCTCGGGCGATCCACGATCTGTCGCCCTGCTCCAAAGGTCCGTTCATCAAGGTCAACTGCGCCGCCCTGCCAGAGTCGGTTCTGGAGTCCGAGCTATTCGGGCACGAAAAGGGAGCGTTCACCGGGGCCATCAATGCCCGCAAGGGCCGCTTCGAGATGGCCGATCGCGGCACCCTGTTTCTCGATGAGATCGGTGAAATCTCGCCGGCATTCCAAGCCAAGCTGTTGCGCGTTCTGCAGGAGGGGGAGTTCGAGCGGGTCGGCGGCAACAAAACCATCAAGGTCAACGTCAGACTGGTAACGGCGACCAACAAGAACCTCGAAGATGCGGTCGCCAAAAATGAATTTCGGGCGGACCTCTATTACCGCATCAGTGTGGTGCCGATGATGCTTCCGCCGCTGCGCGAGCGCAAAGGCGACATCCCGTTGCTCGCCGACGAATTCCTGAAGCGCTTCAATACGCAGAATAAGCGCAGTCTCACCTTCACGAAGGGGGCGATCGAGGTACTCACGGAATGCTTCTTCCCGGGCAACGTCCGTGAACTCGACAATTGCGTCCAGCGAACCGCAACGCTGGCACGGGGTGCGTCGATCGTCGCTGACGACTTCGCCTGTCAGCACAATCAATGCCTGTCGGCCATGCTGTGGAAGGGGCGTGAGCATCCGGTGGCGGTCCAGCGACCTATGCCGATACGACCGCTGTCGCTCGGACGGTCGGCCGAGCCGGAAAAGGCCGCGGACACTGGGACCCACGCCGCCCGCCGCAACGAGGCAAGCGCGGGCGCGCTGGCATCGACTGGCTCGACGGAGAAGGACCGCCTGATTGATGCGATGGATCGCGCCGGATGGGTGCAAGCAAAGGCTGCGCGCATCCTCGGCTTGACGCCGCGGCAGATAGGCTACGCACTCAAGAAGCACGACATCGAACTCAAGCGGTTTTAGGCGTTGGCCGCATCCCGGTTGGCGGCCCGCCCGCGGTGATACGCACCTGAACGTCGCACGGCTTCGCGAGATAAGGCGCCGACGTCACCAGAATGCCTGCGCCGGCCTTCGCATACGCGGTTGCATTGGCGGCATTGACTCCGCCTGCCGCGGCGATCAGCGGGCGCGTCGCGTTGTCGCGAAGGCGTTCGCTGAGCGCGGCAATCTGCGCCGGACTGAATTTCTCCGCCTGAATTACGTCGAACCCCGCGTCCGCCGCGGCTGTCGCATCCTCGATCGATGTGACTTCGATCACCAATTTTTTCTCCGGAGCCGCGCGGCGCAATCGTCGCACCGTCTCCTGCAGCGGCTCGGTCAGAAAGGCCCGGTGTTCCGGAAAAACCAAAATGGTTTCGGACAGGCCAAGCCGGTGCATGACGGCGCCGCCGGCGCGAACGGCGCGAACCGCGTAGGATTTCGCACCCGGGACGTTCTTGCGCGTACAGGCAACGACAACATCCGGCGAGACCGCAGTGGCGGCATCGACGATCGCGCGCGCCGCAGTTGCCACGCCGGACCAGATCTCGATCAGCGTCTGCGCCACCTTCCAGCCGCGATGGAGCGCTCCCGCCGGTCCTTCGGCTGTGAGGATGATGGAACCTGCGTTCAAGGCGGCGCCGGATCGTGTCTCCTGCGCGACGCGGCAGCCGGTCAGTTCGAGAATTGCCGCTGCGCTTTCCACTTCCGCGACGATCATCGCATCGCGCGCATAAAAGGCCATTTGACCGGGCGTGTCATCGATACCGAGCGCCTGGGTGGTGAGGTCGCCATAGGGAGTATCATCGGCAACGAGCCTTTCCAGTTCGGAACGATGTGCTGCCGATGCCATGGGGTTCTCCATTAATTGCTGTCGAAGACGCGCGGCCGAACTGACGACGGGGCAGGGCAAACGATCCTGCCGACTGCCAGCGGCCGCAAACCAGTCGCGACGCTGCGCTATGTCTGGTTGAATACGTCGACGTCGCGTTGCCGACAAGGCAACGAATAAACTGTAGAGCTTATATGCGCTCAAAAGGCCGCAGCGGCACGCCGATTGCTTTATTACGGGTCGAGAGGCTCGGGCACGCGAATGCCGCGCTCGGAGCAAAGGAGATCTATTATGATCGATTGGACCGCAAACCTTCATCCGTTGAATTTGGCGGCGATCATCTACCACCCAGCTGACGATGTGGATGGTCTGCTCGCGACTTTGGCGAGCGACCTGATCTGCAGGGGTCACCGGATCGGCGGGATCGTCCAGAAGAATACCAGGGGCGACTGCGGTCCGCGCGAGCTGATGGAGGTGATCGATCTCATGACAGGCTCGGCGGTCCGGATTTGCCAGTCGCTGGGGAAAGGTGCCGAGGCGTGCAAGCTCAACCCGGCCGGGTTGGCTGAGGCTGCAACCGCGGTGACCCGGGCGGTCGCGGCCGAGGTTGAACTCGTGATGGTGAACAAGTTTTCCAAGCAGGAAGCCGCCGGCGGCGGGCTGCGGGCGGAAATTGCCGACGCTGTCACGGCCGGCGTCCCGGTGCTTACCGCAGTACCGGACAAATGCTACGACGCGTGGACGAAATTCACGGGCAGCTTCGGCACGACGCTTCTGTGCGAGCGGCGCGTTGTTGAGGATTGGTGGCAGGAGATGTCTTTGCGGCAAAAGCGGGTGCGCATCTCGGCCCAGATGAGGCAAGCGCCGGTTCCCCTGTTGGTTGCGGGCGCCCGCGTGTCACTTCCCTTTGGTTCGCGGTCATTTTCCGATCATCACGTCAGATGACTTGATCACGACGGACACGCTGTCGCCGACCTTGAGGCTGAGATCATCGACCGCTTCATTGGTAATGGAGGATGTCACCATCAGTCCGGGAGCAAGCTCGACCTTGACGTGTGCGGTCGTCGATCCCTTCGTTACAGCCACGATCGTGCCGGGGAGTATATTGCGTGCGCTTAGTTTCATTGACAGTCTCTCATATTCTGCTTCTGACGCCTGAATTCTCGGTGGGGCAAGACAACGGAAACGTGAGAATTGTCCCACTATAGCGCAAAGGCGCCTCGTTGAAGTCGAGATCCTGCTGGTCGAACGGCTCGGCGTGCGTCTGCTTGTCGGAAACACAACGCGCGCTCTTGTACCGAACACGTCGACATGTCGAACAAGCGACATCCTGCGATTTCATGCGCGGGGAAAAGCCCGCCGTCGCGCGCTGGCCCGAATCCTGCAGATCGGCGACCGCAACGTGGGCTGATGGTTGAATGCCATCGCCGCAGATTGCGATGGAATGTGATTGTTAACCGTCGACCGAGTCCGATGTCGCGGGAGTGGCCCAACGGCGCGGGAATGATGGAACGGACCCAAGAGGAGCCAACACGGGTCCGCAACTGCGGACTCGAGTAAACGAAGTGGCGAGGAGGATCCGAGGCGCAAGGAGGATCCGAGGCGATGGAGAACGCACCATGGCCGACGGCAAGACGCTGACGCCGGAGCACAGGTCGGATCGCCCTGACATACCTTTGAATCCGCTGAGCGAGATCGCGCTCACCGGAATGTATGAGATTTCGAAAATCCTCTCCGCGCCGAGCCGATTGGAAACGACGCTTTCCAACGTGGTGAATCTGCTGTCATCGTTCATGCAGATGCGGCACGGCGTCATTTCCTTGCTGGCCGATGACGGCATCCCGGATATCACGGTCGGCGCCGGCTGGAATGAGGGGACCGACGAACGCTATCGGGTTCGCCTGCCTGACAAAGCGATCGGACAAATCGTAGCAAGCGCCCTTCCGCTGGTCGTTGAAGATATCGAAAAACATCCGACATTCAGCGCGGCCGACGCCGCCACGTTGGGTGCGACCGCTGAGACAAAGGTATCTTTCATCGGCGTGCCGATCAGAATCGCCGCGAGAGTTATCGGCACCCTCACCATCGACAGGATTTGCGACGGGCATTTCCGCCTCGACGGCGATGTGCGTTTCTTGACGATGGTCGCCAATCTGATCGGACAGACCGTGCAGCTCCATCGCGCCGTCTCGCAGGACCGCGACCGCCTGATGGCCGAAAGCCATCGCTTGCAGAAAGCCCTGTTGGAGGTCAGGCCGGCGCGCGAGCGCAGGGGAGGGGGCGTCGGGGGCATCATAGGCGACAGCTTATCGATCCGCGCATTACTCGCCAAAGTCGAGGTCGTCGCCAAGTCGCATTCGCCGGTATTACTCCGCGGCGAGTCCGGTACCGGCAAGGAGTTAATTGCCAAGGCCGTCCACGAGCTGTCGCCGCGCGCGAAGGGCCCCTTCATCAAAATCAACTGCGCCGCGCTGCCGGAGTCGGTGCTCGAGTCCGAGCTGTTCGGCCATGAAAAGGGGGCGTTCACGGACGCGATCAACTCGCGCAAGGGCCGCTTCGAGCTTGCCGATAAGGGCACGCTTTTTCTCGACGAGATCGGCGAGATTTCGCCGGCGTTCCAGGCAAAGCTGCTGCGGGTTTTGCAAGAACAGGAGTTTGAGCGGGTCGGCGGCAGTGCGACCATTAAGGTCAATGTGCGGATCGTCGCCGCAACCAACAAAAATCTGGAGGACGCCGTTTCGCAAAATAGGTTTCGACCCGATTTGTATTACCGGATCAGCGTGGTGCCGATCGTGCTGCCGCCGTTGCGCGAGCGCCCGAGCGACATTCCGCTGCTGGCCGCCGAGTTCCTCAGACGCTTCAACGCGGAGAACGAGCGCGCCTTGAACTTCGAGGCCGGCGCTATCGCCGTGTTGAAGGGCTGTCGCTTCCCCGGCAACGTGCGCGAACTTGAAAATTGCGTGCAACGCACCGCGACCCTGGCACACGGGCCGTCGATCTTCGCCGACGATTTCGCATGTCGCCACAATGAATGCCTGTCGTCGGTGCTGTGGAAGGTCCAATCGGCGTTGCCTCTGCCGGATCGGCCGCCGGCAATTCCCATGCCGGCGTTGCCGGCCACGTCCGCTATTGATGCTGCACCAGAGAATTCCGAAGCGGCTGGAGAGAATGCCGCAATCGCCGAGCCTGTCTCGGTGCCCGACGTCACGGGCGATGATGCAACGTTTATTGCCGGCGAAGGGTCCGAGCGCGACCGTCTGATCAATGCGATGGAGCGCGCCGGCTGGGTCCAGGCCAAGGCCGCACGCATCCTCGGATTGACGCCGCGCCAGATCGGTTACGCCCTTAAGAAGCACGCCATCGAAATCAAGCGCTTCTGACGTCGGCTGTCGCACTTGCGACACGTTGTCGGGGGTGCGACAGCGCCCGGCTTCATCGGTGCACCCGATAATCATTGAAAATCAGGCATCTGATGTCTGGCACGCGGCTTGAAAGAGGGATGTGGCCGGGCATCGCCTTGCACGGCAAGGAGTGCGCCCATGGCCTACCAGATCGTCGCCGCGCAATGCACCGTGTGTGGAGCTTGCGAGTTTGAATGCCCGAACGCCGCGATTCGCCTCAAGCGCGACATGTACATCATCGATCCGAAGAAATGCACGGAATGCGTGGGCTTCCACGACGTGCCGCAATGTGCCGCCGTCTGCCCGGTCGAAAACACCTGCGTGCCTGCGTGAGGATCCTCATGGTGCGGGCACGGAGCACGCGGCGACAGGAACTCGTGAGCGGAGAAACGAATGGCCGCCGTACAACAGACTGTCGAACAGGTTCGCGGTATCGATGTTGACCAGTACAAGTACGGGTTCGTCACCGAGATCGAGTCCGAGAAGGCTCCGAAAGGCCTGTCCGAGGAGGTCGTTCGTTTCATCTCGGCAAAGAAGTCGGAGCCCGACTGGTTGCTGGCCTGGCGGCTCGACGCCTATCGCCGCTGGCTGACCATGCGGGAGCCGCAATGGGCCCGGGTTGACTACCCACCGATCGACTACCAGGACCTTTACTATTACGCCGCGCCGAAAAAGAACGCCGCGCTGAAGTCGCTCGACGAAGTCGACCCCGAAATCCTGCGAACTTATGAAAAGCTGGGCATTCCGCTGCGCGAGCAGGAGATCCTTGCGGGCGTCGAGCGTCCCGAGGGCGAGCGCCCGCGTGTGGCCGTCGATGCCGTGTTCGACTCCGTTTCGGTCGCCACCACCTTCAAGGAAGAGCTGGCGAAGGCCGGTGTCATCTTCTGCCCCATTTCCGAGGCATTGCAGAAGCATCCCGACCTCGTCCGAAAATATCTCGGCTCGGTCGTTCCGGTCTCGGACAATTTCTTCGCCACCCTCAATTCCGCGGTCTTCTCTGACGGCTCGTTCGTCTATGTGCCGGAGGGCGTGCATTGCCCGATGGAGCTCTCGACCTATTTCCGCATCAACGAGAAGAACACCGGCCAGTTCGAGCGGACGCTAATCGTCGCCGACAAGGGCTCCTACGTCAGCTACCTCGAAGGTTGCACGGCGCCAAAGCGCGACGAAAACCAGCTTCATGCGGCCGTGGTCGAACTGGTCGCGCTCGACGATGCCGAAATCAAATACTCGACGGTGCAGAACTGGTACCCCGGCGACAGCGAAGGTCGCGGCGGCATCTACAATTTCGTCACCAAACGCGGCGATTGCCGCGGCCGGCATGCCAAGATTTCCTGGACCCAGGTCGAGACCGGCTCGGCCATCACCTGGAAGTATCCAAGCTGCATCCTGCGCGGCGACCACTCACGGGGCGAATTCTACTCGATTGCCATCTCGAATGGCCGCCAGCAGGTCAACTCCGGCACCAAGATGATCCATCTCGGCAAGAACACGACAAGCCGGATCATTTCCAAGGGCATCTCCGCCGGATATTCGAACAACACCTATCGCGGCCTCGTGTCCGCCCATCGGCGAGCCACCGGCGCCCGCAACTTCACCAATTGCAATTCGCTGCTGATCGGCCATCACTGCGGCGCGCATACGGTGCCCTACATCGAGGCCAAGAATTCATCTGCGATCTTCGAGCATGAGGCGACGACCTCGAAGATTTCCGAGGACACGCTGTTCTACTGCATGCAGCGCGGGCTCTCGCAGGAGGACGCGGTCGCCCTGGTTGTTAACGGGTTTGTCCGCGATGTTCTGCAACAGCTTCCGATGGAATTCGCGGTCGAGGCGCAGAAGCTGATCTCGATCAGCCTTGAGGGGAGCGTCGGCTGATGCCGTGCCCATCGAAATACGCGAACAGAGGAGATCGGCGATGACGGCTCTGTTGGAAATTCGCAACCTCAAGGCCGAGATTGCCGGCAAGAAAATCCTCGATGGCGTCAACCTCATCGTGGGCAAGGGCGAGGTGCACGCCATCATGGGCCCGAACGGGTCGGGCAAATCGACGCTTTCCTATGTGCTTGCGGGCAAGCCCGGCTACGAAGTCACCGACGGCGAGGCGCTGTTCAACGGCGTCGATATCTTTGCGATGCCGCCCGACGAGCGCGCCGCCAAGGGCCTGTTCCTAGCATTCCAATATCCGCTGGAAATTCCCGGCGTCGCCACCCTGACGTTCTTGCGAACGGCCCTCAATTCGCAGCGCAAGAAGCGCGGCGAGGACGAACTGCCGTCGCCCGACCTCATCAAGCGTGTACGTGACATTGCCAAGAAGCTCGGCATCGATGCGGAGATGTTGCGCCGTCCGCTCAATGTCGGGTTTTCGGGCGGCGAGAAGAAGCGCAATGAGACCTTGCAAATGGTATTACTCGAGCCGCTCCTCTGCGTGCTCGACGAGACCGATTCCGGTCTCGACATCGACGCCCTGAAAGTGGTCGCGAACGGCGTCAACCAGCTGCGCTCGTCCGAACGCGCGATGGTAGTGATCACCCATTACCAGCGCCTGCTCGATCATATCGTTCCGGATGTGGTGCACGTGCTGTCCGCCGGCCGGATCGTGCGCAGCGGTGGCAAGGAGCTCGCGTTGGAGCTCGAAGCGACCGGGTATGCACAGTACCAGAGCGAGGCGGCGTGACCGTCATGAACGCGGAAATCCGATCCATCAGGACCAGCGCCGAATTGACCCTGGCCGACGCGTTTGCAGCGGCGCAATCGACCCTGCCCGGCGGCAGTGACGTGGCGGCGGCGCGTGTCGCCGCGTTCGATACCTTTGCGCTGGCCGGCTTGCCGCACCGGCGGGTCGAAGCATGGAAGTATACCGACCTGCGCAACTTGATGCGGGAGGTTCAGCCCCTTGCCGCTCCACCTGATGCGGCGGCGAAGGCATGCGCCCAGGCGGCAGGCGCGATGTTGGCCGATGGCGGATGCCGACGACTGGTGGTGATCGACGGCGCGTTCGCCGCGGACCTTTCCGACCTCGCCGACCTCGATGAGGGGCTGACTATCAGCGGGATGGCCGATGCGTTGGCCTCGGGGGACGCCCTGGTGTCGACGCACCTCGGACGGGTCTTCGCGACCGACGATCCCGCGGTTGCGCTCAACACTGCCCTGATGGGCGACGGGGTGGCGATCCGCGTCGCGCCCGGCGTGACCATCGCGCGGCCGCTCCATCTCGTGTTCGTCACGACGGGCGAGAAGCCGGCAGCAATGTTCACGCGGTCGCTCGCGGTGATCGGGCAGGGCGCGCGCGCCGCCATCATCGAGAGCCACGAAGGACCGGATCAGTCGCCTTACCAGGTCAATGCCGCGCTCGAATTGAGCATCGGCGATGACGCACGGATCGATCATGTCAAGATTGTTCGCGAGGGATCCGCGGCGCTGCACATTGCGACGCTCCTCGCCCATGTCGGGGCGCGGGCACAATTTAACGATTTCAGTTTCACGACTGGCGGAGCGGTGGTTCGCAATCAACTGTTCGTCCGGTTTGCGGGCGAGGGGACGAACGCGGGCATTCGCGGTGTGAGCCTGCTGGCCGGTCGGCAGCACGCTGACACGACCTTGGTGATCGATCACACGGCTCTCGGTTGCCGGAGCCGAGAATTGTTCAAGTCGGTGCTCGACGGCGAGGCGCGCGGCGTATTCCAGGGCAAGATCACGGTGCGTCCGGGTGCGCAGCAAACCGATGCCCGCATGATGGCGCGCGCCCTCCTGCTCTCGGAGACAGCCGAGGCGGACAGCAAGCCCGAGCTCGAGATTTTTGCCGATGACGTGCAATGCGGCCACGGCTCGACCGCAGGCGCGCTCGACCATGAGTTGAAGTTCTATCTCATGGCCCGCGGCATTCCGGCGAAGGATGCCGAAGCCCTGCTGATCCAGGCCTTTGTGGGCGAGGCGACCGACGCAATCGAGCATGAGGGCATTCGCGAGGCGCTCATGGGTGCGGCGGCGGTCTGGGTGATGGAACGAGGATGAGGCGATGCATCCGGCGGTGACCAACGGCAGCTACGATGTCGGGCGCATCCGCGAGGATTTTCCGATCCTCGGCATGCAGGTCCACGGCAAGCCGCTGGTGTATCTCGACAACGCCGCATCGGCACAGAAGCCGAAGGCAGTGCTCGACCGTCTGCAGCAGGCCTATACGTCCGAATACGCCAATGTTCATCGCGGCCTGCATTACCTCGCCAACGCGGCAACCGAGGGATACGAGGGCGCGCGCGAAAAGGTGCGTGCCTTTCTCAACGCCGGCCGCCCGGAAGAGATCATCTTCACCCGCAGCGCGACCGAGGCGATCAATCTCGTGGCCCAGACTTTCGGCCGCCAGCGCATCAAGGTGGGCGACGAAATCGTACTGTCCATCATGGAGCATCACGCCAATATCGTGCCCTGGCATTTTCTGCGCGAGCGTCATGGCGCGGTCATCAAATGGGCGCCGGTTGACGATGACGGCAATTTCCTGATCGACGAGTTTGAGCAGCTCTTAAGCGATCGCACCAGGATGGTGGCGATTACGCAGATGTCGAACGTGCTCGGAACCGCGGTGCCGGTCAAAGAGGTGGTGCAGCTTGCCCACGCCCGCGGCATTCCGGTGCTGGTCGACGGCGCCCAGGCCGCGGTGCATCTCGACATCGACGTGCGCGACCTCGATTGCGACTTTTACGTCATTACCGGTCACAAGCTCTACGGACCAACCGGCATCGGCGTTTTGTATGGCAAGCACGAGCACCTTGCCGCCATGCCGCCTTTCAACGGCGGCGGCGAGATGATTCGGGAGGTCTTCCAGGACCGGATCAGCTACGGCGAGCCGCCGCACAAGTTCGAGGCCGGCACGCCGGCGATCGTGCAGGCCATCGGGCTCGGCAGCGCCATCGATTATGTCAACTCGATCGGCAAAGCACGCATCAAAGCTCATGAAAATGCATTGGTCGCGTATGCGCAGGACCGGCTGCGCGAAATCAATTCGTTGCGCATCATCGGCACGGCCAAGGACAAGGGCGCGATCGTCTCGTTCGAGATGAAGGGCGCCCATCCGCACGATTTTGCGACCATCATCGATCGCGCGGGTATCGCGGTGCGCGCGGGGACGCACTGCGCGATGCCGCTCCTCGAACGTTTTAAAGTGTCGGCCACGTGCCGGGCATCATTCGCGCTCTATAATACCTGCGATGAGGTCGATCGCCTGGTGAAAGCCCTCACCAAAGCCCAGGAGTTCTTCGCATGACGAAGAGGTCGGGCGGCCTGTGGGAGAGGATCGCGCGCATCACCCGGCGTCGCGCCGCCCCGCGGCCCGCGAATTGCGACTGCACGCGCGCTTTTGCGGCAAGGGAAGCGGTGCGCGCGCTGACCCCGGTGAAAAATGACGGAACCTATCCGCACCGAGATATCGGCGAGGTGGTGGTGCGGCAGGGCGACGTCGGTTTCGTGCACGAAAGCTGGAGCTTTCTTGGGCAGATTTACTACACGGTGGAATTCTTCGACCGCGCCGTCGTCGTCATCATGCGCGGTCGTGAACTGGCGAAAGCCAATCGCAGAGCGGCATGACGGTTCTGGTCTTGGGGAAGCGCAATGATCGACGCTCTTTATTGGTGGGACGAGGCGGTGAAATTCAAGGAAAGCGCTCGAGCCGCCGAGGATGAACTCACGCAACAGGAATTCATCGAGCTTGCCGAAATTTGTGAGGACGTGGCTGCCAAACTCGAAGAACGCGCGACTGGAGGCTGAGTGCCGGCGGGACAGCGCAAGACGATCTCAACTCTCAAGGAAAAACAACGATGACAATCGCAGTTGCCAAGCCTCCCTCCGGCGAACCTGTGCCAACGCCACAAGCGTTGGAAGCTGTGGTTATGCGCTTTGCCGGGGATTCCGGTGACGGCATCCAGCTCACCGGTGGTCAGTTCACGCTCTCGACGGCTCTCGCGGGCAACGATCTCGCCACTTTTCCGGATTTTCCAGCCGAGATCCGCGCACCGCAGGGCACGACCTTCGGCGTGTCGGCGTTCCAGATCAATTTCGGGTCAACGTCGATCGATACGGCCGGCGACGCACCCGATGTGCTGATGGCAATAAATCCGGCCGCGCTCAAGGTCAATCTGGCGGCGCTTCGGCCGAGCGGCCTCATCATTGTCGACACCGGGGCTTTTGACGAGCGCAATCTTGAAAAGGCGGGCTACGCCAGCAATCCGGTCGAGGACGGGTCACTCGCGCAATACCAGGTGGTTGCCTTTGACATCACGCGCCTGACGCTTGAAGCGGTCAAGCCGCACGGCCTCGGCAATCGCGATGCCCTGCGCTGCAAGGCGATGTGTGCGCTCGGGTTGGCCCTGTGGATGTTCGATCGTGACCGTGGACCGCTGGTCGACTATCTCAAGACCAAATTCGGCGCCAAGAGCGACAAGTTGGTCGATGCCAATATCGCCGCGCTCAATGCGGGCCATGCCTATGGTGAAACCGCCGAAATCGGTCGGATGCTGCGGCAGCATCGCGTGCCGCCTGCGGCGATGGAGCCGGGTCTCTATCGCACTGTCACCGGCGGCGAGACGCTGGCCTTGGGGCTGGTGGCCGGCAGCCAGCTCGCCGGGCTGTCGATGTTTCTCGGCTCTTATCCGATCACGCCGGCGAGTCCGATTCTCCATTATCTGGCGCGCCTGAAGGAGTACGACGTAACGACGTTCCAGGCCGAAGATGAAATTGCCGCGATCTGCTCGGCGATCGGCGCCTCCTATGCCGGACAACTCGGCGTCACGTCATCGTCGGGGCCGGGCATCGCGCTCAAGGGCGAGGCCCTCGGTCTTGCCATCATGTCCGAGCTTCCGTTGGTGGTGATCAACTGTCAGCGCGGCGGGCCGTCGACCGGGTTGCCGACCAAGACCGAGCAGTCGGATCTTTATCAGGCAGTCTATGGCCGCAATGGCGATGCGCCGCTGGTGGTGCTTGCCTCGCGTAGCCCGTCGGACTGCTTTGATGTCGCGATCGAAGCCGTGCGTTTGGCAACGCAGTTCATGACGCCGGTGCTGCTGTTGACGGACGGCTACATCGCCAACGCGGCGGAGCCCTGGCGAATTCCCGACTTGACAGCCTACCAGCCGTTCCCGGCCGAGTTTTACAGCGAGGTGCCGAGCGAAGGCCGGATCAACCCCTATCAGCGCTCTTCGGAAACATTAAAGCGCATTTGGATCAAGCCCGGCACGGTCGGACTGACCCATCGGATTGGCGGCATCGAAAAGAGCTTCACCACTGGCGACATCAGTTATGAGCCGGCCAATCATCAGAAGATGACGAACACCCGCAAGGCCAAGATCGACGGCATCGCAAACTTCATTCCGGAGCAGCCGGTGGCATTGGGCGAGCCCGGCGGCAGGCTCGCTGTCGTCGGCTGGGGCTCGACGTACGGTCCGATCCACCAGGCGGTGGGGCGGGCGCGGGACGGCGGAGCCGACGTCAGCCACATCCATATTCGCCACCTGTGGCCGCTGCCGCGAAACCTCGGTGCGCTGTTGCGCAGCTACCAGCGCGTTCTGGTGCCGGAAATGAACACCGGCCAGCTGAAGACGGTGCTGCGCGACCAGTATCTGGTTGACGCCAAGCCGTTCAACAAAGTGACCGGCCAGCCCTTCATGATCGCCGAGATCGAAACTGCAATTGCGCAGGCGCTTGCCTGAGGAGCCGACTAATGAACGCTCGTCCACAATTCACGCCGGCCGATTTTGCGTCCGACCAGGAAGTGCGCTGGTGCCCCGGCTGCGGCGACTATTCGATCCTCAAAGCGGTGCAGCGGACGCTGTCGCAGATCGGCGCGCGGCCGGAAAACACGGTCTGTGTTTCGGGGATCGGGTGCTCCAGCCGCTTCCCCTACTACGTCGAGACCTACGGCTATCACACGATCCATGGGCGCGCGCCGGCGATTGCCACCGGCGTCAAACTTGCGAATCCCGACCTTGATGTGTGGATCGTGACCGGCGACGGCGATGGTCTGTCGATCGGCGGCAATCACATGCTCCACCTGTTGCGGCGAAACCTCGACTGTCAGGTGCTATTGTTCAACAACGAAATCTACGGTCTCACCAAGGGCCAGTATTCGCCGACCAGCCGGGCCGGGACGCAGTCGCCGTCAACGCCGTTTGGTTCGGTGGAACGCGCCATCAGCCCGTGCGGATTCGCGCTGGGGGCTGGAGCGCGCTTCATTGCGCGGGCCTACGACATTGCCCAGGCCAGGATGCCCGACATCCTGGAACGCGCCTACCAGCACAAGGGCACGAGCTTCGTTGAGATCTACCAGAACTGCATCGTCTACAACGACGCGGCATTCGAGAAGTTTGCGAGCAAGAAGGCGGCGCCCGACGCGCTGCTATGGCTCGAACACGGCAAGCCGATGCTGTTTGCCAACGGCACCAAGGGGCTGAGGCTCAACCGCGGGCACTTGGCGCTGGAGGTGGTGCCGGTCACGGACGGCAATGTCGAGGGACTGGACCTACTCGTCCATGACGAAACCGACAAGGCGATTGCGCAGCTTCTTCTCGACATGCCCTTCGGAAATTTCCCGATGGCGCTTGGAGTGATCTATTGCGATCCGGCGCCGACGTTCGACAGCGCCATTGTCGAGCAGAGTCGCAAGGCCGCCACCGGGAAACGGCGTGACCTCAACGCGCTCCTGCGCAAGGGCGAAACGTGGTCGGTCGGCCGTGAGACGGTGAGCGCGCTCGATTGACGCGGATGCAATCCGATAACGTCTGATGGAGCGGGCGCACCGCGCGCGGTGCGCCTGCGATTTGCCGCAGTGGGCTGCGAGCAAACGCTGTGTCGTGCGTCGCCTCTTTCGTTTGAAAACATCGCGACGCGACGTGTCACCTTTCAAACAGCACCATCAAGGCGGCGCGGCAGCCGGCGGCGGCGAAGTTCATCCGTCGGATGCTGCGGTTTGACGGCGGGGCGGGCAGCGGGTTCCGGCTGGCGGTGAGTGCCGGGGGCTGCTCCGGGCTTGCGGCGCACGTCGAGGTCGAAGCCGCGCCGCGTCCGGGCGACGCGGTGGTCGAGCGCGACGGCATCCGGTTCTTCCTGCCGGCCGAGAGCCGGCTGTTGCTCGACGGCGTCACCATCGACTTCGCCGAAACGGCGACCACCAGCGGCTTCCTCTTCCACAACCCAAACGCCGCAAATGGCGGATGCAAAGCTAACGACGCCGTCGATCCGGCGATTGCGGCGTTCGCAAATTCGATGGCGCATTAACCGACGTGCGACGTCAGTACGCAGGGCCGGCCGAGCCGGTGAGCCGGGGCCTCCATTGAATTGAAACGTCGTGGCCGGGTTGGTTCTGGCCACCTCGATCGTCGAAGCACTGCCCAATTGTTCGGGGTCGCCGGGACAAGCCCGGCGACGACATCGGCGGTGATTCGAAGTAAGCGGAATGCGCTCCAAGAACGCTGGGTTGGAGCGGCCCCGCTGGATTCCGACGAGTCGTTCTCGGTTGCCACCAATGTCGGACATCGAGGTGCTGCAAGACGCGTTCGAGCATTGAGCCGTCGGCGCCGTTGCCGTCGGAGTATCCTCCCTCGCAACAGGATCAGCCTTTTTCAAAGTTTGTTTTGTTTGAGACAGCGCCGCGCGGCGATGTCGGCTGCTGAGCAACGATGTCGGTTTTGGAACACGGATAATCAATTTCGAAGAAACGGTTTATCTGCTTGGTATTGCGATGTTTTCCGATCAACAGCAGCGCTGGCACACTCGTTGCAAAACGACTTTGTGCGAGGCGAATGGCTGCTGCCTTTGCGCCTTAGAGGAGGAAGAGCGGCGTCCGCGCCGCGCAGTCCGTCGGGATCAGACCGCGCCGAGCCGCGCAGACCGGTGACATTGGCAATCGGTTGAAGGAGAGCACCATGTCGTCACTACGACAAATCGCGTTTTACGGTAAGGGAGGGATCGGCAAGTCGACGACCTCCCAGAATACCCTGGCGGCGCTGGCCGAGATGGGGCATCGGATTCTGATCGTCGGCTGCGATCCCAAGGCGGACTCGACCCGTCTCATCCTCCACGCCAAAGCGCAGGACACCATCCTGAGCCTGGCGGCGAACGCCGGCAGCGTCGAAGATCTCGAAATCGAAGACGTGATGAAGGTCGGATACCGCGATATCCGCTGCGTCGAGTCCGGCGGTCCCGAGCCGGGCGTCGGCTGCGCCGGCCGCGGCGTGATCACCTCGATCAACTTCCTGGAGGAGAACGGCGCCTACGAGGACATCGACTATGTGTCCTACGACGTGCTGGGCGACGTGGTGTGCGGCGGCTTTGCGATGCCGATCCGCGAGAACAAGGCGCAGGAAATCTACATCGTCATGTCGGGTGAGATGATGGCGATGTACGCCGCCAACAACATCTCCAAGGGCATTCTGAAGTACGCCAATTCGGGCGGCGTGCGGCTCGGCGGGCTCGTCTGCAACGAGCGCCAGACCGACAAGGAGCTTGAACTGGCGGAAGCACTCGCCAAGAAGCTCGGCACCAAGCTCATCTACTTCGTGCCGCGCGACAACATCGTGCAGCACGCCGAGCTGCGGCGCATGACGGTGCTCGAATATGCGCCGGACTTCGTCCAGGCCGGCCACTATCGCTCGTTGGCGGAGAAGATCCACAACAATGGCGGCAAAGGCATCATCCCGACGCCGATCACCATGGATGAGCTCGAGGACATGCTGATGGAGCACGGCATCATGAAGCAGGTCGACGAGTCGGTCGTCGGAAAGACCGCCGCCGAGCTCGCAGCCGAGGCTGTGGCCTGATCACATCGTCAAACCGGTCCGGCCCCGCACAGTCGGGCCGGATCTCAACAGGATCACCGCTCGAAGCGAGGTAGCGATATGAGCTTGGCAAAAACGGAGAGCGTCGCGGAAATCAAGGCGCGCAACAAGGAACTGATCAATGAGGTGCTGGCGATCTATCCCGAAAAGACCGCCAAGAGGCGCGCCAAGCACCTGAACGTGCATGAGGCGGGTAAGTCCGATTGCGGCGTCAAGTCGAACCTCAAGTCCATTCCGGGCGTGATGACGATCCGCGGCTGCGCCTATGCGGGCTCGAAGGGCGTGGTCTGGGGTCCGATCAAGGACATGATCCACATCAGCCATGGCCCGGTCGGTTGCGGCCAATATTCGTGGGCGGCGCGGCGCAACTATTACATCGGCACGACCGGCATAGATACCTTCGTGACGATGCAATTCACCTCCGATTTCCAGGAGAAGGATATCGTCTTCGGCGGCGATAAGAAGCTTGCCAAGATCATGGACGAGATCCAGGAGCTGTTTCCGCTCAATCGCGGCATCACCGTCCAGTCCGAATGTCCGATCGGCCTCATCGGCGACGACATCGAAGCGGTCTCCAAGAACAAGTCGAAGGAATACGACGGCAAGACCATCGTTCCGGTGCGCTGCGAGGGTTTTCGCGGCGTCTCCCAGTCGCTCGGCCACCATATTGCCAACGATACCATCCGCGATTGGGTATTCGACAAGATCGCGCCCGATTCGCCGCCGAAATTCGAGACGACTCCCTACGACGTCGCCATCATCGGTGATTACAACATCGGCGGCGATGCCTGGTCGTCGCGTATCCTGCTCGAAGAGATGGGCCTGCGCGTGATCGCGCAGTGGTCTGGCGACGGCAGCTTGGCCGAGCTCGAAGCGACGCCAAAAGCCAAGCTCAACGTCCTGCATTGCTACCGCTCGATGAACTACATCTCGCGGCACATGGAAGAGAAGTACGGTATTCCGTGGTGCGAGTATAATTTCTTCGGACCGAGCAAGATCGCCGAGTCGCTGCGCAAGATCGCAGGCTTCTTCGATGACAAGATCAAGGAAGGTGCCGAGCGGGTCATCGCGAAATACCAGCCTCTGATGGATGCGGTGATCGCCAAATACCGGCCCCGCCTCGAAGGCAAAACGGTGATGCTCTTCGTCGGCGGTCTTCGTCCGCGCCACGTGATCGGCGCTTATGAGGATCTCGGCATGGAAGTCGTCGGCACCGGCTACGAATTCGGCCATAACGACGACTATCAGCGCACGGCCCAGCATTACGTCAAGGACGGTACGCTGATCTACGACGACGTTACTGGCTACGAGTTCGAGAAATTCGTCGAGAAAATCCAACCGGATCTCGTCGGTTCGGGCATCAAGGAAAAATACGTATTCCAGAAGATGGGCGTGCCGTTCCGCCAGATGCACTCGTGGGACTACTCCGGCCCCTACCATGGCTATGACGGCTTCGCGATTTTCGCGCGCGACATGGACATGGCCATCAATGCCCCGATCTGGAAGATGGCCAAGGCGCCCTGGAAATCGGTGCCGAAGCCGACCCTGATGGCCGCCGAGTAGCGACGTATCACGCTCGCTCTTCCATATGGGGAGAGCGAGCACGTGTGATCGAGAAAACGAAAACGAAAAGGGGCTTCAACATGACACAGAATGCCGAACATGTGCTCGATCACTTCGAGCTATTCCGTGGCCCGGAATACCAGCAGATGCTGGCCAACAAGAAGAAAATGTTCGAGAACCCCCGCGACCCGGCGGAGGTCGAGCGGGTCCGGGAATGGGCGAAGACGCCGGAATATCGCGAGAAGAATTTTGCTCGCGAAGCCCTGACCGTGAATCCGGCCAAGGCGTGTCAGCCGCTCGGCGCCGTCTTTGCCGCCGTCGGCTTTGAAGGCACGATCCCGTTCGTCCACGGCTCGCAAGGCTGCGTTGCCTACTACCGCAGTCATTTCTCACGGCACTTCAAAGAGCCGAGTTCCTGCGTCTCGTCGTCCATGACGGAAGATGCCGCCGTGTTCGGCGGCCTCAACAACATGATCGACGGCCTCGCCAACACCTACAACATGTACAAACCAAAGATGATCTCGGTGTCGACAACCTGCATGGCCGAAGTGATCGGCGACGACCTCAACGCCTTCATCAAAACCGCGAAGGAAAAAGGCTCCGTGCCGGCGGAGTACGACGTGCCATTCGCGCACACGCCCGCCTTCGTCGGCAGCCACATCACCGGCTACGACAATGTGATGAAGGGCATCTTCGAGCATTTCTGGGACGGCAAGGCGGGCACGGCGCCCAAGCTCGAGCGCAAGCCCAACGACAAGATCAACTTCATCGGCGGTTTTGACGGCTACACCGTCGGCAACTTGCGCGAGATAAAGCGCATCTTCAAACTCATGGGCGTCGATTGCACCATCCTCGCCGACAACAGCGACGTTTGGGACACGCCGACCGACGGCGAGTTCCGCATGTATGACGGCGGCACTACCCTTGAGGAGGCGGCCAATGCGGTCCACGCCAAGGCGACCATATCGATGCAGGAATATTGCACCGAGAAGACGTTGCCTCTGATCGCGGCGCACGGCCACGAAGTCCTTGCCTTCAACCATCCGGTTGGCGTGGCGGCGACCGACAAGTTCCTGATGGAAGTGTCACGAATCACGGGCAAAGAAATCCCTGAGGAGTTGGCACGCGAGCGCGGCCGGTTTGTCGACGCCATTGCGGATTCGAGCGCCCATATCCACGGCAAGAAGTTCGCAATCTATGGTGATCCCGATCTTTGTCTCGGCCTCGCGGGATTCCTCCTGGAGCTTGGCGCCGAGCCGACCCATGTGCTTGCCACCAACGGCAGCAGGGCCTGGGCGGAGAAGGTGCGGGCGCTCTTTGCCAGTTCGCCGTTCGGCCAGAATTGTCACGTCTACCCCGGCAAGGACCTGTGGCACATGCGCTCCTTGCTCTTCACCGAGCCGGTGGATTTCCTGATCGGCAACACCTACGGTAAGTATCTGGAGCGTGACACCGGAACGCCGCTGATCCGCATCGGCTTCCCCGTCTTCGACCGCCATCATCACCACCGCTATCCGGTGTGGGGCTATCAGGGCGGAATGAACGTGCTGGTCTGGATCCTCGACAAGATCTTCGACGAGATCGACAAGAACACGATCGTCCCGGCGAAGACAGACTACAGCTACGACATCATCCGCTAAGCCCCACGGCGAACCTGTGCGTTCACCGCTTCCTGGACTCCCTGCCAGGAAGCGGGGGCGAGGCGAGGTTCGCCGAAGTTCACGGAAATTGTGCTCGCTCGAATGACCGTACGATCCGCCCGGGAATAGGAGAGAGGAATGAGTGCGCTATCGGCCACGATACAGGGCGTCTTCAACGAACCGGGTTGCGGGAAGAACAAGAACAAATCGGAAGCTGAGCGGAAGAAGGGCTGCACCAAGCAGCTCGAACCCGGCGGAGCCGCCGGAGGCTGCGCCTTCGACGGCGCCAAGATCGCACTACAGCCGCTGACGGACGTTGCACATCTGGTCCATGGTCCGATCGCCTGCGAGGGCAATTCCTGGGACAATCGCGGCGCCAAATCCTCCGGCTCGAATATCTGGCGCACCGGTTTCACCACCGACATCAACGAAACCGACGTCGTATTTGGCGGCGAGAAGCGGCTCTACAAAGCGATCAAGGAAATCATCGAGAAACACAATCCGCCGGCGATCTTCGTCTATCAAACCTGCGTCCCCGCCATGATCGGCGACGACATCGACGCGGTATGCAAAGCGGCCAAGGAAAAATTCGGCAAGCCGGTCATTCCGATCAACGCTCCGGGTTTCGTCGGCTCGAAAAATCTCGGCAACAAGCTTGCCGGCGAGGCGATCCTCGAACACGTGATCGGCACCGAAGAGCCGGAATACACCACGCCCTACGACATCAACATCATCGGCGAATACAATCTCTCGGGTGAGCTGTGGCAGGTCAAGCCGCTGCTCGATGAGCTTGGCATTCGCATCCTCGCCTGCATTTCCGGCGACGGGCGATATCGCGAAGTGGCGTCGTCGCATCGCGCGCGGGCGGCGATGATGGTGTGCTCGAAGGCGATGATCAACGTCGCGCGCAAGATGGAAGAACGCTACGGCATTCCGTTCTTCGAAGGATCGTTCTACGGCATCCAGGATTCCAGCGATTCGCTCCGCGAAATCGCCCGGCTCTTGATCGAGCGCGGCGCCCCCGAAGAGCTGATGGCGCGCACCGAGGCGGTGATCGCGCGCGAAGAGGCAAAGGCCTGGGCGGCGATCGAGCCTTACAAGCCGCGCCTAAAGGGCAAGAAGGTCCTGCTCATCACCGGCGGCGTGAAATCCTGGTCAGTGGTTGCGGCCTTGCAGGAAGCCGGTCTCGAACTCGTCGGCACCAGCGTCAAGAAATCGACCAAGGAGGACAAGGAGCGGATCAAGGAACTGATGGGCCAGGACGCTCACATGATCGACGATATGACGCCGCGCCAGATGTACAAGATGCTCAAGGACGCGAAAGCGGACATCATGCTCTCGGGCGGCAAGTCGCAATTCGTTGCCCTGAAGGCAGCGATGCCCTGGCTCGACATCAATCAGGAACGCCAGCACGCCTATATGGGCTATGTCGGCATGGTCAAGCTCGTCGCAGGAAATCGACAAGGCGCTTTTCAACCCCATGTGGGAGCAGCTTCGCCAGCCGGCGCCGTGGGAGAAAGCGGGCGAGGGTTGGCAGAGCAAAGGCGATCGCGCAGGAAGCAGCCGAGGCTGCGGCACTGGCCGCCGATCCGGTCCTCGCCGAGAAAGCCCGTCGCGCCAAGAAGATTTGCAATTGCAAGACCGTCGATCTCGGCACCATCGAGGACGCGATCCACGCGCATGGGCTCACGACGGTCGAGGCGGTGCGCGAGCGCACCAATGCGTCGGGCGGCTGTGGCGCCTGCGCGGTGCGGGTCGAAGACATCCTCGCGGCAATGGGCGTGTCGGCGGAGCCCGTGCCGATGCTGGTGGCGGCGGAATAGGACCGCGCCATGGCGACAGTCACCACCGTGAAGAAGGCGTGCGCGGTCAATCCTTTGAAGATGAGCCAGCCGATCGGCGGTGCGTTCGCGTTTTTGGGGCTGCGCGGGTCGATGCCGCTTCTTCACGGCTCGCAGGGATGCACGTCATTTGGACTGACCCTCTTCGTGCGCCATTTCAAGGAGGCGGTTCCGCTTCAGACCACCGCCATGAGCGAGGTTGCGACCGTCCTCGGCGGCATGGACAACGTCGAGCAAGCGATCCTTAACATCTACAGCAAGACCAAGCCCGAGATCATCGGCATCTGTTCGACGGGAGTCACCGAAACCAAGGGCGACGATGTCGAGGGTTACATCAAACTCATTCGCGACAAACATCCGCAGCTCGCGAAATTCCCGCTGGTCTATGTCTCGACGCCTGACTTCAAGGACGCGTTCCAGGACGGTTGGGAAAAGACTGTGGCACGGATGGTCGAAGTCCTGGTCGAAAAGCCGAAGGATGTGGTGCGGCGGAATCCATTGCGGGTCAATGTTCTGCCGGGCTGTCACCTGACGCCGGGCGATCTCGATGAACTGCGGACGATCATCGAGGATTTCGGACTGAAACCGTCATTCCTGCCGGACTTGGCCGGCTCGCTCGACGGACATATCCCGGAAGAGTTCACGCCGACAACGATCGGAGGGATCGGCGTCGAAGAAGTGGCGACGATGGGTCAAGCCGGCTGGACCATCGCGATCGGCGCCCAAATGCGCCGCGCGGCGGAAGCCCTGAACAAGAAGGCGGGTACACCGTTCAGGCTGTTCGAGCGGCTGTGCGGTCTCGCGCCCAACGACGAATTCATCATGTTCTTGAGCGAAATCAGCGGCTGTCCGGTGCCGATCAAATATCGGCGTCAGCGGGGTCAGCTGGCCGATGCGATGCTCGACGCGCATTTTCAAATTGGCGGCCGCAAGCTCGCGATCGGTGCAGAGCCGGATCTCCTGTTTGATCTGAGCAGTACGCTTCACGAGATGGGGGCCCACGTAACCGTCGCGGTGACGACCACGCAATCGCCGGTGCTGGAGCGGGTTCACACCGGCGAAGTGCTGATCAGCGATCTGGAAGATCTGGAAACGCTGGCGAAGGAGAGGGGCTGCGACCTTCTCATCACCCATTCCCATGGCCGCCAAGCCGCGGAGCGGCTGGGTATCCCGTTCTATCGCGCCGGTTTTCCGATGTTCGATCGGCTGGGCGCCGGGCATCAGCTTTCGGTCGGTTATCGCGGCACGCGGGATCTGATTTTCGATATCGCCAATCTGATCATCGCGGACCACGAGGAAAACCGTCAGCCGACGCCCGACACGTGGCGGCCAGGCGCCGAGGGCCACCACAGCCATGCTGCGGGTCACGCCGCCAATCACGCAGCCACGTCGCATTGACGGCAGACGGCAGCGAGGAGATAAAATGAAAATCGCATTCGCCACCCAAGACCTCAAGCGCGTCGACGCCCATTTCGGCTGGGCCAAAAATATCGCGATTTACGAGATCGGGCCGGAGGGTCATCGCTTCCTCGAAGCGGTCCAGTTCGACGGCGACCTCAAGGAAGACGGCAACGAAGACAAGCTCGCACCGAAGATCGAAGCGATCAAGGATTGCGCCATCCTCTACGTGGCCGCCATCGGCGGCTCCGGCGCGGCGCGGGTGGTTGCCAACAACATTCACCCGATGAAGGTCAATCAGCCGGAAGAGATCACGGACCTGTTGGCCAAGCTCGAAGACGTCCTCAAGGGGACGCCGCCGCCCTGGCTACGCAAGGCCTTGTCCAAAGGCAAGGAACGCGCGCTCGATTTCGAGGATTGAGGAACACCATGACAGACGCTGCCGTCATCGAAAAGAATCCCGCGGCCGATGCACCATTCGTGAAGGAGCTCGTCAAGGTCTGGCGGGCCCAGGACACGCATGGCGCCTGGGACGGCAAGGGCGATCTCGATCTGCTCGAGCCTTACATCCTCGACAAGGAAAAACGTCGGGCGCTGCCGATCGTCGGCGATCCGGATCCGGACACTATCTGGCGGCTCGAACTGTTTTTCAACGCCGTCGCGTTGTCGATCGAGCGGGCGACGGGGGTCATGGTGTCGCCGATGTTGAAGATGCATCACGAGGGCTTTGGCCGGATGGTGCTCATCGGAGGCCGGCTGATCGTGGTCAACAAGCAGCTGCGCGACGTTCACCGATTTGGGTTCGATAATCTCGGCAAGCTTGCAGATGAGGGCGAAAAGCACGTCCAAGCGGGCGTCGAAATGATCGAGAAGTTCCCCGAAGTAGCAAAATATTAAGGTGGAGCATGAGCGAGGTAGAAACCCTCAAGAACGAAATCAAGAAACTGTCGGCGAAGGCCACGCAGGCAAAAATGGATCTGCATGATCTGTCGGAGGAACTGCCGATCAATTGGCAGTCGATCATGAGCGTCGCCCAAAAGGCCCACGACGCATTTGCCGAATTGGAGCAGAAGCGGGCGAATCTGAAGACGCTTGAGACGACCTAAGTCAAGAAAGCTTCTGCCGCCATGTCACATGCAACGCGCGATGGCCGAGCCTGGCAGCCGGACTACCTGATCTCGATCGATCCGAAGAAGTGCATCGGTTGCGGCCGTTGTTTCAAGGTGTGCGGTCGGAGCGTGATGACCCTCAAGGGCATCAATGACGAAGGCGATCTGGTCGACTTGGAGGATGACGAGGACGACGAGGTCGAGAAGAAGATCATGGTGATGAACGACGAGGGCGCGTGCATCGGTTGCGGTGCATGTTCCCGGGTCTGTCCGACGAATTGCCAAACTCATGCGGCCGCCAAGGCCGAGGCCGCCTGAAAAATGGAGTTCGGCTGGGATCGGAGCAAGGGCCGCCGGGCGCGCGCGCCGGAGGAGCTTGTCCGGCAATCATGAGCAAGACATCCGTCGCCAAATTCACGATCGGACAGGTCGTGCGCCACCGGCTGTTGCCGTTCCGTGGCGTGGTGTTCGATGTCGACCCGGAGTTTTCCAATACCGAGGAATGGTACCAGTCAATTCCCCTCCAGGCGCGACCGCGCAAGGATCAACCATTTTATCACCTGTTTGCCGAAAATGCGAAAACTCAATATATCGCCTACGTCTCCGAGCAGAATCTTCTGCCCGACATATCAGGCGAGCCGGTCGGCCATCCGCAGATCGGCGACGTGTTTGACCGCGACCAGAATGGTGGCTATCGCCCGCGTCACACGCGGATGCACTAGCCGGATCGTTCCCAGCGCTACTCGATGCCCTGCTCGCGGGCCTTCCACATGGCGGCGATACGGAAACGCTCGTTGATAGCGGCGGGGCTGGCGAGGATCTGAGCCTCGGCTTCCTTAAAGGCGCGAATGACGATGTCAGCTTCTTCGCGGGTGAGGGCAACCCGCCCGGCCATGTGGGTGGCTTCGGGCAACACCTTCCAGATCGCCCGTTTGTTGGGATGAAGCTTCACCTCGATCAATTCGAAAGCCTCAAGTTCGCCCTCGAGGCAGATGGCGAGGCCGATCACTTCGAGCTTCCGTCCATCCTGCGTGACCTTCACGAGCGTCGCCATGATCAGCCTCCTTCCTGCGCTGCGAGCCAGCTGTAGCCGCCTTGATCCCACAGCTGGGCCAGCATCTGGTCCGGCTCCCACGTCGGAAATTGTTGTTTGATCGCTTCGTAGTCCAACCGAAAGCGCGCGGCATCCTCGTCTTTCAGGTGCGCGGCCATTTGGTCGGCTTTGAATCGAAGCAGAAAGGTTTTCTCGTCGTCGGAGGAGAGCAACTCGAATTCCTCGCCTTTCGCGATCAAGGTCAGCGGCGCGTGGTTCTCGCTCATGGAAGAGGACTCCGGCAGACGTTACGCCGCGACGGCAGGGGTATCTTCGGCGAGTCCCCATTCCGCCCAGGATCCGTCGTAGACGGCGACGGTCTTATGTCCGAGCAAATAGAGCGCGAGCGCCACGACGCAGGAGGTGACGCCGGAGGCGCATGTGGTCGCGATCGCATTTTGCAAGTTGATTCCAGCCGCGGCAAATCGTGCCGCGAGCGCGTCCGCCGCAATGAATGCGCCGCTGTCCGGGTCGATGAGATCGCCCCACGGGATATTGATGGCGTTCGGTATGTGGCCGAGCTTCTTGAATGGAAATACGTCTTCCTGAGAGCCATCGAACTTGCCGGGACCGCGGGCGTCGATGAGTTGCTCCGATCTCGCGACAAGATTGGCTTTTATTTCACTGAGGGTGCGAACCAGTGCGGGGTTGAAGGCGGCGGTGAAAGATCGCGGCTGCGGGCGGACCGGCGACATCTCGGTCGGCAGCTTTTCTTTGGTCCATTTGCCAAAGCCACCGTCCAACAAAGCGACGTTGTTGCAGCCGAAGACGCGGAACATCCACCATGCGCGCGCGGCCGCCGACCCGCCACACAACCGGTCATAAACGATGACGCGATCCCCGTCGCCGATGCCAAGCAGCCCGACCTTGTTGGCGAAGTCCGCCGCGCTGGGCAGCATGTGCGGAAGCGGGTTCGACTTGTCGGCCACATGATCGATGTCGAAATGCACGGAGCCGGGGAGATGCCGTCCGCGATACTGGGTGCGGCCATCAAGATTTGTGCTGGCGTGATGCCATGTACAATCGAGGATCCGAATATCCGGGTCCGAAAGGTGAGCGGCAAGCCATTCGGTGCTTACAAGCGCCTCTGGATTTGCGAAGGTCATGTGATCTCCTTGTCGGAAAACCGACAACTGTCGCCAATTGGACACGTGCCGATAGAGCGGCCTCGCAGTTTTGCCGTCCGACCGGGCGGGTTACGGGTTTCTGGGCAACGGGAAACCGGAACGCGGCCGGGTATCGTAATATTCCGGCCGCTCGGGCCATCCGCCCTCCGGAATGAACCTGAATTTAGCAAGGGTCACCGGCGCGCCCTGAGAGCAGGACACTTCGCTGAACTTGATCTCGCGATCGTCCGGGCCGGCCGAGAAATCGGCGATGACGGTGCCGTCCGCCTTGCGGGCCCGCGCAAACCCAGGCGTGCCCACGGTGCTTGCCGGGACCGGATTAGCAGCAAAAGCGGGGTTCTCGAAGCCATTCACGGCTTCGCCAAAGGCCGGCGACGCGAAAGTGAATGTGGCCAACACACCGCTGCGGTCGACGGGCCGATCGGGCGTGATCGGGCGCGCGACCGAGTAGACCGTCAGCGTGCCGCCATTGAACAACTCCTTCAACTCGTCCAAGGAACATTGAACGAAGTCCAGCGCGATATTCATGTCAAACCTCGATATTCTGCGTTATGCGTAGAACATCAAGTTTTGTGCCAGTTGCGCAGCCGCCAAATAAAGCGAGAGCTTCGCGCAGCGGGTGATCTTCGCGGGGCTCTTGCGGCTAGTGAATTTGGCGGCTCTGGCCAGGTGAACTCGTGGACACTTGGCCCACGGTCCGCGCAATTTGGCTCGCCTGGTGATGGACGAGCCGCCAGATACCGTTGATGTTCCTGAAATGATTGCTGGCCGCGAGCGCTGCCGGTCCGACGAGTTCAATACACAGCACGTGTCCGCAGCCGCCCATTATGATTGCGTAAGGTTCTTGACACACGATCTGCGGCCGACCCGGACTATCGAAGAGGTCGCGCCAACTGCTGATGACGGCCGTCCGCCCGATGATCGCGGGCCATCCAGGATGGATACAAGAAATATTGTCGTCATCGGCCCATAGCCCGGCTAAGTCCTCGATATCTCCTGTCGAGAAGGCTTCATAAAAAGCGGCATTGGCCGCAATGATCGTTCGCTCGTCGGTCATACCGTTTGGGGTGAGGCAATGGCGGGAAGAAATCAAGAAGGATTTCACCCCGAAGTGGGCTCATCGTGGTGAAGACGCGGTTTTGCGGATCAGCAACTGACGTACGCAGGAGTGGGATCGAGGTTTTGCGCGAATCTTGCAGGGCTGAGCGGACGGTGTGACGTCAAAGGTCGGTCGATGCTGGAGACGGCAATCATTGGCGGCGGGCTGTGCGGAATTGCGTTGGCGAGGAACCTGTATTCTCAGGGCCGGGAGTTTGCGCTTTTCGAAGCGCGATCGCGGCTTGGCGGGCGCATCCTCACGATTGTTTCTGAAAAATCAGGAATGGCGATCGATCTCGGGCCGACTTGGTTTTGGCCGGACACGCAGCCGCTCATCACGCGGCTGATCGCAGAGTTGGAGCTCGCGGACTTTCCCCAGCATGATGACGGGGTTGTGCTTCAACTGCGCGATCCCAATAAGAGACCGGACCATGTCGGCGGCAGCGGCGTCCACAACGGCGCACGTCGTATCGACGGCGGGATGGCGAGTCTCGTTGCGGCTCTCGCCAAGTATCTGCCGCGCGATCGCTTGCATCTTGATCACGTCTTGACTGGATTGCGCGATTGCGGGGACCACGTCGTCCTCGCCTTTCGCGTCGGAGATCGCATCGCGGAGATTGAGGCACAGCGCGTCGTGCTTGCGGTTCCGCCGCGGCTCCTGGATGAGCACGTCGACTTTGAACCCGACCTCGATCCTGCGACGCGCGAGGCCATGCGGGACACCGCAACCTGGATGGCGGCCCAGGCCAAGGTAGTCATCAGCTACGACCGGCCATATTGGCGGGAGGCTGGACAATCCGGCAACGCTTTTGTCACTCATGAACAGGCCGTGATCGGTGAAATCTTCGATGCCTGCGACGCGACCGCGACGAAAGCGGCGCTTGGTGGCTTCATCGCGCTGTCGCCGCAGTTGCGTCAATCCTTCAGCGAGGGCTTGCCCATGCTGATGGGAAGCCAGATGGTTCAGGTCTTCGGATCGCTATTGGAACAGGGTGAACAGCACTATCAGGACTGGGCGACCGAGCCTCATACCTGCAGCACGCTCGACCGCAACTTGCCGCAGGCCGAGCATTCCGGTTTTGCCAATCCGCTGTTGCGGCGCGCTCTATGGAGCGGAAAGCTCCACCTCGGCAGCTCGGAAACAGCGTCGCACGCGGCCGGCTACCTCGAGGGTGCGCTTCACGTGGCACGGCGTATCGATCGCGAACTCGCCCGCGCCCCGGACGGCGATTCATCGACGCGACCGGAGCGGCAAGCCGGCGGCGACGCAGCATCAATCAACGCCGCCGCTCTCGCCCGCTTCAGGGCGTGGGTTGGCGTCCAACGTGATGCGGCTTTTGATGACTATCGCCATCATCTCAATCGCAGCCTCGCGGCGCAGCAGCGGGAGCAGCTCACGCAGCGCGCCATTCTCGAATCCATCGAAGCGGTCTACGAAAACGCGCTCGACGTTCTCAATACGTTGACCTTCGATATGCGCGGCGTTGCCGTCGAACGTGGCCGATTCGCCCTGACGCCGGAAGTACAGAAGCCGTTCGGCGATTTCATGCAATGCCTTCTCGATGACGTCATCGCATTCAATCGGACGTCCTGCGCGCTGTCGAACTTTCCCGATGAACATCATTTGTCCAAGGTCTATGTACAAACAATTCTGCGGGACATCGCGGCCGCCTGGCAGGAATTTTCTCTGGCCGCCAACCGCTTGCTCCTGGCGAAGGCGACGTCGGCTCTGAACGGCTGCCGGCAAGAAGGAGGGGATCACGCTCGGGAAGAGAGTGTTTCGCAGTAAGTGCGAGCATCAGGGAAGGGACGATGGACTCCGGCATTGCCTACGCAATCTGTAGCATGAGCGATATTCCGAGCCAGAAGGCGCGAGGCTTTCATCTCATGCGGGTTGACGAAGACGGCACGCGGCGGCCGTGGTCGATCATCGTGGTCAGATGGGGCCGGCAGGTGTTCGGCTATGTCAACAAGTGTCCCCATGACGGGGTCAATCTGGATTGGGAGCGCAACCAGTTTCTCGATCCGAACGGCATCCGGCTGATGTGCGGCAAGCATGGCGCCGTCTTCGAGCTCGGCACCGGACTCTGCGTCGATGGTCCTTGCAAAGGCCGCAGTCTCACGCCGGTGGCCCTCAAGCTTCTCGATAACGATATCTGCGTGAGGAGCGTCACGCTGGTCGAGGATGAGGAGATGCTTCCCGACGAGGAAGAAGCCTGATCTGCGCCGCTGCATTCAAACCGGCCGGTTTTCGTTGCGGTTCTTCCGGGCTGCATCACAGCGAGTCCTTGATCGAAGGTGATCGTCTCGTAGTTGGCGTCAAACCCAATCGCGGCATCGAGGAGGTAATCGAGCTTGCCGGCGGTATCGAGTTTCTTGATGTCGTTTTTGTCGATGCTCATGAGGTCGAGCATTTCCTTCCACACCGTCGATTCATCGCACGGAAGGATAAAGAATGTGATGTCGCCCATGGAGACCCTGTACTTCGCCAGAAGATCGATGTTGTTGCAGTACATGAAGTAGGTGCCGTCGGGACGCAACAGGCCATCGAGGACCTCGACCGCCGACTTCAGATAGGCGAAGGAGTGCAGATATCCCGCCAGGATCGGGATCGTGCTCTCACCGTCTTCGGCGACGGTAAGCACCTGCTCGATCAAGGTCTCCGGCGGACGCTTTTCGTCCGCAACCTGCGTCTGAAATTTCAGGGCGATATCGCCGCGGAATCCGAACCGCCCAGGTTTTGTCGTCGGCCCTTTCAGAACCGCATTGAGGAGACGGCCTTCCTGATCGAGTTGGCCAAGGGCAGTCCGCGCAATCGTGGTTGCGGTCTTTTCGAGCGTGGCCATCAAAACTCTCCCGATTTCAATCCGTTCGGCTTTTGCGTCTGTGCCGACCTGCGCTGTTCAAAACGGCCAATGCAAATTGTCTGCCGGTTTGCGGATTGCGCGAACTGCGCACGCCCACGATCATATCGATCTCGGCCATGCGGGATCCGCCGATACCACGGAAGTGAATCATTCCTGTCGCAAATCCGACAGGTCGCAAACGCAACAGGGCAGGACACGAAAACAGCGCTGCATCAATGAGTTGTTGCGTGGCACAGGTCTTGCCCAGGACCCGATGGATCGTTTTCAGCGGTGAAGGGCCAGCCATGATCGAGTTAACTGACAGCGCTTTGAACGCAGTGCGCAGCGCAATTTCCGGAGCGGCCGATCCCGTCGGCGGCTTGCGTATCATGGTCGAAGCCGGGGGCTGCGCCGGCTACAAATACATGATGGGTCTCGTTCGCGAGCCTGATCCCGACGACACCGTGATCGAGCGGAATGGGGTCAAGGTGTTCGTCGATATGAAAAGCCACGAGCTCCTGGCGGGCACCACCATCGATTTCGTGGTGGCCCTCGAAGGATCGGGCTTCACCTTCGAGAATCCGAACGCAAAGTCGAGTTGCTCTTGCGGAAAGTCGTTCGGCTAGCGCGTGGTCGCGCCAGCGTCCGGCTGAGAATGACGGGAACGTGCAAGCCCTTGTCGAGAACGCTGTCTTAGTTTCGCGATCGATATTCCTCCTAACGAAAAGTCAAAATTCATGTTGGCTGAGCCCGAGCATACGAAGCAATTGCCTGCCGCGGACGCGGAACGTGCCCAGATCATCAGGTCGGTGATCGAGGAGATTCGGCCAAACCTCCGCCGCGACGGCGGCGACTGCGAACTGATCGAGATCAGCGGCAACAAGGTGATGGTCAAGCTCACCGGAGCCTGTGTCTTCTGCAAGCTGAGCAGCGCCACGCTTGAAGGGATTCAAGCCCGCATGGTGGAGAAGCTGGGCGAACTCGTCCGTCTCATTCCCGTGGCTGGCGGAGTGAAGGCGCCGCATTGAAGGAGGTTTTCCGTGCGGCCGATCTACCTCGATAACAACGCGACCACCCGCGCGGACCCGGACGTGGTGGCGGCGATGCTGCCGTACTTTGCCGACCAGTTCGGGAACGCATCGTCGACGCATGCATTCGGCGTCAAAGTCGGAGAAGCGCTGAAGCAGGCGCGCCAAAACTTGCAGGCGCTGCTCGGCACCGCCTTCGACCACGAGATCGTCTTTACGTCCGGAGGCACCGAGTCCGATAACGCCGCCATTCTCTCAGCCCTCGAGACGCGGGAAGGTCGCGACGAGATTGTGACGACGAGCGTCGAGCATCCGGCGATCCTCACGCTGGTCGAGCACCTCGAAAAGTCTCGCGGCATTAAAGTGCACCTCATCGGCGTGGATACCCGTGGCCGCCTGGACGTTGAGGCCTATCTGCGCGCGCTCGGGCCGCGCACAGCGATCGCGTCGGTGATGTGGGCGAACAACGAAACTGGGACGATCTTTCCGGTCGAGTCCCTGGCCAAAATGGCCCACTGCGTCGGCGCGCTATTCCACACCGACGCCGTGCAGGCGGTCGGCAAGTTTCCGATGGAGCTGAAGGCGACCGAAATCGACATGCTCTCGCTGTCGGGACATAAGCTGCATGGCCCCAAGGGGATCGGCGCGCTTTATGTGCGCAAGGGCGTCAAGTTCAGTCCGCTTATTCGCGGCGGTCATCAGGAACGCCGGCGTCGCGGCGGCACCGAGAACGTGCCGGCGATCATCGGATTAGGCAAGGCGGCCGAGCTTGCGGTTGCCCATATGGAAGACGAACGCACGCGGATACGTGCGTTGCGGGATCGCCTCGAGCAGGGACTTCTGCAGCGGATTGGACATTGTTTCGTGAACGGTGACAAAAACCGGCTGCCGAACACGTCCAATATCGCCTTCGAGTATCTCGAGGGAGAAGCAGTCCTTCTTCATATGGATCGGGCCGGCATTGCGGCTTCGACGGGGTCGGCCTGCACCGCGGGTTCGACCGAGCCGTCTCATGTGCTGCGCGCGATGAATGTTCCGGCCACCGGTTTGCGCGGCGCCATCCGGATTTCCCTTTCGCGTGAAAATAACGGCGACGACGTCGACCGGGTCCTCGACGTGCTGCCGGAGATCATCGTGAAATTGAGGGCCCTGTCACCCGCGTGGCAGGATCGGCAGGCGGATGCCCCGCGTGTCGAACTCCAGGGAGTTGATCTCATGAAAGTTATGATCCGGCGCTCTCCGGAGACGGGCCTCTCGATCTACGTGCCGAAGAAGGATCTCGAGGAGCCGATCGTCGAATCGGAGCACGAATCGCTTTGGGGTGGCTGGATCCGCATCGCGAACGGCTGGGTTCTCGACTTGCCGCAGATGGCGGCGGATACGCCGCTTCCGATTACGATCAACGCCCGCAAACGCGGCGACGAGGAGTAGTAAATCATGAACGCGCCCGTGCAACCGGCCGACATTCTGAAGCTGGCTGATGCCGAGCTGGCGAATGTCGTCGGTCAATTGGGCGCGGGCAAGATCATTCCATATCTCGGCCCGGGCCTCACCGAGTTGTCGAAGCCGTCAGTCCCGATGACGCCGGAGGCGCTCGCAGCGTTCTTCGGTACGAAAGTCGCGCTGCCGCGGCGGGCCAAGGGTAATGCCTGGGCCTCGGCCCAACACATCGAAAGCATGAAGCATCGCTCGACCGTTTCGGCCCTGATGACCGCAGCGTTTGACCTGGTCGTCGAGCCGACGGCGTTACATCGTTATTTCGCGTCGTTGCGGCTGCCGATGATCGTGGACACCTGGTACGATGGCGCGATGCGCCTGGCACTCGCCCAGCGGAGCGATTGGGGCGAAATCCAAGGTATCACCCGCGCCGGAATCGGTGAGGACCGCTGGTATCGCTTTTACGACGCTGCCGGTGCCGAAGCGAGCCGTGCGGCGGCGGAGACGTGGACGACGATTCTCTACAAACCTCACGGCAGCATTACGCCGGCGAGGAACTTCCTGATTTCCGATGCCGACTATGTCGAGGTCTTGACGGAGATCGACATCCAGACGCCGATCCCGGACGCCGTGAAGGATCGCCGCACGGAGCGCAGCTTTCTTTTTATCGGCTGTCGCTTTCACGACCAGCTGCTGCGGACTTATGCGCGGCAAATCACAAAACGTTCGGCGGCGCCTCATTATGCCGTTATCGATCCTGAGACGCTCACCAAAAACGAAATCCGGTTCATCATCACCTACGGTATAGTGCCGATCGCTGTTCGGCTCGAACGCGCCATCGAGATCGTGCTGGCGGCCGCCTGAGCCTAGGTCCGCGGATGCGATGCGTCTTTTGCGCGCCACGCCGGAAGCGACACGCAGCGCGATCGTGATCGGCCATTTCCGACGCGTGTCAAGTTTCCAACACTCCTCCAGAGGCGTCGTACCGGCGTGTTGGTAAAGCGACAGCCGAACCTTTTTTATAAACAGTTGAAAACCAGCGAGAATATCGTTTCGGCGTCGATGGCATGCGAGTTGCTGAGCACTGGTCAGCTCTCGAAGCACGGCGATCTGCGAGGATATGAGATGGAACGGATATCGGTTGATGCTGGTGGTTCTGGGGGCGGTGTTGATGTTGCGGCGGTGATGCAGCAGGTGGCGGAGCACAAGGGGTGCGGCACCCATGGCGGCAGCGGCAAGGCGAGCTGCGGCTCGGCGGCGGGGCAGGGCGACCTGCCGACCGAGATCTGGGAGAAGGTCAAGAACCATCCCTGCTACAGCGAAGAGGCGCATCATCACTATGCGCGCATGCATGTGGCGGTGGCGCCGGCCTGCAACATCCAGTGCAACTACTGCAATCGCAAATACGATTGCGCCAACGAGTCGCGCCCGGGCGTGGTCAGCGAGAAGCTCACCCCGGAGCAGGCGGCCAAGAAGGTGCTGGCGGTGGCCTCGACGATTCCGCAGATGACGGTGCTCGGCATCGCCGGTCCCGGGCGATCCGCTGGCCAATCCGGAGAAGACCTTCAAGACCTTCGAGCTGATCGCCAAGACCGCGCCCGACATCAAGCTCTGCCTGTCGACCAACGGGCTCGCGCTGCCCGATCACGTCGACACCATCGCCGAGTTCAACGTCGATCACGTCACGATCACCATCAACATGGTCGATCCCGAGATCGGCGCCAAGATCTATCCGTGGGTGTTCTGGAAGCACAAGCGCTACACCGGCGTCGAGGCGGCGAAGATCCTCACCGACCGGCAGCTGCAGGGCCTCGAGATGCTGACCGAGCGCGGCATTCTCTGCAAGGTCAACTCGGTGATGATCCCGGGCGATCAACGACAAGCATCTGGTCGAGGTCAACAGGGCGGTGAAGTCGCGCGGCGCGTTCCTGCACAACATCATGCCGCTGATCTCCGCGCCGGAGCACGGCACGGTGTTCGGCCTGACCGGCCAGCGCGGCCCGACGGCGCAGGAGCTCAAGGCGCTGCAGGACAGCTGCGAAGGCGAGATGAACATGATGCGGCATTGCCGCCAGTGCCGCGCCGACGCGGTGGGCCTGCTGGGCGAGGATCGCAGCGCGGAGTTCACCACCGACAAGATCATGGCGATGGAGGTCAACTACGACCTCGACACGCGCAAGGCCTACCAGGCGAAGGTCGAGGAGGAGCGCGTCGCCAAGGTCGCGGCGAAGCAGGAGGAGCTGTCGACGCTCGCCGGCGAGATGAGCGACATCAAGATTCTGGTCGCGGTGGCGACCAAGGGGTCGGGGCTGCATCAACGAGCACTTCGGCCATGCCAAGGAGTTCCAGGTCTACGAGCTGTCGCACGGCGGGCGCGAAGTTCGTCGGTCACCGCCGCGTCGATCTCTACTGCCAGGGCGGCTATGGCGAGGAGGACAGCCTGGAGACGATCATCCGCGCGATCAACGACTGCCACGCGGTGTTCGTGGCGAAGATCGGCGGCTGCCCGAAGAGCGACCTGCTCAAGGCGGGCATCGAGCCGGTCGACCAGTATGCGCACGAGTTCATCGAGAAGTCGGCGATCGCCTGGTTCAAGGACTATCTGGACAAGGTCAACAGCGGCGAGATCGAGCATGTCGTGCGCGGCGATGCGGAAATCCGCCAGGGCGCGCTGATTGCGGCGGCGTGAACGCATCAGAACCCGATGATGAGCTCATTGATGGGAAGCCAGCGATGGCGTTGAAGATCATCTCGTCGCAATGCACGAACTGCTCGGCGTGCGAGCCGGAATGCCCGAACGTGGCGATCTCGGAGAAGAATGGCACGTTCGTGATCAATCCGAAGAAATGCACCGAGTGCATCGGCCACTTCGATACGCCGCAATGCGCGGCGGTGTGCCCGGTCGACGACACCTGCGTCATCGACCCGTCGCTGCCGCGCTACCAGCCGCCGGCGTAAGGGGGGTGCCATGACCACCTTCACGACCACCTTCACGACCCCCTTCACGCTGACGCCGGCGGCGGCGAAGTTCATCCGTCGGATGCTGCGGTTTGACGGCGGGGCGGGCAGCGGGTTCCGGCTGGCGGTGAGTGCCGGGGGCTGCTCCGGGCTTGCGGCGCACGTCGAGGTCGAAGCCGCGCCGCGTCCGGGCGACGCGGTGGTCGAGCGCGACGGCATCCGGTTCTTCCTGCCGGCCGAGAGCCGGCTGTTGCTCGACGGCGTCACCATCGACTTCGCCGAAACGGCGACCACCAGCGGCTTCGTCTTCCACAACCCAAACGCCGCAAATTGCGGATGCAAAAGCACTGACAGCGCGCCAAATAAAACGTCAGTCGCGCCCGCTGGCGTCGCGCACCATCACTAGGGGAAGCCATGGCGCCGGCTATCGAATGCCGTGAGCAGGATGTGTTGGCGGGAGACAAGGCGCTCCTCGCCGATGCGCTGCTCGGGGCGGGATTGCCGGCAGCCGCCGAGCAATATCTTTATGAGGCCGGCTTGGCGTATCAGCACGACGCGCTTGCCGAACTGCATCTGCGCGCTGCGCAAGCGCTTGCTCCCGATCACGCCGCTGTCCTGATCGGCTTCTACCGATTCTATTTCTACAAGGGCCGGCTGCGCGAGGCGCTCGAGATTGCCGAACGCTGTCTCGCGAAGGCGGCGCGTGAGAACGACCTTCCGGGGGATTGGCGGCACGTCGTTTCGGATGATGCGGACTTTGGTCGCTACGACGACATGCTGCCGCGGTTCTATCTCTTCACGCTGAAAGGATACGCCTATCTGCAGATGCGCCTCGGCAATTTTGAAGAGGGCCGTGCCGCCGTCGCGAAACTGCTGGAACTCGATCCAACCGACAAGATCGGCGCGAAGGTCCTGCTCGGCGTTCTTGAGCGCATGGGGCGCGACGATGACGAATGACATCGACGAAGCCCGAGATTGGTTGGGGCGGGAGGTCGACTGCGGCCCCTGTGCCCATCAAACGCTCGGGGACGCGGGCGGCTGCCGCCTCAAACATGCTTGCGTCAACGATCGTTATGCGAGGCGCATCGATCGTTTCTTCAACTGGAATCCAAAGCTTGCGAATTCCTATACCGCGCATCCGCATTTCGAGGTGCGCGCGATCGCGGCCAAGCATGCCGATTTGTTTCTGCTGCCGCCGCTTCTCGATGATCCTGAAGAGACAGTGCGCTGGAACGCCGCGCGACGGCTGCCCAAGCGGCTGATCCAGCGATTGCGGACCGACCCGCATCGCGAAGTGAGAATTCGCATCGTTTCGCTGCTCGACGATGCCGAGCTCATCCCCATGATAACCGACCCTGACTATTACGTCCGGCTTGTTGTTGCGCGGCGCCTCGCCCCGCCTTTGCTCGCGCGGATGATCGCCGACGAAGAGGCCGAGGTCCGCCGTGTCGTGGCGCAGCGCATTCCAGCTGCGTGGCTCCTGCGAATGGCCAGCGATCCGGATCCAGCCGTGAGGCTCGAAGTTGCGCAGCGGCTTGCCCCCGAATTGCTTGCGCGGCTTCGGCGTGATCCGGACTGGCGCGTGCGATACGAAGTAGCGAGCCGCGTGCCTGCCGCATGGGTCTCCGAACTCGCGGATGACGGCGACACCTTCGTACGCGACATGGCGCGGTCGCGCGCGGCTGGCCGGCGCGAACTTTTAAGGGGGCTTCCGATATGAGCAATATCGTTCGAGACAGCGACGTGGTGGAAATATCGGAACCACCTTTTTTCAGCTTTGGCGAAAAAGTGAAGGCGAAACGGGTCATCCGGAACGACGGTACGTACGCGGGCAAGGACATCGGCGAGATCCTGGCGAAAAAAGGAGAGGTCGGATACGTCGTCAGTATCGGAACGTTTTTGCAGCAATTTTATATTTATGGCGTTGAATTCGTGGAAAGCGGGAATCGCGTGGGGATGAAGCGCAAGGAGCTCGACCCCGTTATCCCGCGGGATGATGAGGCCGATCTGCCTTTGCCGGGAGCCTCGGCGTGATCATCGAGCCCCGGCTGCCGAAATATCAATGGGGCCAGCGCGTGAAGGCCCTGATCGACTTGCACAATGACGGGTCATTCCCGGATGCCCCGCCCGATTCTCTCCTCGTTGGCGTTGGCGCCACGGGGGAGATCGTTCAGGTCGGCGCGCATACCGAGTCGAACACCCCGATCTATCTCGTCGAGTTCAGCGAGCGCCTTGTCGTGGGATGTCTCGAGGAAGAGATCGTGCCGTTCTAGAAGGAAGACGCGCGTCGTGGCTGCAGCGGCTCCGAAAGAGATTGCGATCGCGCGACCGGCGCATCCGAACGATTTCGACCGAAAGCGGATCGAACGCGCGCTCAAGGCGCGCAAGCGGTATCGCTATGTCACGCCGAGCGTCGCGGCGGTGACCGGGGGTTACCTAGTCAAGAGTCCTTGCTGCTCGCGGAATATCGATCCGGACGGTGGCGTCATCGACGTCGCGCTCCTGCTGTTCAACGAGGACAACTTTAATTGGCAGCTGTTTCGAAAGGATCACAAGAGCGGCACGTGGGAGTTTCACAGCGCGTACGAGCGGTTGATCGAACTCCTCGATAAATTGAATACCGATTCCGAGCGAACGTTCTGGCAATGAATTTGCATAGCTTGTTGCACCAAGAAAGCGGCGAAAGAAAATAGAGTTTGATCATGGCGATAAGTACCGATGACTTGACGGAAATCGATCAGGTGCTCACGGGGCCCAACGCCGATGCGCAGGCCTTTGCGGAGTTGCGGCGCCGTTGTCCGCATTTGTCCTGGAGTCGCTGCGACGCCTCGGATGTCATCGAAACGCCCTACCGTACTTACGCGCAGTTTGACATCCATCTCCTGGACAGTGCCGATCATTGCTCGCAGATCACTGCGGATCCAACGCGGGCAACCGGCGTGGTTCTGGCCAGGAGGAATCCGCTGTCATGACCGAACCGGCGGTCATGGAGGAGATCGGTGACGCGAGCGACAGCATCGCCGCAGGGGCCGACGCGTCTTTCATTCCGCTGTCCGATCCAGATATCACGGCGGCGGAACTTGAGGCCGTCGATACTGCTATGCGCTCGCCGCGGCTGTCGAGCGGGCCCACGGTAGAGGCTTTCGAAGCAGCTTTCGCGGCCTATGTCGGTCGAAACTACGCCGTCGCGGTCCCAAGCGGCACGCTCGGGCTTCTGATCACGCTCGCATCCTACGAGATCGGCCGCGGGCACGAAGTGATCGCCTCGCCCTATTCGTTTCGCGAGACGGCGCACGCCATCAGCCTGTCCGGCGCGAAGCCGGTGTTTGCCGACATCGATTACTGGGCCGGAACCATTGTTCCGCAGAAGGTCGAAGCCGGCATTACGGAACGCACCCGCGCCATCGTTGCGTGCAACAACAACGGACACCCCGCGCCGTGGCTTGAGTTGCGCGAGGTCGCAAAGAGGCATGGGCTCCTCCTTCTTGAAGACTCAACCGAGGCGATCGGCTCGAGATACCAGGGCGCCCTCGTTGGAACGTTCGGCGACGTCGCCATCTTCGACTTTTCCCAGCCGTCACTACTGACGTGCGGCGAGGGCGGCATGGCAGTGACCGATGACGTCGATGTCGCGGTGGCGCTGAGACGCCACCGCAGCCACCGTCTTGAAGAGCGCGGCTCGGTCGTCGTCAGCGCGGCTGCATCTTATCAGGCGGGGATGAGCGATCTCGCCGCCGCGCTCGGTCTCGCCCAGTTGAAGCGTCTCGACGAGATTCTCGAGCGGCGCCGACTGACCGAGCATCTCTACTACAAGCACGTGCAGTCCTTCGAGGGGATCAAGGATCCGTATGTCGGGCCGGACGTGACCGAGGTGAACTGGTTTCTCTATCTCGTTCATCTCGGTACGCGATTCACGCGCTCCAGTCGGGACGCCATCGTCGAAGATCTGCGCGTCGAGCAGGTGGAGGCCGCGGCGTATTGCAATCCGCTTCATCTGCAGCGGCACTATTTCGATCTCGGCTATCGCCGGGGAAATTTCCTCGTGACCGAGAAGGTTGCCGATCGTGCGGTGGCACTGCCGTTTCACACCCATCTCACCGAGGACCAGATTGCCTTCATCGTCGAGACGATGAAAGACGCCTCGATCAACGTCGGGGCCGGCTCGGCGATCTACTAGTAGTCCTGGACCTACCGTGGACGACTGACAACAGAACGAAAAGGAGTGTTTCAATGGCGACAGTCACCATCATGCCGGCGGGCAAGACGATCGAAGCCGCCGAGGGAATGAGCTTGCTGGCTGCAATTCTTGCCGCCGATGTGGCCTTCACCCAGCAATGCGAGGGAAATGCCACGTGCGGCGCCTGTCACATCTTCGTGCAAGAGGGACGAAAAGGCCTGTCGAAAATAGCGCGCGAAGAAAACGAGAAGCTGGATTCGATCGTCGGCGTCGGTTCCAAGTCGCGCCTGGCCTGCCAGGCAAAGGTGCTGGGCACCGAGAACATCAAGATTGAATTGTTGGGTTTTGCCTCGGGTCTTTAGTTTTGCGGAGAGCTGACATGGAATCGCAGAATATCCTGATTCACGTGCGTTTCGCGCCGAACGCCGCCGTGGTGGAGATCGGTGAGCGGCCGCCCGCCCTGAGTCCCCAGGATTGGTTCAACCACCTTAGCGACAAGGCCGGCACCGCCTATCAAGCCCTTTCCGGCGGCAGGGGCGTGTTTCGGCTGACGCGGGCCCAGGTCGATGGCTTGAAGGCCGAAAGTGCCCCAAGCGCAGCGTGAGGTACAAAGGACACGACATGCGGTCGGGTGAGGTTGAGGTCTTCGTCGTTTGCGCGGCCGAAAGCATCGAGCCCGGCGATGCCAAGGCGTTCAGCCTGTCGCGCATCACCGAAACCGGAGAAAGCAGACCGTTTCCGATCGTCGTCGTCCGCACGGACGCGAACGGCTATTTCGGCTATGTGAATACCTGTCCGCACCAGCGAACCTGGCTCAACATCGGGACCGGCGAATTCTTCAGCCGGGACCGGGCGTTCCTCAGATGCGGCCGGCATGGTGCGACTTTCGAAATCGATACGGGCCTGTGCGTTGACGGCCCGTGCAGAGGGGAGAGTCTCAATCCGATTGCGCTCGCGGTGATTGATGGAGAGGTGTGCCTGTGCGGCGTTGCGTTGGTGGAGGATGATGGATGTCCTGATCCGTTTGTCGATGAGGCCGATGACACCATGGAAATCATGATTCACCCCGATTGATGCAGGACCATCCGTGTCGCCCGCCGATCTTCTACGGAAGAAACACCAAACCGATCCGGAGCAGGTGATCGTGGTGGAAGACTGTCGCGAGTGCCGAGTTTTTGGCTCCTATAGCGGCGTCAAGCTGCCCTTCAATCTCGTGAATTCGATCGCGGCGGATGCGCTGTCGAATCGCAACACATTTATTCGCGGCTATTTCGACACTGCGGGAAAGTTGATGGAATTCGAGAAGATCGTTTATGGCGAAGTGGAGCTCGCGCACCGGTATGAATATCATGATAATGGCGTGTTGAGCCGCGTCGAGATCGTCTTGGTGGGCGAGGATGCCGTTATTCGATATTTCGACAGGTCCGGCGCGCAGATTTCAAGTCGTGACTCCGTAGCGCAAAGTTAGAATCCAGCTTTGACCATGACTGTCGCTCAGTTGCTTGAAGAGCTGGTGAAGATGCCGAGGGATGCCGTGATCCTGATGGAGAGCGGCGGTGGCTTGTCCGCCGTCAGCGAGCTGCAGTTTATCGAAGGCCAAGGGCCCGGCGCGCCCGCGGAAGTGATACTGCAGCCGAGCATGAATGAATAGATGCGTTCACACGGCAGACAATGCAACACGCGGCCGCCCGGCGGCATATAGGGTTATGATGGCAGACGTCGATGTAAAGGTGTCGCTGTTTGAGCGAATTGGGGGAGCGGTCATTGTCGACCTCATGGTGGAGTCGTTCTACGCCAGGGTTGATACCCTGCCGGAGGCGCGCACGATCCGCGCCATGCACGGGCCCGATCTGGGACCGACAAAAGGCGTACTGAAGCGCTATCTCGGTGAATGGCTGGGAGGTTCGAAGCTCTATTCCGTTGAGAAGGGCCATCCGCGGCTGCGCCAGCGGCATTTGGGATTTCGAATCGGCATTGCGGAGCGCGATGCCTGGCTGCTTTGCATGCGCGGCGCGCTTGAAGAAGCGATCGAGGATGTTAACGCGAGACAGGAAATCTATGCCTCGCTTGCCAAGCTTGCTGATTGGATGCGTAACCAGCCGGGGAATCCGCACGACACCGGCACCGTTCGTCCGTGACGCGACAAAGGCCGGCCGCCCTTCCGATTAAAGCGGCACTCCGAAAAAGTCTTCGTCGGCGCCGCCCCAGGCTTTGTGCAGCGCCAATGCATTCTGCCATCGTGCCGCTTCGATCTCATCGGCATTGCGGTGCGTGATCTTGCCGTTGGGGCTCCCGGCGAGAAGGTAGTTTTTGCCGTTGCGGATGAAACGATTGAGATCTTTTGTGTCAGTCGGCCGCACGACGCATCGCGGTGCCTCGTCGATGAGAATGGTGGTCGGAAGCATTTAAGATCTCCTCTCGGCTCGGTCTTTAAAATCCCTCTTCCCGTCTGCCCCAGGGATGTGCTCCCGATACTAGAGGCGCCCGGATACCCGCTTTTTCGATCTCCGCCAGGCTCCGATAAAAAGTGCCCTCATGCACCAGGGCGCCGCCTTTGGTCGTGATCGCCACATACCGTCCGACCGGATCGGTCTCGCAGAGATACCCCCCGCCCGGATCGAGTGGGCGTCGTGCGTTGCCATCCCAATCGACGAAGAAGCCGTCTGCAACTGACATGAGAACTCCACGGTGATTGTCATTCCACATTGAATCGCCATCATCGGTCGCCCAAACTGGCGGAGCAAAGTTCTTGCCAAACTGACCTGGTGCTGCGGTTTGTTTTATTGTCGTCAATATGACAATTACATTGGTCGAACAGGCAAACATGAACAGTAAAACATATTGTGGAAGCTCTGCGACATCGCGATTCAGACGATATAGAAATTGAATTGTGCGCTCTTGCCGCTATATTCTGCTGCATGCTTCCTGTTGCGGAGATCGGATCATGACGGACTTGTCGCAGCGCGCGGCCGCGCTCAGCGATTCGAAGGACATTTGGAACTTGATGCGGCAAGTCGCGGTGGATATCCCTTTCAATGTTGAGAGCGAGCCTGAGCAGCAAAGCGTGCTGACCGAGCTCATGGCATGTTGCACGTCCGGCCTGTCGCCCGTGGCGATTGGCGATGACAAGGCCATCATTGGCGCCCTGTTGGTAAGGCGGGATGACTTTGACTGGGGTTTTCGGAATGGCGATACGGTGCATGTATCATATGCCGCCGTCGCACCGAGCCACCGTGACCAGGACGTTTTACGGGCGCTCATCGCGGGAGTGCAGGAGCGAAAGGTGCCGATCTTCGTCAGCGTGAAAAGCGGAAACCAGTTCGGGCTCGCCGACAAGCTCAAAGAACTCGGTTTCGCACATGAATGCGCGGCGGCAAGCGGATGGGGCGATCTCTATAGCTGGGAACCCGCGCGGATCAATTGAGACCTCGTGCGGGAGTGGCGCCGAGGCGGCAGGGGCGGCCCTGTGTTACGCCATATCGCAATCTGCGGCGATCGTTTCTTCTTCGACCCCCAATTCGGCAAGAGCTTTTTCGAGAATCATGCGGCAGTTCAAGAGCGCCTGATATTCCGCCGTCTCGATCTCGACGGTTTCACGCGTGGAAGGTGCGCCGGACGCTGTCTTGCTGGCTTGAACGGCCTCGAACAGCGTCTTCTCGAGTTGAAAAATGCGTTCGCTTGCCCGTTCGAGATAGGGCAGCGGGTTGGTGCGTACGTTGGCTTCGTGCAAGGCGCCCAGGGTCAGAAGCTTTGTGAAGCGCCGCGCCATCTTGCGTTCTTCGGCTCCAAAGTTGTGCTCAATGACGCTCATGGCCGTCTCCCGATGCAGTGGCGGCGCTGTGCGGCCCGCGGACGGCGGTTGACACCGTCATGGGGTGAGGGGTCATTATCACAACGGTCGGCCGCACGTCGTCTGCCGCTTGCGCGCATTGCGACTGTGTCAGTTGGCTGGCGGACCGAGATCGTCGGCAGCTTCTTTCTTCTTCTTTTTCTTCTCGGTCTTGGCTTGAGCGTAGGACCCTGCGTTCTTCAGCATGATCGGCACCTGACCCTCGACGTATTGGGAAATCCAAAACAGCGTCCGATCTTGGGCTGTCTGCGCGGCCGTCTCGTTATAGCTGTCGCGCTCATCGCAATTAAATCCGTGTCCCGCGGCGGGATACGAAAAGGCGCTGACGTCTGGTCGGAATGCTCTAAACTGGATGACCTCGTCGAAGGGAATGAGTGGATCAACCTCGCCGAAGTGCAGCAACGTCGGAATCTTTCGTTTCTCCCGGTATTTGCCAACGATGCCGCCGCCATAATAGCCGATCGCACATGCGAGCCCGCCGACACGGTTGCCAGAGACATACGCCAAGTAGCCGCCCCAGCAGTAGCCGACGATCGCAACCTTCCCTGCGGTCTTTACGGCGTCGACGGCCGTCTGAATATCACCGAGCGGGCGATCCACGCCCAATTGCTGCACCAGGCTCAATCCCTCGGAGAGGCTGTCTTCACCGTAGCCGAGCTCGACCCCGGGCTTTACGCGGTCGAAGAGTGATGGGGCGATCGCGACATATCCTTTGGCCGCAAAACCATCGGCAATCTTTCGAATATGCGAATTGATCCCAAAGACCTCCTGAACAACCACGACCGCACCTTTAGGGTCGCCGGACGGATCGGCGCGATATGCAGAGAACTTGTGCCCGTCGCCTGCGGTTAGCTCGATCATGGCATCCTCGATTTGCTGCGTCTCAAGGTGAACAACAAGCTTTATGTGAGCAGTTCATCGCGCCTTTCACGCTAAAAGGCGCAGCCCAATCGGAATCTAAACGAAACCCAGCTCCAGCTTCGCTTCCTCGGACATTTTCGACTGGTTCCACGGCGGACTGAAGACGAGGTTCACCTTCACCGTGGCGATGCCCTCGACATCGCTCACGGCCTTCTGCACCCAGTGCAACATTTCGCCTGCCACCGGACAGCCGGGGGCGGTCAGCGTCATGTCGATTTCGACGTGTTCGAGAGGCGTTAGTTCTATTCGATAAATCAGTCCGAGGTCGTAAATGTTTACCGGTATTTCCGGGTCGTGCACCATACGCAAGGCCGCGATGACCGCGTCTGTCATCGCTTTTCGGTCCCGTGCAAATGGGAGTTCCGCGCGACGACCGTTCATGGGCCGTTCCGACAGCAGCACATCCGGTTGCGTCTCGACGAACTCGTGTCGCGTTTCCATCGCTAGGTCCATGTTAGACTTCCGACGCTGAAATCGAAGGGACGAGCGGCAAGGCGGCGGCCTGTAGGAAGCACGACGAAAAGGGGTAAATTCCTCGGGTATTTCGGCGATATTCGCCCCTATTTCGAGGCGATCGGCCGAATTGTGCAGTTTTCATCATGAATTCCGCTCCCCGTGATCCAAAAGTGGCGACGTGTCACTGGGGTCTGTGCAAGTGCGATGCCATTATTCGCGTGGCGCCAATCCCTCAGCCAGAGCCGCGATCACCGGCCATCCGACGGCCCCTGTGGGATCCAATCGCCTCAACGCGTCGAGCATATCGTTGGCTTGGTGCTGCTTGTCTTGTTTGAGACTAATGAAGGCGAGAGCCTTCAATGTGTAGAGCGCGAAACGGCCAGCTCCGTCCGGGAGAACAACTTCGGGCCGCCAGTCGCGCCAATCCGCACTCCACCCCGCTTGACGTGCTGCTTCCCGCAGCCCCTTCTCGGCTGCAGCTTGCGCCTGATCGAGGTTTCCCTGATAGGTATGGATTTTATAAAGACAGAAATAGATCGGAAGCTGTGTCGGTGCGGCCGCTAGAGCGCGCCGGAACAAGCGATCAGCGCGTGATCGATCGTGTCGATAGGCAGCGACCCCTTGCTGCAACAGCGCGTTGATTGCGTCGGGAAGGTCGCCGAAATTGATGGCTTCGGGTTCTGCGAGCAGCTCCGTCGTACGAGGATCGGAATGCAGTGCAACCCGCATCGTCGCGCTCATTTGACGAGATAAAGCGTGCGCACCGTCTTTTCGCGGGCCATCTCCTTGTGAAGCGCGATCGCCTTGCTGACGGCTGTCGCAATGACCTTTCCTCTACCGTCAATGCCAGTCCAGTTCGCGCGTCGTCCGCGGGCATCGACCTCGAGAAGCTTCGCACCTGCGGGCACTTCGGTACCGTCGCGCACGACGCCTCTGAGGATGCCATCGAACGGCGCCCGCACTGGCAGATTGCCGAGGTAGCCGATGACATAGTCCTTGAAGACGCGCGCGCCGATATCGATCGCCGTATGCCACCGGCCGGGGACCTCTGCACGCACGAAGCGCTCCGCCCAGCGACCTCCGAGCCGGCGCGCCACGCCGTCCGACGCGTCGGTAGAACCGTGACGGATGAGCCTTCCGGCTTTCCCCGGCCGTGTTTCGATCGCGATGTCGCAATTGGTGCCGCCGGCGAAGCCAGGGCCGACGCCGATCGTGAAGCGGCCAAGGGGGCGCAAATCGGGAGTCATGTCATGTTTCTGCATTCTCGCATCGACGAGGACATCGAGCGTCTGGATGACAATCAGATCCAGGAGGCCAAGCTCGGTGATGAAGACGACAGGGACGCCTTGTTTGAGGCCAGCGCGAATGTCTACGCCGGAATCGGCGCGCTGTGCAGCAATGCCGGCGAGGTTGACGGCATCGTCGAAGAGCGCGTCATGGAACGCCATTTTGCGCCTGATCACGGGCGGCAGCGGATCGTGAGACAACACGACGCCAAACCCTCCGCGGTGCAGGCTGACCGCGATGGCGGAAGCGATCTCGTTGGTTCCCAGGATGACGGCGATTGGAAAGTGCGGCCCGCTCCGGCCCGAATATCCTGCGTCGGTCATGGATGATCCTTCGGTGCGACGCTGGGAAGCAAAACCCAGGCCGCACGCTATTGCGCAAAACACTCGAGGATCGGCGCGCCTTTGTCACTTTTCGGACCGCGCAAGCCGCAGATGGCGTCATGTCCGGAACACGGCCTGTGCCGCCTGTCGGAAACACGACATCGAAACATCGCCATAGGTCGCCCGCCGCGTTCGAACATGGCCCCCGTCACCGCAACGGCAGTTGGTTTGGACCTTGCATAGATGGAGGCGGTCGACGCATTTGGAGCGAAGCAATGGCGATGGTCGGATCTGAGATCGAGCGTCTCATCAAGGAGGCCTTTCCGAACGCCCACGTGGTGATCGTAGATATGGCCGGGGACGGCGATCACTTCGGCGCGCGCGTCACCTGCGAGGCGTTCAAGGGCAAGAGCCGGCTGCAGCAGCACAAGATGGTTTATGACGCGCTGCAGGGGCACATGGGTGGCGCCCTCCATGCGCTCGCTCTTGAAACGGTGGTGCCGACATGAGTGGGCTCGCGTTTTGCACTTGCCCCATCATCGCAATCTTATTGTTGAGGACATGGTCATGACGAATCCGACGGCTGAGCGCATCAAGGGCATTATCGCGAGCAGCGATGTCGTCCTGTTCATGAAGGGAGTTCCGACAGCTCCTCAATGCGGCTTTTCCGCCGCAGTGGTTCAGATCCTCTCTCGGCTCGCAGTGCCGTTCGAGAGCGTGAACGTCCTCTCCGACCTCGAAATCCGCGAAGGTATCAAGGCATTCTCGGACTGGCCGACAATCCCGCAACTCTACGTCAAAGGCGAGTTCGTCGGCGGCTGCGATATCGTGCGGGAAATGTTTCAGGCCGGCGAACTCACCGCGCTGTTGAGCGACAAGGGTATCGCGGCAGCAGCGACGTGACTGTTCGCTGAAATTTCTTCAACGGCATCGGGCTATCTTGGCTCTTGCTAAACGGCCGTACAGCAGCCAGCGGATCAGCCGGCGACGGCTACCGTAGTCAGCGCCGCCTGCGCATCCGCGCGGATGCGGTCGACCATCGAACGAAACCCGTTCGAGCGCTGCGGCGTGAGATGTTCGCGCAGCCCCAGGCGGTCGAACAATGCGATGGCATCGGCCAAGAGAATGTCGCGCGCGGCCTTGCCCGAATAAAGCGCGAGCAGAATTGCGATGAGCCCGCGGACAATGTGAGCATCGCTGTCGCCGACGAATGTGAGACGTGGACCCGCCTGTCCATCGGGCTCCAATCTCGTCGCCAGCCACACCTGGCTGGCGCAACCCAGGACCTTGTTGGCATCCGTCCGTGCGTTATCCGGAAGCGGTGCGAGTGTGCGGCCAAGCTCGATGACATACCGATAACGGTCGTCCCATTGGTCGAGCAGTGCGAAGCCTTCGATGATGTCGTCGATCTTCATGTTCGACCTCGCCGCGGGAGAGGCGATGCAATCAAGGATTTATCGGGATCGCTTGCGGGCTTGTCCCGAGTGCTTCGGCCATGATGCGGGCCTGGCTTGCGCGACGAAGCAACGTGAGACATTCGACCGTCGACGCGAGATCGAGCGCCGTGAAGCCGTCCAGCGTTTCCGGTGCAATGTCGGCGCCATGCTTGAGCAGACGCTCGATCACGCCGAATTTGCCGGCCGATGCGGCATACATCAATGGCGTCGCGCCGTTGTCGTTCCGATTGTCGATGTCGATGCCGGAGTCGACGAGCGTGTCAACGATGTCCAGATGGCCTCCCACACAGGCGAGCCACAGCGCGTTGTTGCCGTCGGCATTTCTGGCATCCAATTGTGCGCCCTTAGCAATGAGCATGCGCACCACGTTGCTTTGCCCCATGTGGCTTGCCCTCATCAGCGGCGTCGTGCCGTTGGCGATCACTGCATTGACGTCGCGCGGCGCAAAGCCTTGCTCGGCAAACCAGCGTTGCAGGGTCCCATGGGGCGCGGTGCCGCCATCAGCTTGCGGTCTGCTGCACCAGGCCTCGTAGCCGCCGTCAAGGCTGTAAACCGACGAGAACCCGAAATCGGAAAAGATTTGCGCGTATTCGCGGCTGGCGTGGCCATGATAGCAATAGATCAGAATCGGTCGGTTCTTTTCGGCTTTGGCCATCACGCTGGAAATATTGGTGGTCGAGACATGCTGAGCACCCGCGATATGCGCTCTGCCGAAGGATCCAGCGTCACGTACGTCTAGCGTGAGTACGTTATCGCGGTGCAGCAAGGCGTCAGCCTCGCGAACGTCGATGCATCGGAATGGGGTACGCGGTTTTGCCATGACGATTGGTCCTCAAGCTGATGCCGTCCGATTGTCCGGATAGGCGGGCAAGGTCGTAATACGGTCGTCGGTCAACGGACGTCCGACCGTGAAATGGTAGAGCGCCTGAAAGTGCGTGGTCTTGAGGCCAAGCAGATCATGCATGGCATCATCGAAATAGCAGCCGATCCCGGTTCCACGCAGGCCTGCGGCTTCCGCCTCCAGGTAAAGGACATGCCCGAGAAGTCCCGCTTCCCAATGGAGCTGGCGGTAGTGCCACGCATTTCGGGTGATGATGGGTTCGAACTCGCTCAGCATGCTGAGCGAAAAGCAGCCGTCGCTCGCGATCGCCTGGTGGCAGCTCACGGTGTTCGCGGACGCCCGGCAGTCGGCCGCTAACAACCTGACCAAGGGAAGATGAGCCGGGGTCGCCGCCGGCATCTGCCATTCATATTCCGAACGCAGGCCCTCGCGAAGAGAGCGTACGATTCCCGGACGACGCGGCAGTGCATAGAGTCCAGGCTCAACGCCTGCCACCCGATGGACGAACAAGATGGGGTGAACGCGCGGAGCATGTCCCCAGACATCCCACGGTGCGATCGGCCGCGCGAGCAGGCTGTCCAACAGGCGACAGAAGACCTCCCTGCTCATCCTGAACTTGTTGTCGAACCGCTGTGCGCTGCGCCTTCCCAGGATAATGCCGGCGGCGCTCGCGTCGGATGCTTGGCCGAGCGGTGGGTAGGCGAGCGGATCCGGCTGAGCGTCGGCGCCGTGTCCTTGCGTCGCTATGCTCACTTGCTTGATCACGGGCCAGCGATAGATGGGGCGCGGGTCGAGCAAATTCGCACGGCCCGCCCACTGACCGGTTCTGGACTCCCAATCGTCGGGCGTATCGTTGTCCTGGCCTGAATTCGCGCAGCGGTAAGGATCGATCGCTATCAGGAGATCGGCATCTTCCGGTTCGACCTTCGCAAAGTCTTCGGCCCGGTCGAGCCCCATTAATCTCGTGAGCCTCGCGGCTGTCACGCTGTCAACGACCCTTGTGCTCCATCCGAGTGCGCCGGCCGCATAACGGATCGCACCGATCGCATGGCCGATATCGAGCTGACAATATCGGAAGGCGCGCTCGCCATATTTCCAGGCCTCCCGCCAATGCACTGAGGAGAGACCAATCCAGAGGCGCGCGGACGCTTCGGGATTCCTGACGACGCGGCACCGCTGCTCCAGCACGTGGTCGCGGCTCACATAGTGATGGAGCCCGTCGTCGAGGCCGGGCACGTTGCTGGAAAATACGTAGGCTTCGGTCGGATGCAGGTTGCCGCTCGATGGATTGCAGCGCAGCGCCCACCGATCCGGTCCGTACTCCTTCCAGGCGGAGATCCCCATGGAGAGCTCCATCAACGCGCCTACCGATGCGACCGTCAGTGGAGTCGGATGAAGGTCGCCCGGCGCATAGATCTGCGAAAACTTCGTTGCGAGCCGATCGGCCGTCAGCGGAAGAGGCGTCCGCGCGCAATCGGCGAATTCGCGAAACGGATTAGGCTGCATGTCCCAGTCGAGGGTCTCAGGACCCGCCGCATAACGCTTCAGGCTGTGCTTTGTGCGCGCATGATAAGCGAGTGCAATCTCCGCGGGGCTCAGCGCTTGTTGCACGGCGACGGTCATGGGGCCGGACGTCTACGATCGGCGAGGATCGGGGCAGGGCGCCGATGCCTGCGGCCGACTGCAACCCTGAAGGTCGGCGAGGTCGTCGCGTCCGCCGAGCAGGGAGATGACGGGTTCGCGATCAAACCCTGCGCATTTTTGCCCAGCCAACTCAACGAGGGGCCGGCGGATCAGAAGCGGATCATCGACCATGAGCGCGAGCGCGCTCGCCGCATCGATCTTCTCGGGCGCAATCTCGCCGGACTTCACCCGCGGTGAAGCAGGATTGAACCATTCGCCGACGGGCCTATCCCCGAAAAAACAGCGCAAACTCTCGGCGGTCCAGGGCTCTGCGAGCAGGTCTCGCACCACGATCATATGACCGGCGGTCTCGAGCATCCGGCGCTGACGTGCATTCGTCGCGCAGCCGGGCTTTTGGTAAAAAACGATATTCGCCACGACAGCAGCCTTTACTTGAGCACGCCGAGTTGAACGATCGACGCTCCGCCGCCACGACCCAAGATGGTATCGACTTTCTTGCGGACGGCTTCGAGAGTCAGCGGCTTGACCAGGGTGGCATGGGCGCCGGCCTTCATCCCTTCCACGGCGATCGCCTCGTCGGACTTCTCGCAGACGATGAGAAGGCGGACGCCGGGGAATCTTTCGGTGACCTCGCCGATGAGTCCGACGCCCCGGTTCTTGAGAAACGAAACGCCCAGCAGCAGCACATGCGGTTTGAGCCAGTCGACGCCCTTCTCATACGCTTCCTCGGGGCTCGCGAGTTCATGGGTTTCGATTTCATCGTGCAGCATGAACTGCAATGCCGCGCGTGTGATTTCGTCATCGTCAACAACGAATACCCGGCGCTGATCGACAGCCTTTGATGTTTCAACTCCGATCTGCATTTTGTCCTCGCTGACGTCGCGAGCCGCGCCTTGTCCCGGCGGCTCGATCGCCCGCTAGCAATTTCCATTCCGGGAGACACGAAAGAAAGAAGAGCACTTGAAATTGGAAATAACGCAAAACATCGCGTGTTTTGAGGCTCTCGTCTTCGAAGTATTTGTCTCGTTTCTTACAGCCCGATGGATGGTGTCGGGTTCAAAACACCCTGGCTCCGCAGCGAGCAGCTTGGCTTTTCCAGCACCAAACCAGCTACTTACCGAGAATTAACGGAGTGGCACGCCGGTTGCTGATGACAGTTCAGCGAGTGAGGGCTGAGTGCACGCAGACGCGACGACGAGCGATGTGCTCCTTCCCGAAACCCGCGAGCCCGTTTCTCAAGTGAAACAGTCTCGCGCTCCAGGCGCGGTGACATTGGCAATCGGTTGAAGGAGAGCACCATGTCGTCACTACGACAAATCGCGTTTTACGGTAAGGGAGGGATCGGCAAGTCGACGACCTCCCAGAATACCCTGGCGGCGCTCGCCGAGATGGGGCATCGGATTCTGATCGTCGGCTGCGATCCGAAGGCGGACTCGACCCGCCTCATCCTCCACGCCAAGGCGCAGGATACCATCCTGAGCCTGGCCGCGAACGCCGGCAGCGTCGAAGATCTCGAAATCGAAGAGGTGATGAAGGTCGGATACCGCGATATCCGCTGCGTCGAATCCGGCGGCCCCGAGCCGGGGGTCGGCTGCGCCGGCCGCGGCGTGATCACCTCGATCAACTTCCTGGAAGAGAACGGCGCTTACGAGGACATCGACTACGTGTCCTACGACGTGCTGGGCGACGTGGTGTGCGGCGGCTTCGCGATGCCGATCCGCGAGAACAAGGCGCAGGAAATCTACATCGTCATGTCGGGGGAGATGATGGCGATGTATGCCGCCAACAACATCTCCAAGGGCATTCTGAAGTACGCCAATTCGGGCGGCGTGCGGCTCGGCGGGCTCGTCTGCAACGAGCGCCAGACTGACAAGGAGCTGGAGCTCGCCGAGGCAATGGCCAAGAAGCTCGGCACCAAGCTGATCTATTTCGTGCCGCGCGACAACATCGTGCAGCATGCCGAGCTGCGGCGGATGACGGTGCTCGAATACGCGCCGGACTCAGTCCAGGCCGGCCACTATCGCTCGTTGGCGGAGAAGATCCACAACAACGCCGGCAAGGGCATCATCCCGACGCCGATCACCATGGACGAACTCGAGGACATGCTGATGGAGCACGGCATCATGAAGCCAGTCGACGAGGCGGTCGTCGGCAAGACCGCCGCCGAATTGGCGGCGGACGCGCTGGCGGCAACGGCGTAACTGGCGCTGCCGACGAGCCGGCCCTTTCCTCTGGGACCGGCGACACGCTGGAGATGCCGCTCCCACCTCCTCCGATGGGAGCGGCATCACGGCCGGCGGCTTCCATTCAGCGGGTCATGATGATGAGCCTGGCGCCGGCAGAAACTCGCGAAGATGTTAAAGCACCGGGCGTTGAACGCGGCGGTGCGGGCGTGACCGGGCCGGAGAGCGAACGCGCTCACGTTGGATCGGCGACCTACCGCATCCTCACCGGCTGTGATCCGGCCGACATCGCGATCGAGGATGATGAGAGCTTCGACCGGCACGTGCTGGCGTCGATCCTGGCGGTCTCCGCCATGGAGGGCGGCGTCGTCGCGGAACGGGCAGGTCTCGTAGCCGGCGACCTTGCCGAAGTGATTGTGCGGTGGTTTCCGTCGGCGCACGACCTTATCGGCCCCTGGTGCGGCCAAGGCGGCACGGCGGACGATGACGAGATCGCGATGGTCCGCGATCTGCTGCTGGCGCACCGCTCGACAGATGGCGAGGTCGGCCGCTGGCTTGCCGCCATGGTGGCGCGGCGCTCCATGGAGCCCAATCACCTCTGGGAAGATCTCGGCTTGCGCGAGCGTTCCGAACTGACCCGGTTGCTCGCGCGCCACTTCGCTTCGATTGCGGTTCGCAACACCAAACACATGCGATGGAAACGATTCTTCTACCGCACCTTGTGCGAGAGCGACGGCTTTGTGATGTGCAGCGCGCCCGTGTGCACGCAGTGCAGCGATTTCGAGCGGTGCTTCGGCGACGAGAGCGGTGAGAGCCGCTTGGCGTACCGGCGTCGTGCGTTTGCCTTGAGCGCAGGCTCATCCTCCGATGCCGGCACGGTGCCGGCGATACCGACGTTGTGAGGTCTTGTCGATGCTGGTACCTCCGAGTGACATCGTGTCCCACATGCCGGGATCCGACACGGCACCGCTTGTGACGTGGAGCGGCGGTGATACCGGCGTTGGGCGTGGCTACGAAGAATTGCTGCGCAGTGTGAGGCTCAGGCCGACGCGCCAACGATTGTTGTTGGCGTCGATCCTTTTCTCCAACGGCAATCGGCATGTGACGGCCGAGATGCTTTACGAAGAGGCGGCCAAGGCGAAATACCCGATGGCTTTGGCGACGATCTACAACAACCTCCACCAATTCACCGAAGCTGGCCTGGTGCAGCAGATTGCAGTCGACGGGTCAAAGGCCTTCTTTGATACCAATACGGTAGCGCACCATCATTTCTTCCTCTCCGGGGAACATGCTCTCGTCGATATTCCGACGGCCGACGTCGTCCTTGGCAAGGTGCCGGAGCCGCCCGAAGGCTATGAAATCGTACGGGTGGATGTCGTCATTCGTCTCCGTCGCAAGACCCGCCGACCAAAATAGAAGACACGGCAAATTCCGCGTGCTCGCGAGCTCGCCGGTCGCAAGCATCGGGAGCATTATCGGGTTATCGCTTGCGACCGTGCGCAGCGGACCAAACTCAGACGTAACATTTGCGACGCTGTCGCGAGTCCGACAATCGAGCGGATCTTGGAAAATATCGGTAATTCATGGTCTTGCGCGGGCACGAAGGATGGCACGCCGGTTGCTGTACCAGGCGAGAGTTTCTCCCAGGAGGGGTGCCGCCGGTGCTCGTAGAAACCCATGCGTGACAATTCCACAATTCTCGGGGCGAGCAGCGGCTCGTCGACCTCCGCGGCGCAAGTCACGCCGATCGTGCTCAACGACACGACGATGCGCGACGGCGAGCAGGCGCCGGGCGTCGCCTTCTCGGCCGCCGAAAAGGTTGCAATCGCGCGGGCGCTGGCAGACGCGGGCATCACCGAAGTCGAAGCCGGCACTCCAGCCATGGGGCGCGAGGAGATCGATGCAATCCGTGCCATCGTCGAGGCCGATCTGCCGCTGACCACGATTGCGTGGTGCCGCATGCGCATGGAGGACGTGGATGCCGCGCTCGCGACCGGCGTGTCCATGGTCAATCTGTCGATCCCGGTCTCCGACATACAGCTTGCCGCCAAGCTGCGGGCCGGGCGCTCGACTGCGCTCGACATGCTCAGCCGGGTTGTCGGCTACGCGCGGAACAGAGGGCTTGACGTCGCAGTCGGCGGCGAAGACGCCTCGCGCGCCGACGTCGATTTCCTCGTCGAGGTGGTCGCAGCCGCCAAGGCTGCGGGTGCCCGTCGGTTCCGCGTCGCTGATACGCTCAGCGTGCTCGATCCCTTCTCGACCCACGCGTTGGTTGGGGCATTGCGCAAGACGACCGACCTCGAGATCGAAATCCACGCCCATGACGATCTCGGCCTTGCAACGGCCAATACCCTCGCCGCCGTCGAAGCCGGCGCGACCCACGCTTCCGTGACCGTGATGGGACTTGGCGAGCGCGCCGGAAATGCTCCGCTCGAAGAAGTCGCCGTGGCCCTGATGCAATTGCGAGGCCGCCGGACCGGAACGGTGCTCACGGAACTGGGCAACGTTGCGGCCGTTGTCGCTGCCGCCGCGGCACGCAACATCCCGCTCAACAAGGCCATCGTGGGTGATCATGTCTTCACCCACGAGTCCGGTATCCATGTGGACGGGTTGCTCAAGGATCGCCGGACTTATCAGTCGCTCGATCCCGCATTGCTTGGCCGCGAGCATCGTTTCGTGATCGGTAAGCACTCGGGCCTCGCTGCCATAGCGGCCTCGCTGTCCGACCTCGATTTACTGGCGCATCCCAGCGAGCTGCGCGCGGTGCTTGCCAGAGTGCGCGAAGTTGCCGTCGCGACCAAGCGCCCGGTCCCGGCCGAAATGCTCGCCGCGATCTGGCGAGACGTTCACGCCGGTACGCTCGCATCCTGCGCGTGAGGTTATCATGTCCGACTTAGTCAATATTCCGACACTCGACCGGGCGACCGCAGCGGAATTGGGCGCGCCCTCCATGTTCCGGCTGATCCGGGAAGATGTCGGCTGCGTGCGCCTGCGTGATCCCGCGGCCCGCAGCGAGTGGGAGACACTGCTTCTTTATCCCGGTGTCCACGCCATCATTTGGCACCGCGTGGCGCACCGCCTCTGGCAAGCGGGGTGGCGCTTTGCAGCCCGCTTCATCGCCTGGATGAGCCGTCTCGTCACCAACATCGACATCCATCCGGGTGCGACGATTGGGCGGCAATTCTTCATCGACCATGGCGCCGGCGTGGTGATCGGAGAGACTGCGGAAATCCGGGACGATGTCACGCTCTATCACGGGGTTACGCTGGGAGGGACGACGTGGTCCCCGGGCAAGCGCCATCCCACCTTGGAGGATCGCGTCGTCGTCGGAGCCGGAGCGAAGATTCTTGGGCCCATCATCATCGGCCGCGGCACACGGGTCGGAGCGAACTCGGTGGTAATCGAAGGCACGCCCCCCGACGTGACCGTCGTCGGCATACCGGCCAAGGTGGTGCGGCCTGAATCGGGCCGACGCCGGTTGGTCGGGCGCATCGATCTTGACCACCACCTGATGCCGGACCCGGTCGGCGACGCGATTGAGACGGTGTTGGACCGTGTCGAGTTTCTTGAAGCGCGCCTCGCGCATCTGCAGAAGCGGCTGCGCGACGGAAATCGACTTGGTCAAGACGAGGACGACGCGACCGACGCGGCGGCGCTCCGTCCTGTGAACGCAGGTCGGGCTTGAGGGAGATCCAACAATGACTACCGCGCAGTCCGAGGCGCAAGCCAACATCCTGGATAAGCTGAAACAGATGTCCGCCGCGGAGGAGTTTTTTGCGCTGCTCGGCGTCGACTACGACGCAAAGGTCCTCAACGTGGCGCGACTGCATATTCTCAGGCGCATGGGGCAGTATCTCGTCAGCGAGGATTTTGCCGGCGTGGGCGACGACGAGGTCGCGACACGTTGCAAGTCCGTCCTCGAACGCGCCTATGCGGATTTCGTTGCATCATCGCCGATCGAGCAGCGCGTATTCAAAGTCTTGAAAGACGCCGTGGCACCGCCGCCTTCCAAGCCAGCTAATTTCGTACGCCTCGGCACGCTCAAGTGAGTTAGCGGGAGCTGCGCTCCCGGAATTCTCTGATGTGGATCGGACACCGAGCAACGTTCTGCAGAGCGCCAGCTTCTCAGCACGGTGCCCATTGGCAAGAAAGCCGTAGTGGCGAATGCGATGAAAGCCATTCGGACATGCGGGAGCGGCGCCCTTGTCCGACGCCCCATCTCCGTCCGTTCATCTGCGCTGGAGCCACGTCGCACCCGCCGGCTGGGTCGGCCTGCATGAGGCGCGCGCGCCCCGCAGCGCGCGACCGCTCGCAGCACCGGTCTGGACAACGAAAAATTCCGTCCCAGATGTCGATTGGGGCCGCTGCCGAACGTCGTTGTCACGACAAACCTGAGCAGGAGAGCGCCATGACCGAAATGACCGACACCTATCTGTCGCCAATCGAAACGCCGCAGGGCCTCATCAAGAGGCTTGCCTATCATTTCACGCGCAAGCAGTTCGGCCGGGTTCCGACCCCGATCAAGGTCCATCTGGCACGGCTGCCGGCTGCCTTCGGCCTGTTCTATACCAAGATCAGCAAACTCGACCGCAAGCTGACGCTGCCGCGCGAACTCATCTTTCTGATCCGCGAGCAGGTGGCACGGATCAATGTCTGCGAGTTCTGCGTGGACATTGGCCACTGGTTCACCATCCAGGAATCGATGAACCAGGCCAAGTTCGACGCCCTGGAACATTATCGCACGAGCCCGCTGTTCAGCGAGGCCGAGCGCGCGGCACTCGATTATGTGACCGCGCTTACGAAAGAGAAGGAGGTCGGGCCTGAGATCTTCTCGCGCCTGTCCCGTCATTTCTCGGAGCAGGAGATCTGCGAGATCGTCTGGCTCGCCGCCAGCGAGCACCTCTACAACGTCACGAACATCGGCCTGAACATCCATTCCGACATGCTGTGCGACATCGCTCGACGACAACGCACCGCGGCTTAGGCCGGCATGCGGGCCCGCGGGTCGCACCCGTAGCCCGCATGAGCGAAGCGACATGCGGGACCCCCGGTTCCGTAGGTCGCGAATGAGCGCGATCGCTCATTGGGGCGGGCGACGTGGGATAAACCTATGCGTCGAACGGATAGTGCTTTCGTTCCCAGGCCTCTACCAAGGTCGCGAGCGCGTCAAGACGATCGCCTTCTGGCGTATTGCGCCGCGCCTGCATCAAGCTCTCGATTTCATTGAGAGCGCGGCGATAGTCGTGCTCGTCTTTGATTGATGTGATTGGCATTTGCAGGGCTATGGCCGTTTAGAAATCAGTATCGGCGCCTAAGCAAGTACGAACAGCCAAAATCTACTCCTCCTCATCTTCATTATTGCCACCGAAATCCTCTTCCTTTGTGTGGCTCGCGACCGCCGGGCCATTTACGGCAGCCCGAGCGAGGTTGAGTTCAAGAAGTTTGCCCAGGGCATCCTCCTCGGAAATATCAGCAGGCCAGCCGTAGGCAGCGGCGACCGCTGCATCGAGATTAGTATGCGCCGCTACGAGCCATTGCGGACGCTGGTTATAGAGGTTGGTGAGCGTGCGCTCGCGCAATTGAGTAGCAGCTGTCATGTCCTTCGGCAGGATGCGATCAGGATACCCCGGCACGACTTCAGGTTCGATGCGGATCAAGTCCGGCGGATGGAGCCAAGCATCCCGCAATTCGATTAGTCTCTTAGAGCAAGTTCCGGCCTGATTGAATCGGGGGATTCCCCTTTGCTACCAAGTGCGCGAGTCTAACGTCATTGATTCGACTTTGGGAGGCGGTCGATGGCGAAGGCGTATTCTATGGATATGCGCCAACGGGTGATTGATCGGGTGGAAAGTGGTGGTTCGCGGCGGGAGGCAGCCGAACACTACGAAGTGAGCCCGAGTACCGCGGTGATCTGGGTGAAGTGCTTTCGCGAGACTGGCCGCTGTGCTGCCAAACCGCGTGGTGGGAGCACATCGCCGCTGGAGAAGCACGCGGACGTTTTGCTGGCGCTGATCGAAGTGGAGCCTGACCTGACGCTGGACGAGGTGATCTGCGCGATGCGTGAGAACAAGAATTCCTGGCAGCCGCACAGCGGTCTGGCGGTTTTTTCAACGACACAAGATCACCTTCAAAAAAAGCTTGCGGGCGGCCGAGCAGCAACGTGCGGACGTAGCCCGGGCACGCCGACACTGGATGCGCGAACAGGGCCTGTTCGATCCGGCCCGGCTGGTGTTCATCGATGAAACTTCGGCCAATACCAAGATGGTGCGGCTTTACGGCCGTTGCGCCCGCGGCGAGCGGCTGGTGGACCTTGAGCCACAAGGTCATTGGAAGACGATCACCTTCGTTGCCGCTCTGCGCCAGAATGGCATGACGGCGCCGTGTACAATCGACGGGGCAATGACTGGGAGGAGATTCTTGACCTACGTCGAGCGTTGTCTCGTCCCGACCCTCAAGCGTAATGACATCGTGATGCTCGACAATCTTCCAGCGCACAAGGCCGCCGGTATCCGCGAGGCCGTCGAAGCGCGCGGCGCGACGCTTCGCTATCTGCCCAAATATTCCCCCGACCTGAACCCGATCGAGATGCCCTTCAGCCAGATGAAGGCCTATCTGCGCAAGGCGGGCGAGCGCACAATTCCTCGACTGCGCCGTCGTATCGGATCGTTCGCCCGAAAGCTCACCGCCCGCCAAGCTGCCAATTATTTCAGGCACGCAGGCTATGCGTGAAATCGATCGGAATCCGCTCTAGTAGCCTTTGCAATCGCCTGAGCCCTGTTATCAGCCGCGTAGTCCGTAGCCGGTACGTCGGGCGTAAGCCCTTCGGGAAATGGAAATGTCAGGAAGACTGATGTATTTGAATATGTCACGTCATTTCCCGCCCCTATCCATGAGCAGGTGCTTAAAGTCCAGGCCAAATGAAAAGCACTGTGAATAATTCCAAGAAATGTACAATCGTCTCGAGCAAATACCACAAGCTTTTGATCAGGCAGATACGAGGCGTGTAGAAAATCAAATGTACGATAACTAGAGACCATCGGAGTTGCAATGTAGCGACTTAAAGATGAAAGACGTGCGCGCATTGCAGGGCGGGCTCGGGCGTGTCTCCACCATATTTCGCGTTCACCCTTCGCGCGCACCGCAAAGGATCCATCCTCCCGCAATCGCTTCCGGTATGGCTTAACATGCGCCGCAATAAACTCAAAAGGCCGCTCGTACTTGGCTGCCTCCTCCTCAGACATACGAGTCCCAAAATCTATCACCCATTTATCGTCCCGATTACCATTAAAATCGTCGCCGTTGAAGGTCAGCCTCATAACTTCAGAATTCGGTCTTCCGTTGACATTAAGGGGCTCTAATAGCCATTCTCGTGCAAGCTTTGCTTGCACCTCAAATTCACCATTTAGTATTACGCCAACATAGCTGACGTTTTTGTTTTCGTGCAGCGCCCGTGACCTCGTTATATCAAAGGAACGTCCTGTTAAGTCAGCATAAATTGTATTAACAGATCGGCCGTTAAGCCTTGTTTGAAGTTCCCGTTCCTTCGTGAAACAAACAAGAGAAACGCGGACGTCAGCGCCGTCTATTGTCCACTCCTCATCTGCCCAAGCTTCGAATATTGAGCCTTGTTCCACAATCTGCTGCAGGGCGTCACGATTTGCTCCGCTGCGAACAGAATTCGTGGCAACCAGGCCCGCGCGTTTGCAACTATCAGATAATATCATCTGCCAAGCTTTAACAAACCAGTACGTAACTAGATAAACTCCCCCGGAGATGCGATCGTGATAGATGCTGCGTAATGATGTTACGTAGTCTTCCCCTAGCTTCTCAATCATGCGTTTATTACCGACGTACGGAGGATTGCCCACAATAAACTCCGCTTTCGGCCAAATCGCTTCGACGTAATCGCCGCTCGTCGCCTTTTCGATCACTGCGTCGCGCCGTTCGATCGAATCGAGCTTGCGCAGGATCGGTGCTGGCTTCGCATATATTCCGTTTCGAATGCGCCACTGGACGTCGCCGATCCAGATCGTGGTTCGCGCAAGCTCGGCCGCCAGTGGATTAATCTCGATGCCATGCACGATCTCAGGACCGACTATTGGCGCGCGTGGTTGCAAGCCCAGGGCTTCGCATTCAAGATTGGTCTTCAGCTCAATGTCTTTCACGCCTTGCAAGCCCAGATAAAGAAAATTTCCCGAGCCGCAGGCAGGATCGAGTATCGTGACCTTTCGTAGTCGCTCGATGAACTTCGAGCGTGCTTCTTCAGCCTTGCCCATCGCATTGGTGAAGGCGCGGCCGCGTTTCACCTGCGCCTCCGTGACCAGCTTTTCGATTTCGGCTTTCGCGGTCGCCCACTCTTCGTGCAACGGACGTAAGATGACCGGCTCAATGATCATCATGATCTTTCCGGGATCAGTGTAATGCGCTCCGATCTGTGCCCGTTTGTCAGGATCGAGGAAACGCTCGAACAGCGTGCCAAAAATCGTCGGATCGATCTGGCTCCAGTCGAAACTCGCGGCCGCTTGGAGTAATCCAATTTCATCGGAACGTAATTCAAACGCCCTTCGCCCATCGAACAGGCCGCCGTTGAAATGCGCAATTTCGTTCAGGTCGAAATCGCCGCCGCTTTCCATCGCGGCGAATAGACCGTCAAAATAGCGCTTGGCGCTGTCCGGCTTTTCCCCACTTCGCTTCAACAGCTTGGGGAAGAGACCGTTGGGTAGCAGCTTGACGCTATGAGCGAAAAAACAGAACACCAATTGATTGACGAAATGCGCCACGTTTTCAGGTGTGTCGCGGCCCTCCAGGCGAAATGCGATCGTCGAAAACTTGTCCGCGGCTTCCTTAGTGACCGCAGCGCGTGTCTCTTTCGGCCGCAGCTTTTCGGGATCGAAGAAGACCGACCGGAGAATATCAAGCTGCTTCGGATCAGTCAGGTCTTCGAGCGTCAGCTCAGCCGCTCGATCTCAAGCCTGCCAACGGTCACTTCGCTCCTCGCCATCGTCAGCATTTCGCGCTGCGCCAGGATCATCGCATGCGCAGCGGCGAGGTCTGTGGGGAGCGGATCGGAAGGCATTGCCACAAGGCAGGTTCAATCAGATTCGTCGCAAAAAATCGCGCTGGTTCCGCCGCGTGAGTCAATTCGTCACGTTTCACCCGGCCGCTTGTGGCCGCCAGGTTTCTTGGGGCATCCGCCAATCGATTCCGGACAAAAGATACGAGAGCTGTGCGACGCTGATCGTCACAACACCATCCGTCATCGCGGGCCACAAAAAGCGCCCGCTCTCAAGCCGCTTCGTGAACAAGCACGCACCTTGCCCATCGTGCCAGATGATTTTTATCAAGTCACTGCGACGGCCTCTGAAGACATAGAGATCGCCCGCATGAGGGTCCCGCTTCAATGTCTCCTGAACCAGAAGAGCAAGGGCTCGGAATCCGCGGCGCATATCGGTGTGGCCGGTCGCGAGCCAAACTCGTACGTTGCCAGGGACCGTAATCATCGCCGTTCCAGCACGTCGAGAACCCGCGCCAAAGCTGCAGCGTCGACATTCGCATCAACCCGCACTCGCCGACCGCCGCCGAGACTGATCTCGATCAGACCGCTTCGGCCTGACGTCGCCGGCCGCGACTGTGGGGGTTCATCGGATGGTGGCTTCGCGATGGCCGCCACCGGGTTCGGCCCGGCGATCCGCACGGCCGCAAAGCGCGGCACGACCGCGGCCGGGGCTTCGATCGCCCGCGCTTGTCGGCGCCAGGTGAAAAGAAGACTTGCCGAAACGCCGTTCCGCCGAGCGACCTCGGAAACCTTCGCGCCTGGCACCAGCGTTTCTTCCACAAGCCGCATCTTCTCGTCGGACGACCACCGTCGCCGCCGTTCGACCCCGTCAAGAACCTCAACCCGCATCTGTCGACCTTAAAGCTAGCCTTAAGGTCACACGCTTCAGCAAAGGCCACCGTCAATCAAGGCGGCGTCGGTCGGACGGGTACGTTTCTGTCGGTTTTTGGCACGAACCATAATGACATTAGTCTCGCCGCCATAGGAGCGCTATGGACCGGATGGAATGTTCTGTTTGGGATCGGTGTGCTGAGCGGCGGCAGCGTGACCTATGTCGTTTATCGCGAAGTGCCGAGCAGCGAACGCTGAAATTTGCTACAAGTTAAAAGCGATTCGGCCGGACAGGATGCAACCGTCCGGCCGAAAACTTAACCCGCGTTCGATTGGCGTCGCCGCGCGGGGCAGAATCACTTGCGCGATTTTCATCGCATGGACGGATTCTGTGGTCAAGGCGACGCTCTAAATGGAGCATCGCGTCATGATCCTTAATTCTCCCGGAGACCCTGCCTCTGCAAGCTATATGGCTCTTGCCGCAGTTGATGAACTAATTGAGCTTCTTGTTAGCAGGAAAATCATCAGCGAATCCGACTGTACTTTGCTCGTTGGTTCGATCGTTAATCGCCTGTCTCAGGCGAATAACCATGATAGCAAGCGAGCGGCGAGTTTCCTCGCTGGGCGGGCAGACTGAAACGCACAAATCGAAAAGGCTAATGCGCTCATCTGGCGGCATGTGATTTCTGCCGTTTCTTTGACTGCGCCGCTACGCCCTTCGGTCCCATCGTTTTGAGCGGCTTAGGCTTCGTGTTCAGCGCCGAGCGCACGATTCGTTGGAACCGTTGCTCTGTCTCTTGCTCGCTGAATCGGTCGTCATCGTGAGCGCGGGGCGTTCGTCCCATCAGGAGCGATCTCCATGCCGAAAGAGCCTACCAAAGCGCAACGGTCATTCTTGTTCAAAGCTTCGCAGGCTTCGCTCTTGCTCATGACCGTTTCGACTATCGAGAGTAGGCTTGAAGTGGTGTTGCTGGCAACCATGCGTCCAAATCTATCCAACACCATGCGGGAAAGCTTGTTCAAGAATTATGGTCCGCTCAGTTCCTTCTCGGCCAAGATTGATCTTGCATATGCTTGGGAAAAAATCGACGAAGAGACGCGCGACGATCTCCGTGTTCTCAAAGAGATACGCAATCAATTTGCCCACTCTCCAATGCTGCGGCACGTCAACGATGCGGAAATGGAAAAGCTGTTTCGGAAGTTCAAAGGCTACAAGAAAGGAATCCACAAAATCCAATTCTTGCGAGCCACGTTATTGCGGCTTGCGGAGGTCTTATGGCACGGCGACCCAGAGTTAGAGCCAATTAGGATTGTTCTGAGCGGCAAGTTGGGCGCGCCGCCCACATAGCTCGGAAGATATTTTCAACCGATTCTTCGGCATCAACGCCGCGGTCACGATGAAAACGATAGATATGAAGCATCCCTGCCTCGATCATCGCCGGGGTGATCTCGGGCGCGCCATCCCCTTCCGGCTTGGCGGGCAGGGCGGCTAAGACACTACATTTAGGCATTGTGGAGTCAACTCCATAATTGGGATAATATTCCTAACAAGCGATTTGTTGCCGTCGTTCCTTAGCCATTGGGACGGGGAGCGGCTCTTGGGGCAAATAGTGGCCCATCCAACTCACGAAATTGAGCCGAATTCATCGAAAGATCAAACAGATGGCACCAATTCAGTTCATTGATCTCCCTGTTCCTGCGAAAATTCTTCGCTGTTTCGGCCTGCGGGAAACCGTTGCAAGTCCTTCCATGCGTTGCCAAAATTCGACGCCAAAATCGCCGAGACCCCCGAAAAAATGATTTTCCCTGTTATTTTCCCTGTTCTCAGGGAAAACCGGCGGCGTCCGGCGACGTCGTGGCGGTTCTATTGGGCCGGCCGCGCCTGCGAGCGCCGGTCCGAATGACGCGACCGACCTTCCGTCGTCCTGAGGTGGCCGCGCGCTGGCGCGGCCCTCGAAGGATGATCGGCCGCGGTGAGGCAGCAGGTGCTTGGCGATGCCGCGGCCGTTGCCTCTTGAGGCTCGCTTCGCTCGCGCCTCAGGCTGACGGAACAGGGTTTCGCCTTGGTGGCGGAAACAGGGTCGCGCGTAGCGCGGATTTTCCCTGAGAACAGGGTAAATAACAGGGAAACTCAAAAAGTGGCCTGCGCTCTCCGCATGCCTCGGCGAAATCGCTCGTCCTGGCGGGAACTTGCGAGCGAACGCTGGCGAAAGGCTGAGGGAAGTCTAAGGCCGGAAACAGCGAAATTCGGCAGGGCCGAATATGGTTCGTGGAAGCGGGAGGCAAGCGACATCGGATTCTCCTTGCGATATAGGACTATTTATAGCATAATAGTCCTATTATGGCAACCGTTGCCCTTTTGCGTTGAGGCTCCGATCAATATCGTCGCTTCAGGAAAACGGTAGAATAACGAGAAATCCTAGTTGAGCCGGCGTCGCATAGAATGAAGGTACCACGTGACTTGGCCTATACAGCGGATTATCAACGTTGTCGCAAATCTTGTCCTTCACGCCTTAGCCGCACTTTATTTGTTCACGATCGCTTTTGCTCAAACGACTTGTTCAATCTTCCCTTCGTTTGGAAAGCAGTGTCACGGCCCTGAAGCTGATGTTTGGATGCTACCGTTTTTCTCCGCGCCATTTGGCGTCCCGATAACCCTGGTCAGCATCGCCATCATCATTCGTCGGGTTATAGCGCGCATACGCAATCCTTAACGGCGGGTCGCTGGTTCAACGCGGACTGGAATCGTCGGCCAGTAAGCAGCGTATTCGATCTGGGCCTGCCGGGCCCGTCGCCTCGGAAAGCTAAGGGATGTAGTAAAACGGATTGGGCACCTTCCAGGTGCGCTCCGCGTAACCGCCGTCAAGGTCACTTCGCTGGTCGCCGATATTGACGATGATCGTGAAGTTCTTGCTGATTTGGCGGCGGGCGTCCGTCTTGAACGCTTGGACGTTTGGGAATGGATCTTCGCTTGCACTTGCAGCCGGCGGCCGCATGAACAAGGCCTCCCAGCCGCTGTAACCGCGCGCGCGCAGGTTCCTCTCGGTCGCGTCGCGCAGCGCCGGTGTATCGCGCCGGCCGGTGATGAAAAAGACTTTGACGTTCTTGGCCTTGGCTTCGTTGAACAGCCTCAACGTCGGAGCGATGACGAGGGCCTGGGCGCTCAGCTCCCAGGCGGTATCGCCGCATGGTCCGGCCAGGTCACAGGCGCCGGATGGAATGTACCCGAAGTCATCCGCGATAATCTCAGGCCAGTTCGAGAGCGAGGTCTCGTCGATATCGAGAACGACGGCAGGATGGTTCACTTCTTTGGCCCGCATATCCACGTAAGCCTGGGCCGCAAAGAGCGTGTCAGCCACCTCGCGATCGTATTGGCCGGAGCATTTGTAGTCGGTGAGTTGCCGCTTGAGTTCGCCGAGATTGAGCGGCTGGCTCATCGAAAGCGCCTGATGCGAGAGCTTGTCGCATTTCTTGGGGCCGGTTGAAAAAATCTCGTTCAGGACGCGGGCGAGCCGAAGCCCGGCAACGGCGAGCTGCCGGTCGACGGTGGGCAACGCCAACGCCAAGTAGTCCTGGCCAAGGTCGGCACTCATCGGCGCCTTGAAGGCAACATCGCGCGCCGCCTTGTGCGCCTCCTCTGTCCATTCGGTGGTTGATCCCGCTGTCAGCTGCGCAACGTCCTGGCCCGGCAGCCAACTGTCCTGGAGCCGGCGGACATAGGCGCCCCAATCCCAAACCGTCGTGCGGATGAGGTTGCTGTCCCACACCGCGTGCAGGTTGGTGTCCTCCTTCATGTTCTTGAGCGGATTGACAAAGAATTTGACGGGATAATCGTTCGCCCCGCGATAGTCGCCGACGGCATGCAGCGGCTGGTGAATGTCCCCGATGAAATGCACCAGGTACATCAGCGCTTCTTTTTTGTCCTTGGCCGAAGCTTTGTCGTCCCGGAGCGTGCTTCGATTTCGCTCGATTTCGTTGATCGTGCAGTCGCCGCGACTGCTATCCAGGCAGTCCCGCATCGCTTCGTATTTGTCGGCGTCAAGCGGGATGTCGACAAAGTGCCAATTGTAGGTTTCGGGCCTTTCGTCGCGGATGTCGTCTGCCCAACTGGAAATCGAGGCGAGCGATACGTTTTGCCCGAGCAAGGCGCTGACCTGCGCCTTCGCGCTGGCGCTAAGGTTCCGGTCAGCAATCTCCGCAATGATCGAATGACCCTCCTGGCCCCAGGCCCACAGCCGGTCGTGAGAGCCGAGAAGGAGTATCAGGCCAACAACAGACGTGCGCATGGTCGCGCAAACAAGGCGCGCTTCAGGCATCTTCCCCTCCCTAAAAGTGGATAATCATATTGGCATTTTGCACGCGACGACGATTAAACAGGAGCCGCATAACAAATAGGCGACAAAACAGCCGCGGTTTACTCTGCGAGTCACGAAGATCGGCGCCTCACGGTACGGATTCGACGTCGTCCGTTGTCGAAAACGACGTGCGCGCACCTTACTTCGACGTAAGCTTGGCGCAGTGTGACTTAGCTCACACTCCGAGCTAGCCCGTTGCGATGCGGACTTACGCACGCTCGTGACCCCGAACCAGTCATTCGCGGCTCATTTTTGCTGTGATGCACGAAACCGCTCTCATCCAACTCTGTCATAGGGTGTAGTCGGGCGTAGGGATCAAGCCCATGAGTGGCGCGATCTCTTATCGCTGTTGATCAGCCAGACCCATCCGATTAGTTGGGGCAGGCTGCCCCGGTTTTCACCCAGGCCTCGACGAGCGCGCCCGCTTGCTTCTGCGTGCCGGGAGCCGGCTGTCTGCCATATCCGGGCGCCCAAGCCCAACCGACCAGATGATCTTCGCCGATATGCTCAATGAGCGCGTCGACTGAACGGTTTCCGTTGCGCGCTGGATCCTTGATCTGGGTGCAGATCTCGCCGAGACTCTTGCCTTCCCATCCCATTTCACGCGGCGCGAGATGCCAAATCGGGTTGCCTGGCACGCCGGCGGGGTTGAAGTTGGCCTGCAGGTGGCAGATCGGACAGCGCATCGCCGGGAGTCCAAATCCGTCAGCGCCGCGCTCGACCGGCGGCTGGTGGAGCCGAGCCATATCGCCTTGGCGCGGGCGGTCGCCGGCGGGATGGCAGTTCAGACAACGCGGATGCGTCAGCACCTTGCCGAGTTCCGTGAATATCGCCATCGAACGGGCCGCCGAATCGGCGATCGACGAAAAGCTTTCGACGCTCGCGAGGCCATCCGGCGGGCCGTCGGAAACGGCGTGCGCAGGCAACATGCTCGCCGACAAAACCATGATCGAAACGATGAGCGGAACCCGCAAGTTGAGCTGCATGCTTGGCTGCCTTCTTTGCCGGGCTTTCTCGCCTCTGGCATCCTGATGCTACGTATGACGCTTGCACCAATAAGGACTAGGACAGATAGCGGCCCGGATCAGCTAGTATCACGGCGCGTACAGCCTCGTGATATTTGATGTAACCGGTGCAGCGGCACAGATGGCCGTCGAGCGCTTCGGCAATCGTTTTCTCAAGATCCGCGCGCGCTATCGGCTTCTTCGCCAAACGTTCGAGCAGAACCTGGCCCTCGTTGAGGAAGCCGGCCGTACAGTAGCCGCATTGAAAGGCGAAGTGCTCGATGAATGCCTTCTGCAAAGAGGTAAGCTCGCCATTCTTGGCATGACCCTCCACCGTGCGGATCGACTTGCCATTAAAATTTGCCGCCGGAACGATACAGGTTGGGCTGGTGTAACTGGTTCCATCGGGATTATCGATGATGACTGCGCAACTCAGGCATTGCGCGGCACCGCAGCCGAACTTGGTGCCGGTCATCCCGAGATACTCGCGCAGGAAGTCGTTCATTGACAATTCGTCCCGCACCTCGCGCGGGCCGTAGGTGCGTCCATTAATGGTGACGGACATCATCGTCACTTGAGTACTCCCATGATCATGGCTTGAGTCACCGGCAAGGACCGGAAGCGGTGACCAGTGGCATCGTAAATGGCGTTGAGGAGCGCCGGGACCACGGGGATCATGTTGACCTCCGCCATCCCCTTCGGATGTTCCGCAGGATCGACGGGCGGCAACACCTCGATCTCAAGCTCGTGCAGCGGCAGGTCCGAGCCGCGCGCAACGAGGTATTGGCCGAGGTTCCATTTCCCGTTGCCAGGCCCATCCTCGTAAAGCGGCAGCGTCTCGAGCAACGCGTAACCAACGCCCATTGCGAAGCCGCCCTGCGCCTGTCCGAGCACGATCTCCGGAACCAGCGCCTGCCCGCATTCCAATACGCTGTATGCCTTTGCGATGCGTAGCGCGCCGGTTGAGCGGTCGATCTCGATCCGGACCAGCGTGCCGCAGAGCGCCGTGTAGGTCGGTCCGCTCCGGTTGAGGCTGACCGGCGGAAACCTCACGTTGGAACGATCGACGCGAACAAATTTACCCGTGCCGCGGCGAATAGCCAGCGCATCGATGTCGGCCGTCCACGGCTGGCCGCCGACGGCGAAGGTCGCACGCGCCCAGGCCCAGCGGCTGAAGCCGTGCGCCATCGCGCCGGTCACGCCGTTGCGCGCATACGCCTTTGCGACGACCGCCTGCAAAGGAAGCGGCGTCAGTCCCGGCCTGATCAGTTGGCCGTCTTTCCACCGTGCCTTGTCCCAGTCCTTGGCCTTTGGATCTCTGGGCGCGACGCCCCACAATTCGAGCGCTGCCGGCCAGAGGCCGAAGCGGAAGATGACGCGCGCGGCCTCGGCTGCCGCGTGTGTCCCGACATGTGCGCCGGTCGAGGCGGCGGTCGCCGAACTGATCGAAGGCACCCAACGCGGATTGCGCGCCCCCGCGTCCTGCGTCTTCTGATCCATGGTGAAAGGATCGTCGGAGCCCACGAGGTTGAGCGGACCGAATGTATTGACTTGCTGCAACGCGACTTCGTCGGCGACACCGCCCAGGTGTTCTGCGACCCGATTGGCAAGCGCCGTACCGAGACCGTTGCCCATCTCGGCGCCGTCGCACCAAATGCTGATCCGACCGTCGGGGTCGATCTCGACCGATCCCAGAACCGAGTCCCCTCCGGTGCCATAGTTCTTCGTGGCGACCGCGACGCCGGTACCGACGAGAATTCCCGACTGCTGCCCGCGCGCCTTCCCTTCGGCGCGCTGCGCCCAGATCGGATGCTTCTCCAGCTTATCGAGGATTTCGGGCGTGCGGATCGACACGACGTAAGTGTTCCCCGCCACCGGTTGCCGGCTACGAGTCGCATTGCGGCGACGAAATTCGATCGGGTCGAGCGGCAGGGCGGTGCAGATCTCATCGATCTGCACTTCAAGCGCGGTCATGGTCTGTAATGTGCCGTAGCAACGCATCGAGCCGGCCGTCACGCCGCGCGAGTGGAACGCATAGGTCGTCAGATCAACCTTCGGGACATCGTAAATGCCGAGCGCGGCGAGAGCGCCGACGGACGCCACTTGGCCCGAAAAATTGGCGAGGCCACCGCCGTCCAGCGCATGGTCCGCGGCGAATCCGACGATCTTGCCGGTCGCCCGATTAACCCCGATCTGCGTGCGCATTTTGAAGGCGTGTCGCTTGATCCCCAATTGAAACTGCTCGAAGCGGTTGTTGGCGAGCCGGACGGGACGATCGGGGAAGAACATCGCCGCCAATGCGACGTAGAGCGGGAACGGCGTGTGGTCACGTCCGCCAAATCCGCCGCCGCAAGAGGCGAAATTGGTGTTGATGCGCGCCGGCTTGAAGGCCGCATGGGCGTTGCCGAGCAGATACGCCATCGCCGTCGCTATCTCGGCGGGCGACTGCACGCTGATAACGAGATTGAGGTCCTTGCGTCCGGCGTCGTACCAGGCAAGGCCGCTTTCCGGTTCCAGAGCCATCGGGTCGACCGACTGCGTCTCGAATTCGCGGTCCAGCACCAAAATAGCGGGATTGTTCGCTGCGAGCTCGTCACGGATCTTTTGGCCGTAATCCGCGGCTTTCGCATAGGCCGCCCCGCTCGGCACCGGGAGGCGCGGCCATATCGGGGCTCCGGACTGCTCGAAGAATCCAGGACTAACCCAACCGTTCTTGGACGGCGAATAGACGTCGGGAGCGTCGGGAGTTGGGCCGCCCACGCGCGTGAAACGAAACTGGCCGTAGTTCGGCATTTTGACGGGGCCGGTTTCTGCGCCGAATTTCAGAACAGCATGGCCGCGCAGTGCGAGCCGCGCCTGATCGAAAGTGTCGAAGTCCTCGAAGATCAACATCGCCACCGGCTGTCCCAGGTAGAGCGGCGTTTTGCCCACCGGGCACAAGAGGTCGCCGGCATAATATTCGGGAACGCGGGCGCCGACTCGCGCGAGGTCGGCGGCGGTCACGACCACCGATGGCTTCAACGCGCCGGTCAGCAATGAAACGTCGATTTCAGCCAAAACATGGGTCGCATCCGCGGTGCGGATCAGCATCCCGTGCGAGGTGTTCTGCGGCCAGCCCGGGAGATCGGCAGCGCGAAAATCGGACGCGTAGAGCTTGGCTCCTGTGACCTTGGGCAATGCGTCGATGCGACCGCGGCCGCCCGCGGCCGGGTTCCAGCGGTCCCGTCCCGGCAACGCCTCGCGCTCTGCGAAGCTGGGCTCCTCGGCGATTGCCAGCCGCGACATACTGAGAGTTATGCCGCCTGCCGTGACCGACTTAACGAACTCGCGTCGCGAAATTCTCATTGTGCCGCGCCTCTCATCGCCGAACCGGAACTATGAACGAGGCCAGAGCCGGGCTCATCAAACCGACGCAGCAGAGGATCTTCGGACTACGCTTCACGAGTTCCTCCCATACGAGAAATGGCGCGACGAGTTTCTCCCATACGAGAAACGGCGCGCGGCAGCAGACGATACCCGTCTGCCGCATTTGCTACGTGCTAGTCACAGATCGGCGCGCGGTTGCCCAAGGAAACGTCGCGGTCGTGCTTTCAGACTGCCGATCCGGATCGGCCTTTGTGAGCATTCCAACCGTGCAGCCGGCATTGTAGGTGATTCTTCGAAAAGAATCTAACCCGCGCGAGATCGTCACGAGATCGTCGAGGCTGGTCGCCTCATATGACGTATGCCGAGAGTTCGGCATCTATACCGGCGGCATCCTAAAATGCCTGAAGTCGGCCGATCTGCCGGCGTCGCAGCTGACCAAATTCGAGCTGGGGCTCAACGTGCCGCCATGCTACTCGCCCGCAAAGAAGAGGTGATTGAGTAAGCTTGGCTTATGCAGACGTATATTGCTGCATATGCTCACGGCAGCTAATGGCCCGACTCGGCTGTGCAGCACCCGCTCCAGCATGTCGATGATGACCGTGAAACCATTCGCTTGGGGGGACTTGCGTGATACGGTGGCTAATCCGGAGCATGTTGGAACGCAATAAGACGGCGCACCACAGCAGGCGGCGAACCAGCTAAAACGCAACGACGCACGTACTAACTGACGAGTAAAGTGCGATGGAAAAATTTGATGAGACTGAGTTCAAGCGGGTCGTATCCGCTCTGAGGGCTCCCCACGCGCCATGGCGAATTGGCTTTGCCCAACGCCCGCCGGTATCGAAGAACCGGCGAGCCGCCGGTAAGGTGTTAGAGGCCGCATTGGCCAAGGCGGGTCTGGATGTCAGCAAGCTCGACGAGATGTTGGCACAGGATCGACGCGAGGTGCGTAGCGATTTTCGAAAGCAATTGGCAAAGACCGATTTTTCCGCGGCAGAGGATGCGTACCGTCAGGGTATTGAGGCGCAGACCAAGGCGATGGGGTTACTTACACAGCCCTTTACAACCACGTTCATCACCTTGGACACCGCGTTTTTAATCTGGCAGTTACCACACCCCGAGCTTAATATTTTTATCGACTCGAACACGGGGTCGCTCAACAACTTTATCAAAATTCTAATTAACGAAATAACTGGCAACGATGCCCCAAGTTTTGTGTTCTACTTTCTTTGGCAAAACACGAACAACTCTCCCGTAGTCATAAATGCCGCGTCCCAATTGGCTCCCGGTGGATTTTGCGAGATCGCTGCGGCTCCCGGACTGTTTTCGGGGGATAGCTCCTATCTCGGTATCTACGCTCTTTTCAGAACAATGCGATGGTCCGGCTGGGGAACCGATCCGATGACCGGTCAAAGCGCCGATCAGACGTATTTTCCTGGTTCCCAGCAATCCCAGTTACGTTCGATAGTGGACCTCACAGCCTCGGGGGGAAGCTACTTCGGTAGCGGTCAAGACGTCGAGATGAAATCACTCTTTTTCCAGAATGTTGACGTTAGTCAGGATCAAATCCTCGTTCCCGGACGGGCTGTTGCGGTATTCGAGGTCTCGTTCAATTTAAGTTATGGGTTCGGCACTGGGGGCAATGTAGAAGACCTTGTAAATGTGAACTTCAATACCGGCAGCAATGCCGTCTTCTGCCCATTTGTATTGCTGGAGCAATTTTCTCCCATTGGCCCATAAGGAACCTTTGCCCTCGTTTTTCTTTCATTTGTTTAGAAGTAGGATGACAAAAAGATTGCTGTCACCGCCAAACAGACTACAGGCTTGCAAAAGGATACCAACAGATCCCAGACAACCACGGTTGGGCGTACGCCGAGTTTGCTTATGATGCAGCTCCGATACGTTTAAGCCCTCCGACCTCTCCCCGAGCGGCGCCAAATGCGGGTACGCGTGCCATTCGACGGTAGCGGCAAAAGATTACATTTTTACGGAATACCCTAAGAGGTAGGCGCCGGCATAGATCAGGTTGGTCACGCGCTCTCGGTCGCTGTCCCTTCCGGTGGGGTGATGAAGGGCCGCGCTTTCGGGAACTTCTCGAAGAGTGCCCGCGGTTTGCCGAAGTGGTCGGCAAGCAGATAGGAGGGCGTGCCGGCGATCCACTGGGAAAGACTAATCGCCTGGTAGTGCCCTGCGTTCAGGCCGATTAACAGTCGGCCGGCGTCGCTGCCGATATTTTCGATGGAATGGCCGTAGCCCTGCGGAATGTACGCCACGTCGCCCTTAGCAAGCGTCTCGGTCCGGTAGCGGCCGTGGGAGCCGAACAGGGTGACTTCAAACTGGCCGTCGATGACGTATTGCCATTCGTCCGCATTGGGGTGCCAGTGCAGTTCGCGCAGTCCGCCCGGGTCGAGCTCGAGAATGATGCCGGTGATGGTTTGAGAAATCGGAAAGCGGCTGACATCGAGACGCCACTCGCGGCTGAATTCGTGGGCCGAGTAAGGCTCAGAAGCCAGTAGCCGATACTTGTGCGCTCCGGGCGGCGAATTCGGTGCGCCATGAATGGGAATAGCCTCCTCGGGGGGAGCGGAGCCGCGCACGAAGTAGACTTCTTCCTTGGGAAATCCTTCAAAGGTTGCCTCCGGCAGCCCGAAGTTTTTGGCCAGCAGTGGTTTCGGTGCCAGGGCTAGCCAATCGGTGACGCTAAATGTGCCATGCTCGGAAAAATAGCCGTTGTCGAACATCAGGATGAATTGGCACGGACGGTCGCCAAGACAGGCGAGCGAGTGCGGATGACCGCGCGGAAAATACCAGACGTCGCCGGGGTTGAAGTCATCGATTTCCGAGCCGCCGAACGGATCGACGACGGTTGACCGGACGCGGCCTTCTAAAACGAAGCCCCATTCGGCTGCAGTGGCATGCCAGTGCAGTTCCCGTGTCACGCCCGGTGCCAGGCGCATCGAGGCGCCGCCCATTCCCTTGGAGATGGGCAATTCCTTTACGGTCGCGGCCTTGACGAAGCTGTCCTCCAGGACTCTGCCCCGCGACTGCCCAAGGGCGAACTTGAATGTTGGCAGTTCCTTGTCCGAGAGAAGCGGATCCGGGACATTGTTCTTGAAGCGAAAGTCAGGAGCATTGCCGGGTTGCTGCATCGCCAGTTGCCTGTTCTGACAGAATTGGGCTCCGTAATTCCCCTGTCGCAAACATGAGGACCGCGCCCACCTGTCGGTACGTTGGAAAAAGCATAGCTCGGATTCGTCTGCCCGAACACGGGCAGGCTCCCGAACAGGCTTGGAGTGAGCCTACCGCTGTCCGTGGTAGCGTGGGAATGGGAACCCGGGCTCAAGGCGGGGTCGCGTCTTCACGGCGGGACTTCTGGTTTTGGCCCGCCTCTGCCGTACAAAACGCCGCCGATGACGGAAGCTATCGGAGGATAAGCTGCCGCCAGATGCAATGCAGCGCTGATTGCAATTTGATTCTAGTTTCCTACAGACCCATAGGGAGTGTAGTTGCCGATGCGCGCTGTCGTTTGCCTCCTCGCTGTCCTCTTCTTTGCCGCCGCGAGTTCCGCCGTCGCGCAGGAAAAGCACGTGATTGACCCGATGCTGCCCGGCTCGCTCAATCCCGAGCCGCTGCCGCCGCTGAAAAATCCGGACGCGCCGTCAACGCCGGCCAAAGAACTGTTCGCGCGCAAATCGACACCGTTTCCCGGACCGCCGCGCTCGATCGGCGGCGATTTCAACGGCTGCCTCGCCGGCGCCGTGTCGCTGCCGATCACGGGTCCGACCTGGCAAGTCATGCGGCCGTCGCGTAACCGCAACTGGGGCAATCCGCAACTCATTCGCTTCATCGAACGGTTTGCTACGAACGCAAGAAAGGTTGGCTGGAACGGTCTTTTGGTTGGCGACATGGCTCAGCCGCGCGGCGGGCAGATGTTTTCCGAACACACCAGCCATCAAATCGGCCTCGACGTCGATATTTGGTTTGCGCCGATGCCGGACCACGAGCAAAGCCGCGAGGAGCGGGAGTTTGCCCCGGGCACCGATGTGGTCGCGCCCGATCTGCGCGATGTTGATCCGAAATTGTGGACCCAAAGACATACGGCGCTTATCCGAACGGCTGCCCAGGATCCGGTGGTCGTCCGCATCTTAGTCAATGCCGCGATCAAGAAGGCGCTGTGCCGCGAGGCCGGAGCCGATCACACCGGAGCGGATCGCACTTGGCTTTACAAGGTGCGTCCCTGGTATGGTCACGCCGAGCATTTTCATGTCCAACTTGGCTGTCCGGTAGATAGTGCGGACTGCAAGCCGCCAGCGCCGATACGCGCAAGCGACGGCTGCGGTCGCGAGCTCGACTTCTGGTTCAAGGAATTGACGCTGCACCCGCCACCGAGCAAACCGAGACCTCCCTTGACGCTGGCCGGGTTGCCCCCCGCGTGCAAGCAGATCGTCAAGGCGCCATGATTTGTCGACGCCGCTTCGCCCTGCGAAAAGCCAACCTAAACGGTATTATGGCGCAAACGCCACAAGGGACCTGACGCGCAACAAAATTGCGTCAACGTCCTCTGTGGCGACGGGAGGGTGTCATGACTGACATTACTCCCATCGAGTTAGCCAATCCAGTTCGGGAACTCATCCGTGGCGATCTTTCCGTCACAGGCCGCGCATACGTAGATGAAATTTCGTCCACTTCGGCCGCCGCTTGGCTGGAAAAACGCCTTCTTGCAGTTCGTGTAGCATTGTGGGCAAAGCCAATGCGGTGGTTCGGCGCCGCGTGCGTCTGGCTTCAACATGTAAGCCATGGCCCCTTCCCCGATGCCTTTAAGTTCGTATTTTTGCTTCTCAGCACCCCATGCTTTGAGGCTAGCCAATTCTGCTTCAAGCGCGCGTATGCGATCCAACTGCGCCGACTCCGCCTCGCGGGCCTCAATGGACTTTTCGAGAGCTTGAAGAATGAGGCCGTTAAGCTCGACGGATTTGGTTCGAAACGCCTCAGCGTCGCGCAGACCTATTGCCGCCTTCGCGAGATCGAACGTCGCGCGAACGCTGGTAACGGCGGCAAAGATTTCAGCGGCTGGCATGGCGTTCCCTCCCTCGGGTTAAGCCCATGCCAGGATACACCAAGGACAGTTCCTAGGGAGGTTGACGTGTAGGAGCACGCGCCATGTGGGCGCGAGCGGCATTGACCATTTTAATTGGCTTCGTTGCCTTCTGTGGCCCAAGCCAGCTTATTGGCGCTGACCATAAATTCTCCGGTCATGTACAAGCGAAAGTGGGTAAAACGATTAAATCCGAAGGCGTCCAAATAGTTGATTTCGCCAACCAACCATACGGCCCTCCATCCAGCGCGGATCAGTGTCTTATCCTCATCACTGATAGGTTCGATCTTGATGCCGAATTGGTCCTTGAGCGAGGCTCAGGGTCTTGGCAGCCGGGGAAAGGAGGAAATGTTGCATGGTGTTCTCGAATGTGAGAACACCGTATCGGATGCGATATTGTTGTCAACAACAAAATATCATATATGATAACAAACATTCGGATTTGATACGGGGATACATCGCATGATGATGGCTTTCGCCAAGACGGAACAGGAATGGGCTGAACGAGCCGCCCGACACCTCAAAGCAGAGTTGAAGCGGGCCAATGTGACGTATGATGAACTGGCCGAACGGTTGAAAAAACACGGCTTCAAAGAAACCAAGGCCAGCATCGCCAACAAACTAGCTAGAGCGACCGTTCCGGCGGCATTTTTTCTGGCATCACTGGCCGTGATCGGAGCCGAGGCCATACGGTTAGAAGACTTGTAGTCCCGCCAATACCGCACCGCCTAGACCAGAGATTAACGCCCCGAGTACGATAAGAAACACACTTAGGGATAGGGCGCGAATCTCATGACCACTGCGGGCGAAGAAGATGACGCATACCCCGAAGATCGCTACCGCGCACCCCAACCCAACAAGCGCGATGCCTTTGATTGGATAACGCTGAATACGGCCATAGTCGGTGTAATCGTTCTGTGCATCTACACGGGTTTGACCGGCTATCAGGCTTATCTCGCCAAGGACACCGCCGAACGGCAATTGCGAGCGTATCTCTCCGCTTCCTTCGAATGGCCGGATGTTTTGGGGGGAAGCGATCTCACCATGACCATTAAGAATCATGGTCAAACACCTGCGTTCAAGGTCAGCAATTGGGCCTACGCAATTCTTGCCACCAACCCTTTGCCGGTAGACGCAGTTGAAAAAGCTCGGCAGCGCGTTGGAGATTGGCAGACCAACGCCGTTCTGTTTCCAGGGGCTGAATTCAAAAGTGGAACGGTAAAGCGCATCGACCAATTCGGCATCAAGATCGAACCTATCAGTGATGAGGATAAGACACTGATCCGCGCTGGATGGAGGGCCGTATGGTTGGTTGGCGAAATCAACTATTTGGACGCCTTCGGATTTAATCGTTTTACCCACTTTCGCTTGTACATGACCGGAGAATTTATGGTCAGCGCCAATAAGCTGGCTTGGGCCACAGAAGGCAACGAAGCCAATTAAAATGGTCAATGCCGCTCGCGCCCACATGGCGCGTGCTCCTACACGTCAACCTCCCTAGGAACTGTCCTTGGTGTATCCTGGCATGGGCTTAACCCGAGGGAGGGAACGCCATGCCAGCCGCTGAAATCTTTGCCGCCGTTACCAGCGTTCGCGCGACGTTCGATCTTCCGCATGTCGGATTCGGAAGCCGAGAAGATGTTTTGCAAGGTCCGCTGGGCGGATACTGAGGGCAAGCCGGTCTGTCCGCACTGCGGAGGCGTGGAGGCTTACGAGGCACGCCGGCCGAATGGCTCGCTCCGCTTCCGCTGCCGCGCCTGCAAGCGTGATTTCACGATCACGTCGGGGACCCTGTTCACCTCGCACAAGCTGCCGCTGCGGGGTTACCTCGCCGCGATTGCGATCTTCTGCAATGAGGTCAAGGGCAAGTCCATGTTGGCCCTCAGCCGCGATCTCTGCACGAGCTATAAGACGGCGTTCGTGCTTGCCCATAAGATGCGCGAAGCCATGGCAACCGAACTAAAGGGCCGCATGATCGGTGGCGAAGGCAAGGTCGCAGAGGTCGATAGCGGCTACTTCGGCGGCTACGTCCGTCCCGCCAACATTCGTGAGAATCGCGTCGATCGGCGCCTGTACGAGAACCAATCCCGCAAGCGCCAAGCCGTCGTCATCATCCGTGAGCGCGACGGCAATTCGCTTCCGGCCGTGTTCCGCACCGAAGGCCAAGCGCTGCGGTTCGTGCAGTCGCGGATTGCCAAGGGGACCGTCGTCAACGCCGACGAAAGCGGCAACTGGAACGCGCTGCACGGCCATTTCGAGATGAAGCGGATCAATCACCAAGAGGCATACAGTCTCGACGGGGCCTGCACCAATTGGGCAGAGACGTATTTCAGCCGGTTGCGCCGTGGCGAGATCGGCCATCATCACCACGTCGCGGGACCGTACCTGCTTCGCTTCGCGCAAGAGGCGTCATGGCGTGAAGATAATCGGCGGTTGTCAAATGGCGAGCAAGTCGGCCGCGTCGCAACACTGGCGATGGCGTCGAAGCAATCAGTGGATTTCTGCGGCTACTGGCAGCGCCACATAGTTAGCAAATCGCCACTTCTTTAAGTCCATTTTTACCTTGGACGTTTACGAATCACATCTGTCTAGGAGGACGCTTCTAGATAGCAAAAGCGAGCGGCGCCGACTGTTTATCGGTGGCCGCCCGCCCGGGACTAAACTGGAAGCCGGCCTACCCCCGTAGGTCGGCTTCTGCCATTTCTGACATTGGCCAGACTACCCGAGAATAGTTAACAATCACTCAAATCTGAGTTAGATTTACCTCAAATCTGAGGTAAATTGCCAATGGCCGACGATGAAGGGCCGAGTGTTCGTTTCCAAACTTCAATCTCCCCGGAGATGGAAAATTGGCTCAAAGCACTTGCCAGCGCCCGTGTCTACGGCAGGACGGTAGCCGCTGTCGGAAGAGCGTTAATTGAAGCCGGGGTTCGTCAAGCCATCAAAGACGGCTTCATATCCAAAGAGGACGGCGCGGGGCCGGCATCAAATTAACCGCCATCGTTTCGGCACGCCTTCCCCGACCCGCTGCACCGTCTTGCCGGCATGGTTCTCCAATGAGGACCGCACCCCTGCCTCAATGCCGCTCAGTTGCTTCCGCGTCGGTGTGACGCCCTTGGACTCAAGGAGTGCCTTGGCTATTTGCCCGACCGTAAGGGGCTCCTTGCTGGCGCGCAGAACGTCCAGGGCGTGGCGGAACAAGGTACCGCGTCGAAACCACGGATTGCCTGTGACACGTCTCCGCGCCGCAATTGCCCTCGCATTGAAGCCGGGATCGAACATCCGAATGACGGCTTCGACTGCCTTGGCGTCGGCCGCAAGCTGGTCAGCCTGGCGCTTGTTCTCCAGGATGCGCCCGCCGATGTCCGCGTGAAGGCGGATGATGAACGGCACGGCTGGGTGCTTGGGATGGGGCTTGAATTGGTGAGGCACGGCTGAGGTCCGGGTTGATAATTGTCATGGCCCGAACCCGCGCTTGCACTGCAAGATGCCGGATGGTTGAGGATATTCCGCAAGCACCCGAAATCATCTGTCCTGTCTGCGGGCAAACGATGACTTTCCTTCACAGTTTGCTGGCGACTTGGACGTGTTCAAGTGCGGCTCGTGCCAGTTCTCCACGACATTCAGCGTGAAGATGGGGCCGCCGGACTAAAATTCTTGTGGCGTTTGCGCCATAATACCGAACCTAAAGCCTTTGCCCACGCTACCGGTCAATACCGGGTGACGATGGCGTTCTGCACACCGAACTTGTACGCGGCCTGGACAAAGACGCCGTAGCGCTCGGTATTGAATCGTGCGTTGCTTGAGGGCGAGGAAATTCCGGCCCCCGCGCAGCCGTTACAGGTATCCGTTGCCGAGGTGGTCCACATCGCCCAATACCGCCCGCCCACTCCCACGTTGAAATAGTCGGTCAGGTAGTAGGACACGATCGCCTCAAGTTGCACGCCCTGTCCCGAGCCCTCCTGGTCGAAATAGGTCGTGGTGGCCCGCAGCAAATGGTTGTCCCGGCCAGTCATCCAGACGTAGGGCAGATAGGCAACATCGGCGCTGATCTTGAGACGATCGGTCAACATGGTATCGCCCGTCAAACCGACGCGAAGCGAATTCCATGTGGAGTCTTGGGTGCCGATGAGGACTGTTGTGGGCTGGGCAAAGTTGCCCACGCAGTCCGAGGCCGGATTCGCGATCTGGACGCAGCCGTAGGTGTCCCATCGCTCGGTGAAGTAGTTGTAGCCGACGAACGGTCCGACACGGTATCCGGCACCGCGCAGGACATCGTAGCCGAGATCGAGCGTGGTGTATCCGAGCTTGCCGGCTTTGATGCTGTCGGACAGAGTGTTGGAGTATCCGACCGTCCCGCCGAAGAGCAACCAATCTTCGTCATTCTGGTGGCCGGTATATATGCTCCCCAGACCGATGTTGCCTTTGAGAAAGATATTGTAGGGGCTGTCGATACGCTGGAAGTACTCGCCCGCGAAGGCGTTGAGGCCATTATAAGTCAGGCGCGAGATGTCGGAGTTCCCAAAGATTGGCGGACCGCTCCCGATATTCCACTGAAACTTGCCCGAACTGTACCAAGCGCGTGTGCCGAACTCGAACTCCCAACCGGGTGCCCAGCCTTGCACCGGTCGAGGTTCCTTGACGTAGTACGACATATTGGTCGCATACGCATTCCAGCTCGCCCATGGATCAGCGCCGAACTTGTAGTTCACGCCCAGCTTCACTTCATGAAGATCCTGGCTGACATTGGTCGCACTGGGCGGGAACAGGTTATATCCGTTGATGCCGGGAGTGACCTGGATGATGCTCTCTGGAGTCCCGACGCCGGTGCGCCCGAAATTGAGGTAGTCGTATTCAAGGAAGATGGTCCAGCCCGGCGCCAGGGCATGCTCCACCCCGGCACCGACCGTCCATCCCCATGTCGTCGAAGTGGCGCTCGCAAATTCATTCGGAACGGGAACGCCACCGAGCCTCAGCGGCCCCGAATTGGCAATGGTATCGACCCGCTGATGGAGCCACGCGGCACCACCTTTTCCATAAAGGAGCGTGCGGCCGTCGATGCCGAACGCGTAGCCGGCCCGGGCCGTCATCGTGCCGAAGGCATCGGGATTCGCATGGCACGTCGCCGAGACGAGGAGTCCATTGAATGCGAAGCACGTATTGGTGCCGTCCGATGCAAGCCAGTTGGCATCGGTCTGCACGCCGAACACCCACCTCGAGCTCGGCGCCTGCCAATTGTAGCCGAGCTGGCCGCCGACGAGGAATGCCGGCGTCATGACGCGATCGCCGAACACCGAGGCGCCGAATGGATCGGCGAAGTTGGCGGTGCCGGTCGCAGCTCCCACTTGCCCACCAATATAAAAGCCCGTCCAGTTCCAGACTGGCGGCGCTATCGCCACGGTAACCGGCATGTCAGCGGCGTTTGCAGCGCCTGCGGCTGCGAATACAAAAATTGTCGCACTTCGGAGTAGCTGCTTCATGATGGCCCCCACCAAATCAAGAAGTTGCTGCGATAGCGGGTCAATCGTACGCCAAACGGGGAATGCTCCGGAGCGTTACCCGGACTTATCCCAACGTATTTCGGACGAAGTGTGATGCGCGCGACACAGTTTTCGAAACCGAGGGGGTAAAGGGGCTGGTGTGCGCAATTCTCCCAGCCGGGCGGCAATGCTCTCCGGCGGTTCACCCGAGAGGTCGAACGCCGAACCTTCGAGGAGTCGCTAATCTGGAATTTGTGCAGCTAAAGTGTCTTCCACAACGTATGACGCGCTTTAACCGGCACTCGCGAGATGTGTTCTCATTCGGTCGAAGGACGCGAGCATTGAGCAGTCGACGCAGCTAGCAGCTAATAGTGGGTGCAAGCATTTGCTGCCCAGCTTGTCGTGTCACGTCGCTCAGGAGAATTGCTTGTTTGCCGATCGTCGCCGAGTCGTCGCCGGTACTGCCGGTCTAGCGCGTCGCCATCACCACCGACAAAGTCATGCAAATCCTTGCTGAGCGTGAAATCAAGGTGGAAGTGGCTGCAACTCCGAGATCAGCACGCATCGCTGATCCGGACGGAATCGGGCTTGAAATCGCTGGTGGGAGCTAGTTGCGCATGATTATACAAGATCGCCGAAACAGCCGCCGACCAATCATTTTGGCGCTGCTGACGAGCGCCGCACTCGCGGTGGCGGGTCCCGCAAAGGCTGCCGAAGTCACGTCCGATCGGCTGAATCACGCCGACAGGGAACCACAAAACTGGCTGATAAATCACGCCGACCGGGAACCACAAAACTGGCTGATAAATCACCGCACCTATGATGCGCAGCGTTACTCGCCACTCGACAAGATCAACCGCGGCAACGTCCGATCTCTCAAGCTTGCCTATGCCGTAGCGATTGGCGGGACATCCGCGAACGAGAACCTCGAAGCAACGCCATTGGCTGAAGATGGCTTCCTCTACGTCGTCGATCAGTGGGGCGTGGTTTACAAGATCGACGGCCGTTCGGGCGATGTCGGCCGCATCATGTGGCGGATGGACCCCGGGCAGGAGAAGATCGACGCCGCAAACCGTGGCGCAGCGCTGTGGGGCAATCTCGTCGTCTCGGTGGCGAACTATCCGCCGCGCATGATCGCGACCGACAAGGAAACCGGCCGGATCGTGTGGGAGACCAGTCTCTCCGATGGCCAAGCAGCGCTGCAATTCAGCGCGGCTCCGTTGGCGGTCAAGAACAAGATCATCATCGGGGCCGCCGGCGGCGACCGCGGGGTGAGGGACTTCATAGTAGCAATCGACGCCGCGACCGGAAAGCTCGCGTGGCGCAACTACGTGATCCCGGCGCCGGCGAACCCGGTTCTGAGACCTGGAAAGACAAGAACAACGCTTGGCAAACCGGTGGCGGCGCCATGTGGGTCACAGGCTCCTACGATGTCGAGTCTAACCAGGTGCTGTGGGGCACTGGCAATCCGGTGCCGATGTACAATCCGTTCTACCGCGCTGGCGACAATCTCTTCACAAACAGCCTAATTTCGTGGAATCCCGACACCGGCGGGATGAACTGGTATCACCAGTATGTGCCGGGCGACATGTGGGACTACGATGCCGCCGGCACCCACATCCTCATCGACGGTCAAATCGCGGGCCAGCCGCACAAGCTGGTGCTCCACTCGAACCGCAACGGCTTCCTCTATGCTTTCGAACGCGCTAACGGCCGAACCCTCCTGGCCAAGCCGTATGTGGAGACGATCAACTGGACCAAGGGTATCGACCAGAAGACCGGCCTACCGGTCGATTACGATCCCAACAAGGACGTCCAGGTCTATTCGGGCGAGCAAAATCAGACGGTGACGGACCGCATCAAGAAGCTGTGCCCGTCGCATGATGGCGGCAACAATTTTTGGTCAGCGGCTTACAGCCCAAGGACCAAGCTACTCTATATTCCGTCGCGACCGACTTGCGATGAAGTCACGCTCGATCCGGATGTCAAAAAGAATCCTCGCGGATTATTGCTGGGCGGCGGGTTCAAATATACCGAGCGCAACGAATCCGAGATCGTCGTAGCCGATCCGTTCACCGGCGAAATCAAGAACAGGGTGCGCCTGCCTTATCCCAACAACAGTGCGGCGCTCGCAACGGCCGGAGGCTTGGTGTTTACCGGCTTCGTCGACGGATCATTCGCCGCCTACGATGACGTTAGCCTTGAGCAGCTTTGGAAGATCAATGTAGGCATCGGCCTTAATGCTCCACCGATGACCTTTGAGGTTGGCGGCCGACAATATGTTGCTATCCTGGCCGGGTTGGGCAGGACGGCCAAAATGACGATCGTCAATACGCCAGAACTTCGGGAGATGCGTAACCAAACCATGTTGTTTGTATTTGCGCTGTGATGAATTGCGCAAACTCGTCGGGGGCGAACGTGGCCGCCTAGGACGTGGGGACTTCTTATCCAATCGTGTTGGATAAAAGGGCTATTGCGCAGACGCCTTTGCCGCCCGTTCGATCAGACGCGCCACTTCATCCGGCTTGGAAAGGTAGACCGCGTGGCTGGCGGGAACCTCGATCGTTTCGCTGCCGGCGCGCTTGGCCATCTTGCGCTCGAGGTCGGGGTTGATGTTGCGATCGGCAGTCGCGACCAGCGCCCAACTCTTCTTCTGATGCCAGGCGGCCGTCGTCACAGTCGCGCCGGCAGCGGCCTTGGCTAGCATGGCCTGGGAATGGGCCATGAAGTTCGCTTCGGCGGGCGGGACGTCGGCGGCGAAATCGGCGGGGAAGGCGGCCGGGTCAAGGTACAGGAAATCGTCCTTGGTGGCGCGCATGTTGTTGTTGGCGGCGGGGGCCTGCGAGAGCAGGCCGATTGCACTCTCGCCATTGTCGGGGATGAAAGCGGCGATGTAGACGAGGCCGACGACATTCGGCGCATTGCCCGCTTCGGTGATGACCACCCCGCCATAGCTGTGGCCGACCAGTAGCGTGGGGCCCTGCTGCAGATCGAGCACCCGTTTGGTCGCCGCGACGTCGTCGGCAAGTGATGTCAGCGGCTCCTGCACCACGGTGACCGTATAGCCGTCTTTACCAAGAATGTCGGCGACGCGCCGCCATCCGGAACCGTCGGCGAAGGCCCCGTGGACGAGGACGACGTTCCTGACCGGCTCGGCCCGCGCCGGGGCGACGGCAGCCGACAGAAGTGCGACCGCTGCGGCGGCAGCGGCAATGAGTTTATTTGGCATCGAGCTCTCCCTCATAATCAAACGATTCAACCGACAGGTTGAATAAAAGCGTCGACTTGACCAGATTGTCAACCTGTTGGTAGAATATTTTTGGAATCGAGAATCGAGCGGGCAGATCGCCATGATTGAGATCGAAGCCCGGAAGGAAGCCGCTTCGCGCACCGCGCGCCTCGACGCGGTATTCGCCGCGTTAGCCGATCCGACGCGGCGGGCGATTATCGAACGGCTCTCGCGCAGCGAAGCGCGCGTGACCGAGGTCGCCGAACCCTTCCATATGTCTTTGAACGCGGTGTCGAAACACATCCGCGTGCTGGAAGCGAGCGGCGTGGTCGAGCGGCACAGGAAAGGGCGCGACCACATTCTCTCCATCAATACCCGTTCGCTGGACGAGGTCGATGGCTGGATCGAGCGGACGCGCCGCTATTGGGAGGAGCGGCTGGACGCCATGGACCTCCTGCTGCGCGAGCTCAAGAAGGACCACAAGTTGGGGCGAAAGGATCGCAAGCATGGATCGCGGTGACACGACGGGCCCGATCGTGCAGATACGCCGGCGCGTGAAGGCGAGGGCAGAGCAGATCTTCGACCTGTGGACCAAACCCGATTTGATGGTTCGGTGGATGAGCCCGTTTCCGGGCGCGGTCGATTGCAAGGCAAGCTGCGACCTCCGCCCTGGCGGAGCCTTCAGCCTTGTCATGTCATCGGAGGAATCAAGCCGCGAAGTATCCGGCACCTATGTGCAAATCGACCGGCCGCGCAAGCTTGTGTTCACATGGATCGGCCCGCTGACGAACAATGTGAATACGTTGGTGACCGTCGAACTCAATCCGCGCGGCGATGAAACCGACCTCGTGCTGACCCACGAGCGTCTACCGACGCCGGCAATTTGTGAAGGTCATACGAGGGGCTGGGGAAATATATTGGACCATCTGGCGGACGCGGTTGAATAAGGGGCTCAGGTCAGGGGGGCTGCGTGGACGCATCCGGTTATCTCTACACAATCGCGACCGTCGGCATGACCTTCGCGGGCCTGTCTGTCCTGACGATGATCCTTCGGCAAATGCTGGGGGGTCAAATGACCAAGTGGGACAGCTTTGTGACGCGCACTTGGGTTCAACTGGGATTCATGACGACGTTCGGTTCCATCTTGCCGCCGCTGTTGATATTGGTTGGAGCCCCGGCGCCGATCGCCTGGCGCATTTCAAGTGGCGTTATGGGTGTCATTCTCTTGAGTTGGGCGCTGACATTTCCGCGCCGTCGGCAGGCGGTAAACCCGACGCGCTTGCCATTGCAGGTGGTGATATTCTCGCTGGCGATGGATCTCAATGCGCTGGCTTTGGCGGCAAATGCAGTTGTGGTTCCTGGCGCGCTACTGGCGGGGATTTATGCCGCGGCAGTGACCGCGTTACTGATCGCTGCCGGGATGTTGTTCCTGTTCGCGTTCGCGCGTTGGTATGAGGCAACAATCGGTCACGAGCAGTCGAAATCGTAAATCTGGAAATGGCCATCGCCGCCGATTGAACCGATGGAGCAAATGTCGGCTTTCGGGTGAACTGCGGACGCAAGGTGATCACGCTTTGGAGCTCATGGTGTCATCACTACTCCGAACCTGACCGCAAATCTGCAATTTATCTCGTCGTTGCCTGCAACGTGCAGAAGCCCTGGGCTGGAACGTCGAGCGCGGAATTGAACTTCGCCGAAAGATTTTGGAAGGCGATCAGACCTGTCAGCTCGACCAACGCATCGTCGGCCCAGTGTTCGTTGAGACGCCGGCGCAGGTCATCGTCGACATTGTTGAGCGTGGTTGCCTCGGCGTATTCCAACGCGAGCCGTTCCTCCGGCGTGAAGAGATTGCTTTGGCGCCATTCCGGAAGGCTCGATATCTTTTCTTCGGATACGCCGCGTTTGGCCAGCGTTGCCGAGTTGATGTCGGTGCAAAACGCGCATTGGATGAGCTGTGAAACCCGCACCATCACGAGTGACCTGAGTGCCGGCGACAGCGGCGAGGACCGTCGTTCGAGCGCGCCGTAAATCAGTGCGAAGGCGGCAAACACCCATGGCGAGCGAGCCCAGTACAGGCTCGGATCGAGGACGCGACCGAAAATCTGCCGCTGTTTCCAAAACAGCAGCCGGACGAACCAGGGATAGCTGCGGAGTGGTTTGGCCGATACGGACAGCATTGATCATCCTCGAGCTGAGGGACTGTTAAAGCGCTCGTCTAGTCGGTCTTCGATGCCGCAATGATGGCGTAGCCCAACTTGCCCTCGGAAATCGCTCCAAGCGCCTGAGTCGCAAATCTGCGGGCGGATTCGAAATCGAAGCCGGGCAGCGAAAGCTTGTTCAACCCAACCATGACATTGACGGCGAGAAGGCGTAACCGCATCTGGTTGACGAACTCAAGCAAGGCATCGTCGTGCTGCTCCACGATCTGCACCTTCAGGGCGGCGGCAGCGAGGTATTCGGCGTAGCTCGCCGCCGGTTGCGCATCCGCGACGCAGGCGATCCACGAAAGAAGGCCTTCGAGGTCGTTCCCCAACGATCCATTCCGCGTCAAATCACTCACCCCGACCCGACCGCCGGGGCGCAGCACACGCGCGAATTCACCTGCCGCCGTTTGCTTATTGGGAAATGTGCAGAAGGCGCACTCGCAAACGACGGCGTCGAAGGTCTCATCGGCAAATGGAAGCCGCTCGGCGTCTGCCTGCTGAAAGGAGACCCTATCCTGTAGGTTCATGTCTTTCGCAGTTCGCGTGGCTTCTTCAACGCTCTTGCCGCCATAATCGATGCCCATCACCTCGCAGCCGAACCGCGACGCGAGGTGTAATGCGCTCGCTCCTTTTCCCGCAGCGACGTCCAGCACGCGCGATTGCGGCGTGAGATGCAGAATCCGGCCGAGATATTCGGTAAGCTTGGTTCCGCCGGGATGGAACGAGTCGCCGAGCAGCAACTTGGCCGCGTCGCTTTCATACAAATTGGCACAGCATTGCTTTATCGCGGTGGGCGGAAGTTCCTGGGGCTTGCTGTCCGCGCCGATGGCGTTCGTCGATCCGCTGATCAATCGCGCCTCCGGCTGTCGAAATTGAACACAACGGGCTTCGGCGCGTAGGCTCGACCGTCACGCTTCGCGCGACGCCGCTCGGGCTCCATGGCATTGAGTTGGGCGCGCGCCTGCTCGCGATACCCGATCGAATTATAGGCGCAAAACGGAACCTGCTTCCCGCCGGGCAGCAGGAACTCTTTGCAGCATTTCATCAGGTTCTTCTGGTTGAAGGTCCACGGGTCCATAAAATCCTGGAGCATGATCATGATCATGCTCTTGGCGATATCGCCAACGGTCAGGCTGTCGGGCACCCCGCACGCCTGACACGACAGCGCGAGTTGCTGGAACGACTTCGACGATCCGGCGACAGATGATGACGACCACAGCCCTTCGAGCGCGGTTTTGATCTCCAGACTGAAATCCGGCACCACGCGATTGGTGATGTAGTCGAGATAGTCATGGACGTTGACGATGCGCGGAAGCGGCGTCACCCGGTCTCCTTCGACGAAGGCGTAAGTGACGGAGTTGCATGTCGGAAAGCAGCAGGGCACGGGAACGAAGTCGCTGGCGATGAACTTGCCTGCGGTCTGCGTCTCGATCAGGCCGACGATATCGGGGATCGTCATTCGGCGCAGCGGATCGTGCGGAACGTGACGGCCGGCGTGAAACGCCGGTTGAAACGTCACCCCCCGGACGGCCGGATGCGCGATAGCGAATTCAATGATCTTGCCGATTTCATGCTCGTTGACCCCGCGCTCGATCGCTGGAACGAGCGTGACGCCGAGCCCGATGTCCGCGAGCCTGTCGAGAGCGCGTAATTTTTCGGCCAGGATGTCGGGCTCGCCGCGAATGATCCGATAGGTCTCCGATTCAAATCCGTCGAACTGAAAATAGAACGCTGGCCTGACCTCGTTAAGCTGCTCGAGAAAGCGATCGTCCTTGGCGATGCGCTTGCCGTTCGTGTTCAGCATCACGAAACGAATGCTTCGAGCCTGGGCGGCGCGAACGAAATCGATGATCCGCGGATGGATCGTCGGCTCGCCGCCCGAGAACTGGACGACCTCAGGCTTGCCCTCGGTGCGGACGTAGTCGTCGAGCATCTGCTCGACCTCTTCAAGCGTCAGGCTGAATCCCGGCGCAGCGTCCGCGAAGCACAGCGGGCAGTCCATGTCGCAAGCGCTGTTGACTTCGATGATGCCGAGACACGCGTGCTGTTCGTGATCGGGGCAAAGGCCGCAATCATGAGGGCATCCCCGCTCGATTTCGGTCCCATAAGCCAGGGGGATTGTCCCAGGCTTGTTGTAGGGTGCGAACGACGTATAGGCTTTCGCATCGGAGTAGATGAGCGCCATGAACGGCCCGCAATCCGGGCAGCGCTTGCTCATGTAGACTTTGCCGTCACGCAGAAGAACCTTGGCGTCGATCACTTTTCGGCAGGAGGGACAGATGCTGCGCGTAAGCTCATGGAAGACGTGATCGACATCTTCCCGCCGAGGATGATCGACCGCGCGGCCGTCTTTGTGGCTGTCGGGAACAGCCGCGAATGTCTCCGTCAACCCGGCAGGTCGGTCCATCATCACCTCAGCTCCCATACGGCCCAGAGCAGAACAGGGGACAGCAATGTCGTGAGCAGGCAATAGAAGCAAAAGCTGCCGAGGTTCATCATGTCGCGCACGCCGACGATATTGGCGAGGGTCGCGGCGGCAGACAGGACCATGAGCGCAATCCACACCCAGCGTCCCGGCGGAGCGAGCAGAAGAGCCGCGATGACGGCGTAAAGGCCGGCGCCGATGTAGCCGTCGGGTATGCCGAAGGGCCGCGCGAAGGGCGCATCAGCAACGCCCTCGCAGCCGTCCTTGAAGATCGGGCATATCAAGCGGCCGACGAAGCGGCTCTGATAAAGCCCCACATACAGCATCGCCGCGGCGCTGACCGCGGCAATGCCAAATCCAATCAGGCGATACAGCATCATCGGAAACCCTCTGCCCGCCGGCCCGTAACCGCACAGCGGGCTGGGCCTTGCGAGATTCGCTACCGTCATCGGAAGGTTACACCTCAGCACAGAAATAAACTTCTGCAATCGCCGCACCGCGCGGCGTATGAAGCCTTGTGCTCGGGACCGCGCGGGAGGCCGCCGTCGACGGCGTCGAAATACATGGCACGAACCAGGATAGCCTGCCCCGCATCTTCCGTGAATCTGCGCGGCGATCGGCGAATGGTTCTGTCTGGCCTGATCGCCGGCGGTCTTTCGCTCGCATCCTCACCGCATGCGTGGCCGGAGCAAATCGATGTCCCATTGTTCGAGTCGGGACGCTATCAATTCATAATCCTGCAACCTCAGCGCGACGTTCCCGCCGTCCGATTGTTCAACATTGATGGCAGCACGGTGCTGCTTTCGTCTTTGCGTGGCCGGCCGATCCTTCTGAACTTCTGGGCGACCTGGTGCCCGCCATGTCGAACAGAGTTGCCGATTCTCGACCGGCTGCAAGGTGTGCGCGCGCCTCAATCCCGATCAAGCGGTCTCAAAGTCCTGGCCGTCGCCGTGGATCGTGCCGATCGCTTGACCGTCGTTCGCTTCGTCCAAACGCTTGGAATAAGACACCTGCCGATTTACCGGGATCCGAACGGCTACGTGGCTTCCCCGGAGCCTGATCGCAAGAACGCTCCCTTCGCGCTCTATGGGATGCCCATCACATACCTCATCTCCGCTTCGGGAAAGGTCGTGGGCTACGTGCTGGGCGCCGCCGATTGGAATGGCGAAGCCGCCGGCAAGTTGCTCGATTACCTCAACCGATCCTGATCGTGGGCGCTTGATTCATGCGAAGGACTGCCGGCCGCGATGGCGGACGCCGACGACGCAGCGCGGAAGCGATCGCGCCGCGGCTGTGTCTAAACCTTAAGCTGGCCAAGCAAGGCTGACAGGTCTTCCGTCTGCTCCAGCGACCATAGTGCCTGGAGGATGGCGTCGGTCTGGCGGTCCGACCAGCGTTTTGCGACGTTGCTGCGAAATTTGCGCTCGATTTCGGCGCGGTTCATCGGCTGTCCCGGAAAGCCCGGCATGTCGTCGACCTGGTGCACGATGCGCTTGCCGCCGTCGAGAACGGCGGTGATGCGGGTCGAGGGAGCATTTCCGCGCGGCGTCGCGAACGCGGGGTCCTCCCTGACCGTGATCTTGCGCATGAAGGCGAGGATGCGCGGGTCGTGAAGCTTTTCGGGTGCGAAGCTTTCATTGCTGATGTCGCCGTCGAACATAGTCCGCGCCGCAATGTAGGGCAGGCTGTGATCCGCCGTGTCCTTCGAATCCGGTGCCCACTTTTCGGGGTCGCTGCCGGCTTGTTGATAGCCGCGCTTGGTCGTTTCGATTTCCATCGCGGTGATGCGGTCGAGATTGACGACGTCTTTGGCGACGGCGATGGCGGCCGGGATCGTCGTCTGACCGTAGACGACGACCGGGTAGGCCTTCATGCCGCATTGCATGATCTTGAAGGGAACGCCGCGCCGACCGAACGCGGTGACATCCATAAGGGCGGGCCCCGTCACCAGTTCGAACAGGCCTTTTTTGCCTTCGAAGATGGGGGTCGGCCCGGTGACGCCCCCGCGCGCAAGCATCGCGGCGAACACCGCGTTACGCCCTGCTTCGGCGTCGGCAAGACCCTTCCAGTCAGACAACGCGCCCGAACGCGTCTGCCCCATCGGAATGTGATCATTGATGGCAAGATTGACAGCCTGGGTCAGCTTTTCGGCTGGAAGCTTCATCAATTTGCCGGCGGCAAGCGCGACCGCCGGCAGGCTGAATACGGGAGCGTCCCAGCCGCGCGCCGAGAGATCGAAGGCATCGATCAGCCGGCAATTGATCTCGTAGGCCAATACGACCGCGGTGATGAGCTCCGCGGCGCTTGCCTTTGCGGACTCGGCGACCGCAAGACATGCCGCGATGTTATCGCTTGGATGGCCAGAGGGACGTCCGACATAGACGTCGTTGAGATCGTAGTAGCGAAAGGCGGCTCCGTTAGCGAATGCGGCGAGATCCGGCGTCGTGCGGGAATGCGTGCCGATCACGGTCGATGCGCTGCCTCCGCTGCTCAACGCGACGGTGCGACAGGCCTCGACGGGCCTCTCGCCGAATGCGGCCAGTCCGCAGCCGAGCGTGTCGACAACGTGAGACTTGACCCGTTCGATCGTTGCCGCGTCGAGATCGCCATAGGTGAGGCTTTCGGCATAGGCGGCAAGCTGGTCTGCGATTAAGGACGTGGCCCGGCCGTTCTCAGGCGAGTGTTGCGCGCTCGCGATCCGGGAAGCAGCCGGAAACAGAAGGGCGCCGGTGGCGAATTGGAGAAATCGTCTGCGTGGCTGCCGCATCATGCTATCGCTCATCCCGATAATGCCGCTCAAAGCGGCGACAAGATTATCAAGCCCCGCCCTTGGGCAAAAGGACACGCGGGCGGTTTGGGGGGCCCGGCCGACTGTCAGGAAATCCTGGCTTTGCGAGGATGGATTCTGATCGCGCCGAACGAACAGGGGTGACTTCGGCAAACGATGTCGCAATGAGCGTTTGGAATTGTGCTTGCGAGAAGAGCTTGCCTGCGCTTCGATTATCGGTGGACGCTCGAATGCGCTGGAGGATTCCCTTGACGCCAAGCTCGGTTGCTCGACGACTGTTCGCGTTGGCTGTGAACGCGCTGTTGATGGCGGGGGCAGCTTCCGCTGCCGACGTCCACGTGATGATCTCGGCCGGCTTCTATCCGGTTTATTCCGAGCTGGGTCCCGTTTTCGAGCGCACAAGCGGACATCACCTGGTCACGACCCGCGGCCCGTCCATGGGCGACTCTCCGGAAGCGATCCCGAACCGACTGGCGCAAGGCGAAGCGGCGGATGTTGTGATCCTCGATGGCGGGGCGGCCGACGAGCTGGCCAAGCGAGGATTGGTGCGCGCCGACACCAAGCTCGATCTCGCCCGCTCGCTGATCGGCATGGTCGTGCCCGCCACGGCCGCAAAGCCGGACATCAGCAGTGTCGAGGCCCTGCGGAGCACCCTGCTCAAGGCAAAGTCGATCGCGTATTCCGACAGCGGCAGCGGCACTTATCTTTCGACCACGCTGTTTCCCAAACTCGGCATCGCCGACCAAGTCGCCGGCAAGAGCCGAAAGGTACGAGGGCCGCCGTCAGGCGAACCGGTCGCCGCCGTCGTCGCGCGCGGCGAGGCGGAAATCGGCTTCCAGCAGGTCAGCGAGTTGATCCACGTCACGGGAGTTATCTTTGCAGGCACGCTGCCGACCGAAGTCCAACCGATGACGTTCTTCTCAGGGGCCCTCACCGCGGGGGTCAGGCAACCTGAAGCCGCTATCGCTCTGATCCGATTCCTGGCATCGTCAGAGGCGGCGCCGGTGATCTCCGACGCCGGCTTGCTGCCGCTCTCTGCTCGGCAGCGCGAAAGCGATTCACGGCATCTGAAAAATGATTGGTTCGACGTCACGTTCAAAAGCGAAAAAAGGGAGGGAGACATGCTTCTACGACCGGGGCGTTTCTTGGCGATCATGATGACGGGCGCGGTCGCGACTCCTGCCTTTGGGCAAGCGACAACTCCTTCGGGTGCGACGTCCGGCAGAACACAAAGTGCCGCATCGATTCCGGATTTCTCTGGCTTCTGGCTACACCCCGGCCTCGGATTTGGGCCACCGCTTTCGGGGCCGGGGCCAGTGCGCAACAAAGCGACGACGCCAACCGGCGCCAGCGATTTCATGCTGTTGGTTGGGGATTACACCAATCCGATTCTGAAGCCCGAAGCGGCCGCGGTGGTCAAGAGGCTCGGTGACACCTCATTATCAGGCCGGATTTTCCCCGATCCCGATAGCCTGTGCATGCAAAACCCCGTGCCGTACATTTTCTGGAACTTCAGTCTCCAGCTGCTGCAACAGCCCGACAAGGTCACCCTCGTCTACGCCCATGATGATGACTACCGGATGGTGCGGCTCAACCAGCCTCATCCCGCCGTCGTGATCCCATCCGTGCACGGCGATTCGGTCGGCCGCTACGAAGGGGATACGCTGGTCATCGATACCGTCGGGGTCAAGGTCGGTCCGTATCGGATGATCGATCGTCTCGGTACTCCGTACACGGAGGCCTTGCACGTGGTCGAACGCTACCGGCTCATCGACTACGAGACCACCAAGGCCGCCCTGGAGCGTCAAGAGAAGGAATGGCCGCGCGTTGGCGGTGTCGACCCCAAATATCGCGGCAAGGGCTTGCAACTCGAGTTCACGGTGGAAGATCCCGGCGTGTTCACCATGCCCTGGTCGGCGACGATCACCTATGGCCGCAACCCGAACCAAGCATGGGACGAGCGCATCTGCGCCGAGAACGTCCAGAACGACTATCAGTACAACTACTTCTCCGACAAGAACGCGCATCTGCCGACCGCGACCAAGCCGGATTTCTGATCGGGGTCTGCTTTGGGCCTGCTTGGAGGGCGGGCTTGGCGAGGGCGTGGAAGAATATTGGCATAGAACCGATTTGCGCGCCTGCGCCGTGGCCCGTTATCCGCGGCCGAGCGGACCTGAAGCATCGTGGTCCTAACGGCCGCTCGTGAGACCTAAACAGACGGAGTTTATTGCTACGGAGGCGCCAGCACTAAGGTCCCACCGGGGGCACGGCGGCGAAGTCAGTTGGATCGAGATGATGTGTGACGACCGCCAACAGCAGGGCTGCGAAGACCCCGATAATCGAAACAGTGCTGACCAGGGCGAAGTCCGACCAAGGCAGGGCCGATCGCGAATGTTGAGGTCTGGTCGTACCGCGCGACGCACTTATTGTGATTTCGCTACGCATCGGCATCACGTGGGCCTCCCTAGCAACGCTCTCAGCGACATCGAAATCACACACTAGACGAACGCTGCAGGTGACCAGTGTGAGTAAGGTCACGCAAACTCGGAGCCCGGCTCGAATTCTGACGTTTCATTCCAGCGCAGGCCGCACGTGAGGTCTTGGGTCGGGCTTCGAACTTTTCTGACGAAGACGCGCCGAACTGAGTACGGCCGGCGAAACACCCCTCACTTGCCAAAGAAGCCATTGCCGCCGTCTCCGGTGCCAATGAAAAAGCTGTGCTCCGGGCCCCCCGCTTTCGCTGGTACGATTTTCATCGTGCTCGCGGTTGTTTGCTGACGAGCCTCGACCGTCTCGGACGATTGCGCCGCATTGAATCCGACCAAATGAATCGCGCGAACGCCGAGTATCGAAATCGCAACCAAGAGAGCGATGGCTAAGATACCGATGGCAGTTCGTTGCTGCTGCATGACGAACTCCTATTTGCCGACGATGGCGCCGTGCTCGTTCTCTTAATTCGCAGTCCTTGAGCATTGCGGGCTGCCGCCTAGCGCTGCGCGCCGCAGGTCGATGCCGCAGCACACAGGCCTTGTAATGTTCGTGGCAGATGATCGACGACGCCGCATCCTCCGATCGGAGGAGTCGCGCGGCTCAGAAAGCCGACCGCCCTAATTAAGAAGCGGATTTGAAAACCCGGCCACGATCTTGACGAGGTCGGCTTGGCGGCCGGCGCCGGTCTTCTGGTAGAGGCGGCCGAGGTGAAGTCTTGACGGTGGTCTCGGCGATGCCGAGCGCCTCCGCGACTTCGGGAACGCCGCCGACCTCGACGACAGCTAGCAGCACGCGCAGTTCGGTCGGTGTGAGCCGGTAGGACTTGGCGATCGCTTCGGGCGGCGACGGCGTATCGAGCGCCGCCTTATGCACGAACAGGGCGGCGACGGCTGCATAGCTGGCGCCGGCTCTGCGCCGCGCGCCGGAGGTGAGTGGCAGCACATGGGCGACATGGCGGTCGCCGCTGCGGGAGACGAGCGGCACGGCGATGCCCTTGATGCCGATCGCTGCGTCGCCGTTGCCGGCTGTCGCGAATATGTCAGCCAGTGTCTGATCGACGTCGGGATCGCTCGCGACCAACCGTCCGTTAGCGCTGCGCAAGAGATCTGCGCGTCCGAGCATCACGTGGCCGGTCGTGTTGGTATGGACGGTGCGGCCGGTGGCATCGACAAGGAACATGCCGGCGCTGATGCCATCGAGCGCGTCCGCGAAAACTGCAGCTTCGGTTTTCTTTAACTCGATCGCCTTGCCGATGAAAACGGCACGACGGATATGAGGTATGATGAGCCGCATACGCCGACGCGTTTCGTCGTCAACGAGGCCGTCGCGTTCGTGGCGGAATACCACCAAATACGCCATGCTTGTTGCCGACTTGTCGAGGATGGACATCGCAGCGTCAATCAGGCCTTGAGGCCGCGCCCACTCCTTATAGCAACGCGATTCGAGAAATTCCTCGTAGGGGAGCACATCCGCCGTGGCCACCGGTTCTCCGATCTCAGCAAAGAATTGACCGGTCGTGAGCGGATCGAGTTTTACGTATTTGTCGAAGTAAAGCTTTCGGTAGTGCGGGTCTTGGCTGCCGTCTTCGAAGGAAGCGGCACCGATTTTGGTAACAGCATCCTTCCAAGACAGCGATGCCGCCGAACCGCCGATGAACTTCCGCACCTTTCCAAGGACTTCAACCCACAGCGTCGGATCGAGCGCCGCATCATATATCTCGCCGATCAACGCGGAGAGCTGCTCGGTTTCGTCGAGGGGTTTCACTTGAGAACCGAAATCTGGACCCGCTGGAGCCGATTTTTAATCTACCCACACGGCGATCACAAAGACAACCCGCGAAGGACTTATTGGAACCGCGCAATTGCACCGCATAACTCCCGCCCGGTTTCGCGCGCGACAGCGCAAGGATGGGGACTGCCGTATTCGCCACGGCGGCGGGAGCGGACGCATATTCGATTTAAGAAAAGAATGGAACTTTATTGGGCCAACCCCATCATATTTCAGCCGTTTTCAGTGGATTTGCTGTCCTGCGGGGAAGCTAAACGAGGCCCGCCGAAACCTATGGGGGGAACGATATGGCCGACGCTAATCTTCCGAAGTGGCCGCCGTTGATAGAAGCCTTAGAACGGTATCCTGGACCCGACGATTATCGACCGGGAGCATCAGTGCGTGCGAGACCCGCTTTGCGGGAGGAGGGCGAAAGCTCTGCAATGGAACAAATAGATTTGCCAAGCGAGCAGAAGGACGAGACGAAGGTGGGGACAGCAGTAAACCTACGGAAACTCCAAGAGCAACTCTTGCGCAGGCCCCTTGATGACATAGCGATGCTCATTCATGGTCTCACGTATGGAGAGATGATTGAGTTGTCCGAAGCGATTTGGAAGGCACAGCCGGAGGGAACGGCAATCACGGCGGAAAATTTGCCGGCCCTACTGCACCGCTGGTCGAAATCGCGTCCCGCTCCAGAACCTGCTTCTGTCTAGGGTTGCTTGGTTTAATTCTCTAGAAAGCGCTCCCAGCTCCGCGGCCGGCGCTCGCCCTTGATGGCGGCAAGCGCCACCTTGGCCTTGAAGGCCGGCGTGTGATTCCGGCGGGCTCGTCTGGTCATCGTCTCTCCTGATTCGCGGGCACAGTGCGCCTGCTGTCAGGCAGAAACTCCACTTATCGTCCTGTCCAGATTTTCGAGACCGGCTCTAGATACGATCGCTTCGTGTCTCGAAGTCTCGTTTGGCCTGTGGTCTGCCTTCTCCAGAGATTGCGACGCGGGTCCGCGTGTGCGAGTGAAGCTGATGACGCCACGCACGCGGGCTGACATTCGGCCGATCCGGTAACGGGAGGCGCGCCATGATTTCTACGTCGGGCACGAGCCCGAAGGATTGGGCACACAAAGGGCGCCGGCGCGTTCTCAAGGGGATCGCCGCCCTCGCGGCGGGGGCTGTGGTCGGTCCGGCGCGTGCCGCGGAGACCTCTCCCCGCGGCGAGAGCGCGGAGCTTGCCGCAACGCTCGCGCGCTACGCCGCGACGCTGCAATACGAAGACCTGCCGCAAGATGTCGTGCGCATCACCAAACGCACGATCCTCGACACCATTGGCTGTGCGTTCGGCGGCTATCCGGCCGAACCCAGCCGCATTGCGCTTAAGCTCGCCGGCGAGGTCAGCGCGAAGCACAGCGCAACCGTGCTGTGCGGCGGCTTTGCGACGAGCCCTGATCTCGCGGTGTTCGCGAACGGGGTGATGATCCGCTATCTCGATTTCAATGACGCATTCGTGAGCCTGACCCACGGTGCCGGGCATCCGAGCGATACGATCGCAGCGTTGCTCACCGCGGCGGAGCTTGGCCATCGCAGCGGGCGCGACCTCATCACCGCGACCGTGCTTTCCTACGAGGTGTTCTGCAAGATCGCCGACGTGTTCGACTATCTGGGCAACGGCATCGACCATTCGACCATCACCGGCATGGCGGCCGTGGTCGGCGCCGCCAAGCTCATGGGCCTGACGAGCGATCAGATGGTGCAGGCGATCGGCATCACGGTCGGCGGCAACACTGCGACGCGCCAGGGCCGCTCGGATGCATTGTCGAACTGGAAGGCCTTCGCGGCGGCGGACGCCTGCCGCAAGGCGATTTTCGCGATCGAGCTCGCGCAGAACGGCATGACGGGACCGGGCAGGGTGTTTGAGGGCAGCTACGGTTTCTTCAAGGTGATGGGCCGCAAGCCGGTCGCACCGCCACAGCTCGGCGAGCCGTTCGGCATCCGCCGCGCCTTCACCAAACGTTTCCCGCTCGGCCAGTTCTCGCAGACCGTTGCGCAAGCCGCCGTGGAGGCGCGGTCCTTCGTCACGAACGTGGACGACATCGCGCAGGTCAACATCGCGGTCTCACGCTCCGCCATCAAGATCATGGCGGACGGGCCGGACAAGTGGCGGCCGCAAACGCATGAGACCGCCGATCACAGCATTCCTTACGCGGCGGCGCTCGTGCTGACGTACGGCAAGATCGAGCCCGAATATTACGAGGACCCGTATCTGCACGACGCACGCCTGCTCGATCTCGCGAGCCGGGTCAAATGCACCGCGTCCGACGAAGCCGACCGAATGGAGAATGAGTTCAATCTGTGCGAGTTCGAGGTCGTGCTGAAATCGGGTGCGCGCAGAACCGTGCGCGTCGAATATCACCGCGGGCATTTCAAGAATCCGATGACGGACGCCGAGATGGAAGAAAAATTCTACCTGATGGCGCAGAAGCATCTGCCCGCCGAGCGCATCCGCAATTTGCTGCGTATGCTGTGGAACATCGAGAATGAGCCGCAGGTCAGTCCGCTCATCGCGGCGACCCGGGTGTGAGGCCGATATGGCCGAAGCCGTCTCATCTTTGTGATAATTTCCCGTCACCATACCGGCGGAACAAATACGCGACATGCGCGTTGAACGTGGTTGGGTTGAAGCTGCGTTACGGCGAGCGGGCCTGTTCGGCAGGGGAAACCTACAAGTCGGACAAAGTTTCTCCGAGATGCCCGGCGATCGCCACGGCGTCAGCGCTAATGCCTGGAAGACGGAGCCGGCCAGGTTGCTCGCGGTGTTCGTGGTCGACACGAACGAAACGGAACTCACGATCCCCATTCGAAAACTAAGGTTTGCTACATTTGGTCCGAAGAAGTTTAATACTTTCCGTGCGGAGATATTGGCAAGGTAATCTGGCGGAACTGCCATTTGCTGTGATGCCCAGTCTGGAAGACCCGATTAGAAATCTTGGCTGACAGGAGGGTGCAATGTCAAACCATTTCACCGGACTCAGTCTCGGCCCGCCGATGGGCGATCAACGACTAGACCTCTGCGACCTGTACGCATTCCAGTCGCCCGCCGACAAGAACAGAACCGTGATCATCCTCAATGCAAATCCCAACGCGGACGCACTTCATCCCGACGCAATCTATCGCCTCAACATCGATAACGACGGCGATTACCTGACGGACATCGCGTTCAGCTACGTGTTCTCGAAGCCGCAGAACGGCAAGCAGACCGTTAACGTATTCATGGCGAAGGGCGCGGAGTCGCGCTCGGACGAAGCGGTCAGGGACGAAGATCATCGCCGACGCCGAGGTCTCCTTCGGCACCAAGCCAAATATCATCAAGTCGGGCCAATACACTTTTTTCGCCGGCAGCCGCAGCGACGCGTTCTTTTTCGACTTCGACGGAATCAAGAACCTGTTCGATACCAGAGGCAAACGGAACTTCACCGAGCCTCATCTCGGCGGCAAGTCGCCATGGACCGGCGTCGATTCGAATACGGAAGCGAACGTGTTTTCGACTGTGATCGAGCTGCCGACGAGTGAACTCGATCCCAAGCCCGAGATACACATCTGGGGGCGGTGCAGCGTCAAGCGCGACGGCAAATTGGCTTCACGTCGATCGCGCGGGCCATCCGAGCGTCAGCAGCTTCTTCAACACCGACGACACCAAGGAGGAATACAACGCGAGCGAACCCGTCAACGACCGCAAGCGATGGCTTGAGCAGTTCGTACATCTGATGGGGCATACCGGCAATTACACGCGCGAGGAAGCGATTGCCGCGATCGATAAGGAGGGCACGCTTCCCGACGTGCTGAGCTTCGATCCGTCGAAGCCCGCAAAGTATCCCAACGGCCGTCTCTTTACTGACGACGTGATCAACTACCGCCTCGCGTTCCTGACGAAAAATCAGTGTCCGCCCACCGGTCTCAAGCCTCACACCGACATCCTGAAGGAGTTCCCGTACATAGGGACGCCCCATTCGAAAAGTGGCGGAGCATGAGATCGATAGAGGCGCGGGTAACACCGAAAACTTGCGGTGACAGTCGCGGAGCCTCAGGCAACGATTAAATTGAGAGACGTTGTGGCTTCAGTGCACGGGCCTGGTAGCGGGATGGCCCGGCCGTGCTCCGCGGCCTATGCGCCGGAAGAAGATGCGATATCGCTATGGCGAGAACCTACCGTGAAATTGCAATAGAGGAGATGCTGCGAACTGTCGAAGAGGCGATGAGCGAGGTCATCGAGTGGTGGGGAGATCTGCCGGCGCCCATGAAAGAAGCGATTGAGCAGTTTCGTACCCAACTTGGGGCGGCAATTGATTCCGTAGAATTCGTTAAAAGGGCGCTCGACCGGCAGGTAGATGAAACTGACCGCGGGAAAGGCTCTGCCTGAGGACCGGTCGAGCGGGCGTTCAGCCCGTTCCGCGACTTTCGTTACACGTCGATCTTGAAGCCGAGGTCGATCTCCGAAGCCGGATAACCGCCTCGCAGGCCCCAGTTCTCGGCGGGAACCTCGATCAGCACGGTCTTGACCTCGTTTTCAGGCACGCCCAGCGCGGCTAGGTTTGAAACCATCGCCTTGTAAAGCGCCCGCTTTGCCTCCATCGATCGCCCGGCGAACAGTGTGACCTCGACCCGAGTGTATCGCTGTGAACGGCCCGTCAGCACGATTCGTGTCGTCTCGTCATAGATGTCGAGAACGATGTCCCGATCCATAGTCGGGAAGCTTGAGCGCGTTGCGGAGTGCGGACTGCACTGCCTCAATGACCTTGCCTTCGCTCCCGCGGGCCCAAGCTCCGGTAACGATGCGTGTGCTCGGCATCTTGCCGCTCCTCCATTGGTCCCCGTCGTATCGATTCGATCGCCGATAGCTACACTCGTTCGTTTGTTTAGTATATCTAAACGCTCTAATCGATGAGTTTAGCTGGCCTAATGCATGGGGGGATGCCAATGAACCGCAACATCGACGTCGCTGTCGCGCGCGCGTTCGTGGCCGTCATCGAAACCCGCAGCGTGACGCTCGCGGCCCGGCAGTTGAACCTCACGCAGGGGGCGATCAGTCAGCAGCTGCGCCGCCTCGAGGAACTGGCCGATCATCCCCTGTTCTTGCGCGTCGGTCGTCGGATCGCGCCGACCCCGGAGGGAAAGAGACTGGTCGTGGCCGTCAAGCAGTTCCTGGCCGCAAACGAGCAATTGATCGCCGCCCTTCGTCAACCGGCCTTCGATGGCGAAGTCCGATTCGGCGTTCCTTATGACATCATCGGCAGCTACGCCCCGCCGATCCTGCGGCACTTCGGTCAGGCGTTTCCCCGCATTCGCGTCAAGCTCATCTGCAAGGACACGGTCGTCTTGCTGCAGGAACTTAAAGTCGGCGCTATCGATCTTGCCCTGACGACAGAACCTGGTTGCCGCAAGGACGGAGAAACGCTGCGCAGCGACCGGCTTGTCTGGACTGGAGCCCGCGCTGGCAATGCTCACACGCGCGACCCGCTGCCGGTGTCGCTCGGCGCAGAGACTTGTGTGTTCAGGTCGGTTGCAATTGCAGCACTGAGGAAGGCGCGCCGCAACTGGCAGGCCGTGTGCGAGGTGAGCAACATGGAGCCCGTGCGCGCGACGCTGGAGGCCGATCTCGCCATCGCGCCGCTGCTTGGCCACTCGATCCCCGAAAGCCTGGAGGCCATTTCAGCAGACCGGCGTTTGCCGCGACTGCCGATGTTTCAGATCAACCTCTACGAGGCACGGCATCCGAGCCCCGCAGCACGCGCCTTCGCCGACCATGTCCGACGAAGTGTCGCTTCGGGTGGAATTGACCGAACCGGGACATAGGCTGATACGGTCTCATGGCCGCTCGTGAAGCCCGCAGATAACCGGAAAGCTAACCATCCTCCTGTGACTGTTGCTGAGCCGAGCCGTGTGACATTGTCAGGGTCGCCTCAACGCTCTTTGCATGAACCGCGCTACTGCAAGTTGCTACGAACTCTTGCGATTTAATGGCCCGCCGCCTCTGCGGGGCGAACGGCTGAACGGCAGTCCAGCCGCGCTTCCGGTGCGCCTGATCGCACCAAAGGTACGGAGATAAATCATGAAATCGCTGCTTTGGATTGCTGCGGTAGCGGCCGTGTGCATTAATTCCACAGCGCAAGCTCAGGAGCCGCAGGGCGATTGGCAGGGAACACTCGCCATCCCAGCCGGTCGGTTGCAGCTCGTGATTCATATCCAAAAAAGTTCGGACGGCCGTTTCACCGGCTCGTTTGACAGCGTGGACCAGGGGGTCAAGGGCATCCCGCTCGCCACCATCGCGGCAGAGAGTCAAACACTTGCGTTCGAGGTGCCGTCAATCAACGGCCGGTATCGCGGCACTTGGGACGCCGCGCAAAGCCAATGGAAAGGGGAGTGGACCCAAGGGGCAGTTCTGCCGCTGAGTCTCGCACGAGTTCGAGGCAGCCGCCGGGCTCGACGGTGACTGGGATGGCGAGGTCGAAGTCCCCGCCGCCAAGCTGCGGATGATCTTACACATCAGGACATTGAACGGCATGACGACCGGGACGGCCGACAGCCCCGACCAGGGCGGGTTCGGTATGCCGGTATCCTCGATCGCGCACGCTGGCGAGACCGTTCAGATCGTGTTGAACCGAGTCGGCGCCACATTAGAGGGCCGCTTGTCATCGGATGGGCAAACGCTTTCCGGCAAAATGATGCAAAGGGGCCAGGCGCTCCCGTTCACCCTGAAGCGACATGCCGGCGACACCGTCAAGGCCGCGCCGCGACGGACACAAACGCCAACACCGCCGTATCCCTACCGCGAGGTGGAGGTGACGTATGAAGGCGGAGCCGCCGACGTCCGGCTCTCCGGCACGTTGACGATCCCGGACGGAGCCGGACCGTTTCCGGCGGTCGTCCTGATCCACGGCTCTGGTCCGAACGACCGCAACGAAACCGTCTTTGGCCACGACGTATTCAAAGTGCTGGCGGATCACCTGACCCGAAGCGGGATTGCGGTGCTGCGATTTGACAAACGCGGTATCAAGGCTTCGACGGGCGACTATGCGGGCGCGACCACCGCCGATTTCGCGGCCGACGCCGAAGCTGGTGTCGCGTATTTGAGAACGCGACCTGAGATCCGGGCAAACGCCATCGGTCTCATCGGCCACAGCGAAGGTGGTGCCGCTGCCCCGATGATCGCAGCGCGCAACGCGACTGTTGCGTTCATCGTCATGATGGCGGGACCCGGCCGGCCTGGCAGTGAGATTAATCTGTCTCAGGTACGGATTGCGGGGCGTCTTGGTGGTGCGAGCACGGATCAGATAGAAGCCGGCGTGGCGTCGGCGCGGGAGCTTTACGCCACCATCACCGGTGCCGCTGATGGTGACGAGGCCTATGCCGCCGCACGGGGCATCTACCTTGCTCGTCACATGAGCGAGGCTGATGCCGACAGCGCCGCGAAGCACATGAGCTCCAACTGGTTCCGCTTTTTCCTCGCCTATGATCCGGTCCCAGCGCTCCAGCGCGTCACGTGTCCGGTACTCGCAATCAACGGCGCGAAGGACACGCAGGTTTTCGCTGCCGAAGATCTTGCGGCGATAAAGAACGCGCTCGCGAATAATCCGAACGCTGAGGTTCGCGAACTGCCGGGCCTCAATCATCTGTTTCAGACCGCAAAGACAGGTGCAGTCAGCGAGTATTCGACCATCGACGAAACCATCGCCCCGGCCGCGCTGGAATTGATTTCGGAATGGATCAAGATCCATGCTAGATGATGTTTCGGATGTCGCCGCCCATCACGGGGCCTCGATGTGGGCAGTGGTCGAAGCCAGGGCCGGTTCGGATTGCGCTGGTCGAGAAACGACGGAGTTGGCCCCCTCCGCCAATTTTGGCGCGGACACCGAGCCTAGCGATCGTCAGCTCCCTTTGTGTCGGGCGATAAGTTGGTCGGCAACGTCGTTGAGGTCCTTACCGACGATCTGCGGCTGCGGACCCACGCCTAACACATCGTTGCCGGCACGTTTGATCAGCGCTGCCTCCCAGCCGGCCGCGACGGCGCCGAGGGTGTCCCAGGTGTGGCAGGCGATCAGGCAAAACTGCGAAGGTTTCGCTGCAAGCTCCTTCTCGACATAGGCGTAAGCCTCGCGCGACGGCTTGTGATGCTTCACGCCGTCGGCACTGAAGCGCCGTTCAAACAAATCGACGATGCTGCCATGCTCAAGCTGGCGCGTTTGAACCTCGAGGAGATTATCGGTGAGCGTGAATAGCCGGTAGCCTGCGTCGCGTAGTTTGCGCAAGGCTCCAGGCACCTCGGGGTGAGGCGGCATTGTCGAGAATTTTTCCGTCAGTTCTTTCTTGTCCTTGTCTTCAATTTTGATGCCGCGTGTATCCGCGAGCATCTTCATCACCGCCGAACCGATATCAGTAAACGGGACGTAGCAGCCGGCGACGGTCAGGGCAGCCGAATAGAGAATGAGGTTGGCGAACCACAGGCGCATCGCGCTCTCGTCGCCGAATATGCGCTGAAAGGTTGGCTCCATCGTTTCGAGATCGAGCAGCGTTTCGTTCACGTCAAAGACGATGAGCGGAAGTGCGGCCATGTTCCAAACTCCTGTTTGTCGCCCCGCGCCGAAGGTTCTTCAGCTTCTCAGTGATTGCCTCTTGAGACGGTCGCGGTGCGCGGCCTGTTTGGCACGGTTGCCGCAGATCGCCATGCTGCACCATTTTCGCGCCCGCCTCCGCGTGTGGTCGGCGAACACGAGCGTGCAGCTGCGTCCCTCGCACGCTTTGACGTTGGCGAAGTCTTCCTCGCACACAAACTTCGCCAGAGCTTCGCCGATCGGCAGCAGTAAAGATTGAGGCGATCGCCAGCGCCGCGTCGTTTGAAGTTCCAAGCCATCGCGCTCGCCGTGGCGATGCCGTGAAATCCGGCGGAACATTTCGTCTCGTTCCAAGAGGCTATTGAGAGGCGCTAACTCGTGGAGCGCCTTGGGCGGGAGCGGCCGGCCCATATGCTTGCGAACGAAGCCTCGGAACCACTCGCGCAGCGCACGCGTTTGTTCCGCAACCTTGTCGAGTTCACCGGGCATCGCTCGCGCCTTCAACTCTTCCAAGCCGTCAGCTGGCACAAGCTTGGCTTGGGCCAGCCACTTCAAAAGACCATCGCCGCTGTCGAGCCAGTCAATCGGTGCATCGACCGGTGTCGCGATGGAGTTCAGGAAATCCAAGCCGAGCGAGTCGGCGACGAAGATTGCAGGCGGTCTGCGTTGCACGATTGGTGCCCCTTAAGGCGGGAACAAAGTTCCACTCAATAACCGTACAGATCGTCATTGACAAGTTATGGGATCAGACAACATAACCTGTCAATAGCAATTAAACAGGTTATTAGACAGCGGGCGATCATGCAATCTTCAGGAGCAGCGGGATGGCGGCGAAGGATGTGAGCGTGGTGCTTGCCCATGGAGCGTGGGCGGACGGATCGAGTTGGGCGCGGGTCATAACCGCGCTCAAGGCGGAAGGGGCAAACGTGTCGGCGGCGCCGCTTCCGCTCACATCTCTTGCCGACGATGTGGCCGCCCTCGACCGCAGTTTGAACCGGACCGAAGGGCCAATCGTGGTGGTGGGACACGCCTATGCCGGCGCGGTCATAGCTCTCGCGCGTCATGCACGGGTGAAGGCCCTGGTGTACGTGACCGCTCTGGCTCCGGACGAGGGCGAGAAGGTGGCAGACGTCTTCTATCGCCTTGAGCCCCATCCGCAGGCGCCAAAGCTTGCACCCGACAGCAATGGCCTCATTTGGCTACCTGAAGAGGCCTTCGCGTCGGCGTTCGCACAGAATGCGTCTGCGGACGACCGGACGCTGCTTGCGGCTGTGCAGCGACCGATATCGCTCAACTGCATCACCGTCCCCGTCGGGCGGCCGCTTTGGAAAGACGTTCCAAGCTGGTTTCTTCTCGCTGAGCACGACCGGATGATCGTGCCCGCGACGCAGCGCTACATGGCGGAACGCATGAAGGCGAAGATAAAGGCCCATGCTGTCGATCACACGCCGATCGTGACTGCTCCGACGGTTGTCGTGGACATTATTCACGAAGCAATGAGCGCGGTTGCGGGCAACTGATCTGCTGCGAAATCAGGTCATCAAAATGTCCATACGATAACCTGGAAGATCATAGTCAGTAGGTTACCTGACACAGGAGGGCTTAATGGCGGCGTTCACGTACCGTACGGCCGACATCGACGGTTTCAGGATCTTCTATCGCGGGGCGGGGCCGGCCGATGCGCCGAAGCTGTTGCTGTTGCATGGCTTCCCGAGCGCAGGCCATATGTTTCGGGACCTGATCCCGCTCCTCGCTGACACATTTAACATTGTCGCGCCGGACCTTCCCGGGTTCGGTCAGTCCGACATGCCGCCACGAGATAAATTCATCTATACGTTCGATAACATCGCCAACGTGATCGAGCGCTTCACCGAGGTGATCGGCTTCGATCGGTTTGCGGTCTACGTCTTTGACTACGGCGCGCCCACAGGGTTTCGATTAGCCGTCCGCCACCCTGAGCGGGTCACGGCCATCATCTCGCAGAACGGCAACGCCTATGAGGAGGGCCTTAGCGACGGCTGGAGTCCGATCCGGGCCTACTGGCAAGACCGGTCGCAGACGAACCGAAAGGCGCTCCGCGCTTTCCTCACTCCGGAGACAACCCGTTGGCAGTATACGCACGGCGTGCCCGACCAAACGGTGGTGTCGCCCGACGGGCAGAACCTCGACAATTTTTATTTGGCGCGTCCGGGTGCCGATGAAATCCAGCTCGACCTGTTCGGCGATTACAAGACCAACGTCGCATTGTATCCGGCATTCCAGCAGTATTTCCGGACGCACAAGCCACCGCTGTTGGCAGTGTGGGGCAAGAACGATCCGTTCTTTCTTCCGCCGGGCGCCGAGGCGTTCAAGCGCGACATTCCCCGGGCCGTGGTGCGTTTCCTGGATACCGGCCACTTCGCGGTCGAAACGCATGCGCGCGAGATCGCAGAGAGCATCCGCGATTTTCTGAAGTGATCATCTTGCAACGCGAAAGCCCAGCCATTTCAACGGTGAGGACTTCATGAATCTCAAAAGCGTGTTCATCGTAGGGGTCGCTCTAATCCTGAGCGGCTCTGCTGCTACCATCTATGCTCAGGAGCGGACTCCGAAGATCATGTCCGCTTGAATTCAGTGTGCACACGCCTGCGCTCTTTCCGCTCGATTGCCTTCCCATGAGCGATCTGTTCATTGCGATCGTGAAGCCGCTCCGATAACAGGGTGACCTAGAGCCTCATCGATTTGGCTGGCATTGTGCCAGCGTCGACCGTAGGAAAGGTGTCAGCCGTGCCGCACGCGAGACGAATACCCGAGCGGTTGAGTATGTTTTCTGACGGTGTTTTCGCAGTTCTTATAACTGTGCTCGTTTTGGACCTGCGGCCTCCGGATCTGCCCACTTTCAAGGCGCTCCTATCGCTCTGGTCGACATGGCTCAGCTATTCGGTGAGCTATTTGTTCATCGCCATCGTGTGGGCCAATCATCACCATCTGATGCACTATGCCACTGAGGCTACGGCGCGCCTTATGTGGTTCAATTTTGCGCATCTGTTTTCGGTGTCGCTCCTTCCGCTTTCCACCGCCTGGATGGCGGTGAGTAAGCTGGCGCCGCAGCCGGTCGCTTTTTATGCGGCGGTTTTCTTCCTCGTAAACGCTACTTACATTTCGCTCATTTGGGAGCTTATCGAGCGAACGCCGGTCACTGAGGTCTCGCAAAGGGAGCGCAGGATCATGCGCTTCCGGTCGATCGCGACCCTATGCGTCTTCGGGGCGGCTGCAGTCGTTGCGTTGAAATATCCACTGCTTGGGCTCGGAATGTGTATTTGCTGTCTGATCGTTTATCTGAAGCCCGAAGCACCGGGCGCCGAAGGGTAATAGCCTGTTTGTGCATGTCGCCTGGAAGGAGCAGCGATGAAGCGAAGACCCCCACAGCGCAAAACACGGACCAAACCCACCCGTGGATCGAAGACGATCAATAACAGAACTCGATTGGTCAAATCAGCGATGCAGGGCCGGCAAGGCAGCGACCTGGAGAAGACGCTTGCGCTGATCAGAGCACATCCGGGAATACGGCCCTCTGAAATTAATCGGCTCTTGAATAGAATAAAGTCGGATGGTCTGCGCAGCACGCTCATCAAGCGCGGACTTATACGGAAGGAGAAAGATGGCTCAGCGATGCGATATTATCCCGTTTGACCGGTAATCCGACCATATCCGGGCTCTTTCATCCCGTCTAACAGTTTTCCCGGCGGTATGCGGCAGTGACCCCTGGTAGATGTTGCTTTGTCGGCTCAATAATCCCGCTGGCGGCATGGCGCGTTTAGTGCGATTGTCTGCCACTATCACCGCCATCTCATGAGCTGCGCGGCGCTGTTATCCATTCAGTGCAGATCTAGTCTAGAGCACGTTCCGCCCTGATTGAATCGGAGGGGATTCCCCTTGGCCCGTAGATGGGAGAGTCTATCGGCATTGATTCGGCTTGGGGAGGCGGATCGATGGCCAAGGCGTATTCTTCGGATATGCGGCAGCGGGTGATTGGACGAGTGGAAAGTGGTGGTTCACGGCGGGAGGCAGCGGAACACTACGACGTGAGCGCCAGCGGTGATCTGGGTGAAGTGCTTTCGCGAGACCGGCCGCTGTGCCGCCAAACCGCGTGGTGGGAGCACATCGCCGCTGGAGAAGCACGCGGACTTTTTGCTGACGCTGATCGCGGTGGAGCCCGACCTGACGTTGGACGAGATCGTCTGCGCGATGCGGAAGCACAAAATTCCTGGCAGCCGCACGGCGGTGTGGCGGTTTTTTCAGCGACACAAGATTACCGTCAAAAAAAAGCCTGCGCGCGGCAGAGCAGGAGCGTGCAGACGTGGCGCGGGCACGCCGACGCTGGATGCGCGAACAGGGCCTGTTCGATCCGGCCCGGCTGGTGTTCATCGATGAGACTTCCGCCAATACCCACATGGTGCGGCTGCACGGCCGTTGCGGCCGCGGCGAGCGGCTGGTGGACCATGTGCCGCAAGGCCATTGGAAGACGATCACCTTCGTGGCCGCTCTACGCCAGCATGGCATGAGGGCATCACGTACAATCGATGGCGCAATGACCGGAACGAGGTTCTTGGCCTATGTCGAACGCTGTCTCGCTCCAACCCTCAAGCAGAACGAGATTGTGATGATCGACAATCTTCCGGCGCACAAGGCCGCCGGTGTCCGCGAGGCAATCGAGGCGCGCGGTGCGACACTTCGCTATCTGCCCAAATATTCGCCTGACCTGAACCCAATCGAGATGGCTTTCAGCAAGTTGAAAGCTCATCTGCGCAAGGTGGCTGAGCGGAGAATTCCTCGCCTCCGCCGCCGCATCGGCTCGTTCGCCCGTAACGTCACCGCCCGCGAAGCCGCCAATTATTTCAGGCACGTAGGCTACGCGTGAAATCGACCGGAATCTGCTCTAGTAGCGGATCGCGCGCACGAGATGCAGAGCGAACAAGCCGAGCGGAACGATATCCATCAGCATCGCCGCAGCCAGCACCGCGCGCGTAACGCGCTCGCGCGCTAGGAGGAACATCGCTCCTTCGATCACGAGCAGGACCGGGCCAAAGACCATGCGTGGGATGGGAACGAAGGGGATGAGCAGGGCGAGCAGTTCAGTGACGGCCCGCGGCAAGTTCGGGAGGCTGGCGTCGCCGGGGTCGCTCGCGAGGTAAGTCGCCGCGAGCCAACTTGCCGGTCCCATCGCCGCGAGCAGAAGCATGATGGCGAGCAAGGTGCGCGGCGCGTTCTCGATCAGCAGCTTCAGCAAGAACCAGGTCGGCACGAGGCCGAGGAACCCCACGACCAGCACGAACAGGACCATGTCGCCGAAGGCGGCCATGCCGGACGAGGCCTGCGCGTCGTCGACCGACATGCGCAACTCGTTGAGGGCAATGGCGGCGAGGCCACCCACGAAGGAGAGCGCGTAGCCTGTGGCGATCAGAGCCAGCTTCTTCGCCGTGCTCAAAGCAACGACGGTGCGGACGTACTCTCCAGCGCTGTGCTTGATTGCCTCATGGCGCGAGATCACGGCTGCGTCTTGGCGCGCGCCGGAAAAATGCCCTTCGTCGTGAACGTCTGCGCGCCGTGCTTGCGTCCCAAACGGCGGCCTTCGCCGCCGCCTTTGCCGGTACCCGTCGGCTGCCAGTTGGGCACGAGCTGATGCTTGCCCGGGCCGATGAGATCGGCGCGGCCCATGCGCTTCAAAGTCTCGCGCAGGAGCGGCCAGTTCTCGGGATCGTGGTAGCGCAAGAACGCCTTGTGCAACCGGCGTTGGCGCAGACCCTTCACGGTCTCGACCGCCTCCGAGCCGCCCCGCCTCACGCCGCGCAATGGGCTCACGCCGGAATGGTACATGGCGGTCGCGACCGCCATGGGCGAGGGCAGGAAGGTCTGCACCTGATCAGCACGATAGCGGTTCTTCTTGAGCCAGAGCGCGAGGTTCAGCATGTCCTTGTCGGTCGTGCCCGGATGCGCCGCGATGAAGTACGGGATCAGGAAATATTCTTTGCCGGCCTTTTTCGCGGCGTCGTCGAACATCTGTTTGAAGCGATCGTAGCTGCCGATGCCGGGCTTCATCATCTTCGCCAGCGGCCCGTCTTCGGTATGCTCCGGCGCGATCTTGAGGTAGCCGCCGACGTGATGGGTGACCAGTTCCTTGACGTATTGCGGGCTTTCGACCGCGAGATCGTAGCGCACGCCCGACGCCACCATCACCTTCTTCACGCCCTTCACGTCGCGGGCCTTGCGATAGAGCGAGATCAGCGCGTCGTGGGAGGTGTCGAGGTTCGGGCAAATCCCGGGATGGACGCAGGACGGCCGGCGGCATGCCGCCTCGATCTTCTTGTCCTTGCAGGCCATGCGGTACATGTTCGCGGTCGGGCCGCCGATATCCGAGATGATGCCGGTGAAGCCCGGTGTCTTGTCGCGGATCAGCTCGATCTCGCGCACCACCGACTCTTCAGAACGGTTCTGGATGATGCGGCCCTCGTGCTCGGTGATCGAGCAGAAGGTGCAGCCGCCGAAGCAGCCGCGCATGATCGTCACCGAAAACTTGATCATGTCCCAGGCGGGGATCTTGGCATCGCCATAGGATGGGTGCGGCGCGCGCGCATAGGGCAGATCGTAGACCGCGTCCATTTCCGCCGTTGTGAGCGGGATCGGGGGTGGCGTCAGCCACACATCGCGGTCGCCGTGGCGCTGGACCAGGGCGCGCGCATTGCCGGGATTGCTCTCCCGATGCAGCACGCGCGAGGCCCGCGCGTAGGCTTCGCGATCATGTTCGACCTGACTCGAAGCTCGGAAGGCGGATGACGGTGTTCTCGCCGCCGAGCCGGGCGCCTTCGTCGGCACGGTCGAGATCGGATGCGTCGGCTTCGGTCCAGCCGTCCGGCACGGCCGATTTGAAGAGGGAAACGCCGCGGATGTCGTCGAGGCTCGCGATGACGTCGCTCGTCGTCCCTTTTTTGGCAAGCCGGTGGGCGACCTCGACGACGGCGCGCTCGGCATTGCCGTAGAGCAGGATGTCGGCCTTGGCGTCGGCAAGGATCGAGCGGCGCACCTTGTCGGACCAGTAGTCGTAATGGGCGATCCGGCGCAGCGAGCTCTCGATGCCGCCAAGCACGATCGGCACGTCGCGGAACGCCTCGCGGCAGCGCTGGGCGTAGACGATCACCGAGCGGTCGGGCCGCCGACCTCCTTCGCCGCCCGGCGTATAGCTGTCGTTGTGGCGCAGCCGTCGATCCGCGGTATAGCGGTTGACCATCGAATCCATGTTGCCGGCGGTGACGCCGAAGAAGAGGGCAGGGCGGCCGAGCGCTGCAAAGGGTTCGGCGCTTTGCCAGTCCGGCTGGGCAATGATCCCGACCCGGAAGCCCTGCGCCTCGAGAAGGCGGCCGATGATCGCCATCCCGAAGCTCGGGTGGTCCACATAGGCATCGCCCGTCACCAGGACGATGTCGCACTCATCCCAGCCGAGCACGTCCATTTCGGCGCGCGACATCGGCAGGAACGGCGCGGTGCCGAACCGATGCGCCCAATGGCGGCGGTAGGAAAAGAGAGGTTTGGCGGTGTCGGGCTGCATGCCCGACATTTACGGTGCCCGCGCAGCCAGTCAATGGGCACAAAGCGGCAATCGGGAAACACCGTGCTCCGGTAATGGCTTGGTCGAAGACCAGCGATCAGGCGGTCGCAGGCGCGTCGGTGTCGTCGATCTCGGCGAATGGCGGCCAGTACCCCCCAGCCGAACTTGCAAGGGTGACCTTGGGCCGGTTCGGAAGTCGAACCGCATCAAGCGGGGCACCGCCGTCGCGAGACTGGGCAAAGATCGTGTGGCCCAACACACTGCCCCATTGGCTCACCAGCGTCGGCAGGTCGCAGGTTGCCGCGAGCGCGAGGCCGATCTTTCGCAGATGGGCCTTGTGGTAGCAGAACATCGCGAGATTGGCGCGCTCCTGCGGCGTGAACCTGTCCAGGAGATCGGCAATCGTGGTCTCGCTCGCCCGGTGCAGCCGGCCGATCAGTTCCTCCGGGACGAACGCGTCATCGTCCAATTGAGGGGTCGTGGGAGTGCGGGCAAACACGGTCTTCATCGGGCGCCTCCTGCGGCAGATGGGCGACGTGTAATACCGCTAGTGTTTAACGGCCGGGTTAACGGCTCCTTAAGATTGGAGGAATTGGTGCTCCCTCTTGGGACGATTCCTTATCGATCCGTGACCGAATTCCCACAGCGGTCCCGCGCTCTTGCGCGAAAGCCCCCGCCCGCTATATCGGGAACAAATTCAACGAGCCCAGGGAACCTCGCGGTATGACTGCCGAATCCGAAACCGTGGCCCAAACCCACCCCTTCCAGGCGGAGGTGGCGGAACTCCTTCGCCTGATGGTGCATTCGGTCTATTCCGAGACCGATATTTTCCTGCGGGAATTGATTTCCAACGCCTCGGACGCCTGTGATCGCCTGCGTTACGAAGCGATTGCCAAGCCGGAGCTGATGTCCGCCGGGGGGGACCTCGTCATCCGCATCAAGCCGGATGCCGGCGCCGGCACGCTCATCATCGCGGACACCGGCATCGGCATGGACAGGCAGGAACTGATCGACAACCTCGGCACGGTCGCGCGGTCCGGCACCCGGGCGTTCCTCAAGGGCCTTGCCGAGGCCAAGGACGGCACGGGGCTGATCGGGCAATTCGGGGTCGGCTTCTATTCGGCCTTCATGGTCGCCGATCGCATCGAGGTGACGAGCCGCCGCGCCGGCGCCGAGGCGGCCTATACGTGGTCGTCCTCGGGCGGCGCCGGTTTCGATATCGGTCCGGCGAGCGAGGAGGCGGCAGCGCGGGTGCCACGCGGCACCGAGATCGTGCTGCATCTCAAGTCCGACGCGAAGCGCTACCTCGAAGCGCATGAGATCGAGCGCATCGTGCGCACCTATTCCGACCACATCCTTTTCCCGATCGAGCTCGTGGCGGAGGGAGAGCCGCGCCAGATCAATTCGGCAAGCGCGCTGTGGCAACGCTCGAAATCCGAATTGAAGCGCGACGACTACACCCAGGTCTATCGCCAGGTGGCCGCGGCCTACGACGAACCGGCCATGACGTTGCACTACCGCGCCGAGGGGCGGCAGTCCTATGCGGTGTTGCTGTTCGTGCCGGCGATGGCGCCCTACGACCTGTTCGATCCGGCGCGCAAAGGCCATGTGAAGCTCTACGTCCGCCGCGTCTACATCACCGACGACGCTGAGCTGCTGCCGGCCTATCTGCGGTTCGTGCGCGGCGTCGTCGACAGCGAGGATCTGCCGCTCAACATCTCCCGCGAAATGCTGCAGAACAACCCGCAAGTGGCGCACATGCGCAAGGCCATCACCGGCCGGCTCCTCTCCGAACTCGAGCAGTTGGCTGCAAAGGAGACGAAGGCACCAGACGCGACAGCGGCGGATGCAGCCGCTCCATCAGATGCGAACACGGAGACGGCGAAGGACGGCGAAGGAGAAGTCGCAAAAGTCCCCTGAGGATGCGGTTTCCTATCGCACGGTGTGGGACGCATTCGGTCGCGTCTTCAAGGAAGGCATTTACGAAGACCCGGAGCGGCGCGATCAGTTGCTGGCCTTGTCGCGTTTCACCACCACCGTCGGCGACTTCCGCTCGCTCAAGCAATACGTCGCCGATTTCAAGCCGAACCAGATCGAGATCTACTATCTCATCGGCGACTCGATCGAACGGCTGAAGTCGAATCCCAAGCTCGAGGCGGCGCGCGCCCGCGGCATCGAGGTGCTGCTCCTCACCGATCCGGTCGACGCGTTCTGGACGGCGTCACCGCTCGGCTTCGAGGGCAAGCCGCTCAAATCGCTGAGTCAGGGTGAGGTCGATTTTGGGCTAGTCCCGCTGGTCGAAAAGCCCGCGGAAGAGGCAAAGGAAGAGGCCGAGAAGGCGGGTGTGACCGATGACGCCGAGGTGATTGCGGCGATCAAGGCGGCGCTCGGAGAGCGCGTCTCCGATGTGCGTGCCTCCCAGCGATTGACCGACAGCGCCGCCTGCCTCGTCGCCGGCGGTTTCGGGCCCGATCGCGAACTGGAGCGGCTACTGGCGCGTCACAACCGCGGTGCGGGCACCAGGCCGATCCTCGAACTCAATATGCGCCATGGCCTGGTGAAGGCGCTGGCGCGCGCCAAAGCCGAAGCGCGCGATACGGACGTCGCCGATCTTGCGGAGGTGCTGTTCGATCAGGCGTGTATTCTCGACGGCGAAGTGCCGGAGAACCCCGCCGCATTCACCGCGCGGCTCAATCGCCTGATCATGCGCGGGCTGGCGGCTTGACCATAATGTCGGGACCGCGAGGTCGCGGTCCCGTTGGCTCGTAGGCAGTCAGAGTAGCAGCGTGGGCGTCAGCCGGTGAAGGCCGCGCGGCGTTGCTCTTCGACTTCGCGCTGCGTCGTGGGCTTCGCCGGAAGCTGAAGCACGGTCGCGTGCTGGCCCTCGCGCAGCGAGGTCAGGAGCACGATCTGCCCGTCCGGGAATTCGAGAGCATCGTGATGCACGTGCGGCGTCTCTTTGTCGATCTGACGGAAGATCGCCGTGCTGTGCTTCAATGTTTTGACGCTCTGTCCGAAGAAGCGGGGAGACTCGATGGCAACATCGCTGGCGAAGGCGATTTCGGTGCCTGGCAGCAGACACACCGCGGTGTTGCGGTTCTCCGACGCGCCGAAGCCGCGCGTTCCGGTCCCGAAGTTTCGCGTAATGAGCTTGTCTCCAACCGCAGCAGGACGTGACGCAACGCCTTGTAGGCTGTAGTCACACATGGCAAGGACTCCCTTATCTTAAGTTAAGCCCCGATAGCCCCAGTCGTGGTCGCTCAGTGTCGCGTTCTCAAGCCTTTCAAGATCGAGACTAACCCGTAACTCGCTCAAGCTTGGTTCGTTCAAGTTTGCTTGCGGAAGCTTGACCATCCAAGCTCGAGCGCCCAACGCCAGCGGCCCGAACCTGGAGCGCGCTGGCCTTGGAGAGCCAAGTCTCGAATGTTCAAGTCTTGGCCGACCAAATATCGGCACAAGCATTGTTCGTGCCAATGCCAGTATTTGCTGAGGAAGCGTGCTCGCGACATTTGGCGAAACTGAGGCTGCAAGGCCCTGCTCATCGCTGCGCGCGGCCGTTGTATTCCGCATCAGCAATGCCCTCGCAGACACTTGATGGTCCGCAACGGGGGGGCGCGATTTGTCCTCGCGGCGCCGATACTTCGCCCATGCTTGCGGTTTTGTTATCCATCTGCGAAGAGGGCGCGAAAGCGAGGAGGGACATGACGGAAGCCAGCGGACCCCTGCGGGGCGTCAAGGTATTCGATCTCACGCGCGTGCTCGCGGGGCCGACCTGCGTGCAGATGCTGGGCGATCTCGGCGCCGACGTGATCAAGATCGAGAAGCCCGGTTCGGGCGACGACACCCGCGGATTTGCGCCGCCTTTCATGCCCGGCACCAAGGAAAGCGCCTATTTCGTGGGCGCAAATCGCAACAAGCGCTCGGTGACGCTCGATATCGCCAAGCCCGAAGGCCAGGCAATCGCCCTCAAGCTGATCGCCGGCAGCGACATTCTGGTCGAGAATTTCAAGGTCGGGGCGCTCGCGAAATACGGACTGGGCTACGAAGCAGCTGCATCGCAAGTTTCCCGCCCTGATCTACTGCTCGATCACCGGTTTCGGACAAACCGGGCCTTATGCCGAGCGTCCGGGCTATGACAGCCTGATCCAGGCCATGGGCGGCGTGATGAGCCTCACCGGCGAGCCGAACGGCCAGCCGCAGAAGGTGGGCATCCCGCTCGCCGACCTCTTCGCCGGCCTTTACGGCTGCATCGGCATCCTCGCGGCGCTGCGCCATCGCGACGCTACCGGTCGCGGACAGCAGATCGACATCGGCATGCTGGACACGCACGTGGCGTGGCTCGCGAACCAGGGCATGAATTATCTTGCCACTGGCGAGAACCCGCCGCGTCTCGGCAACCAGCATCCCAACATCGTGCCGTACCAGGTCTTCGCGACGAGCGACGGCTATGTGGTGCTTGTCGATCGGCAACGACCCGACCTTCAAGCGCTTCTGCGAAAGCTTTCGGCTTATCTCATCTGTTCACCGACGCGCGGTTCGCCACCAATGCCGCGCGGGTCGAGAACCGAGCGCTCGTGACCGACACGCTGACGCCGGTGATGAAGACCAAGACCACGGCCGAATGGGTCGAGAAACTCGAGGCGCTCAAGATCGGCTGCGGCCCGATCAACACTTTGCGCGAAGTCTTCGCCGATCCGCAGGTGCGGTCGCGGGGCGTCGTCGTTCATATGGATCATGCGGCGACGTCGAAGGGCGTCGACGTGATCGCAAACCCCGTGCGTCTCTCGGAGACGCCGCCGGACTATCGCCTTCCGCCGCCCTTGCTCGGCCAGCACACTGACGAGGTGCTCACCGAACGCCTCGGCCTCACCAATGCCGAGCTCGAAGCCCTTCGCGGCGACGGCGTGATCTGAATTGATTTAATTCGTGCGCTTTGGTGGCATGCGCTCCGCGAGCGGCGGCAGATAGCGGTCAGTGAAGACCGAGGCCGGATCCGGGCTGTTCGGCAGCCCGTAGGCCGACACCACGGAGTCGATGGTCTTCTGCAATTTCTCCGGGGTGACCGAACTCAACCCGAACTGCGCCACGTGGGGCGTGTCGGTCAAACCCAGCGCGATGTCGAGGCGAATCTTTTCGATGTCGAGCTTCATCATGGCGTCCCGCGCCTTGAGCACGCCCAGAGCTTTTTGCGGGTCCGCGATCGTGTCCTTAGTGCCCTGATTGAGGGCCTTGACCACGCCGCGCGTCGTTTCTGGATTCTCGTCGGCAAACTTCTTGCGCGTGACCAGCGCAAGGCCATACATGTCGGCGCCGAAATCGGAGTACTTGAGGACGTAAAGATCGTCCATCGTGAAGCCCATTTCGAGCATGGCGGGAACGTTCGAATTGGTGAAGCCGCCGGTGCCGTCGACTTCGCCGCGCTTCATCATCGGTCCGAACAGTTGCGGCTGCACTGATATCCATTCGACCTTGACGTTGTCCGCGTGCGCCGCCTTGAAGAAGATCGACGCCGTGTCGTGCACGGCGATGCCTGGACCTCCCGCGATCTTCTTGCCGTTGAGGTCGGCCGGCGTCCGGATCCCAGCGCTCTTGCGCGTGATGAACGCGAGTGGCGTTTGATCGAAGCTGACATAGACGGCAATGAGCGGCGTTCCCGGGTTCTTGGCGTTGAACAGGATCATCGACGGCATATCGACCCAGCCGAAGGTGTAAGCGCCGCTGCCGACGGTGACGGCGACATTGGTTGCGCCGTTGCCCTTGTCGATGGCGTCAACGGTAACACCTGCCGCGTTGAAGTATCCCTTCTCCTGCGCGACGAAAAATGGCGCGTGCGTTCCTTGGATCACCCAGTCGAGGCCGATCTTGACGTTTTTGACTTCGGCTTGCGCGGCCACGGAATACGCGCCGGCCAGGATCAATCCCGGCACCAATACCCGGCACGTTGCACGGAACGCCGAATTGACCGAGGCGGGGCCGCGAGAAGGAGTGGCGATCATCGTTCACCTCCGTTCCGACAAAAAATTGCAGACACGCAAACCAACAATGAAAGACGTTCCAATCATAATCAGGTTTTGCAACGCGTCGAGCCGCCTTCGTATGGGGATCGACCGTTGCTAGCTTCCGCCATCCCGATCGCCCACGCGCTTGATCGAAGCACGCAGTGCGATGACATGCCTTTTCCGAAGGCATGTTTCGTGCCAGCCTCTTTTACCGTGCATTTCGTGGCAGCGCCCTCGCCATGAAATGCATCATCAATCGAGGAGAAAGCCGATGCTGAAGGTCCCCGGCCACACGCGCTATGAGTATGCGCCGCTTATCAAGCGCAAGGATTACACCTGGCCCGGCGGCAAGCGGCTTGCCTTTTATATCGCGCTCAACATCGAGCACTTCGCATTCGGGACCGGCATCGGCATGGATCCGGTGCACTCGACCGTCCAGACCACGCGCAACTTCTCCTGGCGCGATTACGGCAACCGGATCGGCAACTGGCGCTTGTTCGAGATTCTCGACGAGCTCAAGCTGCCGGCCACCATCCTGCTCAACAGCAGCGTCTGCCATAACTATCCGGAAATCGTCGACAAGATAAAGGCGCGGGGAGACGACGTGGTCGGCCACGGCCGGACCAATGCCGAAGTGTTGCGCGGCATGTGGGAGGAGGACGAGCGAAGCGCCATTGCCGAGTGCACCGAAGTCCTTGCGAAACACGTCGGGGTGCGGCCGACGGGGTGGATGGGGCCGGGCGCGCTCGAAACGAACGTGACCCCGGACCTGCTCAAGGAAGCGGGCTACACCCACCTCCTCGATTGGCCGTTCGACGATCAGCCGATCTGGATGCAGACCCGGGCCGGTCCGCTGCTGTCAGTGCCGTATCCGATGGAATTGAACGACGCCGGCTCGCTCGCCCATCGCGACCAGACCGGCCGCGATTTTGCGGACATGATCGTCGATCAGTTCGAGGAGATGCTCGAGCAATCAGAGCGCCATCCGCTGGTGTTTTCGCTGGCGCTGCACGGCTTCATCGTCGGCCAGCCGTTCCGGCTGCGGCCGCTGCGCAAAGCCATCAAGCATTGCATCGAGAAGGGAAGGGACCGCATCTGGGTGACGCGCGCCGGCGACATCGCAAAATATTGCTTCGAGATGCCGAAGGGCATCATTCCGGGCAGCTGATCCGATAATCGAAGGTAGGCGCGGGACGCACAACTGAACGGTGGGCAAGCGGAGCTTGTCATCGAGCCGACCGAAGGTCGGACCCGGTGGCTTTGCCCACCCTACGGGACGGTGTCTGGGGAACTACGGCTGCTCTTCTGCCGGGGCTTCGTCGGGCTTGAAGCCGCGGAATGACCACGCTGTCGCGGCGCCGAAGATCAGGAGAGCGACGGGCGGGCCGAACAGGAGCACCGGAATCACCAGGAAGTCCTTGGGCTCGGTTCTCCCGCCAAGCGTGTACATGATCAGATAGATCGCCCAGCTCATGATCCATGCGACCGAGGTCAGGATCCAGACGCGGAACATGCCCCGCCGCCAGTTGATCGGCGCGCGTTCGGCAGGCGACGAATTGAAGGAGCGGCGTGGGATGCTGTGGAGCTGCATAGCCAAATTTCCCTTGTGAAGACGCTGCGGCACGACGCTACCAATGTGATCTGGCCCAAACACCACTTGCCGACGGATTGTGCGTTTAGCGTGACGCGTTGTCCAGATGCATGTGGCCGCATTGCGGATAATCGACCGGGACTGGGAAGGAACGTCGGAGATCGTTAATCTTTCGCTATGCCGGCGATTGACCTCGGTGATGCGCGACAAATTCGCTTCCGGCCGGGGAATTGGCGGCGCTCGTTTGAGCCTCAGCAATGGGCGTGATAGTGTCGGATTCCGGGGTCAATGCGCCGTGGTCATCGCGGCCGGACGACCAGATGGCGACGACAGACCTCGACTCTCGACCATTGCCGCGGCAGAAACCCGCCTTCCTCCAGCGCAGGATCGTGCGGCAGGCGCTGCCGTGGGCCGTCATCGCGGCAATCTTCCTGCTGTGGGAAATCACGGTCCGGCTGTTTGGGATTGAAGAGTTCATATTGCCGGCGCCGAGCGCGGTGTTCGCCTCAGGCTGGGAATGGCGCTGGCCGATCCTGGAAAATTCGTGGCAAACGCTGCTGACGACCGTCGGCGGCTTCCTGATCGCGGTGGTGTTCGGCCTACTGGGTGGCGTCGCGATCGGCTCCTCGACGCTTGTCTACGACGCCTTCTATCCGGCGCTGGTCGGCTTCAATTCGATCCCCAAAGTGGCGGTGATCCCGATCCTCGTGATCTGGTTCGGCATCGGCACCGTGCCCGCGATCATCACGGCGTTCCTGATTTCGTTCTTTCCGATCCTGGTCAACGTCGCGGCGGGCATCGCGACCGTCGAACCGGAGCTCAAGGACGTGCTCCGGGCCCTCGGCGCGACCTCAGGGCAGATCATCGTCAAGATCGGCCTGCCGCGGTCGATGCCTTACTTCTTCGCCTCGCTCAAGATCGCCATCACCTTCGCCTTCGTGGGCTCGATCGTCGCCGAGACGGTGGCCTCCAACCGGGGCATCGGCAATCTGATGCTGGTCGCGTCCTCGCGTTTCGAGGTGCCGCTCGCCTTCGCCGGCCTGCTGGTGACCAGCATCATGGGAATCGGCATGTATCTCGTTGCCGAATTCATCGAGCGCCGTACCACCGGCTGGGCGACGCGAGGCGCGGACGGAATGGGGGGACCGAGGTAAGCGCGGAGGTTACATCCGCGCCGAGAGTCGCCGGCGATCTATCGTATCCTGACCTCGACGAAAATGTCGCCGTTGCGAACCTCGACCTTGACGGGCGTCAGGCGGACGTTGGGGTCGCCCGGATGCCGCCCGGTCTCAATGTCGAATTCGTAGCCGTGCCATGGGCACACGATGTTGTGCTGCTTCGAGTGCTGCAGCCCGGCGCTTTTCATGTCCGGCGTCAGTTTCTCTTCGATCTGATGAAAGATCTTGCCCTGGCACACCGGGCCGCCGGCGTGGGGGCAATTATTTCTATAGGCGACCACCTTGTCGCCGACGCGAAAGACGCCGACCTCGAAGGTGTCGACCGCGAAGACCTTGTAGTCACCGTCGGCAAGATCGCTCAGGCGCGCGACCGCAACTTCTTCCATGTCATTTCCCTCGGACACTTGCTGCCGCCGTCACGACACGGCCGGCGGACGGTTGAACCACATCGCTACGTCGAACAGGTTGAGATCGGCGGCGCGAATGAGCGCGCAGGCTGCGACGACGGACTCAGTCGTGGTGACGGCACCATCGGCGACAGGCTTCACGTCGCTGCCATGCCGCTCGATCTTGGCGGCGTAGACTTTGATCGCCGCTGCCAGCACCTTCTGCAGCGTCGCGTCGGATATCGCGTCGGGTTCGCCCCGCCGCAGCGCTTCTCGAGCCAGCGCGACGAAATCGCCCGCGGGCTTCGGCGGCGCCGCGCGCGGGCGTTTCGCCGCCTTCCGCGAGGCTTTCGGCTTTGCTGCTCTCATGACAACCGCCAAGCGAAGCTGCGCCGATCAGGCTGGCACCGGTTCGCGCGGCGCGCGGACGGGGCTCGGTGCCGAGAGCTTGCCCTTCGGCACGTCCAGGCCGAACAGCCGCGCGGCGTTGAGGCCCAGGATGTTGCGCTTGCCCTGTTCGTTCAGGAACGGCAGCGTCGTGATGGTGCTCGGCAGGTCGAAGTCCCAGTGCGGCCAGTCCGACGCGAACAGGAGCTGGGTGTCGGCGTTGATGGCTTCGAAGGTCGCCTTGGTCAGGTTCATGTTGGAGCGTTCGAGCGGCTGGCTCGTATAGTACATGTCCGCCATGTACTCGCTCGGCTTGCGCCGCAGCATCGGCGCTTCCGACGACCGCATCATGTACTCGTGATCGAGGCGCTGCATCAGGAACGGAACCCACGCGAGTCCGCTCTCGATCCAGATCACCTTGAGGCGCGGAAACCGCTCCGGCAGCCCGTTGATGATCCAGTTCGTCATGTGCACGAGGTTGAAGTGCACGAACGACAGCGCGTGCATGGACAGAAACCGGTTGCACTGCTGCATCGACTGGTCGCCCCAGTGAAAACCGGAGTGGAAGCCGAGCGGCTTGCCGCTCGCCTGGATCGCCGAGTAGAGCGGCATGTAGGCGTCGTGATGCACCGCCCGAAACCGCGTCGAGGTAACGGAGAAGCCGAGCACGCCAGGGACGTCGCCGAAGCGTTCGACGACGTCGAGGCAGGCTTCCGGATGATTGAACGGCAGGTAGAGCATCGCCTTGATGCGCTTGTCCTGCGGCAAGATCCGCTCGACGAGCCAGCGGTTATAGGCGGTGCCGATTGCGACCTCGACCTCTGCCTGCGGATGCATGCCGAGGACCAGCATCGGGGTCGGAAACACCACCATGTAATCGATGCCCATGCTGTCCATGGCACGCTGGACGAGGGCGACCTGGGCGTGGGTCTTTCCGGGCGGCACCGCTTCGCCGAGACGCTGCTGATGGGGAATGCGCCCGAACACGTCCTGATAGAGCAGGCCCGGCGTGGCGTTGAGGAGCCCGGGCGGCGAGCCGCCGCGGTCCTTGAAGGCACGCGCCATCGTCCGATAGACGTCGTTGTCCATCAGGTCCACGACTTCCGACCAGAAGGCAGTCTCGGTGACGTGGGCGTCGATATCGACGATGAAGTAATCGTCGTGGCGCTGGTGAGTTGCCGCATGAGCGAGGATGTCGCGCGTGTCGGTCGCGTTGGTGATCTTCGGCAGCTCGGTTACCTGGCGCGCGTGCCCGCCGTTACGGCTTTTCCCGTTGCTCTTGGCGTCATGCTTGCCGCCATTCTTGCCGTTCTTGGCAGGCGACGATTTGTCGGGCGATTTGGGCATTCCGGTCTCCGTATGATCGATCGGCAGCGGCCGATCATTTTTCTTGGTTCGAAGGCGAGATTAGGCCGGCACGGCACCCGACTGCAATCCGGGGCGTATGCATCGTCAATCGCCGAGGACGGCGATGGCATTGATCTCGATCAAGTAGTCCGGCGAAGCGAGCTTGGTGACTTCGACCATGGTCGATGCCGGAGCCGGCGCCTTGAAATACTCGCGGCGCACTTTGTGAATCTGGTCGAACTGCTCGATGTTGCGCACGAACACATCGACACGGCAGATGTCGTCCATGGTGCCGCCGGCCGCTTCGACGGCGGCCTTGATGTTTTCGCAGACTTGGCGTGTCTGCGCCTCGATATCGCCGATGCCGGCGATCGCGCCGTCAGGGCGGCGCGCGGTCATGCCGGAGATGAAAACGAGGCGTCCCCGTGCTTCGATTACGGTTGCCTGCGAGAAGTGGCCGCTTGGCTGGCGGATCTTCGACGAAGTGACTTGCGTCTTGGGCATCACATCTCCTCTCTGGCGCGGTCGTCGGCGGCTTTCGTTGCGCCCGACCGCGCTGCATTTCATTTTTACGGATAGTCGGCGCAGGCGCGGGCGCCGTCACCATAGGCCTCTTCGCATTCCCCGCGCGTGATGGGTCCGCGTCCGATCACTTTGGCGAGGAGATAATCGGCAACCGCCTCGATCTCGCGTCGGCTTAAGGTGGCGCCGGGCGGCAGCGACGGGGTGTCGCGACCAAGCTCGGCCGCGGTCACGCCATAGCAGCGCTTGTCGGTGTAGGCATCCTCGTCGAAATGCGGCATCGCCTTGCCGGGCACGCCGCAGCCGATCACCTCGATCAGCTGATCCCGCTTCAGCGGCGAAGCGCGCAAGTTTGCGGCCGCGCCGCTCGACTGCGGTTCGCCGGCGCCGTCTCCGGCCCAGCCATGGCAGAACGAGCACTGCGCCTTGTCGAGAAAGAGCCGTCGCCCGAACGCGAAATCATCTGCTTCCGCTGCCCTCACTTCCCTCATCGCGATCAAAGTCAGCGTCAGGGCCGCAAGTCTGGCGCAACGTTTCATCGGTCCGCACACGGCGTAAATCTCAAGGCAAATGGGTCAGTCAAGAAGTCTCTATCGTCCGTGAACAGCCGCGTCAAAGCACCTTTGAGAGAAACGCATTCAGACGGGGATCGGACGGCCGATCAAAGAATTCGTTCGGCGGCGCGAGGTGAATAAGCTTGCCGTCGGCCATGAAGGCGACATGGTCCGCGACCTCGCGCGCAAAACCCATCTCGTGGGTTGCGACAAGCATCGTGATGCCGGTGTGCGCCAACTCGCGGATGACTTGCAGCACCTCCTGCACCATCTCGGGGTCGAGGGAGGACGTCGGCTCGTCGAACAGCAGCACCTCCGGCTCCATCGCGAGCGCGCGCGCAATCGCCACGCGCTGCTGTTGGCCGCCCGAGAGCTGGTTCGGGTACTTGTCGATCTGGTCAAAGATGTTGACGCGCGCGAGCAGGCGTTCGGCGCGCGCATATGCCTCCTGCCAGGAGAGTCCTCGTGCCCGCACGGGGCCGAGCGCAACGTTCCGGCGCACCGTCATGTGCGGAAACAGGTTGAAGCTCTGAAAGACCATGCCGACTTTGCGTCGCAGTTTCAGAATTTCGCGCCGGTGGGCCGGAAGTTCGATGTCGTCGATCCGAATGCGACCCGCGTCGATCTGTTCAAGCGCGTTGATGGTGCGCAGGAACGTCGATTTGCCGCCGCCAGAAGGCCCGATGACGCAAAGCACCTCGCCACGCGCCACCGCGAGGTCGACGCCGCGCAACGCCTCGAAGGCGCCAAATGACTTGCGCACCCCTTCGCAGGCGATCATGGGCTCCGAACTTGCGTTCGGAGCGGGGCTGTCCGTTTGTCCGCTCACCAGACCTTTCCCAACAGGCGGCGTTCTTGGTGTTGAACCAGCAGGCTCAGCGGCAAAATCAGTGCGAAGTACATGATCGCGATGGCGGTCAGGAACTCGAAGTAGCGAAGCGTCTGGCCGCCGAGGACCATTGCTTGATAGAACAGCTCCCCGACGCCGATGGCGGATACGAGTGCAGAATTCTTGATCAGAATTGTCGTGATGCCGAGCATGGGCGGGATCATCATGCGCAAGGCCTGCGGCGCGACAACGTCCCACACGACGGAAATAGGCGAGAGGCCGACCGCCCGCGCCGCCTCAAACTGCCCGCGCGGCACCGCTTCGACGCCGGCGCGGAAGATCTCGGCGAGGTACGCGCCCGTCGGGATAGCGAGAGCGATCGTTCCCGCCTCGAACGCCGAAAGCTTGGTGTTCAGGATGAGAGGCGCACAATAATAGAGCCAGAAAATGATGACCGGCTCCGGCAGGGCACGAAAGAGCGCGACGTAGCCGGCGCTCATATAGTACGCGATCCCGCGGCCGAGCAGCATGCCAGCACAAATGATGAGCCCGATGACGAGGCCAATCGCAAGCGAAACGATGACAAGGGCGAGCGTCATCCATACGCCGCTCGCCAGCACGGGAAGGTTCTGCCAAAGCAACGAGGTGTCGAACGACATCTTTAGCCCTGCGTCGTCCGAAAGACCTTTTCCAGCCGGAAGGTCATTGAGCTCAAGAGATACCCCAGCACGAGATAGATGATCGCGATCGTGGTGAAGATTTCGATCGGCTTGAACGTGTAATTGCTGATGCGGGTCGCGACGCCCGTCAACTCACCGATCGAGAGCAGGGCGAGGACCGAGCTTGCCTTGAAGTAGCCGAGCGCAATATTGGCAAGCGGCGGAATGATGATCTTGAGCGCCTGCGGCAACACGACATCAAGCCACTTCCGGGTTCGCGACAGGCCGAGCGCGTCCGCGGCATCCCACTGGCCCTTGGGGATCGCCTGGATCCCTGCGCGCGCCACGTCGGCGAGGTAGGCGCTCGATTGGAGCGCCATCGCGATAAATCCGCTTTCGAACGCCGATGTCGAGATTCCGGTGACTACCGGCAGGGCGAAATGAATCCAAAAGAGCGCCACCACCAGCGGCACATCACGCAGGACCTCAATGTAGGCAGCGATGAGCCACCGTAGCGGCGCGAACGGCACGTAGGCGAGGCAGGCAAATGCAAAGCCGAGAGCCAAGCCGAGCAACAGCGAGAGCGACGTAATGAGGATCGTGGTGAGAAGACCCTGGAGGAGGGCGATCCGATAGGTGTAGACCACCGAAAAATCGAGGCCTTCGACGAACGACCAGTTCACCTGCGCGGCGAGCCACCCCACGATGACGAGGGCGGCGCCGGTTGGAACAATCCAGTGGATCAGGAGATCGGAGGCGGAACGAGACAGCAGCGCGTTGTCGTGGTTGGTAGGCCGCAGTTTCACTGATGATGTGTTGGAGCGGTTGTCCCCTATTTGCTCCATTTGTCGAGAATCTCCTTGAGCTTCCCGTTCTCTTCGAGGCTCAGGAAGACCGCGTTGAGCCAGTCGCGGAAGAAGTATTCGCGCGGCGGCACCGCATAGGCAATCGACGTCTTGGCAAGCAACTCGTCAGACAAGAGCTTTGCCTTGATGTTCGGATTAGCCTTCATGAAGGAGAGATTGCCGTAATACCCGCCGGCGCCCGCGTCGGCGCGGCCGGAAGCGATCTCAAGCAGGATGATCCCGGCTTGATCCGCCGTCAGGGTCTTGACCGTAGCTTGCTTGAGCAGTGCCTTCGCCACGGTCTCTTCAAACCCGCCCGACCGGACGACCACGGTTTTTCCCGGCTTGTCGAGATCCGCGATCGTCTTGAGCGGCGAGTTTGCCGCGACGAACAGTGAAATGCCGTCGGCCGCAATGGGCCGCGTGAAGGTGATGATCTCGGCACGCGCGGGAACGATGTAAAAGCCCGCAGCCGCGAAGTCACATTTTCCTGTCGTGATGTTGGGAACGACGGTTCCCCATGTGGCATCCACGTATTCGGGCTTCACCTTCAGTGCGCCCGCGACAAGATTGACGATATCGATGTTGATCCCTTCCCACTGGTTGGTGGCAGGATTTTTGATGTTCCACGGCGTGTAATCGACGCTGCAGACGCGCATCACGCCGCGGTCCTTGATGGTCTTGAGGAGATTGTCATCCGCTGCCCGAGCCGGTGGTGCGATGCTCAACGCGACAAGGGCACCGAGCGCGCCGATCACTAAAGCCTTGTTTCGCATCGTCGTGCTCTCCATCATCGACTTTGCCTTTTCAGGGCACGGCATTGAGCTTGCTCCGGCGAGGCATGGTATCGGCAGTCGACATTGGAGTCAGCAGCCTTTGGCGGAGCGCATGCGAACGCGGGTTCGCTCTCGGACATCCCGCGCGGCTCGCTGGAGATCAGGGATGCAGTGCAGTTCCGCTCGACGCGGCGGCGGCGCGGATTGAGGCGGCGTCGAATGCGTTTGCCTGGTCGACGAGGGCCGTCGAATAGCAGCGCTCCACATCAAAAATCTCGGTGCCCAAAGTGCCGGAGCGGCGGAGAAACTCCTGCCAAGCCTTCATCTGGTCCGCCGAGATGGCGCACCAACGCGGGTCCGGATCGTCATGGTCGATGCGCATGGGTTCGAGGCAAGCCTTGAGGATTTCGAGCTGCCTTCGTATCGCGACGCCGGATGAATTGGCTGGCGGCTTTGCTTCCGGAAAGACCTGCCACATCAGCCGCAAAGCCGCCTCGGGATTGGCAAACGAGAAGATGAGGCTCTTCTGTATGGCGCGTAGCCCGCGCGCCAGCAATTCCGGATCGGCAGCGAAGCGCGTCTCGGTCGTCCAATAGCAGGAGGAGACCTTGATCGTTTCGAGAAGCTTCGAGCGCAGATGTCTGAGAGGAAGGCCGCTCGCCGTAAAATCTCCGTCGCTCCAGTCCATGATGAATGCGGCCTCGACCTCCCCGTTACGCAGCGGCGCGACCATGCCCGCGACCTCCATTCCTGAGCCGCGCCAGGGGACCCATTCGAAGTTCTGCCGCTCCACGCCCTCTTCCGCGAGCGCTGCTTCAGCAAGCGGGTGAAGGTGGGGAAAGTCACACGCGATGCGTTTGCCTGTGAGGTCGTGCAACGAGCGGATCGGGCTATTCGGCAAGACGGCAAAGTAGCGGTGGGCGCGCCGGGCTTTGCTGCCGATCGCCACCATCGGGAGGCCTTCGGCTCGTCCCATGAAACCAACGATCGTATTGAGGAATGCGATATCGCACGCCCCGGAACAAAGGCTCTGCGCCGTGGCACCCGGCTCCCCGCCGTAGAAGATCGCGAGATCGAGACCTTCCTCGCGGTCGTAGCCCATCGCGACAATCGGGGCGAGATATCCGTAAGCCGCCCCCATGCGGTCGGGGATGGCGAGCCCAATCGTGAACTTCTGTCTGGTCATCTGCCGGGTTCCCGAGTTGTCGCGCGGCCGTCATCGTCCGACGCATGGGCTTGGAACGCGCGCGCTTGCGCCCGGACCGCATCGGCGTCAAACGCGTTGAACCGGTCGATGAACTCCGAAGTGAAAACGGAAGCGAGATCGAGGCGCCGATGCATTGCGCCGCAATTGATCAGGAACTCTTCCCAGACCGCGATCTCGTTCCGCTCGATTGAGCCCCAGCGCCACGCCTTCTCGCCGGGATCGGGAGCAAATGAATCGAGCCTGGCTTTCATGATTTCGAGGTCCCGTCTCAGAATGCGAGCCTCGTTCTCAACCGACGGCCGTGTCTGCGGCTCCTGGTGCCACATCAGCCGGACAGCGGCCTCGGGATTTTCCAACGCGTAGGTCGTCACCTTTGCCATCGCCCGTCCGATGCCGGCAATCGCGTCGCGGTGCGCTCGCAAATAGCTCTCCGAGGTCCACAGGCAGGAGGACAGCCTGATCCGGTCGAGCGCTTGCGACGGCAAGCGGCGCATTTCCAGTCCCTCGGCGATGAAATCGCCATGGTTCCAATCGATCAGGAATACCGCGTCGATGGCCCCCTCGCGCAGCGGCCCTATCATCGCGCGCGTCTCCATTCCCGAGCCGCGCCATGGCACCCATTCGAACGAGCCAGCCAACACGCCTTCCTCGGCGAGTGCTGCTTCCGCGAGCGATCGCAGGTGATCGAAGTCGCACGCGATCTTCTTACCCCGGAGATCGCTGAGTGAGCGGATAGGGCTTTGCTCGATGACGGCGAACCAGCGGTGAGTACGGCGCGCCTTGCCGTAGACCGCGACCATCGGCAGTCCGCTCTCGCGCCCAAGCAGTCCGACGGTCGTGTTGAGCGAGGCAATGTCGCACGCGCCGTTGCACAGTGCGCGCGCTGTCGCCCCGGGCTCCTCGCCGTAGAAGATCTTGAACTCGAGACCTTCGTCGCGATCGTAGCCCAGGGCCGAGGCTGCGCTGAAATAGCCGTTGGCGGCTGTCATCCCCGGCGGGGTAGCAATACCAATGACCACAGGTATCAGCATACGCAGCCGTTGTTTCGTTCCTACCTCATAGTCCGAACACGAACAGCATGGTCGCGTTGCCTTGGGTCTTGAGTTCCGGCGAGCGGGCGATCTTCGCTTTGCCGACCGGACCGATGCCGGAGGCGATGGCGATATATTGCTTGCCGTTGACCGCGTAGGTCATGGGCGGTGCGACGAAGCCGGTGCCGACGTTGATTTCCCAGAGCTTGTCGAGGGTCTGATCGTCGAAGGCGAGGATGGTGCCGTCGAGCATCGCGGTCACGACGATACCGCCGCCGGTCGTGAGCACGCCGGAAAGATCAGGGTAGGGCAGTTCGCGGCGCGTTTTGATCTCGGCGGTGAGCGGATCGACGACGGTGAGGCTGCCGACGATGCGGGCATCGTTGACGTAGCCGCCGCCGCCGAACTTGCCGCGCACGTGGGCGGTCGGATCTGGCGTGATGTCGGCGCAGCCTTCGCTTGCCCCGATATAGAGGAGCTTGCTCTTGTCGGAGTACGACGGCGGCCAGAAATTGGTGCCGCCGTGCACGTCCGGACATGAGTTCATGATCTTCGCCGTCGGCGACGGCCAATCGTGGTTGTAGGTCTGGACGTCCTTGCCGGGATCGTAGTCGACGGGCTTGCCGGTCTTGGGGTCGAGGCCCTTCGTCCAGTTGAGCTTCATCGCGTACTGCACCGCCTTGAGGAACTGGCCGTTGAGGCGGTCGAAGGTGTAGTTGAAGCCATTGCGGTCGGCGTGCACCACGAGCTTGCGGTCCTCGCCGTTGACCTTGCCGTCGATGATGATCTGCGAGCCCGAAGTGTCGTAGTCGTGAATGTCGTTCGCGGTGTGCTGGAAATGCCACTGGATCTTGCCGTCCTTGACCCCGAAGGCGACGGTCGAGTTGGTATAGAGATTGTCGCCGGGACGATAGCCGGAATCGTAGCGCGGCACCGGATTGCCCGTTCCCCAATAGGTGAGATTGGTCGCCGGGTCGTAGGAGCCGGTGACGTAGAAGGCGCCGCCGCCGGTCTGCCAGGCGTTGTTCTTGTCCTTCCAGGTCTCGCTGCCGGGCTCGCCCGGCGCCGGGATCACGAAGGTCTTCCACTGGGTGTCGCCGGTCTTCGGATCGAGCGAGGCGATCCAGTCGCGCACGCCGTTGTCGCCGCCCGACGCGCCGACGACGATGGCAGTCCTTGAGCGCCAGCGGCGCCGCTGTGAGTTCGAGATTCGGGCTGGTCGAGCAGGTTCTTGTCCCAGACGATCTTGCCGGTTTCCTTGTCGGTTGCGATCACGCGCCCGTCGAGGCCGGTCACCGAAATCACAAGATTGCCCCACAGCGCGACGCCGCGGTTGCGATCGGCCTTCTTGCGTGCCCGGGATCCATCTTCCAGACGACGCCGTCCGGCCGTGCCGGAGCGGACGTCGATCTTGTAGACGACGCTCCAGACGTCGGTCATGTACATGAAGCCGTCTTCGACCAGCGGCGTCGCTTCGTTGTACTCGTTGCCGCTGGTGCCGCCGAGCGGCACGGCGAAGGCGAGCCTCAGGTTCTTGACGTTCGCCTTGTTGATGACGTCGAGCGACGAGTAGCGGTGCGACCCGTAGTCATGGTGGTTCATCAGCCAGTTGCCGGGCTCGGGATTGGCGAGGCGCTCGAACGTGACTTCAGCCGCCGTTGCCGTGCTCGTCATTGCAATCGCGCCGAGGGCGGCACACCCGAGCGTCAATGCCGCACGGGAAACGCAAAGGTTGAATTGCTTTTTCACCCCACTCCTCCGTCCGTTGCGCGGCCGATAACATCGGCCACGGCCGCGCGAAAGCTAGTGCAGATGAATGCGAGATACGAGTGGGTTTTCGCCCATTTACCATGCAAAAAGCTTGCGGTTCGGTGAAAAGTCGGATGGCGCCAGAGGATGCGGTGTCGGCGCTCTCTTTCGTGCTAGTGTCGCGGCCTTAATCCGCGAGCGCGGACAAGCCAAGACGGGAGACACTCATGGGAAGAATGATCGCGTTGAGCGCGGGCGGCGCGTTGCTGGCGGGCGCCTTGGGCGGGATGGCGCAACAGGCGAGCGCCGAGACGCTGGTGGAAAACAGCGCGGAATTCCGGTTTCAGCTCGACTTCCACGTCAATGACGCCGCGCTGCAGAAACTGCTTCCCGCCGGCTGGGAGCCGGCCATCGCGACGCAGGGTCCTGCCAAGGATGCCAACCTGCGGCTCATCTTCATCGATCGCGTCGACGTGACCAATCCTGACAATACCCCGAAAAAGACCGATCAACTCGTCTACGTCGCGATCCCGGTCAAGCAGACGGGAACGAACAACATTGCCGGGCAGATGATTATTGGTGGCCTTACCTCCGATGCCAAAGAGGCGCCAGGCCCGTTCGGAAATTACGAAGTCGCGAACGCCAAGGCTTCGCGCTCGTTCTCGACCGACAAGGGCGTTACCCAAGGCGAGGAGAGCTGGGAGTTCATCGCTCCGAGCGGCGGGCGCATGGAGACCCATGTGAAATACGAGCGCGGCCCTGCGCGTCGCAATCCGACCCAAGAGGTGAAGTTCTTCAACCCGGCAAATCCGAGCGCCTATCAGATTTTCAAAGTCGATTCCGGTCTCGACATCATGAAGAACGCGTCGGTGCCGGTGAAGGACCGGGTCAAGGAGTTCAGCTACAAGGTCACCGGCGGCAAGCTTGGCGGCCTGTTCGATGGCACCGAGAAGGTGCTGAGCTGGGACTCCTTCCATTGGTACAACCGGGCGATCCTCAATCCGTAGACCGCCGCTGCCGTAGCCCGGATGAAGCGAACGCAAACGCGTTCGCTTCATCCGGGGATGGACTCGCCTCACTGCGTCGCCTTGGCCCGATCGCACGGCCGCCCCGGATTACGGGATCGCGCACGCGCGCTCCCTTCATCCGGGCTACGTCCATCCCCGAGGTCTACCGCGCCTTGAAGCCCCAGGGGGCCTATGCCATACGAGGCGACCGGCCGGTCGCCGGCGGAAGGGGACGATATGCCGGAAACCGCGGGGCTGTTGCGGGGCAAGCGCGGCCTGATTATCGGAGTGGCCAACAACCGGTCGATCGCCTGGGGCATTGCCAAATCGGCAACGGCCCATGGCGCGCAACTCGCCTTCACCTATCAGGGCGACGCGCTCAAGAAGCGGGTAGAGCCGCTGGCGCGGGAGGTTGGGGGACTCGTCGTCGGGCACTGCGACGTCACCGATGCGGCCTCGATGGATGCTGTATTTGCGGCTACTGCCGAGAAGTGGGGTTCGATCGATTTTGTCGTCCACGCCGTCGCGTTTTCCGACCGACGAGAGTTGGACGGCCGTTACATCGACACGACCCGTGATAACTTCCTCAACACCCTCGAGATCAGCTGCTATTCGTTCACGGCCGTGGCGCAGCGCGCCGAGCGGCTGATGTCGAACGGCGGCGCGATGCTGACGCTCACCTATTACGGCTCGCAGAAATGGATGCCCCATTACAACGTGATGGGAATTGCCAAGGCCGGACTCGAAGCATCCGTTCGCTATCTTGCCGCCGATCTCGGCACCAAGAATATTCGCGTCAACGCCATCTCCGCCGGACCTATCAAGACGCTTGCGGCGTCAGGGATCGGCGATTTTCGCTACATTCTCAGTTGGAACGAGCACAACGCGCCGCTTCGCCGCAACGTCTCTGCGGATGAGGTCGGCGATACCGCGGTCTACCTCTTGTCCGACCTGTCGCGCGGCGTCACCGGCGAAATCCACTATGTCGACGCCGGTTATCACATCGTCGGCATGAAGCATCCCGACGCGCCGGACATCGTCGTCCACAAGGATTGATGCGCGCGCCGGTCGCCCCAATATCGGTGCCATGACGTTTTATTTCGTTCGGCATGGCGAAACCGACTGGAACGCCGCGCGGCGGCTCCAGGGCCAGATCGACGTGCCGCTTAACGAGCTTGGTCGTCGTCAAGCTGCCCGGTGCGCGGAGATACTCGCGGGCCTGGGCGTAAAACCGGTGTCGACGCTGAACTTCGTGGCAAGCCCGTTGATCCGCGCCCGCGAGACCATGGAGATCGTCCGAGGGGGTCTCGGCTTGGAGGCGGGTGGCTATGGACTCGATCATCGGCTGGTCGAGATGTCGTACGGGCGGTGGGAAGGACTGACATACCTGGAGGTCCGCGACCAGCATCCCCACGAGCTGCCGGCGCGCAATCGCGACAAATGGAATTACCGGCCGCCCGAAGGGGAAAGCTACGCTGACCTTTTCGCGCGCGTGCAGGCTTGGCATGTCGAGATCGAGGGCGACATCGTGCTTGCCGCCCATGGCGGCGTGGCGCGGACCCTGATGGTGCTTTATGGCGTGTGCCCCGCAGATGACGCGACGACCGGTACCATTGACCAGGGCGTCGTCTACGAGTTTGCCGATGGAGCGATGCATCGGCATGGATGACGCGATCGGCTCGGGCTCATCAAGAAAATTGCGATATTTCAATAACTTGATCTTGATATCCTGTTGTTATTGATTTGGTTGAGGAAGCTGGGCTGACGCGCCTTCAACCGCATCGACGGCGGCGTCATTGACCCTTCGCGACGCGCGGGCTACCAAGCCGGCGGCAGGCCAAAGCTCATGTCCCACAACACCTTCGGCCACCTCTTTCGGGTGACCACGTTCGGCGAGAGCCATGGCGTCGCGATCGGCTGTGTGGTCGATGGTTGCCCGCCGCAAATCCCGCTGACCGCTGCCGACATCCAACGCGATCTCGACCGCCGTCGGCCTGGCCAATCGCGTTTCACCACGCAGCGCCAAGAACCCGACGAGGTGAAAATCCTGTCGGGCGTCTTCCCCGATGCGGCCGGCGTACAGGTGACGACCGGTACGCCGATTGCGCTGGTGATCGAGAATGTCGACCAGCGCTCCAAGGACTATTCGGACATTCGCGACCGCTATCGGCCCGGTCACGCCGACTACACCTACGATGCGAAGTACGGCCTGCGGGACTATCGGGGCGGCGGCCGGCAGTCGGCGCGAGAGACCGCGGCGCGGGTTGCGGCGGGCGCGGTGGCGCGCAAGGTCGTGCCGGGGGTCTCCTTGCGCGCGGCGCTTGTCGCCATGGGTCCGCACGCGATTGACCGCGCCCGATGGGACTGGGACGAGGTGGGGCGCAATCCGTTCTTCTGTCCGGATGCCGAAAAGGCCGCATTCTTCGCCGATTACCTCGATGGCATCCGCAAAGCCGGCTCCTCCATCGGCGCCGTCATCGAAGTGATTGCTGAGGGAGTGCCGCCGGGGCTGGGTGCACCCGTCTACGGCAAGCTCGACGCCGATATCGCGGCGGCGCTGATGGGGATCAATGCCGTCAAGGGCGTGGAGATCGGCGCCGGTTTCGCGGCGGCGGCGCTATCGGGCGAAGAAAACGCCGACGAGATGCGCATGGGCAACGACGGTCGCCCGCGCTTCCGGTCCAATCACGCCGGCGGGATTCTCGGCGGCATCTCCACCGGACAGCCGATCGTGGCGCGCTTTGCCGTCAAACCCACGTCGTCGATCCTGACGCCACGCCAGACCGTCGACCGCTACGGCCACGAAACGGAAATCGCCACCAAGGGCCGCCATGACCCCTGCGTCGGTATCCGCGCCGTGCCGGTCGGCGAGGCGATGATGGCGTGCGTGCTCGCGGATCATTATCTGCGTCATCGCGGCCAGGTTGGTGAGACACCGCCCTGGCCGGCAACAAGGCCCTGAAATGAATGCCGTAGATGCTGAGAAACCAATGACGTCACAATCCCACTCGCTGGTCGAGGCGGCCGTCGCTGCGTTTGCGCGCGGTGAGATCGTTGTGGTGGCGGACGACGACGACCGCGAGAACGAAGGCGACCTGTTCGTGGCCGCCTCCATGTGCACGCCGGAAAAGATGGCCTTCATGATCCGGCACACCTCCGGCATTGTTTGCACGCCGCTATCGGGAGAGGCGGCGAAGCGTCTGCATCTCGACCCCATGGTGGCGCTCAATGATGCGCCGCTCGGGACCGCGTTCACGGTGTCGGTCGATGTACGTCACGGTCTGACCACCGGCATCTCCGCCGAGGAGCGCACCAACACCGTGCGCGCGCTCGCCAACGACAACAGCGGTGCCGTCGATTTTGTGCGCCCGGGCCACGTGTTTCCGCTGGTGGGGCGTGAGGGGGGTGTGCTGATGCGGTCCGGGCATACCGAGGCCTGCCTCGATCTGTGCCGGCTTGCGGGCTTATCCCAGGTCGGTGTTCTCGCCGAACTCATGAACGACGACGGCACCGTGATGCGTGGCGCCGACGTGGCGCGATTTGCGGCGCAGCATGGCCTCAAGTGCCTGACCATCGCCGATCTCATCGCCTATCGGCAGGTGCGGGAGAAACTCGTCGAGAGGGTCGGCGAGTTCACCGTCGCGACCGAGATCGGAACGCTCAACGGCTATGCCTATGTCACCCGGTTCGACCAGGTCCACCACATGGCACTGGTGCACGGACGTATCGGCGACGGCCGCGATGTGCTGACACGGCTGCATCGGGCGAACATCCTCAAGGACATTTTTGGCGGTGCCGCAGACGTCCACGGCGCGTTGCGGCGCTTTGCGGCCGACGGGCGGGGCGTCATCGTGTTCTTGCGCGACGGCTCCGCGGGCGTGCCGGTAACGGCGCTGCCGCAACACGGCACGGATGCGGCGCGCCAACGGCAATGGCGCGAGATTGGTCTCGGCGCGCAGATACTGAAAGACCTCGGCATTTCCTCGATCCGCCTTCTAACGTCGGCCGAGCATCGCTATGTCGGCCTCGCCGGGTTCGGGATCGAGATCACGTCGAGCGAGCCGATCGCACCGTAAGACCTTTAGCCGGCACAAAAGCTGCAGTTCCACCAAAGCCGTGCCGCAATCGGGCGGCACGATGTGGGCCAGGCAATGGGCCGCTTTTCTTGTCCTGGCAAGCGTGCCACCATGCGAAACTAGATCTCGCTGCCGCTGGCCGGACCGAAACGCCAGTTGCTTCAGGGCCAGGCGCGGGTCGGGGAAATTGATGCGCGCACTCAGATTGACGATGGCTGCGGTCGTGGCATCGGGCGTTTTCGCGGTCGCGACGCTGGCGTCAGGCGATCGGTGGACGACGTTTGCGCAAGTTCGGGGCAAGGCGCCTGCCGCCGCGGCAACCGCCGATGTGGACGTTGAGCTCATTATCGCGGTAGACGTGTCCTATTCCATGGATCCGGACGAGCAGGCGCTGCAACGCGAGGGCTATATCACCGGCCTCAACTCGCCGGAGTTTCTCAACGCGCTCCATCAGGGCACCCATGGCAAGATCGCCTTGACCTATTTCGAATGGGCGGGCGCCGCTGACCAACGCATCGTCGTGCCATGGCGGATGATCGACGGCGCGGCAACCGCGCGCGCCTTTACCGACGAGATCGCCAACGCGCCTTACCGACGCGCCTACCGAACCTCGATTTCCGGCGCGCTCAAGTTTGCCCAGCCGCTGTTCGAGAGTTCGGGATTTCGCGGACTGCGGCGGGTGATCGATGTGTCCGGCGACGGCGTCAACAATCAGGGCGCGCCGGTCGCGATCGTGCGCGACGAGGTGCTGGAGCAGGGGATCACCATCAACGGCTTGCCGATCATGCTCAAGCGCCCGCAGCCCGGCTCGATCGACATTGAAGACCTCGATATCTACTACGAGGATTGCGTGGTCGGAGGTCTGGGCTCCTTTGTGATTCCGATCAAGGAGCGCAAGCAGTTTCGCGAAGCGACGCGCACCAAGCTCGTCCTCGAGATTGCCGGCACGACGCCCCGCGTCGTTCCGGCGGCGGCGGCATCGGCCCCGCGCATTTCCTGCACCATCGGCGAGCGCCTGTGGCAGGAGCGCTGGGGCGGGATGCCGGATTTCCGCTAGGCGCAGCCATGCCGCCGTAGCCCGGATGAAACGCGGCGCTCGCCGCGTGTAATCCGGGGCCAACCTTTCAATCGACCACGTTTGTTGCGGATTGCGCCGTCCCGGATTACGCGGAGTCTGTCATCGGGCCCGCCGGAGGCGGGACCCGTTGGCTCCATCCGGGCTACGGTCGGGAATCACTCGCGCATCGAAGCGATCGCTTCGTCGACCAGGAAGAGGTCGGTCAGCAGCGCGCGCAAGTGAATCGACGCATTGAGATTGTCGACCAGCTGCGACCCGATCGCTCGTTGCGCGAGGACAAGCTTGATGCCGGCCCGCGCCTTGCGCGCGTCGTCCTCAAGCGTCGCGACGAACGGAGCGAATACGGTAGTGTCGCCCGCGGCGGCCTTCGCAGCGGCGATCGCGGCGGCACCGATGCCGTCGAGCGCCGCGTCAGCACGTTTCAGGAAATCGCGGATCTCGCCGCCTTCAATGCCTCGCCGATGGCCCTGCGAGGCATAGGCGAGCATGAACTCGTAGGCCTCCTCGATCGCAGCAATTCGTTCCGGGAGGCCGCTTGCGGGTTGCGCATCCGCGCTCATAATCGATGTTCCAGTTGTTGGGATTTGTCGGCGCGGACGGCGCAAAGCGAGCCTAATAACCGCCGCGCGGACGCCCAAGCGGAAGTCCGCGGAAACGGGCCGTTGCTGCCAACCATTTCGTGAAGGGCCTCCCGGATGGTGGACCGCGCTCGCCGCGGTCCACCATCCGAGCTACAGGCTTAGCGCCTACACCGCGTCGCGGATCGCGCGTTTGACGAGGTTCTCCATCAGGGGAACCTTGTATTGATTGAACGTCACCGGCCGGGCGCCGTGACTTGCGGTCTTGCCGGCGAGTGTCGCGGTTTCGTCATCCTGGGCGCTGCCTTTCACCACTTCCTCGACGACCTTGAGGAAGCGCGGTGTTGCCGCGACGCCGCCGCAGCAGACGCGGGCCGCGCTGATGGTGCCGTTCGCAACTTTCACCGCGGAGGCGACATTGACGAGCGGGAAGTCCCAGGTCTGACGGTCGGCGACCTTCTCGAAATAGAACTTGGCCCCGGCCCAGGTGTTGGGGATGCGAATCGCGACCAGCAACTCCTCGGGCTTGACCACTGTCATGTGGGTAATGTCGACCGCCGGCCCCACAAAGTAATTCTCGGCGTCCACGACCCGCTCGCCCTTGGCAGAACGGATCACCATTTTGGCGTCGAGAACGATCAAGGCGGGTGCTGTATCCGACGGGCTCACCGCGATGCAGCGCGAGGCGTCGAAGATCGCGTGCTCGCGGTTCATTCCGCCCGGCGTATCAGCAAAGCAGGTGGTGCCGCCGGCCCGATAGCAGGGCAGGCCCGAGCGGTAATACCAGCACCGCGCGTCTTGTGAGACGTTGCCGCCGATCGAGGACATGTTCCTGATCTGCGGGCTCGCGACCCGGCCGGCTGCATCCGCCAGCACCTTGTACTTGCTGCGGATGACTTGACTGTTCGAGACATCCGCGAGCGTCGTCAAAGCGCCGATCTCGATCCCGTTCGGAGTTTCACGGATGCCCTTGAGCTCCGTGATTCCGCCGAGATCCATCACGGCCTTCGGCCGTTTCACGCGATCCTTGAACCAGTCGAGGCTGTCGTTGCCGCCGGCCATCTTCCAGATGTCCTGGCCGCGCTGGCTGAGTTGAGTGAGAGCGTCCGCAAGCTTGGTCGGCTGCAGCAGCTCGAAGTTGGGCATCATGTCCCTGATCATGGCTGCATCCCCTTATTGCGTATTCGCCGCGAGCAGTTTGTACGACTGCGGGCGCTTGGCGATGGCATTGACAATCATGTCCGCCATCACTGGCGTCCGGTTGAAGTAGTGGCCGCCCATGGCGTCGGCGATGGCGCAGACGAGCGCTGCGCCGGCGCAGCCCTCAAGCGGCTCGCCGATGCCGCGCGACCCGAGCGGAGAGCTCGGATCCGACTTGTCGACGGCGTCCGCGTGCATCTCCGACGGCACGTCGAGATAGCTCATCGGCTTTTGGCTCAGGAACCCGGTATTCGCCGGCAGACCGATCTGTGCATCGAGCACATATCGCTCAGTCGAGGCGAGACCGAAGCCCATGACCGCGCCGCTTTTGACCTGGGTGAAGAGACCCATCGGATGAATCACGGTGCCGCAATCGGCGACCCCGAGATATTCGAGGATCGTGTGCTGCCCGGTCTCGACGTCGAGCTCGACCATGATGTAGCCGACCGCCAACGCGGGCGGCATGGCATTGAAGGCCAGATTGTCCTTGGCAACGCCGATCAGGCCCGTCCCGGCGATGCCCGCGACTGCTGCCTGGGTGATCGGGTTGATGTCCTTGGGCGCCTCTTTGCCGGAGAACGCGCCGCCGAGATCGATCGCGCGCTGGGCCGCGGCGGCGTAAGTGAGCGATTTGGACGGATCGGATTTGAGAAAGACCTTCTCGCCGCCGATGTCGTAGTCGTCAGGCTGGCCGCCAAGATCCTTCGCGGCGATCTGCTGGAGCTTCGCCTTGGCATCCATCGCCGCCACGTAGTTGGTGCGCGACTGGGTGTAGGTCGTATTGCTGCCGACCTGGGGCGAGTTCCACGGCAGATGACGCCGGGTGTCGCCTCGTTCGATGATGCAATTGTCCCAGCTGCACTTGAGAACTTCGGCAGCGACACGTGAGGTCGCGGCATAGGAGTAGGTGCCGAGATTGCCGACGCCGGTGTGGATGTGGACCTTGCCGTCCGGCGTGATCCGCACCAGGCCGTCGAAGCCATTGAAGCCGGCCTGGTGGAACGCCGAGCCGACCCCGACGCCGATCACCTTGGTGCCGCGGCGCTGGCCGCTCAGCTTGATCTTCTCGTCCCACTTGAAGCGTTCGGCGCCCTTGGCCAGTGCTTCCTTGAGGTAGGCGCTGGTGAAGGACTCGCGCTTCTCGCCGTGCTTGCCGTTGTTGTCGGGCGCGTTGATCGTGCGGATTGCCACCCGATCGAGCCCGAGCCCGCGTGCCGCCTTGTCCATGATCGGCTCCATGGCGAGGGCCGTCTGGTTCTCGCCCGGGCCGCGTTGCGGTCCGCGGAACGGCGTATTGGTGAGCACCGGGATGCCGCGCCAGCGCATTGCCATCGGTTGATACACGACCGAAAGCGTATGGCCGAAGTTCTCAAAGTCCCAGAAGCCGATGTTGGCGCCGTTCTCAGCCACCACGTAGGCGTCCATGGCGGTGATGCGGCCGTCGCCGCGGAAGCCGACCCTGATCCGGCCCTGGAAGCCGGCGCGACCCTGGCCGATGGCGTATTCCTCGGCTCGGCTCACGCGCATCATCACCGGCCGATTGATCTTGCGCGACATGTGGGCCGGGATGGCCATCTGCGGGTACGGCGTGCCCTTCGAGCCGAAACCGCCGCCGCAGTATTCCGCGACATACACAAGGTCTTTGGGCTCGACGCCGATGTAACGGGCAAGACCCGGGATCATCGCCGTCTGGCTCTGGCTCGAGCCGAACACGAAGACCTTGCCGTTCTGCCAGTAAGCCATGGCGGAACGGGGCTCCATACACTGATGACCTTGCGCGCCGATCACGAAGCTTTCGTCGAGGACGAGCTTCGCCTCCTTGAACCCGGCATCAAGATCGCCATAGGTCCATTCTTCGGCGGGCTTGCCCATCGGCAGATTGCCTTCGCCGGCGGCCGCAAAGTCGCGCGCGGTCCACTTGATGGTCTGGAATTTGACCCGCGGGTTGGCGACGTTGCCGTCGGTCCTTGCCGTGGGGCCGGCGGGGTGCAGGCTGTCGAGCGGATCGACCACGAACGGCAGCGGCTCGTATTCGATCTTGATGAGGTCGATGGCGTCCTGAGCGAGTTGCTCGGTTTCGGCCGCGACCGCGAGGATCGGGTCGCCGACATAGAGCGGCTCGTTGGTCAGGATCGGGTTGTTGGGCGGCGGGAATGCCGGCACGTCATCTGCCGTGATGATGCCGAGCACGCCCTTCAACTTGAGTGCCGCCGAGCTGTCGATGCGCTTCACCTTGGCGTGCGGCATCGGGCTCGTGAGCATGCGGCAGAACACCATGCCGTCGGCGCGGTAGTCCTCCGCGTATTTCGCCTTGCCGGTGACCTTGCCGTAGATGTCGGGCGGGGTGAAATTCTTGCCGATCAGATCGTATGCCATCTCACGCCTCCCGGGCGGCGCGCATCACCGCATTGAGATAATGATCATAGGCTCCGCAACGACAGAGGTTGCCGGAGAGTGCAAGGCGCACCTCGTCGCGCGTCGGCTTTGGATTGACCTTGAGCAATCCGACCGCGGATATGATCTGTCCGGGGGTACAGAAGCCGCATTGCGGTGCCAGCTCCTCGACGAACGCCTTCTGCATCGGATGCAGTTCGCCCTTCGGGCCTTCGAGGCCTTCGATCGTGGTGACTTTTCGTCCGCGCAGCGAGTGCGTCAGCGTCGAGCACGAATGCATCGGCACGTCGTCGATCAGCACGGTGCAGGCGCCGCATTCGCCGCGGTCGCAACCGAGCTTGGTGCCGGTGAGGCCGAGCTTGTAGCGCAGCGTCATCGCGAGGGTCTCATTCGCGGTCGCGTCGACCCGGCGTACTTGGCCGTTGACGTTGATGGAGAGGAGCCGCTCCGGCGTTGCGGCCGCACCCTGGGCGCGGGCGCCGCGGCCACCCATCGTGTAGCTCAGCGCGGAGACAGCTGCTCCGGAGGCAATCACCGCCTTGATGAAGTCACGGCGATTCGCGCCCGGAGTCCGTGGTTGTGGCGGCGGTGGCGTCCAAGGCGGGTCCTGCGCAGCAAGCGCCTTGTAGTCGAGATTCGCATCAACGATGCGAGTATCGGGGGGAAGATAGTGCTCCATGGTCCCTCCTTGTGAATTTGTTTTGCCGTGGGCACGGCAAACTCGCTCAGGGCGGCGAGTTTAGAGATTTTCAAAATCAACCACAATTAAGACGCATCGGCAATCGGAACGGCACGGTCAGGCGGCGATGTCGCACCCCGTTCTGCGCCCGTGAGGTGTGGGCGTGGCCTATTTTCCGCTGTTCGCGCCGGCAGGTTTGCCGTGCGTTTCACGCCATTTGGCGAGCAGGCGCCAGCCCTCATCCCGCTGCGCTGCGGTCGATTCCTGGATGATGGCATCGCGCCACAGGAAAGCGTCGGGTTGTCCACCGGACAGAGCGAGTTCGACCCACATCAACGCGAGAGGCGGATTGGCCGGCAGGCCGTCTGCCTTGAAGTACATCAGCGCGAGAAAGAGCTGCGCGGTCGGCTCCCCCCGGTCGGCGGCTCGCGCGAACAATTCGGCCGCCCGCGCCCGGTCGATGGCGCTTCCACGCCCCGAATACACCATGAATCCGAGACTGGTGAGCGAGCGGGCATCGCCCGCCGCCGCAAGCGGCGCCCACACCGATTGGGCGCGCTCGTAAGCACCCTCGTTGAAGGCGGCGAGACCGGAGCGGAATCGGGCGTCAGTGTCGTCACCGCGCGCAGCGACGATCGCCGCGAACATGACGGCAAACGCAATCCCGAATGGCCTGCACCGCCTCGATATCATCGGTAACCCGTCTCTCCGTTATGCATGAAACGATATATCGAAAATCCACGCCGATTTCGAGGTGGACGGTAGGTTGTCGTATTCAATGCCCGTCATTCAATGCCGCCCAATGAAATCAAGCACCTTGGCATTGAATTGTTCCGGCTGTTCCCACGCGATCGAATGCCCGGACTCACCGATGACGGCCCAATCGTGGTCCTTCAAATGCGCTGCCCACAGGCGCATCAAGGCCGGCGGCGCAAGAAGATCGCAATCGGCCGCCATCACCAGCGTTGGCATCGTCACTTCGGCGAGTTTGGCAAAAGTGTTCGGCGTGCGGAGCGGCTGCGACGGGGCGCCCGGCTGCTGGGCGTGCTCGTCGATCTCGATCCAGTGCTTGGTGCCGTCGGGGTTGCCGCCGCGATAGCCTGGGCCGACTTCGCGATAGACCGCGGGTAGCTGGCGCAGGCCTGGAATTTCGAGCCGCGCCACGAACTCGCGCATCTGCGGCTCGGAAAATTGTCCCGTACTCGCGGCCACCACGAGGCTGCGCAGTCGCTGCGGCCGCCATGCCGCATAATCGAGGGCCGCGAAGCCGCCGCCGGCAACCCCCAAGAGATGAAAGCGATCGAGCTTGAGATGGTCGGCGAGCGCATCAAGATCGCCGGCGATGCTGCCCGGCTGCGGGCCGCTTTCGGGCGCTGCTGTGCTGCGTCCCCATCCGCGCCGGTCGAACGCGATGACCCGGTACCCGGCCTCCGAGAACGCTGCGGCCTGACGTTCCCACACCGCGCTGGTGCCGGTGTTCGCATGGAGCAGCACGATCGGCACGCCGCCACCACCTGTGTCGGTGAACCACAGCTTTACGCCGGGAAGGTCGGCGTAACGTCCGGCATTGTCCGCGGCAGGCGAGGGCATATTCATCAAAGCAAGCGCTAGCAGGACCGTGAGGATGATTCCTGAACCCGACCGGCCGGCAAGGTTGCCGAATTTGATCGCGCCACTGTGCATATCGTGCTCCGGCTGATGGCGCATCATTGAAGCGCAAGTCGCTGCGCAGCGATACGCCTCTCTATCGCGAAAATCGCGCGACGATCTCGACGTGGAAGGAGTAGCGGAACTGGTCGACCGGCGTCACCTCGTCGAGGCGATAGCCGCCGTCGATCAGGATTTTGGCATCGCGGGCGAATGTTGCGGCATTGCACGACACGGCGACGATCGTACTGATGCGGCTCTTGGCGAGTTCGCGGGCCTGAGCCTCGGCTCCCTGGCGGGGCGGATCGAATACGACGGCATCGCAGCCGGTCAACTCGGCGGCGACGAACGGGCGGCGGAAGAGATCGCGCCGCTGCGCGTCGATTGGCTTGAGCCCCGTCGTCGCCGCTGCTACCCGGCGCAGCGCATCGATGGCGTCCTCATCGCTGTCGGCCGCGACGACGCGCGCGCGTTCGGCGATGCGCAGCGCGAACGGGCCGATGCCGGCAAACAGGTCGGCAACCGTCTTCACGCGCCGGCCGGCCGCATCAAGATGGCCGAGCACCAGTCGCGCCAGCGTCTCCTCGCCGAGAGCCGTCGCCTGCAGGAAGGCGCCGGGCGGCAGCGTTACGACCGCGCGTCCAACCCGGATCGTCGGCTCGCCGCGCTGGACGACGCGTTCGCCGTGCCGCGTAATGCGCGCCAGGCGGTGGGTCTCGGCGATGCGCGCGAGTGTCGTGGTGAGCTGCGGCGTGAGCGCGCCGGAGCCGCGCACGTCGATATCGATGCCGACATCGGTTGCCGTCGCCTGGATGTCGAGCGGCTTGCCGACGCCCTGCAGAACCTCGGCGATCGCCCAGGCGGCATTGATCGCGCCGGCAAGACCTGGAGCGAGGATCGGGCAGCGATCGATCGGCACGATGCGATGGGCGTGGAGTGCCGCAAAGCCGACCTCAAGGACATCATGATCGCTTCGGCGCGCATGCAGCACGGCGCGCCTGCGGCCATCGCCGTGGGCGTCGATAAGGTCGCCGGCCGGCACATCGATGCCGACGCGGCCGAGTTCCTCAACGACGCGCCCGCGTTTCCAGGCGCGATAATCCGCGGCCGCCCAATGCTGGAGCGCGCAGCCGCCGCAGGTGCCGAAGTGGGGGCAGATAGGCTCTATCCGCGCAGGGCTTGCGGTCTCGACACGCAACAGCGCGCGGCGATCCGGGTGTCCAAGCCATGGTCCGACCTCGACAGTCTCTCCGGGCAGGGCATAGGGAACGTAGATGGCATCCGATGCCGCGTGCGCGATGCCATCACCGCGACGGCCGATATCATCGATGACCAGCCGCTCGACCATCAGCGGCTCTCAATCAAGCCCGGCGGCGAGGAAGAACTCGCGATTGCCGTCGCCTCCTGTGATCGGCGAAGGAAATACCGCAATGCTGGTGCATCCGAGCGCTGTGGCGAACTCCGCAATATCGGCGCAGACCGCTTGGTGGACGGCCGCGTCACGCACGATCCCGTTCTTGATGCGCGAGCGGGACGCTTCGAACTGTGGCTTGATCAGCGCAAGGAGTTTCGCCGGGCGCGTCGCCAGCGCGAGTGCCGCCGGCAGCACCAGCTTGAGCGAGATGAAGCTCACATCGATGGTGACAATGTCCGGCCGCTCCGCGAAGCGGCTTGGGTCGAGGGTGCGAATGTCGGTGCCTTCCATCGACACGATGTCGGGACGCCCGCGTAGCCGGCCGTGAAGCTGACCTGTGCCGACATCGACTGCATAGACGCGTCGTGCACCGCGCGCGACGAGCACTTCGGTGAAGCCGCCGGTCGATGCGCCGATGTCGAGACAGACGTGCCCGGCGACGTCCACGCCCGTGCGGTCGAGCGCGTCGCTCAGCTTGACGCCGCCGCGCGACACCCACGGAAATGCGGGGGTCGCCGCGAGCGCCGCATCCGGCGCGATGGCATCGGAGGCTTTGCGCACCGGTGCGTCGTCGGCGGTGACCAGGCCAGCTGCGATCGCCGCCTGGGCCTTGGCACGGCTCTCGAACAGGCCGCGTTCTACGAGAACGATATCGGCGCGCCGTCGGCCGGGCGCGGGCGCATCAGGCATTGGTGAATTCCGCGAAAGCAGACGCGCGACAACGAACGTCAAGGCGCTCGCTGCTCAGAAATCTTGATTGATATAGCTTCGCCGGCGCGACGGCTCAACGTCACGCCAGTCGTGTACGGCCACAGCTTGCGGATTCCGCGGCTCAAGCCTTCGCGAGCTTCACGCGTTCGGTGGTGACGTCGCGGCCGAGCGCCTCGAACACCTTGGCAACGATCCCCCTCGTGTCGAGGCCGGCCTTGGCGTACATGGCGTTCGGCGAGTCCTGGTCGATGAAGACGTCAGGCAGCACCATGGCGCGGAAGCGCAGCCCGCGGTCGAGCACGCCGCGCTCGGCGAGTTCCTGCAGCACGAACGATCCGAAACCGCCGATCGAGCCTTCCTCGATGGTGATCATGACCTCATGCTCGCGGGCAAGTCGCAGCACGAGATCGGTGTCGAGTGGCTTCGCAAACCGGGCATCGGCGACCGTGGTCGAGAGGCCATAACCGGCAAGTTCGTCGGCGGCCTTGAGGCATTCGCCGAGGCGCGCGCCGTAACACAGCAACGCCACTTTATCGCCCTCGCGCAGCACGCGCCCGCGTCCGATCTCGAGCGGCTTCCCCTCCTCAGGCATCGGCACGCCACGCCCTTCGCCGCGCGGATAGCGCAGCGCCGAGGGGCGATCGTCGATGGCGACCTGGGTCGCAACCATGTCGGCAAGGTCCGCCTCATCGGCCGCCGCCATCAGCACGAAGCCGGGCAGGCAACCGAGATAGGCGACGTCGAAGGAGCCGGCGTGGGTCGGGCCGTCGGCCCCGACGAGGCCTGCGCGGTCCATGGCGAAGCGTACCGGCAGCCGCTGGATCGCGACGTCGTGCACGACCTGGTCGTAAGCGCGTTGCAGGAAGGTCGAATAGATCACTGCGAACGGCTTGAAGCCCTCGGTCGCGAGCCCGGCCGCGAACGTCACGCCGTGCTGCTCGGCAATACCGACGTCAAAGGTGCGTTCCGGGAACGCCTTGCCGAACAGATCGAGACCGGTGCCGGACGGCATCGCGGCCGTGATGGCAACGATCTTCGGATCCTTCTTCGCTTCCTTGATCAGGCTCTCGGCGAACACCTTGGTGTAGGCCGGTGCTCCGGGCTTCGACTTCGCCTGCGCGCCGGTCGTGACATCGAAAGCAACGACGCCGTGATACTTGTCGGCGGAGGTCTCCGCGGGAGGATAGCCCTTGCCCTTCTGGGTCACCACATGGACGAGGATCGGGCCAATGTCGGCATCGCGCACGTTGCACAGGACCGGCAGCAGATGCTCCAGATTGTGCCCGTCGATCGGGCCGATGTAATAGAAGCCCAGCTCCTCGAACAGCGTGCCGCCGGTGATCAGGCCGCGCGCATATTCTTCGGCGCGCAACGCGCGCTGCTCGAAGAACTTCGGCAGGCGGGCGGCAAGCTGGCGGCCGATCTCGCGGATCGACATGTAGGTGCGGCCGGATAATAGCCGCGACAGGTAGGCCGACATGGCACCGACCGGCGGCGCAATCGACATGTCGTTGTCGTTGAGAATGACGATCAGCCGCGAGTCGATCGCACCGGCGTTGTTCATGGCCTCATAGGCCATGCCCGCCGACATGGCGCCGTCGCCAATGACGCAAACGACCCGATTGTTGCGGTCCTCCATCTTGCTCGCGACCGCCATGCCGAGGCCGGCGGAGATCGAGGTCGACGAATGCGCGGCGCCGAACGGATCGTATTCGCTCTCGGCGCGCTTGGTGAAACCGGAAAGCCCGCCGCCCTGGCGCAAGGTGCGGATGCGGTCGCGGCGTCCGGTGAGGATTTTGTGCGGATAGCTCTGGTGGCCGACGTCCCAGATCAGCCGGTCGTGCGGCGTGTCGAAGACGTAATGCAGCGCTACCGTCAGTTCGACGACACCAAGCCCGGCGCCGAGATGTCCGCCGGTCTGGGACACCGCGCTGACGAGCTCAACCCGCAGTTCGTCCGCGATCTGCCGCAAATGGTCCGGCTCGAACCGACGCAAATCGTCCGGCGTCTTGATCTGGTCGAGCAGCGGAGTCTTGGACGGCTCAAACAAAGCGTGACCTCCTGCCAGCAGACCGAATGACCATGGGTGGCACATTCACAGAACGAATTCCAATCAGCAAGACTAGTCCAAGTGCCTCCTCAGTTGAACTAAAAACGTCGCCACAAGGGAAATTCATTATAAATCTCAGACGGTTTTGGTTCTCGACTTGGTAACGATCCCGATCAAGTTCCCGACCACTTTTCGACCGACTGTGGTGCTGAGGCAACACAGCACGGCCACAATCTCGTTCTGGACCATGGGGGCGTGGGACTGCGCCTCATCAAAGTCCCACTTCCAACCTTGATTCTTGCGACCCTTGATTCTTGGTCACGAATGGCGGTGATTCCGCCGCCGGCCTCGCCACGGCCGGCCTTTGAGTTTTGCGCCGCTTCGCGAACTTCGGTGGCAGGTCAGAGCCACCAGCACCTGTCCTCCGATGTGTAGTCCGGCACCATGATTCACAAGCGCCATTTCTTTCATGCATCAGGTTTCGACCCTTATGATGTCGTTGCCCTGCATCGGCGGTTTGCCCGCGAACTCAAGCGGTTTGCCGCGACCTGGAACGTGACGGCGGCAGTGTCGCCCCTGCGGGAGGACGGCGGCGTCGATGGCCATTGGACCGTGACCGTCGCCGGGCCGGGTTGGCAGGTGGAGACGCAGTACGAACAACTCGACTGGAGCGATATTGTTCGCGCCGAAATGGCGCGTCCGGCAGGGCGCCGGCTGTGGGATGGGCTCGTGACGCTCGTCGACCTGATCGCGACCGGCACCGCCGGCCGTTACTTCAAGGCGAACTGGCGCTACGGGATGTTCTTTCTGATCCCGTTCCTGAATGTCGTTCTGTTCGCAGTGATCGCGGTTATCGCAGCCATTGCAGTCGGTAGGTTGCTTGCCAACGCGATGCACGCGGGAATGGCCGGGAGCGGCTTGGCGAGCTTTTCGGGCTCCGTCGCGGGAGTGATCGTGGCGGTGCTCGTGTTCGCCCTGCTGCTGCGATGGCCGGGCGAGCGGTGGCGGGTCGGCCAGGCGTTCGCCGATTGGATTTTCGCCCGCGACTGGATGCTTGGTCGGCGCCCCGACATGGAGGCGCGCGTCGCGGCGTTCGCCGAACGGGTGACGGCATGCGCGCGCCGCGGCAATGTCGACGAGATCGTCATTGCGGGCCATAGTCTCGGCGCCACTGTCGCAATCGACCTTGTGGCGCGCGCGCTCGCCGCCGATCCGGCGTTGGGACGCCACGGCCCGTCGGTGTGCGTGCTCACGATCGGCGCAACGGTCCCGAAGCTCGCGCTGCATCCAAAGGGCGAATGGGTGCGGGCCGCGGCGCGGAGGGTTGCCGACGAACCGTCGCTGGCCTGGGCCGAATACCAGGCGCGTGACGACTTCATCTCGTTCCACAAGTTCGATCCGGTGCAGCTTTGCCGCATCGATCGCATGCGCGAGCCGAGCGGGGTAGCGGTCCGCCGCGTGCAGATTCACGAAATGCTGGACGACGCGACGCTGCGCCGGCTGCGCTTCAACTACATGCGGATGCACTACCAGTTCGTCATGGCGAACGAGCGGCGCACGCCCTACGACTATTTCATGCTGTTGGGCGGGCCGCTGCCGTTCCGTCAGGTGGTCGACGCGCCCAACGGCCCGGCGGACTTCTTTGCTGACGATGGTTCGCTGCGCGGCGCGGCCGCGTCGCCAGCGGAGTCAACGATGGCGCCAACAACAGCCTCGGCATCGACAGCCGCGTCATCAACAGCCGCGCCATCAACAGCGTCGTCCGCTCCCCTGTCATGACCCTGTTCGTTGCGAAACTTGTGTGGTGGGCCGGCATCATCGGCTGGTACATCATCCGCTATCCGCATCAGCGCCGCTCGCGCAAGACGCCGGTCGAGGCGCAGCGCGACCGCGTGCGCGATCGGGTGCTGTTGGCGATATCGTTCACCGGCCTGTTCATCGTTCCGGTGATCTACGTGCTGTTCGGCGAACCGCGCTTTGCCGACTACGCGTTCATGCCGGGTCTGGCGTGGCTCGGCACTGCGGTGTTCGCGCTTTCGCTCGTGCTGTTCTACCAGACGCACCGCGACCTCGGCCGCAGCTGGTCGGTGACGCTCGAAATCCGCAAATCCCATCGCCTCATCACCACCGGGGTCTACCACTACGTCCGCCACCCGATGTATTCGGCCTTCTTCCTGTGGGCAGTCGCGCAGGCTTTTCTGCTGCCGAACTTCATCGCGGGTTTCGCCGGGCTCGTTGGGTTCGGCACCCTGTTCGCGTTCCGCGTCCGTCGCGAGGAACACATGATGGAAGCCGCCTTCGGCGACGAGTACCGCGCCTATGCCGCGCAGACAGCGCGGGTCGTACCGATGGTGTTTTGACGCGCGACTACGGCGCAAATGCCACTAGGCGGTTTAACTAACGACCGCTATCGGTAGATTTCGCGTCGTAATACTGCAGCCAGACCCCGGTATTAGGAAATTGTGGAGAAACATCTCCCACACACAAATCGATTGAGCTAGTTG
>CAWBDV010000010.1:0-849089 GCA_963787675.1 uncultured Alphaproteobacteria bacterium | reverse complement strand
ATCCTCAACCGCTATCTCGGCGCGCTTTAAAGCAGTGACATCCATCATAACGCCGAGAAGGCGGTCGGACTTGCCGGCGCGTGCGCGATCGACCCGCGTCTTGGCCCGGATCCATCGCTCTTCGCCGTTGTCGGCGCGGAGAATGCGATATCGGTAGTCGCATTCTTCGTCCGACGTCAAACACTCGATCACGGCCGATTCGACCACCTGGTGATCCGCTGGATGCACTCGCGGCAGGAAATTCTCGCGGCTCGCGGCAAAATCTCGGGGAAGCCCGAGGATCTCGCGGCAACCATCGGACCAGGTCTGCTCGCCAGTGGCAAAATCCCATTGCCACGCGCCGATTCCAGAGGCCGACAATATGAAGCGTCGTCGCTCGTCGACCTCCATGAGTTCCGCAGACGCGACGGCGAGAATGCTCGAAACCTCTTCGATCGTGCCGCGACGCGATTGGTGAAATGGAATCGGCTCTCTGCTCAGTCGAGTTGACAAGACCGTTTCGCGGAGCTGATTGAAGGATCGCGCAATGGGGCCGTTCGCGCGAAATACGACTAAGGCCGCGATCGACACCACCAGCAAGCCGACAATCACGAGGCTGACTGCCGCAAACAATAGCGGCTCCCGCAAGACGCTTTGGGGGAGGCCCGCGCCGACCATCCAGCCGGTGTCTGTTGATCGGCGGTACCTCCAAACGAAGGGCACTCCGTCGCCGTTCGGCCCAAATGCCAGCCCGGATGAAACGCTCGGATCGGCCTGTTCCAGGGACCTAGCCCGTTCGCCGGAAAACTTCTCATTATCCCTTGAGCGGGCGACGATCACGCCACGGCGATCAATAATCGTGACGACCCAATCAGGCCTCAAACGCGCCTGCGCAAGAATCTTCGCAAATCGGTCCACATCGAGCACAGCGGTGAGCAGGTACTCGGACGCTCCGCCTGCGTCGGCCGGGATTCCGATCGCCACTCGCTGTTGCTTGACCAGTCGGCCCAAGAAGACGCCCGAAACGAAGTGGCTGCCGGCACGCAGGGCGGCGCGATCCTCGTCGGTGATCAAATACGGCAGACCGCGCATCAGCGCCGCACCCCAGGCAACGCCGGTGAACATCACGTACTCGTCGCGCCGCTGGTCGTAGAGAGCGAAATCGTATCCAACTTCGCGCGCCACGTCGGCAGCACTTCGATAGAAAGCCTCAAGATCGCCGTCGCGCAGGCGGTCCGATCTTTTCAAGGCTGTCAGCACGTTGACCGCACTCACGAATTCTCGATCAATTGCAAAGCTGATCTCGTTGGTCGCGCGTTCCAGTTCGCGTTGGGTTGCAACCTGCGTCGAGCGCGCTACGCGGAGCAGGACGACGCCCGCCAATGAGAGCGCCAACAGCACGACCCCGCTCACAAGAAGAAGGAGCACGCGCCGAACTGGCATTGAACGATACGCGAGCCCTACGGATCGACCGGTTGGCATGATTTAATAGTTCAATTGCCGCAATGAGGACCCGCCAACGAGATCCATTTACGAGGCCGCGAATTGCATACGGGATGGGAACTGATAACCGAATTGCCGTCAATCGCAGTTGCGGCGCGTCCGGTCAAAATTGCGCAGCGTCACACGCCGCCTATTCAGCCCTGATGTTGGCCTGACGAATGATTTCGCCATATTCCTCGCTTTGGCGACGAACGTAGGTTGCGAAGCCAGCACCGCATAATGGCGATGGATAGAAGCCAAACGCTGCGAGCTTTGTCTTGATTTCCGGCGCCTGCACCGCGCGATCAAATATGCCCGCGAGCTCGGCCACCCTTCCTTTCGGCGTTAACGCAGGCGCAAACACGCCCCACCACACGTCGACCTCGAAGCCGGGATATCCGGATTCGGCGACTGTGGGCAATTCGGGAAATGGATCAATCCGCGTTGGCGCGGCGGTTGCAAGTGCCCGTAGATTGCCCGCCTTGAGTTGTTCCGCCACAGCCGGGTACTCGGCGAATACTGCGGTGACATGCGCTCCCAACAAGGCGTTGACCGTCGGACCGCTCCCGGGAAACGGAACGTAAGTCATGTCGGCCCTGGTCGCGAGCTTCAGCTTTTCGACCGCAATATGCAGGGTCGTCGCCGGCCCCACACTTGCGAGCGTCAGATTGCCGGGGTGGGCGCGCGCCGCGCTCAGCAGATCGGCGAGAAAGTGATAAGGCGAGGTAGGATTGACAGCGATGATGGCCGGCGAATTGACGAGTTTGCAGATTGGCTCGAAGCTGCTGATCGGGTCGTAGCTCAACTTACGCAGATGCGACGCGATGACGAGATTCGGCGTGTTGATCAGCAAAGTATTACCGTCGGGCGCGGCATGTGAGACTGCCTCGGTTCCGATGACGGACCCCGCGCCAGCACGATTTTCGACAATCATCCCGATTGGCTGCGTCCGGCGGATATGGTCAGCCAGCAAGCGCGCAAGGATATCGGCGCCGCCCCCAGGGGCCAGCGGGACGATGACCTTGATCGTTTTGATCGGCTGAAGCTGCGCGCTCCCACCGGACAAGCCGACGACGATAACGGCAGATGCAACAACGATCCATCGCGAGGCCCCTATCAGCCCCGCTCTTTCGCCTGCGCGGACAGGCCGTTCGATGTTGAGCATTTTGCCGTTCTCCGTGATGACTTTTAAACCTTGTCGGCGAATTCCGTCAGTCTGCTTCTGAAATCTACAACCTGCGGCCCTTTAAAGCTCGGAAGTCCCTGCGCTCGCCGGCATGGATTCTGCCAATGGCGACAAGTCGCCTAGCGGCAGCGGCGGGACAGGCACGTTTGGCGGCCGCGATCACACGCCGTTCCCCCTCTATGTCGCCGTCGCGGCGATGTTCTTTCCGGGGCACCCGGTCCGGCTCGCCCACGATCGCTATCAGCAGTTTCAAGCGGGCATCAAACGGCATCCATTTCAAGATGCGCTCGCGCATCGCGATCGATCGGGTCAGTGGGAGGATTTAGGCCTTCGCTGCCGACCACGTGCTGGACGGCGGTGGCCTCGCTAATTTTTCGGCGAGCGTCGCGGCTGTCGCGGCCACTGGCGCGCTCGGGATTTGCGAGGTTCCCAGGGCCGATATCACCACGGCCGCGCTGCATTCGCGCGGGGTGACATTCGCGCGGGGTGACGGCCGGGTCGATGCGGGGGATATGGGACGCTGCAGACGATGACCGCATTGGAGGTGCTGGTCGACGAAGCAGCGGCGGCTCTGCCGCTTGACCCGATCGAATTCCGGCGGCGCAACGCGCTCAAACCTGGCGGCCGTACGATCACGGCCAATCCGTATTACGTCTCGGTCCGCACGCCGGAGATCCTCGACAAGCTCGAAAAGCATCCGATTTGGCGGCAACGCGCCGAGGAGAAGGCCCGCGCACAGAATGCGGGACTTGTCGTCGGGACCGGCGTCGCGTGTGTCACTAAAGACTACGGCAGCGGCGCCGACTGCTCCCTCGGACAGGTGGAAATCGATCCCGACGGGCGAATATCGATTTATAGCGATCACGTCACCCGGAGTGGCATCTCGCGCCGCGCGAAATGACATGGGAAGGCAAGACGCTCGGTGAAATCTGCAACCAAATCAAGGATCCAAGCCGCAACGGCGGCCGATCGCTTGGCGACCTCGTTCACCACATCGGCATGCACACGCTGGTCGGCTGGGCCTGGGCGCCGGGATTTGGACGGCACCTGGCGCCGGGCACGCAGAAAGAGGCGGGCGCTGGTCGAAGCCTGGGTCGAAACCGGGGCAGCTTGTCCGAGGTAGCTTGCGCTGCGGGTCGGTCCTTGGCTCGGCGCAGTTTCGAGCCTCAGCCCGAACGCCGCCACGTCACGTCGGTGTTGGCAACAGCACGGCTCTTCACGTCAGGCCCAAAGTCGTTGGCATCCTCGATGGCAAGGATTTCAGCAAGTCGGCTGCGGGCACGGTTGACTCGGCTCTTGATGGTGCCAACAGCGCAGCCGCAGATCTGTGCTGCCTCCTCATAGGAGCATCCCGAGGCGCCCACGAGTATCAGCGACTCGCGCTGCTCTGGCGGCAGCAATTTCAGCGCCTTGCGGAATTCGGCGACCTCCAGATGGCTGCCCTGCTCCGGCACCGACACCAAGGATTCCGCATAGGAGCCATCCGCGTCCTCAACCTCACGACGGCGCTTGCGGTACTCGGACCGAAACAGGTTGCGCAAAATGGTAAACAGCCATGCGGACATATTGGTCCCGGGCTCGAAGGACTTGCGATTCGCCCACGCGCGCAGCAGGGTCTCTTGGACGAGATCGTCGGCGCGATCGACATTGCCGCACAACGAAATCGCGAAAGCCCGAAGGCTAGGGACGGCCGCGAGCATGACCTCGCGTATGGGTTTGGGAGGATTCATTGCGTGCGATCCTCCTGCTTGGGGGCCTCTTTTGGTTCTTCTCGTTCGTCATCGAGTTCGCGTAGGATTTCTGCCAGCCGCGACGGGACCCCTTGCGACAGGTACTCGTCGTACATTTGCCGCAGCTGAAATCCGATCTTGGACTTGATGTCGGCGCTGAGCTTCGCTGGGCGCTTCGTCCCAGGATCTTTCATATCCATCGGTGTGTGTTGCCGTGATGCCTTGTTTGTGGTCATGATCCTGTTCCTGCCCCTTGAAGCCTTAATTCGAGCGAAGCATCGCGGTTCCCTCCGTAATCACCAACAACGTAAGGGTCCCCAATCTGTTCCATGGCCCGGAACTTTTTTTGCAGCGGTGCGTTAAACGACGTGGTCGCACCGCACATCGTTCACAGGCCCGTGCGGGGAGGAATATGATGCCGAAATCTCAGATCGTCGCCCAACATGTGCCCTATTTGCGCCGGTACGCCCGTGCCCTGACGGGAAATCAAGCGTCTGGAGATGCTTACGTGGCCGCGACGCTCGAGGCGCTGGTAAAAGAGCCTGCCCTGCTCGAGACTTCACCCAATCCGCGGGTATCTCTGTTTCGCCTGTTCTCTGCGATCTGGAATTCGCTTTCCGTCAATGACGCTGCCGATCGCGTAGTCAATCTAGTGCCAGCCGAACGGCATCTCGGCCACGTGACGCCGCGGCCCCGGCAGGCCTTCCTGCTCGTCTCGGTCGAAGGATTCTCGGAAGAAGACGCTGCCACGATCCTCGATGTCGATCGCGAAACACTCAAAAATCTCGTCGAGGAGTCAGGCCGTGAACTCGCCGCGCAGATTGCGACGGACATCATGATCATCGAGGACGAAGTGTTGATCGCGCTCGATCTGGAGGATCTGGTCACCAATCTGGGGCATAGGGTGATCGGCGTTGCGCGAACTCGCGCGGAAACCATCGCCCTCGCCAGAAATCATCGCCCTGGATTAATCCTGGCCGATATCCAGCTCGCAGACGGCAGCTCCGGGCTTGATGCCGTGAACGACCTCATCAACTCGTTTGAAGTGCCGGTCATCTTCATCACCGCATATCCCGAGCGCTTCCTGACCGGTGAACGTCCCGAGCCGGCCTTCCTGATTTCGAAGCCGTACCAACCGTCCACCGTCTCGGCCCTTGTGAGCCAAGCGCTATTTTTCGAGCGCAACGCTGTCAGGCGAAAACGGCAGGCCGTCGGCTGAATACACCGTCTGTTGTTTCGCTAGACTTCGACAAAAAGGCGGTCGATCGGCATTGCCGTTCGACCGCCTTTTCTTGTGGTCCTCAGGTCAGTCAGTTGACAGTTTTCAGCCAGGCGTCGATCTGCCGTTCGGCTTCATCTTGGGCAATTCCATAGCGCTCCTGCAGACGGCCAGCGAGCTCCGTTCGCTTACCTTGGATAACGTCGAGGTCGTCACTCGTGAGCTTACCCCACTTCTGTTGCACGGTGCCCTTGACCTGCTTCCAGTTACCTTCAACACGGTCCCAATTCATTCAGCGTCTCCCTTTTGTTTGCTGATCGTCCTGAAAACACTGCGCGGACCGTGAAAGTTCCTGCGCCTGAGGACGTGAGAGTGACGACCCGAAAATTCAAGGATTGCCGGCACCAAGTGCCGCGTATCCCAAAAAGAAGAAGCGCAACCGACGAAATTGCCGGTTGCGCCTCTTTATGGCCGACCGCGCGCGGGGGGAGGGGGGAAGGCGGCCGGTCGCACTGACAATTCGCGAGCTTTGAAGTGGTTCCAACCACCGCTGAAATTCTCATTCCGTGAGCTGACCTCCGTGAGTAATCCCAACGGAACCACTATGTGAAACAATCGAATTTAGATGATGTTTTTAAACGTGGGCGCACTAAGCCAGCCTGGATGGCCGCATCCCGGCACTGACCGCCGGAACCGAGATTGGGGCATTCTTTGAATATTGAACGCGGACCAATTAAACGCGGACCAATTAATCGATGCCGATGGCGCGGTTCGCCCGATCGGCAGGGCTTTGCTGCGTCGCGAGGAGTTCCTTCATGACGGCCTTGTTGGAATGGGTACTGGGGACGACCATCGACCGGCGCGTCAAGGAACGCACCCGAGAACTCACGGCAGAATCCGTGCGCGTCGCGACCGCGCTGCGCGGCTCGAACATCCACATGTTCTTCCAGGACCGTGATTTGCGATATCGGTCGGTGATCAGTCCAAACGAAGGTGCGAAGCGGCTTGTCGGACGCACCGACGAACAGATTCTCCCCTCGACCGAGCGCGATACTGTCATCGCCGCCAAACGTAACGTGATCGCTACCGGCAAGCCGGCGGACTGCGAAGTCTCGTTGGTGACGCCGGACGGCGCAGCAGTGTACGCGCTCCACGTCGAGCCAATGCTCGGTCAAGACAACATCGTCGAGGGTGTTTGCTGCTCCGCGGTCGAGCTAACGCGGGTCCGCTTGCTGGAGCGCGAGCAACGTCGCCTAAGCGACGAACTTCAGACCATGTTGCAACGTTACGAGCTTGCTATGCGCGGCTCAAACATAACCGTCTTCACCCAGGATCGCGACCTTCGCTATATCTCGATCAGTCATCCGGTCGGCGACCTCACCGTTGAAGAAATCATCGGGCACACCGACGATGACATCTTGAACGAACCTGGATGCGCCGATGTGGTCGCGTTCAAACAGGCGTGCCTCGAGAGCGGCAGTCCCAAAGACGGCGAAATCGGCGTTGGTTTCAAAAGCGGAACGCTTCGCTGGTTCGACCTCCACATCGAACCCCTGCGCACAGTGACCGGCGAAGTGACAGGTCTTGTCGGTGCCGCGGTCGATATCACCAAACGCAAGGACGACGAGGCTCATTTGCGTCTGCTCATGCGCGAGTTGACGCATCGGTCGAAAAACCTGCTGGCGGTAATTCAAGCGATGGCGCGCCAGACCGCGCGCCATTCCAATTCGATCGAAGCCTTCGTGGCGCAATTCGATGCTCGCCTTCAGGGGCTTGCGACATCGCATGATGTCCTGATCGAGGAAGGTTGGCACGGCGCATCGCTTGAGGGGCTGATAAAATTGCAGCTTCAACCTTTCATTGAGGAGCGGGCCGCGCAGGTAGTTATTGAAGGGCCGACAGTCCTGTTGAAGCCTGACCCTGCCCAGGCGCTCGGTATGGCCTTGCACGAGTTGGGTACCAATGCCCGGAGGTATGGGGCTCTGTCGAATTCAAACGGCAGGATTGCGATTACTTGGCGCAGGCTACCGCTGCCGGAGGGCGATGGTGTCGAAATCAAATGGTCCGAAAGCGGTGGCCCCGCGATCGACGAGCCGGTCTCGCGACATTTCGGCAGCATGATCATCGAGCGCAACTTGGAGCAGGCGATCGGCGGAAAGGTGCGGCTCTTGTTCCCAGCCTCGGGAGTTCAATGCGATATCCTCATCCCAGCAATGCATCTGGTCGGGTTCGTCGAACGAAGCGGCATTTGAAGCTAATTCGCCGCGCTTTCGAGCCTCGCGCGTCGTCGCGAACACAAAATGTTGATGGCGTATCCCCAGATTTCCATGCGGAGAGGCCCGAAAGGATCAATAATGCCGCCGATCGCAAATCGTCGTCGATGGCAGCGAGGGGTTCGGTAATCACCGTCCGATCGAGTTGCAGGGCGCAAGCGAGGTAGCACAGATGTCCACGCCAGAGGCGGCATCGCGCAAGGTTCTTCTCGTCGAAGATGAGAGCCTCGTCGCGATGATGGCGAGCGACAGTTTGAGCGAACTTGGATTTGACGTCGTCGAAGCGTCTTCGGCGCGGGCCGCGTTAGATCGCATCGGCGCGGAGAGCGCTCAATTCGAGTTCGCCGTGGTCGATCTGGGTTTGCCCGACCGTCCCGGTGAGGAACTGATCGCCGAAATCAAAATGCTGCGACCTGACCTTCCGATCATCGTCGCCTCGGGCTACTCCGAGGACGTCTTGCGTGCTCGAATCAAGGCCGATACCGGACTAGCGTTCCTCAACAAACCCTACGATCTCGCTCGACTTCAATCCGCGATCCACACAGCAATTCGCGGCTTGATCGTTATCTCCTGAGGGAGCCTGGCTGCACACGACCCCGCGTAGGCTGTTGGCGGGGTAAACGGCCCCAGAAGTGCTGCATACCGGCGCTGATTGTGCCAAAGATGTGGGCTCACGTTTCGCCGGTGAACCCATGCCTTCCAAATTGTCCGCCACTTCGAATTCCGACAACCAAAGCCTGCGCGGCTTTCTCGACATGGTCGAAAGCGACTATCCCGAGGAACTGCTCCGCATTCGCGAACCGGTCGATACCCGCTTCGATATGACGGCGGTCGCCTATGAACTTGAACGGGCAGGCAAGAGTCCCGTGATTCTCTTCGAGAAGGCGAGCGGGAACGGCATGAAGGTCGTAACCAATGTCGCCGGCAACCGACGACTGCTTGCGGCTTGCCTTGGGGTCGCCCCGCAGGACCTGCCTGGGGCGTTCCGCGAGCGCTGCCAGCGTTACATTCCCTGCGAGATCGTCCGTGAGGCTGCCTGGAGCGAAGTGAGCCTCGAAGGCGATGACATTGACCTCGGCGCCCTGCCGATCCCGCTCCAATTCTCCGTCGACGGCGGCCCCTATATTACGGCTGGCCAACTCACCGCTCGCGACCCGATGACCGGCGTTGATACCACTGGGTTCCACCGGTTCATGCTCAAGGGGAAGAATTGCCTCGGCGTCTCCCTCCACTCACGCCGGCGCATGTTCGAATTCCAGCGCCGTGCCGAGGAGCGCGGACAGCCGTTGCCGGCCGCCATCGTCATCGGCATCCACCCGCTGCACTACATGGGCTCGATGGTCTACGCGTATCCGCCACAGGTACGAAAATTCGAGATCATCGGCGGCCTGTTCGGCGCGCCCTACCGCCTCGCGCGCTGCGGGGTTGCCGACCTCGAAGTACCGGCCGGCGCCGAGATCGTGATCGAGGGCGAGATCCTGGCAGGCACGCGCGAGCCCGAAGGTCCGTTCGGCGAGTTTACCGGCTACGCCTCCTACCGTTCGACCCAGCACGTGTTCGTCGCGCATCGGGTGCGGATGCGGCGGGACGCCATGTTCCACAGCGTCGTTTCCGGCATGGCAAAGGATCACATCCTGGTGTCGTGCATCACGCGGGAAGGCGAAATTCTCAATGCGCTCAAGCGCAACCTGCCTAACGTGCGAGCCGTCCACGTGCCGCACACGACGTGCGGGGCTTTCATGGCCTTCATTTCGATGAAAAAGACCGCCGACGGAGAGCCGCAAACAGCCATCATGGCGACGTTCGGCACCGAGTTCTATACGAAGCAGGTGATCGTCGTGGACGATGACGTCGACATCTTCGACATGAACGACATCATGTGGGCGCTAGCGACCCGCGTACGCCCGGACAAAGACATCATCTTCATTCCCGGCGCCAAAGGCGCGATCCTCGATCCGACGTCCGACCCCGAGAATTTCACGGTGACCAAGATGGGCATCGACGCGACGCGCCCCGCCGGCCGCGACTTTGCCGAGCGATTGGTGATTTCGGATGAGCAGCGCACCAAGGCTCGCGCCATTTTGGAGAAGGCAGGCGTACACGTGAGTTCTTAGCTCACGCGCCGTCATTCTGGAGTGCGCGAAGCCAGAGCGATGTTATCGGCCCGTCTTGATCCGCGTCCAAAGCCTGTTCATCAGCCGCGTCGATTTGACGTCGTGAGCCTTGATCACATAGAGCCGGCTCATCATGGCTTCGTCGGGATAGATGGTGCGATCATTGAGGATCGCCGGATCGATCAGCGCTTGGCTCGCGAGATTCCCATTCGCGTAGGATAAGAAGTTCGTGTTCTTTGCCGCGACATCCGCGCGCATCAGGTAATCGATAAAGGCATGAGCCTCAGTGACATTCTTCGCATCCTTGGGAACTGCGAGATTGTCGAAGAACATTTGGGTGCCTTCCTTCGGGATCGCATAGGCGATCTCCACCCCAGCCTTGGTTTCGGCGGCGCGCTTTTGAGCCTGCTTGATGTCACCAGACCAGCCAACCACGAAGCAGATTTCTCCGCTCGCGAGGGTGTTGAGATATTCCGACGAATGGAACTTGCGGACTGACGGCCGTACCTTGGCGACCAGGTCGGCCGCCTTTTCCAGATCGTTTGCATCGGTGGAGTTCGGATCGAGACCGAGATAGTGCAACGCCGCCGGCAAGATATCGTCGGATGAGTCGAGCATGTGGACGCCGCAATCCTTGAACTTCGCAAGCTCGGCAGGAACAAACACCGCCCCCCAGCTGTCGATCCGACCACCCTCTCCCAGAATTTCGCGCGCCTTCCTGACGTTGTAACCGATGCCGACGGTGCCCCACATGTAATTTACAGCGTACTGATTGCCTGGATCGTAGACGGCAAGACGTTGCGTGATCACCGGCCAGGCGTTCGCAAGGTTGGGCAGCAGCGCCTTGTCGAGTTTTTGCAATACGCCGGCCTTGATCTGGCGCTCGAGGAAATAACCGGTCGGCACGACGACATCGTAGCCCGACTTGCCGGCGAGGAGCTTGGTCTCGAGCGTGTCGTTGGAATCGAAGGTGTCGTAACGGATCCGGATGCCGGTTTCGCGCGTGAACCCATCAAGCACCGTCGGCTCGACGTAGTCCGACCAATTGTAGACGTTGACGAAGCGCTCCCTCTGCGCGGGCGCGGGACTGACAGCGAACAGCGCGGCCGCAACCGCAAATCCGGCTAGCGATGTAACCGCAAGGCGCATCGTTGCCGACCAAACGTCCGTTGCGGCGCCATCAGCGCCATGGGTCATAGGCTCGCCGCGAGTAGGATGGCGGAGGTGATGGTAACCGCGGATTTTGTACGCACGAACCGCCGACTCCCCTGACCGTCGCAAGGCACTGCTGGATCGTGTCGAAGGCGCAGCTCAGAACATTGCCCCGATCATAATAACGGGCGCACCATGCATTGTTGTAGTAGGCTTGGCTCTGTTGCGACGCTGAGACAAGCGCCAGCGCTACCGCAAACACTAACAAAATTGGCCGCATGGACCCCTCCTTGCGCCCCTGCCCTCTTAGTTGCGGGCTCGGGCTCCCCCGCTTCCGCACAATCGTGCATCAATCTGCGCGCTGCGCCAAGTCCACGCGATCGATTTAGAATCAGACGGCCGATCAACTTACCAGCGGCAATCCGGCAGCCTTCCATGCCTTGATACCACCGGCGAGATGAGCATCGAAGGTAAGTCCGGCGGCTTGAGCAATCTCGGCCGCCTTGATCGAGCGGATGCCGGACGCGCAGGTGAACACCACAGTGCGCCCGCCCGGATCGGGCAAATCGACCGGATCGAATTGAGATAACGGAATCAACTGTGCGCCTTCGATCCGCTCGCGCACGGTCTCGCCGGGCTCGCGAACATCGATCAGCAGGATCTTATCGGCGGCAAGCCCGTCGGCTACTTCCTCAGGCGTCAAATCGCGAACCTCGCCGCGACCGAACAAACCGAACATCGCTCGCCCTCGCGTGTGCCCCGTTACAACCGCTCAAACATGGGGGAACCGCATGGTTAATCAAGCCCTACGCATCCACCGCTGCACGACCTGTGGATTGACGGGGGCTCATGTGAACCGTCCAGTTCAGACCGTGACCTGTGTTCCAACCTCGACGACGCGGCCCGTTGGAATCTGGAAGTAATCGGTCGCATCGTTGGCGGCCCGCGCAAGCGAGATGAACAGGCGGTCCTGCCAGCGCGGCATCCCGGAGCGCGCCGCCGGACGCAGAGCGCGGCGCGAGAGAAAGAACGAAGTCGACATGATGTCGAACTGCCAGCCGAGCTTGCGGGCGATGGCGAGTGCCTGCGGTACGTTGGGCCGCTCCATGTAGCCGAACCGCAGCCAAACACGCTGGAACGTCTGTCCGACCGGCTCGATACGTACCCGCTCCTGCGGCGGCACACGCGGCAAGTGATCGGTCTCGATCGAGAGGATGACGTTCTTTTCGTGAAGCACTTTGTAATGCTTGAGACTGTGCAGCAGAGCGGTCGGTGCACTGAACGGGTCGCTCGTGAGGAAAACGGCGGTGCCGGGCACACGCTGCGGAGGCTTCTTCTCCAGCGTCGCGACGAGAGAATCGAGCGGCGTTTCCTGGCGCCGCGTCTTGTCGAACAGCAGCTTGGTTCCCCGTCGCCACGTGTACATGATGACCATCACCACGCCCCCGATCGCAAGCGGAACCCAGCCGCCCTCGAAGACCTTGAGCATGTTGGCCATCAGAAACGTCGCATCGACGATGATGAAGGGCACAATGAGAGCGAGCGTTCCCGTTAGCGACCACCCCCACACCCTGCGCACGACGATGAAGGCCATAATGGCGGTCACTACCATGGTGCCGGTCACGGCGATGCCGTAGGCGGAGGCGAGCGCACTCGAAGAGCGGAACAGCGCGACGAGCAGCAGCACCCCGATCAGGAGACCCAGATTAACCCGCGGCATGTAGATCTGTCCTTCGTGCTCGGCCGACGTATGACGAATTTCAAGCCGCGGCAACAGGCCGAGGGCGATCGCCTGGCGTGTCAATGAATAGGCCCCGGTGATCACTGCCTGGCTCGCGATCACGGTCGCGACCGTCGCCAGCACGACCATCGGCAGCCGCAGGAACTCCGGGTAGAGCAAGAAGAACGGGTTGCTGACCGTCTTGGGGTCGTGCAGCACGAGGGCGCCCTGGCCGAGATAGTTCAATGCGAGCGCCGGAAACACCAGGACCAGCCACGCAGTCTGGATGGGCTTGCGGCCGAAGTGACCCAAGTCGGCGTAGAGCGCCTCAGCACCCGTAACGGCAAGGAACACCGCGCCCAGCGTGATCAGCCCCGTCACGCCATGGTGCACGAGAAAGGAAAGACCGTGGAGCGGGTTGAGCGCCTGCAGCACACTCGGGTTCGACACGGTCCAGACCACGCCAGGCACCGCGATGGCGACGAACCACACCACCATGACCGGGCCGAAGAAGTTCGCGACGCTCGCAGTACCGCGCGACTGCACCGCAAACAGTGTGACCAGGATCGCAACCGTCAACGGCACGATGTAGTGATCGATCTCTGAGCCGATCCACTGCACGTCCTTGAGACCCTCGATCGCCGACAGCACGGAAATCGCGGGCGTGATCAGCGCATCACCAAAGAACAAGGCCGCGCCGACGATACCAAGCAACACGACGGGCGCGGCATTATCGCCGGTAACTTTCCGCGCGAGCGCCATCAGGGTCAGCGTACCGCCCTCCCCGTTGTTATCCGCCCGCAGCAGCACGATCACGTACTTGAACGTGACGATGAAAATAAGCGCCCAGATGACGAGAGACAGGACCCCAATGACCGCATCCGGTGTCGCGGTGCCATGCTCCCCGATCGCAGCATTCACCGCCTCGCGAAGCGCATAGAGCGGGCTCGTGCCGATATCGCCGTAGACCACGCCGATGCTGCCGATGGCGAGACTGACGAGGCCGAGTGTCCCGCCCTGCGCCGCATGCGTCTGTCCAGTCGGAGTGCCGGACGGCGATCCCGCTTTCTCGCCAGCGTCGCCGCCCGCACCGGAGGGCAGACCCGAAGCGGCAATGCCTTGAGCCATGATGATATGAACCGATATTGCGCCGCACAATTAGGGCCGCGGCTTATAACACTGCCCGAGTGCCAGCGTCCATTGTAGCGAAAAGGTAGGAGTGAGCGGGCTGCCCGCCAGGGATTTAAGCTGTCTTTCTGTCGCAGGGCCCGGCTCGATTATGCAACCTGGTGCTGTATCCGCCTAGGGCTTGAACCCGAGTGGCAGCGGCGGCTCCTCACGCATCAGTGTAATGGTGACGCGGCGATTGGCGGCGATATAGGGATCATCGGGAAAGAGCGGATCGGTATCCGCCTTGCCGGCCACTTGGAAGAAATGTCCCTCCGGCACCCCCTCCTCCTGGAGGATCCGTCTCACGACATTGGCGCGATCAGCCGATAATTCCCACGGCCCGTAACCGGGCCGCGCCGGCGCACGAGAGCTCGACGTGTGACCCGTGACTGCGATCCGATAGGGGGTCGCCCGCAACGGCGCGGCGATTTTCTCGATGACCTTGCGGGTGCGCTCATAAGGTTCCTTCGAGCCCTCAGGAAACATCGAACGTCCATCCTGGTCGACGATTTCGACGTTGAGCCCTTCCTTGGTCTCCTCGATCATCACGTGTTTGGACGCCTCGGTCAGCTCCGGCATGTCCTGCAAGGCTTGCCGCAACGAGGCAGCCGCAAGTGCAAAGGCACGGTCCTCCTTGAGGCGGGTGCCGCGCGCTTCGATGCGGTCGTGCTCGTCCGCCTGCGGTGTCGCTGAAGCCTCCTCGGGCGGAATGTGTTCGGCCTGCTTCAGCTTAGGTCGGGTCGGGAGGCCCGGTACCTCGATGACGCCGGAGTAACGCACATTGGTCTGCACGCCGAACGCGTCGCGCATCGACCCAGCCACGATCTGGAGCTTATGCTGATCCTGGTTCGAGAAGGCGACGAGCATCACGAAGAAGCTCATCAGCAATCCCATCAGGTCCGCAAAGGTGACGAACCATCCGTGGCCGCCGCCGTGACCTCCGCCCTTTTTCCTGGCCATAGTGGATCACATCCTCGCCCGCGGCCGGCGGGATCACGCCGGCGCTTCCTCAGTCGCCTCATCGCGGTGCTTTTCCGGCAGATAAGCGAGCAGCATCTCGCGCACGAGCGCAGGACTTTTCGAATCGCGAATCATCAGGATGCCGTCGATGATCAGCGTACGGTTCGTCTCCTCGTCGGTGAGCTTGACGTGAAGCTTGTCGGCGATCGGCAAGCAAATCAAGTTGGCGACGAGGGCGCCGTAAAGCGTGGCGAGCAGCGCCACCGCCATGAACGGACCAAGCTTCGAGGGGTCGGTCATGTTGGCGAACATCTGCACCATACCGAGCAAGGTGCCAATCATGCCGAAGGCCGGCGCACAGTCACCGATGGCGCGATAAATCTTCTGCCCTTCGTCGAGGTGAGTGAGAAAGTTGTCGCGGTCGCGCTCGAGATTGTCGCGGATGAAGGCGGCGTCGTAACCGTCCGCAACGTAGCGCACACCCTTGGCGAGAAAGGGATCATCGATTTCGATCCGCTCAAGGCCGGTCGGGCCTTGCTTGCGGGCAGTCTCCGCGATGGTGGCAAGCTGGTCGATAAGGTCGCGCTGCGATTGGCGGCGTAACGTGAAAGCAAATTTGGCACCGAGCGGAAGCCCGTGAAAGATTGCACCAAGCGGAAAGCGGATCAGCGTTGCTGAAAACGATCCGCCGAAAATGACGATGATGGCGTGCATGTCGTAAAACATGCGGAAGTCGCCACCCAACAAGATCAGGGTGCAAATGACTGCGGCACCGGCGAGCAGACCTAAGCCGGTCGCGATATCCATGAAATGAACTCCGAACGCAACGCGCCGCGCCCGCTTGGACGCGGTTTGCCTCAATTTAGAGTGATGCGCTTAAGGGAGCGTTACCCTGAAACCCGCTTTAAGGACTGCTAAAGTCATCAACCAAGCCGTTGATATATTTACATTATTTTCATCATGGTTTGCGCAACGGCGGCGGCTTGTCCAAAAAATCAGCGATCGAAAGCTAGTGCAGCACGGTCCCGTCCCGACCGGTACGCGCCTTCATCATGGGCGCGTGGCCTGAGCCGAACATCGCCGAAAAGCAGCCGCCGCCCAATGTGATGCACCGCGCCCTCGAAATGATGGGCGTGCAGCCGTGGGCCTTGAAGTGCAGCCTCAGTCCGAAGGCCGCAGAGCAATGAACAAATTACAAAAGTCGGCGTTGGAACTTTCTGATGACAGCCGACTTTCTAAGTCCGGTCCAGGCACACCAGACTGGGAGGAACTAGCAGTTCCCTCAGTGGCCGGCCGAATTGACGGACGCGGTTGCTTGACGTCAGTGGGCGGGCGAAAATGTCAGATGAATATCCTGATGTGTGGGCAATATGGGCTCCAGGTGAAGATTTGCCGCAATTACATGTGAGCCGCGCAGACGCAGTCGAACACGCCGACACCCTGGCGCGGATGCACGTTGGGCAAACCATCCATGTATTCAAGCTGACGAGCGTGGGGACTATCAGCTACCCCAACACGCCAACCAAGACAGGCGAAGTGACTTAGTCTTCCGTCCCGAGACGGATCAAATGCCGGCTAATCGCCGACGATCGTGAACTTGTGGACGCGGCGGCCCCGATTCTCCGCAATGTACACATTGCCCTTTGAATCGACTGCGATGCCGTGCGGCTGGTCGAACTGGCCGGGCAGCTTGCCGATGCTGCCGAAGCTTTCGAGCTTCTTGCCGGACTGGCGGTCGAGGACTTCGATTTGGTCGTTGTTCTGGTTGATGACGAAGATGAAGTTCTGGTTGGCGTCGGGCGAGAAGTCGATTGCAACCGTCGCGCCGCCGAATTGTTTGAGCTTGCCATCGGCCGGCGCGGTGTAGGGTTTCCAGGCGACCTCGATATTCCTGACCGGTGTCCCCTTCTTGTCGTAAAGCTGGATGCGGGCGTTGTCGCGATTGCAGACATAGACGAGGCCGCCGCGGCCGATTGTCATGCAGTGGACGCTTGCCATGCCTTCAGGCAGCCACTGGCGAAGAAAATTGCCGTCGCGATCGAAGACGGCGACGCGGTGATTGCTGTTGCGGCTCTCGCCATCGGACACGAACACTTCGCCGGTTTCGGGGTCGACGAAGATGCTCGACGGCATGTGAAACGTTGCGGCAGGCGAGTTCAACGGCTTGCCCTTCTCGGTGCCGTCGGAAGTATCAAACACGCCCTTCTTGCCGATCTGCATGAGGAGCTTGCTGCCGTCGTGAGTGTACTTAAGCACCATGCCGGATGGCGCCGCCGCGACCCAGAAATTGCCGTCCTTGTCGAAGTGACAGCTGTGCAGGCGCTGATCGAGCCGCGGATCGCTCCAGGAGTGGACAACGTTGCCCGCAGGATCGAACTCGATGATCTGCGGAGCCAGATGGCCCGCAGTCAATTCGCCGTCGATGATGTCCTGCCGGTTGAGGATCACGACATGGTCCTGCGCATCGACACACACGCCGCCAAGGCCGCCCAACACCCAGCGGTCGGGCAGCGGCTTTGGCCAAGCCGGATCGACCGCATAGCGCGGTGCTGTCTGCTGCGCTGTCGCCGTGATCGGTGCTAGTCCCACGAACGCCGCCAAGGTAGCGACGGCCAAAATTGTCCCGTCAAGTCGCATGCTCACCTCCCGTCGCCCCGATCGGCATACCATGCCTTCGCTTTTTAGTTCGATACGTGGATAGCATATTTTCCGCGCGACATAGCCGGCGTAAGCACGGCTTCGCCGAGCGCCTAACCTACCCCTTCAGCACTGTAGGCCAGTCGACTTCGTCCTCAGGCAGCACCCAAGCCTCATTGACTGCGGCGGCGTGCCATTCCTGCCAAGCCGGCAATGCCATGATCGCCTCCATGTACGCCCGCGACGCTGCTCCGACGTCGACCGCATAGGTGTGGAACCGAGACACCACCGGTGCATACATGGCATCGGCCGCGGTAAAGGCACCGAACAGGAACGGGCCGCCATAACGGGCGCGACAGTCGGTCCACATTGCATCGATGCGATGGACATTCGCCTCGGCATCAGCGTCGAGCGTGCGCTTCTTTACGGGGCGCCACATGTTCATCGGGCACTGACGCCGCAACGGCACGAAATCCGCATGCATCTCGTTCGCGATCGCCCGCGCGTGGGCTCGCGCCGATCGGTCCTCGGGCCACAATCTCGCCGCCGGAACCCTCTCGGCGAGATATTCGAGGATCGCGAGCGACTCCCAGACCTTGACCTCGCCGTCCACCAAGGTCGGTACCTTGCCTGTTCCCGAAATCTTCAGGAGCCGTTCTTTGAAGTCGGACGCGTTGAGCGAGATGACCGTTTCATCGAACGGTATGCCGGCGACTTTCATCGCGAACCACGGCCGAAACGACCAGGACGAATAATTCTTATTGCCGATGGTAAGATGCATGCTTCCTCCGCAGCGCGAGCTGCGCGTAGAACGCCAACGCGGTCGACCTGAGTTACTTTTTCGCGTCGTCCGATTTTTCGACCGAACCGCCGGCCGCTTTCCACGCGGCGAAGCCGCCGGCAATGTGAGCGACCGGCTTGAGCCCCATGCGCTGCGCGGTTTGCGTCGCAAGAGCCGACCGCGCGCCCGCCGCACAGAAGAAGACAAACTTGGTATCGGCTCCGAAGGCGGGCTTGAAGTACTTGCTCTTCGGATCGATCCAGAACTCAAGCATGCCGCGCGGACAGTGGAACGCGCCCGGCACGCGGCCATCGCGGCTTAGTTCGCGAATATCGCGAATGTCGACGAGCGTTGCTTTCCCGGCCGCATGCAGTTTCATCGCCTCGGCCACCGGCAGGGTTTCAATCTCCCGCTCGGCCGCCGCGACCATGTCTTCCGCATGCAAAGTGATGTTCTGCGCCATGCGCTGTCTCCTGTTGCCGCGCGATGGTGGCAGAGCGGCCAGAGCCGTCAAGGGGACGAGAGTGCACCGTGGGATTGAGGACAGGGGAGAACAGCGCAAGAATCTTCGGTAGAAGAGAAGCGCCAACGCAAATCTGAAATCGTGGGAGCTTCAATGGTCGTTGCCATCAATCCTCTCATCGCCCTCGGGGTTGTCGCTTCGACGGCGATGACCGACGCGGCCTTCGTGTTCTTTACCGCGGCGGTAACGGCGCGGCGTCGCATCGCGGCCGCAAACTGGAGCGCGTTCTGGTACCTGCTGTCGGCGTTCGCGGTGATCAGCTATACGGAAAATCCGCTCTACGTGGCATTTGCCGCGGCCGGCTCGTGGCTCGGCGCGTACATTTCGATGACGTGGCTTCACCGCGGCCCGGCGCTGACGCCGCGCCACGATCCCCCATGAGAACTCCGCGCTGAATTGCTTTCTGTTGCCCTGATTTGCTAGGAGCAGCGCTCAACACTTCTCCCACCGCACGAGCGTCCCATGAATCTCGGACACAATCGAAAAATGCTCGGCGCCGAGTGCATGGCGGACATGCTCAAAGGCTACGGGGTCACCCATGTCTTCCACGTGCCGGCGGTGTTGCGGCGAACCTTCGTCGAGATGGAGCGCCGCACCGACATCAAGCGCCTGCACGTTCACGGCGAGAAATCCGCGGCCTACATGGCTGACGGCTATGCGCGCGCCTCAGGCCGACCCGGCGTGTGCATGGCGCAGGTGATCGGGGCGCTCAATCTCGCCGCCGGCTTGCGCGATGCTTGGCTTGCCCATTCCCCGGTGATCGCGATGACCGGTGGCCGCGAGCCGCGCACCAAATTCCGCAAGGTCTACCAGGAGGTCGACGACATGCCGGCGTTCGAGCCGGTTACCAAGTTCAATGCGACCGTCGACGATGTCGCGCGCTTTCCCGACATGGTGCGCCAGGCGTTCCGCGCAGCCGTGTCGGGCACCCCCGGGCCGGTGCATCTGCAGTTTCGCGGCAATGAAGGTCAGGTCGATGCCGAAGAGGCCGAGATGGAGCCACTGTGCGAGGCACTGTTCTCCCGCGCGCCGCCGTTCCGTCCGGCACCGGACGATGCGAGCGTCGCCGCGGCGCTGCGACAGCTGCAAAGGGCCGAACGGCCGATAATTGTCGCCGGCGGCGGCGTACGCGCCTCCGGCGCGCAGGCCGATGTGGTCGCGCTTGCCGAGGCGCTTCAGATCCCGGTCGCGACTTCACTCAACGGCAAGGACACGATTCCGGGCGTTCATCCGCTGTCCGTCGGCGTCGTCGGCTCCTATTCGCGCGAAAGCGCAAACCGCGCGATCAATCAGGCGGACCTTGTCTGCTTCATCGGCAGCGAGACCGGGGGCATGACCACCCATTTCTGGGCGGTGCCGGCCATCGGCACGCCGGCGATCCAGATCGATATCAATCCCGAGGCGCTCGGCCGCAACTATCCGCTCCTCGCCTGCGTCAACGGCGACGCGAAAGTAACGCTCGCCCGCATGCTGAGCCTCGCCGACCGCGCGACTGCCGCCAAGCGCAAGCCGTGGGTCACGGAAGTTCAGAAAATCTGCAGTGCATGGCGTGAGAAGTATGGAGCGCTGCTCGGCTCGGACGCGGTTCCGATCCGCCCGGAGCGTATTTGCGCCGAGTTGTCGCGCCACGTGCCGGACAACGCCATTGTCGTGGTCGACACCGGCCATGCCGGCATGTGGATGGGCGGCATGTACGATCTGCGAACGTCAAGCCAGAGCTACCTCAGGAGCGCCGGCCATCTCGGCTGGGCATTCCCGGCAGGACTTGGGGCCAAATGCGCCTGTCCTGACCGGCCGGTCGTTACGTTCACCGGCGATGCCGGCTTCTGGTATCACATCGGCGAAGTCGAGACCGCGGTGCGCTGGAAGATCAATGCGGTCACCATCGTCAACAATAACGGCGGCGGCAACCAATCGAAGCGCGGCTTCGATCGGGTTTACGGTGGGACGCAGACCGAGGGCGGCCGAACCCTGTGGACTTTCAATAAGATGAATTTCGCCCGGCTCGCCGAGGACATGGGCGCGCTCGGCATCCGGGTCGAGAGCGCCGCTGGTTTCCCGGCCGCGCTCACCCAGGCGCTCGCCGCCGATCGCCCGGCCGTGATCGATGTGGTGACCGACATCGATGCACTGGCGCCGGTTGCGGTCAGCTGATCGCTTGGAAACCACAGTGGCGCCCGACGCAAGGTCTGACCGTTAGGCGGAGGCCCCGATGAGCGCAGGAGCAGTCGCAGCCTCCCGCCGCTGCCGCCGCCAAGATGCGGCGGGAACGGCAGGAGGAGGAAGAATTGACCCCCTACACGCACCAGGACTTGACGGAAGATTGGGAGTTCAAGATTTTGCGGTCGGTCACCGGCAAATTTCGTGACGCTTCGTGGTTGCGAAGCGTCCTGGATGAGGAGGCACGCGCCGGGTGGCAGCTCGTCGAGAAATTCGATAATGCCCGTGTGCGGCTGAAGCGACCTGCGAGCGCGCGGTCCCGGGACGCTACCCTCTTTGACGCCTATCGCACCTCGGTCGGGATCAGCCAGGCTCGCTACACTATTTTGATCCTCCTGTTGGTCTTTGGCTTCATTGGGCTGGTTACGGTTCTCTTTGCCTTTCTTTCGGGTTCACTAGGTGGGCGCTGATGCTTCAGCGCACGTATTGACCGCGGTCACACAGTTCGTCGCGCCCTCCTTTTCCCGCCGTCGCCGCTGCGCTATGCCAAAGCTTAACGGGCGTCGCGCCCAGGCGAGATTCAAGGAGCGTCATCATGCGCGAGATCGGCCACTTCGTCGGCGGCAAAGAGGTTAAGGGCCAGTCGGGCCGCTTCGGCGACGTCTTCAATCCGAACACCGGCGAAGTGCAGGCCAAGGTCGCACTTGCCAAACACTCCGAGGTCGAGCACGCGATCGTCGTGGCGGCGGCGGCGCAGCCCGCATGGGCTGCCACCAATCCGCAGCGTCGCGCCCGCGTGATGTTCAAGTTCCTGGATTTGGTGCAACGGGAATACGACAGTCTCGCGGCGCTGCTCTCCGCCGAGCATGGCAAGACCATTGCAAACTCCCGTGGCGACATCCAACGCGGCCTCGAAGTGGTCGAGTTCGCCTGCGGAATTCCGCACCTCCTTAAAGGCGAATATTCGGCGGGCGCCGGGCCGAGCATTGACCTTTACTCGCTGCGTCAGTCGCTCGGCGTTGTCGCCGGCATCACGCCATTTAATTTCCCGGCCATGATCCCGATGTGGAAATTTGCGCCCGCGATTGCGTGCGGCAATGCCTTCATTCTGAAACCCTCGGAGCGCGATCCTTCGGTGCCGATGCGGCTCGCGGAGCTAATGATCGAGGCCGGTCTTCCGCCCGGCATCCTCAACGTCGTCAATGGCGACAAGGAAGCGGTCGACACGCTTCTCACTGATACGCGCATCGCTGCGATCGGATTCGTGGGCTCTTCGGCGATCGCCGAATACATCTACACAACCGGCTGCGCGACGGGCAAACGCGTGCAATGTTTCGGCGGCGCCAAGAACCACATGATCGTGATGCCGGACGCCGATATGGACCAGGCGGTCGACGCGCTGATCGGCGCCGGCTACGGTTCTGCCGGCGAGCGCTGCATGGCGGTGTCGGTCGCAGTGCCGGTCGGCAAGGCTACCGCCGACACCCTGGTGAAAAAACTGATCCCGCGGGTCGAGAGTCTCAAGGTAGGGCCATCCACCGATCCGAGCATCGATTACGGGCCGCTGGTGACGCGCGCCCACCTCGACAAGGTCAAAAATTATGTCGACATGGGTGTGAAGGAAGGCGCGAAGCTCCTGGTCGATGGCCGCGGCTTCAAGCTGCAAGGCTACGAGAGCGGCAACTTCATGGGCGGCTGCCTTTTCGATGAAGTCACGCCAAACATGCACATCTACAAGGAGGAGATTTTCGGCCCGGTGCTCTCCGTCGTTCGCGCCAAGGACTACGAGGAAGCCGTGCGGCTTCCCTCCGAGCACGAGTACGGCAACGGTGTTGCGATCTTCACCCGCGACGGCGATACGGCGCGCGATTTCACCGAGCGGGTCAATGTCGGCATGGTCGGCGTGAACTTCGCGATTCCGGTGCCGCTCTCCTACTACACCTTCGGCGGCTGGAAGCGTTCCGGATTTGGCGACCTCAATCAGCACGGACCGGATTCGATCAGGTTCTATACCAAGACGAAGACGGTCACCTCGCGCTGGCCGTCAGGCACGAAAGAAGGCGCCGAGTTCGTCATTCCGACGATGAAATAGATTCCCGATACGTAGGGTGTGCAAAGCGTGGATTTGTCCGCGCGTGCGCACCGGACACTGTGTGGCGAGCACGCTTCGCTTTCCGCACCCTACAAGCCTATCGAGAGCCCGCTTGTCACCCGACGCACGAACGGCCGCCGGGAGCGCCGGCCGCAGCGGTGCTGCTGCGGCACATGCAGCGCGGCGGGCGATCAAGGACGGATACCGTGACGGTGGTGATGCGGTTCTTGCGCACGACGATGTCACAAAGCGCGAGCTTGCCGGCGACGCCTTCGACCGCAAGCTTCGTGGTGCCGACACTTTGGCGTAGCACTGCCGCGCCGTTCTTGAGGGGCTCGAGCTTGACGGAATTCAAATAAAGCGGCGTCGCTGTGCTGGGCGTGACGGGAACAGTCTTGATTTCCACATAGCCGACGTCGTCGCCTTTGCAGCCGGCGAGCCCGGCCATGGCGAAAACAATCGCCGCAGCCATGGCGTAGCGGCCACAGGCAACGCACACGTTACGCTCCTGGCGGCTTGATCGCGCCGATCAGGCGCTGCAATTGGTCCGATGCCCCGCGCACATCGCGAGTGAGCTGATGGATCACCTCGATGACTTTCTGGGCCTGGCGAATCTGCACGAGCTCATCGATGAAATCCTCGTTCGCCTGAAGGGTCCGCAACAGATCAGCAAAGCGCGCGCGTGCCGACCCGAGCTCCTGAGTGGCGCGCTCGGTTTCGTCGCGCAGGCGTTTCCACTGCTCGATGAGAAAGGCCTTTTCCTCCGGCTTGAAGCGGGTATCGAGCTCCAAGTCCTTGAGCTTGTCTCGCGCACGCGCCAATGCCTTGTCACCGAGCGTTGCGAGCGTGCCGTTGTCGGCGACGGCATCGAGGAGCGCAGCGACCGCCGCCCGCAGCTCATCGATTTCCTTGCGCGCCTTGTCGACGTCGGTATAGCCGTCGATCGCCTTGGCGCTGTCGTCGATCTTCTTGCCGAGATCGCCGAAGTTCTTCTTGAGATTATCGAGTTCACGAGAGAAATCCTCGACCGGCGAAATTGCGTCCGGGGCCGGCGCCGCCCTCGCCGGTATCGCCAGCGGCAAGCAAGCAACACAAAGCAGCAAACCGGCAGCGAGCGCGAGCGAGCGCTTGACGGCGCCGCGACCAAGGCTGAAGCTGTTCATGGTTCACCTGTGGCTGGGTGCGCTTGGAAAAGCGGCAGTGCCGCAATCACCGCACCTCGCGAGTGCACCGGACTTCCGAGTAGATGCGCCGGTCTTCCGGCCGGATCAATTTTCGGTTAAGAATTTTCTCCAAAGTGAGGCTGGGATCAGGGCCCGGCGCGTGCGTTGGGGGACGTCACGATGTGCGGAGTTCGCGCTTGGAAGCGAGCAGCCTGGGTCGCGCTTTGCGCTACGACCTTTAGTCTGTCCGTCGCGTTATGGTTTTCGAGCGATCAAGCGCAGGCGGGATGGTGGTGGGGCGAGGCGCGCGAAGACATTCCTGGCCGCTGGGTCGTGGACCGACCGGGCCGCGGACATTGCGAACTCAGCTTCAGCGGTGCGCCCGATATTCCTCACGGCACCATCACCGCGACCGGCTTCTGCCCGCCAATATTCGTCGATCTGCCGCGCTGGTGGCTTGCCGCCCCGGGCGTCGTCATCGTCGCGACCCGCCACGACGAAGTCTTGGCGCAACTTCGAGTTGCCTGGAGCGGCCGCCTCGAAGGCAAAGCCGTGACCGGCGAATACCTGCTGCTCAAGCGCTAGCTGTGAACTTTCAGGAGGTTGTCCATTCGGCCCGGACCGGGAACGCTGATGTTGCCGAACCTCAGTGATTCGCGGAGGACCAAATGGACACGCATAAGAATGCCCGGCTAACCCCAAGAGGTCGAGAGCAAATGGTGCGCGCACTTCTGGAAGGGGGCATCAGCAAAGCGGCTGCTGCGCGCAAATTCAACACTACCGCGAAGACCGTCAATAAATGGCTCGGGCGCTTCCGCAAAGAAGGTGTCGATGGGTTGCGCGACCGCTCCTCACGACCTCTTTCATCGGATAGCCAAACTCCGCAAGCCACATGCGATGCCATCGAGGCCCTACGCCGGGCGCGCCACACCGGCAAGCAGATCGCGGCCGAAGTTGGCGTCTCCCCGGCGACTGTCTGCCGCGTCCTCAAACGGCGCGGGCTCAACAAGCTCAGCTCCTTGGAACTGGCCGAACCGGTCCGACGCTATGAGCGCGAAAACCCGGGTGACCTTATCCACCTTGATATCAAAAAGCTCGGTCGCTTCGGTTCCGTTGGACATCGCATCACCGGACGGCAATCCGGCGTAATCAATCGTCACCATGGCATCGGCTGGGAGTTCGTCCATGTTTGCATCGACGATGCCTCACGCGTCGCGTTCGTGCAGGTCATGGCCGATCAGCGCAAAGAGACCGCTGTCGCCTTCCTTGCAGATGCCGTCGCCTATTACGCCAAGTTGGGCGTTCGCATCGAACGTGTGATGACAGACAACGGATCGTGCTACCGGTCGAGGGTTTTCAGAGCAGCCTGCGTGCGCCTCGGTTTGCGCCAAATCTTCACCAGGCCATATACGCCCAGGACCAATGGCAAGGCCGAGCGCTTCATCCAAACCGCGCTTCGCGAATGGGCCTACGCGCGCGCCTATCAGAACTCGCGCGAGCGATCGGCAGAGCTGCCCGCTTGGCTGCACCGATACAATTGGCATCGCCCCCATGCTAGCCTGAAGGCCAAACCACCCATCAGTCGCCTCGGCTTAACCGAGGACAACGTCTTGAGGCTCCACAGCTAGCGCACCCGGGCCACGCAACTCGAGCACACACAGATGGCGGCGATGTCTGAATACCAACTCTATTGCTTTGCCCAATCCGGGAATGCCTATCGGGTCGCACTGATGCTCGAATTGATCGGCGCGGATTGGTCGCCGATCTTCGTCGACTTTTTCGCCGGCGGAGAAACCCGCACGCAAAAATATCGCGATGAAGTCAATGAAATGGGCGAGGCGCCAGTGCTGGTGCATGGCGCGAGGAAGCTGACGCAGTCGGCGGTCTGCCTCACCTATCTCGCCGATCGTACGAGCAAATTTCAGCCAAACGGCGAGGATGAGCGCCTCGAATGTCTGCGGTGGCTCATGTTCGATAATCAGAAGGTCAACGGCTGTCTCGGGCCGTACCGTTTCCTGCGCAATTTCGCGCCCGCGCGCGATCCCGGCGGAGAGGCTTTTCTCAAAGGCCGCATCACCAATAATCTCGCCATCATCGACAAGCGCCTTGGCCGTGCCGCCTTTCTTCTGGGCGCACGGCCGACCATCGCCGACGTCTCGCTGGCCGGCTACATGTACTATCCGGCGGACGAATTCGGCTTCGATATTGCCAAAGACTATCCGGCGATCGGCGTGTGGATGGAACGCATCAAGGCGCTGCCGGGATGGAAACATCCCTATGAACTGATGCCGGGATATCCGCTGGGAACACGATAGCCGCGCGCGAAGGCGACGCGGCGCGAACTCTGACCGACTACTTGCGATGGTCGTGGTGATGGGTGTGACCATCATCGTGGTGATGATGATCACCGTGGTGATGGTCATGACCATGATCATGGCGCTCATGATCGTGGTGCTCGTGATCATGGTGCGCATGACCGTGATGATGCTCATGGCCATGGTGCGGATGATCGTGATGATGATCCGCCTCATCATCCTGCGGCTCGAACGGGGCCGTGAGTTTCACGGACGCAAAGCCGCGTTCGGCGAGCAACTTTTCGATCTCGGCCGTTGCCAGCAGACGAATGCGGTTGGGCAGCACCTGTATAGGGATATGTTGATTGCCAAGCAACCAGACGAGCCGCGTCGCTTTTGCGAAATCCTTCTCGCGGACCTCAACGAGCGGCTCGCTGTCCGCAACGACTTCGGCAACGCGGCCGTCATCAAGGAGCAGAAGGTCGTCCGTGCGCAGATGCGGAGCGCTTGGAAAATCAAACTCGACGCACGTCCCCTTGCCCCCGAACACGAAACCCTGCTGACGGCGACGGTCAGCAAATTTCAACAACAGCGTGTCGGCGATCTCGCCGTGAGGCTCGCTTTTGGCGAGGATTTTTTGAACGCGAGGCATTGAAGGCGGCTGGCTCAGTGACGCGTCGGGCGCTCGTCGCCATCGAATGGCAGAATGGGCTTATCCGGTGCTGTGGTCGGCATTTTCGCTGGCTCGTCGGACCGCTCGATGCTCGTCCGGTCAGCCGGCTCGGCAAGTCTGCCTGCCATCTCAGCGTCGCGACGCTGGTGTTCCCGATAGGACAACAGCCCGAGCGGCAGGCAGGCGAGGTAGAGCACCGTTCCGACGGTCAGTACCGCCCATGGGTAGGCGATCAGCAGCGCGATGAACAGCACGACGCTGACAAAGACCAGCAGCACCTGATCGGGCGGCACCCGCGTACCGATTCGCTTGCCGGAAAAAACCGGCAGCCGCGACACCATCAGGAATGCAATGGCAAGCGTGTAGACGAGCGTCGCCCAAGGAAGGATCTCAAGCGGCGGCATGCCGAGGAATTGCGCGTAGACTGGCAGCAGCACCGTGATGGCGCCGGCGGGCGCCGGAATGCCGACAAAGAACTTTGCAGCCCAGGGCGGACGATTGGGATCGTCGATCATGACATTGAACCGCGCCAGGCGCAGTCCGGCGGCGATGGCGAAGATCATGGCGGCGATCCAACCCGCCGATTTGATCGAGTGGAGGCTCCAGAAGTAGAGCGTCACGCCCGGTGCGACGCCGAAATTGACGAAATCGGCAAGACTATCGAGCTCGGCGCCGAACCGAGATGTGCCCTTCAGAAGCCGCGCGACGCGGCCGTCGATCCCATCGAGCGCGGCCGCGAACACAATCGCGTAGATAGCCCAGTCGAAGGTCCCCTCGGCGGCAAAGCGGATTGCCGTCAAACCGGCACAAAGCGCAAGTAGGGTAATGACGTTGGGAACAAGCGTGCGCACCGGTATAGAGCGGAAGCGGCGGCGGCGCGGGCGCCCGTGCTCGAAGGGGGAGAACTGGGAATAGGGCATCGCGGCAATATAGGGGGCATTTCCGAATTGCGACAGCACATGCAGCGAAGCGTGTGGCTGCTGACATCAGATGAGGAAAAATGCACTCTCAAGTTGCATCATTCGGTATTGCAGCCCTGCCATTCCTCGACTAAGGTTTTTGCACATTGTTTTATTTAGGTTTTACAAGGCTGCCGCGACACTATACCTTGCGGTGGGCCATGTTTGCGTCGGCCGAGCGTGGCGTTGAGCGTTGTCTTGAGCGTGTCGCGGCGGGGCCAGGCACAGGGGAGGACAACGCATGCGAACCGGTGGGGTCATTGAGTGGGGTGTCGGCGGTGGGCCGTCTTTGCCCGCCACCTCAAGCGTGAAGTTCGTGGATGGTCGGTAACAGACGATTGCAAGAAGCGCGCCGCAGCACGTGGGCGCAGATCGGCATCAGCGCCTGCGCACTGGTGGTGCCCCCGATCGTGCTCGGCGCCGCGGTTTTCAGCATGTTGCCGGGTGGGCGCAGCGCCCAGCCCCCGACGTCGACCGTAGCCTCTGCAACCGCCGCCGTCATGCCGTTGCCGGCAATCAAAGACGCGGCGCGCGCTGTCGATAATTTTATGAGCGCGGCGCCGACTGGGCCTGCCGCCGCATCCAAAATCAACGAATCAATCGCACCGGCAAAGCCCGCGCAGCTTGCGAAAGCGATGCAGCCAGTGGCACCCCACCCTGTTGTGCCACCTGCAGCGCCGAGGGTTGCGGCGAACGAACCGGTCGCCGCGGTCAAAAAGACGACAGAGGCGCCCGCGAATCGCGATCCGTCAAACTACTCCCTCGCAAGCGCGCGCGAGGGCGCCACCGTCAAGGACAATGAGCCTTCAGTCAACGAACAAAAAGCGGCTGCGGTAGACCTTGAGACTGCTTTCAAGGAGCAGAAGCACCCAGCCAAAGAGCGATGGCCGAGCATCGAGAAGTCCGACGAGCCCACGTTTGCCCGGAGCGCGAAGCCGACTGCGAAGAGCAAGGAGGACACCGCGCGCGAGAAGGATGCGGCGCGGGAGAAGGACGCTTCGCGAGAGAAAGATACCGCGAGGGAGAAGGATACTTCGCGAGAAAAAGACAGCACCCGAGAAAAAGATACCGCGCGAGAAAAGGACAAAGAGAAGGATAAGAAGTCGACCGGGAAGAATGGCCAGCAGAAGACTGCGACTGCCAAAGACGAACAATCGAACGTCAAAACTCCGGAACCGATCGCTGCAGTCGTACCTCAGGAGTCAAAGCTTGCAGTCGAAAGCACTGAGCCGACTTCCAAGGATCAGGACACGGTCGCAGCAATTCCTTTGGAGCACACGTCGCCCACGGAGAGTCCGAAGCGGACTGCCCGGGGTCAGGAGCCGGCGGCAAAGAAGCCGACCGGCAAAGATCAGAGCGATGAAGACGTCGCGACCACCGTGCGGCGTCCTGGCGGCAAGGACCAGGAATCGGTCGCGAAGCGCGAAGAATTGGCCGCCAAGGGCAACGAGCCTGATGTGAACGATCAGGCATCGATCGGTGTGCGTTCGAAGGCTGTCATCGAGGATCAACATCTGGCCAAGGACCGGGAGACGACGGTCGAGAAAAGCAATTCGACCGCCCCGGCTAATCACACCCAGAAGTCCGCCACGAAGACCAAGGACGAGGCCGATCGAGGAAAGAAATCGGCCAGCAAGAGCGTACAATCCAAAACCGCCACCTCGCAAAACGAGAAGTCTAACGAGAAGAAACCGGACTCGATCGCCTCAAGTCAGGAAGTCGCTGCCGAGGACGGGAAACCGATCGCAACGGCCGAGACGCCTGCGGTCGCACCTGTGGTCGTGGATCAGCACGCTGTCGCCAACGAGTACGGAGCCGTTTCCAAGCACGCAGACGCGGCTGCCGACAGCCGCGAGCCCGCCGGCACAGATCAAACATCGATCGCTCAAAATCCGCAAACAACGGCCAAAGATCAAAAGCTCGTCCAAGACCCAGGATCAGACACCAGCGAGAAGACCAATTCAGTCGGTTCGATCGCCCGCGAGGAAAAGCCGTCAGCCAAGAAAGAGGCGGCAAAGAACAAGGAAGAGAGCGATCGAGGCAAGAAGTCAGCGAGCAAGAGCCAGCAGGGAAAGGCCCTAGCCTCTCAAAGCGAGAAGACGAAGAAAGCAGCGTCGGTCGCGACGAATAAGACGCCGGCCACCGACGAAGATAAGCCGGTCGTCAAAGCTCCCGAGGCAGTTGCGCCAGACCAGCGCGCCGTTGGCGGAGAGCCGGAAAAGATCGTGGAACACGGCGACGCGGTCGCCAGGGACGGCAAGCCCGCGGCTCAAGATCAAACAACAATTGTCGCAGACCCGGTGGCGCTCCCGAAAGATCTCAAGACGGCCAAGTCCCAAGAGACTGCAAGCGCCAAAAAGGATGAGGGCTCCCACGGCCAGAAGTCGGGCACGAAAAACAAGGAAGCTGCAAAGAACGAAGCTACCAAGAACAAGGAAGACGCCGCTGCAGCCAAAAAATCGGCTGGGAAGAATCCGAAGGCTCCGATCGCTTCGAGCGACCCACTTTCTCCGAGCGAGAAGCCAATCGCGGAGGCGCCTCCAGTTGCTGCCCTATCGCCGGAACAAAGCCAGCCAACGGAAACCCCCGCTCCGGTGGCGGCGGCCCGGCAGGCGATCGTTTCACTTCCCGAAGACCAGAAGCCAGCGAGCAACGCGCGCGAGCCGCTAGCGAAGGCGCCGGTGCCGACTGCGAACACGACGAGTCCCCAAGTCAAGGGCCAGACGGCACTCACCGCGGACCCGCGCCCGGTCGAGAAAGATCAGCAAGCCATCGTTATGGGCCCGGAGATTTCGGCAAACGACGGGATAATCATCAGGCAGCCGCGAAAGGGTGCTGAGACCAGAACGGGCGTCACCGAAAACCGCATGGTGGTCGCAAAACTCCAGGAGCCCACGATAGCGCAGCAGACCAAGACCGACAGCCTGGCTGCGGCTCCGCAAACCAATCTGACTGTGGTTTCGAAAGCCCCGGGCCCATCTGCCGAGGGTGGCGGGAAGACAGCCCGGGATCGGCCATCCGCTACAAAGGACCAGGAGCGTTTTGGTAGCGCTCAGCCGAGGCCGGCCAAGGATCAAGAGCCCTTCAGCAATCAAGACCCCTTCAGCAATGATGAGACGCCCGCTCCGCTCGCCAAGGACGAAGAGCACGCCGCGCTCGATCAGGAACCGATCGACGAGGAACGGAACCCAAGCGGGAAGGGTTTGGCGCGAGACATGGGGCCGATCCCCGTCCATGTCACCGTGGTGACTGCCCCGCCGCGGGCCGCTGCTGACGGCGCTGCGCCGCCGTTGCCGGTGCCTGCTCCGCGAGAAGCGATGCGTACCGACGTTGCCGTTCCTGAGAGTGACGTGAGCGAGACGAAGGAGCAAGCGACGCCGCACGCTACCCTTAAGCGCCATTTCCCCGTTACCCCGTCCCGCAAGTTCACCCAAAAGCGAAACTACGGGCGCAACGGCTCGCGCTGGGCTGGCGGCTCAAAGCGCCAGTAATTCGCAGTTCGTTTGCATCAGCCGAATGCCCACACACACGATCCGCAGCGGGTCTCACCGCGACGCCGCAACGGTGCTGCAATGATCATCACCGACTCCGGTCTGCACGTTTGGAGAGCCGAGGCTCCAGATCGACCTTGGCAGCCTGGTCGTACCGCGCATCTCGACACGCCGATCGGCTACGAAGACCTGCGCGCGATGATGGACGAAGCCGGGATCGATCGCGCGATTCTCATTCCGCCGTCATGGGAGGGCGATCGGATCGATTATTCCCTCGAAGCGGTCGCGACATATCCGACGCGCTTCGCCATCATGGGACGCCTGCCGATCCAAAAGCCCGAAGCACGCCAGTTGATCGAGACATGGAAGGATCAGCCAGGCGCGCTCGGCGTTCGTCTTACCTTCCATCACGAGTGGGACCGGCCCTGGATGACGGACGGAACCGCAGACTGGTTTTGGCCGGCAGCGGAACGCCTGGGCATCCCGGTCATGCTCAATGCCCCGACGCTGCAGGCCGAGATCGGCAAGATCGCGGCGCGGCATCCGAATTTGCGGTTGATCCTCGATCACATGGGGCGCGTAAAGGGCATGAAGGACGAGGAACTCGCTCCAGCAATCGAACAGACGCTCACGCTGGCAAAATTTCCGAACGCCTTCGTCAAGCTGACGCTCGCCCCGACCTGCTCGTCCGAGCCCTACCCTTACCGCAATCTTCACGGCTACATCCGGCACCTCATCGACGCCTTCGGGCCGCGCCGCGCATTCTGGGGGACCGATCTTTCGGCGATGCTCAGCCGTTGTAGCTGCACCTATTCGCAGGCGGTCACCATGTTCACCGAGGAAATGCCGTTCCTCTCAACGAACGACCTTGAATGGATCATGGGACGCGGGCTCGCCGAATGCCTGCCGTGGCCCGAGCCGCGCGCGGCCTGACCCGCGCCGCGACAATTCGACCGATGCGGCGCTAAGCGCGCGCTGACAGGCCATTGCGATCATGAGATATTGCTACGACAAGAAGCCCCCAGCCGGAAGCGCGGGCTCCTTTGGGTGGCTCTTTGTTTAAGTTGCGAGAGGCAGCTATGTCATCGGCTCGAAGGTACTTTGCCCTAATCTTCGCTGCATTCGTCGCGCTTGGCTTATCGCCTGTTGCAGCAGAAACCGATTATCCCAGTCGTCCGATCCGCATCATCGCGCCGTTCGGCGCGGGCGGACCTGGCGACGTATTCAGCCGTCAACTCGCCCAGTACTTGCCCCAGGTTCTCAAGCAAGCGGTCGTGGTCGAAGACCGTCCAGGCGCAGCCTCGATCATCGGCACCGACGCCGTCGCCAAATCTGCCCCCGATGGCTACACGCTGCTGACGGTCTCCAACACTCTCACCACCAACGAGACCCTGTTTCCCAATCGCCCGTACGTGCTGATGCGCGATTTGGTGCCGGTCGCGACGCTCAATTATTCCGAACTCGTGATGGTAATTCATCCCTCCGTGCCTGCGAAGAATTTGACCGAGTTCATCGCTTACGCGAAATCGAAGCCTGCTCAACTGAATTACGCTTCAGCCGGCGGCGGCACCCCTTATCACATGGCTGGTGAACTGTTCAAAGCCATGACCGGGGTCGAGATGGTCCATGTTCCGCACAAGGCGTCCGGCGACGCTCGCAATTCGGTGATCGGAGGCCACATCGAGATGATGTTCGACGCCATCACCACCATGGCGCCGAACGTACTCGCCGGCCAAGTCCGGGCGCTCGGAACGTCTGCTTTGACGCGGTCCAAAGTACTCCCCGACGTCCCTACGATTTCGGAGGCGGGGGTCCCCGGATTCGAAGCGACCATCTGGCTCGGCATGATGGCGCCCGCCGGAACGCCGAAGCCGATCATCGACAAGCTCAATGAGGCGATCAACGTGACGATCAAACGTCCCGAAATCGTCGCTGCTTGGGAACGGCAGGGCGCTACGCCGATGGTCATGACTGCCCAGGAGTTCGACACTTTCATGCGCAAGGACATTGAAAAGTGGGCGAACGTCGTGAAGCTCTCCGGCGCCAGCGTTCATTGACCCACCGGACGCTCAACCAACGCTCTACTTGGTGCGTCCTTTGTCGTCCGGCTTCTGCGCTCCGCTCAGTTGGTCGAGCTTGGCCTTGGTCGCAGCGAGCGCATCCTTGAGCGATGCCAGGTCGCGCGAGGCCGCGGCAAGCTGTTCCCTCAGAACCGCGATATCCCGATCGGCAGCATTGAGCTTCTGCTGAGAAGTTCGAGCGCGTTCTTGGTGACGAGCTGCTGAAGGTATTCGATGTTGCTTTGCAGACAGCTGGTGCGTCGGTCGAGCTTGCTCTCGCGCGTGCAAACTTCGATGCCGGGCACGTCCTGGGCACGCAGTGAAGTGATGGGAAACGTGCCTGGGAGCAGAGCGAGGACGGCGAGAGCGGTTGCGCCGGCGAAGCGTCTTGCTGTGTTGAGCATGAGGTAGGCCTTAAGATATTGCAGCGCGAGCTTAGTCTTGCGGCAAGTGCCGGCTCTGCCAAGAGCATCCGCACAAGCATCGAAGCAGGTTGCTTCACAGAACCGAGGGACGGACGCGATCGGTTGCCGTGAAGCAATCTGATCGGTCACGGAGCGAGAGCTGCGGAGAACTTGAATAGATGATTGAAGAGTTTCGCGATAATCCCGCCCAGAATTGTTTCGAGCTCGAGGTCGAGGGAGGAATCGCATTCGCTTATTACCGCCTCGAACCGGGTACGATCGTCTTCATCCATACCGAAGTGCCGCAAGCTTTGAGTGGACGTGGCATCGGTTCGCGGCTTATTCGCGCAGCGCTCGAAGCGGCGCGAGCGCAAGGCCGCACGGTCGTAGCCCAATGCCCGTTCGTTTCCGCTTATCTTGGCAAACATCCCGAGTTCAATGACCTCATCGAATGATGCGAACTCGAACTGAGGAGATTTCAGCAATGTCAATGCGTTGCACGTGGCGGCCGCTACGGATTATCATCACACCGTAGCCCGCACTGCGGGATTGGCAGTTCCGTTTTCGGGAGGGAGGATCTCAGGTGTTCAAAAAAGTGCTTGTCGTTGCGGCCATCGCCGCGCCCGTCGTGTTTGCGTCGGCCATTGCGCAGCAATCCGCCATCAAGCGCACGCCTCTGCAGAATGTCGATTTCCCGCCCGGCTTTAATACCGTCACGGCGGTTGTCGAGATCACGCCTGGGGTTTGCGCCGGCCGCCACACTCATCCCGGAATTGAGACGAGCTACGTCATGGAAGGCCAAGCGACGCTCAAGGTCGAGGGCAAGCCTGATCAGGTAATGAAGGCGGGCGACTCCTTTACCATTTCGGCAGGAACGCCGCATGACGGCTGCACCGCGCCCGGACAGTCGGTCAAATTGCTTGGCGTGTACGTTGTAGAAAAAGGCAAGCCGCTCGCAACCCCGGCACCGTAGCACTCGCGCGCGCCCTCGCCTTCGCAGGGGCGCCAACCATAACAATCAAGCGCGGTCAGAAGCGGAAATTCATGCCGCCGATGAATTGCTGCACTGTGTAACTGACTTGCGCAGAGGCGTTGCCTACGGCCGGAAAGCCGGTAAGCGTGCCTGACGGATGCGTCAGATCGATATAGTTGTATTCGAGCTTTGCCGACCAATGACGATCAATCGCGTATTCGACACCCGTTCCGATTGTCCAGCCGACCTGCGTATCCGAGCCGGTGGTGGTTGTCACGCCGGCTGGGTTGATCAGTGAGACCGCGTTGCTCTCGTTGCCGAATGCCGCGCCGCCCTTGAGATAAACCACCGTCTGACCAAACGTATAGCCAGCGCGTGCGGTGATGGTGGATAGCCAACTTGCCTTGATCGTATGGACGTTACCGGCAGCGTCTGTTGCCTTCGCCGCGAGGTCGAACCCGCTCACGTCGACCTCAAAGCCGTACAGAAACCAGCCTTCTTGGAAATTAACGCCGAATTGGCCGCCCCCGATAACCGACGCCTGCTGCGGATCATCGCTCAATCCGGAGAAGGGGTCGGTCCACGGCGCGCTCGCGACCATGCCGCCAATATGAGCACCGAGATAAAACCCGCTCCAATCCATCGATTGAGGGTAATAACTGGGGTAATAGGAAGGCGCAGCTCGTGGCGCCAGCACCACATCAGCAGCCTGGGCAGTCGTAACCGCAGCGCCGCATAACGCGGCGGCCGCCAAAAGCGTGCGGCACTTCATTCTCACGGACCCCCAAGACGCCCCTTTGCGCCAAGCTGCACTTTTTCTTCTGGGGCGACAAGGCTTTTACGGTCCGGACCGGTCGAATCCGGGACTTTGTTGCAGGATTGCACTGGTCCCTGAGGAACGCCTTTCCGGCCGTGATCGCAGCCCAGTAAGGCAGCACAAAAAGCAATTATATCAATCTGATATGGCAATCGGCGCGCACGACGCAAGAAGCGCGGCGAGCGCGTGAAACGGATCATCGGCGCGCATGATCTCACCCATGACCGCCAGACCGCCGGCTCCCGCGGCAAGGCACTGCCCCGCGTTTGCCGCGGTGACGCCGCCGAGGGCGAGAACCGGGATTCGCGACGCGGCGGCACTACGAAGCGCAGCGACGCCAAGTGCCGGGCCGTAGCCAGGCTTGCTCTGGGTCAGGAAGATCGGGCTTAGCGTTACGTAGTCAGCGCCGGCAGCCGCGGCCGCTGCCACATCGCCCTGAGAATGCGCTGAGATGCCAATTAAGGCGGCCGAGCCCACACGTCGGCGAACTCCGTCCACAACGGCCGACATCTCCGCCGACGAGGTCCCGGGCAGGTGCACCGATGCGTCGAGGTCGGCGGCGAGTTCTACGTCGCCACTGATCGACAGATGCATGCCGCTCCGTTTCGTAATCTGCGCCAACCGAGCGGCAAGCCGCGCGCGTGCCCCAGATTCAAGATCCTTGTCCCGCAAGCAAAGCCAGCGTCCGCCGGCGGCGCCGATAGCCTCGGCGATAGCCTCGATCGGGTGACGCGCCTGATGACGGTCGGTGATGACGAGGAGCCGCGACGGCAAGCTCCGCGTGTCCGTCACGAACCGACCAGCCCGAGTTGCGGACTTGACGGCTCGGCGCGGCCGCGCCGAGGAATCCGGCCGGCCAGATGAGCGAGGCGGCCCGCCTCGATTGCATGGCGCATCGCCGCCGCCATCCGCACCGGATCGTCGGCCTTGGCGACCGCGGTGTTGAGGAGCACAGCGGCGGCACCAAGCTCCATGGCAATCACGGCATCAGAGGCAGTGCCGATGCCGGCGTCGACAATGACCGGCACCTCCGCGCGGCGGCAGATGAGCTCCAGGTTGGCAGGATTAGCGACGCCCATGCCCGAGCCGATGAGCGAGCCCATCGGCATCACGGCCGCAGCGCCGGCATCCGCGAGGCGTTGGCACACCACCGGATCGTCGGTGCAATAAGGCAGCACCACGAAGCCATCATCGACGAGACGGCGCGTGGCGTCGACCAGTTCCGCGACATCGGGAAAGAGCGTTTCACGATCGCCGATGACTTCGAGCTTGACCCAGTTGGTGTCCAGCGCCTCGCGGGCCAACTCCGCTGTGTTGATGGCGTCGCGCGCTGTCTCGCAGCCCGCGGTGTTGGGCAGAAAACGATATTTCGAGAGCAAATTGACGGTATCGAAGCCCGCGCCTTGAAGGGAGATGCGGCGAATTGAGACGGTCACGATCTCGCATCCGCTTGCTGTGGCAGCGTCGACCAGGATGCGCTGGGTCGGGTAGCCAGCGGTGCCGAGCAACAGTCGCGACTGGAACGTCTCGCCGGCAATCGTGAATGGATCGGGACTTATCGTATCTAGGGACATCACAGACTCCAGAAGCTTCCTTTCGCGCGGAGCGCTCACTTTGCGACGGCACGCAATTTCTCTTCCCTCCCCCCACTTATCCCGAAGGGAAGAAAACTATCCTCCGGACATGGCGCGGATGATCTCGACAGAATCGCCGTCGCGCATTGCCGTTGTCGACCAGGCCGCACGGCGTACCACTGCACCGTTCACGGAAATCGCGAAGCCCTTGGGCTCGCGGATCTCGAGGCCCTCAGCCTCCGCACGCCATAGTTCCGCGAGCGTTATCGCGCCACACTCGCGGCTCTTTCCATTGATGGTGAGCTTCATGCGGGCATTCCCGTGTGCTGCAAATCTTGACGAGCCCCGGCAGCAAAACGATCGAGCCCAAATGGCTGCGCTACGGTCGGCATCGTGCCGTCGGCAATCAGCGCTTCAAGCGCAAACGCCGTCGCGGGCGCCAAGAGATAGCCGTTGCGATGATGTCCCGTGGCGATCGCAAGCCCCGGCACGGGAGTAGCGCCCAAAATCGGAGCATCATCGATCGAACTCGGCCGCGACCCGGTCCAAACACCATCGAGAGCCATTTCCTCGATTGACGGGAACGCGCGACGCGCACCTTCAAGAAGCGCGTAGAGGGCGCCTGCGGTGATCGTGTCGTCGAAACCGCGTTCCTCGACGGTCGCGCCGATGATCAGCCGACCGTCGCCTTTCGGCGCCATATGAATCTGCTCGGTCCATACGATATGCGCGAGCGTTCCGGTCTCGGGCGTGGTGCGGAGCGCCAATGCTTGCCCTTTGAGGGGACGCACCGGCACCGAAATGCCCTTGGGAAGCACGCTCCCGGACCAGGCGCCCGCGGTCACCACGACGTTCGGCGCCCGGCAGCGACCGGCATCGGTCTGCACCCCGACGGCACGGCCGCCTTCAAGATCGACCCCTGCGACCTCGCAGTGTTCAATCAGGCGGCCACCGGCTTTTGCGAAGGCCGTCCGCAAGGCTGCCATCACCAGGGGCGGGTCGACCTGGTGATCATCCGCGCAATAAAGTCCTGCCGCGACCGAAGGCCTCAGCGCCGGCTCACGAGCCCGGACCTCGGCACCGCCCAGCCAGCGGGTCGCCAGCCCGCAGCGGCGGTGCAAGTCGTAGCGGAAACGCAGCCGCTCGACCTCGTCACGACCAAGCGCAACGACAAGCGTGCCGCTGTCGCGAAAATCGATGTCGTGAGCGGATTGCGCCTCGAGTTCACCGCGGAACTGAGGCCACTGGCGTTGGCTCTCAAGCGCGAGAGCAAGAAGATCATGCGGTCCCGGCTCGTGTTCGGCCGCCGCCGCAAGCATGCCGGTTGCCGCAAGGCTCGCCCCGGCACCCGCCGTCGCGCGGTCAAACACGGCGACGCCAAGACCCCGCAACGCAAGACGCCAACCAATCGACAAGCCGATCACACCGGCACCAATTACGGCCACATCGACTGAGGGTGGAACATTAATGGGCGCGTCGACGGCAGTGCCTCCCGCAGGCGCCCCTTCGCCGCGCCTCCTGCCGATTGGTCCCGTCGGGGATTTACCCTGCATCAAAACCTCCACTCCCGTCTTCGGGTGGAGATTTTCGCCATTTGGTGGCGGGCGCGATCTCCATCCCTACGCCGGTGCGAACCGGGTCAGGTTCAAAGGATTTCCGCGCTGCCCAATTCCGCGGGCCAGCGGTTTCTCAGCCCCTTGTCGGGGATCTCCCTGGAACGTACGTCATTTAATGTCGGGCCTGGGCAGGGGTCAAGGGCAGCTTTCGCCAAGGCTCGAATCCTGAAGACTTGAATCCTGAAATCGGAACACACGGGTCGTCTGGAGGATTGTCGCCCGGTATGCTAACGATCCTGTCCGCTGACAGGACGCGCAAATCGCCCAAGCGGACCAAGGTCATTACATTCAACGGCTTACACAATCATCATGACTTATCTCGCGAAGCCTAAGTTCCACCATCCCGATCTACCGAAGAACGCGCTCGGCTATACGCACCGCGACTACGAGGGCAAGATCTCGACGCTGTGCGCAGGATGCGGACATGACTCGATTACCGCGTCCATCATTGAGGCCTGCTTCGAACTGTCCATCGAACCGCACCGGGTCGCGAAGATTTCGGGCATCGGCTGCTCTTCAAAGACGCCCGACTACTTCCTCGGCAATTCGCATGGCTTCAACTCGGTTCATGGCCGCATGCCCTCCGTGTTGACCGGCGCGAACCTCGCTAATCGCGATCTGATTTATCTCGGCGTGTCGGGCGACGGCGACAGCGCCTCGATCGGCATCGGTCAGTTCGTCCATGCGATCCGGCGCGGCGTCAATATGGTCTATATCGTCGAGAACAACGGCGTCTATGGACTTACCAAAGGCCAGTTCTCGGCGACCGCCGACCGCGGTTCCAAATCAAAGAAGGGCGTCGTCAACGCCGATAGCCCGGTCGATCTTGTCGCGATGGCCCTCCAGCTCGGCGCAACGTTCGTGGCGCGCTCTTTTTCCGGTGACAAGACGCAGCTCGTTCCGATCATCAAAGCGGCGGTCGAGCACCGCGGCGCGGCTTTTATCGACGTCATCAGCCCATGCGTCGCGTTCAACAACCACGCCGGCTCGACGAAGAGCTTCGATTACGTGCGCGAGCACAACGAGGCCCTGAACCGGCTCGACTTCATGACCGGCCGCGATCCGATCCACGTCGACTACGCGCCCGGAACCGTGCAGGCGGTCGAGCAGCATGACGGCACCACGTTGGTGTTGCGCAAAATCAATGCCGATTACGACGTGCATGACCGCCTCGCGGCGATGAATTTCCTGCAGCATCACACGGCGAAGGGTCAGGTCGTTACCGGTGTCCTGTACCTCGATGCCGAGCCGGACGACTTGCACCATCACTTAAACACCACCGAAAAACCGCTCAACACGCTCGGCGAGAAGGACTTATGCCCCGGCGCCGCAGTGTTGGAGAGAATCAACGCGAGCCTGCGCTGACGCGGCACCGTGCTCGTACCGGGTCTCACCCGCAATCCGAGCGCTGGGCGTGCCCCCTCTCCTGCAAGGCACTGGTGATAGATTTCGGCGCGCCCAGCTGATTTGACAAAAGCAGCGCGGCCGCGGGGCACGCACGTCATGAGCCAAATACGCTATTTCCCGGTGGCATGGCCGTTCCTGGCCCTGCTGGCGGGCTTATTGCTCGTCCTTGTGGTGCTGATCCAAATCGGGGTGCTGCAGTATGCCTATACGCGTCTCGGCATCAGTTCGGGCGCGGCGCTGCTGCTGCTGCTCGGCTCATTGATCGGGAGCTACATCAACATCCCGGTATGGGAGTTCCCCGCGCGCGAGGTCGAATTGGGCCATGAGGTGGCGTTCTTCGGCATGCACTACGTCGTGCCTGTCGTCGTGGACTGGCCGGGCACTATCGTCGCGGTCAATGTCGGAGGCGCCGTAATCCCGACCCTCCTCTCCTTCTATCTGCTGGCGAAAAACAACCTTTGGGTCCGGGGAATCATCACCACGGCCGTCGTTGCGGCTATCGTGCACTACCTCGCCTATCCCGTAAAAGGCGTCGGCATCGCGGTGCCTACGTTCGTGCCGCCGATCGTCACCGCGATCGCCGCAGTGATTATCGCGCGTTACCACGCCGCGGCACTTGCCTACGTTGGCGGCAGCCTCGGGACGCTGATCGGCGCGGATCTTCTCAATCTTGACGTCGTGCAAGGCCTTGGTGCGCCGGTCGCGTCGATTGGCGGCGCGGGCACATTTGACGGAATCTTCGTCACCGGCATTCTGGCGGTGCTCTTGGCGAGCTTTTCACGGCAGGCCTGAGTTCGCCTTTTTGGAAGGGCGGAGGTTCGACCAGACTCCTCTGGGGGTCGCGAACGCCCTGAAAAAGATGACTTAATCTTCCGCAATTTGTGCAGATTCCGACGCACCGCGACCATTAGCTCATCCACAAGGTGCTGATAAGGTGCCCATTTTCGCGGCGCATGCTCAGGTGTTGCTCAATTGTAACGTTTGGCAGAAAAGCGACGGGACAAGTTTCGAACTTATTCCTGATCGCGAATATTCATATTAACATCCTTCTCGTCGCTGCCGGTTTTATGACCGCCAGCCGGGGGAGCTTCGAGGGGCAATTGTCATGAAAAATATCGCGACTGGATTGGTTGCAGTGGCCGCGCTCGGACTGGGCGTCTGCAACGGTGCGCTTGCTGCGGATATGCCGGTCAGATACGTGCCGCCGGCGCCGGTCGCAACGTGGACCGGCTTCTACGCCAGCGTCGACCTGGGTTATGCACGCCAAGCGGTGTCGGACGCTTGGAGCCCGCTTCCTTCACCTGCCGCATTCGGTCCTGCCGCATTGGGCGGCGGAGTGGCTGGCAGTCCGGAGGGCACCGGCTTCGTCGGCGGCTTCAACTTTGGTTACAATTACCAGTTCTGGTCCGCATGGGTGGCCGGGATCGAAGGCGACATCATGTGGGGCGCGGTTGGTAATAGCAACGCCGGTCCCTGGGTAACGCCTGGCGGTGCCACGGTGGCAGGGTCGTTGAGCAGTTTCTCAACGCAATTGAATTGGCTGTCGTCCGTACGCGGCCGGCTTGGCTGGCTCTGGACGCCCAACCTGATGCTCTACGGCACCGGTGGCGTTGCGTGGGAAAACGTCCATTATTCCGCGAATGCCTTCAACGGTGTCGCTGCCGGCGCGGGTTCCTATAATGCCAACGTCGACTTTACGAACACCGCCAGTGGTTGGGTGGCAGGCGTCGGTATCGAATGGCTGATCTCCAACAATAACGCCAACGTCTTCTGGAACAACTGGACGCTCCGGACCGAATGGCTGCATTATCAGTTCAACAATGCGCAGAGCATCACTGGCGCGTCGGTCAACTTCCCGGCCTTCCCCTCGAACTACACTTGGAGTTCCGAGAAAGTCGATGTGCTCCGGGCGGCTCTGAGCTACAAGTTCTGATCGTCTGCAGCGGAAGAATTACGAATGGCCCCGAGCTCTGCTTGGGGCCATTTTTGTTTTAGGCAATGGTTTTGGACCGACGCCGTTTCGTGATCTTCGTTTGACAACGGCACTTATTCCCCGCCGATTGCGTCGCGCACCGTCGCGTCTCTGAGCAACTCCTCGAAATAGGCGACGGTTCTCGCCAGCCCCTCCTTGAGCGGTGTTCGCGGCGTCCAGTCGAGCACTTTACGCGCGATCGAAATGTCCGGCTGCCGCTGACGCGGATCGTCGGCGGGCAGAGGCCGCCCCACGATCTTCGATCGCGTGCCGGTCAAGTCGACGACAATCTCGGCAAGTTCGCGAATCGAGAACTCTGCAGGATTGCCGATATTGATCGGCCCTGTCACCGCATCATCGGTTGCCATCAGCCGCACGATCGCGTCGATGAGATCGTCGACATAGCAGAACGAGCGAGTCTGTCCGCCGTCGCCATAGATCGTCAGGTCGCGCCCCAGCAGCGCCTGGACGATGAAATTCGACACCACGCGGCCGTCGTTCGGATGCATGCGCGGGCCGTAGGTGTTGAAAATGCGCGCGACTTTGATGCGCAGCGCATTCTGGCGTCGATAGTCGAAAAACAGCGTCTCCGCGCAGCGCTTGCCCTCGTCGTAGCAGGAGCGCGGACCGATCGGATTCACGTGGCCCCAATAATCCTCGGTCTGGGGATGAACAGTCGGGTCGCCGTAAACCTCCGACGTCGAGGCCTGGAGAATTTTCGCACGCAAGCGCTTGGCGAGGCCCAGCATGTTGATTGCGCCGTGCACGCTCGTCTTCGTCGTCTGCACCGGGTCATATTGGTAGTGCACCGGGGATGCCGGGCAGGCAAAATTGTAGATTTCGTCGACTTCGACATAGAGCGGAAACGTTACATCGTGCCGCATCAGCTCGAAGCGCTTTTCGCCGATGAGGTGCGCGATGTTGCGCTTCGGACCGGTGAAGAAGTTGTCGACGCAGACCACGTCAGCACCATCCGCGATCAAACGGTCGCACAGATGCGAGCCGAGAAATCCGGCGCCGCCGGTGACCAGGATACGCTTCTCCAGATGCATGACGATTACGCCCCGAGACGGTCCGCGAGTTCGACGAGGCTGCCGGCCGCGATGTCGACAGGAGCGGCCGGACCCATCTCGCCCGTGCCTGGACCGTATTCGTTGGACCGAGCGACGTGCGCCGTCGCGAGGCCGCAGGCAGCCGCAGCTTTGAGATCGTTGCTGTGCGCCGCCACCATCATGCAAGCAGCCGGCGCAAGATCGAGGGCTTCGGCGGCAGCGAAATAGACCCTCGGTTTCGGCTTGTAGTCCCCGGCCGTCTCGGCACCGAGGATCGCGTCCCAAGGAAAGCCGTTGCGCCGGGCAAGGTCCACCATCAGCGAGATATTGCCGTTCGACACCGGCGCCAGCAGGAACTTACGCTTCAATCGATGCAACGCCGGCGCCACATCGGGCCAGCCGTCGAGGCGATGCCACGCACGATTGAGATAGGCGGCCACCTCCTCGGTCAGGTCGTCGAGCCCGAAGCGCGGCCGAATACGATCGAGATTGCGCCGGTGCAGCACGTCGAGCTTGGAGAATGGAATATGGCCGCTGCGCACCTCCTCCATGCCGGGCTGGTATTCCGCACGCCAGGCATCGGCGAAAGCCAACCAATCGGCTTTGTGGCCGAGCGGTCCGAGCATCGCCTTCGCCTCGCGCGCAATGCCGCCGCGCCAGTCGACAAGCGTCCCGAACACATCGAAGAACAGCGCCCTTACCGCGGAAAGCTGAGCCATGGCGAGTGTCAGGATCGCGGTGGAGGCTGGATTTTGACGAATTCCTCGACCTGCGCCGGCGACAGCGGCGTCAGGATGAATTTCTGCTTGGTCGCATCGTCGATGATGTGGTCCATGCCGAGGATGCGATCGGGCGCCATCGTTTCCTTGGGGATGAACTCACGCACCCGTTTCACCACATTTTCAGAGAATCCCGAATACTCCGAATAGTGGCGGAGCACCGCCGGATCATCGGAATACATCCATTCAATCGTGTCGCGATAAGCCTGCATAAAACGCTCGAGCGCGCCCTTGCGCCGCGCCAGCACGTCGAGACTTGTGATGTTGACGCGCGTGGTGCGCCCCCTCAATGCCGTCACGTCGAGGCCACGGGCGATGAGCCGGGTGCGGCCGCCGTCGATCGCATCGATGCCGAACGGCGCCGACGCCCAGCCGACATCGATCTGGCCGGTCATGGTCTGGGTAAACGTCGCAGGCATATTGCCGGTCGAAACCGCCTTCACGTCGAGATGGTTCTGTCGAATGAATTCGAGGAGACCGGCGTGGCTTGACGAGCCGGTGACCGAGTAGCCCACGCTCTTGCCGTTGATGTCGGCGATCGTCTTTATCGGCGAGGATGACGCCACGTACCAGTAGAGGTCCGGCGACCCGATCATCTCGCTGCCGATCAGGCGCAACGGCGCGCCTTTGGAGTAAGCGCCAATGGCCCCGGATACACCAACGCCCACAGCAAGGTCCATGCTGCCGCCGATGACCACTTGCTGGGATTCGGCGCCTCCAGACGTAAACAGGATTTCAAGTTCGAGCCCGTATTTGCGGAAGATGCCGGCACGCTGGCCGAGTTCGGGCACGCCGGTATCCCACAAGCCGCGCTGCGGCACCGAGACGTGCAGCGTCTCCAGGGGCTTGTCCTCGGCACGCGCCGCGATGGCTGCAACCCACATGAGGGCCGCGAGCGAAAGTACGGGAATCGCGTGGCGCAAAGGCACCGAACACGACTGGAGCAAGCGACAGTATGCCATGGCGATCCCTCGGGAGCTCAGTTCTTTACTTCAGCGCTGCCGGAATCTGGACCATGTCCTTGATCTCGGCAGGGCTGAGCGGATGACTGATGAACTTGTTCTTGAGCGCATCCGACACTATCAGATCGAGGCTGCTGATGTCGTCAGGCCATAATACGCGCTTCGGAAAATATTCGTCGCGCACCCTGGCCATCAACTCGCGCGGCACTTTTGAGAATTCCTCGTACATGGCAAACGCTGCCGGATCGGCGTACATCCAATCAAGCGCATCGCGATAGCCCTGCATGAAGCGCGCGACCGGATTGCCGGCGCGAGCGAGTACCGCCGCATTTGCCAGACACACGCGCACTGTCTGGTCGGCACGCGCCTTGATCTCGCTGCCACGGGCAACGATGCGGATCTTGCCCTCGTCGACAAGTTCGAGACCGAACGGGGCCGCGCCGCGGCCAACGTCGATCTGCCCCGTCATGGTCATGGTGAGAGTCGCAGGGTGGCCGCCGGTCGAGACCGGTTTTGCCGCGACTTTGTACTGATCCAGTAAAGCAAGCAGTGCGGTGTGGCTCGACGAGCCGTTCTGTGAATAGCTGATGGTCTTGCCGACGGCGTCATTGAGCGACTTGATGGGCGAATTGGCCGGCACGAACCAATACGTATCGGGGGAGCCTATCATGGCGCTGCCGATGATCCGCACCGGGGCGCCCTTCGAATAGCCGCTGATCGCCGACTCAATTCCGCCGCCGCAGGCGATGTCCATGCTGCCGGAGATCACGGCCTGATGCGCCTCGGGGCCGCCTTGGGTGTAAAGGATGTCGACTGCAACGCCACGTTTCTTGAAGATGCCGGCGCGCGCGCCCAGTTCGGTGATGGCGGTGTCCCATTGTCCGCGCTGGGCGACCGCGACCTTCAAAAGATCGTCCGCCCGCGCGGGCGAGACCAACGCCAACGCCGCGGCGAGCAAAGCAAGCCGGCATCCACCGCTACTTGTCACCATTAAAGACTTCTCCAACGCGCTTCGGCCGGACACAGCCACCTACACTATCGCATTCCGACCCCAAACGCTGCCCATCCCCATCGGTGCGGGCGGATGGTATGCTGACCCAAATTGGAAGTCAGGGAGCGAAACCATGAGACGTCTGATTCCGCTGTCGGCCGCCGTTGCCGCGACAGTACTCTTTGGCGCGAGCGCGCAGGCAGAGACGATCGCGGTCTTCACGAAGAACACCACCAATCCGTTTTCGAAGGCGATCCGCACCGGCGCCGACACCGCGGCCAAAGCACTCAAAATCGATGTCATTCACTACGTTCCGACGTCGCCCGACCATCCGGTCGAACAGGGCAAGCTCGTCGAAGATGCCCTCGCCAAGAAGCCGGACGCAATCGTGTTCGATCCTGTGGATGGCAAGCTGATGGTGCCGTCGGTGGAGAAGATCAATGCCGCAAACATTCCGGCGATCGACATCACCGACCGTAGCGACGCGGGCCAATTCGTCTCGGCAGTTCTGCCGGACGACTACACACTCGGCCTCGCGACTGCGCGCTACCTGCTCAAGGCACTCGATGGCAAGGGCAACGTGGTCATTCTCGAAGGCATTCCTGCCAACACCACGAGCGTCGAGCGGCTGCGCGGATTCCAGCAAGCGCTCAAGGAATTCCCTGGCGTCAAGCTGCTGGCGTCGAAATCCGGCAATTATCAACGCAAGCCGGCGCAGACCTTGATGGAAGGCTGGATCAAAGAGTTCCCGCAAATCGACGGCGTTATTGCGGCGAATGACTCCATGGCGGCGGCGGCTGTCGAGACGCTCGAACAGCGCAACCGCAAGGCACTCGTCGTCGGCATCAACGGCAGCAAGGAGGCGGTCGAGCTGATCAAGACCGGCAAGATGTTGGCGACCGGTGAATTCAACGGCTTCGTCATCGGCTGTTTGGCAACCGAGATCGCCGCGCGGGTTCTCCGCAAGGAAGCGGTGCCGAAGGAGCTGATCGTCCGGCCGACACTCTATGACAAGGCCAACTATCAGAAATTCGAAGCGCGCATCGACATGAAGCAGTGCCCGACGCTTGCGGAGGAGGCGCAGTAGGCGCGGCGCGCCGGCACGCCGACCCTCTTGCTTGGCCGCTACGCTGGCGTATTGTCGCGTCTCTGCGAGTTTGGTGAGGAATGCAATGAAACGGAATATCTCGATTGCCATTGCGGTGCTGGCGGCCCTGGTACCGCAGGCGGCTTACGCCCACACGGGCGTCGGCGACGCCTCGGGGTTCGTACACGGCTTCGTGCATCCGATCGGAGGCATCGATCACGTGCTGGCCATGGTGACGGTTGGCCTCTTCGCCGCTCATCTCGGCGGTCGCGCGCTCTGGCTCGTCCCGGCGAGCTTTGTCACCATGATGGCGGCCGGCGGTGCGCTTGGTTTCTACGGCGTCAATCTTCCCTTCATCGAAGTCGGCATCGCTTTGTCGGTGATTGTGCTCGGCGCGGTGGTGGCGCTCCAGGCGAACCTGCCCCTCGCTGCGGCCATGGGCCTTGTCGGGCTCTTTGCCATCTTCCACGGCCACGCCCATGGTGCCGAGATGCCGATGGATGTATCGGCGGCCGGTTACGGCGCGGGTTTCCTTATCGCAACCGCATTGCTGCATGCGACAGGCATCGGGATCGGCCTTAGCCTCGGCAAGCTGTCGCACGGCTCGGCGCGGCGAGTTTCGCAGCTTGCCGGCACCGCGATTGCCATAACCGGCTTGTCGCTCCTGGTCGCCTAGCTTTCGGACCAACCGCGCGCGTGGCGAAGGCGCGGCATGCGCCCCGTCACGCGTCCGGATCGTAGGTGAGGCCGTTCGGACCCATCACGAAGCGACCGACAAGCAATCGCGCCATAGGGCCGGCGATCGTGTCGATCTCGACCATGAAATGGCAGATGCGGCTGGAACGCCCGTCATCAGGGCGGCATTCGATCTTGCGGAAGGTGCGGAGGGCGTATTCGTCAGTCCGGGTCGTCCGGATGCGGCCGACCGCGTCCGGACCGCCGGTGCGCGCCGCGTAGGCGAGAACCGCTTTGACGCCATCGGCGAGATGGGACGCAAAAGCAGCCTGCATGGCGTCCTCGCTCGGCTCCGGAACATCGGTGCTGAAGAGACCAGTAGCCGCCAATAGCGCGACCATGAAGATGTTCATTGCCTGATGACCCCCCGATCACGCCGCGAAGTTGCCACAAAGAGATTGCGTTCCCCTGCAGCCGATCGTTCGAATTTTAGCGACCATGTCTGACGATCTCTCGCACCCAAGCCCCATCCCAATAAGAACGGGCTAGTTCCTGCTGGGGTTAGTTTCCTGTTGGGGCTCGTTCCCCTAGGGTTAGTTCCCCTTGGCCCACACCCTCGTTCCGCGTGATCCAAGCCGGCGCGGATTCGATGTGATTAATGGCGGCCTAGGATCGGCGTGGAACGGCCGAAATCGACGGCGTATTCGAGCAACGCCACGACAGGACGCACCGCTTCGCGCCGATCCGCCAGCACCCTGAGGGCCCCGGGCTTCCCTGCCCGCAATCTCAAATACAGGCGCGACGCCCGCACTTTTCTCTGGCGGTCACAGCATTCCAAGTGCGCGCGGTAGCCACAGCGAAATTTCCGGCAGGTAAGTCACCATGACGAGGAACACCAGCATGGTCCCGAGCCAGGGCAGCACGGCCACGGTCAACTCGGCGATGCCAAGCTTGGTGATGCCGGAGGCGACATAAAGATTAAGCCCGACCGGCGGATGGCAGAGGCCGACCTCCATGTTGACCGCCATGAGGATGCCGAGGTGCACCGGATGAACGCCGAGGCGCGCCGACATCGGGAATAAAATCGGCGCCATGATGAGAACGATGGCGGCTGGATCCATAAAATTGCCGGCCGCAAGCAGAACGATGTTGACGACGAGCAGGAAGGCGACCATTCCAAAACCCTGCGCCGTCATCCACTCCGCCATCGACTGCGGGATCAGCTCGGAGGTGAGGAGCCACGAAAACACGGCCGCATTTGTGATGATGTAGAGAATCATCGCGCTCATGGCGGCGGCTTTGAGCAGCACCGCCGGCACTTCCACGAGCTTCAGCTCTTTGTAGACGAAGACGGCGATCACGAAGGCATAGACTGCGGCCATCGCGGCAGCTTCGGTCGGCGTGAAAAGACCGGAATAGATGCCGCCAAGCACGAGCACGATGAGGAAGAGGCCCCAGAAGCTCTTGCGGAACGCCTGGAAGCATTCGGCCCAGCTTGCCCGCTTCATGCGCGGATAATCGTTGCGATAAGCGCGATACCAGGTGGTGATGCCGAGCATGGTGGCCAGCATCAGGCCGGGCACCAGGCCGGCGATGAACAACTGGCCCACCGAGGCGGAATCGACGATCTCGCCGGTCGGCCCCTTTGGCTGCATGCCGCTGGTCGCCACCGCAAAGATGACAAGGTTGATCGAAGGCGGAAACAAAATGCCGAGCGCACCGGAGGTCGCGATCACGCCGGCGCCAAACCGCGGCGGATATCCGTTCTGCACGATCGCCGGCAGGATGATCGAGCCGATGCCGACGACGGTCGCGACCGAGGAGCCGGAGATTGCGGCGAACAGCGCGCAGGCGACGACCCCCGCGAGGCCGAGACCGCCATACCAGTGACCGATGAGGGACGTCGCGAACGCGATCATGCGCCGCGCCACTCCACCGGAGGTCAGGAAGTTGCCAGCAAGAATGAAGAACGGGATCGCCATGATCTCGAAGCGATCGATGCTGGTGAAGAGCTTGAGCCCCACCATTTTCGGATCGACGCTCGATAGGATGAACAAGTAGGTGAGCACGGAGAGGCCGAGCGCAATCGAAATCGGCATGCCGGTCGCCATCAGACCGAGCAGCAGCGCGAACAACACCACGGCCCGCACCGTCTGGGACAGTTCAAAGATGTCGAAGCGCGCGGCGATGCAGACAAGCGCAAGGACAATCGGAATGGCGACGATCGCAAACGCCAACACCGCCGCCGAACGCGGCCGCAGCGGCGCAACATCCGCGTGCACGCTCACTGCGCCGGCTCCGCGAGCGGAGCGGACCCGCGAGCCTCAATCTCCGGCGCTTCGTATTCGATGCCGTGCGCCTGATGGGGCACGGCCCCGTATCGCAGGAAACGCCACATCACTTGCAGAAAGCGGAAGCACATCAGGTAGGAGCCGAGCGGGATGCAGAGATAGATGATCCAGCTCGGCCATTCGAGTTCGGGCGACTCCTGGTCAGGATCAAGCTCGTGAACATAGATCGCGCCGAGCGTCCCGATTATACCGGTGAACAGCGCGCCACAGAGAAGCGCAAACACGATGACCGGAACCCGCGCCGCCGGTGTCAGCTTCCGCACGAAGACGTCGACACCTACGTGGATGCCGGTGCGCACGCCGAGCGCTGCGCCGAACTTCGCCATCCACACGAACATGTAAGTCGCCAATTCTTGTGCCCAGGACAGATTGATCGCCGCCAACGAGACGTAGACCCAGTTGGCTCCGCCGCTGAGCCAAAGCAGCCCGTGCATTTTGGCCCAGTTCGCGAGCACCACCGAGTTGCTCGCGCCATACCGATGAACCACGGCAACGAAGGTGACGATAGTCGCGGCCGCGATCAGGAACGCAATGATCCATTCTTCAAGGCGATCGAGAATGCGATCAAGAATGTCGAGCACGTCAGCCCTCTCGCCGTTGCCAGGGCTGCGTGCGGGGCGAGCCGCGCTCGCGCCGCGTGCCGATCAAATGATTGTTTCCACTCTCCCGCTTGCGGGGAAGGGTCAGGGAGGGGGCACGATCCGCGGCAGGCGCGTGGGACAAGGGCCCCCTCCCCAACCCTTCCCCGCAAGCGGGGGAGGGAAAAAGCCGCGCGTGCAAAAGCATGTGGGTGATCAGCCTGCCTGGCGGTACAGCGTTCCTGGACGCGTCAACCCTCACGACTGCGGCGGTACGAAGCCCGATGCCTTGTAGATGCGCTCGATAAAATCCTTGCCGAACCGCGCCTGCATCTCCTTATGGACCGGCATCAGTTTGGCGACCCAAGCTTTTCGCTCGGTATCCGTCAGATAATGAAATTGCACCTTGCCGCTCGCCTTGATCTTCTCCAAGGCAACGGCGTTGTCCTTCTCGGCGGTTGTGTTGAAGAAGTCCGTCAACTCCTTCACCGCGCGTCCGAGCGGCTCCTTGAGATCGGCTGGCAACCCGTCCCAGAACTTTTTGTTGGTGACGAGCGCGTAAGTCAGCCGACCGTGATAGGACACGGTCAGGTACTTCTGCACTTCGTGGAATTTCTGCGTCAGGATGTTGGACGGCACGTTGTCTTCGCCGTCGACGACGCCCGTCTGCAACGCCTGATACAGCTCGCCAAACGCGATGATCTGCGGGATCGCGCCGAGCTCGCGCGCAACAGCGTCAAGCACCTTTGAGCCCTGGATGCGCATCTTCAAGCCGCGGAAATCGTCGGGCATGATGAGCGGCTTGTCGGCGGTGTAGACGTGGGCGCCGTTGTCCCAATAGGCGAGCGGCGAGACGCCCTTGGTTTCGAGCTTCTTGTTCAGCTCCGCCATCATGGGGCTCGCCATCATCTGGCGTGCCCGGGCATCATCGCTCATCAGGAACGGCAGATCGAAAACGTCGAACTCCTTGACCCCGAGCGGCCCGAACTTGGAGATCGACGGCGCAAGGATTTGGACCGAGCCGAGCTGCAGCGCCTCAAGTTCCTCCTTGTCCTTGTAAAGTGAGGAGTTCGGATAGACTTCGACCTTGACGCGGCCATTGGTGTATTTCTCGGCGAGGTCCTTGAACACGAGTGCAGCCTTGCCCTTCGGCGCGTCGGGCGACACTACGTGGCTGAATTTGATGACGATCGGCTGCTGAGCCCGCGCCGCAACCGCAAAGCCCAGGAGAGCCACGAGACCGGCGACCGCGAGGGCGGCGACATGGTTTTTGCGCATTGTTTCCTCCGATCGTGTCCGAGCGGCCGCAACGCGGATCCCGGTTCAGCATTCTCAAATCAGCTACGTGACGAGCTTTTTTGGGGTTCGCCCTATCGGCGGGCATTAAAGCCAGTCTGCCGCGATTGGACAAGCGGGCGCCGCTTCGCCCGCCTGCGCACTCTGTCGCAAGGCCCCCTCGCCACTTCGAACAGCGACGTGATCCGACTTAAAAGTCAGGCTTGTCGGCCTGGGGCAGCGGCTCGATGTCGTAATTGAAATACGTGGCGTTATTCTCGGCGCAGACTTCTTCCTCGAACCGCGCCTTCACTCGCCGCCAGCGCTTGCCAGCCGACCATGGCATGTTGAACGCACCCGGATCATCGACGGTGAAATTGACTTCCAGCGTCTTGCCGCCGTCGATGACCTTGAAGCGCTCAACCACGTGAATCTGGTCGGTGTGCGGCGTGTTGTAGGAATCGACGTAGGACTTGTCGTTCATGCCAATGGTATCGACCACGAGCGTGTCGCCGCCCTCGTAGTGACCGACCAACTCGCCGAACCAGGACGGCTTCGGATGCGCCGTATGCGGCTGGTTGAGATAGAATTCTCCGCACCCGATGATCGGCCAGCTGAAGCATCAATACCTCTTTCGGTGTTTGCACGAAGAAGAGCAAAATCGGATTGAGCAGCATCGCTGGCACGCCTTGCGGCCAGCAGCGTGCCTCGCGCGTGAACATCGCCTTGCCGTTGCCAGCGAGCGCGTTTTCGTTCTGCTTGCGCAACGCCTCGACGACCCACGGTTTGAGAATGGGATTGGTCAGGTCGGCGACGCGCCAGTTCGGTGCTTCTCCGGTTCGCCGGGCGCGAAAATTGCTGACGTAAGGATGCGCCGGATCGTCAGTCACCGGGCCCGGCCCGCTTTTCGGCGGAAGGAACTGGTTCTCACCGTCGCCGCTCCAGCCGGTGCCGTTGAAGGAGAGATCCGGGATGGCGTTTTCGGCGGGCGCCTGTGACAATACCGTAGTCGCGCTCACAATCGATGCGAGCCCGATCAACAAAGCGAATTTCTGCATTTCCGGTTGTGTCCTGTGATCGGGCCTAGAAATCCTGCGTTTCGGCCCGCGGCGTCGGCACGCTGAATTGGTGGAGATAGTCGTAGTTGTTCTCGTTGCAGGCGGCTTCGGAGAGACGGCCCCGGTTAACCCGGCGCCATCGCTGCGTCGCCGACCAAGGCATGGTGAAAGCACCGGGATCGTCGACGGTCAAGGCGATATCGATGGCATTGCCGCCATCGACCAGCTTGTAGCGTTCCGCCACGTGAAGTTGTGTCGTGTGCGGCGTTCGATAATTGTCGACGAACGTCTTGTCGGTGATGCCGATGGTGTCGACGACCAGCGTGTCGCCGCCTTCGTAATGGCCGACGAACTCGCCATACCAGGACGGCTTCGGGTTCGCGGAATGCGGCACGTCGAGATAAATCTGGCGCACCTCCGGACCACCGGGATTGATGATCGTCACCTTGTGCGGCGTCTGGAGAAAATAGAACCCCTCGATGAGCGAGTAGACAACGAAGCCTGGCACGCCGATCGGCCAGCATCGTTCGCGCGCGCGGAACGGTATCTTGCCGGCCAACACCTCGGCATTGGACTTGCGCATCTGCTCACGCGCCCACGGCTGCAGGATCGGGTTGGTGAGGTCGGAGACGCGATAGGTCGGTCGCTCGCTGCGAAAGTTGGGGATATACGGGTGAGCCGGATCCGACGCGATCGGACCCGGACCCGAGGATGGCGGCAGGAGATCGTCGATCGCGCCGGCCAGCGCCCACGATGTCGTGTCATCAGGAGCGAAGTTCGGGATCGCGCCGTTGCTCGCGGGCGCATCGGCCGCGGACGCAACTCCAGGGATGGCTGCAGTTGCGCACAACACCAACGCAGCGCCAACTGCTCTCGCCATTCCGAAGTTCACGTCCGAAAGTCGCCCTGCGTTACGGCCGGCGCACGCCCTTCACCATGGAAATGTCGCGGTGCGGCTCGCCGCAGACATAGTCTTCGAGCCGGACATCGTTGCGCAGCTTGTAGACAAAGCGGGCCTGCCATTCGCGGGAATAATATTCTGGGTCGCGAATGGTGATGACGTCCTCGAGCTGATCCGGTGCGATTTTGCGGATCCGTTCTACCGTGCGCATCTCGTCGGTATGCGGGGCTCCGGTCGCGTCGATGAAGGTCTTCTCGTTGAAGCCAGCCGTTTCGACGACCAGCGTATCGCCCTCGAAATGACCGACAGAGTGCCCGTTGTAGTACGGGAACGAGGTTAGCTCGTCCTCATTCGGCATCGGCTTGTCCATGGCGACGATGCGGATCTGGTGGCTGAGCTCATAAATGATCGTGGTCTGGCCGGGCGGCGCCTGAATGATTTCGAACGGGTACGGATTGGCAAGTACGCGCGGCAAGCCGTCGGGCACACAGTATTTGCGGGCGTTATCGATGAGGGTGCCGCCCTTGAGGCCCGCCATGTTTTTCTCATAGGCGGCCTTGCCCTTCTCCGTCAGCGGAAGTTCGCCGCCGCCGACGAGTTCGATCTTGGCGCGATATTCCGTCGCCCAATAAACGCCCGAAATATCCGGCGCCTCACCATAGGCGACGCCTGACAGCGCAAGCATCGGAGCCGCGACAACGGCGATTGCACCAACGCGAACCCATTTATTCTGCATTGCTTCCTCCCGCCGATTTTGACCGACGAGCCGTGGCAAACACGGACTGTCGGCTCCCTTATTTCCACTGATGGTAGCATCTCATCGCAGCAGAAAAAAGCCAGAGGATGTGCCAGAGGATGTGCCCTTTCGAATGCGCTGCATTCCCGCGGCCGTATCGACGTTGAAGGACTATGCGCGAGACGCACCCATAATCCATCCCCTTCCGCCAACAGCGGCGAAAGGTGTATCGTGCGCCTCAAATTGCATCAGGGAGGACACGATGGCCGCGCGCAACCCCGCGAGGGCCGTTACGGTGGCCGTGCTGGCGGCGCTTACGCTGACGGTAGCCGAGGCCGTAGCGTTCGATGAATCGCAGTATCCCGACTGGAGCGGCCAGTGGAAGCGGCCGCGTGGGGTCGGCGCCCAATGGGATCAGACCAAGCCCTCCGGCCTCGGCCAGCAGGCACCGCTCACACCCGAGTTCCAGGCCATTCTTGAGACAAGCATCAAGGATCAAGCCACCGGCGGTCAGGGTACCGACGGCCATGTGACCTGCGTTACCAACGGCATGCCGCGGGTGATGACAGTGACCTTCCCGATCGAATTCGTGATCACGCCCAAGGTCACCTACGTGCATTTTGAAGCGTTCATGCCGCGCCGCATCTACACCGACGGCCGCGATTTTCCGACCGCCGAAGAGCCGGGTTACATGGGCTATTCCGTCGGCCGCTGGCTCGATACCGATGGCGATGGTCATTACGATACGCTCGAGGTGGAGACCCGCAATTTCAAAGGGCCGCGCACTTACGAGAACAGCGGCCTGCCGCTCCATCCCGACAACGCGAGCATCCTCAAGGAGCGCATCCATCTCGACCGCAACGATCCCGACACGTTGCACAACGAGATCACATCAATCGATCATGCGCTGACGCGGCCGTGGACCGTGACCAAGTCCTATCGACGTGAGCGCAAGGTGCTCTGGGAAGATTACGACTGTGCCGAAAACAACAACCACGTGGTGGTCGGGCGCGAGGCTTATTTCATCAGCGGCGACGGCTATCTGATGCCGACCAAGAAAGGTCAGGCGCCGCCGGACCTGCGTTATTTTGCACCGATACGAAAATGATAAGGAGCGCGAGCGTCCCGCTCGCACCTCCACCAAGCGGGCGGGACGCCCGCGCTCCCTGGGAAGAACGACCATGCCAAATCGCATCCGGGTCGGCACTATTGCACGCAGAATTGTCTCGCACGCGGCAACCCTCGCGATGTTGTTCGCCACCTCGGCGATCGCGGCCGACGACGGCAAATATCCGGACTGGCGCGGCCAGTGGCTCCGCGAGCGCGTGCCCGGTGTCGCCGGCCAGCCCTCGTTCGATCCGAACAAGCCTTGGGGAAGAGGTCAGCAGGCGCCGCTAACGCCCGAATACCAAGCGGTCCTCGAAGCCAATCTCAAATCGCAGGAGGAAGGCAGCTTCTTCGACTGGCGTGGCGTGAAATGCCTGGGCTTCGGCATGCCGCTTATTGCCTACGGCTTTACCCCGATGGAGTTCGTCATCACGCCGGATGCGACTTACATCCTGGTCGACTGGGTCGAGCACACCCGCCGCGTCTATACCGACGGCCGTGACTGGCCAAGCGACATCGTGCCGACCCTCGTCGGCTATTCCATCGGCAAATGGCTCGATACCGATGGCGACGGCCGCTTTGATACCCTCGAACTGGAGACACGCGGCTTCAAGGGACCGCGCCATTACGACGCCTCTGGCTTACCGCTCCATCGCGACAACCAGTCGATCTTCAAAGAACGCATCTGGCGCGACAAGGCGAACCCCAACATCCTGCATGATGAGATCACGGTCATCGATAACGCGCTGACGCGTCCCTGGACCGTGACGCGCAACCTGGTTCGCAATCCCGACCCGCGGCCGCAATGGGATGAATTCATTTGTGCCGAAGGCAATTCCCACGTGACCATCGGCAACGAAAACTACTTCCTCAGCGCCACTGGCCTATTGATGCCGGCCCACAAGGACCAGCCGCCGCCGGACCTGCGCTACTTCAAGCCGACGCATCGCTCGCAGCTCGGCGAACGATGAGTCTGCAGAGCCGGCAGCGACGAGGAAACGAACCCACCGTCGGAGGAAATCGATGAAACATCTTCTCGCCTCGTCAATGCTTGGGCTCGCGTGCCTGCTAGCGCCGGCCTTGGCCGAAGAGGAAGCAGTGCCGATCGAAAAGGCGCCGTTCCATCTGCCCGTGTTCAAGAACGAATTGATCACGATGTTGAAGATCGATCTGCCGCCTCATCGCAACACCGGATTCCACACCCACACCGCTGACAGCGTGTCGGTGAACATCGGACCCGCCTTCATGGCGAACCAGCTTCCGGGCGGGGCGCAGACGCCGCCGCGGCAAACCAAGCGCGGCGACGTGAATTTCACTGCTTATTCCAAGGGGCCGCCGCGCACCCACAAAGCCACGAACATGGGCGAGACGCCGTTCCACAACGTCTCCTTCCTCTTCAACACGGCGCAACCCGGCCGCTTCATGCCGTCGACCCGCAACGTGCAAGGATATACGCAGGTGATGGACAACGAGCGCGTTCGCGGATGGCGCCTCGTGCTCGAACCCGGCGAGACTGCGCCTGCCATCACTCAGTCCGCCCCTGGGATTCGCATCGTGCTCGACGGAAGCGAGATTGCCGAGCTTGTAGCCGGCGAGCCCGATCGCGGCATGAACCTGCGCACCGGCGAGTTCTACTGGCAGGACGCCGGAACGACGCGCGCGATCAAAAACACCGGCACCGCGCGGCTGGAGCTCATCGAGTTCGAACTGAAGTGAAGGCGAGTGAAGTAGCGCGGCGCGAAAACGCCTGGCGGCATTCAGGAGCCGTGGCGAGGCCACGCCGCGCGCCGCATCGGGCTCGATTAGACGGCGGCGAGTTCCTTCAATTCGTCGACCACCCCGCTGACGACGTTTGGATGCACGTCCATGAGCAGATGCGTAGTGTCAACGTAATGGGTGGCATCAAAGCCGTCGGTCACGCCCGCGCGCGACAGGAAATCAGGTCCGTACCACAGAACCGAGCGCTTGGTGTTCTGCCGATCGATCGGATGATTGCGTCCGAGCGTCGACTCGGCAATCGCCAAAAGGAGATCGGTCTCGAAGTGCTTCTGGAGGTAGGTCGCTGTGGTGTTGCCCAGCGAATATCCGACCAGCACGATCTTGCGCCCGTTCTCCCGCATCCAGCGGATCCGGTTCCAGGCCGTTTGCAGATCGGAATACGCGTAGACCTCTGCCTGGATACCAAGGTCGAGAGCCCGGCGAGCGAGGTAAGGCACACCCCATGAGAACCAGTAGCCGCCCTGGCCCAGAAAGAAGGCAGCGTAGATCTTCGGCTTATCCTCTGGCGCGAGCTTAAGGTCGCCAGTCTGCTGTTGCTCCGTTTCCGGCTTGATGTCGGTGGGGGGACCGGCGTCCACCTGTTTCGGTTCGGCGCCAGCTTTAGGCTCGGCCGGAACATTGGGCTCCGCCACCGGCTTGAAGCCCATGGACGGCGACAAATCGATGCCGGGCGTGAGATTGAGGGCCGGGTTGAAGTCCACCGCCCGCTTGAGATCGGCTGAAAAGGCTCGCGTCGGCGCTATCAGGGAGCCGGCCATCAGCCCACCGATGACTTGTCTCCGGTTCATATGCGTTCGGAACTCCCCACCCGAATCACGCGCCCACCCACAGGATACTAGCGAACATCTCGGCATCACCATGGCAGCGCCCGGACGGTGGCCATCCAAATTGTTGACAGTCGAGGAACCTCGTCAGGACCGAAGTCATAGGCAGAAACCACCGCCGACCCATCAATCGAGAGGAATTCTTAAGGATTAATCAAAGCTTAGCCGAAAGTGTTAAGAAGACATTACGAGCGTGAAGGAACAACGATCGGACCAGCGCTCTTCACGATTCATTAACGATGGCTTCAGAGGCCGCCGGTCGGGTCTATTTCAGGCGGCGGGATCAGAGCCGCTAGAAGTTCGGCGCCATCAGCAGGCTACCGACGAGCCATCAGCAGCAGCCACCGCGATGGGGAGCTGATTCTGAGAGTCGACCCCTATCTACCGTTCATTGATTGGGATCGATAGGGGCCGTCAGCACGAATTCGGTGCCGGGGTCGAGGCGACGCACATCGAGCCGCGCCTTCAGCTGCGTGGCGAAGGATTTGACGATGCGCATACCGAGGCCGGCTGGACTGAGTAGGTCGAAATGCGACGGCAATCCGCGGCCGTTATCGCGAACAGAGAGCGCAATGGTTCCGTCCTCGCCCCTCGCAAGGCGAACCCAGATATCACCGCTCGGACGGTCGCCATAGGCGTACTTGACGGCATTGGTGATCAGCTCATTGGCGATGAGCGCGATTGCGATAGCGCGGTCGGTCGAAATATCGATCCCGGCGTCGGCATCGACCCGGATATCGCAATGGAATAGGGCAGCGTCGAGGTCCTCGCAGACGCTTTGGATATAGGCACCGAGATCGATGCGGTCGCTTCCGTCGTTCCGATGAATGCGCTCGTGAGCAGTCGCGACCGCGGCGACACGACGGGCCGCGTTTCAAGATGCCGTGCAAGCATGGCATCGCCGACCGACGTCGATTGAAGTTTCAGCATGCTGGCGACGATCGCGAGGCTGTTCTTCACCCGATGGCTGACTTCGTGCAGCAGCATCTCCTGGCGCTCCAGGGCCGCCTTCAGATTCTGCTCGCGACGTTCGCGCTCGATCGCGAGCCCCAGAATATTTGCGGCGCTTTGCAGAAAGGCGAGATCCTGCTGCACGAACTTGTCATCGTTGCGACTGTCGACCTCGAGCACGCCGAACGGCTTGCCGTCGCCTTCCAGGATTACGTTCATCGCGCGGCGAATGCCGTGACGCAGCAGCAATTCAGGGGTCCAGAACCTTCCTTCATTTTCGAGATTGTTCGAGATTACCGGCTTGCCGGTCCGCAGTGCAAATCCCGCCGGCGATGCCAGATCAGCGCCGATTTTGGCCACCCCAACGACTCCAGGCTCCCAGCCGACGCCGGCCCGGAGCAGAAGTTCGTTCTCGTCCGGGAGATTTCTAGCACCTTCGAGAATTGCGCGCGCATTCCCAGAGCTGACAGTCGTGCTGCGTTGTCGAGCAAATGATCAAAATTCGCGCCACGAAGTGCGGACGTGCCAAGCTCGGATAGAATTTCCTGTTGCCGGATGCGCTGGGTCAGTGCCAACGCTATAGGCACTTCAGGCTCATCCATGGGCGCGTTGGTATCGCTCATCAGGCTATCCGTTGGCTAAGGTCGCCGAGATGCCTTCTCGGCGCTTGACGGCACGGCGTCATAAACAGGCCGCGGGGTCGCAAACGGGCGATTTTTGCGCACAACACCAAATCGGCTGCGTCGCAGTTGAGTCAAATACCCCAACGTCGCGTTGGCGCGCTCGGTTCCCGTGCCGATGATTGCCAACCAGACGACATAACGGCGCCTTGGCGGCAAATCGCTGGACCTGTCAAATTTGGAATTTGGTCGGGCCTGTTGGATTTGGTCGGGCTTGCGATGGTACAGTCAGGCACGGCCCATATCGATGACGACCTTGATGTCATCAGGTCGAAACTGCAGTGCCTCGCTCCAGTGATCGAGCGGCACGCACCGTGTGATCATTCCCGCAAGCCATTTCGGATCGGCCCGGCCGAGCGCCGCCGCTGCCATCTCGTAATGTCGTCGGTTGGCGTTGACCGACCCGAACACAACGTTGTTGTCCAACACCAGCGTCCGATTCAAGCGGCCAATGTCGAGAGCGAGGGCCCGGCCCGGATTAGATACGCCGGCAAGGCACATCACGCCGGTGGCAGCGGTGCGCCCAAGAAGAAGATGGATCAGCGAGGGCGCACCCGTGCACTCCATGATGATATCGGGTGCCAGGTCCTCGATTTCTTCGACCCCACCGGAGTGATACGTGCCGCCAAGACTGCGGACGAGCGCGGGTTTGGCACCGTCTTCAGCACGATCGAACACATGCACATCGAGCCCTTGCTGGTGGCCCATAAGCGCGGCCAGAAGACCGACCGGACCCGCGCCAGTCACAAGCAACGTACGCGGCTGCCATTCTCCGGCACGGCCTCCAATTCGCATCACGTGGTCCCATGCCTTGGCAACGATACTTGCTGGCTCGACCAACACGCCAAGCGCGCCGAGATCGCGATTGAGTTTCACAGCGAATTCCGGCTCGACCCGAAACAACTCGGCGCCGTAGCCATCCCGCTCTTTGATGCCGCGTTCGGTATATCGGCCATTGCGGCACATGTCCCAATTGCCGATAGCGCAAGCCGGACACGGCACCGGATCGGGCCGCCGGACGATGCCGACGACGAGATCCCCCTTCGTCAGCCCACTGTCCTTTGGCGCCTCGAGGACGACGCCGAGCGATTCGTGTCCGAGAATGAGCCGCGTGGCGCCGGCAGGCGCCCAACCGTAATGGCCTGCAACGATCTCCCGATCCGTGCCGCAAATGCCAAGTGCACGCGTACGCACCAGAACCGACCCGTCAGAAACGGCAGGATCAGGGACATCCTCGAGACGGACGGACCCTTCCTCGCCTGGCTTTACGGTAATGGCGCGCAAGATGATCCTTCGCGAGAATCGAGGTGAGATCTGCTGAGTTCGCGTCGATCACCGCGACTTGCGCTGGCGGATTGCGAGCCGCCCCGTACCGCTACGCGCAGGCCGCGGAAAAGTTCCATGCTCTCTCTCTCATCGGAACCCGCCCAGTACGCGGCGAATTAAAGGCAAGGCAAAGAATTTCCAGCGAGGTCATCTATGAATGCAATCGGGCGCCGTCGATGGGTAATCGCGGAAGGTTACATTCCCTCGGGAAGCGCCTTTTCGGACCGCACGCTGATCTCTCACGAGACCGCCTGTATCCTCAATGCGGGCGACCAACCAGCGAACGTGACGCTGACCATCTTTTTTGCCGACAGTGAGCCGGTCGGCCCTTATCGGATCGAAGTCGGCGCGCGGCGCACGCTGCACTTGCGGTTCAACGATCTCGACGATCCACGCCCGGTTCCTCGCGACACCGACTACAGCTCGGTGTTCGAATCCGACGTACCTATCATCGTTCAGCACACGAGATTGGATTCGCGCCGCGCCGACTTCGCGCTGCTCTCCACCGTGGCTTACGCCGAGGGCTGAGCTTCCTTTTTGCTTTGCACAAAAACTTGGAACTTTTCGTCACATGCGGCGTTTCGTACAAGTGTTGGGGGATACGTCTCCTGTAATGAGTCATCAGAACCGCCAGAGCGTCGCGAAATCGCTCGATATGAAAGTGTCGACTGCGTGCCGTTCCAGGAACAATCGTGCCGCTAAGGTTCTGCCGGCTGCTTTTCGCCACGCCGACGACACGATTGCCCCCGAAATTTGTTCCCGCCGCATCGCGGCGGTAACACCGTTAATCCTGGGACAATTCAATGCAGGCGAACGCCGACCCGCAACTATCTCGATTTCCGCGTACACGTTGCGAGGAGATTGCTCTCGATCGCGCCGCGATCCTGCTCGACATCGACGGCACAATTCTCGATATCGCAGCAACCCCGGAAAGCGTCGTCGTGCCGGCCTCGCTCCGCGATACGCTCAGGGAGTTGCATCGCAGAACCAGTGGGGCTCTCGCGCTCGTCAGCGGCCGATTGATCGAAAATCTCGACCGGCTTTTCGCGCCGCTCCGGCTGCCCGCAATCGGGGGTCACGGCATGGAGGTTCGCCTAACAAGTGACGCCGCGGTCGAGCGGACAAGCCCGCGATCGCTCGCCCCCTCGATCAAGCGGCGGCTTGCCGCTCTTGCGACGCTCGATAGCGGCATAATCGCCGAAGACAAAGACGCCTCGTTTGCCCTGCATTATCGGCTGGCGCCGCAACAGCGCGAACCGCTCGACCGCGAGGTTACGGCGGTCGTGGCGGGCGAGCCTAATGCCGATTTGGAGATCCTGCGCGGCAAATCGGTCGTCGAAATCAAACCCGCGCAATACAACAAAGGCAGCGCCGTCATCGCTCTGATGGAACTCCCTCCGTTTGCCGGGCGCGTTCCCATATTCGTGGGCGACGACGCCACCGACCAAACCGTGTTTGAGATACTACCTCGCATCGGGGGCCGAGGATTCTCCGTCGGGCGAAACGTGCCTGGAACAGCCGGGACCTTTGGAACGCCGGGTGACGTGCGTGCCTGGATAGCCCAGCTGTGCGGCTGCGGAAACGATCCGCAATGACGGATTTCGGCTTGGATCTTGCTGTTATCGGCAATGGACGAACAGCAGCGCTGATCGAGCCCACGTCGCGCATTGTGTGGTGGTGTTATCCGCGTTTCGACAGCGATCCGCTGTTCTGCCGTCTGTTGGCGGGTGACGAGGAGAAAGGGTTTTATGACGTCGTGCTCGACGGAATGGTCGAGTACAGTTCGGAGTATCTGCGCAACACCGCAATCGTCTCGACGGTGCTGACCGACAACAAGGGCGGAGCCGTCAGGATCACGGACTTTGCGCCGAGATTCAACGAATTCGACCGGCTCTATCGTCCGTCTCAGCTGCTGCGGATCATCGAACCTGTCGCCGGTCTTCCGCGAATTACGATTTGTCTGCGTCCAGCCTTCGGCTATGGCGCACCGCCGGAGCACAAATCGATCGGCAGCAATCACATCAGCTTTCGCGGTGCTGACGCGGTCATCAGGCTCACGACCGATGGCCCGATCTCGTACATCGATCGCGAGGCACCGTTTGTTCTGACGCGGCCCATTCATCTCGTGATCGGTTCAGACGAGCCGTTCCGTGCGGACGTCGCGCAGACCTGCCGGTCATTCCTTGATCGCACGCGACAATATTGGAGCGAGTGGGTGCGGCGGCTGTCGACCGCCTACGAGTGGCAGGACGCAATCATTCGCGCCGCCATCTCCCTCAAGCTGTCGAGCTTCGACGAGACCGGCGGCATCATCGCGGCCCACACCACCTCCATTCCGGAAGCACCCCACTCAGGACGGAACTGGGATTATCGCTACTGCTGGCTTCGCGATGCTTATTTCGTCGTGAAGGCCCTTAATCGCCTCGGCGCCACGCAAACGATGGAGGATTTCATCTCCTTCATTCTCGGCATCGCGTCGGAACGAGTGTCGCGCCCGGTTTACAGCATTGTGCCCTCCGACAGCATCGAGGAGCGGATCGCAACTGGCCTCAAGGGCTATCGCGGCGACGGCCCCGTGCGCGTCGGCAACGCGGCGGTCCATCAGGCCCAACACGACACGTTCGGTAGCATCATCCTCGCCGCGATGCCGATGTTCTACGATCGGCGTCTGCCTCGCCTGGCGGACGAGACGCTCTTCACCTTGCTGGAGCGGCTCGGCGTCGAGGCGGAGCGGCTGGCGTTCGAGCCCGACGCCGGTATCTGGGAATACCGCGGACGCACGCGCGTGCACACCCATTCTGCCGCCATGTGCTGGGCCGGCTGCAGCCGTCTCAGCGCGATCGCCTCGCATCTCGGCCTCAAGCAGCGCGCCGCGCATTGGGCCGAACGCGCGACCGAAATCCAGTCGCGACTGCTGGCCGAATCCTGGAACGAGAAGCGCGGCGCTTTCACCGCCGGGTTCGGCGTTGATGATCTCGACGCCAGTATCCTGCTGCTGCTCGATATCGGGCTTATCGATGCCGACGATCCGCGCTTCGTCCGTACGGTCGATGCGATCGAACGGGAACTTTTCCGTGATAAGCACGTTATGCGGTACACGCGTGAGGATGATTTCGGGATTCCGGAATCCGCGTTTTTGGTCTGCCGCTTCTGGCTGATTGACGCGTGGTGGGATCTCGGCCGCCGCGACGAGGCCCGCGAAATGTTCACCGACGCCCTGAAGTATCGAAACCGCTACGGCCTGTTGGCGGAGCACGTGCATCCGCAGACCGGGCAACTATGGGGAAACTTTCCCCAAACGTATTCAATGGCAGGGCTGGTGCTGACGGCGATGCGCCTATCGCGGAGCTGGGAGGATCGATATTGGCGCAGCTAGTCGTCGTTTCCAATCGCGTTTCTGTTCCAACCCGGGAAGGTGGCAATCGAGCGGGTGGGCTCGAAGTGGCGCTGCGCCCGGCTCTTCAGCAGAACGGCGGCATTTGGCTCGGATGGAGCGGCAAGATTGCAGCACCCCATCAGATCGAAACCCGCACGATCCGCAACAAAAACGTTGACTACGTCGTCACCGATCTCTCGGCGGACGACTTCCAGGAATACTACAACGGCTTCGCCAACCGCGTGCTGTGGCCGATCTTACACTATCGGCTCGACCTCGCCGAGTTCGCGCGGCGTGACCTCGGTGGCTACCTGCGGGTCAACGAGCATTTCGCGAACGAAATCTCAAAGCTGATCGAGGACGACGATTACATCTGGGTGCACGACTATCATCTGATCCCAATAGCCGACTTGCTGCGACGGCGCGGGCACGCGAACCGCATCGGCTTCTTCCTCCACGTCCCCCTACCGTCTCCCGAAGTGTTGATGTCGCTGCCGAACCACGAGCAGCTGATGCCGCGCCTCCTCGAATATGACGTTGTGGGCTTTCAGACTGACGCCGACGCAGGCAATTTTGTGCGCTACCTGATGGCGGAAGCCGTCGGCAAGCGCGAACTGCGCGTCTTCGAGTTGTCGGGTCACCGTATCACCATGACCCTCGATGGGCACCGAACCAGGATCGGCAGTTTCCCAGTCGGGATCGACCCCACCGCATTCCAACGGCTCGCGCGTCAAAGCATCCGGTCACCGCTTGTCAAAGAACTGGTGGCGGGCCTTGGTGGGCGCGCTCTGGTGATCGGTGTGGACCGGCTCGATTATTCCAAGGGGTTGATCCAGCGGCTGGATGCGTTCGATACTTTTCTCGCCAGCAATCCCAATTGGCTTGGCCAGGTAACGTATCTGCAAATTGCCCCGAAAAACCGTACGGAGATTCCCGAGTACATTGAACTCGAGCGGATAACGAGCGCCGCCGCCGGGCGCATCAACGGCAAATATGGCGAGGTATCTTGGACGCCGATCCGCTATGTCAATCGCGTCTACAGCCGCTCGGTGCTGGCGGGACTCTATCGCGCGGCGCGCGTTGGCCTGGTGACGCCGTTGCGCGACGGCATGAACCTCGTTGCCAAGGAATATGTCGCCGCACAAAATCCGGACGATCCCGGCGTGCTGATCTTGTCGCGCTTTGCCGGCGCGGCGATCGAGCTCAAGCGTGCACTGCTGGTAAATCCGTATGATCCGGAAGCGGTCGCTCTCGCCATCGCTCAAGCACTCACGATGCCGCTGGAGGAGCGGCGCGCGCGCCATCAGGATCTGCTTGCGGCGATTTCCGAGCACGACGTGGTACGATGGCAGTCCGAATTCTTGCAGGAATTGCAAGGTACCGATGTGAGACGTGAGGGCCGAGGTGGCCTCACGGACGCGTCGCTCGATCCATTACCGATTCAGGGTGGCGCTCCGGACACTGTGGGCATGCCATTTTCCGCGAGGGCGGTGTCGGAATAACTGAAAGTCTGACTGGCTGATTGCTGTACTGCGTAGAAATCTGACCCGTGAAAACGCAACGCTGTGTGTCAGCAGCCGCTGACTACCCCACTCGCCGGCAGAACCGCATAACAATGGACAAAGCGGCGAAATTCCGCCAGCGTCCCGAGTTCAGCGCCGCAAGCGCGACATGTCACAATCCGCCACAACTCCGTGCGCTCCGGATAGCGAACGGATTGGCTGCCGCAGCTCGGGCAGGTGAATTCGTCCGTCACTTCGTCAGACATATCTTCGGTCCCTCGACGTCATTGCCGTCGGATGACAGCTGCGCCACAACAATCGTCCAGGCCTCCTAAAGTTCCGGGCGGAATGCTGCTATGCGGCGAACCCGAACCGCGGAAACCGTTGCGAAGTTGCGAACATGTGCCGCGAGCTTCAGACATCGAACCGTTCGTGGAACTCACAGATCGATTCAACGTTGCCAAGCGTGCCATTCAAAGCGCGTTTCAGCGAACACCAGATGCGATTGGGAGCAGACACATGAATGCCATGACCGGGCGAACTAGCGCCAATGGAAGGTTTGACAAGATCCGCGACGATCTTCAGGCCTTGAGCAACGACGTTGCCAAGCTCACCCAGGAAATCCCGTCGATGTTGAGCGAAGCGGGCGATGATTCGCTGCGCGCGGCTCGCGCGCGCGTCGGCCGCATCAAAGAAAATATTGACACGTCCCTTTCGCAATTCAGCGATCGCGGACGCGATGCCGCCCGCGCAGTGAATGAGGCAAGCAGCGATATCGTCGACAACCTCGATGACTTATTGCGGACACGGCCGGTCGCGACCATCGCCATCGCGTTCGGTCTCGGTTTTCTAATCGGGAGCGTGGTGCGGCGATAGCGCGGCTCGACATCACGACGTCGACCGGCTCGCCACGCGCAATGCGATTGGCACCGCCTGCGGCGTGTTCCCCAGCGAAGGCCCCCACGCATTGAGCTTTCGCCGTCAGGACTAAACCGTAACCGGCTTGCCCTTCTCTGGCACGACCACCTTGGTCGTGCCACCCTTCATCTCGGCAAGAAACTTGTCGGCCGTCGGCTCGATGATGGGGAACGAGCCGTAGTGGCAAGGGATAACCGTGTCGAGCTTGAAGAAGCGCTTCACCGCGAGCGCCGCGGTCTTCGGACTCATGGTGAAGCGATCGCCGATCGGGACCATCGCGACTTTCGGCTGATGGATCTCCGCGATCAGCGCCATGTCCGAGAAGATATCGGTGTCGCCCATGTGATAGACCGTGGGCTCAACCGCCGCCTTGATGATCACGCCGCACGGGTTGCCGAGATAAATCGGCATGCCATTGGTGATGTCGCCGGAGGAATGGTCGGCCCGAACGAGCGTCACCGTAAAGCCGCCCTGGTCCGTGGTGCCACCCGTGTTCATCGGGTCGAATTTTTGCAGGCCCTTGGCCGCGAGCCACATGCAGAGATCGTAGTTGGTGACGACCGGCGCGCCCGTCGATGACGCAATGTCGATCGTGTCGCCGACATGGTCGCCATGGCCGTGGGTGAGCACGATGTGGGTCACGCCTTTGATGGCTGCGGCCTTGTCAGAAACGAAAGCCGGATTCCCGGCGAAGAACGGATCAATCAGCACCGCCTTGCCGGCGAAGTCGAGGCGGAAGGCGGAGTGGCCATACCAGGTGATCTGCATGGTGGGGTTCCTTGCGCAGGGCGAAGATGCTGCGGCGACCATACGCGATCGATCACTGCGGGCAAAGGCGCGCCACATTCCGTCTATAGAGACGCCACCTGGCCACCCGTGCTAGGCACGCGCATGCTCGCCGCCATACTCCCGCTTGCCGATCTCGCGCCGCTGTTGCCCGCGCGCGGTGCGCTACTCGGCCTCGACCTCGGCACGAAGACCATCGGGGTTGCGGCGAGCGATCCGGACCGCCGTATCGCGACGGGCGTCACGACGGTCTCCCGCACGCGGTTTGCTGAGGACGCGCGGCACCTTCTTGCGCTCGCTGCTGAGCGCAAGTCCGTCGCGATCGTGCTTGGCCTCCCGATAAATATGGACGGCAGCGAAGGTCCACGCGCGCAAGCGACGCGTGCCTTTGCCCGCAATCTCTCGCACCTCACCGACTTGCCAATCGGACTGTGGGACGAGCGGCTTTCCACCGCCGCCGTGGAGCGTGAACTGATCGCGACCGACATGACCCGGTCGCGGCGCAAGACCGTCATCGACCAGCATGCCGCGATTTTCATCCTGCAAGGCGCACTCGACCGGCTGCGCTACCAGGGACCATAGGCGGCCTACGCCGGCAGCGCGCGTTCCAGGAGCGTCGCGATGGTTGCCGCGTCGAGAAGGCGCGACCCATAGCTCACCGTTGCCTGGGGCACGAGATGGGTCGCCGCAAACGCCTCGGCGACCGACGCCGGTGCACAGGACCGGCACGCCGCCGCGGCCGCAAGGAGTGCCAAACGTTCGACCACCGCCCGCGCATTCTCCTCAGGCGAACCGCTCTTGAGCAGCGCGGCGATCGCAGGCGCCGCTTCGGCCGCGCCGGGAAGGCCGGCCGTTTCGCGGGCAAGCTCGTCAAGCACGCCCGCTGCGGTAGCCGGCTCGCGCGCGAGAGCGCGCAGCACGTCGAGGCACACGACGTTGCCCGATCCTTCCCAGATGGCGTTGACCGGCGCCTCGCGATAGTAGCGCGGGAGGATCGATTCCTCGACGTAGCCGTTGCCGCCGAGGCATTCCATCGCCTCGTAAACGAAAGTCGGTGCCGCCTTGCAGATCCAATACTTGATTGCCGGCGTGAGAAGGCGGGCCCGCGCCGCTTCGCCCGCATCAGTCGGTGCGCGATCGAAGGCACGGCAAAGCCGCATGATCACCGCGACGGCCCCTTCAACCTCGAGCGCGAGAGCCGCCAGCACCGCGCGCATCAGCGGCTGATCTGCGAGCCTTTTTCCGAACACGCTGCGGTGGCGGGCGTGATGCAGTGCCTGCACCAAAGCGCCGCGCATCAATCCCGCCGATGAGATCGCGCAGTCGAGCCGCGTCAACTGCACCATGTCGATGATCGTCCGTACGCCCCTCCCCTCGTCGCCGATCCGCCACGCGAAGGCATCCGCGAATTCGACTTCGGCTGAAGCGTTAGAGCGGTTGCCAAGTTTGTCCTTGAGCCGCTGCAGCCGCAACCCGTTGACCGTTCCATCCGGACGGGATCGCGGCATCAAGAAGCAGGTGAGACCGGACGGCGCTTGAGCTAGCACGAGGAATGCGTCGCTCATGGGCGCCGACATGAACCACTTGTGTCCGGTGAGGAGGTAGCCCTCGCCGTCGGGCACCGCCCGGCTCGTGTTGGCGCGCACGTCGGTGCCACCCTGCTTCTCGGTCATGCCCATGCCGAAGGTCATGCCGTGCTTGTCCTTCCACGGCCTGAAAGCCGGGTCGTAATGGCGCGACAGAATTTTTGGGATCATCTGCGCGGCGATGTCGGGCGCCGCGGTCAGCGTTGCCACCGCCGCCCGCGTCATCGTTACCGGGCACATGTGCCCGTTCTCGGCCTGCGCCACCATGTAATAGCGCGCGGCGCGCGCGACCTCGGTCGGCACCCGCGATCCGTCGCTGTTCCACGTCATCGCGGCAAGGCCGGCCGAAAGACTTTCATTCATCAGCCGATGGTAGGACGGGTGGAACTCGACCTCGTCGCGGCGATAGCCTTTCGCATCGAACAAGCGAAGTCTCGGCGGATTCTCGTTGGCCAGGCGGCCAAGCTCGACCATCTCCGCCGATCCCCATCGCCGCCCGAAAGCCGACAGGATCTCCGCCCCGGCGGTGCTGTTAGCGGCGACCGCGCCGACGAGCGCCGCATCGGTCGCGTAGAGATCGACGTCAACATATGGCGGCGATTGATTAAAAACGTCGTGGGTCTGCAGATCGGGCATGACCGATATCCTGAAAGCAGGAAGGATATCCGCTTTTTGCGATCTCGTATCGCGTTCGCGCGGCGCGGCGCGTGCCCACTAGGTCGCCGTTCGGTCACTTCAAGAACAGTGACTTCAACAACGTTGGGGACCATTTGGGAGCCGGCCTTGCGGCATCGGGCAAATGGTCCTATAGGAGCCGCTTTAATGAACATCGCGCCGAAAACGTCGTTCGTTCTCCATCATCGGCACCTGCTGGGGATCGAAGGACTGTCCCATGACGAGATCGTGGGCCTCCTCGATCTCGCCGAGGAATTCGTCGAACTCAACCGTCAGATCGAAAAGAAGCGTTCGTCGCTGCGCGGCCGCACCCAGATCAATCTGTTCTTCGAGGTCTCGACCCGCACCCAGTCGTCCTTCGAGCTTGCCGGCAAAGCGCCTTGGCGCCGACGTCATGAACATGGCGGTGAGCTCGTCCTCGATGCGCAAGGGCGAGACGCTGATCGACACCGCGATCACGCTCAACGCCATGCACCCCGATATCCTGGTGGTGCGTCATCATGCGTCCGGTGCGGTGGAACTCCTTGCGCGCAAGGTCGACTGCTCCGTGATCAATGCCGGCGACGGCTCGCATGAGCATCCCGACCCAGGCGCTGCTCGACGCGCTCACGATCCGCCGCAACAAGGGCGAGATCGAATCGCTCACGGTCGCGATCTGCGGCGATATCGCCCATTCGCGCGTGGCGCGCTCGAATATCATCCTGCTCAATGCGCTGGGCGCGCATGTGCGCGTGGTGGCACCCTCCACCCTGTTGCCGCCGGGTATCGAGAACTTTGGCGTCGAGGTCTGCGCGCGACATGCGCGAGGGGCTACGCAACGCCGACATCGTGATGATGCTGCGCCTGCAACGCGAGCGGATGAACGGCTCGTTCGTTCCGTCAAGCCAGGAATATTTCGCCTATTTCGGGCTTGACGAGAAGAAGCTCGCCTATGCCAAGCCCGACGCGCTGGTGATGCATCCCGGGCCGATGAACCGCGGCGTCGAAATCGACTCGAGCGTTGCCGATGGTGCCCAGTCATTGATCCGCGAACAGGTCGAAATGGGCGTCGCGGTGCGGATGGCGGTGCTTGAGGCTCTGTCGCGCAACCTGCCGAACCAGTAGGCCATGCTTTCCGACCGTCGCCCGATCCTCCTCACCAGCGCGCGGATCGTCGATCCGTCACGCGATATCGATTTCGTTGGCGATCTCCTGATCGCCGATGGCGTCATCCGTGATGCCAAGCGCGGCATTGGCGCTGCGGGCATACCCGAAGGCACCGAGGTCGTGGACTGCCGCGACAAGGTCGCCGCCCCCGGACTGATCGACATGCGCGCGTTCGTCGGCGAACCAGGTGCCGAGTATCGCGAGACGTTCGCATCGGCGAGCCAGGCTGCTGCCGCGGGCGGCGTCACGACCATCATCTCGCAGCCGGACACGAGCCCGGCAATCGACGAACCTGCCACGGTCGATTTCGTGCTGCGGCGCGCGCGCGATACCGCGATCGTCCATGTCCATCCCATGGCCGCGCTCACGAAAGGCACGAAGGGCGCCGAGATGACCGAGATCGGTCTCCTGAAGGCCGCCGGCGCAGTAGCCTTCACCGACGGCGCCGAGGAGCGTGACCAACGCCCAGGTGATGCGCCGCGCGCTTCTTTATGCGCGCGACTTCGATGCCCTTGTCGTCCACCATACCGAAGACCCAGACCTCGTGGGCGAAGGCGTCATGAACGAGGGCGAGTTCGCCGCGCGCCTCGGCCTCATCGGCGTGCCTAAGGCGGCGGAGACGGTGGTGCTGGAGCGCGACCTGCGGCTGGTTGCGCTCGCACAGGGGCGCTATCACGCGGCCTCGCTGACCTGCGCGGATTCGCTCGACGTGCTGCGGCGTGCGAAAGATCAGGGTCTGATGGTCACCGCCGCGGCCTCGATCAACCATCTGACCTTGAACGAGATCGACGTCGGCTCCTACCGCACCTTTTGCAAGCTCGCCCCTCCGCTGCGTGCGGAAGCGGATCGGACAGCGCTCGTCGCCGCGCTCGCTTCCGGCCTGATCGACACCGTAATGTCGGATCACAATCCTCAGGACGTCGAAACCAAGCGCCTGCCATTCGCGGAGGCTGCGCACGGCGCCATCGGCATCGAGACCATGCTGGTGGCAAGTCTGCGCCTCGTCCACGGTGGCGACATTACGCTCCCGGTCCTGCTCAAGGCCATGTCGACGCGGCCGGCCGAGCTTCTCGGCCTTCCAGGTGGCACGCTCCGCCCCGGCAGTCCGGCCGACGTCGTGGTGTTTGATCCCGATGCGCCGTGGGTGCTCGATCGCGCCGATCTCAAATCCAAATGCAAGAACACACCCTTCGACGAAGCGCGTTTGCAAGGCCGAGTCGTGCGAACCATCGTGGCCGGACGCACCGTTTACGAATATATTTGAGAGTCCCTAGGCCGGCGAAGCGCAGTCCGCGGTGGTGGATTGCGCTTCTTCATCCGCGCTGGGAGCGGTTCATTCTTGGGAGGAAAGGATGCCGGACGCTGGGGCGCTGACACTCGCGGCCGGCATGCTGGTGTTCGGCTATCTCCTCGGCTCGATTCCATTCGGACTTCTCCTCACGCGGCTCGCCGGCACTGGGGACATTCGCGCCATCGGCTCCGGCAACATCGGCGCCACCAATGTACTGCGCACCGGGCACAGAGGCCTCGCTGCGGCGACCCTTGTCGGCGACGCCCTCAAGGGCACGGTCGCGGTCCTCGTTGCCGCGCGATTTGGCGAACATGCAGCGATCGCAGCAGCCGTCGGTGCCTTTCTCGGCCATCTCTTTCCGATCTGGCTCAAGTTCAAGGGCGGCAAGGGCGTGGCGACCTTTATCGGCCTCCTCCTTGGCTTCGCCTGGCCGGCCGCGGTCGGGTTTTGCGCGATCTGGCTCGTGGTCGCCGCGCTAACGCGCTATTCCTCCCTCGCCGCACTGATCGCAAGCCTAGGTGCGCCGGCGCTCATCCTCTATTTTGTGGGTTGGCAAGCCGCGATCCTGTTTGCGGCGCTCGCGGTCGTGCTCTGGATCATGCACCGCGCTAACATTGCGCGGCTCACGGCGGGCACCGAAAGCAAGATCGGAGCATTGCGACAGCAATCAGCGCAGGTGCCCCGATGAGGCGGGTGCCGTCGCGACCTTGAACACGCCGGCGACCGGAGGCGGGAATCCATTGGACACCAAGGCCGACCTTCGGCTCACCGACGAGCAGCGCCTCGACTGGCTGCGACTCATCCGCAGCGAGAACGTAGGACCGCGAACGTTCCGCACCCTCATCAATCATTATGGTGGCGCGCGCGGCGCGCTCAAAGCGTTGCCGGAACTTGCGCGGCGCGGCGGCGCGATGAAGGCGGTCCGCGTCTACAGCCGCGAGGAAGCCGAGCGGGAATTTGCGGCGGCCGCGGCGATGGGAGCGATCTTCGTTGCCCTCGGTGAGCACGAATATCCGCCACGGCTCGCCACCATTGATGATCCGCCGCCGCTTCTCGCCGTGCGCGGCGATGCGGCCGTGCTGCGCCGAGACATGATCGCCATGGTGGGATCGCGCAACGCCTCGGCCGCGGGCGCCAAGATTGCGGAACGACTCGCGCGGGACTTTGGCGCAGCGGGGTTCGTGGTGGTGTCGGGTCTGGCACGGGGGATCGACGCCGCTGCCCATCGCGGCAGCCTCGCGACGGGAACCGTTGCCGTGCTCGCGGGCGGACACGACCATGTCTATCCGTCAGAGCACGTTCCCCTTGTCGAGGCGCTGGTTGCAGTCGGCGCGGCGGTCAGTGAAATGCCCTTCGGCTGGGAGCCTCGCGGCCGCGATTTTCCGCGACGCAACCGCCTGATTTCCGGCCTTGCCCTCGGCGTCGTGGTCGTCGAGGCCGCACGCAAGTCGGGCTCGCTCATCACGGCGCGGCTTGCCCTGGAGCAGAACCGCGAGGTGTTCGCCGTGCCCGGCTCGCCGCTTGACCCGCGCTCGGAGGGAACCAACGGTCTCATCAAGCAGGGCGCGGTGCTGGTGACCGAAGCCGAGGACGTGCTTGCAGCGCTGGGCCCGATTGCCGGCCGCCCATCCCACCGGCCGATCGAAGAACCGGCCCCGCCCGACCACGCAGAACCCTCCGCCGACGCTCGCGCCCGCATCGTAGGCCTGCTCGGGCCGACAGCAGTCTCGGTCGGCGACATTATCCGGCTCTCCGGATGTACCGCCGCGGTGGTTCACACGACCCTGCTGGAACTGGAACTTGCCGGCCGCCTCAAGCGTCAGCGCGGCGGCCTCGTCGCAATATTATGATTCTGGCGAGGGTCCGGCGGGCCGATCGACGATCTGACTGGCGATCTGCTCTGCTTCGAGACGGGCCATCTCCAAGACACGAGCAAGGTCGTTGAACCCGTGCTCGCGGGCAAGCGAAGCAAGAGTTGCTGACATATCAGCGATGTAGTTCGCCGATGCACGGGGCTCAAAGCGCTGGATTGCATTCATCGGCGGGCATTTCCTGGGCCGGTTGGCTCCGGCCGTTGGTGGTCAAATACCATGCTTTTGGCTTCGATCGCATAAAAATTGCATTAATTTATATATTTAACTTTAAGTTGTATCACCGAATTTCAACTCTAGTCACGAGCCATGCGCGGCCCATAGTTTGACAGCGCGGCATGGCTTACCCATTTCTCCGGTGCTAAAGATCGCACCCTGATTCTGATCGAAGATCCTGGCGTCGACAAAAAGCATTGGAAGTTCATGAAGATAGTTGTTGTTGAATCCCCGGCCAAGGCGAAGACCATCAACGCTTATCTCGGCCGCGGCTATGAGGTGTTGGCCTCGTTCGGCCACGTTCGTGACTTGCCGCCCAAGGACGGATCGGTCGATCCCGACCACGACTTCCAGATGATTTGGGAAATCGATCCCAAATCCCAGAAGCGACTGAACGGCATCGCGAATGCCGTAAAGGATGCCGACAAGCTCATCCTCGCCACCGACCCCGATCGCGAGGGCGAGGCGATTTCCTGGCATGTGCTCGAAGCGCTGAAGGAGAAGCGCGCCATCAAGGACCTGCCGGTCGAGCGCGTCGTGTTCAACGCCATCACCAAGCAGGCGGTGACCGAGGCGATGAAGCATCCGCGTGGCATCGACCATGCTTTGGTCGACGCCTATCTCGCCCGCCGCGCCCTCGACTATCTCGTCGGCTTCACGCTCTCGCCTGTGCTGTGGCGCAAGCTGCCGGGCGCTCGATCCGCGGGGCGTGTGCAATCGGTCGCGTTGCGGCTCGTTTGTGACCGCGAGCTTGAGATCGAGAAATTCGTTACACGGGAATACTGGTCGCTGGTCGCGACCCTCGCGACGCCGCGACAGGAGACGTTCGAGGCCCGTCTGGTCGGTGCCGACGGTCAAAAGATCCAACGCCTCGATATCGGCACCGGCGCCGAGGCTGAAGCCTTCAAGCAGGCGCTCGAGACCGCCGCATTCACGGTGAAGTCGGTCGAGGCGAAGCCCGCGCGGCGCCATCCGTATCCGCCGTTCACGACCTCAACGTTGCAGCAGGAAGCAAGCCGCAAGCTCGGCTTCGCCCCCGCCCACACCATGCGGATCGCCCAACGCCTCTATGAAGGCATAGACATCGACGGCGAGACGGTCGGCCTGATCACCTATATGCGAACCGATGGCGTGCAGATCGCCGACGAAGCGATTACCTCAATCCGCAGCATGATCGGCTCGGACTACGGGCAGAAATATCTGCCTGACGCGCCGCGCCGCTATCAGACCAAGGCCAAGAACGCCCAGGAAGCCCACGAGGCCATTCGCCCAACCGATATCAAGTTGCGGCCGCGCGACGTGAGGCGTCATCTCGACGCCGACCAGGCGAAGCTCTACGAACTCATCTGGTTACGGGCGATCGCAAGCCAGATGGAATCGGCCGAGCTCGAACGCACCACGGTCGACATCGAGGCGAAGGTCGCCGCGCGCCTCCTCGAGCTGCGCGCGACCGGCACGGTCATCAAGTTCGACGGCTTCCTTACGCTTTATCAAGAGAGCAGCGACGAAGCCGCGGACGATGACGAGTCTCGCCGCCTCCCCGCCATGTCGGCAGGCGAACTCCTGACCAAGCGCGAGATCACCGCGACCCAGCATTTCACCGAACCGCCGCCGCGCTACTCCGAGGCCTCCCTCGTCAAACGCATGGAGGAACTCGGGATCGGCCGTCCCTCCACCTATGCATCGATCCTGCAGGTGCTGCAGGATCGCAAATATGTCCGCATCGACAAGCGCCGCCTGATCCCGGAGGACCGGGGCCGCATCGTGGTGGCGTTCCTGGAAAGCTTCTTCGCGCGCTACGTCGAGTACGACTTCACCGCGGATTTAGAAGAGCAACTCGACCGGGTTTCCAATAACGAGGTCGAATGGCGCGAATTGCTGCGGCGATTCTGGCGCGACTTCATCGCGGCGGTCGGTGAGATCAAGGATTTGCGCATCGCCCAGGTCATTGATGCTCTCGATGAAATGTTGGCGCCGCATCTGTTTCCGCCGCGCGCGGACGGCACCGACCCACGCCACTGTACCGTTTGCGGAACCGGGCGCCTGTCGCTCAAGCTCGGCAAATTCGGCGCCTTCATCGGCTGCTCCAATTATCCCGAATGCCGCAACACCCGGCCGTTCGCGGTGCCGGGCGCGGACGGCGCCGAGGAGACCGCCACCAAGGTGCTCGGCCAGGATCCGGTCACCGGTCTCGACGTCACGCTGCGCAGCGGGCGTTTCGGCCCGTATGTCCAGTTGGGCGAAGCGGTGAACGGCGAGAAGCCGAAGCGGGCCGGACTCCCCCGCGGCACTGATCCCGCCACTGTCGACCTCGAAATGGCGTTGAAGCTGCTCTCATTGCCGCGCGAGGTCGGGCGACATCCCGAAGACGGCGCGCCGATCGTCGCCGGCATCGGTCGGTTCGGCTCCTACGTGCAGCACGGCAAGACTTACGCCAGCCTCGAACCAGGCGACGACGTTCTTACGATTGGCCTCAATCGCGCGGTGACACTGATCGCCGAGAAAATCGCTAAGGGGCCGCGGCATCGCTTCGGCGGCGACCCCGGTCGCTCACTCGGCGATCATCCGGACAAGGGCGGGCCGGTCGTTGTCAAGTCCGGCCGCTACGGGCCCTACGTGACCCACAACGGCATCAACGCGACGTTGCCCAAGGACAAGACGCCGGAGACCATCACCCTCGATGACGCGGTGAGCCTTCTTGCGGCACGGGCCGCGCAAATCGGCGAGGGCCGTCCAGGCAAACGCGGCAAGGCGGCAAAGCCTGCAAAGGCGGCGAAACCCGCTGCTTCAGCCGAAGCCGACGAGGCCACGCCGGTACCAAAAGCCGGCAAGGCGAAGAAGTCCGCCAACGGCGCAGTGAAGGAACCTGGCCAAGCACCCGCGAAGCGTCCGCCGCCCCCACCGCGCGGCTCAACGGCCCGCAAAGCAAAAAAAGCGGCACCGACACAGCCGCCTGCGAAGCCGAAAAGTGCTCCAACGCCGCGGCAAGCCAAAGGCTCCAAATGACGCGGCTGGAAAAGCCAGGCGCGAACCACTATGTATGGATTGCGTGATGCAATCCGCAAAATTTTCCACCAACACGATCGACCGACTACGGACATCCGGTAGCCCGCGTTCGCCAAGCGACACGCGTGTGTCGCGGCGACGTGCTAATGACCGGGGTCCGTGCCGGGCATGGCCACGCTCGTCCGGGCTACGGAGGGAGTTTGCTCGCGTATAGACACGTCGATCTCTACCATCGGAACATTATTTGAATCCCACTCAACACAAACCCACCCTTCCGACCCGCGAGGATCTCGTTGCCTTCATCGGCCAACAGGCCGGCAAGGTTGGCACCCGTGAAATCGCCCGCGCCTTTGGTCTGAAAAACGCAGATCGCGCAAGCCTCAAGCGGATGCTGCGCGAGCTTGCCGACGAAGGCACAATCGAGAAGCGCCGCAAGAAGCTGCATCATGCGGGCACGCTGCCCGCGACTGTGCTCGCCGACATCACCGGGCGCGACAGCGACGGCGAACTGATCGCAACGCCGACTGAATGGGATGCCGAGGCTCACGGCGACGCCCCGAAAATCCGCATCCATGTGCCACGGCGGTCGCGCCCCGGCGATGTGCCGGGCGTCGGCGACCGGGCGCTACTCCGTACCGAGAAGCTTGCCGATACGGATGATGGCGTCGCCTATCAGGCCCGCGTCATCAAGGTCATCGATCGCGCGAAGCACCGCGTGCTCGGAATTTTCCGCAAGCTCGCAAGCGGCGGCCGCCTCGTGCCGATCGACAAGAAGAAGCTAGGACGGGAACTTTCGATCCCCGCTGGCGCGACCGGCGACGCCGAGGAAGGCGACCTGGTCTCCGTCGAGGTTTCCCGCGGCGGCCGGCTCGGTCTTTCGACCGGGCGGGTCAAAGAGCGGTTGGGATCGCTCGCGAGCGAAAGGGCGGTGAGCCTCATCGCGATCCATGCCCACGGCATTCCTCACACGTTCGGCCGCGAAGTCTCGCGCGAAGCGGAGGCCGCGCACCCCGCCGGTCTCGACGGCCGGGAGGACTGGCGCGAGGTGCCGTTCGTCACCATCGACCCGATCGACGCCAAGGATCACGACGACGCCGTGTTCGCCCGGCCTGACACCGATCCGAAAAATCCGGGCGGGTTCGTCATCGACGTCGCCATCGCTGACGTCGCCTATTACGTGACGCCAGGCTCACCGCTCGATCGCGAAGCCATGATACGGGGCAATTCGGTCTATTTCCCCGATCGCGTCGTACCAATGCTGCCCGAACGCATCTCCAACGACCTCAATTCACTCAAGGCGGGGGTCGACCGCGCCGCACTTGCGGTGCGCATGACGATCGGAGCCGACGGGCGCAAGCGCGAACACCGGTTCCACCGCGTGCTGATCCGCTCGCTTGCAAAGCTCCATTACGCCCAGGTCCAGGCGGCAATTGAGGAGCGGCCCGACGATGTCACTTCTCCCCTGCTCGATCTCGTCATCGCCCCGCTCTACGACGCTTATGCCGCTCTCAAGCGTGCGCGCGATGAGCGCGGGCCGCTGGATCTCGACCTTCCCGAACGGAAAATCCTCCTCAAGCCCGATAACACCGTCGACCGAGTGATCTCACCGGCGAGGCTTGATGCTCACCGTTTGATCGAGGAATTCATGATCCTCGCCAACGTTGCCGCAGCCGAGACGTTGGAGCGCGCCAAGGTGCCGCTGATCTATCGAGTGCACGACGAGCCGGCCTTGGAGAAACTCGAAGCGCTGCGCGAATTCCTGGCGACGCTCGACATTTCCCTCCCCAAGGGCGGAGTGCCGCGACCGGACGGGTTCAACCGCATCCTCGCGCGCGTCAGGGGCGGCGACAGCGAAGCGCTCGTCAACGAAGTGGTGCTCCGCAGCCAAGCCCAGGCCGAATACTCCGCCGAGAACTACGGCCATTTCGGCCTCAACCTGCGCCGCTACGCCCATTTCACCTCGCCCATTCGACGTTACGCCGATCTCGTCGTCCACCGCGCCTTGATCCGCGCGCTCAAGCTCGGCGACGACGGCCTGCCCGCCGGCGCAACCATGGGCTCGCTCGGGGAAGTCGCGGCCCAGATTTCCGCGACCGAGCGGCGCGCCATGGCAGCCGAGCGCGAAACCGTCGACCGCCTGATCGCCCATTTTCTCGCCGACCGCGTCGGTGCGACCTTTACGGGCCGTATCGGCGGCGTCACCCGTTCGGGCCTGTTCGTCAAGCTCGCCGAAACGGGCGCTGACGGCTTCATCCCGGCTGCAACGCTTGGCGATGATTATTTCCGCTACGACGAGCGCGGCCACGCGCTGGTCGGTGATGCGACTGGCGAAACCTTCCGGCTCGGCGATCCGGTGACGGTGCGGCTCGTCGAGGCGGCCCCCGTCGCCGGCGCGTTGCGGTTCGAGATGCTGTCGGAGGGTCGCAGCGCGTCGCGCACGGGACGCCGCCAGCAATCGTTTCACAAGGCGCAGCGCAGCGCCCGTTCCGCCCAGCGCCCGCGCCGGCAACGCCGGCGCTAAACCCGCGCGCCGAACCCGTGACCTGGCAAGAGACGTCGCAGGACCCGCCACTGCCGCATCGTCCGGTGTGGCGGGCCATGCGGCGCGGCTTTCGTGGCCGCTGCCCGCAGTGCGGTCAGGGACGGCTGTTTCGCGCGTTCCTGAAAGTTGCCGACCAGTGCCCCGTCTGCGGCGAGGCGCTCCACCACCACCGCGCCGACGACGCGCCCGCCTATTTTGTCATACTCATTGTCGGCCACGTGGTCGTGCCGTTGGCGCTCGCGGTCGAGATTGCATTTGCACCGCCCTATTGGCTGCATGCCATGCTATGGCTCCCGCTGACGATCGGACTCGCGGTCGGGTTGCTGCAACCCATCAAGGGCGCGATCGTTGGCTGGCAATGGGCCAACTACATGCACGGTTTCGATCCCCACGCGGGATCGGACAGCGATCCGGTCCCGCAGTGAAGGCTCCCCATGACGACTCCCGATCCACACGCCCGCCTGGCGGAATTCCTGTCCGTTGGCGACAGCGCCCAGAATCTCCCGGGCGTGCGCATCCGCGACGCTGCAACCATGCTGGTCATCGACCGCACCGCCGCGGTGCCGAAGGTGCTGCTCGGGCGCCGGCACCAAGGCCATAAGTTCATGCCGGGCAAATTCGTTTTTCCTGGCGGCCGAGTCGAAACCGAGGATCGCCGGATGAGCGCGGCAACGCCCCTCGACAAACGGGTCGAGGCACGCCTGATGAAGGAGGTGCGCCATCCGAGCACGGAGAAGTCGCGCGGTTTCCCGCTCGCCGCCATCCGCGAGGTTTTTGAGGAAACAGGATTGGTTCTAGGCCGGCGTGGCGGGATCGCAGCACGGACACCGAACGCGGAATGGATCAAATTCGCGGCCACGGGCGTGCTGCCCGATCTTGCCGCGGTGCATTTCATCGCTCGCGCCATCACCCCGCCAGGGCGGCCGCGGCGTTTCGATACGCGGTTCTTCGCGGTCGATGCGCAAGCGATCGCGGCCCGCGTCGAGGGAGTCATCGGACCCGATGCGGAGCTTGTGGAGCTGGTGTGGCTTCCAATCGACGACACCATGAAGCTCGATATGCCGGGCATCACCATGGCGGTCCTCGAAGAGCTGAAGATCCGCACTGCCGGTGGCTTCACCCACGACTTGCCGGTGCCGTTCTATCGGATGATGCGCGGCAAGCGGCTGCGTGAGATGCTGGAGTGATCGCGGTCCGGCGGTGGGCCGCAGCGCTCTACGATTGATCAACTCGGATTGTTCCACAGAAGCGCGTCGACGATCGCTTCCGTGATCGGCAGCCCGGTCAGATACTCGACCCAGAGATACTGCCCGCCTGGATTGCTTTCGAGGAAGACGTATTTGCCATCGGGCGTGACGATGAAGTCTAGGCAACTGTAGACGAGCTTGAACTCCGTCATGAAAGCCGCAACCAAGTAGCGGATGTCCGCCGGTACCTCGACAGGTTCGTGCTTGACCTCGTAGGGGGCGATACGCCAATCGATCCTGGTCTCCTCTTTCTCCTGGGAAGAAATCTTAGCTGCGAACATTTTGTCGGCGACGACGGTCAGCCTGACCTCGAAAGCCTTTGGCACAAGCTCCTGGAAAATCCCGGGCGTGCGGCGGATGAGGTCGAGCGACGCCAAGGCCTCTCGACTCACGACCCCGGTGAAGATCGCCTTCCCCTCCTCCAGATTGGACGATTGCGAAAGGGCCTTGTAGATGATGTTCGGCCCGCAGCGATCGTAGAAGGCCCTGATCTCTTCCGGATCGTTCGAGATCACGGTTTGCGGGGTCGTAAAGCCCAGCCTTCGCGCAACGGATAGCTGTGCCGGCTTCCACCGCGCATTACGATGCGATCGCGGGTGATTGATCCACCGCCAATCGGCGACGATCGGCAGCGCTTCAATCACCATCTCCGTTTCTTGCTCGGCGAATTGGCGCTGATCGGCGCTGAAGCCTTCGGGAAAGCCGCGCGCCCGGTAGGCGCGATACCAAACGCTGCCGATCGCATTGAGCGAAACGGAGCGACCGTCGGTTTGGATGGTCCCTTCAAGCCCAGACTTAGAGGAGCGAAGCGTCACAGACGATTCGCTCGGATAGCGATCGAGGTTCCATCGCACGTAGGGCACATTGCGATGGCGCAAGACCTGAATCAGATTGTCGACGCTCGGATCGAATTGCTCGCCAATAAGCAAGATCGATTTCATGTGCCGAAGTGCGCGCTCGCGTGCGCGCGGATCGCCGGCAGATCAAATGCCCCCGCACGGCATCGTTTGTCGCAGACTTTCATCGCTTTCGCGTGCAACGACGACAACCGCACGTCGCCCCGCGCCGTGCGGCCCGTTTTGACTCAATCAGGATGTGGCCCCTGCCCGTTCGGACCACGGCCTTGCGTGATCCTCGGCGGAGGCGGGGGCGGAGGAGGGGGCGAGGTCTTTGTAACGAGCGGAGCCTCCCTATATTCGCCGTTCGCCTTGCCGTGCAGAAGCTTTTGCGAATAGTAAAAGACAGGATCATCGGTGCCTGGTCTCACCATCACCTGCGATTTCGGGTCGTACACCATTTCAGGGTCGGTGACTGACATCGAGTCCTTGAGGAAGAGACTTGCGAAGACCTGATGGTCGGCCGCGACCGTGGTAAGTCCTGCACCCGCCGCACTTAAACCAAGGATTTTGGCAAAGCGACGCAGCAGGAAACGGCATCCATTGGCGATGTTCATGGTAGTTGCCCCCTAATAAAATATTGCCGCAACCAGCGGCTTCGAAACAATGGCTTCACGCTAGGCGTGCGCCGCATTACTGTCAATGCGCACGTAACAACCGGCGGCAAACCTCAGTATCGTTTTTCAACCCGACTGATCCTTCGTCCGATCGACATCGGACGCCGTATTGACGAACTCCATCAGCTCCAACTTGACCTGATGCTCGCGCGCTGTCGACTCAGCCGGCGAGCGGCCCTGAAAATAGTGTTTCTCCCAGCCACGCCGCTGCGCATCCGAGCCGGCTGTGGCCAAGTCAGTGAGAAACTGGGCACGGCTTTTCGACCATTGATCGTGTTGCCGAAACATTTCGGACTCGCGGTCAAGCTCGCAGATTTGCGTTCGAAAGGCTTCGAGCTCGCCGCGTCGTTGCGGCACCAGCATGCATATCGGCTCGCCGACCGCGAAGGTTACCGGCACGTTCGATTGAACGAACTTCCAGTTCATCGTGAAGCTCGCCACCGCCCAGTCGGTCTCCACGATGCCTTCAAGCGGGCACACGCCTGCTTTCACGCTGTTGGCAGGACCGCGGACGAGCAGATTGTAGCCGGGCGACGTCCGAAAGAGATACGGCAGCGTCCACGTGAGGATGCCACGCCCGAAATGACACGAAATGGGATAGGGCTCCGGACCGCTCATGTACTCGATCCGCACGGCGTTGCTGTCGTCGCGGCCGTTCCATGTGGCGCGAAAAGCGTGGCTGTTAAGGATGAACCATCCGCTCTGATTGGCGATCAGGAGAGGCAGACATCGATTGGCGAACTTCTTCGGAGTCGCGTCCATCCAAGCGCGCGATGATGCCGCGGGCACGAGCGGCATCAGCGGCTCGGCGACGAGCTTGTACGCAGTAAGCGTCGGACGATCGTCACCTCTGCCCATGTTTGCGGTTCCTTCGAAGACTGCTCAATCCGCGGTCGTGGGGCACGAGTTGAGCGGCGGAGGGATTGTCCGGTCAAGCCAACGTCAGGTCACGCAATTGACGCGGCCGATCTTGGTCGCAACAACAAAACTACGTTCATGAGACGGGAGCGCGCAACGCGGGTTGCGATTTCTTGACTTTTCGCCCCCCGCCGCTACGTTCTGCCCAACTCATCAAACTCCCGAAAGCCGAGGACCATACCCGTGGCCAAATCGACCATGATCAAGATCAAGCTGCTGTCGAGCGCCGACACCGGCTTCTTCTACGTGACCAAGAAGAATTCGCGGACCCAGACCGAGAAGCTGGTGAAGAAGAAATACGATCCGATCGCGAAGAAGCACGTCGAGTTTCGCGAAACCAAGATCAAGTAGCTGGTTCAGGCGTCGCCTGCCGCGAAGTCATTTCGGCATTCTAAGAGCTTAGCCGCGCGGACCAAGGTAAAGGATGAGCGCCTTTACCGATTGTTAATGCCTGACGCGCGATGAGTTACGCCGCATCTCCTGAAAAGGTGGCCGGCCGGGAGCGGTGTCTTTGAGGAGGCCACTCCCACCGCCCCCAACCGGCCGACCCCGCGGACTCAGGAGATGCGGCGGACCTGAGCAACCCGCAGGGTTTTCTGTGCATCCCCTATCGGCCGGGCGCATTGCGCACGGCCGATAGGTATTGCTGGAAAAGACGCTAGCGAATGCCCCCCGGAAAGCAACCGACAAGCACTTGATTGCTTTAGGTATTCCGATCAACCATGAATCTTTATGCTAAATTTTAGGGGTTGCCTGATACCGAGGCGCTCTTAATTGCGCGCGCGACGGTGTCAGTCGTATGACGCCGGCGGGCGAAGCCAGCCAGACGCAACCTCTAGTAGAGGTTCGCCCTCCCCTGCCTTCAGCGACAGGCCAAGCGCTATGCGGCGTCCGCGACCACGCGATTGCGGCCGTCGCGCTTGGCACGATAGAGGGCTTGGTCGGCGCGCTTGACGATGTCGGCGGCGCTGTCCTCGCAGGATTGCATCGCCGCGATCCCGATCGAAATCGTGGCCTGCACGGTGCGGGAATTCTGATTGATTGGGAACGCCTCCGACGCGATCCTGCGGCGCAGCCGCTCTGCCACGACCGTGGCGACGCCGATGTCGGTGTCGGGCATCACGACGACAAATTCCTCGCCGCCGTAGCGGCACGCCAGGTCGATACCGCGCACCGCCTTTTTCAGCCGCCGCGAAAACTCCTTGAGCACGTCGTCGCCGGCGGCGTGGCCATGGGTGTCGTTGATCGCCTTGAAGAAATCGATGTCGAGCACGAGGATACTGATCGGCTTGCCGCGCGCGGCCGACTGTTCCACCAGCGTGCTGAGGTGGCTTTCCATGTAGCGGCGATTATGCAGCCCGGTGAGCGCGTCGGTGATCGCAGCCTCGATCGACAGCTGGACGTTGTCGCGCAGCCGCTCGGTGTAGCGACGCTTCCTCACCTGCGTGCGCACGCGCGCCAGTAACTCGTTCTTGTCGATTGGGCGGATCAGGTAGTCGTTGACCCCGATCTCGAGACCGCGCATCAGCCGCGTGTTGTCATCCGCTTCAGCGATGGCGAGAATCGGCAAGTTGCGGGTGCGCTCAAGCGAGCGCAGGTGGCTGCACAGCCGCAGCCCGTCATAATTCTCAAGCCCCAGCGAGATGATGGCGAGATCGTAAGACGTATCCGCCGCCTGGAACACCGCCTGCTTGGGATCGGTCTCGACATCGACCGTATGCTCCTCGGCAAGCGTCTGGGCAATGCGGTCGTAGGAAGACTTGCGGTCATCGACGATGAGGATGTGAGCGCCGCGGCCATCGTCAGCCACCGCCTCGCGAGCAGGATTTTCGAGGCCGATCTCCCTGGAGGTGACGGCGCGCATACGCAGCTCGTCGGTCATCATCTTGAGCCGCGTCAGCGACCGCACGCGGGCGATCAGCACGAGGTCCGATACCGGCTTGGTCAGGAAATCGTCGGCGCCGGCATTAAGGCCGGCAACGCGGTCCGACGCCTGGTCGAGCGCAGTCACCATCACCACCGGAATGTGATGAGTGACGGGATTGGACTTGAGACGACGGCACACTTCGAACCCGTCCATGTCCGGCATCATCACATCGAGCAGGACGAGATCGCATTCCGCGCGCTCGCAGATGGCCAGCGCCTCAGCACCGCTCGTCGCCGTCGTCACGTCGAAGTATTCGGCGGACAGCCGCGCTTCCAGAAGCTTCACGTTAGCCGGGACATCGTCGACGACGAGAATGCGGGCGGTCATCGGCCGTCTCCATCGGCCGCGCCAAATTGGGTCTCCGTCAGCTCGGGTGGAGCAGCAAGCTTATCGACGGCCGCGTCGGCATAGTCCCGGGCCGCATATTCATCCGAGCCAAGATCCGGTGTGCCGAGGAACCGACGGATCGTTTCCATGAACTTGGCAACGGAAATCGGCTTCGACAGATAGGCCTCGCAGCCGCCCTGCCGGATGCGTTCCTCGTCACCCTTCATGGCGAATGCGGTGACGGCCACCACCGGAATGGCATGAAGGTCAGGATCGTCTTTGATCCACTTGGTCACCTCAAGCCCGGACACTTCCGGCAGCTGGATATCCATCAGGATCAGGTCCGGCCGGTAAGTGCGGGCGAGTTCAATGGCTTCGACGCCGTTTCGCGTCGCCACGGTCGAGTACCCGTGTGCCTCCAACAGGTCGTGGAAGAGCTTCATGTTAAGCTCATTGTCTTCCACGATCAGGACGGTCCTTGCCATCCGCACGTCCCCTTGTTGTCGCCCCGAGACCCTGCATAACCGCCGCCAAGCGGCCGAAATCAAGGCCGGACGGTAGTCGGGATTCCTTACAGAAACGGAAACTGGAACGAATATGAAGGGTTCGTTAATCTTTTCAAACACGCGGCCGGCGACGCCCGAATCGGTGCAATTCATTGCATTTTTAGCGCGATTACAGGGCAAATTCGAGAAGGTTTCACTGCCTCCCTGGCCCCGCCCGCTGGGCGGCCCTTGATGGGCCCGGACAATGCACCTAGAATTTTCATGACCGGTTGGTTAGCGTTGGATCACCGCAATCATCGACTTTCGCAGGCTGCTTGAGACGACCTCCGCGGCATGCATGCGATGCCGTATAGGCATCGTCGGATATCCCATGGCTTACATCGCTTTGCTTGCAAGGCAGCGGGTGTTCGCGCTGTCGCTGCTGACGGTAATTGCGGCAATTGCGCTCGCCGCGCGAGCGTGCGCAGCCGAAACGCCATTCTATGCCGGCAAGACACTCCGCATCCTGGTCGGCTTCGGTCCCGGCGGCGGCTATGATCTCTATGCGCGTGAGCTTGCGCGTCACCTTGGACGCCATCTCGACGGCCATCCGTCGGTTGTGGTCCAGAACATGGCCGGCGCCGGCAGCCTCAAGGCGGTGAACTTTCTCTATAACGCCGCGCCGCGGGACGGGACGACGATCGCGACTTTCGCGCGCGGCATCGTATCCGAGCCGCTCATCGGCCACCTCGAAGGCGCCCAGTTCGACGCTCCCAAGTTCAATTGGATCGGCAGCGTGTCGAACGAGGTCAGCGTGTGCGCCGTCAATGCTTCGCGCGGCATTGCGACCTGGCAGGATATGCAGGCGAAGCCTACGGTGATCGGGGCGTCCGGCGCGGGCGCCGATAGCGATGTCTTTCCGATCGTGTTGCGCAATCTGACCCATCTGCCCATGCGCATTGTGACGGGCTATCCGGATGGGTCGAACCTTAACCTCGCCATGGAGCGAGGCGAGATCGACGGACGCTGCGGCTGGTCGTGGACCAGCTTGATCGCTCGCAATCGCGATTGGCTGACCACGAAGCGTATCCGGGTCACGCTGCAGATTGCTCTCGCGAGACACGAGGACCTGCCGGACATCCCGCTGGTCATGGACCTTGCCACGACGCCGCGGCAGGCGGCGGCGCTCAAGCTCATCGTTTCGCGCCAGAGCATCGCGCGACCATTCGCGGCGCCGCCTGACGTGCCCCCCGATCGCATCGAGGCACTGCGTCAGGCGTTCGATGCCACCGTGGCGGACCCCGCCTTCATTGCAGACATGCACGCTCAAGCACTCGAAGTCCGCCCGGTCGGCGGAGCCACGGTGCAAAGGCTCATTCGCGATCTTTACGCGTCGCCGTCCGACGTCGTAACCCTTGCGCGCGAATTCCTGGCCGATTCTCCGTAGGCAGCGCGGGCGTCCCGCCCGCTCCATTGTAAGATTGCGCGCGAGACGCGCGCGGTCCGGCTGGCGCAATGAGGTTTCGGCGATGCCATCCAAACGCGGCAGCAATACCGAGTGCGAAAACGCCGCGGAACTCGCGATCGTTGCTCTGAGCTGGCTTGCGCAACAGCCGGAGGAGTTGTCGCGCTTTCTCGCGCTGACCGGCATCGATCCCGGCGCGATCCGCGCCGCCGCCAGCGAACCAGGCTTTCTCGCCGGCGTCCTCGACTACATTCGCGGCAACGAACGCACCCTGGCGGCGTTTGCGGAGCACGCCGGGGTGCCGCCGCTCCAGGTCGGGCGGGCACGCGCGGCACTCGGCGGCGCCGATTGGGAGCGCAACCTGCCGTGATGGCGGCCTGATCGCGCTATAATCGCGACATGCGATTCCCCACGGGGGATGCCCATGGCTGGCTTTTGCCGCGATTGTCTTGCCGATGTGCCGGAGCGTGGAGCGCGCTGCATCGCCTGCGGATCGCCGCGGCTTGCGCGTCATCCGGCAATCGCGCGCATGTCCATCGCCCATGTGGATTGCGATGCCTTCTACGCGACGATCGAGAAGCGGGACGACCCATCGCTTGCCGACAAACCGCTGATCGTCGGCGGCGGCCAACGCGGCGTCGTCGCGACCGCCTGCTACATCGCGCGCACCTACGGCGTGCGTTCGGCAATGCCGATGTTCGAAGCACGGCGGCTGTGCCCACATGCGGTCGTTGTGCCGCCCGATATGGCGAAGTACGCGCGCGTCGGGCGCGGGGTGCGGACGCTGATGGGAGAATTGACGCCGCTCGTCGAGCCGCTGTCGATCGACGAGGCTTTCCTCGATCTCACCGGCACCGAGCGCCTGCATGGCATGACGCCGGCAAAATCGCTGGCGCGGTTTGCAGGCCGGGTCGAACGCGAGATCGGCATCACGATTTCGATCGGCCTGTCGCAGAACAAGTTTCTTGCCAAGATTGCGTCGGACCTCGACAAGCCCCGCGGCTTCTCGCTGCTCGATCTCGCGGAGGCGCCGCCGTTCCTCGCGCCGCGCCCGATCACGTTCATCTGGGGGGTCGGCAAGGCCATGGGCGCAGCACTTGCGCGCGAAGGTTATCGCACCATCGCTGACCTGCAGCGGGCCGAAGAGACCGAGTTGATGCGCCGCTTCGGTACCGAAGGACTTCGCCTGTCCCGCCTTTCGCGCGGCATCGACTCGCGTAGCGTCAATCCTGATCGCGAGACGAAGAGCGTCTCGGCCGAGACGACGCTCGAACGCGATCTCGCCGATTTCCGCGCGCTTGAGCGGATCCTATGGGAACTCTGCGAGAAAGTATCTGCGCGGCTCAAAGCCAAGGAGCTTGCCGGCGCGACCGTGACGCTCAAGCTCAAGAGCAGCGATTTTCGCCTGCGCACGCGCGCCCGTTCGCTTGGTGCGCCGACCCAGCTCGCGGCGAAAATCTTTGCCGCCGGGCGTGAGCTGCTGACGCGCGAGACCGGCGGCACCAAGTTTCGGTTGATCGGCATCGGAGTCAGCGCCCTGGCGGAGGCCGCCGACGCAGATCCCGCCGATCTCATTGATGAGCGCGGCCGGCGCGCGGCCGCGGCCGAGCACGCGGTCGATCGCTTACGCGAAAAATTCGGCCGCGCCGCCGTGATCCGCGGTATCGCGATGGACGAGGAGTGAGCAAGGGACGGCAGCGCAGATTGAGCGAAAAATCTGGCGACAGGTCTGTGATGCCCGCGACGCATCCGCGGGCATCACATGATTTACGCGAGGCAGCTACACCGAAGCGCCGGCGAACAGGCTCTTCTTGATGATGGCGTGGATGCCCCAGTTGCCGTCGACCACTTGCGTGACGCCGAAGTCGACGCCGACCGAGATCAGCGAGATCGCCTCGTCTTCGCTCAGCCCCTTGGTATTCATCAGGAATGCGCGCATCTTGTGGAACGCGTCGCGCAACGCGAGGTCGATCGAGGACTTCTCGTAGATCTCCTGCTGCGCCTTGGGGCCAAGCTCCGCGAGATAGTTGGCGAAGCTGAAGCCGTGCAGCACCCATTCGTCCTGCGTTTCGAGGAGCGGCGACGTCAGGGTTGCGAGCGAACCCGTGAGCGCATTCGCCTTGTGCAGGATGAGTTGGAAGGTTCCGGTCAGCGACATTTCGATGGCAGTGCCGCACAACTCGGAATCGCCTTGGGCGGCATGTGAATCGCCGATCGAGAACAGGCCGCCCGGCACCGCGACCGGATAGTACATGGTCGCGCCTTTGCCGATGCGCCAGTTGTCCATGTTCCCGCCGAAATAGCTCGGCGGAATCGAGTCGACGATGTCGGCTTCTTTGGGCGCGACGCCCATCACGCCGAAATGCGGGCGGATCGGGATGCGGATGTTCTTGAGCACCCCGTGGTTCACCTGCACGGTCTTATGGTCGACCGGAACGCCGGGGTAATCGATGGTCTTGTGCACGACGCCATAGGGATCGGTCTGCGGCATCCAGCGGAAGTTGTAGACCGCTTGCGCCCAGTTGCGCTGCCCGCTCGTGTCGATTTCGTAGATGGTGCAGACCTCGCGCGGTTTTGGATCAGTCAACAGGTCCTTGTACTGGAAGCCCCACCACGCCGCCGCGTTGCTGCCGAACGATTTGCCGGCATAGGCCGGGTTGGCGCACGGCCGGGGCTTCACGTCGATAATGCGCACTTCCAGGATGTCGCCCGGCTCGGCGCCGCGGATGTAGACTGGGCCCGTGCAGATGTGCACGCCGAAACCTTCGCCTGATCCGCGGCCCAGCAGCTTACCGTCGACCGGGCCGGCGCCGCGGCGGTCGACGCCCTTCTTCTCCTTGGTCCACAGGAATACGCTTTCGGCCCCGGGATCGCCCTTGACCATGCGCTCTGCATCGTCATTGGCGTGATGGGTGAGCGCCTCGATAGTGATGAAATCGCCGGAATCAACTTCGATCCGCGGCTTCAACAGCTTGCTGAAATATCCCCAGTGTACCGTGTCGGAGGTTGCCGGCAGATAGTGGTAGGCGGGGCGGCCCGCGCTGCCCGCAGTCTGCGCGGAGGCGGGCGATACGAGCGCGCCGCCGGCGGCGAACGCCGTCGCGGCGGCACCGCTCGCTGCAAATGCGCTCTTGAGAAAGCTGCGCCGCTCGGCGTCAAGGTCTTCAATCAGCTTCTGCCGATGTAGCTCAAATTGCGGGCAAGTGTGATCATCTCCTGCGCACATGACGATAACTCCTCAATGCGACTTGGATTTTTCGGTGAATGGCAGAGCAAAGGGCGCGCGCGCCCAGGGTTAAGCCACGGCCAAGTGCCGCGCGCATGCGCAAACACGTCACTCGCCCCGTGACGACGCGACGGCATGCAAGCCGCAGGCCATCGAAGCGGCTACTCAAGGCCGCGATGAAGAACGGAGGCGACCGGCTGCTAGAGCTTCGCGCCGAAACTCTGCGCGGGGTCGAATTCCGGGGCGCGTCGGCCGGTTGGAATTGCGGCTGTGCCCGCTTCGCGCGGCAGGAAGCGGCCAGAGCCGGGCGCGACGCGCAACGTTCCGTCCTCGATGACAACACGGCCGCGGCTGAGCACTGTAACCGGCCAGCCCTTCACAATGCGACCCTCGTACGGTGTGTAGCCTGCGCGATCATGCATCAGGTTGGCGCCGATCGTGACTTTGCGGTTCTGATCCCAGACGACGAGATCGGCATCGCTGCCGATCACGATGTCGCCCTTCTTCGGATGCAGGCCATAGATCTTGGCCGGCTCCGTCGCCGTCAGCGCGACGAATTTTTCAAGACTTAGCCGGCCCTCCGATACCATCGCGTCGAACAGCAGCGGCAGCCGGGTTTCGAGGCCCGGCATTCCGTTCGGGATCGCCTTGAAATCAGGATCGGCGCCGTTGACGAACTTGCCGCTCGCATCGAAGCGGTACGGCGCGTGATCAGACGACACGGTCTGCAGATCGCCAAGCGCTAGCGCTTGCCACAACGCTTCCTGATCCGAAGGCTGCCGTGTCGGAGGGCTGCAAATCCATTTGGCGCCTTCGAGCCCAGGGCGATCGAGGTCCTTCGCGGTCAGGAACAGGTATTGCGGACAGGTTTCCGCAAATACCTTGAGCCCTTCTCCGCGTGCCGCGCGAATGCGCGCCGCGCCTTCCGCCGTTGAGACATGGAAGATCATGATCGGCTGGTCGATGAAAGCAGCGAGTGCGATGACGCGGTTAAATGCCTCCGCCTCGCACGCGCGCGGATGGCTCACCCCGTGATAGCGCGGCGCTCGCCAGCCGCCGGCCACCAGCCGCTTTCCGGTCCACGCGATCATCGCATGGTTTTCGGCGTGCACGCAGACCAGGGCGCGGCTCTCGCGCGCCGCATGGAACACGTCGAGCAACTGCATGTCATCGAGCTTGATGCGGTCGTAGGTCATGAACACTTTCAGCGTCGCATGACCGGACTTCACGAGCTTCGGGATATGGTCTTTGAGGGTCGCCTCTGTCGGATCGGCGATGATCATGTGGAACGCGTAGTCGATCACCGCGCCCTTCCTGGCGAGCGCATGATAGGCGTCGACCACCTCGTCGAGCTTCATGCCGATGTGCTGCGCGGCGAAGGGAATGACCGTGGTAGTGCCGCCGAACGCTGCCGAGATGGTCGCGGATTCGAAGGTGTCGGCGTTGACGATGCCGGCGCCGGACAGCTGCTCGATGTGGGCGTGACTGTCGACGCCGCCCGGCAACACGAGCTTTCCCCGCGCGTCGATCTCCTTCGCGCCAGGCGGAAGATTGCGGCCGATCGCAGCGATCGTTTCACCTTCGATCGCGATATCGGCAGGAAAAACCGCCGAAGCGGTCCCGACGGTACCGCCGCGCAGAACGAGATCATAAGGTTTCGTGGACATGCTAAGCTCTCCGCCGATATCGTCTTATCACTTCCCTCTCAGGGAAATTGGAAAACCGCAAGGACCCATCATGAGCCGCGGCGACATCCTGGTCATCAACCCCAATTCGAATCAGGCGGTGACGGCGGGCCTCGACGCCGCGCTTGCCATGTTTCGCATGGACAACGGCCCGTCGATCCGGTGCGCGACCCTCGCCGAAGGGCCGTTCGGGATCGAGACTCAGAAGGATGTCGAAGCAGTGACGCTGCCTCTGCGGCGTCTCGTCGAACAGGACAACGCCGCCGATGCTTTCGTGATTGCCTGCTTCAGTGATCCAGGGCTCCACGTCTGCCGCGAAGTGACGCGTCGGCCGGTGTTCGGGATCAACGAATGCGGCCTCTTGACGGCGCTTGCCCGCGGCGACCGCTTCGGCGTCATCGCCATCACGGCGCCATCGATTGCCAGGCATCGCCGGGCAACGCGGCAGATGGGCGTCACCGAGCGGTTCGCCGGCGAGCGCCCGCTCGAGATGAGCGTCGCCGAGACGGCGTCGGGCGAAGGGACCTTCGCGCGGATGGAGACGATCGGCCGCGATCTTGTCGAGAAGGATGGTGCCGATGTCATTGTTCTCGGCTGCGCCGGCATGGCGCGCCACCGCCGCCCGTTGGAAGAGTCGCTCGGCGTTCCGGTCGTTGATCCGACCCAGGCCGCCGTCGCGATGGCGATCGGCGCCGTCCAGACGCAGTTCGCGTAGGTTCACCCGTCCCCTCGCCCCTCTTCACCTCTCCGCCGGGAGCGACGCCTCGAACCAATAAAATGGTTCACGGCTTGGGCGGTATGATGCCAGCCTGGGAGGCGATCGCACCGTAGTGCTCGATGCGGCGGTGGCGCGCGAAATCGAACATGGTTTCCTTCCCGAACCGGGTGGCGTCGAGGTCGCAGTCGTGGACCAGCAATTCGTCGCCCTCCGTCGAGGTCTCCGCGACGATTTCGCCGTCTGGATCGACGATGACGGTGCCGGCCATGAGGTGGTGACCATCCTCGACACCGGCCTTCGCCACGGCCACCACCCAGGTGGAATTCTGGTAGGCGCCGGCCTGCAGCGAGAGCTTGTGGTGGAACATGCGTTTGGCGAGCCCTTCGTCGCCCTTCTGCGAGTTCACTGACGGCGTGTTGAAGCCGAGCACGACCATCTCCGCCCCCTGCAGGCCCAGCACGCGAAATGTCTCCGGCCAGCGCCGGTCGTTGCAGATGCACATGCCGAAAACGCCGCCGAGCATGTGCCATGCCGGAAAGCCGAGATCGCCGGGCTCGAAGTAGCGCTTTTCGAGATGCTGGTGGCTGCGAGCGGAGTCGTAATCCGCATGTCCCGGCAAATGCACCTTGCGATATTTTCCGACGATCATACCGTCGCGATCAACGAGGATCGCGGTGTTGAAATGATGGCCGTCTGGCGTGAGCTCCGCGTAGCCAAGACTCACGGCAATCCCGACGCGCCTCGCTTCGTCGAACAGCGGCTGCGTCGCCGCATTCGGCATCTCGCGTTCGAACCAGACGTCGGCCTCGCTGCGGTCCTCGTAGCACCAGCGCGGAAAGAACGTCGTCAGCGCGAGTTCCGGATAGACGATGAGATCGCAGCGCGCCGCCTCCGCCTGCCGCATCAGCGCGAGCATGCGGGCGACGACGGCTTGCCGCGTCTCGGCCTTCTGGATCGGGCCAAGCTGTGCGGCGGCCACCCTGATGTTGCGCATCGTCTTCCTCGCAATCCGGTCGGCTCATGAGCCGCGCTCGATCGGTAAAGGGGATACTTGAGCGATCGCCTGCGTGTAAATCCCACCCGCTGTTTTGCCGCGGCGTTCCGTGGCATGCTCATAGCCGAGCCGAGGCGAGAACGACCCGGAACGGAGGAAACGCGTGATTATCGAATGGCATACCCACGTCTATCCGCCGGAAGAAGCGGCCGGCAGCGCGTTCTGGGGCGGACGCTGCCCGATGACCGTGGAGAACGTACTCTCGGCGCAGCAAAAGGCGGGGATCGCCATCAGCGTCGTTAGCAATGCCGCCCACTATCTACGCGACAAAGACGCCAAGGGTGAATTGAAGGCAATCCGGGACTGGGACGACTACGCCGTCGAAATTCAGAGCTCTCATCCCGGCACGCTCTATTGTTTGGCGATGGCGACCCCTTGCGGCGGCCCCGACCATCTCAAGGAACTCGAGCGCGCGATCCACGAACTGAAGCTCAAGGGCGTGCTTATCAATTCGAGCCACAAGGGGCACTATCCCGACGACGACGAAGCGCGCGGCTTCTGGGAACTCGTCCAGGACCTCGACATTCCGGTGATGATCCACCCGCCCCACGTCGGCTTCGGCGAGGAGCGCATGAAGGAGTACCGCCTCGCCTCGAGCGTCGGACGCCCGGCTGATCTCTGCCTCGCGCTGTCGCGGATCATCGTGCGCGGCATTCTGGAGGATTTCCCGCGGGCGAAGATCGTGGGCTCGCACGGCGGCGGCGGCATCTGCGAAGTCATCGGCCGGCTCGATTATGCCTATGAGCTGCAGGACGAGGCGTTCTTTCTCGGCTCCTACCAGCCGATGAAGATCAAGCGCGCACCAAGCCACTACTTGCGGATGATGCACTTCGACAGCGTCACCTACCATAAGCCCGCGGCGCGCCTCGTCGTCGACACGGTCGGCGCCGACCATGTGCTCTATGGCAGCGATGCGCCGCCCCTCACCTCGCTCAAGCCGCGCGCCATCAAGGTGATCGAAGACCTTGCGTTGCCGCTGCGCGAGCGCGAGGCCGTGTTCTGGCGCAATGCGGCGAGGCTCCTGAAACTACCGGCCGAAAGTCTCGAGGCGGCATGAGGTTCTGATGACGCTCCTCGCGCCAGTGGTGTCCCGCATGGCGATCGCCGGCATCGCCGCGGCGATTGCGCTCACGGCGGCGCCCGCTGACGCGCAGGAGCTTCCATCCGGACGGCCGCTTCGCATCATTGTCGCGACCGGTGTGGGCGGCACCAGCGACGTGTTCATGCGCGTCGTCGGCGACGAATATCATCGTCGCTACGGGCGGCCCGTGGTGGTGGAAAACCGCACCGGCGGCAGCATGATCATCGGCGGGCGCGCCTGTGCGGAGGCGCCCGGCGACGGCAGCACGATCTGCAACCTGCCGAACACGACCCTCACCTACAACCGGTTCCTGTTCAAGAAACTGCCCTATGATCCGGACAGCTTCGTGCCGATCACCAATCCATTTTTTAACACCCAGCTCCTTGTCGTGAACACCGCGCTCGGCGTCAAAACTCTTGATGAACTGGCGGCGCTGTCGAAGGCGAAGCCCGGGACACTGAGCTACACCGTGCCGTCCGAGCCGCTCGCGGTCTTTATGGACTGGTGGCGCGAGAAGACCGGCGCCGATCTCGTGCGGGTGCCGTTCAAGGGGGGCGGCGATTCGGTTACCGGCATGCTGACGGGCTCGACGCCGGTCGCATTCTTCGGCATCGGCAACTGGCTGCCGCATCTCGCATCCGGCGCCGTGCGGCCGATCGCGGTCGATGGCGATACGCGCTCGCCGCTTCTGCCGGAGGTGCCGACGCTGCGCGAACTTGGCTACACCGCCGATTTGACGCGGACCTATTTCGGGCTGGTTGCACCGCCGGGCACCCCGCAGTCCATCGTCACACGCATCTACGAGCAGGTCTTAGCCATCGGCGGCGAGCCCGAGTTCCGTCGCAAGCGCCTCGTCGAGGTCGGCTTAGAGCCGGTATTCGATCCGCCCGAGGCTTTCGCACGTTATCTGAAGGAGGATCGCGTCCGCGCTGGCCGGATCGTCAAGGCCGCGGGGCTTACGCCACAGTAAGCACCCTCCCCTGGGGGGGAGGGTCGCACCGCCAAGGCGGTGCGGGGTGGGGTGACAGCGGTGCAGCAAATGCGGCACCTCATTTGCTGAGCCGCTGCCACCCCCTCCCGTCCGCTTCGCGGCCGACCTCCCCCCTCCAGGGGAGGTGAACAGCAAGCCATGCGCGGGGTGGGATGCGGCGCCGCGCGAACACAGCTTTAGTGGAGGCGGCGAATATGCGAGTTTCCGGCCCCCTCCGGCTTCACCCAGTACGACCGGAATCGTTTTCATCCGCTTGATCCGAAACGCAATCCCACGAACCCGATCGCGCTCCAAATGAGCCTTCTCTCCCGGCCTGCCCTGGCAAAAATGAGCGCGGCCGACGTGCGCGTGATCGGCGTCATCAGCTTCGTGCACTTCATCAGCCACTTCAACCTGATGGTCCTGCCGGCACTGTTTGCCGTCATCCGCGAGGATCTCGGCGTCAGCTACACCGAGCTTGGTCTCGCGCTCGTCGCATTCAACATCGTGTCGGGCGTCCTTCAGATCCCGGTCGGCTTTCTGGTCGATCGCATCGGCGCCCGCGTGGTGCTGATCGGCGGCCTCCTCATCGAGGCGATCGCCTTCACCACCATCGGGTTCGTGCCATCGTTTTATATCTTCGTCGCCATGCACGCGCTCGCGGGGATCGGCAACACGGCGTTCCACCCAGGCGATTATGCTTTTCTGTCGAAGCGGGTCAGCCATAGCAACATCGGCTTCGCCTTCTCGTTTCACACCTTCGCCGGAATGATGGGAATGGCGGCGGGGCCGGCGGCGACGTTTGCGTTCTATGCGAACTTTGGCTGGCGCGGCGCCTTCATCGGAATGATGGCGCTCTCCTGGATCGCCATTATCGTCTTGCTGTTCGAACGCGAGCAAGCCGAGGATCACGAGCCTGTGGTTCCGGTCACGGCAAAACCGCAAGCGCCGCGTCACACGGGTCTCCGGCTCCTCCTGTCGACGCCGATCCTCCTCAATTTCGTATTCTTCCTGCTCGTCGCGTTCTCAAGCTATGGCGTCACCAACTATCTGGTCGCGGCGCTCCAGGCATTGCACGGTACTTCATTGGAGCTCGCCAACACCACGCTCACCCTGTTCCTGCTAATGACGGCCGGCGGCGTGATTGCGGCCGGCGCTTATGTGGATCGCCTGCGGCGGCATGCGCTGCTCGCGGCCACCGGCATGATCATCTTCGCCATCGGCGCGGTGGCGATCGGCCTGATTGATCTTCCCGCCGCCGCGCTCGCGGCTATGGTGAGCATTATCGGCTTCGCCTCCGGCATCATCTACCCGTCGCGGGACATGCTGGTGCGCGAGGTGACCCCGCCCGGCGAGTTCGGCAAGGTGTTCGGCTTCGTCACCTCTGCCTTCAATCTTGCCGGCATCCTCGCGCCGTTCGTCTATGGCGCCCTCATGGATCGCGGCAGTCCGGTCGCGGTATTTGTCGTCGTCGGCCTGGGGAGCGCCCTTACTGTGTTGACGCTCGGGTGGTCTCGCCACGCCATCCGCCCCGGATCGATCTCCGTCCGCGAAACGGCGTAGAACAATTTCGATCGAGCAGCCCTTGCTCTCCCGATGACAGGCTGCGCGAAGCCCGCTATCGGAGAGGGTGCCGAACGGGGTCCGCGGTCGTCCGCTGCGGATTCAGTCTCCACCATGAACGAGTGCGACGTAGGAGAAGTGAGATGAAACGAATGCTCGGCCTCGTTGCGGCAGGGATACTGACTGCCATCGCACCCGCGGCGGCGCAGAACTATCCGACGAAGCCGATCCAATTCGTGATCCCCTATGCGCCGGGCGGCGTCGCGGATATCGCGGCGCGGGTGGTCGGGCAGAAGCTGTCCGAGGTACTGGGCCAGCAGGTCCTTGTCGAGAACCGGCCCGGCGGCAACGGCTTCATCGGCGTCACTGCCGTCACCAAGGCTGCGGCCGACGGTTACACCTTTCTGGTGGCGACGCTCGGCGACCTCACGATCAATCCGGTGATCTTCAAGGACCTCCCGTACGACGTCGCGCGCGATCTCGTGCCGGTCACCACACTGACGGACACGCCATGCGTGTTTGCGGTTTATGCCGGTGCGCCCTATCGCAGCATGATGGACGTCATCGCCGACGCCAAAGCGCGGCCCGGCAAGATCGCGGTCGCGACCCCCGGCAACGGCAGCGTCAATCAGCTCATCATGGAATGGATCGGGCTCGAAATCGGATCGAAGTTCCAGCACATTCCCTACAAGGGCGGTGCGCCGGCAGCAGCCTCTCTCGCGGGCGGCGATCTGCCGGCCGGCGTCCTCGCAGTGTCGTCCGTCATGCCGCACGTGAAGAGCCACCGCATCCGCGTATTGGCCATCACGACGGCCATGCGTTCGGCCCTCAACCCGGAATGGCCGACGCTGCAGGAGAGCGGCGTGCCCGAGGTCGCCGCCACGAACTGGACGGGACTTCTCGCACCCAAGGCAACGCCGCCGGCGATCGTCGACAGAATTCAGGCCGAAGTCGTCAAAATCCTCGACATGCCGGACGTGAAGGATCGATTCGCGGTCGGCGGCGCCACCACCATCCCCTCGACCGGCGCAGAATTCGACGCGCGCATCAAGCGTGAGACTGCCGAATTCAGGACGATCGCACAGAAGGCCAACATGCAGCCGGAGTGATGGCGGTGGCAGATACCAGCGGCACTTGGGGTGTCCACACTCACGGGATTGAAGGGCTATCGCAGAATCACCCTCCCCTGAAGGGGGAGGGTCGGACCGCTGAAGGCGGTCCGGGGTGGGGTGACAGCGGTGCAGCAATTCCAGGGCCGAGTATCTCGCAGTGCTGTCACCCCCACCCGGCCGCTGACGCGGCCGACCTCCCCCCTCCAGGGGGAGGTGAGTTGTGTGCCCCTCCGCGCAATTGTCCAACCATCGAGGCGCATTAACCGATGCGCATTCGATCGCCGCGGGATTTTTGGGCGGGGCTGCTGTTCATCGCTTTCGCCGTCGTCTTCATGGGGCTCGCGAGCCAGTACCGGTTTGGCGAGGCCCACCGCATGGGACCCGGCTATTTTCCCATTCTGGTCGGCGCGATCCTGACCGGCCTCGGCGCGATCCTGACGGTTCGAGCGGTCGCGCTTGAGGGACCGCCGATCGATCGCTTCCGGCCCCGCCCGTTGGCCGTGACGCTTATCGCCATCGTGTTGTTCGGTGTGACCCTTGATTACTTAGGCCTGGCCGCTGCGATCGCGGTTCTCGTCATCGTCAGCGCGTTCGCCGAGCGCGAGGTGCGGATCCGCGAGACAATCGTGCTCGCCCTCATCCTCGTCTTCTTTTCCATCGCCGCGTTCGCCTGGGTGCTTGGCCTGCCGCTTCAAGTCTGGCCGCAGTGGTAGGACGGCATGGATACGCTGCATAACCTGTGGTTCGGACTGAGCGTCGCCGCCGGGTGGCAGAACATCCTCTACTGCTTCATCGGCTGCCTGCTCGGAACGCTGGTCGGCGTGCTGCCGGGCATCGGCCCGGTGGCGACAGTCGCCATGCTGCTGCCCTTCACCTTCAAGGTCGGCGCCGCTCCGGCGCTGATCATGCTGGCCGGCATCTACTACGGCGCCCAATATGGCGGCTCGACCACCGCGATTCTCGTCAATATTCCGGGCGAATCGTCTTCCGTCGTGACGACGCTCGACGGCCACCAGATGGCGCGCAAAGGACGCGCCGGGCCAGCGCTCGGAATCGCCGCGATCGGTTCATTCTTCGCCGGTTGCGTCGCCACCGTGGTGATTGCGCTGTTTGCGCCGCCGCTTGCCGAAGTCGCGCTGAAGTTCAGCCCAGCGGAATATTTCTCGCTGATGGTGTTCGGCCTTGTCGCCGCAATCGTGCTTGCCCGCGGCTCGCTCATCAAGGCGCTCGGCATGGTGTGCGTCGGCATCCTGCTCGGCCTCGTCGGTACCGACGTCAATTCGGGGACCATTCGTTTCGCCTTCGGCATGCCCGAGCTTGCGGAGGGCATCGAGTTTGTCGCGCTCGCCATGGCGTTCTTCGGGATGACCGACGTCATCCTCAATCTCGAAAACCCCGAGCAGAAAGGGGTGTTCGCGTCGAGCATCGGGCGCGTACTGCCGAGCTTGGACGACCTGCGTACGAGCTTCTGGTCGATCATGCGCGGTACCGCGCTCGGCTCGATCCTCGGCATCTTGCCGGGCGGCGGCGCGCTGCTTGCCTCCTTCGCCGCCTACATGCTGGAGAAGAAGGTGGCGAAGCCGCCGCGCATGTTCGGCGAAGGCGACATTCGTGGCGTCGCCGCGCCCGAAAGCGCCAACAATGCCGGCGCGCAGACCTCGTTCATCCCGATGCTGACCCTCGGCATTCCCTCCAATCCCACCATGGCGCTGATGATCGGCGCGATGATGATCCAGGGCATCGCGCCGGGCCCGCAGGTGATGACCGACAAGCCGGAATTGTTCTGGGGTCTCATCGCCAGCATGTGGCTTGGCAACCTGATGCTGCTGGTGCTGAACCTGCCGCTTGTCGGCGTGTGGATTCGCCTGCTGAAGCTCCCTTATCGGCTGCTGTTTCCGTCGATCTACGTGTTCTGCTGCATTGGCGCCTACACCGTCAGCAACAAGGTCTTCGATGTCTATGCGCTCGCGGCGCTGACGGCGCTGGCCTACCTCTTTATCAAGCTCGACTGCGAGCCGGCGCCGATGATCCTCGGCTTCATCCTCGGCCCGATGATGGAAGAGAACTTGCGACGCGCCCTCATGATCGCGCAGGGCGACGCGACCGTGCTGGTGACGCGCCCGCTCTCGGCGAGCTTCTTGCTCGGCGCAGTTGTGCTCCTCGCCATCGTCGCCGCGCCGGCGCTGCGTCAGAAACGCGAGGAGGTGATGACGGAGTAGCCTCTCGCTAAAGCGAACAGCCCTTTCACCGAGGCATCAATCAGCGTAGCTTCCCCCTGCAAGAAAACGGGAGGAAACGCGTTATGGTACGTGCTTCAAGCACATTGTGGTTGATTGCGTTCGCGAGCGTGGCGCTTGCAGTGCCTACGTCCGGTGTGCTCGCTCAGCAGAAGCAGAAGGTGTCGTTCAAGGCCACGACCGAGAACACCAAATACACCCAGCAGCTCAATCTCGAAGTTGGCAACCTGCCCAATCACTTCGTGCGGGCTTTCGAGATCCACCGCACCTATCCGACCAACCCGCCGGTCATCAACGACCTCAAGCTCGTCGAAATGTGGGAGCGCGGACTCGTCGATATCGTCGACGGCAACGGCTCGGTCACGCAGTATGGCGTGTACGTCGTGGAGAATGGCGACAAATTTTTCACCCGCTCGTCCGGGGTCGTGCTGAGCGACGGCACCGGCAAAGTCACCGCCGATGATGCGGGCACGATCACCGGCGGCACTGGCAGGCTCGCCACCATGCAGGGGACCATCCGTGTCCACGCCGACATCGATCGCAAGACGGGCTTCAACGAAACCCGCGACGAGATCGAATACACGATCGGCAAATGAGGCGAGAGTGGAATGGCGCGACGGTGTTCAGCGGAGGAGCAAACGGCGTTGGTAACGGTGCTTGTGGCCTGTCGCGCCGGAGACCGATCTGTTAGCCTTCACGAATTGTTCGGTCCATTCACCGCGTGATTTTAAGGCAGTAAACAAGCAGTACGAACAGACTCTTCAGGAGGACAACGATGGCGGTAACATTCAAAGTGAATGGTGCCCCGGTAACCGTTGATGCACCTGCGGCGACGCCGCTGCTCTGGGTTATCCGGGAACACGTCAAACTCACCGGAACGAAATTCGGGTGCGGTGCCGGCATGTGCGGCGCCTGCATGGTCCACATCGACGGCAATCGTGCGTTCTCCTGCCAGACGCAGCTCTCGGAGGTTGCAGGGCGCTCGGTCACGACCATCGAAGGCTTGTCGCCGACATCGTCCCATCCGCTGCAGAAAGCCTGGCTTGCCGAGAACGTGCCGCAATGCGGCTACTGCCAGTCCGGGCAGATCATGAGCGCGGCGGCGCTGCTCGCCAAGAACCCGCACCCATCCCGCGACGAAATCGTCGAACACATGAGCACGAACATCTGTCGCTGCGGCACCTATCCGCGCATCGTTCGGGCCATTCAGCGCGCAGCGAAGGAGGCCTGAGCCATGACGACCACCCACCAGGACTTCTCGTTCGCTATCGCAAGCCGTTCTCAGCCGGCGTACGCTGATGGTCGGCGCCGCCGGATTGACGTTCGGCATCGCGCTTGGCCTCGATGAGATCGCCGCCCTTGCCGCTCCCGGCAAGGAGACCGTCTTCAATGCCTGGGTCACGATCGGAAGTGACGGCACCGTCGCCATCATGTCGCCGGCGACGGAAATGGGCCAGGGATCGACGACCTCGGTGCCGCTGATCCTCGCCGATGAGCTTGATGCCGACTGGAAGAAAGTACGCCTGATACCGGCACCGCCGATCGAGGCCACCTACGGCAATCCCGGCTTCTACAACTCGATGTACACCGCCGGCAGCGCAACGGTGACCGGCTATTACAAATCGGTGCGCCAGTTCGGCGCGCAGGTGCGCCGCGTGCTCATCGAGAATGCTGCGCGCCATTGGGGCGTGCCGGTGGCCGAACTCACGACCGAGCCGAACGTCGTGGTTCACGCCAAATCGGGCCGCAAGCTCGGCTATGGCGAGATCGCGAGCTTCGCCGTGGTGCCGGAGAAGGCGCCTGAGATCGGGCCGAACGATCTCAAGAAGCCAAGCGAGTTCCGCTACATCGGCAAGGATGTGATGCGCGTCGAGCTGCCGACCAAGGTCAATGGCACGGCAAAATATTCGATCGACGTGCAGCTGCCGGGGATGCTTTACGGTGCCATGCTGCGATCGCCGGTCGAGGGCAACAGCCCCGAGAAGATCGACGATGCCAAGGCACGCGCGATTCCGGGCGTGCTGAAGATCGTCAAGTATCCGTTTGGCGTCGGCGTGGTGGCAGAAACGCCATGGGCGGCCTTCGCGGCGAAGGACGCGCTCGACGTCGTTTGGACGCGCACGGCCAAGGCGCAGAACTTCAACACCGACACCGCATTCGACGGCCACACGGCAGTAGCCCGCGGCACCATCCCTAATCCGGTCGAGATCGGGGAAAAGGTAGGCGATGCGCCGGCGGCCTTCAATTCGGCCGCGAGCGTCATCGAAGAGGTCTACCGCTGCGACTACGCCTATCACGCGCAGATGGAGCCGCTGAATGCCGTCGCGTCGGTATCGCCGGCGGGCGACTCGGCGGAGATCTGGTGCGGCACCCAGAGCCAGCCGATGGCCGTCGACGCCACCGCCCAGGCGCTCGGCATCCCGACCAGCAAGGTCAAGCTGAACGACATGCTGATGGGCGGCGGCTTCGGCCGTCGCGGCAACCGCGACCAGGAGTTCGTGGTCGATGCCGTCTTGCTCTCAAACGAGATGAAGCGGCCGGTGAAGGTGATGTGGACGCGCGAGGACGACGTCCGCAACGGCCGGTTCCGGCCACTGTCGGTGCACGTCCTGCGCGCCGGCTTCGATGCAAAGGGTGCGCCCGTGGCGTGGCATCATCGCTTTGCCACGGACAACACCGGGCTCTTCCAGGACCCCGTGAAGTACAACGGTCCGTGGAAGAAGATGGACAGAATCTCGCTCCCCGGCGCCGACATTCCGACTTACGCGATCCCCAATCGGCTCGCGGAACACATGCCGATCGAGACCGGCATCCGGGTCATCGCGCTCCGCGGCATCGGCTTCGTCGCCAACAAGTTCGCGACTGAAGTTTTCGTCGACGAACTTGCCTACAAGCGCGGCATGGATCCTCTGGCTTGGCGGCTTGCCCTGCTGAAGGATTCGCCTCGCGCGCATAAGGTGGTCGAACGGGTTGCGGACATGGCCCAGTGGAGCCGCAAGCGTCCCGACCGCGGCCTCGGCCTCGCCTACATCGACTATTCCGGCACCCAGATCGCGGGCGTCGCGGAAGTGTCGGTCGATCGCAAGACCGGAAAGGTGCGCGTGCACAATTTCTGGGTCGCCATCGATCAGGGCGTTGCCGTGCAACCCGACAACGTGATCGCCCAGACCGAGAGCAGCGTCGTTTACGGCCTCGGCCTCTCGCTCACTGAGCGGATCACGATCGCGGACGGTGCGGTGCAGGAGTCGAACTTCTACGACTATACCGTCATGCGCAATCGTGACGTGCCGGAGATCCATGTCGATGTCATGGTCACCGACAATCATCCGACCGGCGTCGGCCAGATGGCGACGCCGCTGGTCGGCCCGGCGCTCAGCAATGCCGTCGCCGCATTGACCGGCGCCCGCGTTCGCCACTCGCCGCTGTTGCCGGAGCGTGTTCTGGCGGCAATGAAGGCGTAATGGTTCAGACGCGGCCCGCGTGGGGCGGGCCGCGCCTCGAATCCTGTCAGCCGTCAGTGCTATTCATTCGTTCTGCAGATCACTCGTTCCAGTACCGCGAGATCGTGGATACGATTGCATTAACGACGAAAGCCCACGCAGCCTTATGATTTTTCATTTGCCGCCTCCTGTTATTGAGCCTCTTCTATCGGGGTAGCGCTTAAAGCTTGCTCAAGGCGAGCGCTCCTTCGTGCGGCACGGCAAACAATGAATGAAAGGCGCGCGGCACAGCGCTTCATTTCTTTTTCACCCACGCCCGTGTGCCTGCCAGTATCGTCAAGCGGCCATCGTCGTCGCGCGAATTGCTCTCGGTGCAAACCTTGGCTGCAGCGCTGCGCTTGGCGAATGACGCCGCCAAGTGGCAGAGTACCTGCGGCTTTCGGCTCAAAAGGAATTCGCATGCCTGAACCCGGCCTGATTGTTGCGCCGCTGACGCCCTTCACGGCAGACCTTGAAGTAGATGTCCCCGCCTTGCGGCGCGAGATCGACTACGTCGTCAGGGATTGTCGTTCGACGATGGTGGTCGCGGCGGGCGTCGAGACGCAGGAGTACACCTACCTCAGTCTCGAGCAGCGCAAAGCGCTCATCCGCCAGACCATCGAATGCGTCGACGGCCGCGTGCCGGTGATGGTTGGAATCTCCCATCCTTCGTTCAAGACCGCGATCGAGCTTGCCCATCTCGCCGAGGAGCTTGGCGCCGCTGCAGTGCAGGTCCTGGCGCCGATCCGTCCTTTCGCCGGCCCGCCGACGCAGGCCGACCTGATCGCGTATTTCAGCGCCATCGCCGGCGAGACTCGCCTGCCCATCACGCTCTATCTCAACCCCGGTCCCGGCGCGGATGTCTCCATTCCCGACACGATCGCGCTCGCAAAACTGACGAGCGTACAGCTCATCAAGGAGAGTTCGCGCGATCTCGCGCGGGTCTCACGCCTGATCGTCGAGATCGATCGCGCCGGCCACGCGCGTTATTTCACCACCATGCAGATGCTGCTCGCCTCGCTGCAGCTCGGAGGCTCGGGCGCAACCATGCCGCCGCCGGCCTCGGAGATTGCGCGGCACATCATCGATGCGTTCCTCGCGAAGGACTACGAACGAGCCGCCGCGTTGCAGCTGCAGTTTGCGATGTTCCCGTCGAAATGGATGCACCGCGGGCTTGCCCCGGCGATGAAAGCCGCGATGAATCTCATCGGCGTGCCGGTGGGCGCGCCCTATCCGCCCTATGCGTCCCTTTCACCGGACGAGATCAACGCACTGGCAGCCGTGCTACGGACGACAGTGCTTGCGCAACGATTTTCCGCAACCGCGGCTGCCTGACGACATTCAACGAGGAACTGATGACACAGCAACAGATCGTCCCGCCGACGACGCCTTACGGTGCACCGCTCTCGCTCGCCGCGGCGAAGAAGGCGATGGCCGCGGCGGAAGCCGAGGCCGCGAAAAACGGATGGGGCGTGTCCATCGCCGTCGTCGACTCCGGCGGCAATCTGGTGATGCTGCATCGCCTCGACAATGCGCAACTGTCGTCAGTGAGACTTGCCGAGGCCAAAGCGCGCACGGCGGTCGAGTTCCGCCGGCCGACCAAGATATTCGAGGATGCCGTCGCCGGCGGCGGCGTTGGACTGCGGGTTCTGACCTTCGGCGCATGCGTTGCCGACGGCGGATTTCCCATCATCGAAGGGGGCAAGATCATCGGCGGGATCGGCGTGTCCGGCGTTGCCTCCCATCAGGACGCGCAGGTCGCGAGCGCCGGCGTCGCGGCAATCGGCTCATAGCCCGCACTGCCGAAAATGCCTTATAGTGACGGCGCTTCTGCGGGAAACAATCGCATGAAACTGCACTCGCTTGGTTATGTCGGCATCCGCACCTCTCACCTTGAGGACTGGACGACCTACGCGAGCCGCTTCCTCGGCATGCAGCTCGTCGACCGCGGCCGCACCGCCGCAGCGTTCCGGATGGACGACCGCAAGCAGCGCCTCGTTGTTGAGGACGGTGCCGGGGACGGCCCCGCTTTCTTCGGCTGGGAGACGGCGGACGCCGCCGCCATGGACCAGGTCGCGGCCGATCTCGAAGCTGTGGGTGTCGAAGTCGCGCGGGGTTCGCGGGCACTCGCGCAAGAACGGCGCGTCAAAGACCTCATCGTGTTCGCCGATCCGATCGGCAACCGGCTCGAGGTCTTTTACGGGCCCGAAATCGCGCCCGACCCGTTCAAGCCCGGGCGCGCGATCCCCGGATTCCGCACCGGTCCCCTCGGCATGCGACACGCGGTGCTCACCGCCGAGCGACTCGACGCGGTCGTCCCGTTCTACACCGACCTGCTTGGCTTCCGCGCCAGCGATTACATCCTCAAGCCATTCGCGGCCTATTTCTTCCACACCAATCCGCGCCACCACAGTCTCGCCTTCATCGACACCGGCAAGAACGGCATCCATCATCTGACGATCGAGACCTGCTTCCTCGACGACGTCGGCCAGGCTTACGATCTCGCGCTGCGCCGACCAGAGATGATCGGCACGACGCTCGGCCGCCACGTCAACGACGAGGTCACGTCGTTCTATTCGTGGTCGCCGTCGAAATTCCTGTTCGAATACGGTTGGGGCGGACGCACCATCGATCCGTCCAACTGGTCGCCGCATGAACGCACCGAAGGCCCAAGCCTGTGGGGCCATGACCGCCAGTGGCTTTCGCCGCAAGCTTATGAAGAGGCGCGCGACCTGCGCATCCGCACCGCCGCCGAAGGCGTTCGCATGCCCGTCAATGTGATGGCGGGAAACTACGCCACCGCCGCCGATGCCTGCCCGTGGTGGAGCGCTGCCGTCGCCCCGCGGAAGGCGGGGTGAGCCTTACTGGCCGCTTTTTTTCGGCTCTGCCGGTACCGGCACGCGACAGCTCAGCTCCTTCGGCTGACAGGCGATGCCGATATTCGAGCACAGCGTGCGTCCCTCTTTCCGCTCGCAGATGACGCAACCGTCGGTCCAGGCGAGGCATGCAGGCAGCCCGGCCTGCATCGACGGATCGGTCGGCGGCTTCGCGTCGGGCGCCAATTCGGGGAGGCTGTCCACGGGCAGCGTCGTTTCGGGAGGGCAATTCGGCGCGCATGACGTGGTAGATGTCGACGGAGACGGCGTTTCGGCGGCGCGAGAGACGTCATGTACCGCGAGTGAGATGAACAACGCGACGGTCGCGCCCGCGAAAATCCATCTCGCACGGCAACAAAAAGATTTCTCTCGTGTGAGGTGCAGCATCGCTCACTCCGGACAATGGCTCAGCGTCGCAATCGCGATGTTATACTCTGATTATCCTACTAACGCTTCATTGGCAGGGTGTCTTTCCGCGGCCATGAAGCGACAAAGCCAAAATTCATAGACCGTCTTCAACAGTCGAATATCAGCGGTTCGCCACGACTTCGTTACGATGTGCCAAAACGACTCGATAAAGTTGAACATGTCAGCGCGCCACCGCGACAATGCCTTCGTCGACGAGACGCGAAACATCGTCGTCGGAAAAGCCCAATAGCTCACGCAGGACCGTCGCGCTGTCGGCACCGAGCCGGTGCGGATAGGCGTGCTCGCCAGTGGACAGTCCGGCAATCTTGAGCGGATTGCCAACCACCCTGATGCTGTCGCCATCGTCGTCGACCAGTTCCACCACCATCTCGCGGTGGCGGACCTGGGGATCGGCGAGCGCGCGGTCGAGCGTGTTGATGGGCCCGGCCGGCACCTGGCTTGCGGCGAGGGCCGCCAGCAGTTCCTCCGAAGGGATTTTCGCCGCAGCCGCATCGAGCAACGGATCGAGCACCGCGCGGTTGCGCAATCGATCCTCGTTGAGCTTGAACCGCGGATCGGCCGGCAAGTCTGGTCGGCCGAGCGCGCCGCACAGATCGCTCCACATCCGTTCGGTGTTCGCCGCGACCACGATCTCGATGCCGTCGGCGCAGCGGAATGCGCGATAGGTCGGAAACGACAGGTGATCGCGGCCCTGCGGCCCCGGCACCTCGCCGGAGAGCAGGTGATAGGCCGCCTGGTAGACTAGCATGGAGACCTGGCAATCCAACATCGAAACGTCGATATAGGCGCCGACGCCTTCGTTGCGTGCGCGCTCCAGCGCCGCGAGCGCGCCGATCACCGCGTACATGCCGGCGGAAAGGTCGCCGAGCGGAATGCCGGCGCGCACCGGCCGGCCGCCGCGCTCGCCGGTGATGCTCATGCCACCGGACATCGCCTGCACGATGATGTCGTAGGCCGGCCGGTCGCGATAAGGTCCATCCTGGCCGAAGCCCGAAATGGAGCAGACGATGATCTTCGGGTTTGCCGCCTTGAGCGCGTCATAGGCAAGGCCAAGGCGCGCCGCAACGCCTGGGCGGAAGTTCTCCAGCACGATGTCCGCATGCTTCACGAGATCGAGCATGATGGCGCGGCCGCGCGCATGCTTGAGGTCGATCGCGAGGCTTTCCTTGTTGCGGTTGACCGCGAGGTAATAGGCACTTTCGCCTTTGACGAAATGCGGCGAAATCGTCCGCGTCATCTCCCCGCCCGGCGGCTCGATCTTGATCACGCGGGCGCCGAGGTCGCCGAAAATCTGCGCCGCATAAGGACCCGCGAGAAACTGGGTGAGATCGAGCACCACGAGCCGCGACAGCGGGCCCGATGGGCGCGCGTGCGGACCAGCGCCTGTCGACGCCGCCGCCCCCGAACCCTCCGTCATGACGTGAGCACGTGCACCGCGCAGGCGCCGTGATCGAGGCCCGAGATGCCGCCGCCGGTGCAGTGGGTGAGCGCGACCTTCGCGCCCGGCACCTGGCGCGGCCCCGCCTCGCCGCGCAGCTGCCATACCGCCTCGACGATCTGAGCAACGCCGGTCGCGCCCACGGGATGGCCGCGGCAGGCGAGCCCGCCGCTCGGATTGACCGGCTGGCGCCCGCCGGGACCCGAATCGCCGCGCTCGATCATCGCAGCGCCCTCGCCTTTGGCGACGAGCCCGAGCGCCTCGTAATACATGAGCTCGGCGCTCGCGAATGCGTCATGGACCTCGGCGAGGCTCACATCCTGCGGACCGATGCCGGCGGCCTCATAGGCAAGGCGCGAGGTGCGCTCGGTGAGTTCGCTTGACGCCATGTCGCGGAAGCCGGTCTTGTAGAGGCCCGATTGCAGCACCGAAGCGGCGACGCGCACCGGCTTTGCGCCAAGCTCGCGAGCGCGCTTCTCGCTCGTGACAATCACGGCGGCCGCACCGTCGCCGGTCGGGCAGCACATGTAGAGCGTGAGTGGATCGGCGACCATGCGCGAGCCCATTACCTCCTCGATGCTGATCCGGTTCTGGAACTGGGCATTCGGGTTGCGGGCGCCGTACTCGTGGGCCTTCACGGAAATCATGGCGAGATGGCGCGCGGTGGCGCCAGTCTCGTGCATGTAGCGGCGCGCCCGCATGGCATAGACCGCGGGCATCACATTGCCGAGGTTCACCTCGACATCGGTCGGCTCGAGCGGCAGCGTGCCGCCGCCGAGCTTCGTCAGCTTTTCGACCGCGATCACCGCGATGACGTCGGCGCGGCCGGCGGCGATTGCGGTCGCGGCTTCGCGCAGCGCCGCGGCGCCGCTCGAACAGGCGTTCTCCACGTTCGTGATCGGCATGCCGGTCATGCCAAGGTCGCGCAGGATGCGCTGGCCGATCAACGGGCCGCCGTAGCTCGAGCCGCAGAACACTTCGTTGATCGCGTCGCGGCCGACGCCCGCGTCCTTCATGGCGGCGAGCAGCGCCTCGCGCCCGATGTCCTCGATGGTGCGCTCCGCCTGCTTACCGAATTTCGTCATCCCGACGCCGGCGATGATCGCGGTCATGGGGCGGACCTCCTGAACTTGTAGCTGACGACCGGCTGGCCGGCGCTATTGGTGCGGACCGGTCCGAGCGTCACCGCGACCTCCTGCCCTACCTCGAGCTCGGCGGCCTTTGCCTCGATCTGCCCGAACAGCCGCACGCCCTCCGGCAGATCGACATAGCCGATCGCGTAAGGCGTCGGAAATCCCTTCGGCGCCACGTGGACCTCGGAAAACGTGTACAGCTTGCCGACCGGCGACAGCTCGACCTGCGCCTGCCCGCTTTCGGCCCCGCAGGCCGGACAGAGCCCATGCGGCGGAAACGCAACGGTCCCACAGCGTCCGCACTTCGACCCGTGAAGGCGCACGGCGCCATCCCGCACCGTCCACGGCTGCGACGCCGGGAAATACGCGGTGCCCTCACTCACTTGCGCGTCTCCGTTGATGCAAAACGACCATTGTCTGCAGACTTGGATAGGCGTGAGGCGACCGAGCCGTCAAGGCGCGCGGGCGACCGAGCCATGCGCGCGACCGAGAGCACGTACCGCGCGCGCAGACACGCTTAATCGCGCGGCCGGTCTCTGCGCCCCTATTTCTCCGCTCGACCAGTTGTTGCCGCCTCGATCGCGCCAAATTGCCGATCTCCGGCGTCACCAAGCCCGGGCACGATGAAACCTCGCTCATTCAGCCGCTCGTCAACGGCCGCAGTCACGACGCGGACGCGCAGACCGCAGTTCTTGAGCGTGAGCAGTCCCTCCGGCGCGGCAAGAGCGCAAATCACCGTGACGTCGGTTGCTCCGCGCGAGAACAGCAGCCGGATGGTGTGCACCATGGAACCGCCGGTCGCGAGCATCGGGTCGAGGACGAAGACCGGGCGGCCGTCGAGATGTTGCGGCAATGATTCCATGTAGGAGGCTGGCAACAGGGTCAATTCGTCCCGCGCCAAGCCCACGAATCCCATCTGGGCTTCCGGGATCAGGGAGTGAGCCTGATCGGCCATGCCGAGCCCGGCACGAAGGACCGGCAGCAGCAGCGGTGGATTGGCGAGCCGCACCGCCGTGGTCGGCCCCACCGGCGTAACGATGGGCATCTGCTCGGTCGTCAGCGTGCGGCTGTCCTCGTAGACCAGCATCATCGTCAGCTCGCGCAGAGCGGCACGGAAGGTCGCGTTGTCCGTGCGCGCATCCCGCATCTTCGATAGCCGCGTAGCGACCAGCGGATGATCGATGATCGTGACATCGAGGCCAGCCGGGATCTCATGCGGTCGCGGCATCGCTTCACCTTCCAAGAATGATTCGTTGCGCTGACGAGCGCTGTCGGGTTCGCCTCCGCGAGGGTATCAGGAATCAGTCCCGCGATGAACGGCAGCGAAACTGATGCCACCTTTCCAGACGATTCTCGTTCATCATTGGCTCCAGTCGTCGAGGACAATCGACGCGAACTCTCTCGACAATCATTTAGCGTAAGTTAGCCGGCAACGTCCCGCATTTGTCTGTCGGTGACAAAGCCCTCGTCGTCGGATATCACACCATGAGGTGCGTCCTGCGCGGGCGCACGTTCGGGTTACCGGGATGTGCCGAGGGCGACGGCTCGATCCGGTCACAATATGCGCCAAACCGCCCAGGGAGACCTAAATGCAATTCACGACCGATCGACGAAGTGCGCTTGCGAGCATAGGGGCAGGCCTGGTGATGTCGGGGCTCGCGCAAGCCGCGCCGGGCGCTCCCGAAACAACTCTCGCTCCGAGCAACGGCGAAAACTTGAAAACTTTCTCGCACAATCTCGCTCAAATCGAGCGCCGCCGCGATTTCAAGACCGTGCCGATGATTCTCGACAAGCCGGACCTGTGGGACGCCCGCGCTCTCGATGCCGTGACGGCCTACAAGGGTGGGCCGCGGCAGGCCTGGGATCATACCGACATCGCCGGTTCTTGGCTCAACGGCATGCGCAACACGCTGAACACCCAAGTGTTCGCGTTCAAGGAAGCTAACTTTCTCTGCGTATCCGGCACTCACGGTCCTGCGCATCTCGCGCTCTATGACCAGGAGACCTGGGACAAGTATCAGCTCGTGAAGATCGCCGGCGGAAACATCCGCAGCAACACGTATATCGTTGTGCCTGCGGCGGCATCTCACGATCCGGCCGATTTCCAATCGCAGGACGGTGCGTTCTCACCGAAGGGTAACAACATCGCCGTGCTGCAGCGCCGCGGCGTCGTGTTCCTCGCCTGCCACAACGCGATCTGGGAGCTCGCGGCAAGGCTCATTACCGCCGATCAGAATCCGGACCATTTGGCGGCTGACGCACTCGCCGCCGAACTCACCAATCACCTCATTCCCGGCGCGGTCCTAACGCCCGGCGTCGTTCCGACGCTGGTGAAGCTCCAACTCGCGGGATACGTCTACACAAGGTGACCCTCCACGTGAGGACGGCAGCCGCATCGCAACGCTGCCGTCCTTCAAAGCTTTTGCTACCTTCCAAACAGCCCCATCCGACCCCTGAAGCCCCTTGTCGACCAAACATCGTTATATACAATAGGATATTGCGTGGCATCGATGCCACGTCGGTCGATTGATGGGGGCGTCCATCCGCACCACCTGAGCTACGCCCAACGGCGCCGCATTCCCACACGCCTGCGTTGACGCGTGGTCGCGGTCGCTCAGGCCTTCGCCCGGCTCCGCAAACCTCAACAATCGATCAGTTCAATTCGCACCAGTTGGCAGCACGCTCGGAGGAACAGTCACATGTCCGATCACAGGGTTCGCAGAATTGTATTCGCCGCGGCTCAGCTCGCGGTTTCGGCGGTGGCGCTTGCCTCCATCGCACAAGCGGCCTCGCCGGTGACGGTCCCCGATACCCGCGTCTTTCCCGAAAGCGTCACGGTGACGTCGGACGGAACGCTGCTGATCGCGGGTTCCGAGAAAGGCATCATCTACAAGGCGGCGCCTGGCGCGACGACCGCACAGGCGTGGATATCGCGGGAGCAGGCCGGCTTCGAAGGCTTCCTTCTCGGGATCTACGTCGACGAGCCGCACAACGTGTTTTACGTCTGCAGCGATGTGGTCGGTCCGCCGCGGAAGGCGGCCTTCACGGCGTTCGATCTCAAGACCGGGGCGAAGAAGGCGATCTATCACTTCCCTGACGGCGGACTTTGCAACGATTTCATCACCGCCGCGGACGGCACGGTGTACGCCACGGACACCGAACTTGGGCGCATCATCCGGCTCAAGCCCGGGGCGACCGAGCCCGATGTCTGGGCGAGCAGCCCCGATCTCGCGGGCATCGATGGCATCGCGTTCGCCGGCGGCAAGCTCTACTTCAACAACGTGCGCAAGAACCTGTTGCAGCGAATTGATATTAAGCCGGACGGCAGCTCCGGGGCCGTAACCACCCTGCAGCTCTCGGCACCGATCAACGGTCCGGACGGGATGCGTGTCGGACCGGGAGAGGTCTTGCTGGTCACCGAGAACCGGTCCGGCAATCTCACTCAGGCAAAGATCGAGGGCGACAAGGCGACGATGACCGTGATCAAAGGCGGCTTCGGCCAACTCACGGCCATCGGCATCGTCGGCAATATTGCGTGGGTCGCTGAATTCGAAGTTCGCGCTCCGCAACGATCCGAATAACAGAGACCCGGGCCCCTGGGTGATCACACCGGTGACGCTGCCGTAGCCGGGAAGGTATGGCCGATCCCGGCGGCATTCAGCTGCGCCGGGATCGGCATCACATCCACTTCACTCAGATGTCCGCGAGCCCCAGCTTGCATGTTGGGCGATTGGGACGGCCTCGAGCGCCGTGACCACCGCATCGAGTTCGTTGGATTGCGCGGCGGTGGTGACGAGCGTCGCCACAAGTTCGAATGTGCCGGGTTCGCGTTCGACGACGTTGATTTCGCGGATCGGGTAGTTGGCGGCCTCCAACCGGGTCTCCAGAAGTTCGCGCGCTTCCTCGAGGTGATCGGCGTCGGTCGTCAGGCGCACATCGTAGATCGCCTCGGTCGTGCCTTCCTTCAGCGGCGCTCGGTTGATGGCATTGACCAGCGGGCGCAGCAGCGTGTTGCCGGCGAGCACGAACAGCGTGAGCACCACCGCTTCGACCGTCAGATCGGCGCCCGCGCAGGCGCCGACCGCCGCCGAGCACCACAACGTCGCCGCGGTGTTGAGTTCCCAGACGTTGCCGCCCTCCTTCATGATGACGCCGGCGCCGAGAAAGCCGACGCCAGAGACGACGTAGGCGATGATCTGGGTTGCGCCCGGATTGCCGTTGAGATGTTGCCCAATATCAACAAAAGCCGAGGCCCCGACGGCGACGAGTGCGTTCGTTCGCAGTCCGCCGCTGCGCTGCCGATATTGGCGCTCGGCTCCGATCAGTGTGCCGAGCACGAACGCGCTCAGCAGGCTGACCATGGTGTCGATAAAGTCACCGAGCGATATGGTGCGGAAGATCGCCATGGATGAAATCGTAGAAATTATCCGGCTTTGGGGACCTAGCGAGCGGGCCCCATGCACGAATCGTAGCCTTATCATGGCTCGCGCTACATTCCGATGAAACAGAACATTTTGCGGGTTTCTGTGGCGTTCCGGGGTGAGCGCCCCAAGTCCCGAGGGAACGGTGGCCGTTTACGTTTACGGTCTCATTTCGGACCAACACCGCTACCATGGGCGTGGAGGCCGCGTTTACCACTCCGGCCCGACCGCGTCGGTGCTGAAGCGTGGCTGGAAGCGGCTTAAGCCGCCGACATTTACGAGCGGCGCACGGATACAAGCGCAGCCCGGATAGCGCAAAGCGGTCCCCGCTACGGCTTGCGCAATTTGACGCTGAAGGACAGGCCGCCGGAGCCGCAGCAGGGGCAGGCCATGGCGAGGAGGATCGATTGCTTCTGCTCCTCGTCGATGTCGGCGCGATCGAGCATCGCCGCGGCCTGCTGCTCGAACAGTTCGTGAAGCGAGAGGTTGCTCGCGCTGACCTGCGCATCGGTCGCGGCCGACGCGGCGAAAACTTCGCTCTCCGGGTTGGGAGCGACGTCCGTCGGCGTTTTCTTCGTCGGCCGCCGCATCACGGCGAAATCTCCTCGAGCACGCGTCCCTTCGTCTCGGTCGCGAACAGTGCGACCACGATGGCCGCGAAAAGTACGACGAGCCCGAACACGAGGAACACGTCGCCGAGCGCACCTCGCGCAAGGACGGTGCCGACCACGTAGGGACCGATGATCGAAGCCAAGCGCAGCCACGCGGTGCCGGCGCTGGTGCCGAAGGCGCGCACGCGGGTCGGATAGAGCTCGGATGTGTAGAGGTAGAGCGCAAGCGACAGCGTCGAGATCGCCATATAGCTGATCGACGAGAGCACGAGCACGCGCTCCGATGTCGTCGGGCCGATCCACCACAAGATGATGAAGGCAGTGGCGCCGACCGCGAACGAGCCGGCGAACCAGATGCGCCGGCCGATATAGTCGATCAGCAGCGCGCAGGTGAGGCTCGAGAGGAGGCCGAGCGAAGGTGCCACCAGGCCATAGGTCAGCGCCTGCTCGAGCGGCAGTTCGAAGATTTTCTGGTAGACCGTCGGCAGCCATGTAGCGAGGCCGTAGTTCGCGAAATAGGCGGCGAACCAGCACAACCAGATCACCAATGTGCGGCTCAGGTAAGTGCGGCCGAACAGATCGGTCCAGTGGGCGGGCTGCGTGCCGACCTTGGCAGCAACAGGTTGCGGCGCCGGCAGCGGCGCGCCGGTTGCCGCTTTGACTTTGTCCTCGATGAAAGCGATCGCTTCCGTTGCCTCGGCGGCGCGGCCGCGCGAGGCGAGCCAGCGCGGCGATTCCGGCAGATTGCGCATCATGAACAGCGCAAACAGCGCCGGGATGCCGCCGACGAAAAACAGGTATTGCCATCCGAGATTCGGCACGATCCATTTGCCGAGCAGCGCGGCGGCAACGAGGCCGACCGGGAAAACGAGTTCGAACAGCAGCACGAACTTGCCCCGGCCCTTGGCCTTCGCAAGCTCGCTGATATAGGTAGCGGCTACCGGCACTTCAGCGCCGAGGCCGAGACCTTGCAGGAGGCGCAGCACCACGAGCGATTGATAGCTCCACGCAAAACCGCAAGCGAGGCTCAGCACTCCGAACCATAGCACCGAGACGATCACCACCGGGCGGCGGCCGTAACGCTCGGCGAGCGAACCGCCGATGAGCGCCCCGACGAGTTGGCCCACATAGCCGGCGGAGATCAGCAGGCTCACATCGGTGAAGCCAAGCTTCCACATCGGCACAATGACGGGCAGCACGTAGGCGATGGACAGCGCGTCGAACGCGTCGAAGAACGTCGCCGTGCCGACGACGATACGGGTGCTGATCTGCCAGGAGGACAGCGGCAGGCGCTCGATCCGCCCGAGAATTTCGTCGGGCGTCGCCGGTCTCTCGCGATTTCCGAAACCGCCATGACCGCTTCCCCCGTGTTGCACCTTATGTTGTTTCCGCATTTTATCTTAATCCGGCCGGCAAGACTGGAACCGGTCTTGCATCAATAAGCCGCACCGTGCAGCAAGGCAGTTGAGCATACCGGAGGCAACATGCCCAGGACCCTATTGGTCAAGAATGCCGATGTCGTCGTCACCATGGATGCGTCGCGGCGCGAGATTCGCAACGGTGGCCTGTTCGTCACCGACAACCGCATCACGGCGGTGGGGCCGAGCGCCGATTTGCCGTCAACCGCCGACGAGGTCATCGACCTCAGGGGCCACATCGTCATTCCGGGGCTTGTCAATACGCACCACCACATGTTCCAGACGCTGACGCGCGCGCTGCCGGCGGCGCAGGATGCCGAACTGTTCGACTGGCTCACCGCGCTCTTCCCGGTCTGGCAAAATCTCAGGCCGGAGATGATCAAGGCCTCGGCCTTGACCGCGATGGCGGAGCTGATCCTGTCGGGCTGCACCACCGCGATGGATCATCTCTATCTCTATCCCGACGGCTGCCGTCTCGATGACGAGATCGAGGCCGCGCGCGAGATCGGCATCCGCTTTCACGCGAGCCGCGGCGCGATGAGCCTCGGCGTCAGCAAAGGCGGCCTGCCTCCCGACGGGCTGGTCGAGGATGAAGACGCGATCATGAAGGACATGATGCGCGTGATCGATGCGTACAACGATTGCAACCGGCTCGCGATGCTGCGCATCGTGGTTGCGCCGTGCTCGCCGTTCACGGTGAGCCGGGACCTGATGCGCGAGGCGGTGACGCTCGCCCGCAGCCGCGGCGTCGGCATGCACACCCATCTCGCCGAGAACGACAAGGACGTGGCGTTCACCCGCGAGATGTTCAACATGACGCCTGCAGAGTATGTCGAAGACGCTGGCTGGGTCGGGCGCGACGTCTGGCACGCGCACTGCGTCAAGCTCGACGCTCACGGCATCGCACTGTTCGGGAAAACCGGTACCGGCGTTGCTCACTGCCCGTGCTCGAACATGCGCCTCGCGTCGGGCATCGCGCCGATCGGCCGGATGCGCGCCGCGGGCGTTCCGGTCGGGCTCGGCGTCGACGGCTCGGCCTCGAATGATTCGGGCCACCTGCTGGCGGAGGCGCGCCAAGCTATGCTGCTTGCACGCGTGGGCTTCGGCCCGGATGCGATGACGGCGCGGCAGGCCCTGGAGATCGCGACGCTCGGGGGTGCGCGCGTCCTCAACCGTGACGACATCGGTGCGCTCGCTCCCGACATGGCCGCAGACTTCGTCGCCTTCGACCTGCGCAGCATCGGCTTTGCCGGCGGCCTCCACGATGCGGTCGCGGCGCTCGTTTTCTGCGCGCCCGCAAGCGTGGCACTGAGTGTGATCAACGGACGGATTGTCGTGAAGGAGGGCCGGCTCGTTACCGCCGATCTGCCGAAGATCATCGAGACGCAGAACCGCCTCGCCCGCGTGCTCGCCGACGGCGCGTAGACACAGCGCGTAGGGTGGGCAAAGGCGGCCGATGCTGTGCCAAAGTAGGCACGGCTGCAGGTCCGCCGTGCCCACGCGGAACGGGCGCACGTGGGCACGCGCGGCTCACGCCGCGCTTTGCCCACCCTACGCCTCTATGGTGTCCGCGTGCTCCGGGCTTTTCGCGCTTCCTTTATGAGCCCCCACACCGCCGGCGGCGAGAGCGGCAATGCACGCGGCTCGACACAGAGGTCAGTAAGCGCAGCCGCAACCGCGTTGGCGAGCGCCCCACCGACCGGGATGACACCGCCCTCCCCCGCCCCTTTGACGCCGAGCGGATTGTTGGGCGAGGGATACTCCTGCAACGACACCGCCCGCAGGTTTGGGAAATCGGTCGCGAGCGGCACCAGGTAGTCGGCGAGCGTCGCGACCAGCAACTGCCCTTCTTCGTCATAGACGAGATGTTCGCCAAACACGCTGCCGCAGCCTTGCACCGCGCCGCCGATCACCTGCCCGTGCAGCGTCAGCGGGTTGACGATGCGGCCGACGTCGTCGACCACAACGTAGTCGATGAGATCCACTGCGCCCGTACCTGGATCGACGGCGACGCGCGCGCATGCGGTGCCGTAGCTGTAAGTCGGCCGCGAGCTCGCGAACACGCCTTCGGCCGAAATGTCTTCCGCGGCGGCAAGCTCGGCCCAGGACACACCCTTGCCCGCTCCATGCGCGACGCCATCTGCAAAAGTGATATCGGCCGCCGCTACGCCAAGCCTCGCGCCGGCCGCTGAGCGCAACGCGTCCAAGAGTTTGCCGGCAGCATCGACGACGGCCGATCCGCCCATCACCGTCGCGCGCGAGCCATAGGAGCCGAACCCCTCGCGCAGCAGGTTCGTCGAAGCGTGCATCACCTTGATGCGATCGAGCGGCAGGTGAAGCGCATCGGCGGCGATCTGCGCCATCACAGTCTCGATGCCTTGCCCGACAGCCGAGGAACCAACCGAAAGCGAGACCGAACCGTCCGCCTCCAGTTTCATCCGCGCATGCTCGCGCGGACCGGAGCCGCCGCCTTCGATGTAGCAGGCAACGCCGAGGCCGTGGTAGCGGCCATCGATGAGGCGTCCGTTGAGATTCGCTTTTTCAGCCCAGCCGAATTCGGCTAGGCAGCGATCGAACGTGCGCCGGTAGTCACCGCTGTCGCATTGGGTCTTGCCGAGGCCATCATCGGGCACGATCGGCGCAAGCGCGTAGGGCATCTCGGGCGCGGTCAGGAGATTACGGCGGCGGATTGCGAGCCGATCGAGATCGAGGTCGCGCGCGGCGAGATCGAGCAGGCGCTCGCAGAAGAAGCAGCCCTCGAAGCGCCCAGGTGCGCGATACGTGCCCGTCGGCGTCTTGTTGCTCATCATCGCGTGCGCCGCGATGCGCAAGTTCGGCACGCGATATGGCCCGGAGAGGAATTGCGCCACGTTGCGCACCGGCGTGGTGCCGTTCGGCCGCACATAGGCGCCGATGTCGACGAAGATGTCGCCGCGAATGCCGCGGATCGTGCCGTCGTGTTCGAGCGCGATTTCCACATCGCATTCGGCCTCGCGCGCGTGGGCGATCGTCATGAAATGCTCGCGCCGGTCCTCGACCCACTTGATCGGGTGACCGAAGCGGCGCGCGGCAAACGCCACCAGGAAATCCTCCGGGTAGAATTCGCCGCGTGCGCCAAATCCGCCGCCGACGTCGTATTCGATGTAGTCGACCGCGGTCTCCGGCAGCTCCATCATGGCGGCCAGCGTGCGGCGATTGAAGAACGGCAGCTTGGCAGCGCCCGACATGGTGAGCTTGGCACCGTCCCACTCGGCGAGAAGCCCGCGGGTCTCCATCGTGAACGCGGTGAGGCGTTGCACGCGAAACGTCTCCCGCCGCACGTACGGCGCATCGCGGAACGCAGCAGTGACGTCGCCCATCTCCGCCATGAAGGTGGTCGCGCAATTGCTGCTTGTTCCCGGAAACAGCAGCGTCGTCGCGGCAACCGAGGCTGCGCGGTCAACAACAGGGGGCAGCGCCGAGATATCGAGAGCGATTGTCGATGCGGCGTCCTCGGCCTGCTCCGGCGTATCGGCAAGCACCATCGCAACTGGCTCGCCCACGTAGCGCACGACTTCGCTCGCGATGACCGGCTGCGCGTACGGTGCGGTGGTCGGATTTGGCCGACGGAACGGGATCGTCGGAACTTTCGACCCGATATCGGCCGCGGTGATGACCGCGCGCACGCCTCGCATGGCCCGCGCCGCGCCATCATCAATGCCGCGCAGCCTGCCGTGCGCAACCGAGCTGCGAACGAACGCGGCATGCCACTGCCCCGACCGCGAAAGATCGTCGAGATAGCAGCCTCGCCCGCGCAGCAGGCGCAGATCCTCGGTCCGCTCGATCGGCGCCCCGACATAGGTGTTGGGGCGCTGACGATCGCCGCCAGAGAGGATCGAATTGTGGAGGATCACTTGATTCTCGTCTTCAACGGGTGCCATTCATCGGCCAAGTGAGAAAGGCGCGCAATCCAAAAAGACACAATCGCCGTAGCCTGGATGCGCGAAGCGACATCCGGGCAGCCGATCAACGATTGAACCGTTTACCCGGATGTCGCTTCGCTCATCCGGGCTACGAGTTCGTGCGCCGGGTTTCGCTGCGGCGGGCTCTCGGCTATCGTCGTCTCGCCGGCGCAGCGCCGGAGCAGTTCGGAGCGAAGCGCTTGAAAAATTACCATGACGGCGGCGAAGCGATCCTGGAGGCGTTTCGCAATCTCGGCGTCGACTACATCATTTCGTCGCCGGGATCGGAATGGGCTTCCGTGTGGGAGGCGTTGGCGCGGCAAAAGACCGGCAATCAGCCTGGACCTACCTACTTCGACGTGTGGCACGAGAGCACGGCCGTCGACATGGCGATCGGCTACACGCAGATGACCGGCCGCATGCAAGCCGTGCTCCTTCACGCTGGTCCGGGTCTCCTCCAAGGTTCGATGGCGGTGCAGGCGGCGCAGCAAACCGAAGTTCCGATGCTGGTGATGTCGGGTGAAGCGCTGAGCTTCGGGGAAGACCCGAATTTCGAGCCGGGCCAGCAGTGGTATCGCAGCCTCTCTGTCGTCGGCGGACCGCAGCGGCTGATCGAGCCGGTCGTCAAGCATGCGACCGCCATCACGAGCCCATGGTCGCTCTATGAGACGGTGGTCCGCGTCGGTGAATTGGCGCAGCGCCAGCCCCACGGCCCGGTCTACATCAACGTGCCGGTCGAGCACATGGTCCACGAATGGGTGCAGCCGGTGCAGACGCGGCGCGTGCCGCCCGCACCCAAGGCGCAGCCGATGCCGGCCGACATCGATGCGCTCGCCGAACGTCTTGCGCGGGCAAAAAATCCCGTGATCGAGACGCAATCGGCGGGCAAGGACCCGGCAACGCTGGCGCCGCTCGTTGAACTCGCCGAGCTTCTCGGCACGCCCGTTGTCGAGGGCTCTTCGACGACCCATGCGAACTTTCCGAAAGATCATCCGCTGCATCAGGGCATGAACTTCGAGCCGATCGCGAAGGACGCCGACGTCGTACTTCTGGTCGCATCGCGCAATCCCTGGTATCCGCCGCGCAGCCGCCCGCCCGGCGCATTCATCGCGGCGATCGGCGAAACGCCCATCAAGGGACACTGGGTCTACCAGCATCTTCATGCCGATATGTATCTCGAAGCGGACATCGCGGCGACATTGGCGCTGCTCGTCGCAGCGCTAAAGGCGCGCGGCGTCGCGCCGAATACGGCGCGCCGCGACAAATGGGCCGCCGCGCACGAAAAGAAACAAGCTGCATTACGTGCCGCCGAGGCAGAGCGAATGAGCTTGCGGCCGGTCGACCCGCTGGCGCTGATCGCCGCGATGCGCGACGTGCTGCCGGCGGACGCGATCTACGTCGACGAGACCATCGTGCACAGCCCGATGATCCGCCAGCACCTCTCCTGGAACCTGCCGCAGAGCTATTTCTACGTGTACGGCGGCCTCGGCCAGGGAATCGGCGTTGCGCTCGGCGTCAAGCTTGCCGCACCACAGCGGCCGGTGGTGCTGGTGATCGGCGACGGTTCGCTGCTCTACAACCCGATCATCCAGGGCCTCGGCGCGTCGCGCGACTGCAACCTGCCGATCCTCATCATCGTCTTCAACAACAAGAAATATCAGGCGATGCAGAACAACCATGACCGATATTATCCCGATGGCGTGGCCGTGAACCAAAAGCTCTATCATGGCGTCGCCATCAACGGCCCCGACTACGAGCGGCTGGGCACGCATTTCGATTTCCCCGGTGAGAAGGTCGACGATCCGGCGCAGCTTAAGCCGGCACTGACGAAGGCGCTTGCCGAGGTGAATGCGGGGCGAACAGCAATCGTGAACGTGATTCTCAATCGGTGAGCGAATGAACATGCAGATAGGTACGCGGGGGCTCGACGGCTTTCACCCTCCCCTGAAGGGGGAGGGTCTAACCGTCGAAGACGTTTCGGGGTGGGGTGACAGCGCTTCAGCAACGCGCAGTGCTGAGCTTGTTGCAGCGCTGCCACCCCCTCCCGCCCGCGCGAGCGCGCGGGCGACCTCCCCCCTCCAGGGGGAGGTGAGAGAAAGGCGTGGCCGGCGAATTGTAACACCGTTCGTCATCGCGGCGGCCGTGCTCGTTTCGCTTGCGTTGAGCGTCGTGCTTACTTCGACCGCCGGCGCCGCGTCGTGGCCCGAGCGGCCGGTGCGCATCACCGTGCCGCATGCGCCGGGCGGCATGCCGGATATTCTCGGACGCATTCTCGCCGAGCATCTCTCCAACGTCTTTCATCAGCAGTTCTATGTGGAAAATCGTCCCGGCGGGAACGGCGTCGTCGGCGCTGCCCTGGTGCGCGCAACGCCGCCTGACGGCTACAATCTCATCGTCACGGGTTTCCCGTTGCTGGTCGTCTTGCCGCTCGCCAATCCGAATGTCGGCTTCGATCCGGTGCACGACTTCACCCACATCGGATATTTCGGCGGCGCGCCGAACCTGTTCGTGGTCAACCCAGCGCTCGGCGTGCATACACTGAAGGAGCTTGTCGCCCGCGTGCGGCACGACGGAAGCCTCGCCTATGCCATGTCCGGGCCAGGGAGCAATGGTCAGCTCGTTGCCGAATCCTTCGCACGGCGCAACAGCATTACGCTGACGCCGGTCGGCTACCGGTCGGGCGCGATCGGTCTCATGGATGCCGTCGCCGGGCACATCGGCATGAGCTCACAGAGCTGGGGCATCGTCGGCGAATATGTGCGCACCGGAAAGTTGGTTCCGCTCGCCGTCACCTCCGAAGCGCGCCTGCAGCAGGCGCCCGATATCCCGACGTTCAAGGAAGAGGGCTATCCGGAGCTCGTCACCACCACGTGGTTCTCGCTGTCGGCGCCGCGCGGCCTGCCTGAGGCGATGACCCAGGCCCTAAACCATGAGGTCATCGCCGTACTCCATCGCCCCGATGTCCGCGCGCGGCTCGATCGCGATGCGGTGCTGGCCGATCCGCTGACGCCCGGCGAGTTCACCGCGTTCCTAGTCGCCGAAATCGCGCGCTGGGCCCCTCTCGTGCACGAGAGCGGCATTACCGTGGAGTAGACGGCGAAAGGTGCGCCGGCGGACGTCCGGCGACCACCTTGCCGATATCGACACAAAGGTGCAGCCTCTCGAGAGCGAATTCTCGGGAGGGAAACATGGCGAACGATGAAAGCACGCCGCGAGACGTGTCCCGGCGAAGCCTTTTCAAGCAGGTCGGTGTGGCGGGCGCTGCTGCAATTGCCGGCGGCCCGCTTGCAGACACCGCGCCAGCGGCGGCGCAATCGCATCCCGCACCGGCAGCATTGCAGCGCGAAGCACTCGAGACGCTGACCGCCGCCGAAGTTGATACGCTGGAGGCGATCTGCGCGCGGCTCATCCCGAGCGACGAGAATGGGCCGGGCGCCGCCGAAGCACGCGCCGCCCATTACATCGACCGCGCCCTCACCGGCCCGTTGCGAACCTCGCGCGACGCTTATGCCGCAGGCCTTGCGGCATTGGACGCTTATGCGCAATCCACCAAGGGCAGCCCGTTCGCGCGCCTATCGGCGGCGGACCAGGACACGGTGCTCGGGGACCTCGAGAAAAACGTTGCGACCGGCTTCGTGCCGAACGCCGCCGCGTTCTTCGCGCTGGCGCGAGCCCACACCATCCAGGGCACCTTCTGCGATCCCTATTACGGCGGCAATGCCGGCTTCATCGGATGGGACTTGGTGGGCTATCCCGGCATCCGCATGACCGTCGACGAACCCGACCAGCGCCTCAAGGCTCCTGCCGCAGTGCGCAAGTCCGCCTATGACGACGCGATGTTCACCATGAAAGGAGCCGGCCATGGCCATCGACCTTAAGAAGGCCGACGTCGTCATCATCGGTCTGGGCGCCGTCGGCGGCGTCGCCGCGCTCCCGCTCGTGCGCGCGGGGCTGGAGGTGGTCGGCCTCGAAGCCGGTTCCTGGCTGACTCAGCGCGATTTTGCGCCCGACGAGCTGCGCAACAATTTCCGCGGCTGGCCGCAATCGGTGCAAAAGGCCAACAACGAAATTCCAACTCATCGGCCCAACGCTTCGGCTCCCTACTCGCCGCGGTTTCCCATTCATCCGATGATGAACGCGGTCGGCGGCACGTCGCTGCACTACTGGGCGCAGAGCTGGCGGCTTAATCCGTGGGACTTCAAAGTGGTGAGCGAGACCACGCGACGCTACGGCGCCTCCCGCGTGCCAAAGGGCTCGACCGTTGAGGACTGGCCGTTCGGACTCGATGAGCTCGAGCCCTATTACGACAAGGTCGAACACGAGATCGGCGTGTCGGGCCAGGCTGGCAACGTCAACGGCGTCATCGATCAGCGCGGCAATATTTTCGAAGGCGTGCGCAAGCGCGCCTACCCGATGCCGCCGCTGCGCGGCACTGAGTTCACCGAGCGCATGGCAGGAGCAGCACGAAAGCTCGGCTGGCACGCGTTTCCCGGTCCGGCCGCGATCAACTCGACAGCGTACGAAGATCGACCGAGTTGCCAATATCACGGCTTCTGCAATCGCGGCGGCTGTCACGTCAGTGCCAAGAACTCGACGGCCGTCTCGACCATCCCGAAGGCGATGGAGACGCGACGCCTCACCGTGGTGCCGCTAGCGATCGCCACCTCGATTGTCTATGACGACCGGCGTCAACGCGTCAGCGGCGTAAACTACGTCAAAGGCGGCATCGAATATTTTCAGCCCGCGGATGTCGTCTTGCTCGCGAGCTACACGTACGAAAACGTGCGGCAGCTCTTACTCTCGAAATCGCCGGCATTTCCAAACGGCCTCGCCAACAACAACGGGCAGGTCGGCAAGCACTACATGAGCCACCACACCGGAAATCCGGTGACGGCGCTGTTCCCGTTCGACCTCAACAACTGGTACGGCTTGCCGGCGCAAGGTGTGGCCGTCGACAATTGGGCCGACGACAATTTCGATCATGCGGGATTGGACTTCATCGGCGGCGGCGACTTGTGGGTCTATTCGGACCGCCGGCCGATCGGCGCCGCCAGCATGTCAACCTACGGCCGCGCACCGACCTGGGGCTCGAAGTGGAAAGCCTTCATCAAGGAGAACGCTGACCGCTTCAATGTCGCCTATCTGCAAAAGACGACACTGCCCTACGAAGACAATTATCTCGACCTCGACCCGACAGTGAAAGACCCGATGGGATTTCCGGTGATCCGAATCACGGCCGATCACAAGGATAATGAAAAGCGCATGGGCGCCTTCATCCAGGACAAGATGGCGCAGTGGTTCATGGAAGCCGGCGCCATCGCCGTGGAGAAAGGACCGACCGGCACCATGGGTCCCTCGACCCACGCTTATGGCGGCACCCGCATGGGTGACAACCGCGCGACCAACGTAGTCGATCGCTGGGGCTTCTGTCACGAAGTGGCGAACCTTGGCATCGTCGGAGCCTCGGTCATGGGCACGAGCGGCGCCCACAATCCGACGCTGACGGCGCAGGCCTTGGCGTGGCGGACCGCCGAGCATCTCGCAAGCAACTGGAGGGGGATCGCAGGCTAAGGAGGCACCGGCTGGCATTGAACGCCATGTGCCGGCCCCTGATGAAGGATTGGTAAATCAACATACACCGATCAGAGAGCTCTGTAGCGATGAATTTCGCGGCATGGCTTCATTGCGGCACAGCCGATGGATTTATCACAGCGGTAAGGCGACGCATCGATGGAACGCAAACGCTACCGCCGCATGTTGCGGAAGGTCTTCTTCCAGGCGATGGTGTCGATCAGCGATTTTTCAGCTTCGCTGGTGCGCAGCACGTTGCCATCGTTCCCAAGTGTGAATCGCAGCACGGTTTTCTCCTCGTCGGTGCGTGACAGCGTGATCGTGCGGTAATCGACAACCTGGAGCGTCGGATTGAGCTTCTCGATCTTGACCGAGACAGGGACAGGCTCTCGGGCGATGTGGTGATAGAGGTGGATGTTCACGGTGTATTCGCCGGCCATCAGGCCGCGAATGCTCACCAGTTCTTCTCGAATCGGCCAAATGACCTTCTTGGAATTGACGTAGGCGTAATCGTTGGTGTCGCCGCGGTCATCGCGCTCGAGCACCATGAGACCGAAGTCGCGCTGGTTATACCAAACGAGCTTGCCGGCAGGATCCTGCACATAGAGGTCGACATCGTCCGGATGCCGATCCGGCCAGCTCATGCTGATAATAAACTCGGCTTTCTTCTCCACCTTGCCGGAGTCTGGCTGCGGCTTCATCACGAGAATCGCGAGGAAGAACAAGAAGGCGATGACCTGCAATGCCTTGAATAGGACGACGGCAAACGGATCGAAGCGGTCATCTCGATCGTAGAGCGACAATCCGTCCATCAGAACATTCCAAACTCAAAGCTCGGCCGCCGCGCACAAAGCCGACACGTCACCATCGTCGTAGGAGAAAACATCCGAGGCCAATTCCCGAAGCCCGCAGCCCATCTGAGGGCAGACTGGCCGGAGACGCAAGACTTGCCACTGGATCTTGCAAGGCGAGCTTGGAACCGGCTTCGGCGATCAGCAGCCGAGGCAACAACCCCAAGCCTGACGTTCGTGCGAAGGATGGTCGCAGGCGGGCCTCTTGACCCACACCGCATCACGGTCTAGTTCTCAATCAACTGATTGATTTGATGACGACCACTCCGATGAACGCGAGCGACCCACGCCGCCTGGGCGGCGACGAGCGACGCGAAAGCCTGGTCCGGGCGGCATTTGCATGCCTCGCGGAAGATGGCTTCGAGGGGCTGCGCACCCGCAGCGTCGCCGAGCGCGCGGGCGTCAATATCGCGACGCTGCATTATTACTTTCCGACCAAGGAGGCGCTCATCGGCGGCGTCGCGGATTATCTCGCGACCCGCTTCATCACGCTGCACGCGCCGCCGGTCGCCGCCAGCGGCAGCGCCGCGCTCGACCGGCTGCATCAGGAATTCGCCGATTCGCTCTATTACCGCACCGAGCATCCGGACCTCACGGCCGTGATGTTCGAGCTGCAGCTGCGCGGCCGCCGCGACCTGGCAATCCGCAAGGTCGTCGAGCCCCTCTTCGGCCACTGGCAATACAGCATCGAGCGATGGATGAAGGAGGGAGTCGCGGAAGGCGTTTTCCGCGCCGATCTCGATCCTGCGCGCGCTGCCGTCCTTCTCGTCTCCGCCATCGCGGGTTCCATGGCCCTCGGAGCGAGCGTCGAGCAGCTCGAACGCATCTTCGCCGAGGTCGAGGCTTGGCTCGTGGCCCCGGCGTCAACCGCGCCGCAACCTGCCCGGCGCAAACGAAATCGTATGCCGCCCAAGCGGAAACAAAAGCGCTGAAGCAACGCCGCGCATCGTCTGCGGGGATATGGCAACAGGAGGCAGTCATGACGGAGCATCGCTTTCACGTCGGCATCGTCGGCGGCGGCATCGGCGGACTTGCGCTCGCGCAGGGCCTCAAGAAAGCTGGCATGTGCGTTGCGCTTTACGAACGCGACCGCACCAGCACCGACCGATTGCAAGGTTATCGGGTTCATATCAGTCCCAAGGGCAGCCGCGCGCTTTACGAGTGCCTGCCCCCTGACCTGTTCGAGCTGTTCGCATCAACCTGCGGCGTTGGTCACCGCGGCTTCCGGCTGCTCAGCGAAAAGATGGAAGAATTGTTGTCGCTCGACATGAGCGGCGAGGCCCGCGAGATCGAGCGGCATCGCTCGGCGAGCCGGATCACGCTGCGGCAGGTTTTGCTGACCGGCCTCGACGATATTGTCGGGTTCGATAAGACCTTCACGCATTATGACGAGACGCCGGACGGGCCGATCGTCCTACATTTTGCCGACGGCAGCACCGCGACGTTCGATGTGCTCGTCGGTGCGGACGGCGGCAATTCCCGCGTCCGCCGCCAGTTCCTTCCCAATGCGCAACGCGTCGACACTGGCGCTGTCGGCATTGCAGCAAAAGTCATGCTGACGGCGGAAAATCGCCGGCGCCTGCCGCCGCATATCCTCGAAAGCTCGGGCCTTGTCATGTCGCCGGGTCGTCGCGGCATGTTTATCGGGGTCCACGAGTTCGGTGCTGCTGCCGGCGCAGACATGGTCCCGACGATGCAACCCAACGCGATGTTCGACAATGCGACGAGCTACGTCTTCTGGGGCTACGGCGCACTTCGCGTGAACCTCGAACGCGGGCGGCCACTCGAGCAACTCGACGCCACGGACTTGCAACGGCTCGTGCTCGATCGCATCCGCAACTGGCACCCTGACTACAGCGTGCTCGTCTGTGCCTCCGACCTTTCGACCTTCAACGTCATCACGTTCAAGACCTCGGTTCCGGTCGCGGCCTGGGATACGCGTCGTATTACCCTCATAGGCGACGCTATCCATAGCATGACGCCCTACCGCGGCATTGGCGCCAACATCGCGCTGCGCGACGCCCAATTGTTATGCCGCAACCTCGTATCCGCCGCCCGCGCCGCGTGCTCGATCGAGGCCGCCATCAATGACTATGAACGCCAGATGCGCGTCTATGGATTCGCCGCGGTGCGTACGTCGCTTGAGGCCTTGCAGCAGTCGGTCGCCGACAAGGGCTTGCGGTTCGTCCTCTCGAAGCTCTTCCTGCGCACCGTCAACGCAACGCCACCGCTCAAGCGGCTCGTCTTTGCGAATTTCGGCGAAGACTGATCAGTCAGGGACGCTCGCGCTCAGTTGATCCTGATGCCGGCGCTCTTAACGACCTTCCCGTATTTGATGATCTCGGCCTCGATGAAGGCCCCGAATTTATCCGGCGACATCGGCATCGGTGTTGCACCCTGTTTCGCCCAGCTCTCCTTGATCTCCGCCGAGGTCAGGATGGTTGTGATTTCGCGGTTGAGGAGTTCGACGATCGGCTTCGGCGTCGCCGCCGGCGCCACGATGCCGACCCAGCCGGATGCCGTGAAGCCCGGCACCACTTCGCCGATCGCCGGCACGTCCGGCATGTTCGGCGAGCGCGCCGCCCCGCTGGTGCCGAGCGCGCGCACCAACCCCGCATCGACATTGGGTCCCATGGTGGCGATGGTGTCGAACATCATCTGGATCTGACCGCCGAGAATATCGTTGCGGGCGCCGGAGCTGCCCTTGTAGGGAACATGCACGAGGTCGACGCCGGCCATCGTTTTGAACAACTCGCCGGCGAGATGATATTGCGAGCCGGTGCCGGATGATCCGTAGTTCATGGTGCCGGGCTTCGCCTTGGCAAGCGCGATGAACTCCTGCAGCGTCTTCGCCGGGACCGACTTATGCACCACCATCACGAGGTCGCCCTCATAGATCGGCGACACCGGCGCGAAGTCGCGCATCAGCTGAAAATTCTTGGTCGTCACCAGCGACTCGTTGGTGGTATGGGTCTGCGAAATGATGAGCAACGTGTAGCCGTCGGGCGGCGCCTTCGCGACCGACTCGGTGCCGATCATCGTGCTTGCGCCTGGGCGATTTTCGACCACAAACGACTGCTTCAAGGCATCAGATAGCTTCTGCGCTATAATGCGCGCAAAGAGATCGGACGGGCCGCCCGGGCCATAAGGCGCAATGATGTGGACAAGCCGGGTCGGGTACTCTTGCGCTGATATCGCCGCCGGACAGAACATGGCCGCCAGTACGGCGAGGGCGATCGTTGCATACCGCGGCATCACGAACATGAAAGAATCCTTTGCACCGGGAAAGCGGCGCGGCGCCAGTGTGGCGACCTATATCATAAACCTCAGGCGCCGCGGGTCGCGACGTGTGTGTTTGTGCAAGGCTTCGAGACGCTGAACCGGATCGCAAATCGGCAAAAATGTGACGCGCGTCACGCATCTCATCATTGATCTGCCACCTGAATGTTGCATATACGGCAGCCGTCAGCGGGCGTCGGGATAGGGCTAACTCATTTCATCTTGCACGCGGACTTGAATATCCCCCGCGGTCGTTCAAGGAGAGGTACATGCGAACATCATCGCGCACCTTCGTGCGGGCGGCGGCGGCCGTCGCCCTTCTCGCGGCATTCGCGACCGGCAGCGCATCCGCCGTGGAGGTTATCGTCGAGCGCGGGGCAATGCCGGCGCCGAAGGTCGAGGTCATTCCGGCAGCTCCCGGCGCTGGATACAACTGGGTGCCAGGCCATTGGGCCTGGCGCGGGGCAGCCTGGGTTTGGATTCCCGGACACCACATTCGCGGCGTCGTTCCCGCGATGCCGGCCCCGGTCGTCGAGGTGATACCGGCGCGGCCATCCGCGGGTCACGTCTGGATCAAGGGCCACCATGTGTTCGAAGGCGGCCGCTGGGTGTGGCGTCCGGGCGTTTGGGTTCGCCTCTGATCGCGATCGCGAGTGAAAATGTGAATCGAGGCGGCTCGTCGGTCACCTCGATTTCGTTTGGCGCTCAGGAAAATCCATAGAGCGCGGCCGCGTTGTCGACCAGAATGCGCTTGCGCACCGCTTCGTCCGGCGCCCATTGCGCCAGAAGATCGAAGAGAATGGCGTCGTCCGGCAGCATTTTGTCCTGCTCGCTCGGATGCGGCCAGTCGCTGCCCCACACCAAGCGCTCCGGCGCCGCTTTCACGTAGGCCTGCGCGACGACAGTCGAATCGGCATAGGTCGGCGGGCCGATTTTGGTGTCTTGATAGGCGCCTGACAATTTCACCCAGGCCTTGCTTATTTGCAGGAGGTCGACCACCACCGCAAACGCCGGATGCGCCGTGCCGATCGGCTGCGGGATGTGGGCGAGATGATCGAAGACGATCTGGCACGGCAGCCGGTTAAGCACGTCCTTGGCCGCGACAGTCCCGTCGGCGGACATATAAAACTGCACGTGCCAACCCATCGGAGCGATGCGTTTGGCGAGCGGTTCCAGCATGTCCATGTTGGTGCCGCCGCCGGGGGTGGCAAGATTGAAGCGAATGCCGCGAACCCGCGCCGCGTCAAGCCGCTTGAGCTCGGCATCGGTCACCTCGGTGTTGACCACTGCTATTCCGCGCGCCGACGGACCGAATTCGTTCAGTGCCTCGACAAGGCCGTCGTTGAAAACACCGTAGGTCGAAGGCTGCACGATCACATTGCGCGATGTACCGATCCGCCTCTGCAGCAGGCGATAGTCTGCGACCGTGGCATCGCCCGGCCGCAGCTTCGAATTGGGGTCGACCTTGAAGTGCGAACTGTATATGGTGATGGCAGTCTGTCGCATTCGGCGGGGCCTTCGTTTTTGGCAATTCGGTGCCCGTCGACCACGGCACTGTTATCTGGGCCTGAGAAGCCGTAGTCGAGGCCGCACCTGTCGACGCGCCGGCAACCGCGGCGGCCAGAACTGCCCGCCTGCTCACATCACCTCCTGCCATGGTTTCCTCCTGAGTCATCGCCTTTATGGATTGGCAAGCCGCGGCAATTCCCGCCGGTCCTACCGTCGGTGCCGCCTTAGGATTTTTGGTCATGCCGATGATTGACAGAGCGCCGGTCGCCGTCAACGCGCAATTTCATGACGCCCACCTGAACGAAATTGCCCGCCCGACGAAAAAATGGCAGGTAGGCCGCGGATTAATGCGGGCCTCGGTCAAGAAGCGACAAATCCCGCCACTTGTGGGGTGCAATGCCAGTTGACAGCTTATCCGCCGGACAGCGGCCGCCCGCCGAGCGCGAGGCGGTGTCCGTGGTTGTTCCGGTGTTCAACGAGGAGGACAGCATCGCGCCGCTGTGCGCCGCGCTCGATGAAGTCCTGCGCGCTGTCGGCAAGCCCTACAAGATCATCCTGGTCAACGATGGATCGGTCGACCGCTCCCGCGACGAGATCACCAAGGCTGCAAAACTCTATCCCCAACTCATCGGCATCAATTTGCGCCGCAATTACGGGCAGACCGCCGCGCTCATGGCCGGCATCGACCATGCCCGCGGCGACGTCATCGTGCTGATCGATGCCGATCTGCAAAACGACCCGAAGGACATTCCGCGCCTCCTTGCCAAGCTTGACGAAGGCTACGACGTCGTCTCCGGCTGGCGACGCGAGCGCAAGGACGCAGCGGTGCGGCGCAATTTCGTAAGCCGCGTCGCCAACGCGCTGATCTCGTGGATTTCCGGAGTGCATCTGCACGATTACGGCTGCACGCTGAAGGCCTACCGCAACGATGTCATCAAAGGCGTGCGGCTGTACGGCGAGATGCACCGCTTCATTCCGATCTATGCCGCCTGGATGGGCGCGACCGTGTGCGAACTTCCGGTTGAGCACCACCCACGCCGGTTCGGAGTCTCCAAGTACGGCCTCAACCGCATCTTCAAGGTCACCCTCGACCTCATCGTGGTGAAGTTCCTCGACCGCTATTTCGTCAAGCCCATCTATCTGTTCGGCGGTCTGGGCCTGTTCGCCATCCTGCTGTCGTTCCTCTTCCTGGGCATGGCGATCTACTGGAAGATTGCCCGGGGCGTTTCGCTGATCGTGACGCCCATGCCGACGCTTGCCGCGATCACGTTTCTGATCGGTATGGTGAGCATCTTGCTGGGCCTTCTCGCCGAGATCCTGGTGCGCACCTATTTCGAATCCCAACAACGCCTGACCTATCTCGTTCGCGACGTGATCGGCGGCAACGTGGCCGACTGAGATGTGTGGCGTCGCGGGATTTTTCGGCCGCGGCGATCGCGACGACCTCGCGGCGATGGTGCGGGCCGAAATTCACCGCGGACCTGATGACGAGGGTCTCTACGCCGATCCGGCGTTGCCGCTTTTTTTCGGATTTCGACGGCTCGCGATCCGCGACATCGCCGGCGGCACCCAGCCGATGTGGAACGAGGACAATTCGGTCGCGGTCGTTTTCAACGGCGAGATCTATAATCACGTCGAGTTGCGCGAGGAGCTGCAGCGGCGCGGCCATCGCTTCCGTTCGAGTCACTCCGACACCGAAGTGCTGGTGCATGGCTACGAGGAGTGGGGAGCCGCGCTTCCCGAGCGCCTCAACGGCATGTTCGCGTTTGCCGCATTCGATCGGAGGAACCGTCGTCTGTTTCTCGCGCGCGACCGCTTCGGCGAAAAGCCACTTTACTACTACGCGGCGCCCGGGTTGTTCGCTTTCGCGAGCGAGCTCAGTGCCCTTGTGCAGCACCGTGCCATTGAGGCAAGGCCCAGCCTTGCCGCGTTACGTAAGCTGTTTGCTTACGGCTATATTCCGGCGCCGGCGGCGCTCTATGAGGGCAGCGCAAAGCTGCCGGCCGGCCACAGCCTGGAGCTTGATCTGGGGTCTAGTTCCGAGATAACGCCGCGGCTTCGCTGTTATTGGCGTTTCTCCATCGAGCCTGACGAATCCGTCGCCCAGCGCGGCGAAGGCGCTCTGGTCGAGGAACTGCGCGCGCTCCTGATGCAGGCGGTTCGACGCCGGCTCGTCAGCGACGTGCCGGTCGGAGCGTTCGTCAGCGGCGGCATCGATTCCAGCATGATCCTGGCCGCGCTCGCGCACCAGCGCGGCGCCGAGCACGTCAAAGCTTTCACCATCGGCTTCAACGAGCCGACCTTTGATGAATCCGCCCACGCGCGCATTGCCGCCGACCGGTTTGGCGTTGCCCATCAACTGCGCGTACTCGACCTCACGCAGGCGCGCGATCTCATCCCGACGGTGCTCAGCCGTCTCGACGAACCGCTCGGCGATCCGTCGATCCTGCCGACCTACATGCTGAGCGGATTCACACGTGAGCAGGTCACGGTCGCGCTGACGGGTGACGGCGGCGATGAGTTGTTCGCCGGCTACGACCCGTTCGACGCATTGGCTCCAGGCGCGTGGTATTGCCGCGTAGTGCCTCCCCCGCTGCACCGGGCATTTCGCGCAGCCGCCGAGCACTTGCCGCGCTCCGACGAGAACATGAGTTTCGACTTCAAGCTGCGCCGGTTCCTGACCGGGCTTTCCTATCCGCCCAATACCTGGGCTCCGGCGTGGATGGCGCCGCTCACCGCGGAAGAGATCGGCGAATTGTCCGGCGGCAAGGTCGCGACCGAGGAACTCTACGGAGACGCGATCGCAGCCTGGGAGGGCGCGCCGAGCCGCGATCCGGTCGACCGGCTGATGGAGTTCTTCACCCGCTTCTATCTGCAGGATGACATCCTCGCCAAGACCGATCGCGCCAGCATGATGCACTCGCTCGAGACTCGCGCGGTGTTTCTCGACAACGATCTCGTCGAGTTCTGCCGTCGTCTGCCGCGCCGCTTCAAATACCGCGGCCGTCAGCGCAAATATCTATTGCGCCGAGCCGCTGAAACGCTGCTGCCGGCGAGCCTTATTGCCCGCGGCAAGAAGGGATTTGGCATTCCGGTCTCGGGCTGGCTCCGCACCATTCCGCCAGAGCCGCCGCTCGAACCCGTTGCCGGGCTCTCGGTCGATTGGGCTCGGACCGCTTTCGCCGATCATCGCTCCGGCCGTAAGGATCAACGGCTGTTTCTATGGACCTGGCTCAGCCTGCAATACGTTCTCGCGCGCGCCACGCAAAAAACTGATCAGAGGGACGGTCAGCTGTCGGCGATCACTGCGCCAGTGGCCATCGTGCGCGCCTACGACAAACCCATGTAGGCTTCACGGATGGCTGGATCGGTCGCCAGACTCGCTGCAGGGCCAGACTTGATCACACGGCCGCGGTCGACCACGTAGGCGCGATCGGCAAGTTCCAGCGCGTTCATCACATCCTGTTCGACCAGCAGGATGGCAACACCGGACCTTCTGACTGCCCGCAGGCTTTCGGACAATTCTTCCACGGCTCGCGGCGCAAGGCCGAGCGATAGTTCGTCGATCAGAAGGAGGCTTGGCGCTGCCATCAGCCCGCGGGCGATGGCGCACATCTGCTGTTGGCCGCCCGAGAGCGTGCGGGCGTCCTGCCGCTGGCGCTCCGCGAGGATCGGAAACATGTCGCAGACGCGCTCCAAGTCCGCCGCAATCCCGGCCTTGTCGTCCCGCAAGTACGCGCCCATCAGCAGGTTGTCGCGGACACTCATCGCTGAAAACAGACGCCGCCCTTCCAGCACATGCGCAACGCCGGCGCGTACGAAGTCTGCCGGTACGGCCCGCGCCATCGTCTTCCCGTCAACCGCGACGCTGCCTGCGATCGGCTTGAGCAATCCCGATAGGCAACGCAGCAAGGTGGTCTTGCCGGCACCGTTGGCGCCGATGATGCAGACAAGCTCACCGCGGAAAACGTCGAGACTCGCATCCCAAAGCACCTGCACATCGCCGTAACCGGCTTGGAGGTTGGCAACCGACAGCTTGAGAGGCGTGTCGTTCATTGAACGTCGCGCCGATTGGCGGCAGCGTATTTGGCGCCGAGATAGGCCTCGATCACGCTCGCGTCTCGGATGACATCGTTTGGCGGCCCCTGCGCGATCAACTGCCCGTGGTGCAGCACCGCGATTCGCTTCGAGATCGACAGCACGACCTTCATCAAATGCTCGATCACGATGATGGTGACGCCCTGCGATGCAATCTTGCGGATGATCCCAAGCGCCTCGTCGATCTCGGTGGGGTTGAGCCCGGCGTTGACCTCATCGAGCATCAGCAGGCGCGGCCGCATGGCGAGACTCTTCGCGAGTTCTAGCCGCTTGCGCCGCGCGAGCGGCAACGAAGCGGCGGGGCGGTCGGCCATGTCGGCCAATCCGGTGAACGCAAGATGGTCCAGCGCAACCGCGCGCGCCTCGCGAACATTCGTGACGTGCCCGCAGAACAGCGCCCCTGCCGCCACGTTCTCGACCACAGTCATGTTCGGAAACGGCTGGACGATCTGAAACGTCCTGGCAAGACCGAGCCGCGCGATCTGATGGGTGCGGGATCGGGTGATGTCACGCCCCTCGAATCGCACGCGCCCTGCCGTGGCCGGATGAACGCCGGTGATAAGATTGATCAGCGTCGTCTTGCCGGCGCCATTCGGGCCGATGAGACCGAGAATCTCTCCTTGCTCGACGTCGAGCACGACATTGTCGACGGCATTGAGTCCGCCGAACCGCCGCGAAACGCCTTCAAGCGACAGCAACGCGGTCATCCGGGAGCCATCCGGGCCGAAAGCCTTTGGCGCACGAGCGGGACGATGCCATGCGGCAAGAACAGCACGAGAAGCACGATGATCAGGCCGAGGGCTGCTGCGTGAATTGTCAGAAAATTACGCCAAACCATTTCTTCGAAGAGGAGGAGGATAACCGCCCCGATCACCGGTCCCAATATCGTGCCGAGCCCACCGAGCAGCACCATCACCAGCGGCTCGATGGTGAGCATCAAATCGAAGACGTCGGGCGGATCAATATAGTTGACCCACGAGGCGTACACCGCACCTGCAATGCCGACGAATACTGCCGAAAGCGAAAAGGCCGCCGTCTTATAGCTATAGGCGTTGACGCCGAGCATGCTTGCCGCATCCTCGTTTTGCTGGATGCAGTGCAGACCGAACCCCAACCTGCTGCGATGGACAATGATCGCCACGGCCATGCATATGATCGCAAGCGCGAGCATTGAATAAAAAAAGAACGACGATTGCGCCGTGACCGACATTCTCAAAATCGGCAGGTTCAATCCCTTGCCGCCGCCCGTGAAGTCCGGCATGGCATTGACGATTTCGCGCAGCATCTCGGCCAGGATCAGGCTCGCGATCGCAAAGTAATGTCCGCGCAGATGCAAGATGGCCGCGCCGATGAGAGCGGCGAACATCATCGCCACCAAACCGGCGCAACCCCAGCCGAACAACATCGGCGCGCCGTTATTCTGAAGGATTGCCGAGGTATAGGCGCCGAGACCAAAGAATGCGGCGGTCGCAAAGGAAGGATAGCCGGCGAGCCCGCCGATGAAATTCCAGGACTGGGCCATGACCGCGTACATGCAAACGGTCGTCGCGATACGCAGCCAATAGTTGGTGGCGATCAGCGGCAGCGCCGCGAGGAGAATCGCGGCGAGCGCGAGGGTCAGCCACGGCCTCATTCGTACCCCCGCTTGCCAAGCAGTCCGCTCGGGCGAACGAACAGGAGAACCAGCATCAGGGCAAACGAGACGATTACGGCGCGCTCTGGGCCGAACCAATAGGAGGCGAAGCTCTCGACGATCCCGAGAACAAGACCGCCTGCGAGCGCGCCAGGCACGCTGCCGAGGCCGCCGATCACGCAGACCACGAAGGCTTTGCCGAGAAAAAGATTGCTGTTCAGCGGCGAAATCGGAAAAATGATGCTGAGCAACGCGCCGGCGGCGCCCGCCATGAAGGCTCCGATGGCGAAGGTAATGGCATTGATGTTTTTGATGTCGACGCCCATCATCGCCGCCGCCTCGCGGTCCATGCGTACCGCAACAATGGCGCGGCCGACCCTGGTGTCGCGCAGCAGGCGATAGAGCAAGGCCGTCAGCAGCAGCGCGAGCCCCATGGCTGCAACGCGGTCGCCCGGCAGAAACACCGGCCCGATCTCGATCGATCCGAGCGGATGCGCGAGGTTGACCAACTGGTAGTCGGCCGTGAACGCCACCAACATGGTGTTGTTCAGAATGAGATCGAGCCCGAAGGTGAGTATCAAGGTGATGAGCACCGGCGCCGCCATCACGCGGTTGATGATTCCCGCCTGTGCGGCGTAACCAAGCGCATAGAGCAACGCGCCTGCGATCACGACCGAAATGAAGGGGTGAATGCCGAGATCAACGTACGCGAAATAAGCCACATAGGAGCCGAGAACGATGAACGTCCCGTGCAGGATGTTGATGACGTTAAGGACGCCCCACACCAGCGAGAAGCCGACCGCGATGCATGCATAGAGCCCGCCGAGAACGAGGCCGTTCGCCGCAATCTGCAGATAAATCATGACGGCAAGCTCATGCCGCCGGATTCTCTCGTTTCGCGCCGCATCTCCAGCAATGTCCGTCGCGCAGCCTGTCGTTACTTCGACATGAAGCGAACTTCACCGGACTTGATCGCGTCGGGCCAAAGAACGATCGGCTTTCCGCCGACAAGCTGCAGCACCGGCGGTTGCAACGAGTTGATCTGTCCTCCCGGCGCGAACTTGACCTTGCCATAGAACGTCTCGGCATCGGTCGCGGCGATGGCGTCGCGGACTTTCGCAGGCTCGACGGTGCCCGCCGCTTCGATCGCCATTTGCAGAATGGCACCGCAGGCCGCCGAGCCGGCTTCGATATAGTCGGCTTCGCCGCCGTATTTTTTTTCATAAGCCGCATTGAAAGCCTCGGTCGAGCCGAACACGTCCTTGCCTTTGTACCGGACTGCCGGATGCCACCACGACATAGTGGTGATGTTCTCCGCCAGCGGACCCACCGTCTTGGCGAACTCCTGATAGGCCGGTCCGGCGATCATCGTGATGACCGGCGCCCTCAGGCCGAGGTCGTTCATCTGCCTGCGGATCAGCATGAGGTCGTTGATGTAGCCGGAGGCGTAGACCCAGTCCGGCCGCGCTGCCCGCATTTGCGTGATCGCGGCGGAATGATCCATGGTGCCGATGGCGTAGCGCTCGGAGACAACGACATCGAGGCCTTCGGCCTTCACCGCCTTTTCGAACTCTTGGGCGACCGCAAGCGGGAACAAATCGTTGCGCGCCAGCACCGCGACCCGTTTGATGTTCTTGTTCTTGGCCGCGATGAGCTTCGCGATCGGCACCGAGACGGTGTCGTTTCCAGTCAACGTCGCAAAGATATATTTGAAGCCTCGATCGAAGATTTCGGCCGCCGAGGCCGAGGGCGCCAACAGCGGAACCTGATATTTCTCCGAGATCGCACTGACAGCTTTGGTCGCACCAGAGCCGAACGGCGCGAACAGGAACTGCACCTTGTCTTCCGTGATCATCCGCTCGGCCGCCTGCACCGCCCGCGGCGTGTTCGAAGCATAATCGGTATAGACGATCTCGACGCGGTAGCTTTTGCCACCGGCCTTGATGCCGCCTTTGGCATTTGCCGCGTCGGCCCACAGATCGTAGCCGCGTTTTTGCTTGAGCCCTTCCGGCGATAACGGCCCGGTGAGCGGCAGGGGCGCCCCGACCTTGATCATATCCTGGGCTCGCGCAGTGCCGTCGCCGAGTGGGAGCGAGGCCACAAGAGCGATGACCGTCAGGGCGGCTGTGCGGGCGAACCTGAATGTCGGCATCATCGACTCCTTGCAAATGCTTTTGGCTGCTGAGAGCACATGGAACTGCGCCCCCAATAAGCTAGTCTCAAATGGTACGGCCTGTCGAGAAAGCATGGCGCGTGCCAAAATGGGATGCCGGTCCACGGACCAGCGATTGCGAGATTCGGATCATCCCATGACATTGCCGCGCGAGCGCCTCTCCTATTCCTCCCCTTTCACGCGCCCGCCGCTCCGCTTGCCCGGCGGGGCACGCATGGTGGTGTGGTCGGTGGTGAACATCGAGGAGTGGGAGATAACGCGGCCCATGGCGCGCCAATTGTCGCAGCCGCCCATGGGACAGACGCCGATCCCCGATATGCCGAATTGGACCTGGTACGAATACGGCATGCGGGTCGGGTTCTGGCGGCTCAAGCGGGCACTCGAAACGGCCGGCGTGACACCGACCATGTCGATCAACGCCAAGGTATGCGAGACCTATCCGGAAGTCGCGGCAGCGGCGCGCGATGCGCAATGGGAGTTCATGGCGCACAGTTACGTGCAGATGCCGATCCACCAGATCGAGGACCAGCGCGCCAACATTCGCCAATCGATCGAGATCATCGAACGTTTCACCGGCAAGCGGCCCACCGGTTGGCTCGGCCCCGGCCGCATGCAGACATTCCACACGTTGGACTACGTTGCCGAAGCCGGGCTCACCTGGTTCGGCGACTGGATTCTCGACGATCAGCCGCTATGGGTGAAGACGGCCCACGGCCCGGTCTTGTCGGTGCCGTATAGCGCCGAGATTAACGACATCACGTTGATGGTGTCGCATCATCACGAGTCCGATGTGCTGATGACGCGTACCATCGATGCCTTCGATCGGCTCTATGCCGAATCCGCGGAATCGGCGCGGGTGATGGCCATCGGCGTCCACCCCTATGTCACCGGCGCCGCGCATCGAATCAAATATTTCGAGCAGCTTTACGATTACCTGCGCAAACGCGACGGCGTCGTGTTCTGGACCGGCCAGCAGATCTACGATTGGTATGCGGGCATTGTGCCGAAGCCGAGCGCGTGATTTGCGGCTCGCCGATTGTTACGGCCGCGTCGTAGGACACCTCTACATGCGCCGGTATTCGTAGGCCCTCTCCTCGCGGATCGCGGCCTGCTCCACGACGACGTGATGGTGCGGCGAGAGGTGGCACACCGGATCGGTGGCGCGGGCATCGCCGGTGAGCGCGAAGGCTTGGCAACGACAGCCGCCGAAATCGGTATCGCGGCGTTTGCAGCTTTGACACGGCTCGGGCAGCCAACTCGTGCCGCGAAAGGCATTGAAGGCGGGGTTGTGCTCCCAGATATCGCGCAGTGAATGGTCCTTGACCGACCAGAATTCGAGGCCCGGAATTGATTCCGCCGCATGGCAGGGTAACACACGCCCCGCAGGCGTCACGTTGAGCGAACGCCGCCCCCAACCGCCCACGCACGGCTTTGGAAAGCGGGCGTAATAGTCCGGCACCACGGCGTCGATCACGATGCGCCCGTGATGCTCGCGCCGCAGCGCCTCGACCCGGCCAACGGCGCGCTCGACCTGCTCGCGGGTCGGCATCAATGTGGCGCGGTTCTTCAGCGCCCAACCGTAATACTGCACGTGGGCGATCTCGACGCGCTTAGCATCCATATCGAGCGCCATGGTCACGAGGTCGTCGACACGATCGATATTAGCGCGATGGATCACGATGTTGGCGGTGAGCGGCAGCTTGAGGGCGACGACGTCGGCCGCAAGCCCCAGCTTGCGGGCGTACGCGCCATCATAGCCTGCGATGCGATCGGCCGAGGTGGCCTCGCTATCCTGGATGGAAATCTGGACATGGTCGAGCCCGGCGTCGGCAAGCGCCGCGAGACGCTGCTTGGTCACGCCAATGCCCGATGTGATGAGATTGGTATAAAGGCCCGCAGCACGCGCCGCCGCCATGATCTCGACGAGGTCACGTCGGGACGCAGGTTCGCCGCCCGAGAGATGCACCTGCAGCACACCGAGCCCGGCCGCTTCCGCAAAAACCCGCGCCCACGTGGCGGTGTCTAGCTCATCCTCCCGTCGATCGAGCATCAACGGGTTCGAGCAATAAGGACAGCCGAGCGGGCAGCGATGCGTCAGCTCGGCGAGGAGGCCGAGCGGGCTGTGGAGCACGGGCCGAGCGTGATCGTTTTCAACCATCACACATCCAGCAGTTGCTTGTCGGCGAGCCCTTGCAACAATGCGGTCACGTCGGTAAGCACGCGCTCGCGCGGCGCGTTGAAGGTTCTCACGAGGTCATCAACGATGTCCGCCAGCGTCGCCTCGCCGGTGCAGCGCTTGACCACCTCAGCGGCGATCGCGTCGGCCTTGAACACGCGCTCGGGCGCAAGCAGCACCCACCCGCCTTGAGCTTCGTTGTGGACGAGCCGCACGCCGCGCGGCAAACGCGGCCGTGCCTCCGGGGTGAGCGATGGCGCAGCTTCATTCACGGGCGCAATCTCCTTGGTCTTCGCCCCTCCGCTCCGCTTGCTTTCCCCTCCCCCGCAAGCGGGAGAGGGAGGAATCAAGCTCACGCCGTCGGCTTGAAGGCGCCGGGCGGCGGAAGCCCCGGCGTGACGTAAGCGTGGTAGAGCGCATCGAGCATCGCCCACAGCACGTCGCATTTGAACTCGAGCGCATTGCAAACCTGAGCCTGCTGCTCCGGCGTCTTGGCATTCCGCTTGACGTAGTCGAGCGCAAACTCGCTGTCACGTTTCGCCTGGGGTGGCCGGGCCGAGAAGTAGGCCATCGTTTCCTTTGTGACGAAGTCGTAGTTCGCCAACATCCCCTCGATTCGCTCACCAATGATCGCCGGCGAGAACAGCTCGGTAAGTGACGACGCGACCGCCTCCAGAAGCGTCTTCTCGGCGACGAAGTGCACGTAAGCTTCGACAGCAAAACGCGTCGCCGGCAACAGGCCCTTGAGCGAGGTAACGTAATCGTTATCGAGGCCAAGCCCGGACGTCAGCTTCAGCCACCGCGCAATCCCGCCCTCACCGGGCGCCGTGCCGTCATGGTCGACAAGGCGGCTGCGCCATTCCCGCCGGACGTCCTGGTCAAGACAGCGCGCAATCAGACTCGCATCCTTCACCGGGATCATGGCCTGATAGTAATAGCGATTGAGCGCCCAAGCCTCCACTTGGCCCTTGGTGCATTTGCCGCCATGGAGCATGTGGTGGAATGGGTGCAGGCGATGATAACGCCGCGCGCCGATGTCGCGCAGCTTGGATTCCAATTCGTCCGCTGTCAGCAAGCTTGTCATAGTTCGATCCTCATCCCGTCTTCCGCGACTTCAAATCCCGCCGCCTCGACCGCGCGGCGCTGCGAGGAATTTTCAATCAGGATCGGGTTGGTGTTGTTGATATGGATCAGGATGCGCCGTCGCGCGAGCCCTGCCAGCGCCGCCAAGGTACCGTCAGGACCGCTGACCGGCATGTGTCCCATGCGACGCCCGCTCTTCGTCCCAAGCTTGGCCGCGACCATCTCGTCGTCCGTGAACAAGGTGCCGTCGAACAGCACGGCGTCGGCGCCGGCGATGCGCTCGGCCATCGCCGGGGTCAGCTTCGCGGCGCCGGGAATAAAGACGACCCGTGCACCGCCTGCGGCGATCTCGACGCCCACGTTGGCCTCGGTCTCGGCTGCTAGCTCCGGATTGTCGCCCTCGAGGTAAAGCGGGACCTTGCCGGGAACGAAGAAAAGCTCGGCTTCAATGCCTCCGGGAAGAGCAAACCGCTCCTTCACGCGAACAGCTTGGCGCGTCACCACGTCGTTTGCGAGCACATGAAAGATCGAATTGGTGGCAAGTGTCTCCAACGTGCCCGTCGTGCCGTAAACTGTGAATGGCCCACGCTCGCGCAACGTCAGAAGGCCCGCTGTTTGGTCGACCTCGGCGCCCGTGAGCACAACCGCACCAATTGGACTCATGCGCAATCCGCGCGGCTGCAATTCGGGCGTTGCGATGATCTGCTGGCGGAGATCAGGCGAGGCGTTGATGAGCACAAATGGCGCGTGGCCCTGCGCGCCCGATGCGGCGCCCCTAACCGCAACGCTTGCCTGGGTCCGCGGCTTCACTCGCGGATCACGAGCCCAGGCCAGCCGACACACTTCGCAGCCGCAGTTCCACTGCGGAAAGCCGCCGCCGGCCGCTGAGCCTAGTATAAAAACGGAAAGACGCCCCATGAGGCGTCATTCCTTTCCAGAATCGTTGCGATTCTCGCGTCGGGCCGTCGCCGGCCCTGTTGCTCAGAACTCGGCCGGCAGGTAGCCGTTGATCTCGAGGCCGATGCAGACTTCAACGAGAGTCGGAGTGGTCCAGGACATTGTTTCCTCCATCGGCACCCACCGCGGGCGCCCAGATGACACACAAAAATCTAACGCCGTGGCCATATTTGTAAATGAGGCGGCGCTCTATACGTCGAATTGCAATAAGCGATAACAAGGCAAATCCTATATCCGATATTGCAATAGCCGATAGTCCTGCGACGCCGCGAACCGATGCATTCGCCTCGCTAGATTGGCCTAATCCCGGTAATGTGCGCCCCCCAAGCGGGCGCGACCCGCGCAATGTCCGTTAACGATGACCCTGCATCAGCTTCGCATCTTCCTCGCTGTCGCGCAGTCCGCCACTTTGACACGCGCATCGAAACAACTCGATTTGGCGCAGCCTTCGCTCTCCCAGCAACTCGCGCGGTTGGAGGAGAGCGTCGGTACCAGGCTGTTCGACCGCGCGCGCAATCGCATGGAGCTGACTGACGCCGGCCGGGTGCTGTTGCGCCACGCCCAAAGCATCATCCGCGAGGTGACCGAGGCGGAAGCAGGCTTGCGCGAATTTGCCGTCGGCAAGCGTTCGATCGTCCGCGTCGCCGGTCTCAACTCGGTGATCAAGGCATTGCTGCCCGAGGCACTGCGACGCTGCAGCAACGGCGGCGCGAACATCGAGGTCGACATCCACGAATCCGCGCCCGGCGAAGTGCTCGAGATGCTGTACTCCCGCCAGGCCGACATCGGATTGATTGCAGCTGATTCAGTCGCGGAATCGAGCGTGGGCTTTCGCCAGGTGCCGATCTTCGAAGACCCGTATATCTTCGCGGTGCCGCGCACGGCGAATCTCGGCGCGCTCCGGGATCTTGATGCGGCGTCGCCCGATGTCGCCCGGCTGCTTAACAGCTGCATTCAGTTCAACTTCGGAACGCAACACACCTTGCGCGTTCAGCAGTGGTACCAGCGCGTGCTGCCGTCGCACCGCATCGTTGCCCATTGCCGCACCTACGAGGTGGCGCTCGAACTGGTGCACGCGGGCTTCGGCGTCTGTCTCGCGCCGGCCCTTGCGGCCCAACAGACCGCGACACCGGTCGACGGGATCGAGCTGTTCGCGACCGACCTCGGCAAACGTCGCACCGTCGCCGTCATCGCCGACCAGTATTTGCGGCTCGCCCCCTACAAGGGACTGGTCGAAGCCCTCAAGGAAGCCGGTCGCAGCCTCAAACTGCCATCCATCCTCCCGATGCCCGATCTCATCAAGCACGCGCTCGAAACGGCAGTGCCGGCGTGATCGCGGATACAACGGCGCAACGATCGCACGACCAAGTCAGCCGGTCGCAGTTCGCCTGAGATAGCTCTCCCAGCAGAACCAGTGCGCCAGCCACATGATCGGCTCCCGCCATAAGGTCGGCATCGCGCTCGGCATCGTCGGCGTCGTGCTGTTCGGCGGCACATTGCCCGCGACCCGGCTCGCCGTCGCCTCGATCGATCCGCTGTTTCTGACGGCGGCACGCGCGGCGATTGCCGGATCTTCCGGCCTCGCATTCGTGCTGATTCGTCGCCGTCCGTTGCCGCCACCAGAGCTATGGGCGAGCTTGTTGGTGGCCGGTCTGTGTACCGTGGTCGGTTTCCCATTGTTGATGGCGGTCGCGATGGTGAGCGTGCCGGCCGCCCACGGCGGCGTGGTGCTTGGCATCGTGCCGCTCGCCACAACCGTGGCGGCCACCCTCGTCGCCCACGAGCGGCCGAGCCTAGGGTTCTGGCTCGTCAGTCTCGCCGGCGGGGCGCTGGTCGTCGTCTTCGTTCTGAGCCAGAGCGAAGCACGGTCGGTCGTACTTGGCGACGTCTTCCTCTTCTTGACCGTGGTTGCCGGCGCGTTCGGCTATGCCCTCAACGGACGCCTGAGCCTGCGTATGCCCGGATGGGAAGTCATTTCCTGGCAGGTCGCCGCGCTATTGCCGCCGGCGCTGATCGTAGCCGCTTTGCTATGGCCGTCGAATCTCTCCGCCACCCCGGCGAGCGCCTGGGCGGGCCTCGCCTATGTCAGCTTTGTCAGCCAGTTCTTCGCATTCTTTGTCTTCAACGCGGCAATGGCAGCGGCCGGCGTCGCGCGGGTCGGGCAGTTGATGCTGCTTCAGCCGTTCGTGGTCGTCGGCCTCGCAGCGGTCGTAAATGGCGAGCCCCCTCGCCTGGTCACGTTGGCCTATGCCGCTGCCGTCGTGGCGACCGTGGCTATCGGCCAGCGCATGCGCGTCGTCCGGGGGGCAGACAAAGACGGACGATGACCGTGGCTAATCGCATCCGAATTGTCTGAAATGGTTCGATCTTCGTCGCACCATTTCAGCGCGGGAGAACCACGATGCCGCTTCACTTCTGCCATCCGGAAGCCCCTCACAAGAAGCTCCACATGCCCGAGTGGTACGTGTCGAGCCTGATGATGGATCGCGCGCTCGACGCGGTGGTTCGGCGGGTGAAGAACTTCGACCGCAACCACGACATTCCCTATCTTGCCGGCTATAGCCTCGACGCCACGACGATCTATATCGATCGGCACATGCCGCAGTCTTTCAAGTTCCGCGGCCGGATCGTCGAGACCGATCGCTTCCTGGTCTTGCACGAAGAGGTCGAGAAGACGCTGATCGACCAGCTGGGCCTGCACTACCTTCACGCCCATCAGATCGCGACCCGCGCAGAACAAGCGGCCGTGCGCGCCGCGGGCGTCTCCTGGCGCGCCTACGACCGTTTCATGCAGAAGAATGTCAAACGCGCCGGCGACGAGCGGCTGAAGAAGGTGCCGGCCGATCTCGACGCCAAGCCCTATCGCGACGAGCACGACATGGATCTGCTGCGGCGCATGATGGCGGCGGTCGAAAGAGGCCACATGCCGCCGTCGCGCGGCAAGGCCGCGGTCAGCCGCGCGGTCAGGGCCGTGCTGGAGCATGTCGACACGCATCGACGCGATGCCGCCCCTCCGACACCCAAGCGCCGACGCAAACGCACTCCGGCAAAATGAGTTCTTTGTCGCGTCCGAGGCTGGCTTCCGATAGGCTTCGGCTTTATCGTCGCTTTTAGAAACTGAGGACTGGCAACCGGGCTCGCGATGGCCGTGGCGGACGCACCCGTTACTGAAGATCTATTCAAACAGGCGGTGGCGGCTTTCGAAGGTGGGCAACTGGTCGAAGCTGAGCGCCTGTGCGCCGCCGTTTTCAAGGACGATCCGGACCACTTCGGCGCTTCCCGGCTGACCGCGGCCGTCCAGTACCGTAGCGGGCGGCGCGCCGAGGCGCTTGCGAGCTTCGATCGTATCCTGGCGATCCGTTCGGACCTTGCCGAGGTCCATAATAATCGCGGCGTCGTGTTGCAGGATTTGCTGCGCCTCGACGAGGCGTTGGCCAGCTACGATCGCGCAATTGCCATCGAGCCCAACTATGCCGAGGCCTATAACAACCGTGCGGTCGCACTTCATTATGCCGGACGGGGTGACGAGGCGCTGGCAAGTTGCGACGCCGCGCTGGCCCTACGCCCCAATTACGGCGACGCCCATTTCAATCGCGGCATCGTGCTTGCGGACCTCGGCCGTCACGCGGAGGCTCTGGCGAGTTTCGACCAGACGCTCGGGTTGAAGGCCGATACGGTCGTCGTAAATGCGCGCCGCGCTGCCACTCTGCGCGCGCTGGGTCGTTTCGAGGAGGCGCTCGCAGCTTGCGACCGAGCATTGACCATACGGCCGCAATACGCCGAGGCGCACGTCGTGCGTGGCCGGATTCTCGTCGACATGCGGCGCTTTCCCGAGGCGCTGGCCGCATTCGCGTCTGCGCAGGCGCTGGCGCCGGAGCATCCGGAAGCCTATTGCGCGGAAGCGGCCGCGCGGCTTCTTACCGGAGATTTCCTGCGCGGCCTGCCGAAATTCGAGTGGCGGCTCAAACGCGCTCCACCGGCTCCGCCTCCCCGTCAGTTCACGCAACCGCAGTGGGATGGTCTCGTCTCGCTCTACGACAAGACCATCCTCCTCTATGGCGAAGCGCGGCTCGCCGACACCATTCGCTTCTTGCGCTATGTGCCGCTGGTCGCGGCGCGCGGCGCACGGATCATCCTCGACGTCGCTCCACCGTTGCGCTCTCTCGCTGCTGGTCTCGCCGGCGTCACGCAAGTCGTTGGCCAAGGCGACGCGTTGCCCGATTTCGATCTCCAGTGTCCGCTGATGAGTCTGCCGCTCGCCTTCGGAACCAAGCTCGAGTCAATCCCGGCGCCCACACCCTATCTGCGGCCGTCGACCGATTCATTGCTAAGTTGGGAGGCTCGCCTTGGCGCCCTTCGGCGCCCTCGGATCGGCCTCGCCTGGACGAGCGATGCGCCCCCGCGCGAAACCGGCCAGTCGATCGAGTTGCGCCAATTGCAGCCGCTCCTGGAGATCGAAGCGTCCTTCGTGCGGCTGCAAAAAGACTTGCGACCCGGCGATGATCTTGTGCTGCAGCATCGCAATGTTTTCGATCCGACCGAGATGCTCAAGGATTTCGTCGACTTGGCGGCGCTGATCGCGCGCCTCGACGGCATCGTATCGGTCGACAACAGTGTCGCCCAAGTCGCCGGAGCGTTGGCGCGACCTCTCGTCATGTTGTTGCCGTTCACGCCGGATTGGCCATGGCTCCTCGAACGAGGCACAACGCCCTGGTACCCAAGCGCACGGCTTTATCGCCAAACAACGCCGGGCGATTGGACCGAGCCCGTCAAGCGCCTCGTGGCAGATGTGCCGGGCCTTCTCAATCGAAGCGCCCCCGCGGCAGGCGGCGCCGCTCGCAAGCCGACGTAGCCGCGCCAGGAGATGCCGCAGGTGCCCGAGACTCCATCTACTCCTGCCGAAATGTTCATAGGGGCCGTCGCGGCCATGCGCGAGGGCCGCATGGAAGACGCAGAACGTTTGTGCCTCGCGGTCATCGAAGCGGAACCGGGGCACTTCGACGCCCTTCGTATGCTTGGGGTGGTGCAATATCGGCTGGGCCGGCGCGAGGAAGCACTTCGGCACTATGACTTGGCGCTCGCCCTTCGTCCGGATCACGCCGAGACGCTGAGTAATCGCGGCAATGTGCTGAAGGGGCTTGGACGGCTCAGCGACGCGCTCGACAGCTACGACCGGGCGATCACGGCACAGCCCGACTTCGCCGACGCGCATTACAACCGTGCGATCCTGCTGAAGGAGACCGGGCGTCCCGAAGAAGCGCTGTTGGGATACGAAACCGTGCTGATGCTGCGCCCGGAGCACGCGATCGCCCTCAACAATCGCGGCAATGTGCTCACCCAGCTAGGACGCTACGCCGAGGCCGTCGCGAGCTTCGATCGCGCCGTTCGAATAAAGCCGGACTATGCCGAAGCGTTCAGCAATCGCGGCAATGCGCTGCATGAACTCAACGACGATGCGGCGGCGATCGAAAGCTTCGACCAGGCGATCGCGTTGCGGCCCGATTATGCGGAAGCCTACAACAATCGCGGCATTGCTCTGAAAGCAAAGCACCGCTTCGATGAGGCCCTTGCAAGCCATCTCAAGGCTCAGGAACTGGTGCCGGACTTCGCCGAGGCGCATTGGAACGAGGCCCTGCTGCGGCTCCTCACCGGCGACTTCACCACCGGATTTGCCAAATACGAGTGGCGATGGAAGCGCGATTCCTTCACCGCGCCGCGCCGCGACTTCACTCAACCGCAATGGGATGGTCTTGCTTCGCTCTACGGTCAAAGAATTCTGCTGCACGCAGAGCAGGGACTTGGCGATACGGTCCAGTTCTGCCGCTATGTCCCTCTGGTGGCGGCGCGTGGCGCGCACGTCATTGTCGAAGTGCCGGGGCCCTTGCACCGGCTTATGACATCGCTGGCAGGCGTCTCCGAGGTCGTGACCGCCGGCGAGCCGCTGCCGCCGTTCGATCTGCATTGTCCGTTCATGAGCTTGCCGCTCGCGTTCAGCACCAAGCTCAATACGATCCCCGCAGAAATCCCTTACCTGCACGCGCCGGCTGACGACGTCGCAACCTGGAAGGCCCAATTGACGGAATCGAAGCGGCCTTTCATCGGGCTCGTTTGGGCCGGCAGCCCCGCTCACCTCAACGATCGCAATCGCTCTATCGAGCTTGCAACGCTGCTGCCGCTCACCGACTTCGACGCAACGTTCGTGAGTTTGCAGAAGGATCTGCGCCCGGGCGACGAAGATTTGCTCCGGCAACATGCCAATATTCTCGAGTATGGCAGGTCGCTGAACGATCTTGCCGATGCGGCGGCGCTGGTCAGTTGCCTCGATCTCGTCATCGCAGTCGACACCTGCCTCGCGCACGTCGCGGGCGCGCTTGGAAAACCGGTGTTCATCCTGCTGCCTCACACTCCGGATTGGTGCTGGATGCTCGATCGTGACGATAGCCCTTGGTACCCGACCGCCCGCTTGTTCCGACAGCCGCAGCCGGGGGCTTGGGATGAGGCGATCGCCGAAGTTGCGTCTGCGTTGCCGGCCGCGGCGCCCTCCCGCGCCGAGAAGGAGCCGGCACAAGCTCCGTCGTGACCGATCGGAGGACGGCGGTGCCGGAGATCACTCTGTCGGTGACGGAGGCTTTTCAACAGGCGCTCATGGCCTACGAGCAGCTGCGTTTAGAGGACGCGGAACGGCTTTGCCGCGCGCTGCTCGATGTTGCGCCTGATCATTTCGACGCAATAGAACTCGGTGCGAAAATCTCGGTGCGAAAATCACAACCCGACGCGACCTCGGCGCCTCGTTTTACAGTGGAATATCGAAGCCGCACCAATTAAGAACTTCGCAGCATGTGAGGAGGCAAAGGCGTGGTTGCATCGACGATGAAAGCGCTGGTGTTGCGTCGGCATGGCGGACTCGGCGACCTCGAAGTGGTCTCCGATTATCCGGTGCCACGGGCGACGGAAGGCCATGTGGTGATCCGGGTGCGGGCATCGTCGTTCAATTACCATGACGTGTTCACCATGCGCGGCATGCCCGGCATCAAGGTGCCGTTGCCGGTGGTGATTGGCCTCGATATGGCTGGCGAGATCGTCGAGACCAGAAATGGCGTGAACGGATGGAAGGTCGGTGACCGCGTGCTGGTCAATCCGCTCAACAAGAAGCGCGGCCTGATGGGTGAGATGCTGGATGGCGGCATGGCCGAGTATTGCCTGGTCGCGGCCGACCAGCTCGTCGCCATGCCGGCCGACGTGACGTTCGCGGACGCGGCCTCGCTTCCGGTCGCCTACGGCACCGCGCACCGCATGCTGATCACCCACGATACGATCCGCAAGGGCGACCGCGTCATTGTCCTCGGCGCGAGCGGCGGCGTGGGCACCGGCTGCGTCATTCTCGCCAAGCACCTCGGCGCCGAGGTGATCGCGTGCGCGAGCACCGCCGAGAAAATGCGGCGGCTCAAGGAGCTCGGCGCCGACGAAACCATAAATTACCAGGAGGTCGATTTCTCCAAATGGGCAGTCGAGCGCTACGGCAAGCCGCAGCGCCGCAGCTATGAAGGCGGCGTCGACGTCGTGATCAACTTCACCGGCGGCGATACTTGGCAACCGTCGCTGCGCTGCCTTAAGCGCGGCGGCAAGCTCCTGGTGTGTGGCGCGACCGCGGGACATGACCCCAAGGAAGACCTGCGCTATGTCTGGACCTTCGAACTGAAGATCATCGGCTCCAACAGTTTCTATGACGACGATCTCAAAGGACTGATGGACTTGATTGCCCACGGCAAAATGAAGCCGGTGATCGACAAGGTCTTGCCGCTCGATCAGGCGGCCGAAGGATTGCGGATGATCCAGGACCGCGAGGTCATTGGCAAAGTCGTGGTGGCACCGTGAGCGAGCAGACCAAACCCGAAGCCATCACGCTGGAGCAAGTGCAGCAGCTCGTCACACGCAGGCCCTATCATCAGTGGCTTGGCCTCAAGGTCGTGGCGGTCCACGACGACGGCGTCGAGATCACCGCAAAATGGCGGGAGGAATGGGTCGTCAACCCGGACCGCCGCTATACCCACGGCGGCATCCTTGCGACCCTCATCGATCTTGGTGCCGATTGGGCGATGGTGAGGAAGCTCGGCCGCGGCGTGCCGACCATCGACTTGCGCATTGACTACCACAGCCCTGCCATGCCCGGCGACCTGACGGTACGCGGCACCGTCGTTAGGATGGGAAGTCAGTTCTCGACCTCGGAGGCGCGGGTGTTCGACGCTCAAGGCAAACTGCTCGCCAGCGGCCGCGGGACCTATCTCACGGCGCCGCCCAAGGCGTGACGACGACCAGTGGCATCCGCTTTTACCAATCTCGGCGATCTGATCCGCCGCGACCGCGATCTCGACAAGCTCGCTATCATTGATCTCGCCGAGGGCGAGCGCCGCGTCACCTATGCCGAGCTTGATGCGCAGGCGAAAGGCGTGGCCCGTGCACTCGTCGCACGAGGATTTACGCGCGGCGACCGCATCGGCATTCTGTCGGCCAATCGCAGCGAGTTCGCCGCCACCTATTTCGGTATCCTGCGCGCCGGCTTCGTCGCGGTGCCGGTGAACTACCGGTTTCCGCGCGCGACGATTGAGTTCATCTTACGAGATGCCGGGGCGCGACTGGTGTTCTGCGATCAGGCGCGGCGGAGCGCCTGTCCGGCCGACCTTCCGGCGGTGTGTTTCGGCGATAGCGGGCCCGAGGGCTTTGCAGCTTTTCTCGATCCGGGTCCGTTCGACGCGGCCGCGGCGAAGCCCGATGAGCCGGCGATGTTCCTCTACACTTCCGGCTCGACCGGGATGCCCAAGGGTGTCGTACTCTCGCATCAGAGCCACATCTGGGTCGTCGAGACGCGCATTGATGGCCAGGACTTCTCGCGCCATCGCTTTCTGGTCGCGGCGCCGCTCTATCACATGAATGCGCTGGCGCTCACCAAGCTCGCCTGCGCGTCTCACGCGACGATCGTCATGCAGCCGCAGTTTTCCGCACCGGCCTACATAGAGGCGATCGGACACCATCACTGCACATGGCTCACCGCCGTGCCGCCGATGATCGCGATGATGTTGCGGGAACGCGATCTCATGGCAAGCACCGACCTCTCCAGCGTCGAGTTTGTGCGCATGGGGTCGGCGCCAGTGAGCCAGAGCTTGATGCAAGCCCTGCATCGGGCGTTACCGAAAGCCCGGGTGACCAATGCCTATGGCACCACGGAGGCGGGGCCGGTGGTGTTCGGACCGCATCCGCGCGGGTTGCCGCAACCGGAAAATTCTGTCGGTTACCCTCATCCGAAGGTCGATCTGCGGCTCGTCGATGAGGCCGGACGGATTACTAAGACCGATGCAGCGGAAGGCGCTCTCGAGATGAAATGCCCCGCCCTCATGCTCGGCTACCACAATCGGCCTGACCTGCTCTCGCCGTTCACGGCAGACGGCTTCTACCGCACCGGCGACGTTTTTCGCCGCGACAACGACGGCTTCTATTATTTCATCGGCCGCACGGACGATATGTTCGTATCTGGCGGCGAGAACATCTATCCGAGCGACGTCGAGCGCATGCTGGAGCGGCATCCCGACGTCGTGCAGGCCTGCGTCGTGCCGATCGACGACGACATCAAAGGCCAGAAGCCGGTTGCGTTCGTGGTCATACGTCAGGGCGCTTCGGTGTCGTCCGAGGATATCAAGCAGTTCGCTCTTGCCAATGCGCCCGCCTACCAGCACCCGCGCTTCGTCTGGTTCGTCGATCGGCTGCCGCTGTCGACGACGAACAAGATCGATCGTACCGCGCTTATGCGTGAAGCGGCCCAGCACATCGCCGTAGCGCATCAAGAGATCGCGTGACGTCAACGGGCGACGGGACAACGGATGACAAGCATCACATGATGTTCGAAGCCGAGGTCGATCGCCGGCTGCCGTTGGGCGATGAATTCTTTCTCGACCATGTCGCTCATTTTGTTATCGACCGTGACGCCGCAATCGGCGCTCTCACACGGGCGGGATTTGCGCCGACGCCGGTTTCGGTCCAGGTCAATCCGGACCCGGCGGGTGGCCCACCGAAGCCGGCCGGCACCGGCAACGTCACCGTGATGCTCGACCGGGGCTATCTTGAAATCCTGTTCAAGACCGCGGAAACGCCGCTTGCCCGCGAATTCGATGCATCCGTTGGACGCTATTGCGGCGTGCACCTCGTGGCCTTCTCGGTCACGGATGCGGCCGCGACCCATGCGCGCCTCGCCGGATCAGGCTTCCGCGTGCAGCCGCTGGTCTCCATGCAGCGCCCGGTCGATACCGAGACTGGCCCGGACATCGCGGCGTTCTCGATTGTCCGGCTCGCGCCGGGCGAAATGCCGGAGGGCCGTATCCAAGTGTTGGCCCACAGAACCGAGCACACCGTCTGGCAGCCCCGTTGGCTCGATCAGCCGAACGGTTCCTGTGGCCTCATCGACATCGTTGTTGCGGAAGCCGATGTGGCCGAAGCAACCGATCGCCTCCGGCGGTTCCTCGGCCGTGACCCACGCGAAAGCCAATTCGGCCCGGCCTTCCATCTCGATCGCGGTCGCGTGCAGCTGGTGCCGCCGGCGGCTCTTGCGGAGCTATTGCCGGGACTCGCTGCTCCAGACCTGCCCTTCATTGCCGCCTATGGCGTTGCAGTCCGTTCTCTGAACCGGGCAGCGTCTTGCTTGCGCGCGGGCGGCCTTTCCTTCGAGCAACGTGATCGCTGCATCATCGCGCCGTTTCCGGACGATCTCGGCATCGGCTGCTGGGTCTTTGCGGAAGGCGCCGCCAATCTGCCCTGGCGTCGTGCGGGTTAGCGACGCCGCGTTGCGCGCGTTTGCCGCGTTGGCGCACTACGCGCCGATCACCGCATGGACGATTTCCGGCGGAACGCCTAGGCGCACCGGCACGAAGCTCGTGCCGAGCCCGCCCGATACGATCAGGTGCCGTTCGGATTCGATAATGTGCCCGTACGCAAACCGCGCTCCATATTTCGACGGAACCCATGATCGCCACAGTCCGGGAATGCGAATCTGGCCGCCATGGGTGTGCCCCGACAACGTCAACGCAACCCGGGGCGGCACTTTGGTGAAGATGTCCGGCTCATGGGCGAGCAGGATGACCGGGTGATCGGTCGTCACCTGGGCGAGCGTGCCGGCAAGATCATCCTCGCCGCGGAATGCATGACGCCCGAGCGGATGCGCCAGTTGATCGCCCAAGCCCGCGAGCCAAAATTGCCGACTTCCCTCGCCAAGCAGGACGGCACGATTTTCCAGGACCGGAATGCGGACGCTTGCGAGCGCGATGCGCACATGAGCAACCCCATGCCACCAGTCATGATTGCCGAGAATTGCCCAGACGCCGAGCGGGGCGCCGAGGCGGGCCAATTCGCGAGCCCAGACCGCGGGGGGGACGTGCTCGGTCACGAAGCGATGACTTGCCTCGAAATCGCCGAGCAGCACCACCGCGTCGGGAGCGAGCGCATTCGCGCCATCCACGATGCGGCGGATGTGCTCCACCTCCATGTTCGGGCCACCGGCATGAATATCCGCGATGACCGCAAGGCGCAGAGGCGGGCCCTGCCAGTTTGGCGGGGTAAAACGATACGTCGTCGTCACCAGTCGCTCGGGCTCGATCGCGGTTGCATAGCCCGCGGTGCCCGAGCCTCCGAGAACGACTAGACCGGCCGCGCCAACCAGAAGGCCGCGGCGGCTGATCGGCAGGGGCGGCCGAGGCCCGGCAACCCGGTGGGCGCCATCATCGCCGGCTGCGAACTCCTCTGGGTTAACCATGATTTCGGGAGAACCTGGGTTGCCGCGTTCGCGCGGCGTCATATCCGCGCCCCTGCACACATGGATCGGACGAAACCGATCCCGCCGCTCAAATCAACTACCCGCAACAACACCAGCTCCACATTCTGCGCGACGCGCATCCAAAAGCTTTCGAGCCTCATTCCGGTAAATCAGCCGCACACAGCACGATTGCAACCGCTCAAGTCCGCGACAAATTCGTCGCCCGTCGTTAACCTTTCGTTAACCCTTCGCTCGCTGCCCAGGCGAGCGTGCGATCGAGTGCGCGACGCAATCGCGCAAACAGCTCAGCAAGTTCCTGCGGCGAAATAATGAGCGGCGGACATAACGATATCGTGTCGTTAAAGATATGACGCACGATCAGACCCTCGTCGACAGCGGCGGCCACGCAGCGCGCCGCGACACCGAGCTTGGCATCGAACGACCGCTTGGTGCGCTTGTCGGCGACAAGTTCGATTGCGCCGATCAAGCCAAGGCCCCTCGCCTCGCCGACCAACGGATGTTCGCCGAGCTCACGGAGCGCTTTGCCGAACTGCGGCGCGAGCGCCTGCACCTTCTCGACGATGCGCTCGCGCGCCATGATTTCCAGCGTCTTGAGCGCGACAGCGGCTGCCACTGGATGACCTGAGTAAGTGAAGCCATGTCCGAACGTGCCGATCTTGCTGCTCTCGACAACGATCGCGTCATACATGCGCTGCGGCACCATCACGCCGGCAATCGGCACATAAGCCGACGACAACGCTTTGGCGACAGTTAATGCGTGCGGACGAAAACCTAGGACGTCGCAACCGAACGTGCGTCCCAGCCGGCCGAAGCCGCAGATCACTTCGTCGGAGATCGTCAGCAGATCATAGCGATCGCACACCGCCATGATCTTCTCGAAATAGGTGCGCGGCGGCACCACCACGCCGCCCGCCCCCATCACCGGCTCGGCGATGAAGGCGGCAACCGTGTCGGGATCCTCGCGCAGGATTAGTTCTTCGAGTTCGGACGCGAGCCGCGTTGCGAAATCCTCTTCGCTTTCCCCCTCCAAGGCATCGCGATAGTGATGCGGGCATGCGGTGTGCAAGATGCCCGCGATCGGAAGATCGAAATCGAGATGGTTGTTGGGGAGGCCGGTCAGAGACGCCGATGCAATGGTGACACCGTGATAGCCGCGCTGCCGGCTCACGATCTTCTTCTTTCGCGGCCGGCCAAGCCCGTTGTTCATGTACCAGACGAGCTTGATGAAAGTGTCGTTCGCCTCCGAGCCCGAGTTACAGAAAAACACCTTGGAGATCGGCACTGGCGCGATCTCCTTGAGCTTCTCGCCCAGTTCGATCGCAGGATCGTGGCTGCGGCCGCTGAACAGATGCGCAAACGAGAGCTTGCGCATCTGTGATGCCGCCGCCTCGACCAGTTCCTCGTTGCCATAGCCGAGCGACGTGCACCACAGGCCGGCCATCCCCTCGATATACTCTTTGCCGTTGCGGTCGTAGACGCACACGCCCTTCGCATGGTCGATGACGAGCGGCCCGCCGCTCGCGGCAAAAGTCGCAAGGTTGGTATAGGGGTGAAGCAGCGTCTCGACGTCGCGGGCCGCGATATTGCTGAGCACATTCATCAGGGATGACCTTCAAGAAATGGATCACGTGCCAAGCCGCCGGCCTCGAACGGCCGACTGCGCGGCAGCGGCACCAGCGCTCGCACCGACGCGACGCCGGCGCGCGCAACCTCGTCGCCCGCGCCGGATCCCGGCTCGCCGGTGCGCAATTCCCAATGGCAAAGGTGGGCACCGCTGCGACGATCTGCGAGGTCCATGTGGATGTGGTCCTCGTGATAGCCGTCGGATCCCGACCCCAGCACGCTCATGAAACGATTGCAGGCCTTGGTCTTCACGGCGACACGGAACTCCATGGGCGCGCCGGGATCGGCCGGCCGCACAAGGCGGCCATCTTTCAACCGCACCGCGCGAATGTCGAGGGCATTGGCGCGTCCGTGCTCGCTCAAGGGCGCGCCGGAGACGCGGTTGCGGCTCCGGCAATCATAGGAATCGAAGTTCTCAATGGCGCTCAACGGCGCTCCCATGCGGGCAACAGCCGGCGCGAGGTCCTGACGCACGAAATTCACGATGGCCTCCGCCATCTCGCAGCGCAGGGTCGCCGGCGGCTCGAGCGGAATGGAAGTGCGGTCCGAAAGGATGATCCGCTCAAGGTGCACGATGTCCGGTCCGCCGCAGCTATTGGGCCCATCGATCGCACCCATCGGCTTGATCACGGCTCGGTCAGGCGAGAGACGCATCTCGCACGCGCTCGGCCCCTCGGGCGGCGCCTGCGCGGCGCCGCGACCGACAGATACGAGCACCGCGAGGACAGCAGCGCTTGCCGTCATCACGCGCGAGGCGGTGGGAAACATTCGAGCAACACCAGTAGCGCTAGTTGGACGCAAAACCCTTCGCCGGAATTTCGGCCGATATCGTGGCGAATGGGCTTTACTGTGGTGCACCCTCGGTGCGCCGGATCCCCCAACATCCCGATGTCAAGAACGCTGTATCATAACTCAAAATCAGCAGGAAAATGCGGCCATGGCGGCCTACGATGTTGCGGTGATCGGGCTTGGCGTCATGGGGAGCGCGGCGCTCAGCGCGCTCGCACGGCGCGGGCGGCGGGTGATTGGCATCGACCGTTTTGGTCTCGGCCATGATCGCGGCTCATCCCATGGCCGCACCCGCATTATCCGCCTCGGCTATTTCGAGCACCCGTCCTACGTGCCGCTGCTGCGCGCCGCCTATCCCCTGTGGCGCGACCTCGAAGCGAGGTCGGGCGAGGCGCTGCTCACCGTCACCGGCATCGTCGAAATCGGCCCACCCAACGGCGAGCTTGTCGAGGGAACCCTGCGGGCATCGAAGCTCCATAACCTGCCGCACGAAGTTCTCGATTCGCGGAGCCTGACGGCCCTGTTTCCGGCGTTTCGAGTGCCGGAGCAGATGGTCGGCGTATTTCAGCCGAATGGCGGGTTCGTGCGGGCCGAGCCCACGATCGAGGCGCTGGTGGCCGAAGCGCGCGCCGTCGGCGCCGAGGTTCGCTTTAAGGAGCGCGTGATCGACATTGCGCCCGACGGCGACGGTGCGCGGGTCAGGACCGAGCGCGAAACGTTCGCGGCGGATCGTGTGATCGTGGTGGCAGGCCCGTGGGTAAAGGCGCTGATGCGCGACCTTCCGCTGCCGGTCAAAGCCGTGCGCCAGGTGCTCGGTTGGTTCGAGCCGGTGGACGCCGCGACGACCGCCCTGTTCTCAACAGATCGCTTTCCGGTTTTCCTGCTCGAAAGCGATTTCGGCCTCTTTTACGGATTTCCCGCTGACGGCAGCAACGGCGTGAAAGTCGCCCGACACGACCAGGACGGCGCAGCGGTCGATCCCGACAGCTACGATCGCGGGGTCGCGGCGGCCGATGAAGCAATCATTCGCGCTGCGCTGAAGGCACACCTGCCGGGTGCCGACGGCAAGCTCCTTGCCGCAACGACGTGCCTTTACACCATGGCTCCGGACGGCGATTTCATCATCGACCGGCTACTGGGCCACCCCCAAATCGTCGTTGCTTCGCCGTGCTCCGGACACGGATTCAAGTTCGCCCCGCTGATCGGCGAAATCCTCGCCGATCTCGCAACCGATGGTCGGACTGTCCACGATATTTCGCGGTTCTCGGTCAGCCGATTTTTGTGAAACCGATTGCTGCATCGCACGTAGCTGAAACGAATGCCGGTTTTCCTGCCATTCCCGCGTTGCTAATGTTCTCACGTTCCAAAGAAGTCCCGGCTTAACGAATGGGACCAAAAATTGAGGGGATTGAAATGCTCGGATTGATGCAAGATTGGCCGTTGCTGTGCCACAAGATCATTGACCACGCTGCAACTTATCACGGCGCCCGCAAGGTCATCACCCGCTCAATCGAGGGGCCGATTCACACCACGGATTACGCCCAAATCCGTGGCCGCGCCCTCAAAGTTGCCCAGCGTCTCGAGCGTGACGGCATCAAGGTCGGCGACCGCGTTGCGACGTTGGCGTGGAATACGTGGCGTCACCTCGAAACGTGGTACGGCATTCTCGGCATTGGCGCGATCTATCACACGGTCAATCCGCGGCTGTTTCCGGAACAGATCGCCTGGATCGTCAACCATGCCGAAGATCGCGTTCTCTTCACCGACATCACATTCCTGCCGTTGCTCGAAAAGCTCGCCGACAAGCTGGCGTCGATCGAGCGTTACATCGTGCTGACCGACGACGCGCATATGCCGAAGACGACGCTGCGCAATGTCGTGGCGTTCGAGGATTGGATCGCAGAGGCCGACGGCGACTTCGTGTGGCGATCCTTCGACGAAAATACCGCCGCCGGCATGTGCTACACCTCCGGCACCACCGGAAACCCAAAGGGCGTGCTCTACTCGCATCGCTCGAACGTCCTGCATGCGCTCAAGACGAGCCAGCCGGATGCATTCTGCCTGTCCTCAAACGACATCGTCATGCCGGTGGTGCCGCTCTTTCACGCCAACGGCTGGTCGCTTGCCTTCTCAGCTCCGATGTCGGGCGTGACCTTGGTGATGCCGGGCATGAAGCTTGACGGCGCATCTATTCTCGAGCTGCTCAATGAGTACAAGGTCACCTGCACGGCGGCGGTGCCGACGGTGTGGTTCGCACTTCTCTCGCATCTTGAGGCCCATGGCGGCACCCTCCCCCATCTCGATCGGGTCATCATCGGAGGGTCGGCCTGCCCGCGCGTCCTCGTGCAGAAATTCCAGGAGGTCTATGGCGTCGAGGTGGTACATGCTTGGGGCATGACGGAAATGTCGCCGGTCGGCACGCTCGGCTCGCTCAAGCCGGAATACGCCACGCTCACCGGTGACGCCCGCCTCGACGTCCAGCAAAAGCAGGGTCATCCGCCGTTCATGGTGGAAATGCGGATCGAGGACGACAACGGCCACCAGTTGCCGTGGGATGGCAAATCGTTCGGGCGTCTCAAGGTGAGAGGGCCAACGATTGCCCGCGCCTATTTCAAAGAGGGCGGCATCCTCGACAGCAATGGCTTCTTCGACACCGGCGACGTCGCCACCATGGACGCGCACGGCTACATGCAGATCACCGACCGGTCGAAAGACGTTATCAAGTCCGGCGGCGAGTGGATTTCCTCAATCGAGATCGAGAACCTTGCCGTGGGCCACCCCAAAGTGGCGGAAGCTGCGGTCATCGGCGTGCGCCATCCGAAATGGGATGAACGGCCGCTGCTGGTGGTAGTCATGAAACAAGGCGAAGCCGCCAGCAAGGAGGACATTCTCGGCTTCATGCGCGGCAAGATTGCCAAGTGGTGGATGCCGGACGATGTGGTGTTCATCGACGAAATTCCCCACACAGCGACGGGCAAAATACAGAAGACGGTGCTGCGCGAACGCTTCAGGGATTACCAGCTGCCGGCAGCGTAATGTTCGGGTTCCATTGACGTATTGGGTCAGGGTGGGGCTATTGCGTCGTTACCCCTGCCCCTTTAAGCATGTTCAACCATTGACGCTTCGTCAGTATGCGGTGACGCGGATTTGTCGCGATCCCCGGTCTAAAATCGAGATGCGGCGACGCGGCTAATTTTATTGCGTCGGCTGCATGAGGCAGGTGCATGATCACAGGCAGATGGCACGAGCCGTGGACCGGCCCTAGAACCAGGACCGCGGCATGACCCCGCCTGACAGCAGTGCTGCGGTTGCCGTGACAACAACGCCGCCAGTCGCGCAGACCGCGACGGCAGATAAGCCGGTGCGGCTGCGGTTTGTCGGCAGCCGTCGCGATTACTGGCGTTTGATGATTCGCGGCAACGCCCTGCAAGGGGTGACGCTCGGGCTCTACCGGTTCTGGCTGTTCACCGACATGCGGCGGTCGCTGTGGGCCGGCATCGAACTCGAAGACGAGAATTTCGAATATACCGGAACCGCGCTCGAGCTGCTGGCCGGCTTCCTGATGGCGCTCGGGATCCTGATCCCACTCGAAATCGGGTCGGTCTTTCTTCTGCTCGCCACCGGAGATCTCGAGCTGGCGGGGTTCTTCTTCGTCTTCACATATGCCATTGGCCAGTTCGCGTGGTTTCGCGCCCGCGCCTATCGGCTCACACGCACGGTGCTGCGAGGCCTTCGCTTTCACCAGACCGGATCGGGGGTCGTCTTTGCCATCCGCGCGGTCCTGTGGTGGGCGCTCACGCTTCTGACCCTCGGCTTGGCTTATCCCTTCATGGTGGCGAGCCAGGAACGTTACCAGATGAGCAACACCTACTTCGGCGATCTCGGCGGCAGCTTCGAAGGTTCCGGCTGGCGCCTCCTGGTGCGCGGCATCGCAATGTGGATCGTCATTGTTCCCCAGCTCGTCTTCGCCCTCGCAACAGCGGGTGAGGAAGTCGATTTGTCCGCGATTGGAAATCTGCTGCTCGCGCAGAATGTGGCCAACATCTGGGAGGCGGTACAGCAGGTGGGCAGCCTGCAGTCCGCCGGCGCGATTACGGCGATCGCACTGACATGGGCTATCGTCTTCACGGTTATTCTTTGGCCTGCTTTGGCTGCGATCATGCTGCGTTGGTGGCTCGACGGCATAAGGCTGGGTGGCGTCGCCGTTGTTTCGGATCTGCGGATTCGCGATTTCTATGGCGCCTATGTGCGCTGTCTCCTTTATCAGCTGCTCTTCACCATCGCGTTTGTGATCGCGGGTGGCCTCGCCGCCATCATGATCATCGGGGTGCTGTCAGGCGTCATCGATTTCTCGGTAGTGTCGACGCCGCGCGACGCTGTCCTCGCACTGATGGGGATAATGGCCTACGTGATCTTCGTGCTCGGTTGCTCGGCGATCTACCAGGTCGTGGTGAGATTCCGGGTTTGGCAGCTCATGGTGGATTCAGTCACTGTTTCGGGGATTGCCGCGCTCGACAACGTTCGTGCCAGGCCCGCTCACGCGAACGCGCTCGGCGAAGGCCTTGCCGATGCCCTCGGCACCGGCAGCGTGTAGCGGGACGATCTCATGAGCACCACCGGACCCGGCACCTTCTACGATGGCATCACCAGCGCCCGTAACAGCGTCAATGTCGAGCTTATCGACGGCCTTGTGCGGATCAATGCGGCTGACGGGCGCACCCTCGCGGAATGGCGCTGTGCCGAGATCGCGCCGGTGGCGACCCCGGAAGGCGTGCTCCGGCTCGGTCTACCGACCGGCGAATCTGCCGCACGACTCGAAATTCACGACAAGGCCCTCGCCGACGCGGTCGCGCAGGCCGCGCTTCCCTGTGATCGCACGGGACTGACCGACGAGCACGTCCGCAACCGCGTCGTGCGCTATAGCCTGCTCGCGGCCGTGATGGTGATTGCGGCCGCGATTTGGGCGGTACCGGCGATCGCGAACCGGGTAGCGCCGCTGCTGCCGCGGGCCGTGGACATCAGGTTCGGCGAACTCGCTAACGAGGCGATCCAGCACGAGCTCGAAGAGGAGACCAAGGGAAAGACTGTCGACTGCTCCATCGGCAATACCGCCCAGGAGAAAGCGGCGCGCGCCGCCTTCACCAAGATCGTCGACCAATTGATCGGCGGCGCCGACCTGCCGATCCCAATGGAGGTGCGCATTGTGCACGTCGACGATATCAACGCCATTACGCTGCCCGGCGGGCACGTCTATGTCTATGCGGGGATACCCAAGAACGCCAATTCCCCCGATGAATTCGCGTCGGTGATCGCCCACGAATTCGGTCACGCCGCGCACCGCGACGGCATCAGGTCGCAAGTTCAGACCGGCGGTCTGTCGTTGATGCTCGGTCTGCTGCTGAACGATTTCGCGGGGGGCGGCGCGGTGATATTCACCGCCAATACACTTTTGAAAAATGCTTATTCCCGGGGCGAAGAGGCTGCCGCCGACATGTTCGGTGCAAGATTGCTCGCAAAGATCGGCGCCGATCCGCATTCGCTCGGCGCTTTCCTTGTGAGGGTGTCGGGCAAACCAACGCCGACGGAGCATTTCCTGCTCGATCATCCAGAGGCCGAGGCGCGGGCGGCGGCCGTGGACAAGGTGCCCGAGCCCGCGGTCAGGAAAGAGCTGCTAACGCCGGACGAATGGACCGCGCTCAAGAAGATTTGCACTGAGGGTTAATGACGATGTCGATGGTGTTGTCCCGCCGCCGCGCTGTCCAGGATCCCCCGTCTTGGCTCGCGATCCTTGCGCGGCGGCTTGCGGTGTTCGCCCTTGCAGTCGCGCTGCTCGCCATCATTTTTGAACGAGCCGACGTACTTGAGATCGTGCCGCTGCTGGTTACATTTGGCGGCGCTCTGCTTCTGTCGCTCTTTGCGATATTTGCCGCGTTTGCCGCGTTTGTTTCGCTCTGGATGAACGGCGGTCCGGGCTTCGGACAGGCGATGACGGCAGTCCTGATCGGCGTCGGCCTCATCGGCTACCCGACCTATCTCGTCTACAAGGGCTATTCGTTGCCGCCCATCAGGGACATCACCACCGATCCGATCGATCCGCCGCGCTTCGACGTGGTGGCGCGGCTGCGGCCGCCCAACTCCAGCATCTACCCGGGCCTCGCCACCGCCGAAATCCAGAAGGAGACGTGGCCCGACATCGAGCCGCTGGTCGTCAACGTCAATCCCAAGATCGCATTCGATAATGCCTATGCGATCATCACCAAACGGAAATGGCGCATCGTCGATGCCCGCGCGCCGCAACCCGGCCGCGATGGCCGGATCGAGGCGATCGCCCGCTCGCAGATCATGGGCTTCCGTGATGATGTGGCCATCCGCATTCGGGGCATCCGCGAAGGCTCGCGAATCGATATCCGCTCGGCCTCGCGTTACAGCTTTGCCGACTTCGGGGCGAATGCCGAGCGCGTACTGGCGCTGCTTGATGACATCGACGACGCGAGTACCGTCGACAAGGCCGATGTGGCCGAGCGCGCCGCGAAGACCACGCCCAAAGCAGCTCCGAAGGGCCGTCAGTCCACCAAGCGATAGCGGCCTGACAGCGAGGGTGCGCCATCGGTCGCGACGAGACCGCGGGCGACGAGGTCTTCCAGATGGGCGAATGTCGAGAGCCCCGCGGCTCCCGCGAGACGCGGATCAAGTCCGATATAGATCGCCTTCACCAGCTCCGGGATGGCAGCTTCGCCCTTGGCGAGGCGCTTGAGGATCGAGGTCTCACGGCCGAGACGATGCGCTATATAGCCCGCGACGAATTGGGGCGCGTCGCGGATGATGTCGCCGTGGCCAGGCAGATAAATCGCTTCCGGGCGCGCCGCGAGGCGGCGGAGCGAGGCCATGTAGTCGATCATGGCGCCGTCCGGCGGCGCTACGATCGATGTGGACCATCCCATCACGTGATCGCCGGAAAATAGCGCATCGGTGCCCCGAAGCGCGAATGCCATATGGTTCGCCGTGTGCCCCGGCGTCGCAATCGCTTCGACCGCCCAGCCGTCGCCCGCGATGACTTGGCCGTCGACGACCCTTTGGTCAGGCACGAACTCGGTGTCGCCGCCCGCGTCGAGCCGGACTTCGTTGGCGCTGAGAAGCGGACGTGCCGGGCGGTGCGGACCCTCCGCCACAGTGACTGCGCCGGTCGCGGCCTTTATTGCCGCGGCCGCTGTCGAGTGATCGCGATGCGTGTGGGTCACGAGGATGTGGGTCACGGTTTCGCCCCGCACGGCATCGAGCAGCGCCTTGATGTGGCGCTCGTCACCGGGGCCGGGATCGAGAATGGCAACCTTGTCGCGGCCGATGATGTAGCTCATCGTTCCCTTGAAGGTGAACGGGCTCGGATTGTCTGCGAGGATGCGGCGCACCCCCGGCACAACCTCATCCACTACGCCGGGAGCAAGATCGAGGGTGCGATTGAATTTGATATCGTCGGACATTGCGGCCTTTACTTAGTGACAAGCCAGGCGCGGCTCCAGAGCCGATATACGCTCCAATAGGTGTTCTCGACCAGGAAGCCGAAGCACAGCGATTCCTTTGCCCAGTCGCCGTCGCCGCCGAGCGTGCCCGCAAGACGCCCACTGAACGTGTAGGAAGGGTCGTTCCACTTTGCCCGCTGGTCGTCGATGAACTGTGCGATGAAGTCGCCGATCGGGATCGGCTGATCGGGAAGTGCGCTTGCTTCACGGCACCCAAAGAAATGGGCAAGCGCGGCGCGAGGCAGGATCCGCACCTGATCGAGTAGCGATCGTTGGGCGGATCGTCAGCCGAGGCAGCGAACACCGCGTAATCGCTGCGCTGGAGGGTTGCGCCCATCACTTCGAGCGCGGTGCGGATTTCGCTGAATTCCAGATGATCGTCGAAGTAAATGACGCCGCCTGAAGGCTCCTGGGTCGGCGCCGCGCGAAACAGATGACTTCTCCGGCGGATCGACGTCGTAGAAGCTCGGACTGGTGAGCACCTTGAGCGGATCGTCCCAGGGCCGCACGATGGCCGGAGTGCCGAGTGCAAGCCCTTGCGGCAGGAACTGCGTCAGGTCTCCGGGCATCAGCGGCAATTGCCGGCCCGGCCAGTCAGGGTTGAGAATTTCGACTTTCGAGCTTTCGACCAATGCCTTCTCCATGGACTTCGTACGTCAAAGCCGTGTAGCCGGCGTTCGAGTCGGATGCTTAACGAGACTTTCAGAAGCTGCACTGGCGTCGTGACAACATGGTGCGTGCCCCGCTATATATCATTGGGAATACCGACCTCCTCGTAGCGGTCGCCACGGAGCTTTGCCATGTCTTGTTGTCGTCTTGCAATTGCGATCCGGCCCCTCATTGCGCTGGTACTTGCTATTGCGGCAGTGATCATGCCCGCCACCGCCCAGGATCGTGGCGGCGGTCCGCTGGTTTTCGCGGCGGCGAGCCTGAAAACGGCGCTCGATGCCATCGCAGCCGATTGGCAAAAGGAAAGTGCCAAGCGTGCGGTTCTGTCTTACGCCGCCTCCTCGGCGCTGGCGCGCCAGATCGAATCCGGCGCCCCCGCTGATATTTTCATTTCGGCCGACCTCGATTGGATGGACTGGCTGCAACAGCGCAAGCTCATCGACACCGCTTCACGCGAAACCCTGCTCGCCAACAGCCTAGTGCTGGTCGCCCCGGCCGACTCCAAGATCGAGTTCAAGATCGCCCCAGGCGCCGACCTTGCGGCCGCGCTCGGTAATAGCCGCCTCGCAGTCGGCGAAGTCAATTCCGTGCCCGCCGGCAAGTATGCGAAGGAGGCATTGGAGAAGCTCGGCATGTGGCAGAGTGTCGCCAACAAGCTCGCACCGTCTCCGGATGTGCGCTCGGCGTTGAATTTCGTCGCACGGGGCGAAGCGCGGCTTGGCATCGTCTACGCGACCGACGCCAAGGCTGAGCCCCGCGTGAAAGTGGTTGGCACGTTTCCGCCCGACTCCCATGCGCCGATCCTCTACCCGGCGGCGCTGACGACCGCGAGCCGCAATCCCGATGCGAAGGCGTTCCTCGCCTATCTGCGATCGAGCACTGCGGTGAGCGAATTCAAAGCGCAAGGATTTGGCATGGTGAACCAGGGCAAATAGTGCGTTGCATGTCGTTTCAAGCTTGCCTTGGCAGCGTTGAACGGCAATGTTCGCGCCATACGGATCACGGCGAGGCAATCGGTCTAACGGTGGGCGACGCGCTTCTCGGACTTTCCCCGGATGAATGGACGGCGGTGCGCTTGTCTCTGCGGATCGCCACCACCGCGATGGTGGTGAACCTTCCGCTCGGCATACTGATTGCCTATGTGCTCGCGCGCTATCAGTTTCCCGGCAAGATGCTGCTCGATGGCTTCGTCCATCTGCCGCTCGTGCTCCCTCCGGTCGTCGTCGGCTATATCCTGCTGATCGTCCTCGGAAGGCGTGGCTTTCTCGGCGAATTCTTCGCCGACTATCTCGGCATCGTGTTTTCGTTTCGCTGGACCGGAGCCGCGGTCGCGTCGGCCGTGATGGGATTCCCGCTGATGGTGCGACCGATGCGGTTGTCCATCGAGGCGATCGACCAGCGGCTCGAGGACGCGGCAGCGACGCTGGGCGCCAACGGGCTTTGGACTTTTGCGCTCGTGACGCTGCCTCTCGCGCTGCCCGGCGTCGTTGTGGGTGCGATCCTGTGCTTCGCGCGGGCGCTCGGCGAGTTCGGGGCTACCATCACCTTCGTCTCCAATATTCCCGGTGAGACCCAGACAATTTCGGCGGCGATCTACACCTATACGCAGGTGCCCGGCGGCGATGCCGATGCCTGGCGGCTGACGGCGGTCGCAATTGTCATGGCCCTCGTTGCCCTTGTCGCTTCCGAGTTCATCGCCCGGATCGCAAATCGGCGGCTCGCGCAGTTCCAATGATCGGCTTCGACGCTGCGATCAAACTCGGCAGCTTCGCCTATGATGTTGCGTTCGCGAGCGACGCGCGCGTCGTCGCCCTGTTCGGCCGCTCGGGCTCCGGAAAGTCGGTCACGATTTCGCTGATCGCAGGGCTGCTACGCCCCGACCGTGGCACGATCGTCGTGGACGATCGGGTGCTGGTCGATACGCAGAAGCGGATCTTCGTTCCGAAGCACGCACGCCGGATCGGGCTCGTCTACCAGGATGCGCGGCTGTTTCCGCATCTGACGGTCCGTCAAAACCTGATGTTCGGCCGTTGGTTTGCGGGGCGGGCCGCAAGCAATTCGCACAGCCCATCCAATCGCTCGCAGAAGGAGCCGGAAATCGCGTTCGAACCGGTGGTGGAAACGCTCGGCATCGGCCATCTGCTGACGCGCCGTCCCGGGCGGCTCTCCGGCGGCGAGCGGCAGCGCGTCGCCATCGGCCGCGCACTGCTATCCTCGCCTCACCTGCTCCTCATGGATGAGCCGCTGGCGGCGCTCGATGACGAACGCAAGCTCGAAATCCTCATCCTGATCGAGCGGCTGCGCGATGAATTCGCCGTGCCGATCGTCTACGTCTCTCACGCCGTTGACGAGGTGGCGCGCATCGCCTCGCATGTCGTTGTGATCATCGACGGACACGTCGTCACATCGGGGTCGGTGGATGAGGTTTTCGGCCGCAGCGACGTCCAGGCTGGCGAAAGCCGCTTCGCGCTCACGTCGGTGCTGACCGGCCGCGTGGCCGGGACGAAGCCCGGCTATGATCTCACCGAGATTACGCATCCGGCAGGGACCATCTGGCTTGCGGGCCCGGCAGGGTCGGCCGGGCGGGACGTTCGTGTGCTGGTGCGGGCGACGGACGTTACCCTCGCCACCGCGCGGCCGGAGCACCTGAGCATCCGCACCGTCCTCGCGGGAACTGTCACCAAGATCGAGCGCAGCAACGGCGCTCTCGCGATCGTAACCGTGGAACTCGCCGGCCGCTCCCACCTCGCCGCCTCCGCGACCCGCATGGCCATCGACGACCTCGGCCTCAAAGCTGGCGATCCCGTGTTCGCATTGATCAAGACCGTCGCGCTTGATGAGCGCAGCACCGGCCTGGCATCCGCCTAACGAATCCGATCGAGACGTACCGCCCGCGTGGCGCTTTGTCCGTGGCGTCGGGCCGGATGCTCGCTTAACATTCCGACCAACCGGCCGCTTCAACGCCGGCGGGGAGGAAATGATGTCGATTGCGGTGAATGCCGGCGCGCGTCTCGATCGTCTGCCCATCTCGTCATTTCACTATCGCATCTTCTGGCTGGTCGGTGCTGGGATGTTCTTCGACGGCTACGACCTCTACGTCGCCGGCGGCGTGCTTGCCGCAACGCTCGACAGCAAGTTCTCGACTGGACCGCAAAACCTGCAATTCATCTCGCTGACGTTCGTCGGCATGACGGTCGGCGCGCTGATCACCGGCTTTCTCGGCGATTGGTTCGGGCGCCGCTTCACCTACCAGATCAACCTTCTGATCTTTGGGCTGGCGTCGCTCGCCGCTGCGCTGTCGCAGGACATGAATCAGCTTATCGCCTGCCGCCTCGTCCAAGGGCTTGGGCTCGGCGCCGAGATCGTCGTCGGCTACTCGACCCTGACCGAGTTCGTGCCGCCTCGGACGCGCGGACGGTGGCTGTCCTTCATGGCGCTGCTGGTCGTCGCCGGCTTTCCCGCGACCTCGCTCCTGTCCTACCTGATCATCCCGGTCTGGGGCTGGCGACCGATGTTCGTCATCGCCGGCGTCGGCTCGCTCATCGTGTGGTACTTGCGCAAGTCGCTCCCTGAATCGCCGCGCTGGCTTGAATCGCAAGGCCGGACCGCCGAAGCCGAGGCCTTGATGAAAGCGATCGAACAGGAGGCGGCCGCGAGCGGACCTCTTCCGCCTGTGGTCGTCACGACGGCCCCGGCACCACAAGTGCCGGCCATGGCCATGCTGAGGCCACCGCTCCTTCAACTGATGATCGTCGGCTGCTGGGTCCTCATTACCATCAACACGCTGATCTTCGGCTTCGTGATTTTCCTGCCGCAGTTCTTCCTGCGCCAGGGCCTCACCATCACCAACTCGCTTGGTTACACCATGGTGCTGGCGACGGGCTCAATCGTCGGATGCGCGATCGGAGCCTATACGGCAGACTTCATCGGCCGACGTTGGAGCATCATCGGAGCTTCGATCTTGACTATCGTCACCGGCGTCATTTACGCGAGCTTCAATGCGGCATCCGACATCGCGCTCGTCCTGAGCGTCGGCTTCGTCCTGATCATTGCAATCTACATCCAGACCGCGATCCTGTTCGGTGTCTATACCCCCGAACTGTTCCCGACCGAGATCAGGCTACGGGCCAACGGCATCTGCAACACGTTCGGCCGCGGCGCGACCATGGTCTCGCCGTTCATCGTCGGGGCGCTGATGACCCACTACCAGTTGCCGGGGGTGATGGGCTTTATGATCGCCCTCGTGTTCGTGCAAATTCTGCTGGTGTGGGCCTGGGGCGTTGAGCCGCGCAATCGCCCGCTGGAAACAGTCACCGCAAAGGCCTGAGTCTCACCTTTGTAGGCGCGAGCATGTCAGGGAGATTGTGCCGCGCCCAGCTGAGCCTGTCCGATATCTGCAACCGCAACGGTGATCGTCTCGGTGCGATCGCCGCGGCGAATCCCGAGCTTCACGTCGTGACCCACTCCGACGCCATCTAATTCTTCAGTGAGATCGGATAGGCGTTGCACCGGCTTGTCGTTTACCGACACGATGATGTCGCCGAGCGTATTGCGGTTGGCGTCAACGCCGCGGAGCCCCGCGCGGGCAGCCGGGGAATTCGGCAAAGTGCGCAGGATCGGAATGCCCTTGACGCCGAGGCGGGTCGCTGCCTGCTCGCTCACCGCCACGATGCCGATGCCGGGTGTCGGCACGCGCCCGGTGCGGATGAGTTCCGGGACCACGCGGTTGACCACGTCCACCGGGATCGCGAAGCCGATACCGGCATTCGAGCCGGACGGCGAGATGATGGCCGTATTGACGCCGACCACGCGCCCGCTGGAATCGAGCAACGGTCCGCCGGAATTGCCGGGATTGACCGCGGCATCGGTCTGAATGACGTTGCCGATCTGATGCCCCGAGCTGGTCGGCAGCCGGCGGTGCAATGCGCTGATCACGCCAAACGTCAGCGACTGGTCGAGCCCGAACGGATTGCCGATCGCGAAGGCGAACTGCCCGACCTTGAGGTCCGCGGACGAACCGATAGCAACCGGCGGCGGGATCGTGTTGACGCTGCGCAAGCGAATTACGGCAAGATCGTAGTTCGGCGCCGTGCCAACGATATCGGCCGCGATGGCGTCACCCGAGGAGAGGCGCACGACAAGTTCGCTCGTGCCATTGACGACGTGGTTGTTGGTGACGATGTTGCCGGCGGCATCCCACACAAAACCCGTGCCGGTTTGCACGCCTTCCGCATCTTCATCGGACACCGCGCTTGCGCGCTGTCGGCCCACCACCTGGACCACCGACGGCGAAACATGTTCGAAAAGAGCGATGATCGATTGTTCGGCCTCGGTGAGATTGGCACGTGGCGTTACTGTCCGCGGCGCGGTGTCCGCGAACATCAGCCGCGTGAGATAGGGCTGTGCCACATAGAGCCCCAGCAGCACGAGCACGACAAAAGCGACAAAGCGAAAGAATCGGTCACTCATTCTCTCTGCCTCATTAGGCCTAGACCTCGGCGAACACACCTGTTCGCTTCGGCATGTAGGTGCCGAAGGCAAGGCCGTATTTATCGCTGTGCATCTTTACGTGCCAACGGGTGCCGGCACAAAGGGTTTCATTGATTCAAATTGTGAGAATAACGTCGTCATCATCAGTACAAAAATGATCCGCGCCTCGGCGCGAATCGTACCAATTCGTCCCTGCAACAATTGAATAGGCTGTCTTTAGGACTAACGCAGACAGCCCGGCGTCACTGCAAGCTCATGATGTAGGCGACGACGCCTCTTAATTCCTCGTCCGAGAGGATGATGTTCGGCATGTTGCGATGCGACGTGCGGAGGGCAACGGTGAGTGCGATTGGTGTCATGCCCGGCGTTTCGGCGATAGCCGCAAAGGGTGGAGCTTCAGCGTTCGGGGACGGCCGGCGACCTCTGCCGACGGCGTGACATTCCGAGCAGACTTGTTCTGCAATCGCTTTTCCGTCCCGAGTTGCCTGTGCGCCTTGAGCGTGAATCGCCACTGGTCTCTCGGAAATAGCAAGTCCGACGGACATAGAAAGCGCAGCCAGCGTGAGAGCTCCCGTGATCCGCGTCATCGCACTTGCTCCAATTCGATCGAGTCGAATTCGACCCATTGACGATTAGATGAATTTTTCCGAGGCGGCCAGCCTTGATCCACCGCAAAGCGGGTCGTTATCATTGCGCTTACCAGATAGATTACGGGCCATTATTCAAAAGACGAGGTCGTGGAAATGTTGGAAGGACAAAGATTGAAGCTCGTGAGTGCCGCCGTGTGTGTCGGCGCTGCCTTGCTGGCGACGCCGGGCTTTTCGGCTGACGCCAACAACGGGAGGCGAATTGCATTTCGGTGGTGTCAGCCTTGTCATGTGGTTGCCGAAACCCAGACGAGACCGACCGGCGAAGCGCCCCCGTTCGCAGAAATTGCCAACCGACCCGATTTCGATAGCGCCAGGCTTGCGTTCTTCCTTCTCGACCCGCACCCCAAGATGCCGGACATGTCGCTGACCCGTTTCGAGGCGGGCGACCTCGCGGCCTACATCAAATCGTTGTCCAAATAGCCGACGGCGACCGGCGCATTCCTTCGCATCAGAGCGGGATAATAACGATCTGCAAAACTCGTGACCGTTTCGCTTCGTCATGGCCGGGCCCGTCCCGGCCATCCACGCTTTGCTTGCAGAAAATGCCGACCGGAAAACGTGGATGCCCGCGACAAGCGCGGGCATGACGAAGCAGAGAATAAGCGGAAAAAAACGGCGGCGCGGTTCCCTGAAACCGCGCCGCCCCCTCGCAACAACAGAGTGGAGAGAGATCGTTGCGAGGGTACTCCTTGTCGCGGCCTATCGCAGCGCCGGCCCGATCGCCGTGACAACAAACGTGTGAAGTTCGCCATCGTGGCCGCGGATCGACACGTATTCGCCGGGCGCGAACTTGTGAGCGCCAAAGCGGTATCCAGCCTCTTCGTCCCAGTCGCTGACGCTGCCATAGTGGAGCATCCAGCGGGCGTGCTCGGAACCTCCGGGCTTGTGAACGAGATGCCCGATTTCATCACCTTCCGGGCCCCAGAACCTGCGAACCTGACAAGCAGCGCGCTGCCGGTTCCACTCTTCGGCATCGATGTGCCCCTGGTCATCGAGCGGAGCCACAATTTCGTATCCGTGGCGCGCCGACCCAGACGGGAACTCCTTTGACCGCGCCAGCTGAAGCCTGATGCGTTTGAGTTCATGAAGCGGTTTCATGGCAGCAAGCCTCGCGTCGCCGGCGGCAACTCGCCAAAGATCATCAAGCGTTCAGATGGCGTAGGGCACCGCGGTTGCGCAGCACGATGCGGCGGGAACTCGGCAGATCGATTGCCGATTCCGAAACCAGCTGAGACATCGTGCGCGACACTGTCTCAATCGTCAGCCCGAGGTAATCGGCAATATCCTGTCGGGACATTGGAAGCTGCATCGAATCACTTGTCGCAAGACGCTCGGACATTTCGAGCAGGAAGGACGCAACGCGCTGCTGGGCGCTCTTGACCAGGAGCATCATGTGCTCCTGAACCCGGTGAAGCTCACGCGCCGTGAAGGTCCACAGTTCACGAGCGACATCGCAGTCACGCTCGGCCAGGGAGACGATCGCGCTGCGCCGCACCACGCGGACGACGGCCTTGCCAATAGCCTCGGCAGCAAACTGGTGTGCTTTGCCGACCTCAAGGCCAAAGACATCGCCGGGCAGATAGAATGCACCGATCTGGCGGCGGCCATCGCTCAGGATCTTGTAGGTCCGGACAGCACCGCTGACCAGCTTGTAGACAAACTCAGCCGGCTCGTCTTCGCCGTAGATCTCTTCGTTGGCGCCAAACGTCATCTGGGTACCCATCAACTCGATAGCACCGAGGCCATCGCGACCAGGGATGACGCGATCAAAAACGGTCTTGCTGGACTGGGCGGCAGGGACAGCGCGAAGGGGTGATTGGGTCAGCATCTGGTGATCTCCCTCGTTTGATGTTGTCAGGGTTACCGCTTGATGCCGCACGAGAAAATTCAGATAATCACCCTAAGGATGTCTCCCTACGTAGTTTCCCGTAGATGCGGGCGCCAAAGTGATTCGGTAAGCCATGAATATGAGAGCGCGCTTGCAGGCACTGGACAGTGCCCAGGCGATCGTCCGTCACCTGGATGGCGCCATCACGTTCTGGTCGGGGGGCATGGAGCGGCTGTACGGTTTTACCGCCGCGGAAGCCGTTGGCCAGCCGGCCCATCAGCTCCTCAACACCGAATTTTCCCGTCCGGCAGCGGACATCCACAAGGAGCTCGTGGAACGAGGCGAATGGACCGGCCAACTGGTCCAACGCCGCCACGACGGCGACAAGCTCATTGTGGCGAGCCGCTGGTCCCTCTGGCAGGAAGACGGCCTCGCAGCCGTGACGGAAGTCTACAACGACATTACCGAGCTTTCGTCTCGCGAAGCCCACCTGAAATCGATTCTCGACACCATCCCGGACGCGATGATCGTCATCAGCGAACGGGGCATCATTCAGTCGTTCAGCTCTGCCGCTGAAAGGCTGTTTGGATACGAGGCAGCCGAGGTGATCGGGCAGAACATCAAGATTTTGATGCCCTCCCCCTATCGTGAGAACCACGACGGCTACCTCGAGCGATACGCCCGCACCGGAGAGCGGCGGATCATCGGTATCGGTCGTGTCGTGGTCGGTTCACACAAGAACGGAGCCACCTTTCCGATCGAGCTTGCGGTCGGAGAGATGAACTCGGGAGGGCAGCGCTACTTCACCGGTTTCATCCGTGACCTCACCGAGCGGCAAAAGACGGAGGCGCGCCTCCAGGAGTTGCAGTCCGAACTCGTGCACATTTCGCGCCTCACGGCCATGGGCGAAATGGCTTCGGCTCTCGCGCACGAGCTCAACCAGCCGCTGTCGGCACTGACGAACTACCTGAAGGGATCGCGTCAGCTTCTCGCCGCGCGGGACGACAAAGAAACAATCATGGTTCGCAATGCGCTGGAAAAGGCGGCCGAGCAATCAATGCGCGCAGGGCAGATCATCCGCCGGCTGCGGGATTTTGTCGGACATGGCGAAACGGAAAAACGCGTCGAGAGCGTGCAGAAGCTCGTCGAGGAGGCAAACGCGCTCGCGCTCGTTGGCGCGAAGGAGCGCGGCATCAGGGTGAACTTCCAGTTCGACCCGACGCAGGACCTGGTGCTGGTCGACAAGGTGCAGATTCAACAGGTCCTTTTGAATCTGATGCGCAATGCGATGGAAGCCATGGAGCACTCCGAGCGACGCGAACTGCTGCTGTCGACGGCGCGAACTGGCGACATGCTCATGGTCAGTGTCGCCGACACGGGGTCGGGAATCAGCCCGGAAGTTGCCGAACAGCTGTTCCGGCCATTTGTGACAACGAAGGCGCATGGCATGGGTGTCGGCCTTTCCATTTCGCGCACGATCATCGAGGCCCACGGCGGGAAGATATGGACGGAAGCAAATCCCGGTGGCGGCACCATATTTCGATTCACCCTGAGTGCCGTACGGGACCAGGACATCGCCAATGACTGATACCGTGATCTACGTCGTCGACGACGACGACGCCGTCCGCGACTCGCTGGAGTTTCTTCTCAGCAGCGCTCAGTTGGCTGTTAAGACCTACGATTCGGCGTCCGCGTTTCTGGCGGAGCTCCCGCCGACCTTGTCCGGCTGCGTCATTACTGACGTGCGCATGCCTGACATCACCGGCATCGACCTCCTCAAGCAACTGCGGGAGAGGGACGCAAAGGTTCCGGTCATTGTCATTACCGGGCATGGGGACGTGCCGCTTGCCGTTGAAGCCATGAAGCTTGGCGCCACTGATTTTTTTGAGAAGCCGTTTGACAGCGACGACATCCTGGCAGCGGTGCGTGCCGCGCTCAGCGACTCCAAGAAAGATGACGACCGCGATTCCCTGAAGTCAGAGCTGACGGCCCGCATCGCCGCACTCACGGCGCGGGAGCGCCAGGTTCTCGAAGGCCTGGTTGCCGGAAACCCGAACAAGACGATCGCGTACGACCTCGGGATCAGCCCGCGCACGGTGGAAATCTATCGCGCGAACGTAATGACGAAAATGAAGGCCGGCAGCCTTTCCGAGCTGGTGCGCATGGCATTGCTGGCGGGAGCGGCCCCTCAAGAGTGACGGAGATCGCGGGCCCACAAGGTCCCGCAGCCCGGGGTCTAATGAAGCCCGGGGAATGTGAATCACATCGCGGCGCTACCGCTCCGTCGGCACTTCAATCGGCACGCAATTCCTGCGGCCGGACAGCAGGCAATCCTCCTGCCGCGACATCGCGATCAGTTTCATCACGAGCAGATAGCCGCCCACCAATATGACGGCGATGGCAATGGCGAAAACCACGATGACGCGTGGCGGTGTTCCCTGAGGATCGCCTTCACTCTGCTGAGATCCGGCGGATCGCGGCCGCTCGCTATTTTCACCATTCATCTGTGAGACCCTGACGGCCCGGCCGACATAGTCGAACAATCAACGGCCTCCAATAGCAACTTCTTTCCCAACGACGCACCCGCCCGGATGCTTCCGGCACCCTTTCCTTGCGGCGGCCCGGCCTGTTGTTTCACCAGAGCTGATACATCCCGCCGGTGACATACATAAGATCACCCGTAACAAAGCCGGAACGCGCGGAAGCGTAGAAGAGCACAGCGTTGGCGACGTCCTCGGGCGCACCGTCCGACGGAATGGTCTGCGCACGGCGCGAGTGTTCATTGAGCGTCGGGAAAGCCGGGCTCGCCTTTACCCGGTCCGTGCGAATGTAACCTGGTGCGATGGCGTTTGCGGTGATGGCGTGTGGGCCAAGTTCGACGGCGAGCGCACGGGTGAATCCGAGGAGGCCGGCCTTCGCGGCCGCATAGGCGGCCATTTTGTCGGCGCCGAGAATCGACAGTGACGAGATATTGATGATGCGTCCGTATCGCTGCGCCATCATTGCCGGCGCTAGCGCGCGAACGCAATTGAACGATCCCGTCATGTGCACATCGACGATGCTCGACCATTGCGCATCGGTCGTCGTCGTCACCGGCCCGATGTGCGCAAAGCCCGCATTGTTGACCAGGATGTGGACACTGCCGAACCGCTCCAGCACCTTGCGCGCGACGGTTTCGACATCGCCTGCGGAGCTGACGGAACCGGTGACGGGCAACGCTTCTCCACCATCCTTTTTGATTTCATCGGCGACAGCCTGAGCCGGCGCCTCGTCCCGGTCCCATACTACGACCTTTGCTCCTTCCGCCGCGAGCATGCGGGCCGTTGCGGCGCCGATCCCGCGACCCGATCCGGTGACAACAGCGACGTGGCCTTTTATTCCGAGATCCATGCAAACGCTCACACTTGGTTGGCTATTTGAAGGTGGGACGCCGGCGGCACGTCTCGCGCCAGTATCGGCGGCGACTTAGGGTGCAAAAAATCGGATGAGCGAACGCCACTCTTCGATATCCGCTGCCTGGTGGGGCAGCGGTTTGAGGACAATTCTGCAATGGCTTGCATAGGGCGTGAGCTGTCGGTCAATGTCCTCGCGATGTTTGCAAGCCACCCCGATCCATTCCGGATTGCCCATCGCGGTCTGGTGCTTCTCGTGGACCGGATACTGGCGATAGTCCGCAAACTCCAGGCGGAGCCTTTCGGCTGCACCCTCGCTGCACGCAGCGCGGTGATAGAGATAGACCGGTGGCGTCGGGCGCCCAGCCGCACGCGCCCCGGTCTCGACATGTCCGATGAGCCAGTTGAGACGATCGGGCGTGAGCCAATTACCGAGAACGACGTCGGCAAGGCGGCCGCCGATGCCGAGCATGCCGGGACCGTAGCCGCCGGTCGCAATGCGACACGCGGGAACCGTAGCGCGCAGAGTGGCGATGGCGTCCGCCATCGTCCGCAACAAGCCGTGCCTCATCTGGCCGCCGGCAAGACCAAGGATGACGCGCCGATCGTTCACCCCGCTTTCCTTGAGCGCCGACGCCAGTTCGGCCGCGGGATATTTGTCCAAAGGAAACAGACCGACGCCAATCTCGATCCGACGCGTGCGCTCGAGCGAGCGCTTGAGAAAGCCGACCGGATCGACACCGGCTCCCACCACGTTGATCCAAAAGCTGCCGTAGCCGCAGCTCTCCGCCGATGCTGCAAGGTCGGACGCGGCATCTGGTCCGACCGCTCCCTCGATGCCGACGCCGCGATCCGCACGTTCATTCATGACGATGGGCTCTGTTTGACGCCGGCAAGAGCGCCGCCATCGACCTTGATCTCTGACCCCGTCGTGAAAGACGACTCGTCCGAAGCGAGATAAAGCACGGCGTAGGAGACCTCTTCGATGCTGCCGGGCCGCCCCATCGGATAGGCGGCAATTCGCTGTTTCCGCGTCTCATCGGGCAGGGCGCGGAACATGTCCGTGTCAATCGCGCCTGGCACGACCGTGTTGACCCGGATGATGGGCGCGAGCGCCATCGCCGCGGTTTTGGTCAGCATCTGCACAGCCGCCTTGGTGATCGAATAGGCGAAGTTGAACTCGGTCCCGAGATTTCCGATGACCGACGAGATGTTGATAATCGACCCCGATCCATTTCGCCGCATCAGCGGCGCCGCGTGCTGGATGCCTAGGAAAGGCCCGGTCTGATTGACTGCGACCACGGCGCTCCATTCGTCGAGCGCACAATTCAACAAGTCCGATTTTCCGAGCACAGCGGCGTTGTTGACCAGCACGTCGAGTTTTCCATATTCGGCCTCGATCATGGCGATCGCCGATTTCCAATCCTCGGGGCGCGCCACATCCAAATGGACGTACCGCATATTGAGGCCTTTATCGGCGAGGCTCGCCGTCGCCTTGCGGCCAAGATCATCGGTGACGTCGGCAAGGATGACCTGGGCACCATGAGTTGCAAGCAATTCGCCGTGGGACAGGCCCTGGTTTCTCGCGCCTCCCGTAATCAGCGCGACCTTTCCGCTAACACGGCGACCAGCGAACGCGCTCATCCTTCGGCTTCCTCCCAGTGCTTGCCCGTAATCCCTTGCGGCCGCACCGCCAAGAGAATCAGTAGCAGCGCAAACGCAATGACGGTCTGATAGTTGGAAGAGACGTACCGCGCGACGAGAGCATTGGTGAGCCCAAGCAGCAACCCCCCCACGAGCGCGCCTTGCATGGTTCCGAAGCCGCCCAGCACCGCCGCGACGAAGCCAAAGACGCCGAAAGTCAGTCCCACGTCCGCCGAGGTAAACTGGGCAGGCGTAATCATCGCGCCGGCGAGACCGCCCAGGCCCGCAGTGATTGCAAAGGAGATGAGCCCCATTCGCTCCGGCGAGATGCCGAGAAGTTCGCTCGTTTCACGGCTTGCCGAACACGCGCGCATCGCGCGGCCGATGGACGTGAACTTCAAAGTCGCGGCGATCGCCACCATCAGGCACAGCGTCGCAACGATCACGATCACATATTGGCCGTCGATGCGGCTGTCGCCGAATGCGAGCGAAAATCCAGGAATCCATGGCGGCAACGTCTGCGGCATCGAACCCAGCAGCAACAAAGCCAGGAGGCTTAGAATCGCGCCGAACACGATCGTACTGAGCAAGACCACATAGGTCGGACTGCGGCGACGCCAAAGCGGACGGACGACGAGTAGCCACAGAATCACCCCGCAGAGCGTCGCCACGATGACGCCGGCAACGATGGCGATCGGATATGGCAGGCCGGTGTTGTTGAAAAACCAATAGGTCGAGAACCCGCCGACCATCACGTAGTTGCCTTCGCTGAAATTGACGACCCCTGTGGTGCGATATTCGAGCGAGTAGCCGACGGCAACCAGGGCATAGACGCAGCCCGTCGCGAGACCGATGGCGAGCACCAGTATCATATCGCAGGCTCCGCCTGAATCTGTGTACCGAGATATGCCTCCCGCACCGCTCTGTCGTTGAAGACGGCAGCCGGCTCGCCGCTTGCGATGACTGACCCGAAGTTCATGACCGTCATCCGATTGCAGAGCCCGAATACGAACGGCACATCGTGGTCGACGAGGAGCACACCGGTCCCCTGATCGGCGAGTCTCCGGATTTGTGCGCCAAGCTGCTGCGTCTCCAGTGGATTAAGGCCGGCGGCCGGCTCGTCGAGAAGAAGAATCCGCGGTCGCATCGCGATCGCCCGCGCGATCTCTAAGAAGCGCAGCTTGCCGAACGGCAGCTTGCTCGCCTCGGCGTCGGCCTCCGCCGTAAGTTCGAATTCCTCCAGCAGATTTCGTGCGGCACCCGTAATTTCGGCGCTCTCCGTCCGCATTTGCGGCGTCCTGAACAATGCTGATGCTGTCGAAGCGCGGTAATGCATGTGCATCCCGACCAAAACGTTTTCGAGAACGGTCAGGCCGGCTAACGGCGTCGCCTGCTGAAAGGTTCGCGCAACGCCGAGCCTTGCGACTTGCGCAGGCTTCAGACGAGTTCAAATCACGATCATCAAATCGGATGGCGCCCGCGTCCGGTGCAATGAAGCCGGAAATCAATCCGATCATTGTCGATTTGCCGGCGCCGTTCGGACCTATGAGCCCATGAATGCTGTGGGAAGGTATTTTGAGGGATACGTCAAGGACCGCCGTCACCCCGCCAAACCGCTTCGTGACGTCGGTCACCGTAAGAGCTCCGTTCACCGGTTGCTCCGCCATCACCACCGCTCGCTTCCGCGCTGCGGCTTGAGCCACAAGCGCACGGCGCTCAACAGCGTTCCCGTGTCGCGAACCCGCCCAAGCAGGCCACTGGGCCAGGCGAGAAGAACAAGCAGCAAGAGGACGTAGAAGACGATGCTCTGAAAACGTTCGAAGCCGGCCGCGAGCTGCGGCACCAGGATCACGAAGCCTGCGCCGACAATCGGTCCCGTAATCGAGCGAAGCCCGCCAATGAACAGCATGATCATCAGGTTGATCATGACGCCGATGTCGTAGAGATCGGGCCCGACGAAACGTGTGTACTCGACATAGAGTGACCCCGCGATCGAGGCCATGATCGCGCCGATGACGAATGCGACGAGCTTATAGTGCGCAACGTCAATTCCGAGCGTGGCCGCGATCTCCTGCCGCGTCGACAATGCACGCCAGGCACGGCCGATATGCGAATTCGCCAGCAAGTAAAACGTAAGCAGGCTCGCGCCGCAGACGGTCCAGGCAAGAACATAGAAGGCGACCGGATTGCGGAACGAGAAGCTGCCGATCGTCAGCGCAGGAACTCCGGAAATACCCCATCCGCCGTTGGTGAACGTGCTGGCATTTGCAAACGATGCCGTACCGAGCGCGAGCGCTACTGTTCCCATCGAGAGATAGTGGCCCTTCAATCTCAGCAGCGGCTTGCCGATGACAACTGCCAGCAGGATCGAGAGCGCGAGCGAGATCGCCATGGCAAGCCAAGGATCGAGATGCTCTCGAGTTCGTCAGGATCGCGCTGCCATATCCGCCGACCGCCATGAAAGTCGTCTGCGCGAAGGTCGCTTGGCCTGCCAATCCAATCAAAAGGTTAAGCGAAATGACCACGACCGAGTAAATCGCGATGGCCGTCATATTGTAGATGACGAACCGCGAGCCCCAGAATGGAACGGTCAGGCAGAGGGCGCACACCAATATCAGCACGGCCAAGTCGACGCGGGTGGGCTGCAGGTCCCTCACGATGCCACCCTTTGTCCGAGATAGAGCGCGGCCAACTGCTCCAGCGAGGGACGTGTGTTCTCGCAATACCGTACACTGCCGTTCTGCAAAACGATGGTGGTTTCGCTCTTCGCCGGCAATGGCACGGCTTTCTGCTCGACCACGATCATCGCGAGACCATCGGCATTCAACTTGGCCAGGACGCCGTAGACGGCTGCTATCGCCTTGGGGGCAAGGCCAAGCGAGGGCTCGTCAAGGAGCAAAACCAGTGGCTTGGCGAGGAGCCCACGGGCGATGGCAAGCATTTGCATCTCGCCGCCGGACAGCGTGCTGCAATCCTGTTCCATGCGCTCCCGCAGAACTGGAAAGAGGTGGAAGATCTCGTCGACATCTGCGGCAAAGCGCGATTGCCGCGCGGGCGGCGCGGCCTGCCAGCCGATGATGAGATTTTCCCGCACCGTCAGTGTGGGCAGCCTGCCCCGCCCCTCCGGGACAAGCGAGATGCCGCGCTTCACCCGGAGAAACGCCGGAATGCGACCAATGTCGCTGCCTGCCAGAAAAACGCGGCCGGACCGCAGCGGGACAGCGCCGGCAAGCGCACGTAGCAGTGAGGACTTGCCGGCCCCGTTTGGCCCAAGGATCAGGACGAGGCCCCCCTCCCCGACCGAGAACGATATCGGCTGGAGTGCGAGAACGCCTCCATACTGAACGGAAACGTTCTCTACGCGCAGCAGCTCCCGTGCATCCATGACCGACCGCGCCCTATCCTCGGCATCACGAGGCTGATCATTTCCCGCTGGGGCGGAACACGACCTTCATGGCGCCATCGGCAAATTTAGCGATCTGCAATGCCTCGGATTTTGCCTGGCCCGTATGATCGTCTGGCGTGAACTGCCAGCGCGTGACGGCGCCTTGATAGTCGAGATGCTCAAGGGCGCCCCGAAGCGCTTCACCGCTGACAGCGCCCGACTTCTTCATGACGGCAGCGAGCATGTGCGCGGCGTCCCATCCTGAAGCGGCTGCCTGCACACCGGCCGGGTCAAGCCCTGCTTTCTTATGGGCATCGAGAAAGGTCCCGACCGCCGCCTTTTGGCCGGGGTCGCTGATATCCGGATAGACCTGAACCGGGATTGCCGACAGATAACTCTCCGGATAGGAGGCCGATGCTTGGCGGAACGTCGCGGTATCATCGAGGCCCATGACCAGCGGAACCTTCAACCCCACCGTCGCAGCGGCCTTTGCCTCCAGGATGTGCGCAGGACCGGTCATGAAGTCGAGGATGGCATCGACCTGGGCGTCTTTGAACGCGGCCATTTGCGGCGTGAAGTCGGTTGCATTGACGTCGACGCCCTGGGTCGTGACGATCGTCAGTCCCGATTTCGGCGCGAGCTCCGTGAGCGTCTGCGTTGCCTTCTGCGCCGCGGGGGTGAGGTTATAGATGATGCCGATTTTCTTTGCCTTGAGATGTCGCGTCGTAAATTCGATCTCGAGCTGCATCACGCGGGAGAAATCGGTCGTCGAGAGGAACGCCCATTTGTGATCAGGCGGCAGTTGCGAGAGGCAAATGAATGGCACGGACGCCTCTGCCGCGATCGGATAGATCGCGACGCTTGTCGCCGACGATGCACCGTCCAAGAGGATCGAGACGCCGAACTGGTTCAGAAGCTGATTTGTCGCCGTAACGCCGGTCGTCGCATTCGACGCCCCGTCCATGATGTGAAGCGAAAGCTGATGCGCGCCGGCGGCTTTCTCGGCGTTGATGGTTTTGACGGCAAGTTTCAATCCATCGAGGAAATTGCCGTCGTAACTCGCGAGATAACCGCTCAAGGCTGCGATGGAACCGACTTCGATGGTGTCGGCGCTTGCGGTCTGGGCAGCAAAGACGGTCGCCGCGGCCGCCATCCCTACTCTGCCGGCGAATGCGGCGAGACCAGCGCCTAGAGCGCGGCGTGGATAATCTCCGAAACTGCGAACGATGATCGTCATTAAATCCTCCCGTTTTTGCTGATCGCTTTTTCTCGTTTGCGAATGCTGCCGTTCTTTAGCGACACCGCTTTCTCTGGTCTGCCTTTCAGCCAGAATTCGGCGGCGTTGCGGATGTGCAGCCGTGCGAGTTCTTCCGCCCGGACCGGGTCTCGCTCCTGGATTGCGGCAAGAATCTCGGCGTGCTCCCGTCCCGACTTTTGGTGCCGTAGCGGCTGATGCCCGAGGCGAAGGTAGACGGCTAGCGAGGTGATCTGAACGAGACCGTGAAATTGCCTGAGCGGGCGATGGTTGGTGGCCGTCAGAATGAGCTGGTGAAAGCTTGCATTGAGAGACAGGTAGCCGTGCTTGTCGTCGGCGATGCTCGCTCGCTGCATGTTCGCGACAAGGTTGGCGAGTTCGCCGTAGACCGCTGCTGTTGTGCCCCTTTCGGCGAGCAGAGACGCGGCAAGGCCATCGACAACTTCGCGGATGTCCATCAGTTCGAGGGCCTCGTCGACCTCGAGCTTCACGACTTTGGTGATTCCGTTCGGCGCCACCGTCACGAAACCGTCGGCCTCGAGGCGCTGCAGGGCTTCGCGCATCGGCGTGCGGCTGACTCCGAGTTGGCGCGCTAGCTCTTCCGTGCGGATGACGGTTCCGGGCGCGAGCTCCCCTTCGACAATCAACCGGCTCAATGTCTCGACAATGTGATCGCTGAGCCGCGCTCGCCTTGCGAGCGGCGAAATGACCGGCGCTTGCCGGGGCTCGCTCACGGCGACGCACCCAGCTGATCGGCGATCCAATCCGCGGCAGCCGGCCATGACAACGACGGCGGACCGCCGTGGACCTGCACGTCGAAGATGATCGTATCGACCGGAGCGGTCGCCTGCTTCTTCAACATGTCGATGTCGCTGATATCGAAGAATGAGTCGTATCGACCGTTGACGAACAGCATCCTGGCCTTGACCTCGCCGATCACGCGATCGAGCGTAAGCTCTCGTTCGGCGAGACGTTTGAGCTCGTCGAGAGAGCGCGCGCCAAGCCAGTGCGCCACCTCCAACGGCAGGGTGAGGACATCCATGTTGTTCCTCATCCTTGGCCCCCAGTCGAAGGTTGCCGGATGCGCCACGACCGCCTTGAGCCGTGGCTCGCTTGCCGCGGCATGGAGGCCCGTAATCCCGCCGCCGCTGCGGCCGAACAGCGCGATACGATTGGCGTCGACGCGTCGATCGCCGATAAGCCAGTCGACGACTGCGTTGAGCGATGCATCGTACGCCGCCATGCTGAGCGGTTCGCCGCCATTGAGACGATATTCGTTCTGGCCAGGCCCGTCGTAAGCGAAAGTCGCGAGGCCCCGCTGCAGCATCTGCGTCGTGATCGGGTGATTTTCCTCCTTCGTGCTGTTCGCACCGCCGATGACGATCACGACCGGCCAACGGCGGCCGCTTCGCCCACCGTCCGGTTGCCGGAAATAGGCCGGCAGCACGCGGCCCCGAAACGGCACCTCGACGCGTTCGCAGGGTGGGCTCAGGAGCGGAGCTGCCTTCCGGTAGGCTTCGAGGCAGAGCGCGTGGGCCCTGTCGCGGGCCGGAATCGGAACGAAATGATTGTGGATGTACCAGCCGAAGAAATAGCAGGCCGACGCGAGCCGCCATATTTCGCCGGCGGTCACGGGATGCCCTGCCGCCATCGCGGCCTCGGCGCGCGCAGCGTATTCATCACCCGCCTTGGTCCACTCCGCGATCCAGTCGTGGCTGGTACCCCAGGCGAAAAAGGTGCGGATTCCCCGGACGATCCGATCGACTTCCGAGTCGTCTAGTCCCATCACGTTGGCGCGTGGGCCGGGATATTGGTAGATCGCGCCAATCGTTGCAGGCCCATGCATGGCCCAAAGGTGGTTGAGCCGCTCGTAGGCCATGTCCACCCGGCGGATATCCTCCGAATTGTCGACCGCGGCCTCGCGATTTGACATCACGGCCACCTGTCAGCCTGCCCGCGTCGCGCCGAGCTTGTCGGCAAGCCAGTCATAGATGAGATCGACACCGGTTTGCATGCCGTCCATGCAGCAGTGTCCTTCGCCACCGAACTCCGCGGTGGTGACGACGAGTTCGCCCTTGGGCGCCGCCTTGGCCAGTCGTTCGGCATCTTCCAGCGGAACGAGGTGATCCTTCGCAGAGTGCACGACGAGGAGCGGCGCCTCGATTTTCTGCGCAATGCCTTCGAGGCTGAATTTGTCGAGGATTTCGAGCGCGGCCTCTCGGGTCTTCTGGCCCGTGACCCAGAGCAGTTGTGTATCGGGTGCCGATAGATTCGATTTGGAACTGCCGGTGCCGTAGTGTTCGGCGCGCCAGCGTCGACCGATGTCCCATTGCGCTCCGAATGCTACACAGGCCTTGACCCGTTTCTCGAAAGCGGCAGCGCGAGGCGCATAATAGCCGCCGAGGCTGAGCCCGATCAGTCCGACGCGTTCGATGTCGACGTCCGAGCGCGACGCGAGATAGGCAAGACAGAAGCCGAGCGGCACTTCCGTATCGTACCGTGTCGCCATGCCGCGAAGGCGCAAAGCCTCTCCGACCCCGGGAGTGTCGACGATCAGCATCGCCATGTTGCGAAGGCGCGCCGCGTCGCTGTTCTGCCGCAGATAGACCAGCTCCTTGTAGAGGTCGAAACCGTCGACAAAGACAACCGTCGGTGCCCGGCCGGCTGCGGCAGCGGGGATAAAGAGAGCGGGGAGAGACTTTCCGCCCTCGTAGGGCACCTCGACGAATTGAACCGGCTCGCCGCTCAAGTCGATGTAGCGCCGGAAGCATGCCTGCATCTTGGCGAAGGTCCGCGCCTTGCGCTCGTCGGTATGCGGAACGTAGCGCTCGCACAGACCGTAGTAGACGCAGGCGCGCCTGATCTTGTGAGCGGCGCTGAGCTTGCGGCGTTTCGCGAGGTCGACCTCTGCCTGGCTGACAAGGAGATCGCCGAGTTCGGTCCACGCATGAAACCACGACGAAGTATCGGGCAGCCCGTCTTTCGTCACGACTTTCCTGCAGGCCCGATCGATCTCGTTGATCTCGCCGCCGGCGTTGAGCGCGAGCAAGACGCCTTGCGACAGCATGGCGCTGTTCTCGAAATACCGGAACATGCGCCGGCTTCCTCCCTGACTTGCGAGCCTATTGTCGGAAGTGAAGATCGTGCTTCCGACTCAGGCCAATCTTCTAAATTCTTGCATCCTTGTATACAGCGGTCAAGCAAGAGCCTCCACGAAGCCCGCGGCGCCGCTCGTGGCTCGCTCGCCCTCTGTTTGGTCTTGGCACACGCCTCCGGCCGTTGGATGTTTCACGTTGAGGTCGGGGCACCGAAACCGACTGGCGGAGTGATGCACTTTTCGGTTCACTTTGCGCGCGTCTATTTGCGTTTTGTCAAATTCACACATCAGATCGTTTGGCAAAGATGCCAGTGCACTCGAGGTCCGTGACAGAAAATGCTTGCGGGCATCGAACATCGATCAGCGTGAAATGCTCAACCCGCGCGGATGACCCCGTCGATGATCATTACCCTCACGGTCAATCCCGCGATCGACGTTTCGACTTCCGTTGGCAAGGTCGTGCCCGTTCGCAAGCTGAGGTGTACGACCGCGCGCCATGATCCAGGCGGCGGCGGCATCAATGCCGCGCGCGTGATACGGCGATTGGGCGGCGATGTCCTCGCGATCTATACCGCCGGCGGACCGACGGGCCTCCTCCTTCGCCGTTTGGTCGAACGCGAGGGTTTCCGCGACGTGGTGGTCGAGGTCGCCGGCGACACGCGCCAGGATTTCACGGTGACCGAGGACGAATCCGGTCAGCAGTACCGGTTCGTCCTTCCCGGACTGCCGTTATCCGCTGCGGAGTGGAATGCCTGTCTCGATGCGCTGTCGGGCCATCCAGAGACCCTGTCATTCCTGGTCGCGAGCGGCAGCCTGCCGCCCGGCGTGCCCGCCGACTTCTATCAGCGAGTCGCTCGCATCGCGAAAAAACAAAACGCCAAGATGGTGCTGGATGCCGCAGGGCCACCCCTCGCGCTGGCGCTGGAGGAAAGGCCTTATCTCATCAAGCCCAATCTCGGCGAATTGCAGCAGCTCGCAGGTCGGCCGCTCAAACATCAATCCTGCTGGATCGATGCGGGTCGCTCGATCATCAAGAAAGGCGGCGCCGAATTGGTTGCTTTAACCTTGGGAGATCGCGGAGCGCTTCTCGTGACTTCAGAATTCGCGATTCGGGCCAACACACCCAAGGTGGAAGTCGTAAGCGCAGTCGGCGCCGGCGACAGCTTTCTCGGCGGCATGGTCTGGAGCCTCGCCGCCGGCATGAGCGTGCCGGAGGCCTTTCGGTATGGTGTCGCCGCCGGCTGCGCGGCGGTGCTCAATCATGGAACGGAGCTTTGCCATGCCGCTGACGTGATGCGTCTCGTTGACATGGTCGAGATAGAACAGGTGTGAACAGGATTCCGCACCGAGAGCAGGCCATCCGAAATTCGTCGGCGGCTAGTGGTGGTGCAAGACGTCTGGTACAGGACAAGACTTGGAGGAAGCCAATGGTCGAATCAAATCAACCTTTCCCGCTGCCGCCCAAGCTGCCGTCGAGCCTGGACACCGTCCATCGCTATTGGCGGAGCCTGATCAGGGGCGGAAACTCCATACCGTTTTCCGATGATGTCAACCTGTCACAACTTTCCGAGTTTTCGGCCGATCTGATGCTGATCGATGTCTTCTTCGATCCCCAGCAATTCCGTATCAACCAGATGGGAAAACACATCACAAACGCTTACGGCGAAGACGTCACAGGGCGGTTCCTCGACCATTTGGACCTCCACAGACCGCTCGACTATTTGCTTTCGCAATCGAGCGCCGCGGTCGAAGGGCAATTGGCGACGTTCTACTCCGAAAGCTCGACTAAAAAAGACGACGCAGGCTATTCGCGCATCTTGCTTCCGACCTGGGGTAACGGACAAGTTAATCTTCTGCTCGTCGCAATTTCCTGATTGGCCCACCTGCGAAGCTGCGTGCTCTGACCCGCCATCACCAGCGAGGGGACGATTGATGAGGATCAAGAGCGCCCGCATGTTTTCGCGATAGGAGTTGCGTGATTGCTCATGGAGCTTGCGATGCCCCCCTCTGGCTACATTCGTTGGTTCGGCGACATACGGTTGGAAGACGTGGGTCTGGTCGGCGGCAAGAACGCCTCGCTGGGCGAGCTTTACTCGGCGCTTTCAAGCCAGGGTGTCAAAGTCCCGAACGGATTTGCGGTGACGGCGCAAGCCTACCGTGACGCGTTGTCAGCAGCGGATGCATGGGCAAGCCTTCACGCCTTGCTCGACAATCTCGACAAGAACAACGTCGAGCAACTCAAGGAACGTGCGGCGCGGGCGCGCACTATCGTTTATGAAGCGACAGCTGATGATCGGCTGCGCCACGAGATCGATGCGGCATACGTTCAGCTCGAAGCCCAATATGGGGGACATCTCGCTGTCGCGGTGCGCAGTTCCGCCACCGCGGAAGATCTGCCGACCGCGAGTTTCGCGGGGCAGCATGAAAGCTTTCTCAACATCCGCGGTGCCGCCGATCTCTTCGAAGCGTGTCGTCAGTGCTTCGCGTCGATCTTCACCGACCGAGCGATTTCCTATCGGATCGATAATGGCTTTGATCACTTCAAAGTCGCGCTCTCGGTCGGCGTGATGAAGATGGTCAGGTCCGACGAAGCCTCGAGCGGCGTCATCTTCACCTTGGATACCGAGTCCGGCTTTCGCGACGTGGTGTTCATCACGGGGGTCTATGGGCTTGGCGAGAATATCGTCCAGGGTACCGTCGATCCCGACGAATTCTATGTGCACACGCCCACGTTCCGTGAAGGCTATCGTGCCGTGCTGTCGCGCCGGCAAGGGCGCAAGCAAATGCGAATGGTCTATGCGGAAGGTCACACCGGATCGACAACGCGCAATGTGCCGACCAGCGCCAGCGAGCAGGATCGATTTTGTATCGACGACACCGACGTTTTGGAGCTCGCCGACTACGCCATCAAGATCGAAGACCATTATTCGGGCAAGGCCGGCCATCCCAATCCGATGGATATCGAATGGGCCAAGGACGGCGAGGATGGTCATCTTTATGTCGTCCAGGCGCGGCCGGAAACCGTCGCGTCGCGCCGCGATGCAGCGGCCTGGGAAAGATATGCGCTCGACAAGACCGGTCCGGTGCTCGCGACGGGCCGTGCTGTCGGCGAGAAGATCGCTGCCGGCAACGTCCGTGTGATCACGGACCAGCGGCAGCTTGCCGATTTTCGCCCGGGCGAAGTGCTGGTCGCGCGCGCAACAACTCCGGATTGGGAGCCGGTGATGAAGGGCGCCGCAGCCATCGTCACCGATCGCGGCGGCCGCACTTGCCACGCGGCGATCGTTGCCCGCGAACTCGGCGTTCCGGCGGTCGTTGGGGCCTCGAACGCGACGAGCGAACTCAAGACAGGAATGGCAGTGACAGTCGATTGCGCGGAAGGCGAAGTCGGCCGTGTGTTTGACGGGACGCTGCCCTTTTCAGTGACGAAGACAGCGGCGACCGATCTCCACAAACCGTCAACGCCAATCATGCTCAACGTCGGAAATCCTGATCTTGCGTTCCAAGCAGCGATGCTGCCCAGCGCCGGCGTCGGCCTCGCCAGGATGGAGTTCATCATCAATGAACACATTGGCGTCCACCCGATGGCGCTCGCCCATCCCGATCGGGTGACGTCTCCCGAGGTTCGGGCATCGATCGAACGTCTGGTCAGCAACTATGCGCGACCCGCCGACTATTTCATTGAACGGCTCGCGGAGGGCGTCGGCACCATCGCGGCAGCGTTTTACCCGCGGCCCGTGATCGTGCGCCTGTCGGATTTCAAGACCAACGAGTATGCGCGCCTTCTCGGCGGCACGGATTTCGAGCCCAAGGAGGAGAACCCGATGCTCGGGTTCCGCGGGGCGGCGCGCTATGCGCATCCTGCCTATGCCGACGGTTTTGCGCTCGAGTGCGCCGCCTTGAGATACGTGCGGGAGCACATGGGACTGAAGAACCTCATCATCATGATCCCCTTCTGCCGAAGGGTGGACGAGGCGCGCCGCGTCATCGACGTCATGGCCGACCACGGCCTCAAGCGCGGCGAGAATGGCCTGGAAATCTACGTGATGTGCGAAATTCCGAACAATGTGATCCAGATCGATGCGTTCGCCCAACTGTTCGACGGCTTCTCGATAGGCTCCAACGATCTCACGCAACTGACCTTGGGCGTCGATCGCGATTCGGAGATCGTGGCGTTTGATTTCGACGAACGCGACCCCGGAATGCTGGAGATGTTGCGTCTCGCCGTGACCGGAGCAAGGCGCAACAAGCGACACGTCGGCATCTGTGGTGAAGCGCCGGCGAACTATCCGGAAATCGCGGCTTTTCTTGCCGGAATCGGCATCAATTCGATCAGCGTCACTCCATCGAGCCTGTTTCGCACGATGGCGGCGGTACACGCTGCCGAGGCCGGCGCGCGGCCTGGGCCAGGGGCTGTCGCGGCTTAGGTTTTTCGAACGGACGATAACGCCGCATTGCAAGTTTCTCCATCCGTGATGGCGGGCCGCTAAAAGGCCAAGCCCAGCGGCACTTTTGATATGCCTCAATGGCACGGCGGACGAGAGCCGCTACCAAATCCATAGTGCCAGCTGCACGCGTTGCCGCCCTTTCCAAAAAGCCGGCAGTGGGGCCGCTGCAAATGGAGATGGAAACATGGAATCCCCTGTCAAAATCGAATTTAGAGACATGCCGGAAAGCGCGGCGGTGCGTGAGGCCGTCGAACAGCATGTTACCAAGCTGGAGGAACGTTACGGCCGGGTGACGACCTGTCGGGTCGTGGTGAAAGGACCGGGCGAACACCATCACACCAGTGGGCATTACGAGGTCAACATTCGATTGGCGTTGCCAGACGGCAAGGAGATCAATGTCGAACGTACGCCGCCGGCCGATCAGCGTTACGCCGATCCGAACTTCGCCCTCAACAATGCCTTCAAGCGGGCGCGCCGGCAGTTGCAAGACAAGGTCCGTCGCCTTCAAGGTCAGGTCAAGCAGCACGAAGAACAGCCGACCGGAACCGTCTTGCGGATCGATCCTTCCGGTGAGTTCGGTTTCATCCAATCGCGCGACGGGCAGGAAGTCTATTTCCATCGCAATAGCGTCCTGGAGGCCGGCTTTTCGCGGCTTGCGGTCGGTTCGCGGGTGACGTTCACGCAAGAGCAAGGCGAGAAGGGAGCACAGGCCAGCACCGTGAAGCTCCTCGGCAAACACGACATGCGCATGTGACCCGAACCGTCACGGCGAAAGGGAGTAGCAGACCTCGCCTGCACTCGAATACGGAGGCCGATCAATGCCGGTCCAGAATGCCGAGATTGCAGAGATGTTCGAGCAGGCGGCCGAACTTCTGGAGATCAAGGGCGAAAATCCGTTTCGCTGCAGAGCTTATCGTCGGGCCGCCCGCGTCATCGAGGAATTGCCGAAGAGCATCACCAGCCTTTTGAAGGCAGGAGAGGATCTCTCGGAGTTGCCCGGCATCGGCAAGGATCTGGCGGGCAAGATCGCGGATATCGCCGGTACCGGCAAATTCGATCTTCTGGAAAACCTGAAGCGCCAATTGCCAGGCGAGCTCGGCGAGATCGCGGCGCTGCCGGGCCTTGGCCCGAAGCGTGTCAAGCTTCTCCATGAGAAACTCGGCATTCGCTCGATGGAGGATCTCCGCCGCGCCGTCAACAAAGGCCGCCTGCGAGAACTGCGTGGCTTCGGCAGCAAGAGCGAAGCAAAGCTTGCCGCGGCGCTCGCCAAGCCCACATGCGAGAAGAGGTTCAGGCTCGCGGTCGCGGAGGCCGAAGCGGAATCACTGGCGAGCTTTCTGCGCGAGGGCCTGGGCAAAGGAGAGGTCGTTGTCGCCGGGAGCTATCGGCGCCGTCGCGATACCGTGGGCGATCTCGATATCTTGGTCACCGCGGCACACGGTGCAGCGGTCGGTAACCGGCTAACCAAATACGAAAATGTTGCGAGCGTGCTCGCTCACGGGCCGACACGGATAAGCGTCGCGCTGCGTTCCGGATTGCAAGTAGACCTACGGGTCGTTCCGGAAAGGAGCTATGGCGCCGCGCTGATGTATTTCACCGGCTCCAAGGCACACAACATCGCGCTGCGTGCCGTCGCCAACGAACACGGCTGGAAGCTCAACGAATACGGCCTCTTCGAGGGGAAACGCCGCATCTCCGCTGCGACGGAAGCTGAGATTTACAAGAAACTCGGCCTCGCATTTGTGCCGCCCGAACTCCGCGAGGATCGCGGCGAGATCGCGCTCGCCCGCAAGAATGCGTTGCCTCATCTGATAACCGTTTCCGACATCCGCGGAGACCTTCACGTCCATTCGGATTGGACCGACGGCACTGTGCCGATCGCCGAAATGGCGGCGGCCGCAAACGCGCGCGGCTACGCCTATATGGCGATCACCGATCATAGCCATCACGTCACCGTCGCCCGCGGGCTCGACGCCCCAAGGCTGTCGCGCCAGATCGACGAGATCGATCGCCTCAACGATAAGCTTGACGGGTTCGTGATCCTCAAAGGAATCGAAGTCGATATCCTCGCAGACGGCCGTCTCGATCTGCCGGACAAAATGCTGTCGCGCCTCGATGTGGTCGTCGCGTCCGTGCACTATAAGCTCGACATGTCGCGCGCGGCTCAGACCGAACGCATCATCACTGCGATGGACAATCGACACATGTCGATTCTCGGTCACCCGACCGGCCGGCTGATCGGTGAACGGGAGCCCTACCAGGTCGAAATGGAACGCATCATCGCTGCCGCCCGTGAACGCGGCTGCCATCTGGAGATCAATGCGCAGCCGGAGCGATTGGACCTCGATGACGTTCATGCGCAGGCGGCGAAAGCGATGGGCGTCAAGCTCGCGATATCGACCGATGCGCATTCCATCGCGGCACTCGACTGCATGCGCTTCGGCGTGGATCAGGCGCGTCGCGGCTGGGTCGAGCCCGCCGACGTACTCAATACGCGACCGCTATCCGAATTGAAAAAGCTGCTGAAGCGCTGACGTACGCACCTTTTCATCGCTTTTTGGGGGCATTGACATGAACGATTCTGCAAAGAGGGCCATTGCCGGCCTAAGTGTCGTGCTTGCGGCGGCATCAATCAGCTTTCACGGCAACCTTCGCGAAGCGGACGCGGGCGTACCTCTCGCTTTGTTCGGCGAGAACGGAGAACTGCCCACCCTTGCGCCAATTCTCGAGAAGATCTCGTCAGCGGTCGTCAACATCGCCATCAAAGGACGGGTTGCGCAGGAGAATGATCCGCTCCTGAACGATCCGTTCTTCCAGCGCTTCTTCGATCTGCCCAAGGAACGCGAGGTCAACACTGCCGGATCAGGCGTGGTCCTCGATGCGCGCGAAGGACTGATCGTCACCAACAATCACGTCATCGCGCATGCTGACGAAATCACGGTCACGCTCACTGACGGCCGGAAGCTGCAAGGAAGACGGATCGGCGCGGACCCGGAGACCGATATCGCGCTGATCAAAGTGCCGGCGGCGAACCTGACGGCCATTCCGCTGGGTGATTCCGACAAGCTGAGAGTTGGCGATTTCGTTCTCGCCATCGGCAACCCGTTCCAGATCGGGCAGACGGTGACGTCGGGGATCGTCAGCGGGCTTCGCCGCAACAGCCTCGGTATCGAGCAATATGAAGACTTCATCCAGACGGATGCATCGATCAATCCCGGCAATTCGGGCGGCGCCCTTGTCAACCTCCGGGGCGAGCTCGTGGGCATCAACACTGCGATCGTCGCACCAGGCGGCGCAAGCAGCGGAATCGGATTCGCGATTCCTGCGAACATGGTGCGTGCGGTGACCAATCAGATATTGAAATACGGCGATATTCGACGCGGTCGGCTCGGCATTTCAATAAAGGACGTCTCTCCAGATGTCGTTCAGGACAAGAAGCTCAGCATCCATCAGCTTGGCGCTATCATCGTGAATGTCGAGACAGGATCTCCTGCGGATCGCGCCGGCCTCAAGATCGGCGACGTGGTTACCAACATCGGAGCAACGCCGGTGCGCGACGCCGCCGATTTGCGCAACAGGATCGGGCAGTTGAGGGCTGGCGAGAGCGTTGAACTCAAGGCCCTGCGCGACAGCCGCGTGGTAAGCTACCGCGCCATCCTGACGGAACGCGAAATGCAGGCCGAGAAGAAATAGGAGACGGCGAGCCTAAGCCGCCGCCTCCAAGCCCGCCTCTTTCAGAAGCTTTGCCATGCGCTGGCGCGCGTAGAACATTCGGGTCTTGACCGTGTTGACGGAGACGCCAGTGATCTGCGCGGTCTCCGCCACCGATTTGTCGTGGTAATAAACGAGGTCGATCACTTGCCGCTGATCGGCTGAAAGCCGCGACAGGCACCGGCGCATAAACGCGCTGCGATCCATCTTGTCGAGCGCCATCTCCGGCGTGTCCGCCAGATCCTCGGTCTCCTCAGCTTCGTCATCCTCAAGCTGCTCTTCGGAGCGGCGCCTCATCGCGCAATAGCTTCGGTTGCGCGCGATGGCGAGAAGCCACGTGGAAACCTGAGAATCGGACCGGAACGAAGCTGCGTTCTGCCACACACTCAAGAAGACATCGCTGAGAATATCCTCAGCCATCGCGGCATTGCCGATGATGCGAAGAATGAAGCGGTACACTCGGACATTGTAGCGCCCGTAAAGCGCTGCCATCGCACTCCGATCGCCTCGCCCAATCGCGTCAATTAAGCTTTGGTCCGATGTCGGGCCCAGAGCCAGCGTCGTCGCGGGCAACCCTGGCGCCGTCCGGGCGGCGCGCACTTCAACGTGAGATTTGGTGAGAGTGAACATGACCACCCCCGTCATGGTTAACGTAACGTTGATAATCACCACTTTTTTCGAGAAAAAAATTCAGATTTTATCCCTAAGGCCATGCCCCTAAGTAGAATTACCTATGAGGGTCGAGGATCGGCCTCAAAACGAGGGCTCTCAGCGATTCACAGTGCCCGCTCTGGTTTACCGAGCAGCCGATTATCGGGGCGTCCGCTCGATGCGCTCCTGTTCGCGCGGTCGGAAAGCCGCTCCGAGCGCCAGCGTCAACAGTTTGAACGCATAGCCGACTTCTATATCAGCTAGTCATCCCGCGCTGCTTCCAGCAAAGACGACGGAGTCGCATAATTGATGACGCCGGCTGCAGAGAACTGGATTGCCGAGGATGGACATTACGGCGTGCACCCTGACCGCGGAGGCTTTCGCGCCCTTCGGCGACGTGGTCGAAGCACCTGCTCAGTCGGGACGAGCGTATTTCTCGACGAGCCTTGGAAATCTTCGGCCTGCGTCAGAGCCCAAGCTATGGCTGGTGACGAAACAGCCCTCGCCGTTCCTGCCGCTGCGGTTTGACACCCTCGAACGCCACGCATTCTCGTCGCAGACATTTGTGCCGATCGACATCGGGCGGTGGCTCATCGTCGTTGCGCCGACCGCGACCGGCGGCGGGCCGGACGTTGAACAGGTGCAGGCCTTTCTGCCGACGCCGCGACAAGGCGTAAGCTATCGGCCAAACGTCTGGCATGGCGGCTTGCACGTGTTCGACAAGGTCGCGCGTCTCGCCGTATTCATGTGGCTCGACGGCACTGCAGCCGACGAGGAGTTCGTGCCGGTCACCCCATTCGTCGTGCGGGAGCCGCCTTCGCCATGAGCAATTGGCAGCCCGGACGCGATTTTGTCGGTTACGGCGCGACGCCGCCTGATCCGCAGTGGCCCAACGGCGCCCGCATCGCGCTCAATTTCGTCATGAACTACGAAGAGGGCTCGGAGGCCTCGATTTTCGACGGCGACGAGACCACCGACAGCAACCTGACCGAGGCACACGGCATCAATCAGGCGGTGCGCGGTCGCGACCTCGCGGCTGAAAGCATGTTCGAGTATGGCAGCCGTGTCGGCTTCTGGCGGCTCCTGCGTCTATTCCAGGAGCGCAATCTGCCGATGACGATTTTTGCCTGTGCCCTGGCGGTCGAGCGCAATCCGGCCGCGGCGCAGGCGATCCGAGAGTCCGGCTTCGATATTTGCGGGCACGGATGGCGGTGGCTGCGCCCCCAGAATTTGTCGGCGGAGGAGGAACGCGAGCACATCGGCAAAGCCATCGCCTCGCTAAGCAAAACGGTCGGCCAGCGGCCCAGCGGGTGGTATTGCCGCTACGGACCAAGCGTCAACACCCGCCGCCTCCTCGTCGAGGAGGGCGGCTTCACCTACGACTCGGACTCCTATGCTGACGAGTTGCCCTATTGGGTGAACGTCGACGGCCATCCGCACCTCGTCGTCCCCTATTCGCTGGCGCACAACGACGGAAAGTTCGTCGCCCAGACCGGGACTGCGAACCAATGGTTCGAGTTCGTCCGCGACGGCTTCGACATGCTTTACAAGGAAAGCGCCCGCCAGCCGCGCATGATGTCGATTGGCATGCACGCGCGCTTCATGGGCAATCCGTCGCGCGCAGTCGGGCTCGAACGTTTCCTCGATCACGTCGGAAAGCACGCGGACGTGTGGGTGACTAGGCGCATCGACATCGCAACGCACTGGCGGGCGGTTCACCCCGCGACGACGTGAGCTGGAGCCGCTGAGATGGAGAATCCCAACTCCGACGGCAGCGCATACGGCCGTCCGGTGCAGACCCATGATGCAGAGTTGACCGAAGTCGGCCCTCGTACGCCGTGCGGCGAGTTCATGCGGCGCTACTGGCAGCCTGTCGCAGTATCCGCAAACGTCACGACGACGCCCCAGAACGTCCGCATCCTTGGGGAAGACCTCATCTTGTTTCGGGATGGGCGGGGGCGGCCGGGCCTGCTCACGCCGCGTTGCGCACACCGTGGCACTTCGCTGTTTTACGGCAAGGTCGACGAGGCCGGCATTCGCTGCTGCTATCACGGCTGGCAATTCGATGTCGAAGGCCGTTGCCTCGATCAGCCGTGCGAGCGGGACGGCGGTCCGCTTCGACACCGCGTCCGCCAGCCGTGGTATCCGCTCGAGGAGCGTTACGGCCTGGTCTTCGCCTATATGGGGCCGCCGGCCAAAAAACCGGTGTTGCCGCGCTGGGATGCGCTCGAAGAACTGGCGGAGGACGAGACCATTTTCGCGACCGATTCCAGTTTCAGCGTCGGCGGCGACGACAGCGTGAAGATCATCCCGTGGAACTGGCTGCAGGATTGGGAAAACAGCACCGATCCCTGGCACGTCTATATCCTGCATAGCAGTTTCACCGAGGCGCAGTTCGCGCCGCAGCTCGCGGTGCGGCCCCAGGTCGATTGGGAGTACACCGACCTCGGGATCAAATACATCGCCTACCGCAAGCTGCCCGACGGGCGCGAACTCGATCGCGTCTCGCCGTTGATCTTCCCGAACCTTATCAGCACGCCTGATGTCGGGCTGGCACCCGGTCCGACCACGACCGTCGGATGGGTGGTGCCGGTCGACGACACCAGTCATCGGCGTTTTCATTCCATGCGCGTGCCGAAGACTTTGACCGGGCGACCGGTGCAGATGTACACGGAGAAGCGTCGGAAGCCGTGGCTTGAAATGACGGAGGCGGATCGGCAGGCGCATCCGAGCGATTGGGAGGCCCAGATGTCCCAGGGGCCGATCACTCTGCATTCGGAGGAGCATCTCGCCACGAGCGACAAAGGCATCGCCATGGCGCGCCGCCTGCTCAAGAAGCAAATCCGCGTGGTGCAGGAAGGCGGCGACCCGATTGGCGTCACCTTCGATCCAGCGAAGTCGCTCAACAAGACCGGTGGCGGAAATTTCTATCGCCCGACCGGCAACCAACCATGAATCAGCACGAATTCTTGCGGAAGCTCCCGAAGGTCGAGCTTCACTGCCACCTCTACGGCACGGTCCGCAAAACAACCTTTGCGGAAATGGCGGCTCGGCGGAAGGCGCCGATTACGCATGCGCAAATCGACGAATACTATACGCGCGCGCGAAAGCCGTGGCCGACCAACAACGTCATGCGCGCGCTCGATCAGCATCTCGTCAAGGAGGCCGACGATCTCTATCGCCTTGCATTCGAGTATCTCGAAGATGCAGCACCACACGCGGTGCGCTACGCCGAGTTCTTCTGGAATCCGACCGCCACGGTTTTGTCGGGCATCCCTTTTGCCGCCGCACAGGCCGCGATCGTCCAGGCCGTCCGCGACGCCGAAGCACGTTATGGCATCGTGGGCCGCCTGATACCCGCGATCGATCGCGAGCGCGGCAGCGCAGCCGCCATGGAAATGGTGGATTGGGTGATCAAGAACCGCGTTCCCGAGGTCCCCGGGATCGGCATGGATTTCGACGAGGTGCCCCATCCGCCCGAACTGTTTGCCGATGCGTATCGACGTGCACGGGACGCCGGTCTGCGCGTGACCGCCCACGCCGGCGAGAACGGCGCGCCTTGGAAGAATGTCCAGACCGCAATCGATGCCCTCGGCGTCGAGCGCGTCGATCACGGCTACACCGTCGTCGACAACGCGGATCTCGCGAAACGATGCGCCGACCGCGGCATTGTCTTCACGGTAGTGCCGACCAATTCATTCTATCTTCGGACGCTCCCCGACGACCGCTGGGCGATCGACCACCCCATTCGCGCCATGGCGAGATTGGGCCTTCGCCTGCACCCCAATACGGACAATCCGACTCTGCACAAGGTGACGCCCACGGAAGCGTGGCTCATGATGACGCGCGACTTCGGCTTCCGCCTCGATGATGTGCGCAACTTCATGCACAATGGTCTCGACGCCGCCTGGATCGATGACCGGCTGCGGGCGAAATGGCGGCAGGAGTGGTCTGGCGAATTCGAAGCGCTCCGCGCCCAGTTGCAAACGGCCTAGAGAGCGGCGCGGCCGGGCAACCGCTGGTCAGCCGCGGACCGCAGTGGCGCAGACGCGGAACCGTATGGCAGAATGGCCCGGCCCGATCGGCTAAAATTGTGCGCCCCGACCGCCTTAAGGCACCCAAAGGCCTTTGTGTGATGGACTTTCGCCAGCTCGAATATTTTGTGCGGGTTGAGGAGTGCGGAAGCTTTACCGCTGCGGCCGAGCTCCTTCGTATCGCGCAGCCTTCGCTAAGTCGTCAGATACGACTCCTGGAAATCGAATTGCGGCATCGGCTTTTTATCCGACATGGGCGCGGGGTGATCGCGACCGAAGCCGGAAAGCTGCTTGCCGAGCAGGCGCGGAAGATCCTTCACCAAGTCGACGTCGCGCGCGAGTTACTCGATCGGATGCATCCCGGCTCGTCCGGCCAGCTTACGATCGGAATGCCGTCGAGCCTAGTGAAGCTTGTCGCCGTTCCGCTGCTCAGCGAATTCAGAAAACATCTGCCGAATGTCAGCGTCGCGATCAGCGATGGGTTGTCGCTTTCCATGCAGGAATGGCTGTTGAGCGGCCGGCTCGATATCGCGCTGCTCTACAAGCCTCTGCCCTCTCCCGACATCAGCAGTATCCTGATCCTCGAGGAAGAGCTGTTTCTGTTTTCGCGCGCCGGCCGAAAGCCGGTGACAACGCCGATCAATCTGACGGATGTTGCCGAACTTCCGCTGATCCTCCCGAAAAGCCCCCACGAAATTCGCGCGCTCGTCGACGCCGGCATGGCAGGTTTGGGGTGCAAGCCACAGGTCGCGGTCGAGGTCGACAGCATCCCGGCGATTTTGCATCTCCTTCGCCCCGGCGAGCAATTCGCGATCCTGCCGAAATACGCAGTATCGATCTATGAGAATCCCCAAGCCTATGTCTCGCGGCGAATCATAAATCCGCGTCTCTCGAGCAAGCTCGTGCTGGCTGTCGCCACCAAGCGCAAGTCGAATGCGCTCTACGATAGTGCCCTGCGACTGATGACCGAGATTTGCAGTTCCGTGCTCCATCCGATCACGGACATGGAGCAGACTGACTTTCCGCCCAGGAACGTCATTCCGCTCACGCGGTCGTCGCGACCGCGGCGGTGACCATGCTGGTCATTCCGGGGGCCGAGCGCAGCGAGGCAGCCCGGAATCCATACTCCGCAGTCCATGTTCATGGATTCCGGGCTGGCCTCCGCTTTGCTCCGGCGCCCCGGAATGACCAGCGTTGAGTAGTGAACGCGCGTTGCCGCGAAGGGCGGTCTATAGACGTGTTCTATAGCTGCTAATCATCGACGGCCCTTCCGGGGTAGCGCTCGACGCTTCAAGATGTCGCGAGATTCACGTGGCAATGCGAACGGCTTCCACCGTTCGCCGGCCACATCGATCACCAAGCACAATACGGAAACGCGATGAACAGGCTTGAACTCGTCTTGGCGTGCGAGGCTTATGACAGGACCGATGCGCTTCGCGAAGGCCGCATTGAGCCGGAAGGCATCGATCTCATCTACCTTCCGTTATCGCCGCAAGAAACATTCTGGCGGATGCTCCGGCATCTCGAATTCGACGTCGCCGAAATGTCCCTGTCCGCCTGGACCGTCGCGAAATCCAGAGGCGAAGACCGGATCATCGCCATTCCGGTCTTCACATCGCGGGAGTTCCGGCATTCCGCCATCTACGTGAACTTGAAATCGAATATCAGCCAGCCGGGTGACCTGAGGGGAAAGCGCGTCGGCGTCCCCGAATACATGCTCACTGCCGTCGTGTGGGCGCGCGGAATTCTCCGAAGCGAGTACGGCATTGCCCCAAAAGAAATGAAATGGCTCATCGGCGGACAGGAGGAGCCGGGCCGCCAGGAACGCATCGAATTGCGCAAGCCACCCGGTGTCAGCATCGAACGCATTCCCGAGGATCAGACGCTGAGCGGCATGCTCGATCGCGGCGAGTTGGATGCCGTCATTACGCCGTTGTTGCCATCGGTCTATTCGCCGCGCTCACCGCGCGTGCGCCGGCTGTTTCCGAATTTTCGCCAAGTGGAGCAGGACTATTACCGGAAAACGGGCGTGTTCCCGATCATGCACACCGTATGCATGAAGACGAGCCTTTATGAGAAGCATCCATGGATCGCGCAGAGTTCTCTACCAGGCGTTCCGCAAGTCCCGCGATGAAGCGATCCGCCGATTGCACGACACCAACGCGCTGCGCATTTCCCTGCCGTGGGTCGTCGCCGAGGCCGAGGACTTCGAGGTTCTGTTCGCTGACGGCGATTTCTGGCCCTATGGCATCGAGCCCAATCGGAAAACCATTCAAACGCTGATCGACTACCTGAAGCAGCAGGATCTGCTAGAACGCGACGTCAAGCTCGAGGAGCTTTTCGCGCCGAACACCTTCGACATGTACAAGACCTGACGTCGTCGCCGCTGAGACTCCGGCTGCGTCACCGCCAGCGTCACTGCGAGGTCTGGTTCCTGAGGCTCGCCACGTCCGTTGCGGTGATCTTTGACGGTTCGCTGCCGAAGCGCGCCGTCACATAGTTGGCAACCGCCGCGATTTCCACATCCGAATAAATACTTCCGAAGGCGGGCATCGAGAGGATGCCTTGCGGCGTCTGTCGCACCGAACCCCAGATAATGATCTGCGCCACGTTCGTGGCCGACGGGTCGTTCACCGCACGCGCGCCCGCGATCGTCGCGTAGGGCGTGATGGCACTGACCCCCGTCCAGTCGTGGCAGCTCACGCACGCCCCTTCAAACACTCGCCTGCCGGCGACATCCGCCTTGGCACCGCCGTCCTTCGGCGACGCTGGCGCAGGAGGCGCAATCGTAGCCGGCATGTCGGACGAGGCGACTGCGGGCACGCTGCGCACATAAGCGACCAGCGCTCGGATATCCGATGGCGCCATTTGGCTGAAGCTCTCGTCCACGGCTTCACCCATCGGTCCCGATGCCGTACCGCGATCCAAGGCGTGGCCGGTCGAGAGATAAGCCGCAAGTTCATCCTCGCTCCACGCACCGATACCCGCGCCCTTGTCTGAACTGATGTTGAAGGCGCGCCACCCTGCCGTCAGCGCACCTGCGAACTTCCGTCGATTGTCGAGCGCAAACGCGAGATTGCGCGGTGTGTGGCATTCGCTGCAATGCGCCAGCGCCTCGGCGACATAGGCTCCCCTGTTCCACTCGGCACTCTTCGCCGTGTTGGGCTCGAAACGCTGGTTCTCGTTAAAAAAGGCCGCCCAGATCGCCATCGCCCAGCGCTGGTCGAACGGGAATGTCAGCGTATTCGCTTTGTTTGGCGATTGAACGGCCGGCAAGCTGAAGAGATAGGCCTTGATCGCCAGCGCATCCGCATCGGTGATGTAGGTGTACGACGGAAATGGCATTGCAGGATAAAGCCGCGCGCCGTCGCGGCGTATCCCGTGCTGGACCGCGTTCAGGAAATCCTGATCGCTGTAGTCCCCGATGCCGGTTGCCTTATCGGGCGTGATGTTGGTCGAATAAAGCGTTCCGAACGGCAGTCGGATCGCCAAGCCGCCGGCGTATGGTTTTCCCTCCGGAGTGGAATGGCAGACAACACAATCCGCGGCCCGTGCCAGATACTCGCCTCGTTTCACCACGTCCGCTTTAGCAAGCTCGGCTGGGACACCGGTCGGGTCGGCCGCGTGATAGTCCGCGAGCGCTACCGTGCTGCCGCCGGCGAACGCCATCGGACGCGGGCCGACAAGTCTCCACGCAAAGGCGGCAAGCCCAATCACCAGGATGACGACAACGACGGCGACGATGCGGCGCATACTGAATTTGCCCATGGTGCTCACGCCCTGTTTGCAACCGCGAGCGCCGCGCGGTCGATCGGCAGCTTGCGCAACGCGACGCCGGTTGCTGCATAGATCGCGTTGCGGAGCGCGGGCGGGCCTGCCGTGGCGCCCGTCTCGCCGATGCCACCAGGACTCTCGCCGCTCCTGATGACGTGCACCTCGATGTTCGGCACCTCGTCGATGCGCAGCATCCGGTAGTCGTTGAAATTGGATTGGCGCACACGACCCCTCTCGATCGTGATCTCGCCGAACAGTGCAGCGGTAAGGCCAAAGACTAGGCCGCCTTGCAACTGGGCAACGATGATATCGGGATTGACGGCAATGCCGGTATCGACCGCCGACGTGACGCGGCGCAGATGAACCTCGCCATGCTCATCGACTTCGGCTTCTACCACAGTGGCGATGAAGCTGCCGAACGAGGGCTGGACACTGACGCCGCGCCCAGCGCGAGGCGGCAGCGGCGCACCCCAATTGGATTTCTCCGCGACGAGATCGAGCGCCGCCGTGAAGCGCGGCGTATTGCTCAACATGCCGCGGCGAAAGGCCACCGGATCCCTACCGGCCTTGCGCGCCAACTCGTCGATGAAGGACTCGATGGCAAAGACGTTGTTATTCGGTCCGACGCCTCGCCAGAACCCGGTCGTCAAGCCGCGCGGTTCAGCGCGCATGTATTCGACTTGCAGATTTGGAATGTCGTAGGGAATGTCGACGGCGCTATCGACCGCGTCAACATCGATGCCGTTCTGGAAGGCAGGGGGCAGCCACCGTGCCATGACCGACGAGCCGGTCACGCGATATTTCCAAGCGGTGATCTTGCCGTTCGACAACGTTGCGGAAATCGTATCGCGATAGGCCGGGCGATAGACGTCGTGCTGCATATCTTCTTCGCGCGTCCACACTACCTTGACCGGCCCATCGACGTGCTGGGCGATGCGAACCGCGCTTGCCACCATGTCAGCTTCGAGCCGGCGCCCGAAGCCGCCGCCGATCAGGTGGTTGCGCACGGTGACCTTGTCGAGTGGCAGCCCCGCGGCCTTCGCGGCCGTCGCCTGCACCCGCGTCATGACCTGCGTGCCGGTCCATATTTCGCAGGCGCCGGGCGAAAGACGCACCGTGCAATTCATCGGCTCCATAGTCGCATGCGCGAGGAACGGAAGTTCGTACTCGGCCTCGAGCCTGTCTCCCTGAGACAAACCCCTTGCGACGTCGCCGACGGTTTTTGCAACCACGCCGTCCTTCTTGCTCGCCGCGCGCAAGTCTTCCCAGATGTCGTGCGAGTTGATCTTCGTGTTTGCTCCCCCGTCCCACGTGATCGCGAGGGCGTCGAGCCCTTTTTTCGCAGCCCACATATGATCACCGACAACTGCCACAAAGTCGTCGAGGACAAGGACTTGTCGCACGCCGGGAATTTTCTTCGCCGCAGTGTCGTCCACATGGGCGACCTTGCCGCCGAGAACGGGGCTTTGCGCAAGGGTCGCGAACTTCATTCCGGGCAGCATCATGTCGATGCCATAGACAACCTTGCCGTCGGATTTGCCGGGCGTATCCACGCGCTTGATCGGCTTGCCGATAAGCGCGAAGTTTTTCGGGTCCTTCAGCGTAGGACTCTGCGGCACGGGCACGTGGCTCGCCGCATCCACGAGATCGCCGTAAGCGAGCGTGCGTCCGCTCGCCGCGTGAGTGACCTTGCCGTTCGATGCGGAGCACGCCGATGGTTCCACTTGCCACTGTTGCGCCGCCGCTTGCACCAGCATGGCCCGCGCCGCGGCGCCCGCGACGCGTAGCGGCTGCCAAAACGCGCGAACGGAATTGGAATTGCCGGTGACCTGAATCTGAAAGATCGGGTTGCCGTAAAGCTTGTCGTTCGGGGGCGCATGCTCCAATGCGACCTGAGCAAAATCAGCATCAAGCTCTTCGGCCAAAATCTGCGCGATCGCGGTGTAGATGCCCTGCCCCATCTCCACCTGCGGCATCACAAGAGTTGTCTTGCCGGAATGGTCGATGCGGATGAAGGCATTGGGCGCGAATTCGCCCGCCGTACTCTCTGGCGGTTGCTCGATCTCGTTGGCTGCAGCCAACGGAAGACGGAAGGCGAATACAAAGCTTCCCGCCAAGCTGCCTTTGAGCAGCGCCCGGCGCGACGGCGCGGAAGCGAGGTTGCCAGGGGAATGCATCGCGCGCCTCCTATGACTGACGCTCGCCCGCGGCGCGCTTGATGGCTTCGCGGATGCGCACATAAGTGCCGCAACGACAGATATTGCCCGCCATGGCGGCATCGATATCGGAATCATCTGGGTGCGGCGTGTTGGCGAGCAGTGCTGCTGCCGACATGATCTGCCCCGATTGGCAGTAGCCGCACTGGATGACCTCAAGATCAAGCCAGGCTTTCTGCACGCGTGCGCCGGCCGTCGTCGCGCCGATGCCTTCGATGGTGGTGACGGCTCGATTTCCGACTGCGCTGACCCGCAACAGGCAAGAGCGCACCGGTTTGCCGTCGATATGCACCGTGCAAGCGCCGCACTGGGCAATGCCGCAGCCGAATTTTGTGCCGGTCATCCCCAGCACGTCGCGCAGCGCCCACAACAACGGCATGTCGTCCGGGGCATCGAATGTTCGGTCTTCACCGTTGATTTTCCGCGTCGTCATGGCGAGTTTCCGCTCATGTTGCCGCTCCCAGGGGTCGTTTTCACCGGGGTCGCCACGCCCTCGCCCCACCGTGGCGGCGGTGGAGCAATGCAGATTGCAAGCCTCGCGGGTTTACACGCCGACGCGTCGGCTGAATTGAATCATTCGGCGTCGATTTGTTTGTTCTTGTCGTGCCGACCGGCGATGCTGGCGGACATCGACTGTCGGGTATCGAACGCTCGACGCCGCGAGCGACTCGATATGCTATTAGCATAAGTTGATGCACAGTGGCGCCTGTTCGTTGAACCAGAACCCGAATGCAGAGACCAAAATGCGAGTGCGCGACGACAGCGAAATCCGCATTCGAGAACGCAGAAATCGAAGAAAGAATTCGCTGCGTTTCGCAGCAGCCGCGTCTGGTCTAATTCCATCTTGGGAGAGAGTTCATGAATCTACCATTGAAGAAGACATTCAGGTCGATTTCATTCTCGGTCGTGGTCGCAGGGACCGCCACGCTCGTGCCGGCGAATGTTCTCGCTGATGTCGTGTGCAGCGGACACGAAGCGCTGTCGACGACGCGACCGGAAGCAAGCTGCCTCAACACCCTGCCCGAGATATTCGAATCACCCGACAAGAAATTGCGCGCAGTCGTGTTTCCGGTCGATATCAGCCTCGATACCACGCCGGACATGGAGAGCCGCGTCGTGATCCGCTCGAGCGACGGCAACGCTTTGACGTCCAAGGATTACTCGTCCCCACGCGGAATGAACGGCTATTACGTCTATCGCGGGCAGTGGTCGCCCGACTCGCAGTTCTTCGTCTACAGCTTGATGTCATCGGGCGGCCATTCGCCGTGGTCGTTCCCGATGATGGTGTACAGTCGGCAAAAGAACGCCACCGCAAAATTCAGCGACATGATCAACGGAAATCCGACGCTGTCGGGCGAATTCTCGTTTGCCGGGCCGCATGTCCTCTCCGCCGTCACCTGGAAGAAGCCAGGGGCGTTGGACGAGCAGGTTCCCATTAAGGTTGACCTTGAGACCGCCTTCAAAAAACTGACGCCATCCCAGAGTGATTAGGAGAAGAGAAACACGAGCTTGCCACTTCCCTCTCAGGTGCTTGTCAGCTTCATCATGTCGAGCGCGGCGCGGCCCATGATGGCGTAGGGGTTGCCAAGCGTTTCGCCCATCTCAAAGTGATTGTAGCCTTTACCGACGATGAGTTGGACCGATTTGCCGGCTGCGACGAGCGCTGCAGCAAAGTCTTTGGTCTGCCGTTGAAACTCGGGCGTCTCCAGAGTGCCGTGCGCAAGAACGACAGGCGTGTGGATCTTCTCGAGATGGCGCTGCGGCGACAGCGCTTGCTCCATTTCGTCGGTAAACTTGACGTAGTTGCCGCGCTTGGACAGCCGCACCGCCTTGAGATCGTACATGCCGCTGCCAAGCACTGCACCTTTGAGAAGGTCGCGCGGCAGCCCGAGCTTGTCCCATTCGGTGGTGACGACGCAGCCGGCAAGGTGGCTGCCCGATGAGCGACTGCACAAATAGGTCTGGTCAGGATTCGCCCCGAAACTTGTGGCGTTGCGATAGACCCAGGCGACGGCGCGCCGGCACTGGTCGACCATCGGAAAAAGGTCACCCTGCGTCTCCAGCACGTTGTTGAAATCGACCGCAACGAAATTGGCACCGGCTTTGACAAAGACCTCGGCGTAAAGCGCGAAATCCGCCGACCGTCCGCCGCGCCAGGCGCCGCCATGTATGAAGATCATCGTCGGCGCATTGGGCCGCTTGGTCTTGTAAATATCGACTTTCTCAATGTCAGTCGGCCCGTATGCGACGCGTTCGGGTTTGCCGATGACCGAGAGGGCCTTCTCATTATTGGCGGCCAGCCGCTCGGCGATGTTGCGCGAGTTGAATGCATAAACGGCTTGGTCATAAGCGTCGTCGAGATCCCCTTGATCGAGATCGAGCCAGACTGGCGCTCCCTTCGCCCGGGCAGGCGGCGTCGCGGGGCACCGCTGTGCGGCCGCGGGGGTGCTCACCATGGCGATTGTCCCGGCGGCACCGGCCACAACTCCACGCCGCGTTACTGTCGGCTCGTTTGGACGACGATCTGACATGATTTTCTCCCATGGCGAACACTACGTTCGCCGCACCACTGAGATCAACCCGCGGCCAACCTAACAGACGTTCAACCGCTGTCATCGCGGCAAACGGGGAAATGGTCCCTGAATGCCAACATCGCGTTGTCGAGTAATAGGCCGACCGCCAGCATCGTCAGGATGTAGGCATAGACGGTCGGGCTCTCGAAGAAGCGTTGAGCATACATGAGCGTCGCGCCCATGCCGCCGCCGCCGGCGACCATTTCGCATGTGAACGTCGTGATCAGCGCCACCGGGACTGCGACCCGGAGTGCCGCGAAAATGCGCGGGTAACAGGCCGGCAAGATGACGCGCAGCATGAGGCGGCGGCGAGAACTCCCCATTGAGAGCGCCGACCAGATGACAGTGCGGCTGACAGAGCTTGCGGCGTGATGGGTCGCAATTACAATTTGAAACACGCAGGCAAATGCGACCAGCAGGATCTTCGAAGAACTGTCGATCCCGAACCACAGAATAAAAATTGGAATGAAAGCGATTTTCGGCGACGGAAAGCCGAGCGCAATCAATGGATCGCACAGCCAATACAGCCAATTGCTTCGCGCCATTGCGATGCCGAGCGCAACTCCCACCAGAGTTGCTAGTGCGAGTCCGGCGAAGGCACGATAGAGACTGAGAGCAAGATCGAGCGGCAGGGATCCGTCACCGATCAGATCAGCAAGCGTTGCGATGACCGTGGTCATAGCGGGCAGGAACAAAGCCGGAGCGAGTTTCAGGCGCGTGGCCAATTCCCATGCGCCAAGAATTACAACGATCGAACCGATAGAACGCAGGTTTGCCGCCGCCCAACGCATCAAGCGTGCCCCGCCCGCGTCCACCATTTGGTTCATGCTTCCTCGACAGTCGCCGAGGGGTGCCACCGCAGGCACCATGCGCTGATGCGAAGCAACACCCGATCGGCAATGAACGCGACGAGCACGACGCTGGTGACGGCCGCAAACATGTAATCGTAGGAACCATTTTCGCCGTACGTGAAGATCAAGCGCCCGATGCCGGCGGTTGAAGCGATCATCTCCGCCGACAGAGCGACAACAAAGGCGAAGCCGAGCGCAACACGGATTCCGGTGAAGATGTCTGGCAGAGCGTGGGGCAGAAAGACCTGCCATAACAGTCTGCGGGGGCTCGTTCCAAGCGCTTCGGCGCTCCACACGAGTACGGGCGGTGTCGCCATGACACCGTGATAGGTGTGGACAACGATCGGCAGCAAGGCACTCAAGTAGACGGCGATGATGGCCATGGTGCTGCCGATGCCGAACCCGAGGATCAGCAGAGGTACGAGCGCTGTCTTCGGCAGTGAATACGTGGCGCCGACGACCGGAGCGAGATAGGAATGAAACGCCGGCGAGCGCGCCATGCCTGCTCCAAGCAACACGCCAGTGACGATCGCCAGCCCAAGACCCGCAAACGCGCGCACCAGCGTCACCAGAATGTTGTCGCGAATTTCCGGGCCTGCCAGCAGATCGCCAAGCGCACGGCCAACGAGAAGCGGTGTAGGCAGGAACGCCGTATCGACCAGGTGAAAGGTGCCCAACGATTGCCAGAGCAGCAGAAAGAGGGCTACCGGGGCGAGGACACGCAGAGCGGCGAGACCTACCCTGGATAGACGGCTTCCGTCAGATCGCGGCAGATCCATCCTTTGCCTCTGCGTCTGTGGCTTGGCGTCGTACCGAAAGCCACACCTCATTGCGCACTTTGTTGAAAGCTGCCGACAACATGACCTGCTCGCGTCCGATTGAGCGGTCGAGCCTCACAATGAACTCCTCGACGATCTGACCTGGACGTGCCGACATGACGCAAATGCGGTTTGATAAATACACTGCCTCGTTGACGTCGTGAGTCACCATCAGCACGGTCTTCCGGGTCTCAAGCCAGATCCGCAAGAGCTCGTCCTGCATCACCTCCCTGGTTTGCGCATCGAGGGCGCCGAACGGTTCGTCGAGCAACATGATGGCCGGATCGCAGGCCAGCATCCGCGCGAGAGCGACCCGCTGCTTCATGCCACCGGAAAGCTCACGCGGGTAACGATGCTCGAAGCCGCACAGGCCGATGACGCCAATAAGGCGATCGGCAACCTGTGCACGCTGTCGCGGAGCATAGCCGCGGTTCTCCAGTCCATAGAGAATGTTGCGGCGGACCGTCAGCCAGGGGAAGAGGGCATATTCCTGGAAAACCACGCCGCGATCGATGCCGGGGCCATCAATCGCCTTGCCGTCAACCAGCACCTCGCCTTCGGCCGAGATGAAGCCGCCGACGATATAGAGAAGCGTGCTCTTGCCGCAGCCGGACGGTCCGACAATCGAAACGAATTCGCCCTCGTTCACGTCGAGAGTGGTACGGCTCAGGGCCGGGACATCTCCGTCGTTCGATCTGTAGGTCTTTGAGATTCCGCTGAGCCGGATCTTCGGCGCCATTACGTGGCGCACGGTTTCGGCAGATACTGCAGTTTCAGGTATTTCGCTGCATCGACCGGCCGATCGATCAGCTTGTATTCGAGCATTGCGTCGATTGGCTTCTGCACCGCCGATGTTGCGATGCAGCCGTTTTGATCGCGGTAATAGTCGCGCGGCGTAATGAAATAGCTCGCGAGTACCTCCTTCGGGGACTTCGTCAATCCGGCGGCCAGCTCCATCGCTTTATCGCGGTTGGCCGGGGTGTAGTACCAGGCGAGGCCCTGGACATAATCCTCCAGGAAAGCCCGCAGGGCATCCGGGTGTTCGCGAATGAACTTGTCGGTCGCGACCTGGAAGATGACCGAGGAAGGGCCGAGCGTATCTCCTCCGGTGAATAGCGCGCGCAGATCGCCCTTTGCGGCTTCCGCCGGAAGAAACGGAATCACCAGCACGCCGCAATCGACGCGGCCCTCTCGGATCGCGGGGGCAATATTTGCGAATGCGACTTCCACGATTTGCACGTCCCGCCGCGGATCGAGCCCTGCTTTCTTCAAGGCGACGCGGAGCACCAGATCGACTGCCGAACCGAAGGCGTTAGTCGCGACCTTCTTTCCCTTTAGGTCGCCGACGGATTTGATCGGCGAATCCTTCACCACGAAGAAGGTGTTGGTGGCATTGCCCGGGTGCCCATCTTGATAGATGTCGGCGACGATGCTGACGCCGTCCGGAACGACATTTTTTGCGATTACGGTCGCAAAGGCGGGGCAAGAGAGGGTCGCGATGTCAGCCTGCCCGGCTGCGAGCAGCTGCGCGGCTTCAGGCGATCCGCGCGTGAACGACACGTCGAGCGTATAGGCCTTGCCGTAGTTCGCCAGCACGTTGGCCTTGAGGTAATCGAGCCAGATGAGGGTCTCCATCTCGTTGGGTCCAATGCCTCCGCCGGTCGCATAACGGATGGTCACAGGTGCTGCCCGCGACGAAGACATCCATGATGAGGCAACTGCGGCGCCGGCCACAGAGGCGCCCGCTCCAAGCAGGCCGCGTCGCGAAACGTTGTCGGCCAACAAATTCGAAATCGTGTTCCTCATTGCATCCTGCCTCGGTGTCTAGCACAGCGTCAGTATCGGCAAATCCGCAAGGGCCGCAACGATGTCCAACTCAGTCATCGTTGTCGGCGGTCCCAAGTTCTTTGACGGGCTCGCGCCCGGTCAACAGGGTGGCGGCGGGCGGTCCACCAGTGCCGGGGATATGGCCTTGAGGCCGTCCGGCCACGTGAGCTGATCGAAGTCAATCTTTTGCTCGGTCATCTTCACGCGCCGAGCCCAGCGGCTGAGGCTGCAGAAGTCGTCGTAGTAGATCTTGTCGACAGCGAGCGGCCGAATGTTGGTGTCATACTGTTCGCGCGTGGCCGCTTCGCTGAGGTCGAGCTTGGCTTTTGCATACGCGGCAACCGCGGCGAAATCGTTTTCGGCGACTTCGCGGCCCTTGATGGTGGCGCGCAGCCAGCGCGTGGCGGCATCCCTGCCCTCTGGAGTGCTGAGCCAAGCCGGCCGCGCCCCAGCCACCAGATATCCCTGGATGTAACCCGTCGCATCTGTCAGGTAGCGCGCCTTGTCGGCGCATATTTCGAGCGTTCGCGAACCGATCGGTTGCCAGATAAAAAAGCCGGCGATTTCGCCGCCGCACAGCGCAGCGGGCAGAATCTGCGTGTCGAGATTCTTCACGGTGACGCGCGCCGGATCGATGCCATTCTTGACAAGATATTCGGAGATAAACCAGGACCCAGTCGAGCCGACGCGAGTCGCTATCGTCTTGCCGATGAGGTCCTTCGCGTTTGCGATGTCCTTCTGCACCACGCCCACATAGCCTTTGGCGTCGCGCTCCACCACGGCGATGGTGCGGTATTCACCCTTGGATCGGAAGAAATATTGCACGCTCGGTAGATCACCGGTCATGATGATGTCGCCTTGACCGCCTTGGAAGGCCTGGAACGCGGTTGTGCCCGATGGGAACAGCCGGTAGGTAACGTTGAGGCCTTCCTGCCGATAGAAGCCCTTTTCCAGAGCCATCCAAATGGCGTCGTTGTTGACGGCCGGCTGACCGAACAACGTGATAGCGATGGGCGACTGGGCCTGTGCAACCGGCATGCCCACCAACGTCGCGGCAGCAAGCAGCGGCCCTAATCTCATCGCGAGCTTGCTCATTTTGTGGACTCCTCCAGGTGCTTTTCAATTGACGGCGACGTAGGACATGTAACGAGCGAGAATCCGATCGACGATCAGGCGGAATACCCGGTCCACTGCGAAACCGAGCATGCAGATTGTCAGCAGCGCCACGAAAATGCGGTTGGTCTGCAGCAGCATAGAGGATTTCTGCAGCAAGTAGCCGATGCCCGAATCGGCAGCGAGAATTTCCGCCGGAATGATGCTCATGAATGACGAAGCCATCGCGATCCGCATCCCGGTCACGATGTAGGGCACCGCCGACGGCACGACCACCAGCGCGAATATCTGCAATTGATTGGCACCGAGGCATTCGGCGGCGCGCTGCCGCGCCACGGGCGCGCGCATGACTCCTGCCGTCGTGTTGATGGTCACGATGAAAAAGGTGCCCCAGAAGATCAGGAAGTACTTTGACATCTCGCCGATGCCAAACCAGATGATTGCGATGGGAATCATGGCTGTCGGAGAAAGGTAGCGCAGCAACTCGATGATCGGGTCGAGGAGATCGTGAACCAGGCGGACACGCCCCACCAGCACGCCAAGCGCGATCCCGAACAGCGAGCCTGTCACGAACCCGACCAGGATTCGCACCATGCTGATCGAAACGTCATCAAGAATCTCGCCGCTCAACAGCATCGGAATCATGGCGCGGACGACCGCGAGCGGCGGCGGAATCAGGAATGAATTGAACACGTAGGTCGACAGCAGTTGCCAGCCGAGCAAGCCGATTAGCAACGACACGAGCGAGAGCAGGACCGTCCGGTATTTTCCGCTGTCGATCCACCGCCGCAAGGCGCCTGACCCAGCCCCGGTCTCGGCCAATGGCCCCTGCCCCTTACGGGCCGGCGTACTGTCCGGAACGTTCGTCATCGGACGGTGATTGCCTGGGTGATCAATGTGGTTTTCCGTTTTCGTCCGAACGCACGACGTCCGGAGCCAGCACCGCCTCGATCTCGTGAAACAGCGGTGCGAGCTGCGGACTGGTCAGGTCGCGCGGTCGCGGCACGGTGATGTCAAAAATTCTCGTGACCGTGGAATTCGGGCCGACCGACATCACGCCGACGCGATCTGCCAGCAGGAGTGCCTCCGCAATATCGTGCGTGACGAACACCACGGTCTTGCGGGTTCGCTCCCAAATCGAGAGGAGAATCGCGTGCATGCGCCGGCGCGTGAGGGCGTCGAGTGCTCCAAACGGTTCATCCATGAGGAGGATTTGCGGCTCGACTGCGAGGCCACGCGCAATCTGCAGTCGTTGCCGCATGCCGCCCGAGAGCTGGTAGGGGAACTTGTCGCGATGCCCGTCGAGGCCGACCATGCCGAGGTAAGTGGCGATGATATCGTTCCAAAGCGCCTTCGGCGTCTTGTGCACCCGTAACCCGAAGCGCACGTTTTCCTCGACCGTCAACCACGGAAATAGCGCCGAGCCGGCGTCTTGAAAAAACATGGCACGATCGCGGCCCGCGCGCGTCACCGCGACGCCTCCGACACTGACCGCGCCGCTGGTGGCCGTCTCGAATCCAGCCATGATGTTGAGGAGAGTCGACTTGCCGCAACCGGACGGCCCGAGAAGGCAGAAAAACTCACCGTCCGAGATGTCGAGGGCGACGCCGTCGAGCGCGACATAGGGCTTGTTGGTCGCGTCATAGATCTTGCGCAGGTTGGAAATGCGCAACAACGCCTATCCCCTTGTGCGGCAATCAAGACCGGCGGCAAACCATAAGTGTTGGCCGGCCAGCGTGTCAATTCAGCGCGCCTGCAACGTAGCCTGTATGCGCTCGGTCCTGCCGATGTCGTAGCCTGGCATGCGCTCTTCGTGTCTGGACTTGAAGGAATCGTCTTGCGAAGTTGCTCTCGCAAAGTGCCTTGGGGCGGGACAGGAGAGCAGGATGGCGGACGTAAAGCATATCGCGCCGACACGAATTGGCGGCACCGACATCGAATATGCTCAGGGCGTGCGCGCCGGCTCATGGCTGTTCTTCACCGGGCATCACGCGACGGACTTCGAGCATGGTCTCGCGGCGGAGATTGCCGTCAAGCCTAGCCTCCCGCTCGCCGGCAGGCCCCGTTACCGGCGCGAGGGAGATTTCATTTTCGAGCGTTTCGCAAGGCTGATCGCCGCTGAGGGCGGCGACCTGCGGCACATTGTGCGGGTCGATCAATACTATCCCGATGCGCAAGTTGTGAACGCCTACCAGCGCGCTCGAAAAGCGGTGCTGAAGGATTTTGTGCCGCCCAGCACATCGGTGCTGATGGACGAACTGCTTGTCGAAGGCGTCAACATGGACGTGTCCATGCTGGCGGTATTGCCCGGCGGCAACCGCGAGCCGAAGGCCGCACAACCGGATGGCGTGCCGGTGCCGCAACACTCGGGATTTATCGCGTCGCTTGTGTCCGGCGACTACGTCTTCGTCGCCGGGCAGATGCCGAACAATGACGAGATGACGGCCATTGCCAAGCCGGCCTACCGCGCGCCCAATGCGGTTTGGAACGGCACCGATATACGGCTGCAAACCGAGTTCCTCATCACGTCCCGCCTCAAACCCGCTCTCGAAGCTGGTGGAAGCTCAATCAAAAATGCGATCAAGGCGCAGGTATATCTGACGAACATCCAGGACCTGCCGGAGTTCATGGATGTCTGGGACAGCCATTTCGGCGCCAGCCCCTGCGCCCTCACGGTGGTCGCCACGAAGGGGTTGGCGCTCCTGGAGTCGATTATTGAGATCAACATTTTTGGAGTGCGCGATACCGGCCAGATCAAGAAGCAGATCATCGATCACAAGCCCTCCGCTCATATGCGACTTGGGCCCGCGGCGGTGCGTGCCGCGGACTTGCTGTGCCTATCGGCCCTCTATGCGGCCGATGCGAACGGTGCGATTCCCAAGGTGCGCGATTCCGTTGGGCTAAAATATTTTGGCGTCCCCGCTCACCATCAGATGGAATCGATTCTGACGACGGCCAATGAGATCTGCGAAGTGGCGGGGGCATCGCTCACCAACCTGGTCCGCGCCAATCACTTCGTCGGTGACCTGAACGTCGTGCATCCGATGTTACGGACGTGGCAGAAGTGGCTCGCCGGTGCGCCCATCCCGTTTGGCGTTGTCCGCGCGCCGCCCCCAATGCCGGTGCCGGGTTGCGACATCACCGCCGATTTATGGGTTTATCATCCGCACTGATCAACGCTGTCGCTATGCCGAAGTCTGCGCGAAACAAAATACGCCGCGCCCGCTTCGCTAGGGCAGTGCCGGCGTTGTCTTCGGCGGAGGCACGACGTGCCCTTGTCCGCTCCGCCCTTTATGGCTTGTCCTCCCGTTGGATGATGTGATCGCGCCAAGCTGTCACTCTACAGTGGAGCAAAGCATCGGTGCTGTAGGCGCTCGACGCAAAAAAGCTGGCGGGCGTTTCCTGTTACGACCCGATGCCCACGATGATTTAACTGGGGATCATGCTATTGTCCCTTGATCCGGGAGGCGAGCACATAAACGGCAAGTGGATTGTGGCGGCTCTCGTCGGCTCACTTCTTTCTGCTTCGGCAACTTTCGGCGTGAGCAATTGGTGAGGCGCAGGCATGAGAAATAGATCGATTCCTCGCCGGCGCTTTCTCGTGGAGGCGAGCGCCGCAGCGTTGAGCGGGCTCGCCACTACCACTTCGCTCCGAGCGCAGCAGAGCGCGCCGCGGGCTCCGGCGACGCCGCGCGTTCCACCGGCGGATATCGTTCTCAAGAACGGCAAGATCATAACCGTCGATCAAGCCTTCAGCGTTGCTCAGGCGGTCGCAATTTCGGGCGACAGCATCCTTGCGGTCGGACCCGATGACGCCGTCGCCGCGCACATGAGCGCGACGACACGTGTCATCGACCTCAAGAGTAAGACCGTCGTTCCGGGCCTGACCGATGGTCACGCGCATATGGATCGAGAGGCGCTGCGCAACGTTTTCCCCGCACTCGGCAAGGTGCGCTCGATCCGCGACATCCGGGACCGGATTGCGGACCTCGTGCGCAACAAGCGGCCGGGCGAGTGGATCGTCACCATGCCGATCGGCGATCCCCCTTATTACATAGGCCTGCCTGACGCCTTGGCCGAGAAACGCTGGCCCACGCGACAGGAGTTGGACGCGGCGGCTCCCAACAATCCCGTCTTCATCCGCTCGATCTGGGGGTATTGGCGCGGCACACCACCGCTTGTTTCCTGCGCCAATACGGAGGCGCTGAAGCGCGCCGGCATCACGCGCGATACCCTCGCGCCCGTTTCGACAATGACGCTCGAAAAGGATGCCAACGGCGATCCCACCGGCGTCATCATCGAGCAGGAGATGCAGCCGATCGCGGAACTGATCTGGTTCCGCCAGGCGACCCAATTTTCCCATGCCGACCGACTGCGCGCCCTGCCGGAGTCGGCGCGCCTTTATCACGCGTTTGGAACGACGAGCGTATTCGAGGGGCATGGAGCAGCAGCCGAACTCATCAGCGTCTACAAGGAGGCACTTGCCGCGGGCACGCTGACAATGCGCGCCACGCTTGCCTTCAGTCCTGACTGGAAGGCCGTGGGCAGTGCTCCGCGTGCGCCCTTCATCGACGCCTGGGCCGGCTGGTTGAGCGAACCCGGCCTCGGCAATGACTGGCTCAAGATGAGCGGGCTCTTTTGCGCCGCGGGCCCCCAGCCCGCCGATGAACTGCGGGCATCCGCCGCCCCTTATACCGGATGGGCCGGCTTCAACTATGCCAACAGCCTGCCGCGCGCGGAGCTGAAGGAGGTTCTTGTTCGCTGCGCACTCAACGGCGTCCGGGCCGTCATGATCCGCTCGCCGGCTCTCGATCTCTACGAGGAGGTCGACAAGGTCGTGCCGTTGCAAGGCAAGCGCTGGGTCATCGCCCACATCGACAATTTATCGCAACGCGACATTGAGCGCGTCGCCCGCATGGGTCTCGTTGTCACGACTCACACCAACAACAACCTCTACAAGGGACTAGACGCGGAAGCGCGCCGCTTGCCGCCTGAGCGGCATCGGGAGATTGCACCGCTGCGCAGCTTGCTCGACGCGGGCGTCAAGGTGTCGCTTGCGACCGATAACGTGCCTGTCAGCCTGTTTCTGCCGGTCTGGCAGACGATCGCGCGTACGAGCTTCCAGAGCGGCCAGCGAATCGCTCCGGAGGAGGCGCTCAGCCGGGCCCAGGCGTTGCGCTGCGCGACGGCGAACGGCGCCTACTTGACGTTCGATGAGGAGAAAAAAGGCACGCTGGAGGCCGGCAAGCTCGCCGATCTCGTCGTGCTGAGCGATGATCCGCTCACGGTCGAAGAGCGCAAGATCGCCGACATCACGTCGCGGATGACGATGGTCGGCGGCAAGATTGTGCACGAAACTGCGAACTGGTCCGGGTGATCGGTTGCTAACAAAGCGACCTGGGAAAACAAATTCGCCGGCACGTACCGGCGCGGGAGGAATGCAATGAACAAGACCATAACGATCATATCGGCACTAACGGTAGGTATGGCGATCGGCGTCGCTCTCGGCAGCCGCGTGATGGAGCCGCGAGCCGAGGCGCAACCCGCAGCTCCGGCCGCAGCAGTCCCTGCCGCGCCCGTCTCGTTCAGTGCGGTTCCGGGTGCCATCGGGCAAGAGGATGTCTCCGGCCCGTACGAAGTGGTCCGAGGCTGGCCGAAGGACCTCGCCTCCCTGCCGGGTCACGAAAAGTGGACCTTCGGCGGCGCGCGCGGCATTTTTGCCGAGAGCCCAAACCGCGTGTTCCTGCTGGGCGGCGGCGAATTGCCCAACATCCCCCGTCCCCAGCAGCGGATGCTGCCCGAGATCGGTCCAAGCGTGCAGTATCCCGTCACGGGCCTGCCGTGGCGCAACGCCAACATCGCGACCCCGCCCGGCGCCGGCGGCTCGCGCCAGGACCCCGCGAAGGGCATGGAGCTTTGGCGCGGCTCCACGCCGCCGTACCGCGAGATGGGCGTCGACGCGCGCTGGCACCACGCCATCATGGTGGTCGATGCCGCCGGCAATTTCATCGAGGACTGGACGAAGTGGGACAACATGTTCAAGCGACCGCACGCCGTCTACATCAGTCCGTACGACGCGACGAAGCGCGTGTGGATCGTCGATGACCACACCCACGCAATCTACATCTTCTCTCATGACGGCAAGGAATTGCTTCAGACGATCGGCACGCCCAACGTGCCGGGCGCCGATGCAACCCATTTCAACCGGCCGACGTTCATCGCGTGGCTTCCCGACGGCAGCTTCTACGTGGCCGACGGCTACAACGGCACGCGCGTCGCGAAGTTCGATGCGAGCGGCAAGTTCCTGTTCGACTTCGGCAAGCCGGGCGACCCGGGGCAAGGAAACGCGGCCCGGCTACATGAACAACGTGCACGGCGTCGCCGTCGATGTTCCGACCCGGCGCGTGTTCGTCAACGATCGCGACAACCACCGCATCCAGATCTTCGACGAGAACGGCAACTATCTCTCCGAGTGGAAGATCGCAGTGAGCCCGTCGAGCCTCCACTTCGTCCAGATCGGCGCGGACCGCATGCTGGTGACCTTCGACCGCAATACCCACAAGATGCTGAAATACGATCTCGACGGCCATCTCATCTATGCGTGGGGCACCGTCAGCGACTTTCCCGGCACCTTGTGGGGCGTGCACGGCATGAGCACCGACCAGGAGGGCAACCTCTACGTCGCCGAGGTCGATGCCGGCCGCTTCCAAAAATTCCGCCCGCGCACCGGCGCCAACCCGGCAACGCTGATCGGCAAGCCGATCTACGCCGCGTGGCAATGATGTGCACCAAGTGCAATTCGCGGACGCGGTCGAACGACAGAACTCTGCTGAAACGGTCTCCAAAGCCATGAGCACCCTCGAACGAGCCATCGCAATCGCCGCGGAAGCGCATGCGGGTCAGGTCGACAAGGCCGGCGCACCCTACGTGCTGCACCCGCTCCGCATGATGCTGCGCCTCAACTCGAAAGACGAGCGTATCGTCGCCGTGCTTCACGATGTGTGCGAAGATTGTCCCGGCTGGGATTTCGATCGGCTGCGCCGCGAAGGCTTTTCCGAGCCGATCATCATTGCATTGCAGTCGGTTACGAAGCGCGATGGCGAGGATTACGAAGCATTCGTGCGACGCGCAGCGGCAAACCCCATGGGGCGCGCCGTCAAATTGGCGGACCTCGAGGACAATTGCGACCTCACGCGCATCGCGGCGCCCTCCGAACGCGACTTCGCGCGCATCGAAAAATATCGGCGCGCGATAGCGCTCATTGCGAGCGATGACACCAAGCGACAAGATCATTGACTCCTCATACCCGCGCTCGTCGCGGGCCTCCACGTCTTCCCTTCGGTATTTCCGCAACTAAGGCGTGGATGGCCGGGACCAGCCCGGCCAAGACGACGCGTAAGGGGTCACGAATTTTGCAGTTTTGAATGCACCCTCAGCCCCGTCCTTGGCACATGCGCGCATTCGTGTGGTTCGGCGCTGGATAGGTCGGTTACCACCTTCGCGGAACGCCTGACGGCTTTGTCCGCCGGCCGCGTGGCGCGGTGGCACATGATTTGCTTTGCGCCTTTTTCGTTCTTCGGACAGCTCCGCTTATCGAACGGGAAATGGCTATGCCAAAAAAGTTTCACCTGGGATGGTTCACGAACTTCACCGTCGACGAGTGGAACGTGCCCTTCGCTGCCGGCGGCGGAAAGCCGTGGAACGGCCGATATTATGTCGAGATGGCACGTGCGCTGGAGCGAGCTTGTTTTGACTACCTGATGCTGGAAGACACCTTGATGCTGTCCGACGCCTACGGCCACAGCACCGAGATGTATCTGAAAAAAGCTATCATGGTTCCCAAGCATGATCCGGCGCCGCTGGCCACCTTGATAGCGGCCTCGACAACCAGATTGGGCATCGTCGCAACGCTCTCCACGATGGCTTATCCGCCGTTCTTATTGGCGCGTCTGTGCGCGACGATCGACAATATCGCTGAAGGTCGCTTTGGCTGGAACATCGTCACCAGCGGCGAAGATACGGCGGCGCAAAATTTTGGCTTGGACAAGTTGCCGCCGCGCGAGCTTCGCTATGAGATGGCGCACGAATACATGGAGGTGGTGAACCAGCTGTTCGCGTCGTGGGATAAGGATGCGGTGGTGATGAACCCCGAAACCGACACCTATGCTGACCACACCAAAGTGCGACCAATTCATTTTGAAGGCAAATATTTCAAATGCCGCGGTCCATTGAACACGGTGCCTTGCCCCCAAGGACGCCCGACTTATGTGCAGGCCGGAGGCTCACCGACCGGACGTGCTTTTGCTGCCAAACATGCCGACTCTATCATCGCGGTGGCGAACGGCATCGCGGGCATGAAGGCTTATCGCGACGATGTCCGTGCCAAGGCCGCCGCCATCGGGCGCAACCCGGATGATATAAAGGTTCTATTCCTTGCAGCGCCTTTTCTCGGCGAAACAGACGAAGAAGCCCGCGACAAGTTTGCCAAACTGGTGACCTCATCTGCTTTTGTCGAACATACGCTGGCTAAGTATGGCTCGTTCACCGATGTCGATTTCTCCAAATACGAATTGGACAAACCGCTTCCCGGCAAACTAACGACCAACGGCGAACAGGGTTCGCTCGACAAATTCCAGCAATTCGGCAGCGGCAAGACATTGCGCCAGCTGGTGGCCGATGGCGGCACCAGCTCGTCGGTCGAACTGGTCGGCACACCGGATTCCGTCGCAGACAAAATGGGCGAGGTGATGGAACAAGTCGGCGGCGACGGCTTCCTGATCAAGAGCCCGTATCGCAATAACAGCCGACGTTACACGACCGAAATAACCGACGCCCTTGTTCCGGCGCTGCAGCGACGTGGGCTGGTGCGGACGGCGTACACTCAATCGCATCTGCGCGATATACTGCGCGAATTCTAAAGCCATCGCACCAGCGCGTCGGCTGGTGCCGAGTGCCAACGCGGCTCGATGTAAAAGGGCGCGGCAGCAACGGGCTGTTCAGACAGCGGCGGTCTCTTAAAACCCGCCTACGTCCGCGCGGCGGCGAGGGCGGCGCGGACGCGGTCGGGGGTCATCGGAAACTGGCGCAGACGCGCACCCGTTGCGTCGAAGAACGCATTGGCGATCGCGGCTCCGGTCGCGCCCATGACTTCTTCGCCGGCGCCCGTCGACGGCACATCAAGACGCTGGACGACCACCGGCGTCACTTCGGGATGCTCGGCAAAACGCAGGATCGGATAGGACACCCAATCGAGGCTCGTCACGCTCGTCTTGTCGAACTTCACTTCCTCGATGAGCATGCGGCTCGTGGATTGAACCATCTGGCCGACGATCTGGTTCTCGATGAGCGCGGGATTGATCGCAAGCCCGGCATCGAGCGCACCGTAGAGCCGCTTCGCGACGATCTTGCCCGTTCGCTTGTTGACCTCGATCTCGGCGACCGCGGCGCCGTAGGACACATGATGCGTGCCGAGGCCGATGCCGCGTCCGGTCACGACGTCGGCGTCGGAGAGCCGCGCTGCCGCCGCCCGCGGCTGCCAGTTCGCGGCCTTGGCCGCGGCTTCGAGCACGCCGCGCCAGCGCTTGTCGCCGATGTTCATCAGGCGGAACGCGAGCGGATCCATCCCGATCGCAAAGGCAAGCTCGTCGATCGTCTGCTCCGAGGCGAAGGCAAAAGACATGTCGAGCGGCGAGCGCAGCGGTGCGCCGCGCAGCAGCCCCGCCATCGGCACCGCGTGGCTGATCACGCGCCGGTTCGCCACGGCGTACATCGAGCCGGTGCTCATGGGATTGACCGGAATCGATTGAGCCCCGCTCGTCCGTTCCGGACCGGGCTTGGCCAGTGCGAGATCGTGCACGGACGACGTCACGGTCCAGCCGTGCTGCCATCCGTGATATTCGTAGGCGACGAGCTTGCCGGCGGCGTCGATGCCGGCGCGCACCTCGGCGACGTGCGCCGGGCCAAAATTGTCCCAGCCGTGCTCGTCCCATCGCATGAACTGCACGCGCACGGGCCGCCCCACCGCTTGCGACAGGACGGCGGCAGCTTGCCCGGCGTCCTCGTAGCAGCTGCGGCCGAACGTGCCCGAGCCTTCGTAATATTGCACGCGCACTTTCTCGACCGGCAGGCCGAGAACCTCGGCCAGCATATCGCGCGCGTTGTACACGTCCTGGGTCGACGACATCACCAGCGCGCCATTGGCGCCGACATCGGCGACGGCGCAATTCGGCCCGAACGGCAGATGACCTTGATAGGGCGCACGATAGGCGGACATGCGGATGTGGGCCGCCTGGGCAAAACCGTTGTCGGCATTGCCCCAATCGGCGATCACCGTGTCGGTCGTCTTTGCGGCACGCATTGCCGCATAGACATCGTCGGACGGCAAAGACGGCGGCGCCTCCCAGGTCACTTTGAGCGCCGCTGCGGCCTTGATCGCGTCCCACTCGCGTTCGGCGACAACACCGACAAAATCGCCCTTGCGGACGACGCGCGCGCCCGGAATGTCGGCGATCGAGCGCTCGTCGATGCTCAACGGCTTCGCAAGCGCGCCGAACGCGCGCTGCCCGCGCGGCAGGACGGCGCGCCCGTGGAGCATCCCCGGCACGCGCACGTGCTGCATGTGCGTGTACTGCGCGCGCACCTTGGGCGGGATATCGACGCGTGGGACATTGGTGCCGACGAGCCGGTATTGGCTCGGATGCTTCTGCGGCGCCGTCCCGGTGAACCTGATCTTGAACGGCTTCTCGCCGAGGAGCTCGCCATAGGTCACCGAACGGCCCGGCGCATCGTCGATCGACACCACCCCGCGCGACACCGTGAGGCTCCCGGCTTGAACGCCAAGCCGCACGGCGGCGCGCGCGAGCAGCGCCTGGCGCGCCTCAGCCGCTGCCGCCCGCACCTGCGGGCCGCCGCGATGGATCGAAGAACTCGACGTGGTCGCGCCCTGCTCCGGCGTGACGTTGGTGTCGAGCCGGACCGTGCGCAGCTGGCTCATGTCGAGGTCAAGTTCTTCGCCGGCGATCTGCATGAGCCCGGTGGTGCTGCCCTGCCCCAGCTCGCATTTGCCGAGGAAGAGCGTGGCCGTGTTATCCGCATGGATCGCGATCCAGGTGTCGACGGCATTCGGATCGGGGGGACCGGCGACCTCGCCCGGCGCGGCGGCAACCGAACGAGGAAGCGCCACGCCGGCGAAGCTGAACCCCACGACGAGGGCGCCGCCCTTGATGAGGTCGCGCCGCGAGACGGTCGGATCGGTGAGAGCGGCGATCATTGCGCTCCTCCCGTCATCCGGGTCGAGGCGAGCTGGATCGCCTTCATGATCCGCGGATAGGTGCCGCAGCGACAGAGATGGCCGTTCATGTGCGCGCGAATCTGCGCATCGGTCGGCTTCGGATTCTGCGCCAGCAGCTCCGCGCCCTTGATGGTCATGCCGTTATAACAGTAGCCGCAGTGCAACGACTGCTCGTCGACAAACGCCTGCTGGAGCGGATGGAGTTCCGGCGCCTGCGCCAAGCCCTTCTGCGAAGCATAGAGCGACGGCAGACCTTCGAGCGTGGTGATCGACCGGTCGCCCACGTCGGCGACCCGCGTCTGGCAGGAGCGGATTTCAACGCCGTCGGCGAGCACCGAGCACGATCCGCACTGCGCAAGCCCGCAACCGAACCGCGGACCGTGCAATTCGAGTTCGTTGGTGAGGACGTAGAGGAGCGGCGTGTCCGGGCTTGCGCTCACCGGCCACATGCGGCCATTCACCTTGATCTTCAGATCATCCGCCACGGGTGCCCTCCGGTCATTTTTGTAATGATGACGAGCCTATCGAACCGACAAGAACGCGACAAGCCGAGACCGGTCAGCCAAATCAGAGGGCGCTTTGTGGTTTTTGGATCACAGTCCGGAAAAATCTCCAGGCTCACGCACTCGTTAGGAATCCATTTGCCCTTAGACACATTATAGGTTGAGCCGAATGACGGTTGGGGTTGGCAAGATGCGCACGCTTACGCTTTCGATCACCGCAGCTGTGTCGCTTGTTGCCGGCACCATCGCTGCCTCGGCTGGCGATCTCGCCCCGCCGCCCCCCGTCTTCGTGCCGCCGCCGGCGCCCGTCTTGTTCTACTATAATTGGACCGGGTTCTACGTCGGCGGCAATCTCGGCGGCGCTTGGGCATCGGGGACGCTGACCGACAGCTTCACCGGGGTCAGCTTCAGCGACAGCAAGAGCGGCTTCATCGGCGGCGGTCAGGTCGGCTTCAATTATCAGATCAACAGTTTCGTCATCGGTGCGGAGTGGGATCTCGACGGATCGTCGCTCAGTGCTTCGCGAACCGGTGGATTTGTAACCGCGAGCGCCAACACGGACTGGGTGTCCACCATCGCCGCCCGCTTCGGATTGGCCGCGGGCAGTTGGCTGTACTACACCAAGGTCGGTGGCGGCTGGGTCAACAATCATGCGACCGTGACCAACAATCTCACCGGCGCATCGCTATCGGGATCGAACACCAACAGCGGCTGGCTCCTGGGTGCCGGCATCGAGTACGGCTTCGCCCCCAACTGGTCTGCCAAGCTCGAATACGACTACCTCGGGCTCAGCACCTGGCAATTCAATTCGACGGTGTTTGCGCCGGCCGCCGACAACCTCAGTGTGAGCCGGAACATTCAGATGCTGAAGGTCGGCTTGAACTATCGATTTGGCCCCTTCTGGTGAGCCGGGTTGGCTCCATCGATCTGATGGAGCCTTTCAGACCTTGATTTTGCGGATCAATCTGTCCCTCAGTGGCGGGCCGTCTCGCCTGAGGACGCTGCGTTCCGGCTGAAGTACAGCCCTCCGCCCCCGCCCTAGGGAACTGACCTCGTCCGCAGCCGTTATCGTGCGGACTTAAGGGAGCATTCCGTGGGCAACACCAAAGATCCGAAACAGAAGCAGCCGGGCGAAAAGCCGCCGGGCAAGTACCATTACAACCCGGGCAACATGTCCGGCAAAGAGGCGGAAGAAGAGTCTCGAGAAGAGGCGCAAGAGCGCGAGCGTCTTCACGAGCGCCGAGACCAGAAGGGCTGATACACTGTTGATGGATTCAACCGTCGACAGCGGCCTGCACGCGAAGGATTCGATGCGAGACTTTCTTATTTTCGCAATCGACTACGTCAATCAGAAGAAGGCTAAGAACCCCTTGTAGCGGTAAGAACCGACACCGGCTTTGCTTACCGATCCAAGCTACTCTTTGAGATGGCCAAGTATCATCATCGCACAAAGATTAAAGGCGGCTCCAACACCTATACCTACGGCCGCATACCACCCCGGTTTATCATTACTAAATATAGGAAGTACCATTCCCGCCACCAGCGCGGCAACGCCCGTATTGTTGAAATACGCTGCCATGTACTTGACCCGCTCGTTGTGAGCGAGCTTCGACATGTGTTGTTCCCAAGTCGGCCACATCGACATTTGTCCCTCCTATCGCAGGATCTTCATTTCTTCGAGATAATCAATATACGTCGCGACACGGGTATCGAATGTCCGAGCGCTCGCATCACCGAAATGCGTCGCAACGACGTGAAGATCGTTAGCATCGGGAAGAAGCGCAACAGCGTTGCCCAGTCCGTCAGACCTTTCTCTATGACGAGGGGTTCGAGCGAGGTCAACCAATGCTCGTAATAGTGCGAGCCGTCGTCAGGCTCGCCGCGATCCGCCGCGGCCTTGAGTTCGGCACCAAGCGCAGCAGCCCACTCGTTCCGGGTGAAATATCCAGCAATTCAATGGGCACCAAACGGGCTTGTGTAGCTTCCGCTCCGGTCGAAAAGAGGAGAAGAGGCGAGCCCGGCCGCGTTTGCAAGCGGATCGAGAATCGCGTTGCCCAACATCCTCGCAGCCTCTGACTCGCTTCCGGGCACACTCTCCAGGATGGCGGGCGAACAGAGGAGAGGGTCTTGGGTAACCGGAAAGCTTTGCGAGAAGCTAGCGCTCGTTCCGGCGGCGCTCATTTCGTATCCGCGGGTGTTCAACAACGTGACGAGCACGGCTAGCGGCGGCGAAACTCCCAGCTGCGACAAACTATCAGCATATCGCCAAGTGAAGCGGGCGACCAGCGCAGACAAGCCCACGACGCCTATTCCGACTGCCTGGCCCTGCCCTGCAGTAAGAAATTGTTCTTGTGCCCAAGTGACAGCTTCGACGATTCCCGATCGAAATACCTGGACGTAGCAATCGCTAACTGATCCGCTGTATTTTAGACCGTACAAAAGGGTGCCATCAAAATCGATACGGGAGGTGATACTGTGAGGTGGTCCCGGTTGTCTGAACAGAGTTTTCGCGTCGATAAGTGGAGCGTCTGCCGGGGTTAGGCTGCCATGTGGATGGGCAGCGGTTGGAAGTAGGCGCGATCGGGTGTCGTTCCGTCAAGGCTCGAATGTGGATCTTTGGGTATTATAAAAATTGAGATAGCGGCCGAGCGATGTGCGCGCCTCACCGACGCTGTCGTAGGCCCTCAGATATACCTCCTCGTATTTGACGCTGCGCCACAGCCGCTCGACGAGCACGTTGTCCCGCCAAGCCCCTTTTCCGTCCATGCTGATCGCAATGCCGTTGGCGGTTAGCACGCTGGTGAAGGCCGCCCCGGTGAACTGCGAACCTTGGTCGGTATTGAAGACTTCCGGCTTGCCGTGCTTCACCAAGGCGTCCTGCAGCGTCTCGACGCAGAATGCCGCTTCCAGTGTGATCGACACCCGCCACGACAGCACGCGGCGGCTCGCCCAGTCGAGCACGACGGCGAGATAGACGAAGCCGCGGGCCATCGGGATATATGTGATGTCCATCGCCCAAACCTGGTTCGGGTGCGTGATCTCCTTCCCGCGCAGCAGATACGGATAGATCTTGTGCCCAGGCTCCGGCCTCGTCGTGCGCGGACGGCGATACAGCGCCTCTATCCCCATCCGCCGCATCAGCGTCTTCACGTGACGGCGGCCGATCTGGCTCCCCTCGGCAGCCAAAAGGCCTCTCAACATCCGCGCCCCTGCGAAGGGGAACTCCAGATGCAGCCGATCGAGACGACGCATGATCGCGAGGTCGGCTTGCGGAACCGGACGTGGACGGTAGTAGACGCTGCTGCGGCTCACATTCAGCACTTCGGCCTGTCGCGTGATCGAAAGAGCGTGCTCACGGTCGATCATCGTTTTGCGCTCAGTAGGCCGGCTTTGCTGAGCGCGCCCTCTAAAAAATCATTTTCCAGCGTCAGTTCTCCGATCTTCGCATGAAGCGACTTCACGTCGACCGTAGGCGGCATCGGCTTCCCACCGCTACCGGCCCCGAAAACATCGGCAGCTCCTTCCTGAAGCAGCGCCTTCCACGCCGTGATCTGGTTCGGGTGGACATCGAATTGTTCCGCAAGCTGGCCAAGCGTCAACTCGCCCTTGATCGCGGCAAGCGCCACCTTGGCCTTGAAGGCCGGCGTGTGATTCCGGCGGGCTCGTCTGGTCATCGTCTCTCCTGATTCGCAGGCACAGCGTGCCTGCTGTCAGGCAGAAACTCCACTTATCGTCCTGTCCAGATTTTCGAGACCGGCTCTCTGGGGGCATCCCGTGCGCATGGCGGGAATAAGTTTGCACTGTATTGTTGATTTACGGCGACGGATTGTCGGAGGCCGATCTATCAGACTACGTCCTATCAGTTCCGCGACACCGAGCATGCAGCAAACCTGTTCGCCTTGAAGGAACTTGGCAACATTTACACGCGCATCATGAATCCGACCACGGACGTTCTCGAGAAGCGGGTGGCGGCGCTCGAGGGTGGCGTCGCAGCGCTTGCGCTGGCATCGGGCCAGGCGGCCTCGGCGTTCGCGATCCAAAATGTTGCGCGCGCCGGCGACAACGTGGTGAGCTCGACCGACCTTTATGGCGGCACCTGGAATCTGTTCGCGCACACATTGAAAGATCAGGGCATCGAGGTTCGCTTCGTCGATCCGGCCGATCCGGCTAATTTCCGCCGCGCCACCGACGATCGCACGCGCGCCTATTATGCCGAGACGCTGCCCAATCCGAAGCTGACCGCATTCCCGATTGCCGAAGTGGCAACGATCGGGCGCACGCTCGGCGTTCCACTCATTGTTGACAACACCGCGGCACCCGTTCTCTCCCGGCCGTTGGATCACGGCGCCGCCGTCGTCGTCTATTCCGCCACGAAGTATCTCGGCGGCCACGGCAATTCCATCGGCGGACTGATTGTCGATGGCGGCAATTTCGATTGGTCCGCGCATCCCCAACGCCAGCCAGCCCTCAACACGCCAGATCCGAGCTACCATGGCGCCATCTGGACCGAAGCGGTACGGCCGCTCGGTCCGATCGCCTATGCGATCAAGGCCCGGGTCACGCTGCTGCGTGATGTCGGCGCGGCGCTGTCGCCGTTCAACGCCTTCCTCATCTTGCAGGAACTCGAGACGCTGCCGCTGCGGATCGCGCGCCACTGCGAGAATGCACAAGCCGTGGCCGACTTCCTCGGCAAGCGCAGCGAAGTCCGACGGGTGATCCATCCGTCCACACAGACGGGTGTCTTCCGCGGTCGCGCCGAGCGTTACCTCAAAGGGGGCTTCGGCGGGTGGGATTCGAGCTCGTCGGCGGCCGCGACGCGGGGCGGCGTTTTATCGATGCGCTGCAGCTCTTCTACCATGTAGCGAATATCGGCGATGCTCGCAGTCTCGCGATCCATCCGGCCACCACCACGCACTCCCAGCTCACGGCCGAGGAGCAAGACGCGACCGGTGTCTCGGATGGCTATGTGCGGCTTTCCGTCGGCATCGAACATATCAGCGACATCCTCGCCGATATCGAACGCGGGCTTGCCGCGGCCGGAGGCGTTGCCCAAGCAGCATAGAGCGAACTTAGATCTGCCCAGCCGGTTGCCCTGCGGCCCGCCGCGCCATGTGATTATCATCGGCGGCGGCGCAAGCGGCGTACTGCTGGCGCCTCCTGCTCCGCGATCACCGGTACCAGCGATCGGGGATATGTCCGGAAAAATATTCTAATGTCTATTGAATTTATAGAATAACTTCTATAGGGGTTAGGCCCCCGCGCCATCGAGCGCCTGTCCCTTCAAATGAAGTTTGCCCAAACATGTTAACCGCTAAAGGAAAATATGGCCTCAAGGCCGCGGCCCATCTGTCATCTCTGCCGCCGGGGGAGACTGCGCAATCGGTCGACATTGCCGAGGCCAACAACATTCCCAAGAAGTTCCTTGATGCCATTCTGGGCGAGTTGCGTAATGCGGGCATCGTCCACAGCAAGAAGGGTCCGGGCGGCGGCTATATGCTGGCGCGGCCATCGGGCGACATCAAGATCGGCCATGTCATCCGAACGCTCGACGGCCCGCTTGCGCCCATCGCCTGCGCAAGTCGTAGCGCCTATCAGCCCTGCCAGGACTGCGATGATGTGAAGGCCTGTGCGGTGCGTCTGACCATGATCAAGGTGCGCGATGCCGTCGCTGAAATTCTTGACCGGCTTACGCTCGCTGACATGCTGATGCTCGAAGGCGGTCGCCGGCTTGAACTGATCTACGAGATCTGAGCGTCGCAAAGATCGGGGTTGGCCTGTTCTCGCAGTCCGCGCATTTCACGGAAGCGATCCCCCGCGTTCCAAGCAACTACGTCTACCTTCGGTCCGCCGTAAAGAAGTCCGGGAACGACGTTGTTGCAATACTATATTTGAATGATAGACTAATTGGACGATCGGCTCACACTATTGGAGGAGTGCCATCGTGCAACTTCTTGCGATGCTGCTGCATCCGGCGGCGGCCGTCGTCGGGCACCGCCGCGCCGCGCCGGTGAGGCACAAGAAGACTTACGGCGATGGTGACGCTCCGGATCCCCCGCTCACCCTGGTCGAACTCGTTGCCTCCTCGGCGGTCCTTGATTTCGGTGGAATTCCTGACGAGCGCTGGCTGCAAGCTTGGCGGATGCCGAGACCGGATCGTTCAAGTTCGGATCCGAGAGAAGCTGAATGACCGCTCGAAGGAGTTTCGCGGCCCGATCTGCCTGCATAGTCTCCGTTGCAACGACGCATTTAGTGGCATGTGCCTTGCATCTCGCCAACAAGATCGGGAGGACGTCACAATGGATTTCTGCTCGCCGCGCGTGGTCCGTCGATATTATTCACCCCAAAATCGCAACGCGTTCCATCTTGCTGCAGCGTTTATCGCGGCAATCCTGGCGGCGCCGGTCTTGTCCGCTGCGGAGGCCGCGAATGCCATCCGCATCGGGGCGCCGCTGCCGTTGACGGGCGCTCTGTCCCCTGAGGGGCACAAGCTTCAGGAAGGCTATGAGTTGTGGAAGGACGTGGTGAATGCGGCCGGGGGCATCGACGTCGGCGGCACCAAGCGTCCGGTCGAGATCGTCTATTACGACTATCAGTCCGCGACGCCCAAGGCGGTGCAGCTTGCCGAGAAACTCGCGACCGACGACAAGGTGGATTTCATGTTCTCGCCGTTCGGCTCGGGCGCGACTAAGGCTGCGAGCACCGTGTCCGAGCGCTACGGGATTCCGACGCTCGCGCCAACTGCGTCTTCTGCCGAGGTCTACGATCAGGGCTACAAGAACCTGTTCGGCACCTTCACCGAGAACGACACGCTGTCCGAGCCGATGTCCGAAATCGTCAAGAGCAAAGCGCCCAAGGTAAAGCGCGTCGCCATTCTCGCCCGCAACGATCTGTTTCCGTTCGCACTCGGCCAGGACTTCGAAAAGTCCGTGAAAAAGCGCAGGCTCGAGGTCGTCTATTTCGCAAAATATGCCATCAACACGCTCGACCACGCCTCAGCGCTGACGGAGATGAAGGCTGCGAACCCGGACTGGATCGTGGCCACCGGCTACATCAATGACATGATCCTCATCCGCAAGCAGATGGGGGATCTCGGCCTCAAGCCGCAGGTCGTGACCATGATCAACGCGCCGGCGTACCAGGAATTCATCGACGCGGCCGGCCCGCTCGCGGAAAACGTCACCAGCGCAACATGGTGGCATCCCGCCGTCCGCTACAAGAGCAAGGACGTGTTTGGTAGCTCCGAGAACTACACCGAGATGTTCAGCAAGAAATACAAGGCGCTTCCCGACTTCACCAACGCGACCGGAAGCGCAGTGGGCGTCGTGCTGCAGATGGCAATCGAGAAGGCCGGCTCGGCCGATCGCGCCAAGGTCCGCCAGGTGCTGGCGGCGGGTGGAATTCGAGACGTTCTTCGGCCCGCTTTCGTTCAACGCGGCGGGCGAAGCGGATTCCTACGTGCCGCCGGTGTTCCAGATTCAGCACGGGCACGCGGTCGTAATTTATCCCGATGCCATCAAGGCCGGCGACCTCGTGCTGGGCACGCCCTGAGCACGGTCGAGGCGGCGTGTTCTACCTCCAGGTGCTCGTCAACGGCTTGCTGCAAGGCGGCCTCTACGCGTGCATTGCCGTCGGCTTTTCGCTGGTGTGGGGCGTTCTCAACGTCATCAATATCCTGCACGGGTCGTTCGTCGTCCTCGGCACGTATCTCGCCTTTTTCGCCTACACGATGCTTGGCATTCACCCGTTCGTATTCGCACCGGTTGCAGCGCTCGCGCTATTTCTGATCGGCTACGTTGTTCAGTTCGTCGTGGTGAATCGGGTCGTCGAGGCACCCGTCCTCATCACCTTGACGACGACGTTCGGGCTGGCGCTGCTGCTCGACAACATCATGCTGGTGGCCTTCAAAGCCGACTTTCGGAAGATCAATCTGGTGCCGCCACTCGGCAGCATTGACCTTGCGAACACCGTGCCGGGTTTCAGCGTCATCATCCCCGTCGATCGCCTGGCGAGCGGCGTGTTCGCGTTGCTGTTCGTCGCCCTCCTTTACGTGCTCCTGCGGTCTACCGCGACTGGCCGCGCGATCGTCGCGGTGCGCATGGACCGCTATGCCGCGCGGCTGATGGGGGTCGAGCCGACCACGATCTTCGCCTTGACGTTCGGGCTTGGCGCTGCGCTCGCCGGCGCCGCGGGTGCCCTGCTGGCGCCGATATTTCCGATTTCACCACTCGCCGGCACGGTCTATCTCGGCAAGGCGTTCGTCACATGCGTGCTCGGCGGCCTCGGCAGCGTTTCAGGCGTGCTGATCGGCGGTCTCGTGCTCGGCGTTCTCGAAAGCTTCGGCGCGGTCTTCTTCGGGCCGGAGCACGCGTTAACGCTTTCCTTCACCGTCCTCATCATTCTCCTCATCTTTCGACCGAGCGGCATCATGGGCAAGCGAGGCTTCGTATGAAGCGCCGGTCATCATGAAGCCACGCGTTGCCGTCATCGCCGGCCTCGCTCTCCTGGCGATGGCGCTCGCCGCGCTGCCTTTCGCAGCCAACAACTACGTCATCCGGCTTGCCACCATAGCCTTCATGTACGTGACGCTGGCGTCATCGTGGAACTTGATCGGCGGGCTCACCGGCTATCCGTCGTTTGCGACCGCGGCGTTTTTCGGTCTCGGCGCCTATGGCAGTGGCATCGTCCGTGCCTCCGCGTCGCTGCCGGCGGCGTGGCTTGCCGGCGCGAGCGTAGCTGGCCTCTTCGCGCTTCTGATCGGACCCGCCATCCTGCGTCTGCGCGGCCATTACTTCGCGGTAGCGAGCCTCGTTCTTGCTGCCGTGTTGCGGGAGATCGTGAACAGCGCGACAGACCTCACCGGCGGAGGGATGGGGCTGAACCTGCCGGGCGCGACGGCCTTCGGCGTCGATGCGACCGCGCGTCTCTATTATGTCGCGATGCTCGGCGCAGCGATCATGACCGTGACGCTCACCCTCGTCATTACGCGGAGCCGCCTCGGCTGGGCGATGCGCTGCATCGAGCAGAACGAAGATGCCGCTGCCGTGCTCGGCATCAACACCTTGGCGGCGAAGGTCGCCGCCTTCGTTGCCTCGTCGGTGACGGCCGGCCTTGCCGGCGCGATCTACGCGACGTGGATTGCCTACATCGACCCGACCGACGTGTTTGACGACACCTTGTCGGTCAAGCCCATCGTCATGGCGTTTATCGGCGGCGTCGGCACTGTGTTCGGCCCTGTGGCCGGCGCAGTCATCTTTGTCGCGCTCGAAGAACTCGTGTGGCGAAACGTGCTGAATTTCCACGCCGGTATTCTCGGGATCATCATCGTGCTGCTGCTGGTGTTCGTGCCCGGCGGCCTTGGCAGTTTCCGCCGCGGCAAATCCTGGCTCCAGGCCGTGATCGGTTCGAGCAAGGGTAAGAGGGGCGACATCGGCGGCCGCGCACCGGTCGTGCCGTCGTGACTGCGGCCGAGCTTGCAGCCGCGCCGGTGCTCATGAGCATTGCCGGCATCACCAAGCGCTTCGGCGGGCTCATCGCGCTCGATCAGGTGACCTTCGATCTCAGACCCGGCGAGATCGTCGGCCTCATCGGGCCGAACGGGGCTGGCAAGACGACGCTGATTAACGTCATCACGGGCGTGCAGGCCCCCGACGACGGCACTATCACCTTCAAAGGCGAACGGATCGAGCGCCTTCCGGCCTACAAGATCGCAAAGCGCGGCATCGGGCGCACCTTTCAGGTGGTGCAGCCTTTTCCTCGCATGAGTGTGCTCGAGAACGTCGCGTCCGGCGCACTCTTCGCCGGCGGATGCCCTTCGGTCGCCGTCGCGCGAGCCCGCGCAGCCGAATGCCTCGAATTTACCGGCCTCGCCGCGGCCGCTGACATTCCGGCGTCCCAACTCACCCTGCCCGACCGCAAACGCCTCGAGCTTGCGAAAGGACTGGCGACGAGCCCTAAGCTCCTTCTGCTCGACGAGGTCAATGCCGGCTTGAACGCAACGGAGATCGATCGAGCGTTGGCCTTGATCCGGGCGATCGCGGCCCGGGGCATCACTATCCTCCTGATCGAACACCTGATGAAGGTCGTGACCCGTGCCTGCTCGCGGATCGTCGTGCTGCATCAGGGCAAGCTGATCGCAGATGGTCTGCCGCGGGACGTCGTGCGCGACTCGCAAGTGATCGAGGCCTATCTCGGCGCTGATTTCGCTGCCGCTCCGGGTGGACATTAGGAATGACGCCGAACCTCCTGAAGGTTTCGGGTCTGTGCGCCGGTTATGGCGACGTTCCGGTCCTTCATGACGTCGATCTCGTGGTGAAGCCGCGCGAGATCGTGTGCCTGATCGGCTCCAACGGCGCCGGTAAGACGACACTGTTGCGCGCACTCTCCGGCGTTCTGCCGGCGAGCGCGGGAACGATCATCTTCGCCGATGTCTCCGTTGCGGGCCGCATGCCTCAAGACCTTGTGCGCCGGGGCATTGCCCATGTTCCGGAGGGCCGGCGGTTATTTGCCGGTATGACGGTGCGTGAGAATCTGTTGATGGGCGCGTATCTTCGGCGCGACGGTCGGGCCGGCGTCAATCGCGATCTGGATCTCGTCCTGACCACTTTCCCGCGCCTCGCCGAGCGATTTTCCCAGGATGCTTCGACGTTGTCCGGCGGCGAACAGCAGATGTGCGCCATTGGTCGCGGCATCATGGCAAAGCCCGAACTGCTAATGATCGACGAGCTTTCCCTCGGCCTCGCGCCGAAACTCGTGAGCGAGCTTGCGCTGGCGCTCGTCGCGATCAATCGCACCGGACTGTCGATCCTGCTGGTGGAGCAGGATGTCGCCACCGCATTGCGGCTCGCCCATTACGGCTTCGTCATCGATACCGGCCGCATCGTGCTGGCGCAGCCGGCCAAGATGCTGGCCGACAATCCCACCGTGCGCGAAGCCTATCTCGGCAATGCGCCGGCGGAGGCTTGAGTTAAAAGCGAACCCTGTGCTTGATGACGAACCCGAGGAGATGACCGCATGATCACCGCCATCGTTCTTTATGACCTGCCGCCGTCGATCGGCCTTGAAGAGTGCCGGGCGCATTTCACCAATATCGCGCCGGATTTCCTCAAGATCCCTGGCTTCCTGCGCAAACAATTCATTTGCGCCGCGGGCGGCAAAGTCGCCGGTGGCGTCTACATGTGGGAGAGCCAAGCCGCCGCCGAGAAGTTCTATTCCGGCGAATGGCTCGAAGGGATTCGCGCACGCTACGGCTCAGAGCCGAAAATCACCTACTTCGAGACTGTCGCCCTGACCGACAAGGCAAGCGGCAAGGCCGGCGGGCTACCCTGACGCTTGTGGTTTGAGGGGAAGGAGCCCGACTTCACGCGTGTGCCTTTTTCGATTTGTATTTGGCGCTCGGCAGCCAGCCGCGAATTCGGGTGCCGAGGAGATCGAGGTAGAGATAGACGACGGGCGTCGTAAACAGTGTCAGAAGCTGCGACACCAATAGACCGCCGACGATCGTGTAGCCGAGCGGCTGGCGCAACTCCGCCCCATTGCCGGTGCCGAGCATCAGCGGCACGCCACCGAGCAAGGCCGCCATCGTCGTCATCATGATCGGCCGAAAACGCAGGATGCACGCGCGATAAATCGACTCTTCCGGCTTCACATGCTCTTCGCGCTCGACCTGTAGCGCGAAGTCGACGAGCATGATGCCGTTCTTCTTGACGATGCCGATCAGCAGGATGATGCCGATGATGGCGATCACGCTCAGGTCGAGGTGAACCGCCATCAGAATCAGCAGAGCGCCGAGACCTGCCGACGGCCGCGTCGAGAGAATCGTGATCGGATGGATCGTGCTCTCATAGAGAATGCCGAGAATGATGTAGATTACGACGAGCGACGCCGCGATCAGAATCGGCGTGCTGGTGAGCGACGATTGAAACGCCTGGGCGTTGCCCTGGAAGCTCGTCGCGAGCGAGGCCGGCTTGCCGCTTTGCCGCTCGAAGGCGCGGATCGCATCGACCGCATCGCCGAGCGCCACGCCCGCCTTCAGGTTGAACGAGATCGTTGCCGCGGGAAACATGCCCTGATGATTGATCACGATGGGCGCAGCCTGGACGGCGCTGTGCACCAGCGTGCTCAGCGGCACTTGCTGCCCGCTTGAGGAGCTCAGATAGATGCCGCTCAACGCCCCCGGCCCGGTCTGGAACTGCGGCTCGACCTCCAAGACCACATGATACTGATTGAGGGGTGTATACATGGTCGAGACGATGCGCTGGCCGAACGCGTCGTCGAGCGTGTTGTCGATGGTCGACGGCAGGATTCCGTAGCTCGACGCAACCTCCCGGTTGGTGGTCACATTAAGCAACGGGCCGGCGTTCTCCTGGTCCGAGGCAACGTCGGCGATGCCGGGAATCGTCTTGAATTTTTCGAGGAAGATTGCCGCCCAGTGATTGAGTTCGTCCGCGTCCGCATCGTACATCGTGTACTGATATTGCGTCTTCGCGATGCGTGCTCTGATTGTAATGTCCTGCGCCGCTTGCAGGTAGAGTGTCGCGCCCTGCACCTGCGCGAGCTTCGGCCTCAGCCGTTCGATCACCTGTTGGGCGCTGATCTTGCGCTCGCTGAGCGGCTTCAAAACGATAAACCCGCGACCTTGGTTGAGTGTCGGCGTCGAGCCGCCGGGCCCCATGAAGTCGCTGACCAACTCGACGGCGGGATCCTGCAGCACGATGTCCATCAATGCCTGCTGGCGGTCGGCCATCGCCGGAAACGAGACGTCCTGCGCGGCCTCGATGATGCCAAACAGCATCCCGGTATCCTGCTGGGGAAAGAAGCCCTTTGGGATGATGTAATAGAGATATCCAGTCAGGACGATGGTGCCGATCATGACGAGCAGCGTCGCCAAGCGGAAACGCAGGGCGATTTTCAGTCCGGCTTCATAGGCGGCGAGCATCGCGTCAAAGCTGCGCTCCAGTTGCCGGTAGAGCCAGCCGTGTTGCTTGTGAGCCTCGCTCGTGAGCAGACGCGCGCACATCATCGGCGTCAGCGTCAGCGAGATCACGAGTGAGAGGATCAGCGACACGCTCACGGCGACGCCGAATTCGCGAAACAGCTTGCCGATGTAGCCGCTCATCAAAAACAGGGGAATGAACACGGCAATGAGCGACAACGTAATCGAGACGATGGTGAAGCCGATCTCGTTCGAGCCTTTGAGGGCGGCCTGCATCGGGCTCAGGCCCTCCTCGATGTGCCGCACGATGTTTTCGATCACCACGACGGCGTCATCGACGACAAATCCGACCGCGATCGTCAGCGCCATCAGCGATAGATTGTCGAGGCTGTAACCGAACTCGTACATCACGGCAAATGTGCCGATCAGGGACAGCGGCACCGCAATTCCCGGAATGACTGTCGCCCATAGATTTCGCAGGAAAATGAAAATCACCATCACGACGAGCGCGATGGTCAAGATCAGCGTGAAACGCACATCGCGGACAGAGGCGCGGATGGTGGCCGTGCGGTCCGACGCGATCGACACCTTGATCGATGGTGGCAGCGACGCTTCGAGCTGTGGCAACATCGCTTTGATGTTGTCCACGGTCTCGATCACGTTCGCGCCCGGCACTCGCAATATGTAGAGAATGACGGCCCGTTGCTTGTTGAACCAACCTGCCAGCAGATCGTTTTCCGGTGCCTCGATCGCCTGCCCGATGTCGCGGATACGCACCTGCGAGCCGTTACGATAGGCAATAACGAGATTGTTGTAATCGTCCGGCTTCAACAGCTGGTCGTTGGTGTTGAGCGTAAACGTCTGCCGTGGACTGTTCAGCGTTCCCTTGGGCAAATCGACATTGGCACCGATCAGCACTGCGCGCACATCTTCGAGGCTGATGCCGCGGGACGCCAGCGCCTGCGGATTGACCTGAACCCGGATCGCCGGCTTTTGCTGGCCGCCGATGCCGACCAGTCCAACGCCCGAAATCTGCGAAATCTTCGGCAGCAGAATATTCTCGGCGTAGGCGTCGACAGTCGTCAGCGGCAACGCGTCGGACGTAAGCGCGAGCAAAAGGGCCGGCGTATCGGCCGGGTTCACTTTCCTGATCGTCGGCGGATACGGGATGTTGGTCGGCAGATATGGACTTGCGGCGTTGATTGCGGCGAGCACATCGGTCGCGGCGCTGTCCACCGACCGGCTGAGCTCGAACTGGACCGTCAGCGACGTAAAGCCCAGCGCATTCGATGAGGTGAGCTGAGTGAGCCCGGGGATCTGGCTGAGCTGCTGCTCCAGCGGCGTTGCGACCGAGGACGCCATGGTCTGAGGATCGGCACCCGGCAATTGCGCGCTGATTTGGATGGTGGGGTAATCGACGTTCGGCAGAGCCGCGACCGGCAACAATCGGTACGTCACGAGCCCACATAGCAGGAGCCCCACCATCAGCAACGAAGTTGCGATCGGCCGATGGATGAAGGGGGCAGAGATATTCATGGAATTTCCTTTTCCACCGTGCTCTGCGAACCCACCTCCTGATTATTGTTTCCTTGTACGACCCGTACCTGGTCACCAGGCTTGAGCCTGTATTGGCCGTCCGTCACCACGGTTTCATTCGATTTAAGCCCCGACGTGATGAGGGCTTGGCCTTCGCTGATCTGGCTGACGCTTACGGACCGCATCTGCGCCCGGTCATCGGGCGAGATCACGTAGACGTACGCGCCGTTGGGGCCTTGCTGGACGGCGCCGGCTGCGACCGTCAATCCCTCCGGCAGCGTCTTGAGCAGCAGGTGGGCGTTCACCAGCTCGCCCGGCCACAGCAGATGCTGCGCATTCGGGAACGTTGCGCGCAGCCTGATGGTGCCGGTGGTCTGGATGATCTGGTTGTCGATCAGCAAAAGCTTGCCCTCGTCCAGCTTGGTCTTGTCGTCTTGGCTGTAAGCGATGACTTTGACCGGCCCTTTGGCCATTTCCTGCTGAATCTCGGGAAACGTCGTCTCCGGCAAAGTGAAGATCAGCGAGATCGGCTGGACTTGCGTCACGTCGACGAGCCCGTTGGCATCGGTCGGGTGAATGATGTTGCCGTTGTCGATTTGCCGGATGCCCGTCACCCCATCGATCGGCGCCGTGAGACGCGTGTATCCGAGATTGACCTTGGTGGCTTCGATCACCGCCTCATCCGACTTCACCATGGCTTGCAGCTGGGCCAGCTGCGCCTTCTGGGTATCGACGAGCTGCGGTGTCGCGTAGCCCTTTTGCAGCAACGGGGTATAGCGATCGAGGTTGGCCTGAGCGTTGACCACCTGTGCCTGATCCCGATCGCGGTTGGCGATCGCTTGATCGAGCTGCGCCTGATAGGGCGCCGGATCGATCTCCGCCAACAGGTCGCCTTTATGCACCGTCTGGCCTTGTCGGAAATTGATCTTGATGAGCGGCCCGGTGATCTGGCTGCGCACCACGACATTATTAAAGGCAATCACCGTCCCGACGCCGCGCAGATAAATTGGCACGGCGTGAGTGGTGGCGACCTCGGCGAGAACCGGCACCGTCGGGGGAGTAGCTGCGACGGTCTGTTGCGTGTCGGAGCGATGCCAGAGAACAAGACTTGCCACCCCGACGCCGATGATGCCGGCAATGGCCAGAGAAGCGAGGATCGTTCGTTTTCGCATGGTCCGCGTCTCGTTCTCGCTAACAGCCGCTTGCGGATCCAATGGTCGGCGTGGTGGCGACACCGGGCGTCCCGAACACACCCGTGGTCGAGGGAACGCCGAGGCAAGGCGGCGGTGACAGGCCGGGAGACGACATGCTCGGCGTCGTCGGCGTGGGCGTAACTGTCGGAACCGGAACCGTTACGATCGGGCTTTCGCCCGGAATGCCGAGTTCCGTCGAATCGAGCGGAATGGTTCCGGCGGTGCTTGAGCCCGACGATCCAGGTGTCGGTGAAATCGAACCAGCGCCCTGGCCGGCTGTCCCCGTCGTTGTGGGCGAAGTCGGCACGCACGCCGAGGAGCCTGACAGCCCACCGCCGTCAAACGTCGCGGGCGATCCTGCCAGTCCGGTGCCCATCGAGGATCCGGCTCCGGGCGTCGTGGCGCCCGCGCAGGGCATCGGGCTCAGTCCCCCTGGATTGATTTCGGTCGCGCCAAGCGGAATGCCGCCAGCTTGCGTTCCGGGAATTGGCGACATCGTGCCAAGTGGTTGCGACCCCGGACTGGAGGGCATGGTGCCGAGCGGCGACGTCGCCCCCATGCCGGGTGTCGGCGGCATCTGGGCGAAGCTCGGGGCGCAACCGATAATCGAGATGAGCGCCGCCGTTGCGAGAACGTACCGCATCGCAGACTCCTTCCGTTGGCGGCGTGAGGAGCCCGGCGTTTACAACAATAAACGTCGCGGCCAGGGCGCCGTCGTCGCCGCCCATCGCATATCCAACGACGAGTTAGGTTTCTTTGCTGTTCCCGCGTCGGGCGGCTCTTCAAAAATCCCTCGGGCGCGGTGTAGTTCCGATCAGACGACGGTTTGGAACATTACAAATCGATTAGTTCCGGACCGCGAATTCGGTTTTCTTTTCAAGAGATTTAGGGAGTGTCGCACCAAGTTCAATTTGGTGCGGCGCGAACGCCTATCACGACCGCGCGAGCAATCGTGCGCGACCATTTCGTGCGACCGAGATCAGCAAAATGGAGCGCAGACTAGCTGCCGGTCGATCGCGCCAAATCGTCGGCGGGAGCCGGCGGCGTCTCCGCTCGCCTCCTGGGGCGCAAGCGGAAATAGATTTGCGCAGCGATCAGGATCACGCACAACGCGACGAAGAACGCACTGATCGGCCGTTCGACGAAGACCCCGAGATCGCCGCGCGAAATCAGCATGGCGCGGCGGAAGTTCTCCTCGAAGCGGGGACCTAGCACGAAGCCGAGCAGGATCGGCGCCGGATGGAAACCAAGGCGCAGCAACACGTAGCCGAATACGCCGATCACCAGGGTCTCGCCGACCTGGAACATGTCGTTGTTCGCCGCATAGACGCCGATGCAGACGAAGAACAGCGCGCTCGGGTAGAGGTAACGATACGGGATCGCAAGCAGCTTCACCCAAACGCCGATCAGCGGCACGTTGAGGAGAACGAGGAGAATATTGCCGATCCAGAAGCTCGCGATCAGGCCCCAGAAAATGTCCGGATGCTGGGTGATGAGCTGCGGGCCGGGCACGATGCCCTGGATCGTCAACGCGCCGAGCAGCAGTGCCATGACGGCATCGCCAGGAATTCCGAGGCTCATGGTCGGAATGAAATCGCCCTGCACCGAGGAGTGCGTCGCGGCCTCCGGACTGGCGACGCCTTCGAGCGCGCCGTAGCCGAACCGCTCCGGCGTTTTCGACACCTTCTTCTCGGCGGCGTACGCGACGAACGACGCGATCGTCGGGCCCGTCCCCGGAATAAGGGCGCAGAGGCTGCCGGTGATCGTGCCGCGCAGCATCGGGAAAAACGCAAGCTTCAAGTCCGCCTTGCTCGGCCGCATGTCGCGCAGCCGGACCTTCGAATACACTGTGTTGATCGATGCCGTCTGGTTGATGCTGTTCATGAATTCGGCGATGCCGAACACCCCGAGCGCAAGCGCAATCAATTCGATGCCGTCGTCGAGTTGCGGCATGCCGAATGTGAACCGTTCGGCGCCGGTCTCGATGTCGGATCCGACGATCCCCAGCATCAGGCCAAGCACGGTCATGGCGACGCCCTTGAGCGGCGAACCACGCGCCAGAGTTGATCCCGCCAGCAGGCCGAGCAGCATGAGCGAACACACCTCTGCTGGACCGAATTGCAGCGCAATTCTCACCAGCAGCGGCGACAGGAAAACCATTTCGGTGATGCCCCACGAGGCACCGACGAAAGATGCCAGCACCGTGATGCCGAGCGCGACACCGCCTTTCCCTTGCTTCGTCAATGGAAAGCCGTCGAGACATGTTACCGCGTGAGGCGGGTGACAAGGCAGGTTCAGAAGTATCGAACAGATGGCGCCGCCGTATTGGGCGCCGTACATCACGCCTGCCAGCATCAGGATCGCGCCGACCGGCTTGATGCCGAAGGTCAGCGGCAGCAGGATCGAAATCGTGGCGAGCGGACCCATGCCGGGCAGCACGCCCACCATGTTGCCGATCAAAACCCCGATGAAGCACCACATCAGGTTCTGCGGTTCGAGCGCGACGCCGAATCCGTACCAAAGGTCCGTCAACGCCGTCGTGATCATTACACTCTCCACTCCAACAACGGCATTGGGACCTTCAACACGTATGAGAACAGCGCGACGCCGAAGACGGTCACGACGGTCGCGAGGACCAGCGACCCTTTCCATGTCGCGGTGCGGTCACCGAGGGAGGACACGAACACGCAGGCAAAGGTCGCCGGGATGAGCCCAAAGTAAGTTCCTAGGAGGATGAACAGGGCCGGACCTGCGATGATGCAGAACCATCCCCACCATTGCGGGTTCGGCGGAAGAATGCGCTCTTCGCCCTCGACCGGAGGGGCCGCGACCGCGGTGCCAGCGATCAGGATGCCGAGAAAGATCAGGATGACGCCCAGCACAGTGGGCATGAATCCTGGACCCATGTGCATCAGGGTACCGATACGATAGCCCGGTCCCTTGATGGCCATGACGAGGCCAAGCAGCACCAACAGGCCGCCGGCATAAAAATCCCGTTTATGCGTAAATGCTCGCAAAGATTTCGCGCCCGCTCCCGTTTCCGCCCTATCGCACCATACCGAGACACTTGGCCGCGTACACTGCGACTAATCCGAACAGCGGGTGTCACGATCCAGCTTTTCGCTGCGATCTAAGCTCAATTGCACCGAATTCGGCGCATCCGAGAACGTTTCGGCGACGTATTGTCGCGGTGGCAAGCAATGCGCCCTTTGGATCGCAAGTTCGCGGACGGAGCGATGTCGACGCGGTTCCGACGGATGGCAGACAATGTGCGCGTCGGCTGCGCAGCCATTGCGGGCCTATCGGGAACATGATCTGTAGATGACGTTCCAACTCGCTGATTTGGGCGATGGCCGCGGCCTATTTGGAGAATCTCAACCGCGACCAGCGTTGTGCCGTCGAGCACGGCATCGGCGCAAACGACCCCGACGCCAGCCGGGCGCTCCTCATCATCGCCGGCGCGGGCTCCGGCAAGACCAATACCCTCGCTCATCGCGTTGTGCATCTGGTGCTCAGCGGCGCGGATCCTCGCAGAATTCTACTGATGACATTCTCGCGGCGCGCCGCCGCGGAAATGACGCGTCGGGTCCAACGCATTGCGGCTGCGGCGTCAAAAACGGGACCGGGCACAGCGGAAGGGTTGACCTGGGCCGGCACGTTCCACGCCATTGGTGCGCGCATGCTGCGCGAGTATGCGCAGCAAATCGGTCTTGACCCGACGTTCACGATCCACGACCGGGAAGACTCCGCGGACCTGATGAACATCGTCCGCCACGATCTCGGCTATTCAAAAAAGCAAAGCCGTTTTCCCACCAAGGCCACCTGCCTTGGCATCTACTCGCGCGTGGTCAATGCCGAGCAGGAATTGGGCTCGGTGCTTGCGAGGCTATTCCCGTGGTGCTGCGCCTGGGAGGATGAGCTACGCGGCCTCTTTGCTGCTTACGTTGACGCCAAGCAGCGCCAGCACGTACTCGACTACGACGATCTCCTGCTCTACTGGGCGCAGATGATGGCCGAGCCCGCGATTGCGGCCGACTTGTCGGCACGCTTCGATCACGTGCTCGTCGACGAATACCAGGATACGAACCGGCTCCAGGCGTCGATCTTGTTCGCGCTCAAACCCGATGGCCGTGGGTTGACCGTCGTCGGCGATGATGCGCAGTCGATCTATTCCTTTCGCGCCGCGACCGTGCGCAACATCCTGGAGTTTCCCGGACAGTTCAGTCCGCCGGCAGAAGTCGTCACCCTGGAGCAGAACTATCGCTCGACCGTGCCGATCTTGGCCGCGTCCAACGCGGTGATGGATCTCGCCGCCGAGCGCTTCACCAAGAACTTGTGGTCGGACCGCAAGTCGAGCGAGCGGCCTCGCCTCGTCACTGTGCCCGATGAAGCCGAGCAGGCGCGCTATGTGGCCGATCGCGTACTCGAACACCGCGAGGCCGCCACGGCCCTGAAGTCGCAAGCCGTGCTGTTTCGGACGTCGCATCACAGCGCCGCCCTTGAGGTTGAGCTGACGTTGCGCAACATTCCGTTCGTCAAGTTCGGCGGCCTGAAGTTCCTGGACAGCGCCCACGTGAAGGACGTGCTTGCGTGCCTGCGCTGGGCCGAGAATCCGCGCGACCGCGCAGCAGGCTTCCGGGTCCTGCAGTTGCTGCCGGATGTCGGCCCGGTCCGCGCCGGAACGGTGCTTGATCGCATCGCTTCCGCCGATCCGATCGCAACGCTGGTCGAACTGCCGCCGCCGGGCCGCGCTGATGCCGACTGGCAAAGCCTCGCTGAACTGATGCGCCTCCTCGCCATGCGACTGAGAAGCTGGCCCGCCGAGATCGAGGCGGTGCGGCAATGGTATGAGCCGCATCTCGAGCGTATCCGCGATGACGCCGCCGCCCGCAAAGCCGACCTCGTGCAGCTCGAACAGATCGCATCAAGCTATCCGAGCCGGCAACGCTTCCTCACCGAACTGACAATCGACCCGCCTGAGGCGACGAGTGACCAGTCAGGCCCGCCGCTCCTCGACGAGGATTATCTCGTCCTCTCGACCATCCATTCCGCGAAGGGACGGGAGTGGTCGACGGTGTTCGTGCTCAACGCCGTCGACGGCTGCATCCCGTCCGATCTCGCGACCGGCACCACGGAGGACATCGAAGAAGAGCGACGCCTGCTCTACGTGGCGATGACCCGCGCCAAGAACAACCTCGACATCCTCGTGCCGCGGCGCTTCTACGTCCATCACCAATCGAAGCAGGCGGATCGTCACCTCTATGCCTCGCGGACACGCTTCTTGCCGGACGCGCTGCTGCCGCTGTTCGAGGTGCGAGCGTGGCCGGCCGCAAAACCCGAAACGCCGTCGCGGGCGACAACGGGCGCCAGGGTCGATATCGGCGCGCGCCTGCGGGCACGATGGCGGTAACAAAGCTCAATCAACGTTGGACTTCGAAGGATTTTCCATCTGTCCGCTGCGGCGAAGCAGCTGACGTTGATCGCTGCTGCCGTTGAACCATTGCGGGCTGCCAGAGACTTATTTTCCGCAGCACTGGCAGGCACCATCGCGAGATGGTATCGATATGTTGATTGAGCCTGTTGACCAATGGCTGCGAGCAATGCGCAGTGATGGCGGACAATCGCACCAACCCGATCGTGCCGGGCCGCTCATGCGGAGAGTGCACGCTGTGCTGCAAGCTGTTGGCAATCAGAGAATTGGCGAAGCCGCGAAATGTCTGGTGCAAGCATTGCGAGCCGGGCCGCGGCTGTCTCATTTATGATTCGCGGCCACGCGACTGCGCGATCTTCAACTGCGGCTATTTGATCAGCCCCGTCCTCGGCGAGGAATGGAAGCCGAGCAAATGCAAGATCGTGCTGGTGCCTGAAACCGGCGTGAACAGGATCGTCGCATTCGTCGATCCTCAGCGGCCCGACGTCTGGAAACGGGAACCATATTATACGTCTTTCAAAAAGCTGGCTGCGAACGCGGCGGCCCGTGGGGGCTGGGTCATCGTCCGCGTCGAGCGCCGTACCTACATGATTTACCCGGATCGCGACGTCGACCTCGGTGAGGTGGACGACGAGGCTGCTATCGCCGGAGCATCCCGCGCATGAACGGATGATGCGGCGCACGCGGGGCGACCTTGCGTGCAAGTTCGGCTACATGAACACTGATGCGCCGTTGCCGCATCGTCATGATGCGCCTCAAGCCATTTGGACAGTCACGGTGCCGCCTTGAGTCTGACCGAGGCTCACGTAGACTGCGTTGCGCGACGCGTCATTCTCGTTTTGGCGGCAGCATTTTCGCCGGCGGCAGGCCCAGCGCCCATGCGATCGAAGCCCTTGAGTCTGCGTGCGCGCCTGGTGCGGCCGTTCCTGCGCATCGTGGTCAAACGCGGCTTCAGCGCCAACTCGACAATTCAGGCTGCGCGTCTTCGCCTCAAGCGAATGGGTTGGTTCGTTCCCTATCCACCACGTGGGACCGAGACCATCACCCTTGACGCCGGCGGCGTGAAGGCGGAGCGCATCACAACGTCGGCGTCACGCCATGATCGGCACATCCTCTACCTCCACGGCGGCAGCTACGTCGCCGGCTCGCCAGGCCTCTACCGCGATCTGACATGGCGACTCGCGTCGTTGTGCCGCGCGCGCGTGCTGTGCATCGATTATCGGCTCGCGCCCGAGCATCCTTTCCCGGCAGCGCTTGATGATGCCATGACGTCATATCGCTGGCTGCTCGCGCAGGGCGCCGATCCAAGTTGCGTCGCCCTCATGGGAGACTCAGCCGGCGGCGGGTTGGCCCTCGCTTTGATGTTGCGCCTGCGCGACGAAGGGGCTGCGTTGCCTGCCGCTGCGGTCGTCGTTTCGCCGTGGACCGATCTTGCCCTCACTGGCGAATTGTACCGCACCAACGCTGCCACCGACCCGTTGCTTCCGGCCGAACTTGCGCCGAGCGTGGTCGAGCTCTTCCTCGACGGTGCCGACCCGCGCAACCCGTACGCATCGCCGCTTTACGGCGACCCAGCCGGCTTGCCTCCCAGTCTGATCCTGGTCGGCGGCGACGAAATGCTACGCGACGACGGGATACGGATGGCCGATAAAATGCGCGCTGCCGGCTGTCGGGTGGAAATCGAGGTCTGGCCGCACATGTGGCATGTGTGGCATCTGCTCGTGCGCGTCATGCCGGAGGCTCAGGACGCGATCGCCCGCATGGCCATGTTCATGCAGGACAAGTTTTGACGACGGCCACTGCATCGCCGGTACGCGACTTGGTCATGGGGGCGCCATGAAGGCAAGCCAGTCGAAGTTGCGCGAGGCCGCCGTGAGCAGCGACCTCGCGTGAGCGAATGCGTCTTCGCTGCTGGCGTTCCGCTCTTACTTGATCGTCTGCGTGCCGGCCACGCAGGCTTGCGAAGTCCTGCGCGCCCGTGCCGCCGCTGCAGCCGATGGCGCCGATCACCTTGCCGTTCGAGATCAACGGAAAGCCGCCCTCGACCGCAATCGCACCGAGCGTGAGAATCGCGAGCGCCGGCGGGTTGCCGTTCAGCGCATCCTGAAACACCTTGGTCGGGCGACGGAAGCCGGCCGCGGCCTTGGCCTTGCGAATGGCGACGTCATTTGATCCGAACTGCGTATCGTCGATGCGGCTGAAGTGAATGAGATCGCCGCCGTTCGACACGACGACGATCGCCATGCGCCACCCGTTCTTCTTTGCCTCTTCCTCGGCGGCCGCGACCGCCTTTTTGGCCTGATCGAGCGTGACGCCCGCGTCACCATAGGCCGGCGGCGGCTGCTGCGCCCATCCAGCCGATGCGAAGGTCAACGCCGCGCCGAACGCGAGCAAAGAAGCAATAATGCGAACTCCTCATGAAAGCTCACTCCCTTCTTTCACCACGCCCCCGGGGCGTAAAGCGCCTTGAGGCGCCGGCGAGACAATACGCAGGCGCTTCGACCGGCGAAATAGCTGCTCTCGAGGTCGACCTGCCTGCTGCGACTTAGCGATCAGTTGGTGGGACGCGTCGCCGAGACCAGCACTGGATCAGCGCGATAGAGGTCAGGGAAGATGTGCTTCAAGTCCTCGATCTTGGGCAGGTCGTTGTAGGCGATATAGGGATAGGTCGGGTGGGTCGTCAGGAAATCCTGATGATAGTCCTCGGCCGCATAGAATTCGTGGTCGGGTTCGATCTTGGTCACGATCGCGGCCGGATAGACGCTTGACTGATTGAGTTGCGCGATGTAGGCTCTGGCAATCCGCGCCTGCTCCGCGTTCGCCGGGAAAATCGCCGAGCGATATTGCGTGCCGACATCCGGCCCTTGGCGGTTGAGCTGGGTCGGGTCGTGCGCCACCGAGAAGTAAATCTGCAGCAGTCGACCGTAGCTGATCTTGCTCGGGTCGTAGGTGACGCGCACGGATTCGGCGTGGCCCGTCCCGCCGCTGCCGACCATTTGATAATGCGCCGAACTCTTGTCGCCGCCCACATACCCGGAGACAGCGCTGGTCACGCCTTTGACACGCTGAAATACGCCCTGGACACCCCAGAAGCATCCGCCGGCGAGAACCGCGACTTCCGTCGCGCCCGACTGGCCTGCCTGCTCGTCGACCGCGGGGGGCGCAATGACGTGCGCCTGCTCGGCCGCGAAGGAGCGCGGCATCAACAGCACCGCGCCGGCGGCAAGCAGCAGTGCGCCGCCCAACAGCGTCGACCGCAGCGACGTTGACCGTTCCGCCCGATTGAACAGTGATGCAATCATCGGTCCGCTCCTGTTTCAGCCGAAGGTGAAGGCATAAGCCTGGACGCCCGTATCGAGGAACTCGATCTCGAACGTATGACCGCTGATCGTACCGCTTTGCCGGATCAACTGATAGAGGCGTTGACCCGTCACGACGCCCTGTCCGTCGGCGTCGATGTCGGCGCCGTGACTGGCACCGGGCGCAGCCCCATCGATGGTGACGCGAAACCGTACCGGCTTGCCGTCCGCGGCCGGGCCAAGTACGAGATGGAGGTCGCGGGCATGGAATCGATAGACGATGCGGCCGTCGTTCTTGTTGAGCACCGCATCTTCCTTGCCGATGGTCCAATCGCCGGCGAGCGCCCATTCGTTGCGCCGCGGCGCGGCGGCCTCGTAGACGTGGGGCGCATTTTCGACAGCACCGCCGGGCGAAATGAAATTTTCCGCCCGGTCGAAGCCGATATAAGTCTCCGGCGACTGGACATTTTCCGAGTTCGGCCGCTGCTTCGGCGCCCGCCGCCTTCACGGCGACGATGTCGGTTGATATCCCCGACTTGCCGGTCTCGGCGAGGAGCTGCTGGATCACGCGCTCTGATTCCGCATAGTCGCCTTCACCAAAATGGTGATGACGGATGCGGCCCTCGGCGTCGATGAAATAATGCGCCGGCCAATACTGGTTGTTGAAGGCGCGCCAGATCGCGTAGTCGTTATCGATCGCAACCGGGTAATCGATCTTGAGGTCGGTGACCGCGCTGCGCACGTTCTTGATGTTTTTCTCGAATGCGAATTCCGGCGCATGCACGCCGATCACGACAAGGCCGTTATCCTTGTACTTCTCCGCCCAGGCCCGGACATAGGGGATCGACCGCAGGCAATTGATGCAGGAGTAAGTCCAGAAATCGATCAGGACCACCTTGCCCTTGAGTTCTTCCCGCGTCAGCGGCGGCGAATTCAACCATTCTACTGCGCCCGTCAACGGCGGCAGCGCGCCCTCGATCGGCAAGTCGTCCGATTGCTCACCCGGCTTGCCCTTCATCATCATGCCGGGACCGCCGGTCATCACCGCGGGACCACCCGTCATCGCAGGACCGCCCGTCATCCCGGGACCGGCCATCATGCCCGGCCCACCGGTCATCACGACCGACGGCGGCTCTGCCTTGGGCTTCGGCGCCCCAAACCGGTCGAGCAATCGCTGCTCCAGCGCCGCGGTGGAGGCGGTCGAGACCTGCGTGAGGAATCCGGTATCGAGTCCGAGCGCAATGGCGATGAGCACCGCGACGCCGAGGCCGCGCCGTATCCATTCGCCGACTCCGAGTGAGCGCTTCATGGCGGCAAAGACCCGCCCCCCGATGACGAGCGCGAGGGCAAGCGACGTCGCCGCACCGGCGGCGTACGCAAGGAGCAGCATTGTGGTTTGGACGTTGGCTCCTTGGATCGCGGCACCGGTCAGGATCAGGCCAAGCACGGGACCCGCGCACGGCGCCCACAGCAAGCCGGTCGCGACACCGAGCAGAAGCGAGGGCACAACCGCATCGCGATGCGTCTCCGCGCCGTGGTCGATCGACTGCGATAGCCGTGCGCCGAGAGCCACCAGCGGCCGCATCATGCGGTCAGCGAGGCCGTGAAAGACAAGCGCCAGTCCAAAGAGTGCAAGCAGCGCCAGCGCGACGGCGCGGCCGTATTGATTGGCCTCCACCGCCCATCCGCCGGCGACGGCCGCGAGCGAGGCGACAGCGGCAAACGTCAGCGCCATGCCGGCGAGCATAGGCAGGCCGCTTCGCATGAAGGGGCGGTCGGCGCGTGCGAACACGAACGGCAGCACCGGCAGGATGCAGGGGCTCACGATCGTCAGCACCCCGCCCAGATAGGCGAGCAGGAACAGGATCATCGCAAGGTCCGCGGTCAGGCCGTCGTCGGCTTAAATGTAAGCGCGATGCCGTTCATGCAATAGCGCAGGCCGGTCGGCTTCGGACCATCGTTGAAAACGTGACCAAGATGGCCGCCGCAGCGACTGCAATGCACGGCCGTCCTGATCATGCCGTAAGAGGTGTCCCGCGATGTTCCGACGGCATGTTCCAGCGGCGCCCAGAAGCTCGGCCAGCCGGTGCGGCTGTCGTACTTCGTGGTCGAGGCAAAGAGATCAAGATCGCAGCCCGCGCAGGCGAAATTGCCGCGCCGCTCCTCATGCAGGAGCGGGCTCGTGAACGGCCGCTCGGTCCCGCTCTTGCGCAGCACTGCGAATTGGTCGGCCGTCAGCAGCTTGTGCCACTGCTCGTCGGTGTGGCTGACGGCGAAGACCTCTTCCGCCCGCGCGATCGCGATTGCCCAGGGCAAAGCCACTGAGGCGGCCAAACCCAGCGCGCCACGTTTCAATACAAGGCGTCTCGTCAGCATGATCGTTCCTCCAAATCGCTCGTCCCAGGTCCACGCCCATGACTCAATTTTCGCCCGAAGAATCCATTCAGGGTAATGTTACGATGAGATACGCTATATCTCATCGGAAATAGCGCGCATCACACACTTTTGATGTCGCGGCTGATGCTTTGATGTCGCCGTTGATCGCGTCTCCACCGCTCAATTCCAGCAACTCGGCGCACGCGACAGCCCGGGGTCCGCAATTCACGGGCAGGTGATTTTGGACCCCGGGCTTCTGTCCGCACTCCGGCGCGGCGGACCTGCGAGCGCTCGCTCCTCCTCACGCTTCGCGTCACGATCGCTTCAGCCGAGCCGCCGCTGGGTTCATGCCGTCTGGTAGCCGAGCACGGCCTTGACCTCGAGGTATTCTTCGAAGCCGAAGATGCCGTGTTCACGACCATTGCCGGATTGCTTGTAACCACCGAATGGAACGCTGCGGTCGACCGGGGCGCCATTGAGATAAATCCGGCCGGCCCGAATGCGCTGGGCGACCCGTCGCGCGTCGGCGATGTCGGCGGCCTGGACGTAACCGGCGAGGCCATAGGTCGTGTTGTTGGCAATGGCGACGGCTTCGTCCTCGGTCTCGTAGGTCATCATCGAGAGGACGGGGCCGAATATCTCTTCCTTCGCGATGGTCATGTCAGGGGTCACGTCGGCAAAGACTGTCGGGCGCACGAAGTAGCCGCGGTTGAAGCCCGCTGGTCGGCCGGCGCCGCCGCACACCAGCGTCGCGCCTTCTTGGATGCCGCGCTCGATCAGCCCTTGCACCTTGTCGAACTGCGTTTTGTTGACGAGCGGCCCCATGGTGGTCGCGGCGTCGCGCGGATCGCCGACTTTGACGCCGTCGGCCGCGCGCTTGGCGAGCGCGACTGCCGCCTCCCGCTGTGAGCGGTGGACCAGCATGCGCGTCGGGGCTTGGCACGATTGCCCGGTGTTGGTGAAACACCGCAGCACGCCGGCGGGGATCGCCTTTTCGAGGTCGGTGCCTTTGAGAATGATGTTGGCGGATTTGCCGCCGAGCTCCTGCGTCACCCGCTTGACAGTCGTCGCAGCGGCCTTGGCGACCAGGATGCCCGCGCGGGTCGAGCCCGTGAACGACACCATGTCGATGTCCGGATGACCCGAAATGGCCTCGCCGACGGTCGGCCCGTCGCCGTTCACGAGATTGAAGACGCCCTTGGGGACGCCCGCCGCGTGAAGCGCTTCCGCGAAGATGATCGTGCTCAGCGGCGAAAACTCGCTCGGTTTGAGGACCACGGTGCAGCCGGCGGCAATCGCCGGTGCAAGCTTCGAGGTGATCTGGTTGAGCGGCCAGTTCCACGGCGTGATCAACCCGCACACGCCGATCGGCTCGCGGCGAATGAGCGTTCCGCCCATGAACCGCTCGAACTCGTACGACTTCAGGACCGAGATCATCTCCTTGAAGTGGGACAGCGCGTTCACCGTCTGCACTTCCTTCGAGAAGGTAATGGGCGAGCCCATCTCGGCGGTCATCGCCGCTGCCATCACGTCGTTACGCGCCTCGAACTCGTCGATGATCCTCTGCAGCAAGGCGAGGCGCTCCTCCCGGCTCGTCGCGGAGAAGCTCGGAAACGCGCGGCGCGCTGCTGCAACCGCCCGGTCGACATCGACGCTCGAACCGAGGCTGATCTGGCCAGTGACTTCCTCGGTCGCCGGGTTGATGACGTCCCAAAGCTTGGGAACCGCCGGCGCGGCCCATGCGCCATCGATATAGAATTTCGTGTTGTTGTCGCTCATGATGCTTCCTCGATCTCCCGGACCAACGGGACTGGCCGAACCCGAACTCGCCGCTCCACGCAGCGCCTGTCGTTATATACGTTTAAATATAGCGTATGGCAAAGTTCTGAGCTATGCATCAGGACCACGCAACGATGCACCGCCCGCTGATTCGCTTGTGACGACGTATCTCGATAAACATAACGTCTTGGCGCCGGACGAGACTTATCGGTATGGCTGAAGCAGGCATTGTTCATCATGTGTCGGGCGACTGGTGTCCCGGCGAGCCGCACGTCCGCCTTCGCATTGAGACGCGCGGCCTCGACGAGCCGCAGGATCTGCTGCTTGCCGTTGGCGACGTGCAGGCACTTGTCACCTTGTTGCTGGTGTTGAGCGGCAAGGCCGGGGCCGCGAAGGAACGCGACCCGGACGCCTTCGGCCGGCCGGCTTTTCCTCTGCCGATCGACTCCATGGGACTGGGGGAAACCGAGACCGGTGACACCGTGCTTCAGATGAACATCGGCGAGACCACGCTTGCCTTCGCGATGCCGAGCAGTGCGAGCTGGAAGCTCGGTCAATCGCTGTTGACGATGAGCGCCTCGCCCGACGAGCGCCCGGCCAACTGAGCGGTCCGCCTAGCAAAGTCCTGGCCATCGCGAAGGGCCGCGGTGAGCCCATTCGACGCTGCGAGCGTCGAGCCGCAGCCAGGTCGAATCGACCAGGTAGATGCTATCGGCCAGCGCGCGGCGCAGCCCCCGACGAGCTCGCCGTTGTCCACGAAAAGTCCAACCAGACACCCGTGCGACAAGCGAGGGCATCCGCGTCTTCTTTCGATCTATGTCGAAGGAAGCCGGTGGATGGCCGGGACAAGTCCGGCCACGGCTAAGGAAGGTCCTCAGGACGTGTCGGTTCCGCTCCCCAATAACCGAATGCCCACTGAGCGTTCGTTCTCGCCGACAGGATCGAACGTCAGGCTGTTTTCAGCCCAAGCTTGTCCTTGAGGTAACCAACCGCACCATCGAGGGTGATCAACTTCGGGTAATCGCGCTCGGGAATATCGACGCCGAGTCGGCGATGAATCGCGGCGATGAAGTTCAAGAAATCCATGGAATTGATATCGAGGGCCTCCCGCAGATCGGCGGCGGGGTCGACCGTCGCGATATCGATTTCCGGGGCGATGTTGTTGAGTTCTTCCTGCACCACCGTGCGAATGTCCGGATCGCTCATAGCTTGTCGGGCTCCTGCAGCAATTTGCCGATTTCAGCGAGAAAGAGACCGCCCACATGCCCGTCGCTAACCCGATGGTCGGCGGCGAGCGTAACTGTGAGCACCGAACGCGGCCCAATGGCGCCGTCGATGACCCACGGCCTGCTGACGATCTTGCCCAGGCCGACAATCGCCACTTGCGGCGGATAGATGATGCCATAGAGCTTCTCGACGCCGCGCTCGCCCAAGCTCGACACCGTGATCGTGGCGTCCGAGAGTTCTGAGCTCCGAATGCGGCCGGCCCGCATGCGCTGAACGAGATCGCGCATGCGTGCCATCAGCTCGTCGAGCGAAAGGCGATCCGCATCGTGCAGCGCCGGCGCCGCGAGCCCGCCGCCGCGGATGGCGATGGCCACACCAATGTGAACGGCGGCCGCGGGTTCGAATTTTCCATCGCGGTAAAAGCCATTGAACACTGGAAAACGCCGCACCGCCATGGCGACACATTTGACCGCTACCGCGCCGAACAAAAGCCGATCATCGGGCGCTCGCGTTGTGTTGGCGTTGGCGACCCATTGCTCGGCGGCCGTGACGTCAACCTGATGCTCGAGATAGTAATGGGGAATCTCCCGCTTGGAGCGGGCCATCGCCGCGGCGATGGCAGTCCGCATGGCGTCGAGGTCGAGGCCGATCGCACGCTTCTTCCCAGGTACAGGCGCAGGCGCGCGAAGCTGACGTTCAACGTCGGCGTACGTAATCGCCCCGCCCGGCCCGCTGCCCTCGATCGAGGCCAATTGGATGCCGCGCCGCTCGGCGAGGCGACGCGCGGCCGGCGATACCCGCATGCGCCGAGAAACCGCGGCCGATCCGGCCGCGGCTAATGGCAACAGCGCAATCGGTGCCGGCGGAGGAGCGACGGGCATGAGGGGCGGCACCGGCGGCGGCTTTGCGGCGGCGGCTGGCGGCGCCGGCGCAACGGCTTCTCCCCTCTCCTCCTCGGTGCGAATCTGCGCGAGCGGTGTCCCTACCGGCACCTTGGCATTGAGACCGACCAGAATCTGGTCGATCCGGCCGGTCTCGAAAATTTCGATCTCGATGGCGCCTTTTTGAGTCTCAACCACTGCGACGATATCGCCGCGCTTCACCCGATCGCCGGGTTTGACCAGCCACTCCACCAGCGTGCCCGCCTCCATGTCGGCGCCCAGCGACGGCATGCGAAATTCGACCATGGCCGTTCACGCACGCGCCAGCACGGCCTTCGCGGCCGCGACGATCTTCGGGGTTTGCGGAATGGCGGCGCTTTCCAGATGGCGAGGATAGGGAATGGGCACCTCCTCGCTGCAGACGCGGCCGATCGGAGCATCGAGCTCCCAGAACGCCTGCTCGACGATGCGCATGCCGACTTCGGCCGCCAAACTGCCAGTGCGCCATCCTTCGTCGACAATCACCGCCCGACGGGTCTTGCTTACCGATGCCATGATCGTTTCGTCATCCAGCGGTCGCAGGCTGCGCAAATCGATGACTTCGGCGTCGACGCCCTCGGCGGCGAGCGACGTTGCCGCATCGATCGTCTTCCATAACGATCCGCCATAGGTGATCAGCGAAACGTCCCGGCCCGCACGCCGCACCGCGGCTTTCGCAATATCGACCGGGCCGGCGTCCGCCGCCATCTTGCCCACCATATTGTAGAGCATCACGTTCTCGAAGATCAGGACCGGATCGGGATCCTCAAGCGCCGTCCACAGCATGCCCCGAGCATCTTCAAGCGTCGCCGGCGCGAGCACCTTGATGCCCGGAATATGCGCGTACCAGCCTTCAAGGCTGTGCGAGTGCTGGGCCGCGACCTGGCGGCCGGCTCCGGTCGCCATGCGGATCACCAGCGGCACACCGAACTGGTTGCCCGACATGTGGCGGACCGTGGCCGCATTGTTCAGAATCTGGTCAAGAGCCAGCAGGCTGAAGTTCACCGTCATCAGCTCGACGATGGGGCGCATGCCGGCCATCGCCGCTCCGATGCCCGCGCCGGTGAAACCGGACTCGGAAAGCGGCGTGTCGCGGATCCGCTCCGGACCAAACTCTGTCAGCAATCCCTTGCTCACCGCATAGCAGCCGCCATAGCGGCCGACATCCTCGCCCATCAGGAAGACCCGCTCGTCGCGGCGGATCGCATCGCGGATCGCTTCACGCACCGCGTCGCGATACGTGATCTCGATCAGTTCAGTCTGCGGCGCCGCTTGCGGCATGGCGTATCATCCGATCCTAAGCGGCCTCTCGGCATAGGTGAAGCGGGTGAGTTCCTCGATTGGCTCCCATGCGCCGGCTTCCGCAAACGCGACGGCTGCGGCGATCTCAGCCGCGGCTTCCGCTTCGATGCGGGCGAGATCGTCGGGGTGAATCATCGTGATTCGCCTCGAGCCACCCCTGGAAACGCACGATCGGCTCCTTGCGGCGCCAGCCTTCGACCTCCGCCTTGTCGCGGTAAAGCTGGGCGTCGAACATCGAGTGCGCGCGCAGCCGATAGGTTCGGCATTCCAGAAAATACGGCTTGCCGGTTTCGCGCACCGTATGAACCGCGCGGCGGGCTGCGGCCTCGACCGCAACGACATCCATGCCGTCGACAGCTTCCGACGTGATCCGGTAGCAGCCCGCCTTGCGCTGAATGTCGGTTTCCGATTCCGACAACGCCAGCGCTGTGCCCATGCCGTAAAGATTGTTCTCGCACACGAACAGCACCGGCAGCTCCCAAAGCGCGGCAAGATTCAGGCTTTCGTGAAACTCGCCTTCGGCGACAGCGCCATCGCCGAAGAAGCACGCGGTCACGATCTTGTTGCCGCGCATACGATCGGCAAGCGCGAGACCGATCGACAGCGGCAGGCCGCCGCCAACGATGGCGTTGCCGCCATAAAAATTGGTGGCGCGATCGAACAGATGCATGGAACCGCCGCGGCCGCGGCTGCAGCCTTCCTGCTTGCCGTACATCTCCGCGAGCGTGGCGTTCATCGACACGCCGCGTACCAGGGCGTGCCCATGTTCCCGGTAGGTCGCCACGATCCGATCCTGCTTTTCCAGCACCGGGATGACGCCGACGGCGATGGCTTCCTCGCCATCATAAAGATGCAGGAAGCCCCTGATTTTCTCCTGCGTGTAAAGTTCGGCGCACTTGTCCTCGAAGCGGCGGATGCGGATCATCTGTTTCAGAAGATCCAGCGCGTGGGCCCGCGACAGGTGCGGCTTGTCCTTGGTAAGGGTCATCGCTCATCGCTTTCCAGCGTTGAAATATCGCCCTCGGGCAGACCGAGTTCGCGGGCCTTGAGCAGCCGCCGCATGATCTTGCCGCTTCGGGTCTTGGGGAGTCCCTTGCGGAATGCGATGTCCTTGGGTGCGACCGCCGGACCGAGACGCTGGCGCGCATGGCCGAGCAGTTCCTTGCGCAGCGCCTCGCTTGGCTCAACCTTGTCCTTGAGCGCGACGAAGGCTTTGACGACTTCGCCGACGATCGGGTCGGGAATGCCGATCACGCCGGCCTCGGCGACCGCCGGATGCTCCATCAAGGCGCTTTCCACCTCGAACGGGCCGATGAGATGGCCTGCGCTCTTGATGACATCATCGGCGCGCCCGACGAACCAATAGTAGCCGTCGCTGTCGCGCATCGCGAGATCGCCGGTGAGATACCATCCGTCGGCGAAGCATTTGCGGTAGCGTTCCTCCTCGTTGAGGTAGGCGCGCATCATCGACGGCCAACCGGGCCGCAGCGCGAGTTCGCCCATGGCCATTGTTCGCGTGATCTCGCGCCGGCCCCCGCCTTCGGTCTTCTCGACAATGCCCGCCGTGATGCCGGGCAACGGGCGGCCCATCGATCCGGGTTTCACGTCCATGGACAGGAAATTCGAGATCATGATGCCGCCGGTTTCGGTCTGCCACCAATTATCGTGGAATGGCTTGCCGAAGGCCTCGACGCCCCAGACGACGGCCTCCGGATTGAGCGGCTCACCGACGCTCGCCATCAAGCGTAAATTCGAAAGATCGTAGGTCTTGGGCAGGTCCGCTCCGAGCTTCATCAGCATCCTGATGGCGGTCGGTGCAGTGTACCAGACTGTTATCTTGTGCTGCTGGAGGATGCGATACCAGCGTTCGGCGTCGAACTCGGCCTGATCGACAACCAAGGTGACGCCGTTGGTCAGCGGCGAGATGATGCCGTAGGACGTGCCGGTCACCCATCCGGGATCGGCGGTGCACCAGAAGACATCATCCGGATGGAAATCAAGGACGAGGCGGCCGGTCGCGTGATGCGCGACCACCGCTTCGTGGACGTGAACGGCCCCTTTCGGCCGACCCGTGGTGCCGCTGGTGAAATGAAGCAGCGCCATGTCTTCGGGAGCGGTCCACACCACATCGAACTTGTCGGAGGCGCTCACCAGAGCCGCGGCCAGATCGGTCGTGCCGGGCGGCGGCGTTGGGGAGCAATCGATCAACAGGACGTGCTCAAGACTTGGCAACTCGGAGCGCCACGGCTCGATTTTGCGCCGGTAAAACGCCTCGGTCGTAACCAGGACCTTTGCATTACCAATGGTCATGCGGGCCTTGATCGGCTCAGGCCCGAACGCCGAGAACAGCGGCGAGAAAACGCTACCATTTTTGAGAGTGCCGAAAGCCGCGAAGTAAAGCTCAGGAACGCGGCCCAGTAGCGAGAACACCCGATCGCCCTTGGCCACGCCCCGCTGCGCCAGCACGTTGGCGAACCGATTGACCGAGGCGGCAAGCTCCGCATAGGTGAAGTCGCGGAATGTTTCATCGCGGCCGATCCAGCGCAGCGCGAGCTTTCCGCCACGTCCTGCATTGACGTGTCGGTCCACGGCCTCGTGAGCGATGTTGAGCCCCCCGTTCGGGAGGCCTTCGAGCAACGCGCGGGCTTGCGCCCACGAAAACGTTTTTACGCTCGCTTCGTAATCCGCGACATTGGCGCCGACATAATCCTCAGGCCGCTTTCGGATCAGCTGCGTTTCCATTGGGGGTCGCCAAAATTGCAATCTTGGATAACAATGAACGGCCGGCAGCGCCGGTGCTTTGACGCGCATCAATTTCGCGGATGCCGTTCTCCATCCCTTTGACGCACATCAATGATGAGCGAACGGAAGCCGATCAGGTTGCGGCAAGCTTTGTTGCCGACCTGCGGCGCCTTGAAGGTTTCAAGCCGGCGCAAGGTCATGAGGAGGTGAGGATGGGCATCGCCCTTGCACTGGCGCAGTATCTCGCCGAACGCGACGTGCTGTACGAGGTGATCGAGCATCCGCACTCGGAAACGGCTCTGGAGAGCGCCGGCGCAGGCCACATTCCGCCCGATCGCATCGCAAAGGCGGTCGTCCTCAAGAAGCACGACGGGTTCATGCTGGCCGTGCTGTCGGCGTCCCGTCACATCCATTTCGGCGAGCTGCGTAAACACCTCGGGCAGGACGTCGACCTCGCCAACGAGGAACAAGTCGAGACGCTCTTCACCGACTGCGAGGTGGGAGCAGTACCTGCCCTCGGCGCACCGTATGGGCTCAGGGCGATCGTGGACGATAGTTTGGCGGACCAGCCGGAGGTCTATCTCGAGGGCGGCGACCACGAGAGTTTGGTGCACATCAGCGGAACGGTTTTCCGGGAGCTCCTGGCAGACGCCAGGCGGGCGCGTTTCACGTCGCCCGGCCAAAATTGACCGTTGGTATCGGGCAAGATGCACCGCTCAGGGATGCGGTGCCTTAGGTTCAGCGAAGCATCAAGCTAGCTTGTTGACCGCAAGACCGGTGCCAGGCGCGAGCGGCGCCGATTGCACAGGAGCTGCGGCGGCTGCAGCCTTGTCATCACCGTCGCCGTCCCGATCGGGGCCTGGCCCCTCAGCGGATTCGGACGTCATCATTGGCATAACAGGTGCTGAGCCAACGGGAGATACGCTCATTTGGTCTAATCCTTCTTTTCTCAAGGTACTTATGAGCCCATACGGGCCAAATACTCATGGCCGGAATTGTTCGACGGTTCCTTAAAACTCGACGACATCTGCCTTTTAATTTGGCGTAAACGAATTCTTAAAGTAGGCCGCCCGCGTGAGCGACTGAGCGGTTCGTCGAGCGGGGTCGGATTGCGTAGCGCAAGGATTCCGGGCGCGCTTCGCTTCGCCGCGCGCCCGGAATCGCTCTTCCTCGTCCAATCGAAATTACGACAGCTTCGGCAGCAGTTCGGCGAAGATGTCGGGCTTGTAGCCCGCCGCCGTGAACAGGTGGTTGCGCGACTCCTCGACCATGCTCTTCAGACGCCTCATATCGAGACCCACGACCTTGCCGCCGGCTTTGCGAACGCGACCACTAATGATGACCGTGTCGATATTGCTGCGCTCAGCCGCCTGCACCACCGTGCCGATCGCGTTGTTCGACGGGTAGAGGTTAATGTCGTCGGTGCGGATCACGAGAATGTCAGCCTCCTTGCCCGGCGTCAGCGAGCCGATTTTGTCTTGGAGCCCGGCGCAGCGCGCGCCGCCCATGGTGGCGCAATAGAGCACGTCCTGCGTCATCAGCGGTTTCGGCGGATTGGCGTCGCCCTTGAACTTGCGATTCTGCGCCACCGCGCGCTGGATGTAGAGGGCGACGCGCATCTCCATGAACATGTCGGTCGAATACGACGTCTCGTTGTCGACCGAGAAGCCCGGCTTGATGCCGTGGTCCCAGGCGGTCTGCAGCGCGCAGATACCCTCGCCCAGCGCATATTGGGCGTCCGAGCGCGGGCACACGTTGATATTGGCGCCGGTGTCGACGAAGATCTGCCAAGTCCGCTCCGGCAATGCGCCGCAATGATTGAAGGTGTTGTCCGGGCCGACGAGCTTCTCCTGCGCCAACGGATCGAGCAGCGCCGCCTGCTGCGGCCCCTGGAATTCGGTGGTGATCCGCAGCCCGAGCTTGCGCGCCAGCAACCAGTTGTCGCGGTTGGGGCCCGAGAACATGCGCAACGTCACAAGCTGATCGGCCGAGGAGAAATATTTCTTCTGCAGCCGTTCGAGGTCCTGCGGCCATTGGCGATCCCATTCGCCGGCGGCAGGGGCGCCTGAGGCATGGACCGCGCGAACACCGCTGTCCATCAGCCCCTCGACCGCCGCATCGGAATGCGCCGCGCTGCGCGAGTTATGGGAATTGTCGATCAGGCAGGTCACGCCGGAATCGATGCAGCCGACTGCGGTCAAATAATTCGCGACGTAGTGGTCCAATGGCCGATAGTATTTCGCAAACGAAAGATGGGTCGCATTCATGTAGTCCGCGAGCGTCGGCGAGTTTGGGTTGATGCGACGGAGCTGCGCTTCCCAAGAGTGGCGATGGCAATCGACGAAGCCCGGCACGATGATGCTGTCCTGCGCGTCGATCACCTGCGCGCCGGCCGCGTTGATCTCGGGTGCGATGGCAGCGATTTTCTTGCCCTCGATCAAGAGATCGCCGCGCACGAAATTGCCGACACTGGGGTCGACGCTGACAATGGTCCCGCCTTTGAGCAGAATGCGGTTGCTGGCGTTGACCGCGCCTTGGCCGTCGAACCGCTGCGCGTTCTGCGCCTCCGCCACATTGGACAACACCGCGGCAGCGCCCGCGGTCGCTACTGTCGCGCCGGCCTTCAATGCATCGCGCCGTGTGATCTCGCTCGTCATGACATCCTCCCGATTTTTGTCGCGAGGCGCGAGCGTAGCGCAGTTTCGCTGGGCGTCACATCAGATTTCGGCAAAAGTCGCGCGATACGATGCAGCGTGTGGGACGAGGCCCGTAGCCCGGATGAGCGCAGCGACATCCGGCAACTGACTATCGTATGGCAATAGTGGTCCCGGATATCGCTGCGCTCATCCGGGCTACAGCTGTCGATGCAACGTCTGCAGCAACACCGACAGAGATTGGTGCTCTGCGTCGCCTAACAGTGCGTCGCTCGATCGATAGGGAAACGAATGACATCCGACGTCGAGACAATCATGGCGCGATTTCCCGGACCGGTGGTGTTGCGTCCGTCGAACTGGCGATGGCTTCTCGTCGGCTTCATCGTCGTCGCAGGCCTCGGACCCGCGATCTACTTTGCGGCAACGAAGCCGGACACACTGCAACCGGCGTTGCTGGTGCTAGCGATCGTCCCCGTGATCCTGTCGTCATTATTGTCGCCGCAAGCGAGTTCGCTCACGCTCCGTGCCGACGGCTTCGAACTGCAATTTCTCTTCTTCGGGAGAAAGCGATTACCCTGGCGCGAGGCCTCGGAGTTCGCGGCTGTCAAGTCCAACCGGAGGAGTTCGTTGCTTTCGACGACGCGACGCTCTCTGGCGGCGCGATCGCAAAGTTCAACCAGTCGAGACTTGGGCGCACCTCAAACCTGCCCGACACCTACGGGCTCTCGGCCGAAGGCCTCGCCAAACTCCTGTCGCAGTGGCGCGAACGCGCGCTCAATATCGGCGCGACCGGCGCCCGCGTATTGCCGTTCCACGGATATTCCGGGCCACCGCGGAGTTGAGTTTCGACCGGAACGCTCAGGCCCGCGCAGAGCCCGTCAGCAGTCGCGGCAGTGCGGCCCACTGGTATGCGCCGCCCGGGCGCTGCTGTAGCGGCGATAGCGGTAGTGCCGGTGCACTCCCCAACTGCGCGCGATCGTCGGACCCGCGGTCAAGCCGACCAGCCCGCCGGCGAGTGCGCCGACCGGGCCGGCGACCACCGCGCCCGAAACTGCGCCCAACGCAGCATCGCCAAGTCGCTCCTGCGCATTCGCCGCGGGCGACGCGAACGCCATCGCGGCAACGACTGCTGCGGCCGCAAAGCACTTGTACATGGTGCCCCCTTACCCTACTCCGGATCGCGAACAGCGCGATCACCCCAACCCTTTTTTCAGCACCGAACGCGGCGCAAGTTGGGCGCAATGGAACATTAAGCTTAGCGAACGCTTGACAAGCGGCACCATGGTAAAGGGTTGGTTACCACGCGCTGCCTCCGTCTCACACCCAAAATCGCCAACCGTCGGGAGTGCCGTCAACGCCAGCCGCTAGGTGCTCAATCAAAGGCATATCCGCCGTGCGTTCAGTGGCGTCGCGACTTCATTCGCGGACTACGATGCGTTGATCGAATCTCTGCCGTGCTGCCTTGCGCTGAACCTGTCGCCGCGGCACCCTGCGATCAAGGTCAGCGATTGCCGTGCGTGGAAATCGCAGGCCTCTATGCATGCGCCTCGAATCGGCTCGCTCGTCCATGAAGCTGCATTTCCAATCCGCTGCCCAGATCGCCCGTCTCATTCGAGACCGCAAGGTCAGCGCCACCGAGGTGCTGGAGCACTTTCTTGCGCGGGTTGACCTCTATAATCCGCGCCTCAACGCGATCATCTGGCTTGACGCGACGCGCGCGCGTGAGCGCGCCCGGGCGGCGGACGCGGCACTTGCGCGGGGCGAGATTTGGGGTCCGTTGCACGGCGTGCCGATGACGATCAAGGAGAGTTACAACGTCGCCGGCTCACCCACGACCTGGGGAATTCCCGAACTCCGGAACAATGTAACAGCAACGAGCGCGCTCGCGGTCGAGCGGCTCCAGCACGCCGGTGTTGTTCTGTTCGGCAAGACCAACGTGCCGTTTATGCTTGCCGATCACCAGAGCTACAGCGAAATCTACGGGACCACGAACAACCCTTGGGACCTTACGCGCACGCCAGGCGGTTCCTCGGGCGGGTCAGCGGCGGCTCTGGCAGCTGGTCTGACCGCGCTCGACGCGGGCAGCGACATCGGAGGCTCCATTCGCAATCCGGCGCATTTCTGCGGCGTCGTTGGCCTCAAGCCGACCTGGGGCGTTGTTGCAACGAAGGGGCAAGCGCTGCCCGGCTCGTTCGCCTATTCGGACATTTCGGCAATCGGCCCGCTCGCGCGAAACGCTGACGATCTGGAACTCGCCCTCGATGCCATGGCCGGGCCCGACGAAATCGACAGCATCGCCTGGAAAGTTGATCTGCCCGCTTGTCCGGCGCGCTCGCTTAGAGATTTCCGGGTCTGCATCAAATTCGACGACCCTCACAGCGAGGTTGACGCCGAGTACGTGGACAAGCTGCACGCTTTTGCTGACCACCTCGCCAAACGGGGCGCAACAATCAAGGCAGCAGAGCCGAAGGTCGACACCGGGCGCCTCCACGAGATCTACATTCTGCTGCTGCGCGCCGCTACGTCGGCACGCACGCCCCTCGAGGAAATAGAGCGCTGGCGCAAAGCGGCCGAGACGAACCGCGCCGGTGCGGCTGATCGCTATCTCGAGCTTATGGTTCGCGGGAACACATTGAGCCACCGGGACTGGCTCCAACTCAACAACGAGCGTCATGCTCTGCGGCGCACGTTTGCTGCCTTCTTCGATGACTGCGATATCTTATTGTGCCCAGCCGGCGTCTCCGCGGCGACACCCCATAACCAAAACGGTGATCGCTGGGAACGCAGAATCACGGTGAACGGCAAGTCGGTCGCCTCAACGGCGAACTTGTTCTGGGCCGGCTATTCGAGCGTTGTCTACCTACCTTCGACTGTAGGACCGATCGGATGCCTTAGGTCGGGACTCCCGGTTGGATATCAGGCAATCGCCGCGAGCGGCCGGGACAAAACCGCCATAGCGTTCAGTCGCGCGGTCGAGAGGGAAATCGGCGGCTTTGTGCCGCCCCCCGGCTATGACTAGGACCTATCCCGAGGGACGCGGCGGCCAAGCCCCTACTGACTTCGCTTGCAGAGATCGTGCGGGACAGGGCGGTGGCACGTCGTCATCACGCCGGCTTCTCACCCAGGATCGCAATACGACGCATCAGGCGTCGCTCGGCCGAGGAGAAGTCGGTACGTGCGTGCAACGTGCAGCGATTGTCCCACATCAGGAGATCGCCGACGCGCCAGACGTGTTCGTAGATGAACTGCTGCTGTTCCTGGTGATCGAACAAGAGATCTAGCAATTCGTCACTTTCGGCCCCGGGTAGGCCTTCGATGGCAATGGTCATCAGGCGGTTGACGTAGAGCGCCTTGCGTCCGGTCGCTGGGTGAGTGCGGACCACGGGGTGCGAATATTGCGGGACACCCTCGCGAAGCCGCGTGCCTCGGATGGTCGAGGCGTTGTCGTAATCGTAGGCATTGGTCGCTTTGCGGCCTTCGATCCGACGCTTGATCTCCGCGGGAAGCGTCTCGTAGGCGAGGTAGGCATTTGCAAACAGCGTATTGCCCCCGACGCTCGGCACTTCGATCGCGTACAGCATCGTGGCCGCCGCCGGCTTCTCCACGTAGCACTGGTCGGTATGAAAATGCATTTCACCGTCGGGTAGCGCGCCGATCGGCTTGCCATCTTTGCGGATGTTGGAGATCAGCATGACTGCGGGATGGCTCCCGGTGTTGTGCACATTGATAGTCTTGGCCAGCGTACCAAAGCACTCCGCGAAGCGGACCTGGTCCTCCTCGGCCAAGGTTTGATCGCGCAGCAGCAGAATGAGCCCGGCGTGCCAAGCGTCGCGCAACTGTGTTATCTGCGCCAGCGTCGGCGGTTCGCGCAGGTCAACGTTTAGAACCTCCAGGCCAAGTGCGGCAGACAATGGTCTCGTTGTTATCGGCGGAATCGTCGTGTCTCTGCCAGAATCGGTGTGGATCGCTTCCATGTCTGTTCCTCCCACTCAACGCGAAATCGCGATAGGCACGGCTTCCCGCCGACCCTGCCAGAGAATTGTCCAAACCTGCTGACGCTGCAACCCAACCGGAGCCTCCGTCATGAATGCCACGGGGCGCAGGCTATCTGCCGAATCGCGGCGGCAGGTGAGGAATGATCATCTCTGTTGCTGAGTCGAACTACGCATTCGACTTGTGCCGCAAGGGGACGGTGAAGTAAGAAAAAACGAAAATCCAATCACGCTAACGGCTTGTTTCGAGGTCGATCGCCGCGTCGGACAGTTGAGCAGCGTGGCGGATGTGCATGGAACGAACCGACAGTAGATTCAACGACCTCGTCGCCGAGGCGGTTAAGCATCACGAAGCCGGTCGCCTCACTGAGGCCGACGCGATCTATCGTGCCGCGCTGGCGCTTTCACCCGGTCACGCGGCCGTGACGCAAAATCTGGGCGTCATTGCCGCGACTCTAGGACAGCACGATGCGGCGATTACTCGTTTTGACGAAGTGATCGCCCGCGAGCCCGCATATGTGTCGGCGCACTACAACCGCGCGGCAGCTCTGCAAGCGCTTGGCCGAACCCGGGACGCCATCAAAGGGTTCAGTCGGGTTTGTGCTTTGGAGCCCGGTCACTACGACGCGCACCGGGCGCTCGGCTTTTTGTGGCTCTCGGTCGGCGACAGAGGCCGATCACTCGATCACTTTGCGCGCACCTACGAACTGCGACGCGGGGAAGACCGGTTGGATTGGGAGGGTCGATCCCTCACCCATGGAACCCGCGGCAAACTTCAACACGACGCCGAACAATTCCATTTCCTCGCCGGTCACCGCCGCGATCGTTCACGCTTTGATGGATTGGCGAAGGCGTATGACGCGGTAGCCAAGGAGCTACCGCAACAATCGACAAAGCTGTCCCACGAACAATTGGACATGCTCGGCAACAACTACAACACGGGCATCTCAATGGCTGACGCACCGGAGCTGACGCCGCGTGCGGTGAGCGAACGGCCCGATGTCGAAGACCTCGTGCGACGCTTCAACGAGGGTCCGACGGGCGTGGTCTATTTCGACGACCTGCTCACGTCGCGCGCGCTCCACAATCTGAGACGGTATTTGCTCGAAAGCACCATCTGGCACGACTTCAGTCATATCGACAGCTTCGTCGCATCCTATCTCGAGGACGGTTTGGCTTGTCCGCTGATACTTCAGATCGCTGACGAACTTCGCAGCACTTTTCCCGGTCTGCTGGCAAAGCATCCCTTATCGCAGGCCTGGGCTTTCAAGGGGCTTCAGGCGAACTCGGCCGTCGATGTCCATGCCGATGACGCGGCGATCAGTGTGAATTTTTGGATCACCCCCTCGGAGGCCAACCTGAATTCCAAGCGCGGAGGGCTCGCTGTCTGTCGGGTGCGCCCTCCACGTGATTGGCAGGTTAGCGGCTACGAAGCCGATCGAGAACGTATTGTAGCATTTTTGGAACAAAACGCCGGCGATACATTGATCGTACCCTATCGCGAGAACCGTGCAGTCTTGTTTGAATCGCGCCTGTTCCATCAATCCGACGCACCAAGCTTTTTATCAACGTACCAGAATCACAGGATAAATTTGACATTTCTGTACGGTCGTTGCGAACCCTAAGGACGGCCGAGCCTCGACCGGGCGTCATTCCAGGAACGATTCGGATCGACCATGCCAAAATTGACACAGCGGCCCGCCGAGCCCATATAACCTCAATCCCATTATGCGAACCGCATGCGGGACCACCGGGGCACCATGTCGTCCGAACCCTCAGAAAAATACACTACTTCGGCCCTTCGGGTCGGTGAGGAGGACCGCTATCCCCAGCGCCTCGTCGGGGAGTTCATCGGCGAAGTCGTGTCGAACAACGCGGTCAACGACGAATACAAGCACCTGATCTTGGATGTTCACGAACACGCTTTGAAGGCCTATGCCGGCCAGATGTTTCATCTGCTTTGCCCGTCGCCCGACGGCGCAGAGGTGTGGATGCGCCGCCCGATGAGCGTGTACCGCGTCAACAAGAATGCGGGTCAGGTCGAGTTCCTCTACAAGGCCGAAGGACGAGGAACGCGCGGGATTGCGACGCTCGCTCCTGGCGACGACCTCAACCTTGCCGGTCCGCTAGGGGTCGGCTTCAAGCTCGAGCCGAAGTGGAGGAATATCGTCGTGCTTGGCCGGGGCGTGGGCCTCGCCACCCTCGCGCCCCTCTCGCAACTCGCCGCGGACCAAGGCGTCTGCGTGACCGCAATTCTGAGCGCGCGCAATTCCGGCGTCGTCATGTCCCGACAGCTGTTTGAGGACCTCGGCGCTCGCACCATCACGGTTCTCGATACGGATAACACCAGCGCCGTCGAGAACGTCGAGCGGATCATTGAAGGGTTTATCGTCGAAGGAAAGGCGGACGCCTTCTTTACCTGCGGTTCCAACCGGCTGCTCAAGCTGATGCAGCGGCTAGGCAAGAAGCACAACATTCCCGGGCAAGTCGCCATGGAACAGATCATGGTGTGCGGTTTTGGCGCCTGCTACGTTTGCGTGCGGACCTTCGAGGTCGATGGCAAGAAGGTGCTCAAGCGCGTCTGCCGGGACGGCCCGGTGTTCGATATGCAGGAGGCCGTGGGATGGTAGATCTCTCGGTTAAGATCGGCGACATAACGCTGCAAAATCCGGTGACGCCCGCGTCCGGTGCGTTCTCGTGGGAATATAACGACGTCATCGACCTCAATCGGCTTGGTGCGCTGGTGGCCAAGACCATCTGCCGCGAACCAAGGCTCGGCAATCCGACGCCGCGAATGGCAGAGACGGAGGGCGGGATCATCCAGTCGATCGGCCTGCCCGGCAAAGGGATCGAGTATTTCGTCGAACACATCGTCCCCGAATATGCGAAGTTCAAGCCGCCGCTGGTCGTCAGCGTTTCATCCGAAAGCATCGAGGACTTTGCCGCTCTCGCACAAGAGCTGAGCGTGCCGGACGTCGATGTGATCGAGGCCAATATTTCCTGCCCGACCCGCAATTCGACCGGCGGCAACTTCGCGATGCACGAAGGCTACACACGGGACTGCATCAAGGCTATTCGCGCGAAGACCGACAAGCCGCTGTGGGTGAAATTATCGCCCAACGCTGGCGACATCGTCTCGGTCGCAAAAGCAGCAGAAGAAGCCGGCGCCGATTGCCTCGTCATCGCCAACACGTTTTTGTCGCTCAAAATAAGGACGGACAATTTCCGGCCGGCTCTCGGCAACAAGTTCGGCGGACTGATTTCGCCTGCGCTCAAGCCGATCGTCCTGAGGATGGTTTATCAAGTGGCCAAGGTCGTCAAAATTCCCATCATCGGAATCGGCGGCGTCACCAAAGCGGAGGATGTTGTCGAATACATGCTTGCCGGCGCGAGTGCCGTGGGCATCGGTTATGCCGGCTTTCGCAACCCCACTGCCCTGGTGACGATCATCGATGACCTTGAAGCCTGGTGCGACAATCGCGGAATCAAGAAGGTGAGCGAATTGATCAGCGCTGTGCGTGACGATGACATGGAGACCGATACTCTCGTGGCCGCATCGATGGGCGTCTGAGCCCAAGGGCCGCGCTGCTCGAATCCAGGGTATTCTGCCAATTGCGGCCAAAAGTCCGACGACGTTCCACCGAGCGGTCGCAGATATCGAAGGCACCGGGATGGATATCAATGTGCAGGACCGGTTGCTAGCGCAGTGCCGCCAATAGACCTTCCGCAGACTTCAAATCTGCCGTAGCCAGGCCTTCCACGAAGTGCTCGAACAGCGGCCGCAAAAGGCCGTGAGCCCGATCAATTTTGCCTTGATCGGCCAGTAGCTTCGCTAGATCGATCGCTGCACGCAACTCCCATGCGCGCGCTCCCTGACGGCGACTCCAGTCCAGCGATTGCACAAAGCACGCCTCAGCGTCGTCATCGCGGGGCGGCCGCATCGACGCAAGCAGCCTTCCGTTTACCCGCAGCAGTTCCGGCATGAAGATATGATTGCCGTTTGCCGCCACGCGACGGACCGTATCGTCGGCCAAGGCGATGGCTTCGGCGTGCCGTTCCATTGCTTGAAGACCTTGGATAAGCGCTATGTTGAGCTCAGCACTAAGCAACTCGTAAGGCGCGGCGTGGAGCTTCTCAAGTGAGTCCTGCAAGATCGCGACGCCGCCTTGGGCATCACCTCGCCGGATTGCTACCTCGCCTTTGAATCCCCGTCCGACCAGAAGATATGGCGCCAGCGAATGGGATTGGCGCGCGCGACGAGCCGATCGATATGCTTTTGGGCGTTCTCCAGATCGCCTCGCCAGAGAAAAACAGAAATGCCCCAGATCAGCGCGATGCACAGCGTCAGCGAATGGTCCATCGCGGCGGCTTCATCGATTGTCATGTCCGCCCGTCGAGCCGCTTGATCCGGATTTCCTTGCAGCCAAAGATTGCGTGCCAATATGGCGCCGGCCAGACTTCTGCCTTCGAAGCCGAGGTAGATCGTCGTGGTGTGTTGTGCGCGCGACCCACGCTCCGCGGCAGCCGCGAGTTCCATTCCGGCATTGCTGAGATCGCCGTTGAGGTGAAGCGAGATTCCGAGGATGGAGTGGGCGAGAGCAATTGCGACGGGATCCTCAACGGAAGCGGCGGTGGCGGAACAGCGCCGTGCATAGTCAAGGGCAGTTGTGAAATCTCCGATACGCAGGTGAAACATGTTCAGGGGGCCGAGCAAACGGAGCTGATCAAGCGCGTCGCCACGCTCCTCGGCGATCGCGAGGCTCCGCGCCAAAGCTGCACGCGCCGCCGCGCGTCCGCCGCGCATGAACATCAAGGACACACCGAGGGCCGCCTGAAGATGCATCTCATCGAGCCCGCCGCGCGCAGCGTCGTTGAGAGTGAGCATGGCCCGCTCAGACCAGCGATGACATTCGGGCAGGAGCGACATCGCAAGGAATACCGGCGCCGCAGCAGCCGCAAGGCTGACGCCAATTTGAACATTGCCATCCTCGCCGAAGCACCGTTCAAGCGCGTCGCGGACATTATTCAGGGCAGCAAAGTGCGGCGACCGTTCGATTCCGGTCGACAATGTCGGCCAGTCGCTGCCGTATTGTTCGAGCCAACGCTGGTAGTAGGTCGCGTGGCGTGCCGCGAGCTCTGCGCGTTCGGCAGCGGCGGCGGTCAGGTCAAGGGCGTAGGCGCGCGTCATATCGAGGAGCCGATAGCGCATCATGGCCCCTAGAGGGCGCGCCGCCACCATTGACTTGGCGACGAGACTGTCGATGGCAGCGAATACGAGGGCCTGATCGACATCGGCGCTGGTCACGACGGCTAAGGCCGCATCGATGGTGAAATCCCCGACGAATATTGCAAGTCGGCGAAGCACTACCCGCTCAAGCTCGGTCAGGAGCCCGTAGCTCCAATCCAGCGTCGCCTGCAAAGTCTTTTGCCGCGGCGGTGCCGTACGTGGTCCCAGCCATAACAAAGTGAGGCGTTCGTCAAGAAGCGCAGCGGTTTGCTCAAGACCGTAGGCCTCAACACGTCGAGCGGCCAACTCGATCGCGAGCGCCATGCCGTCAAGCTTTCGACAAATGCTCACTACGATCGCGATGTCCGCGTCGCTCAGCTCCAAGCGAGAACCACTTGCCGCCGCTCGCTCGATAAATAGCTGCGGTGCTGGAAATGTCTTGGCGACCGCAGCCGAGAGCCCTGTGTCGTCTGGCGGACAGGCGAGCGAATCCAACTTGTAGACATGTTCGCCCTCGACCTGAAGAACCTCGCGGCTTGTCGCCAGGATGTGAACTTGCGGAGCCGCCTCGAATATCCGTGTCGCGAGCGCCGCAGCGGCTTCGATGAGATGCTCGCACGTATCCAGGATCAAAAGGATTCGCTTTTCCCGAAGATAAGCGATCAGGTTGGGGGTCGCGTCCTGAGACTGGACCGACAAACCCAGCATCGAAGCGACCGTGGTGGCTACCAGGCCGTGATCGCGCAGCATGCTGAGATCAACGAACAACACCGAGCCCGCGAACGCGTCGATCAGGTGATGGCCAACTGCCACCGCAATGGTGGTTTTTCCAACACCGCCGGCGCCGGCGATAGTGACAAAGCGCGTAGCGGTCAGGTGGGTCGACACTTTGAGAACATCGTCGTCGCGCCCGACCATGCGTATCAAGCGGCTGGGCAAGTTGGCATGGAGAAAACCGGCGGAAGCCGCGGTCATGATGGAGGTTCGGTCGCTCGACCGCGAGACAGGCGCTACGAAGCAGTATCCGCGTCCGGCCAGCGTCGTGATGTAACGCGCGCCATCCTTGCCGTCGCCGAGCGCTTTGCGCAGGCCGGCAATGTGAAACCGCAAGCTGCTTTCTTCTACGGTTACGTCGGGCCAGATACGAGCCAACAGATCTTTTTTGCTGACGGCTTCGTTGGGCCGGGACACCAATGCAATCAGTATGTCGAGTGATCGCGCGCCCAATGGTACGGGAACGCCGTTCCTTGTGAGGAGTCTTTCGCCCGCGACCAGACTGAAAGGGCCAAACGATATGACCTCTCTGGCCTGCGGCGCCAACGTACTCATGGCGTCATCTTTCGCAGCCGTGCGCTCCCGCACAAGTTCATTCTAGCTGACGGGTTGTTGGCACAAAAGAGTGCCGGTCTGTGACGGGGGGGTGAACACAATTGATGCAAAATCGCCGTAACGGCGCACAAAAGCTTGGCGACATTACATTTCCATTCCGCTTGATAGAGGCCTCCCTGTTGCTTTTGAGCGCGTGACCGCCTGCTCATGCTGTGCGAGTTCCGCTACTGGCAAAGCCTAACAGCGCATCACAAGACCTAACGGGCATTTCCCGCGGCTTTTGCTCAGAGTGTCGGGCACAGCAATTTTGGATTGCGACCCTGGAGATGCGCGATGCCTGACCCTTCGCAGTTCAACACCGACCGCACCTATCCGGGCCGGTGGACGATCACCTTCAGCAACCCGCCGATCAACATGTTTGTCCCCACGACGATCGTCGAATTGGGAGCGCTGATGACTGACCTCGAGGCGGACCCGTCCGTGAAGGTCGTCGTGTTCCAGTCGGCGAATCCCGATTTTTTCATTGCCCATCTCGACGTAGCCAAGGCAGCCGAACGGCCCGGGGTGCTGGGCCTTTGGCGCGATTTTGTGCTGCGCCTCTCGTCCGCGCCAGTCGTGAGCATCGCCAAGATTCGCGGCCGCACGCGCGGCATCGGTAACGAGTTCGTGCTGGCCTGCGACATGCGCTTCGCCAGCCGGCAAAGCGCCCTATTCGGCAACCCCGAGGTCGGCGTCGGACTGGTCCCGGGCGGCGGCGCGCTGGAATGGCTCCCGCGTTTGGTCGGCCGCTCTCGGGCGCTTGAGATCGTGCTCAGCGGCGACGATTTCGATGCGAACATCGCCGAGCGCTATGGCTGGGTGAACCGCACGCTGGACGACAGCGACCTCAACTCGTTTGTCGATACATTCGCCGGGCGTCTTGCCTCATTCGACCGTGAAGTGCTCGCCGCGGCGAAGGCGCAGATCAATCGGTTCGGAGTGCCAACAGCCACCGAGCTTCAGTCGAGCAACGACATGATCTTCTCAATCTTGGCATGGCCCAGTGCGCAGGCGCGCCGCTCCAAGATCCGCAGCATCGGTTACGGCCTTCCGAGCGACTTCGAATTGAACTTCGGCCGGTACCTCCCTGCGCTCGGGCGGGCGGACGACGCTGACACGAATACGCAACCCGACTGATCCTCGCCCTGTTAGGCTTTTGCAGAAATCCAGCAGCAGCTGATGGAGCAAAGCCCTCCAGGTTTTCTCGGTTTCTTTTCTTCAGAAAAGGAGTTCACCTATGAGTGTTGTCGAAAAGCTAGCGGAGAGCGACAAGACGGCTATCCGGGCGTTTCATGTGAATGTTCCGGAGACGGCGCTCGCCGACCTCCGCCGGCGCTTGGCGAATACACGGTTGCCCGAGAAGGAGACCGTCTCCGATTATTCCCAGGGCGTGCCGCTCAAAACCGTGCAGCAGCTCCTCCGCTACTGGCAGACGGACTACGACTGGCGCAAGGTCGAGGCACGGCTCAAAGCCGTGCCGAATTTCATCACCGAAATCGACGGGCTGGACATCCACTTCATCCACGTCCGTTCCAAGCATGAAAATGCGTTGCCGATTATTGTGACGCACGGCTGGCCGGGCTCGGTGATCGAGCAACTGAAGATTATCCAACCGCTCACCAACCCCACGGCACATGGCGGGAGCGCATCGGACGCTTTCCATCTGGTGATCCCGTCGATGCCTGGTTACGGATTCTCTGGGAAGCCGACGACGACGGGCTGGGGCCCCGAGCGCATCGCGCGCGCGTGGACCACGTTGATGCGACGCCTCGGCTACAAGCATTTTGTCGCGCAGGGTGGCGATTGGGGCGCGATCGTTACCGATCTGCTGGGGGTTCAGGCACCGCCTGAGTTGCTGGGTATACACACCAACATGCCCAGCGCCATTCCTGCTGAAATCGACAAGGCATCTTCCGCCGGTGCGCCGGCGCCCTCAGGTCTTTCTGTCGAAGAGAAAAGGTCCTACGAACAGCTCGTTTTCTTCTACAAGCATGTGTATTACGCCTTCTGGATGGCATCGCGCCCGCAAACAATGGCCGGCTTTGCAGATTCGCCCATTGGCCTCGCGACATTCCTGATCGACCACGACGCACGCAGTCTGGAGCTCATCGCGCGTTCGTTCGACGGTCAGACCGAAGGCCTGACACCGGACGATGTCCTCGACAATGTCACGCTGTACTGGCTGACCAACACGGCGGTCTCGTCAGCCCGCCTTTATTGGGAGAATAAGCTCCCATTTTTCAGTCCGAAGGGCGTCAAAGTCCCGGCGGCCGTGAGCGTTTTTCCGGACGAACTCTACGAGACGCCCCGGAGCTGGGCAGAGCGGGCCTATCCCAATCTCATCCACTACAACAAGGTGAAAAAAGGCGGTCATTTTGCGGCTTGGGAACAGCCCGAGCTCTTTACCGCCGAGATGCGAGCATCGTTCCGACCGCTACGCGACGCAACCTGAAGCAAGTAGCGGCGCTCCTTGTTTGCGCGCCGCCTCCGTCGTCGTCCTCAGAATTCGCCTTCAATTCGAAAGAAAAGCTTATGAAGCGGACAGCTTGCTTGGCGGTGGCCGTCGTGGCGGTGGCTGGCATGGCGGCCTTCATGCGTCCGGTCTCCGGAAAGGTCGATGAAGCGGCTTCCCCGATCTACGGGGTAACGATTCCGCCTGGATACCGCGATTGGAAATTGATCGCTGTGGATCAGCTTAAAACAGACAAGGTCGACCAGCTGCGCGCCCAACTGGGCAACGACATAGCGATCAAGGCCTTTGAGAAAGGAACGCTCCCGTTCCCGGACGGTACGATCATCGCCGCGCTGCATTGGAATCGTATCGCGTCGGCGGACAACGGCAAGGTGCTGGAGATCGAATTTCCCGGCGCTCGTTCTTTCGTCGTTGGTTCCGCGGTCAACGTCCAGTTCATGGTCAAGGACTCGAAAAAGTACGCCACGACCGGCGGTTGGGGATTCGGCGACTTCAAGGACGGAAAACCCGGCGACACGGCGCTGCACGAAACCTGTTTCGGCTGCCACGTGCCCGCGAAAGATCACGACTTCGTTTTCGCTCGCTATGCACCCGTGCCCTGAAGCCCCGTCGATCTACGCGGACACCGAGGCTAACAACCATGAACAAACATAATGCAAACGAACACGTCGACCACGAGCGCCGCCGCTGCTTCGGCGGCGCCGTCGGCCGTTCTTTTGCATGGCTGGCCGTAAGAGACCCGGAGGGAATGTGATCCAAGCTGGCAGGGTTGTGTACACCGCCAAGACCGCGACCACCGGCGGCCGCGAGCATGGCGTCTCGCGCAGCTCCGACGGCCTGCTCGACATCCGGCTTTCTATCCCCGGTTCGGCGCGTATCGGCACAAACCCGGAGCAATTGTTCGCAGCCGGCTGGTCGGCCAGTTTCGAAAATGCGATCGCGGTTGGGGCGCGTCAAAGAAACATCGCCCTGCCCGCTGAAGCGAGCATCGAGGCCGAAGTAGACCTGAACCTCGGAGAAGACGGCTACTTTCTCCGCGCTCGGCTAAACGTCAGGCTGCCCGGTTTGCAGCGTGATGTGGCGCAAGCCCTGGTCGATGAAGCCGAGGAGATTTGCCCGTACTCAAAAGCGACCCGCGGCAACATTGAAGTAACGATCAAGCTGGTCTGAGTTCGATTGTTCCCGGCTGTGGCGGCAGTTCATCCGCCATTCGCTGCCAACTCGTGACATCCCGAGGAGCGCAGGAGGAACGCGCATGAATGGTCCCATATCCGATAAAGACATTACTGCGTTGCTCGTCGTCGATCCCTACAACGATTTCATTTCCGAGGGCGGGAAGATCTGGCCCCGCATCAAAGCTGTGGCCGAAGCGAACGACTGCGTCGCCAACATGCTGCAGGTCCTCAACGTCGCGCGGAAGGCGAAACTGCAGATTTTCTTTGCAATGCATCACCGATATCGTCCAGGCGACTACGAGACCTGGAAGTACATTGCGCCCATTCAGAAGATGGCCTGGATGGGAAAAACATTCGAGTACGGCACGTGGGGTGGCGAGTTTCGGACCGAGTTCGCGCCGAACCCTGGCGAAATTGTCGTACAGGAGCATTGGTGCTCCAGCGGTTTCGCAAACACCGATTTGGATTTACAGCTTAAAAGACACGGCATCCATAAGCTCATTGTCATCGGACTCATCGCCCATACTTGCATCGAAGCGACCGTCCGCTACGCCGCCGAGCTCGGATACGAGGTCACGGTGGTGAAGGACGCGACGGCGGATTATTCCGATAAGATGATGCACGCAGCCCTCGACATCAATCTTCCGAATTACGCGAGCGCCATCCTCACCACAAAGGAAATCACCGGCTCGATCTCCTCGCTGTAGGCTGGTGATCGCCACCTGAGACTTCGCTTCGGATCAATTGCATTGATTTGGCTGACCCAACGAGTTGGCAGCTTCATCTCTGATGCAGACGACTTGCGCGCCGGGAAAGTCGGCTGGAAAGACCAAGATAGTATCCGGTTCAAAGGAGAAACCAAATGAGACTGATCGCATTCCCATTAGTTGGAGTTGCAATGCTGGCCGGCGTTGTCGCCTTTACGGGGCCCGCAGCTAATCAAGAGGGTGTCCCGATCTTCGTTACCGATGTGCCCGCTGGATACCGCGACTGGCGGCTAATCTCCGTGGCCCACGAGGAAGGCAACTTTCACAGTTTTTCTGCCGTTTTGGGCAACGATCTAGCGATCCAGGCCTACCGCGAAGGAAAGATCCCGTTCCCGGACGGCGCGATCATTGCCGCTCTGCATTACCGTCACGTGCCATCGGATGAAAACAACAAAGTCTTCGGCCAAGCCCAATCTTTCGTACCCGGCACCCCAACGAACATTCAGTTTATGGTCAAGGACACAAAAAAGTACGTCGCGACGGGCGGTTGGGGTTTCGCTCACTTCCAGGACGGCAAACCTGGCGATGAGGCGTTCATGAAAACCTGCTTCCCCTGCCACAACGAGATCAAAGCACGCGACCTTGTCTTCACCCGTTACGCACAATAAGAACCACCGGGCTACTCTGCCGCAACGGCGCGGACGTCCTTGGTCTCAGCGACGTGCCGCGCATCTTGCAGTTCGATGTCCTCGCTGGTGGCGACGCGGCCGAAAATCTGAAGCGTTTTGAGGCTCGCCTCCTGGGCCTCCGCCGTGAAGGCGGCGACGCAATCGCGCAGCACGATGAATCCGAAGTCACGATGAAATGCATCGCGCGCGGTCGCTTCCACGCAGACATTGGTGACGACGCCGGCAAGCATGACGGTGTCGACCTCGAGCCCCCGCAGCAGCGCTTCGAGCGCGGTATTGTGGAAGCCGCTATAGCGGGTCTTGTCGATCACGTAGTCGCCGGGCGGAAATCTCCTCGAGAAACTCGGCACCCCACGTTCCGCGGCGTAGACCTTCGTGCCGCAGGAATGGCCTCGACGTCTCCACAATCAAGCCGGCATCAATAGGATAGTTGACTCTATCGACATTAAAGGCCATCCGGAGATGGATCATCGGTACGCCGTGCCTTTTGCAGCGTGCCGCAAACGCGGCTGTCGCGACAACGGCACTCTCAAGCGATAGGCAACGAAGCCCGTGACGAGGATAGGCTCCGTCCGGATGACAGTAATCGTTCTGCATATCAACGATGACGAAGGCCTTGCGATCTTTCATTCGAACGCTCCATCTGGTCGATAGCCGCTCGATACCAGCACGGTCCCAAGGTTCTTGTCATGCCTAGACATAAGGCAGGACTTTTTCCATCGCCAAGCGCATCGAAGCTTGGACGTGTTCGGCCGGAATTCCCCCCATGTTGAACCACAGGCAGAACTCGGTAATCCCGAGCCGCTCCTTGATCCTTTTGAGCTGAGCAATGCACTCGGCGGGGTCGCCCGCGATCGCCGCGCCGTGACGGTGCATCCTCTCATAGGTTTGATAGCCCATCGCAACGGTCTTCGGCCCTTCCGTGCTGGAGAGCTCATATCCCTTGATCAGCGGGACGTTGTCGGCGGCGCTTCCGCTCACCTCCTTGAGCTTGCTCAGAAACCAGTCGAAATATCTTCCGTGGACCGCGACCGCTTCGCGACTGGTCGGCGCGACAAAGAACGGAATCATCATCATCCGCTCGGCGGCCTTGGGATCTCTCCCATATTTCAGGCACGCCAATTCGTAGCTCGCCAACAGCCCATGCAGCTTCTCCAGCCATTCGTCACGAAAGAACCGGTAGCTGAAGGTGGAGGCGACTTCGAGATTCCAGCCGCGCTGGGCAACGAGTTCGAACGTGTCGGTGGACGTCGCGGCGGAATAGATGGGCGGATGCGGCCGCTGGACGGGCTTCGGCAAGACCTCTGTCTCGCGAGGGATCGTCCAGAATTTGCCGCTGTACTTTATCGTGGGCTCGCTCCAGGCTTTGATAATGATGTCCATCCCCTCAAGGAACATCTCCCGGCTTTGCTCGATCGGCAGATTGAGGCCGGCGAATTCAGCGGGGTTGTAGGCGCGGCCAACACCGAACAACACCCGGCCGTGGGAAAGAATGTCGACAAGCGCGAAATCGCCGGCGGTTCTCAGCGGATGGGCAAACGGCACCACCACGACCGCGGTTCCGATGCGGATGCGCGTTGTGGCGGCCGCGACCGCCGCGGCAAGGACCTGCGCGGAATTGACCACGCAATAAGTCGAGAACAGGTGCTCGGCGATCCAGATCGTATCGTAGCCAAGCTCGTCGGCCAGCTTGAACTGGCGCATATCCTCATCAAACGCCTCGACGCGCCGGGCCTGATCCGGGATCTGGCTCAGCGTGAATACGCCCCACTTCATCAGAACTCCTTATTTCGTTTTGTTATGAGTGCGGTACGGGGGCGATGTCATGCCGCCTTGGCGTTCTCTCCTCCCTGAAGTCGAGCGATCACCTCGTCGGAGAAGAGGACGTCGCCGAAGAAGCGGAAAAAGCAGTCAAGCGCTGCAGCGTGCGCCTGCGGCGACGAGCCGGCGTTGCAGTCGGACACCATGATGGTGCGGAAATTCAGCATCATGGCGTCCTGCGCCGATGCCAGTGAACAGCAATCGGTGTAGGTTCCGGCAATCAGGACGAAGTCGATGGTGCGCTCGCGCAGGTAAGCGGTGAGATCCGAGGAGCTTTGAACAAACGCGGAGTAGAGGCGCTTCACCATTCGGACATCACCCGGCCGCGTATCAAGCGCCGGCCAAAGCTCGAAACCGCTCGCGCCCAACGTCATCGCATCCAGGCGAATGCGCGCGCGTTCCGCAGATTGCAGTTCATGACGAACGGACCAGGCTTCCAACGTGTCCGAAGTCGTATTCTGGACCCAGACGACATGGCCCCCGTTCTCACGCATCGCCGCGGCCAACTGATTTATGCAAGGGACGATGTCTCGAGCCGTTGCGGCCTCACCCTGCGAAGTCGGCGCGACGAAATAATTCTGCATGTCGATCACGACCAGCGCCGTGCGCGATGCAGGTATGACATCCCACGGATGCACCTTTCCCCGCACGTTCATCGCCATCGCAATCAACTCGTCGGAAATTGCGTATTTGGACATCGGATTCTCCGCGCTTCGATGGGGCAAATTACGGCCTCGCCTTTCCTCCAAGTCAAGTGTCTTCACCCAGACCCAGCAGCGGGAACAGACGAATTGAACAGCGGATGAAAGGGCACAATCGCAGCGACACAGTTCCGCGAGGTTCCCCCGCAAATAGCGCTTATCATTTCGACCGTGCGGATCTAGGCCCGTGCACCATGCCCAGGTTTTAACCGAGCGATGGAATGAAAATTCACCGGCTTCGCGGAACGTGTGAATTTCATTCAAGTCGATTTGCTTCAATTTGCAGCAATTGCGGCGGTGGCCTCTGCGCGGCCGCACCGAATAACGCGATGTCGGCGAGAGCGGCCGCAGGCTGCCTCCATGGCATGCGTCTTGCTAACTCCGTTCGCGTCCAGATCAGCCGCATGCTGTGTTCGGCTGTGGCCGCAGCGAGTGCTTGATCGACCAACCCAATGGAGCTCCCCTCATGAAACGATTTGGGATTGCCGCTGTTGCAATGGTAGTCACCATATCGGGGGCCGTCGGTTCAAAACCGGTTCTCGCAGCGGAAAAGCTGAAGGTCGCCTTCGTCGAATTCGCTCAGCCATCGGGGGCATCCTGGGTTCGGGCCAACACTGAAGCGGCCAAGTATCTTCAGGATCACGTGCCCGATCTCGAGATCACGCGGGTCGAGTCGGTACCCGACGGTCCCGGAGTTGTGCCGGTCATCAACGGCCTGATCGCCAAGGGCAACAAGGTCATCTTCGCCAACAGCTACGGCTACGGCACCTTTGTGCCGGACATCGCGAAAAGGCATCCCGATGTCTTTTTCATTGTCCAAATGGCGGATCCCCATGGACCGAAAAACGTCGCTTCCTATTACGGAAGGCTCGAGGAGGTTCGCTATCTTGAAGGCGTGCTCGCTGCCAAGTCGACCAAGAGCAAGATTGTCGGCTTCGTGGGAGCGTTCCCCTATTCGGCAGTGGTCTCGGGTGCGAATGCATTTGCTCTCGGGGTTAAGTCCGTCGACCCCAGCATCCGCATCGTCACGAACTGGGTGAATAGCTGGTACGAGCCGCCGAAAGAGAAGGAGGCGGCCGATGCCCTGCTGAGCGCCGGTGCCGACGTGATCGTAAATCACCAAGAACTCGGCGGCCACGCTGCAGGCCGCCGCCGCCAAGGGCAAATGGGGCATGACATCGAACGCGGATTGGTCGTCTGCCGCTCCCGAAGCGTTCCTGAGCGGCAGTGCGTGGAATTGGGGACCCTACTATGTGAAAGCGGTGCAGTCGATTATCGCCCACAAGTTCGAGTCCACCCGCTATCTTGGTTCGCTGGCTGACGGCACTATCGTTCTGCTGCCGTATGGGCCAGCCGTCACCGCCGAAGCCAAGGCCACCGTTGAAGCGGCGAAGCAGAAGATCATCTCGGGCGAACTCAAGGTCTTCGCCGGCCCGCTTGAAGACAACGAAGGCAAGCTTCGGATCCCGGCAGGCACCGTAATGGGTTCTGAAGACGCCACGAACAAGATGGACTGGCTCGTCGCCGGCGTCCAAGGCTCGGTCAAATAGTCTTCAAAATCGACTTAGGTGCTTGGCGATGATGGAAGGCGGAATCCGTCTATCGTCGATTACGAAGCGGTTCGGCGCCACCGCGGCGAACGACGGCGTCGATCTCGTGCTCAAGCGCGGCGAAATCCACGCGCTGCTCGGGGAAAACGGCGCCGGCAAGTCGACATTAATGAACGTGCTGTCGGGCGTATACGCGCCCGACGAAGGCTCGATCTTCATCGAAGGCGAACAAGTCGCTTTCAGGTCTCCCTGGGATGCGGTGCGCCGGGGGATCGGAATGGTGCATCAGCATTTTCAGCTGGTGGAGGCATTTTCCGTCGTCGACAATGTGCTGCTTGGGGCGACTGACACCGGCATGCGGCTCGATCGCCGCGGCGCGGCGCGCAAAATCGAGGCGGTCGGACGGCAACATGGCCTTCTCGCCGATCCGCACGCGCTGATCTGGCAACTTACCGTGGGCGAACGGCAGAAGGTGGAGATCCTGAAACTGCTGTATCGGGGTGCCGATCTCCTGTTGCTCGATGAACCAACGTCAATGCTGACGCCAGCGGAGGCCGACGATCTCTACAAAGCGCTACGCGGCTTGGCGGACGCCGGAAAATATGTGGTTTTCATCACCCACAAGCTTCGTGAGGTGGCAGCGGCGGCGGATCAGGTGACGGTGATGCGTTACGGCCGAGTGGTGGCATCGCTATCGCGCGGCGAGGCTGCGCGCTCCGACTTGGCGCCCTCATGGTCGGCGCCGCGATGCCTGAGCGTCCACCTGTCGGCGTCCAATCGACGGGCGAGATCGCTCTCAAGATCGAGGATGCGTGGACGCCGGGCTTGTACCGCGCCAGCAACCTCAAAGGAGTCAATATCGAGCTGCGACACGGCGAAATTTTGGGATCGCGGGTGTTGCCGGTAACGGCCAGGTCGAACTCGCCGAATGCATCGCCGGGATCAGGCCGCTGCGTCGCGGTCGCATCGTTCTCGACGGACGCGATGTCAGCCGCATCGGCGCGCTCGGCAGAATGAGGGCGGGACTGCGCTTCGTACCCGAAGATCGCCTCGGCATAGGGCTGGTGCCGCAGCTCGACATCACTGAGAACGTGATGCTGCGGGACTATCGCGAGCCGCCGCTGGCGCGCGGCCTGTTATTGGATCGTCGAGCCGGGCGCGAGCGGGCCCTTCGGCTGATGCGCGAATACGACGTGCGCGCGCCGGGAATTGATACGCCCGTTCGCGCGCTCTCGGGCGGCAATCAGCAGAAAATATTGATCGGCCGGGAACTGGGCGCGGGTCCGTCGGCCCTCGTTGTCGCCCAGCCGGCCCGAGGCCTGGACGTCGCGGCTACCCGCGCCGTTCACGACCGGCTGTTCGCCATGCGGTCCGCAGGTGCCGGCGTCATGGTGATCTCCGAGGACCTCGACGAGGTCCTGCACCTCTCCGACCGTGTCGCAGTGCTGTTTGACGGCCACATCCGGCAGACTTGGGAGCGCCAGAACGTCGATCGCAGTGCGATCGGCGCCGTCATGGGCGGACACCTTCTGGACGCGGCCTGATGGTCGCGATCCCGGGTTGGCTCTGGCGGACTGGCGCATTCATCGTCTCGGTGGTCCTTGGGCTTGCCGCCTCGGCCGTGCTCCTCTGGATCGGCCGCGTGCCGGTGTTCGATACCTACCAGGCGATTTTCGAGGGCGCTTTCGGCTCATGGGACGGCATTCAAGGATCGCTTGTCTACGCTGAACCGATAGCGTTTGCCGGCCTTGCCGCAGCGGTCGCATTCCGCGCAGAGGTCTGGAATATCAACGCAGAGGGCCAAATGGTGATGGGCGCCATTGGCGCCGCGCTGATCGCGCTCAAGGTCTCGCTGCCGGAACCCCTCATGCTTCCGGCGGTGCTCGTTTGCGGCGTCTTGTGTGGTGCGCTCTGGGGCTTGCTGGCCGGAGTACTCAAGGTATGGCTTGGCGTCAACGAAGTGCTGTCGAGCCTGATGCTGAACTACATTGCGATCCTTTGGGTCGAAGCGCTGGTTTTTGGGCCGTGGCGCGATCCGACGGGAGGCTGGCCGTACTCGTCATACTTCCCCACCGAAGCCAACCTGCCGATGGTGACCAACGAGCTTGATGCCGGTGTGATCATCGCGCCAATTCTCGCGCTGGTGCTTGTCGGGGTGTTACGCTTCACGCGGTGGGGTTTCGAACTCTCGGTCGTCGGCCATTCTCATGCCGCCGCGCGCTATGCGGCCATCAGCGTGAGCCGGGTCACCCTCCAGGTGATGCTTCTCAGCGGAGGCTTGGCCGCGCTTGGGGGTATACAGCAGGTCAGCGGTTCGGCAGGGCGCCTCTATGTGCTGACTCCCGGCTATGGCTATCTTGGCATCCTGGTCTCGTGGCTCGCGGGCCACAATCCACTGCTCGTCCTCGTGATGGCTGTCTTCTACGGCACCCTGCTGCAGGGTGGCGCGGCGCTGCAGATTGCCCAAATAGATCCGTCCCTCGTGCGCGTCATCCAGGCGGCAATCATCTTGTCGGCACTCGTTGGCCTGACCCTGGCGGCGCGCATTCGTCCGATGCCTCGTCGGTTCGGTGGCAAACACAAATGACCTATGAGTTGCTCATCAACCTTCTGGCGACCAGCATAGCCGCGGCGACGCCGCTGCTCCTTGCGGCTCTTGGCGAACTCGTCGCGGAGCGTAGCGGCGTTCTCAATCTCGGGCTCGAAGGAATCATGCTGCTTGGCGCGGTGACGGCGGTCGCCGCGACGGTGTCGAGCGGATGGGTCTCGGTCGGCATTATCGGCGCAATCGTCGTCGGCGCGCTGCTCGGCGTGATGTTTGCCTTCATCACGGTCACCATCAGGGCAGACCATGTCGTCACCGGGCTCGCCATCGTGCTTTTCGGCGATGGCTTGTCGAGCTTCGCGGGACACGAACTCGTGGGTGTTCACGTGCGCCAGATCGTGCCGCCGTTGCCGATCCCCGCACTCGCGGACATTCCGCTGCTCGGACCGGTTCTGTTCCGGCAAAACGTGCTGGTGTACTTGTCTTATCTTGCGGTCGCGGCGGTCTGGTACTTCTTGTATCGGACCCGCACCGGTCTTGCGCTGCGCGCCGCCGGCGAAAAGCCAAGCGCAATCGACGTCGTCGGCTGGAACGTACTGCGCATTCGCTATGGCGCGGTGATCTTCGGCGCCGCCATGGCCGGCCTCGCGGGCGCGTTCCTCTCCGTTGCCTATCTCAACACCTGGGCTGAGGGCATGACCGCTGGCCGCGGCTGGGTTGCGCTCGCGCTCGTGATCTTCGCCGGCTGGCATCCGCTGAAGCTGCTCGGCGGCGCCTACCTGTTCGGTTTCGCCTACATGCTCATTGCGCAGGCGCAGGTCCTGGGCGGGGTGTTCTATCTTGTTTCGACCTATGTGATGCAGATGTTCCCTTACGTGATGGCGATCGTAGTCCTTGCGGTGATGGGCTTCCGTTCGGCCCACCGCCGCTCCGGTCCTCCCGCCGCATTGGCTTTGCCGTTCGTCCGTGAGGAGCGCTAGACCCACAACGCTACCCGCAACACAGGAGACCCGCCCGATGCCGAAGCCGGAGCTTGAGTTTTTCCCCGTGAATGACCTGCCGTGGGTCCCGGTCGAAGGTGCGCCGCCGAGGCATTATCAGAAAATTCTCACCGAAGATCCCGGCAAGATGTTCGTGACCCGGATGCTCAAGGTCGATCCGGGTTGCGCCAGCACCGAGACGTTCGTCCACGACTTTTGGGAAGAGGTTTACATTCTCGAAGGCAGCCAGTGGGACGGGGATCAATTTTTCAAGAAGGGCATGTATGCGTGCCGACCACCGGGCATGAAGCACGGGCCCTATCGGACCGAGGAAGGCTGCACGACCTTGGAAATCCGTTACGCGCGATGAGCCGATCGCGCCGATCGGCTCAGCCGGCAGCGACAGATCATCGCTCGAGCTCGCAGCGAACGAGGTACGCCTTTCCCGCTGCATGCAGACCGGACGAATCGCCCTCCTGTCCGGTCAGGCCGCCGAAACCGGGCTTGGCGGGGTAATCGCGAGTTTCTCCGCCCAGGGTTTAAGGTTCGGCATGATGCTGGGGTAAAGGGTAATTCCAGCCTGGAGCTGTTCGCGACGACGCGAGTTTGCCTGGTCGCCTGGCATGCGGACCGCGGTCACGCCATCGTACGGCTTGCTGCTGCGACAGGACTGCGCGAGCCAGCTTCCTTCCCGCTTCAAAGCAGTGATACCCGCGAACGCAGTGGGGTCGATGATCTGGAGAAATACCGGCGTTCCGCCATCTGACCCTCCGTCTGCGCGGCCGATCCCAGACAAGCCGGCGGTCAGCGCCTCAACCATTAGGCCGAGGGCGAAACCTTTATGTCCAAGATCGATGCCGCCGAGCGGCAACATAGCGCCGGGCGGGTTGCCGAATAAAACCTTGGGATCGTCGGATGGATTGCCATTTGCATCCAGCAGCCACTGTCCGGGCAGCCTACGTCCTTCGGCAGTCCATCGCCTCACCCACGCATTGGCGACGGCAGATGTGCTGATGTCGATGAGGATCGGGTCTGCTTCCGTCGGATAGCCGAACGCGAGCGGGTTGGGCGCGATTTGTGCCTCCTTGCCGCCCGCGGGCGCGACTGTGCGCATTCCCGGATCGGAGTTCATGATAGTGATAATCAAGCCATGTTCAGTGGCTTGGCGCAGATAAGCACCCAGCGCCGCAATATGCGACATGCGTCTGAGGACGAATGTGACTACCGGATACTGGGGCAGCCGTCGCCGCGCCTCCGCAATCGCCTGAGTCATCACCCAGGTTCCGGGCAGCGAATGCGCGTCCCAGAAGATGGTCGATCCGCGATCGGACAAAGTTTCCGGCTCACCGTGCGCCAGGATGGTGCCGCTCTCGATGCCTTGCAGGAGACCAGGCAACAGCGCGAGACCATGCGTCGTATGGCCCATCAGATCGGCCTCGAGCAAGATTTCGGCCTGCGTCTTTGCGCGGTCTGCCGGCAGACCGACTTTTTGCCCCAACTTGCTCGCGAAATCGCGCAAGGCATCGCACGCATACGTCTCGGCCGTCATTCCGTTTCCTCCGCAGGGTCTGAGAAGCGCTCAGCTACCGTATCGCTTCATCACGAGATGTTCGGCGAGGGCGATTGTTCCGTAGAGGCCTAGCCCGATTGCGCACAACATCAGAAGCGCCGCCATGACGATCGGCGTTTCGAGGCGCGATCCGGCGAACAAGATGATGTAACCCAGGCCGCGTTGAGAGGTAATGAACTCACCGACGATGATGCCGATGATCGCAAGGGTTATGCTGATTTTCATCCCGTTGAAGAGGAAGGGTGTCGAGTAGGGCAGCAGGACCTTGAAGAAGACCTGCTGCCGGCTCGCCGCAAGGCTTTTGCAAAGCCGTAAGATCGCCGGATCGGCTGCGTTTAGCCCGCTGACAGTCGAAATCACGATTGGAAAGAACGCGATGAACAGCGCGATCGCTACGCGCGATTCCCATCCGATCCCAAACCACAGAATGAAGAGCGGCGCGATGGCCACTTTTGGAATCAGCTGGAACACGATCACGTTCGGATAGATGGCGTCGCGCACGTAGTTGAAATAGGTCAGCAAAGTACCGAGGATTCCGCCGAAGAACACGGACAAGACGAAGCCGGCGATCGTCTCCATCGTCGTCGGAACGGCATTTTCAAGGAGCAGCTCGCGATTCTGCCACAGCGCGCTGAGGACGCCGCTCGGCGCTGGAAGCACGGCCGGACGAACATTGGACGCATCCACAAAGAACTCCCACGCCACGAACACCAGAGCGGCGGCGGCTATCGGCAACGTCGTTTTTCGCGTCGCTTCGATCGCAAGCGAGTGGCGTTCGCGTCCCGGTTCTGCGGTCTCGGTGTCGGCGAGCAGAAATTCCGGGGTCATGCCACGCTTGCTCGCGCCATCGATGTGCTGCCGCTGCGCGCGGCCGTCGTGTGGTTTTGCGCAATGGCTTCGCGCAGAATGGCGCAAATCGCATTGAATTCGACCGTATCACCGATGGTGGGCAATCGCGGACGCGCGAATGGAATTGTCATGTCTGCCACGACTTGCCCCGGCGATTTGCCGAGCACCAACACGCGATCGGACAAAAAGACGGCTTCCCGAATCGAATGCGTTACGAAGAAAGCGGTCTGGTGGTATCGTTCCCAGATATCCAACAGGCTCACATTGAGTTCGTCGCGCGTGATGGCGTCGAGGGCGGAGAACGGCTCATCCATCAGCAGAACGCGCGGTTTGTGGATGAGGGCGCGGCAGATCGCGACGCGCTGACGCATGCCGCCGGACAGCTGCCGCGGACGCTTATGCATGGCATCAGACAGCGAGACGAGCTCGAGCAGCGCCTCGGCTCGCGATTTATATTCGTTCAATGGCAGGCCGAATATCTCGATCGGGAAGAGAATATTCTCCAATGCCGTTTTCCACGGCAGCAATGTCGGGTCTTGAAAAATGATCCCAACATCGCGCCGAGGATGACGCACCGGCTGGCCGTCGATCTCGATCGTTCCGAAAGTAATTGTTTCAAGCCCCGCGAGCATCATGAGGAGAGTCGTCTTGCCGCAACCGGATGCGCCAAGGATCGACGTGAATTGCCGGGCGGCGAAATCGATGTTGATGTTTCGCAGAACCTCGACCGAACCGTCAGACCCGCTGAAAGTCTTGCCGACACCCCTCATCCGCACAAAGGCGATGGCAGACGTGCACGGGTGTTCCGGGTTCGTCATCGGTCGAATCGACCAGCATTCAAAGCTTGATGCCAAGATGCGGCGCGAATTCACTCGCCGACTTGCGCGCGGTCTCCCATTCCGCCGGCGTGAGCTTTTCCCGGCCGGCCATGGCGTTGCTGAAAATCGTCTCGACGGCAGGCCGGCGACTGTTCGGCGGAACGGCGTATTTCATGACCAGATCGGTTTGCCGGGTGAGTGAGTCCATGTCAGCCCACCCAATACCGTGATCGCGAATTTCCGGCGTCAACAGCGCTGCCATGAAGAGCCCCGCTCCGTAACGGGTGTGTGCTCGTCCGGTGGAGGACATCTTCACTTCCGGGACTTCGCTTACGAAGATATCGACGGCTTCCTCGAAATTGAGCATGCAGTATTTCAGTCCTTCATTCATTCCATCAGCCCAGGCCTCAACCATCGACCGGTTCTGCGCGAGGTAATCGGGACTGGTCGTCAGGCAATTGGAGTACAAACGGATGCCGACGTCCGCGTAGGGGAAGAAACGCGTTTCGATTCCTTGGGTGAGAAAATTCGGCGTGTTGGAGGTCGCGAAGATCGAGATGGCGTCGACTTGCTTATTGATCAGTGATGTCTCGAGCACGTTGGCCTGCAGGGCGACACGACTGACTTTCGCCGGATCCACGCCTGACAGCGAAAGGACTTGATCGATAAATGGCACCTCCGCCGACTGCAGCGTGGAGCCCAGGCGTCGGCCCTCGAGATCCTTAAGAGTTTTCACCGGCGAACTGGCGAGGGTCAGAATGCCCATCGTCGAGTCATAGCCAGCGATACCGACAACGCGCGTGTCGAGATCGGCGGCAGCCGCGACCAGGATCGAAGGCGCAGCAATAATTCCGGTCTGCATCTGATGCTGGGTGATTGTCTGAATTGCCGCACCGGAGCCGAAACCGCGAGCGATTTCCACGTTCAGGCCGCGGCGTTGCCAAAATCCTCGATTCTTGGCGACAAACGGGAAGAACTGCGAACCCTGCGGTAGCCATGGCAGAGTCATTTTAATCGATGTGGCAGCCTGCACGATGGACGGGCGCGGCAGGGTTACCGCCGCGACTGTCAAGCCGGCCGCCGCGATCGCTTGCCGGCGGGTCAATCTGCCGTCGTTTCGATTGCGCATGTGGTCCTCCGTCCCTCGATTTGCGAGTTTCCCTTTCATCCGAAGATATTCCAGCGCGCGTCATGCGCTTGGCGGACATTGTCGAGCTTTGCCGATACTTCCGCTTCAAGTCGTAACTGCGCGCTCTCCAAGAAGGGCGCGAACTGGTCGACGCGGGAAAAGCTCGATAAGACGCACGTTACCGCGGGCTGCTGAAGCGTCCACGCGTATGACATCCGAACCGGATCGAGGCTGTGCTGCTCTGCGACAGCCACGTAGGCGTCGGCAAAGTCGAGCAGCGTCGACTGCAAATACATCTCGCCATAACGGGCGAACAGCGAAAGTCGCGCGTCACTCGGACTGCTTCCTGCCGTGTACTTCCCCGTCAGGACGCCCATCGCAAGAGGGGAGAATGCAATGAAGCCAACGTTTTCGCGGAGGCAAGCTTCGGTGAGGCCGTGCTCTACGCGGCGTTGCAGAAGATTATAGGCATTCTGCACCGCTGCCGGTCGCAGACGTGGATTGGATGCGAGCGTGCACCACTTGGTCAGGCCCCACGGCGTCTCATTGCTGAGTCCCAGGTAACGGACCTTGCCCTGCTCGATAAGGCGGTCAACCGCCTCAAACTGCACCTCGATTGGAGTGATCCGATCGGGCCAATGCGGCTGATAAAGGTCGATATAGTCGGTGCCGAGCCGTCGCAACGAACCCTCGCACGCAGTCATGAAGTGAAAGCGATCAAGCGTCGTGCAACCACCCCGCACCCACGGCAAACGAGGACCTTCGGCACGATCGCTGGCGCCCGCTACCTTTGTGCTGACGACGATGCGATCGCGGGACTTTCCCCTCATCCACCGGCCGAGAATCGTCTCGGACAAACCGTCGGTCTTCGGACTCGCAGGCGCCGGGTAGAGTTCAGCACTATCGAAGAAATTGATGCCGGCATCGGAAGCCAACTCGAGCAGCCGATGAGCCGCGCCTTCGTCCAATTGGGTTCCAAAGGTCATCGTTCCGATGCCGAGTCTCGAGACTTGCAGGCCGCTCTGGCCTAATCGCGCGAACTCCATGGACAAGCCTCTCCGCGAAATCGCCAGAGCCGATCGAGGCACATGCAAGAGTTCGGACCGCCAGCTTTCTCTCAGGAACTGCACGCCGGCGCTCGAGGGAACGTCAAAGGCCCCGCAATCATTAATCGTTCAGTTAATTAATTCAAGGCGCGATGAGCCCCCGGCGAGGAACATCTTCCCCCGCGGCAGCTCATGGTGAGAGGAACGTGTTCGGCAAACTAATGTTCGCCCGCCGGTGAAGGCCACTCCTCAGCCATCGCGGCGTGCACAATCGCGCTTAAATCCTCCACGAGCATCTGAGAGAGATGCTCGCCGTCTTCGCGCGATGCGAGCGTCGGACGACCAACCACGCCTGAAACGGTCGTTGTCGGCATGTCATAGGAAAAGATTTTGCCGACCGTCACATCGCTTTCGTCGACCGCGGCGTCGGGACGCACGGCCTGCGGACGGAGGTGCATGAGCAGGGATGTCTCCCCACGATTTGCATGAATGTCTGAGGCGTCGGAAAAGTAGTGCTGCTGCACACGGGCTGAGCAATCAAACAGCGAAAGCACACGAAAGCGACAGCGGGGAAACTCATATCGAAGCTGAATGCGGGCGCATTCCAACGCCGGCGCATTGGGTCCGTTACCGTTAAGCATGATCAGCTTGGTGAACCCCGAGTTCACAACCCATCGTCCGATCTCGATGACGATTTGCGTCAGCGTCTGCGGATGGAGCGAAACGGTGCCGGGCCAGTGGGCCGTATGACCAAGAGAAATTCCGTAAGGAATTGCCGGCAAAATGATGACTCCGGTCCGTTCCGAGATCCGCCGTGCAACCTCGTTGGGCGAGATGGTGTCGCAACCGGTCGCGAGGTGCGGTCCATGTTGCTCGGTGGCCCCGACGGGCAGCAGCGCAAGATCCATGCCTCGACGGATGGCATCGCCAATTTCAGGGCTTGTCATCATCTCCCAGCATTGGGCGCCGCTCACCTCCTCCATCAGGCAACGGCCCGCAATCGCCGGGGCGAAGAATTTTTTCGCCGCCCCGCTGTCACTCGGCCATAGCCCAGATAGGCAAACAGCACTTGCCGCAACTGCCGCATCGAAGCGCCCAGATTGTAGTCAAGACGAACCGCTGACGCGAACAACAGACCATCGAGGTGGGTCGAGACGAACAACGAGGTTTTCGCGGTATCCACGGGTTGGAACACACCTTGTTCAATGCCTTCATCCATAGCCCGCTTCAAAAGCTCAAGCTCCGTCTGGTAGAAGTCGCCGATAAGCCGCCGCGCCGAGGCCGACCGGCCTTGCGAGGCGCGGTAGTCCATCATGAGCCTAAGCATTTGGCCCAGGGGCTTTGCCATCTTCTCGTTGGTATCGAACCAGATATTGATCTCGGAGACCGGATCGCCCGCCCTCCCGTCGAAGCGCCGACGCGACAGCGCTGCTTGCACGGAATGCCTGAGCGCCTTGACGAACAGATGTTCCTTGTTGGCAAAGTAATAGTAGATCAACGCCGAATTGCTGCGGCTAGCCTTGGCGATGTCCTTGATCGAGACGGCCGTATATCCCTGGCTTGCGAACAGGCGTAGCGCGACCTCCAAGATGGTCGCGGCACGCTCACCAGTGCGTCGCGCTTGTCTGCCCTGCGCCGTCTGCCTGCCTAAACGTTGAATTGCCATCTTCGACCCTTGAGCGCCACGGTAGCCTCTCTTAACGCCGCCGTGCGGTCTTGTCAGAAGAAAAAAGTGCCTTCATAATTTAATTGAACGATTAAACAATTGCGACGTGGCATGCAAATTGCCAACAGCGGAGCGGCACTTGCGATGAAGATCATACGGTGGAAGATCATATGGTGAGGGCATCCCGGCCCATCAAAGATGGGCGCTGACCGAGTGTAGACACATATGGACCTGTTCGATCCGGCTACCTATAAGGCGGTCCGGCGGCCGTTGCTCGAAGCGCAAACGCTGCCGCCGCCCTGCTACACCTCACCGGATTTCTATTGCCGTGAGGTCTCCAACATCTTCTTCAAATGCTGGAATTTGATCGGCCGTGTCGACTACGTCAAAAACGTCGGCGACTATTTTACCGTCTCGCTGGTCGGCGTGTCGCTGATCGTGATCCGTGGCGACGACGGTCGGGTTCGCGCTTTCATCAATTCGTGCCGGCACCGCGGTGCCAAGCTGACGGAAGGCGAGGGGAACTGCAAAGCCCTTCGCTGCCCCTATCACAGCTGGCTTTACTCCACGATGGGCGAACTTCGGGCCGCGAACGGGATGCAAGATGTCCGCGGCTTTGATCAGGCGGATTTTGGGTTGACGGAAGTGAGGCTTGATACTTGGTCGGGATTTCTGTTCGTAAATTTTGACCCAGCCGCGGGAGCGTTGAGGGATTATCTCGGCGACCTCAACTCGTTCACCGAGTCATACGAGTTCGAGACAATGGTCACCGTCAAACGAAAGGATTTCGTGGTCCGAACGAACTGGAAATCCTACATCGAAAATTCCATGGAGAATTTCCACCTTCCGACGGTGCATAAACAGAGCATCGGGGGCATAAAAGCGGAATGGCATCCGTTCGTCGGCGCCCCGGGAAACTACGTTCTGCTGCAATCGCACACGCCAGCCTCGCGGGCGACGCTCGACGGCGATGAAGCCTTCGACCGCATCCCCACGTTGCGTGGGTCCGCCGCGAAAGGCGCACAATATATTTTGATTTACCCATGCACCGTCATCGGTGCTGACCTTGACTGCATGTGGTTCAAGCAGATGGCCCCCGACGGGCCAAACTTGGTTAGGTACTCGGCTGGATTTTGCTTCCCTAAGGTTTCCTGCGATCGGCCGGATTTCGAGCGTGTGGCCCAGAATTACCATAGACGGTTCGACATCGTTATCAGCGAAGACAACGGTATCTCGGAAAAGCAGCTCGAAGGATTGTCCAATCCACTGAGCCGCGCGGGCCGGTTTTCGGGATTGGAGCCGCTGGTGCACGCGATCGACAACTGGATACTCGACCGTGTTGTCGGGCCCGCGGGCGAGCAGCCGGTCGCCGCAGAATGACGCGGCGTCGGGGAACCACATGAGCTGCGGGCAATCCATTCAGGGCCGACTTATCGCCGCCGCCCTCTAACTCGACGACCATCTGACACCGAAGCAGTGCCGAGGCACGAGGAGAAGTGCGTGACCAACTCGAGGCAAATCGCCGAAACCAAGAAGGAACTCGTCGCCAAGGGCGTCGAATACTGCCTCGCGACGTACGTCGACGTTCACGGTGTTGCCAAAGCAAAGACCACGCCGATCTCGAGCTTTGAGAAGATGGCGCATGGCTCGGAGCTCTTCACCGTTGGAGCAATGGAGGGCATGGGCCTCGTGGGCCCGCAGGAAGACGAGTGTGCGGCGGTGCCGGACCTCAACAGCGCGATGATCCTGCCGTGGGACAAGCGTTTCGCTTGGTTTGCGAGCGATCTTTACTATCGGGGCGAGCCGTACGCCAATTGCTCGCGGGTGATGTTGAAGCGAGCGCTCGCGGCTTCGAAGAAGCATATCTTCAATATTGGTGTGGAGGCGGAACTTTTTGTTCTCCGCAAGGCCAATGGCGCCCTTAAGCCGATTGTCGAAAGCACTTATCAAGGCATTTGCCCGGCCTACGATGTGGATCAGACGCTGCAGTCAATCGCGTTTCTCCACCCCATGGTGGAATACATGCACGAACTCGGGTGGGGGGTTTACTCGTTTGATCAGGAAGGCGGCAGGGGCCAATACGAGTTCGATTTTGCTTACGCAGACGCCCTGACGATCTGCGACCGGCTGATCTTTCTAAGATTCATGGCCAAGCAGGTCGCACGCTCCTTGGGGGCCATTGCGACGTTCATGCCCAAGCCCTTCAGCACTGAGTTTCGGTCCGGTGCGCACTTCAACATGTCGCTTGCTGATGCCGGCACAAAGCTAAATCTGTTCGATCCGGCTCACTCCGAGATCGGCGATTGCGGCAAGCGCTACAACATCGGGTTTCCCGATCTCGCGTTCCATTTCGCCGCGGGCCTGCTCGATCATGCGCCGGCGCTGACTGCACTCGCGTGCCCGACGTACAACTCCTATAAGGGCCTGGTCTCGCAGGGCGACATGGCCGACATGTCGTGGGCCCCAGTGCTGAGGTGCTATGGGCGCAACAATCGTTCCGCGATGTTGCGATTGCCTATGAACAGGTACTGCGTTGAAAATCGTGCCCCGGACATTGCGACCAACTTCTACCTGACCGCCGCGTTCTCGTATGCTGCGGGCCAGCAAGGCATCACGAAAGCGCGCGATCCGGGCGAGCCCTGGAACGAGAACTTGTATGAACTCGTGGAGGGGCGGGCCAAGGCGGCGCAGCCACTGCCCGCGCGGTTGCCCCGGACGCTGATCGAGGCGCTGGACGCCTTTGCGGCCGACCCGCTAATCGTTGAAACGTTCGGTTCCGAATTTCGCGACATTTATGTGCGGCAGAAAACCAAAGAATGGGAGCGCGGCTTCTACCGCGTCTCTGACGAAGAACGATTGACGGCAATCGAGCATATCTAGGGTCGAGAGGCGGAGCTGCGGCCGGAATCACGATCCGCACTTTTTTCGCTTAGGGATTTTCAAGCAGCCTCACGTCGGCCCCTCCACTCTGAGCCACTGACAAGCCTGCGGCTCGCATGATCGGACTAGGTCAAGAAAGCGGCGTCGCGCGGCCACCGCGCGGAAGGAGATCATTGCCTGCGAAATGGGCGCCGCTTGGTCATTTTCATATCAGTCAAGTGACTTGCATGACTGGCAAATTTGGGATGTTATCGACCGCACGTCGACAGCCAAAGAACCATCAAATGCCCCAGCCGCTCGACCTCGGAATATTTCTCCCCAATGCCAAAGGCGGCGCGATCATGGCGGAGACGGCGCCGCCGCAATACATGCCGACCTGGAAGCTCAACGCCCACAACGCGAAGGTCGCGGAAGACGCGGGCTTTGCCTTCCTGCTCTCCATGGTGAAATGGCGTGGTTTCGGCGGCACCACCAATCATTGGGACTACTCCCTGGAGTCGTTCACGCTGATGGCGGCGTGTGCGGCGGTGACGACGCGAATCGAGCTTTATGCCTCGGTGGCGATCTCCACAATTCATCCCGCCGTGATCGCCAAGATGGCCTCGACCATCGACGACATCAGCGGCGGCCGCTTCGGCGTCAACATCGTCAGCGGCTGGAACAAGCTCGAATACGAGCAGATGGGGCTGTGGCGGGGTGATGACTATTTCAAGTACCGCTACGAATACGCGACCGAGTATCTTGAGGTGCTGCGGAAATTATGGGCGACCGGCCGCACTTCGCACGAGGGTCGGTTCTTTCATCTTGACGACTGCAAATCCTATCCGATGCCATCGCGCAAAATCCCGATCATCTGTGCGGGACAGTCGGAGCGTGGCCTGGGATTCACGGCGCGGCATGCCGACTACAGCTTCCTCGGCGGCCAGGACAATTCCCTTGCCGATCTCGGCCGGCTCAACGCGAAGCTCCAGGGGTTGGCGCAGGAGCACGGGCGCAAAGTTGGCGCTTACGTGCTGCTGACGGTAATCGCCGAGGAGACCGACGAGGCCGCATTCGCCAAGCGCGATTTCTACATCGAAAACAGCGACAAGATCGCGATGACCGAATGGGCGCGGGTGGCGGGCATGGACTTCTCGCGAGCGACCTATCGCGATCTTGCGATTCAAACCTTCATGGCGATCCCGTATGTCGCCGGCTCCTACCAGACGGTTGCCGACTATCTCGATGGTCTGGCGGAGCAAGGATTGGCGGGTGTCTGCTTCATCTTCCCGGATTACGAGAACGACCTGCAGCGGCTTATCGACAACGTGTTGCCGCGCCTCAAGTACCGGTCGTCCTCGGCCGGCGAAATTTCGGGCCATTCGTCGCGCGGGGCGCGGCAGCCTGCGCCGCTGCCGCTTGCGGCGGCTGGGCGATGATCAAGCGCGGTGCAGACTATCTCAAGGGACTCCGTGACCGCCGCATCATTTATGTCGGCGGCGAACGCGTCGACGACGTCACCACGCATCCAGGCTTTCGCAACGCGGCGCGTTCATATGCCGCGATTTACGACGCGCGCTTCGACGAGCGCTATCGCGACATCCTGGTAAGCGAAGAGGACGGCGAACGCTTTGCCACCTACTTCCTCCGCCCGCGCACTCGCGCCGATCTCGAACGCCGCACCCGTTCGTGCGAGGTGATTGCGGAGCTGACCTTCGGAATGATGGGGCGTTCGCCCGATTTCGTCGGCGGCTACATCACGGGCGCGGCAATGCAGCCGGAGGTGTTCGACTCCGGGGCCTTTCGCTTCTCCTCGCACGTCACGGCCTTCCATGACTATTGTCGACGCAACGACGTGTTCCTGTCGCACGCGGTGACACCGCCGCAGGGCACCCGCGACAAGGCGATGTATCAGCGCGAAGCGGCGCGGGTGCCGGCGCTCGGGGTCGTTGCCGAGGATGACGCCGGGATCATCATCAGCGGCACCAAGATGCTCGCGACCAGTGCCGCGTTCAGCGACGAAATCTGGATCGGCAACATTTTGCCGCTCGCGCCCGGGCATGAAAACGAGGCGGTGACGTGCGTCGTGCCGCCGAACGCGCCGGGCCTGTCCTTATGGTCTCGCAAACCCTACGAGCGCTATGCGGTGAGCGCGTTCGACAACTATCTCTCCCATCATTTCGACGAGGGCGACTGCATCGTCGTTTGCGACAAGGTGAAGGTGCCGTGGGATCGGGTGTTCGTGCACAACGATATTCCGCTGTCGAGGCAGATTTACTTCCGGACGCCGGCGCATACCTTGTCCAATCACCAGGCCGGCGTGCGCTATGCGGCGAAGCTCAAGCTTTTGCTTGGGCTCGCGCGGCGGATCACCAAGTCTGCCGGGATCGACACGGTGCCGGCGGTCGCCGATGACCTCGGCCATCTCGCGGCTCTGTACGGTATGCTGAAGAGTGCGATTTCTGGCCAAATCCAGGATTTCGAGACGTTGGGCAACGGCTACGTCAACTATAACCGCCACTATATGTATGCGGTCGTCTATTTCGCGACCCAGCATTACGATCAGATTTGCGCCAAGGTGCGCGAACTGTCGGGCGGCAGCGTACTGCAAATGCCCGCGGATGTTTCGGTCTTGCACAATCCACAGACACGCACGGTGTTCGAGGAGCTGTGGCGGACGTCGGCCGACACGGCAATCGAGCGGTTCAAGCTTTACAAGCTCGCCTGGGACCTTCTGGGCACCGATTTTGCCGGCCGGCATTTGCAATACGAGCGCTTCTACATGGGGCCGGCCTTCGTGGTGCGAGGACATAATCATCGCGAGTGTCCCTGGCCCGAGATCGACGATTACGTGGGCAGCCTGCTCGACCGCATCGAGCCAGGCCCGATTCTCGATGCGGGACTCGGGGCCGGCGACGCGGAGCGACCATCGTAAGTACGAAGGCCCATCGGCACGACATGAGCGGTCACGATCACCGAGCGCGCGATACGGCACACCGGACTTTCCACCGACTGCACGTTCGTTGATCACCAGTGCGATCTTCGGGTAACGCCGCGGCGCCAGCACTCGCGCGGCCCTGACCGAGTCGGCCCTTCCGCAACTTCAAAATCGATGCTCAACGCGAGCCTTCGCGCCCGACCCCATGGCACGCAACTTGCTTTCATCGTGTGCAAGCCGGTGCAAGTAGACCGCATCTGGGCGACGGCATCGTAACGGAATTTCAGCACAGGAGGGCCGCAGCAATGAAACATCTGCGTTGGCATATTTCCGTGATCTTCTCGGCACTCATCGTGGCAACGGCAGCAAGCTTCAATCCGGCCGCGGCCCAGACTGCGAAATGCGATCCGAGCAAATATCCGACCATTGCCGGCAAGACGCTCCGGATCGGCCAGGACGGTGAAAGCCCGCCCTACAGCTTCCGCGACCCGAAGAATTTCGAAAACCTGATCGGCTTCGATGCCGATCTTACGCGGGCGGTGCTCGGCTGCCTCGGCGCCAAAGTGGAGTTCAAGGTCGGCGGCTGGTCGGGCCTGTTGCCGGCGGTCATCGCCGGGCAATCGGATGCCATGTGGGACAACCTCTACTACACCGCGGAGCGGGCAAAGCAGGTCGACTACGTTACTTACATGCTCGCCGGCACCGGCATCCTGACCAAGAAGGGCAATCCGAAAAACATCCATTCCGTTGCCGACGCCTGCGGAACAACGGCGACGGCGGTTCTTGGCACGGTCGAAGAGGCGGCCTTCCGCGACCAGGACAAGAAATGCCAGGCCGAGGGCAAGCCGGCGATCAACATTCTCACGGCGCCTGACATTCCAGCCTCGACGCGGCTGATGCAGACGGGCCGCGCCGATCTTTTCATGAACGACCTCGCGCTGATCGACATTCTCGCAGCGGACAGCAAGGGCGAACTTGAGCGCGCCGTAAAGATCATCAGCAATTTCAAGATCGGTGTCGCCGTCAAGAAAGGCCGCGACGATCTCGTGACTGCGATCCACGACGGCATCGTCATGATGCAGAAGAACGGTACCGAGAAGGAGCTCTACGCCAAATACAAGATCGACCCGGCGCTGGCGCTGCCATCGGAAATCCTGAAGCAATAACGCCACTCGCGGCCCGCCAAAGCGCGGGCCTTTCCAGCCGGGCCACATGATTTTCGGGCAAGGTGACGCTGTAGTCGAACGATGGCGCGCGAGGCTTTGCCTCGCAGCGTTAGTCGCATGCATTGTGCTGATGCGGCACGGCGACGGCATGGTCTCCGCGGTGTCGGCTGCAACGCTCGATGAGCTCGCGAGCGGTGGCGGGAAGCTGGCGGAGGAGCCGGCCTGGTACGTCGCAATCTTCGACTACGCGACCATGCCGTTCCTGCTCCAAGGCGCGCTTATCGCAGTCGAGATATCCGTGCTTGCGATGGCAGGCGGAATGGTCCTGGGCCTAGGCCTCGCGCTGATGCGGCTCGCCACGTTCGCCCCCATCAGAATGACGGCCTGGGTCTACATCTGGTTCGTCCGCGGCACGCCGCAGCTCCTGCAGCTAGTCTTCCTCTATGACGCACTGCCCGGCTTCGGCATCACCCTCGACACTTTCACGACGGCGGTACTCGGCTTTGCCCTCAACGAGGCGGCATTCAGCGCCGAGATCCTTCGCGGCGGCATTCTCTCGGTTAATCGCGATCAGGCGATCGCGGCGGCCTCGCTCGGGATGGGGCCGCTTCTGACGCTGCGCCGCATCATCTTGCCGCAAGCGATGCGGGCGATCCTGCCGGGGATGGCGAATGACGCCATCAGCATGATCAAAGGGACGTCGATCGCGTCGGTGATTTTCGTCAACGAGCTGACGTTCCGCAGCCAGCAGATCGTCGGCCAGAATTTCAAATTCTTCACCGTGTTCGCGGCCGCCGGGCTGATCTACCTCGCGCTGACGAGCGCGATCTCCCTGCTGCAGGCGCTCCTGGAGCGCCGTTATGCTCATGATGCGGAGAGCAAGCCGGCTGAGGTAACGGCGGCCGGGCGCATGTTCGGATTCCGGCTATGGCCGCTGCGCACCGGACCTGCGAGCGCCGCAGGTGTTGGGAGCGCCGCGCCCGCCGCGCCGAAAACGGCGGCCGCGGTTGCCGAGCTGAGATCGACGACAGCGATTGCTTCCGCTGCGCTTCCCCTATCTGCGGATATCTGCACGACCGAAGGCCGCAAGCGGCCGACCTCGACCGAGCCTTACCTCGTCTTGCGTAACGTCTGGAAGAGCTACGGCTCGCGCGAAGTATTGCGGAGCGTCGATCTTAAGGTCCACCGCGGCGAGGTCGTGACCATCATCGGACCCAGCGGGTCGGGCAAGAGTACGTTGCTGCGGCTCATCAATCATCTCGAGAAGCTCGATTGGGGCGAAATTCTCGTCGACGGGCAATATGTTGGCTACGAGAAACAGGGCAATCAACTGCGCCCATCGCGCAATCTCGCCAAGGCCCGCGCGCGGGCACGCATCGGCATGGTGTTCCAGCATTTTAACCTGTTCGATCATTTCACCGCCCTTGAAAACGTGTGCGAGGCGCCGATCCGCGTCTACGGCGAAGACCCGGAACGTGCCCGCGCCAATGCGATGACGCTGCTGGCGAGCGTCGGGCTCGCCTCACACGCGCACCATCGGCCGCATCGATTGTCCGGCGGTCAGCAACAGCGCGTCGCCATCGCCCGCGCGCTCGCGATCTCGCCGCGGCTGATGCTGTTCGATGAGCCTACGTCGGCGCTCGATCCCGAACTCGTCGGCGAGGTGCTCGCAGTGATGCGAAACCTCGCGGGACGCGGCATGACCATGGTGGTTGTCACCCATGAGATGCGGTTCGCGCGCGAAGTGGCCGATCGCGTCGTATTCATGGACGAGGGGCAGATTGCCGAGCAGGGGACCGCACATGAAGTGCTCGACGAACCGAAGCAGGATCGCACCCGGCGCTTCCTGCGTCTCGTCGAGCGCCAGGCGGTCGACGCCGAGTTTTAAGCGGGCCGCAGGAGAAGCATCATGCGCCTATCGGTCGATGTCGGCGGGACCTTCACGGACCTCGTGGTGGACGACGGCGACGGACAACTTGAACTTCACAAGACCTCGACCACGAGTCCGGACCCGATTGATGGCATTCTGACCGTTCTGGAGATCGCAGCAACCGCGCGTGGGGCGACCTTGCGCCAGTTCCTGGCGGCCGCGGACACGTTCATCCATGGTACGACGCGCGCCATCAATGCGGTGGTGACGGGAAGCACGGCGAAAACCGCATTCCTGGTCACGGCGGGCCATCCCGATATCTTGTTGATCCGCGAAGGTGGACGCACCGATCCGTTCAATTACCGGATTCCGTACCCCGAGCCTTATGTGCCGCGCTCCCTGACCTTCGAAGCGCCCGAACGCATCGGCGCGGCCGGCGAGGTCGTTCAACCGCTCGATGAGGGCGCGATTCGCCGTATTGCCTCGGCGCTAAAGGAGAGAAACATCGAAGCGGTTGCGGTCTGCTTTCTGTGGTCGATCGTCAATCCGGCCCACGAGTTGCGCACCGGCGAGCTGCTGCAGCAGCTCTTGCCCGGCGTCGCGCTTACTCTGTCCCATCAGCTCAACCCGACGCTGCGCGAGTACCGGCGCGCCTCGTCGTGCTGCATCGATGCGTCGCTCAAACCAATTATGAGCGCGTATCTCCGCGACCTGCAGCATCGCCTCAAGGAGAATGGGCTTGGCGGCCGCGCGTTCGCCGTCACCTCGCAAGGCGGCATCTCCGATATTTCGGCCATGGCCGAGCGGCCGATCCTGTCGCTCAATTCCGGGCCGTCAATGGCACCGGTCGCAGGCCGCCACTATGCGAAGCGCGCCGGCGGCACGACCGCCATCGTCACCGATGCCGGAGGGACTACGTACGATGTGAGCCTGGTGCGCAACGGCGCTATCCCATGGACGCGCGAGACCTGGATTGGGCCGGTCTACCAGGGCCACATGACGGGGTTCCCGTCGGTCGATGTAAAGAGCATTGGCGCGGGCGGCGGCAGCATCGCCTATGTGGATCGCGGCGGCATGCTTCATGTCGGCCCGGCGAGCGCCGGCTCCAATCCCGGCCCGGCGTGTTACGGGCGCGGCGGCATGCGTCCAACCGTGACCGACGCCGCAGTCGCGCTCGGCTACATTGATCCCGAGTTCTTTCTCGGCGGCCGGATGAAGCTCGCAGTCGATGCCGCGGTTACGGCGATCGGAGTCCATGTCGCAAAGCCGCTCGGGCTGAGTGTCGATGATGCCGCGCTCGCGATCATCGACCTCGCCACCGAAGCCATGGTGAATGCGATCGAGGAGATCACGATCAAGCAAGGCATCGACCCCGAACATACCATTATGATCGGCGGCGGGGGTGCCGCGGGTCTCAACGGCGTCGCGATCGCACGCCGCTTACGCTGCCAGACAGTGGTGTTTCCGGATGCCGGCGCAGCTCTCAGCGCCGCGGGCGCAGTCATGTCCGATCTGCGCGCCGAAGCGGCTCACACGGAATTCACGCGGACGAGCCATTTTGATTGCGAGCGCGCGAACGGTATCCTTGCGCAACTGAAAGAGCAGGCTCAAGCCAGCTCGGCGGCGAGTCCGGCGCACGCGGAAGCGAGCGCGATCGATTATGCGATCGAGGGCCGCTACCGGAGCCAAGTCTGGGAAATCGAAGTCGCGCTGCGCGGGCCGACGTTCGCTGGCGAAACAGACGTGCGCCGACTCGTCCAGGACTTCCACACCCGCCACATGGAACTATTTGGGTTTGCCGACGACGGTGACGAGATCGAGATCGTCGGGTGGCGCGCAGTCTGCCGCACGCGGATCGCGGATACCGGCGAAGGTGGCAAGGTGAAGACCTCCTCGCATCCCGGCGTCGGTCAACGCCGACCGATGACCTTCCGCGAAACCGGCCGCATCGAGGCACCGAGTTACGACCTGGAGAGCTTGCGTCCCGGTGAACCGTTGGCAGGCCCGGCGATCGTCGAATCAAGCTTCACAACGATCGTCGTCCACCCAGGCGCGCGCGCCGAACGCCGCGTCGACGGTGCCTTTGTCGTCAACGTATAGCCGTCGGGACTCACCATGCACGAAACCCGGGCCAGGATCGACGGCGTCAAGCTCGCCATCATGCAGAAGCGCTTCGAAGGCGTGACGCGCAAGATGGCGAACACGCTGCTGCGCACGGCGCGCTCCGGCGTCATCAACACCGCACGGGATTTCTCCTGCGCCATCGTCACCGCCGACTGCGAATTGCTTACGGCGGTTGAGTCCTATCCGATCCACGTGCTCGGCGGCGCCGACCTGATGACACGGGCGATGCTCGACATCCATCCCGACGTCAAGCCGGGTGATGCCTTCCTGCACAACTCGCCCTACCACGGCAACACGCATGCCGCGGATCACACGATCCTGGTCCCGGTGTTCGACGACGGCGGCGCGCATCGCTTTACGGTGCTCGCCAAGGCCCACCAGGCCGACTGCGGCAATTCATTGCCGACGACCTACATGGGCACGGCTCGCGACGTCTATCAGGAAGGCGCGCTGATCTTTCCAGCGGTCCGCGTTCAGTCCGACTACAAAGACAATCTCGACATCATCAACATGTGCCGGATGCGCATTCGCGTTCCGGCGCAATGGCGCGGCGACTACCTCGCCATGGTGGGCGCCGCGCGCATCGGTGAGCGCGAAATCGTCCGTATGGCGGGCGAACTTGGCTGGGATGCGGTGATCGAGCACGCGCGCTACTGGTTCGATTTCAGCGAGCGCGTCATGGTCGACACCATTGCCGGCATGCGGGCAGGCAGCGCGCGCATGTCCTGCACCCACGATCCGCTGCCGGGAACGCCGCCAGAAGGCATTGCGGCGACGGCGACGGTCATCGTCGACGACAAGGCGGCACGTATCAAGGTCGATATGACCGAGAACATCGATTGCCTGCCGGTCGGCGTCAATCTGAGCCAGGCTTGTGCGCGCACCGCAGCGATGGTTGGCGTATTCAACAGCCTGCCGCAGTCGGTGCCGGCCAATGCCGGCAGCTTCCGCCGGATCGATGTGGTATTGCGCGAGAACTGCGTCGTCGGCATTCCGCGCCATCCGACCTGCACGTCGGTCGCGACCACGAACCTCGCCGACCGCGTCACCAACGCGGTTCAGCGCGCGCTCGCCGAAATCGACGCCGGCACCGGCATGGCGGAGGGCGGAGCCGGGATTCCGCCCGCCTCCGGCGTGCTGTCGGGCCGAGATCCACGACACGGCGACGCGCCGTTCGTCAACGAAGTTATCCTCGCCGCCGGTGGCGGTCCGGGGACATTCTGCAACGACGGCTGGCTTTCGCTCTTCACCATGGGGAATGCGGGGATGCCGTTTTACGACAGCATCGAGATCGACGAACTGCATCACCCGATCCGCATCACCGCGCGACGCATCGTGCCGGACACCGAAGGCGCCGGCGCCTTCCGCGGCGCGCCCGGCATCCTCACGGAATTCCGCCCGGTCGGCACCGACATCGAGATTGGATTCGTCAGCGACGGCACCGTCAATCCGGCGCTCGGCGTCCGGGGCGGGCAGCCAGCGCTGCCGGCCAAGCAATTTCTCCGCTCCGATTCAGGCGAGGTCACTCCGCTCGGCACCAGCGAGCAGATCGTGATCGGACGCGATCAGACCATGGTGTCCTACTCGAACGGCGGCGGCGGCTTTGGCGAGCCGCACGCGCGCGATCCCGAGCGCATCGCGCGCGACGTGCGCGAGGGATGGATATCGGCGAAGCGCGCCGTCGAGGTCTACGGCGCAGTGATCGATGCGAATGGAGAGGTCGACGTCGCCGCAACCGCTGCGAACCGTCGATCGCTATTGCAATAGGACAAGGCAGCGAGGACCGGCATGGCAAACGTTCTGATCACCGGTAGCGGCATCGGCATTGGTCGCGCGACGGCGGTCGCCTTTGCAAAGGCGGGCTACACCGTCATGGTCACTGACGTTCTCGATCGGGAAGGTGCCGAAGTCGTCGATGAAATCCGCAGAGACGGCGGCAAGGCGGAGTTCTTTCCTCTCGACGTGACCGACACCGCACGCACGAACGAAGTGGTCTCGGAGGTCGCCAGGCGTCATGGCGCGATCGATGTGGTGGTGGCCAATGCCGGCATCGCGCATCGCATACCGTTCGCCAAAATGACCGATGAGTTGTGGGACCACACCTTCGACATCAACCTCAAGGGTATGCTGCGCATCATCCGTGCTGCGGTTCCCGGCATGCAGGCGAAGTCGGGCGGCGCGATCGTCGCGATCGCGTCGACCATGGGCTATCTCTACGGCTGGCACGAGCATTCCCAATACTGTGCCGCCAAGGCGGGCGTCGTGGGCTTCGTACGCGGGCTTGCGTCCGAGCTCGCGCGCAGTGGCATCCGCGTCAACGCCGTGGCCCCGGGCTTTATCCGGACCGCGCAAACCTTGTCGGAAGAGCATTCGCAGGGCGAGGCCGGGCTTCGGCGCGCAACAGAGTACATCCCGATGGGCCGCGTCGGTGATCCCGCCGATATTGCCGACGTGGTTCTCTTCCTCGCGTCGCCGGCTTCGCGCTATGTAACCGGCCAGACCATCGTCGTCGACGGCGGCATCCAGGTGGGGCGGTACTGACCTTCAAAAGCTCGGCGGTGTGTTGATCCACACGGCGCGCATCCGCTTCTTACCGGGATTTCGATACTCGTGAGGCAAATGTGAGGGGAAATAAAACGAGTCGCCAGCATTGAGCAGATGCACCTCGTTGTTGATGGATAGCTCCAACTGACCTTCGATGACGTAACCCACTTCCTCGCCCTTGTGCGAAAGGACGCCATCCGTGTGTCCGCCTGGCTCGATGATGACGACGAAACCTTCAAGCAATCTTCCCTCGGCATGAGGAATGAGAAGCTCGGCCTTGACTCCTTCGCTCCCGGAGCCGGACGGATGGCCGATGATCGTTCGCGCGTCCTTGCGCAGGATCGTCCACGGTTCGGCAAAATCATTGTTCAGCAGGGTCGAGACGCTGAGGCTGAGTGCCTTGCATAATCGATGCAGGGTGGTCAGCGAGGGAACGGCGCGGTCGTTCTCGATCTTGGAAAGCATGCTCTCGGAGCATTTTGCGCGCTCTGCCACGTCCTTGAGCCGCATGCGGTTGAGCAGGCGCGCGTGGCGAAGCCGCGCACCCACCTGCAGTTCCTTCGGCGACGTATCGATGTCCTCGACCGGCTTGAGGCGCACATTCGCGGCAGCTCGTTTCACTCGCGGCTTCCTGACTCGGACTTGATTGAAATTGCTAGCCATTGAATGACAGAAAAAGGACTTTCCGACAATGGCCCAAGTTGCACGGATGCGCGACACCGAAATAGCCAATGATCGATCGCGTCTTGCCGGTCGGTGGATTATGCCAAACGCTTGATCTCGCGGCTGAGCTTCATCAGCATATCTTGGGACGATTTGAATCCGAAACGAATTGCTTCCAGATAACTCTCTTCGAAGTCTCTGCGCGCCCGGCCCATCGATGCTCTGGAAATTCTCCTGCCACGAACCGTTGAATCCGGTCGAAGCCGGAAACGCACCCGGTGGCCTTCCTGCGCGTTTGGCGAGGCAATCTGCTTGTTGCCCCACATGTTGCCCCTAACCGTCATCTGATCCGCTTCAGGGCACGGATGATGCACAAACCCTTGATTTTTCTGGTGGGCCCGGGAGGACTCGAACCTCCAACCAAGCGGTTATGAGCCGCTAGCTCTGACCATTGAGCTACGGGCCCCCGCGCTGTTCATAGCGCATGATCCGATCCAATTGCAGGCTTTTCGAGCTGAGTGATACGCGACGAGGCGGGCTGCCCGTTCGGCGCAGACTCTCAGTATTCGCACTCGCCGGTATAACGACACGGCCTGAAAACGCAGCAGGGCGAAAAAAATGAGCAATGACAAATGACGGGTGGATTCACGAAAGGGCCCGACTCTGTTATGCGTTGGTGATTCGGGAGCTGCAACCAAAGCTAACTTTGCGATGGCGCGCCGATGCTGCCCAGCTACAAGACCGTAATTGGAGTTGTGCTTCTTTCAGCCGTCCTCTTCGTGATGACCGGCGCCGGCGTCGTCATGCCGGAGACTTACACGCGCATCGGCGAGATGCCCGAAATCAGCCGCCCCATGATGCAAAGCATGATTACCGACGGGGCGGGCCAGGCACGTTTCCATCTTCTCAATCTGACCCGCCGCGCCGAGGAACTCGACAAGTTGCGGATGCTGGCAGCTCTCGAGGTGGATTCTCCGCTGGCCGACGCCGCGCCCATTCTGACGGCGACGAAGATTAGTGCCGAGCCCACGACAAGCTCAGCGATCGCGCCCACGGCAACGCCGCCGATGTCCCTTGCCGCCAAGCCCGCGGCTCCCGAGACTTCGGCAATTGCGTCACGGGTCTCGGCGCCGGAGCGCACGGACAGCGTGTCGACGCCTGATGCCCTTGCCGACTCTGAATCGGTCGGCCCTGCACGCCCCGCGGCGCGCGGCATCGTAGCGGCGACAGAGTCCGAGGCGACCCCAAAAGTGGCCGCCCTGCCCTCCTCGGATGACGCTAGCTCATCGGAGGTCGTCCCGATTGGCGAGGTCCGTTTACCGCGCGAGCGTCCGCCAGGAGAGGCAGAGCCAACGGTACGATCGGAGTCGGTCGTCCGCGCCGCGCCGGTCGTAAGGTCAACGACGGCGCCCCGGTTCGCGCGGGTTACGCCGGTGCAACGGCGCGCTGTCGTACACCGGCCCCGCAGTCGTGCGCCGTCGCAATCCGCTGACTACGGTTATGCTCAGCAGTCGTATGGTTCGTATCAATCAAATTATTATCAATCTGGCTATTCCTATCCATCCGGCCGCTGATCTCGACCTCATCTAAGGCACCTCGTATCTGAGGCGCGGCAGGATTGCAGCCCAGCCTTGCGGCTGCCGCTGATTGCCTCGGGGGCTTTTCGGCATAGTTCACGGCTAGGCGATCAAGCGCATGGGGAACCGTGCGTTCGGTAACGAGCGGGCGTTACTGGCAGCAAATGTTCGTAATTTGATGTTTGTGATCGAAGAGGGGGATTTGGAGGGTGTCATGTTCCGGTATGCCGATCACCACCATCACGGCGTCGACTCGCTGCTGCGGGCAAACAAGATTTTTTCGCTCGGGGTCGTGTGGGTAGCACTCGGCACCTGCGTGATTTTGTCGGCTGTCTACGATATCGGCCACTGGCTCCAGGTATGGTGACGTAGGTCGCGCTACATGCGCAGCAGTCGCCGCGCATTCCCGCTTAGAATTTTTGCTTTGTCCTCATCGCAAATCGGTGTCTCAGCGATCCATTGCGTTGCAGGCGGATTCGCGACGAACGGCCAGTCGACGGCGAACAGGATATGGTCGACGCCCATTTCCATGATGCAGCACAGCAGCGCCGGGCTCGAGAAGTTGCCGCTCGTCGTGATGTAGAAGTTGTTGCAGAAGACGTCGCGGAAGCTGAGCGATTTCTGACCCGGCCGCGACAGCGCTTGGTCGATGCGCCACACCAGGAACGGCAACGTCTCGCCCAGATGACCAAGCATGATCTTGAGCCGCGGATGAGCTTCGAACACGCCGCTCAGCACCATGCGGATCGCCGTCGTGGCCGTCTCGACCGTGTAACCCCAAGCCGGCCGCACCACCATCGGGAATAACTTGGCGTAATCCGCATAATAGGCCTCGGTGACCGCGGCATGAGGCAGCGCGGGGTGAAGATAAATCGGCACGTCGAGCGCCTCGGCGCGCGCGTAGATCGGCCAGAACTCCCTTCCGTCCACGAACTTGCCGTGCGCAAGCCCATGGATCATGGCGCCCTTGAACCCAAGCTTGGTCACGCAGCGCTCAAGTTCGACAGCGGCCGCCTGCGGATCGGCCGTCGGCAGCGCTGCAAATCCGGCAAACCGCGACGGGTGGGCGGCAATTGCCTGATGCAGCCGGTCATTGACCCGCCGGGCAAGATCGACCGCCACGTCCGCAGTGATCTTCTGCAGCGAAGGTGCGCCGTGGGAGATGACCTGTACATCGATCCCGGCCTCGTCCATCTCCTTGATGCGCAGGTCGCCGAGGTCATCGAGACGGCGCTGCTGCTCGCCCGGCCTCCCGGATTCGATGCCCACGAAATGCGAGGCCAGTTCCGCATCCCAATAATGCTCTTCGAGAGCGATGACCGGACATTTCGGCTTCTGCAGCATTGACTCTCCCCGCGCGAAAAATTGCGCCGCCTGGCAAACCGTGGCGCCCCCTTCCTATCGAGGCAGGGCGGGATGTCGTCAAGGCCAGGCGGGAGGATCGAGATCAGCGCGCGGCGACGCGGCGGCCGAAATTCACCTGGACGCGGTCGGTAAAGGCGACGCCGGTCTCAGAGCCTTGCCGCCACATGACGCGACAGTGCCGGCGCCGGCCGCTGTCGGTAAAGTGCAGCACAAAGACCTCGGGCAAATCGGCAGCGCGAACAAGAAGCTGCGCACCTCCGTCGGAGACGTTGAGGGCGACACAATCGAGCGATGTATCGGACTGAGGCAGCATGATCTTCGCGGCAGTCCGCACTGCATAGCGTTCAGATTTCCGTCGTTCGAAATAATTGTCCATGCCGAGATGCCGAGAACAGCGGTTGACCTACGGCGTTGTGATACCTGTGAAGTTTTGACGTTCGGCAAGCGCGCCGGGTCGAATGCATCGCGAGTTTTTGCATCCGCGTTAGCTCATTTTAAAGAGATGCGGCGAGCATGCGAACGTCAGCAAGGATGCGATTCAATCTCGATCAGACAAGCTCTAAGCTGGATTGATCGACGGTTGCGGCGGAACCCGGAGAGGATCGATGCACGTGTTCAACCTGCGTCAGGAGCAGGAATGGAATTCGAAGACCCATGTCGAGAAGATCCTCGGCCGGATCGCGGAAGGTGACGTTACCGTCGCGTGCTGGGAGCCGGGCCAGATCAGCCTCAGTCCCATTTCGCGCTAGAGCAAATTATCTCGATTTATCAATGGTATCCCGTGCATGAGGTGCCCAGAAAAGCCGCTGGGTCACCTCTGGGCCACCTCTTCTATGCGTTTTAAGTGGGTTCTTGCGGCGTCTTGGCGGACCTCTTATGGTCGCCGCAGCCGACTTCAGTGAATGTTTCGTATAGAAGAGCGCCCTTTCGATCGGCCGGCTCGCCAAGCTCATTAGGCGGTCGTAGAGAGCGGTTTCGGGAAAGGGCTTCCGGGCCGGCCGATCGCCTAGGCACCTATAAGCGGGCTTGGCTCGAAGCGTTTCCCGTGCTGGATTACTTCAACGCGCGGGAAGGTCACTCAGCGTCGGATGCTACATTCATAGGCGACGGCTCGCTCGCGCCTCTGCGTTACGTTCAAGATCGAAAAGCTCGCTCACGCACGTCGTCACATTCTCGCACAGCAAGGCTCGCTCAGAAGCGCCGTTACATTCATAGGTCGAAGGCTTAGAGCGCGGAGCTTTTATTGATCGGAGTCGACATTCGTCAAGCTCACCGGCCAATCGCCGAACCTCCATCTCGTCTCGCTCCGCTTGCTCCACGCTATCGAGCCACTCCAGCACCTCGGATGGTGACATTGGATCAATGTCGGTGAATCGTCGCCATTGCCCTTCGACGTTGGTCAGGGTAGTTCTCACTTTCAATGCCAGACCGGCGCCATCTCATATTCCTCGAACATGAAGAACTCACCGGTCGGTGTGCGGTAGAGGTTGACGCGCAGAAAGTGCGGATTGTAATCGAGCCTGTCGCGCGGCAGATCGGACGCCAACAACGTCGCGGTTCGCGTATCGTAGACAACGCCGTTGACGATGCGCTTCATCCCTTAAGTCAACCCACCATTCGAACTAGATCGCGCTTCAAGCGAGCAACGCCGCGGGTAGCAGCAGCGTCGGCGATTTCTCCTTGCGCCTAAGCGGCTACGCGCAATCCGCGGAGGACCGCCCAATTGTCGGCGTCGAAAATCGGCAGTCCATTGATCGCGAAGCGCAGATGCTGGCGGGTACCGGGATAGCCGGCCTTTTTTTTCAAGAAGCCGGTACAGCTCAATCCTAAGCTCGCGGCGCGTGATCGAATGGGCGTGCACGCGATCGAACAACTGTCGGATCTCCGTCTCAAGAGGCGTCATCATTGAGCCAGCCGTTGCGCGACGCGCCGCGCCCGGTGCAGGCCGGTCGCCGCCCAATCGATCGCGGTCACGTCGGCGCAATCGTAGAGCGGCATCTCGGCGCCTTGGGCCGCCATCAAGAGCCCCTCGCGGATCGGAACGAACACCGTGGCATCGCGGAGGGTTCGGCATTGCCGCGCCAGCTCACGGCCGGTGATTGATCGGATACGAACGCGGTGCTCTAGGCGCTCGATCTCAGCCACAAGGCCTCGCCGGTGCGCGGCGAGGATCGCGACGCCGTCGAACTCGATCGGACGAACGTACATACAGGGGACCGTCTTTCGGCCCGCTCGCATGTTGCCGTACATCAACCGGCGGCGGCGCTGGTCGCGCTCTTCGAAGCTCAACTTCGCTTCCGGAATTTGGCAGCGGCGCGGTTCTATATTGGCGTCAACAACGCAGTAGCGGACGCACTCGACCATCTGGCCATCGCCGACACGGTGCCACACCATCTTCTGATGCTTGAGTGTCGGCAAGTTCTTTTCACACCCTTCGCAACGCATTTTGGCCTCCTTACACCGCGAGCACGATGCAGATCACCACGATCAGCGCGGCACTAACGGACAAGATGTCAATCAACGACCAGGGCATATGGTTGCCTCGTCAGGCGATCGTCCGCGGAGCCCGACACACACTCAGCGGATGACTTGATGGCTAATATAAGAATCCGCGGTCCGATCTGTGCAGTGCGCTGCCGATCTGTTACCCTCGATGACAAAATAAGCATCGGCCTCAGCCAGCCTTGCATCATCGAACGGGAGGACAGTCATGGCGGTCACATTCAAAGTGAACGGCGCCCCGGTAACGATTGATGCACCTGCGGCGACGCCTTTGCTGTGGGTGATCCGCGAACAGCTAAAACTCACGGGAACGAAATTCGGTTGCGGCGCCGGAATGTGCGGCGCCTGCATGGTCCACATCGACGGTGATCGTGCGTTCTCCTGTCAGACCCAGTTATCGGAAGTTGCCGGCCGTTCGGTGGCGACCATCGAGGGCTTATCATCCACTTCGTCGCACCCGCTGCAGAGGGCTTGGCTAGCCGAGAACGTTCCGCAGTGCGGCTACTGCCAATCCGGTCAAATCATGAGCGCAGCGGCGCTTCTGGCAAAGAACCCCAAGCCGTCGCGCGACGAAATCGTCGAGCATATGAGCACGAACATCTGTCGCTGCGGCACCTATCCGCGGATCGTTCGCGCCATTCAACGCGCGGCCAAGGAGGCCTGAGCCATGACGACCACCCACCAGGACTCTCATCCCCTGCCGCAGGCCGCCGTGACCCGACGTACGCTGATGGTCGGCGTCGCCGGATTGACATTCGGCGTCGCACTCGGCCTTGACGACGTCGCCGCTCCGGCCGCGACCAGCAATGGCGTCGTCATGAATCCGTGGGTGACCATCGCGGCCGACGGCACGGTCGCCATCATGTCGCCCGCCGCCGAAATGGGGCAAGGATCGATGACCTCGCTGCCGTTAATTCTCGCTGAGGAACTCGATGCCGACTGGGCGAAGGTGCGCATCGTGCCGGCGCCGCCGATCGATGCGATCTACGGCAACCCGGGTTTCATGCATGTGATGTACACCGCCGCCAGCATAAGCGTCACCGGCTACTTCAAGTCGGTGCGCCAGTTCGGCGCCCAAGTGCGCCGCGTGCTGCTCGACAACGCGGCGCGCCATTGGGGCGTTCCGGTCGCGGAATTGACGACAGAGCCGAACGTCGTCGTTCACGCCGCGTCGGGCCGTCGGATTGGATACGGCGAGGTTGCGAGCTTCGCGGTGATCCCGGAGAAGGCGCCGGAGATCGGCCCCGATGATCTCAAGAAGCAGAGCCAGTTCCGGTTGATCGGCAAGGACGTCATGCGCGTTGAGTTGCCGACGAAGGTCAATGGCACGGCCAAGTACTCGATCGACGTGCAAGTCCCGGGCATGCTGTACGGTGCCATGCTGCGCGCCCCGGTTGAGGGAAGCGGGCCGGAAGAGGTCGATGACGCAAAAGCGCGAGCGATCGCCGGCGTTTTGAAAATCGTGAAGTATCCGTTCGGTGTCGGCGTGATCGCGCAAACGCCGTGGGCAGCGTTCGGCGCCAAGGAAGCGCTCAACGTGACATGGACACGCGCCGGCAAGGCCCAGGGCTACGACAGTGACAAGGCGTTCGACACCCACATGGCGGTTGCGCGCGGCACCGTCCCAAATCCGGTTGAGATCGCCGAAAAGGTCGGCGATGCACGCTCTGCTTTTGGCACCGCAGCTGCCGTCATCGAAAGCGTGTACCGGTGCGACTATGCCTATCACGCCCAGATGGAGCCGCTTAACGCGGTGGCTTCGGTATCGCCCGCCGGCGATGTCGCGGAAATCTGGTGCGGCACCCAGGCCCAGCCGGTCGCGGTCGAGGCGACCGCAAATGCGCTCGGTATTGCGAAGAGCAAGGTGGTCCTGCACGACATGCTCATGGGCGGCGGCTTCGGCCGCCGCGGCAACCGCGACCAGGAGTTCGTCGTCGATGCCGTCCTCTTGTCGAACGAGGTGAAACGGCCAGTCAAGGTCATGTGGACGCGTGAGGACGACGTTCACAACGGCCGGTTCCGGCCGCAATCGGTGCATATCCTCCGCGCCGGCATTGATGTGGCCGGCAAGCCGGTCGCTTGGCACCATCGTTATGCGACCGATAATACCTCGGTCTTTCAGGATCCGACCTTTTACAATGGGCCATGGAAACAGCGCGATCTAATCTCGCTGCGTGGCGCGGACATTCCCACCTATGCGATCCCGAATCGGCTCGCCGAACACATGCCGATCGACACCGGCATCCGGGTGGTGGCCTTGCGCGGCATCGGCTACGTGGCCAACAAGTTCGCGACGGAGGTCTTTGTCGACGAGCTCGCCCTCAAGGGGAGCATCGATCCGCTGACTTATCGGCTCGCCCTACTGCGAAATTCGCCACGCGCCCACAAGGTTGTAGAGAGGGTCGCTGCCATGGCGCAGTGGGACCGCAAGCGCTCCGACCGCGGTCTTGGCGTTGCCTATATCGACTACTCCGGGACGCAGATTGCGGGTGTTGCGGAAGTGTCGGTCGATCGCAAGACCGGAAAGATTCGCGTTCACAACTTCTGGTGCGCGATCGATCAGGGCATTGCGGTGCAGCCCGATAACGTGGTCGCTCAGACCGAGAGCAGCATCGTTTACGGCCTCGGCCTCGCGCTCACCGAGCGGATTACGATCGCGGACGGTGCGGTGCAGGAATCGAACTTCTACGACTACACCGTCATGCGCAATCGCGACGTGCCGGAGATCCATGTCGAGGTGATGGCGACCGACAATCACCCAACCGGGGTGGGGCAGATGGCGACGCCATTGGTGGGACCGGCAATCAGCAATGCGGTGGCAGCGCTCACTGGTGCCCGAGTCCGTCACTCGCCATTGCTGCCGGAACGTGTGCTAGCGGCGATGAAGGTATAAATTCAAGTCGTCCCGGCAAACCGCGTCGAACGTGGTGAAAATCGCTGAATTTTGAAAGGATGGTTGGTAGAGCACCTCGTTCGGGACGAGGGGGTCGCAGGTTCAAATCCTGCCACTCCGACCAAAGACAACTGATAAATCGACCTTTCCGGAATTCTACGCGCAGCTTGGTACGGACTGCCGGGACAGCTATCGGGACAGATTCCCGTTCACTTTGCTCGGTGGTGCTGACGAGGTGATAAGATAACAGATCGCGGCGAGTCCGGTCCGGGGCATCGAGCTTGTAGGTCCAGGTGTGAACGACGGGATCGCGGTTGAAATAATCCACGGCGGCCATGAGGCGATCCTTGAGCTCTTGCTTGGAGGCGACGCGGATGTGCCGCAGGACGGGCGAGTTTCGAAAAGAAGCCCTCCACGAGATTGAGCCAAGAGCCGTGATTGGGGGTGAAAGTAAATTCGAAGCGGTGCACCGGCTGATCGGCGAGCCATGCTTTGGTCTCCCGTGAGATGTGTGCGGAATGATTGTCGAGGATCAGCTTGATCGCCGTGCGGGCCGGATAGGCGGCGTCGAGCAGCTTGAGGAATTCTATGAATTCGCGGCTGCGATGCCGGTCCTTAACAACAATCTGGGATAGCGGCCGGGCGATTGACATGGGGACGCAACGCGCCCGGCAAGGGGTGCATTAGGGCACCATCCCTGAAGCAAGTCTGAGCGATATTGACCACATATTATTGTCACACATTTTTGTGTTCGCGCGTCGCCTCGAGTAATTGCTGCTGCGAACCGTTCCGCGGCCAATCCATGACCTCGGTGCAGCGACAGTGCTGACGCATCGTCGCATGGCCAAACAGATTGGGAGCTCTATGGCCTTGCATTTAGAGAATGGAAAAGATCCGTCCGACCAGCCACGCCGCAATCGCCCAGCCTGCGCCCGTAAAGAAGCCGACGCAGAACCAGACGCCGATCAGATAGAGGTTGATGGTGGAGGGCATTTGGAGTCTCCATATGTTTTGATCAAGGGAAAAACAAAAAGGCGCGCCGCCCCCTCATCCACGCCGTCATCATCGAGGCGGCCGCTTTATCGTCATGACGAACGATGCATCCAGCACGCCATAACACCCGCCGCGTTGGGCAAACAGGCACACGAGCCGTGAAGCAATCCTGGCGTTTTGCCGATCGGATCGTGGAACGATCGCTGTCGTATCCGTCAGATCAAAGTCGACCCGTGAGAAGAAGTACGACGAGGATGATAATGATGATGCCGATGAGACCGATGCCGCCGTGCCCATAGCCGTAGCCGTAGCCGCCGAAGCGGCCACTGAAGCCGCCAAGCAAGAAGATCACCAAGATGATGATGAGGATAAGTCCGATCGACATAATCTATCTCCCATTGCAGTGCCCGCTCGCAAAAAGACCGACCGCCCATCCCCACTGCCCAGACTTACGGGTCTGGGCGGATGCTAACATTAAAGTACCCGCTTTTTGGAGTTTTGACGCCGCCAATTTTTTCGGCCGACGTGCAGCAGGCTCGGCCACGTCAAAGCCATCAGAGCAGTTAAAGTTTGATCATCCTCCAGCCCAAAAGGATCACGCCTGCTCCCAACGCTGCGCAGACAAATGGCACGATCGAACTGGGGCCTGAAAGCTTGAGCAGTGACGCGATGTGGAAGCCGACGAATGACCCCGCAATGCCCACCAGTGCGCTGGTCACATAGACGCGCCCTTTTCCAGTGATCTGTCTCGACAGCCACGAAGTTCCCGTAACCCACTGTGCAAACGAGCCGGCAAGAATGCCGATCAGCACAACTATGACAAAACTGACGGTGGGGTCTGTAAGGCTGCTCATGTGGCTTGAATTCCTCACCTAACCGGATGAGGCGCTGATAGCGCGATTACGCTGCGCACACTTTGAGAAAGATCAAGTGCATTTCAATCGGCGTGCTGAAAGCCATTCCTCACTTCGCGGCGACTTCCGCCTCGGCGCGCCGTCCAAGTGGCTGGGGCTTTTTCATCTCTCCCGGCATGCTTGACCGTTTCTGAACGGGTGGAGTTTAGGATTAGCTTTGCGTGCTGAGGCACGTGACGAATTGGTTGCGAACCCTGGAGCCCCGGCCATGGCCTCTTAGCGCATGGCCGGGCCTCCTTTCAATTCGCGTCCGCGTCGATGCGCCCCCGTGGCCTTCGTTCTTGCTGACAGTCCGCACCGCTGTAAAGCGATCGTGAACTTTGATTGATTTGAAATGCGCGGGAGTGGGAAACGTCGTGGTAGATCAAACCGCCATTTTGCATAGCCATTCGATGCGGTCAGTGACGAAGCCACATCGCGAACTTCAAGCCGCGATGACGGAATTGATCGACAATAAGAACTAGTACGAGAGCGTTCGAATGCTGCACATCGTGGAGAAAATACAGCGACCCGCAAACCACCGCGAGCGGTCAAAGTTTTCAGCCGGATTGCCTTACAGCCGCACACCGCACGCTTCCATTTGGCACATCAGTTCGGATGATCAACCCCAAGACGGGGCTTTCGACGGTTGTCACAATCAATGATCGCGGACCGTTTACCAGCGGTCGGGACATCGACTTGTCGCGCGGCGCCGCGCGCGCGATCGGCATGGGCGATGTCGGCGTGGTCTGCTCGTCAGACGTCAACACACCGAAGTGAAAATTCGCAGTAGTGTGCGTCGCCCGAGAGGCGGGAGGTGCGCATGCCTACTTACAAAGCCGGCTTGTGCCGGATTGTGAATGGGGTAGTACAAGCCCCTTATGACGGAAAGTCATTCGAGGCCAAAGACGATCCCGAAGCGATCCAGAAGGCGAAGGAATGGGCGCGGTCAGATGCTGTGGATGTTGTTTTGAATAACGCTTGGCTCCAAGTGCTGTCTGAGAGCGGCAGGAGCATCGGGAGCTTCAAGCCAGGATGGTTTTGATGTTACTAGCCCCCAAGGCGGGAAGCGCGCTGCCGGTATGGTTGGGGGCCGACGCACGACCGAGTAGAAAGAGCGGCGCCGTGGCTCGCGAACTCGCCTGGCAGCGGTCGGCGCCGAAGCTCTATCGGTTCTGGAGCGTGTACTACTGTTCTGTGTCGCCAGCAGCACCCCGTGCCGGAAGGCCGGCGTCAGCGAGCGCTCAAAATGGTCATCAAGGGGATGGTCAACCGCGGGCCGGAGCGCACCTCTCGCTGAGCAAGCAAGGCGGGATGCGCTCGCGGCTTTGTTGGCGGGCTCATAGAAACTCGCGCCATGCTGCTTCGTTGAGCACTTATGCGCAGCAAGGCTGAGGACTACCGCACCGGTGCCGCCATTCTGCTGCGTATTGCGAGCACGACAGAAGATCATCCTGAGGCAAAGCAGGCTTTCGAAGACCTCGCCAAGGAATGGCTGCAGCTCGCCGAGCAAATTGAGGAGGGCGGCCGGGAGGCGCCGTGCAAGTAGCTGCTCCCGCAATGGAAACGTGAGACCCGCAGGCGTACAATTTTAGTCGACGATCTACGCTGTCCCGTCACCAGCACCACGGCGATCTCACCGCTTTACCGCCGGCATCATCCCCTGGCGTCTCCTCTGCCTCGCCAGCAGCGACTTTGGCGTTCAACTCTGTCCCGCCAGCAGAACTGATTGAGTGCGACCCGACGCCTTGTCGCCGGCCGGATTTTCTTTGCCTGTGGATCGCTGCCACTAAGCCACTAAGCCACTAAGCTAATCTCCCATCCGCTTCCTTCATCGCCCTGCATCGGATAGCGCAGGCGCGCGAGCAGGCGCTTGTCGCAACGATGACTGATCTCGCGATCGAGCAGCAGGCCGAGCCATTCGGGATGCGTCAAGGCAGCGGCTTCGCCGGATGCTTCGATGTCGCCGAACGCCTTTGCCATGCCGTTGAGACCGAGCTGATGAAGTAGGTCGAGAGTTGGATGGGTGAGCACGTGTGATCTCCTAATGATAGTAGCGCGCGCCGCGGATGTTGCTGTGAACGATCGGCGTGCCGTCTGCGGCGCGCTGGTGAGCGGCTTGCCGATCGAGCTTGTGATCGAGGATGGAGCGGACCGATCCGTAGCTCAGCGCGCCGATCTCGACGGCACGTGCGGCAGCGGCTTCGAGACGTTCAACACCGAACGGACGCACCAGGCGCAGGATGCCGATGCAGGCGCGGAAGCCCTGCTCGGGGTGGGGGCGGCGTTCGAGGATGAGTTCGCATAGCGCGGCGGTGGTCGGCCCGATGCTGGCGGCGTCGCGGCGGATACGATCGATGGTCCAGTCAGCGTAACGACGATGGCTGGACGGCATGTGATCGGGAACGGTGGTGTGCTTGTGATCGCCGCTCGATCGCATATGGGCGGCGATCCGCTCACCCCTGGCGAAAATCTCCACGGTGCGCGTGGTGAGGCGCACCTCGACCTCGGCGCGGGCAAAGCGATGGGGCACGCTGTAGAAGTGACTGTCGATATCGACGTGATAGTCGATGCCGACGCGGCGCAGCCGCCATTCGGCGAACACATAGGGTTCGACCGGCAATGGCTTGAGCGCCGGCCGGTCGAGTTCTTCCAACAGCTGACGACGTGTTCGACCAAGGCGGCGGATCGGTCGTTCTTCGTTGAGCCGTTGGAGCAGTTCACCGATCGCTGCGTTCAGTTCGGCAAGGCTGTAAAATACGCGATTGCGTAGACGGCCGATCAGCCAGCGCTCGACGATGAGCACGCAGGCTTCCACCTTGGCCTTGTCGCGCGGCCGATAGGGCCTAGCCGGCAGTACGGCAGTGCCGTAATGCGCCGCCATCCCGGCATAAGTTCGATTGACCTGCGGCTCGTACAGACACGCCTTGATGACCGCGACCTTGGTGTTGTCGGGAACGAGAAGGTGCGGCACGCCGCCGATTGCCGCGAACGCGTGGGTGTGCGCGCTGATCCAATCGCCGAGCCCTTGGGTCCAGGTCGCCTCGACGTAAGTGAAGTTCGACGCGCCAATCACGGCGACGAAGATTTGCGCCGGGCGTATCTCGCCGGTCAGCCGATCGATGATCACCGGCACGGTGTCGCCGGCGTAATCGACAAACAGCTTGTCGCCGCCCAGATGGGTCTGGCGCATGGTGACTGAGAGCTTGGATTCCCAGCTGCGATAGAGTTCGCAGAAACGCGAGTAGCGATAGCCTTCGGGATCACGCTCGATGTGGCGTGTCGTGCGAGCATCGATCGCTGAGGTGCGGTTGGTGGTGTTCTGGGCGATGTGTGGCGTGACGTTGAGGTCGCGCAGATCATCGATGAACTTGTGCACATCGTAGGCCTTGTCGGCGCCGAGCGTGAGACGACGCGATCCCGGCGAACGGCGCACCACCATCGTCATGGCTGCCTCGCGTTCGATGGTTCCCGTCGCCGAGCCGAGCTCGGCCTCGACCACCAGCCCGTGGCGGTTCTCGGTCAGCGCGTTGCCGATGTAGGAGAGCTTAGCCTCCTTCCCTTTGCCCTTGCGGTAGAGCCGGGCCTGCGGATCGGTTGTCGAAGCGTGCGTGTCGTTGCTGCGCGTCTCGCCGTGGAAGTCTCGTTCGCCATTGCGACCTCCTGACGGCGGCTCATCCGAGCCATCCTTGGCGCGGAAGCTCTTCATCGACGCCCAGGCCGCAACCTGCGTGCCGTCGACTGAGAAGTGTTCGTCCGACAGAAGGCCGCGGACCTCGTTGTGGTTCAAGAGCTCGGCCAAGAACTTGTGCGCAACTTCCGCGTCCAGCAGCCGCTCTCGATTCTTCGTGAAGACCGTTGGCACCACTTCGAAGGGCGAGGCTGGCGCGGCTTCCACCATCACGCAACGCTGTGCATCGCGGCTTACGGATTCCTGATCTCCGAGCGGGAGACGATTCCCCCCTCAGAAGCAGATTCCGCCAGGCTGTTCAAAGAACTTACAGTTCCCGAAACTTATCGGCCAAGGGGCTCCGCCATTGCGGCCTGAACGCCACGTTCCGAATTCGATTGCGACCGTCCGACGGAGATTGAGCGCTGCTCTCGCCAAGACGCTGTTGCGTTGCCCCTGCTGCGTCGTGCCGATCTCAGCTCAAAATAGACCTGGTAGGTTCTGACGCAGTAAGATTAGGAGTCTGAAAATGAAAACCCGACACATTGTCGCGATTTGTTTGACATTTCTTGGTTTCGTTGCGTTACCAGCGGTAACGTTGGCTCAACAGAAGACCGCCAAGGAGTGCACCGCGGAGTGGCGGGCCAACAAGGCTGCCAACCGAGAGGCCGGCAAGACTGAAAAGGCCTACGTGGCCGAATGCCGACATGCCGCTGCGCAGAAGGCACCAGAGGCGCGGAAAGCACCAACGGCCTCAAAAGCACCCACCACGACGGCAACCGCACCTGCCTCGGCTCCCGCTCCCACGACTGCTGCGCCGATGCGTCCAATTCCGGTCAAGCCGGCACGAAACGCCGCGCCAACCACACCAACCGGTGCAAATGAGTTCTCTACGGAGGCCGAGGCCAAGGCCCGCTGTCCCATTGATACCGTGGTTTGGGCGAATACCAGATCAAAAATTTATCATTTCAGTGGTCACAAGGATTACGGAAACACAAAGGTCGGGGCCTACATGTGCGAGAAGGATACTGCGATGGCAGCCTTTCGAGCATCGAAAGGCGAGAAGCACCCGTAGGGCTAATTTCTCGAGAAATAACGACCTTTCGTTAGGGAACCTGAAACCACGGCCTTCAGCGTTTGTCGATTTCGGGTCCGGTTCTGTGTGGGTTCTCGTGCGAGTGCTGGTGGCCGATTGCAGCGCGGCCGTCGGGCGGATCGACCTTTTCTACCATCTGACGCAAAGCTCACAGAGTTCACTCTGTCTAACAGTGTGACGATGCGTCGGCGCTGTTGCTTCCGGCCGCGGACCGCTTCCCGGCGCAACTGCCAATGCTACTCGCGCGACCACAAAAGCGTGTGACAATGATATGTGGTCAATATCGTACAAACTCGCCACCGGTATAGTGCGTTAAATGTTCACGCTGCCGGGTACATCGCTTTCACGGGTACATCGCTTTCATTGTCGATCACCCGGCGCCTCTTACATTCAAAAGGAACTGCTCAAATGCACTCGCACATACGATTCTGCTTCATCACGAGCATCGCCGCGGCATCATTGATGTCGTCGGCAATCTTAGCGCAGACCGCCCAGCCGAATGCTGGCTCACCGGCAACCACCGTTACCACCACGAAGTGGATGACCGAAGAAGCCACCGGTCAGTGGCGCGCCTCCAAGATGATCGGGCTCAATATTTACAACAACAACAACGAGCAGATCGGTGACATCTCCGATATCATCGTTGATCGCAGCGGAAGGCTCGAAGCCGTTGTGGTCGGAGCAGGTGGTTTTCTTGGCATCGGCGAGCGCGACGTGGCGGTACCCTACGACCAGATCAATTGGGTATTTACGCCTGTGCCTTCGCCCAGCACCAGCACCGGTCCCACGACGACGAGCGGAGCTGCAAACACCTCCGGCCAGCATTATTCGTATCCGGACCACGCTGTCCTCAACGTGACAAAGGATCAGCTTAAGGCCGCACCGGCGTTCAAGTTCTCCCAGTAGAATCGAGATTCAGACGGATAGGTTTCAAAACAAGAGGACGTCAAGATGGCACAGTCACCGAAGCATCCGGCGCATGAGCATCATCATCTAGCAGCTGCACACCACCACGCCGCGTCACATCATCATCATCAAGCCGAGCATCACCACGTGCTCGGCGAGCACGAGGAAGCTAAGCAGCACGCAACTGCGGCTCACGAGCATAGCGAACTGGCTCACAAACACACCGCGACTGCCCACTCTCAATCTCATAAATGATATTGCGACAGGCCGCGCGGACACGCGGGACAGGAAATCGTCTCGCCATCATCACCGCGGCCTTCGCCATCCTTTTCGCCGTCGCATACGTCGTCGTTCCCCACATCAGGAGTCGCGACGAGCCGCTGGTGGTGACGAGCACCGCGAAGGCCGCACCGCAGCTACCCCCGCTAGTCGCAGTGATAAAGGTTGAGATAGTACCTTTGGACCAGACTCTGACCCTGCCGGGAGATGTACGCGGCTGGCATACTTCGACCATCTATGCGCGGGTCAGCGGTTATGTGGCGAAGTGGATCGTTGATATTGGAGACCGCGTCACCAAGGGCCAAGTGATGGCCACGCTAGATACGCCGGAGCTCGACTCCCAACTTGAGGCGGCTCAGCACTATCTTGCGGTCGGCGAAGCAGAGGTGGGGGTCCGGGAAGCGGATGTCGACTTTGCCAAAACGACCTACGATCGATGGCAAGGTTCCCCGAAGGGCGTGGTATCCGAGCAGGAGCGTCAGGATAAGAAGGCGCAATATGCGGTCGCCGTCGCTCAGCTGAACGCGGCCCGTGCGCGCGTCAGTCAGGATAAGTCGAATGTCGATCGCCTGACTTTCATCGCGGGGTTCAAGCAGGTCGCCGCCCCCTACGACGGGGTCGTCACCGAGCGACATGTCGACGTCGGCGATCTTGTGACGAACGGGGGCACCTTGCTTTACAGGATGGCGCAATACGAGAAAGTCCGGGTATTCGCCAATGTTGCTCAGGTGGAGAGCGGCAAAATTGGAACCGGTTCGTTCGTCCGCGTCACCGCAAGCGAATATCCGGATCGCGTCTTCGAGGGCAGGGTCACGAGGACGAGCGAATCGATCGACTTGCGCGCGCGCACGCTGCACGTCGAAATAGATTTGCAAAACAAGGATCTCGCCCTGCTTCCCGGAATGTATGTGCAGGCCGAGTTCGCTCTCAAGCCGGCCAACATTGTGCAGGTGCCCGCAAGCGCGATGCTGTTTCGAACCGGGGGCCCGCAGGTTGCGGTTGTCGATGCGACGGGCACGGCAAGATTTCAAGGACGTAACAATTGGCCGCGACAATGGTAATTTCGTCGAGATTGCATCTGGTCTCGCCGAAGGCGACAGGGTTGTTCTCAACATCAACAGCCAGATCGCTGATGGCGACCAGGTGACGGTAAAGGACGACAAGACGGCCGGTCAGTAGGTATGGACCACACAAAAGGATCGTTGGTTCTCTTCGAAGAAAAACACTTTCGTGTTCCATCCTAATTTAGCAGCTGCCGCTCCGATCTCACACGAGGGTTCGCCAAAGATAACCTGCAGCGACGCCACGATAAGGCCGAAGGCCTGCCCCTTGAGTCGATAGAGTCCGCCGGCTCTACCGCAGAGCCGAGGTTGGCTATTTTTAGAGGTGTCGACACCTTTAGAATCTGCCGGAGCGTGATCAAATTCGCTGTCGGCGAGCGCAGGCCATCATGGACGCTGATCGTTCGCGCGGCCACGTATTCTTCCCCGACAGCGGTGTCGTCTCTGTGGCGGCGGTTTATGCGGACGGGGCAATGATCGGAAGGAAGACTGCAGCAGTGTCCAAGCCAACTTGAATGCCAAATGCTCCGAGTTCCGTGATTTGATGCTGCTGGGACGTAAGGCTTCCGATGTCGTTCACGGCTCCCTCTCGCCACACGGATGAACAAAGGTCCGTTGCGATCGGATTTTAAAGAGATCATCCGCTTGGGCGCCACTTTCTTAATCTATTTAAAGCATGCTCGATCGTGGAACGTAACCCCGTGTTGAATGTTGCCGAAGCATGACTTCGCGCCATCCCGTGATCCTTATCGTTGAAGACGAAGCGCTGGTCCGCCTGTCGGCGGTTGGCATGCTCGAAGATGCTGGTTTCCGGATGATCGAGGCTGTGAACAGTGACGAAGCGCTCGAGTTGCTGGAGGCGGACTCCAACATTGAGTTGTTGTTCACTGACGTAAACATGCCGGGAACGATGGATGGCTTGGCGCTTGCCCGACGGGTGCATGACCGCTGGCCGCACATCGGGATCATGGTCGCTTCAGCAAAATCGATGCCGCAACCCGACGAACTGCCCGCCGGCTCCCGGTACGAACAGAAGCCCTACAGTCCAGCCATCGTGGTCAGGCACGCGCGCGAATTAACGACTGCGAGGTTTTCTATCTTCTAAGCAGCGTCCGGCGTCTTCGAAAACGTGGCGTGGGTGACAGTAACAGACGTCCCCTGCGGGCCACTCACGACATCAACCTTGGCATCGAGTTGTTGGGCCAGCGCGTTGACGATGCTGGTGCCGAGGCCACTTTTTGCCTGGGCAAAGACGCCGACCGGTGCGCCGATCCCATTATCGACAACCGAAAGCTTCCAATTTGTTCCAGCGACGGCGAATCCGACGGCTATTTGACGATCGATTGTTTCATCCGCGAACGCGTGCTTCAGCGCATTGAGTATGAGTTCCGTCACGATCAAGCCGAGGCTTACGGCCTCACGGGCGGTGGCAGTACCCGTATCGCTGGTCACTTTCAGCGTCGCTGGCCGGTAGTCGCTTATCATCGACGTCTTGAGGCTGTCGCAGAGCTGAGTGAGGTAAGGCGCCATTTCGATGGGGCCAGCGGCCCGGGTAGTGTGGAGGTGTTTTTGTACGGCAGCCACCGACATGACACGCTTATGTGCGTCCTCCAGTTGGACACGGGTTTCGTCCGACGTCACCATCCGCGATTTCATTAGAATGATGGCGGCGATGATTTGCAGGCTATTACCTACTCGGTGCTCCAGCTCTTCAAGCAGCACGTCCTTTTCTCGCAGGAGGGCCTGCAACTTCCGCAACATTTCCTCCCTTTCGCGCTCTAACGTTCGTCGCCCAGTGACATCTTCAATGCCCAACAGAAGGGTCGTATGGGAATTGCCTTCGTAGAACACCTTTCGCGCATTCAGCAGCATCGTGCGTTTCCCGATCTCGGGAAACTGATGTTCGACCTCGTAATCCTCCATCACACGATGCTCCGGAACGATCTTTTCCAAGAGCAATCGGAGGCCCGGAATGTTCCACTGGCCGTCGCCCAACGCATAAAGCAGTTCGCCCTGGGTGTTGCTCGGGGCAACCTTGAACGTCAGATAAAAGGAGCGGCTCGCAGCGAGTACGCGGAAATCCTTGTCGAGCACCAGAAGAGGCTCTCGGACGGTGTCGACAATCGCCTGCGCGAGCGTGCCGGCATCCCTGTTTTCGATGAACGGCTGACTATTGGTCATAAGGAGCCTTTCGCGGACCGCATGTCGCGATCCTACACTGCGACACCTTTTCCAAAGATCCTTTTGGAATATCGCAACTCATAGAGCCGCGTGACGAACACTTCGACACACACGTTCTGCCAAAGAGGCCATACGGGAAATGGGAAGACCGTGCGCCGCCTGAAAGCGACGCTAGACCCATTGGTAAAGTCCCCTCTGTTCAATATTGAACACTGGACCTTCGGAATGTCATAGCTCTGGGGGGATGCCGATCCCGCATGCAGCCGGTCAAAAGGCGACTGGCGGGATAGGTCGATATTGCCTTGACCGCCGTGTAGATCGCGAGCGACGCCTCGCATTCTTTTTGGGGAACGGCGTCGAAACGTCACGGTCGCGTTTATGACCACCCGACGCTCTTGTGCCGCTTTTCGCGGCAACCTTCCTTAGCGTCTTTTCCCATGCCTCGAGGGTTTGGTCAGCGGCGACCTCGCGCGCCGTATCGCGTTCTTGACTGTTAGGGATCGTCTGACTTTGGCTTGAGCTTGTGGGTCATGATGGGGAACTTTCCACAGCACGTCAGCCTCATTGGTGGCGAACAATCACGCCGGTGCGGGCGTTCCGCTTCATGGCCTTTCGGCAATCCGTCGGGCGATGCCCGGTCCTGTTTGCCGAGCAAGAGGCGCGTACCGGCCGCGCGATCGACCATGATGACCATGCTCAACACCGCGCGTTTGGCGCCGCCGGCCATCCCGGCCCTTGATCATTTTACATCCGATGGCGGAGATCTGAGGCAGGGCGGTACCAGTGGTGATCAAACATATCATGTAAAATCGCGATCCGGACGCAACAGCATCCGATGCAGCTTCGTGCGAGAACTGTCACAGGCGGTGTGTGCGGGCCATGAGGCGTAAGCGGAATGCGACATCGCGTCCTGAGGCGACAGCGCTTGTCCCCACCTCCGTTGTGCTGCAGCGGTTGCTCGACGCGGCGCCAATGGACCACTTCACCCTCGGCTGGCTGGTGGTCAACCTGCGCAAGCGCTCCTTTGGTATCGTCATGCTTCTACTCGCCGTAGTTGCGATTGCACCCGGCGCCTCAGTCGTAGCCGGGCTGCTGCTGATGATCCCCACTTTCCAGATGATGGCGGGTCGGCCAGCCCCGGTCTTTCCGCGCGGCATCGCCGCTCGTCCCATGCCGACGCGGCATCTCATCACCTTGGTGCAGCGAGCCGTACCAGCGCTAAGATACCTCGAGAAGGTAATCCATCCGCGCTGGCCTACCCCGCTCGAGGTGACCAAGCGCCTTGTCGGCGCCGTTGTCTTGATTCTGAGCACCGTCTTGGTGGTCATTCCGATCCCCCTGAGCAATATTATCCCGGCCCTGGTGATCGCCCTGATCTCGCTGGCCTACCTCGAAGAGGACGGGATCTTGCTCACGATCGCCCTGCTGGCCGCCGCCGTTGTGCTCACGATCGTATTGGCGGCGGTGTGGGGAACGGTCCTTGGCGCGGAACGGATCATCGGCCTCTGGTAACGCTCGTCCTCAGGCTAAAGACCCAGACTGGATTCTGCGCGCTGCCTTTCTCAAATCGACTTTCGTGCGGCCACGTCAGATGCAGCGCTTTCGAAATGCCGCCGCCTCCCGGCACTTGGAGGCGAGCATCGCAGGCTGCATCCCACACGTTCCGCAGGCTGCTCGATATCGACGCTGCCTCAGCGAAAACAGCCAACACAGAACGGACTATTTCGCTCCGATCCGCAAATCATTTGGTTGGCCCAGCATCGCGCGGCCATCGAAAGCCTGGTGGGAGGTTTTTCCGTGTTCGCACCGAGTGGAGCGGAACTTTGCTGCGGTGCGCGCGTTTGCATGTGCCGGGAGATGTGGGTCATCATGAAAATCGCACAAATCAAAGTTCTTGGGCGAAGCCGCCGCCTTGTTGTTTCCGGTGGACTGGCCGGAGCCGTTCGGCCTCGTGATGATCGAAGCGATGGCGTGTGGCACACCGGTGCTTGCGTTTCGTTGCGGATCGATCCCCGAGGTCATCGAGGATGGCGTCACTGGCAGGGTGGTTGACAGCGAGGAAGAAGCCGTCGCGGCGCTGCCGGAACTCTTGTCTTACGATCGCCGCGCGGTGCGGCGACGATTCGAACAAAGATTTACAGCCACAAGAATGGCCAAAGATTATGTCAGCACTTATCATCGGTTGTTGAAGATGCGCACGTCCAACGGTAAAACGCAGAGCATTTTGTCCCGCCGACTCGATTTAAAAGGCGGCAACGGACTGGATCCCGTCTCCATTGAAAAGTCGGTTTCGGCCTTTTTCGAAGACGGCGCGCATGCCGACGTTCCCATCTGACGAACGGTGAATATTTCCGCAAGGTCAGATCCTGGCCTTACACCGGTGCAGGCTAGATCACACTTAGTTGGTGATCCCCGACGAGCGGGAGTGCGTCAACTTATGACCATCTGCGAACGAGCGAGACCCCAGTCCCATCGTGCTGAAAAGTTGATCGCGGCCGTTTTCGACGTTGATGGCGTCCTTCTGGCGTCCCCTCATGAGCGAGCCTGGCGCGAAGCTCTCAAAGGTTTCGCTGACCCGGGTCGCTTCACGACCGCCATGTATGAGGCCCACGTTGCGGGAAAACCACGTCTCAGCGGCGCCCGCGCAGCACTAGAGGCATTGGGTGTTTCGGACGCCGAACAGCAGGCCGTTATCTATGCCGAGCATAAGCAGCAGCGCCTGATGGAACTGATACATGCTGGTAGCGTCGCTGCGTTCCCCGACGCGCTCCGGTTCGTTCAGGCGGTCGGCGCGCTGGGTTGGCCTATGGCGGTCGCATCATCCTCGAAAAACGCCAACCAAATGATGCGGCAGATCCACCTCGATTCCGGCCGCAGTCTGCTCGATGTCTTCGGCGCCAATGTCTGCGGTCGCGATTTGCGGCAGGGCAAGCCAAACCCGGAAATTTTCCTGCTCGCCGCCGCGGAAATGCGCGTAGCGCCCGCGCGCTGCTTCGTGGTCGAGGATGCGCCCGCCGGCATCGAGGCGGCCCGCGCCGGCGGCATGGCGGCGCTCGGTGTCGCCCGACTTAAGGACGCTTGCGAGCTGCGGGCCGCAGGGGCGGATCTGGTGGTGACGAGCCTGGACGAGGTTGCCATCGACGCACTGGTCGACGGGCGGCTCAGCCGCCGGCCAACATGATGGAGCCAGGAATGATGGATCACGTTCTCAAACCGACCGCAGATGCGGCTTGGGTCCTTGAAGCGGAGGGCTATGATCCACTTCGCGAAGGCGGCCTTCAGTCACGCTTTGCGATCAGCAATGGCTTTTTAGGGATAAGGGGCGCGCGCGCCATGACGCGTGGAGCGCGTTGGGTCGTTCCGCCGCACACTTATGTCGCCGGGCTGTTTGACTCGCCCGACACTAAGCCCGCCATCCCGGACCTTGTCCCTGCCGCCGATTGGTTGAAGGTCCGCATCTTGTTGTCTGGCAGACCCCTAGTGCACCATCCTGGGGATGCGCCGTTTCATCACATGACGCTCGATTTGCGGCGGGGCGCATTGCTCGCCGAATCCGGCCTCCTGAAGGCGCCTGGCGCGGGCATTCAGCTGCGCACGCTGCGCCTTGTGTCTATAAGCGAACGCGCCCTTGGGCTGCAGCTGATCCAATTGGATATCGAGGACGGAGAGGTCGAGGTCACGCTCGAGGCGTCGTTCGAGGGGATCAATCTCGGGCTCATCGCTGAACGGCGCGGTCAGGATATCGGCGTGTGGCGCACCCACCGCTCCGGCAAGCGTCTCGCCATGGCTGCCACAGCGTCGCTGCAGGTCGACGGCCACGATGTGCCGGCGACTGCTACCGACCAATTGAAATGGTCCTGGAGCTGGAAATCTCGCGCCGGACAGATTGTGTGTTTGGAGCGCACTGTCGCAGCAGTGAGGAGCGACACGGGGTCGGACCCTGGCACACAGGCGCGGGAAAAGCTTGATGTTGCACGACACCTCGGCTGGCGCCGCGTGTTGGCCCAGCATGAGGCGGCCTGGGCTCGCCGCTGGCAGTGCAGCGACGTCGAAGTCGACGGCGACGCCGCCGCACAGCAGGCATTGCGGTTCGCTATCTACCATCTGAACAGCGCCGCCGATCCGGCGGACGAGCACGTGTCGATCGGCGCCCGGGCGCTGACCGGCGACGATTATCATGGACACGTGTTCTGGGACACGGAGATATTCCTGCTGCCGTTTTATATCCTGACCTGGCCGGAAGCCGCCCGAGCACTGCTCATGTATCGCTTTCGCACCCTCGATGCCGCGCGGGCAAAATCGGCCCGGATGGGCTGGCGCGGTGCCTTCTACGCCTGGGAGTCCGCCGACACCGGTGCGGAGACCACGCCGGAACAGGTAATCGGTCCGGACCGTCAGGTCATCGATATCCTTTGCGGTACGGAGGAGCAGCACATTAGTGCGGATGTCGCCTATGCGGTTTGGCAATACTGGCAGGCCACCGGAGATGAAGGGTTTCTCCGCGACGCCGGTGCGGAGATACTGCTCGAGACAGGTCGATTCTGGGCCAGCCGCGCTCAGTCGGAGGCGGACGGCTACCGCCACATCCGCGACGTCATCGGACCGGACGAGTATCACCAACATGTCGACGACAGTGCGTTCACCAACGTCATGGCACGCTGGAACATCCGGCGTGCGATCGATGTAGCGGCATTGTTACGCGAGCGCTGGCCCGAGTGCTGGACAAGCCTTTCAAGCCGCATCGGCCTTTATGACACCGAACTAAACCAGTGGAAGAGTGCCGCGGATTCGATGGCGACCGGCCTCGATCCTAAAACGGGGCTGCTCGAGCAATTTGCGGGTTATTTCGCTCTCGAGAAGATCAATCTGGCGGACTACGCTGGCCGGTCCGTGCCAATGGACGTCGTGCTTGGGCGGGACCGGACGCAACGTTCCCAAGTCATAAAGCAGGCCGACGTCGTCGCGCTGCTCGCGCTGCTGCCGGAGGAGTTTGTTGGTGACACGGGGAGAGCGAACTTCCAATACTACGAACCCCACTGCAGCCACGGCAGTTCGCTGAGCCCCGCCATGCATGGTCTCGTCGCTGCTCAACTAGGCTACTCCGAAATGGCGCTGCGCTATTTTAGGCAAACCGCGGCGATTGATCTCGCAGATACCCATGTGGCCATTGACGGTGGCGTGCATATCGCGGCCCTCGGCGGGGTCTGGCTGACGGCGGTATTTGGTTTCGCTGGGTTGTCATTGCGGAGCGACGGCGTGGCCATCAACCCGCAGCTGCCGAAGGGGTGGAGCAGCCTTGGCTTCGGCTGTCAGTGGCGTGGCCGCCGCCTCAAGATCAGGATTGACCAGTCCAAGCAATGCCTCGAAGCAACTCTGGAAAAAGGAGAGCCGATGACGCTTGTCGTGAGCGGCACGTCGCACGGGCTCCGCCGTAACCAAGTCCTCCGGGTCTCCGCTGGAAAGGCCGGATAGATCGAGGCTCGGCCAACAAGCTTGTCGCGCGGCGATTAATCACCAAGGCCCATTGGTACTTTCGACATGTCTTGGCGACCAGCGCCAAGACGATCAGGTCGACGCCATCGTGCACGGCAATCATTGCGCCCACCTGCTTGACCCAATCGATAGCAGAACATTCGAATCGCAAATCGGGCATGCGCGTTTGACGAAGCGGCCTCATGAAGAAGCCGTACGTCTCCACCAAAGCCCGAAAGTCCTCGCTGTTCAGCGCCAGCACATTCAGGTCTGGCGGCACGTTCGCACTGCCGTATCCTGGCGAAGACATCGTTCTCACAGGTTCCAGCACCAGTCGCGGACCTCCGGCATGTCGTCGCCGTTCTCGCTGATATACAGCTTGTGACGTTCCATGGTGGTCCAGTAACGCGCGGTCGCCTTGTCTAGCTGATCGTTGAAGCGTGGAATTCGACGTATGGCGTCCAGCGCGAGTTGATAACGGTCGAGATTGTTCAGCACGACCATGTCAAAGGGTGTTGTCGTGGTACCTTCCTCCTTGTAGCCGCGGACATGAATATTGTCATGGTTGTGCCGTCGGTAGGTCAGCTTGTGAATGATTGCGGGATAGCCATGGAAGGCGAAGATCACCGGTTTGTCTGTCGTAAACAGTTCGTCGAAATCCTGATCTTCGAGACCATGCGGATGCTCGGATTGAGGCTGCAATATCATCAAATCCACGACATTGACGACACGGATGCGAATATCAGGAACATACTCACGCAAGAGGGTCACGGCAGCGAGCACCTCAAGAGTTGGCACATCGCCGCAGCAGGCCATGACCACGTCGGGATCGCCGACATCGTTGCTCGCCCATCGCCAAATACCCGCACCGGCGGTGCAGTGGCGAACGGCCAAATCGATGTCGAGCCACTGCCACTCCGGCTGCTTGCCGGCGATGATCAAGTTTATGTAGTTGCGGCTGCGTAAACAGTGATCCGCTACCGATAGCAGGCAGTTTGCGTCGGGTGGCAGATAGATGCGCACGATATCGGCTTTCTTGTTCGCGACATGATCGATAAAACCGGGATCCTGATGGGAAAATCCGTTATGGTCTTGGCGCCAGACGTGCGATGTGAGCAGGTAGTTCAGCGACGCGATCGGCTTCCGCCAAGCGATCTTCCTGCTGACCTTGAGCCATTTCGCATGTTGATTGAACATCGAATCGATAACGTGGATGAACGCCTCGTAGCACGAGAATAGACCGTGGCGTCCCGTTAGGAGATATCCCTCGAGCCAGCCTTCGCACAGATGCTCGCTGAGAACCTCCATGACGCGTCCCTTGACGCTGAGATTGATGTCGACATCTTCGACCTCAGCCATCCATTCCTTGCCGGAGGCTTCGTAGACGGCATCCAACCTGTTCGACGCGGTCTCGTCGGGGCCGAAGAGCCGGAAGTTCCTTTTGTCGAGATTGAGTTTCATTACATCGCGCAGAAAGCTTCCGAGAACCCGCGTTGATTCGCCCTCGACGCTGCCTGGATTAATTACTGTTACGGCGTAATCACGGAAGTGGGGCATCGATAGGGGCTGTAACAATTCCCCCCCGTTTGCGTGTGGATTGGAACTCATACGGCGATGGCCAGTCGGCGCAAGTGACGCGAACTCGGCGCGAAACCTGCCTCCTTCGTCGAACAATTCACGCGGTCTGTAGCTTTTCATCCACTCTTCGAGCTGCTTGAGATGCTCGGGATTCCTGAAATCCGCGATCGGAACCTGATGCGCGCGCCACGTCCCCTCCACCGGCTTGCCGTCCACGAACTTTGGCCCAGTCCAGCCTTTTGGCGTGCGGAATACGATCATGGGCCAACGCGGCCGCTCCACCGTGTCTGGAGAAGAACGGGCAGCCTTCTGGATCTTGTGAATCTCCGCGAGGATCGTATCGAGCGTGGCAGCCAGACTTTGATGCACCACCGCGGGGATGTCGCCTTCCACGAAATGCGGTTCATAGCCGTAACCGCGGATCAGGTCGGTCAATTCCTGGCGGCCGATGCGCGCAAGCACCGTCGGATTTGCAATCTTGAACCCGTTGAGATGAAGGATCGGAAGAACCGCCCCATCACGTGCGGGATTGAGAAACTTGTTGGAGTGCCAACTCGTGGCAAGTGCGCCGGTCTCAGCCTCGCCGTCGCCGATGATGCAGGTGACGATCAGATCTGGATTATCGAATGCCGCGCCGTAGGCGTGGACCAGCGAATAGCCCAGTTCTCCGCCTTCGTGAATTGAGCCGGGCGTTTCCGGCGATACGTGACTGGGAACTCCGTAAGGCCAGGAGAACTGGCGAAAGAGCCTGCGCAAGCCGTTCCGGTCACGCTCGATCGCCGGATAACGTTCGGTGTACGATCCTTCGAGGTAGGTCATCGCCACGATGCCGGGACCACCGTGACCCGGCCCGACGACGTACATCATGTTCAGATCGTTCTGCTTGATCAACCGGTTGAGGTGGACGTAGAGAAAGTTCAATCCCGGCGTCGTGCCCCAATGGCCCAGGAGACGCGGCTTGATATGTTCGAGACTGAGAGGGGATTCCAGCAGAGGGTTGTCTCGCAGATAGATCTGCCCGACCGAAAGGTAATTCGCGGCGCGCCAATACGCGTCCATCTTTTCCAGCAGATTGGGTGACAGCGTGGCAGGCACCTCATCCGGCGAAGCGGGCGACAGCGGAGCGGGCATATGTTCCAGAAGATCGGGCGGCGGCGCGGCAACCATCGGAGGCTCCTTACGGGTGCGTCCACGCGCCACGGACGGATGGTCTCAAAGATGAGCGCGTTCGGCGATATCGCGGAGATGCAGCACCCGCTCGACATTGGCCATGAAACTGGCCGGCTCGAGCAGCGCACCCGCTTTCTTTCTCAAGCTCCCAAACGCCCGATAGCGCGCGGAGGAGTTTGACCGTCGAAGCTAATCGTCAGGTTCACGTTCAAAGGTTTCGCCGTCGATCAACGCACGGTATTCACGATGATATGGATCGGCGGTGGCTTGAATGGAGGAAGCTCCAACAATCGGCTTCATGATGCCCTCGTTAGGGCCAAGCGGGTGCCAGGTAATATAAATCGCTCGATCGCCTTGGCGAAACCTTCATCGTCGTAGGAGCCGGTTACCAAATTGGCCTGAGCCTGCACGTTCGGGCTGGCGTTGCCCATCGCAATGCTGAGGCCGCTCTTGCGAAACATCAGAACGTCGTTGGGCATGTCGCCGATCGTTGCGATCTCATTGGTCGGGACTGAGAGCAGTTTTGACAGTGTCGTAACGACGGTTCCTTTGTTAGCGTCTGGGTGGGTGACGTCGAGATAGTAGGGTTGCGAACGGGCCGCCGACGCTTTAGCGCCAAGAGTGTCCTGGGCATCCTTTTCGCAGCGCGCGACCAAATCACGATCGTCGCTCACGCCCACGATTTTGACGGCACCGCTGAGCACACCTTCGAAATTCTCGACGACTGTCGGGGCGAAGTTGACGGTCCATTGCTCACGTGCGACATGCGGCGCATTGGGGTCACGGACAAACCAGTCCTTGCCGCTATAGACCCACACATCCATGTCGTTCTGGAGGATGACTTCCAGCGCGCGTGCTGCGACATCGGCAGCTAGCACGTGCTGTTCCATGATGGTCATATCGGGCTCGACGAATATTCCGCCGTTGAATCCGGCGACCGGGGTTCGCAGCGCCAACAGATTGATCAAACTCGCCATGCCGCGCGGCGGCCGGCCGCTGGTAATCGCAAAGGCGATGTCCGCGGTTCGCAGAGCCTTCACGGCGGCTCGGGCGCGCGGCGTTAATACTTTCTCCGCAGTGACGAGCGTGCCATCGACGTCCGCGAGAACAAGCGAGATGGTCGATGCGACGCGACCACGTTCTACCATGCGCGATCTCCCGCTTTCACCGCCTCAATCGGTGCATGCGAAGGACTGCCCCCGAGGATGAACCGCTCGATCGCGTGAGCGAAGCCATCTTCGCGGTTGCTATCCGTTACGAAATCCGCTGCCCGTTGCACCTGCAGACTGGCATTACCCATGGCGATACTCAGACCGCTCCGCTCGAACATCGCGACATCATTGCCGCCGTCGCCGATGACGGCGACCTCCACCAACGGAACATTCAACAGCTTCGCGATCTCACATAATGCGACGCCCTTGTTGGCAAGCGGGTGGGTGATGTCGAGGTAGTAGGGCTGCGAACGGGCGACGAAAGCGTTATCAGCGAGCGCGGTCCGCACATCGCGCTCGCACTCTTCGAGAAGCTCGAAATCCCTGCTGACACCGACGATTTTGGCGGCGAAGTCGAGGGCGGCGCCGAAATCCTCGACGATTGTCGGCCGGAATCCCACCGTGCGCTCCTCGAGCCGCACATAAGCCCCGTCGGTGTCGCGCACTAGCCAGTTCTGCCCGCTGAAAACCCAGACCTGCACAGCGCGCGCATTAAGTGTCTTGACCGCGCGCCGAGCGGCCCCGGACAACAGGAGATGGTCAGCGACCACTGTAAGGTCCGGCGTCGCTATCACCCCGCCATTGAAACCTCCCACGGGTGCGGTGATTGCGAGGGACTCGATCAGCATGCGCAAACCGCGGGGCGGCCGGCTGCTGATAATCGAAAAAATGATTCCGCTTGCACGCAGTTCTGCCACAGCCGCCTGAGAGCGCGCAGTCAACATTTTATCATCAGTAACCAACGTGCCATCGACATCCGAAATCACGGCCGAACATTTGAACGGCAACGGGCGCGCGCGACTTATGACGATTGTCCATGGCCATCGCCGTGTACGCTCCGCCAGCGTCGGCCGTCTCGCGCCAGAAGGGCATCCGCTTCGTTCGGTCCTGCGCTTCCTGCCTGATAGATCGGCACATCTGCCGCATCATTCTTCACCCAGGCGTCAAGCACCGGTTGGACGATACGCCAAGTCTGCTCCACCATGTCGGCGCGCATAAATAATGTCTGGTCGCCGATCATGACGTCATAGAGCAGCGTCTCGTATCCGACATTTGGTTCTTTGGGGAACCATTCATCATAGTGGAAGTCCATTTTCACGGCGGCTAGGTCAACCACGGGACCTCGGCGCTTGACCTCGAACTGCAGGGAGATTCCTTCATCCGGCGCAATGCGGAGCACCAGCCAGTTGGGCCGCAGCGTGTCGACAGGAGTGTCCTGGAACGCTGCATAGGGTGCCTGCTTGAAGCGAATCGCAATCTCGGTATTTCGTTGCGACATGTTCTTGCCGGTACGCAGGTAAAAGGGCACCCCGGCCCAACGCCAGTTATCGATCTCGAGCTGCATCGCGACATAGGTCTCGACGTTCGAACCTGGCGCCACATTGGGCTCTTGCCGGTAGGCCTTCGCCTTGTTGCCCAGCACTGTGCCGGCGCCGTACTGGCCACGCACCGCTGCTTCGGGCTTGACAGCTGGCATCGCGGCTAACACCTCGGCCTTCTTTGAATGGATCGCGGCGGCATCGAAGCCCGTGGGCGGCTCCATGGCCACCATCGAGAGCAACGTGAACAGGTGATTGGGGACCATGTCGCGTAGCGCGCCAGTCGCCTCGTAGAAGTTGCCGCGGTCCTCCACACCGACCGTCTCCGCAGCAGTGATCTGCACGTGATCGATCCGGTCGTGGTTCCAGATCGGTTCGAACAGCCCGTTGGCGAAGCGGAACGCCATGATGCTCTGGACCGTGTCCTTACCGAGAAAGTGGTCGATCCGGAAAATCTGGTCCTCGTGCAGCGTCCGCTGGATGCGGGCGTTCAGCTCGCGCGCCGAATCGAGGCTATGGCCGAACGGCTTCTCGATCACCACGCGGCGCCAGAATCGATGCTTCCCGTTCTCTTTCTTGTCCTCATCGGTGAGCTTCGCCTTGCCGAGCTGTTCGACCACGGAGCCGAAGAGCTGATCCGCGACTGCGAGATAGAAGATGGCGTTGCCCTGGGTGCCGCGGGCCTTGTCAGCCTCTTCAAGTGCCCTGCGAAGCTTGTCATACAGATCGGGCTTCGTCAGTCGCCCCGCACATACACCATTTTCTCCGCAAGCCGCTTCCACGCAGCCTCGTCGATATGGTCGACATCGAACTCCGTGGTAGGGTTGCCAACAAAGCTTTTCAGCGTGTCGTAAAGGTGGTCGCGCCAGCTTTCCGCGCTGCCCTCTGCGCGGGCCACGCCGATCAATGCAAATTTATCCGGTAGCACCTTGGTGTGCGAGAGATTGTAGAGTGCTGGAATCACCAACCGCTTGGTCAGGTCGCCGGTGGCACCGAATATCACCATGGCGCAGGGATCGGCTGGTTTGGCCTCTCGCCGCGGCGCGAACTGCGCCACCGGCGCAGTCTGCGGCGTCCGAATCAGACGGTCGTCCATGGCACTACTCGGCGGCGTGCTGTGTCGCCGAGTGACGGTGCGAATCCTTTGGCTGTGGTTCGAGGTCAATCGGCTCTTGACCCTCGAGGTGCCCGCCGAAGCCGAAGCGCATGGCTGAGAGCATCTTCTCGCCGAAGGTATGCTCCCGCCTTGAGCGGAAACGGGAGTAGAGCGCCGTGGTGATCACATCTGCTGGCACGGCTTCCTCGATCGCAGCTTCGACCGTCCAGCGACCCTCACCCGAATCCTGGACGAAGCCCGAAAAATCCTTCAATTGCGGATCCTTCGCCAGCGCAGCGGCGCCGAGATCAAGCAGCCAGGATGAAATGACGCTGCCTCGCCGCCAAACCTCCGCGATATCCGGCATGTTCAGCGTGAAGCGTTCGTCCTCGGCTAGATCCTTCGAGTCCTTGTTGCGCAGGATGTCGAAGCCCTCGGCGTAGGCCTGCATCAAACCGTACTCGATGCCGTTATGCACCATCTTGACGAAGTGCCCGGCGCCCGACGGACCAGCGTGAATGTAACCGCGCTCGGCGCGGGAATTGCCGTTCTGGCGCCCCGCCGTGCGCGGGATACTACCCAACCCGGGAGCGAGCGCCGAGAAGATCGGATCGAGGTGATCCACAGCTTCCTTTGAGCCACCGATCATCATGCAATAGCCGCGCTCGATGCCCCAGACGCCGCCGGACGTACCGCAATCGATGTAGCGAATACCCTTCTCGCCCAGTTTCTTGGCGCGACGAATGTCGTCCTTGTAGAACGAATTGCCGCCATCGATGACAATGTCGTCGCGCTCCAGCAGGCCGCTGAGACTTTCGATCATTTCTTCGGTGACCCGGCCGGCGGGCAACATCAGCCAGATCGCACGTGGCTTTTCCCTGAGCGTCTTCACAACTTCCGCAAGCGTCGCTGCGGCCGTGGCACCATCCTTCGCCAGCGCTTGGCGCGTCTTGGCGGTCCGCGCGTACACCACGCACTGGTGTCCCGCATTCATCAGGCGGCGCGACATGTTGCCACCCATTTTGCCGAGTTCGACCATTCCGATCTGCATTTATCTTCTCCAGTTGCCGGCTCGTGCCCGTGCTTGCTGAATAGCTTCTTTGCGGGTGGTGCGTCGGGAAATACGCGTCAAGACCAGCGAAGATGCGCGCGTTGCCCTTGCCGATCAGGCTCAGAGCACTTCGAAACTGCCGCGCGCCTCCGCCGCCTTGACGACACCGAAAGCGCTTGTTTGTCCGGCACGCGGCGGGATTGCCGGATCATCGTCGATTAGACTTGCATGTCGGCTTCTCGGGGCTCTCGACGACGGATACGCAATCCGCCGGTGCGAGGAGAAGCCCCTTAGGCCACAACCCGCAAATAAGCGACCGGTTCCAGCCGAGGCCCAATGATTTCCGTCCACTCAAATTTCTGGTGACTCGCTGCAAATGAGCAATATTGCTCGATGATAATACTGGTCTGGTTGGTTGGAACGCGTGCTCCCGGTCTCGCAGTCCGATAGACCCCATTCCAAGGCGTTGATTTAATGAAGCTTGTTCCAAGCCGCGCAACCAATGGGAGATAATCATCAGAAATTAAGATGCGGCGGGAGAGCCACCTTTCACGCGTGACCCGCCAGACGTTTTCGGCGCCAAGTCCCGGGACTTCCCGACGCAGGCTATGGTAAGGTAAACTGCGTCGACACGCGCCGGCCAGTGCTGATCGGCGGCGCTGTACGACGTGAACCTGATGAGCGACGATCCGAGGCAAGATGCACGTACGTCGCTTAAGGCATCGCAGGCGTTTCGACTTGCGATCAGTCAGTCCTACTGTCCATTCGAAATGATTTTATCGCTATTTCCCCCAATCCATTCCTCGTTTTCGGCGAGCTTCCTGAAGGACTGCGCGCGCGCAAGACATTCTCTAATGTCTCTCAGGGAGTTCGCCTTTCTTGCAAGACCGGCGAATTCGTCCGCTTTTGCGAGATAGTCCTGGGTATTCGACATCTTCTAATCCTTCAATTGCAGTTGAAAGCGCAACGGGCCGCCGGGCCCGCGCTACGACGCTCAAAGGTTTGGCCTAGGAGCAGGTGCACCGCGGCTCGCATCGCGTATCCAGCCCGCTGACGTACGCAGTGGCCCACCCGTCAATTACCAAGATCCTCAATAGATTGCGTTGATGAGAATCAGCGCGACGACGAAGGCCGGAGCCACAATCGGGGACCGCGAGTTCAGAGTTGCGAAGGTCTCTTCGCTCATCGCGACCGGAAAGGACACAATAGCCGTATCCTCATCGCCGCGGCGGATAATTGGCGTAACGAAGTCGCTCGCATCGGTATGATGGAATTTTATTGTTTCGCCCATCGACCATAAATGGTGCGCGAGATGCGCAATAGCGACAATGCATCACGAACATGTGCGAGGGCGCAGCTTTCGCAGTACTGGGAAAATCGGCACGAGCAACCGCCGAGCCATCATTTCGTGGAAATGATATTTATTGCTGTCAACGCTAAGTTTGACGATTGGGGCCATCGTTAATTATTCCAGAGGAACATTCTGCAATCGTAAACGTTATAATACGCGCAGTATTCTTTTACAAAATAAAGGCGTTCATTGCGCAATGTAACTCACCCAACAAAGGAAACAATAAGATGCGCTTTCACCTGAATTCGGGCTTCATCACCGCCACCACTATCGCGTTGCTGATGTCCTCGGCAACTCTCGCCCAGACCGGTCCGACGAGCTCCGCCCCAACGGGGACCACCGTCACCGCGAAGACGACCACAGTTACCGCGACGAGTTGGATGACCCACGAGGCCCCCGGTCAATGGCGTGCCTCCAAGCTCATTGGGCTGAATGTCTAAAACAGTGACAACGAGAAGATCGGCGACATTTCCGAACTCATCGTCGATCGGGCTGGAAAGGTCGAAGCGATTGTGGTCGGGGCGGGTGGTTTCCTCGGCCTCGACCAGCGTGACGTGGCAGTGCCCTATAGCCAAATCAACTGGGTCTATCAACCGGTTGTATCGTCTCGCGGAACCATTTCACCAGTGACGACGGGAGCGGCAGGCGCCCCCAGCCAGAACTCGGACGGCTCGCGTTCCCTTCCGGACCACGCCGTCCTTAACATGACGAAGGATCAGCTCAAGGCCGCGCCTGAGTTCAAGTTCTCCCGTTGAGCCTGTTTGGGATCGTCCGGCGACTGCCGGGTGGTTGATTCATGTCGAATTCCGACCGCGCTCAAAAGCGAGCTCGGTCGGACGTCATCATAGTGTACCTCGACGAGCGATTTTAACCTGCACGTCTAATCCCGATGTGAAGATCGCGAACTTTTTTTGAAACCGGGGGAAGGATGTAATTATGAAAATACCGGTGTAAATCAGTTGCGAAAATGGGACACATCAGAAGCCGCCCGCGCAGCCATTGAGCGCGAGGTGAAGCGGTTGGAGCAATATCAACATCACATCACTGGGGTGTCGAGTTGCGGAGTGGCGCCGAGCACGAAGCATCGTCACGGCTCCGTTGAACGTATCAATATTCGGGTGACGATTCCGCCCCACGAAAACATCGCCGTCAGCCACCAGCCTTCCGATGATCGGGGTCACGTGGACGTTGAGGACTCGATTAAGGACGCGTTCGCGGCCGCCACTACGCCAAATTGAGGCACATCGCTAAACCAAAACGCCGGTCCGCCTTTCCGGCCCACCCAATGCCAATAAAAGTGTGTCCCACCTTCAACCTGTGGAACTCTGGCAAAATGCCATGCAGGCATAGAGCACACCGCAACAAAAAACGCGATTTTATATAATGCTCTCGTTTTCAATGTAGTGGGTTCATTTCGCCTTTCTACGCTCTGCTATGTCGGCGGCCCGAGCGGAACGCCACGCAGTGATCCCAAGGGTAACCGGCCAGCGCCGGACCGCAGACCCGGAGTGCCGCTCGCCGGGCGGTCTTGACCTAGAGTTGCGGTCAACACCGTGACCCCGGCCGAACCGCCAAGCCGCAGCGATTCCGCCGCCGCGCTGGCGCGAGGCATTGTTGACCTTCAATCCGGACGTTAAACATCTGCCTGTTGCGTCTAAGCGAGGGGGGCTGCTTCCGGCTTCTTCGTCATGGAGGCTTTCGATTGACCGTTACCCGCGTTAGCCCCAAGGAAGTCGAGGACCACGCGGCCCGCCACCTTACCGTGTTCGAGCCGGTCGAAGACTTCGTTAATGTCCGACAGGGGCTGTAACTCGATATCGGCCTTGATCTTGCCGTCGGCGGCGAACGCCAGCGTCTCGGCCATATCCTCGCGGGTACCCACGAAGGAACCGCGGATGGTGATGCAGTTCGCCACGACGTCAAATAGCGGACAGGGAAATCGCCCGGCGGCAGTCCGACCAACACACAGGTGCCGCGCTTGCGTGTCATGCTCACGCCCTGCTTGAAGGCGTCGAGCGAGGGGGCGGTAATCAGCCACTGGCCAGCCCTGAGACGAAGGGATGTCCCATTCCTCAAACACCAAGGGCTTTCCGAACTGCTTGACAACTGCGGCATTCATCTTAGTGGCCACGGGTGAGTCCTTTCAGTTTGGCATCGATTTGGGGGTCATTCGGTATCGGCTCAGGCGCGTGGGCTACGCAGCGGCCGACAACCCCAACCCTCGCACTGCCTCGATCATTTTCACCAACACGGCCTGGGCGTCGCCGTAGACCATGTTGCAGTTCTCTGCGTAAAACAGGGCGTTCACGATGCCGGCGTAACCCTTGCCCTCGCCGCGTTTGACGACGTAGACTTTCTTGGCCTTGTCAGCGTTGAGGATCGGCATGCCGAAAGTCGGCGAGGATTTGTCGGTACGCGCGGCCGGATTCACGACATCGTTTGCACCGATGACGAGTGCAACGTCGGCACTTGCGAAATCGTCGTTGATGTCTTCAAGTTGGAAAATGAGGTCGTAGGGAACGCCGGCTTCCGCCAGCAGGACGTCCATTTGACCGGGCATGCGCCCGGCCACGGGGTGGACCGCGAACTTGACCTCGACGCCCGCGGCCTGGAGCAGCTTGACGAATTCGTAGAGCTTCTGCTGTCCCTGCGCGACCGCGAGACCGTAACCCGGCACGATGATGACTTTGCCGGCGTAGCGCATGAAGATGCCGGCGTCGCTGGCCTCGACGGGCTTGAGGCTGCCTTTGATGCCGCCTCGGTGGTGCTTCACTGCAGCGCCGAAATTCGTGAACAGCACATTGGCGACCGAACGATTCATCGCCTTCGCCATGAGCAGTGTCAGGAGCAGGCCGGCGGCGCCGACTACCATCCCGGCAATCATCAGTGCCGGGTTCTGCAGCACGAACCCTCCGAGGCCAACCGCGAGGCCGGTGAAGGCATTGTAGATCGAGATCACGACCGGCATATCGGCCCCGCCGATCGGAAGCGTCATCAGAACGCCGAAGACCAGCGCGCAGCCAAAAAATACGCAAATCAACGTCGGCACGGCGATCAGCGGATCCGCACCACCATGTGCGGAGAATACGATGTAGCCGCCGACCAGGAGAGTCGCGAGCATGATCACCCCGTTGAAGGCTTGCTGACCCTTCACCCGCAACGGCTTGTTGATGACTCCGTCAAGCTTGGCCCAGGCGATCAGCGAGCCGGAAAGTGATACGGCGCCGATCAGCGCGCCGATGAGCGTTACGATGAGTTGGGTCACGCCCTGCGCTTTGTTGCCGAACAGCTCCACTGCGGCGATCGCCGCGGCGGCACCGCCGCCCATGCCGTTATAGAGCGCCACCATTTGCGGCATGGACGTCATCGCGACCTTTTTGCCGCTCCACCAGGCAGCACCGCCGCCGATGATTAGGGCAATGACGGCGAGAGCGACATTGATCATCAGATACGGCTTGGCCGCCGCGCTGACGTCGAAGATGTAGAGAAAGCTCGCCAGGACGGCGACCAACATGCCCAGTCCCGCGACGAAGATGCCCGACGGCGCCGTCACCGGCGAGGACATGCGCTTGAGGCCGTACATGAAGAGAAAAGCAGCGGAGAGATCGGTTATCCCGATCGTCAGTTGCGGAATGACGGTGAGCATGGCGGTACCTCAAGCCTTCTTGGCGTGGCGGTGCTTCGCATGCTTCGTCTGGTGCTCGGTCGTCTGGAACATCGCGAGCATGCGATCAGTGACCGCGTAGCCGCCGGCGGCGTTCCCAGCTCCGAGCAGCACGGCGCAGAACCCGATCGCCTGCTCCAGAACCGTGCTCGCGTTGATGAGAGCGAAGATACCCCCCACTACGACAATGCCGTGCACGAAGTTGGAGCCCGACATCAAAGGGGTATGCAGGATCGCCGGGACGCGGCCAATGATTACCCACCCGGCAAAAGCGGCGAGCATGAAGACATACAAGGCAACGAAGCCGGTCATCGCTATCTGGAATTCCATCGTGATCTCCCGATCGGTTCAAGCGACCTTCATGGCAGGCCTGGCTGATGCGTCTTTGGTCGCAAGGCCGGCGTTCGCCTCGTGCTTTGGGGCGTCGCCTTTGATCTTGCCGGCATGGGTAAGGGCCGTCTTGGCGATAACCTCGTCGTCCCAGTCGAGCTTGATGACGTTGTCCTTCATCATCAGGGCGAGCAGATTGTATTGATTCTTTGCATAGAGCTCGCTTGCGTCCTCGCCCAACAGCGACGGCACGTTCAGCGGCGCCACGATCGTCACCTGGCCCACCTGAATCGTCTCGCCAGGTTGCGTGTCCTCGCAGTTACCGCCGCCCTCGGCGGAGAGATCGACGATAACGGCGCCGGACTTCATGCCGGCGACCTGGACCTTGCTGATGAGTTTCGGCGACGGCCGGCCCGGAATGGCGGCCGTGGTGATGATCAGGTCGGCCTGCTGGATATGTTTGGTCAACACGGCGGCGACTTTGCTCTTTTCTTCCGCGTTGAGGTCGCGCGCATAACCGCCTTTGCCGCGCGCATCCACGCCGGTTTCGACGAATTTTGCGCCCAGTGAGAGCGCCTGCTCCTGGGTTTCCGGGCGCACGTCATAGCCTTCGACCACGGCGCCGAGACGGTGGGCGGTGGCGAGGGCCTCCAGACCTGCGACGCCGAGGCCCATGACCAGGACTTTGGCCGGCCCAATCGCACCGGCAGCGGTTGTGATCTTTGGCAGAATGCGAGCGAGATGGGTCGCGCCGAGTTGCACTGCGTAGTATCCCGCCAGGGCGGACTGGCTCGACAGTGCGTCCATCGCCTGAGCCCGCGTGATGCGCGGCACCCGTTCCATGGCGAAGCAGGTGATCTTCCGATCGAGCAGGCGCTGCAGCAATACGGGCTCCTGATGCGCGTAGACGAAGGACATGAGAATCGCGCCTTCCTTCATCGCGCCGATCACCTCCAAAGCCGGCGGCTGCACGGCGAGAACCACGTCCGCGTCGCAGACCAGTTCCTTGCGGTCGTCAACGAAGACGACGTCCTCGAACGCGGCATCGGAGAGCTTGATTGCGTCTCCGGCGCCCGACTGCATGTGCAGCTTCGCGCCGAGCTTGACCAGCTTGGGAACAACGCAGGGCACCATCGCTACGCGCCGTTCGTGCGGGTGGGTTTCCTTCAGAACGGCAACGTTGACGTACATAAGGCGCTCCGGTTGTTTCAGGCGAGCCGTGTTTGGTGACGATTTAGGCTCTGCCGACGATGCGATCGTGGGCCTTATGGCCTTTACTTATGTTCAGGCCGCCCGACCTTGCTTCTCGTTCGGGAAATCCGCCGCGCGGGAAACCGCCTCCCACGCGGAGAACTCCTTGCGCAGGTCGTCTAGCTTCGCGGTGGCGCCCTCGAACGCTTCGTTGCCCAGAAGAAGATGGTGCGGCGGATGCGACGCCTCGACGGCCTTTACGATTGCCGTTGCAGCGCGAGCGGGATCACCGGACTGTTTTCCGGAGATCGCACGAACTTGCTTGCGCCACGCGCCCGCTGTGGCGGCGTAGTCGTCGATCTGTCGCTTGCTCTCGTTCGCCGAACGCCCGGCCCAATCGGTGCGGAAGCCACTCGGCTCGACCAGCATTACCTTGATGCCGAGCGGTTCTACTTCCTGCCAGAGTGCTTCGGACAGACCTTCTACCGCAAATTTAGTGGCATTGTAGTAGCCGACCGACGGGAAAGAGCGAAGTCCGCCGATGGAGGAGAAATTGACGATAAATCCTTTACGACGTTTCCGCATTCCAGGCAGGGCCGCATGGATCATTCGGCTGAGACCGAACACGTTGATCTCGAACATTTTGCGGACCTCATTTTCTTCGCTCTCTTCGACGGCCGCGAAATAACCAATGCCCGCGTTGTTAACGAGGACGTCTATGCGACCGAATTTATGCTCGGCCGCCTTGATCGCCGCGTCGACGTCGATCTGATCCGTCACGTCGAGCTTGAGCACCAAAGCTTCTCCCCCGGCTGACAAGCTCTTTACCTTGTCGGGATCGCGCGCGGTCACGACCGTGCGGTAGCCCCGCTCGAGCACATGCTTGGCGAGTTCGCGGCCGAAGCCCGTCGAGCAGCCCGTTATCAACCAGACGGGCTTTTCGACAGTCGTCGATTTGTTATTTTTCGTTGTCATTGCGATACATCCCTGTTGCGATCATTAACTTCGCCGCTGCACAGTTACGTAGATCAAAGCGACCTAAGCCGGGGCATGACTTGAGGCGACGCGAACCAGCTTCTTGTTCACGAACTCCTGGATGCCCATGTCGCCGAGCTCGCGCCCGTAACCGGAGTTCTTGATTCCGCCAAACGGCAGTTCGGCATCTGACCAGTCGATGTTATTGATGAACATCATGCCGGTATCGACACGGCTTGCCACGCGCTTGCCACGTGCGATGTCCTTCGTGAAAACAGAGCCGCCCAGCCCAAAATCCGAGTCGTTGGCGAGAGCGACGGCCTCATCCTCGTTCTTGACGCGAAAGAAAAGCGCGACTGGGCCAAAGAACTCGTCTCTGAAGGCCGGATTGTCCGGCTTGATGTCCGTCAGGATCGTGGGTTGCATGAACGATCCTGGACGATCGATGCGCTTGCCGCCCATGACAAGCTTTGCGCCTTTGGCGATCGCACCATCCACCTGCTTGAGAAGATCTACCAACGCCGATTCCGTGGACAACGGACCCAGTGTCGTCTTCTCATCCATTGGATCCCCTGGCTTAAGCGCCGCGAGCGCTGCCCTGAATTTCTCCAGGAATTTATCGGCGAGTTCCTCAACAACAATGAATCGCTTCGCCGCGCAGCAGGTTTGTCCGGTGTTGTACATCCGCCCCCACACGGCCCACTTGACGGTGTGTTCGAGGTCGGCATCGTCCAGGACAATGAACGCGTCGCTCCCGCCGAGCTCCATCGAGGACACCTTGAGGTTCAGTCCGGCCCGCGCCGCAATGCTTCGGCCAGCCGCGACGCTGCCGGTCAACGCCACGCCTTTGACTCGTGGGTCGTCGACGACGCGCTCCGACTGCTCGTGCGAGATCAGCAGGTTGGTATACAATCCGAGCGGCGCGCCTGCCTCGATCCAAAGCTTTTCGAAGGCGATAGCACATTGCGGGACGCAGCCGGCGTGCTTCACCATCAGGACGTTGCCGGCCATCAGGTGGGGACCTGCGACCCGAGCGAGCTGGTAGTAGGGGAAGTTCCACGGCTCGACACCGAAGATCACGCCGATCGGGCTGCTCTCCATATGAGCTTCGCCGTTAGTGGGATGGAGCTTGACGGGGGCAAGGAAGCGTTCAGCGTTCTTGGCGTAATAGTCGAGAATTCTCACGCTGAAATCGACTTCCCCGCGAGCCTCGTTGATCCGCTTGCCCATTTCGAGGGTCATCGTGCGCGCGAGATCGTCGATCTTCGATTGCATAATCGTTGCCGCCTTGGCCACGATGACGGCCCGCTCGGCGTAGCTCTTGTTCCGCCACGTCTTAAAGCAGGTCGCCGCGGTTGCGATCTTGGTCTCAAGCTCCTTGTCGGTGAGTGCATTGAATGTCTTCAGGGTTTTGCCGTCGGCGGGATTGACACTTTGATAGGTCATGGCTTCGTCCTCTTGGTCACAAACCGAATGATGCCGGTGCAATTGTCGCTATACGTTTGCCAGTTGTTCGCAACGGCTTGAAAATGAGTTAGGCCTCGATGATTACTTTGAGCGCCCGTGTTTTGGCGGCGTGCCCGAATGTTTCGTAGGCATCGAGGATGCCGCTGAGCTTGAAGCGATGCGTAATCAGAAGCTTGGGGTCGATCTTGTGAGACCGCAGGATGTTGAGCAGCATGGGGGTGCTGACGGTGTCGACCAATCGCGTGGTGATCGTAATGTTGCGATCCCACAGTCGCTCCAGATGCAGAGCGACCTTGGTCCCATGCACTCCGATATTGGCGATGGTGGCGCCCGGCGCGACAATTTGTTCGCACAACTCGAACGTGGCCGGAATGCCAACCGCCTCGATTGCGGTATCGACACCGCGCCCGGCGGTCAGCTTCATGACCGCCTCGACGGCTTTGCCGCCGGCACTGTTAACAGTCGCCGTGGCGCCGAAGCGCTTCGCCGTTCCAAGGCGATTGTCGTCGAGATCGATCATGATGATCTCGGCCGGCGAGTAGAACTGAGAGGTGAGAAGTGCGGCAAGCCCAATCGGCCCTGAGCCGACGATAGCCACCTTGCTGCCCGGCGCGATCTTGCCGTTGAGCACGCCGCATTCGAAGCCGGTCGGCAGGATGTCGCTCAGCATGACCAGGGCTTCTTCGTCGGCGCCATCGGGAATCGGATAGAGGCTGGTTTCCGCATACGGAATGCGGACGAACTCGGCCTGGCAGCCATCGATGCTGTTGCCGAGGATCCAGCCGCCGGTCGCGCAATGCGAGTACATCCCCTTCCGGCAATACTCGCATTTGCCGCAGGCGCTGATGCAGGAGATCAGGACCTGGTCTCCCGGCTTGAACGTCGTGACGGCCGCCCCGACCTTCTCGATGATGCCCACGCCCTCGTGACCCAGAATGCGGCCAGGCTGACAAGTCGGGACGTCACCCTTGAGGATGTGCAGGTCCGTACCGCAAATCGTCGTTTTGGTTATCCTGACGATCGCATCGGTGGATGCCGCGATGTCCGGCTTCGGGCGATCTTCCACGGCTTTCTTGCCGGGACCCTGGTAAACCAGAGCTTTCATCGTCACGGTTTTTGCGAACTGGGCGAGAGTTGCCGGTGGCGGCATCGTATTGACGTTCATTACCGTTCATCTTTCTGGTGAGCTGCTTGATGGCGGGTGAGCTGCTTGATGGTATGAACATAACCACCGGCCGTGCTGGATCAGTAGGCTCGGAAACTACTCAGACGGACGGGCGTTGAATTGGAATTGGTCGCGAAACGTCTGGAGTTCCGCGACTTGCCGCGTCAGGCCGCAAACTGTCACAATAGTTGCCGCCTCAAGATGAGCCTGCGGCGTCGAGTGCGCGTTGAATGGCCTGGGCGAGGTCGGCTTCACGAAACGGCTTTTGCATCACCACTGCGTCCGGCCTGACCGCCCTGACCTTTGAAGCATCACCGGTGATGAACACGTGCGGAACGAGCCCGGTGCGGAGTATTTCGTCAACCACAGAAATGCCGCTCCCAATGCGCAATCCTTCATCGGCAATCACCAAGTCTGGTCCGTGTCGAACGGCAGAGGTCACTGCGTCAGCCTCTGTGGCCTCAATCGCGCAAACGGCGTGGCCCATCTGTTCAAGTATCTCGGCAAGCAACATGCCGATCACGGCATCATCCTCCACCACGAGAACGCGAAGCGTCTTCATCGTCTTCCCCTCCCGCACCGCCTTCGTTTACCCATGTCTCGATTCGATCGTGCAATTCCCGTGCGGCGTTGGACTGTACTGGCGGAGACCGATCGGAAACACGCGTTGCCATTGAAGTCGGGCCGGAGCCGCCGCTGCGGCTTTCGAACCGAGTCCGTGAAAAAAGGGTTCTATTCATTTTCAAGAAACTTGAGACTCGACGAACCAGAGCTGCTGATCGTAGGGAGCAACGCCGCACAAGACGTCGGTCAAAAAGGCTCTCCGGTTGCAAAGATAGCAGACGGAGACCACCCGATAGGAGGCTCGGAATTTACTCAGAGCTGTTCGCGCTGCGGCGGACGGCGCCCGCCCCGCGCGTAACCTGTAGATTTAGACTGTTGGGGCGTCTCCTGCTGGCGCAGCCGGTCGATTGACCGCAGCACGATGACAAGCCCATCCTCTTGCCGTGGACTCTCGGGCGTTAGAGACGCCTTTGAATGTCCGATCGACCGGTCAACCGGCAAGGGCCGGCACATGCCGGCCGGCCCTTCCTCGCGGGTACCTTGTTCGCTTATTGAGTGATGATGTCGACGATGTTCTTGGAAGTCGGATCGACGATCAACAACTCGCTTTGCAACATCGCATAGTCGTAAGATTTCAACGCCGGAATCTGGCTGCTCAGATTGGCGGGAAGTGATTGCAGCTTGATCGAGCTCGGCACGGCCTCTCCGACCTTTGCCGTGAACCCGGCAGGTGTGCTCTCTTTCGCTTGCTTGTTGAGACCCTGCCACAGTTCATGGCGCTGAGCAGACGTGAGGGTGAGATGATCGGCCGCAGTGCCGGCACCTGTAGTTGTGCTCTCATGTGCAGCGGCACTTCGCTGGCCGCCCGATATTTCCGTAATCGACGTCACGGAATCCGGATTGATGACCATCATGACAGGGTTTCCGTCCTTGTCCTTGGCCTGAACCAGGAACGAGCTAGCCATGATCCGGACGTCGGTGAACCCCGCCTGTTCCAGGTTCATCTTCACCCGGCTTTGCAAGGATTGCTGCTTTTGCGGGGGAGGCGAGGCTTGGGCGAAGGCCAGTTGCGGCAATGTGATCGAGGCTACCGCGATTGAGGCGATGAGCAACTTGTGCATGAAATTCTCCGTTGGATTGAAGGGCCCCACGCAAAAAAACTGCAATTACGGACGATCGTTCCCCGAACGATCACCGAGGTCGCGTTCGGAAACTACTCAAATCTATTGTCGTGCCGGCAGCCGACGATCGCCGCCCAATAGCCGAAAGAAAGAGCCCCTGGGCGTCTGCCCAATCGTGAAGTCGTGATCACTTTTGCTCACAATTCCCCACTCCTCCCTTGTAGTATAAGACGATACTCCACCGGGGCGGGGAGCGATCAAAATGTCACAAAGCCGCCCGCGTCAGGGTAGTGCTACGCCACATCGATCGGGACTGCGTTCTCCGCTGGCGCGCAGACCTCAACGCAGCCCTGGGCACTTCTCAATCGTCGGAATAGGCGCCTCGGCGGGTGGCCTTGATGCCTGCAGGAAGCTCGTCGAGGCGCTGCCTGCGGATAGCGGCATGGCCTTCATTCTAGTCCAGCATCTCGATCCGACCCACGAAAGCATGATGGTCGACCTCTTGGCCGGGCACACGTCGATGGCGGTGCGGCAAGCAATTGATGGAATGTCGATCGAGCGCGACCACCTCTATGTCATTCCGCCCGGAACCTATCTCTCCGTCGGCAACGGTGCTTTGCACGTTTCGCAGCCCCAGGCGCGTCACGGCGCGCGCCTGCCCTTCGATTTTTTGCTGCACACGTTGGCGAAGGAGTTCGGAGCGCGCGCCGTTTGCGTGATCCTGTCAGGGACGGGGGCCGATGGCAGCCTTGGGCTGAAAGCCGTGAAGGAAAAAGATGGATTCGTGATCGCGCAGGACCCCGACGAGGCCGGCTATGACGGCATGCCGCGCAGCGCGATCATGACGGGCGCGGTGGACCTCGTGCTTCCAGTAACAAAGATTCCGGAGGCGCTCGTCAAATATGACAGGCGAATGACCCTTGCCCGCGCGCCTGACGGTTCGACACCGCGAAATAGGGCGCAGGACTGGTTGCCCGAAATTATCGAACTTCTACGCACGAAAACCGCCCACGATTTCACGCTTTACAAGCCAGGTACGCTGCGGCGCCGGATCGAGCGGCGGATGGCGATGGCGGTGATCGGGACCAATGAGCGGTATCTCGAAATTCTGCGCAGCAATACGAGCGAGCTCGACCTGCTTGCCAAGGACCTGCTCATCAATGTTACGAGCTTCTTCCGTGATCCCAAGGTGTTTGATTTCTTGGCCGAAAAGGTCGTTCCCGACCTGGTCCGTAGCCAGGTGCCCGATCACCCCCTTCGTATCTGGATCGCGGGGTGCAGCACGGGCGAGGAGACTTATTCTCTTGCAATGCTGTTCCGCGAGCAGATCACGGCGATGAAGAGCCATGTCAAGCTGCAGGTCTTCGCCTCCGACGTCGATCCGGATGCCGTAGCCGCCGCCCGAGAGGGCCTTTATCCGGAATCGATCGAGGCTGACGTGTCTGCGGCACGACTTGCCCGCTTCTTCACGAAGGAGGATCGCGGTTACAGGGTTTTGCCCGAGCTGCGTGCGATCGTCGTCTTCACCGTACAGGACCTGCTCGCCGATCCCCCGTTTTCGCGGCTCGACCTCGTTTCATGCCGGAATCTTCTGATCTATCTGCGCCCCGAGGCTCAGGCGAAGGTTATTTCTCTTTTCCACTTCGCGCTGCGTGAGGGCGGCATTCTGCTTCTCGGCAGCTCGGAGACGGCCGGTAATCTCGACGGCCGGTTCGAGATGATTTCCAGGTCGGAGCGGCTCTATCGGCACATCGGTCGCAGTCGGCCGGGAGAACTCGGATTTTTGACGAACGCCGGCGGCGTGCGAGTCCCGACACGTCAGGGACCAAGCGAACCGCCGTCACACCAAGCCGCTCTCGCCGGCCTTTGTCGGCAACTGGTGATGGAGACATATGCGCCGGCGGCGATACTGATCAATCAGAAGCATGAGTGTCTCTATTACCTGGGACCGATAGATCGGTACTTGCGTGTGGCGGCGGGTCACCCCACCCGCGATCTGCTTACCATGGCGCGCGAGGACCTGCGCACCAAGCTCCGCGCGGCGATCCAGCGGGCCGGTCAAGAGAACAAGCGGATTGTCGCGGCCGGCGTTGAGACGGTTCGCGATGGCAATCCAAGTTCGTTCAGTATCGCCGTGCAGCCGGTTGCGAGCGAGGGCGAGAAGCTGTTGTTGATTTGTTTCATCGACGAGCCGAAGCGCGAGTCGAAACGAGGTGGCCCCGCCGCGCCGCAGGACGTCTCGCGAGTCGCCGAGCTTGAGCGAGAACTCGAAGCCACCCGAGTGGAGCTCCAGGGCGCCATCCGCGACCTTGAGATTTCGAGCGAAGAGCAGAAGGCGATCAACGAAGAGGCATTGTCCGTCAATGAGGAATACCAATCGACGAACGAAGAGCTGCTGACGTCGAAGGAGGAATTGCAGTCGCTCAACGAGGAACTCACCGCCCTCAACAGCCAGCTCCAGGAAACCCTGGAGCGCCAGCGTACGACCTCCAATGATCTGCAAAATATCCTGTACAGCACCGACGTTGCGACGCTATTCCTCGATACCAACCTCAACATCCGCTTTTTCACGCCAGCCACGAAATCGCTCTTCAGGGTCATTCCGAGCGACATCGGGCGGCCGCTCGCCGACCTCAACTCGCTAGCTGCCGACGGCGAGCTTCTGACCGATGCCCGATCGGTGCTGACGACCCTCGCGCCGATCGAGCGCGAGATCGAATCCCTTAGCGGCGCTTGGTACATCCGTCGCATCTTGCCGTACCGCACCCAGGACAACGGGGTCGAGGGTGTCGTCCTCACCTTTGCCGACATCACCCAGCGCAGGCACGCGGCGGACGCGTTGGAGGCGGCCAAGCGGCAAGCGGAGCTGGCAAGTGTCGCGAAGTCGCGTTTTCTCGCGGCCGCGAGCCATGATCTCCGCCAGCCGCTTCAAACACTGGTCCTGCTTCAGGAACTGTTGGCGAAGGCTGTCGAAGGGGAGAGAGCGCAGAACTCTCATCGCGCGGCTTACCCCGACATTGGACGCAATGTCGGTCATGCTGAACACGCTGCTCGACATCAACCAGATCGAGGCCGGTACGATCCGCACCGAAATTGTCAGTTTCCCGATCAAAGAGTTGTTCGACCGGTTGAGGGACGAATTCACCATTCACGCGCAAGCAGAGGGGCTTGCGATGCGCGTGGTTTCGTGCAGCCTTTCGATACGCAGTGATCCGCGACTGCTCGAGCAGATGATCCGCAACCTTCTTTCGAACGCATTGAAATACACCAGGCGCGGCAAGGTGCTGCTCGGTTGCCGTCGGCGCCACGGAATGCTGAGTGTCGAGGTCTTGGACACCGGTGTGGGCATCCCCGACGCGGAACTCCAAGCGATCTTCGAAGAGTTTCATCAGCTCGACAATGCCGCGCGCGAACGCAGCCACGGCCTTGGCCTAGGACTTTTCATCGTTCAACGCTTCGCGAATTTACTGGGCCATCAGGTGCGGGTCCGGTCGCATCCGGGCAAGGGCTCGGTCTTCGCCATCGAGGTCCCGCTCCCCTCGAGCGGAACGGCACCGGAGCTTGAACGTGATCGGCGCAACAGCGACGGTGGGATCGTCGAAGGCGCGCGCCACACCGGCGTGATATTGGTCGTCGAAGACGACCCAGACGTGCGCGGCCTTCTTGAGCACCTCCTCAACGACCAGGGTCATCGCGCCATCTCAGCGGCCGACGGCATCGCAGCGTTGGAATTGGTGGTGCACGGGACGGTCCGACCCGATCTAATCCTAGCGGACTACAATCTTCCAAATGGAATGGACGGTCTCAAGGTGGCCGTGAAGCTGCGGGAGAAGCTTCATTGCGAGATCCCGGTCATCATCTTGACGGGTGACATCTCGACCGACACGTTGCGCAATATCGCTCGCCAGGATTGCGTGCAACTCAACAAGCCGGTCAAGTTGAAGGGGATGACAAAAGTCATCCAGCGACTCCTTGCCCGCTCCTCATTGACCCCGCACGCTCCGCACCCGGCCGCGACGGCAACCGGTCCTACCCCGCCCACCATTTTTATCATCGACGACGACAGCCACGTGCGCGAGGCGATTCAATCTGTTCTTGAAGAAAATGGCCGCGCAGTCGAAGCCTATTCGAGCTGCGAGGCATTCCTTGAAGCCTACCTCCCAGGACGCGGAGGATGCCTCTTGCTCGACGCCTACCTGCCGGGGATGAACGGGATCGAATTGCTGCAGCACCTTCATAAGGCGGGCCATCGGCTGCCGGCCATCATGATCACCGGCAACAGCGACGTACCGATGGCAGTCCAAGCTATGAAAGCTGGCGCTTCGGACTTTATCGAGAAGCCGATCCGCGGGAGTGAACTCATCGCCAGCGTCGAGCGGGCCATCGAACAGTCGCGGGATTCGAACAAGCTGATCGCCTGGCAGGAGAGCGCGGCAAACCACGTTGCAGGCCTCACTGTACGGCAGCGCCAGATCATGGAACTGGTCCTCGCTGGCCACCCGAGCAAGAATATCGCCGCGGATCTCGGCATCAGCCAACGCACAGTCGAAAACCACCGCGCCTTGATCATGAAGAAGACAGGTGCAAGGTCCCTTCCGGCATTGGCCCGTTTGGCGCTTGCCGCTGCCTGGAATGGCACCGACGCCCCGCTTCTCGAAGGCGGATCGTCGGTCACGGCCGCGCGACGATCGGACGGCAGGTGATTTCCAACCCTGAGGGCGGACGCGGCATTCCGCGAAGGTATGTGCTGGCATCTTGTGAAAGCAGAGTTTGCCCGCAATCGTAGTCCCATTTTCCACGATGTCTTGTAGTTGGAGCAACGGCTTGCTGCCGGCTCAATGAAGAACAAGACTAAACAGCTCGGCGGACAGACGGTGACTGGGGCCGGTCGGCTAAGTCGCAATCACAGCGGCCGCCAAAATGGATCGCATTTTCGAGATTAATAATTTTCGAGTCGATAATAAAGGTGGTCGTGCGGCTGAAACGTTTCACGGCGCGAGGCGTTGTGTTTGGTTGGTCATAGGAGATTCAAATGCGTCGTTGTAGGATACTTATGGCTTTTATCGCGACCCTCGCAGTCGGGTGCGTTCCGATCGTCACCAGTGCTTTCGCTGCCGGGCATTCAGGCGGGCATGCGGCTGGCGGCCACGCAAGGGGCGGTCATGCTGGCGGGCACTATGCGGGCGTCCACCGCGGCGGACGTGGCTACGGTAGCTACGGCGGATGTCCCGGCTACGCATACAGGTACGGATGCCCTGTATCGTACTAACGAAAGCAGGCGCGCTGGAAGCGCGCGGCCTTGACAAGGCCTGCGCAGAGTTCGGCGTGAAGGATTTGGTCTACGATCTGCAACAGCTTCCGAACGCGGAGGGTCGGCCACGCGGCACCTCGCGGTGCCACGGCAATCGTCGATGGGCGTCAGGAATAATTTTCGCCATCACCGGCATCTTGCCGCCTTTCTTGATGTGCTGCGGAGTGCGGCCGGACGCGGCGGGATTGTACCACCTCGTCGACCACGAGCCACCGAATAGCTTTTGAACAACTGATCTAAATTGCACAGACTCGGCGTCGGAGTGTGCCCTAATCTTGCAATTGAACCGTAGCGGTTTCCTGAAGGATCAGCAGTCATGTCCCACAATCGCATTTTACTCGGTCTATCCGCGGTCGCTCTCGCGGGCCTCATCAGCATTGGAGCCGCCTCCGCGCAAACGCCGTCCTCTCCACCGGCCACAAAGCGATCAACAACAGCCCCCGCGCCGACCTCCATATCTTCCGCCGCGGCGGACGTCGAGAAGTGGACGACCGAAGAGTGGGAAGGCGCGAAGGCGAAGTGGTCGAGCGAGAACGCCAAATGGGGCGACTGCGAGCAGCAGGCCGCCAACCAGAAGCTTGAAGGCCGGCAGAGTTGGGTATTTATCTACAAATGCCTGTTTTGACCGGAGGCGGGCCAACAATCTACGCCAGCGCACAGCAGGTGTAAGCGCGTCGGGCCGATACCTGACGTCGATCGGGTAGCGAGTTGTGCGCGATCGCAACCGGTCAAACCGGTCATCTAACCCGAGCCTCACAAGTATCGAGCGCGTTCACACGTCCGTCAGGCGGAGCCATGACTCAACAGGTTGCAATCGATCAAACGGATGCGGCTACTCACTCGGTATTGCCGCACGCGGCCGCTCAGCAGGCGATCACCATTTACAGCCACTCGACCTTGCTTTATTGGTGGCCCGCCTGGGCCTTCGGCTTTGTCATTGCGCTTCTCAATGCCGGGCAGGAAAAGTTTCTGGCTACGGCGCAGGGCGCCAAGCCGAGTTCGGCGCTTGGCCTCACCTATCTCTCGCTCCTCTTGCTATTGATCGTGTTCACCAACGTCCGTCTGCGTGGCGCGAATTCGATTGTGGCATTACTCGTCGTGGCATTCGTCATTGTGTTGATGAGTTGGCTCGGTTGGTGGGACGAAATCGCTATGCTGATCCCCTATCTGTCGGTGCATATGAACACCGGCTTTTATCTCGTGTTTTCGACCGCTCTGCTGATCATCTGGCTGGCAATGTTCTTTGTGTTCGACCGGCTAACCTATTGGCGCGTCCGACCGGGTCAGATGAACGTTAATCACCTGATCGGCGGTGGCGCGGAAAGCTTCAATGCAAATGGATTGCGATTCCAGAAACTGAAGTCGGATTTATTTCGTGCGACCGTGGGCTTCGACGCCGGCGACCTCGAAGCGACAACGGTGGACGGTGCAAAGATTGAGCTTTTTAACGTCATCTTTGCCAGCCGCAAAGTGCATGCCGTCGAGGAGCTGATCGCCGTAAGGCCGGATCATACCGCCTGAAGTTGTTAGAGCGGCAGCCGCGGTTGTTTCTTGCTGTGCGGCGCCGCCCCGCTGGGCAAACCGTGTTCTTGCTGTCGGGTGGCGTCATGCAAGGTTACTGCCCGGAGTTTGGGCGCGGCATCTCAGGGGAACCTTCGCTGGTGGCAGGCGCATCAGCGCTCTCGACCTGGGCCGGCGGTTGATGACTTGCCGCAATCAGGAAGATCGCAATAATTACGTTGATAACGATCATGTATATGACGACCCGGGAATTTGGCGCCGTACCGACACTGAGCAACGACTCGCGCGCCGGGATATTGGAATGAGAGCGGCGCGGCAAAAGCGCGATCAAGCGAGCAGCAATCGTCCCAGGGTCTGGATGCATCGAAGGCCAGTCTGGTAGTGCCGCAATCAACAAGGCCAATCTCTGTATAGCAGTTTCAACAGGCAACTGGGCTAATTCGGCAGCCTCTTGCCAAGGGTCAATATCCGATCGCACCAAGGCGGAAAGCACGCTGAGTGGCATGTCGTTTCTGTCATCGCCGATCGGTGCGAATAGAAAATCGTCGAACTCGGATCCAAGGACTGCAATTGAACCAGAATTGGTCATCTCAACCACCAAATAGCGTCGTCGTTATCAAATGATATTCAACCTACGCTGCGCAGGTGATTTCCGACTAGCTAAGGTCGTCATTTCTGGGAATGGAAGCCTCGGAATCTACTCAGAGACCGGCTTTTGAAGAAAGGAAGTCGATATCGTCAGCTTGCGCGGGCAAGGAACAACGACCTCCGGGCCTCAATTTGCGATGAACTGCCGCACATAAGATACGGCCACACAGGACAGCATGGTGATCATAGCTATTTCGAGGAGAGTAATGGCTTGGTCCTGCCACCGGTCGCCCCCATGGGTTGCAAAAATCATCAGCGCGCCGCCGAGTACACCGAAGGCCAAGCCGTACACGACGGCAGGGATTGGATTCCATCGTTTGTGTTGTCTCATCGAGGGCTGTTCACATGCCCTACCAATCGAGGGGCCTAAAAGCTTGGATCAAACGTCGATCAGTTGACGCCTTTGTTCGAGAGGTGCGCCTTCCAGTAGGCTTCCACCTTCTGACTCTGCTGTTGGAACTGCGCGGAGGTCGTGTATTGGTCATGGTTCACCTGCGGTGCGGCGTCCATGATCGCCTTGGTCGTGTCGAGCACGAGTAGTTTCAAGTTCGGGGTTAGCTTGAAGTCCTCCCAGGGAACCGGAACATATTTTTCATCGATCCCGAAAAACCCGCCCCGCCCGATTACCAGATAGGCGATCTTACCCGTCTGCGGACTCAGCACGAGGTCATCGACGCTGCCGAGAGCTTCGTTCTGAGGGCTGCGCACATCGGTTCCGAGCAACTCATCTGACCGCAACGAGATATTCTGACCTGTGACAGGCTGCGCGGCGGCGATCTGCTGTTGCCGCCAACCTGACATGTCCTCCATAGGCACTCCCCGGCTGTGCAGATCAGCCACGTAAAGCTTGTAGAGATTGCGGGCTGTGGTGAGCACGTCCTCACATTGCTGCTGTTGGCCGTTTCGCGCGAGAATGTTTGCGGAGGCGATGAGCGTCCGGACCTCGTAACCCGGCCGCGCGTTCTGGTAGCCGGCTGCGATAGGTCCAAAGTAGCCGCCCATCCGATAGCCGTACCCGTAGCCGGTTCCGCCCAGCCAGTAGCCTTCCTTCTCCATCTGACTATCGAAGGCCTGCAGATCGCTCAGGCACGTCGCCGCGGGCTTAGTGGCGGAGGTATCCTTCTGATTGGCAGACGGGAGAGTCCCCGGTGCGGGAGTTTGAGCCGCGAGCAGCGGCACGGCAGCACCGAGACAAAAGCATGCTACCACGGACTTGGCTAACGTGGAGCGATTCATGTGTTCCGCCTCCTTGTTGCCGCTGTTGACCTTACGTCAAACCGCGATCAAGTCTGACATTAGCTGTCGCGGGAACGCGTCGGCAAACTCGGAAACTACTCAGACCGTTTGCGAGAGCGAGCTTGGGCTGATGAACGCCTTAGCTTGAGTGGCGTGCGCCCTCGGTTGCGGGAGAGTGCCTCAATGGCCACGCCGTCGGGCCGCAATGACAGCCCAGCGAAACTAAACTCCGCTGTCAGCCAAACCGGGGCGCGGGCGATGTGCACGCCACCGCCTCACAATCTTACTTCGTGAGTTGCTTGCGGATCGACAGCAATTCGCGACGGCGCTCTGCGCTCGTTTGCGGAAAGGACATTTTGAGTCCTTCCAACGTGTCGAGGACAATTTGTGAAACAATTAGCCGAGCGTTCTCCTTGTCGTCGGCCGGAACGACATACCAAGGCGCCTCTCGGGTGCTTGTCGCACTGAGGCATTCCTCATACGCCTTCATGTATTGCTTCCAGAATCCTCTCTCGGCGATATCGGCAGCGCTAAATTTCCAGTTCTTTTCTGGTTCGTCGATGCGCGCCAGAAAGCGCTTTCGCTGTTCTTCTTTGGAGAGGTGGAGGAAGAACTTGATGGTGCGGGTTCCGTTGCCGGATAGGTGCCTCTCCAAATTCGTAATCGAGCGATATCGGTCATGCCAGACTTTCTTCTCATCTCGTGCCGCATCCGTGAGGCCTTCGCTGCGGAGAATCTCGGGGTGCACGCGGACGATTAGAACCTCCTCGTAATACGATCGGTTGAAAATGCCGATTCGTCCGCGTTCCGGCAGATCGCGCGTGGTGCGCCATAAAAAATCGTGTTCCAATTCGGTGGCACTGGGATGTTTGAAGCTGAACACCTGGCAGCCCTGAGGGTTGACCCCCGACATCACATGTTTGATGGCGCCATCTTTTCCGGCCGCATCCGTCGCCTGGAAGATCAGCAGAACGGCATAGCGATTAGAAGCGTAGAGAAGCTGCTGTTGTAAACTGAGCCGCGCGACGTGTTCTTCCAGAAGCTTTTTGTATTGCTCGTTCGACTTGTAGACGGGATCGACCTTTGTCGGCCACTTCTCGAGATCGACCTCGTCTCCTTCGCGCACGCGAAAGTCCTTTGAACTGATCTTCATCTTCATCCTTTCGGCAGCAAGCCGCGGTTCTAGGCGATCCCGAGACCGCGAAAAGCCGGAACCTTCACAAGGTCCGCGACGACGGCGAAAACAGCCGCACCGGCAAGCGTGCCGGTCACGATCCAGGCCGGCAAAGGCGCCATCGCGATTCCTTCGATGGACAATACCGACGCGATCAGAATATCGGTTGCGGACGATAGGGCGAGCCAGAAGCTTGGGCGAGAGCCCCACAGGTGGCGGCGTTGACGAATGGCATAGGTGATCGCCTGGCTCCCGAATACCAAGGCGATAAACGCGAGCGTTCGTAGTGCGTCGATCCCGAGGCCCAGATCAAACTGGCCGACCAACAGGACACCGCTGCAGAAGGTCAGCAGGCAGACTGCCATGACGATTCCCGCCATCGTCAAGGCGCCAATGCGCCACGCATTTGGCATCGGGGACGCTCGCACATTGTCGGTCGTCAATGACATCGCCAGGAAATCACCCGCGATCATCACAATGACCATCAGGAGCGGGGTCAGAATTGCGTGCCCTGTGGCGATCAGGCCGACGATCAAGAATAGCACTGTCACGATCTTCTTGATGATGGAGTTCAGCGTATAGGTCTGGATGCGCTGGAAAATCACGCGACCTTCCTTGACCGCGGCGACGATGCCGGCGAGGCCAGGCTCGGTCAACACCATGCCGGCCGCCGATTTGGCGACGTCGGTTGCTGTTGAAACCGCGATTCCCATCTGGGCCTGGCGCAGGGCCGGCGCGTCGTTGGCGCCATCGCCGCACATACCAATGGTATGGCCGCCCTTCTGAAACGCCTTGACGAGCTTGTACTTGTCCTCCGGCATGACACCGGCGAAGACCGCAAATTGTTCAGGATGGACGGTATCGGGGATCGGTCCGGGCGGACAGATCGCGCCATCGAGCCCCACTGCCTTCGCCACGATGGCCGCAGTCGCCGGTGCGTCGCCCGTCACCATCACCGTGCGCACGCCTAACCCATGCAATTCGCTGACAAGCGCCGCCGAGTCTGGGCGAGGCGGGTCGCTCAGCGCGATCAGTCCTGCGAGCTTCATCGCCGACGGCGGTCCGGCTGCGACCGCCAGTACTCTGAAACCCTTTGCTTCGAGTTCGTTGGCCACCGGGGACGCGGTCGGCGACGGCTGAGCAAGTCCGATGACCACGGCGGAGGCGCCCTTCACGATACGTTGCGGGTTTCCTGTTGCATCTGTTGCGGTCGCCTCAGACATCTTCTTCGCTGGATCGAAGGCCGCAAACTTGATCAATCGCGGCGCGTCAGAGACGGCCTTGCCCGCGGCAGCCGTGCGAATTGCTCCGTCGACTGGGTCCTGGCCGCCATCGGAACTCGCCAGCGCGGCCAGCGCCAGAACGTGTGCCTCGTCGAAGCCTGGCATCGCACGCACTGTCGTCACGGTCAGCGCGTTGCGCGTCAGCGTTCCGGTCTTGTCAGCACACAGGACACCCATCGATGCCGCTTCATCAACGGCGGAGAGGCGCGTCGGAAGGACCCCCAGCTTTGCTAATGCACTTGCGCCGAGCGCCGCCGCAAGCGTGAAGGTGGCCGGCAGCGCGACCGGTATCGATGCGAGCACCGCCGTCAAGACGAGTGGGATGATCTCGTCGAGCGGCATTGTGAGAAACCACGCATAGGCGACCAGCAGTACGATGACGACGCCGTTGAACCCGGCGAGATTGCGCACCACGCGCAACACGGCCTTTTGTTGAGAGCTCACGACATGCGCGGTGCGGACCAGTTCGGCGGTGCGGCCAAACTTTGTGCGCGCTCCGGTCGCCGTGACCTCAGCCACCGCCTCGCCGCGCTTAACCAAAGCTCCCGCATAGGTCTGCACACCGGCGCCGGCTTCGATTGGCATCGATTCGCCGGTGAGCATGGATTGGTCGAGCAGGACTTCTCCCTCGGTGAGGCTCACATCGGCGGCGACCACAGCACCGAGAGAAAGCTTCACCACATCGCCCGGCACCAGCCCGGCCGCGGGCATAGTCTTCCACGCGCCATCGCGCCGAACGGACGCATTCAGTGCCAGCCGCGACTTGAGAGCGGCAAGGGTCGCCTGGGCGCGGCTCTCCTGGAATAATCCGAGTGCGGCATTGAAGACCAGGAGGCCTGCAATGATCCACGCCTCGACATACTTTCCGAGCACCAGTTCAAGAACGATCGCAGCTTCGAGCATCCACGGAACGGGCGCCCAGAATTTCTCAAGCGCCATGCGTAACGGTTGGAGCGCCGTATCGGGCATTGCGTTTGGGCCGAACTTCTCCAGCCGACGGCGCGCTTCGTCGCTTGTCAGGCCGTTCTGCGGGCTGATGTCGGCGGCACTGGCCGACTTCGGGGGTGGAGTGCTTTCGGGGGACGGAAGGGCTGACATTATTCCTGGTCTCACCTCATTGGGCACATCTCTCAATCTCATGCCGCGCCTTCAGCTACACTGGTCCCTGCCTCGCGAAACGCTACCGAAAGTGTCCTGGCTTTGGCGGGATCAAGAATCCAATAAGCGAACAATTTCACGCGGTCATTCACGAGGAACCAAGCCAGAGCATAGCCCCATACAAACGCCGCCCAGCCCCAGCCGAGCGGAGTCATGAACACGCCATACACCGCAATCAGGGTTGCAAGCATTTGCGTGCCGAGCACCGCGCCCCACAGGATCCGTGCCGGGCGAATGGACCAGAACGGGCCGCGCGTGCGCGTCAGGAAAATCGTCAGATGTCCGGCCACGGACAGCTTCAGGTACATCAGCGTCTGGATGTGAGCGCGATCGAGGTGAAATACGCGCTCGCCAAGATAAAACAGGCCAAACGCAGAAATGACCCCGATGACGCCCAGCACCGTGGCGATGCCCAGCACCACCGGCATGTTCCAGGCCTCGGGCTGGTCTTTGTAATGAACATTGTCATAGGCTATGGACAGGATGGCGCCGTCGTTGAGCAACGCGAGCATCACGATCATCACCGCCGTCAACGGATAAAAGTTGAAGACCAGGATCGCCAGCGTCATGAACAACAGCACGCGCAGCGTCTCGGCGATGCGGTAGATCGCGTAGCTGTTCATCCGCTGGAAGATGCGGCGGCTTTCCTTGATCCCGTCGATTATTTCCGACAGGCCGGGCGTCATCAGCACTATGGCCGCCGCCGCGCGCGCCGCATCCGTCGCGCCCGAAACGGCGATGCCGCAATCGGCTTTCTTCAGCGCGGGCGCGTCATTCACCCCATCGCCCGTCATGCCGACGATGTGGCCGCGCTTTTGCAGGACATCCACGATGTGGAATTTGTGCGCGGGAAACACCTGGGCGAAGCCGTCAGCGTTCTCGATGGAATTCGGCTAGCTGCGCCGTCTCTTGATGCTTGGTATCGCCGAACCCGCTGGCATCGAGGATGTTTGTGCCCATCCCCAGTTTCTTGGCGGTTTCCTGGGCGATGGCCAGCGCATCGCCGGTCACCATCTTGACTTTCACGCCCATTTGCCCCGCGGTCGCGATGGTTGCCTTGGCATCCTCCCGTGGTGGATCGAACAGGGGCAGCACACCAAGAAACTGCCATTTGCCGTCTCCGTCGGCCCGCGCCACACCCAAGGAGCGAAAGCCGCGAGCTGCCAATTCGTTGATCGCCTTATCGACGGCGGGCTTCACCTCTCCGGCGTTGGCCGACAACGCCAAGATCACCTGCGGCGCGCCCTTCGTAACCTTGAATGTCTTTCCGTCCGGGCCTGTGACGGCGGCCTCAGTGCGTTTATGCACCGGGTCGAACGGCTGGAAATGACCAACCTTGTAGCCTTGCAAAGCCTGATCTTTTTTCAGGCCGCCTAGAACGGCCAGATCGATGGTGTCGTTATTGTCCGCGCGCGACGCCAACGCGGCATTGAGGATTACTTGCTCGGCGGGGATCTTGTTCACGCTGAACGGATCACCCAGCGTAAGCTTGTTCTGGGTCAGGGTGCCGGTCTTGTCCGCGCACAGCACGTCCACGCCAGCCAATTCCTCGATCGCCACCAAGCGGGTCACGATCGCCTGCTTTTTGGCCAGCAGGCGCGCGCCGACCGCCATCGTCACCGACAGGACGGTAGGCATTGCCACAGGGATAGCGGCCACGGTCAGCACCAAGGCGAACTGCAACGTGGTGAGGATCGGATCGCCGCGGAAGATCGCGAAGGCAATAATCGTCGCCACCAGAACCACCGCAAGAATGATTAGGTAATTGCCGATTTTGAGCACCGCGCGTTGAAAGTGGCTGACGGTTTGCGCCCCCTGCACCAGTTCCGCGGTCTTGCCGAAATAGGTGTTCGCACCCGTGGCATAGACCAGCGCGCCGATCTCGCCCTGACGAACGATCGAACCGGAGAACACCGCCTCGCCGGATTTGCGCGCGACGGGCAGTGACTCGCCCGTCAGCGCGGATTGATCCACTTCGATCGGGTCGCCGTCCAGCAAGCGCGCATCCGCCGGCACGATGTCGCCCATACGCACGCGGATGACGTCGCCCGACACCAGCTCCCGCGCCGCCGGGGTGACCCACTTGCCATCGCGTTTCACCCTGGCCTTGATCGCCAACGTGGCCTTCAAGGCCGCGATGGCGTTGCCCGCCTGGTGCTCTTCCCAGAACCCGACGAGGGCGTTGGCCAGAAGCAGAACCAGGATGATGCCGAAGTCCGGCCAATGCCCGGCTACCGCCGACAGGATGACCGCCGCCTCGATCATCCACGGGATGGGACCCCAGAAATAGGAGAGGAATTTCAGGAGCTCATTGGTCTTTTTTTCTTCGATCTCGTTCGGTCCATATAGGGTCAGCCGCTTCTGCGCCTCGGCCTGAGTGAGGCCGTCCGGCGACGATGCCAATTTTTTCTCGACCTCCGCCAACGGCAGCGTTTTCAGATCGTCCTTCGCAGCGGTCTTCGGTCCCGGTTCGGCTTGTGGAAGCTTCGCCTGGTCGGTATTGGGTTTCATGGCGAGTGTTCCTTATGTCAGTTCAGCGAGGGCCGAACGACCGCCAACGTGTGCTGCGCGATCATCAGCTCCTCGTCCGTCGGGATGACCCACACGGAGACCCGACTGTCCGCGGTGGAAATGCGGGGCCCGTTGGAATTGTTCGCATGTCCGTCCAGCTTCACGCCGAGCCACGCCAGCTTGGCGCACAGCGCCGCGCGGACGGGGGCGGAGTGCTCGCCGATGCCGGCGGTGAATACAAAGGCATCGAGCCCGCCGAGCACCGCCGCGTAGGCGCCCGCATACTTGGTCATCGCGTAGACGAAATACTCCACCGCCGTGACCGCGAGTCGATCCGTGCTCTCCTGCAACACCCGCATGTCGCCGCTGATGCCGGACAGGCCGAGCAGGCCAGCCCGCTCATACAGCATCTTCTCCAGCGACGCGTCGTCGAATAGTTTGCGGCGGAGCAAATAGAACAGCGCGCCCGGCGGCACGTCGCCCGAGCGCGTCGCCATGGGCAGGCCGGACACGCCAGCGAAGCCCATTGTGGTGTCGACGCTGCGCCCGTCCAGCATGGCGCACATGCTGGCGCCGCCGCCGAGATGCGCGGCGATTACCCGCCGCGCCTGCGGTTCGAACTTCGGCACCTGCCGGCTGATGTAGTCGTAGGAAATGCCGTGGTAGCCCCAATGGCGCACACCTGCATCGCGCACGTCCTGGGGCAGCGCGTAGATCTGCGCCACATCCGGCATCGTCCGATGGAACGAGCTGTCAAAACAAGCCACCTGGGGCAGGCCGGGGAACGCCTCCGCCAGCGCACGGGCTCCCAGCACGTTGTAGGGCTGGTGCGACGGCTCCATGACCACAAGCGAGGCGAGATAGTCCAGCACGCCGCTTTCTATGCGCACCGGCCCCTCGTAGCGGGTGCCACCGAGCACGACACGGTGGCCGGCGGCCATCACCTTCCTGTCACCAAGATTGGCTTCCAGCCAAGTGATGACGAAGTGCAGCGCTGTCTTGTGGTCGATCGCGCGGTCTTTGCCCCATTCATGCACGCCCAATAGCTTGTCGGCTGCGTTCTTGACGACAAAGTGGGGATCACTTTCCATACTGTCGATCTCGCCGCGGCAGAGCAGCGGCAGCGCTCGGGTCGCGTCCACCGCGTAGGCGCCGAACTTCAGGCTGGTGGAGCCCGCATTGACCACGACAATGGCCTCGGTCATGGCCAATTACTCCGCGGTTTCCGGCAGCAGGATGGCGGGATCGCGAGCCAGCGCATTGGCATAGAGCACGGCGGCGGCAGCCGAGAAGCGGCGCGCGGCGGCGGTGTCGGCGCGGCTCGTCAGGATCACCGGCACTCGCGCACCGACCACGAGGCCCGCGACCTGCGCATCGGCCATGAAAGCGAGGTTCTTGTAGACCATGTTGCCGGCCTCGATGTTCGGCACGATCAGTACATCGGCGAGGCCCGCGATCGGCGATGAGATATGCTTGATCCGCGCGGCTTCGACGTCCACTGCGGCGTCGAGATCCAGCGGTCCGTCGACGATCCCGCCGACGATCTGCCCTCGATCAGCCATTTTGGCCAGAATTGCCCCGTCGAGCGTGGCCGGCATTTTCGTACGCACCATCTCGACCGCGGCCAGCACGGCCACCTTCGGCAGGTCGATGCCGAGCGAGCGTGCGAAACCGATTGCGTTCTGGCAGATGTCGCGCTTCTGGTCGGTGTCGGGAGCAATATTCAGTGCGACGTCGCTGATGACGAAACGGCGCGCATAAGTTGGTACCGACATCATCGCGCAGTGGCTGATCAACCGTCCGATGCGCAGTTTCGCTTCCTTCTGCATGACCGCGTGCAAGAGCACGTCGGTGTGCAGGCTGCCCTTCATCAGTACCCCGACCTCACCGGCGCCGGCGGCCATCGCTGCCTTCAGCGCCGAGTCCTCAGGGCCGTCCGTGGGCACGATCCGGCACTTGGCGATGTCCAGGCGCGCATGATCCGCGATCTGCCGGATCTCGGTCTCGGGGCCGAACAGCACGGGCAGGATCAGCCCGGCCGCGGCGGCCTCCACTGCGCCGGCCAGCGCATCGCCGCTGCACGGGTGCACCACACCGGTCAGCATCGGTTTGAGACTCCGACAGCGTTCGACAAGTCCCTCGAGCCGGTGCTCCGCCACCTGGTATTGCTGCCGCGTCGTCGGCGCCAGAACTTCCAGGATCGCGGTCGCGACGATCTGCCCGGCCGGGTCGGTGCACTGACCGTCCAGCACGACGATCCCTTGATCCGACCGCTTCTCCCGCACGACGAGACGCGCTGTCATCGCCACGCCGACCGGCAATGCACCCTTGATCTGCACCGAAGTTGTGCGGATCGAGGTCCCGGGGCCCGGCAGGGCCGCACCAACGAGCGCGGTCAGGATAGCCGTGACGATGCCGGCAGCCCCCTGGCTCTCGCCGGGGCCGGTAAGCATGTCCACTTCACCGAAGGCAGCGGCCCAGGCCCGCACGTCACCGGCTTGCAACGTGCGCTGAACCGACGCGGCGTCGCCGGGAGCGATCTCATTGAAAGTTTTGTTCACGATGGTCTGCATCGCTGCGTATAGGTTTAACAGGCGGCGTGATCGAGCGGCTTCCGCTCAGTGCGACGCCGCGGAGCGCCGTGCGGTAGTCTCGGCGGAGGCTGGGCCGGACGTTACAAGAGCCACCGTCTTCTCAATCGCCGCCGCCAGCACTTGCGACAGCCGGGCCAAACGGTCGCGCTCAGCGGCGAGCGGAGGATCGCCCCCGCCGGCGATTGCGTACACCTGCTTCAGCAGTTCCTTCCGCGCATCCGCGTCGGGTACCAGAGATGCAAGCGCTTCCACCGCGCGCTCCCGCTCGAGCTGCAGCAGGAAGGCTTGGTCTCGCACCAGCGCCTTGAACGCGGCGAGCGATAGATGCATCAGCTTCTGGCGGGCGACGTTCAACGCGAGTGCGGAGCGCTGGTCGATCATCCGCTCCGCCGCGATGACGTACAGCACTGCGCGAGTCAGCGCTTCGTCGAATCCGCCTGTTCGTAGCTTCGCCCCATATGCGTCCGCCTGGGCCTTTCGTGCTGCCAGCTTCTCGGGCGACGTGCTGGGGAACGGCCGTGCGTCGCTGTCCTTGTTGAGGCCGAGGAACGCCTGTACGAATGGCGAGCCATAAAAGCCGAAGAACACCTGCTCGGCCAGTTGGTCACGCGCCACACGATAGGCGTCCAAGGCGGCCGTGATCTGCTCCGAGATCTGCGCCTGCAGTGCGAGTAACGGATTGTCGGCCGTCGCCGGCCTGCGTGCCGCTGCCACGCCGGCAGCCAGTTGTTGCACGCCCTTCATCCACGGGTTGCGATCAGCGAAGATCGTATAGCTGAGCCTGAGCGGGTCCAGGGCTTGGGTCAAGTCCGCCGCCGGCTGGTTGGCGAGAGCGCGCACCAAGGGCTGCATCAAGGTTCGGTAGATCGAAAGGTTCACCTCCGAGAGCCGGGCCACAGCGGCGAAGGCGCGATCGTCCTCGGGGCTGTTGCGGCCGAGCGCGCGGATGTCGTCGAGCGAACGGGCCTCGAAGCGGGCGATCCAGTCGCCAGTGACAAAGCCGCCAGTGGGCACGTCCGCCGGCCGTGGCGAAATGACCATTTCATAGAGGCCAGGCGACAGGCAGTCGATGACGTCCATCAGCTGCACGAATTCCTCGTCCTGCTTCGCACCCACCTTGGCGGAGACGAAGAGGGCGAGATGCCCGATCTTGTGGTTGAGGGAGTACACGATCGTTCGGCCGGTGGCGCGGATGTCATCGACGTCCCGATACAGATCGAGAATCCAGCCGAGTGTCTGCGGCGGCGGACTTATGTTGTCTCCCGTAGAGGTGAACACAATGATCGGCGAGGTGATGTTGCGGACATCGAAGGTCGTGCCATCGTGCGACTGCAATTGATTGCGGGTCAGCTTGTCGCCGATGAAGAGATTGTCCACCAAGTATTGCAGCTCGTCGCCGTTCAGTTGGATGAAGTCGCCCCACCACTTCTCAAATTTTAGGAAGCGCACCGAGCGCACTTAACCCGCCAACCACGATAGCATTTTCGATGCCGTAGATCGCCATGGAGGCCAGATAGCCAAGCACGACGACGTGCCCCACAACAGGAATGGTCATGAACAGCCCGCCCAAGAACAAGCCCCAGAAGCCGCCCCAAAACGCACCCCGCGTCCCCCAAAACTTCATTCGATCGCCGACGTTATAAAAGCCGACCACCTTTTCTTCACTCTGGTATCCCTTGCCGACTACGCTGAGGTTCTTCATCGCAAAGCCTGCAGCGGCGAGCTTTTTCACGGCTGATTCTGCTGTATCGTGGTCAGCGAAAACGGCAACGACTGTGTCAACTTCTTCCATTTGGTCCTCCTCCAGGCTGCACCCTGGTCTTTTTCTCTTTTGCATGGCGCCTGGGTCAGGCGCGAAAACAGGGGCAACTCTCTCAGACTCCCCGCATTTCGCCCGCACTACCGAGCCAACGTGACACGCGCTTCGGCGTTCCTGCGCAGCAGCTTCGGAATCTACTCAGACTAAGCCCCGCGGAGGCTGTCAGCAGACGCCACCTGGCTATCGAGACCGACGCCGCGAGGCGCTGTTGCATGAACTACTAGATTTGAGAAAAGGCGCATCGGGTCAATCCCGTCTGAGCAAAATTGCTCACCTCCTAATTTGGCCCGCGTGGCCTCTAGCAGAATGACGAATGCATCGGTAAATCGCACTTTTCCAAGCACGTCGGGTTGCTTGCGGAAATGAGTATTCATCAGAAATAGACGACGTATGCCGCTCGCACGACAATAAAAACAAGAATAACGCTGGGATAATAACCGACGGTACCATCCAGCTCACGGCAGCGTCCCGTTCGGCCCCGTTCGGGGCACCGGCTTTCTTCTCGCTCGGGGGTGCTGAGGACAAATGAGGCGCCTGAGCTTTGGTGAGGTCGGTCACCCGCAGCGCCGTGCCTGCGGCAGGCCATCTCCGCAAAGCCTCCTATCTCACCCTGGCTCGGAGGCCAACGACCTGAAATAATGTTCAGCGTGCTGATAGTAGTTCTCTGCCCCGACCGTATTGCCGGCAAGAGCTTCAGCGCGAGCGAGTGCTAAATAGCGCTCATAGTTTCTTCGCGCGTTTTGAGAACTGTTCGACTCGGGACGGGCGACGCTCGATTTCCAGCACTTCGGGCGGGCAGCAAATGATGCTGCCGGTCTGGGTGGGCGCCTATTGATGCTCGTCTTCGGGCCATTCTTCATGGCTCACTCCTTTGTGGTGGCAACGTAGAACGCCCTCTGTCGTCCGCGAGGACGCGACCGGAGTTTGGCGTTCATTGTCTGAGGGGTGAGCCAATCGTCGTTGAAGTCCGTGACTGCCTCTGCGCCGCGTTCATTAATTGGCGAGCGAGACACGGCTCTCCTTGCTTCTATCGTTGTCGCCGTACCTACCGATTAGACGATATATATGAACCAACTGTTTGCGATAGGGAGCGCAGTGCACCCCTCGCCGGAGGCGGGCCGTTTACCACACCACGCCGCTTGTTGGTCTCAATGCTACACCACCGCGTCTTTGGCAGCCTTTACGGGGCGAGCCCTGATGATCTTCCGAGCCGGCTTCGCCTTGAATATTGTTGGCTCCTTGGTGAACGGGTTGATCCCTTTCCGCGCCTTCGTGGCGGGCTTCTTGATAACAACGAATTTTGCGAATCCGGGCACAAAGAAGGCTCCCGTTTTCTTGAGTTCTTTGTAGCCTATTTCCGCAAGCGACTCGATGACGCCCTTGACGTCCTTCCGCGTCATACTGCTCGAATGCTGCTCAGCTATTTTTTGAATGAGCTCCGACTTCGACATCAACTTGGTCATGTCTGCTCCCTGCCTCCGAATCATCCGGTGACTACGCTAGCCTGAAGTCTGAGGCGGAAGGAATTCGTAGGGCACGCTGATGTGGAAAAACGATAGAAGTCTGCGGCAAAGCAGATCTTGCCACGGCTTCGGTGGTTCTATTCATCTTCGGCACGCCTGGAGGTTGACCGCAGGCCAGACGGCCCCCGGTGCCACGGTTCATCGCAGCTAGTGCGCCAGCAATCGCGCGAGCAAAACGTGCCTTGGCGCGCTTCCGGGAGTGGAGATCACAGGGCGGTTGGCCTTGACTGGCGCAGGAGCAGACTTTGATGTGGGAGCGGCCAGCGCTCCGCGCTCGGCTTCGAGCTTCGCCCAACTGAGATCTGACTTCGGTAAACGCCAGATTTTATGGCGGCGCCAGTCGTCCCTTCCCCGTCAGTGCGCCAATTTTGAAGCGAGCTGCTTTATCACCGCGCGCCTATCGACGGGAACATTTCGCAACGTCTGTTCTCGCGCGTCGAAGTGGATCGTCACGGCCGAGCGGCAGGCGAACGCGTAACAAAGGCAGTCGAGGGCCTCGGCCTTGGCCCGGCCGCTAACACGTTCAAACCGACGGGTCGGCAATCCACGCTTATAACGAATGACCCGCCGCTCGGACGCAAGTTGCTCATAGTAGACGGGCTCGAGGTCGTGCGAGAACCGGATCAATTGACCGCGCTGCAGACGGTTGAAGATCGTCGTCTTGACAACGTCGACGCCGACGAGCCATAGCCGACCGCCTTTGACCTTCGCTTTCGATGCCTGGATGCTTGGACGGTTGCCGTACATACCTTTGATCGCCATGACACGGCGTGAAGCTCTCGGAAAACAGAAGTTGTAGACCTTGTCGGTCCAGTCGCCATCGCCCGAGTCCACCGCGGCGCCGTCGACGCCGATCATGCCGCCGAGCGGATGGCGCCACTTCGTTCGGAGGAGTTCGTCGAGCTCGATCCACAGCGTGTCGTCATCGGGCGAGCCCCAGATCACGATGTGACCCAGCACGAGCGCGACGTGTTCGCGGGTCCAGCCAACAAGCGAGACCTCGAGCCGATCATCGGCGACGTCGATGCCGGCGGTGATGACGAGGCACTCCCGTGGAATCGCTTCGAGGCCAAACGGCTCAGCCCGCGATGCGAGGCTATCCTCATCGAGCTCGGGTGCCTCTCCGGCCCAGCCCTGTGCCAGGATCGTGTTTACGAACGTGCGCAGCTCATCAGGATCGTTTTTGGCGACGACAAATTCGGTCGCGAGTTTGCCCCAACTCGCGTTGGGCAGGGTGCTGGCGAGCGCATTCAAGCGAAAGCCGGCATGCCCGGGGGCATCGCGGGTCACGCGCCACACTCCGGCGCCGACCATGGCGCCTTTCTTCTGCTCGGGGATCAGCGTCTTGCAGTGTGGGCAGCGATAGGCCGCGTCAGCGGGATGATCGGGCGGCCATTCGATGTCGCCCCACTGTATCTCATGGAACGTGCCGCATTCAGGGCAGGGACATTCGAAAACGCGGGCATCAGAATTCGCATAGGAACGGAGCACGATGCTGGTTTCTACGTTCGTGGGGCTCGATCCGAGTACGATCTTGCGGTCGCCGAAACTTAGCGTCCGGCGCTCGGCCAGGCGTATTGGGTTGCCCTCGGGTCCTGCGGTCATCGCGTCGGCCTCGTCAATTAGCAGCACCCGAACAGTGTGCCTTCTCAGGTTCCGCGGCGCGCGAGAGGCGACGATCTTCAACGAGCCGCCGGGGAAGCGGCGGCTCAACAGGGTATTTCGGTCGCCCTCCTCGTGATCGAAGGTCAGAGCCCCTTGCAGCGCCGGCGAGGCGTGGAAAATCGGTTCAACGTCGCTCACAGTGAAATCTCTCGCATCGCTCTCGGTCGGCAACAACACCAAAATCGGACACGGCTCGGTCGCTGCATAGAGCGCGATCGTGCCCGTTAGCAGTGTGGTGAAGCCGCTACGGACGCTTTTTACGACAGTCACCCGCTCAACCGCGGGATCGCTAATAGCGTTGGCGATCTCAATTTGCGGCCGCCACAGCCGCACCGGGCCAGGCAACGCTGACACGCCCGCGGGCAGGCGGAGCTCGCGCTCAATGAAGGTCGACAGGGGAACACGCTCGGGCGGGATCAGAGCCCGGAAAGCACGAGTAAGAGCATCACTCGCTGGCGACGGCATCACCGCCTCCCGTGCCAAGCTCGGTGAGGGCCGCTCTAATCTCGTGGTTGATCTCAGCGATATCGTGGGGCGTCAGGTACGACAGCCGCGAGCCGCAGCGTGATGGCACGGCGAGGAGCCGGGCGCGCAGAGCTGCGCAGGCCCGGCGCCATGTTGCTTCGACCTCGGCCGCATCAAGCAGCATTCTTGATCGAGCGCCGTACTCAAGCTGCGCCATCTTTGCGAGGTAGGTTTCCCGCAGCGCTTTTGCTTGTGGTAGCGGCAAGACGGCGCCTTCATCACCATCGAGCGCCGCGAGTTCCTCGGTGGCGGGCGGCGTGGGCACCGCCGGCGGTGGGACGATCTTGCTGACGCCGCGGTCCGTGAATTGGGCCTGCGGCACGCAATGGTGGGTGATCCAGGCTTCCGCCTTCGTGACGTCGATCCTGCCGTCGGCGCGGACTGGGAGGCCCCGCTTGATGAGACGGGTGACGCGAGTCTCTGCTAATGCCAAGGTGCCGCGCGAAATCGGCCTTGGTGATGACCGGCAACGTCATAGTCAACCCTCTGAAGTCTGTTACACCAGCCCAAACGCTGCGATGTGGCGAGCCCCCCGATCAACCGCAGAGCGAGACCAGGACCCAAGCGCTTGATATCGTTAGACATTTAGCGTTTTACCCTCCTGGCGCCGGCGGGAATGACGTCGGCCCTTAAGGATGTAACCCCACAGCATCGCCAGTACCAGCCTCGAAATGGACCTCGTGCTGGGGCTACATGCGTTTTAGGGTGAGGGTACTGTTAGAGGGCGGGCGGCCGGAACACGCCTCAGCGGCGCGCTATCGCGGTCCTCAGCCATGTACCTACCAGCTCTTTACGGAGGTCGGACGTCGCGCGCCGGCTCTGCCCTGGTCGGACCGCTGTTCGCACGATCAATTGCGCCTGGTCAAGCTGACGGAGTCCTCACGCCGCTGACCCTGTCCCTGGTGCTCCCGGTGGACGCCGATCGTCGGCCGACGGCGGCTTTTTCTCACTCAACCAATTCGGCGCGATCGCAATCGAAACGACATTGGCGCCAGCTCGCGACGCCTCATCGATCAACGTCCGCCGCACCGTCTCTTTGCCGAATCGCGACACCTTTCGGTTCAGCTCGACGCGCTCCCAAAATGGGCGAGCGAGTTGTAGCTCATTGACGCTACACGTCGATGTCTCCCGACTGTTCGTCATTTGCCATCGCTCCCGTTGCCACCAACGGATTGATGTTTAACACGAAATCACCCATCAATTGTATTATTCAATCCAAACCCCATCCACCCCCACTCCCTCATCACTTCCCCCCCTATAGTCCCCCCCTTCGCTTCTCCCTCGCCCCCTCCTTCCAAAAATGGAACTTTTTCGAAATGGCGCCATAGCGGCTCGCTGAGCGATGTTCAGCGCTGCCCGCGGTTACCCCCCTAGCGGGCTACCCTCAAACGCGAACGTAGGGTGCCTAGAAAGTCCGTGGCGAGGCCATCGAAAGGGGGACCGTCGTCCGCCGGCGACTCGGCGGTCGTCGAACGCTCTTTCGCCCGGATTTCCGGTCGGTCGGACCGCGGTCAGAGAATGACCAGCGGATGACCCTGGTCGGCGAGGGTCCGCACCACCTGTGGCACCGCCGCGGTACGGGCGTCGCCTTCGTACTGGTCCAAGAACGCCACCGCCTGCGACCACATCGCTTCGGCGCGCGCGTCGCCTTCGTGCTGGGCCAAGAGCTTCATTGCCTTCAGCCACATTTCCACGCCGCGTTTATCCATGTAGCGAGCCGGCGAGCGGACGATGCTGACGTCAACACGAATTGTAGGACCACCCGTCGCGATCTGGCCGGCCCGCATCATAATCTCTCTCATGAGGGCGGCGGCATCTTCAATGCGGTCGAGCGGAGCTGCGATCAAAAATCCGTCGTGGACCGGCGCGCAAACTTGGATGCCCGCTTCGGTGGCGGCGATGGTGGTGATTCTCATCAGATCGCCGCCGAGCGATTGCATCGGCCAGTTGAGCAGCTCGGTGGTCTTGCGCGTCAGCTCGCAGTGATGACGTTGCCAACCGAACGGCGTCTCCATAGTTGCGCCCATCAACGCCTTGTCGACGTTGTAGAGCGACCAGCTCCGGTATCGGCTGTAGCGTCGGTAGAGACGCTCTAAGAGCATTTGCGCCTCGGCCGCGGAATTGTTGATGCGCGCCGCCAACGACCGCTTGCCCATGCCGTAGTTCACCGCGAGGAACGTCGACTTGAACAGCTCGCGCACTTTATGATGGCTGCGTTTCGTCGCGCCTTCGGGAGCGGCACCACATGCAATAGCGAGCGCCATGTAAACATCGCCGGAAGCGTAATCGGCGAGGAGATGCTCGTCGCCCGACAACGCGCCGGCCAGGATGATTTCTTGCGAAGCGAAATCAAGATACGCGATCGCCCAACCGTCCGGCGGCATGATCAGGCCACGCATCCACACTGCGGGCCCGAAGATATATTTCGTGTTGCTCGGCTGATTACGGCCGGTGATGGAGCGGAAGGGCATCAGGCTGCAACGGTTGCGATCGTCGCTGCCGATTGTCAGGCCGGTCAGGCGCATTTTGCCAAGCGTCGACCGCAGCTCGTAGAATAGCCGGAGCTGCGGCAGCTCTGGGTGTTTGGTGGCCATATATCGGAGCGCGTCGCTCTCGACACTGAAGCTCGTGCCGCTCTCATTGAGCGGCCATTCTCCCCACAGCCCCCATCGCCGCAGCGCTTGCTTGAACAGCTTGGTGCGGAAGTGGCCGTCTTCGTAGATGCCGTACTGAGCAGCGAATTGATCCGTCAGATCGCGCAGCAATGCAGGCCATACCGCCGTCAGGCGACGGTGCAGATTAACGTCGACGGGGATCCCGGTGCGCTCCATGCGCGCCACCGCCGCGCCGTAGTGGCCGCGAACCAGTGCAAACTCCATCTTGATGAGCGGCAACATCCGCGGCAGCAGCTCAGCCGCCGCGACCACATCGGAGTCGCAGTACTCTAAAATTTGCTGACGTTCGAGGTGGGTGTAGTCGGTCTTACTGAGAATGAGGTTGCGCATCGCGTCCTTGTGGTCGGCGTCGATGCCGCTGCAACCGAAATACATTAGCGCACCCAACAAGCCGTCGCCGGCCTTGAGCGGGCGAATTTTAAAATCACGATTGGTGATGACGCGAAACTCGGCAAACAGGTCGAGCACGTTGACTGGAAAGGGCCAGCCAAGCTCAGCGAAGCATCCCAACTCAGCGTTGGCAGCGTAGGCGACGAACAGCGACTCCGCGCCGACGTCGAACGGTGCGCGATCTAAGGCCAGCAGCTCGTCGCGCCACATGCGGATGTGCCGACCGCCGACCAACTCAGTCGCGACCATGCAAATCGGGACCACGTGCTCACCGTCGGGGTGGCGATACTCAAAATCAACCGACCAGATTTCTCGGAACCGCGTCCGCAGCTCTGCCCAGCTCTGCGCTGCCGACGCGGTTGCCGTTGTCATGTGCGCTCTCTCTCTCTCTAGAGAGCGCCGCGGATTTTGCGGGCGATTGGGTGATTGACCGTGTCAATGATGTGCTCGCCGAACGCCAGCGCTAGCAACTCTCCGAACGGTTTTTCAGAAAATGCTGGCACCGGCGATTGATCCTCAGCGGGCGTCACCCGGTAGCACCCCTGCCCCATGTTGGCTTTCACTTTGAGCCAAGTAGTTTTGGCATCCGCCGTATATTTTCGGCGGTGATTAAACCACTCGACAGATAATTTATTACCAGGGATAGGATACTTGTTGACCAAAATGAAGTTGTGACCAGCGCGATTAACAGCGAGAGTTAAAATAGCTCGCACCCCTGTATCATGGGTATAAAAGAGCGGCCACACTGCGGGGAGTACGAGATAGATATCTACGCCATCTTCAGTTTGGTCATAGTAGATCATTGCCGTTTCAGAATAATTTTTGTCGTGGCAAGCCCTAAAATACTCATCCTTTTTCGGCATGCGAATTGGGAGGTAGGGATTAAGTTCTTCGGGGATCAGATCCTCGTCGAAGTCCGACGGCGCCCGGATGTTGTCAAGGTTTTTGAAAAGCTCCGACACCTTCGACGACATCGCAGGAGCGGATGGCTTTGGCTCTGGCGTCGGTGGTGGGACGGCGCGGATCGTCGGCTCCGTGTTCTCCGGCATCGCATTGTTCGGCGTCGTGTTCTCCGGCGCCTGATTGGTCTGCTGTTGTTCTGTTATTTTACGGCGGCCCATGGTAGGGGCTCCTGTTTGTGATTGACGGCGTTGCAGGAAGCCGGCGCCGTCGAAACCGGCAATGGCCTCCCTGGGAGCAGCGGCAAGCGTCCCAGGGAGGAACTTCTCGTCAGGCCGAACGCGTTGGCCTCATCACTTGCCCCACAGCTTTCCCCATTCGCTCAATCCCCACCGCCGTGGGTCGCGGCGTGGTGACCAAGCTGCGCACCCACAGGGGAGGGCCGAAGACGGGATCGACGATGCGCTTCGCCGACCGCGGCACGCGCTTGCGCCGCGGGTCGACGACAGTTTTGCCGGTGGTGGCCGTTCGGGGCGATCTGCGTTTTGCCATTGCTCAATTCCTCAATGAGGGCGAACCCTCATCGGCCGGCGACTGGCAATGCGCGTCGAACTCGCCCCATGCGTCGGCAACAGCGACAATCGCTGCTATCCACCGCCACCGTGCAGGTGAAGCCGTCTGATTGTCATCGGGGTGGAGTGCCGCGTTTGCAGCCGCGAGTTCGTCGACCGCTCTCTCTAGGCGGCAGGCGCAATCTTGGAATGCTGTGTCACGGGTTTCACTTGCAGTCATATTTTTTCTCCTCTCGCAGCGGGCCTTGAGAAGATCTGGCGCCGCCAATAACCGGAGGCACCTCTCCGGGCGTACGCGGAGAGGTGATTTCGGTCAGCGTGCTCGAATGATCGGAAGGCCGTTGAGCGTGCCGATGGTCTCGCCAGAATCAGCCGGGACTTCTAAGCCCCACGCCGACCACCCTGGTCGCGGCGGGCCGCGTCGGAACATCTCAAGCTTAGGTGCGGTCGGCCAAAGGCGGTCGACCATTTCTAGGATCAGCTCTGGCTTCGCTGAATGGTCGCCGCGTGGAGCGGAGAACGCTGATACCATCTGCGTTCCCATGGCCGGCGCGACTGGTCGGCCACGGGTTCCGAGCAAAAGCGTTTCGTGCTTTCCGCGAAACCAATACCCAGTTGAGATGCCGTCTTTCACCCACACCGCGTTGGTGACGTAATGGTGATCCCACGCCGTCATCACCGCGCGCGCTTCATCGAGCATCGAAGAGATTGACCAGAGCAGCAGAGTGCAATCGCGGGCAGCGATTGACGTCACTGGCAAAGCCTTGATCTGGTCGAGCGTCAGCAAATCGCAGTGTTGAATTGCTGATTTCTGCGCACCGGTTTTCCAAGAGCGCGGCGCCCATGTCCACGGCGGGTCGGCGACGATCACGCCGAACCTGTTTGTCTTCAGTTGAGCTACACCAAGCTCGCGCTCGCGCTGATTTCGACGATCGAGCTTGGCCTGCTTTGCGCGGTTCGCTTCGTCATCGCTCGGAGGCGAGGTGTCCCTATAGCGGTCGACTTTGGTAGCAAAGCTGCGCTCGCTCATGGCTGCTCGCCCCGCGCGATCTTGCGCACCTTCCCGGCAGGCAGGGCATCTCGGCGAGCGCTCAGATGAATGACATGATCGGCGTAGAGCCGGCGAATCGTGTCGGTGCTCAGCTTCACGTACGCCGCCACATCCGGCAGTAGCACCGGCTCCTCATCGTGGAAGTTTGCGAGCAAGGGTTTGGGGCGGTTACGCCAATTCTTCTTCGGCAAAGTTGCTTCTCCATCAGGCGGCGGAATTGCCGCGTGAGGCAGAAGAAGCCGCGCCCTAAACCCTTGGCGTCAAACGTGTTTTTCAAACGGGCTATATAAAACTGATTGTACCGGACACGCTGTCACGCCAACAAAAAAGCGGGCCCTCAATCGCCCGCTTTAGTTCTATCCGATTGATATGTTTGATAATTTTCTGCGCGATACCTTTAAGCTGCTGATTTCTCTCTAATATCGTCGACAGTCTTCAAAACATAATCGGCCCATCGCTGCATCGCGACGCGATGTGATTTCTCATATGTTGCGAGATTATAGCGACCACGGGTCCCGCTCTGAATCCCAGCATGACTGAGCACGATGTCGACGATATGAGGCTCGATCCGTAAGTCCTCGTGCATCCTGGTTGACACGAGACGGCGAAAGTCATGTTGCCACCATCCGGGTAACGGCGGCACGAGCCGTGCATCTAATGCTCTTCGCGAAGGTCCCCAATTCTGCAGGCCGCCTTGCCCTTTTCCGAAAATCAGATCGCGCCCTTCACGTTTCGGCTGTGCCAGCAAAATCGCGCGAACCAGATCGCTCATGGGGATGACCTTGATCCGCCCGGTCTTGTTGCCGGTCTTGTGTCGCTCCGGCGGTAGCGTGATCAGCCCGGTCGTGAAGTCCACCTCTGACCAACGCAGCCATCCGATTTCGTTGCGTCGACACCCGGTCAAGATCAATAACCGCATCGCATCGCCAAACTGACCGGCAGGCAGCGCTCGCCAGATGCGGCGCAATTCGTCGTTGCTCAGCAATCGCTTTCGAGGTGTGTCGACATATTGTCGATTGAGGAAGCCGGCCGGGTTCTCGTTGAGGAATCCCTCACGGATCGCGTACATGAAGAATTTCGAAAGTGATGCGCGCGCTTTGTCGGCGGCGCGGGGCCCTCGTTGCTTGGCGACGCCCTTGAGTAGAATCGCCAAGGTCGCGCGGTCGATATTAGCGATCGGTGTGTCATGCAGAGGCTCGGCAAACTTCATCAGGTGCCGCCGAGCATCAGCCAGCGAGGCAGGTCGCATGTCGCCGGCCCGATACTCCAGATAGTCGGGTAAGATGGCGCCTATCGTATTCTTGAGCTTAGCCTTGGCGTCGCGCTTTTCCGCGGCTGGGTCGGATCCCAACGTGATTTGAGCGAGTGTACGACTAGCAGCGCGACGGGCGACGCTCGGCGACAAGGCTGCGCTCGTCCCCAGCTTAATCCGGCGCGCCTTGCCGGCGGCTTTGTAGCGGACGACCCAGGTCTTCGCCCCGCCCGCCCAAATCCGCAGACCGAAGCCGGGAAGTTCATCGTCGTAAAATGTGTGGTCCACCTTGCCAGTAGGCAGGGTCAGTGAGCGAACGGTTTCGCTATCGAGCTTCATTGCTGGGTCACCTCTGGGTCACCGCTGGGCGCGGTTTTCTTCTCATTTATGCGTCTTCAGACCCGTGGACTAAAGGGAAAAATGATTGATTTTCGAGGCTTAGTCTGCTCTATACGTCCTATACGGCAATGTGGACCGGGCCAGATCAGCCCGTTTCACTGCCACCCGGACGCGACCGAGATCTATTTCTGCTTCGAAGGCGGCGGCCTCATGCGCACGCCGGAGCGCGCTGTCGAGGTCGTGCCGGGCAGTTTCGTCGTCCATCCGCCGGGCGAGGTGCATGAATTCGCGAACGGGCCGCAGCGCACGTTGTTGTTCCGCGTGCGCTATGGCGCCAGCATGGCCGCGCATTTCGCGCAGTGGCGCGGCAATCCCGACTGGAAACAGTCGGCGGCCGATGCGGCGTACTTTCGCGAACACCCGTTGAACGGCGGATGAGACGGTGAAGTGCGGGCTGCTTCTTCGCCCTACACTGCTTCCTTGCGAAATCCGGGCACGGTGTCGCTGAGCGCACGGTAGATTGCTTCGCGATCGTCGCGGCCGACCCCTTGCTCAACGGCGGCGAGCCGGGCGCGCAATGCATCGAGCGACGGGCTGATCGGGCGGGCCGCGACGATGCCGGCGATGCCGATCTCAGCGGTCGGCTCATCGGCGGCGAACAGGATTTCGTTGAGTCGTTCACCCGGCCGGATGCCGCTGAAGACGATCTCGACGTCCTTGCCCGGCTCAAGTCCCGACAGACGGATCATGCGTTCGGCGAGATCGACGATCTTCACCGGCTGCCCCATGTTGAGGACGTAGACCGACACATCGGAGCGTTGCGGCGACAGCGCGTGGGAGGCGGCGGTCACCACGAGATCGCAGGCTTCGCGAATGGTCATGAAGTACCGCACCATGTCGGGATGGGTGACCGTGACCGGCCCTCCCGCCTCGATCTGAGTCTTGAACTTCGGCACCACCGAACCGTTCGACGCGAGCACGTTGCCGAACCGCACTGCGATCAGGCGCATCTGATCGCGGGAGCCGGCAACGCGGGCGCGCAGATCGGCATCGAGGGCCTGGCAATACATTTCCGCAAGCCGCTTGGTGGCCCCAAGCATCGAGATCGGCTCGATCGCCTTGTCGGTCGAGATCATCACCATGGCGGTAGCGCCCGCAGCCGCTGCGGCGTCCGCCACGTTGATGGTGCCAAACACGTTGGTCTTGATGCCCTCGTCCCAGTCGCGCTCCAGGAGCGGCACGTGCTTGAGCGCGGCGGCATGAAACACAAGATCAGGACGGAATCCCTTGATCAGGCGGATGATCCGGTCGCGATCGCGGATATCGGCGATCCGGCCGTCGAGCTTGGTGTCGACGTTCTTGACGTTCAGCGCTTCCAGCACGGCGTGCAGTGCCGGCTCGGAATTCTCGATCACCATCAGACGCTCGATGCCGTAGGTCGCGAGCCGATCGCAGATTTCGGCGCCGATCGAGCCGCCGCCGCCGGTAACCACGGCGGCCTTGCCGCGCACGAAACCTTCCAGGCGGCCATAGTCGATCTTGACGCTGGGTCTAAGCAGCAGGTCCTCGACGCGCACCGGCGCAAGCCGCAGCGCTTCGCCGCCCTCTTCAAGCGACGGCATACGGCTCGGCGAAAGCCCGATACGACGCGCGCGGGTCAGGATCGCTTCCGGCCGCATCTCGGGCGCGAGTGCGGACGGCGTCATCACCAGGCGGGACACCGTGGTGCCGCGATCGGCGAAGTCGGCAACCACGCGCTCGAGGTCAGTGAAGTCGCCCATCACCGGGATGCCGCGAATGGCCTGGCCGCGGTCGGCATGCGATTGCGACAGGATGCCGATCACCTGGATGCGCTTGACGGCCCCGCTCTCGATGCCGCGTAGCAGCACCTCGGCATCGGCCGCGGGGCCGAGCACGATGGTCGGCGCGAGATCGCCGCGCCGCGCATGTTGGAGCGTGCGGGTGTAGCGGAAATATCGGTACGCTATGCGCGAGCCGGCGAGGAACGCGACCTGCAGGAACCAGTACAGCACGATCGTGATCTTGCCGAAGAAGAACGTGCCGTAGACGTTCGGCGCCAGCATCACGTAGTCGAGCACGAGAAGGGTCAGCGCCAAGACCGTCGCGGCCTTGATGATGGCCATCAGGTCCGGCAGCGACGTGAAGCGCCACTTGTTCTTGTAGAGGCCGAAGATCGAAAACACGCCCGCCGAATAGACGATGAACCCCGGCAGCAGCAGGAGCAGCAGCTCCCATCGCTCAGCGAGGCCCGCGGCCTCGAAGCGGATGTAGAATGCTGCCAGCACTGCCGCCACGGCCGCCAGGAGGTCGTGGACGAGGATCAGCGCCATGCGCGAGGTGAAATTCGCGAACATACTGCTGGTCGTAAGGTTACCCCGACGCAATCAATACCGGCCTTTCGCCGGTCGCGCCACCTCCGCGACCCCGCTCGCGGTGGCCTCGTCCGTGCCCGAGGAAGGCTCGCTTGGACGAGCCACTTAAGGCTTTGGCATGACGTGGCCGCAGGACTTGCAGGTCCGGAAGCCTTCGTTGTCGAAGAAGCGGTTGTAAGCCTTCGATACCGGATCGGCGCGGTAATCGTGGACCTCGGCCTTCTCTTCGTGGAGCGGCGCGTCACATTTGGGGCAGAACCAGCGGAAGGTATCGATCTCGCCGGGCCGGCGCTGGCGCTCGATCACGAGCAGATAAGCGTCGGGCGGGAAACGCGGCGAATGCGGGACGCCGGCGGGGGTATAGATGGTCGAGCCCTCCTTCACCACGGCGACTTCTTCCTTGCCCTCAGGCGTGCGGTAGTGCAGCCGCATCTCGCCCTTGATCATCAGCATGACTTCGTCGCTCGGGTTGACGTGGAATTCCGAGCGGTATTCGCGGCCGCGGGCTACGAAGGCGAGGGACTCGGGCTCCTGCCACAACACGCCTACGCGCTCACCCCGCGCAGCGAGTTCGCGGCCGCGGGCCAACAAGTCGACGATCGGCATCGGGTTCATGGCAGTTTCCTCAGTTGCAAGGTGTCTTCAGCCTTCGCGCAGCGTGACATCCGTACGGTCCAGAGCGGGGATGGTAGCAGTTATCTTCGCCGGCCTGCTACGTAGCACGACGCGACGATCCTCGCCGTCAGTGCCCCGGCAGCACCAGGAACTTGGGCTTGGTCGGCAGCGTCGCCTTCGACACCACGAACGTAGGCGTCTCGGCGTACTCGACCTCATATTGCCGGCTCACGCGGCTGAGGAAGTTATGCAGCGTGAACGTGCTGAAGAAATGCATCGGCACCATCAGTGGCGCCTTGATGGCTTGCACCACCTCCACCATCCCTTCCATGTCCATGGTGAACGCGCCGTCGACCGGCACCAGCAGCACGTCGATATGACCGATGTCATTGAGCTGCTGCTGCGTCAGCGTGTGATGAAGGTGGCCGAGATGGGCGATGCACAGGCTCCCTACCTCGAAGATGAAGATCGAATTGCCGTTGCGCTCGGTGCCGCCGCCCCAATCACGGATGTTCGTTGAGACGCTGCGCACGTGCACGTCGCCATAGGTGATGTCGTGGTTGGCAGGCTTGCCGTCGTCGCGCCAACCACGCAGAACGAACTTGATGTCGGCGTCGGGATGGTCGGTGTAGTGGGTCGAGTGGGCATGATTCATCGTCGCGATGTCGGGGAGCACGCGTGGCCGCACGTAGTCATTGTAGTCGGTCGCGATGCGCACGAGCTTCGGGCTCTCGATCAGAAACGTCGAATGCCCCGCATAGGTGATCCGCGCTTCATTGGGCGCAAGCGCCGTCGGTTGATAGGCCGCGGGGATCGCTGGCAACCGATCCGAAGCAACCAGACCGGGGCAAAATTCTCGCATCTCCGGGCTGGCGCCGGGCGCCGGCGCGGGTGGCGTCGCGTCCTGCGCCCAAGCCGCAACGCAGGCGAAACCGATCAACCCGGCAGCGAAAATCGACAGTCGCGAAGCGACGGACATGACATGCTCCGTGAAGTTTCCTTCACGGAAGCTTAACCCGAACAACGGCTGGGCGTCCTGCCTTTATTGGCCGCGTGCGTGGCTGCCGGGCAGGCAACCGCAGTCACCGCGGGCACCGGCTCTCGCGGATTTGTCCGAGTGCAGGTTGCGCGTTAACGCGAGACGATAAGTCCGCGGCTCGTCACGACGACCCAGCGGCCGTCCTGCCGCTTGATCTGCTCGATACGGCCAAGTTCCGGCAACGCGTCGCCGGGTACGACTTCAACGACCCCGACGTGCCGGCCCTGAATCATGGCAGCGCCGTTATAGACCCCGCGCAGCACCCAACCATCAACCGTCAGGAGCGACGAGGGCTGCCGCGGCTCGGACGGCGTCGCGGACGCAACGTTCATGTCGCCGATAGCGCCGGTGATGTCCGTCGAAGCCGCAGGAACAGCCGAGGATCGGCGCTCGATGCGGTCGAGTGTATCCGACGCTTTGGCAAGCTTGGTGCCGGCGTCAGTCTGCGCCTTTTCGGCCCGGTCCATGCGATCCGCAATCTTGGCGACCTGCTGGTTCGTTACCTTGGCAGAGCTGTCGAGACCCGCTTTGAGCGCCGTCAGCTCGCGATTGATGCGGCCGAGCGCTTCGTTGACCGCGGCGGTCTTGACCGGGGCTGGCGGCGGCGCATGGGCGGCCACAAAATAGTTGATGCCGGTGGTTGCAAGCGATCCCGCGAGACCTCCGAGCACCGCTGCAATTGCTGCGGTCGCAGCGATTGCCCGGAATCGGGAGGAAGATGACGATGGAGTTGCAGTCGCCCCTATTCTCGCTTCAGGCGCGTCAGACGGGTCGATCCGGATCCGCGGCGGCGGCGCCAGAACGAGCGCGGTGCCGAGCACCGTGTTCCGGGCACGTGCGCGGCGGTTTTCGAACGCCGGGTTCTCACGCTTCGATTCGGAATTGACGGGAAGCATGGCGGCGGGCTTCGCCCATTCGACCTCCTCTTCCTCTACCGGTTCGGCTGGTTCTTCAGGCGAGATGCCCGGCGCGTCCACATGCACAAGTCTCTCTTCCGAGCCGCGCTCGGAGCCACCGCCGTTCAGCGGCGCGTCACTGTCGCTCTTTTCGGAATCTGCCATGGATTGCTCCCGCGATGACATTCTCCGCCGCAGCCAATGCAGCGCTTTGCGGAAAAAATGGCTGAAAGCCCACCGGAGCTTGATGTACGCGATTTACATCGTCCGGAACTTCACCAATTGGTAAGTACTCTCCGTTACCAAATGGTTTACCGACGCGTGCGCCGGTGCCAGCTATCCAAAATTTAAGAAAATTCCGTCGAGCGAGGCCTCGCGCAATCAGGCGAGAAGCCCGTTCTCCTTCGCGAGCATCCTCAACGAGGTGTCCGGCCGCGCGCCGAGATGGGTGATGATCTCGGCTGCCGCGAGCGCACCCAGCCGCGCGGCCTTTTCGTTTCCAAGGCCGCGGGCCACCCCGAACAAGAATCCGGCGGCGAACAGATCACCCGCTCCTGTAGTGTCGACCACGCGTTCGAACTCGGCATGCCGGCGCCGGAAGAGCATCGTCGCCATCGATCACGACACAGCCCCTGGCGCTGCGCGTGACCACGGCATGCTTGGAATCCTTGCGCAGCGCCGCGATCGCCGCATCGAAATCGGTCGTGCGGTAGAGGCTCAAGAGCTCCGCTTCGTTGGCAAACAGAAGATCGATGGTCCCGGACCGAATGAGGTGCAGAAACTCGTCGCGCCACCGGCTCACGCAAAACGAGTCGGACAAGGTCAGCGCGACAAGACGCTTGGACTGATGGGCGATCGTCGCAGCCTTGACGAAGGCATCCTTGGCGTGGACCGGATCCCACAGATACCCTTCAAGATAGATGATGGCCGCGGCGGCAACCGTTCCGGGATTGATGTCGTGAGGATTGAGGTTCTGCGCCGCCCCGAGATACGTGTTCATCGTGCGCTCGCCGTCGGACGTCACCAGCACGTAGCATCGCCCGGTCGAGGGCCCGTCCGGCGAAGGAGGGGTGTGGAAATCAACTCCGGCCGCCCGGATATCATGGGCAAAGACCTTGCCGAGCCCGTCATTCTTGACGCGACCGACGAACGCCGCACGCGCGCCGAACCCCGCGACACCGACAATCGTGTTGGCGGCCGACCCGCCGGAAATTTCCGTCGCCGGACCCATGGCGTCGTAGATTTGCGCGGCGCGCGCCTCGTCGATCAGGGACATCGACCCTTTGCGCATGCCATGCTGATCGAGAAAATCCTCGGTGGTGCGACCGATGACGTCGACGATTGCGTTGCCGAGACCTAGTACATCGTAGCGGACATCAGTCATAAGATACTCAAAGCGCCCGTTTGTGTTGGCGATTCAGTTGCGCAAAGGCGGCGCAATATAGCGGGCCAAAGCCGCGTTGCAACGTCGACTAATTTCCAATGGCATCGCGCCAAGAGGCATGGTGTTGGGCGACATCCTACGCGGCGCCGATTTTTTCTCTCGATGTTCGTCCCCAGACCCGCGCGACCGAATAAAGAGTGAATGATACCTCCGGATTGCGCAAATGGCTGCGGCACGCAGCCATGAGGTCGAGAAATTCGGCTTCGGACAGCAATCCGAACTTGATGATCGTGCTCCGCAACAATTCGGCAGTTGATGGCAGGTAGTCCACCAAGGGATCGATCGAGCGAACCCCGACGAGAAATGGCCGATACTCAACGTCCGTGAGCCCGGCCTTCCGGGCGAGTGCATAGAGACGCTTTGCGAGGTGCAAGTCGGCACCAACCGCCTTGAATGCGCCGATAAGAGCGGCCTTCAACCGCTCCCAGGCGGGATGCGGAGGGTAGCAATCAAGCGCAGTTGCGTCAGGCTCTTCGAGCGCGACAACGCCGCCCGGACGGGCGAGCCTGATCGCTTCGGCAAGCAACCGCTCGGGATCTCCCGCCGTGCTTGCCACGAACCGCATGTGGACGAGATCGAAGCTCCGGGCCGGCAAATTCGCCTGATAGGCATCGCCCCGACGAAATTCGACATTCGCCGGCGCTGCCGCCCGTGCAAGCTCCAGAAATTCGGCGTCCTTGTCGCCGACGACGCGTCCCGTCGTCCCGACGCGCTCGCTCATCAGGCTGGTAATGCCACCGGGCCCGCATCCAATGTCGAGACACGACCAGCCCGGCGCGACGCCAATCAGATCCAGCATCTCCGCCGCATATGGCGCCATCGCCGCGCTTTGAATGCGCAGGCGCTCGATCTCGCCAGCGCGGTGCTCGATCGGGTAGTTGCCGGAAAAGGAAGCGGACATGTCACCCCCGACCCAATCCTCGCCACGATGATCAGATCGTCGGCGTGTCGGTGATCTTAGTCAAATCGTCTGTCCTTCATCCTGCGGCAGGTTTCGGGTTTCCGACAAGAGGTCGATAAAGCTGGTCGCGGATGGATTCTTTGGCCCGCCGTCTGCGCTGTTGTGAGCGGCGTAGACCAGGGCCAATTCCCAGCAGACTTCCGCGCCGCCAAGCTCGGCTGTCCCGATCGGCAATGGATGATCGGGATTGGCCCGATTCAGCGCAACGGATTCCGGGACAAGAGCAACGCCCAATCCCCGTCCCACGAGATCGAGCAGCATACCGAGGTCCGAGACCTCGAAAGCTATGTGGCGATCGATACGAGCCTCGGCGAACGCGCGATCGATGATGAGGCGCGTGCCCCAGCCCTGCTGGAAATCAATGAAGCGCTCATCTTTCAAACTGGAAAGTGAAATGTCCGCACTCCCTTCGAGCTGGTGGCCGATCGGACAGGCCAACACCAAGGACTTCGCAAGCGATCAATGTCGCGGCGACGCCGCGCGGGGGCTCCAACATCGGTGCAAATGCAAGATCGAGATCGTGCTCCAACACCTTCGCGAGCAGCGAAGCCGCACCCGCCTGGACAAGCCGAACCTCGATCCCAGGGTGAAGGGCGTGAAAAGCGCCCAGGAGCCTCGGCAAGTCGAGGAACGGACCAAGACTTTGCACCGTCCCAATGGAAAGCTTGCCTCGGCTCAACCCTTTGACGGCCTGGACTGCCTGACGCGCATCCCTCGCCACGGCAAGAATGCTTTGCGCTTTTTCATAGAACACCTGACCGGCTGTCGTCAGCTCGACATGACGCGTCGAGCGCACAAACAGTTCGGCTTTCATCTCATGCTCAAGCGCACGGATCGAGGCCGACAATCCGGACTGGACGATGTTCATGCGCCGCGCCGCGCGCGTGAAATGCTTCTCGTCGGCCACCGCCAGAAAGTGTTCGAGTTGACGAAGTTCCATTGGGTTTGGCCAATGCCGATCAATTCAGCGCTGTTCCAGCACAAACTCATCTGAACATTCGATTGGAAAGATCAAGAGGCTCCTCCCATGTCTCTCGGCGAGAGAGGAGCAAGATCATGACTATTTCCGCAGTTCTCGAAAAAACGCGGCTTCATAACCCGGCTGTTCGACAGCTTGGGCTAGCCGACATGCATATCACCCGCGTCGGCTTCGGCGCCTGGGCGATCGGCGGCCCCGATTGGGCGGTCGGATGGGGCAAGCAAGATGACTCGGCGTCGATCGCAGCGATCCGCCACGCCGTGCGCAGCGGGATCAATTGGATCGACACGGCCGCGATCTACGGCCTCGGACATTCCGAGGAAGTCGTGCGCCAGGCGCTGGCCGGTATTCCGCGCAGCGAGCGGCCATACGTGTTCACCAAATGCGGGCTCGTTTGGGATGAAAGCAACCGCAAGGCGCCGCCGCGACAGGTCGGAGCACCCGCGAGCATCCGCAACGAAATCGAAAATTCGCTGCGCCGGCTCGGCATCGAGCGCATCGACCTTTATCAGATGCATTGGCCGGCGAAGGACGGTACGCCGATCGAGGAATACTGGCAGACCTTCCTCGACCTGAAGGCAGAGGGAAAGGTGCGCGCCATCGGCTTGTCGAACCATAACGTGGCCCAGCTTGAGGCCGCCGAGCGGCTCGGTCACGTCGACACGCTGCAACCGCAGTTCTCCGCAATCCATCGTGACTTCGCGGCAAAGGAATTGCCGTGGTGCGTCGCCCATAACACGGGCGTGATTGTCTACAGCCCCATGGCCTCCGGACTGCTGACCGGCGCCTTCACTGCCCAACGTGCGAAATCGCTCGCCAAAGACGACTGGCGTTCGCGCTCGGCGGACTTCACCGGCGACGGTCTTGGTCGCAATCTCGGCCTTGCGGAGGCGCTGAAGCCCGTTGCGGAGCGACACGCTACCAGCACAGCCAGCGTCGCGATTGCTTGGACGCTCGCGTGGACAGGCGTGACTGCGGCGATCGTCGGGGCGCGAAGCCCGGCTCAGGTTGATGGCTGGCTCGATGCTGCGACGCTGCGCTTAACCGACGAAGACATGCGGGACATCAGCGATGCGATCGAGCGAACCGGTGCCGGCAGCGGACCGCGTTTCCCGCAGCGTTGATTGTCGGGGACCGACGACGAGGCCGCGCTCGTGCGGATCGGTCAGCGGTTGCCCAATAAAAACAGCGCCCGGCTGATGTGCCGGGCGCTGCATCGTTTCAACCTAGAAACTTAGTTCGTTGCGAGCGCCGGGGCGATGTCAGCCTGCTTCACGGTCGTGCCGTGACCGCCGGCGATCGTCGCACCGGTGATGTTGTGCTTGCGCAGCGCCTCCCCGACCGAAACCGTCCCCGGATTGCGACCAACCGGACCGCGCGGCGAAACAAGGTCCGTCACCCAGACAATATTTTCCTTGGGCAGATGGACGATCAGCATGCCTTCGACGTGCGGGTTCGGGATGTTGAAGAGGTCGATCTGGACCGTGTCGTCCTTGAGCGTCATCGTGTCCTTCACATCCTGCACGTTCGCCGGCTTCATGGCTCTCTGTTCGGCGTCGGGCTCAAGCGCATGCGAGGCCGAGATGACGTGTTCGAAGTAGGCCTTGTCGGGAGCCGGAACGATGACGTTCGCACCCTCGGCCACAAAGGCACGCATGCCGCCGGTGTGGTCCATATGATGGTGGGTGAGGATGAGCGTCTTGATCGGCTTGCCCGGATACTTGGCCTTGGCCGCGTCGATCACCCACTTCGACTGTCCCTCGTCGGTCGGCGCGTCGACCACCACGAGACCGTCTTTCATGTTGATGATCAGGTTGTTGGCGCCGCCGCCCTGGACCATCTGCACGTTGGGTGCGAGTTCGACGAGCTTGAAGCTGCCGCCCGGCGGGAAGTAGACGGCGTCGCTGTCAGTGAAGCGGCCGAGGAAGAGACGCCGGATCACCCACTGGTACGGCACGTTCGTGGTCGCCGCGGTCTTCGCCGAAGCCTTGACCGCGTCGGGCACGGCGAAGGTTGAGGCCGGAAGCGTCGGATTGACTGTGACATCGGTGTAGGTCATCCGCTGGATTTCCATGTTAGCCAGCTTAAACGAGCGGGTCATCGCGAACTTGACGCCGTTGAAGGTCTTCCAGTCGCTCAAGATGAGGTCGTAGTTGGAATCGCCGTAAATGTTGTCCTCGTCGTGCGTGCGCACGGCCGCGGGCAACTTGGTCGCACGGTCGAACAGGATGATGAATTTATTCGGTCCATTGGTGTAGACGACTGCCGGCAGAGTCTCGTTGCCAAGCTTCTGGTCTCGAATCGCCGATACGTTCTGCGGATTGTCCAAAACGCTCAGCATCGTTCTGCCTGACGCGCGAAATCCTTCGCGCAAGCTCGCCGCCAGTCGGATGCCGGACATCGGGCTGGCTTGGCCCTTGTCGTTGATCACCGCCCCGAAGGTCGGATGCCTGATCTCGCTGTATTTCAGCTTTTCGACTGCCGGGTACTTCATATCACGATCCCAGTCGTACCGGACCAGCGGGCCATCCTTGCTGGCATAGTCGACGCTGATCGTGACCTTCGAATCACCGAGAAAGCGCGATTCACCGTTGACGCTGTTAGACTGTCCCGGCTCCCAGTGTTTGGCATCGGCTTTAATGACGAGCGTCTTGATATTGCGCAAGGCATCGGCGCCGCCCAGGGCCTCGACGCTCTGCTTCACAAGATCAGTTGGGCTCTGGGCCGCTGCCGTCTGAACAAAGCCGCCCGCCGCGAGCAACGCAGCGGACAGCATCCAAGCGTATCGCTTCATGCAATCCTCCCATAATGGTCAAGGCTGGGGTGGCAGCCCTATCTTGCGATCTAGCATAGAGATCACGACATGGAGATTACGCTAGTTTGCGGTCTGAGGCATCACATTTGCGACATCAATCGTGGCGATCCGCCCCGTCGCTAAATGCATCATTCCGGGGCATTGGTGCGGTTGTCCGCAGGCGACTAGTCGAAGCGGCGGGCACCGGCCAATGCGCCGAGCGCCGCGTTGGCCACGACGCGATCATCTTCACTGGTGCCGGAGCCAACGCCGATGCCGCCGATCACATGGCCATCCACGATAATTGGCAGCCCGCCCGGCAGATTGATGCGTTTGCCCCGAGTTGCGATCGCGAGCTTGATATCGATGCCAGCCGCGATGCCCCCGGTGGGCTTTCCGTAGGACGCGGCGGTTTTGGCCTTCATGAGGGATGTATCGACGGATTGCGAAAAAGCACCGTCCATCCGCACGAAGGCGAGCAAGTGACCGCCTGAATCGACGACGGAGATACACTGCGGAACGCCCATCTCGGTCGCTTTCGCCATCGCAGCGCGAAGGATTTTCATCGCGCCTTCGCATGTCAACTTCAAAGAGGCAGCGGTATCGGCCATGAACTCACCATTTCGTCGTCGAAGATCGGCAACCGATAAATTCGTATTGAATTATTCAACCACATGCAAAGCCTCGATGGTCGACGTCTCAGCAATTGGTCTAAGGCCCCGGTGTCGGGCCGCGGCCCATCGTTTTTCGCGAAATCAACCAGTTCCGGCGTCGCTCGGCTAAGATCGCGGGCGGAGGCGAAGTAATGTCGATCACGCGCGACATCACGACCGTCGGCGCCGCGACGCTCACGTCGCGCGTCCTCGGTTTCCTTCGCGACGCCGGCGTTGCCGCGATGCTCGGAGCGGGCGTCTTGTCCGATGCTTACTTCGCAGCGCTGCAAATTCCGAATCTGTTTCGGCGACTGCTCGCCGAGGGCGCGCTTAATTCCGCGTTCGTGCCGATGTCGATGCGGATTCGCGAAGAGAACGGTGCGGTCGAGTCGCGAAAATTCACCGAACGGGTGCTCGGCACGATGGCCGCCTCACTCACGGTCGTTGCGCTGCTGTGCGCCATCTTCGCGCCGACGATCGTGCATCTCCTGGCGCCTGGTTTCCAAGCTGAGCGATTTCCGCTTGCCGTACTGTTCGTGCGTCTCGCGGTGCCGTATGTCGCAATCTCCGGAGTTGTGGCCGTCGCGGCGTCGGCGTTGAACGCCGAGAACCGCGTCGCAGCAGCGGCCTTCGGCTTGGTTGTCTTCAACGGCGTCCTGGTTGCGGTCGTGTTCGCACTGATCGCGACCGGCGCAGTGGCGACCGTACGGACTGCAGCCATACTGGCGGGCGCGATGGCGGTCGCCGGCGCCGCACAGCTTATTGCTGTCGGCGCTGCCTGGCTGCGACGACCGGGCCATCCTCGCCGACTGTCGCTGCACCTCACACCATCGGTGCGCCAGTTCTTCATGCTGGCCATACCGGGCGTCGTTGCGGGCGGCATTCCGCAGCTAAAGCTGATGGCCGGCGCCATGGTGGCATCGTCCTCGCAAGCCGCCGTGTCGTGGCTCTACTATGCCAATCGGCTGTACGAACTCCCACTCGGCGTCATCTCGATCGCCATCTCATCGGTGCTGGTCCCGGCCATCGCCGCAGGCCTGCGCAGCGGTCGCGACCAGGCCGCCGGCGCTCAGTCGCGCGCGTTCGAGATCGCGCTTGCCTTGTCGTTGCCGTCCGCGGTCGCGTTTGCCGAACTGTCGGACGCGATCGCGGGCGGATTGTTCCAGCGTGGGGCCTTCTCGCCACGCGACACCGCGATGGTCGCTGCAGCGCTCGCGGCAATTTCGGCCGGCCTGCCCGGTCATTCCCTCGAAAAGGTGCTTGGCGCCATCTCATTCGCCCACGAAGACACCCGCACGCCCATGATAACGGCGCTGTGCGGGCTCACCGTAGCGATTGTTGCCTCGTTCGCACTGTTTCCGCACTACGGGCATGTCGGGATTGCTGCTGCGATCGCGCTTTCCGGCTGGGTCGGAGCGACCTTGCTCGCCATCATCCTGTGGCGCCGGACGTGGCTCGACATTGAGCGCGACGCCTGGCGACGCTTGCCGCGGATCGTGTTCGCGACGGTGATCATGGGAATGATCCTTGTCGCCGGCGAGGCGCTTCTCGCATCGCTGTTTGACATCACGGGCTCGTCCGTCGCGCGGATCGCAACCCTCATGATCCTCGTCACCTTGGGGCTCGCGGTCTATCTTCTCGCCCTGCAGGCGCTGCGCGTCACCTCCGTTGGGATGCTGGTGAAGGCATTTCGCGCGCGCTTTTGAGCACGCGCCTCTTGCCTGCCGGCGCCGATGCGTGGCATTCACGGCCCAGCACATAGGCGCGTGACTTCGGCGGAAAAGTCTGCGGCTTTTCGGGGTCAGCGCGAAGGAACTGCAATGGCGCTCAAGGAATCGGTGTTCTCGGGAATCCAGCCGAACGGCAATTTGCACCTCGGCAATTATCTCGGGGCGATCGTCAAGTTCGTCGCGCTGCAAGAGCGCTATTTTTGCATCTATTGCGTGGTCGATCTCCACGCCATCACGGTGCGGCAGGACCCCGACGAATTGCGTCGCAACATCCGCGAAGTCACGGCGGCGTTCCTCGCTTGCGGCATCGATCCGAAACGCCACATCGTGTTCAACCAAAGCCAAGTGGCCGAGCATGCCGAGCTTGCCTGGGTCTTCAACTGCGTCGCGCGGCTCGGCTGGCTCAATCGCATGACGCAATTCAAGGAGAAGGCCGGCAAGGACCGCGAGAACGCTTCGATCGGACTCTACGATTATCCCGTGCTGATGGCGGCCGACATCCTGGTCTATCGCGCGACTCACGTGCCCGTTGGGGAAGACCAGAAGCAACACCTCGAACTGTCCCGCGACATTGCGCAGAAGTTCAATAACGACTTTGCGCCGTCGATTGCCGCAGGCGGGTTCGATGCCGCGTTCTTCCCATTGCCGGAACCGCTGATTCAGGGGCCTGCGACCCGCGTCATGTCGCTGCGTGACGGCACCAAAAAGATGTCGAAGTCCGACCCGTCCGACTATTCGCGCATCAATATGACCGACGACGCCGACGCCATCGCCCAGAAGGTGCGCAAGGCGAAGACCGATCCGGAACCGCTACCGTCAGAGGAGGCCGGGCTCGAGCCGCGCCCGGAGGCCGATAATCTGGTCAGCATCTACGCCGCTCTTGCCGACACTCCGAAAGCCGCTGTGCTGTCGCAATTCGGCGGCGGACAGTTCTCCACGTTCAAGACGGCGCTAGCAGACCTTGCGGTGGCGCGCCTCGCGCCGATTACTGCCGAGATGAAGCGGATTACCGCCGATCCCCCCTATATCGATTCCGTGCTTGCCGACGGCGCCGCGCGCGCGCAGCCGATCGCTGCCGAAACGATGAAGGCGGTCAAGGACATCGTCGGGTTGATCCGTCGCTAAGCCGCGCCGCCCGCACAACAAATTTGGCACGCGCTTCCCTTGTGTTCCGTCGACACGTTATGGCACCATATGCGCTGCAATGCGCCGATCACGGATCGGGGGCGCCGGCGGCCCTCTGGCGCATGATCATGATCATGCGCAAATTCGAAGAGATTGGAGCGCGGTCCGGTTCGATCGGACTCCAAAGATGCGATGAGCCGTAAGCGACGCAGCTACGAGGCCGGTCACAAGGCGAAATTCCTGGTGATCGTCGACGACACGCCCGAATGCGACCGTGCCGTCTATTATGCGAGCCGGCGCGCTGCGCGCGTCGGCGTCTCCGTCGTCATGCTGCGCATCATCGAAACCAGCGATCACAGCCAGCAATGGCTCGGCGTCGCCAACATCATGCGCGCGGAAGCCCATGAGGAAGCCAACGCGATGTTGGCGAAGGCGGCGGCGCGCTCCAACGGCATCGCGGGCATTACGCCGGAATGCGTGATCCGCGAAGGCGAGCCGCACGAGGAAATTCTCAAACTGATCGAAGAGGACGAGGACATCGCCGTGCTGGTGCTGGCCGCCGACGTCGATACCGAGGGGCCGGGCCCGCTGGTCTCGAGCCTCGGCAAGACCGCAGGCACCTTTCCAATTCCGATCGCGATCGTGCCGGGGCATCTCACCGACGAAGAACTCGATGCGATGAGCTGAGAGCCGCGCAGGAATTTTGTCGTTCGGCGGAAGCCTCGCTCAAGCGGCTTTGACGCCGAGCTTTTCAGCCATCCAATCAGCAGACTGCGGGCGCCAGCGATAGGCGCGATTGTTGGCGACGTGCCCGCCATCCTCGATCATGACCAACTCCACCGGCCCGCCGGCCTCGCGCGCGAGGCGCTCGGCATGCTCCCACGGCACCACCCGGTCCTGACGGCCGGCGACAATGTAGAGCGGACAGGTGATGCGGCTCGCGACGCCATCGAGGCTCAGCGTCGCCGCATTGCGCTTCGCGTCGTCCGCCGTAGCGCAGTGACTGCGCACGCGGAATGTCTCGCGCGTCAACGCCGGCAGGCTGTCCCACGCGGCGAGGAAATCGAATGGACCCGATAGCGCGATGCAGGCTTTGATCCGCGGTTCGAACGCGGCTGCGCGGGGCGCGTAATAGCCGCCGAGGCTGACACCCCAGAGGCCGATGCGCGCGGTGTCGAGATCACGACGCGTTTCCACGTAATCGATCACTGCCGAAACTGCTGTCTCGTAATTGCCGCGGATCGGCCAATCGTATTCCGCTTCCCCCTGCCCCGGGCCATCGAACACCAAGATCGCGATGCCGCGGCCCAGATACGGCAACTCGTAGGCGTCGGTCTCCTCTTTGCAGGAGTCGAGGCCGCACGCCATCACCAGTACTGGCGGGCGCGCAACGCCGGGCGGCTTGCGCAAAATTCCGTAAAGCGTCTTGCCCTCGAACGGGATTGCGACGCGCTCGCCCGCCGGCACGAGATGCGGGAGCGCGAGCGTTCGGCATTCCACTGCCTTCAGATGTGCCGCGCGCATCTCCGGCACATCGTGCACAAACAGGAACTTCGCGAAGTGATAGTAGACGCCGGCGCGCTGAAGATGCTCTCCCGCGCTGACGTGGTGCCCGGCGGCAAGGGCCGTCCGCCCGAGGCCTTCATGGACGGCGGCGCGCGCCGACCACGCCTTGCACCAATCGTCCCACGACGTGAGCGAACCCGTCACATCCTCGAAGTCGGCGAGCGCGACGCCGTTGGCGACGAAGCGCGGCGCCCAATGGGCGATTGCGGAAGCTATGCGAGGGTCAACAGTCGATGCAGCCATGGGAGCGTGTTCGATTGAGGGAAGCAATCGTAAAGCATAAAGATGACGGCGGGCGCCAGAGCAAATTCGGCGGGCCTGGACATGCGCGCAGCGGCATTTCGGTCACCTGCCCATTACGGCTTTTTTCATAAAACCCTGCTGTAGTCGCGACAAGGCGCACCCTGCGAGCGCCGGCTTCGGCCGGCACAATTTCGGACCGACACGATGGCAGCCATTGTGATCATCGGAGCGGGCCTCGCCGGCAGCCTCGTCGCGAGCAAGCTTGCCCCTCGGCACCGCGTCACTGTTGTCGAGCAATCGGATCACTACCGCGTGGTGCCGGTCGTCGACCGTGGCCGCCCGGCAGGCCTCGATGCCCATGCCAGCTCGGGATTCGGCGGCACGACTTTCCTGTGGCACAACGGGCTGATCGAACTTGATGACGATGACTACGGCGCATGGCCGCTGCCGGCGTCGGAGTTGCGCAAGCATCTTCCCGCCGCACACGAGGCGTTGTCGGGCACGAGCCTCGCGCATGTGCGTGACATCGCGGCCGAGGTGCGAGCGACCTTCACGCGCGCGGGCGTGCCGGAAAAGCTTCTCGGCCGTCCGCTGTTCTATCCGATCCGGCGACGCAACGTTTGGGAGTCCGAGCATCTGCGCGAGCGCAAAGTCACGACCGTCGTCGGGCGGGTCGAACGACTTGCCATCGGCGATGGCGGCGTGGTGCGGGGCGCCTATCTCACGGGCCATGCTGACCTGATCACGGGAGACGTATTCATCCTCGCTGCCGGTGGCCTCGGCAGCCCGCTCATCCTGCAAGCGAGCCAAGATGGCGCCTTTGGCAACGCCGGGAGGTTCTACGGCGATCATCCCGTGGCCTTCGTTGGCGAAATTACGGTGCGGGCCGATCTCAACCGCGCCTGGAACCGGTTCGATCGCGGGCTTGGCGGCAGCGTCCGCCTGCCGCTCGTCATCGCGACATCGCGGCAGAAGTTCGCGTTCTATCTGCGGCCCGCCGGTCCGACCGCGCTCAAGGTGAAGAGCGTGCTCTCCGACCTGCGCAACGCCCCGTTTGATCCGCGCAACTACGTTCGCCTGCTGATGCACACCAACGACATCGTCGAAGCGCTGTCGCTCCGCGCCGGCATCAATATTCCGACGCGGCGCTTCGCGCTCTACATGTCCGCCGAGCAGGAACCCCAGCAGGATGTCAGCATCGAAGCCGATGGCAATCGCGTAAGCCGCGATTGGGAACTCGGCGAGGAATTCCTCAACGCCGCCCGTGCCGCGATCGAGCGGCTGCTCGGAGAACTCGCGCCGATCACCGAACGGCACACGGTGTTTGCCGACTGGCCGGACACGATCCAGACGGCGGCGCACCACAGCGGTACCTGCCGGATGGCGATTTCGGCAGAGACCGGCGTGTGCGATCGCGACGGTCGGGTCTTCGGCACGACGAATTCGGCAGGACCCCCGTGCTGATCGCCCCCTACCCGCTCGGAAAGCTGTTGCAGGAAAGGGTATTGTGCGCCCACGCCCAACTTCATCCGGCATTGGCGATCCGGCTCCTCTATTTGCCGGCCGTGCTGGGCGGCGGCTCGTGGGCCAAGGTGATATCGACCGCGCAACGCAACGGCGTGCTGCTGCCGCCGCTGATGCACGCGACCGCGCGCGCCAATCATATCGACGTCGACGATATCGCTGCTCACCTCGCGGCCACTGCGAACGATTACGCGCCCGGCATTGCCCGCACGATCCTCAATCGACCGGACAGTGCAACCCTCGACTGGCGCGGCTTCTTCGCCGGCGCCCACGTGGACCAAGAAAGATCAGCGCAAGCCATCGCGAAACTCGCCGCGACCGTTGGCGCGCTTGCAGCCTATCGTGTGATGACGACCATCAAGCTGTCCCACGTCCCCGACGGCGAAATCGATCGGCGCCCGCCGCGGCCACGCGACCCGCAGCGCGCCGACGGAGACAACTCCGCAGAGCCGGTCCGTTTCACCGGACTTATCCGGCATCTTGTGCGTACGCAGCCTTATATCGCGGCCAAAGCATAGGGCTCGCAAATCGTCGTAGGGTGTGCAAAAGCCAACGGGTCCGGCCTTCGGCAGGCCCGATGATAAACTCCGCGTGCGCACCTTTGCGACGACGATGGTGATGGTGCGCAACGCGGACCTGCTGCCACCAAAATTTCACACCTCGACGGCCGCTTTTGCGCACCCTACGGGTCTGGGATGGGACCTGCCCCACGGCGGCAGATCGCCGCTCCGGATCAAAGAACTACTCCCAAAAGCCCCGTAGTCTGATATCAACCGGCTCACGGAAAGAACCAATGCTCCAAGGGAGGAGATGAATGTCCCGTTCGTTCGCGTTTTCGCGCCGCGGTTTTGGCCGCGCCGCGCTGTGGCTTGCACCGCTGGCAGTGGCTGCTGCCATTCTGCCGTCCGCTGCAGTGCAAGCGGCGGACCCGATCAAGATCGGGTTCTCGATGTCGTCGACGGGCGGCCTCGCCGGCGGCGGCAAGAGCGCGCTGCTCGCCCTCGAGATCTGGCGTGATGACGTCAATGCCAAGGGCGGCCTGCTGGGCCGGTCGATCCAGCTCATCAATTACGACGACCAGAGCAATCCGGCGTTGGTGCCGGCGATCTACACGAAGCTCCTCGACGTCGACAAGGTGGACTTCGTCATCTCGTCCTATGCGACCAACCAGATCGCGCCGGCGATGCCCATCGTGATGCAGCGCAAGCTTTTGTTCATGGCGCTGTTCGGGACCGGGGTGAACGACGACTTCAAGTATGACCGCTACTTCCAGATCCTGCCGAACGGCGTCGAGACCAAGCTCGGGCCGTCGCGCGGCTTCCTTGAAGTCGCCATGACCATGAACCCTAAGCCGCAGACGATCGCGCTCGTCGCGGCCAACGCCGAATACGCGCAGAACGTCATCCTGGGCGCTCGCGAGAGGGTGAAGCAGCTCGGGCTCAAGGTCGTCTACGACCGCAGCTATCCCCCGACCACGACTGACTATACGCCGATCGTGCGTGCCATCCAGGCGACCAACCCGGATGTCGTGTTCGTCGCGTCTTATCCGCCGGACTCCGTCGGCATCGTGCGCGCCGCCAACGAAGTCGGGCTGAAGCCGAAGATGTTCGGGGGCGGGATGATCGGGCTCGCGTTCACGCCCATCAAAGCGCAGCTCGGACCATTGCTCAACGGCATCGTCGCCTATGACGTTTACGTGCCCGAGCCGACCATGAAGTTCCCCGGCATCGATGAGTTCCTCAAGCGCTATCAGGAAAAGGCGGCGGCCCAGGGCATCGATCCGCTGGGCTACTACCTGCCTCCCTACGCCTATTCGGAGATGCAGATTCTCGCCGAAGCGATCACCAAGGTCGGCAGTCTCGACCAGGGCAAGATCGCCGACTACATCCACCACACCGCGTTCAAGACCATTGTCGGCGACGTCAAGTTCGCCGCCAATGGCGAGTGGGAAAAGGAGCGGGTGTTGTTCGTCCAATACCAGGGCGTCGTCGGAAACGACGTGAACCAGTTCCGCGAAGTCGGCAAGCAGGTGATCCTGTTCCCGCCGGAGTTCAAATCGGGCGAGCTCAAGTACCCCTATTCCGACATCAAGAAGTAGGCGATCACACGCTCGCCTTGTAACCGAAGTCGGCAAGGATGCGGTCGCCCGAGCGGCGCAGCGCATCCTTGAGGTTGGTGAGGTCGCGATGAAGCAGCTTGCCGTGCCGCTTCATCGCCCGGCCGGCGATGAGCACCGTGTCGACAACCGCGACCCCGCCCTGCATCACGATTGAAGCGACCGGATCGCGCACCGGAAACATGCTGATGTCGTCCGCACGCAGCAGCACGATATCCGCGACCTTTCCGGGCGCCAGCGAGCCTGTGACATGGTCCAGCCGGGCCATCCGCGCTCCGTTGATGGTCGCCCACGCGAGCGCGTCGCGGCAGGTGACCGGCATCTGCTCCGGCCGCTTCCCCGTGCGCGCCGATGTTTCAGTGATGGATCGGTTGCGTTCATGCTGGAGTGTCACCCGCATGGCGGTGAACATGTCGCCCCGCGCCGCGGGCTCCACATCGGTGCCGATCGACACCGGCGATCCGAGGCCGCGCAGCACGCCCGTGAGCGGATCGCCGTAGCCCATCTGCAATTCGATCTCGGCGGTAACGGTGAATTGACCGCCGCGCTCGACGATGAGGCCGACAGCCTCGGGCGCAATGTCATTGCCATGCACCACATTGAAATTTTCCGCGATCAGGCCCGCTGCCGCGAGCCTTTCGAAACCGTCTGCGACCATCGGCACGCCGCCGCCCACATGCATGCTGCAGACGAGATCAAGCTCGTTGGCAAGCACGACATCGGCGCGCGTCACCTCCCAGGCCGAGTAGTACGGGCCGAGGATGGCAAGCCCGAACGTGAGGAGGCCTTCGGTCGCGAAGCGGCCATTGCGCAGGCGCTCGACTTCGCTTTGCGGCATCGGAATTTCACTGAAATGCTTCTGTCCCGGTTTTGGGTTGGGCTTCGGCGAGCCGTGGAGGAACAGCGCGCGGATGCCCGCATCGACCAAACCCTTGATGGCGGCGTCGGTATGGTCCGGAGTTCGGATTGTTGTGGCACCAATCGACCATCGTCGTGACGCCGGCGTTGATCTGATTGAGCGCGCCCATCAGGTTCGCGATGTAGATGTCCTGCGGACGATAAAGCGTCGCAAGGCCGCGATGCATGGCCTGCATGTACTGCGCAACGGTCCAATCGCCGGCGATGCCGCGCAGCGCCGACTGCCAGGTGTGCACATGGGCATTGACGAACCCCGGCATCACGATCATGCCGCCGGCGTCGATTGTTTCGGCATCAGGCGGCGCAGACAGTCCCGCGCCCATCGCAGCGATGCGACCGTCTTCGATCAACACATCGCCGCGGGCGAGATCGCCAAGGCGATCGTCCATCGTGACGACGCAACCGCCTTTGATGAAGAGGTGAGACATGCGCGGCTCCTTCGCGGCCGGATATGCACCGGCTCCCGCGCATGACGCAAGCGGCGCGGAGACCCCGCGCCACTGCTATGAGATTACCAGCTCAGTGTGCTAGCGGCTTAGAGGCCGAACACGAACAGCATCGTCTGGTTGCGCATGTCGCGTAGTTCGGGCGTCAGCGAGTTGATGTTGCGCCCGTTGCGGCTGAGCCCCGAAAGGATTGCGACGTACTGCTTGCCGCCCGCCTCGAAGGTCATCGGAGCCGCGTTGAATCCGGTGCCGACGTTGAGTCTCCATAGCTGCTCCAAGGTGCCGTCGTCATACGCGGCAATCGTGCCGTCGGTGAAGGCCGCGAAGACAAGCCCACCTGCCGTCGTCAGTGCCGAGCTGTTGTTGGCATAAGGGATGTGCAGGCGCTTGCGGACCTCGCCGGTCAGAGGATCGGCGACGATGATGTCGGATTCATTGCGCGTCGTGTATTTGAAGGCACCGCCGGTGAAGAAGCCGTTGGGGTTCTTGCCGCTGTCGGAGGTCAAGGTCACCTCGTCGCAATTCGAGCGCGACGGGATGTACATCAGCTTCGTCTTGGGACTGTAGGACGCCGACCAGAAATTGCTGCCGCCGTCATGAGACGGGCACAGCTTCTTGGTGCGTTCCGACGGCGTCTGGTTCTGCAGGCCGGAGTAGACCTGGATGTCGCGCTTCGGATCGTAATCGACCGGAAGTCCCGTCTTCTGATCGATGCCGCGGGTCCAGGTGATCGGCTCCATATACGGCTTCGCCAGCACGGGCTGACCGCTCGCGCGCTCGAACGCATAGAGAAATCCGTTGCGCTGCGAATGCACCACCAGCCGATGGGTCTGACCGGCGATTTCGCCGTCGACCAGGATGTGCGAGCCGGCGGCGTCGTAGTCCCACATGTCGCCAGGAACATACTGGTGATACCAGTTCATCGCGCCGGTGTCGGGATTCCAGGAGATCAGGCTGTTGGTATAGAGGTTGTCGCCGGGGCGATAGAACGGGTTGTACATCGGCACGGGATTGCCGGTCCCCCACAGCACCTGGTTGGTGCCGACATCGTAAGAACCCGTCACCCACATGGCGCCGCCGCCGGTGCGCCACGCATTGGTGTCGCCCTTCCAGGTCTCTGCGCCGGGCTCGCCGGGCGCAGGCACCACGTACTTCCGCCACAGCTGCTTTCCGCTCGCGGCATCAAGACCGACGATGAAATCGCGCGTGCCGCGATCGCCGCCCGAGGCGCCCAGCACGATCTTGTCCTTGACTACGAGCGGCGCCGCCGTGAGCTGAAGATCGGGCTGGCCGTCGGCGAGATTCGCCTCCCAGACGACCTTGCCGGTGTCCTTGTTGGTGGCGATCACGCGCGCTGGGAAGTTGGCGACGCTGATGACGAAATTGCCCCACAGCGCGGCGCCGCGATTGGCAAGCGGGACATTTTCCTGGCCGGGGTCCATGCGCCACATAATCCGCCCGACGTCGCCCGAGCGGCCATCGATCTTGTAGAGCACGCCCCAGAGATCAACGACGTAAAGGAATCCATCCTCCGCGAGCGGCGTCGCCTCGAGATTTTCGTTCGCTGAGGTGCCGCCGATTGCAACCGCATACGCAAGCTTGAGGCCTTTGACGTTCGATTTGTTGATGCGATCGAGGCCTGAGTAGCGATGGGCATCGTAGGTGCCGTGGTTCATGAGCCAGTTCTGCGGCTCGTTCGCAGCCTTGGCGAGCCGGTCGGCGGTCACGTCAGCGGCCCAGGCCGGCGCCGCGACCGTCAGCAGCAAAGAAGCAAGCATCGAAGCGCGCGTCGAGCGCATGGCCGTCCTCCCGAGATTTTTTTGCCAGCGCCAGGATGCATGTCGTGGGCGCTGAGGTCGAGCGGGCCGCTGGCATACCGGCACCGCGATTTTGGCGCATCACGGCGGCTGCGGCGTGCGGATGAGGTCGGCGAGTTGGTCCTTCGTCAGCGGTGCAACGAGGAATTTGTAGGCGATCGCATCGCTCATGAGCCTGTCGATGCCGGCAACATGGTCCGGCGCGACTGCAGCCTTAGGCAGAAATTCGTCGCGGATGCGCGCAGCGAGCCGCTCCGAAACCTTGCCGTATTCGGCGTATATCTTCACGCCACCCGGATCGCGGTAAAGCCACTCCCAAGTCTCACGGTAAGCCGCGACGAAACGGGCAATCGCTTCCGGACGCCGCGCCAGTACGCCGGCGTTGGCGATATGGACGCGCACAGTCTCATCGTGCGTCGAGGGCGCATCGCTGCCGCGCGCGATCAGGCGGATCCGGCCGTCCTCAAGGGCATCGAGACCGAACGGCGGCGACGCCCAGCCGACATCGACCTGTCCCGACATCGCCTGCGCCATCGTCACGGCAGCCGCTCCGGTCGCGACCGGCCTTGCCGCAACACCGAAATGCTTGATGAGCGCGAGTAACGTAATGTGGGTCGACGCGCCGGTGGTGGAATAGCCGATCGTCTTGCCGGCCGTGTCGCTGAAGCTGCGCACTTGAGAACCGGCCGGCACATACCAATAGAGGTCGCTCGCGCCGGTGGTGCCCGCCAGGATGATCCGCACCGGTGCGCCCTTCGCAAACGCGCCCAGCACGCTTGCGGTGCCGGTCGCAACCCCGATATCGACGCTGCCCGAGATCACAGCCTGCAGCGTCTCGCCGCCGCCATTGGTGTAGAGGATATCGAGGTCGAGGCCGTGCTTCTGGAAAATACCAGCGCGCTTGCCGATATCGGGAAGCCCGCTGTCCCAGTTGTTGGGCGCGCCAACGGCGAGCTTCAGGGTCTCGTCTGCCTGCGCGATGAAGGGCGCGGCTGCGACCGCGATGGCCACCAGGATCGCCGCTAGCGCCACCGGACATTTACGTAGGTGACGCGGCGCTAAGTCCATCCGAGTTCTCCTTCATCTTCCAGCTGAACTTCATGCGGTTGCTGCCAGTGTAGCGCAGGATGGTTCGACAAGTCGCTGCGACGCTTGGACAAACAAGCGGAACGCGCTCTTCGGCGATTGCGCCCTGCAGGAAGCGCCGAATGGTCTTTTCTTGCATTTTTTGCACGCCCTCAAATCGTCAGCGTCCAGAACAGTGTCCAGCCGGTTCTTCAGCCCTTCCGCGCCGCGCGGCGGCCCTGATATACTTCGCATAGACTCTTGGGAGGACTAGGAAATGCCGTCTTACCGCCGCAGCGGTTTGCTCGCGCCAACCACCGCCATCACGCTCCTGCTGACGATCGTCGGCGCCCAGGCCTTCGACGAAACCAAATATCCCGACTTCAAAGGCCAGTGGCTACGGACCGGCGGCGGGCCGCGCTGGGTCTTGGCCAAGGACGCGCCGCTGACGCCCGAGTACCGCGCGATCTTCGAGGCTAACGTGAAGGACCAGGAGGAAGGCGGCCAGGGCGAAACGCCGACCTACACGTGTCTTTCGCCCGGCATGCCGCGGGTCATGAACGCCTATGAGCCGTTCGAAGTCGTGGTCACGCCACAAGCCACGCGAATCCTGATGGGGCACATTCACGATTCGCGCCGCATCTATACCGACGGACGCGGCTGGCCGGAGCAAATCGAGCCGAGCTTCGTCGGCTACTCGATCGGCCGTTGGATCGACAGCGACGGCGACGGCAACTACGACACGCTCCTCGTAGAGACCCGCGGGCTGCGTGGTCCGCGCGCCTACGACTCGACCGGGACGCCTTTCCACCGCGACAACGCGACCATCATCAAGGAGCGCATCTACTTCGATAAGGCCGACAAGATGGCCTTCTACGACGAGATCACGGTCATGGACCATGCGCTGACCCGGCCGTGGACGGTCACGAAGAAATACGCGCGTAGCAAGGACCGCGATCCCGAGTGGCTCGAATCGGTGTGCGCCGAGGGCAATCAGCACGTCGTGATCGGCAACGAGCCCTACATGCTGAGCGCCAATGGTTACCTGATGCCCGCCAAGAAGGGGCAGGAGCCGCCCGACTTGAAATACTTCAAGCAGCCGGGACATTAGACCGAGTTCATGCAGATCGAACTGGTCATTCGCGTCGTGGCCGGGTTTGTCCCGGCCATCCATGTGTTTTTCTTGCAGATGAGATGCTGAAGCCGTGGCCGCGACAGCGCGGCCATGACGGCGAATCGCGGGAGTAAATAGAAATGCGGTTTTGGTGTTCGGTCGGCTCGTTGGCGATCGCGGCGATCGCGTTCGGCCTTGTGCCGGCGCAGGCGTTCGACGAGTCGAAATATCCCGATTGGAACGGTCAATGGCGCCGGCCGCCGGGCGTCAACAATCAGTGGGTGCCAACGCTTCCGCGCGGCAAGGAAGGCGCGCCGCTGACGGCGGAATTCCAGGCGATCTTCGAAGCCAACCTGAAGGATCAGGAGGAAGGCGGGCCCGGTACCGATCCGACCTATTCCTGCATTCCCGATGGCATGCCGCGGGCGATGAACGTGATCTTCCCGATGGAGATCATCATCTACCCGAAGACGACCCACATCCTGATCGAATATCTCACCATGCTGCGGCGTATCTACACCGATGGCCGCGATTTCCCGGAGAATTTCGACAGTTCGTTCATGGGCTATTCGATCGGTCGCTGGGTCGATACCGATGGCGACGGTCGCTACGACGAGCTTCTGGTCGAGACGCGGCTTTTGAAGAGCCCGCGCGCCTACGACTCAAGCGGCATCCCGCTGCACCCGGACGGCGAGACCATCGTCCTGGAGCGGTTCTACCAGGATAAGGACAAGCCTGACGTCCTGCACGACGAGGTCACGACGATCGATCATGCCCTGACGCGACCGTGGACCGTGGTGAAGAATTACAACCGCGTGCGCGACCCGATCTGGGTCGAGGCCATCTGCCCGGAGAACAACGACCACATCAGAGTGGGTGATGAGGTCTATATGCGCAGCGCCGACGGCCTGCTGATGCCGGCAAAAAAGGGCCAGAAGGCGCCGGATCTGCGTTACTTCAACGAGCGCGCGTCCGCTGCTGTGAAGAAGTGAGCCATTCATCCTGGTCGGATTTTTTGCCGATCGGGGCCCCTGCCCCATGGATCGCCAGACCAAAATGGAGCAAACTCGGCTTCCTCCGACAAAGGGTTTTGGAGTCGGTCGCGTTTTTGCGGCTGCCGTGAAGAACAGGCCCGCGCAGAATTCCAGGCATCTTGCATAGGGAGAGAATGACGATGCGAGTGAAACATTTGCTGTTGACGAGCGCCGCTGCTGTTGCGGCCGCCGTCGTGGTCACGGGTGCAGGATCGGCGGCGCAAGCCCAGACGCTCGCGGGCCAGGTGGTGTCACAGGAAGGCCCGACGGAGGGCGTTCTCGTCACTGCCAAGAGGGACGGCTCGACCATCGCTTACACCGTGGTGAGTGACGCGAGCGGCCATTACAGCTTCCCCGCCGGCAAGCTGGACTCCGGCGACTATACGCTGCGCATCCGCGCCGTCGGCTTCGATCTCGACGGCGCCAGCAAGGACGGCGTGGTCAAGACGAAGGTCGACGCCTCCAAGGCCAACACGGCGGACCTCAAGCTGAAGAAGACCCGCAACCTGTCGTCTCAGCTCACCAACGCCGAGTGGATGATGAGCATGCCGGGTACGGAGGATCAGAAGGCACAGCTCCTCAATTGCAACGGCTGCCACACCATTGAGCGCATCGTGCGCTCCACCCACAATGCGGACGAGTTCACCCTGGTTCTCAACCGCATGGCGAACTACGCCCAGGTCAGCCAGCCGATCAAGCCGCAGAAGCGCATGGATCCGGAATGGGCGCCGAAGCCGGAGACCTTCCGCAAGACTGCGGAATACTTCTCGACGATCAACCTCTCGGAAGGCGACTCCTGGGACTACCAGCTCAAGACGCTGCCGCGCCCCAGCGGCCGAGCCACCAAGGTACTGATCACCGAATACGATCTGCCGCGCCCGACCATCGAGCCGCATGACGTCATTCTCGATGGCCGTGGCATGGTGTGGTACTCGAATTTCGGCGAGCAGTTCCTGGGCCGCCTCGATCCGAAGACCGGTGAGCACGCGGAAATCGCGCTGCCCGAGTTGAAGAAGGGCTTCCCTGTCGGCACACTGGATCTCGAAACCGACAAGTCGGGCAACATCTGGATCGGCATGATGTTCCAGGGCGCGATCGCGAAGTTCGATCCCAAGACCGAGAAGTTCGCGTTCTATCCGATGCCGAAGGACAAGAGCGATAATGTCACCCAGCTCAACATGCTGGGCCTGTCCTACAGCGTCGACGGCAAGATCTGGACCAACAACGCCGGCAACCAGGAAGTCTACCGCATCGATCTCGCGTCCGGGAAATACGAGACCTTCGATCCGATGAAGGAGATCAAGACGCCCGGCCGGCATACGATCTACGGCATCGATTCCGATTCGAAGAACAATCTGTGGTTCATGGAATTCCAGGACAACTACATCGGCAAGATCGACGCGCAGACCAAGGCTTTGAGCCTCTACCGCGCGCCGACCGAGCGCTCGCGCAATCGTCGCGGCATCATGGACGAGCAGGATCGTTTGTGGTTCGCCGAGTATCGCGGCAACAAGATCGGCATGTTCGACACCAAGACCGAGGCGTTCAAGGAATGGGCGCTGCCGACGCCGTGGTCGGGCCCCTATTATCCCGTCGTCGACAAGAACGGCGAGATCTGGACGGGCGGCATGACGACGGATCGCGTGACCCGCGTCAATCCGAAGACCAACGAGACCGTCGAGTACCTGCTGCCCAAGGACACCAACATCCGCCGCGTCTTCGTGGACAATACGACGACGCCGGTGACGTTCTGGACCGGCAGCAATCACGGCGCCTCGATCGTCAAGGTCGAGCCGCTCGACTGATCCGCAGCACCGCCTGCGGGCGCCCGTCAGCCGCCGCCGCCTGCACAAAAAAGCATCATGGCCGGGCACGTCCCGGCCATTTGCATTTTCGCACGCGCTCAGACATTCGTTCCATTGACGTCCGACTCTTGCGGACCGGGACTTGACCCGCTGGTTGTGCAGCCAAATCTATGATTTTGATCGTATCTTAAGCGCGGGCCCCCACATGGACATGACCACGGACAAGACCCTCGATGCTGTCGCCGACCTCGATTCGTCGGATCGGCTGTCGCTCCCCGGCAAGGTGGTGCTCGTGATGCAGGGCGGCGGCGCCCCGGGCGCCTACCAGGGCGGCGTCTATCAAGCGCTGCACGAAGCGGGCATCGAGCCCGACTGGGTCGTCGGCACCTCGATCGGCGCGATCAACGGGGCCATCATCGTCGGCAACAATCCGGCCCTCCGGCTCGAACGGCTCAAGGAGTTCTGGTCGCGCATCGAGCTTCGCGCGCCGCCGCCCTGGAGCATGATCGCGGCCCCGTTTGGAAATCTGTTCAGCGATTTCACCACGCTGTTGAATGGCGTGCCCGGATTCTTCACACCTAACCCCGCTTCCATTTGGGGCCCGCAGGCACCGGTCGGCGTCGAGCAGGCCGCAATCTATTCCGTCGATCCGCTCAAGGAACTGCTGCCGACGCTCGTCGATTTCGAACTGATCAACGGCGGAAAACCGCGGTTCACGCTTGGCCTCGTCAGCGTACGTAGCGGCCAGATGCGGTATTTCGACAGCAAGAACGAGAAGATCGGTCTCGAACACGTGTTGGGTTCGAGTGCGATCCCGCCCTCGTTTCCGGCCGTTCGCATCGACGGTGAAGCCTATTGGGACGGCGGCATTTACTCGAACACGCCGGTCGAGGTCGTCTTCCAGGAAAATCCCCGGAAGGATTCGGTCGTCTTTGCCGTGCAGCTCTGGCACACGCACGGTCCCGAGCCGGAATCACTCGCACAGGCGTTCACCCGCCAGAAGGATATTCTGTTCGGCAGTCGCTCGCGCCACAACATCGCGGAACAGGCCCGGTTGCACCGCATGCGTCACGTCATTCGCGAGCTGGTCCAGATGCTCCCTGAAGATCAGAGGAATACGCCGAAGGCGAAGGAGCTCGCCGGGTGGGGCTGCACATCGGTCATGCACCTGATCGAGATCAACGCGCGGGCTCTCGACGGCGAGACCAATTCGCGCGACTTCGACTTCTCGCCCGCCTCGATCTATGCGCGGTGGCAGGCGGGCTACGCCGACGCGAACCGCGTGATCGAGCAGCGGCCTTGGGAGCAGCCTATCGATCCGTTGATCGGCGTAGGTCTTTACGTCTCCGACGCGGCCGAGCCGACGTGATTGAGCCTTTGGCAATCTCGGCCTCATGACCACACAGAAGCGCGCTAGCGCCCAGTCCACCGACCGCTCGGCCGAAACTTCGATCGAGAGCTTCGTCGACGCGAACTTCGGTCGCGAGACGGCGTTTCTCGCCGAGCTCGTGAAGGTGCCGACCGACAATCCGCCGGGCGACTGCGCGCGTCATGCCGCGCGCGCGGCCGAACTCCTTGCGGAACTCGGCCTCAAGGCCGAAGCGCATCCGGTGCCGTCCGCCGAAGTCGCCGCCGCCGGCATGCGCAGCGTAACTAACCTGATCGTTCGCCATCGCTTCGGCGATGGTCCGGTGGTGGCTCTCAATGCGCACGGCGACGTGGTGCCGCCAGGGTTGGGATGAACTCATGATCCTTACGGCGCCGCCATCGAAGACAGCAAATTCGGCCCTGTGATGTACGGGCGGGGCGTTGCGGTTTCGAAGTCCGATTTCGCAACCTATGCCTTTGCGCTGTTGGCCCTGCGCGATCTTGCGCAACGCGAGCTCCTGTCTGGCACGGTGGAGCTTCACTTCACCTACGACGAGGAGGTGAGCGGCAATCTCGGGCCCAAATGGTTGCTCGACCACAACCTCACGCGCCCGGACTTTGCGATCGCGGCCGGTTTTTCCTACGCCGTCGTGAATGCCCACAATGGCTGCCTGCATTTCGACGTCGTGGTGACAGGCAAGCAGGCGCATGCCGCGCAGCCGAGTTCGGGGCGCGATGCGCTCGAAGCCGCGACGGGCATCATGGCCGCGCTCTATAAATATCGCGCGCGGCTCGCCCGGCGGAAATCGCGCAGCGCCGGCATCACCTCGCCGACACTGAACATCGGCACGATCACGGGCGGCTTCGCCGCCAATGTGGTGCCGGATCGGGTCACGCTGCGGCTCGACCGCCGCATTATTCCGGACGAGGATGCTGTGTCGGCCGAAGCGGAGTTGCGGCAGGCGATTGCGGCAGCTGCAAAGCCTTATCGCGGCATCAAGGTCGAGATCACCCGCCTGTTATCGGCGACGCCGCTCGCCCCGCAACCGGGCTGGGAACGGATCAGCGACGCGCTGCGCCGGCATGCCGCGCGCATCCTCAAGACGCCCATTCCGGTAAAGGGCGTGCCGCTCTACACCGACGCTCGGCACTATGCGGCTCGCAAAATTCCGATCGTGCTGTACGGCGCAGGTCCTCGCACTATCATCGAGGCCAACGCTCACAACGCGAGCGAAAACCTGCGCCTCAAGGATTTGCGTGCCGCGACCAAGATCGTCGCGCTCGCGGTCCGCGATCTGTTGCAGCCGGTGACCCGGCCACCGCACTGATCGGCGCTCCGCGCGCGCCCGCGCCTCTTAATTGCGGCGATGCCTTGAGGACGCGAGCGTAACCGACGGCAACTCTCCGAACGCACGGCGATAGTCCGTCGCAAAGTGCCCGGGATTGAGAAATCCGCAGGCGAACGCGACGTCGGCAACCGAGGTCGTAGGCTCCGGATGCTCCAGCATGCGACGTGCTCGGGCCAGGCGCACGCTCTTGACGAAGGCCATGGGCGAGCAGTCGCGCGCTTCGCGAAAGGCCTTGAACACACTGCGAGTGCTCGCGCCCGCGGCGGCGGCGAGATCCTCGACCGTGATCGGCCGATTCCAATTCGCCTCGATATATTCCTCAACCGCTCGAACCTGCCACGGTGCCGGACGCGGTTGCTCGCGTGTCATGAGATCGCTGAAATTGTGCTGATTGCCGAAGAGGAACGCAATGATCAAGAGCTGTTCGAATTCCGCGAGGGCCGCGGGTGACACCTCCCCATCTTCGTAGTCGAGCTCCGTGACCATGAATTCAAGAAGGCGCTTAAGACGCTGCAGCGACGGATTCGAGAACCGCGACCGCATCGCAAACTCAATTTTACGGGCGATCGGCATGCCAACAACGGCGCTTAGCTTGGCCTGCAAAGCCGATGGCTTTACGCGGAAAATGAATACCTCGAAATCGGCTTCGTATTCGTGGACGGCCTCGATGCCTGGGGGGATAACCGCACTCTCGGTCGCGCTAATATCAAATTGAGTACCGCCGAATCGCGTGTGCCCGCACTTGCGCAAAGGGAAGTGCTGCCGGACAAGGTCCGAAGCCGCAAGGTGGACCGAGTGGGGGGCGGTGCAGGTGCTGAATACAAGATCGGTGTTGGCTAGCTTGATGAAGTTCAGTCGCGTCTCAAAGGGCCGCGGCCCCGCGTCCAGCTCGAGGCCGCGGGCATTGAATTTGGTGGTTAGCGTCTCGCGAAACTCCTCCAGATCGGAGGTTTTCACGAGCGGAAACCGGTGAAGCGGCGTGAGGTTGGCCAACCCACGAGAACTACCAGATGTGAACAACTGAGAGTGTCCTGAGAATGTGGTCTAAAGTTCCCGTGTTATTTGCCTCAAACGAGGCGGAGCAGTTCAGTTAACTGAGCAACCTGATCAAGTCCGGAGTCTAAGCTCGCACCTTGCTCGCCTACATCCTCTAGTCAAGTCGCTATGAAGCGCTTGCTGCACAAATCCTCGTTAGAACCATCCTAATCTCGAACCTGCTGAGACTTGGTGCAATGCCAACGGTATTTCGCGTTCCTACGGATATCCGCATGTATGGTTGGACTTGCTGATCAGGCCAATTTGCGATGGGAAAATTACCCTTGTCCGTCATTCGGCAATGTCTGTGGGGTGGACGAACGTAGGGGCCAGTATAATACGGGACCTGCCGCGACATTGGGCAGCTTCAGCTGATGCGTTCCACAGATTTTTGCGCTCCGTAGCAAGCAATTAAACGCTCGCCTATTGAAATATGAATAGAATCGAGACCCGCGACAAAATGCGGCCGGAGCCTGGGGGAGCTCCGGCCGCGCACGAACCGATCTGGGGACGGGGAGGGGTGGGGACGTGACCGGTTCGCGCAACTCCTTCGTTTGACCTTGGTGCGCCGTTGATTAGCGGCGCTGTCTTGCGGCGGCGGTGAGCGGCGATGGCCGCGGATCGCCCAGCGAAACCCATACGTTCGGATCTGACTGCGACTGGCGCTTGACGAAGCGGTAGCCGGTCTGGGTCCAGGGCAGGATCTCTTCGGCCTGATTGTCCAGAATGAACTCGCCAAGGTCAGTCTTGACGGTGAGGACCGCGTGGCCTTCGTCCTTGCGGTCACGCACCACGGTGATCAACAGCGCCTCGCGCGGCCAGCCGGCTGCGATCAGGAGCCGCCGCTTCAGCAACACGTAGTCTTCGCAGTCGCCATAGCCGTCATCGGGGTACGACCAGCGCTCGACGACGCCCCAATGATCGAGGTCGGTCATCGGCTTGATCGCGTCGTTGACCCACTTGTTGACGCGCGACAAATCCCGGTAGGCCTGCGGCGAGAGCACGACGTCGCGTGGTGTCGTCGGCGTCGTCGCGCATTCGGCCGAATGGTTGGCGCAGAAGTCGACCCAGCCGATCGGCGAGCGCACGACTTCATGGACCTCTACGTAGGGAAAAGCATCGGTGCCGTTGGCGATCGTCGTCCGCGGACTCTCGGCGGTCGCCACTCGCGACTCGACAGACGTCATCACGGCCATCACGGCCGCCGCGGCCAAAACGGTTCGTTTGTACGTATTCATTGTTACCCCTCCCGTCCTGTCGAGGGGTAGCTTTCGCACAAACCTTTTGTAGCGCCGCTAAGTGGAACAGCACTTCTTGAATCAACTGCAACTCAACTTAGACTAAACAACTGCGATTACTTTATGCGTATTTGAGTAAAATGCAGTCATCTTCCATTTGATTCAAATTTTAGGTGTCATCGCGGAAAGCAGCGTGGCGCGGCCCTTTCCTGCGCTTCAGGAACGGCGAGAGCTCTTGCGACGGTGCGGCGGGGGCCGAAATGAAAAACGGGCCAAAGCGGCCCGGACTCCCGTCTCTATTCGACGTAACGAAACGTTTACGTTCCTGAAATCGTGTCCTTGAGCACGTCGGCATTCTGGATGCGCGTGAATTCGACCGCGAAGCCGTTGTCGAGATGACGAACCACCCGACCAGGTGCCTTGCCGACTCTCACCGCGCTGCCGAGCGGCGGCCGGTGGTCGCTGATGACCGCGACGCCCGATACTGACAAGTCGACGATGCGGCACTTCTCCTCGGTGCCGTTCTCCATCACCAATGTTGTGGTCTGATCGCGAGCGGCAACGCGCTGGTGGCGGCGATCCTCAGGCAGGTTGAGAATCTGACGGTTGGCAAGCCAAGTAAGCTGGGCCGCGAGCTTGTCGCGCTTACGCTGGGACGCCGCAATCGTCATGGAAAAGCCGCTCGGAAAGATGCGCGCAATCATCCCCTCGAGCCGGCCGATATGATCGATATAGGCGACCACGCGTTCGCCAAGCCGTCCGCATTGCGGCGCGATCACAGCCATGCCGCCGGGCGACATGTCGACCACCTGGCAGGGAAATTCGCGGCGATCTTCGAGCATATAGCGGCCGAGCAGGTCGACCTTGACCCGCTGATACCTGCGGCTGTCGCTCGTCAGCAGACCCGCAACCGAATCTGACTCCAAGGAGGACATAGGGGCTCGGGCGCCTTTCCACTTCTAGCCCAGCGCAGCCTAGGCCGAGTAAGTTAATGGCGCGTTAGGGATGATTCAATCCGCCGTCGATGACGGTAAGCCTTTGCCAAACGTCGGCGCGGGTCGGGCGCGGCGCGACTGCAGCCGGTCCTGAAACATACTGGACGGTGGTGAGTCGCAGCGGCTCGGCCGGCCAGATGCCGAGCCAATACGGCCGCTCCAGCACAGCAAGCGCGCCGAGCATGCGCGCACCAAGCCGGCCCCGATGTGCGAGCGGCAGGACGAGCAACTCGACATTGCACGACAGTTCGCCGGCGACACCAGTCCGGGCGCCAGCCGCAATTCCGATGATGTCCTCCATGACGACGGTGAGGAGACCGCGCAGCTCGGCGGCGCTCTCCGGCTCCCAGATTGTCGAGAACGCCTGCCCCCGCAGCTCGCGGCCGAACAATGCGCAGAGCCGCGTGCCGGCGACGCGAAACTGCGCCTCCTCGCCGGGAGCGCAGGAGAGGACAAAGCTGTCTCCGAGAAGGCTGCGGATCGCCCCCGGCTCGATGTCGATGCGCTCGGGGGCGGCCCGCGAGCCGCGCCGCTCGTTCCAATAATCAAACAGTTCGCGGTTGCGCGGATGTTTCATGGTGACCCGGCAGGGCTTCGCATTGCGTGCCGGTTGTCGCAAAACGGGACAACCGGGGCGCCGTTTTCGCCGCCCGCGCCCTTATCTGCAGGCAGCGTGCCCTCACTGGGTCATTGCCGCAGACCCACCGCGGCAACTCCGCGTTAAGACTAACGTCAGGTAAATTGCCGCGGAGAGCGCCGCCCTGCCCCGCTTGCTTCGCATGTCGGGACAGCCTATTGCTGCGCCCCTTTTCGTGGAGCGCGTGTGACCCGATCATCCGAGCCGATCTTCAATGTCCCCGCGGTGGTCTTGGCATTTCTCGCAGTGTTCGTGCTGGTGCGGCTCGGCGAGGCGTATCTCCTCACCGAGGGACAGGACTTAGAGTTCCTGATCTATTTCGGCTTCATTCCCGGCCGCTACGATCCCGCCGTCCTCGCCCACACCATCATTCCGGGCGGCATCGGCGCCTCGATCTGGACCTTCGTCACCTACGCGTTCCTCCATGGCGACGCCCTTCACCTGACGATGAACGCGGTGTGGTTCCTGCCGTTTGCCGCGGCGGTCGCGCGACGGTTCGGGACGCTGCGCTTCATCGGCTTCTTCATCGTCACCGCGGTCGCCGGCGCGGCAACCCATCTCGCCACGCATTTCGGCGAGCTGCTGCCGATGATCGGGGCGTCAGCAGCGGTGTCGGGGTTCATGGCTGGCGCGATCCGCTTCGCCTTCCAGCGCGGCGGTCCGGTCAGCATGCTGCGCAGCGACGATCTCAGCGCCTATCAGGTGCCCGCCGCGCCGTTGCGGGTCGCGTTGCGCGATCGGCGGATCCTGTTCTTTCTCGCCATCTGGTTCGGCTTGAACATCGTGTTCGGCATCGGCGCATTCGCAATCCCGGGCGAGGAAGGTCAAAGCATCGCCTGGCAAGCTCATACCGGCGGCTTCTTCGCGGGCCTCTTCCTGTTCTCGCTGTTCGATCCGATTCCGCCGGCGCAGCCTGATCCGATTGACGTCTGACGCTTTCTTCGCTGCGCCGCAGCAGCATCCTGGCCGCGCGACAATTCGCATTTTTATTTCACTCTTCGGTGTTGCCGTAACCGACCGGCAAGCAGATGATGCTTGCACTGGTGTTTATTCGGTCAGCAAGGGCGCACACCAAAGCGTGGCGCCGCTGCGCAAGATCATGGAGCCGTAGGCTTTCGGATCACGCGCATCAATCACAAGGGAGGCTGCCCATGAACGTCAATCACATCCTGTCCCGCAAAGGACACGACGTCTTCACCATCGAGCCGACGGCGACGCTCGGCGCGGCCGTGAAGATGCTCGCGGAGAACCGCGTCGGTGCGCTCGTCGTTACCGGCGCCGACCGCCACATCACCGGCATCATCTCCGAGCGCGACATCGTGCGGGCGCTGGACAAGAACGGAGCGGCGGTGCTCTCGGCGTCTGTCGCCGACACTATGACCCGCAAGGTCGTGACCTGCACGCAAAGCGACACCATCGTCGAGCTGATGGAGCGGATGACGCAGGGCAAGTTCCGTCACATGCCGGTCGCCGATCGCAACCGTCTCGTCGGCATCGTCTCGATCGGTGACGTCGTGAAAACGCGGCTTGAAGAACTCGAGTCCGAGCACAACGCGTTGCGCGACTACATCCAGACCGCGTAACCCGTAGCCCGGATTGAGCGCAGCGAAATCCGGGATGGGCATAGTCGCCGTCGGCCCCGGATTTCGCTGCGCTCAATCCGGGCTACGTTAACTCGGCCTCACTCCAGCGTCGAGATCGCCTCGGTGAGCGAATCCATCGCCCGTTCCGCCGCTTCCGAGCCGATTGCGATCATCTCTGCGGCGCGGTGGAAGTCGAACGGGTGGAAGCGCCCGAGCCGCGGGCCGATCGAAAGATCGGGCGGATCGCCGGCAAGGCGCGAGCGCGTGATGCGGTCCTGCATGATCTGAAAGGCCTCGACCATCAGCGTCGCTAGGCCCGGCCGGTGCGGTGCGCCGATGATCTTGCGCTCGATTTCGCGTTTGCCGCCGAAGAGACGGCGGCCATCGCGTCGGCCGCGCGACGCCGCGCGACGTGCCTCGTCGTCGGCATCCGGGCCATGGTCCTGGATGATGGTGCCGCGCCCGAAGTTATCGGTGTTGAGATTGACCGCGATGACGAGGCGCGCCCCGAGCGCGCGCGCCGCGGAGATCGGCAGCGGATTGACAAGGGCGCCGTCCATCAGCCAGCGACCGCCGAGCCGCTTTGCCGGAATGATGCCGGGGAGCGCGTAGGACGCCGCCATCGCGTCGACGAGCCGCCCGCGGGTGAGCCAGATTTCATGGCCGGTCCCGACCTCGGTCGCGATCATCGCGAGTCGAATCGGCAGGTCCGCGAACGTGGTATCGCCGAGCGCTTCCTCAAGGCGGCGCCCGAGGCGATTGCCCCCAATCAATCCCGAACCGCCGAGATTGAAGTCGAGATAGCCGAGCACGCGCCGCCGCGTCAGCGCGCGGCACCACTCCTCGAACGCATCGAGATGACCGGCTCCATAGAGCCCGCCGACGATCGCTCCGATCGACGTGCCGGCGATGACGTCGGGCCGGATGCCGTGGGCGAGCAAGGTCCGCAGCACGCCGATATGGGCGAATCCGCGCGCGGCACCGCCACCGAGCGCGAGCCCGATGGAAAACCGTTCCTCGCTGCGTGGTGCAGCAGGCGGTTCGGCGGCAAGCGTGCCGTTTTGAAATCGGTGCCGACTGTCCAAGGGGCGTGCGGGCTTTCTTAACGACCGCCGCATCAACCGCGGCGCAGATCAATTCTGGGCAGGATTCTATCGTTCCCCGCGCACGAAGCTATTCCTTCCCACCGCGAGCGTTAATGGCGCTTTGTGACGCAAGCGCGGCGCCTCTCCAGTCGAGCGTACGATCGCCGACGTCATCGACGTGGAGAGCAACGCAAAAATTCATCCCGCGGTGGCCGGGCGCTTCATCATGAAGCGCAGCTCGGGGATCGCGCTGTAATAATCGTGATAACCGGCGCGCATGATCGGGTGCATGGCGCCGGTGTCGAGCAATCCGTCGCGAATGAATTTGTCGTCGATGTAGACGCCGATCACCTGGCCGAACACCACGTGGCGGTCGGTCGGATGTCCTTCATAGTCGGTGAGCGAGACGGTCTGCACCCACTTGCATTCGAGCGCGCACGGTGAGGCAGCCACGCGCGGCGGCTTGACGAGATGCGACGGCGCCGACTTCAGCCCCGCCTTCTCCATTTCGTTGATGCCGCGCGGGAATGGCGCCGAGGTGCGGTTCACCTCCTCGCGCAGTTCGAACGTCGCGAAATTGCAGACGAACTCCTTCGTCTCCTCGATGAACGTCAGCGAGTCCTTGCGCTCCTCGCTCGAGAACATGACCATCGGCGGCCGGCTCGACACGCCGTTGAACCAAGAGTACGGCGCGAGATTGATGTCGCCCGCCGCACTCATGGACGTGATCCAGCCGATCGGCCGCGGCGCGACGATCGCCTTGAACGGATCGTGCGGCAGGCCGTGATCGTTCCTCTTGCGCGCATCGTAGAACATGGGGTCAGTAGCTTTCCATAAAACTGAGTTCGTGTCATCTCAATCCCACCGCGTCATCGCCCGGCTTGACCGGGCGATCCAGTAACCACAAGCTTGTCAGTCGGGCACCGCATACGTCCACCGATGGTCCGGGGGTTACTGGATCGCCCGGTCAAGCCGGGCGATGACGATGAAGACTACCCGAACCGCGTCACGACGTCGGCGAGGGCGGGACGGACGCGATCGTCGGGCGTCAGCGTCGGATGGCCGATGTGGACGAAGCCCGCGATCTTTTCGTGCGGCGCGAGGCCGAGCGCATCGAGGACGCGGCGGTCGTAGGCGTACCATTCGGTGATCCACGCGGCACCGTAGCCGAGCGCGTTCGCGGCAACGACGAGGTTCATCGCGGCGGCGCCTGCCGAAAGCACCTGCTCCCATTCGGGAATCTTCACGTGGGGCGCGGCGCGGCTCACCACCGCGATGACGAGCGGCGCCCGCGTAAGCCGGCCGCGCTCGTACTCGACCTGCTCGGGCTTCGAGTTCGGGATATTTCGCGAGAAAGGCCGCGGCGATCGCCTCGCCGGCCTTGCGCCGCCCCTCCCCTTCGAACACCACGAACCGCCAGGGCGCGAGCTTGCCGTGGTCCGGCACCCGCGACGCGACGGTCAGAAGCGTTTCGAGCTCCGCAGGCGTCGGTCCCGGCGCCGCCAGCTCATTCGGCTTGAGCGAACGGCGCCTCCGCAACAGCGCCAAAGGGGCTGAGAGAGGGGCTGACTGAGGGTCTGAAAGGCCGTCTGCGTTGATCTGCTGCATCAAATTCTCTCCGGAAAGCTCGCCGCTATATAGGCCCCGAGAGGCCCAAAAGCACCCTCCGGCGGTGCAGGGGTGATGGAACCGGCTTGAATTTGCCGCGATTTCAGTCGAAAAATGCACCAGGGGAAGGTGTTCTGGGATGACGAGGCGGGGAAGCCGGTCAGCGGCGGCTCGGCTTGCGGCGGGTATCGTCGCGGCCGGCATGGCGTTACTGGCATCATGGCCCGGCGCGGCACAACAGCTTGTGACGCCGGGGGGCGGTGTCGGCTCGGCGCCGTCATCGCGCGCACCCCGCAGCTTGCCGCCACATCAGACACTGATGCCGATGACCGCTGGGCCGCTTCCGAGCGCGCCCGCAGCATCCGTGCCGGCGACCGGCGGCATTCCGCTCACCCTCGCCGCGCGGTTCGGCCGCGAGGCCACGACCCAGATCACCAACGGCCTGTTGTGGCGCATCTTCCCGGCGAAGCCCGACGCCACCGGCGCCTTCCGCATGATCAAGGAGGAGCGCATCCCGAACCCGGTGGTGTCGCTGCCGGCCGGCGACTACGTGGTGCATGTGAGCTTCGGTCTCGCAAGCCTCGCCAAGGCGGTGCACCTCAAGGAGGCGACGCGCGAGATCTTCGAGGTGCCGGCGGGCGGCATCAAGCTCGAGGGCCGCGTCGGCGACATCAAGATTCCTCCGAGCCAGATCTCGTTCGACATCTACAAGGGCAGCCAGTTCGACGGCGGCGACGCGGCGCCGCTGGTGCAGGGCGTGCTCACCGGCGACATCGTCATCGTGCCGGAGGGCGCCTATCACATCGCCTCCAAATACGGCGACACCAACTCCGTGGTGCGCTCCGACATCCGCGTGGCGAGCGGCAAGCTCACCGACGTCACCGTCAACCATCGCGCCGCGCTCATCACCTTCAAGCTCGTGGGCCAGCGCGGCGGCGACCCGCTCGCCAACACCACCTGGTCGGTGATCACCAAGATCGGCGACGTCATCAAAGAATCCACCGGCGCCTTCCCCCACATGGTGCTCGCCGAGGGCGACTATCACGCCATCGCCCGCAACGAAGGCCACACCTACGAACGCGACTTCCGCGTCATCGCCGGCGTCGACGGCGAAGTCGAGGTGATCGCGCGGTAGCGCGAGGCGGCGGTCGTTCGCCGGGCGCGAGGCCTACGATTGATATGGCGTTTTTCGCGCGCGGCAAACCGAGCGGCTGACCGACTCTGGCCGTCCGCTACCGATCTCTTACGCCCACCTCGTCAGTGCACTCAGACTGCAACCTCCCCCGCTTGCGGCGCCCGCGGGGAGAGGTAAACAGAGGGGGCCCGCAGTTAGTAGCGCGTCACTTCTGCGGCAGGGCGAACACCCACAGCGTCGAGCCGCCGTCGGGGACCTTCATTTCCGGGACGAGGGTCGCGAGCGAGCGACCCAGGCCCGAGCCGCTGCCGGTCGCGACGGCGACGTATTGCTTGCCGTTGACGCTGTAGGTGATGGGGAACGAGTTCACCATGTTGTTGGTGCGGATCTGCCACAGCACCTTGCCGGTCTCGTCATCGAGCGCTTTGAAATAGCGATCGATGTCGCCCGCGAAGACGACGCCGCCGCCGGTCGGCAACACCGCGCTGGTGTTCGGTGCGTGCTGCCGATACGACCAGGCTTGCGAGCGGTCGGCGAGCTTGATGCCATCGATGCGGCCGATGTTGCCGTCGCTGTTCGGCACCTTGACGCGGGCGAAGACCGCGCGACCGCCGCCGGAATAAGCCTGGCCGGGATCGAGCGGAGACGGCGTGGTGTTGGCGCAATACTCGTTGAGCGGCATGTAGAGCATGCCGGTCTTCGGGCTGTAGGCAGTGGCCGGCCAGCCGCGGCCGCCGGGATCGGACGGACAGTTGACCGTGGTCTGGCCGATGTGCGGGATCGCGGCGACGTTGATGGTCTTCTCACCGGTCTTCGGATCGATGGCGGCGACGACGTTCTGCGGCACCGTCTCCTTGTGCCAGAGCCACTGCCCGTTGGTGCGGTCGAGCGCCTCGATGATGCCGAGCTTGCCGGTCGTCACCACCGCCTTGCGGGTCTCGCCGTTGACCGGCATGTCGACCAGCATGCGCTCGTAGACATAGTCGAGGTCCCAGGTGTCGTCCTCGAGGTGCTGGTGATACCAGTTGAGTTTGCCGGTGTCGGGATTGATGGCAAGCGTCGAGTCCGAATACATCGCCGTGACCTTGGCCCCCGGCTTGCGGGGCATAGTGCCGCGCATTTCGGCGATCCACGGATAGGGCTGCCCGGTGCCGTAAAACACGAGGTTCTGCTCCGGATCGTAACTGCCCGAAATCCAAGCCGAACCACCGAAGCGGCTTTCGATCGGCAGACCGTTCCAGGTGTCGTAGTTCGGATCGCCGGGATGGGCGATGGTGTTGACGCGCCACAGCTCGGCGCCGGTCTTGGCGTCGTGGCCGGTGATGAAGCAGCCGCCGGGCTCGGCGTTGCCGCAGCCGGTCATGCCCTGGATGATCTTGCCGTTCACCACGAACGGGCCGCCGGTGTAGCGCCAGCCCTTGGTCCAGTCGGCGGTCGCGTGGTCCCACACCACCTTGCCGGTCTTGGCGTCGAGCGCGACGAGATGCGCGTCGGAAGTGGCGACGATCAGGTTGTTGCCCTCCATCGCCATGTTGCGCGACGACAGATTCATCGTGTTGGCGATCAGCGCTTCGGGCAGGTCGCGCTTATACTCCCACAGAAGATCGCCGGTTGCGGCATTGAGCGCCTGGACGCGGTTGCCGAAGTTGAAGAGGAACAGCACGCCGTCGTGGACGATCGGAGTCGTTTCCGTCGCGCCCGGAGTCATCGACCAGGTCCACGCGACCTGAAGGTCCTTGACGTTCGACTTGTTGATCTGATCGAGCGGGCTGTAGCCGTAGCCGTCATAGGTCCGCCGCCACATCAGCCAGTCCGAAGCCGGCGGACTGCGCAGCATCGCGTCGGTGACGGGCGTCAGATTGCGGGTGGGGTCCTGCTGCGCGAACGCCGCGGTGCTCGCAAGCAGCAGGCACGCGAGGCCCAGCATCGGTGACTTCGGCAATCGCTTTGTCGACATGGTATCCTCCCTCCAAAAATTTCGCTGAGTATAGCCCGTCACGATGCCGGCGCTATGGAGAAAGTCCATGAGTTCGCCGCATGCGATATCGGCAAAAGCGTACGAGCCTCAGGTTGCAGGACTGACGATCCGCGCCCGTGAGCCGAGCGACTGGGAGGCGATGGCTGCACTCCTCGCTCTTCCGAAAGTGCGCTGGGGCACGCTGCGGATGCCGTTCGAGAGAAACGAGCTGTGGCGCAAGCGCCTCGAGAACCCTCCCGAGGGCATGACCGGGATCGTCGCCGAACTTGACGGCCGCCTGGTCGGCTCCGCCGATGTCACCCGTTTTCCAGGGCGGCGGAACCATGTGGGCGGCATCGGCATGTCCGTGCATGACGATTTCCACGGACGCGGCATCGGCTCCGACCTCTTGGGAGCTGTCATCGATATTTCCGATAACTGGCTCAATCTGCTGCGATTGGAATTGAAGGTCTATGTCGACAATGAACCGGCGCTTCGGCTCTATCGAAAATTCGGCTTCGAGGTGGAAGGCACGTTCCGCGCCGATGCTTTTCGCGACGGCCGCTACGTCGACTCGTTCGCGATGGCGCGGCTACGCGGCGAGGCGCACGCCGCGCCCTGATAGCCGTCGGCAGAGGCTGGCATAACCGCGGCGACGATCCGCGGCGTCGGCCGACCAATTCTTTGTAGTGCCTCTGCCCAAGCCGCCGCGAATTGGGCTAAGCTCGGCACAAGATAAATCCAAGCGGGAGGATACGATGATGATGATGATGCGCGCCGTCTGCGGCGCCGCGGCCGTGGCCATGATCGCAGCGCTTGCGCCGGTCGCAGCATCGGCTGGCGATATCATCGCTGAGTGGGCGACCGTGAAGCCGCCGCCGGTCCCGGAACTCAAGCCGGTCACCGTCGACCCGAAAACGACGGCCCTCCTTGTGCTCGACCTCATGAAGACGAATTGCGGCACCCGCCCGCGCTGCGGCGCCACGGTGCCGAACGTCAAGCGGCTCATCGATCAGGCCCGCGCGCACAACATGATGGTGTTCTACACGCTGGTCGGAAATCCCAAAGCAACACCCGTCGATATGGTCGACCCCGCCATCGCCGCGCGTGACGGCGAATGGGTCTACCAGCCCGGTCCCGACAAATTCCTCGGCTCGGATCTGGAAAAGCGGCTGAAGGATCACGGCATCCAGACCGTGATCGTGACCGGCACCTCCGCGCAGGGCGCGGTGGTCGGCACCGGTTCCGGGTCGGCGCAACGACGCTACAAGGTGGTCGTCCCGGTCGACGGCATGTCGTCCGAGGACCCCTACAATGAGCAATACGCCGCCTGGCACCTCTACAAGGGCGGCCCGGCGATCGTCACGGAACACGTGACGCTGACGCGCAGCGACATGATCAAATTCGCGAACTGACGAAGGCGATTTCAACGGCCGAAGCCGCATCGTCAATGGTGCGGCTTTCGCCGCGGCCACCCACGACGGCAAAGCACTGATCGCACAGCCTTTAAGACTTCAAGTCTAAGAAGAATTGCCGCCAGCACAGCGGGAGGAGCAAATGAAATCGGCCACACCACGGCACACCTTTTCATTCTTGATCACCGGCGCGCTGCTCGCAGGTGCGCTGACTCCTGTGCGCGCGGAGCCGCCCAAGCTGCCGGTGCCGGCGGTCGACCAATCCGCGGTGGGCCAGCGCGGCTATTTCTATGTCGGCGGCAAGTACGTCGGCGAGCCCGGCAAGGACATCATGACCGGCCAAGCCTATGTGGAGGTGCTGGCACCGAAAGATGTGAAACGCCCTTATCCGCTGGTGCTGATTCACGGCGCCGCCCAGACGGCAACCAACTGGATGGGCACTCCCGATGGTCGCAAGGGATGGGCCGAGTATTTCGTCGAGCAAGGCTACATCGTCTACATGATCGATCAGCCGATGCGCGGGCGTTCGGCGATCCATCCGGCCGACGGGCCGACGCGCATGTACACCGCGCAGAACGAGGAGTTCCAGTTCACGGCGATCGAAGCCGAAGGCAACTGGCCGCAAGCCAAGTTGCATACGCAGTGGCCGGGCGATGGTCCGAACAAAGGCAAGAAAGGCGATCCGATTTTCGATGCGTTCTACGCCACGCAGGTCGAGACCGTCCTCAACAACGAGGAGACCCAGGAGCGCAACAAGGACGCGGGCACGGCGCTGCTCGATCGCATCGGACCGGCGATCGTACTGACCCATTCGCAATCGGGTTCGTTCGGCTGGCTGATCGCTGACGCGCGGCCGCGTCTCGTGAAGGCCGTCATCGCCATCGAACCGGCCGGACCGCCGTTCGAAGCCACCATCATCGGTACCGGCAGGGCGCGGGCGTGGGGGCCGACCGATATTCCGATCACCTACGATCCGCCCGCGAAGAATCCGGGCGAACTCGCCGTCGAACGCGAAACAAAGCCTGATGCTCCCGACTTGTTCCAATGCTGGATGCAGAAGGCGCCGGCGCGTCAGTTGATCAATCTGAAAAATATTCCGGTGATGGTCATGGCAGCCGAGGCCTCCTATCATCAGACCTACGATCACTGCACCGCCAAATATCTCAACCAGGCGGGCGTCAAGACCGAATACATTCGCCTGCAGGATCGCGGCATCCGCGGCAACGGTCACATGGTGATGATCGAGAAGAACAATCTCGAGATCGCCCATCTGATCGACGAATGGGTTCTCAAAAACGTGCGATGAAGCATGCACATTAGCCCGCCACTCAGCCGTCGCGGATTGCTGCGCTTCGGAGCGTCAGCCGCGGCCGCAGGTCTCGCACCGCCTGTCGCGTCCGCGCAAAGCTACCCCGTTCGGCCGGTGCGGGTGATCGTGGTAAGCGGGGCCGGCGGCCAGGGCGACACGACCGCACGGCTCTTTGCGCGGCGGCTCACCGAGCACTTCGGGCAGTCGTTCTACATCGAGAACATGCCAGGTGGCGCGGGCAACATCGCCATGGGAGTAGCGGCGCGCGCGGCGCCCGATGGCTATACCCTGCTCGCCGCCTCCGGCAGCTTCATCACCAATCCGAGCCTGTTTGCGAAAATTCCGTACGATCCCGAAAAGGATTTCGCGCCCATCAGTTTGCTTTGTTCGTCGTCGCATGCGCTCGTGGTCAACCCGATGGTCGCGGCGCGAAGCGTGACCGAACTGATCGCGCTCGCGAAGGCCGATCCCGGCAAGATGAGCTACGCCTCTGCCGGTCAAGGCACGCCGGCCCATCTTGCGGGCGAACTCTTCAAGCTCGCCTTCGGGCTCGACATCATCCACGTGCCGTTCTCGGGCGGCGGACCCGGCATTCTGTCGACGATTGCGGGCCACACGCCGATTTCAGTCTCGGCAGTACCGACGGCGGTGGCCGCCATCACGGCAGGCGAAGTGCGCGCGCTCGCGGTGATGAGCGCGACACGCTCCTCCGCGCTACCGGACGTGCCAACCATGGCAGAGGCGACCGGACACGATCTCGTCGCAGACATCGTGACCGGTTTCGTGACGCGCGCCGCCACGCCACGCTCGATCATCGACAGCGTTTACGGTGAGATCATCAAGATCATGGCCGAGCCGGATTTGCGCGAACGACTTGCGATGCTTGGGTTTGAGCCCGTCGGCAATACCCCTGAGGAATACGCGGTTTGGCTTCGCTCCGAGATCGCGAAATGGGCTAAGGTCGTGCAGGAAGCCCATATCGGCACGCAATGAAGCGCTGTGCCTGGCGGGCGCCGCAAGCCGGTCGCAATTGCCCTCCAATCTTCGTATAATGCGCGTCATTGCCAAGAGACTCGGAGCTACCCTGATGAATCAAGCCCGTTTTGTATTCCCGTCGCTGCTGACGGCAATGCTCGCGATCGCTTTCGCGGTGCCGCCAGCCGACGCTCAGGCCCCGCGGCCGCTACCGCCTGGACCTCAAGGGCAGCCTCCGGCTCCTTCCCGTGGTCAACCGCCCGGCCCGCCTCCTCAGCAACAACAGCAACAGTCGCAGCAACCAGCGCCGCCGCGGCCCTATAAGCCGGTGGCGATCACGCTGCCTCAGCCGTTCAACGACCCGAGCTTCGAAGCATTCCGCAAGCAGCTCGGCGACATCATTGGCCGCAAGGACCGCGCCGCGCTTGCGCGTGTCATCGTCGCTTCCAACTTCTTCTGGTTCGGGGAAAACGGCGACAAGACCGATAAGCGCAAGTCGGGCATCGACAACTTCGCTGCTGCCGTGAACCTCGATGCCCCGGATGGATCCGGCTGGATGGCGCTCGTCGATGTCGTGCGCGACCCTACGCTCGAGCCGGTACCGGACCGCCAGGGTGTCATGTGCTCGCCGGCGGCACCAACTTTTGACGAGAGCCAAGCCGAACAGCTCGCCAAGAGCACGGGAACCGAGCCGAACGAGTGGGCCTACACGACGAAGCAAGGCGTGGAGGTGCATGCCGCCGCGCAGCCCAACTCGCCGGTCATCGACCGCCTCGGCCTTTTTCTCGTTCGCGTCATGCTGGACGACAACCAGCAATCGTCGATGGTGCGAGTGGTCACACCAAGCGGCAAAGTCGGCTTCGTAACCGAAGAGTCGCTAGGGACGTTGGAAAACGACCAAGTCTGTTACATCAAGGAAGGTGCCGCCTGGAAGATCACCGGCATCACCACCAGCAACTGAGCTAACTGAGCCGCACTAGCCGGCATAATGCGATTACGGCCCGCTCGATGTTCTTCATCGAGCGGGCCGTATCATTGATGAGCCCGTGAGCGGGCGAACTCTAGCGAAAGCTATTGTGCGACGTCAGCGGCTCTGCTGCGCGAAACGACAGAGTCAAATTCTTGACTTTTCGCACAACCGCCAGAACCCCAGACTGCGTTCAGGCCTCGCTGACTTCCACCTTGAATTTGGCGGCCGGCGCAGTCCCGCGCAGATGCCGCTGGAAGCGAGCCTCCTCGGCATCATCGGCGCAGAATTCGTTGCAGAAGAACTGACCGCTCGGTGACCGCCACGGCTGAATGCGGCCGTCCACGATCGGCAACGGCTTGCGGCAGAATGCGCAAACGAACCCGCTCTGAGCGACAGCTATGTTCATTGGAAACTCCCCCGTGTGACGCAGCACACCACCCCTGTGTGCCGATGAAGCTGGTGATAGTGGCGATGTATTGATTGCCCTCCGCCTCCCCGTAATCGACTCACACAGCAGATCCCCCAACTCCCCCATTTGCCCATCGGTATAATCTACGTCAAATGTGACGCTATTTTGCGTGTCGACATTTTGCCACAATGCGGCGTCCCCCCGTGGGTATCATCGCACCCGCACTTGAAGTTCAAGGGAACTGTTCCCCGAATGCCACAGAGCAGCAATGCTGTCATATTAACGAAAATTGGAGCGAGTGTGGTTGTCGGGAGGCCAAATAGGTTTAAATCATATTAACCTTAAGGACCGCTAAAACCCGTGTATACGGTTCCTTTCGTTGACGGTAACCACTTATTAATCAACATTAACAGCGTGGGGAAACGTGGTGCCGGGTGAGTTATGCCGGATTTCAAGGTTTTGACCGCCGGCGATACGGCGCTTGTCGTTGAGTTCGGCGACAGCGTTGATCGCAAGATCAGCACCTTTGTTTTGGGTCTGGCGCGGCGGCTCGATGAAATCCGGCTCAACGGCGTCGTCGAGACTGTCCCGACGTTCCGCTCATTGATGGTTTATTATGATCCGCTGGTCATTCCGGCCACAGCGCTCATCTCGCGCATTGAGCACGAGGCCGCGGCACTACGTGTCGGCACATTTTCCAGCCGCGAGTGGCGCCTTCCGGTCTGCTACGATCCCGCTCTCGCCCCGGACCTCATTGACGTCGCAGCGCGAGCGGGCCTTTCACCCGCGCAGGTGATCGAGCGCCATACCGCGGCTACCTACCACGTGTACATGCTCGGCTTTTTGCCCGGCCTTGCCTACATGGGCGATGTCTCCCCTGAACTCGTGTTGCCGCGACGCGAGACACCGAGGCAGCGCGTAGCCGCCGGATCGGTCGCAATCGCGACCACGATGTCGATCATCTTTCCGCGCGAAAGCCCCACCGGCTGGCATGTCATCGGCCGCTCCCCCGTCGAGATGTGGGGACGGCCGCCGGCAGGTACGGCTTCCGCGGGCCACTCCCCCCAAGCGGGCGCGCTGCTGGCGCCTGGCGATAAGGTGACATACGCGCCGATCTCGCTTGCGGAATTCGAAAACCTGGCCGCCCGCGCGGCTGCAGGCGCTCTCGACGTTGCACCCATCAACACAGCCGCGGAGGCCGCAGCATGATGCCGGCCTTGCACATTCTTCGGCCGGGCCTGCTCACGACCGTGCAGGACTTTGGACGGACCGGATATCAGTATCTCGGCATTCCCGTCGGCGGTGCGCTCGATCCCGTGGCCCTCCGCGCCGCGAACGCGCTCGCTGGCAACGCGCCGGGCTGCGGTGCGCTGGAGGTGCTGTACGTCGGACCCACCATCGAAATCGAGGCTGACAGTGCGCGGCTGGCATTCGCCGGCGCCAATGCGACGATCGAGATTTTCCCCGACGCCGCCGCAATCACCGGCACACGGATCGACACGATGCGCACCGTGCTGGTGCGGCGTGGCGAGGTCGTGCGTATCGGTTCGCTCAGCGGCGGGGCGGTGCTCTATGTGGCCGTGGAAGGCGGCTTCGATATCAAGCCGGCGTTCGGAAGCATTGCTACCGATATCCGCGGCGGCATCGGCGGCTGGCAAGGCCGCGCGATCATCGCTGGGGATCGGCTGCCCCTCTGCTCCATGCGGGCGACCGAGCGCGACGAATGCCGGCTGAAAGGATTTGACCTCGCCCCGCCGTCGCGTGTTCGCGCCGTTATCGGCCCGCAGCATGACTATTTTGCCTCTTCGGAGATCGAAGGATTTTTTGCGAGTTGCTTCACGATCGGCAGCGGCTCCGATCGAATGGGAATGCGGCTCGAAGGGCGACGCATCGCTCACGCGCGCGGTCATGACATCACCTCGGACGGAATCGCGCCGGGCTCTGTTCAGGTGCTCGGCAATGGGCAGCCCGTGGTGCTCATGGCGGATCGTCAAACCACAGGCGGCTATCCCAAAATCGCGACGGTCATCTCCGCGGATCTCCCGGCTCTGGGCCGACTGCCGATCAGCGCTACCATCGGCTTCGAGGCTGTGACCGTCGAAGAAGCGCAGGCGATACGCCGCGCTATGTATGCGGAGATCGCTCGCCTCAATGAATACATCGTGCCGATCGGTCGCGACGGCGCCACGGACGATGTGACCCCTCTGCTGTCCAACTACAATCTGATCAGCGGTGTCGTCGACGCCCGCAACTGGATCATGTGACAGCACCATGAGTGCGGTGAACTCCACAGCGCGTCAGACCATTCGCGTCGAGAACGTTCCGCGCGGCATCCTGTTCATGATTGGCGCGACGGCGCTGTTCGCCACCTCGAGCGCATTCGCCAAATGGCAGGTCGCAATCTATCCCGTCGGCGAAGTGATGTTTGCGCGCTCGTTCGCATCGCTCGCCGTCTGCGCCGCCTTCGTCCTGCCGTTTACCGGCATGGGCGTATTCGCGACGTCAAAGCCGCGCGCTCACGTCGCGCGCGGCTTGTCGCAATCGATCTCCCAGACCTTGTCGGTCATCGCATTCAGCATGATGCCGCTTGCGGGGGCGATTGCGATCAACTTCTCCGCGCCACTGTTCTCGGCACTGATAGCAATCTTCTGGCTCAAGGAGCGCGCGGGAATCGCGCGATGGGGCGCCCTCCTCGCCGGTTTTTTGGGTGTTCTGATCGTCGCCGATCCGGGAGCGGATTCGCTTCGGCTCGGCGCGCTCTTCGCGCTCGGCAATGCGGTGATGTACGGCAGCGTCACCGTCGCAGTGCGCGGCATGACGGCGACCGAGAAGCCCGACACGCTGCTGATGTGGCAGATGGGAACGATCGCCGCATTCCACTCGCTGCTGCTCTTGTTCGGATTCCGCTGGCCGGCACCGCTCGACGCCGCAATGCTTCTCGCGAGCGGCGTTACCAATGCGCTTGGCCAATATCTATGGACGCGCTCTCTCGCGCTGGCTCCGACGGCGGCGGTCGGGCCGTTTTATTACCTCATGCTGGTATGGGCGATGGTGATTGGCTTTCTTGCCTGGGGCGACGTGCCCGGCATGGCGCTGATCAGCGGATCGGCGGTCGTCGTCGCGTCGGGTTTGTTTCTGCTCTGGCACGAGGGCCGACGCCGACGCGCGACCGTGGCGACCTCGCCACTGTCCCCACCGAAGCCAGCGGAGAAACCGCCGGCCCGCGGCTTCCTGGCAGCCCGCGGGCCGGTCATGCCGCCAGGGTCTTGCCGGTCATCGACGTGGCGAACAGCTCGAGAATCTTCCCGGCCGCAACCGGCGCGCTGAACAGATAGCCTTGCAATTCGTCGCAGCCGAGCGCGGCGAGGAACTGGTGCTGCGCTGTCGTCTCGACACCCTCCGCCGTCGTCGTCATCCCAAGTGCGCGGGCGATGCTCACGACCGCCTGAACGATGACGACGTGTTCGTTGCGCTCGCCAAGGTCGGAAACGAATGAGCGATCGATCTTGATCTTGTCGAACGGGAAGCTGCGCAGATAACTCAAGCTCGAGTAGCCGGTGCCGAAATCGTCCATGGCAATCCGCACCCCGAGCGACTTCAGTCCGCGCAGGATCGACAGCGTCTGTTCGCTGTTGGCAATGAAAATCCGCTCGGTGATCTCAAGCTCCAGGCGTTCCGGAGCGAGCCCGGTTTGCGCGAGAACCCGCTCGACAATTTCGATCAGGTTTGGCGCGGAGAACTGCACCGGCGATAGATTGACGGCGATCTTGATATCCTCAGGCCACTGCATTGCCTGTCGGCAAGCCTGCATCAACGCCCATTCGCCGAGCTGCAGGATCAATCCGGTATCCTCGGCGATCGGGATGAACAGTGCCGGCGGAACCATCCCCTTGGTGGGATGCCGCCAACGCGCAAGTGCCTCAAAGCCCGAGATGGTGTTGCGGCGGACGTTCATGATTGGCTGGTAGAAGAGCTCCAGATCGTTGCGTTCGAGCGCTTCTCGCAAGTCGATTTCGATCTGCCGCCGGTCGTTGAGCTCTTTGTTCATCGAGCTTTCGTAGAACATGTAGGTCCCGCGATTGCCGCCCTTGACGGCGTAAAGCGCAAGATCCGCCGCCATCAGCAGGTCCTCCGCGTTATCGCCGTCCTGTGGGCCGAGCGCGATGCCGATGCTAACCGTGGAGCGAATTTGATGTCCGCTGATTTCAAAAGGTGCGACGAATGCTTCAACCAGCGCCTGCGCCAGCGCCTCCAGTTCCGAACGGCCTGACACCGAAGGCACTACGACGGCAAACTCGTCGCCGCCAAGCCGCGCCAGAACATCGTTCACCCGCACGCGCTCCTTGAGTCGCTGCGCCACCTCCTGGAGCAGCACATCGCCGACGCGATGGCCGAGCGTGTCATTGATGACCTTGAAACGGTCGACATCGAGGAACAGCACCGCGAACGCGACTTTGCAACCTGAGGCATCAGCGTCCGAATGAGCCCGCTTGCTGATCTGGTCCAGGGCCGCATGGAAGACGCGACGGTTCGGCAGCCCGGTCAGCGGATCCTCTGAGGCAAGCCGCGCGACATGGGCTTCCGCCTCGCAGCGCTTCGTCACGTCGGTAAAGGTCTGCACGAAGCTGCCGTCCGGCAGATGTCCGCTTCGCACTTCGATGATGGTGCCGTTCGGCATGGCCCGCTCGCATACCGCGACCTGCTCGTTTGGATTGCCCGCGGACGGATCCTGGTCCACGACCTGATCGAGAATCGAGGAGTCGTGCAGCTTGCTTTTTTTCGCCTGGTATTCGACGAGCTCGTCGAAACGCGGCGGGTGCTTGATGAACTCCGGCGGAAGCTCCAACAGCTCTCCGCATTTCGAATTGATGATGGGGATCTGAAAGTCCTTGGTGACCATCATGATGCCCTGGCTCATGTGTTCGAGAGTGAGGTGGAGCTGGTCGGCCTTCTGCCGCGCCCGCGTCTCTGACTGGAGGATCTTCTCCATGGCGATGAGGATGAACAGGGTCAGCACAATGCCTGCGATCACGTTGAGCTTCAGGGTGCCCAACGAACCTTTATAGACCTCGTCCCGGTCGACGCTGACGCTCACCCACAGGGGATGACCCCTCACCTTGCGAATGGTATCGAGACGGATCCGGCCATCAGCTGGGTCCGTCGCCTCAAAGGTCGCGTTGACACGGTTCTGCATGTGGTCGAATAGCGGCGTCCCAGCAAGATCGCGCGCCAACCGGTAGCCGCCGGCACTGCCGCCGCTCGAACGCACGATGCCATCACTGCCGATGAGCGAAATCGAAGCCGCCGAGCCGAAATCGATCTTGTCGTAGAATTTGGTCAGGTGGCCTGGATCAAGCGAGGCCACCAATACGCCTCCGAAAGTTCCATCAGGATTGAGGAACCTCCGGGTGACTTGAATTGACCATTGGCCTGAGACACGGCCGATCACAGGTCGGCTGATGTAAAGCTGGTCGTCCGGATTGTTGACATGGAACTTGAAATGGTCGCGATCGCTGAGGTCGACTGGGGGCGGTGGCGATGAGCCAACGTTCGAGGCTCGAGTAATGCCGTGCGAGTCGACGATCGCAATCTGCAGAATGATTTCGCTCAACACGTCGGTCGAGCGAACGATTGTTGCCAAATCCGTGGTGGATTGACGCTGCTCGATGTTGTGGCGAACGTAGAGCAGAGCCTTGTCGAGCTCGCCGATCGAGCGAAGAACGTTCTCTTCGAACACGATCGCGAAATTATAGTTGGTGCGCTCCGCGGCATCGCGGTCGGTTCGGACGTCTTCGGCATACTTGATGCCGATGCCAATCCACAACATGGCAATGACGAACACGCCAAGAATCGCCGAGCTGCGGCGATCAGCAATCAGTTTGGGTAACTTGGCGAGATGCAATTCCATCGGCGCTCACGCACCTGATTTGGCATTTCCGCCTTTGTTGCGCATCCCGAGTTGAGAGCACATTAATTCAGCATGCCTTTGGAATTGTCTTGGCTAAGGAAGCCTTAAGGCAATGCAATAAAAACAGTGCGCGAGGAGATAAACGCACGCAATTTTCGCGCTGCTTTCGCTCTCTACTCGATCAGACGCGAATTCCACTAAATATTATTGTCATAGCGCGGAATGAGTTTCCGATTTCGATTTGCAAATGCGGAAGCTGCATTTGTCGAACTTGGCGCGCACAATCGGACGTCCTGTCCCATGATGGAACCTGGATTTGCGGCGCTTCCGGGTGCTGATGCGTCAGCACCCGGGTAGGTTAGCGTCGTGAATTCAACTCAAGATTGCATCAGGGCAGAACCTCGACGAACCCGACGCGGCCTGCGGTATTGCCGCTGAAATAAACCCGGTTCGGGTTGGTCGGATCAATGTCAATGCGGCGCGGATCGGATTGCGCCTCCGGCAGCGGGAACTCGACCCATTCTTCGGTCTTGGGGTTGAAACGGGCGATCTTGTCGACCTTGTGCTCGCTCACCCAGACCAGATCATTCTTCTTATCGACCACCACCGAATAGGCGCCCCCGTTCGGTGTCGGCGGCGAGTAGATCGTCATTTGCCGTGTCTTGTGATCAATCTTCATCAGCTTTCCGGCCTGCCACAGCGCAACCCACAAGTCGCCGTGAGCATCGCTGTTCATGCGACGCGGGAAGGCGTGTTCTTCGGTGTAGGGGATTGTGTACTCGTCGATCTGGCCCGTCTTGGGATCGATCCGTCCCATCTTGTCGATGTTATCCTCAGCCCACCACACCGAGCCATCGCCCGCGACCGCGAGACCATATGCGCCCGGCTCAACTTTGCCGTGGGCGCTCGGCGATGGATAGAACTTGAACTCGGCGGTCTCGGGGTTGAGCGCACGCACCTCCTTACCGAGGCCGGTCGCGTAGATCGTGCCGTCGGGATGGACCGCCATGCTGTTGCCGCCCGCGTTGCCATGTCCCTTCGGCCACTGGAAGCTGGCGAACTTTTCGTACTTCGTGTCGTAGCTCAGCCAACGGCCGTTCGGACCATCGGCGACCCAGAGGACGCCGCGGCTGTCGATCTGCGGATTGCCGAGCCGCTGACGGTTAGGTGCGGCCGGCCCCGGCGGCGGCGCGATTTCGACGAACTCGTAGGTCTTGGGATCGAAGCGGCCGAGTTTGCCGGCCCGTTCCGCAACCCACGCGTTGCCCGTAGGATCGGCGGCCACGTCATGCGGCTCGGCAAAATGATTGACGAGATCGTACGTGACGGCGCGGTATTTCAACGCCTTGCCGGTCAGGAGCTCCCGCGGCAGGCGGCTATTGGGGCCGTCATTGCTGTCAGCCTTGTAGGTGACGGTCAGATAGTTCGCGATCGTCGCCGCTTCTTCGTTGGTAATATCGGGAATGTTGGCAATCGCCATCGCGCCGCGCATACGCTCCACGATGTGAGCCCATTCCGGCAGCGTGGTGCGCTTGACGACGATACGCTGGACGTCGTGACAGGTGGTGCAACGCGCGTCGACGAGTTCCTTGCCGTTGCCCGCCGGCAGGTCGAGCGAGACGCCCTTGATCTGCTCCTCCGGAATGCGCTGCGGCCACGCCGGCGGCAGCATCGCGCCCTGCTTGTTGGCGAGCGCGAGATCGACCGTTGCGCTCTTCCCACCCTCGACGGTGAGCGGCGCTGACGCATTGCTTTCGTAGCCGCCGCCGATGCCCTGGACGACGTACTTGCCAGGCGGCAGATCGGACGCCTCGAAGCGCCCTTGCGCCTGGCTCACCACCATGAAGGTCAAGTGGCGATCGGCGTTGGTGAGCTTCACCATTGCGCCGGCGACGGGTTGGCCTGCTGCACTATTGACGATGCCCTGAATGGTGCTTCGACCATCGGCTGCTTGGGTTGTCGTCTGGGCCGCCACCGCAATGGCCCCAAACGCAACGCCGACAGCAAGATACTGCATCAATTTCCCGAGCATGTTTTCCTCCTGATGGCTTTTGGCGAGGGCATCATCGATAAGGTTTCGATGAAGCGAATTGTGTGACACGCAAACCTTAGCTCATTCGAGAGCGGCGTTCGAGTGCCACCGAACAAACCGCAGAACGGTCCGTCAGCGAACCCAATTTCTGTCTGAATGAGTTCCCACTCAGTGCTGCAGCGTCTTGAACCATTTGAGGTCTGGCGGCGCCTGGTTTTTCTTGGTCGGCATCAACAGACCATCGGCGCCGATGAAGTAGTTCTCGTTGCCAAGGTGGAGATGGGTATTGTTCTCGGCGCAGTTCATTTCCAGCCATTCGGGCTGCGGATCATCGAGGCGACGATAAGTTCTGGTCACGGTCCATGGCCGTGTCAACGCATGATCGATGGTCGTCACCTCGTCGTAAAAAACGTTGGGATCGGTCTTGCTGAAATAGATGTGTTCGCGCACCACGGTTTCATTGTCGCTGTGCAGAGGCAAGCCCGTGGTGTCGTACGCGCGCGGCCCTTTGAAATGGCGCGTCTCGACGTCGAGTGCGTCGTATCGGCCGTCGCCGTCCTGGTCGATCCAGCGCCCGATCGAATAGCCCCTGAACGAAGGCTCGATCTCCTTCGGCCAGTTGCGCCCGTCAGTGAAGATGCGGCGATTGTCATTGATGTGATCGATCAGGATGTAGGTCGTTGGCGGCGTGATGACGACTTCCATCTGGGTGTAGACCAGCATTGCGCGCGGCATGCCGGGCGGCAGGCATTGATAGGAGGGCTCGGTGCCGTGGCCGCCCGCCGCCTGATCCTTGAGGTTCTGGTCGTAAATCGTCTGATATTCCGGCGTGAGCGGCGGTTTTTGGCCGCTCGGCGTCCATTCGGCCGAGCCAATGCGGCGCCACTGACCCCGCAAGTCCGGATACTTGCTCATGTCCTGGGCGGGCGCCGAAGTCGCTGTGGCGAATGTCGCGGCAACTACGAGTGCCGCCAACCCGAACTGGAATTTCATTGACCGCCCTTCCCTTGTCCCTACCACAATTGTTTGGAGGCAAGCTTCGCCCCCTCGGCGAGCGACATGAGCTTCATCCAGACAATCTTGCTGTCAACCTGCAGCCGTCCTGCAAACGTCCCGAAGCCGCAATCAACGCCCGCGATGACGTTCTCGCGGCCGACGACGCCGGCGTATTGGATGATGCGGTCGGCGACGTACTCGGGGTGCTCGATCGTGTTCGACGTCGAATTGATGACGCCCGGAACGATGATCTTGTCGGCCGGGAGCTTCACCTCGCGCCAAATTTTCCATTCGTGGGCGTGACGCGCATTGGCCGCGGGAAACGACACGGCCTGCGGCTTGGCAGCCAGTATCACGTCAACGATGTCGCGCAGCGGAATATCCGTGTGATGCGGCGCGACCGTCGAACCCCAGCAGACATGCATGCGCATGCGCTCCGCCGGGATGTTGGCCACCGCATGATTGAGGGCCTCGACGTTCTTGCCGATAAGCTTGCGATAGGCCGCGAGATCCATGTTCGGATAGAGCGTGTGCCGCGACATCGCGAGATCCGGACAATCGAGCTGCAACACGAAACCTGCCGCGACGATCGCCTCGTATTCGCGCTTCATGGCGTCTGCGAGCGCGAACATGTAGGCTTCTTCGGTGGGGTAATAGCGGTTCTTGAGGTAGCGCGCGATCTGACCTGGCGACGGCGAGGTCATGAAGAATTCCGTTGCCGCAGCGCCTGCCATGGCGCGCTTGGCGCGCGCGATGTCGGCTTCGGCGGCCGGCCAATCCTTCCAACCGACAGGCCCGGAACAGGCCGGCCGATTCTGGAACGGCGAGGCGAACTGAGCGAGCAGCGCGGCGAGCTCGGGAAACTCCTCGTCACCGGTGCCCAGCGGCGGCGTGGATGGGCCCTCGAACCCCGACAGCCGATCCTTCACATGCACCGTATAGTCGGTGCGGCCCTGCTCGCCGTCGTTGATGATGTCCAGTCCGCACGCGACCTGCTTTGCGACGACATCGGCGACCGCGTCATTCACCGCCACATCGAGCGCGGCCCGATTGGCGCCGGGACTCTTGGCTTCGGCGAGCAACAGTTCCACGAGCCGCGGCGGTCGCGGCAAGCTGCCGGTGTGGGTGGTCAGGATGCGGGTGGCGCTACGCTGCATGAGATGATCCGAGTTCGTTTGAATGGAAAAGGAAGTGATGAGCCGCGTTCATCACATGGCGACGATCGGATGCGTGGCCCACGATCGCCGCAGCGCTCATCCACGCGGCTCCGACAAACGGCATGATAACTGCTGATTTGGCAGCGCGTCTCACTTCTGCGTCTGCTTGAAATATCTGAGATCGGGCGGCGCCTGGTTCTTCTTGGACGGCATCAAATAATCGTCTCCGCTGATCACGTAGTGCTCGTTGCCGATGAAGACGTGCCGGTTGTCCTCGGAGCAGTTGTTCTGAAACCAGATCGGATTGTGGTCGCGCTTGTAGCGCTTGTCGACGACCCACGGACGGGTCAGCGCATGATCGATGACCGTGATCACGTCGTGCAGGATGTCGGGATCGCCCTTGTCGATGAAGATGCGCTCTTTGATCACGGTTTCGTTGTCATCGGCCAACGGAATGCCCGTTGCCTCGAACGTGCGCGGTCCTTTGAAGCCGCGCGTCTCGATCTCCAGCGCGTCGTACCGGCCGTCGCCGTTATCGTCGACCCACGTGCCGATCGAATAGCCGAAGTGACTCGGCTCGATCTCGGCCGGCCAGGGCCGCCCGTCGGTATAGATGCGGCGCGGCAGCGCATAGTCGAAAATGATGTGCGTGGTTTTCGGCGTGATGACGATCTCCATCGGGAAGATCACCGACATGATCCGCGGCATGCCGAACGGGGCGCATCGTGACGGCGGGTCATTTCCCTGGCCGCCGGCCGCCTGGTCCGCCATGCTCGCCTCGAATGCCTTTTGATATTCGGGCGTAAGTGGCGCCTGCTGGCCGCGGCCGAGCGGTTTCGATTGATCCCACTGAATGCCGATTCCAGGTGGCCTGCGCCATTGGCCGGAGAAATCCAGATATTTGCTTTCGTCGAAAGCCGCGGCGCCCGCTATCGGCAAGGCCAAGGCCGCCGCAACCGTCATCGCACCGATCGAGCCACGCCCGAACATGACCACCTCCCTGTCGTGCCGGCGTTTTCGAGCCGGCATCGATCGGCGCAAATTACCTGGATTTGCGGTACCGATCCATTGGTGCGAACGACCAATGGCGAGCCCGTCGTTCTATTGGCTGATCCGCTTGAAGTAGCGCAGGTCCGGCGGTGCCTGCCCTTTCCGGGTCGGCATCAGATAGCCGTCGCCGCTGAGGAAGTAAGTCTCGTTGGCGATCCCCACATGATTGTTGCCCTCGGCACAAATGGCTTCGTTCCACACCGGCTGTTCCGTCTTCACGCGCCCGATCTTGCGCAGCACGGTCCACGGCTCGGTCAAGGAGTGGTCGATGGTCGTGATGTCATCATAGAGGACGTCGGGATTGTTCTTGTCCTGATAGATGCGTTCCTTGACGATCGTCTGGTTATCGCTGTGTAAAGGAATCCCGCTTGCATCGAAAACGCGCGGCCCCTTGAAGCCGCGGGTTTCAACCTCCAGCAGGTCGAAGCGGCCATCGCCATCGGTATCGATCCACCGGCCGATCGAATAGCCGGCAAAAGATGGCTCGATGGAATCCGGCCACGGTCGCCCATCCGTGTAGATGCGGCGGGAATCATGAACATGCCCTATCAGGATTTGCGTCATGGATGGCGTGATGACGATCTCCGTGGGGTCATAGATCATCATGATGCGCGGCATGCCGGGCGACATGCAGTTGTAGGTCGGGTCGTTGCCCTGGCCGCCCTGTTTCTGATCCGCGAGGCTCGCAGCGAGGATCGCCTGGGCCTCTGCGGTCAACGGCGCCTGCTGGGCGAGGCCTTGACGCTTGGTCGGATCGTAGCCGGGCTGACCGGTAATGCCCGGAACAGGCATGCGGCGCCACTGGCCGCGCAGGTCAGGATACTTCGTCTCATCGAACGCACGCGCCGCCGGCATCATCGCGAGCGCGGCCACCGTGAACGTCACCGTAACGGTGATTGCGCGGATCGAACGTCGACTGCGCATGCTTCCTCCCGCTGTCATAAAAAAACGGGCGGAGCTTTTCGCCCCGCCCGTCGATTTTACTTATTCAAGGGTGCCTCGTGTCAGTCGAGCGGCTCGACCCTCACGAGCGCGTTGCCGTGGTTGTTGCCGACCCAGAGCACGGGTCGCGGACCGCTCTCCTGCACGAACACGCGCCGGATGTTGGTGGTATGCGGCAGCAGGTACTCGACGATCTCATCGGTCTGCGGGTTAAGCCGCGCGACCTGGTCGTTAATCATCGAGCCGGTCCAGACTTCCTTCGCGCCGTGGGTCGGGACGACGTCGTAGGGTGCGCTCCAATCCGTCGGCAGCTTCCATTCCTTGATCTGCTCGGTCGTCGGATCAAACATGGCGATGCGGTTGCCCGCATATTCGGCGAACCATAGCCGGTTCTGATCGTCGAAACGGCCGCGGCGCGGGCGTGAACGGGTGATCGGCGTCGACCAGATCTTCGCCACGTTGGTCTTGGCGTCGAGCATGCCGATCCGAGTGTCGCCGAACGACATCAGATAGAGGTTGTTGTCCTTGTCAGCGGGCAGGCCGTAACCGCGGATGGTCTTGCCGTCTGCGGTGGTGGCCTGGCCCTTGAGCTCCCACTTGCCGGTGCCGAGGTCGAGGCGGTAGACGTGGCCGTTTTCGGTGTCTTCCATCCACACCTTGTTGTCGACGTACATGTGGGTCGGCGTCACCATGTTGGTCTGGGTGGTGAGACCCGACCACTCCTTCGGCAACGGATAAGTGGTGACGGTCTTGGTCTTGCGGTCGATCTTGGCGGCGCCGCCCTGGTACGACAGCCCGACCCAGACGTTGCCGTCGGGATCGAATTCGACGTTGAGCGGCCCCTTCGGCTGCTCCTCGTGCAGCGTCGGCAACGCGTAATCAGCGACCTTGCCGGTCACAGGGTCGAGTTCGCCGACGAACTGATTGCCGAAGTCGGAGTACCAGGCGTGGCCGTCGGCATCGACGATCACGTCATGCGGCAAGGCTTCTTTCCGCGGCAGGTCGTATTCGGTGATGATGACATTGGTCGACCGGCCCTTCGGGCGCGGCAGCCGCTTGAACGTCAAACCCTCATTGTCGGGATTGTTGACGTTGGCAGCGACGAGAAACTCGGCGGCCGCATCCATCATGTTGGCCGGAACGCGCGGACGTTCGCTGCGAGCGCCGCCCTTCAGAAGAAGCTGCGGACGGGTCGGGACGGACTCGGGCGCGTAGCGACCCATGCGCACGAACACGTTCTTCCATTCTTCGGGAGTGTGCAGGGCCGAGAACACGCGTTGCAGCGTGTGGCAGCCGACGCAGTCCGGCAGGAACGATTTGACGCGATCCTCGCCAGGAGCGCTCATGATCCATTCGCCGTTGGAGAGTTGCGCTTGGATCTTCTTGGTCTTGGTGAGCTTGAGATCGGCGGTCGCGGGCGTCCCGCCTGCGATATCGACCTCTTTCGGCCCGACGAGATCGTAGCCCGCCGCACGGATGGTGATGACGTAGTGGCCGGGCGAAAGCCGATCGGCCGGGAAGCTATAGGCGCCGTCGGCGTGGCTTACGACCGTCGTGGTAATCGTCGAGCCCGCCTTCTTCGCGCTGACCAGCACGCCCTCCATTGTCGCTTCCTCGGAGGAGGCAATCTTGCCGGTCAGCGCGGTCTGCGCGCTGGCACCGACCGCGGTCAAACCCACAAGCAGGCCCGCGAGGCTCACCGTCGTCATCAGTTTTCTGGATAGCATGTGTGCTCTCTCCCTAAACGGATCATCCGAAAGACCGATGTTCGGATATCCCTGTATCGGAGGGTTTCGCGGTGAATGCTTATGGCGCCCCACCTGCACCCTCACGCCGCCGGCTGGCGATCGCAGGATCCGCGCAGTGCCAGCCGCAACGGCGCGCAAAAATCAACGCTAAACACAGCGTACGGAGCGACAAGTTACCGCAGTTTCGCCACACGCGAAAGGGCGCCGCGTCACGAGGCGCGATGAATCGCGCACCGCGGTACGCAGTCCGCCGCGGCAATCGGGCAACGACGCGCTTCGCTGCGCCCGAAGAAAGTCGCGCCGTTACGCGCGGGCGCCAGGCAGGAGTGCAAAAAAAGCCCCGCACCTTCGTGCGGGGCCAAGGAGGCTTCTTGCATCAGTGGAGAAACACCTCGGAGAAACAACCAACCATCTCGATCACAAGTTGCACAATCAAAATCCCGATTGCATAAATTTTCGATAAACAAGCTATCGGCTTTTTATGTGATTTGCAATCAATTTCTCGGCCGTTTTCCCCCGTGATCGGCTTGTCCGGACCATTGCTAGCGACCCCCTGCCCCGCCGGCCGGTCCCGCCGCTTGCCCTTGTTCTTGAATTCGTTGTAGGGCGAGCGGCCCTGCGCGGTCCTCGCGAGTTTTTCCATGCCATCGTCAAAGCGATCCTCTCCAGGATCACCTCACCTGCGGCTCGCCGCCGATATCGGCGGCACCTTCACCGATGTCGCGTCATTCGACGAAGCGACCGGCCGCCTCGCCTTCGGCAAGGCGCTGTCGACGCCGCATCACCTGGTCGAAGGCATTTCGGCCGGTGTCGCCAAGGCGGGCACAAGCTACGCCGCCGCGAGCCTTTTCCTTCATGGCTCGACCATTGCCATCAACACGATTCTCGAGCGCACCGGCGCCAAGACTGCCCTCATCATCACCGAGGGCTTCCGCGACATCTACGAGATCGGCCGCATCAACCGCCCCGATGCCTACAATCTTTTTTTCAAGAAGCACGTGCCGCTGGTGGAACGGGCGCTGCGCTTCGAAGCCCACGAGCGGATGCTGGCAAGCGGCGATGTCGACATCCCGCTCGATGAAACCGAACTCAAGCAGTTGGGAGCGCGGCTTGCCCGCGACGGCGTCGAGGCCGTCGCGATCCTCTTCCTCAACTGCTATCGCAATGCCGACCACGAGGCCCGCGCCAAGGCGCTGATCGAGACTAACCACAAGGAGATGTTCGTCTCCGCCTCGCACGAGCTGTCGCAGGAGTACCGGGAATTCGAGCGCTGCTCGACGGTGGTCGCCAACGCCTATATCGGCCCGAAAGTGCGCGGCTATCTGGGCGAAATCGACACCCGCATCCGCGAAGCCGGATTTGCGGGCTCGTTCCTCGTCGTGCAATCGACCGGCGGCCTCTACGAAACCGAGCAGGCGAAGACGCATTGCATCCGCATGCTCGAGTCGGGGCCGGCGGCGGGCGTCATCGGCACGCGAGCGCTGTGCCACGCCCTCAAGATCGACAACGCCATCGCCTTCGACATGGGCGGCACCACAGCCAAGGCCGGCGTCATCTACAAGGGCGAACCGCTCACCACCGGCGCGGCCCTGATCGGCGGCTATGAGCGCGCGTTGCCGATCCAGATCGCGATGATGGACATCTTCGAGGTCGGCACCGGAGGCGGTTCGATCGCGCGCGTCGAACAAGGCGCGCTCCACGTTGGCCCGCAGAGCGCCGGCGCCCAGCCGGGTCCGGCCTGCTACGGGCTCGGCGGCACCGAAGCGACGGTCACGGACGCGAACTTGGTGCTCGGCCGCATCGGCGCCGACCGCTTCCTTGGCGGCGAAATGCGCCTCGATGTCGCCGCGGCCGAATTGGCACTGAAGACTCACGTCGCGCGGCCGCTCGGCATGAACGTCACCGACGCGGCCGATGGAATTTTGCGCATCGCATCGACCGCGATGTCCTATGCCGTCAAGGCGGTCACGACCGAACGCGGGCTTGATGCCGGCGACTTCGTGCTGTTCGCCTACGGTGGTGCCGGCCCGCTCCACGCCGTCGCCGTCGCCCGCGAGATCGGCATTCGCCGCGTGATCATCCCGAACGCCCCCGGCGTGTTCTCGGCTTTCGGCATGCTGTTCTCCGATCTGCGCTACGACTTCGTGCGCACGGCGCCGTCCCGTCTCGACGAAGCGCGCTTCGCCGACATCGAGCGCATCTGCGGCGAGCTTGAAGCTCAGGGCAAGGCGGCCATCGCGGCAACTTCGATCACGCCGCGCGAAGTTACGATCCAACGCGCCGCCGACATGCGCTATGTCGGCCAGGAGCACGCGGTCACGGTCGACTTGCCGATGCGCGTGTTCGCGAAGGAAGACCGCGCCGCCATCAAGCGCCACTTCGATGACATGCATGCGCTGCGCTACGGAACATCGGCGCCCAACGAACCTGCCGAGATCGTCAGTTTGCGCTCGACCGTCACCGGCATCATGAAGAAGCCCACGCTCGCGAAGATCGCGCGCGGCGGTGCCGCGCCGCCAAAGGAGGCGTCCACGGGCCGCCGTCCGGTTTATTTCCAGGGCCGCGGCTTCGTGCCGACGCCGACTTACGCCCGCGCCGCACTTCTCGGCGGCAACCGCATCAAGGGCCCTGCGCTCATCGAGGAGCACGCCTCCACGACGGTGCTGATGCCGGGCGACACGATCGAGGTCGATCCGTTCGGCAATCTCGCAATCGCCGTCGGAAAAGGATGACTTGTAGCCCGAATGGAGTGCGGCGCTTGCCGCGCGAAATCCGGGACCAACGATGCAACGAAGTCGTACGCTAAGTGAGCCGTCGGGGTGATCCCGGATTGCGCTGCGCTCCATCCGGGCTACGATTCTACGGAGCTCTATGCACGGTGAGACAATGGCAAAGAAATCCGTGAAACCATCGTCGAAGAAATCGTCGCGCCGCAAGCTCGATCCGGTGGTGACCGAGATCGTGCGCAACGGCGTCATTGCGGTGACTGAGGAAATGAAGACCAACCTCATGCGCACCGCCTACAACATGATCATCTACGAAGCCCTCGACTTCACCGTCGGCCTCTTCACCCCGCAGGGCGAGACCGTGTCGATCGGCATCGGCTTGCCGATGTTCATCCGCGGCATGTCGGAGACGGTCAGGGCCAAGATCCGGCATTTCGGTCTCGAGAACATGCGGCCGGGCGACATTTACGTCACCAACGATGCCTACATCACCGGCAGCCATCTCAATCACGTGACGCTGACGCTGCCGATCTTTCACCGGCAGGTGCTGGTCGGATTCGCCTGCTGCATGGCGCACTGGATCGACATTGGCGGCAACCTCGGCGGCATGACCACCGACATCTATTCCGAGGGCCTGCAAATCCCGATCCTGAAGCTGCACGACCGCGGCAAGGTCAACCAGGATCTCGTCGATATCATTCGCCAGAACGTACGGATGCCGAACCGCGCGTCGGGCGACCTGCGCGCCCAGGTGACCGCGGTCAAGACCGGCGAGCGGCGCTTTCTCGAACTGATCGAGCGCTACGGCCGCGATGAGGTCGCGGCATCGATCGCCGCCGTCATGGATCGCTCGGAAGCGGCGGCGCGCGCGGCAACGCGCTCGATTCCGGACGGTGTCTATGAGGCGGAATCCTTCATGGACGACGACGGCATCACGGTCGGCAAGCGCATCCCGATCCGGGTGCGCGTGACCGTCAAAGGCGAGGAAATGACGATCGACCTCACCGAGGTCTCGCGCCAAGTCCGCGGATTCTACAATTCAGGCATCACCACCGGTTACGCGTGCTCGCAAGTCGCCTACAAGTGCCTGACCTCGCCGACCGACTACCCGATCAATGACGGCTCGTTCCGCAGTCTCAAGGCGATCGTGCCGCCGGGACGCGTCATCAGCGCGACGCGGCCGGCCCCGATGCGGTTCTGGATGACGTTCCCGATGACGATCGTGGACACGGTCTTCAAGGCGCTGGCGGGCGCGATCCCGAACCGCGTCATCGCCGGCCATCACGCCGACCTTCTGATCGCGCAGTTCCACGGCATCAACACCAAGTCGAACGAGTTCTTCATCGGCAATTTCGGCCCGCACGGCGGCGGCTGGGGCGCGAAACGCGCCGAAGACGGCGTCTCCGGCACCGTCTGCATCAATGATGGCGATACTCACAACAGCCCCAACGAGCAGGTTGAAGCCAAATTTCCGATCGTCGTCGAACGCTATGCCCTGGTGCCGGATTCCGCCGGTGCCGGCCGTCATCGCGGCGGCCTCGGCGTCGAGCGCGTGGTGCGCGCGCTCAGCGACATCACCCTCAACACCCAGATCGAGCGCGCCCATTGCCGCCCTTGGGGACTCGAGGGCGGCGAGGAAGGCACGGGCAACGACGTGGCGCTCCGCCTCGGCGGCACCTGGAAAACCGATTTCCCCAACGCCAAGGTGCTGGTCGCTCAGGTCAAGACCGGAGACGCCTTCCGCCTGCGCTCCGGCGGCGGCGGCGGCTACGGCTCGCCGTTCGAACGGCCCGTCGCCCAGGTCCAAGACGATGTCCGCCAGGGCTACGTATCGGCGAAGGAAGCCGCCGCACACTACGGCGTCGCCATCGATCCGCAGACCTTCGAGGTGGAGGAGGAGGAGACCGCGCGGTTGCGGGCGAGACGGGCGTAGCTCTGGATTGAGCTTGTCGGTTCTCGTCGCCGCGCCAACGGACCGCTCGGCGCCGTCCGCTCGGCTAGCCGACGCGGTAGCTGCGGCCGGGGTCGGCGCCACGGAGGTCGGCGATGATGGTTTCGCCGGCGGTCGCGGTCTGGCCCTCGGCGGCGAGCGGGCGAACACCCTCCGGCAGGTAGACGTCGACGCGGGAGCCGAAGCGGATCATGCCGATGCGCTCGCCGGCGCCGATGCTCGTGCCTTCCGAGACGAAGGAAACGATGCGCCGCGCGACCAAGCCCGCGATCTGCACCACGCCGACGCGGGAGCCGTCCGGTCCGACGATCACCATGCAGTTGCGCTCGTTGTCTTCGCTCGCCTTGTCGAGGTCGGCGTTGACGAACGCGCCAGGCTTATAGGCAATGCGCGAGATGCGGCCGGTCACCGGACTGCGGTTCATGTGACAGTCGAACACACTCATGAAGATCGAGACGCGCGGCAGCGGCTTTTCGCCGAGCCCGAGTTCCGGCGGCGGCGCCGCGTTGATGACGCGGCTCACCCGCCCGTCGGCAGGCGCGATGACGAGGCCGTCGCGCAACGGCGTCACCCGGGGCGGATCACGGAAGAAATACACGCACCACAGCGTGATGAGCACGCCGAGCCAGCCAAGCGGCGGCCACAGCCACATCAGCACGAGGCTCGCGAGCGCGAAGGTGCCGATGAAGCGATAGCCTTCGGGATGGATCGGAACGACCTGGCTGCGAATCGAAGCAACGATCGACATCGCGTTCACTCGGCGGCGTCGGCCGGGAGTGTCTCGGCCTCGGGCTCTTCGATCTTCGGCGGATCGCGGTTGGGCGCCACCTCCTCATCGGCGACGAGGGCTAGTTTCTCGCGCGCCGCCTCGGCCTCGCGCTGCCGGTTCCACATGCTCGCGTAAAGGCCGCCGGCGACCAGCAAACGCTGGTGGGTGCCTCGCTCGACGATCACGCCGTGGTCGAGAACGATAATCTCGTCCGCGCCAACGATGGTCGAAAGCCGGTGGGCGATCACGAGCGTGGTGCGATTCTTCGAGACGCGATCGAGCGCGTCCTGAATTTCCCTCTCAGTGTGACTATCGAGCGCGGAGGTCGCCTCGTCGAGCAGGAGAATCGGCGGCCCCTTGAGGATCGTGCGGGCGATCGCGACCCGCTGCTTTTCGCCGCCGGACAGTTTGAGGCCGCGTTCGCCGACTTCGGTCTCGTAACCCTTCGGGTTCGCGCGGATGAAAGCGTCGATCTGCGCGAGACGCGCCGCTTCCTCGACCTCGGCATCGGTCGCATCCCATCGACCGTAGCGGATGTTGTAGCGCACGGTGTCGTTGAACAGCACGGTGTCCTGGGGAACCATGCCGATGGCGTCGCGCAGCGAGGCTTGCTGGATGTCGCGGATATCCTGCCCGTCAATCGTAATACGCCCGCCGGTCACGTCGTAGAAACGATAGAGGAGCCGCGACACCGTCGATTTGCCGGCGCCGGATGGGCCGACGATCGCGACCGTGCGGCCGGCCGGCACCTCGAACGACAGCCCCTTCAGGATCGGCCGCAGCGGCTCGTAAGCGAAGCGCACGTCCTCGAAGCGGATTGCACCGGCCGCCACGTGAAGCGGCGGCGCTCCCGGCTTGTCCTTAATCTCCGGATCGCGCGACAGCAGCGTGAACATTGCCTCGATGTCGATCACCGCCTGCTTGATCTCGCGATAGACCATGCCCATGAAGTTCAGCGGCTGGTAGAGCTGGATCATCATGGCATTGATCATGACGAAATCACCGATGGTGTTGGTGCCGGCACGGATACCGTAGACGCACAGCACCATGGTGACGGTGAGGCCCGCGGTAAAGATCACCGCCTGTCCGGCATTGAGGACCGCGAGCGAGACGTAGGCTTCGACGCTCGCCTTCTCGTAGCGCGCCATCGAGCGATCGTAGCGCGCGGTCTCGCGCGCCTCGGCGCTGAAGTATTTCACGGTTTCGTAGTTGAGGAGCGAATCGATGGCCTTGGTATTGGCGTCGGTGTCGCTCTCGTTCATCCTGCGGCGGATATTGATGCGCCATTCGGTGGCGATGTAGGTGTACCACATGTAGAGCGCGACGGTGATGAGGATCGCTACCACGTAACGCCAGTCGAATTGATAGAGCAGCACGACCGAGATCATCGCAACTTCGACCACGGTCGGGACGAGCTGCAGGATCACCATGCGCACGATGGTTTCGATGGCGTTGCGGCCGCGTTCGAGGACGCGCGTCAAACCGCCGGTCTTGCGCTCGAGGTGAAAGCGCAGGGACAGGAGATGCATGTGCTCGAAGACGAGAATCGCGAGACGCCGCACCGCATGCATCGACACCTGCGCAAAGATGCCATCGCGCATCTGGGTGAAGGCGGCCATTAGGATGCGCATACCGCCGTAGCTGACGGTGAGCAGGACCGGCGCGGCGAGCAGCAATGCAAACCATGAAGTGCCGGTGGCGTCGGGCTGATGAACAAGCGCGTCGGTCGCCCATTTAAAAGTGAAAGGCACCGCGATGGTCGCGAGTTTTGCCGCAAACAGCATAACGAGCGCCAGCAGCACGCGCAGCTTCAGGTCGCGCCGATCCGACGGCCAGATGTAGGGCCACAGATGCAAAAGCGTCTGCAGCAGGGCTCCGCCCTCCCCCGAGACCTCGCGTTTCATCATCTGCGGCGTGCGTGGAAAGTCGCTCATACCCGGTCCGTAACCGACGGACCGCGTCCGTCAACAGATTACCATATAAGCGCTTTTCACCGCGCAATCACGCCTCGTCCCGGCGAAATCCCATGTGCCTCGCGCATGGGACCACGGCGGCGCACAGGCGAAATCGAAACACGGGAGCGGCCTTCTTGACGACACGGCTGCTGCAGTGCCACATGCGCAAAATGAGCCTTATCAAACGAATCTGTGTGTACTGTGGGTCGAACCCCGGACACGATCCTCGTTTCGTCGCTGCCGCCCGGCGATTCGGCGAAATCCTTGCCGCCAACCGCATCGGCCTCGTCTACGGCTGCGGGTCGACCGGCCTGATGGGCACGGTCGCGCGCGCGGTCCATGACTATGGCGGCGTCATTACCGGCGTCATTCCCGAGTTCCTCAGGGCGCAGGAGCGCATGTTCACTGACGCGGACGAGATCATCGTCACCAAGGACATGCACGAGCGCAAAGGCCTGATGTTCGATCGCGCCGACGCCTTCGTGGCGCTGCCGGGCGGCGTCGGCACCTTGGAGGAAGTCGTCGAGCAGCTCACCTGGGCGCAGCTCGGCCGCCACAAGAAGCCGATTCTGTTCGCCAACATCGCCGGCTTTTGGGACCCGCTGATCGCCATGCTCGACCACCTGCGGCAGCTCGGGTTTCTGGCGTCGAAGGAACTCGGCTACCTCACGACAATGAATGTCGAGGACATCTTGCCGATGCTGCGCACTGCCGCCGCTGCCGTCAGTGAGGCCGAGAAGGCCGGCGAGCCGGAACGCGTTCACCGGATGTAGCCGCGTTTCTGTAGCCCGGATGAGCGCAGCGACATCCGGGGCAGGCCTCTCCAATTTGGCACGCTTTCCCCGGATTTCGCTACGCTCATCCGGGCTGCTGAATCACGCCGTCTTTTCCAGGAACGTCACCGCTTCGATGCGATTGCCGTCGAGATCGCGGATGAAGGCAGCGTAATAGCCATCGCCATGCTGGGGCCGCAAGCCGGGCGGGCCGTCGCTCGTTCCGCCGGCGTCGAGCGCCGCCGCATGAAAAGCATCAACGGCTGCCGTACTCGCGGCACGTAGCGCGATATGTGCGCCGGAATCCGTCGAGGCCGGATCGCGCGATGGCCGGTGATTGATCCAAAACTCCGGATAACGATTACCGAACCCGACGGTCGCGGTGCGTTCCTCCAGCTTCGCAATGCCGAGCGGGGCAAGCAGCGCCTCGTAAAAACGTCCCGCGCTCGCAAGGTCCCGCACCGCGACGGAGACGTGGTCGATCATCGAGTCACCTCATTCCCCTCCCCCCGCGAGTCACCTCTTTCCCCTCCCCCGCTTGCGGGGGAGGGTCAGGGAGGGGGCACATTCCACGGCAAGGACTTGGGGCGCGCGTGCCCCCACCCTGCCCTCCCCCGCAAGCGGGGGAGGGAAAAAACGCTCCTGCGTCTAGCGGCAACTACGCCGGCGCGCCGGATTTAACGAGCTTGTAGATGATCGAGTCCATCAGCGCCTGGAACGAGGCATCGATGATATTGGGCGACACGCCGATCGTGGTCCAATGCTCGCCGTCCTCGTCCTCGCTTTCGATCAGCACGCGTGTCACGGCTTCGGTGCCGGCGTTGAGGATACGCACGCGATAGTCGGTAAGTTCGAGCCCTTTGATGTAGGCTTGGTACTTGCCGAGGTCCTTGCGCAACGCGAGGTCGAGTGCGTTGACCGGACCATTACCTTCCGCAGCCGAGATCATCTTGTCGTCGCCGACCGTGACCTTGACCACGGCCATGCAGACCGTCACCCGCTCGCCATTGGCATTGATGCGCTGCTCGACATTGACGTCGAACTGGGTGACGTCGAAATATTGCGGCACCGTCCCAAGCATGCGCCGCGCCAACAATTCGAACGAGGCATCCGCCGCCTCGTAGGCGTAGCCTGCCGCCTCGCGCTCCTTCACCACATCGAGGAGCCGCGTGACGCGCGCATCATCGCGCTCGACGGCAATGCCGATCCGCTCCAACTCGGCAAGCACGTTGGAGCGGCCGGCCTGGTCGGACACCAGCAACTTGCGCCGGTTGCCGACGCGCTCCGGCGGCACATGCTCGTAGGTCTTCGGATCCTTGATGATCGCCGACGCGTGGATGCCCGCCTTGGTCGCGAACGCGCTCTCGCCGACATAGGGCGCGTTGCGGTCGCCGGCGCGATTGAGAATCTCGTCGAGACTGCGCGACACGCGGGTAAGGCTCGCCAGCTTTTCGTCGCTGACGCCGATCTCGAAGCGATCGGCGTATTCGCCCTTGAGCTTGAGGTTGCCGATCAGCGACACGAGGTTGGCGTTGCCGCAGCGCTCGCCAAGCCCGTTGAGCGTGCCCTGGATCTGCCGCGCGCCGGCCCGCACCGCGGCAAGCGAATTCGCCACCGCCTGTTCGGTATCGTTATGAGCATGGATGCCGACGTGATCGCCCGGCACCACCGCTGTGACCTTCTCGACGATCGCCTTCACTTCGTGGGGCAGCGTTCCGCCGTTGGTATCGCACAGCACGACCCAGCGCGCGCCTTCTTCGTACGCCGCGCGGGCGCAAGCGAGCGCGTACTCTGGGTTCGCCTTGAAGCCGTCGAAGAAATGCTCGCAGTCGAGCAGCACTTCGCGGCCCTTCGCGCGCGCGGCGCGCACGCTCTCGCGGATGCCGGCGAGATTGTCTTCGAGCGTCGTCTCCAGCGCGACCCGCACGTGATAGTCCCAGGACTTCGCGACAAAACAGATCGCGTCGGCGCGCGCATCGAGGATCGCGGCAACACCGGGATCATTCGAGACCGAGCGGCCGGGGCGCCGCGTCATGCCGAAAGCGGTGAAGGTGCAGTTCAGGCCGCGCTCCTCGGCGAACAGCTCGGTATCGGTCGGGTTCGCACCGGGATAGCCGCCTTCGACGTAATCGACGCCGAGATCGTCGAGCATTGCGGCAATGGCGAGCTTGTCGTGGAGCGTGAAATCGACGCCGTTCGTCTGCGCGCCGTCGCGCAGCGTCGTGTCGAACAGGTAGATACGCTCCCGCGACATTGCCTTCACCAGTAGCCGAAGTATTTGAGCGCCAGCACCACGGCGACCGCGATGACGATGACCTTAAGGGCGATGTAGTAGCGCCAATGGCGCGGGAACGGCGTCTCGGGTTCCTTCATGGCTGGCCTCCATTGTTTCGCTTTGCACCCGTCCTCGCCCCGGGTGCGGCGGCGGACACCGCGGCCGCGAGCGGCTTCTCGACGGTCGTATTGGCGAGCCACTCGCCTTCGACCGGCACGCTGTTGCGGCGCTGCGCCACAAACCCGCGATGAGTGAAGAAGCCGAGCGCGGTGTCGCTCGCGTCAGCCGCAAGCTTGGTCGCGCCGCGTGCCGCCGCGAGCTTCTCCAGCGCCTCGCAGAGTTGCGCGCCGATCCCCTGCCCTGCCGCCGCAGGGTGAATGTAGAGCATGTCGATCTTGTCGGGACCCTTGAGCGATGCGAAGCCGGCCGGCGCGCCGTCGATGGTCGCAACGAGCGTCAGCGCCCCCGCAAGGCGTGCCGCGAACGCCTCCTCGTCGTCGGCCACAGCCGTCCACGCGGCCCGCTGTTCCGGGCTGTAATCGTCGGACGTCAGTTCGTCGACGCTCGCGCGGAAAATCTCCACCAGCAACGCCGCATCGGCCGGCAGATACGGCCGCAATCCCGCCGGCGCCCGCGTCATGGCGTGACCTCGCAAACACCCTCCCCTGGAGGGGGAGGGTCGGATCGCCGAAGGCGATCCGGGGTGGGGTGACAGCAGCGCATCAAATTCGGCGTTTCGTGTGTGGCAGCGCTGCCACCCCCACCCGGCCCGCTCACGCGGGCCGACCTCCACCCTCCAGGGGGAGGTGATCGGCGCATGCGGCTCGTCATCGCGCGATCTCCCACGTGGTGCCGTCCTTGGAGTTTTTCAGCACCACCCCCATGGCGGCGAGTTCGTCGCGGATACGATCGGCTTCAGCAAAGTTCTTAGTTTTGCGAGCAGTGTTTCGAGAGACGATTTTGTCTTCCACCTTTTGCCTGAATTCGGATTCCAGGTTCGCCATCTCGGCACTGGTCTTGTTTCCCACAAAAACGACGCCCGCGTCATTGAGCTGGACGACAAACCCAGCATTGGCCAATTTGTTTAGCAGCTGATCGGCGCTTTCAGGATCGCCATTGGCGGCGGCGGCTCTATAAGCAATGACGTCTTGTGTCTGGGCTTGTGTGGGTTTCGGCCCGCTTTCGAACAGATGAAGATCAAATCCAGGATGAAAGTACCCCGGTTTATTGATGTTTCGAAATCCAAGCCAACGGAGAGTTGCCACGAATTTCTCAATCGGCAGCTCTTCACTTTTCACCAAGCGATACATCTCACGCAGCCGCGTCAGTGCGAGCGGAGTGTTTAGGTCATCCGACAGCGCCTCTATAAAATTCTGGTCGGCTTCAGCGTTTACGTGACCGATATCTTCATCGGGGAGAAAATAGTCCAAAACTAACTCCGACCAACTCAAGAACTCTTTGCGAGCGTTTTCGAGTCCTTCTTGTGTCCAATCGATCGGCTGGCGGTAATGGGTGCGCAGCATGTTGAGCCGCAGCACATCGCCCGGCCATACCGCGAGCAAATCGCGGATGCGCACGATATTCCCCACGCTCTTTGACATCTTCTCGCTTTCGAGCTGGAGAAAGCCGTTGTGCATCCAATAATTCGCCATCACGCCGGTGTGGAAGGCGCAACGTGATTGGGCAATTTCGTTCTCGTGGTGCGGGAAGACGAGGTCGATGCCGCCGCCGTGGATGTCGAAGATTTCGCCGAGATGCTTCCACGCCATGGCGGAGCACTCGATGTGCCAGCCGGGACGGCCCGGCGCGGCGATGCCACAGGGTGAAGGCCACGACGGTTCGCCGGGCTTTGACGGCTTCCACAGCACGAAGTCCATCGGATCGCGCTTGTAGGGGGCGACCTCGATACGGGCACCGGCGATCATCTCGTCGAGCGGACGGCGCGACAGCTTGCCGTAATCCGGCATCGACGGCACGTCGAACAACACGTGGTCGTCGGCCACATAGGCGTGGCCCGACGCGACGAGGCGCGCGATCAGCGTCTTCATCTGCTCGATGTGGTCGGTCGCGCGCGGCTCGACTGTCGGGTCAAGGCAGCCGAGCGCCCTGACATCGGCCTGATAATAGGCGTAGGTCTCCTCGGTCAGCGCGCGGATCGCGATGCCGCGCTCAGCCGCGCGCGCGTTGATCTTGTCGTCGACGTCGGTAACGTTGCGCACATAGGTGACGTGGTCGGCGCCATAGAGGTGGCGCAGCAGGCGGAACAACACGTCAAATACGATCGCCGGCCGGGCGTTGCCGATGTGGGCATAGTCGTAGACGGTGACGCCGCACACGTACATGCGCACGCGGTTCGGGTCGATCGGCGCAAACACCCGCTTCTCGCGGGTCAGCGTATCGTAGAGCTTGAGTTCCATCGCCGTCATCCGAGTTGGCAAAGCCGGCCGGTGCTGGCCGGGCGTCCATTCATCTCGGGGCGAGAAAAGACGGCCTCAGCCAGCGGGACGCTAGCCGATAATCTCCCGGCAAATGCCGCAAATCGCAAACGGGCCGTACATAGCGCGCACAATGGTGATGTCCGACGGGTCCGTCAAGGCCGCGACCGCATTTCGGTTACTGAATGCCGTTTGTGTGCCGCTTTCCCTGTCGGCCGTTGGCCTCACAACAAACGGTGCGGAGAATCGCACCGCGCCAGATCGAAAGCGCAGCAAAACGCGGCGCTTTTTGGCGTTGCTCATTCCCGGTGCTACGACGCCTTCGCCGCGGGAGGCCAATAACTCATTGATCTACTGTAATTTTCTATTCGCCGCGGCGATTACGAATCCAAGCGACAGCGTGCCTTCGATATTGTCCGCGATCGAACGCGAGATGGGATAGCGTGTATTTCGCTTTTCGAATCGGGACCTCGATCGCAATGGAAAGCGGGCTTGAAGCGGTTCGTCGGACGGCGCCACCTCTCTCTGCAGATGAGGGAAGGTAGTGTCCCCTATCCTCCTCCAGGTGATCGTCGGCGGGCTGTTGCTCGGAGCAGTGTACGCGCTGTTTTCGTCGGGGCTGACGCTGATCTGGGGGATGATGAACGTCATCAACTTCGCCCATGGCGACTTCGTCATGCTCGGCATGTACGTCGCGCTCGTGGTCTATACGCTGATGGGCGGCGGACCGCTGGTCGCGGTGCCGGCGGCGGCGCTGCTCCTCGCGGCGCTGGGCATCGTCTGCTACTTCGGGCTCGTGCGCGACATCATGCGCGGGCCGATGCTGGCGCAGATCCTCGGCACCTTCGGTCTCGCACTGCTCCTGCGCTACACGGCCTTCGGATATTTCGGCGCCAACGTCCGCGCCTTGCCCGATACGCTCGTCGGCGGCACCTTCGAATTCGGTTCGATCCGCATCGAAGCGTCGCGGCTCCTCGCGGGCGTGGTCGCGCTCGCGGTGACGGCCGGCTTGCACCTCATCCTCACGCGAACCGCGCTCGGCAGCCGCATGCTCGCGGTCTCCGAGGACGCGGCGGCCGCCGAGCTCATGGGCATTCGCCCGAACCGAATGCAGGCGATCGCTTGGGCGCTCGCGGCCGGCGCAACCGGCATCGCCGGCGCTCTGATGGCAACATTCTTTCCGGTCGCGCCGACCATTGCCGAGACGCTGGGTCTCGTCGCCTTTGTCACGGTTTCGCTCGGCGGTTTCGGCAGCGTGCCGGGCGCGCTCATCGCCGGGCTGCTGATCGGCATGATCGAATCGCTTTCCTCGTACCTCATCGGCGCGATCTACAAGGACATTGTGGTCTATGCCCTGTTCGTTGCGGTGCTGTGGCTGCGGCCGCAGGGCTTGATGGGCAAAGCCTGATGAAGCGGGCGGGTGCGGTCGCGATCGTTCTCGCGCTCGCCATCGCCTATCCGCTGGTATTCACCACGGCGCAGCAGCAGCGCATCGGCGCCTTGGTGCTGCTCGCCGCCATCAGCGCGTCGGCATGGAATATCGTCGGCGGTTACGCCGGACAAGTTTCCGTCGGACATGCGGTATTTTTCGGCTGCGGCGCCTACGGGACGCTCGCCACCTACACCTATCTCGAGCTTCCGCCCATCCTCGGGCTGCCGTTCGGCGTCATCGCCAGCATCGTGATTGCCGTGGTGATCGGCGTGCCCACGCTGCGGCTCTCCGGGCACTATTTCAGCATGGCGACGATCGCAGTCGCGGAGCTCGTGCGGCTCGTCGTCACCAATGCCGAGTGGCTCGGCGGCGCCCAGGGGCTGAGCGGGCCGGCAGTCCCGCGCACCTTGCTCGACCTCTCGTTCATTTCGGCGCTGCCCTACTACTACCTGTTCCTCGCCGTGCTCGCCGGCGTGCTGGCGCTGACGTGGTGGATGGAAAACAGCCGGATCGGCTACTACCTGCGGGCGATCAGCGACAGCGAGCGCGCGGCGCGCTCGCTCGGGGTCGCCGCGCCCCGTTACAAGCTCTACGCATTCGTCATGAGTGCTGCGCTGACCTCGGTTGCCGGCGCGCTTTACGCGGTGATGTTCGGCTTTGTCGATCCGGACTCCGGGCTCGGCATCCTGGTGTCGGTGAAGATGCTGATCATGGCCGCGCTCGGCGGCGCCGGGCTGCTGCTCGGTCCCCTCATCGGCGCGGTGATCCTGGTGCCCCTCGAAGAGATATCCAACAGCCTGCTCGGCGGGGCCGGGCGCGGCGTCACGTTCGTTGTGTACGGCGCGATCATCATGGCGCTGGCGCGCTTTCAGCCTGGCGGCATCCTTGCGCCGGCGCTGCGCCTCGCTCATGCGATCTCGGCGCGCCGCAAGCGCAGCGGCAAGCCGTGAGGCGGCAATGCTGATCGAAGCCCGCGGTATTACAAGGGCTTTCGGGAGCTTCCGCGCGGTCGATAACGCCACCCTCGCCGTTGCGTCCGGCGAGATTTTGGGCCTCATCGGGCCGAACGGCGCCGGCAAGTCGACATTGTTCAACTGTCTCACCGGCGACATCGCGCCGACCGCCGGCACAGTTTCGTTCGAGGGCAGCGACGTGACGACGCTGTCTCCCGAGGAACGGGCACGCCGCGGCGTCGCCCGCACCTTCCAGGTACCGCAGACCTTCGCCCATATGACCGTGCTTGAGAACGTCATGATCGGCGCGTTCCTTCGCACTCCCCACGCCCGCGAGGCGACCGCGCGCGCCCGCGCCGTGATCGCCGACCTTGGCCTTGTCCCCGACACGCCGGCGAACAGCCTCGGCACGCCCGGGCGCAAGCGCCTGGAGATCGCCCGTGCGCTCGCGACGCAGCCGAAACTGCTCTTGCTCGACGAGGCCATGGCCGGGCTGACACCCGCCGAAGTCGCCCGCGCGATCGATTTGATCCGCGCGATCCACGCGTCCGGCATCACTCTCGTCATCGTCGAGCACATCATGGAAGTCATCATGTCGCTCGCGACGCGCGTGATCGTGCTGCACCAGGGCCGCGAGATCGCCCAGGGCAGCCCTGCGGAAGTCACGCGCGACGCCAAGGTGATCGAAGCCTATTTGGGCAAACGCGCCGCATCCCGTAGCGCCCGGCATGAGGCGCAGCCGTGACCGAGGTGGCGCTATCGCCACCGCTTGCGGGTGCGCAGCCGCTCCTCGCGGTCGAGCACCTGGAAGTCCGCTATGGCGATCTCATTGGCGTTGCCGACGTCTCGCTCACCGTGCCGGAGGGCGCGGTGGTGGCGCTGCTCGGCTCAAACGGCGCCGGCAAGACCACGACACTCAACGCGCTCGCCGGGCTGCTGCCGTCGAAGGGAACGATCCAACTCGCCGGTGAACGCATCGACGGTCGCCCCGCCTACGCCATCGTTCGCCGGGGCCTCGCATTGTCACCGGAAGGCTGGCGGCTGTTCGTCGCACAGAGCGTCGAGAACAATCTGCGGCTCGGCGCGACACCCCTTCACGACCGCGCCCGCATCAGCGCATTGCTCGATCGGGTCTATGCGCTGTTCCCGCGCCTTGCCGAGCGGCGGCGTCAGCGCGCCGGCACGCTGTCCGGCGGCGAGCGGCAGATGCTCGCCGTCGGCCGCGCGCTGATGAGCGATCCGCGCCTGTTGATGCTCGATGAGCCGAGTCTGGGCCTCGCTCCGGCAGTGGTCGAGAACATGTACGAGACCCTCGGCCAACTGCATCGCGAGGGCCTCACCATCCTGCTCGCCGAGCAATCGATCGAAATGGCACTCGAGGTCGCCGATTTCGCCCACGTGCTTCAAGTCGGCCGCACCGTCCTGTCCGGCCCCGCCCGCGACGTCGCCCGCGACCCCGAAGTGCAGCGGATCTATCTCGGCGTGGGTGAGTAATCCGTAGCCCGGATGGAGCGAAGCGTAATCCGGGGCTGCCGTCGGATGCACCACGGCCCCGGATTGCGCTTCGCTCCATCCGGGCTACGACAACTCTACATCGCCTCCGTCGCCGCGATGAGGCGCTTCACGAATCCGTCCATGGCGCTCCCGTCGATCCAGCGCACCACCGCGACCATATCGTGGTCGGGATCAACGTAAATCATGTTCGCGCCATTGCCGATGTGGACGAAGGCGCTTGCGGGCGCACTTGGCAGCAGCCGTTTGTCGGTGTTGAGAAACCAGTTCATGAAGCCGTAGGTCGGCTCGGCCGGCGTCGGAGTTCGCGCCATCTCGACCCAACGCTCGGAGATGAGCTGGCGATCCTTCCACTTGCCGCGGCGCAGCGTCAGGTAGCCGAATCGCCCCATGTCATAGGCATTGATGAACAGGCCGCCGCCCCAATGGCCGCCGCCCGACACCGATTGCACGATCGCGCCGTCGAGCACGACGAAGGAATTCTCGTAGCCGAACCAGCGCCACGTGTCCGAGGCGCCGATCGGGTCCATGATCGTTTCCTTCAGCACCTGCGGCAGCGGGCGCCGCCACACGTTGAGCGCCGCGAGCGCGAGCGCGTTCACGCGTACGTCGTTGTACTTGTAGACGGTGCCGGCGGGATGACGCGGCCGCGTCGTCCATGTTGCCGGATTGGGCTCCGGCCGGTCGGCCCAATCGGGCTTGCCCCACAACGTGCCCTCCCAGTCGCTGGTCTGGCGCAGCATGTGGTCCCACGTGATCGTGCGGTTATGCGGCGTATCGAACAGCGCGAGCAGGTCGGGCGCACCAAGACGGTCGGATTTATTGGCCGGCGGCAGCGGATTGTAGACCTGGATCGGTCCGACGTAGTCGCCGACCTTGTCATCGAGGCTCTTGATCATGCCGCGATCGAACGCGACGCCGATCACGCTTGAGAGCATGCTCTTCGTCACGCTGTGGGCCATGTCGACGCGTTGCGGCTCGCCCCATTCAGCAACGATATAGCCGTTGTGGATGATGAGACCGGTTTCGTCTCCCCGCGCCTTGATGGGACCGATCGCGTAGCCGAACGGCTCGCGGCCAAATGTCTGATAGTGGTTGATCACGAGATCGCGCGGATTTTTGGTCACGCCCGCGATAGCGAAATCGATCGCCGCCTTGAGACGCGCCGCGTCGAGGCCGGTCTCCGACGGTGCCTTATGCTGCCATGTCGCATCGGGGTAGTAGGGCGCCGGTCGGCCGGACTGCGCGGCCGCCGTCAGCGGCACCGCGAACAAGATGAGGACGAGCAAAGAGAGCGGACGGCGGACCATGGTATTCTCCGGCATCGCCCGGCCTTGAGCCCGGGCCGGGACACATTCTACGCCATGACTGATCCGATTTCCGATGCGATCCCCGCTTGCCTGCCGCCGCGCGAGCCGACGCGGCCGAAGGTGCCACCGCCGCCGAAGGCGTGCGACACGCACGCCCATGTGTTCGGCCCGGCCATCCGCTTCCCTTATGCCGCTGACCGCAGCTACACTCCGCCCGACGCGCCGCTCGAAAAATATCTCGCCATGCTCGCGAAAGTCGGCTTCGACCGCGGCGTATTGGTGCAAGGCAGCGCCCACGGTCACGACAATTCCGCGATGCTCGACGCGCTCGCGCGTTGTCCCGGCCGCCTGCGCGGCGTCGCCGTGGCCAACGCTGACGTTCCGCCCGCGGAGTTGCGGCGATGGCACGCACTCGGCGTGCGTGGGCTGCGGTTCAACCACTTCTTCCGCGGCGGCTCCCTGCACTATCGCGGCGGCATTGCGCTCGACGCTGCCCGGTCGCTGGCGCCGACCATGGCCGAGCTCGGCTGGCACCTCCAGCTCTGGATTGACGTCAAGGACTTGCCCGAGACCATTCCGGTGTTGCGCGAACTCGGGCTCCCGGTCGTGATCGACCACATGGGCCGCACCGACGCCCGCGCCGGTACCGCATCTGCGGGTTTCCAGAGCCTGCTGCGCTTCCTCGGCGAGGGCGGCTGCTGGGTCAAGGTCTCGGGCGCGCATCGCCTGAGTCTGCGGGCGCCTGATTACCCGGACGCGCAGCCGTTCCACGAGGCGCTGGTCCGCGCCAATCCGGAGCGATTGGTATGGGGCAGCGATTGGCCGCATCCGCGCATGGAAGGCGACATGCCTGACGCCGGCAAGCTGTTCGAGCTGTTCCAGGCGTGGACCCCCGACGAAGTGACGCGCCGGCGCATCCTCGTCACCAACCCTGCGAAGCTTTACGGCTTCGCCGATTGAGGGGGGCGGCGCCCTTGCCCGGCTGGGCAAAGCAATGCATATGGCTGCGCGAACCTCTGGAGAGCCGCGCATGCAAAGCCGCTATGTGACCGCGGATGCCGAAGCGACCGTGGCGCGCTACGGCAGCGTTCCGTGCGAGCTCGCGTTGCGCGTCTACACCACGCGGCTTCTCGGTTCCGATCCGCGTCTCGTGCTCCACGGCGGCGGCAATACCTCCGTGAAGACGCGCCTCCCCGACCTCATGGGCCGCGCCGTCGATGTGCTGTGCGTCAAGGGCTCCGGCGCCGATATGGCGGTGATCGAGCCCGCCGGCCTGCCGGCAGTGCGACTCGATGAATTGCGGCTGCTCCTCCGGACACGCGAGAGCATGAGCGACGAGGACATGGTGCGGGCGCAGCGCGCGAACCTCCTCGACCCCATGGCGCCCAATCCTTCGGTCGAGACGCTGCTGCACGCCTTCGTGCCGCACAAGTTCGTCGACCACACCCACGCGACGGCGGTGTTGAGCCTCGTCGATCAAGCCGACGGCGAGGCCCGCGCAGCCGAGGTCTACGATGGCCGCATGGCGATCGTGCCCTACATCATGCCGGGCTTCGCACTCGCCAAGCGGGCGGCGCAATCTTTCGAAGCGGTGCCGGGAGCGATCGGGCTCATCCTCCACAAGCATGGCATCTTCACCTTCGGTGACAACGCCGAAGAGGCCTACGAGCGCATGATCGAGATGGTCGCGCTCGCCGAAGCGCGGCTGCGCCGCGGGCGGCGCCCTGTGTTCGTATCAGCGCAGCTGCCACAGGTCGGGATGCCGCTTGCCGAGGCGGCGCCGATCATTCGCGGCGCCTGCAGCCTCAAGGAGGCGATCGAGGGCGCGTTCCGCCGGCTTATTCTGGATTTCCGCGGCGGCGACGCGGTCATGAATTTCGTCAACGGCGCCGACGTACAGAATTACGCGACCCGTGGCGTCGTGACCCCGGACCACACCATCCGCACCAAGAACTGGCCGCTGATACTAGCGGCGCCGCGCGAGGGCGGTGCCCAGGACTTCGCCTCCGCTTGCCGCGAGGCTGTCGCGGCCTACATCGCCCACTACCGCGCCTATTTCGAGCGCAACAATGCGCGCTGCGGCGGCAGCCGCAAGATGCTCGATCCGCTGCCCCGCGTCGTGCTGGTGCCGGGGCTCGGCCTGTTCGGCCTTGGCCGCAGCAAGAAGGACGCGCGGATCGCCGCCGATCTTGCCGAAGCCGCCGTCGAGGCAGTCGCTGACGCCGAGGCGACCGGGCACTTCGAGTCGATCTCCGAAGCGGACATGTTCGATGTGGAGTACTGGCCGCTCGAGCAGGCAAAGCTCGGTTCGGTGCGCGAGGGTCCGCTCGCCGGGCAGATCGCTGCGATCACCGGCGCTGCCGGAGCGATCGGTGCCGCGACTGCCAAAGCTTTCGCCGCGGCCGGGGCAGAGGTCGCGCTGCTCGACGTCGATCTCGAAGCGGCGCGAAAGATCGCGAAATCGATCGGCGGCGCGGCGCTCGCCGTCGCTTGCGATGTGACCGACCGCGCCTCGGTCGATGCCGCCTTCGCAAAGGTTGCCGAAACTTTCGGCGCCCTCGACATCGTCGTCTCAAATGCCGGTGCGGCCTGGCAGGGGCGCATCGGCGAGGTCGACGAGGCGATCCTGCGGAAAAGCTTCGAGCTCAATTTCTACGGCCACCAGCGCGTCGCCCAGGCGGCGGTGAAGATCATGCGGGCGCAAGGCACCGGCGGCTGCCTGCTGTTCAACGCCTCGAAGCAGGCGGTGAACCCCGGCCCGGATTTCGGTCCCTACGGCCTGCCGAAGGCGGCGACGCTCTTTCTGGCGCGCCAATACGCTCTCGACCATGGCGCCGACGGCATCCGCGCCAATGCCGTGAACGCCGACCGCGTCCGCTCCGGCCTGCTCACGCCGGCGATGGTCGCGGCCCGATCCCAAGCCCGCGGAGTGAGCGAGAAAGATTACATGAGCGGCAACCTGCTCGGCCGCGAGGTGACGGCTGAGGATGTGGCGCAGGCCTTCCTCGCCCAGGCGCTCGCGCTGAAAACCACCGCCGACGTGATGACCGTCGACGGCGGCAACATCGCCGCCGCGCTACGCTGACTTTTCACCATCCCTTGTACGGCATCGCCGGTTCGGCGCGGGCCGAAGCCTTTGGCCACACCGGGACATAGTCGCGGCCGTTCTGAAGCTGAATCATCATGGCGGCGGCGAGGATGTTCTGACCCTTGTCGTTGAACTTGACGCCGTTGAAGCCCATGATGAGCCGGTTCGGCTTGAGGTCGGTCGCCTTCAGCGCCGCCTGGATCTTCGCCGGATCGGTCGATCCCGCGCGGTCGATGGCATCGATCAGCACCATGAAGCCTTGCATGATGCGGGCGGACGTGTCGTCGAGGTGGTAGCCCATCTTCTTGTGGAACATCGCGTTGACGAGATAGGTCGTTGACCCCGGCGCGCCGATTCCCCAGGATGAGCGGTTGAACACGCCCTGCACCAGATTGCCGGCGGCCTCGATGAAGGCCGGGTCTGAGAAGCCGGCGTCGTCGCCGATCAGAAGCGGCGGCTTGTAATCGAGGGATTTCATCGTCTTGGCGTAGAGAATTGAATCAGCGGTGTAGCTCACGAACAAAACCACATCGGGCCGCTTGTCCTTGAGCTGGAGCACCTGGCTCTGCACGTCCGCGGTATTGGCGGAATACGGGATGTCCTGGGTGACCGGCAACTCGTTGTCCTTGAACATTTTGGTCACCACCGAAGCGACCGAGGTGCCGTATTCGGTGTTCTCGTGAACGATCGCGATGGAATCGATCTTCACTCCTTTCGCCCTCATGTCCCGCAGGAACCCCATGTAGACGCGGGCGATGTCGGTTGCGATCGGCGTCGTACGGAAGAACCATTTGAAGCCGCGCTCGGTGAGGTTCGCGGCAACCGAATTGCCCGACAGGAAGGGAATGCCGTAGCGCTCGGCAGCCGCACTGGCCGTCAGCGTGATGCCGGATTGGTAGGCGCCGTTGAGTGCCACCACCTTTTCCTCGGTGATCAAACGCACCGCCTGGTTCTGGCCGGCCGCCGGCGTCCCCTGATTGTCAGCGAACACCACTTCGACCTTGGCGCCGCCGAGACCTTTGAGGCCGGCCTCGCGCGCCAGCGGCAGGTCGCCGAGTTCGGGATGCGCGTTGTTGATGATGTCGAGGGCGACTTCGATCGCCGCCTTGCCGTTCTGCCCTGCGGACGCCGCGACGCCGGTGAGCGGATAGATGGCGCCGACCTTGACCGTCTGCTGTGCGAGCGCCGCCGCGGTCAGGGCAAGGCTCAGAGAAACGACGGCGAGGCAACCAGCCAGACGGAACATTTTCATTCACGACCTCCCTTATGTATCGGCTTTAGTGTCTCAATCGATCTTCACGTCCGCGTGCGAGAGCAGCGCCGGATTGATGTCGACACCCAATTCGTGGACCGCCTTGAGATTGAATGCGAGCTCGAACTTGGTGGCGAACTGGACCGGCATCGATGCCGGCTTGGCACCGCGCAGAATGCGATCGACATAGAGCGGTCCGCCGCGCCGGAATAAATCGTCGCTGTCTGGCCCATACGACATCATCCCACCCTCGATGGTGTAGAACTTGTTCTGATAGATCGCCGGCAGCCGATGCTTGAGCGTGATCTCGCGGATCAATTGCCGCGACGCGCGGACCGGTGCAGGCGGCAGCAGAACGAGCCCACCGTCGGGCTCGGTCGAAAAATTCTCCAATGCCTTTGCAATGTCTTCATCGCTGCGCACCGGCAACATGACGGCCTGCACGTCATATTGAGCGGCCGCCGCTTCGATTGAAGGGAAATAGGTCGGGCTCGTGAGCTCGGGGTTGAAGACAATGGCGAACCGCGTCAGCCGCGGCACCGCCTCCTTCAACATCTCCAGCCATTTGCCGCCGATGGTGAAATAGACGTCGGTGATGCCGGTGATGTTGCCGCCGGGGCGCGCGAGCGAGGCCACAAGCCCGCTCGCGATCGGATCGCCGGCGCCGAGGAAGACGATAGGGATGGTCGAGGTCTGGGCTTGCAGCGCCTTGGTGACAACGGTGGTGCGCGACACGATGACGTCGGGCGCGCGCGCGACGATTTCCGCGGCGTTCGCCTGGATGCTCGATGGATCGCCGCCGATGCGGACATCGAGGCGCAGGTTCTGCCCGTCAATCCAATGGAGCTTGGCAAGACCTTCCCGGAGTCCCGCTTCGAGGGCGTGAGAGATCGGATCATTGGGCGTGCCGAAGATCAGGACGCCAACGCGGCGTATCTGCTGCTGCGCGCGCGATAAGCGCGGCAAGAGTGCCGCGCTGGTCAGCCCAGCGACGAAATCTCGGCGTCTCAACATCCGCGCCCCTCCGGATCGGCCGTGCGATGAGGCCAGCATAGCATTTCCGCAGGCCCTCCCCTATTCTGCGGCCATCATGAAGCAAATGAAAACGATGAAGGTTTCGCCGGGGTGCGGCATGAGCGCCGCCCATCGCCTGGTCGGCGCCGTCAGACCTCGCTTGCGAGCGAGAAATAGACCTTTCATCCGCAGCGGCCGCTTCTGATTACGATGACGAACATCCTCCTGACGCCCGCGCGAATCGGCAACGTCGAGATCAAGAACCGCATCGTCATGCCGCCGATGACGACGCGGCTCTCCGACGACGAGGGCTTCGTCACCGATGGCACCATCGCCTACTACATGGCCCGCGTGCGCGGCGGCACTGGTCTCATCACCGTCGAAATGGCCTCGCCCACGCGCGCCGGCCGGCACCGCCGCCGCGAGCTTGGCATTTACGATAACCGATTTTTGCGCGGTCTCTCCGACCTCGTGGCGGCGATCCACGGCGGCGGCGCCAAAGCGTCGATTCAACTTGGCCACGGCGGCGGCCACACCCGGCAGGACATCTGCGGGGAGATGCCGGTCGCGCCCTCGGCAATTCCCCATTCCGTCTACGAGGTCACCGACGAAACCATCATCCCGAAGGAGATGAAGTCTCGATGACATTCGCTTCACCATTGCCGGGTTCGCGTCTGCCGCAGCCCGCGCCGAGCAGGCCGGCTTCGACTGCGTCGAGATTCACGCGGCGCACGGCTATCTCATCTCCCAGTTCCTCACCCCGTTCGAGAACCGACGCGGCGATCGCTATGGCGGCTCGCTCGAAAACCGGGCGCGGTTCGGACTCGAAGTGCTTGCGGCCGTCAAGGCGGCGGTCCGCATTCCGGTGATCTTCCGCGTTTCGGTCGACGACTATTTCCCCGACGGCCTCACCTTTGCCGAAGGCCGGGAGGTTGCGGTAATGGCAGCGCGGGCCGGCGCCGACGCGCTCCACATCGCGGCTGGGCATTATCGCTCATTGCCGTCAGCCGCACGCATGATTCCGCCCATGCAGTATCCCGATGCGACCTTTCTCGATTATGCGGCGGATATCCGCAAAGAGGTCAGCGTGCCGGTGATCGCCGTCGGCCGGCTTGGCGATCCGGCCGTCGCGGCGGACGCGATTTCGTCCGGCAAGGCGGATTTCATCGCACTCGGCCGCACGCTCATCGCCGACCCGGATTGGGTCGCAAAACTCAGCCGTAACGAGCCGGCACGGCGGTGCCTCGCCTGCAACACCTGCGTCAACGAAATGCGCGGAGGCGACGGGCTGCATTGCGTCGTCAACGGCGCCGCCGGCGATGAACTCCGATTTGCGGGCGCGCGACCGCCGCAAGGCGAACGCATCGCCGTCATCGGCGCCGGCCCCGCCGGGCTCACCTATGCCTCGCTCGTCGCCGGCGCCAACAACGTCACCGTGTTCGAGCGCGAGGACATGCCGGGCGGTGCGTTCCGCTACGCCGGCAAAGCGCCGTTATTCCAGGACGTGGTGGCGGTGCAGAACTCGTTCGATCGCTACATCGAACGGATGATGTCGGCCTGCATGTTCAAGGGAGTCGTTTTTCTTTACGGCGTCGACGTGATGGCGGCGCCAGAACCGCTCGCAGCATACGATCGCATCGTGATCGCGACCGGCGCGCAGTACCGCTACGGCCTCGGCCGGCTGCCGATGTGGCTCCTCGATCGCGGCGCCGGGCGGTGGCCGGTTCTCGCTAAGTTGTTTGCCAAGCCGGAGTTTCGCACCTGGTTCTACGATCGCGCGCGGGCACCGACCGGGGACGGATATCGGCGCGTTGCCCGCTCGGGCCAAAAGGTCGAGGTCATCGGCGACGCCGCCCGGCCCGGCAAGAGCCGGCCCGCGATTGCAAGCGCATTTGCAGCAGCTCTCCGGCCAGGGGCTGATAAGGTATGAACGCGCGAGCCGTGTGCAGCCTCTTTACGGAAATGCCATGAGGATCAATCGAGGCAAAGTTCGTAGGGTGGGCAAAGCGAAGCGTGCCCACGCGGACAGGCACAACTTGAGCACGCGCGAACCCGTTCGCGCTTTGCCCACCCTACGTGTCTGCGTGATCGCGTTCTTCGCATGGAGCCTCATGCTTTATGTGGCTGCAGCTGCCAGCGCCGCGGCGCAGCCTGCGCCGGATGCCGAGGCGTTTCTTGCCGGGCGAAGCAAGGACTGCCCCGGCTGCAACCTTGCCGGGGCAAGCCTGAAGCGCCGTAATCTCGCCGGCGCAAACCTCGCGGGCGCAAACCTCGCGGGCGCGAGCTTCCATCGTTCGGTGCTGCGCGGCGCGAACCTCGCCGGCGCCGACCTCACCGGCGCAAACCTCAACAAGACCGATCTCATCCAGGCCGACCTGAGCGACACCAAGCTTGCGAACGCGATGTTGTTCGAGGCCGATGCGAGTCGCGCCAATTTTTCCCGCGCCAATCTCACCGAGGCGCTGATGGGGAGCATCCGCTTGATTGGCGGCAAGCTCGATCGCGCCATCCTGACCGAAGCCGATCTCGAAGCTGCGCTTCTCAACGAAGCAAGCTTCGCCAACGCGACGCTCAACGGCGCGAACCTTCATCAGACCCGGATGCTGCGCACCAACCTGCGCGGCGCCGTCGCCAACAGCGCGGAATTCACCCAGGCGAATTTGCGCGACGCCGATCTCTCCGGCGCGCAGCTCGGCGAGTCCGTATTCTATCTCGCCGATCTCGGCGGAGCCGATCTTTCCGGCGCTAACTTCAACCACGCCGTGTTGCGCTCGGCGATCCTCGCAAACAATAAGGATGCTGGCACAGTCTTCACCGGCGCGATGATGCCGGACAACACGATCCATCCGTAACGGGGCCCGTAGCCCGGATGAGCGCAGCGATATCCGGGGCGGCATCTCCAATTCGCAGCGCTGTCCCGGATATCGCGGAGCCTGTCATCGGGCCCGCCGGAGGCGGGACCCGTTGGCTCATCCGGGCTACGGGCACGTCACGGACAGAACGAGCTTGCGCTGTCGCCGTAATAGAATGCGCATTCCTGCGGCGTCACCGGGCCGCGGCCGATGACGCGAGCGCGGAGATAAGCGACGATCGCCGCGATGTCCGCGGCGCCGAGTTTGACCGGCACCGGATAGAGATCATCAGGCGCAGGGCCAGCCGGCCGGCCGTAGCAGCCGCGCGCATAGGCGTCTTCGCCGAAGCTCGGCATGCCCATGCCCGGGCGGCCGCAGCGGATGGTCTCGGCGACCGTCGGATCGTCAAGGCGCGTGGTGCGCAAATTCGCTCCGGTCGGAGCTTCGTCCCGCTCCTTCTCACCATCGGCAAACGGGCCGTGGCATTCCGAGCAGCCGCTGCTTCGCCATGCGTTGAGGCCCGCCTTCACTTGCGCCTCGTCCTGGGCGTGGGATGGGATTGCGAAGGCGATTACCGCCGCAAGGATCGCGAGCTTTACCGCCGTCCGAAAAGCGCGCGCGCCCCCCGCGCCGCGCCGGTCAACCTCGTAGTCCATTACTTGTGCTTCTCCCGATCGCTCAACGTGCGCCAGACGGCGGACGGTAGACTTCAAGGCGCGCGGAGCTTTCGAACTGGTTCTCGGTCAGCCGGTTGTCGTTGGGATCGACCGCGAACTGGCCGGGCTTGTAGTAGCGCCGCGTCTCGATCCGCGTCACGGTACTGTTGGCTTTCACTTCGCAGGTCTCCTTGATGAACCAGTCCTCGATGGGGCGTTCGCCCTCCGCAGGGGGCAGATCCGTGCACTTCAGCCCCGGAGGCGCCATGCCCTTGAAAATGTCGCCGAGACCGAACGCATTGATACGGGTGCGGCCTTCGGCGCGCGGATCGTTGACTACGCGATACCCCTCGACGACGCCCGCATTGTCGATCAATAGCGAGGTGATGATCGGCTGGCCGGCGAGCGCGTTCGCCTGATACTGTCGCACGAGAATTTCCGATCGCCGGGCGCGCGCCACGTACTCCATCTCGTCGTCATAGCGGAACCACACCTCATGGAGACCGGTCGCAGCCTCGACCGGGCATTGCGCAAACTCCGCGAAATTTTTCAGAACGCGCGCCGGAGGGCCGCCATCGGTACCGCAGGCGGGATCGACATAATCGTCCGGCAACGCGCCGACCGAAGTTCCGAGCGGGAGATCCCAGATGCGCGGCGCCTGACTCTGCGCATGCGCCGCGCCGGCGGCAAGGCACAGCAGCAGGGCCGCGCCGAGACGAGATGACCGCATCATCCGCCAATTCCTGCTGCTCGCGCCGTAGCCCGGATGGAGCGCAGCGAAATCCGGGAAATAGCGGTGCCAATCGATGGGTCATCCCCGGATTTCGCTGCGCTCCATCCGGGCTACGTCAGCCTCAACCGGATCGCTGGGCGCCGGGGAGAGGTGAAGTGGATCACTCCAGGCCGAACACGGCGACGATGGCACTCGGCTGGTAGAGGCCGCCCTGGCGCACGCCGACAGCGCCGCCAGCCACGACCGCGATGTACTGCTTGCCGCCGACCGAATACGTCATCGGCGGCGCGGTGATCGGGGTGCCGAGGTTGAAGCTCCATAGCTCCTTCAAGGTGTCCGCGTCGTAGGCCGAGAACTTGCCGGTCATGTGCCCGGTGAAGAGGAGGTCGCCGTCGGTCGAGAGCATGCCCAACTCGGTCGGCGGCTGGAACGTCTCTTTGCCGATCACCTTGCCGGTACGAAGGTCGATCGCCCACAGCGCGCCGTGGGCGGTGATGCGGCCCTGCTCGGTGCAGCACGGCGGCAGCCCGACGTAATCCTTCTTCTCGTCCATCGGAGTCTTGTTGACCGTCGTCGAGATGCAGCCTTCGGCGCCGGCCACGTAGGCGACCATGCGCTTGGTATCGAGCGTCGGCGGGAAGAAGGTCGGCGCACCGTTCCACCATGGACAGGACTCCTGCCCGGGCTTCTCGCGCATGACGCCGACGCCGGCATAGACCTGCACCGGCGTGTTCGGATTGTAGTCGACCGGCTTGCCGGTCTTCGGATCGATGCCCTTCGTCCAGGTGATCTTTTCCTGGTACTGGTCGGCGCGCAGGAACTGACCGTTGTTGCGATCGAGCGTGTAGTAGTAGCCGTTGCGCGAGAAATTCGCGACCACCTTGCGGCTTTCGCCGTTGATGTTGACGTCATAGAGCATCTTGGGGCTCGGCGTGTCGAAGTCCCAATGCTCGTTCGGCGTCTCCTGGAAGTACCACACGATCTTGCCGGTATCGGCGTCGAGCGCGATGGTGCTCGCCGTGAACAGGTTGTCGCCCGGCCGGAACTGCGGATCGAAACTCGGGAAGGCGTCGCCAGTGCCGTAATAGAGGAGATTGGTGGCAGGGTCGTAGGACGCGGTCTGCCATACGCCGCCGCCACCGATGCGCCAGGCGTTGTGGTTGTCCTTCCAGGTCTCCGACCCCGGTTCGCCCGGCGCCGGAATCGTGAAGGTGCGCCAGACGAGCTTGCCGTCATTGGCATCGAAGGCGCCGACCCAGCTGCGGGTGCCAAGCTGGCCGCCGGTGCTCTCGCCCTGGAGGATAAGGTCGCGGCCCCCTGCGGTGCGGATCGGCGAGCGGCGCCCCTGTGAAGGCCTGGGTTTTGGCCGACGGCGTGCCGGTCGCGGGATCGGTCGGCGCCGATGCGACTACTTCCCATGCGACCTGGCCGGTCTCCTTGTTGAGCGCGATGATGCGGGTGTCGTTGGTTGACACGATCACCTTGTCGCCGAAGAGCGCAATGCCGCGATTGGTCCGCGACTTCGTAATCTTGGGATCGTAGCGCCACAGCGGAATGGCAGCATTGCCGCTGCGCACGTCGAACTTCATTACCCGCGCCCAGGTGTCGGACACGTACATGAAGCCGTCCTCGACGAGCGGCGTCGCCTCCTCTTTGCCCGGCAGCGTACCGCCGGTGGCACGGCCGCCGATCGAGAAGATGAATTTGGGCCGCAGGTTTTTGATGTTGTTGCGGTTGATCTCGGCAAGCGGCGAATGCCGTGAGTTGTTGTAATCATGGTGAACGGTGAGCCAGTTCTGCGGCTCTTTCGCGGTGTCGCGCAGCCGCTCGCTGGTCGTGTCCGCGGCAAAGGCCGGCAACGCCATGGCCACAATCCCGAGCGCCGCCGATGCCACGCGTCGCGCCGAGTCCGACAATCCGTTCCGCATGAAGCTCCTCCCGCATGTTTGTCATGGTTTACGGGCGCCCAGGCGCCCGTGCCGGATGGTGCGCGGATTTTAGTCGAGCAAAGCAGCAAGCGCCAGTCACGGTAGTATCGCTCGCGCGGCACGCGATGTGCGACAATTGCCATGCTTTACCGCTGTTGACCGGGAAGGGTAGAGTCCGTGCTCTTGTAAACGAAAAAGGGTCAGATGGGGCGACATGAACGGAAACACCAAGACAACAGCGCCGCTTGGCGCGTGGGCTCGCGCGGCACGCATTCTGGTCGCGCTTGCGGTCGCGACACTCTTCGTTGCTCATCCGGCCGCGGCGCAAGACAAGGTGATGACCATCAAGCTCGCTACCGCGACGCTCAATGATGCACAGCATGAATGGATGAAGCTGTTTGCGGCCGCGATCGAAAAGAAAACGAACGGACGCATCAAGGCGGAAGTTTATCCGGCAAGCCAGCTCGGCAGCATTCCGCGCATGATCGAGGGCACGCAACTCGGCTCGATCCAGATCTGGGTCGGTCCGCCCGAATTCCTGGTCGGCGTCGACCAACGGTTCGAACTGTTGAGCGCGCCGGGCTTGTTCAGTGATTTCCCCCACGCCATTCGGGTCATCGGCGATCCGGAGTTCAACAAAGCGTGGCTCGCTCTCGGGGCGAACAAAGGGCTTATCGGCGCAGCTCTGTTCATGACCGGCCCGACGGTATTCGACATGCGCGTCCCGGTCCGTACGCTTGCGGACCTCAAGGGCAAGAAGATCCGCGTGCTCGCGTCGCCGTTCCAGATGGATCAACTCAAGGCCATCGGCGCGACCGGCGTGCCGTTGTCGCTCGGCGACGTCCTGCCGGCGCTCCAGCAGGGCGCGCTCGACGGCGCCATGGGAGCGCTCCCGGTGTTCAGCGCGCTGCAGTACCAGGACACGGCCAAGTACATGGTGGAGACCGGCCAGTCCTTCATATTCAGCCAGGCCGTGCTGAGCAAACGATGGTTCGACGGGCTGCCGGCCGACCTGCAGGCGGACGTCATGTCGACGAGCCGGGAGGCGGCAGCGATCGCGATCCCGTGGTCGGTAGATTTCCTCGACGCGCAGCGCAAGGAGTGGGTCAAGAAAGGCGGCGAGGTGTCTTCGCTCCCTGCGGCGGATCATGCCGAGTTGATGGCGAAGATGGCACCGGTCGGCGGTGACATCGTCAAGGCGAAGCCGGAGCTCAAGCCGATGTGGGACCTGCTCGTGGCTACGGTGAAGCGCACCAGCAAGTGAGCGTGCACGGACACATGTCGGCGGCGCCGATCTTGCCGCACGACTTCAGCTTACCCCCTTCGCATCCTGTTTTTCTTTCCCCTCCCCCGCGTGCGGGGGAGGGTCAGGGAGGGGGTTCGCTCCACGGCACAGACTTTGACGGGCCCCCTCCCTGGCCCTCCCCCGCACGCGGGGGAGGGGAAGATGAGCGGGAGCATCTAGGGCTAGCAGCGCCCCTCGCGACAAGTGGAAGCGACAAACGCTCCGGCGTGCTACGAGGATTGCCATGATCCTTGTCCATCGCCTCGTAGCGCTCATTCAGGCCATCACTGCGGTGCTGATGCTGATCGCGGTTGCGGTCAACTTCGCCAACATCATCGGCCGCTACGTCTTCTTCGCCCCGATCGCATCGGCTGAAGAGGTGATGCTCTTCTTGATGGTCGGCATGGTGTTTCTCGGCAACAGCGTGGTCGGCTGGCAGGGCAAGCAGTTGCGCATGGACGTCCTCCTCCATGCCATGCCCCCGGCCCTCTCTCGTGCGCTCGATATCATCGCCGACCTCACCATGATCGCGGTCTGCATCATCCTGATCGTCCTCGGCTGGCCGGCGGTGCAGATGCTTGCCGAATTCGACCAGCGCAGCGAGGCCGCCGACATTCCGCTTGTCATTCCGCAGGCACTGGTGCCCATCGGTCTCGGGCTCAACGCATTCCTTGTTGGCGCCCGCCTCATCGAGTTCATTTCGGAAGCCGCGATCGTGCTAGCGACCTTCATCTATTTCATTCTGCCGATCATCCTGCTGTGCCTCGGCTTTCCGATCTATCTGATCCTGCTCCTCACCTCGCTCATCGCCGTCCTGTTCGTCGCCGACGTGCAGTTGACGGTGATCCAGACCAACATGTTCGGCAGCCTCGACAACTTTCCGCTGCTGGCGATTCCGTTCTTCATCCTGGCGGGCGAGATCATGGGCCAGGGCGGCATCGCGCGCCGCGTCATCTTGTGGGTGACGTCGCTCACCGGCAGCGCGCGGGGCTCGCTCCCCGTGACTACGATCGTCTCCTCGGAACTCTTCGGCGCGATGTCGCACACCGCGGTGGGCACCGTCGCCGCGGTCGGCCGCCTCGTTTATCCGGCACTCAAGGAAGGCGGCTACAACGACCGCTTCACGGTGAGCCTGATCGCCTCGTCGGGGGCAATCGCCGTCGTGATCCCGCCGTCGATCTCCATGATCCTTTACGGCATGTCGGCGCAGCAGTCCGCGATCGCGCTGTTCACGGCCGGCGTGGTACCGAGCCTGCTGATCGGGGCCGTCGACGCCACTTACGTCATCTGGTATTCGCGCAACCGCAAAGTCGGCGTCGGCGAGAAAGTGTCGCTGGCGGCGATCTGGAAGGCGACGAAGGAGGCGTCCTGGGCGCTGATCACCCCGGTCGTCATTTTCGGCGGCATCTACGGCGGCGTCTTCACGCCGACCGAAGCTGCCGGGGTCGCCGCCGTCTATTCCATCGTTGTGACCATGTTCATCTATCGCGACATCGGCTGGCGCGACCTGTGGAACATTACGCTATCCGCAGCCTTCCTGATCTCGCAGATCCTCATCATCGTGACGGCGGCGGGCATCTATTCGTGGCTCCTCACAACCAGCGGCATTCCGCAAAACATCGTCGCCTACATCAACAGCCTGCACTTGCCGCCGTGGCAGATCCTGCTGCTCATCAATCTCGGCCTGTTGATGGTCGGCAGCTTTCTCGAGCCGCCGGCCGCGATCATGATCCTGACGCCGCTGTTGCTCCCGGTCGTCGAAGCGGCCGGCGTCAACGCCATCCACTTCGGCATCATCATGGCCGTCAATCTATCGATCGGCATGTACACGCCGCCGTTCGGGCTCAACCTGTTTGCCTCGCAGGCGATCTTCAATCAGCCGCTCGCCACGATCTATCGCGGCGTCGTGCCGTTCGTGCTGATCAACTTCGCGACACTCCTCTTGATCAGCTACGTGCCGTGGATCTCGCTCGGCCTCCTCGGCAGCGGGAAGTGAACGAAGACGCAGCAGCCCGTAGGGTGCAATAGCGCAGCGTATTGCACCTCTGGATGGCTCGACGGCGCAATACGCTGCGCTATTGCGCCCTACCGGCGCCTCGCTATTGCCGCGCTTCCCGTTCGATCGCGGCCTTGTCTTCCAGGCAATAGTAGCCGGCGAGCCTCGTCACCAGTTTGCCGTCCATCCATTCCTGAAGAACACGGCTCAGATTTTCGCGGGCGACGCCTGCCATTGCGGCGATGTCGGCCTGGCTCACCTTCTGCCGGATCAGGATGCGGCCGGCGCCGACGTCCTTGCCGAACGCATCGGCTAGGACGATCAGCGTCCGCGCCGCGCGACCTTTGACCGAAAGGAAGCTCGTCGCCAGCAGCGCGCCGTTGACGTCGCGCAGACGGCGCGCCAGCACCGCTGCGATGCCGCGATAGATGGCGGGGTGCGCTTCGCCGAACGCATCGAACGCGGCGCGGCTGACGAACTTCAGCGTTGTCTTGCGAATGGCGGCGACGCAGGCCGAACGGGGCGTGCCGTCGATGACCGACAGTTCGCCGACCAGCGCCCCCGGTCCCAGCACCGCGAGAATGCGTTCGCGCCCGGAGACAAGATCGAGCGTGACCTTTAGGAGGCCGTCGACCACCCGGTAGCAGCCGTTGCACGGATCGCCGGCGAGAAACAGCGTCTGCCCGGCGTCGAGGGTGACGGGACGCGCCTCGCGAAACAGCGCGGCCGTAAACTCGGCCGGCAGGATCGGATCGCGGATTTCATTCGCGGACGACGCCATGACGTCCGCCATACGCCGCGACGGCACGGCAAGGCAAGCGCCCAGGGGGCAGTCGGTGGGCAGTCGGTAAACGCCCGCCCAGGCAGCGTTTCCGGCCGGAGCGGACTGGGGCCCCCCCGGGCCGTGCGCCCCCCATTTGTGATGGCCGTCACGGCAACGTCGATTGGGGGCCGCTAAAGCACTTTCCGGATGAACATCCGTGCTTGCCGCGGGACCAATCAGCGTGAGGGCTGATGCAGCCGCTCGATCGACAGGAGATGAAAATGGTTACGCGCAAATTGATCTTCGCCGCTGCGACGCTCGCGAGCCTCGGCATGGCGGCACTCGTCCCGACTAGCGCTTCGGCATTTGGACATGGTGGCTTCCATGGCGGCCACGGTGGCGGCCACTTCGGCGGCCATCACTTTGGCGGTCATCACTTCGGTGGTCACTTCGGTGGTCACCACTTCGGCTTCCGCCACTTCGGCGGCCACCGCTTCGGCTGGGGACACCGGTTCGGTTGGGGACACCGTTACGCCTGGGGTCACCACTTCGGTTACCGCTGGCACTATCCGCACTACGGCTGGAACTATCGCTGGCACTATCCGCGGTACAGCTACTGGAACTGGCGGTACCCCCGTTATGGCTACGGCAACTACGGCACCAACTATGGCGCCTACGATGCCCCGAGCTACGACGACAGCTATCAGGCGCCCGCGCCGAGCTATCGCGTGACCGCCCCCGCTCCGTCCTACCGTCCGCCATGCGGATGCCAAGAGGCCCCGCAGCAATACGCCGGTCCTCCGCCCGAAATGCCCCCGCAGCCGATGCCGCCGCGGTTCCGTCAAGGCAGCTGACTCTCCTAGTCATGGTGGCGCCGCCACCATGGCCACCTGCCCCGGCGGCGATCTCTCCGTCGCCGGGGCGTTTTTTTATTCTGGGCGCATTGACGCGACCTCTCCTCGGCACTCCGCTCGCGGCCGCGAAATCCGCGGGCCGGCTGCGCGGATTTTTGCCGATGCGGCAATGCCGCGGATCGGCTATTGAGAGCGCACCAGCTCGTGCGCCACGCGCCTTCGCCCCGACCGGAGATTCATCATGCCGCGACATTCCTCGTTCGTTCCGACCGGCGTCATCCCGGCGGTGCTGCTGCCGTTCGATGACGAGCTTGCGATCGACGAGAGGAGCTTCCGCGGCCACCTGCGCCACGTCGGCGCCGTCGAGGGGCTTTCGGCGATCACGGTCAACGCCCATTCCACCGAGGTCGGCTCGTGCACCTTCGAGGAGCAGCGTCGGGTGATGGACATCGCCGCCGAGGAAGTGGGCGATCGCCTTCCGGTCGTGCACGGCGTGTGGGCGGACGGCAGCCAGGCGGCGGCCAAGATCGCCAAGGCCGCGACCGCCGGCGGCGCCTCGGCGCTCCTCGTCTTTCCGCCGGGACCGTTCACGCTCGGGCAAAGCGCCGAGATGGCGATCGCGCATTTCCGCCACATCGCCGACGCGAGCGACCTGCCGATCATCGCGTTCCAATATCCGCTCGCAACCGGCCAGGGCTATCCGCCAGAGACGCTGTTGAAGCTCCTCGACGCCGTGCCATCGATCCGCGCCATCAAGGACTGGACCAACAACGTCCAGCTTCACGAGTGGCAAGTGCGCACGCTGCAAACCCTGCCGCGGCCGGTGAACGTGCTTTCGACCCATTCGTCGTGGCTCTTTTCCTCGCTCGTGCTCGGCTGCAAGGGCCTGCTCTCGGGCTCGGGCAGCGTCATCGCCGATCTTCAGGCGAAGCTCTTCCGTGCGGTCGCAGCAAACGACCTCGCCGCCGCCAAGGCGCTCAACGATCGCATCTACCCGCTTGCGCGCGCCTTCTACTCCGATCCCTTCGTCGACATGCACAACCGCATGAAGGAAGCGCTGGTGCTGCTCGGCCAGCTGCCCCGCGCCGTCGTTCGCCCGCCGCTGGTGAAACTCGGCGCCGCCGAGATCGAGCGCATCCGCACCGCCCTCATCGAAGCCGGGCTCCTGGAAGGACGCGCCTCCCGCGCCGCCTGAGGTTCCGCGGCGCTGGACCGGGCTTTCCCTGAGAACAGGGAAAGCCCGCTTAGGAATATAGGAATTTTTCCCTGAGAACAGGGAAAATATCAGGGAAAGGCATTTTTTTGGCGTCCTTTCCACCGCATCGCCGCTGCTTGCCGAGGGATATCATAGGCTTGGCGTAGTTTCCCTGGGCCGCACAACAGCGAATTTGCTGCGCCGATCAGGGAAGCTTCGTTTGGTGTCGGAATCAAAGCCGAAATCAGAGCTGGGGCTGCCTTCAATTTGCATGCTCCTTAATAGGAAATATAGGATTACAATGTAGGTTTGTTCCTATATTGTCAATCCAAATGGGTCGGGCGAACGAAGTAACGGACCGAATCAGCCCTCCCTTGAATGCGGAGAATAGACCCCATAATATCCGCAATAATTGCGGAGATTATGCCGACCTATATCCACGAACTTCCCGACTGGCCTGAGCTGCGGTGGGACCTTGATCGCCTCTCCCGCCCGCTCGCCGCCGTCCGTCATCACCAGGGACGGCTGCTGGGTCGAATGGAGGGGCTCGGGTTCAAGCTGCGCGCCGAGGCCTCGCTCGATTCGCTGACCGAGGAAGTCGTCAAGTCGAGCGAGATCGAAGGCGAAATTCTCGATCGGGCCGCCGTCCGTTCTTCAATCGCGCGGCGGCTCGGCATCGATATTGGCGGGCTTGCGCCGGCGGACCGGCACGTCGAGGGCATCGTCGAAATGATGCTCGATGCGACCGCGAACTACGCGGCGCCGCTGACCGTTTCGCGCCTCCACGGCTGGCACGGCGCGCTGTTCCCCACCGGACGCAGCGGGCTGCGCAAGATCACTGTCGGGGATTGGCGCAATGACGCCTCGGGCCCGATGCAAGTCGTGTCCGGTCCACCCGGCCGCGAGCGCGTCCACTTCGAGGCACCGGCGGCACGATGGCTTCCTGACGAGATGCGCGCCTTTCTGGACTGGTTCAACGGCGCAGAGCCGATCGACCCGGTGCTGAAAGCCGGCGTTGCGCATCTTTGGTTCGTGACCATTCACCCATTCGATGATGGTAACGGCCGCATCGCCCGCGCCGTCGCTGACCTCGCGCTCGCTCGTTCGGAGCAGAGCGCGCAACGCTTCTACAGCATGTCGGCGCAGATCCGGCGGGAGCGCAAAGCGTACTACGACATCCTGGAGACCACGCAGAAAGGAAGTCTCGACATTACCCCCTGGCTGGAGTGGTTTCTCGCCTGCCTCGATCGCGCGTTCACAGGCGCGCAAACAACGCTCGCCGCGGTGTTGACGAAGGCGCGGTTCTGGGAATCGCACGCCGGCTCCGCCTTTAATGAGCGGCAGCGCACGATGCTCAATCGGCTGCTTGACGGCTTCTCCGGCAAGCTCACGACCTCCCGCTGGGCGAAGCTCGCCAAATGTTCCCCAGACACGGCGCTGCGCGACATCGACGATCTCGTCCACCGGGGCATCCTCGCGAAGAACCTGGCCGGCGGTCGCAGCACGAGCTATTCACTCCTGGGCGCCATCCCCACAACGGAATGAGCGAGGCCAGCGGCCAACTACCCGCCGATTGTGGGCTTAGGGTCGCATGATTTGCCGATTATTTAGTCAATCATGACTGCGCAATATTGAAGCAAATGCCTAAATTGAGGGCCGACCAAGTCTCCGATTGAAACTCCTTTCAAAGTGGCAAGCGGCCGAACGGGCTATTTAATTTATATGCGGCGCCTGCCGCGCCCTTGGCATGCTCCTTGCCCGCCTCGCGCCGACGCGAACGGTCTTCGGTCGCGGTCGTCAAACATGAGGACAGTGGAGATGCTCAATTCTTTCCGTGCGGTCGCGGAGCGGCCGATTTCCCGCCGGCGGCTTGCCGCGGCGGCTGGCCTGGCGCTGGGCCTGGCAGTTATGCCGGCGAAGGCCCAGGACACCATCAAGGTCGGAATCCTGCATTCGTTGTCGGGCACGATGGCCATCAGCGAGACGACGCTGAAGGACGTGATGCTGATGCTCATCGACGAGCAGAACAAGAAGGGCGGCCTGCTCGGCAAGAAGCTCGAAGCCGTCGTGGTCGACCCCGCTTCGAACTGGCCGCTGTTCGCCGAAAAGGCGCGCGAACTCATCAGCAAGGACAAGGTCGCCGTCGTGTTCGGCTGCTGGACCTCGGTGTCGCGCAAGTCGGTGCTGCCGGTGTTCAAGGAGCTCGACAACATCCTGTTCTATCCGGTGCAGTACGAAGGCGAAGAGAGCGAGCGCAACGTCTTCTACACCGGCGCCGCCCCCAATCAGCAGGCGATCCCCGCCGTCGACTACCTGATGAAGGATGAGAAGGTGACGCGCTGGGTGCTCGAGGGCACCGACTACGTCTATCCGCGCACCACCAACAAGATCCTCGAAGCCTATCTCAAGCAGAAGGGCGTCAAGGGCGAGGATATCTCCATCAACTACACGCCGTTCGGCCACGCCGACTGGCAGACCCGCGTCGCCGAGATCAAGAAGTTCGGCTCGGCGGGCAAGAAGACCGCCGTCGTCTCCACCATCAACGGCGACGCCAACGTGCCGTTCTACAAGGAACTCGGCAACCAGGGCGTCAAGGCCACCGACATCCCGGTCGTGGCGTTCTCGGTCGGCGAAGAAGAACTCGCCGGCATCGACACCAAGCCGCTGCTCGGCCATCTCGCCGCCTGGAACTACTTCGAGTCGATCAAGAGCCCGATCAACGACAAGTTCATCGCCGACTGGCACACCTTCACCAAGAATCCGAAGCGCGTCACCAACGACCCGATGGAAGCGCACTTCATCGGCTTCAATATGTGGGTGAAGGCGGTCGAGAAGGTGAAGAGCACCGATCCCGACAAGGTCATCGCAGCGCTGCCCGGCATCGAGGCGCCGAACCTCACCGGCGGCACTTCGAAAATGTTGCCGAACCACCACATCACCAAGCCGGTCTTCATCGGCGAAATCAAAGGCGACGGCCAGTTCGACGTGGTGTGGAAGACGCCAGGTCTCGTCCCCGGCGCGGCGTGGTCACCCTATCTCGAGGGCTCGAAGGACCTCGAGGCCGACTGGGTCACGCTGAAGTGCGGCAACTACAACAAGGTTACCAAGAAGTGCGGCGGCAGCTGACGCACGCTGCTTAGGTTACGCTTCTTCTCCCTCTCCCCCCATGCGGGGAGAGGATCTGGGGTGAGGGAGCCTCTCCACAGAGTCTCGCACCTGCGGAGAGACTCCCTCACCTCCTCGCTTCGGTCGGTCGAAGTCCGGATCAAGTCCGGGATCTCTCCGCGCGGGGCGGGAGAGGTGAACAACGTGCGTTACATTCGCAAACGCATTGAACCGGTCACACCAGGATAATAGGGTCGGGCAAACCACGCAGAAGCGGCGCAACGCCGCCAGGTTGCCCGCCAGGACAACACTACGATGCGGTGCCATGGAATGCGTTGCCTGAGGTGGGTCTGCCGCAGGATTGGCTTCCGGGCCATCGGCCATCTCGTGGTTTTCGTCGCGGCTCTTTTGGCATCGATGACGATTTTCGCGGGCGACGTGCGCGCCGCGAGCCTCGCCGAGGCGCTGCCGCATTTTACAGCCGACGATTACAGCGAAACCGATGCCGGTATCACCGCGGTCGCCGAAAGCGGCGATCCGCGCGCCGCCGCGATCATCCAGGCGCTGCAGGACGGGCGGCTGTTGTTCAGCGCCGAACAAAAGAAGGTGTTTTATCGGCAGGCCGAGAACACGCCTTTGCTTGATGCCGAAACGGGGCAGCCGGCCGCGAACCCACCGGCTGATCTTGCGCCGGTGCGCATCAACAACAGGCTGCGGCGCACCATCGGTGCCTCAATCGGCAGTCTCACCTTGATGTCGCCGGATCCCCAAAAGCGCTACGAAGCGGCGCAGGCGGTATTCAAATCGCGCGATGCGACTGCGCTGCCGACGCTCGAGACCGCGATCGGCAAGGAGACTGATCCCCGCGTGAAAACGGCGCTGATGGAGGCCCGTGCCGCCATCATATTGCTGTCGAGCGACGCCTCCGAAGACGACAAGATGGCCGCCGTCACCGTCATTCGCGGACGCGGCGACCAAAATGCGCTCGCGCTGTTGTCCGGTCTGCCCGGAACGACGCCTGCCCCGGTCGCGACCGCCGCGGCCGAGGCGCGGGCCTCGATTTCGCGCGAGCTGCAGATGTGGGATCTACTGCAGAACGCCTGGTACGGGCTCTCGCTCGGCTCGGTGCTGCTGCTCGCCGCCATCGGCCTTGCCATCACCTTCGGCGTCATGGGCGTCATCAACATGGCCCATGGCGAGATGGTGATGATCGGCGCCTACGTCACCTTCGTCATCCAGGAGGTGATGCGCGCCTATAATCCGGGCCTGCTCGACTATTCCCTGATCATCGCCGTGCCGCTCGCGTTCGCGACGTCGGGCTTCGTCGGCATCCTGATCGAGCGCGGCATCATCCGTTTCCTCTACGGCCGGCCGCTTGAAACCTTGCTCGCCACCTGGGGCCTCTCGCTGATCCTCCAACAGGCGGTGCGCTCGGCATTCGGCCCGACCAATCGCGACGTGTCGGCACCGTCGTGGATGAGCGGCGCCTTCGACATCGGCCACATCACCATCACCTACAACCGGCTGTGGATCATCTGCTTCACGCTCGGCGTGTTCGTGGCGCTGCTTGGCATGTTGCGCCTCACCCGCCTCGGCCTTGAAATGCGCGCGGTGACGCAGAACCGCTCCATGGCCGCCGCCATGGGCATCCGCACCGAGCGCATCGACGCGCTGACTTTCGGCCTCGGCTCGGGCATCGCCGGCATTGCCGGCGTCGCGCTGTCGCAGATCGACAACGTGAGCCCGAACCTCGGCCAGGGCTACATCATCGATAGCTTCATGGTCGTGGTGTTCGGCGGCGTCGGCAATCTGTGGGGCACGCTCGTCGGCGCCTTCTCGCTCGGCATCGCCAATAAGTTCCTCGAGCCGATGGCCGGCGCCGTGCTCGGCAAGATCGCGATCCTGGTGATCATCATCCTGTTCATCCAGTGGCGGCCGCGCGGGCTCTTCGCACTCAAGGGCCGCGCGGTGGAAGCATGACCGGGCGCCGTTTCGATACGATCACGATTGTCTTCGCGCTGGTGCTGTGCGGCCTCGCGGTGCTGGTGCCGTTTCTGAATATGGCGCTGCCGACGTCGTCGCCCTTCCAGGTGCCGACCTATCTCGTCGCGCTGTGGGGCAAGTACGCCTGCTACGCGATCCTCGCCCTCGCGATCGATCTCATCTGGGGCTATTGCGGCATCCTCTCTCTCGGCCACGGCGCCTTCTTTGCGCTGGGCGGCTACGCCATGGGCATGTACCTGATGCGCCAGATCGGCACCCGCGGCGTCTACGCGGACCCGGTCCGTCCGGACTTCATGGTGTTCCTCAACTGGCCGGAGCTGCCGGTCTACTGGTACGGCTTCAACCACTTCGCCTACGCGCTGCTCATGGTGGTGCTGGTGCCGGGTGCGCTTGCCTTCGTGTTCGGGTGGTTCGCGTTTCGCAGCCGCGTCACCGGCGTCTACCTCTCGATCATCACCCAGGCGCTCACCTTCGCCCTGATGCTCGGCTTCTTCCGCAACAATTTCGGCTTCGGCGGCAATAACGGCCTGACCGATTTCAAGGACATCCTCGGCTTCAACGTTCAGGCGGCGGGAACGCGCGGCGCGCTGTTCGCGATCTCGTGTGTCGTGCTCGCGCTGATGCTGCTGATGTGCCGTGCCATCGTCACCTCGAAGTTCGGCAAGGTGCTGATCGCGATCCGCGATGCTGAATCGCGCACGCGCTTCCTCGGCTACAAGGTCGAGTCCTACAAGCTCCTGGTCTTCACGCTGTCCGCCTGCATGGCGGGCGTCGCCGGCGCGCTCTACGTCCCCCAGGTCGGCATCATCAATCCGAGCGAATTCGCGCCCGCGAACTCCATCGAGGAGGTGGTGTGGGTCGCGGTCGGCGGCCGCGGCACGCTTGCCGGCGCGATCCTCGGCGCCGTCGTCGTCAACTTCGGCAAGACCTACTTCACGAGCGGCAGCCTGCTGCCCTATTGGATGCTCGCAATCGCGGCGTTCCTCGTGCTTGTCGGCGTCGTTGCGGTACGGCGCAACGCGCTTATCGGAGCGATCGGCGGCTTTGTCGTCATGGGCATCGGCCTCCTCGGCGACTACGTGCTCGCGCAATCGGGCGCGGGCTTCTCCCTGATGCCCTATTGGGGCTACGCGGTCGGCGGCATCCTGATCGTCACCGCGATGGGCTCGAGCTGGCATGGCTATCCGCTCGGCGCGATTTTCGGGGCACTGCTTATCTATTTCATCGTCACCCCGTTCGAGACCGTTGCGCTTGCGCCCTACTGGCTGTTCGCGCTCGGCGGCCTCTTCGTCGGCGTCACCCTGCTGCTGCCGCGCGGCATCATCGGCACCCTCGCCCATTGGCTCGAAGGTCGCCGCAAGCCCGACAAGCCGGACGCTGCGGGCGCGCAGCCCGTCGGCGAGCCGATCGCAGCGGAGTGACGGCGATGGATCTCCGCACCACCTCGGCGCTCCTTTATCTCGACGGCGTCACCGTCTCGTTCGACGGCTTCCGCGCGCTCAACGAACTCTCATTCACCGTCGATCCCGGCGAGATGCGCGCCATCATCGGCCCGAACGGCGCCGGCAAGACCACCATGATGGACGTGGTCACCGGCAAGACCCGCCCGCAGAAAGGCGACGTGCTGTTCGACGGCACCTATCGCCTGACCGATCTCTACGAAAGCGACATCGCCGAGCTCGGCATCGGCCGCAAGTTCCAGAAGCCGACGGTGTTCGAAAGCCACACCGTCGAGGACAATCTGCGCCTTGCCCTGAAAGCCGACCGGCGCGCCCGTGCGACCTTGATGTGGCACGACAGCCCGTCCGAAAACGAGCGCATCGACCGCATCTTCGAAACCATCCGGCTGACCGGGGTGCGCTCGCGCATCGCCGGCAGCCTGTCGCACGGCCAGAAGCAGTGGCTAGAGATCGGTATGCTGCTTGCGCAAGACCCGAAACTCCTCCTGGTCGACGAGCCGGTCGCCGGCATGACCGACGCCGAAACGCATCAGACCGCCGAGCTCCTCAAAGAGATCAACCGCGAGCACACCGTGGTCGTCGTCGAGCACGACATGACCTTCGTGCGCGAACTCGGCGTCAAGGTGACGGTGCTGCACGAAGGCACCGTGATCGCCGAGGGCTCGATCGACCAGGTCTCCGCCAACGAGCGGGTGATCGAGGTCTATCTGGGGCGGTGAGAGCAATGTTCGATTCCTGCAGGCTCCTTCCCTCGTCATCGCCCGCGAAAGCGGGCGATCCAGTAGCCCCGGTGTATCGATTTGGCCGCGGTCCAGCATCCATTGATCCGACGGTGGTTACTGGATGCCCCGCTTTCGCGGGGCATGACAGATCGCTTGGTCTACGGGATTAGAAGGCAGCGCCTGCCATGCTCGAAGTCAACGCCATCGATCTGCATTACGGCGCGGCGCAGGCGCTGCGGGGCATCACCATGAAAGCGGCCCCTGGCACGGTCACGTGCGTGCTTGGCCGCAATGGCGTCGGCAAGACGAGCCTCTTGCGCGCGCTCGTCGGCCAGCATCCGGTGAGCCGCGGCAACATCGTCTGGGAGGACAGCGACATCACCGGGCTCGAGCCCTATGAGCGCGCGCGGCGCGGCATCGCCTATGTGCCGCAGGGACGCGAGATCTTCCCGCTGCTCACCGTCGAGGAAAATTTGCACACCGGTTTCGCTCCGCTCAAGCGCGACGACCGCAGCGTGCCGGACGTGGTGTTCTCGCTGTTTCCGGTGCTCGGCGACATGCTGCGGCGGCGCGGCGGCGACCTATCGGGCGGCCAGCAGCAGCAGCTCGCGATCGGCCGCGCGCTTGTGATGCGGCCGCGGCTGCTCCTTCTTGATGAGCCGACCGAGGGCATTCAGCCGTCGATCATCAAGGACATCGGCCGCGCCATCTCGTACCTGCGCGGGCTCGGCGAAATCGCCATCGTGCTGGTCGAGCAATATCTCGACTTCGCGAGCGAACTCGGTGACTTTTTCGCGGTGATGGACCGCGGCCAGATCGTCTATTCCTCGACCCGCGCCGAGATGGACGAAGCCGCCTTGAAGCGCGCGCTCGCAATTTGATCAAGCCGCCAACAATGGACCGCGCGCGCTCGCACCTGCACCCTCCCCTAAAGGGGGAGGGTCGGACCGCCGAAGGCAGTCCGGGGTGGGGTGACAGCGGTGCAACAAATTCAGCGCCGAGATCGCGGAAGCGCTGTCACCCCCACCCGGCCGCTACGCGGCCGACCTCCCCCCTCCAGGGGGAGGTGAACGATGTTTTCGCCGCCAATCGCGCGCACGGCTTCGTCTCTCTCGCGCTGGCGGCAACGCCAAGCGGCACCGGCCGCACTGGCACGCGCGAAGAAGGTTCGCTGCGGGTGCGATTTCCCGGCGCATGTGCGGGCGCGCCCGAGGCGGTGCTGGTCAACACCGCGGGCGGCATTGCGGGCGGCGATCGTTTCGCGGTCGATCTCGACCTCGACACAGGCGCACGCCTCGTGGTGACGACCGCGGCGGCCGAAAAAGTCTATCGCTCGCTCGGGCCCGATGCCCGTTTCGACCTCACCGCAAAACTCGCGGATAGCGCAGACCTCGTCTGGCTGCCGCAGGAAACGATCCTGTTCGATCGCGCGCGGCTCTCGCGCACCGTCGACATCGCGCTCGCGCCCGGCGCGAGCCTTGTGTTTGCCGAAACGGTAATCTTCGGCCGCACCGCCATGGGCGAGACCATGACGCACGGCTTTCTCTCCGACCGCTGGCGCATCCGCCGCGACGGCAGGCTCGCGTTTGCGGAAAATTTCCGCCTCGACGGCGCAGTGTCCTCGCTCCTTGGCGAAACGGCCATCGCCAACGGCGCCGCTACGATCGCGACGGTGCTGCTCGTGCCCGGCGATGACGCGATGGCCGATGCAGTGCGGCAAGCGTCCGAGGCGTGCCGCGGCGAAGTCGGCATCTCGGCCTGGAACGGCATTTCACTCGTCCGCCTCGCGGCGGTGGATGGCGCTCTTCTGCGCCGCGATCTTGGTGTAGTATTGTCCGCACTCGGCCGCGGCCCGCTGCCGAGGCTGTGGCTCAACTGACGCCCGCAACTGACGCCCGTCCGCAACTTCCCAAACCCACGACCGCTGACGCCATGCACCTCACCCCGCGCGAGAAGGACAAGCTGATGATCGCCATGGCCGCCGTGGTGGCGCGCCGCCGCCTCGAGCGTGGCGTCAAGCTCAACCATCCCGAGGCGGTCGCGCTGATCAGCGATTTCATCATGGAGGGCGCGCGCGACGGCAAGACCGTGGCCGAGCTGATGCAAGCCGGCGCCCACGTGATCTCGCGCCAGCAGGTGATGGACGGCATCGCCGACATGATTCACGAGATCCAGGTCGAAGCGACCTTCCCCGACGGCACGAAGCTCGTGACCGTCCACGAGCCGATCCGATGAGCCCTCCCCGTCATTCCGGGGCGCGCTCTTGCGCGAACCCGGAATCCATAACCACGATTGGGGCTGGCTTGCGTGGTCCGGGGTTATGGATTCCGGGCTCGACGCTGCGCGTCGCCCCGGAATGACAGCCAAATGGAAAGGCCTGCCATGATCCCCGGTGAAATCATCACTCGGCCCGGCGACATCGAGCTCAACGCGGGACGCAAGACCGTGACGCTCACGGTCGCCAACACCGGCGATCGGCCGATCCAGGTCGGCAGCCACTATCATTTCTTCGAGACCAACCCGGCGCTCAAGTTCGATCGCAAGAAGGCGCGCGGCATGCGCCTCGACATTGCGGCCGGCACCGCGGTGCGCTTCGAGCCCGGCCAGACGCGAGAGGTGACGCTTGTCGCGCTCGCGGGCGCGCGCACGACCTACGGATTCCGCCAGGAGGTCATGGGCAAGCTGTAAAGGCGTGAGGCTTGAAGGCGTGGGACTTGGAAGGCGTGAGGCTTGGAAGGCGTGAGACTTGGAAACGCGAAGAGGAGAGAGCCATGGACGCATCGGACGCACCGAATGTCGCTATCGGCGTAATCGCGATCATCATCGTTCTGCTGATCTATTTCGTTCCCATCCTCATGATCATCCGCAAGGCGGGATACAACGGCTGGTGGATCCTCATCCTGTTCGTGCCGCTGGTGAACATCATCATGCTGTGGGTGTTCGCCTTCGCCTCGTGGCCGAGCCTGCGCGACCGCGTGCCAGCCGCCGCGCCGCCACCAATGCGGTAGCCGGCCGCCCGGCCGGGATGGAGTAAGCGCATGTCGAGAATTTCACGCGCCGCCTATGCGGACATGTTCGGGCCGACGACGGGCGATCGCGTGCGTCTCGCCGACACCGACCTCATCATCGAGGTGGAGAAGGACTTCACCACCTATGGCGAGGAGGTGAAGTTCGGCGGCGGCAAAGTGATCCGTGACGGCATGGGCCAGAGCCAGAAGACCAACAAGCAGGGTGCCGTCGACACCGTCATCACCAACGCGTTGATCCTCGATCACTGGGGCATCGTCAAAGCCGATGTCGGCCTCAAGGACGGCAAGATCTTCGCCGTCGGCAAGGCCGGCAATCCGGACATCCAGCCGGGCGTCACCATCATCATCGGCCCCGGCACCGAGGTGATCGCCGGCGAAGGCAAAATCCTGACCGCCGGCGGCTTCGATACCCACATCCATTTCATCTGCCCGCAGCAGATCGAAGAAGCGCTGATGGCGGGCATCACCTCGATGCTCGGCGGCGGCACCGGCCCGGCCGCCGGCACCAATGCCACCACCTGCACGCCCGGCCCTTGGCACATCGCCCGCATGATCCAGGCGGCAGACGCCTTTCCGATGAACCTCGGCTTTGCCGGCAAGGGCAACGCCTCGCTGCCGGCAGCGCTCGAAGAGCAGATCAAGGCCGGCGCCTGTTCGCTCAAGCTGCACGAGGACTGGGGCACGACGCCTGCCGCCATCGACTGCTGCCTGTCGGTGGCCGACGACTACGACGTCCAGGTGATGATCCATACCGACACGCTCAACGAGTTCGGGCTTCGTCGAGGACACCATCAAGGTCTTCAAGGGCCGCACCATCCATGCTTTCCATACCGAGGGCGCCGGCGGCGGACACGCGCCCGACATCATCAAGGTGGCGGGGCTAAAGAACGTGCTGCCCTCCTCCACCAATCCGACCCGGCCGTTCACCCGCAACACCATCGACGAGCATCTCGACATGCTGATGGTATGCCACCATCTCGATCCGGCGATTGCGGAGGATCTTGCGTTTGCGGAAAGCCGCATCCGCAAGGAGACGATCGCAGCCGAGGACATCCTGCACGATCTCGGCGCTCTCTCGATGATGTCGTCCGACAGCCAGGCCATGGGCCGCATCGGCGAGGTCATCATCCGCACCTGGCAGACCGCCGACAAAATGAAGAAGCAGCGCGGCAAGCTTCCCGAGGACAAGGGCGACAACGATAATGCGCGGGCGAAGCGCTACGTCGCCAAGTACACCATCAATCCCGCGATCGCCCACGGCGTGTCGAAGCACATCGGCTCGATCGAGAAGGGCAAGCTCGCCGATCTCGTGCTGTGGGCGCCGGCGTTCTTCGGCGTCAAACCCGAGCTTGTAATCAAGGGCGGCACCATCGTGGCCGCGCCCATGGGCGACCCCAACGCTTCGATCCCGACGCCGCAGCCGATCCACTACCGGCCGATGTTCGGCGCCTTCGGCAAGGCGCTGACCGCAAGCTCGGTGGTGTTCGCATCCAAGGCGGCGGTGAAGGCGAAGCTTGGCGACAAGCTCGGCATCGAGAAGACGCTCGTCGCGGTCGAGCACACCCGCGACATTTCGAAGAAGAGCATGATCCACAACGGCGCGACGCCGAAGATCACTGTCGATCCGGAGACCTACGAGGTCACGGCGGACGGCGAGCTTCTGACCTGCGCGCCCGCGGAGGTGCTGCCCATGGCGCAGAGGTATTTCCTGTTCTGATGACTCCCGAGGCGGTGGAGCGCATCCGGGCAACGAAGCGAGCGGCGCGCATCCTGCGTGCGGGCACGTGGCGGCGCGCCGACGCGGTCGATGCCGTCGTGCTCGATGCCGAGGAGCGCTACCGCCGGCGCATTGTGCTCACGGGCGAGAGCGGCCAACGCTTCCTGCTCGACTTGCCGCAAGCGACCGCGCTCCACGACGGCGACGGCCTCGTGCTCGATGACGGTGCCGTGGTGGCAGTGGTGGCGAGAGCGGAGCCGCTGATCGAGATCGCGGCGGAGAGCCCTGCCGCGCTCGCCCGCGTCGCCTGGCATCTCGGCAACCGCCACACCGAAGTCGAGGTCGCGGGCGACCGCTTGCGCATGCGCCGCGACCATGTGCTGGAAGAAATGCTGACGGGACTGGGCGCCCGCCTTACCGTGATCGAGGCGCCGTTCGAGCCCGAGCGCGGCGCCTACGATCACCGCCACGTCGACAACGGCGATTTGCATGTCTGAGAGCCGCGGCAGGAAACGCAGGCATGAGAGCAGCGCCCAGTTGAACGAGCGCATCGTTGCAGCAAGGAATGCATCATCCCCTTTTCGTGCTGCGCATCATGCTTCTCCCCGTGCTGCGGACCATTCTTCTCCCTCCCCCCTTGTGGGGGAGGGTCGGGGTGGGGGGTCGGGAGGCTTTGGCACCGAAGTGCCACATCTCGCGACCCCCACCCCCGACCCCTCCCCACAAGGGGGAGGGGAGAAGAGGCGACGCGGCGCCAAGGCTAAACACCCTCCCCTGGAGGGGGAGGGTCGGACCGCCGCAGGCGGTCCGGGGTGGGGTGATAGCGCTTCAGCACGTACTGCGAGCAAGCAGAATTTGTTGCAGCGCTGCCACCCCCTCCCGGCCGCTGCGCGGCCGACCCCGGATCAGGTCCGGGGCAGGCTCTCCCCCCTCCAGGGGGAGGTGAACTTTGCGCTCTATCGGCTCATGACGTTCATGTCGCCGGCCTATCCGGTGGGCGCGTTCTCGTATTCGAGCGGCATTGAATGGGCGGTCGAGGCTGGCGATGTTCGCGATGCCGAGACGCTGCGCGCCTGGCTTGCGAGCATGATCCGTTGCGGGAACATGTTCTGCGACGCCGTCATTTTCGCGGAGGCGCATCGCGCGATCGCGAACGGCGATGACGCCGCTCTGTCCGCGGCAGCCGAACTTTCCGCGGCGTTCGTCGGCACGAAGGAGCGCTTCCTCGAAACGACCGCACAGGGCGAAGCCTTTGTCACGATCACGCGCGCCGCATGGCCGTGTGCGGCACTCGATCGCCTCGCCACAGCGTGGAGCGGCCCCCTCGCCTACCCCATCGCGGTCGGCGTCGCCTGCGCCGGTCATGGCATCGCCGCGGCGCAGGCGCTCGATGCATTTCTCCACGGCGTGGCTTCGAACTTCGTCTCCGCCGGCGTGCGTCTCGTACCGCTCGGCCAGACCGACGGCCAGCGCGTGCTCGCGGCGCTCGAAGCCCCGGTCGTGGCGACCGCGGCGCGCGCGCTCACGACAAGCCTCGACGATATCGGCAGCGCGACGTTGCGCGCCGATATCGCGAGCATGCGCCACGAGACACAATATACGCGGCTGTTCCGCTCGTGATTCGCGCGAACAACAATGAAGGACGATTGTGATGCCCAGTTCCCACGGCCCGCTGCGGGTCGGTGTCGGCGGCCCGGTCGGATCGGGCAAGACCTCGTTGATGGACGCGCTGTGCAAGCGCCTGCGCTCCGACTACGATATCGCCGCGATCACCAACGACATCTACACCAAGTGGGATGCCGAATATCTGGTGCGCTCCGGCGCGCTGCCGCCGGAGCGCATCGCCGGAGTCGAGACCGGCGGCTGCCCGCATACCGCGATCCGCGAGGACGCCTCGATGAACCTCGCGGCGGTCGCGGCGATGCGCGCCAAGTTTCCGGCGCTGGATCTCATCCTGATCGAGTCCGGCGGCGACAATCTCGCCGCGACCTTCTCGCCCGAGCTTGCCGATCTCACGATCTACGTCATCGACGTCGCCGCCGGCGACAAGATCCCGTCGAAGGGTGGCCCCGGCATCACGCGCTCCGATCTCCTCGTCATCAACAAGGTCGATCTCGCGCCGCATGTCGGCGCCTCGCTCGACGTGATGGAGCGCGACGCCAAGCGCATGCGCGGCACCCGGCCCTTCGTGTTCACCAACGTGCGCGCCGGCGACGGCATCGAGGCGGTGGTGGATTTCATCGAAACGACCGGCGGCTTGGCACCTGACTGAACACCCTCCCCTGGAGGGGGAGGGTCGCAGCTTCGTAGCCCGGATGGAGCGAAGCGCAATCCGGGGTCGACCCCTCGTCGAAAACGCTGTCCCCGGATTTCGCTTCGCTCCATCCGGGCTACGGGGTTTTTGTCGGGCGCGGGGGGATGCGGATCAGCTCGTCGAGCTGCGCCTTGGTGAGCGGGGCGGCGATGTATTTGAAGGCGACGGCGTCGGCATTGGCGGCGTCGAGGCCGACAATGCGGTCGGGATCGAGCGCGGCTTTGGGGAAAAAGCCGTCACGGGTGCGGCGGCCGGTCTCTTCGCTGACGCCCATGAAATCGGCGTAGTGCTTGAACACCGCCGGATCGAAATACATCCAGTCGACGGTCTCGCGATAGGCCGCGATGTAGCGGTTGATCGCGTCCTGGCGGCTCGCGAGCGTTGCCGCGTTCGCGATCAGGAGCCGCACGGTCTGATTCCGGAACGCGGTCGCGTCGTTGCCGGTGGCGATGAGGCGGATCTTGCCCTGGTCGATGAGGTCGAGGCCGAACGGCGGCCCGCCCCAGCCCACGTCGATCTGGCCGGACATCACCTGCGTCAGCGTCGCGGCCGGGCTTCCGGTTGCGACGGCGCGCGCCTTGAGCCCGTACTGCTTGATGAAGGCGAGAACGATCGAGTTGGTCGAGGCGCCGTTCGTCGAATAGGCGATGGTCTGGCCATCGATGTCGGTCAACGAGCGGATGGGCGATGACGCCGGGACGTACCAATAGAGGTCGCCGGCGCCGGTGATCTCGGCGCCGATGATGCGCAGCGGCGCGCCCTTCGCGAAAGCGCCGAACACGCCAAGGATCCCCGCGGACGCGCCGAGCTCGACGCTGCCCGAAATCACGGCCTGCTGGGTCTCGCCGCCGCCCTGGGTGTAGAGAATGTCGAGCACGATGCCGTGCTTCTTAAAGATGCCGCCGCGCTGGCCGAGCTCGGACACCGAGGTATCCCACAGTCCGCGCTGGCCGACCGCAATCCGCAGCGTATCGTCCGCGTGCGCCGGCAGTGCGCCGCAGATCGCCGCGAGTGCAATGGCCAACGGTCGCACCAGGATCATGCTCTGCTCCCCGTGTTTGCCGCAGTGTCGTCGTGAACGGCGGTCTTGTCGAGCGGCCGAGCCTGCGACCAGTAGCCCGGATGGAGCGTCGGCGTGCCGACGCGCAATCCGGGGCGGCAGATCAATTCGGCGAGACCATCTGGATGGCGAGGCCTGCCCCGGATTACGCGCGGCCCAAGCTGCGCTCCATCCGGGCTACCGGCTACTTGCGGTTCACCAGGAACACGCCGCCGACGCAGAGCGCCATGCCGACGAGCGACGCAAGCGCGAGGCGCTCATCGAAGAAGACCCAGCCCATGACCGCCGTCACGGGCGGCATCAAGTAGAGCAAACTCGTGAGCTTCGTCGTCGCGATGCGGCGGATCAGAAAATAGAACAGCCAGATCGCGGCAAACGACATCACGAAAACGAGCCAGGCGAGCGCGAAGATGAACTCCGCGGTCCAATCCACGGCCCGCGTCTCGAAGGCGAACGCGCACAGGCCGAACGCACATCCCGCAGCGATGTATTGAATGAGCAGCTGCGTGCGCCAATCGAGGCCGGCCCCGTGGCGCTTCTGATAGATCGTCCCAACGGTGATGCCGAGGAGCGCAACCGTAATGGCGGGCCACGCCGGCCAGGCGGTGCCGCCGCTGGCGAGCTTACCGCTGACCACGAGGTAGACGCCGACGAGCCCGAGCGCGAGGCCCGCCCACTGCAGCGGTACAACACGTTCGCCGAGAATGCGGTTGGCGACCGTCGAGGTGAGCACCGGCTGCAGGCTCACGATGAGCGCGACGAGTCCTGTGGCAAGCCCGTTTGCGATCGCGATGAAGACGCCGGCGAGATAACAGCCGTGCACCAGAAGGCCGGCGATCACGTTGTGTCCGATGACGGGGCGCGTCGGCCAAACCGGACGCGAGAAAACTACCAGGATGGCGAGCAGTGCGACCGCAATCGCCATGCGGATCGAGAGAAACGTGAACGGCTCGGTGTGGGGCAGCCCGAACTTCGCGCCGATGAAGCCTGAGCTCCACAGCACGATGAAGAGTCCGGGCGCGACGCGGCCGGTCAGCCGTTCAAGCGAGCTTTCCGGCATGAGGAACCTGATTTCGCCGATGGAATGGGGAAGGCTGGGCGGACGTTTTTACAGTGCCCCCGCATTAAATCAATGGACGAGCCTTTCACGAGGCTCCCCATGAGGCGCCCTGCCGAGGTCGCTAAACGTAAGTAGGCTCGTCATCGCCCGGCTTGACCGGGCGATCCAGTAACCCCGGCGCAAGCGGCTTCGATTGGACAACGGATCTGCTCCATTGAGACGTTGGTGGTTACTGGATGCCCGCTTTCGCGGGCATGACGTCATGAGCGGATTGAACGGAATCAAAACACTCGTGCGCCGCGGACCTGTGACGATCGATGCCCTCAATCCCAGTTGGGCGAGCCGGACCAGTCGACGATGCGGTCGCTTGGCTTGGCGAGCTTGCGGATCTCGTCCATCTCGGCGTCGTTGAGCTCGAAATCGAAGATCGCCATGTTCTCCTCGAGCCGCTCGCGTTTCGACGTCCGCGGGATCACGATCGCGCCTTCCTGGATCAGAAAGCGCAGCGCGACTTGTCCCGCAGTCTTGCGGTAATGCATGCCGACGAGCGCCAGCGTCTGGTCTTCCGTCGCCCGGCCGCGCGCGATCGGGCTATACGCCGTGACCGCGAGCCCGTGACGGCGGCAGGCTTCGACCACCTTCGACTGGTCGAGATAGGGGTGCCATTCGATCTGGTTGACGACGAGCGGCGCCGTCGCGAGCTTGACCGCCTGCGCGATCAGCGGAACGGTGAAATTCGAGATACCGATGTGGCGGGTGAAGCCCGCTTCCCTGGCGTGGCACAACGCGCCCATCGTCTCGGCGAGCGGCACGCGCGGATTGGGCCAGTGGATCAGCAACAGGTCCACCTCCGGCAGGCGCAGGCGCGCAAGGCATTCTTTCGTCGCGCGATCGAATTCGCGCGGCGTCAGATGATCCTGCCAGATCTTGGTGGTGATGAAGACCTCGTTGCGCGGCACGCCCGATGCGCGCAGAGCCTCACCGACCTCGCGCTCGTTGTTGTACATCTCGGCGGTGTCGATGTGGCGATAGCCGAGACGCAGCGCCTGCTCGACGACGCGGGCGCAGGTGCGCCCGCGCAAGTCCCAGGTGCCGAGCCCGATCGCCGGGATGCGCGCGCCGTTCGCCTCGACAACGGGTGCGGTCACCGCGCTCCTCTCATTGCTCTCACTGCTTCGGCTTGAAGTATTTCTGCAGATACTTCGGATCGGGCGGCGGCTGGTTCTTCTGGATCGGCATCAGGTACCCTTCGCCGTCGGCGAGATAGAGTTCGCCGCCGATAGCGACCCAGCGATTGTCCTCGGTGCAGGGATACTCCTCGTAGATCGGATTGTGCTCGCGGCGATAGAACCGCGACACCGTCCACGGCTGCGTCAGCGCATGGTCGAAGGTCGTGATCTCGTTGCGCAGGATGTCGGGATCCTTCTTGTCGAGATAGAGCCGCTCCTTGACCACCGTCTCATTGTCGGCGTGGAGCGGAATGCCGGTCGAATCGAACAGTCGCGGTCCGCGCAGGTCGCGGGTCTCGACCTCGAGCGTGTCGTAAACGCCATCGCCATCAGTATCGAGCCAGGTGCCGATCGAATAGCCGACGAACTGCGGATCGGTCTCCTTCGGCCATTGGCGCCCGTCGGTGAAGATGCGCCGGATCGGGCTCATGGACTCAAACAGCATGTAGGTGACGTTCGGCTTGATGACGATTTCCATCGGCTCATAGAGAATCATCAGCCGCGGCATGCCGACCGGCCCGCAGGTGCCCTTGATGTCGAACACAACGCCAGCCTTGCCCTTGGCGAGATTGGACTCGAATACCTTCTGATATTCCGGCGTCAGCGGCGGCTGCTGGGCGAGACCGCCGGGCTTGGTCGGATCCCACACCCCGACCGGGCTGCCGCGCTTCCATAGACCCTCCCAATTCGGGAATTTCTTGGTTTCGTCGGCGCGCGCACTCGCCATCGCAATGCAAAGCGTCGCAGCCAGCGCAGCCATACCAAGCGAGCATCGATGTGAAATAAACATTTTATTCGTGACCTCCCAAAGCCTGCCACGCCATTCGCGCGCGGCGGCTCATAGGCAAGTCTAGGCCAATTCGAAAGGCCCTGCAGGCGAAAATTGGCAGGCGGAAGACGCGCGACGTTAACGCCGCCGGGCCATGGCGCGGCCGCCGATTGGCTCCAGATTCGTCTCTTCGAGAAGCCCCAACGCGGCCAGCAGATTGATCTCTGCCTGATTGTAGCGGACGACCGCTGACGCATAGTTCAAGCGGGCTTGGTCGGCGGCATCCTGGGCCGTTAACACGTCGAGTGTCAGGCCGGTGCCAGCCTCCAAATTCTTCTGCGTCAGCCGCAATGCTTCTTCTGCTGCGGTCACGCCCTGCTGCGCAAACGGAATTGTCCTTTTGTTGGTCAGGGCCGTCTGCTGCGAGGCGACGACCGAGGATTGCACTTGGTCAAGATGGCGTTCGACCTCGAGGCCGGCAACGTTGCTATTGGCCCTCGCGGTCTTGATCCGACCAAAGGTGGCGAGGCTCCAGTTGAAGCCCGCATTGACCTGATAGAGCTGCTTGCGGAACTCGGTGTCAAACAAGAGATGGGCGGGGGCCTTTGGCGCGATGTTTTCTGTGGCGGCGACCTGCGGTCCCAATCCGCCCCAGATGGTCGAGCCGGTGTCGGCGTCCGAGGCTGCAAACAAGCTGCGAATGGCCTGAAGGTCCGGCCGACAATGCAGGGCAATGTCGAGCAGGCTGTCGATCGTCAGGTCTTCGCGAACGAGCGTCGTCGCGTACATGTTGCCCGCTCGGGGCACCAGCATCACCGTCGGATCGAGGTGGAGCGTCATCGTCAACGCGACCGACGCATTATAAAAAGCGTTCAGCGCCAGCAGAAAAGTCTGCTGCCGCGCCGCAAGCGCCGCCTGGGCGCGCTGAACGTCCACCGTCAGGCCGGTGCCAGTCATGAAATGCAAGCGGTCGATGCGAAGCAGTTCTTCGGCATCCTTGATCGCCTGCCGCGCGGCCGCGACCTGGGCTTGGGTCAGCACAAGATCGTAATATTGCACTGCCGCCGTCCGCGCCGTCTCCATGACGACGGCGTCGTCCTGCTGCTCTGAAGCATCAAGCCGTCGTTTCGAGGCGATGACGTCGTAAGCCACCTGTCCGGGATTGATGATCCACTGGATCGCAACGGCATAGGGAATGACATGCTTGAAGGTCTCGGCCACGAAACCCGCGGGAGTCGAGACGGCACCCGAAAGACCTATCGCGGTGATATTCGGCGAAATCGACGGAAAGATCCTTCCGACATTCGCCTCCAACTCTCCGCGCGACGCGGCGACACGCTGCTGCGCTTCCTGGATGTCGATGTTGCGCGCCATGGCCAGACGCACGACCGACGGCAGATCCACCGCCAGCATGCGCCGCTCGTACATCGGCTGAATTTGCGATGCGTCGACTTTGAGCGAGGCCGACGGCTGCTTTGACGTGCCAACGGATGGATGACCCGCGTCCACGATCGCCGCTTCATTGGCGCAAGAGGCCGAAAGCAAGGCAAGTAGAAGCGCGGCGCTCCCCCTGAGCGCGGTGTTCGACGCCATGTCCCCCTCTCCGTTCGACGGAGCCTTCAACGGCCGTTTGCGGGCTTAGAAATTTTTCTCATCCAAACTGCACTGCCGGTCGATCCGAGAGCGTGCCGGCGCGACAACGCGCGTACGTTCGACCCGGTCAGGTCGAAGCTCGCAGAACAATGCAACGGCGCGAGCAGTCATCGCGACACCTCGCCTGTACCGAGCGCATTGGCCTCGGCCTTGGAGGGAGACGTGAGGGTGACCTGCGCATACATGCCCGGCATCAGCGCCTCGTCGGGATTCGGCAGATCGATTTCAACCCGCATCGTGCGGCTCGAGGGGTCCAGCGCACCGGCGATGCGGGTGACGCTGCCGCGGAATGTCTGGGTGACGGGTCCGAACAGCCGGACTTCCGCCGGCCAGCCGGCGCGAATTGCGGCTGCATTGGCTTCCGGCACGTCAGCGAACACGCGCACCGTGTCGATCTCCTGGCAGGTGAACAGCGGTGCCAGCGGGCGGGACGAAGTCGCCGCTTGCACGAGATCGCCCGGATTGACCAGTCGCCGGGTGATGACGCCGTCGAACGGAGCCGTGATCTTGGTGTATTCGAGTAGAGCGTAAAGCCGCTGCCGCTCGGCTTTGGCCGCCGCAAGATTGGCTTCGGCGAGCGCAATGTCGGCGCGTCCAACCTCAAGGTTGGCGTTCGAAACGCCTTGTTTTGCGCGCTGCTCGTCAAGTTGCTGGCGGGTTACGGCTCTGCCGGCAAAGAGCTGCTCCCAGCGTTGCAGCGTGACCTGCTGCAATGCGAGGTCCGCCTGTAATCCTTCGAACCGACGTTTGGAGACGAGCAGCGACGCCTCCGCCTGCTGGACCGCAGCCTCGGCGCGGGCGAACTGCTGTTGTAGTTCCGGATCGTCGATGACGGCGAGCACCGTCCCCTTCTTGACGTGATCTCCGATGTCGGCGTTGACCTGCGAAATATAGCCGGAGTCTTTCGCGTAAAGTTCGGTCGCGAAAAATGCCTGCACGGTTGCCGGCGCGACGAGTTTTACCGATCCGGCTGAATTTGAATCGGCCGCGGGTCGCGGCGGCTGTGCAGCGGTGCCTTCCGCAGCCCGCGACGCCGTTACCCCGCCACCGACCGACGCAAGCGCCAGCAAGGCGGCGGTGGCCGTTGCCAAACTGTCGTGCCTTGTTCGCCGTCGCATCGTCATCGTGAAATTCCGGAAATCATGTGGGCTGATGTTGCGGCTGCCGCACCGGCGCGCCTTCGGGCGCGAGCGGCGCTTCGTCGCGATCGCCGGGGTGCAACGAGATACCGCCGCGTTTCTGGCGATCCTGGAGGATGGCGAAGATTGCGGGCAGGATGATCAGCGTCGCGAAGGTCCCGCCAGCGAGACCGCCGATCACGGCGCGGCCGAGCGGGGCCGTCTGATCGCCGCCATCGCCGAGACCGATTGCCATGGGCAACATGCCGGCGATCATCGCGCAACTCGTCATGAGAATGGGCCGCAGCCGGGTCGATGCTCCCCAGACGGCGGCATCCGACGCATTTGCGCCGCCGAGCCGATCGTTCTCCGCAAACGAGACGAGCAAGATCGCGTTCGCCACCGCAACGCCGATCGCCATGATTGCTCCCATGAGCGATTGGATGTTCAGCGTGGTGCGGGTAATCCATAGGGCGAGCGTGACGCCGGCCAACACGGCCGGGATTGTGAGCACGATCGCCAGCGACAGGCGGAAGGATTGGAAGTTCGCCGCAAGCAGAAGGAAGATCACGATAATTGCGACAAACAGCCCAAGCTGGAGGCCGCCGAACATCTCCTGCATCGGCACCACCTGGCCGCGCATGTTGACGTTGACGCCTGCCGGCGGGTTGCCGACTTTTGCGATCGCCAGCGAGACGCGCTTTGCCACGCGGCCGAGATCTTCGCCGCTGATATTTGCCCCCAAGGTCAACATCCGCTGCATGTTGTAGCGGTCGTATTCGCCCAGCACCGTGCCGTTGCTCACATCAGCGACGTTGCGCAGATTGATTTGGGTGTCGTGGCTACGCCCGATGACGATGTTCTTGACCTCTTCGAGCGAATTCATGCGCGGTGTTGGCACTTGCACCTGCACCTGGTAGCCGACGCCGCTACGCGGGTCGGGCCAGAAATTGGGCACGGTGAAGCGGCTCGATGAGGTTGCCTCCGTCAGCGAACGACCGATCTGATCGGCCGTCACGCCGAGCATTCCGGCGACCTCGCGATCGATGACGACCTTCACGGCCGGATAATCGAGCTCCTGTTGGAACGCGAGGTCCCGCAGCGGCGTCACCTCGCCGAGCGCTTCCTGGATTTGCTGGGCGAATTGCCGCGATTTCGCAAAATCCGGGCCGCTGACGGCGACTTCGATCGGCGTCGGTGCACCGAAGCTCATCACCTGGCTCACGATATCGTTCGGCTCGAAGCTGAACCGTACATCCGGCAGCTCCTCCGGCAGCTTCTTGCGCAAACGCTCCCGCAGCGCGGCGACGCTAATACCAGACTTCCGATTGAGCTGGACCTGGAGCATCGCCTCCTCAGGTCCGCTCGTCCACAGGTAGATGGTGTTGATCGGATAGGCGGCGTTTTGCACGCCGACGAAGCCAAGCGTGATCTCGACGTTCTCCTTGCCGACCTCGCGCGCGATGACGTCGAGGGTTCGGTTGGCGAGCTTTTCGGTCTCTTCGATTCGCGTACCCGGTGGACCGCGCAGCCGAAGCGCAAACTGTCCGGCATCAACCTGCGGAAATATCTCGCGGCCCAGGTCGCCGCCAACGATCACGATCACGGCCGCGGCGATCAGCAGATAAGCCCCGACGATCGTCCACCGCAGGGCGACGGCGCGGCGCGCGATCCCGCGGTAACGCTCCCGAAACCGATCGAACCCCCCAGTTCTCGCCACCTCGGTCGCGTGTCCCCGGGGCAGGAGCCAGATCAGGAGGATCGGGACAAGCGTCGTGGACAGCACATAGGAGGCGATCATGGCGAAGCCAACCGCCAGTGCCATCGGTATGAACAGGTTGTGCGCTGCGCCCTGCATAAAGAACGCAGAAATAAACACGGCGAGAATGCACAACATCGCCAGGAAGTTGGGCCCCAGCGTCTCGGTGGTCCCGTTGTAGGCCGCCTGGCGCAGCCCGTCGCCGCGGGCGATGTGAGAGTGGACGTTCTCGATCACCACCGTTCCTTCGTCGACGAGGATGCCGACGGCGAGCGCGAGCCCTCCGAGCGTCATGAGATTGATGGTCTGCCCGGTCGCCCACAGCGCCATGACGGCGGCCAGGATCGCGAGCGGAATGTTCACGACGACGACCAGCGCGCTGCGCCAATCGCGCAGGAACAGCAGCACCATCAGCCCGGTGAGAACGGCGCCGAGCGCGCCTTCTTCGGTGAGGCCCAGAATCGCGCGTACGACATACGGCGACTGGTCGAACTCGTAGCTGACCTTTACGCCTTCCGGGAGCACAGACTGAAACTTCGGCAGGTTGGCCTTGACCAGATTGACGACGCTCAAGGTGGAAGCATCAGAGCGCTTGGTCACGGAGATATAAACCGTGCGGTGGCCGTTCACGATGGCGTAGCCGGTTTCGATGTCCGAGGCGTCTTCGATCTTGCCGATATCGCGGATGAACACCGTACGGGTGCCGTCCGAGCGGATCGGGACGTCGCCAAGGCCGCGAACGTCGGAAACGACGGAGTTCACCGGCACCATCGGAATCGTATTGCCGAAGCGCACGTTGCCCGATGGGCTGATGGCGTTGCCCTTGGTAAGGGCAGAGACCACTTCGTCGGGACTCATGTTGTAGGCGCGCAGCCGATCCGGATCGGCACTGATGACGATCGTGCGCGGGGCACCGCCGAACGGCGGCGGCGCCGACACCCCTGGTAATGTCGCGAACAGCGGCCGCACCCGGAAAAGCGCGGCGTCCTGCATGTCCTTCAGACTGAGCTTCCCGGTCGTGTCGGTGAAGACGAGATCGCCGACCGGCACGCTGCCGGCGTCGAACCGCATGACGAACGGCGGCACGGTGCCGACGGGCATGAAGGCGCGCGCGCGATTGACGTACGAAACCGTTTCGGCCATGGCGCCGGCCATATTGGTGCCGGGATGAAATTGCAGCTTGATGAGAGCGGCGCCTTGGATCGACTTCGACTCGACGTGTTCGATCCCGGTGATGTAAAGGAAATGATATTCGTAATAGTTGACGAGAAACCCTTCCATCTGGGCCGGATCCATGCCGCCGTAAGGCTGGGCGACATAAAGCACCGGCACACCGAGATCGGGGAAAATATCGCGCGGCATGCGATCGACGGCGAGACCGCCCGTCAGCACCGCGGCAATCACCAGCACCAGGATCGTTATCGGTCGACGCAGCGCAAAGGCAACGAGGTTCATTGAGCGGCCTCCGGCGCCGCGGGGCTAACAGACGACACAAAGGACGCTCGCCGCGACGACAGGAACCTGTTCGTCCGGAGCGACGTCCCAGATGCTCGGTTGCAAGATAGTGGATAGGAGCACTGCAAAAAGTGAAGATTTGTGAAGTTGAGGCGCATTGATGGCGTTAAGACAACCGCGTTGCGCTGGCGCAACCATCGCCTTGCCAGAGAGTGCCCGATTGTCGGATATTTTCTGGAAGCCGCGATATCCGCGCTGACGGTGCGAGGACCGAAAGGGTAGTTTCGATTGCTCGTCGAACTTGGAAAGTCGAACTTGGAGAAAAGCGCTGAACTCCGTTTTGCTTGTCGACGATGATTTCGAACTCAACCAGATGTTGAGCGAGTATCTGGCTGCGGAATCATTTCGCATTGTCACCGCAGTCGACGGCGCAGACGCCTTAAAGCGGATGGCTGACGAGAGTTTCGATCTTGTCATCCTCGACGTGATGCTGCCATCGCGTAGCGGCTTCGATGTGCTGCGCGATCTGCGGCGCAAGCAATCAGTGCCGGTGATCATGTTGACCGCACGCGGCGGGGATACTGATCGCATTCTCGGTTTCGAGCTTGGGGCTGACGATTACCTTCCGAAGCCGTTCAATCCGAAGGAGCTGTTGGCGCGCATGCGAGCAGTGCTCAGACGCGCAAACAGCGACGCGCAGCAAGCAAGCCGCGAATTCACATTGGGCGTCCTGCGGCTCGACACCGAAATCCTCGAAGCGCGTGTCGATGGGCGGCCGATTCACCTGACAAATGCTGAATTTCGGGTGCTGGAACTGTTGATGCGCGCCCCCGGATGCGCACAGTCGCGGGAATTTCTGACGGAAAGCGCGCTAGGGCGGCGGCTATCGCCCTATGACCGAAGCATCGACACCCATATCAGCAACCTCCGGCGCAAGCTTGCCGCGCAAAGGCGGAACGCCGGCGTTAAGATTTCGGAGCATTCGCGGCGCCGGCTACGTCTTGACCAGCAGCGATGCGAGGCGAGGGTGAGAACATTGTTCTTCCGGATTTTCGTTTCATTCTGGCTCGCCATGGTGCTGATCCTTGGTGGCGCGGTCGCCGTTACGGCGACGGTCGCATGGTATCGCATCACGATGTTGAGCAGCATCGATCCTACGGACGTGCTCCAGGGCGCGAATACGGCATTGCAAAATAGCGGCATGCCCGGTCTCCGCACCTGGCTGTCAAACGTCGCGGGCGCGCACCCGGACCTCGACATCTATGTCGTTGATGCGTCGGGCAGCGACATCTTGCAGCGGACATTGCCCGAGCACGTCGTGCAATGGCTTGCCCTCGACGGCAGACCGCCGGCCGGTGACCGCGATGGAAACAGCGTGCACTACTGGCCTTACGGTTACGACTGGTCGCCAGGCGGAGTGACGGCGTCCCACCATCCCGGATTCAACCGCAGCCACCTTCTTGCCAATCCGAAAATCGTCGCACCGGATGGCACCCCCTACACGCTTCTGGTGGCGTGGTTCGGGGCGACGCCAATCGATGTCCTTGGCGCCGACGGCATCACCATCCCGCTGCTCTTGATCGCGCTCGCGATCAGCGCCGCGATATGCTGGTGGCTCGCGCGCTACATCAGCGGTCCGGTGACCAAGCTGCAAGGCGTGGCACGGACGCTCGCGTCCGGCGATCTCGATGCACGGGTCGAGGGGCGGCTGTGCGGGCGGCAGGATGAGCTTGGCATCCTTGCGCGGGACTTCAACCAGATGGCGGAGCGCCTGCGCTCGCAGATCGCCTCGAAGGAGATGCTGCTGCGAGACATTTCGCATGAATTGCGTTCGCCGCTGACGCGGCTGCGGGTCGCGCTCGGCCTTGCGCAGCGCGGCGACGGCAACCTCGATGTCCAGCTTTCACGCATCGAGCGCGATGTCGAACGGCTGGATGCGCTGATCGGCCAGACGCTGCAGTTGTCGCGGCTATCTGGCGTCGAGCCGACGTTGACGCGGCAAGAGGTCGAACTCGGAAACCTCGTGAACGAAGTCGTCGAAGATGCCCACTTCGAAGCCTCGGCGATGGGCAAGCAGATCGCGCCTTCGACGACGTCCGGCCTGATGGCGCTCGGCAATTTCGAGTTGCTGCGGCGCGCGGTCGATAACGTCATTCGCAACGCAATTCGGTTCACGCCTGTCGGAAGCAAAGTAGAGGTGTCGACGCGGATCGACACGAGCGGGGCGGTGCTCGCCGTTCGCGATCACGGCCCGGGAGTTCCCGAGCGCGATCTCGACCGCATCTTCGAGGCGTTTTATCGCGTCGACGAGGCAAGGGACCGCGCGAGCGGCGGCGTCGGGCTTGGCCTTGCAATCACCGCACGGATCATGACGTTGCACGGCGGCAATGCAAAGGCCCGGAATGCAAGTGATGGCGGACTGATTGTCGAGCTGTGCCTTCCCAGCGCAACGGTCGCGGCGCCGCTGCGCGCAAGCTGACACTCCAATTTCCAGCAGCTTTGCAAAGCAAATTTATTCGCTGACATAGTGCTGTAAATCAAGCGTTTCTGCCATGCTGCCAAGCTTGTCAGCGGTTGCTTACGCCACTGTCACGTAACCGTCATCCCGATCGGTCAGAGTCGCGCCTTACCACCGAGGGGACTACTCATGACCGACACAACGATGCCGGGGGCGGTCGGCGTTGCCGTATCGTCGAAACCGAAGCTCGATCAACCGTTCAATCCGTTGACGCTAATCCTGTTCTTTGGTGTCATGGCGGCCGGCTTCCTGTTCGTAGCCTATAGCCTGTATGCCGACGTCGACGCCGCCGGTACGAAGATCACGACGATCGCGCCGTTCCTGCTGCTGTTCGTCGCCCTCGTGATCGCCCTCGGCTTCGAATTCGTGAACGGCTTCCACGATACCGCCAACGCGGTTGCGACCGTCATCTACACCCATTCGCTGCCGGCGCCGATCGCCGTGATGTGGTCCGGGTTCTTCAACTTCCTCGGCGTGCTGGTTTCCTCCGGTGCAGTGGCGTTCGGCATTGTGTCGCTGCTGCCAGTCGAATTGATCCTTCAGGTCGGCAGCTCAGCGGGTTTCGCCATGGTGTTCGCCCTCCTCATCGCGGCGATCATCTGGAACCTCGGCACGTGGTGGCTCGGCTTGCCTGCTTCAAGCTCGCACACTTTGATCGGATCGATCATCGGCGTCGGCGTCGCCAACGCGCTGCTGCGCGGCCGCGACGGCACGTCGGGCGTCGACTGGAGCAAGGCGACCGAAATCGGCTACGCGCTGCTGCTTTCCCCGGCGTTCGGGTTCATCCTTGCCGCGGTGCTGCTCATCGCCCTGCGCTTCATCGTTCGCAATCCGGCGCTTTACGCCGAGCCCAAGGGCGATGCGGCACCGCCGTGGTGGATTCGCGGCATCCTGATCCTCACCTGCACCGGCGTCAGCTTTGCCCACGGCTCCAATGACGGCCAGAAGGGCATGGGCCTCATCATGCTGATCCTGATCGGCACGGTGCCCACCGCCTACGCCCTCAACCGCTCCATGCCGGAAAGCCAAATGATCGAGTTTCGCACCAACTCGGAAGCGGCCTCGAGGGTGATCGCCAGCAGGGCTGCCGGCTACAATGTGCTCGGTAATCCGCGCCCGGCGGTGACGGCCTATGTGTCGGAGCGCAAGATCAACGAAGGCACCTTCCCGTCGCTTGCGCTGCTAGTGAGCGACATTGCAAAGCAGGTCGACACCTACGGTTCCCTCGCCAAGGTACCGTCCGGAGTGGTGGGCAACACCCGAAACGACATGTACCTCGCATCGGAGGCGATCCGCTTCCTGATGAAGGACAAGGAAAGCGACCTCTCGACCGAGGACGTCGCGATCCTGACAAACTATAAAAGGTCTCTCGACAACGCGACCAAGTTCATCCCGACCTGGGTGAAGATTGCCGTCGCGATCGCGCTCGGCCTCGGTACCATGATCGGGTGGAAACGCATCGTGGTGACGGTTGGCGAGAAGATCGGCAAGGCGCATATGACCTACGCGCAGGGCGCATGCGCGGAACTGGTGGCGGCCTCCACCATCGGAGCCGCGGATTATTTCGGACTGCCGGTCTCCACGACCCATGTGTTGTCGTCGGGTGTCGCCGGCACGATGGCGGCGAACGGCTCCGGCTTGCAGTGGAGCACTGTCCGCAATCTGTTGATGGCCTGGGTGCTGACCTTGCCGGCTGCCATACTTTTGTCCGGCAGTTTGTATTGGATATTCAGCAGCGTTTTCTGAACGATCGCGGACGCCGCTCTGCTCCTGGCGTCCGTTCCGGCCGCCGCTCTCGCTTGTCGACCTGCCTCGACAATCGGGACGGCGGCCGGCCCCGTTTTGGGGCACTGCCGACGCCTCAATTCATGAGGCCGGCCCGACGCAGAAAGAAGTACTCGTTATAGGGAAGGTCGTCCGTTACCGCGACGTTTTTGCTCCTGGGCGGCAGCAGCTTTGCCAAATCGGTTCGCCGCGAGAGGACATCGTCGGCCATGGCGGCGATGGAGATGTCCGAATTCCATTCCATCAGATCGCGCCGCGCGGCCTCCGGCAATCGCGCAATGAAAGCCTCAGGCGTGATGTCCTCGATCGGCGAGGATGATGCCAGGAAGTGGTAGCCCCAATCCTCGAGCGATCGATAGACCACGATGTAGGGGAAGGATTCGCGCAGCGAGCGCGCAACCGCATATTGGATGCTCTTCTCGCCTCCGGGATACCATTGCTGGAGAATGCCGCCCGGCGCGAGGTGCGCCTTCACCACGTCGTAGAATTCCTTGGAATAGAGGAGGCTCGACGCGGCAGCCTCGATGGGCGGCGGCGGGTCGAGGGTGATGACGTCGAACTTCTTGGTGCTGCGCAGAAGATAGCGCCGGCCATCGTCGACCACCACGTGCGCCTTGGGGTCGGCGATCACGTCCCGGAAATCCGCATGGAAGTAGCCGAAGGAATTGGTCACCGAGCGGGACAGCTCGACGACCGTGGTGTCGATCCCCCAGCTGCGCATGGCGCGGAACGTCGTGCCCATGCCAAAGCAGATGATGAGCCCCGCCTTGGCGCTGTTGCTCACCGCGAGCGGTAAATGCGCCATGACCTTGGTGGTCGGCGATAGAAACGTCATCCCGACGCCGTTCACCATGAGGTGCTTGTCCATACCCTCGCCGTAGGCGGTGACGGTCGCGGTGATGTCGCGGCGGACCTCATTGCGCTCCTGATAGAACGCGCCGTCCTCGTAGCCGCGGCTCACGAACGTGGCGAATGCAAACAAGGCTACGAATGGAACTGCGTACCTAAGCTGCCGCCGGAGCGACGTCTCCTCCTGCCATGCCGCCCAGACGAATAGCGCGACCATCGGCAGGCTCAGCAACAACAGCGTCGCACGCGTGCCGACCGTCGGCAGCAACACGTACGCGGCGAGGAGCGGTCCCAGGATGCCGCCCGCAATGTTCACGCCATAGGCCCGCCCGGCGCGCTGCGGATCGCCGAAGCTGTGCTCGTCGATCAACCGCGGCGTCAGGTAGCCGAGCGCGAGACAGAACGGCACGATGCTCGCGAGCGTCGCGACGATGCTTTGGTTGAAGCGCGGATCGTCGATCGCGACGGGAAGCAAGCCGCACAGGCCGAGCGCGCCGAGGATCGACAGGGTGGAAACGAGCCGGCCGGTCTTCAAGCCGCGGCGATAGAGGTAGGAGCCGACCGCCGTCGCGAGCAGATAAGTGGCGAGGATTGCGGCGAACGAATAGATCGTCGTCTTCAGTACCAAGGTGAAGGTGCGCGTCCAGGCGACCTCCATGGCAAGCGACGTGAGCCCGGTGGTGAACAGCACCGTTTCGAGCCACAACCCCGACCTGCGCGCACCCAGCGGGACCTGTGATGGCGCATCGGCAGTCAGTTCGGGGGACAGCGGATATATCTGCGCGAGCGCGAAGCTCACCGCAGCGATGGCGAAGTTGATTGCGGCCGCGATCAGAGATGTTTTGCGAAAGCCGAAGACTTCGACGAGGACAAGCGCGGTGATGACCGTCCCCGCCGTCGCGCCGATGACGTTTGCGAGATAGAGGAAGCTGAAGCTCTGCCCGTTGCGCGGCTCGATCCGCCGAATGAAGGACATCATCAACGGAAAGGTCGCACCCATCATGATGCACCAGGGCAGCACCGCCATGACGATGAATACGGCCGAAGCCAAGAGATAGCTTGTCGAACTGGCTTCGCCGGATATCAGCAGATAGCTCTCGCCGGCGGCGAACAGCGCCGGCACCGCGAGCGCGCCAATGCCGATGATGAACTCGGCTGCGCCGTAGAGATAAGCCGGCGATATGCCCAAGCTATCGCTGGCCCATCGTGCCCACCGGCCGCCGAAGACCGAACCGATGCCGAGGCCCAACATGAAGACCGACAGCACGCAGGAGAGGACGGGTGTGATCACCCCAAAGTGCGCGAACGCCAGTCGCACCCAGACGACCTGGTAGAGCAGGCTGCAAAAGCCCGAAAAGAAGAACATGAAAAACAGAATGGGTCGCACCGACCCGGTCGCGGCCACCGGTTCATGCTTGGCCGCAATGGGCTCCATGCGGTCGTCTCCCCTCGTTCATGACTATTCGCGATCGGCGCGAACGCGACGATGCCGGCTTTCCGGAGGGTGAGCAAGCCGCGCAAATTTGGGCGGGTCATTTGAGGGCGGGGCGAAGATGAGCTTCCGAATTCGCAATCGCTACCGAGGAGTATGGATTCCGGGCTCGCCGCTGTCGCGGCGCCCCGGAATGACGGCGGGGGTCATGGCGAAGGATCAATAAATCATCGCTCTATTGCACCGCAGAGGCTGAGCGCGGGGCCGGTGAGGTTCGTGCGAATCGGCGGGCAAGGCTTGCCGTCCCATTTCAAGTCGAAATGCGCTAGCAGCGCGTCGAGCTTGCCGGCGTCGAACGCATCGACGTTGAGGACGAACTTCGGCCGGCCGGGAGTCCGCATCACGCGCTTCACCTCCAGCGCGAGCTTGTTGTCGGGGAAGTTCGGCAGCGAATTGGGGTCGAGCCCGCTTTCGTCGGCAATGGCGCGTCTGTTGTCCTGGGTGAGCGACAGAAAATTGTTTTCCATCCCGACATAGCGCGCGCGCGGCTCGGCATACGGAATGAAGAATGCGACCGGGCCCCAAGTAGCGACCAGGACGACCGCGTTTTCGGGAATCGGGGGCACCTGGACGTCGACGTAGCGATCCGCGTACGGGCGGCGGCCCCAGTCGAGATAGACGGTCGTAACGCCGGCGATGGCGAGCAGAACGACCGCGCCGATCACGCGCATGCGGTCGCTGTCGAAAAGCCAGACCAGTGCGCCCATGGTGACGACGCCGGTCAGCATTTCGATCGGAACGGCGTAGCGGTAGTACGCAAAGCCCAGCACCCAGACAAAATACGACACCACGACGAACGCAAGCACGATCCCGAGGCCTGACGTTTGCGCGAGTGCCTTGTGCGCGCTCGGGCGATTGCGCAGGAACCGCAAAGCAAGCGCCAACGCCCCCGCCACCAACGTCACGTAGGCGATGGCGGCGCGCCAGTCGCGGAATGGCGGCTCGACGATCCGGTAGGTGTCGACGGTCGTCCACAGGAAGGGATAGGTGAAGACGTCCCAGACGCTCTGCGGCAGAAAGCGCGCGTCGCGGATGGCGATCGGATCAAACCACCGCGAGCGGAAGATCTGGTTGAGGTAGGGAAAGAACGGATTGCGGAAGTCGTTCCAGAGCGTGAGCATGTGATGGCCGGCGACGGCAAAGAAGCCGAAAGCGGCTGCCGCGACATACGCCGCGAGTCCGCCGATGCTGCGCCGGCCGACTGCAGCAATGATCGCAGCGACGCCAAGTCCCGGCACATAGATCGCCGATGTCATCTTCAGGCCGATGCCGATCCCGCCCAAGAGGCCGGCGGCCGCAAAGCCGATCCGAGAATTGCCGGTCCCGATGGGCTGCGCGAACTTGAGCACGCCGAGCAATGATGCGAGCACGAACAAGCCGCTGGTGAGATCGTTGGAGCAGGTGCCGAGGAGCGAAATGAACCCGGCACCGGAAACCCCCATCAGCCAGGCCGCGGCCGTGAGCGCTATTCGCGTGGCGGCCTGAGCCGGTCGGATCACGTGCGCCGCGATGGCGAGGACGAGCGCCGCATTGACCCCATGCACGGCCCCCATGATGAAGGCGATGACGCGGGGGCTCTCGTTCAATGGCGACGATGCAAGTCCGTAAAGCAGAAAATCAGCGACGGGATTGAGGAACCCCTGCTCCTGGGCCGGGCCGAGGTCGTAGAGGTAACGGTGATGGAGATAAGCCCATGGCGCGTAGAGGTGGTAGTAACGCAGATCCCAATAGTTATCGGGACCGAGCGCGACGGAAAGCAGGCCCGCACCGATAACGGTCAACGCCAGCAGAAGGCGAAAGCGCCAAGCCGCGAGCCGTCCTCGCAGCGTGCGCTGGTGCTCCCTGGTAGTTCCCTCGATAGCCGCCTGCTGTTCGCTCATCGCGAATGCCGGCTGAACGTTTTGATCCATCTACGGCGTCCCATCCCACCGCTTGTCATGATAACAGTTTCTTCAGGGAGGCAAGGCCGGGCAATCGCGCGCCCATGAACGCGCGGCCGGACGTTGGACTGCATGCTTGCGAATCGCAAAATCTGCGTCGTGCTGCCGGCCTACAACGCCGCGCGCACCCTTGAGGCCACGGTGCGCGAGATTCCCGCTGAAATCGTCGACGACATGATCCTGATCGATGACGCCAGCACCGACGCAACGCTGGAGGTGGCGAACAGGCTCGGGCTCTTCACCGTCGCGCACGATCGCAATCGCGGCTACGGCGGCAACCAGAAGACCTGCTACCACCATGCCCTGGCGCGGGGTGCCGACATCATCATCATGCTGCATCCGGACTACCAATACAGTCCCAAGCTTCTGCTGCCGATGGCGGCCATGCTGTGCTCGGGGCTCTACGACGTCGTCCTCGGCTCGCGCATCCTCGGCGTCGGCGCGCTCGCCGGCGGGATGCCGCTCTACAAATATATCGCCAACCGCGTGCTGACGTTGGTGCAGAACATCCTGCTCAGCGACAAGCTCTCCGAGTACCATACGGGGTACCGCGGATTCACCCGCGCGGTGATCGAAGCGCTGCCGCTCGAACGCAATTCCGATGATTTCGTGTTCGACAACCAGATGCTGCTGCAGGCGATCTATGCGGGTTACAGCATCGGCGAAATCTCCTGCCCGACGCGATACTTTCCCGAGGCATCGTCAATCAATTTCGGGCGCAGCGTGATCTACGGGCTCGGCGTATTGCAATCGAGCATCACCTTCCGGCTGGCGCGCTGGGGCTTCGACCGCGGCACCATCTTCGAGAAGATATCGCGATCGCGCTGACTACGCAGCTCGCTCAGCTCGTCTTGTCGAAGATTTCGCGGCCGATCAGCATGCGGCGGATTTCGCTGGTGCCGGCGCCGATCTCGTAGAGCTTGGCATCGCGCAGCAGGCGGCCGGCCGGGAAATCGTTGATGTAGCCGTTGCCGCCGAGACACTGGATCGCCTCCAGCGCCATCCAGGTTGCCCGCTCCGCGGAGTAGAGGATGGCGCCGGCGGCATCCTCGCGGGTGACGCGGCCGTCGTCGCAGGCGCGCGCGACCGCGTAAACGTAAGCCTTCGCGGCATTCAAGGTCACATACATGTCCGCGAGTTTCGCCTGCATCAGCTGGAAGCGCCCGATCGGCTGACCGAACTGCTTGCGGTCGTGCAGATAGGGAATCACGAGGTCGAGACAGGCCTGCATGATCCCGAGCGGACCGCCGGCCAGCACCAGCCGCTCGTAGTCGAGACCGGACATCAGCACGTTGACGCCATTGCCGACGGCGCCGAGCACGTTCTCGGCCGGCACTTCGCAGTCGGTGAAAACGAGCTCGCACGTATCGGAGCCGCGCATGCCGAGCTTGTCGAGCTTTTGCGCCGGCGCAAAGCCCTTGAAATTTTTGTCGATGATGAACGCGGTGATGCCGCGCGCGCCGGCAGCGGGGTCGGTCTTGGCGTAGACGATGAGGGTATCGGCGACCGGGCCGTTGGTGATCCACATCTTGTTGCCGTTGAGCACGTAGCGATCGCCGCGCTTCTCCGCCCGGGTGCGCATCGACACCACGTCGGAGCCTGCCTCGGGCTCCGACATGGCAAGCGCGCCCACATGGGCGCCGGAAATAAGTGTGGGCAGATAGCGCACCTTTTGCTCGGCCGTGCCGTTGCGTCTGATCTGGTTGACGCAAAGATTCGAGTGCGCGCCGTATGAAAGGCCGACGGACGCGGAGGCCCGCGAGATCTCCTCCATGCTCACGCAGTGGGCGAGATAGCCCATGCCGGCACCGCCCAACTCTTCCTCGACGGTGATGCCGTGGAGACCGAGCGCCCCCATCTGCGGCCACAGATCACGCGGAAATGCATTGCTGCTATCGATCTCAGCGGCGCGAGGCGCGATCTTTTCGTCGGCAAAGCCGCGCACGGTGTCGCGGAGCCGATCGAGATCTTCACCGAGCCCGAAATCGAACCCCGTCCAAGCATTTGGGATCATGAGCGATCCTCGCCCTCCCCGGTCAATTGCCTCAATTTTGCGCAGCACTTAACGCCACGCAATTAATAATGCTCTCGTCAGCCGCCAACTCTGGCGCGACTTCCCCCATGGATAGATGTCCACAGGGGAACTTTCTCGGTCAATTTGTGGTAGAACGCATATCGGGGAAGCCAGCCTCGATGTTCACGTTCTATTCACCAAGCTGATGCTTGATGAAGGCCACAAAATTACCTCGTGATGTCCACGAAAAATTAATCTTACGGGCTGGTTATTGCGATCTGATGAGGGCCGGATGGTACATCCGACGGACCTTCGTCGAGCGGGAATGAGGCGGGGAACGGCGTTCGATGCGCGCTTTTGGACTTGCGATTCTTGGAGCGGTGCTGTTCGCGGCAACTGCGGCTCAAGCGGGCGAGTGCCCGGGCAATCCCAATGCGCTCGGCACCAGCCGCACCATCGTTGTCGACCCGACCGAGCATCCGCGCCTTGGCGGCATGCAATATCGCGAATCGCTGCCGCTCCGCGACCACGAGGTCGTGTTCACCTTCGACGACGGCCCGCTGCCGCCGCGCTCCACCAAGGTCCTTGATATCCTCGCGTCCGAATGCATCAAGGCGACCTACTTCCTCGTCGGCAAGATGGCGCGCAGCTATCCCGAGGTGGTGCGCCGCATCCACGCGGCCGGACACACGATTGGCAATCACAGCTACAGCCATCCGCTGACCTTCCAGAAGATGCCGCTCGACAAGGCGCAAGTCGAAATCAACGACGGCTTTGAATCGATCGCGTGGGCACTGGGTGACGGCGCGCGGCCGGCGCCCTTCTTCCGCATTCCGGGACTGCTGCGCGCCGACGGCGTCGAGCGTTATCTCGCCTCGCGGGAGGTTCAGGTCTGGAGCGCCGATTTCCCTGCCGACGATTGGTTCAAGAAGCTCGGCGCCCAGCAGGTCTATCAGCGGGCGATGCAGCGCATCGAAGCGCATCACAAGGGCATCCTGCTGCTGCACGATATTCACCAGCGCACCGTCGATGCGCTTCCCATGATCATTCGCGACCTCAAGGCGAAGGGCTATCACATCGTCCATGTGGTGCCGGCGTCGCCGACAATGCCGAAGACGGTAACGGCCGCGAACGAGTGGACGGTGCGCGGGCGGTCGCTGTGGCAGCAAACGCCGGTGTTTGCGGACATCGACCCCGAACTGCCGGTGCCGGCGCCGGAGAGCTTCGGCTACGTAAGCCCGTTCGATATCAATTCGGTGGTCCATGGTCCGGTGCGGCGCCGCCACAAGGTGCCGGCCGCCGGCGAGGTACCGCCTCCGCCGACCGTCTCGATCTGGCGGCGGATCGACGAGGCACCGCCGGCATTGCCTGCAGTGATGCGGACGCCGTTGCCGGCGCCGAGTCCCGACAGCTTCGGGTATCCGTCGCCGGACGGCGGCGTGAGCGCGGCGAAACCCGCGATGAAGCGTGGCGCCTCGTTTAATCTCGTCCCCGAGACGAACGGTGCCGATTTCGATTTCCGCCGCTCGTTTCCCGACACCATCGGGTTGGACGACGGGCCGACCGGATCGGTGCGGCCGTCGCTGCGCGGCCCCGTCCCGGGCCCCCTGCACCGCGGCGCATTTCCGTAACGATCAATCGCGCGACGGCATTGCGCTCTTCGCGGTTGCACCGGCCGGATCGAGCATGTCCTCGAGCCAGTGACCGGCGCGCGCCGCCTTGGTGGCAAGGTAGCGGCGATTCTCCGGATTGATGGGCGTGTGCAGCGGAATGCGAGCGCAGACCTCGACGCCCCCTTCCGACAGCGCCTCGAGCTTGCCGGGATTATTGGTGAGGAGCTGGATGCGCGTCGCGCCAATCATCTGGAGCATGCGCGCGGCGACGGCATAATCGCGTTCGTCGTCATCGAAGCCGAGCATCATGTTGGCGTCGATGGTATCGAGGCCATCGTCCTGGAGCCTGTAGGCCCGCATCTTGTTGGCGAGGCCGAGGCCACGGCCTTCCTGCTCCAGGTAAAGCACGATGCCGCCGCCCGAGTCCGACAATTGCGTCATGGCGAGCTTGAGCTGCGCGCCGCAATCGCACCGGCGCGAGCCGAACACGTCGCCGGTGAGACAGGCGGAATGTACCCGCACGTTGACCGGGCGTGAAAGCTCCGGATCGCCGAGGATGATCGCGACCGGGCTCGAACCGAGCGCATCGCGGAACACGCAGAAGCGTGCCGCCTGCCCTTCCGGCAGCGGAATGCGGGCTTGGCTCGCGATCTCCAAGGTATCGGCGAGGCGGTTGCGAAATTGCTTGAGGGCATCGGCACGAACCGTCACGAGCTGCGCCAGCGCTTCGGGCGCAATCGCGTTGCTGTCGGCAACGAGCAAGGCCGGCAGCCGCTGCGCGAGTTTCGCGAGTTCGATGGCATGGTTGCCGAACGCGCCTGCGAGGCCTGCGATCGGCGGCCGCCCGCCGTCGACACCAGCTGCGAGCGACCAGATGGTGGTGCTGGTATCATCGGGTGTGATGGCGATGTACGCCGGGCCGGCCACATCGATGCCCATCATGCGCGCCCGGCGGCCCGTGACGACAAGCTGGATCGTTGCCGGCGCGCACAGCACCCTGAACGCGGCGCAGATCGCCTCGGTCATCCCATCGACCGGCAGAGCCACGATGGCGCCCGCCGCATCAGTGATGATCACCGGCCGCCCCGCCTGGAATTCCGCGACACCGCGCTGGACAGAAATGTCCCCGGCCAAGCCGAACAGGCCGAGGCCCTGTCCCTGCCCCCTTTGCCCCCGTTGAACGTTTTCCAAGTGTTTCCCAGCCCCGCTACGCCGGTATCGCCCATCGCCCGGGCGGTTGCACATCCGCCCAGGGCCGCGAGACCATCCAGATATATACTTCACAATCAATAATTTTCGCAGCCCCTATCGGCTTCGCATGGCAGGTGAGCCCGAGGGAATAAAGTGAACGACCCGTCTCCTCTTAGAACGTCCTCGTCGGTTGCCCGTTCCCAAGGACCCCGGAACTGACTATCAATCCCGCACGTCGCGGAGGACTTGATGCAAGTTGCGATGATCGGCGCCGGCTATGTGGGACTCGTATCGGGGGCCTGTTTTGCCGATTTCGGCCACGTGGTCACCTGCGTGGACAAGGATGCCGAACGCATCGCGCGGCTTTTGCGCGGCGAAATTCCGATTTTCGAGCCCGGGCTCGACCAGTTGGTGGCCGCCAATATCGCGGGAGCAGCGGCTTGAGCTTCACCACCGACCTTGCCGGTCCCGTCGCCAACGCCGATGCCGTCTTCATTGCGGTGGGAACGCCGTCGCGCCGCGGCGACGGCCATGCGGATCTCGTCTTACGTGTACGCGGCTGCGCGCGAGATCGCCGGCGTCGCTCTCCGGCTTCACCGTCGTGGTCACCAAGTCGACCGTGCCGGTCGGCACCGGCGACGAGGTCGAGCGCATCATCCGCGAAGTACGGCCGGATGCCGATGTCGCGGTGGTATCGAACCCGGAATTCCTGCGCGAAGGCGCGGCGATCCAAGACTTCAAGCACCCCGACCGCATCGTGTCGGCACCGACGACGAACGCGCCCGCAAGTGATGGCAAACGCTCTATCGGCCGCTCTATCTCAATCAGGCGCCGCTCCTCTACACCAGCCGGCGCACCGCCGAACTGATCAAGTACGCCGCCAACGCCTTCCTTGCCACCAAGATCACCTTCATCAACGAGATCGCGGACCTGTGCGAAAAGGTCGGCGCTGACGTGCAGCAGGTCGCCCGCGGCATCGGCCTCGACAACCGCATCGGCGGCAAATTCCTGCACGCCGGCCCGGGCTACGGCGGCTCCTGCTTCCCCAAGGACACCGTCGCGTTGATCAAGACCGGCCAGGACGACGAAGCGCCGCTGCGCATCGTCGAGACCGTCGCGGCGGTCAACGACGCGCGCAAGCGCGGCATGGCGCGCAAGGTCTCGGCCGCGCTCGGCGGCAGCTTGCGCGGCAAGACCGTCGCGGTGCTTGGGCTGACCTTCAAGCCCAACACCGACGACATGCGCGAGGCGCCGTCGATTCCGCTGATTACCGCGCTGCAGGACATGGGCGCGCGGGTGCGCGCCTACGACCCGGTCGGCATGGAGCAGGCGCGCCCACTCCTCAACGAACGTCGAGTTTTGCGACGGTCCGTATAGCTGCGCGGAGGGCGCGGAAGCGCTCGTCATTGTTACCGAGTGGGAACAGTTTCGCGCACTCGATTTCGATCGGCTGAAGACGACGATGAAGCAGCCGGTTGTCGTCGACCTGCGCAATGTTTACCGGCCGGAGGAGATGAATGGCTTTTCCTACTCCAGCGTCGGCCGTTCGGAACGTCGCGGCGACTGACAGCGTTACCAGGGTCCGGGCTCGTTCGGGCCTGACCAACGAGGCGGTTTGCTGATATCATCTCGGCAACTTGCCGCGTGAATTTTGAGTGACGCATGAGTTTCGCCGATACAATTCCTCGACATGCCGATGATGGCTGGCGCGACGCACTCGCCGCCATTCGCGCCGGTCGTCCCGGAAACTTGCCGCGATGGAACGAGATCTTCGCGCCGCTCGCGGCAAGCCAGGTCGATGAGCTCATCGTCATTGGCCAGATCGGGCAATCGCTCGATGGGCGCGCAGCCACCGCCACCGGGCATTCCCATTACATCAACGGCTCCGATGGGCTTGATCATCTTCATCGCCTGCGCGCGCTTGTTGATGCCGTCGTCGTCGGCGTCGGCACGGCGGTCGCGGACGACCCGCAACTCACGGTGCGGCGCGTTGCCGGGGAGAATCCGGCGCGCGTCATCATCGACCCGAGCGGGCGGTTGCCTTCGACCGCCCGCGCCTTCCGCGACGATGGTGCGCGCCGCATCGTCATCACCGCGGCGCAGGGCGTAAACGGCGAGGCGCAGCATACGGGCTTCCCTCCCTCTTCCGGGAAAAGGTCAGGGGTGAAGGTCGAGCAATCGGGCGCTGCCGGGTCACAACCTCACGCCCCCCCACCCCGGCCCTCCCCCACGAGGGGGGAGGGAGCAGAAGGCTCGGTGCCGGCGAAAGTCGAGCACATCGTGCTCAACGCCGATCGCGGACATATTGCTCCGGCGGCAATTCTCGCGAGCCTTGCCGAGCGCGGGTTCAAGCGCATCCTGATCGAGGGTGGACCGGGGACGGTTGCGCGCTTTCTCGAGGCGCGGTGTCTCGATCGCCTCCATGTCGTGGTGGCGCCGATCATCCTCGGCGGCGGCCGCTCGAGCCTCGATCTCGCGCCGATCACCCGCTGCGAGGAGGCGTTGCGGCCCCATACCACGACCCACGTCCTCGGCGAGGAAGTGCTGTTCGACTGCGATCTGACTGCTCAGCGGCGACCGATCGGACTGGCAAAAAAATCGACGTGACCGATCGTCATCTCCGAACGCCCCGCCGCCAGATGCGCGCGGCGCGCTTCGAGCCAGGCGGAGACGACTGACGAAGCAACCCCGATTTCGCGAGCAGCGCCCGCCCAGCCGTCAAGCATGGCCGACTGGATGTCGCGATCGGTGGGGGCAAAGCGCCAGTCGGAGCGATCCGTCATCACGGCAAAGCCTAAGTCGCGGAAGCGTTGGGGCGCAGCGATCGCGGCGCCCGGTCCCAATGCCGGGCCGAAGCCCTTGTCGGTGAGTTGGTGGCGGTTGACGGCGGCGATGATGGTCTCATCGTCGGGAACTGCCGGCGTCAGCGCGACGCGACCGTCGAAGCTGAGAGCGGCATAGAATGGGCATTGCAGGCGAACGATCGTCGCGACGAGACGATCAAGCCACGCGGCGGACACGAGATCGAGCAAAGCCGACGTGGCGACGAGATCGGGCGCGTCGCCGATCGCGCTTTCGAGATGCCGGGCAAGATCGACAGCCGCGGTCTCGACGGTGACCCCTTCACTGTGGGTCGCTTCGCGCGCGCGGGCGAGCAGCGCTTCGTCCTGGTCGATCAGCCGCCAGCGCTGCGGCTTCGGCAAGACGTCCGTAATCGCGCGCAGCGTGGCGCCGGTGCCGGAGCCGAGATCGGTCACCGCAACGCTCCGCGCACCGGTAAACGTTGCGCCGACCGCATCGAGCACTGAACGGCTGCGTGCCGCCTGATCGTGGGGTTCGCGGAGTGCGAGCCATTCGGATGAAAAGCCACTCATGCGAGGCCCTGCACCACAGCGAGGATCGCACGCGCGGTATCCTCCCAGCGCGGCAACACCGCTGCCGCCTGCCGCGCCACGTCCGCGCACCTCGTTCGGACGCTGCGGTCCGCGATCATGGTGCGCAGTGCCGCGGCCAGCGCCATGACATCATCGGGCGGAACGAGGATGCCGGCGCCCTCAGGCACCGTCTCCGGAATGGCCCCCGCCTTGGTGCCGATGATGGGGAGCCCATACGCAATCGCTTCTGCGAATGCCATGCCATAGCCCTCGTGGCGCGAGGCCAGCACGAACACATCGGCATCGCCGTAAAGCTGCGCCAGTTCTTGCTCGCTGACCGCGCCCGCCATGCGCACGCGCGGACTGAAGCGCTGCATCACGATCCTGGTCGCAAGTTCGCCCGCGGTTTCGCGATCGCGGGTGCAATCGCCGGCAATGACGAGGTGCCAGTCGAGGTCGGCGAGATGCGCGAGCGCGGCAACGAGAACATCGTAGCCCTTACGCCGCACCACTGCCCCGACGGCAAGAAGATTGACGGTGCCGCGTGTTTCCTTGCGCGCCATCGCGACGGCATCGTTGCCCGGCACTGCCACCGTGATGTGCTCTTTCGCGACGCCATAGTCCGCCGCGAGCGCGCGCGCCGTCGCGGCGCTGGTGACGATGACGTGACGGACGGCGGCAAGCGCCGTGCGTTCGCTCTCGCGCAGGTGCGCCGCGCCCTCGGCGGTGAGCCCGGCTTCGAGGGCGAGCGGATGATGCACGAGCCCGATCACCGGATGGGTGCCGCGCAGCGCCTGCGCGGCCTCGGGCAACACTCCGAGCGCAAGCCCGTCGATGATGATGGGGCGACCTGCCGGCACAAGACGCAATCGCACCAAGGCCTCCGCGGCCGCAGCCGCCGTGGGGCGCGGGAAACCCTCGCCGAGATCGACCACGTCGATGGTGCAGCCGAGTTTCGTCAATTCGGCGATGACGCGCCGGTCGTAAGCGTAACCGCCGGTCGGCTGGTCGAGGCTTCCCGGAACCGCGACGGCGAGCGCTACCACAGCGCTCCCTCGTACCAGGCCCGCGCCGACGGCGATTCCGCGACGGTCACCCGGATCGCGCTGATCTCGCGTCCGTCGCGGCCGAGGTCACCGCGCTTCACCGCCGCCGCGAGGCCGTCGAAGACGTGGCGGGTGAGAAACTCGGTGGTGGTGTTGACGGACTTGAACTCCGGCATGTCGTCGAGATTGCGGTAGTTGAGCGGGCTCAGGACCTGCTTGAGCACGTCGAATGCGCGGCCGATGTCGACCACGATGCCGTTGCGATCGAGCGCGTCGGCCATGAACGCTGCCGACACCGCAAAGGTCGCGCCGTGCAGCCGCTGCGCCGGACCGAAGACTTCGCCTCGGAACGAATGCGCGATCATGATGTGATCTGAAACCTCGACGGCATACACGGGGGCATCTCTCCTTCGCCTCTCCCGGCTCACGCGGGGATCCAGTGATATCTAGCAAAAGTATCTCTGCCGATCCGAAATTTTGCTTGCCCCATGTTACGGTTCATCCGACCCTGTCCAGAACGGATGCCGGGAGGAGCACTATGTCTTTTAGGATGTGGTTCGGTGCCGCTGCGTTGCTGGCGGCCCTGTCAACGCCAGCCGTGTCGGAGATTTTGGACTATTCGAAATACCCCAATCTGAAAGGACAATGGGACCGGTTCGTCGTCCGCGGGCTTCCGGGTCAACCATCGTTCGACCAGACAAAATCGTGGGGAAAGGGACAGCAGGCGCCACTGACACCCGAATACGAGGCCGTGCTTGAAGCCAGTCTCGCAGACCAGGCGAAAGGCGGACTTGGCAACAGCGCAGATCATGTCATGTGCGGCGGCGCCGGGATGCCCTTCATGATGGTCGGATTCCGGCCACTGGAGTTCGTGATCACGCCCGATACCACCTACGTGTTGATCGCAGATTTCGACGCGCTGCGCCGCATCTACACCGACGGACGCGACTGGCCCGCCGAGATCGAGCCGACACTTCAGGGCTACTCGATCGGCAAGTGGATTGACCAGGATGGCGACGGCAAGTTCGACGTGCTTGAAGTCGAGACGCGGGGCTTCAAGGGAAACCGCGTGTTCGACATCAGCGGCCTGCCGCTGCATCGGGACAATCAGTCAATATTCCGGGAGCGCATCTTCGTCGACAAGAGCAATCCCAACCTTCTCCACGACGAAATAACGGTGATCGACAATGCCTTGACGCGCCCGTGGACGGTCGACAAGCGTTATACGCGCGGTGCCCATCAGGACGCCCAATGGCCGGAATTTCACTGCGGCGAATATAATGGGCAGGTCATGATCGGGCACGAACACTACTACCTGAGCGCCGACGGCTTGCTCATGCCGGTCCGCAAGGGGCAGACGCCGCCCGATCTCAGATATTTCAAATAGTCGCAAGGGGTGAGGGCGTGTTGGGCGAGCGACAGCTGGCCGGCTCTTATCGAAAAGCGCCATGGGCCGATTTTGTCCTCCGCGATTTCGATGAATCCGGTTCGGTCTTGTCGATCCGGCGGTCCGATGGACAGAAAGTTGCAGGGCGAACCGCGACGTTGCCAGGCGGAGCGGTTCAGGTAGAACGTTCGAACTATCGGATCATGTAAGCACCAAATACCGCTGCGCCGCTTACAAGAGATTGGAGCGCCATCGTGCCGCTTCGGCAGACGTCGTTGTTGTCGCTCGTCTGGGTGCTTGCTGCGACCGCAAGCGCCGCGCTCGCGGCTATTGCCTTGGATAATCAACAAGCGCGGGCGGAAGCGCTGCTCCTGGTAGAGGCCGACACCGGCAAAGTCATCGAGGGCAAGAACGCCGCTTATCCGTGGCGCCCGGCCTCGGTTACCAAGCTGATGACGACCTACGTCACGCTCAAAGCCCTGCAAGACCGGCGCCTCACCTTCGATACTCCTCTCACGGTTTCCGCGAAGGCCGCCGCGGAGCAGCCCTCCAAAATGGGCTTCCCGCCCGGCACCCAGGTCACTGTCGACAACGCGCTCAAGATGCTGCTGGTGCATTCGGCGAACGACATCGCGGTGGTGCTCGCAGAGGGCGTATCCGGCTCGATTGCGAATTTTTCCGCGGAGATGAATGCGACGGCGAAGCGTCTCGGCATGACCCAGACGAACTACGTCAATCCCAACGGTCTGCCCGACGATCGGCAAGTCACCTCGGCGCGCGATCTCGCAATCCTTGCCCGGGCCATCATCCGGGACTTTCCGGAGCACGACGGCTACTGGCACATCGGCGCGATCCGGTACGACAAGAAGGTCTACAGAAACGGCAATTGGATGCTCGATGAGTATCCAGGCACCGACGGCATGAAGACCGGCTTCATCTGCGCCTCCGGCTATAACCTGGTGGCGACCGCGACGCGCGGCGACAAACGGCTGATCGCGGTGGTGCTGGGAGCATCGTCATCCGCGTCGCGAACCGCCAAGGCCGCCGACATGATGGAGCGCGGATTTGCGGCCGGCAATCCGCTCTCGTGGCAGTCCCCATCATACGTCACCGTGGACTCGCTTACCCCGATCGCCGCCGCGCCGGCCAATCTGAGTGAGGAGATCTGCGGCAAGAACCGCAAGCCTCCGGGCTCCGACGACGACGATTTGCCCGAGACTCTCGTCGGGCGCGGCACCGGTTCGATCCGCGCCGATGCCCGAGCACAGCATCCGTTTGTGCTGTCGCGCCTACCCAACAATCCCGCGCGAGCGGCCTCGCTCCTCGCGGCAGGATTGTCCCGAGATTTGCCGGTCGATGTTTATGCCGTCGTGCCGCCCAGTCCGGACGCACCGTCGGCCACCGACGGAACGAAGAAAAAGCCGGGCACGACCGCTGCGAAGGCTTCGACCAAGCGCAAGGCGGCGGCGAAAGCCGATGCCGACGGTGGCTCCACTGGAACGACGCCGCAAAGCGACGCCAAGCCCAAGCGATCGGTCGCCGCCAAGCCAAAGCCTGCGCCGAGGATCGACCCGCAGTGACGGGGACCGGCGGAGAAGACTGCAAACCGAGCGAGGGAGAAGAGGACGCGGCGCTACAGCGGAACGACCAGCAGCGTGTCGACCTGCCGCGAGTCCAGCACGGCAAGGCGCTCACGGAACTTCAGCCGCCCCTCCTCCTCGACCAGCCGATCGAAATAGCGGCCGCAGGCGAAGATCGACGTGTCGCCTTCAGCCATCGTGCGGAAAATGGTGAAGTTGGCGCGGGCGCGAATTTCCCCGCCTGAGGTGCCGAGCAGGCGCAGCGCGCTGGTATTGTGACAATAGACGTGCGGTTCGTAGATGTTGGCGGTGCGAAGCGCCGAAATGCGGTCTTCCATCATGCCGCGACCGTCGCAGTAGATCAGCGCCAGCGGCAGACCTGAATCGAAGTTCTCGCGGGTCGTGACGCGATACGTGCCGTTTTGCGTGAACATGCCCGGCCAATCCTCGAGCCGGTCATCGTCGATCGTGTGCGCGTATTCGGCGTAGAAGTCCTCGACGCGCAGGCGCAGCGCCAGATCGCGGTCGAGCGCCGCAGAATCAACACTCATGGCCGCGCCTCCCCTAGATGCCCATGCACTCGCGCCAGCCCTTCCAGAACCCGCGCACGGCCGCTTCCGTCACGCGCGAACCCTGGCTCGCTTCCACGTTATGTCCCCCCATCGGCATGATCGTCGTCGCCTCCGGATCGGCCTTGGCGGCGCGCTGCACCCAGCCGCCGACGCAACCATCCTCCATCGAGATGAGGCCGGCGGGACCGACGAGATTATTCACCTTGAGCCGCAGCTCCTTCATGGCCTCGTCATCGTCCTCGAAGCCGAGCACGGTCCACACCAGCTCGGTGCGATCGACGCCCTTGGGCTGGATTTGCCGCACGGCGAGCGCATTGAGGATCTGTTGGACGACGAGCGAGGGAAACACCGTCTGGATGGCATTGGTGATGTTGTCGCCGAGCTCAAGCTTGTGCTCCATCATCCGGACGTCCTTGAGCTTGTACTGCTCCTGTAGGGAGCGCACCTTCTCGCGGCCGATCTCGTCGTCCCCAAGCGAGGCGCGCTGCGTATAGCTCAGATGGTGCCAGCCACTGTCGGAAATCTTGATGCCGCCGCCCATGTTCGGCCGCACGACGCCGAAGGTGTTGTGGAACACGTGCAACAGGCTCGCATGATAGGAGTCCTTGTTGTTCTCGGCGTAGAGCTTCCAGTTGTTCGGCAGGATTTGGCTGTGATAGCCGAGAACCTTGAGCGGCTTCGGAAACACGCGGTCGATATTGGCGGTGAGCTCGCTGCCGATGTAGGTCGCAAACGGCGGCGTGTCCGCCGAGAACGTGCCGAAGATCAGCCCGCGATAGATCTCGACGCGCAGCTTTTCGAGTCCGTGCTGGTCCTGGCGAAAATCAGCGGCGAGCCCGCCTTTGCCGCCAACGCCCTTCCTGAACGCGACGCCGGTCAGATTGCCGGCAAGATCGTACGTCCAGTTGTGATAGACGCAGATGAACTCGCGCACCGTGCCGCGGCGCTTGTAGCAGACGAGCGCGCCCTTGTGGGCGCAGCGGTTGACCATGGCGTTGATCGACCCGTCCTGGGCGCGGGCGACCAGCACCGGCGCATCGCCGACATAGGTGGTCTTGTAATCGCCGGGATTAGGAATCTCGCATTCGAGCGCGAGGAAATTCCACGTCGGTCCGCGGAAGATGCGCTCCTGCTCCAGCGCGTAAAGCTCGGTATCGGTGTAGACGCGATAGGGCGCGCGTGAAAGGTCGTTGTCGGGCCACGTGAAGTCGCGCGCGCCAATCGATGGTGCATCCATGACCATCCCCATTGTTGTTCGGCGGGATTTTCGGTTGGCGGTGAGGAGAAAGCAACTGGTGTCGCGTGGACGTATGACCAGGACGCCGGGCTACTCCGTCCATCCGACAATGGGCGTGAACAACTCGTCGATCGGCTTCGCTGCGTGGAGGAAATGCTGGTCGACCAAGTAGCCTTGGAAGGCTTCGAGGATCTTCCGATTGGCTTCGAGGCCATAGGGCCACGGATCGGGCCCCATGAGTTCGTCCATCTCGGCAATCTCCTCGAACAGCCAAGGCAGCATGGTGCGCTGCGCACCGGAGAAGCGCATCTGTTTCAGCGCCCACGCCTTTGATTGCTGGCACGCCTTGTAAAGGCTTTCGGCAATCCAGGGCTGTGCGTCGTAAAGCTCCTCCCGGATCACCAGCGTATGCATGATCGGGTGAAAGCCGGTGCGGCGATAAAAATCCTTCTCGCGCGCCCGGTAGTCGGGAAAGAGACGGGCGACGTTCCGGCCGTTATCGAACGACGCGGGACGCCGCGCCCCGAAATAGGCATCGATCTCGCCGGCTTCGAGCATGTCGCTCAATGTCTGCTCCGCACCGATGAGTTCGAGCCTCAACTCCCCGATCGGGCGCAAGTCCATGTCGTGGTCCGCCGCGCGCGGCTCGTTCACGCCTCCTTCGATCCAACTGATGCGGTTAAGATTGACGCCGTACTCATGTTGCAGAATGCCGCGAATCCAGACGCCGGCGGTTTGCCGATATTCCTGGACCCCCACTCGCTTTCCCTCGAGGTCGCGCGGACCGACAATGCCCGCATTCCTATTGATGAAGATGAAGCCGTGCCGGAAGAGGCGCGACGGAAAGACCGGAAGCGCAACAAAGGGAAACGGTCCGCGCGTTCGCATGATCGAGTAATGCGCGAGCGACATCTCGGCGACATCGAAAGACTTGGTCTTGATCATCCGCGCGAAGATTTCCGGAGGCGACTGTATGGCGAGATAGCGAAGGTCAATTCCCTCCGGCTGCACCACGCCTTGCGCGAGTGCTTCCATCCGGTCGTAGGGACCGCAAGCCATCGTCAGTTGCAGGCGCCCACCCACTTCCAGTTCCTCCGATTTCGCCTGCGTTGCCCACGCCCCCGCGACGCGGAGCGTCGCGCAATCAATCTAACCGCGCCGGGTAGCGGACGAGTTGGCATAGCACGCCGCCAGGTTCGCTGAGAATGTGCGGCAGTTGCGCCGGTAGATCGTGGAAATCGATCGCCGGCGCGAGCAAGCGGTCGAGCACGGGATCGGCTAGGAGCGCGACGGCCGCCGCCATCCGGCGGCGGTGGGACCACCGCGGCCGGCGCGACGCGGCCACCTGGCCGACCTGGCTCGATATGAGGCGCAGGCGGCGACTGTGGAACGCCTCGCCGAGCGCAACTTCGACGGCGCCCGCGCCATACCAGCTCAGTTCGACAACGGTCGCCTCTTCGCCCGCGAGGTTGAGCGCAGTCGCGAGGCCCCTGGCGCTCGCGCTTGCATGGATAACGACGTCGCATTCGTCCGGCGCCGACGGCGGCAGTGCGAAATCGACACCGAGCGCCGCCGCGATCTCAGCGCGCTCCGGCCGCACATCGATGAGCGTGACCTCGGCGCCCGGCAGCTTGGCCGCGAGATAGGCGCAGAGCGAGCCGACGACGCCGGCGCCGACCACCGCGATGCGGTCGGCCGGACCGGGCGCCGCATCCCAGATGGCATTGAGTGCGGTTTCCATGTTGGCGGCGAGCACGCCGCGCGCGGACGGAACGTCCGACGGCAGAACCGCGATCCGATCCACCGGCACGGTGAACGCGGTCTGGTGGGGATGGAGCACGAAGGCCTCGCGGCCGCGCAGATGGCCGGGGCCGTCAACGATGTGGCCGACGATCGAGTAGCCGTACTTCACCGGGAACGGGAACTCGCCGACCATGAACGGGGCGCGCATGCGGCCATATTCGCTTGCGGGCACGCGTCCGGTGAAAACGAGACGCTCGGTGCCGCGGCTGATCCCGCTGTAGAGCGCGCGAATCTCGACCTCGCCGGAACCGGCCGGACCGATCGTCTCGGACCGGATCTCCGCCTGGTTCGTACCCACATACCACAGGGCCTCGGCGACCCGCCCTTCTGCCTGATCCCCCAACCGATCCTCGCGTCGAATCTGAAGTTCCCGGAATTGGATTGCGTGAGCCGCATGTCAATTTTGACTTTGGCTTTCAGCTTTTAGCCTTGGACTTGGAAACGTTGCACCAGCTATATTTCAGCAGAGTCGGGGGTCCTTTCCAAAGCCTTTTTCTCGATGACCGAGTCTCATGCGGGCGCGTCAGCCCTGCCGAAACTTATTGTGCGCCCCTCGCCCGCCGGGGGGCGTCGCATTCTGTTTGCCGGGCTCGTCATCGCAACCATCGCTGCGGTGATGTGGCTCACGGGCATTGCCCTGGCAGGAAATGGGCTCGATGCGCTCGATATCATTCTGCTCTGCCTGTTTCTCGTGACCCTGCCGTGGACCGTGATCGGATTTTGGAACGCCGCGATCGGATTCGCGGTCCTGCGCTTTGCCGATGACCCGTCGGTGGCAGTCACGCCCGCGGCGGCCCGCGTCCGCGGCGACGAGCCGATCACGGCATCGGTCGCGCTGCTTGCGTGCATCCGCAACGAGGACCCTGAGCGCGTCATTCGCAACCTCTCGCCTATGCTCGACGGGCTCGCGCCGTTTGGCGAGCACTTTCATCTCTATCTCTTGAGCGACACGCCCGATGGCGCGGCCGCAGCCGCCGAGGAGGCGAGCTACGCCGCACTCGCGGCGACGTGGCGCGACCGCATTGCCGTGACCTATCGGCGGCGCAGCGACAATGCCGGCTTCAAGGCCGGCAATATCCGCGACTTCTGCCTGCGCTGGGGCGGCCAGCACGATTTCGCCGTCACGCTCGACGCGGACAGCTTCATCCCCGCCTCTGCGATCCTGCGCATGGTGCGCATCATGCAGGTCTCGCCGGAGATCGGCATCCTGCAGGGTCTCGTGATCGGCATGCCGTCGACCAGCGCGTTCGCACGCCTCTTCCAGTTCGGCATGCGGCTTGCGATGTGGTCCTATACGATCGGCAGCGCGTGGTGGCAGGCCGATTGCGGCCCCCATTGGGGACACAACTCGGTGCTGCGGCTCAAGCCGTTTACCGCCCATTGCCATATTCCGCCGCTGCCCGAAGGCGCCTTCCTTACCGACCGGCTCGGCGGCCACGTGCTGAGCCACGACCAGATCGAAGCGGTGACGATGCGCCGCGCGGGCTACGAGGTGCGCGTGCTGCCCGAGGAGCATCTCGGCTGGGAGGAAAACCCGCCGACGCTCCTGGAATTCATTCGCCGCGACGTCAGATGGTGCCAGGGCAATATGCAATATTGGCACTTCCTGACCTGGCCGGGATTGAAGTTCGTCAGCCGATATCAGCTTGGCCTGGCGATTCTGATGTTTCTTGGCTCGCCGGCATGGATGGCGCTGTTGGTTCTCAGCACTATCGGTGTCGTGCGCGCCGAGCGGCCATCCGCGTTCATCTCGCCTCATGCCGGACTCGCGGTCCTCGCCATTTTCCTGGTGATGTGGTTTGCGCCCAGGATCGCCACCGTGATCGACGCGCTGATGCGGCCGCAAACAAGGGCGCGCTTTGGCGGCGCACCGCGGTTCCTCGTCAACGTCTTCACGGAAGCCGTATTCTGTCTCCTGCTGCTGCCGATCACGTGGTTCGCGCACAGCGTGTTCATGGCATCGCTGATCTTCGGCGGCAGTGTCGGTTGGGGCGGCCAGGCGCGCGATGATCACGCCGTGCCGCTGCGGGATGCATTCGCGGCGCTATGGCCGCAGACCGTGCTCGGCTGCGCATGCCTCGGGGCGCTGGCAGTCGCAGCACCCGCCGCCATTCCCTATGCGCTGCTCATTGCCGGCGGGCTCGCGCTCGCGGTGCCGTTGTGTGTCTTCACTGCAAGCCCCGCCGTCGGCGCCGCTTTGATGCGCGCCGGCATTGCCCGCCTGCCCGAGGAGATCGCGCCCTCCCCGCTCGACGCGCTCGGCCTCAGGGCGCTCGCGGGGCGCCGCTCTTCTCCCTCCCCCCTTGTGGGGGAGGGCCGGGGTGGGGGGTCGGGAGGCTACGGCAACGAAATACCAGATCTCACGACCCCCACCCCCGACCCCTCCCCACAAGGGGGAGGGGAGACAACGTGGCTCGACGGCCTGCAAACGGCACGCGGGGTGGTGCGATCGTTGAGCATTTACTACCGCGGGCGGCGACGGCGACAGGTGCTCGACCGCCATTACGCGCGCTTCGTCAAGGAGGGCGACCTCGTCTTCGATATCGGCGGGCACGTCGGCGATCGCGTTGCCGCATTTCGTCGTCTGGGCGTAACCGTCGTCGTTCTCGAGCCGCAGCCGGCGCTTGCAACGACGCTGCGGCTCCTCTACGGGCTCGACGAATCGGTGACAGTCGTCGAAGCGGCGGTCGGCGCATGTGAGGGCCGGGTCGCACTGCGGCTCAATCTCGCGAATCCGACTGTCTCCACGGCGTCAAAGGACTTCGTGGCCGCGGCACGCCGCGCGCCCGGCTGGGAAGACCAGCAATGGACGCGCACGGTCGACGTCGCGATGACGACCCTCGACGCCCTCATTGCGCGCCATGGCGTGCCGCGCTTCATCAAGATCGATGTGGAAGGCTTCGAGGCCGAGGCGCTGGCCGGCCTCGCCGCGCCGGTGCCGGCGTTGTCATTCGAGTTCACGACCATCCAGCGCGATGTCGCTCATGCCGCCATCACCCGATGCCGCGCGCTTGGATATGACGGCTTCGCAGCCTCGCTGGGTGAAAGTCTCACCTTCGTTCACGACCGCAGGCTCAGTGCCGACGAGGTCGCCGCCTGGATCGATGAACTGGCGGACGAGGCGAATTCCGGCGACATTTATGCGATGCTCGGTTGAGCGGCCGCACCGGTCTTATTGACGCCCGCTACCACGTACCGCCGTCAACGCAGCTTGCGCAGGTCGCTGCGGATGCGCTCGCGGCTGGCCGCGGCCTCGCGCCGCGCCGCCAACATGCCTTTGATGAACGAGCCGACGTGGGCGCGCGGCGCCGACGAACCCAGGTAACGCATCGCCTGCTCGCCGAACAGACGCCGCTTCTCCGACCGCGGATCGATGTAGCTCGCCTCTCCTGCGAATGCCGCATCGCTGCGCTCGCGCCATTCGCCGATCCGGCTCAGCGCTTCGTAAAGCTCCCGCCCGGCCTCGAAGCCGCTGCGTCGCTCTCCGGGGTGGCGGAGTTGGACGGCCCTGTCCGATGAAATCACGCGCGTGCGTCCCCGGGGGCGCAGCTGATCGAGCAGCGCCGAAAAGGCGAGATATTCCGCGCTTTGCGGAAACGCATTGAACTTGAGATTGCCGCAGGCCTCGACCCGCAGCCACAACAGGCTGGCGCACAGACTTTTTGACCGCAACGCAACCCAGAACCGGCTGGGTGCCGCTTCGCGAGACGCAGCGATATCGGGGTCAAGATGATCGTTCTCGACGGTCCGATGAACCAACGCGACCTCGCCGACCATATCCTGCCAGTTCTCGGCAGTTTCGCGCACCGAGACGAGATAGTCGGGACTGAGGACGATGCCCTCAGGAACGAAGACCACGATGTCGGCGCGCTGGGCGACGGCGCGGAAGCCATCAGCGATCGGCAGCGCATCGCCGCTTTCCGCGGGCATGATCCGAAGCCCGCGCGGGGATGACGGATTGCTCGCAGCATCCGAATAGACGTAAGTGCGCAGCTTGGAGACCGCGAGCACAGTCGCTTCTGGTGCATCCGGCAGGCGCGCGATCGATTGCAGCGTCGCATCCATGAGGCGGCGATCCCTCCGCGCCAGCGCGACGATGCCGTAGCGCAGACCGGGCGCGCCAAGCTCAGCCATGGGAGGAGCCCGCGACACGCTGTTGCGAACGTGCAGACACCAGCCGCTGAAGGGCGGCGGCAAAGCCCTGCGCCACGATCGTCGGATGGGTCTTCGCGATCGCCGGACCACCCGCAGCCACCAGCACCGGCTTGTCCTGCCAGGACTGGCCGATGAGGTTCATCGCATTGGCAAGGTGGTAGACGCTCCCGGCCGCGAACATCACGCCATGCCGGCCGTATTCGATGAGCTCGGCGGCGCCGCCGCAATCCGGCACGATCACCGATTTGCCGGCCCGCAACGCCGCGATGACCGCCGGCGCAGCGGCGTCGTCATAAGCGGGCACCACCAGCACATCAATGGTAGCAAGGAATTCGTTGATGCCGGTCGCTTCAACGACTGCAATTGGTCCCGGCTCGCGCGGCAGATGCTTTGCCGCGACACGTATCCGTATGGCGTCGCGCCGCCCGGTAAGATCGATTGCACGCGCGACAAAGGCAAAGAGATCGCCCGGCGCGCCGGGCGCATAGATACCGAACACCGGCTCGCCGCTCGCCGCTCGCGGCGCCGACACCGGGACAGCGCCGATCCGTTCGACCGGCGGCGGCAGGATCACGGAGAACGCAGCACCGGAAAACCAGCCGGCGGCGATCAGGCGCCCCGCCGCGGCCCGGCTGGTGCCGATCACAGCCCCGACATGACGGCTTGCGCGCTTCGCTCGTGCCACCGCGAAGGCCGATCCTACGACCGGGCGCCTCTGCGTGTCGCCGCCACGCCAGGACGACACGCAATGTGCGAGCGGCACTTCAAGAGCAGTCGCCATCGGCCAGATCCCCGTGAGGCGCGTCTCCATCCCAAACGTCTGGATCGCATCCGGCCGTTCGCCGGCGATGAGGTCACGAAGACCGGCAGCAGAGGAGCGCACCAGATCGGCTCCGCCGAGCGTCTGTGCGGCCACTGCCTCCCCATCCGGCGTCACCGCAATCATGAGTGGGGTGGAACCCGCAATGCGCAAGCCTGCGGCAAAACTCGCTGTTGCGAATGGGGCGATGATTTCGTCGCCGCCGTCCGAGCCGTCGGTTGCAAATATGATTGCGACCTTAATCGCGGGCATGAGACTGGCGATCCCGAGGCGCCGGATATCCGGCGCAGACGTTATTCAAACGCGCAACACAACGGAAGAACCCGATTCTTCCACGGCCAATCTAACATTTCGTTCCACCTCCGGGGATTTGCGGATGGCGCCGGGGCTGCGATTGCATCAAGCCGCGGGTCCCGGACGGTTAACGGGGCTTTAACGTCTTTGCGCGCATTTTCGAACAATCTCTTCCGATCCTGCGGGCTCCGCCATGCGTATCCTCGTCGTCCTTGCGGCGATCTCTGCCTTCTCGTTCCAGGCGGCGGCCGCCGAAACCAAGATTTTCATCATCGAGAACCACCGCGACGGCTATGGCGTCGACCAGTGCCTCGCGAGCGGCGCGAATTGCGGGAAGCAGGTGGCGAGTGCCTACTGCCAGGCGCGGAAATTCGAAGCGGCAGTTTCGTTCCGCAAGGTCGAGCCCGACGAGATCACCGGTGGCAACGGCAGCGTCGAAGCTAGCTGCCGCGGCAGCATGTGTTCCGAGTACGTCGCCATCGAGTGCTCGCGCTGAAGCGCCGCCGCCGGCCCTTCATTGCAATAAGCTTCAATGCGCCTCCGCATAAGAGGCGACGCCCCTCTACTTGCCATCCTTCCGCGCCAATGGCAGGTCGATGACGACCCCGAGCAGGAACAGCGCGAACGCCAATTGCACCCCGGTGGCGATGAAGACCAGCGCGAAGGTGAGCACGCGCATGACGGCCGGCGCCGTCAGCGGACCGAAATCGACCAGCGCCCACTGCCACAGCGACCAGGCTACCCCGCCAATTCCGGCGGCGACGACGGCGAGCGCGATCATCAAGCCGCGCTCCAGCGGGACGGCTGTCAGCAGCGCATCGAGACGACGCGAGCGCGGCAGAAGGCCATTGGCAGCGGCGAAATGCCGGGCAATGATGCCGAAAGCCACGATTTGTACGCCGACGAGGATCGACATCGCCGCGACCAGGAACGTGTGGTCGTCCAGTTCAAATCCTTCCGTGATCCTCAACGGGCCGGGAAACAGCGCTGCGCTTCCGATCGCCCCGAGCGCGATGAGGGCGAGGCCCGGATAAAGGAACAGCCAGCGCGGGCTGAACAACAGGAGAAAGCGCAGGTGCCGCCAGCCATCCTGCCAAGTGCGCAGATGCGGCGGCCGCGACCTGCCGTCGATCGAGAGGGTCGTCGACACTTCGGCAATGATGAGCCGCGCCAGTGCTGCGCGCACCACCATCTCGCTCGCGAACTCCATACCGGACGTGCGCAGGTCGAGCCGCGCAATGGCGTCGCGGCGGAAACCGCGCAAGCCGCAATGGAAATCGCGGATGGGAGGGTGGAAGAAGACGCGTCCGATCAGGCTGAGGGCCGGATTGCCAAGATAACGATGCAGGAACGGCATCGCGCCGGACGCGATTCCACCGGCAAATCGGTTGCCCATGACGAGATCGCAGCCACCGCGGAGTTTCTCGACGAACGCTTCGAGATCGGAGAAATCATAGCTGTCGTCGGCATCGCCCATGACGACGAAACGGCCGCGCGCCGCCGCGATGCCGCCCCGAAGCGCCGCGCCATAGCCGCGCTCGGCGACTGCGGTCACCCGCGCGCCGCTGCGCTTCGCCAATTCAACAGAGCCGTCGGTCGACCCGTTGTCCGCGACCAGCACTTCACCGGCGATGCCGGTGCGAACAAGAAAGGCCCGCGCCTTTGCAACGCATATCGCGAGCGTCTCCGCCTCATTGAGGCACGGCATCAGGATGGTGAGTTCGAGAGCGCCCGCGGCTCCAGCCGGCTCCTCGAAAGGCGATGAGATTTGCGCAGCCATCAAGGCGTCGCTCGACCAGGCCATCGTCGCCCATCGACCTCGCGGCGCAATCCCCACGCCCATCTTTTCATTGTTATTGCCAGCCCCGTCCCTCTGTTAACACGGAGCCGGCCTGGTATGAAATGCGACGGTGAAGCTATATCCATGCGGCACGGAGCCAACAGTCCCCGCATATTTCACTGAGCACGTGTGACTATTTCCCAATCACAAGTCCGCCAGCCATTGGCAGCCGAAATACGCAAGCCCTACGCCGCAATGCTCGTGGCCGCGATGGCGTGCGTCGGCCTGGTCGTGACCGTTCTCGTCTTCTACCCCGGCTACCTGACCGAGGATGCGAATTACATCTATGGGTACGTGCAACAATACTATTTGGGCGACTGGCAGTCCCCGATCATGACCATCGTCTGGTCGTTCATCGACCCGATCTCGCCCGGATCGGGCAGCGTGTTCCTTCTGAACGCAGCGCTCTACTGGTCGGCGTTCGGCATCATCGCGTTGGCGGTCGTCCGGATCTCTGGTGCGCTCGCGATCGCCGTTCTGCTGCTCGCCTTCGTCCCGCCCGCCTTCATGCTCCTCGCCATGATCTGGCGCGACATCCTGTTTGCCGTCATATGGTTGCTCGCGGCCGCGATCACCTTTCTCGTTGCAGATCGCGTGCCGCCGTGGCGCTTGGCGGTGCAAGGGTTCGCGCTTGCACTGGTCGCGTTGGGGGTGCTGTTGCGCCCCAATTCCATTTTCGCGGCGCCGCTGCTTGTGGCCTACAGTTTGTGGCCTGCGCGCTTCTCGTGGAAACGGACGGCGCTTCTGTTCATACCTGCGGTGATCGCGGGCTACGTGCTCATTCAAATCGTCTACTACGGCGTTTTGGGGGTTCATCGCCAGAACCCGCTTCATTCGCTCCTCGTCTTCGATCTCGGCGGCATCACGTATTTCACGCAGCAAAACCAATTTCCGGTTTCTTGGACTGCGGACGAAAACGCATTGCTCGTCACACAGTGTTATAACGCTGCGCGTTGGGACGGGTACTGGACGCTCGATCCCTGCAAATTTGCGATGGACCGGCTGGAGCGCAAAGATGACGTTATCTTCGGTACGCCGCGCTTGACGCAGTCATGGTTGCAAGCGGTTGCCACTCATCCACTCGCGTATCTCAGCCATCGTCGCTCCGTTTTCTGGAGCTTTCTTTCGGGAGCTAATCCGACACTCGATCTCGATAACATCGAACTTCCCGATCAAGTGCCGCTCGCGCGCAATCCCTATTTCATCAGGATCGTGGCGCTGCACGACGCGCTGAAGTCGACCATCCTGTTTCGCGCCGGAGCATGGTTCGTGTTTGCAGCCGCGGTCTGCGCGTTGGCGTGGCGAGGACGCTTGACATCATCTGGAGCATTCGCCGTCAGCATTACAAGCTCGGGAATTGTGTACCTGCTTTCATTTGGAATTTTCGGGGTCGCCGCTGATTTTCGCTATGCTTATTGGTGCGTGCTCGCCGGCCTTGCCGGTCTCGTTCCCGCACTACTCGCGCACCACCGGTCGAGCGATGCGCGGCGATCAGTGCCCACGGACGCTTCTTTGATGTCGTTGACGAAGCAGATGTAGAGTGGGCCCGCCCGCCGCCGTCTCAGCATGAATATCATAGTGGCGTTTGCGGCGGCCATCATCCGCTTTCTTCCGGTTCTGTCGACGAACACCCGTTTCGAACTCGATCTCGACAAGTGGTGGCAGGCCTCGCCGATCTCGCAAAATGAATTGGTCGTGGCTCATCACCTGATCATGTTCGACGCGGCCTTTGCCCACCGAACCATCATCGGTTGCACAGCGCCGCAACTTCGGCCATGTTCATAAAATCTTCGGGCACAGTCCGGCAGGGATCGGCGGCGGCACCATGGCGAAAGAACATGCGCGCAGCGCGGCCGATTCCGAGGCGCCGCTCAAGCTTGACGAATTCCTCCCCTACCGGCTCAACGTAGTCGCAAGCCTTGTATCCGAGGCGCTGTCGCGCATCTATGTCGACCGCTACGGCATTGGCGTGCCGGAATGGCGGATCCTCGTCACGCTTGGCGAGTTCGAGGTGATGACGGCAAAGGCGATCGGCGCCCACAGCCATATGCACAAGACCAAAGTGTCGCGCGCGGTGCAGGCGCTGGAGCGGCGCAAGCTCATCGTCCGACGCGAGAACCGCGCCGACCGCCGCGAAGCGCTTTTGTCCCTGACCCCCGCGGGGCGGGCGATCTATCACGATCTTGCCCCAGGCGCACTCGATTTTGCCCATCACTTGTTCGAAGCGATCGATCCGGCCGACCGGCCCGCGTTCGAGCGCGCGGTTGACCGGCTCACCGAACGGTCGCGCGCGTTGACGAGCCATACCGCCAGCGGCGCGATGAACGACGACGAGTGATTCAGGCTGCCGTGCTTCGCGCCGCGGCCTTCGCGGAGCGCTGCTGCAGCAGCCCCAGAAAATCCGATTTGGTCATCGGCCGCGCAAACAGGTGCCCCTGCGCGTAGTCGCATCCCAATTTTCGCAGCATCGCTGCCTGGCCGGCCGTTTCGACGCCCTCGGCAACCACTTTGGCCCCGTAGCGATGGGCGAATTCGATGATCGTCTCGCACAATCCGGCCTGATGGGCATCGTCGTCGCATCGGAAAATCAGGCTGCGATCGATCTTCATTTCGGCGAACGGCAGTTCCTTGTAGCGGGACAGTTCTTCGTAACACAGCCCGAAGCTATCGAGCGCGAGCTTGATCTTCTGCTTGTGAAGCTGCTTCATCGTGGCGAAGGCAAAGTTCATATTGGGAATGACGTCGTCCTCGTTCAATTCGAGGGTAATGCCCGGCCAATCCGCGGCGTCCGGCGCCTGATCCCAGAAGATTGAAAACAGCGAGAGCTTCGTGAGCGCAACCGTCGGGATGTTGATCGAAAACTCGATCGGGATACCGAGATTGCGGAATGATTTCCAATCACCCATGGCACGCCCCAGGACGCGGGCGGTCAGCCTCAAAAGTTCGGGCTCCTTGACGCTGTCAAGCAGATCGGCCGCAGGTATCACGCCGAACTCGGGATGGCGCGCACGGAAGAGTCCCTCGGCTCCTGCCAGAACCTTTGTCGCCAAGTCAACGCGCGGCTGATACCAAAGCTCGAACCAATCATTCTCGAGCACTTCGGTGATGCCGATCGGCGGCTTCGCTGCACTGCGACCGACCAAATGCATGATGGATCGCCTGATGGCCTGCTGGCGCAACGGCTTGGCAAGCACAGCCAATGCCTTCAGGCCGCTTCGATCCCAGGAACGGCGCATTTCCTCGATCAGCAGTCCATTGAGGCCGCTCATCAGGCAGATCGGCCGATCGACATTTGCGGCAACCAATTCGTCGCGCGCCCGCCGCGCAGCCTCGCCGGCGACGGTCATGTCGATCATGAGCAGATCCGGTCGCAGCGCCGCGTAACTCTCCAGCATGGCGGTGAGCGAATCGAAGAACCGGTAGGTGACGCCCATCCCGTCGCACGCCGATGAAATCGCTGCGCGAGTTCCTGGGCCACAATCGACCACGTAACAGAGCGAGGCGGCGGGACTGTTCTCCGTCGCGGTTTCGTTCTGGGCTCTGGCAGGTTCGGACATATCTCGGGGGACCCCAATTACGCGACCGGACCCGCATTGGTGCAATGGCGCAAAGTGTGAAATTTTCCAACGTGACAACAATATGTCGATAATCCTAAGGATTCCTTGCCGGCGTCACGCGGAGGTTGCTCCCGTCGCATGCACCTCCGCCCTTGGCGAAAATCGAAGAGACCGCGGTGACCGGCATGCTATCCTGTCGCGCCGCACAGTTCCGTTTGGGGCAAAGATCGTGAAGCTCTATTCCTACTTCCGCTCGTCCGCGGCCTATCGGACGCGCATCGCGCTCAATCTCAAGGGGATAGCCTACGAGACGATCGCAATCCATCTCACCAAGGATGGCGGCAAGCAGCACACTGCGGAATTCCGCGCGATCAATCCCCAGATGCGGGTTCCCGCGCTTGCCCTCGACAACGGCGAGGTGCTGCTGCAATCGCTCGCCATCATCGAATATCTCGACGAGGTCCAGCCCGATCCGCCACTATTGCCGCGCGATGCGGTCGCGCGCGCGCATGTGCGGGCGGTGGCGGAGATCATCGCCTGCGACATCCATCCGCTCAACAACACGAGCCCGCTCAATTATTTGCGCAGCGCCGTCAAGGCGGAGAATGATGCCGTGCGGGAGTGGTACCATCACTGGATTCTCATCGGCTTTGAAGCGGTCGAACAGCTGATCCGGCCGGGGCCTTTCGCCTTCGGCGCAACGCCAAGCCTTGCCGATATCTGCCTCGTGCCCCAGGTGGCCAATGCCCGGCGCTTCAAAGTGCCGATCGAGCGCTTCACCAAGATCATCGCCGTCGACGAGGAGGCTAACCGACACCCGGCTTTCGATGCCGCCCGTCCGGAACGTCAGCCCGATGCGGAATAATGATGTCGGCTCGGGCCTAGCTAGAGGGTTGGGCTCGGCTACGTCTGACGAATGCGAGAACCTTCGGCTGTGAGCAGCCCGCAGGGAAAATGCATTGATCATCTTTTTTGAATGAAAAGAGAATCCCAAGCTGCGGATTCGTTTACTCAAAATTAATGAGATTGCAAGCCAGCTGCCTTGTTCCTTGAAAAATCAAGGTTCTTTAAGCTTATAAGCGCAAAATAGCGTGCGATGGCACGTGCAAATTCTGATCCCCTGAACGACGCAGGTGAGGCCGTCACCAGCGCCCGTCATCAAGGCGAACGCGCAGTCGTTTCGCCGCAGGTCAGTCGCGCCCGCATGGTGCGCTGGGTCGTTCTGTCCGCAGTTACAACGGCTGCCGTCATCGTCTACGGTACCGCGGGCATGATTTCGAGCCTGCGTCACCACGTGCTTGCGGACACCAAGCGCGAGGTGAGAAACCTCGCCTACATGCTGGCGGAGGAATCCGACCGGTCGATCCAGTCTCTCGAGTTGGTACAACGCAGCCTGATCGATCGCATGGAACGCCGCAAGTTTGCGTCCCCGGCGCAATTCCGCGATGTCATGTCGGAATACGACGCCTATGTCCAGCTCAAGGACGCCGCCGGCGGTCTTCCGCATGTTGAGACGTTCTCGATCTTCGATCCGCAAGGCAAGCTCATCAATTTCAGCCGGGCATGGCCGACGCCGCCGCTCGACGTTTCCGATCGCGTGTACGTGCAAAAACTGCTTGGCGATCCGACGCTGATATCGCTTCTGAGCGAACCGCTGCAAAACAAGTCAGCCGGCACCTGGTCGATGTATCTCGCCCGCAAGGTATATGGACCCGACAGACAGCTGCTCGGCTTTGTAACCGGCGGACTGGAGCTCAATTCCTTCGAAGAGATATTCGGCGCTCTCAAGCTCGAGAAAGGCGTCGACATCGCGCTACGGCACGAACGGCACCCTGCTCGCCCACTATCCCCCCATTCCATCGGCAATCGGCACGAAGCCGCAGGGCCTGAAGACAGCGGCCCCGGACGGCGAGCAGCTTATGGCGTCGGAGCGCAGCCTCTCACGCTATCCCGCGCACTTGACGGTCTCGGCCGGAACGGCCCCCGCGCTTGCCGAATGGCGAAGCGAAGCCGTTTATCTCTGCGTCGCCGCGGCGCTCGTTGTTTTGATGATCGGTGTCATCGCATTCGTGACGATACGCCAGTTCGGCAACTATGCGCAGCTCCTCAAGGCGCGCAACGATCAGGCCAAAGCCGAAGCTGCGCAGGCTACTGCGGAAGCGGTGATGAATGAACGCGGGCGCGCCCAGGAACGCCTCAACCGGCAGAAGATTCAGCTCGACGCCGCGATCACGAACATGCCGCAAGGTCTCGCCATGTACAGCGGAGACGCGCAGCTCGTCCTGTGCAATGACCGTTATCTCGAAATGTACGGCCTCAACCGGGATATCGCCACGCCGGGCCGTAGTCTGCGCGATATCCTTGCCTATCAGACGCAAGCAGGCGTCCTTGATGCCGACCCCGACGCGCTGGCTGCAAAAATTCTAAGCGTCGTCCGTTTAGGCAAGGGGGAACGAACGACCATCGAGTTGCCGGACGGACGCTCGATCGACATCGCGAACCGGCCGATGGACGATGGGGGATGGGTGTCCACCCATGAGGACATCACCGAACGCCGGCGCGCTCACCGACAGCTGCAACGTACCGAAAAGCTCCTGGTGAGCGTCATCGAGAACGTGCCGACATCGATCGCGGTGAAGGATGCACGCGATTTCCGTTACCTCTTGATCAACGGCGCCGCCGAAAAGCATTTTGGCCGCCCGCGCTCCGAGGTCATCGGCTGGACCGCACGGGACTTGTTCCCTACGTCAACCGGCGATTTAATCGAGAGTCACGATAAGGAATTGCTGGCGTCGAACCATGAAATCTTCTTCGACGAGCACATGGTGGAAACACCGACGGGCGAGCGCCGGCTGATCACTGCGCGCCGATTGCCGCTTCGAGACGAAAACGGCGAAACGCAGTATTTGCTCAGCCTGGTCGATGATATTACCGAGCGCAAGCAGACCGAGCGCCGGCTCGCCTATGTCCAGCAGCATGATGCGCTGACAGGGCTGCCCAATCGTTTCGCGCTGGCGAGACACCTCGCCGAGCACCTCGAGCGGGCTCGGGCAGAGCGCTCGAGCTTTGCCGTGCTCAGTCTCGATCTCGACCGCTTCAAGCAGTTTAACGACGTGTTCGGCCAGGTTGTCGGCGACGGGATGTTGCGCGAGATCGCGCACCGACTTGAGGAGGCAGCGGAAGGAGCTTTCCTCGCTCATGTCGGCAGCGACGAATTCGCGCTCGTCACGGCGGACGGCCCGCAGCCTGCGACCGCCGAGCTTTTCTGCGAGCGCCTGTCAGCCGCGATGGCCGACAAGTTCACGATCGACAGCGTGAGCCTGCGGGCGCGGCTCAGCATCGGTGTTGCCCTCTACCCAACCGATGGCAAGGACGCGACCGCGCTCTTGAGCAATGCTGACGCCGCGCTGAATCGTGCCAAGAACGAGGGCCGCAGCACCTACCGCTTCTTCGAGGCCAATCTTGATCAGTCCTTGCGGGAGCGTCGGGCGCTCCAGCACGATCTCCTGACGGCGATCGAACGCGGTGAATTGGCGCTGCACTATCAGCCGGTGGCGAAGAATGGCGGCGAGGTCCTCGGCTTTGAGGCGCTGCTGCGCTGGCATCATCCGACCCGCGGCGCCGTTCCGCCGTCCGAGTTCATTCCGCTCGCCGAAGACAGCGGGCAAATTCTCGCGATCGGCGAATGGGTATTGCGCGAGGCCTGCCGCGCGGCCGCTTCATGGCCGCGACCGTTGGGCATCGCCGTCAACGTGTCGCCGCTTCAGTTCCGTCAAGGCGATATCGTGGCGCTCGTCCATTCGGTGCTGCTCGAGACCGGCCTCGCGGCAAGCCGGCTGACAATCGAGATCACCGAGAGCACGCTGATGGTCGATTTCTCCCACGCGGTGTCGATGTTGCGGCGGCTCAAGCTGCTCGGCGTCAATGTCGCCATGGATGATTTCGGCACCGGCTACTCGTCGCTGTCCTATTTGCGCTCGATCCCCTTCGACAAGATCAAGATCGACCAGTCCTTCATCATCAATCTCGGCAAGGACGCGCAGGCGGGCGCAATCGTTCGCGGCGTGATCGATCTCATCCACAGTCTCGGGCTCACCGCGCTGGCGGAGGGGGTCGAGACCAAGGAACAGCTTGCCGCGCTCCAGGAGATTGGATGCGAGGAGGTTCAGGGCTACCTCATCGGCCGCCCTTGCCCCATCTCCTTCTACGGGCACATCGTCGGCAATGCGCCCGACCAGCCCTCGGGTGACAATGTCCTGCCGCTAGTGCAGTTTGCCGGCATCCAGGCGCGGGACCGCAGCTCCCGCGCCCGCAAGCCTTGAAAATTCAAATCGCGTGGTCGCGCGGTTTGGTCCCCAACCGACCGCCCGCCGCTGCGGCACACGCCATTATGGCAAATGCCTGTCCGTTCACCGCGCCCGTTCGCCTCATCGCCGCCCCCGGCCGGCCACGTTATTGGCGGGATTCCTCGGGTAATACGGCTTTCCCTTTGGCCGAACACACTTTAAGTATTGTTGGATGTGACCGAGGAGTTGGCGGGCGTGATCGCCGACCGATGCGCTGCCGTTTGGGCGGGCCATGATCGGCGGTCCGCGATCCGTCTGGGACAACTGGAATGCAGCATCGTGCGGACATGGGCTTGCCTTGGATGATGCGAACGCACGCCACAGCGCGCCGCGCGGCGGCAGCACTGTTCGTGCTCGCCATGCCGGCCGCGGCCGCGGCGCAGGGTGTTTCGCAAAGCGCGCCCTACTCCCCGGCGCCCGGTGCCGTCAGCCCCGTCTGCGGGCGCCTTGAAGCGCAGCTTGCCGCGATTGACCGCGGGGCCGGCGCCGATCCCGTACGTGCCGAGCAGGCGCGGCGGCTGGAGGAATTGCTCGCCAAGCAGCAAGGCGACCTCGACCGCGTGCAGGCCAACTGGCAGCGGCTCGGCTGCCAGCCACCGAGCCTGTTCTCGATTTTCTCGAACCAGTCGCCGCAATGCGGCCCGTTGTCGAACCAGATGGCGCAGTTGCGTGCCAATATCGACCGGACCAACAGCGATCTGCAGCGCACACGGCGCGGCGGCGACGACGAGATGCAGCGCCAGGCCGTCATCGGAGCGCTGGCGCAGAACAGTTGCGGTCCGCAATACCGCACCGCTGCGCAGCCCCGCGGCATCCTGGAAACGATCTTTGGCGGCCTGACAGGCAACCCGACCATCTCACCTCCGACCGCCGACTACCCACAGGTTGGCGGCGGCGGCTATCGGACGCTGTGCGTGCGCACGTGCGACGGATATTACTTCCCGATCTCATTCTCGACCTCGCCGGGCCACTTTGCGGAGGACGAGCAGGCCTGCCATGCGCAGTGTCCTGCGACCGAAACCGCGCTCTATTCGCACCGCAATCCCGGCGAAGACGTCGCTCAGGCGGTGTCGACCGCCGGACGCCTCTACAAGGATTTGCCCAACGCTTTCCGCTATCGCCGCGAGGTCACGCCGGCGTGCAGTTGCCGGGCTCCGGGGCAAAGCTGGGCGGACGCGCTTGGCCAGACGCCGGATGTGACCATGGAGCGCGGCGATATCGTGGTGACCGACGAAAAAGCGAAGGCGCTGGCGCAGCCCCGTCCGGATCCAACTCCCGCGAGAGGGTCCCCGCAAACGCCGCAGCAATCGCCCGCCCGCACCGAGCCTCGCAGAGGCGCTTCAACCATGCCGGCGCTCGCGCCGCCGCCGCAACAGCCGTCCAAATCCGAATCTGACGCGACCACGGCCGACGCGGATGCCAGCAAGCGCAGCGTGCGGCCGGTCGGCCCGACCTTCATCGCGCCATCGCGCTGATGCCGGTCACCGCTTTGCGGCCGGCCCTTCAGCTTCGGCGAGGCGCTCGAGCCGATAGCCAACGCCGGATTCCGAAATCAGAAGCTTGGGCTGGCTCGGATCGGCTTCGAGCTTGCGGCGCAGTTTTCGCACCAGCATGCGCAAATACTGGATGTTGTCGGACGATGTCGTGCCCCAGATATCCTTGATGAGCTGGTTGTGCGTCACCACCAGTCCGAGATGAGACGCAAGAATATGGAGGAGCCGGTATTCCTTGCGCGTGAGCGTCAGTTGCGCGCCATCAAGGACGACGGCGCGGGACACAAGGTCAATCATCAACGGCCCGGTACGCACGATAGGCTCGCGATCGACCGTTCGGTGGTAACGTCGCAGCGCCGCCTCGCAGCGCGCAGCAAGCTCGTCGATGCCGAATGGCTTGACGACGAAATCGTCGGCGCCCGCCTTGAGGAGTTGCACTTTTCGCTGCTCGTCGGATTCGACCGACAGCACGATCACCGGCACCGTCGACCACGACCGGATCGTCTCCAGCACTTCTTCGCCGTTCAAATCCGGCAAGCGTAGGTCGAGCAGGATCAACTGCGGCTGGTGGCGGGCGGCGGCAGTGATGCCAGCCGCGCCCGTCTCGGCCTCGCGCACGGCATAGCCATGCATTTCGAGGCCGGCGACGATGAAGCGCCTGATCTGAGGATCGTCGTCGATGAGCAGAATGGTATTATTCGCCAGCGTACGCATCGCCCGAGGTTGATCATCGTAAGCGGGCTGAACCGCTCGCTTACCGGCGCGATGCAAACTCCGATAAATATCGTATCAGCTCGCCCGCCGGCAGGTTCCACATCGGATCATATAAAATCTATAGGTATCTGCGTTCGATTATATAAATGCGAAATAAAAGCCCGGCGGGGCGCCTCGAACCAGGAGGCGCATACTCTTTCCACGCAAGGGGGAATGTTTGCGTAGCCCGCCGGGTTATCCTTTACCACCAGCCGCCGCCGAGAACTTTCCAGTTCAGGTCGACTTTGACGATACTTTCTGGCGCTACCACGAATTGCTGCACTCTATCAGAAGCGATAATTGACTCCGACGCGGACGACGTTGTCACGGTCCTTTACTACGCCGCTTAGCGAACTGGTGTTGCCGGGATAGGTATAGGCGATGGCGCTGTTGATGTTGCCGAAGTCGACGAACAGATATTCGCCCTTGAATGACAAATGCTGTCCCCACATGAATTCGACGCCGAATCCTGTGGTCCAGCCCGTGACGAGGCTTGACGTCTGGCTCGATGCATTGATCGGAGTGGCGAGCGCGCCAGTTTCGCCGATGCCGAGCTTGTGTTCGGCGAACGCGGCGCCGCCGGTAGCGTAAAACATCAGCGGCCCAACGATGGTGAGGCCAAGGCGCGCGCGGATGGTGGCAAGGTCGTCGATCTCGCGGGTAATGATCGTGCTGACGATCGGCGCGCCGGAGATGGACGGGATATTCGTGCCTTGTTTTGCCTGTCCGCCGTCGAGGTCGCCTTCGATGCCGACCACCCAGAGCGGATGAATTTGCCAATTGTAACCGACGGTCCCGCCGATCAGATATCCGTTGTAGTCAAAACCGAACGAGTTCGGGATGGCGCCCGCAGCAAGCGCGGCCCCGAGGCCGCCGCCGCCGGTGTCCGTTCCGGTAAATCGCACGACACTATCGCGTGAGTTGATCGCGCCACCATTGATGCCGACATACCAGCCGTTCCAGACGGCGATCTCCGGAATGACAGGAGCTTTGAACGGCGTCGACATGTCGGCCGCGACGGCGGACGCAGGGCCAAGCACAATCGGCGCGAGAAACGCTAGGATACAAAAAAGGCTTCTGTTCATGGTGCCATCTCCACCGGAGCCGATACAAAATTGGATTTGGTTATCGCAGCTACCCACGGTGTGCTAGCCACTTACCACCACCAACTTCCTCCTCCAACCTTCCAGTTCAGGCCAACTTTGACGATGCTCTCCTGTTCGCGGATGCCGACGGCCTGGATTGCCGGCGGCGCGACCACGAAGTTGCTGTTACGTGTCCCGAAGTCATAGTAGTCGTACTCGAAGAACATCAGGAGATGGTCGGTGATGGCATATTCGATGCCGCTCCCGAAGGTGGCGCCCTGCCGCGTCGCGGCCGCCGACGTGAAAGATACATTGTTGGCAGTAGTGAACATGTCGTACTTGTCACGCTGCCAAGCGATACCGCCCTTGCCGTAGAAGAGAATACGATGCCAGGCGTAGCCAAGGCGGCCCGTCACTGAGCCGATCGAATCGATAACGGAGCGGTCGGTGACGCCGGCATTGAAGAGATCGGCATGCGTTCCCGAAGCGTCATTGGCGCCGGAGAGGTTCGCAGCGTCGTAATCGCCCTGAATACCCAAGACCCACGTGCTGATCTGGTAGTTGCAGCCCAACTGCCCGCCGAAAACCAGCGCGTTGGTGCTGTGGCTGCCGAGCGATGTCGATGGTGATGTCAGCGACCAGTCATCGGTTGCAAACACGGAGCCGAAGTTGGCGCCCACATAGCAGCCGGTCCAATTATAGGGCGGCTCGATCGCCGGCGCGGGCGTCGCCTTGACGCCCAAGTCGGCGGCTGTCGCTGGAGTAAAGGCCGGAACGAGGGCCAGGGCGATGAGGCCGATCCCTGCTAGCCGAATTCTCGTCATTGTATTCTCCCAAAATCTAGTCAGCAGTCTTGCTGCTTGGATCGGTTAGAAGTGCCAGATGATGTCGCTCGCACCGACGATCGCGTAATGCCGGGTGGGAGCGATGCCGTTGAACGCATTGCCGTTGAAAGCCGGGGCGTCGAGCGAATTGTAGTAAGTGATCTCGGGACGCAGCTCGATCTGTGGCGACAGCCAGTGCTGCCAGCCGATGGCGGTTTCGAGATAGCGGGTCTTGATGCCGGTGCGCTGGCCTTCCATGTCGTCATAGTATTCGAAGCGGAAAGACAGGTTATCCAACGGCCGGAAATGCCAGTTCAGATACATGACTGACGTGAACGCGCGCGCGTCGCAGGTCAGTGCTTGAGGATTGGCGCACTGAGCGAAGTTCGGCGCGTTGAACTTCAGAACCGAGAACGGCTGACCGCCATTGGCGATGATACCGCCTGGATCGGCCGCGTTGAGGACGTTGCGCTGGAATAGCGTGTAGGTTTCCCAGGCAAAATGCCATTCCTTGTTGATGGTGTGATACCAGGTGACACCAGTCCATTGGAGGTTGTTGTAGCCCCAGTTGCCGGCATTGATGGCGTCACTCACGATGTAGACGTTGTCGTGGCCGCTGTCGCTCTGCCAGCGAACACCTGCGGTGATCGACGGCTGAGCGCCAGGATCCTTGAGCATGGTATTGCCGGGAAACACCGGGTTCGGGAACGGGTTCGGGACAGTCGTACCCCAACTCCAGGGCGCGACGTCGCTGCCGACCGTCACGCCCAATTGAACGAACCAGTTTTTGTTGAGGGCGAGCGTGCCCTGCAGGCCGCTGTTCGTATAGTTGTCGAACGTATACGTCATCGAGTGCGTATACATGTAGTTGTTGGGTGCGAGCTGCGCCTCGATGTCGGGCACCGAGATGAAGCGCCCGAGCCGCAACAGAAGGCCATCGGCGACCTGCGGGATGAAGAGTTCGCCGTAGACCATCGGGAGGTCGTAGCCGTTGTAGAGATTGTGCCCGAGGAGCTGATAGCTGGCGATGCCGTACGTGGTGGTGTAGCGGTAGTTCTCGCCGTAGATCCCCGAAACGCGGAAGCCCCAGTCGATGTGATCCTTCTGCACGGTGTCGGGCAGGCGCTCGACGTAGACCACGGCCTGGTCGAGCTGCACCGTGTTCGGCGTGAAGTCATAGGCGGCCGGCGCATTGCCGGCAGGCCTCACCAAGTTCGAGCTGATGTTGCCGCCGCCGTTGATCCAGCCGTAGATCTGGACGTTGTTGTCGCCGAGGTATTTGCCGAACGCGGTGTTGGCCATGGCGACCATCAGCGGGCTGTCGGCCGAGGCGGGCCGGGTCGTGCCGATGTTGGTCGAACCGCCGTAAGGCCATTCGGTGAAAGGCATCGGCGGCGTCGACTGCGGCGCATCCGGCCAGCCCACGCGGCGCGACGATGGCGCGTTCGGATCGGCAGGCGCTGACTCGTGGCCAAGCTCAAGCCGATAATAACTGACCAGCCGACTGAAGAAGTCGTCGCCCAGATATTTGTCGAGGCATTTATAGTCCTTGTAGGGCGCATCGTAGGCCCGACAATCGACCGCCGACAAATTGTCAGCGAACGCAGCGCTCGAAATAAGAACCGCTCCAGGCACCCCCAGCGCCAAAGCGGCAACCCCCAATCGCCTCATGCCCTTGCCCCTACCCCGTTGTGCGAACGGCACCTCGATGCACGTCCGCCCCTTAACCGCCCAGCAAATTTCGATCACGACTAAACGAAATGGACGCCGTCGCGAGTGACTTTCTCGCCACCCCTCAGAACTTGTAGAAAAGTCCGACTGAGAAGATGTTGATCGGCGACGGGCTCTCATTCCAACAGAACGTAGCCCCCGCTCCTCCGAGTCTCCCGCACGCCAGGTAATTGGAGCCGGCGTCGAACCTCATCCACTCGGCCTTGCCGCTCCAATGGGCGTCGAACGCGTATTCGATGCCTCCACCAAACGCGAAGGGCGTCTCTGACTTGCCGCCGGTGGCGGCAATCCCGGGCCCGGCGACATCGGTTACGGTGGAATGCGTGTCATAAAAAGCGACGCCCAGCTTGCCGTAGACGAGGATGCGCTCAAGAAACGCCCAGCCGAAACGGCCAGCGACGAGTTCGTAGCTGTTGGTATTTCGCGATGCGTCCGTGACGTTTCCGGCGCCGGTGCCGACCGGCTGATTCCCCGGACCATTGAGACGCAGCCAGCCGCCTTCGCCCTCGATGCCGACCACCACCGGAAACGCCATCGGCTGCCAGTTGCAACCGACTGTACCACTGATCAGCGCACCGGAGTTCAGACTGTAGTTCCAAGGATTGACACCACCCGGGTTTTCCGGGACGCCCGCGGCGTTGCCGACGTCTCTTGTGACCCAATCATTGGCGCTGCCAAACCCGAGCGAGCCCCCGAAATAGCAGCCGGTCCAGGTATACGGCGCCTTCCAGGCGGGAGCCTTCGTCTCGATGTCGGCGGCACCAGCCGACATGACCCCCACTGCGGCCGAGCCCCCGAGCCCAACCGCAGCCGCGAGCGCGAATGCGCCCCAGCTCTTTCCCTGCATGACTCTCCCCAACCCCTGCACCGCCAATCAAGCGGTGCCCCCAAAAAGTCTCAGTATTGTCGAATATGACGAAAGTAAAAATCGATATGTTTCATTAACCGTTCTCATATCATTAAAATATCTTTTCTCCGAATTTGCAAGCAGTTGCATCGATCTAGTTCAAATGCCCACAGCTTTTGCTGAATTTGCATGCACATCCCTACGGCTGAATGAGCCTTCCTGTTGCCGCCTTTATGGCTGCTTCGATTCGCGTCGTCGCGCCGAGCTTGAGTCGGGCATTGTCGATGTGGAAATCGACCGTCCGCTTGGAAACGCCGAGAATCGCAGCGATTTCCGACGAGGTCTTGCCGCGCGCCGCCCAGGTGAGCGTCTCCACTTCCCGTTCGCTCATGTCGACGTGCTTGCGCCACGTCTCGTTGCGCGCAACCTCCGCGAGGCGAGCTGCAACAATCGAGCCCAGACGATCGAAATCGATCGGCTTGGTCACAAAGTCGTCGGCGCCGAGCTGGCGCGCCTTGAGCTCGACGGCCCGATCCGTCATCGCGGTCAGAAACACGAACGGCATATTGTCGAACCGCGGTGCGAGCGCGATCAGCTTCTCAAGAATCTGGAAGCCGGTGGTGAACGGCATGCTCACGTCAGACAGCACGAGGTCGGGCCGGCTCTCGAGGATCGCCGAAAGCCCGGTGGCGGCGTCATAGGCGACGTCGACGTCGTAACCGCGATCTGACAGCTCTTCGGCGATCAAGTCCGCGGTTTCGTGGTCGTCCTCGATGCAGAGGATTCTTTTGCGAATGTCCGTCATGTGTGCCTGCAATCCGGCATAAATAGAAATGGGATTTTACGTCAAACCCTTTCGTCCATGTAATATTATAATCATATCTGCATATACTAGCCTCGAAATCAATCAAATACGGCAAACGCATGCCTGACCAGCGGGCGAGCTGGCGCTGCGTTGACCTGGCTCCGCACGTAAATTGAGCAAAAGCTGCGGCTGAGCTGTTGTCTACACTGCCTGCCGACCTCGGGAATCGTCCCGAAGGGGTGCGACCACTATGAGATTCCTATATCTTCGCCGACCCATCGCCCTCGAAATTATATCCACGAAATGCGACCTACTGCGTGATCGGATACACCGAATTCGCCCCCCGCGTTGACTAGACTTCCGCGTGTGGAGAGCGATATTTTATCGCAAGGAGACCTTCATGCTGGACGTTCTGATGGTGGCGATGGCGCTCGTGTTCTTCGCCCTGTCGGTCGGTTACGCCTACGCCTGCGACCGGCTCTAAGCGGAGGTGCCGATGATCTTCGACTACGCGCTTGCCGGCGCAGTCACGACGGCGTTGCTCGTGTATCTCACCTACGCCATTCTGCGTCCGGAGCGGTTCTGACCGCCGCTGACCGGCAAGCGGACAATCGAACATGACTATCATCGGCTGGTTACAGATCGCCGTCTTTGCCGCCATTGTCGTGGGGCTGGCAAAGCCGCTCGGCGGCTACATGACGCGAGTCTTCACGGGCGAGCGTACCTTTCTGACGCCCGTTCTGCGCCCGGTCGAGCGCGCGCTCTATTGGGCTGGCGGCATCGACGAACGGCGCGAGCAGCACTGGCTCACCTATACGATTGCGATGCTGCTCTTCCACGTGTTTGGCTTTGCGATCCTCTATGCGCTCCAACGCACGCAGCATGCGATCCCGTATTTCAATCCCGCCGATCAGGCCGCAGTGCCGGAAGATCTCGCCTTCAACACGGCGGTGAGCTTCATCACCAACACCAACTGGCAGAACTACGGCGGCGAAAGCACGATGTCCTATCTCGTGCAGATGCTCGGGCTGACGCACCAGAACTTTCTATCGGCCGCGACGGGCATCGTGCTGGCCGTTGCACTGGTGCGCGGCTTTTCCCGCGCCGCGGCGCGGACGGTCGGCAACTTCTGGGTCGATATCACCCGCTGCACGCTCTACATCCTGCTCCCGATCTGCATTCCTTACGCCCTGTTCCTGGTCTGGCAGGGAATGCCGCAGACGCTTGGGCCTTATGTCGAAGCGACAACGCTCGAAGGCGCGAAGCAGACGATCGCGCTCGGACCGGTCGCCTCCCAGGTCGCGATCAAAATGCTCGGCACCAACGGCGGCGGCTTCTTCAACGCCAATGCATCGCATCCGTTCGAGAATCCGACGGCGCTGTCCAACTTCGTGCAGTTGATTTCGATCTTCGTGATCGGGGCCGCGCTGACGAACGTGTTCGGCCGCATGATCGGCGATCAGCGCCAGGGCTGGGCGGTGCTCGCCGCCATGGGGATTTTGTTCTTTGCCGGCGTGCTGGTGACCTACTGGGCGGAAGCGCACGGCACGACAATGCTGGCCGACCTCGGGCTCGCCGGCGGCAACATGGAGGGCAAGGAAGTCCGCTTCGGCATCGCCGGGTCGTCGCTGTTCGCCGTCGTGACCACTGACGCGTCCTGCGGCGCGGTCAACTCAATGCACGATTCGTTCACGCCGCTTGGCGGCATGATCCCGCTCATCAACATGCAGCTCGGTGAAATCATCATCGGCGGCGTCGGCGCCGGCCTCTACGGCATGCTGCTGTTCGTGATCGTCGCGATCTTCGTCGCCGGCCTCATGGTCGGGCGCACGCCGGAATACGTCAGCAAGAAAATCGAGGCCAAGGAAGTCAAGATGGCGATGCTCGCCATCCTGGTGCTGCCGCTGATGTATCTCGGCTGGACGGCGGTCGCCGTGGTGCTGAAGGATGGCGTTTCGCAGCTTAACAATCCCGGACCTCACGGCTTCACCGAGGTGCTCTACGCCTATACCTCGCAGACTGCCAACAACGGCTCGGCGTTCGCCGGCCTCTCCGGCAACACCATGTTCTACAATCTGACCGGCGCCGTCGCGATGCTGGTCGGCCGCTTCTGGATGATCATCCCGGCGATGGCGATCGCGGGCTCGCTCGCCGCCAAGAAGAAGGTCGCGGTGTCGTCCGGGACCTTCCCGACGACCGGTGGCTTATTCATCGGGCTTCTCGTCGGCGTGATCGTGATCATCGGCGGACTCACCTTCTTTCCAGCACTCGCGCTTGGCCCGCTCGTCGAGCAGCTGATGATGGTCTCGTCGTAACTCTATTCCGTTCAGGATCGCTGCCATGGAAAGCCAAAATCCCCGCCGGGACGCGAAATCCGCATCCCTCCTCGATGCTAGGATCCTATGGCCGGCGCTCGGCTCCGCGTTCATCAAGCTCGACCCGCGCGCGATGATGAAGAATCCTGTCATGTTCGTGGTCGAGGTGGTCGCGACGCTGACCACCATCATCTTCCTCCGCGACCTCGCGACCGGCGCCGGTGGTCACCTGCTGTTTGCGTTCCAGATCATCGCGTGGCTGTGGATCACGGTGTTGTTCGCGAATTTTGCCGAAGCGGTCGCTGAAGGCCGCGGCAAGGCCCAGGCCGATACGCTGCGCCGGACGCGTACCGAGACGCAGGCAAAGCTTCTGAGCGGCAACGACCGCACGTTCCGCATCGTTCCCGGCACAAGCCTCAAGGTCGACGATGTGGTGCTGGTCGAGGCCGGCGACATCATTCCCTCCGACGGCGAGGTCGTCGAGGGCGTCGCCTCGGTGAACGAAGCGGCGATCACCGGCGAATCGGCGCCGGTGATCCGTGAATCCGGCGGCGATCGCTCCGCCGTCACCGGCGGCACCCAGGTGCTGTCGGACTGGATTCGCGTGCGCATCACCGCCGCTGCCGGCTCGACCTTCATCGATCGCATGATCAAACTCGTCGAAGGCGCCGAACGGCAGAAAACGCCGAACGAGATCGCGCTCAATATCTTGCTGGTCGGCCTCACCATGATCTTCGTGTTCGCGACTGCGACGATCCCGAGCTACGTGGCGTATGTCGGCCGCGACATTCCGGTGATCTGGCTAGTGGCGCTGTTCGTCACTCTCATCCCGACCACCATCGGCGCGCTCCTCTCCGCAATCGGCATCGCCGGGATGGATCGCCTCGTGCGCTTCAACGTTCTCGCCATGTCGGGGCGTGCGGTCGAGGCCGCAGGCGACGTCGACACCCTGCTCCTCGACAAGACCGGCACCATTACGCTCGGCAACCGCCAGGCGACCGAGTTCAAGCCGCTGCGCGGAGTGTCGGAGCAGGAGCTTGCGGACGCCGCCCAGCTTGCCTCGCTCGCCGACGAAACCCCGGAGGGCCGTTCCATTGTGGTGCTGGCCAAGGAGAAATACGGCATCCGCGGGCGCGACCTCGCGGAGGTCAGCGCCAACTTCATCCCCTTTACGGCGCGCAGTCGTATGAGCGGTGTCGATATGCACGGCACGTCGATCCGCAAAGGTGCGGTCGATGCCATTCTTGAGTTTGTCAGGCCCCCGGTGCCGGTCGCTGCAGTTGCCGGCGGGACAGCACGCTCGCCGAGCTTCTTCGCCGTCGCGACCGAAACGGTACGCGAGATCACCGCCGCCGCCGAGGCGATTGCGCGCGCCGGCGGCACGCCGCTCGCGGTCGCAAAAGATGGCCGGCTCCTTGGGCTCATTCACCTCAAGGACATCGTCAAAGGCGGAATCCGCGAGCGCTTCGCCGAGCTGCGTCGCATGGGCATTCGCACGGTCATGATCACCGGCGACAATCCCATGACCGCGGCGGCGATCGCGGCCGAGGCCGGTGTCGATGACTTCCTCGCGCAGGCAACGCCCGAGGACAAGCTCCGTCTCATCCGCGACGAGCAGGCGAAAGGCAAGCTCGTCGCCATGTGCGGCGACGGCACCAACGATGCGCCGGCGCTAGCCCAGGCCGACGTCGGTGTCGCCATGAACACCGGCACGATGGCGGCGCGCGAGGCCGGCAACATGGTCGATCTCGATTCCAATCCGACCAAGCTCATCGAGATCGTGGAAATCGGCAAGCAGCTGCTGATGACCCGCGGCGCGCTGACGACGTTCTCGATTGCGAATGACGTGGCGAAATATTTCGCCATCATCCCGGCGATGTTCTTCGCCTTCTATCCCGAGCTGTGGACGCTCAACATCATGGGGCTCCATAACCCCGAAAGCGCGATCCTCTCGGCCATCATCTTCAATGCGCTCGTCATCGTCGCCCTGATTCCGCTTGCGCTCAAAGGGGTCGCCTATCGACCCATCGGCGCGGCGCCGCTGCTGCGGCGCAATCTCCTGATCTACGGGCTGGGCGGCGTCATCGTCCCCTTCGCCGGCATCTGGATCATCGACCGCGTGGTCTTCGCCCTTCATCTGGTGTGATGATGCCCCGCGCCTGGAATTTTGGAGTCATGTCATGTTGAAGGAAATTCGTCCGGCGATCGTGCTTGCGGTCGCGCTTGCCGTGATTACGGGCCTTGTCTACCCGCTGGCAGTGACAGAGATCGCCGGCGTGATCTTTCCGCGCGAGGCGCAGGGCAGCTTGATCGAACGCGACGGCAAGGTGATCGGATCGGCCTTGATCGGCCAGGATTTCACCAGCGATTTCTATTTCCACGGCCGGCCGTCGGCGACCACGACGCCCGACCCGAACGATGCCTCCAAGACCGTCCCGCTCCCCTACAATGCCGCTAATTCGGGTGGCTCGAACTTTGGGCCGACCAATCCTGACCTCAAGGAGCGCGTGACCAAGGCGGTGGACGCGCTCAAGCTGGAGAACCCGCAGGCCAATATTCCGGTCGATCTCGTGACGACGTCGGGCAGCGGCCTTGATCCCGACATCACGCCCGATGCGGCGATGTTCCAGGTGCCGCGCATTGCCAAGGCCCGCAATCTGCCGGAAGATCGCGTCCGGCAGCTTGTCACGGACACAACTGAGGGCCGGCTGGCAGGCTTCATCGGCGAGCCGCGCGTCAACGTGCTGGCACTCAACCTCGCGCTCGACAAACTCGCGCCGCGGCGACTTTAATCTTCCTCCCCGCCTTCGGGGAAAGTTGCGGCGCGGCTGCGGTTGACCGTAGGGTGGGCAAAGCGCAGCGTGCCCACCGAATTGCATGACATCGGCACGCGCGGATAGGTCCGCGCGTTGCCCATCCTACGAGTCCTCACATGGCGGAGCAGCGCCGCGATCTTGAAAGCCGCCCGTCGCCGGACGCGCTCCTCGAAGCCGCCCGGCAGGAGGGAAATCACGTCGGCAAGCTGCGGATTTTCGTCGGCGCCGCGCCCGGCGTCGGCAAGACCTACGAAATGCTCCATCAGGCCCAGGCCAAGCGCAAAGAAGGCGTCGATGTGGTCATCGGCGTCGTCGAGACGCATGGCCGCAAGGAGACCGAGACTTTGCTCGCAGGGCTCGAAGTATTGCCCCGCAAGACCATGCTCTACAAAGGCCGGCGGCTTGACGAGATGGACCTCGACGCGATTCTGGCGCGCCACCCGCGCCTCGTCCTGGTCGACGAACTCGCGCACACCAATGCTCCCGGCAGTCGCCATCCCAAGCGCTATCTCGACGTCGAGGAAATCCTCGCTCGCGGCATCGACGTCTACACCACCGTCAACATCCAGCACATCGAGAGCCTGAACGACGTCATCGCCCAGATCACCGGCATCAGGGTCCGCGAGACCGTGCCGGACTCGATCTTCGACCGCGCCGATTCGATCGAGCTCGTCGACCTGACGCCCGACGACCTGATCCAGCGCCTCAAGGACGGCAAGGTCTACGTCCCGCAGCAGGCCGAGCGCGCGCTGCTCAACTTCTTCTCGCCCGCGAACCTGACGGCATTGCGCGAGCTTGCGCTGCGGCGCACCGCCGATCGCGTCGACGAGCAGCTGCTCGCGCAGATGCAGGCGCGCGCCATTCAGGGCCCGTGGGCCGCGGGGGAGCGCATTCTCGTCTGCATCAGCGAGGATCCGCGATCGGCGGGGCTCGTGCGTTATGCCAAACGCCTCTCCGACCGCCTCCATGCGCCGTTTATCGCGCTGTCGGTCGAAACCCGGCGTACCGTCAGCCTCAGCGAGGAAGAACGCGACCGTACCGCCGATACGCTGCGGCTTGCCCAGACGCTCGGCGGCGAGCCGACGACGATCCCTGGCGGCGATCGCTCCATTGCCGACGACGTCATCGCCTATGCGCACGCCAACAACATCACGCAGATCGTTGTCGGCAAATCAACGCGGTCGCGCTGGTTCGAGATCATCCACGGCTCAGTCGTTCATGATCTCGTGCGCGGCGCCGGCAACATCAGCGTGCATGTCATCGCCGGCGAACGGGAAATCGGCGAACCGGTGCCGCGCAAAACGGTGAGCACCGCGCAGCCGCGCCCGTCGCTTCAGCTTCGTCCCTATTTGGTGGCGTTGCTCGCCGTGGCGATTGCGCTCGGCGTTGGCGAACTCATTCAGCCGGAGTTCCGCATCGAGAACATCGACCTCGTGTTCCTGACTGCGATCGTCGTGGTCGCGGTCCGGTACGGCCTTCTGCCATCGCTGTTCGCGAGTGCGATTGCTTCGCTGTGCTACAATTTCTTTTTCCTGCCGCCGATCTACACCTTCACGATCACCGATCCGACCAACATCGCGGCATTCTTCTTCTTCATCTTCATCTCGACGCTGGTCTCCAACGTGGCTGCGCGGGTGCGCACCCAGGCTGTGACTGCAATGGCGCGGGCGCGCACCACCGAGGCGCTCTACTCGTTCAGCCGCAAGCTCGCGGGCGTCGGCACGCTCGATGACGTGTTGTGGGCGACCACCTATCAGATCGCGCTGATGCTGAAAGTGCGCGTCGTCATCCTGTTGCCGGAGGATGGGACCATCGCGGTCAAGGCCGGCTACCCGCCCGAGGACCGGATCGACGAAGCGGATGTGGCGGCCGCCAAATGGGCGTGGGAGAACGATCGCTCGGCCGGACGCGGCTCCGACACGCTGCCGGGCGCGAAGCGGCTGTTTCTGCCGATGCGGACCGGGCGCGGCCTGATCGGCATCATCGGCATCGACAGCGACAAGCCGGGCCCGCTGCTGACGCCTGACGATCGGCGGCTGCTTGATGCACTGAGCGACCAAAGCGCCATTGCGATCGAACGCGTCCATCTCGTCGAGGATATGGACCGGGTGAAGCGCACCATTGAGACCGACCGGCTGCGCTCGGCGCTGCTCACGTCGATCTCCCATGACCTCAAGACGCCGCTGGCCGCGATCCTCGGCGCCGGCGGCACGCTACGCGATCTGGCCGACGCCCTCACCGACGCGCAGAAGCTTGAACTAATCGGCACGATCATCGAAGAATCCGAGCGCCTCAACCGGTTCATCGCCAACCTGCTCGACATGACGAAGCTCGAGTCAGGCGCGCTCGTGCCCAACACCGCGCCGTGCGACCTTGGCGAGATCGTCGGCAGCGCGCTGAGCCGTGCGTCGAAGATTCTCGCGCGCCACCATGTCGAGCTCGACCTCGCAGCCGACCTGCCGCTCCTTGAGGTTGACGCCGTGCTGCTGGAGCAAGCACTGTTCAATATTATCGACAACGCGGCCAAATATGCGCCGGAGGGCTCGACCATCAGGCTTCATGCCTGGCGCGACGTGACCGCCGTGGCGTTGCAGATTGTCGACGAGGGTGAGGGCATCCCGCCGAGCGACCTCGAACTCATTTTCGACAAGTTCCACCGCGTCAACAAGGGTGACAGCGTGCGCCCCGGCACCGGACTGGGACTAGCCATTTCGCGCGGTTTCGTCGAGGCGATGCACGGAACCGTCAAAGCGGCGAACCGCACTGACCGTAGCGGTGCCGTATTCACCATCAGGCTTCCGATCCCGGCAACGGCCGCGAAGCTGGAGACCGCCGCGTGACTGCTGCAGCACTGAAGGTTCTTGTCGTCGACGATGAGCCACCGATCCGCAAGCTGTTGCGGATGGGGCTCTCGACCCAGGGCTATGAGATCATCGACGCCGCCAACGGCAAGGCGGCGCTCGAGATGCTCAAGCTCAAGCCGGACCTCGTCATCCTCGATCTCGGCCTGCCGGATATGCAGGGCCTCGACCTGTTGGCGCAAATTCGCGCGCAGATGGACAGTGTCCCGATCGTGGTCCTGTCGAGCCGCAGTGACGAAGCCGGCAAGGTGGAGGCGCTCGACCGCGGCGCCGACGACTATGTGACGAAGCCGTTCGGCATGGACGAATTGCTGGCGCGGCTGCGGGCGGCACTGCGCCATCAGTTGCAGATCCAGGGCGAGCGTCCCATCTTCAAAGTGGGCGATCTCAGCGTCGATCTCGTCCGTCGCATCGTCAAGCTACGGGACAAGGACGTGAAGCTGAGCCCCAAGGAGTACGACCTGCTGCGCGTTCTGGTGCAGCACGCCGGTAAGGTGCTCACGCACAAATTCCTGCTCGGCGAATTGTGGGACAGTCTCACCGACACGCAATATCTCCGGGTCTACGTTCGTCAGCTGCGGCAAAAGATCGAGGACGATGTCGAGCGGCCGCACTACATTCTCACCGAAACCGGCATCGGTTATCGGCTACGCGCTCCTGATTGATTGAACCGCACCGAGCTGTGGCGCGCCGTAGCCCGGATGAGCGCAGCGATATCCCGGAGCGGTTGTGCTGTTGCGACGCTGCCCCGGATATCGCTGCGCTCATCCGGGCTACGAAGCGGCGCAGCAATCGCGAGCCGGCATTTGCTAGAAATCCACCGCTTCGCGGGTCGTCGCGCCGCCGCGGACGGCCGCGGCGAGCGGCAGAGTGGATTCGGTGCCAGGATCGCGGAATCGATTGATGATCGGATAACGCCGGTCGCGGCCGAAATTCTTGAGCGTGACCTTGACGCCGGGCGCGGCCTGCCGACGCTTGTATTCCGCGATATAGAGTAGGCGCTCGATCCGCATCACGAGCTCGCGATCGTAGCCGGCCGCGACGATCGTGGCGACGGGCTCCTCTCGCTCGACGAGACGCTCGAGCACGGCGTCGAGGATTTCGTAGGGCGGCAGCGAATCCTGGTCGGTCTGGTTCTCTCGCAATTCGGCGGTCGGTGCGCGCGTGATGATGTTCTCCGGAATGACGCGGCCGGCAGGCCCGAGCGCACCGACCGGCCGCCACACATTGCGCAGCCGCGCGAGGCGATAGATTTCGGTCTTGTAGAGGTCCTTGACCGGATTGAAGCCGCCATTCATGTCGCCATAGAGCGTCGCATAGCCCGCCGACATTTCCGACTTGTTGCCGGTGGTTACCACCATCAGGCCGAACTTGTTCGAAATCGCCATCAGGATGACGCCGCGCGCGCGGGCCTGCAAATTCTCCTCGGTGACATCGCGCGGGCGGCCCGCCATCAGCGGGGCGATCGTTTCCTCCAGCCCCTCGATCGCGGGGGCGATCGGCACGACATCATAATGAATGCCGAGCGCAGTCGCGGCCGCGGCGGCATCATCGAGCGATTCCTGCGAAGTGAAGCGATAGGGCAGCATTACGCAGCGCACCCGCGCCGCCCCCAGCGCATCGACCGCCATCGCCGCGCACAGCGCGGAATCGACGCCGCCGGAGAGCCCGAGCACGACGCCGGGAAATCGATTCTTGTCGACGTAATCGCGCAAGCCAAGAACGCAGGCGGCGTAATCGGCCTCATCGCCTGACTCGAGCGCCGAGGTCGTTCCCGGCGCCGCGCGCCAGCCTTCGGCGGTGCGCGTGAACACGACGGTCGCCATGTCTTCGCGGAACGCCGGAAGCTGCATCGCGAATTTCAGATCGGTGTCGAGGACGAAGGAGGCGCCGTCGAACACCAATTCGTCCTGGCCGCCGACCTGGTTGACGTAGACGAGCGGCAGTTTGACGTCCTTGATGCGCGCGACCGCGACGCTGAGCCGCTCGTCGATGACGTTGCGCCGATAGGGCGATCCATTCGGCACCAGGAGGATCTCGCCGCCAGTCTCGCTCAGACATTCGACCGGCTCAGGGCCCCAAATGTCCTCGCAGATCGGCACGCCGATGCGCACGCCGCGAAAGCCGATCGGGCCCGGCAGCGGACCCGGCGAAAACACTCGCTTTTCGTCAAAAACCCCGTAATTCGGCAGATCGACCTTGAAGCGCAGCGCGGCAACGCGGCCCTGATCGAGAAGCGCCACGGCATTATAAAGTCGGCCCTCTTCAACCCAGGGCGTGCCGATCAGCATCGCCGGGCCGCCGTCTGCCGTTTCGCGGGCCAGCGCCTCGACAGCGCTGCGGCAGGCCGCCTGAAGGGCCGGTTTGAGGACCAAATCCTCCGGCGGATAGCCGCAGATGAACAATTCCGGCAAAATGACAAGATCGGCCCCATCGGCAGCAGCACGCGCGCGGGCGCGCCGCGCTTTGTCGGCATTGCCGGCGATGTCCCCGACAATGGGATTAAGCTGGGCAATGGTCAGGGCAAGCCGATCGGCTGGGCGCGGGCTCATGGCTGTCAATTAGCGCCTCGCTAGCCGCGCGGCAATGCGGCAGAGCCAAGGCGCCATCCGGGCCGCAAAACGCGTCGCCCCGTTACGGCGCCTGCATCGTCACTGATGCCGCCAACATGATCGTACCGCTGCGGCGGTGTGAAGCCGCGTCGTGCTTAAGTCTGGTTCCCAATTCCGGGCAGCGGGTGTAGGCTTCGAGCTTAGTAGCAGTGGAGAAGTGCGCCATGGACAAGACCGTGGCTCGAACTCAATATCGAGCACTTCCGGGCGCTGCTGGAGAGGGAAACCGACCCATCCAAGCGGCAAACGTTGGAGAGGCTGCTAGCTGAAGAACAGGCTAAGCTCGCCAAGCTGAACGATCCTCCCGGCGAGCAGCAGGGCTAGCGTCATCCCAGTCCACTCCCGCCAGTGGGTCGGCCGGACATCAATCCGCTCCTTGGTTTCCGCCTTGATCCATCCACCGAGGATGCGTCTGCATGCAAACGCGAGGGCATGAACGCCGTAATAGTTGATGACCGCGAGTTCGAGGTCGCGGTCGAAAGGTGCGGTTGCTACCTGCTCCCAACCCATACTGGAAGCTTCACGTGACAAAATTTAATTGGCATTGATGCAGGTCAAAGGACAGCACCCACTGCGTGGCCGCGCGGGTGCGGAGAGACGTCGCGTTACAAGCGGCGTCAGCCGGTGCGCTGGCGCAGTTGGTCGATCTGATCGCGCACCGCCGTCGCCGCCGCGCCGATCTTGATGTTGGTGAAATCAATTCCGGCACCAAACCGCGTGCCGGCGAAACTCACGGGCGCGTCGAATTGCGCCCGCGCGAACATCGCCTTGCCTTCGAAGCGCGCCGCATCGAAGCGCGTCGGACCTCGAAACGCGGTGTCCTCAAAGCTGACGGTGTCCACGAAATGGACATCGGCAAAATCGCTCTCAGCGCTGAAGCTGCAGCTGCCGAGTCCGACGTCCCGCGCGAACATTGCGCCGGAAAAACGCGCCGCCCCCGCGAAATTCCCGTAGCGAAACCAGGCCGCTTTGCGAAACCGCGTGTTGGTGAAATCGGCGGCGGCATGGAAACGCGAATAGGTGAAGCGCGCTTCGCCGTTGAAGGTCGCGCCGGCAAAGACCGCCGGCCCCGAGAACTCGCAGTTCTCAAAGAACGCTTCGCGCCCGAACGCGCAGCGGCTGAAATCAGCCCGATCGGGGAAACCCGTGCCCTGGACAACCGCCGTGAAACTCGCACCCGCGAAGGTGACGGCGCCGGGAAACATCAAGGCGGCGCAGTCGAATTCATCTTCGAAGATCGCGCCGCTGAAATCGGCGGCGGCAAGTTCGCGCCACGCCCGCAACACGCCGGGGCTGGCCGCGGCCGCACGCACCAGCGAGACCATGCCGTTCGCCCATCCGTTCCAGACGCCCGCGCCGCCGGCGAGACGCTGCGCGGTCGCCTGCCTGCGCCGCGCGACGATCACCGCTTCTTCGCTGCTGCCGGCGAGCGGCCACAGGCTCGTCCCGGCTGCCCATGAAGGCAGCCAAGGATTGAGCGCGAGCATCGCGGCTGCGGGATCGGTCGCCCTCATGGGAGGACACTCCGTGGCCAAACCACGTCATGTTAACCATTTCTTTACAAAGGTAAACGAGGTCTGCGTCCGCACTGACTTAATGCGGCGTTAACGATTCGGAATGGATCGTTGTTATGGCGCGCGGAGCGCCAACTTGGATCGCATAACCCGTGGGAACGATCGTCGCTTTCGAACGCTCGCAACATCGCGCGGCTGCCGCTTCGCCCGATCAACCTCGCACGGCGGCGCCCGCGGAGCTCATCATTTTTCCCAAGGTCAACATTGCCGAACTGCGCGATCTGTGGCTCGCAATGAAGGCCGGCTTCGACGACCCTCCCCGGCCGAAATAGGCGCCGTTGCCGGGGCGCATTGAAAAGATCGGCAGAAAAACTCAGCGTCCGCGCGCGAGTTGCAACAATTCCGCGAGTTGGTTCGCGTCGAGGCGCCGCGGGATATATTTGAAGGCGACGGCGTCTTCCATCAACTCGTCGATCGCCTGCACCTCCTCGAGCTGCAGCATCGACTTCGGATAGAATTCGTCGCGCACCCGCTGTGCCGTCGCGGGCGTGATCTGGGCGTAGCGGGCATAGGCTTCGATCGCGCGCGGGTCGGCGTACATCCAGTCGATGGTTTCTTTGTAGGCGGCGATGAAGCGCGCATAGGCATCGCGCCGCCGCGCTAAGTCCGTCGCGTTGGCGATGATCGTGCGCACGGTCTGTTGGCGCACGCTCGGCAGATCGTTCGCGCGCGCAATGATCCTGATCTTGTGCTGATCGACCGCATCGAGGCCCAACGGGGGCGTCGAGAAGCCGACGTCGATCTGGCGCGACATCACCTGGGTGAAGGTCGCGGGCACGCTGCCGGTCGCGACCAGCCTAGGCGCGATCCCATAAGCTTTGAGGAAGCGCAGCGCGATGATGTGCGTTCCTGAGCCGTTGGTCGAATACGCAAAAGTCATCGCCGGCGTGATGTCGCGCATCGTCCGCACCCGCGATTCCGCGAGCACGAAATAATACTCGGCGGTACCGGTCGCTTCGCCGGCAATGATGCGGATCGGGGCGCCCTTAATATAGGCGCCAAGCACGCCGAGCGTTCCTGTCGAAACGCCGATATCCGCGCTGCCGGAAATCACCGCCTGCTGCGTTTCACCGCCGCCCGAGGTGTAGAAGACCTCCAGCGCAATCCCGTGCTTCTCGAAAATGCCGACCTGCTGGCCGATTTCGGCAAAGGAAGAATCCCACAGGCCCGCCTGGCCGATGGCGAGCTTGAACTGATCGGCGGCCGCGGCGGGAGGGGGCGCCAGAGCGGCGGCAAGTATCGTGACGAAGGTGGCGAGTTTGATGAGGCGCGGCATGTTCGTGATCCTCGCCCTACCCTTCACGCTGCCGTTAACGCCCGTGCGGTCATTCCGGGGCGCCGAAGCGCAGCGCAGGCGAGCCCGGAATCCATGACCACTGACCCGAGGAGTATGGATTCCGGGCTGCCGAGCTGCGCTCGCCCCCGGAATGACTAATCAGATGTTCGCGCGTCTACAGCCCCGCCACCGCAGGGAGGGGCTGGCCGCGACCGAGGCGTTCTTTCTTAAGTAGCTCCGCCACGAGGAATGCGAGCTCGATCGACTGCTCGGCGTTGAGCCGCGGATCGCAGAAGGTGTGATAGCGGTCGTTCAAATCCTCGTCGCTGATGGCACGAGCGCCGCCGGTGCATTCGGTCACGTCCTTGCCCGTCATCTCGAGATGGACGCCGCCGGCATGGGTGCCTTCCGCGGCATGGATCAAGAAGAACGACTTCACCTCGGAGAGGATGCGGTCGAACGGCCGCGTCTTGTAGCCCGACGCCGACGAAATGGTGTTGCCGTGCATCGGGTCGCACGACCACACCGCGACGCGCTTCTCTCGCTCGACGGCGCGGATCAGCGGCGGCAGCAGATCGCCGACCTTGTCGGCGCCCATGCGGCAGATCAGCGTGAGGCGGCCCGGCGCATTATCGGGATTGAGGATGTCGATCAGGCGCAACAGATCGTCGGGCTTCGACGACGGTCCGCACTTCAGGCCGAGCGGATTCTTGATGCCACGGCAGAACTCCACATGGGCGTGATCGTACTGGCGGGTGCGGTCGCCGATCCACAGGAAGTGGCCGGAGGTGCAGTACCAGTCGCCGCTCGTCGAATCGACGCGGGTCATCGCCTGCTCGAAGCCGAGCAACAACGCCTCGTGGCTCGTGTAGATGTCGGTGGTGCGAAGCTCCGGATGGCTTTCGAGGTCGAGCCCGATCGCCCGCATGAAACCGAGCGTCTCGGAGATGCGGTCGGCAAGCTCTGTGTAACGCCGCGACTGCGGCGAGTCCTTGACGAAGCCGAGCATCCACTGGTGCACGCTCGCGAGATTGGCGTAGCCGCCCTGGGCGAAGGCGCGCAGCAGGTTGAGCGTCGCCGCCGACTGGCGATAAGCCTCGATCTGGCGCCGCGGATCGGCCGTGCGCGCCGCCGCGGTGAAATCGTTACCGTTGATGATGTCGCCGCGATAGCTCGGCAGCTCGACGCCGCCGCGCTTCTCGGTCGGCGAGGTGCGCGGCTTCGCGAACTGGCCGGCGATGCGGCCGATCTTCACCACCGGAAGCGCCGCCGCGTAGGTCAGCACCACCGCCATTTGCAGGAACACGCGGAAGAAGTCGCGGATGTTGTTGGCGCCGTGCTCGGCAAAGCTCTCGGCGCAATCGCCGCCGTGCAGCAGAAACGCTTCGCCGCTCGCGACGCGCGCAAGCTGCTTCGTCAGATTGCGCGCCTCGCCGGCAAAAACGAGCGGCGGGAAGCTTGCGAGTTGCTTCTCCACTTCGGCCAACGCCGCTTGGTCCGGATAGTCCGGCACCTGCTGAACACGCTTGCTGCGCCAGCTCTCCGGCGTCCAACGCTCCGCCATACGCTCTACTCCTGAGTGGGACGGCAGCGCACGTCATCGCGGCGCCGCCTAAATCCGCAATTTGGCGGGACTTATACACGAACGCCGTCACGGATGTTCAATTGTTATCATTCTATCCATTTGTTCCTACAAAACAAACACTTATCTGCGATATGCGACCGCGTGCGGCTTCACGTCTGCTGGGGCAATTGGGAAGGCCCCCACATCTGCGACATCGCGCCTGAGCCTTTGTTACACGCGCTCTATCAGGCGAACGTCGGCGGCTTGAGCATGGAATTCGCCAACGCGCGCCGCCAGCACGAATACGCGGCCTTGCGCAAGCACAAGCTGCCCGATCACATGGTCCTTCTTCCGAGCGTCATCGACACCAAGATCAACCTCGTCGAACACCCCGCCGAATTTCGCGTCGCCAGCCGGTCTCGTGTCCGCGGTCGATACTGCGGAGGTTTCTCGATTAATCATTCTCAGTGGCTCATCCAGGACACCTTCCCTTCGTAACATTATTATATTACCGGAGTTATCTTTGCAGGTGGACCGGCCTTTATGGGCATGCTTCGGGGGAACGTTGATCTGGTGAGCTGGCGCCTGATTTCGGGGTGGGCTCAGGATACTTCGAACCCCGAAGAGCCGGTCGGGTTAATCGTCACCGACAACGACCAGCCCGTTATTCGCATGCCCGCCGATCGCTATCGCGAGGACTTGGAGCAGGCGGCGATCGGCAGCGGCCGCCATTCGTTTGAAATTGAATTTCCCCGTCCGCTGTCGCCGTCGATGCGGCATGTCATCCGCGTGTGCCGCGAGTTCGATGGCATGGAGCTGACAGGTTCCCCGGTGACCCTCGAACCACTCCAGGCAGCGGGCGCCCAGACAAAGTCCGCAGACGAGCTGCGCGGCAACATCGATCTCGTCGGCTGGCGGCTGATCTCCGGCTGGGTGCAGGACACCACCCGACCCGACGAGCCGCTCAGCCTTATCGTGACCGACAACGACCAGCTGGTGGCGCGGATTCTCGCCAACCGTTATCGCGAAGATCTTGAGCAGGCCGCGATCGGCGGCGGCCGCCACGCCTTCGAGTTGACGTTTCCGCGGCCGCTGCCACCGCTGGAGCGCCACGTCATCCGCATTTTTCGCGAGCTTGATGCTGCGGAAATGCCCGGCTCGCCGGTGACGCTCGAGCCGGCGCGAACGTTCGGTGCCGCGGAAAAAGAATATGTGGCGTGGTTGCTCGGTCAGATCGAGGACGAGAGCGAGATTGCGCACACCATCGACTTCCTCGCGGAGCGCCTCGACAGTCTGAAACAGCAACTCGCCGACCGGCACAGCACGCGAGCCGAGCGCAGGAACAAGGAGCACGAGCTTCGCCGCTGGCGCCAAAGTGGCGCGAGCGATGGCACGGCAACGCCCGATGCCGCGGCCGACGGCGCGCCGCAACTGCAACGGCGCGCGCTCGTGATCGACGACCGTACGCCGAAGGCCGACCGCGATGCCGGGTCGAATGCCGTATTGGCGCATATGCAGTCGCTGCAGCGGCTCGGCTATGAGGTGACGTTCGCGGCCGCCGGCGAACCGACGCCCGACGCGAGCGCGGTGGGGCTTCTCGAAGCCATGGGAATGAGATGCGCCCGGCCGCCGGTCTACGGATCGGTCGAGGACGTGCTGCGTCGCCAGGCTCACACGTTCGATCTCGTCTACTTGCATCGCATCTCGAACGCGTCGAAATATCTTGCGCTTGCCCGGCATTATTTTCCGAGAGGGCGCGTCATCTACAGCGTCGCGGACCTGCATCACCTCCGCTATGCCCGTCAGGCCGCCGCCGAAGACCGTCCGGAACTGACAGCGTTGAGCAATCGCGTGCGACTGTTGGAGTGCGTCGCGGCCGCGACCGCCGACGCGGTCATCACCCATTCGCGTTTTGAGGCGGACGTACTGCGCAAGGAGGTGCGCGGGGTCAACGTCCACATCGTGCCGTGGTCGATCAGCACCAAGCCCGTCGCGACGCCGTTTGCACGGCGGCGTGGGCTCGCTTTCATCGGCGGGTTCGGCCACGCGCCGAACCAGGACGCGGCGCGCTGGCTGATCAGCGAGATCATGCCGCTGGTGCGTAAGCAAAGTCCGGATATTGAGTGCCTGCTGGTCGGCAGCGAGATGCCGGAGGCACTGTTGCGGCTGTGCGGCAATGGCGTTGTCGCAGTCGGCCACGTCGACGATCTCGCCGAGATATTCGAGCGCGTTCGGCTGACGGTTGCGCCGCTGAGCTTCGGCGCCGGCATCAAGGGCAAGGTGATCGAGAGCCTCGCGGCGGGTCTGCCTTGCGCCTGTACGCCAATCGCCGCCGAAGGCCTCGACCTGCCGCAGCCCTTGCGCGACTGCATCGGCGAGAACGCCGCGGCGATCGCCGCCATCATTCAACGCCTCCACGATCAAAAAAAGACAAACGAGTCCTGCCGGACGGCAGCGCTTGATTATGTCGCCGCCAATTTTTCCGCAGCGCGCGTGGACGAGCTGCTGCGCCCAGCCCTGGGCGTTATGTAAGTTATGTAGGGTGTGCAAAGGCGGCCGAGAGCGCCGCAATCCTGGCCCGACGTACCTTCCGCCGTGCGCACCGACGCCACAGCAACGGTGCGCACGCGGAGCCGGTCATCGGGCCGGCCAAAAGCCGGACCCGTTGGCTTTGCGCACCGTACCTCGCTGGCCGCGGGGAAGAACTCGCCGCAAAATGGGCTGCCGGCGAGCTAAGATTGCTTGCGGGACAGCAGCTTTCGCCTATGGTGCGGCCCATTCGCGCCGCGCTGCGCGACCCAACCCTAATGTGGAGCGGAATGACTGATCAGATCGCCTCTGCCGCCGTGGTGCAGGACGGCAGGCTCACGGCTCACCTCAAGCGGCTCGAGGCGGAGTTCGATCGAGATCATGCGCGAGGTGGTCGCTGCATTCAAAGTGCCGGTGATGCTGTACTCGATCGGCAAGGATTCGGCCGTCATGCTCCACCTTGCCATCAAGGCGTTTTATCCGTCTCCCCTGCCGTTTCCGCTGCTGCATGTCGACACCACGTGGAAATTCCGCGACATGATCGCGTTCCGCGACGAGACGGCGCGCCGGCTAGGCCTCAACCTCCTCGTCCACATCAACGAGGAGGGAGTGGCGCGGGGAATCAGCCCGATCGCGTCGGGCTCGGCGTTGCATACCCATGTGATGAAGACCGAGGCGCTCAAGCAGGCGCTCGACAAATGGGGCTTCGATGCCGCGTTCGGCGGCGCCCGGCGCGACGAGGAGAAGAGCCGGGCTAAGGAGCGCATCTTCTCGTTCCGCAGCGCGAGCCACACTTGGGATCCGCGCGACCAGCGGCCGGAGCTGTGGAACCTGTTCAACACGCGCGTCAAACCGGGCGAATCGATCCGGGTATTTCCGCTGTCCAATTGGACCGAACTCGATGTCTGGCGCTACATCATGGCGGAGAACATTCCGGTCGTGCCGCTCTATTTCGCCGAGGAGCGTCCGGTGGTTCGCCGCAGCGGCACATGGATCATGGTGGATGACGAGCGTTTGCCGCTCGAACCGGGCGAGGAAGTGCAGATGCGCCGTGTGCGGTTCCGCACGCTCGGCTGTTATCCGCTGTCGGGCGCGATCGAATCCGACGCCGCTTCGATCGCAGACATCGTTGCCGAGATGGAAATCGCGAAGGTCTCCGAGAGGCAGGGCCGCCTGATCGACACTGATGAAGCTGCTTCGATGGAAAAGAAGAAGCGCGAGGGCTATTTCTGATGGATGCGCCGACGCCGGGCACAATCCGTGACCCGCAGCCGCCCGCGGATGACCTGCGCTTCGCCGATGTAGATCGCGGCGGCAGCCGCCAATTGCTGCGCTTCATCACCTGCGGCTCGGTCGACGACGGCAAATCGACCCTCATCGGCCGGCTGCTCCACGATTCGAAACTCATCTACGAGGATCAACTTGCGGCGCTCGCGAAGGATTCCGAGCAGCACGGGACGACCGGCGACGACATCGATCTCGCGCTTCTCGTCGACGGCTTGCAGGCCGAACGCGAGCAAGGCATCACCATCGATGTCGCCTATCGCTTCTTCAGCACGCCGCGCCGCTCGTTCATCGTCACCGATACGCCGGGCCACGAGCAGTACACCCGCAACATGGCGACCGGCGCCTCGACCGCCGACCTTGCCGTCATCCTGGTGGATGCGCGCAAAGGCGCGCTGGTGCAGACGCGGCGGCACAGCTTCATCTGCTCGCTGCTCGGCATTCGCCACGTCGTCCTGGCGGTGAACAAGATCGATCTTGTCGGCTACGACCAGGAGATTTTCGAGCGCATCGCCGCCGACTATGCGGCGTTTGCTGATCGGCTCGGGTTCGCGGCGGTCGTCCCCATTCCGGTGTCGGCACGCTATGGCGACAACGTCACCACGGCATCCTCGAACACGCCGTGGTATCGCGGGCCGACCCTCATTGCTCACCTGGAAACGGCTGAGGTCGAGGACGAGGCCGCGGCGCGGCCGTTCCGTTTTCCGGTGCAGTGGATCAACCGACCCAATGCCGATTTCCGCGGCTACGCCGGCACAATCGCATCGGGTCGCGTTCGCCGTGGCGATCTCGTCGTCGTCGCTGCGTCGGGTCAAGCGTCGCGCATCGCGCGGATCGTGACCTATGACGGCGAACTTGCCGAAGCGGCAGCCGGCGATGCCGTCACGCTCACGCTTGCCGACGAGGTCGATGTCGGCCGCGGTGACGTACTCGCGGCTCCCGATGCACGCCCCGAGGTCGCCGACCAGTTCGCCGCGCACGTGATCTGGATGGACCGTGAGCCGCTAATTCCGGGCCGCTCTTACCTCGCGCGGATCGGCACGGCGACCGTCGCCGCGAGCATTACCGCCATCAAACACCGCGTCGACGTCAACACCCAGGAGCACCTCGCCGCCCACACGCTCGGCCTCAACGACATCGGCTTCTGCAACCTCTCGACTGCTTCGCCGGTCGCGTTCGACCCCTATGCGGAGAACCGCAAGACCGGCGCGTTCATCATCATCGACCGCTATTCGAACCGCACCGTTGGCGCCGGCGTGATCGCCTTCGGCCTGCGCCGCGCGACCAACATCCATTGGCAGCCGCTGCTTATCGGCAAGACCGAGCGCGCCGCCCTCAAGAAGCAGCAGCCTGCCATCGTGTGGTTCACCGGCCTCTCCGGCGCCGGCAAGTCGACCATCGCCAACATCGTCGAGCAGCGCCTGTTCGCGACGGGCCACCACACCATGTTGCTCGACGGCGATAATGTCCGCCACGGCCTTAACCGCGACCTGGGCTTCACCGAGGCCGACCGCGTCGAGAACATCCGCCGCGTCGGCGAGGTGGCGAAGCTCATGGTGGAGAGCGGGCTCATCGTGCTGTGCTCGTTCATCTCGCCCTACCGGGCCGAGCGCGACATGGTGCGCGCCCTCGTCGCCGACGGCGAGTTCATCGAGGTGTTCGTCGACACCCCGATTGATGATTGCGTCGCCCGCGACCCCAAGGGCCTCTACGCCAAGGCTAAGGCCGGCCAGCTCAAGAACTTCACCGGCGTCGACGCGCCCTACGAACCGCCCGAGCGCGCCGAGGTCCATCTCCGCACCGCGGCACGTCGAGCGGAGGAATCCGCCGACGAGGTCCTCGATTTCATAACGACGCGGCTTGGCGGCTAAAGCGCCGTCCTCGCCACGCGCCCGCTCGGCTCGACGAACCAGCGTTCGCTGGCGAAGGGCTTGCCGGCAAGGCGCGCCACCAGCCAGTCGGCGACGAGCGTCGTCGGGAACGGACCGAAATTGGCGGCCGGAACATTGCCGACGGAATGGCGGCTGTCGGCGTAAATCACGAATTGTCGCGGTCCTTTCATCGCGCTGATCATCTTCTCGGTGTAGGCGAGCGGGCTCAGTTCGTCGGCCTCACCGGCGACCACGAGATAAGGCCGGCGAATCTTCTCCGCATGACCTTCCCAGGTGAGCGTTTTGACAAACTCGTCGAATTTTGCCTCGTCGGTGTAATTCGACATCCACATGAACCGCTTCTTGAAGGTGGGCGATCCCTCCTCGAAGATCGTGTGGCAGCCGGGCTCGAGGCACGTGGACATCACCGCCGTCGCGGCGATGCGCGGCTCGTTCGCCGCCATGATGGTTCCGAAGAACGAGCCGAAGCTCGTGCCGGTGACGCCGATCTTCTGGGTATCGATCTCCGGCTGCTGCGCGAGCCAGTCCACCAGCACCGGGCCGGCATCGATCCAGTTCGCCATCGAGACATAAACGCCGAGCAGCGGGCTTTCGTATTGGCCCGGACCATCGATGGCGAGGACGGCGACGCCGCGCGCGAGCCAGCGATCATTGACGAGGGCCACGCTGCTTTCCTTGAAACTGTCCATGCCCGGTATGGCGATCACCACCGGGATCTTGCCGCCGGCATAACCCGCCGGCAGATGAAACCACCCGGGGATCGATTTGCCTTTGAACGGAACGGACACCGCCTCGACCTTGTGGTCGGCGATCTTCGCGTACTTGCCGTAGCACTCCCGCTTCTTCGTATGCAGTTCCTCGTGCAGCTTGCCGGAATCATCGTAAGGCCATTCGGCTGCACCATAGTGGATCGCCGCCATGTACCAATTGTCGCGCGCGGTGATGAGATTGCCGGCAGCCTCGGCCTCCTTCGCCTTGGCCTCGCGACGGCGGGCGGTGCTCTCAAAGGCCGGACCGATGTCGGCCATCTTCTGCACCCGCGCGCGGATCGCGGCGAAATCCGCATTGGCTTCGACGCCGCACGGCGCCGACAGATAAAGCGAGCGCGGCTGGTCCCAATCGATTCCGTTGGCGCGGATGATGTTGTCGAGCGCCCAGCGCTGCTCGGTAAACCGCTTGGTCGTCGCCTCCCCGTTATCTGCAAGGGCACGGCCTGCCGTTGCCGCGAACGCTGCCCCGGTGCCGGCCACTGCGGCGGTTCTGATGAATCGACGACGATCCATGACAAAGTGTCTCCGTGTTGTCTCGACTGTGTGATGATGCAGCAGACGAATGTCCACGGCCGCCACGCTGATCCTCAAGCTGATCCTGCGGCATTCTCAGAGGTAGTGCTTGGGTGGGAGCCAAGCGCGAGCAGATGGTAGCGACTTGGCGCGCGGCGTGGAAGCCCGACGAACGTTGCAGACTGCTCAGTTTCGAATCAATCTAACGCGCGACCCGCGCGCTTGATTTGAGTCGCCGGTCCCTCGGCCCACCGCCGTTCAATGCATCATGAGCACCGGGCGATCGGCTTGGCGCAAAAATGATTGCGTGCAGCCGCCGAACAGCATTTCGCGCAGTTGCGAGTGACCGTAGGCCCCGAGCACGACGAGATCAGCGTCGCAGCTTTCCGCGGCAGCAGCGAGCAACTCGGGCGGACTGCCGCCTTCCCCTTTGATGATGCGGATTTCGGCCGAGATGCCGTTCCAGGCGAGATGCCGCTCAACGTGAGCGAGCGATTCGGAGGACTCCTCGCCCTTCTCGGCGACAGCCGCGACCACCACGCGCTTGGCGTTCGCCAACAACGGCATCGCGCTGCCGACCGCCCGCGCTGCCTCCGCGGTGTCGCGCCAACAGATCATGATCGTGCCAGTCAGTGTTTGCCGCGGCGCGGATGGGGCGATCAGAATGGGACGGCCGCACCCGACGACCAGCTGATCCAGAAAATCGGTAGGCAGCAGATTCTGCTTCTTGGCACGCCCGACGACCACGAGGTCGGAATGGCGGGCGCGGGAAATGATCCGCTTCAGCGCCTGGCCGTCCACTTCGTTCCAGCTCGCGGTCACTCCCTGCGAACTCATGGGTGCATCGCACACCTCGATCTTCGATTGCGCGCACAGCTCGCGAAAGTGCTGCACTGCTGCCGCCGATCGGGTCGTTGCCTCGTCACCCAGTTTCTTCAAGACATTGGTCAAGGCAGCTCCCATGGCGAAGCCGGTCCGTGAATCGTTGACGGCCGCTTCGCCCGCGCCGACCCGGACATGAAGAAATTGCAGATGACCTGAGAACGGGCGGGCGGCGGCTAACGCCGTCTCGAACAATGGTCTGTCCGTATCGCTCCCGCTGAACGGCACAAGAATCGATTTCATACGACACCTCTCAGTCCCATGCCGGTGAAACTGGACGGCGCGGGAGGCTGGCACGTTGATGTCAATCAAGGAGGAGGATGTTTTTCAGGCGCAAGGTGCGCACTGCTCATCCTGGTTTGATCCAAATCAATGTCCAGCCAGGGTGGCCGAAGGACTTTAGTTACAAGAGAAACTAATTCGGCGACGGGCGATCGGAGGTCGAGGCTGTCAGGAGTGGAGGATGATATGGGCGAGCGACCAACTGTGGTCGTTGCTGGCGGCGGCATCGGTGGGCTGTCGGCCGCGCTCGGACTTGCGCAGAAGGGCTGCGACGTGACCGTCCTCGAACAGGCGGATCATTACGGCGAAATCGGCGCCGGAATTCAGATCGGACCGAACGCCTTTCACGCCCTGGACTACCTCGGCGTCGGTGCCGCCGCACGCGCGAAAGCGGTCTATGTCGATCGCCTCATTATGATGGACGGGCTGACGGGAGTGGAGATCGCGCACATTCCGGTGGATGCGCCGTTTCGCCAGCGCTTTGGCAATCCCTATGCCGTCATCCACCGGTCGGATCTTCACGGCGTGCTGCTCGAGGCCTGCCGCGCCAACGAGCGCATTCGACTCCTCAATCGTGAACAGGTCATCGGTTATGAGCATACCCGCTCGGGTGCGCGCGTTCGCACCGCAGCCGGCTCCGCGTTCGAGGGCGATGCCGTCGTCGGCTGCGACGGCATCCGCTCCAAGATTCGCGAGCAGTTGACCGGCGGCGACCCGCTCAAATTGTCGGGACACGTGGCCTACCGCGCCGTGTTGCCGATCGAGCAGATGCCCGAGGACCTGCGCTGGAACGCCGCCACGCTGTGGGCGGGACCGAAGTGCCATATGGTTCACTACCCGCTGCAAGGCTGGAAGACCTTCAACCTTGTCGCCACGTTCCAGACCGACGTCGCGAATGTCGGAGTCAACGAGCCCGGCAATCGCGAAGAAATCCTGTCGCGCTTCGGCCACATCGTGCAGAAGGCGCGCAAGCTCCTCGAAATTCCGACCGAGTGGCGGCGCTGGGTGCTAGGCGACCGCGAGCCGATCGAGAACTGGACCAACGGCCGCGTCACCCTCCTCGGCGACGCCGCGCATCCGACCCACCAATACTTCGCGCAGGGCGCCTGCATGGCGATGGAGGACGCGGTCTGTCTCGCTCATCAGGTCGAGCAATCGCAGCGCAACTTCGATGCCGCGTTTCATGCCTATCAGGAAAACAGGATCGTGCGCGCCTATCGGGTCGTGCTGTCGTCCCGCATGTTGGGGCGGGTCTATCACGCCGAGGGCGTCGAACGGAAAATCCGCAATTCTGTTCTCGGCGCGAAGACACCGGCCGAATTCTACGACGGCCTGCAATGGCTCTATGGCGGCACCGGCCTCGCCGCCTGAACGGACAGCAAGCGAACGAGGTTCTGAACATGAGCGGTCTCGGTACTTTGGACGAACTGCCGGCGGCCTATCGCAAAGGGCTGAGCCAAAAGAATCTCGTTCCGCTGTGGCCCGCCATGCGCACGGCCCTGCCGCACGACAAGCCTGAGCGGCGCACCCAGCCCGTGATCTGGCATTACCGGGACATCAGGCCGGACCTCATCAAGGCCGGCGAACTGACGCCGATCGAAAAGGCCGAGCGGCGCGTACTCGTGCTCGCCAATCCGGGGCTTGGCCTAGAGAACATGAAGGCGACACCGTCGATCTTCATTGGCCTGCAGCTCATCCTGCCGAAGGAGACTGCGCCCAACCATCGTCACAGCCCGAGCGCGGTGCGCATGGTGATTGAAGGAAGCGGCGGCTTCACCGTCGTTCAGGGCGAGAAATGCCCGATGGAAAAGGGCGATCTCATCCTGACGCCGTCTGGGCTCTGGCACGAGCACGGCCACGACGGAACCGGCCCGGTGGTCTGGCTCGATGCGCTCGACCTTCCCGTCGTGCAGGCGCTTGAAGCATCCTACGCGATCGAGGGCGAGCACCAGGCAGTGCGCAACGAACCGGATTCCTCGCAATCGCGCTACCGTCGCGCCGGCCTCATCCCGTATCGCTCGCTCGACGCCCGCCGCACGCGTTACCCGTTGCTGCGCTATCCCTGGAAAGAGGTCAGCGAGGCGCTGATGGCGCTCGCGGAAGTAACCCCCAAGGGAGAGCTGGTGCAGCTTGCCTACGTCAATCCGGAGACGGGGCGCGAATGCATGCCGGTGCTGGGCTTCTCCGCGATCATGCTGCGGCCGGGCGAGACGATCGCCGCGCCGCGCCGTTCGGCGTCCGCGGTGCTCCACGTCATCGACGGCGAAGGCGAGGCAGAGGTCGACAGTGTGACCATGCATTTCGAGGATAGCGACATCATCGCCATTCCGACTCACGCGAAAATCCTGCTTGCCAATCGACGCACAAGATCGCCGGCATTCCTGCTCCAGATCGATGACGCGCCGCTGCAACGCAAGTGCGGCTTCTACGAGATATTCAGCTGAAGGAGCGCGCACCTCGCCCTGCTTCGGAGAAAAAAAGGAGGAAATCAATGACTGCAAATCGTGGATATATTCCGCCTTCCGGGCAACCGGGGCTTGGCGTTCATTCGCTCGATCATTTCACGCTGGCAGTGCCCGACGTCGCCGTTGCGCAACGGTTTTACACGGAGTTCGGCCTCGATGTGGAGGACACCGGCAAAGCGCTTGGCCTCAAGACATCCGACCATGATCAGCGCTGGGGCGTTGTCGTCGAGGGCAAGCACAAGAAACTCCATCACCTCTCGTTTGGCTGCTACGCCGATGACTTTCCTTATTTGCAGGAGCGCGCCGAGGCGAACGGCGTCGAACTCCTCGACGCGCCGAAGGGATTCGAAAGCAACGGCTTCTGGTTCCGCGACCCCGCCGGTCTCCTCATCGAGATCAAGGTCGCGACCAAGTCATCGCCGCGGCACAAGACGTGCGGGACTTGGTCGTCGTCACCCGAAGGCGTTGCGGGAGCGCCGGTGCGCTCCAAGGCGCAGCGCGTGCACCCTCGTCGCCTGTCCCACGTGCTTTCATTTACGACCAATCTCGATCGCGCCATCGATTTCTATTCGACGATCCTCGGCCTGCGGCTGTCCGATCGCTCCGACAAGGTAGCGTTCATGCACGCGATGCACGGCAGCGATCACCACATCCTGGCCTTTGCGGAGTCGCCCGGACCCGGCATGCACCATTGCAGCTGGGACACGAGCAGCATCAACGACATCGGCCTTGGCGCCATGCACATGGTCGGCAAAGGCTACGAAAGCGGCTGGGGTCTCGGCCGTCACGTGCTGGGATCGAACTATTTCCACTACATCAAGGATCCGTGGGGCAGCTACGCCGAGTATTCCTGCGACATCGACTACATCCCGGCGACCCAAGGCTGGGAAGCCGGTTACCATAAGCCTGAGGATTCATTCTCCCTTTGGGGACCCGAGCCGCCCGCAGATTTTGCCCTCAACCGCGAGGTCGAAGCCGCGGCCTGACAACTTCCTCCCCGAACGGCCGAGGGCTACAGTCCAAGCGGGCGCAAACAGGAGCCATGAGTTATGCAAACTCAAGTCGCAATCATCGGCGCTGGCCCCGCCGGCCTGCTCCTTGGCCAGCTGCTGCATAAGTACGACATCGACAACATCGTTCTCGAGCGGCACACGCCCGAGTATGTGCTCAGCCGCATCCGCGCCGGCGTTATCGAGCAGGTCGCGGTCGATCTGATCGACGAGGCCGGCGTCGGTGCCCGCATGCATCGCGACGGCCTCGTGCACGACGGAACGCAGCTCTGCGTCGAAGGCGTACGGCATCGGGTCGATTTCAAGGAGCTGACCGGCAAGACCGTCATGGTCTACGGGCAGACGGAGGTCACCAAGGATTTGATGGACGGCCGCGCGGGCGCGAGTTTGCCTACGGTCTACTCCGCCTATGACGTAGAGCTGCACGACATTGCCGGCGGCAAGCCGCGGGTGACGTACCGTGCCGACGGCAAGGACCACCAGCTCGAATGCGATTTCATTGCCGGCTGCGACGGCTTCCACGGCACCAGCCGCAAGACCATCCCGTCGAGCGCGCTTAAGAATTACGAGCGGGTCTATCCATTCGGGTGGCTCGGGCTCCTGTCCGACACGCCGCCGGTCTCCAAGGAGCTGATCTACGTGCGCCACGAGCTTGGCTTCGCGCTGTGCTCGATGCGCTCGCCGACGCGCAGCCGCTATTACCTCCAGTGCAGTCTTGCCGAGGATGTCGATGCCTGGCCGGACGAGCGCTTTTGGGACGAGCTGCGGCTGCGGCTCGACGACGAAGCCCGCGATCGCCTCGTCACAGGTCCATCGCTCGAAAAAAGCATCGCGCCGCTGCGCAGCTTCGTTGCGGAGCCGATCCGCTTCGGCCACCTGTTCCTCGCAGGCGATTCGGCCCACATCGTTCCGCCCACCGGCGCCAAGGGCCTTAACCTCGCAGCGAGCGATGTGCGCTACCTCTCACACGCGCTCGCGGAGCACTACAAGGAAAACTCGGCGGCAGGCCTCGATCACTACTCAAGCCGCGCGCTCGCCCGTGTGTGGAAAGCCGAACGTTTTTCCTGGTGGATGACGATGCTGATGCACACATTTCCGGACAATCCGTTCGACGCGAAAATGCAGATCGCCGAGCTTGACTACCTTTTCAAGTCGCGCCCGGCCGCAACAGCATTCGCGGAGAATTACGTCGGGCTGCCATTCTTTTGACGGCTGTCCCCGAAATCCTATCGTAAGGCGCCAATCGGCCCAGATGCGCTGCAACGGGCGATGATAGGACGAACGCATGATCATCGCCCTCTACGTCACCGCAGGCGTCTTTATGGCGGTCGGAAGCCTCTATTTGGCTTGGCGATACAGGGACGTTCGCAAATTTCTGGCCGGTGCGTTCTTCGTGTCGGCGGGCACTTTGTTCTATTTACATCTCGCCGATGTTTCGGTGCCGCTGTTGGGAACAAGTTTTGTCGAAACACCTCAGATCAGCGGTGCCCGCTCCATCGTCCATTCCATCCTCTTCCTACTCTGCTTCTATTTTGGCTTTGTGAGCAAGCCAAAGGCTTGAAACGGACGCGCGATTATACGTGCCAACACTTTGAGTGGCCTGGGTTGAGGCAAATCAATAAACGGCAGCCGCTTCGCGACTAATGAAACATCTCGGGTTGCAGCCCTGCCAACCCAAGCCCGGATTAATTTTCCGGCCCTTCAACCTGGCAGATGGAGGCAATTGATGTACAAGCATATTCTCATCCCCACCGACGGCTCCGATTTGTCCAAGGAAGCTGTGACCTACGGAATTTCCCTGGCCAAAGCGGTCAACGCCGATGTCACCGCGATTACAGTGACGGTGCCTTTCCATACCTATACGCTGGATTCCGCCATGATCGAGGACACTCCGGAGTCATACAAGAAGCGGATGACGGCGTTCGCGGCGAAATGTCTCGATCAGGTGAAGGATGCCGCGAGGGCCAGCGTAAAATGCGAGACGATCCATGTCGAGCACGAGCATCCCTACCAAGCGATCATCGATACAGCAAAAGCGAGAGGCTGCGACCTGATCGTGATGGCGTCGCACGGACGGCGCGGCATTGCGGCGATCGTGTTAGGCAGCGAGACGGTGAAAGTGCTCACCCACAGCACTGTCCCCGTTCTCGTCTATCGCGGACCGCCTGCCCGAGTGTTGTGAGATTTCGGCTAGGGCCCGGAAATCAAAAAGCCGAGATTCTCACCGGCGGCCGGCGCATCATCGACTTCCTCCTTGCTCCTCTGAACGAGCACCTCCACGATGGGCTGCACGAACGCTGATACCGTGCTAAATGGGTTGCATTCCGCCGGCTTGCCGTGTGGACGCATCCTCCAACCCAGAGGTGCCCATGCCCGTCGCGAAATCGTCTCCTGCCGCATCGCGCGCGAAATCAACTGCCCCTCGTGCAAAGTCCGCTCTCCATGCGGGTCGCGGACGGGTGTTTGAATCGATCACGCAGGCGATCGGCAACACGCCCATCGTTCAGCTACGTCGGTTGCCGGAGGCGCACGGCGTCAAGGCGAATATTCTCGCGAAGCTCGAGTTTCTCAGTCCGGCGGCGAGCGTGAAGGATCGCATCGGCGTTGCCATGATCGACGACATGGAACGGTCTGGCCGCGTCGGACCGGAGACCGTGCTGGTCGAACCGACCTCCGGCAATACCGGCATCGCGCTCGCATTCGTGGCGGCCTCGCGCGGCTATCGGCTGATCCTGGTGATGCCGGATTCGATGTCGATGGAGCGGCGTAAGATCCTGAAGCTGCTGGGTGCGGAACTCGTCCTGACGCCTGCGGCTATTGGCATGCGCGGCGCGATCGAGAAGGCCGAAGAGCTGGTGCGAAGCACCCGCAATGCCGTCATGCCACAGCAGTTCAAGAATCTCGCCAATCCGGAGATTCACCGCCGAACAACGGCTGAGGAGATCTGGAACGACACCGGCGGCGAGATCGATTTCTTCGTGGCAGGCGTCGGAACGGGTGGCACCATCACCGGCGTCGGGCAGGTACTCAAGCCGAGAAAGCGCTCGCTACGCGTCATCGCGGTCGAGCCGAAGGAAAGCCCGGTGCTCTCGGGCGGCAAGCCGGGCCCGCATCGCATTCAGGGCATCGGTGCCGGCTTCATTCCCGACGTGCTCGATCGCTCCGTCATCGACGACGTCATCACGATCTCAAGCGAAATGGCGCTTGAGACCGCGCGGGCGCTCGCCCGGCAGGAAGGCATTCTCGCCGGCATCTCGTCGGGAGCGGCCGTTGCTGCCGCTCTTGAGCTTGGCAAACGGCCGCGGATGAGCGGCAAGAACATCGTCGTCATCCTGCCCTCCTTTGCCGAGCGCTACCTGTCGACCGCCCTGTTCGAGGAGATCTGACGACAGGCCCGTCATACGGGCGCCGTACCTCGCGTAATGTCGCACCTGATTCTTTTTGAAGACTGCCTAAGACCAGCAAGCTTCAAAACAGCCGAGTCTGTCTAGCATTCGCGGGCCAGTACATTGCCCGCCGTTCATTCAACCAGTTTGCACGCCGTGGTGCGGCGCATTAAATGCCGATACCACTTTGTTTTCCATCATCATGCCGCCGCAGCCGCCGCCGAAGCACTTAGTCTACTTGAGTAGCCTCGCGTGCAAGTCAACTTTCCCGAGTTCGATTTGCGAGACGTCCGGGTCGGACGACTTGAGGATGGCGAGCATGCCCTGCCACGCCGACTCCGAAACGGAGTCATCCTTCGACAGCCTCCGAACAGCCGAGGCGGCAAAATCATGCGCCATCTCGTCGCTGAACTTCGGATACATCGCTTTTATTGTTGGTATCGTCGACTCCGGGTCGGATTGAATCTGTCGCTGCGCTCGCGTGAGCGCGGCGACAAACCGGCGGGCTATATCTTTGTTGGCGTCCACCCATGTCTGCCGGCCGATCACCAACAGCGCTGCATAATTGATGCCGCGCCAATCAACGACCGTTTGAAATTTCGTCGGATCAAGTTGCACAGCATCGATGGTATTCACTGTTCCTGCATCGATCTGATGCGTTTCCAATGCGGCCCGCATCGCCGAGCCATCTCCAATCCCGAGAATTTCGACATCTCGTTGCGGATCCGATCCCGGATTTACGGAGCGCCCAGCGCAGCGTGTTGTCGCTGTAACTCCCGGGAGCAGTCATCCCAAGTCTCTTGCCACGCAGAGACGCAACATCGGTGATCCCGGACGCCGCGAGGGCGAGAAGCACGCTGCCGTGATACTCATCGAGGCCGGACAGGACACGGGCATCGAATCCCTTGTGGTTAAGACGCACGACGTGATCACCGGCGCAAATACAGAAATCGACGCTACCGCCCACGAACGCTTGAACGGCCGGCGAGCCGCCGCGAAACATCAGGTAATCGACCTTGATTCCTGCTTCGCGGAAATAACCCTCACGGGTGGCAAGCTCGAGCGGCAGGTGGCCTTCGTAAAAGCCCGCGACTCCGAGCGTCAGTGTCGTTTCGGCGGAGGCTTTGCCGGAAATTCCGGCCATGCTCAGCACGAGCGCGAACAGGAGTGCCACGCTGGGCCTGCGGTCGCGGCGCGCCGATCGCTGAAAGCCATTCCCGCGAATGACACTGACGCTCATCTCGATGCCCTCATACTGCTAGGCGCGCGACGGCGCGCCCCCGCCTAGTCCGTCGGCCAAATCGCCGACGGTCGCCTCGCGTTTTCAGGCCGCAGCAGCGGCATTGGGAGTACGATTGTCCACCAAGGCGTCGAAAGGCTTGTCCGCGTTGACGAGGCCCCAGCTGACGAGCCATTCGAACGTTTGCTCGAACTCCTCGCGCGTGTAGGGCGAGGGATCGACATAGCGCAGCCGCGGCAAATGGACGTCATCGCGCGTCAGCCGCCCACGATATTTTTCCGGCAACGAATCGATGATGTAGTGCACATACTTTTTCTTGTCCGCATTGATGAGTTCGACAGCACGGGTTAGCGCGCGTGTCGCAGCGGCCCAGGATTTGGGATCGACTTCGGACGACGCGATTTCGGAGCCCGTATAATGGGTCTCGATAATCTTCTGAAACCCTTCTTTTTCGGCCAGGGATATCCACGGATCCATGAAGGAGACCGCAGCAAGACGGCCGTCGAGCAACGCTTCGTAGCCTTCGTCCATCGGTACGTTGAGGAGCTTGATTTCATCTCGCTTGACGAACCCCTCGAGCATTTGCAGCGTCGCGTAATGCGACCCGGTGTGGAACGTCACTCCGATCTTCTGATCCTTTAGGGTCTGTGGATGCGTGAAGGGCGACCCAGGTGCGGAAAACAACGCCTGTATGCCGATGGAAGAGCGTTTTCCGATGATCACTCCGCCGCGCTTGCTGTCGTATGATCTGCGGATTTGCCCCCATTCACACGCGCGATAGACGCCTGCAGAGCCTTCCTCAAATGGACGATGCGGACCGATCGATGGAACAAGCCGATGATCATCGACCCAATGCGGCCCCTCAAGCGGCCGCGCCACCCACGGCACGATGGTCGGCAGCTGCACTTTGCGAAGGGTGTAATGAGCGGGCGCTCGCATCGCCTTCATCATGTCGACGAGCTCCATATCGACACCTCGCAGGCCTTCATAGGTATTGAGAATGACTACGAATACGACCATCGAAAAAGTCATCATGATTTTCGAGAACTCCCCGATTCCAAACCAAAGAATGAACAGTGGCGCGAGCGCAATGCGCGGCAGGCTGTAGAACCCCAGCAGCAAGGTCTCGAACATCGACGCGATGGTCTTGAAGGAGCCGAACAGAATACCGATCGGGACGCCGATGACCACGCTGAGGGCGAGGCCGGCAACTGCATGGTAGATCGTGAAGCTGGCGTGCCGCAGCAGGTCACCCGTCGTTGCCAGAGCCCAGATACGTTCCGCGATCGCGCTTGGTCGCGCCACCCAGATTGGATCGACGACGTAGATGGTGACGATTTCCCAAATGATGATAAGGCCTAGCACTGCCGCGAACTGCAATTTCGCAATACTAGGAGCTCGCTTCGGCGTGGCCCGATGTGGCGTGACAACCTCGGTCATCGATCGATGTTCGCCCCTGTCGCAGACAACCCCTATATTCTATAAAATCGATCAAATATAAAGACAATAAATTTCTCTCTTCGAGCCCCTGGCAGATGAAATCTACGCCAATCCAGTAAATCGCTTTCGCTTCATGTCCTCCCCACTATGCGACGGTGGCATCGAGGAAGTCACCCAAGCGCATCCCGGCATCCGATGTAGCGAAGCCTGGAAAAATTGCCGTTGCCTCAGATCAAGCCGAGTCTTCCTTAATCCCGGCATCGCGCCCGCATTCGTCGCGGCCTCGCATGGCTATCGGCTGACCCTGTTGATGCCGCTATCGATCCTGGTGATGCCGTTTGAGCCGCGCAAGATCTTGAAGCTGCTGGGTGCACTCGTCCTGGCGCGTGCGTGGCGCCGTCGGAATCAACTCGACCATTGCAGCGCAAGATCGAAGCTGTCGGGCAACTTTGGACGTTTAGGGTCGATGTGCCGGACCGCCGCCGCTTCGGCCACCTTCGGGGTGTTGAAGAGCTGGCCTTCGAGGTCGCTGAACGCCGTCGTGGCTGCGAAGAAGCGAAAGCGCGTGCCGTCGCGGACGACGATGCCGGCGGCTCCGTTGCGTGTCTCGATGATATAGCTGTCGTACATGAAAAATCCTCCCGCCGGGTCTCGACCGGCGCTGCTGTCCAAGCTGCGTGAACGGGAATTCAGCGGCTCGAGAGCCAACACATTCCGGTCGTACCGAAGCTCGCCCGGCGGGAGGAAAGCGGCAGTGGAAAAGCCGGCAAGGCACGAAGCGTCATTGCAAAACTCCATATCGTCGGAGCCCACGAACACGCTTCGTGGCGCTTTAGCGATTGGTGACGCGGCGCAAGCTGCTCCATCAAATTCCCGCGGCCGCCCTCGTAAGAGCGCGACGGAAGATAATATCTTCTTTATCTATCTTTTTTGTCAACTATAATTGCGAGCCCGCGCAGGTAATGAACTTCCCCTTCCGGATGAAATTTCAGGAGAAACGTTCCATGTCTTCAGACACTCAGCATCCCGAAACTCTTGCCCTCCACGCCGGCTGGCGCGCCGACCCGGCGACGGGCGCTGTCGCCGTATCAAACGCCGAGAAAGGAACAACATGGAGTGCCAGCTGGCATCGGTGTTCCATCGCTACAGGTCTCCTGGGAACCGGCGTTTCACCCGCCAAGATTGCGGAGATCCTTTCCATGCGCAGCTTGCGGATGCGCTCTGAAAGTTGAGGTCCAGCATCGAACATGCGCCGCAACTCTTCGACGTTAGGTTCGTATTTGCGTACGGAACTCCGCGCCCGGAAGCAATTCTTGCCTTTGAAAATGATCCTGTGCGGTGGGTTGTGGCTACGCGGCACGCGAACCAAGAGGACGTATCCGCCTTGCGCTAAGCGAACCGATTTAGTCTGCAACGCCGGAATTCGTGGCTCCAAACCGGCAAGCGCCATACTTTCCAGACGCCTTTGCTCGGCATCCGGATCGCCGGTCAAGGGTGAGAAACTGACTGGAACGCCGTTGTTCTCGGCAACACCGATAACAACATCGCCTCCGGCTGTATTTGCGAAGGACGAGACGTCGGCGAGAAATTCAGCGCGAGCATCGTCGTTCGTTCCGTACGTGTGTTGCTTGTAATCGATGTACAGCGTCTCTGAGGCCTGCGTGTCAATTAGCCTCTGTAGGTGCTCTTCGTTGATGGCCTCAAAAGGGATGTGCAGCAGCGCCAGTTTGTGTCTCTTCGATCCATGACCGACATCGCAAGTGCCTAAAAGCCCCAACAGCACAGAGGTCCATCAAGACGCGCGCCACGGAGCCTATGGCGAGCCTAACTCGATTCGTTGCCGGTCCGCTGCTGGGTTAAGCAGCTGATTTTATTGGCGGTCCCGGCATGACTCGAACATGCGACCTTCGGTTTAGGAAACCGCTGCTCTATCCGGCTGAGCTACGGGACCATCGCTAGTATTATCAATCAGTTACGCTCCCATTCAGATTTGCGTTTGGCATCCGTGTGGCATCTACTTGGAGGCAATCCGTTCTAACAGCTTTTCGGCTTCCTGCCGAGTCAGCCTCTTGCCTATGACCTTCTTGGGGACGCGCAGCGCCATCTTTTCATCGAGCTCATGCCCCTCGCCGAACTCGCCCTCGTCGAGCTTGTCGAGCGAAGCGCGAAGCCGCGCAGCGATCAGCGAATACGCTGGAAGGATGACGACGGAAACGCGACCGTCGAGCCGATAACAGAGCCAATAGAGAAACACGCAATCACGCTTTCATCCGCGCCGGGACCGGAGGAACGGAGAACAAGAGCGTCACGTCGCGTGAGCCACATTTAGGGCACTTCAGGCGACTTTCCAATCGCGACAACGGGAAGTCTCGACCGCGAGTCCATGCTGCGCAAATGGCAGATATGGAATCCAAGTTGATAATACTTGGAATCGCTGATGCGTATGAGCGGTTAGCCAAGCGGGCGGAAGATATCTTGCGCGCCGGAAAATCAAAATAAGACACTATCCGATCATAGTGCGCCTCCATTGTTTGCGAGCATTGAATGGCTTCCTTGCATCCTCATGATTGAGGTGTATGATTCCTCGTACAGATGGCCGAAAGGCTCGCCTCGCGAAAGCGGGGCAAATGAAGAGGGAAGGGGCTAGCCAAAGTTGCTGGCCTCTTTTTTTATGACAGTGAGGATGTCGGCGTCGAGATGCGCGATTTTCTTGACGAGCCGCTTGCTGTCAATATTCCGCAGCTGCGAGAGCGTCGCGAACGCCTGCCGGCCGTCCACCGTGCCGATGGGGAGACGATACGGATTGGGCTTCGGCGCCGTCGTGAGGGGAAGTGCGCGGAAAGAGTATTTGATTGTACTTTTTGAGAACGATGACGGGCCGGGTGAATTCGCGGCTCTCGCCGTCAGTCTCATATCCGATGTTCTTGCCGAGCCGGACCCACCAAATCTCACCTTCCCGAAAGTAGAGGCGTGCGGCTTCCTCGGCGGCATCGGTGCGTTTCTTGATGCTGTTCCAGCGGTCGAAATCGTTCGCCATAGATGATGGTGGCGGACATCATACCATGCGGGCCTTGTCGTGCACGGCCGCGGGCGACACTCCATCCGCGCCTCACGGAAATTGGAAATGTGCTGCGCGGAAATTGGATGCTCGACGCATGCGAAGTGGACGCGGTCGGGCTCACGGGTTTTGTGAAAGAAGAGGTAAGATGGGCGCGGGGTTGAGCGAGGATAGGGAAGTTGGATTTGCAGCGTGTGATGAGCTGAAACTGGAGGCTCGCTCCCATGGACGAATTGGACGACAAGGAGCTTAGAAAGCTTTTGGATATGCACAGAGAGCAAATCGAGCGGGCCGCGCGTAAGACGCCACAGGAAGTCGCCGGGCTGCTGGCGGAGAAGAGCAGGAGGAAGAAAGAAGAACGCGAGCGACAGCGGGCTCGAAGCGATTGACCGGGATAGTGTCCTTTTGGCTGAATCCGCTCCTGTACTCGTCGGCGATGGCGCGGAAAATGCCAGCATAGAGGTGCTTTAAGTTCAGCACCGCTAGTAGAAAGTCTTGATCTGCGCCGAGGGGATAGTTGGAAGTGAGAACGTTAAAGGCAATGGAGGACTAAAATGAAGATGATTGTTGTCAGTGCCCTCTTCCTTGCAGCGACAACCGGGTACACGTTCTCGGCTGACGCTCCATCAGATACTTTGCGGCGCCTAATGCCCGCGAATAGCGCAAGCTTAGCTCAAGCGTGTCCACCAGGACAGACTTTAAAAAGCTGTGGAAACTCCGGCCTGCGATGCATTGGAGATCTAAATTGTTGTGTCCGTGCAGGTGGTGGATTTCAATGGTGCAAAGGTGCTTGTCCGACAAATGGGAGCGCCTGTTAAATACTATACATACTGTACCTTCTGCGCCTCAATCCCATCACCAACAAGTGCCAGAATCAAGAATACAAGCGCGTCCACCGCAAAGGCCGCTCGGTTTAGCCACGTATGATGACGCTCGCCCTTATTGAGCGGTGGAGGAGGCTTCGTTGTGGTGCCGCTGCTTAGGTCGGCAGCGGAGGGGGACGCGGTCGGAGCAGTCGACGAATTGGATGGGGTCATTTGTCTCTCACCGCATACAAAAAGCCCGGCGCGAAGGGGACGCCGGGCGAGAGATCAACAAGAAATTAGGGTCTGAAAGTCCAAGGCCAGTGGTCCACAACGTCAAGCACCGGAGACCTCCTGAACGCCGAGGAAACGCCAGCAGCCGTCCCAATCGGCGTCCCAGAAGTAGAGGTCGAGGAAGCGCCGGGTACCGCTCCCAAGGAGGCACACGACGCGGCGGTCGCCGTACACCTGCGCGGACGAACCGAGACAGGCGATGGGATGCTTGCGTTGCTTCTCGGGGAACGTTGCGCCGAAGGCGAGACCGTGAAGATGTCCGCTGGGCAGGAACTTCTCCTCCTTGATCGCAGCCACCGCATCTTTCGACGAGATGTTGCGGCCGACGTGGAAGACTTTGGTGCGGAATTTCTTGACGCCGGTGCCTTCGACCGGGAACTTGTCCGCCGTGATGTCGCCGTTCTTCCTGTCGTAGTTCCCAGCCGCGATCATCGCTTGCAGCGAGAGACTGTAGTCGACCGTAATGACGCGCTCGGTGACGGTGTCAGTGTTCATGCATTCCTCCTGTTGCTCGCGCGATGGCTGACCTGTTGCGGTCTCGCCACCCCGTCGAACAACGGAGGCGTCTGCTGGGATTGAATCACGGATTGGGAGATTGTCAAATCGTGCGAGATAGGCGCTACCGCGCGGGAGACGACGGATTTACGACGTGGTCGGGGAGCGGGAGCGGGGGTTGAAGCGCGGGCGGATGGCTTCGCGATCTAGATACCAGATGCGGCAGAGGCGACGTGCTCGCACGTCTGCCGGATTACCCGCGAACAAAATTGCGAGGCGGGCGGATCTTGTCCCTTTGATGTTCGCCACTAGCGGCCGAGCAGCTTGCGCTTGTCCTCGAACTCGGCCTTGTCGATCTCGCCCCTAGCGAAGCGCTCCTCAAGAATGTCGAGGGCGGCGTGGCCACGGTCGGGGCCGCCGCGCCAGGGGCCGCCGCGATGGAAATGGTGGAAGCCGTGGCCATAAAACGGATTGCCCCGCGTCGCCCAGCGCACCAGCCACACGAAGATGGTCATCATGCCAATGATGCCAAGCACGACGAAGATCGGGGCGACTATCATGAAGGGATGCCAGCCCCATGGGCCGCCCCACACCATGTGACCGTAGTCGTAAGGCCCGACAGGGGGCGTCGGCGTCGTCTGTGGCTGCTGCCCGAGTGCTGGCAGCGCCGCGACGGTGAAGACGAGTGAGAGAGCGAATGCAGCGAGCCGTGTCGCGTGCGCCCCAATTCTAGCGGACATCGCAAGACCTCCAGAACAATCAATTTCATTATCATCTCATCCCGCGCGCCGTCCTTGACATAAGTCAACGGCGGTCGAGCCCAACAGCCGATCGCGCCATCTTATTCTCATCGCTCATTGGGCCGTGGTCGTGGCGGTTGTGCTGCTTGCCTCGGTCGTTGGCGGGGGAGTGAACGCGGGTGGGGCCTGCACGATGACGGTTCTTGTTGAGGTGGAGGTGAGGCCGGATTGGTCGGTGGCGACGTAGGAGATGGTGTCCGTGGCGGCTTCCGTGGTGACGAGTTGGACGGGGTTCGTGGGTACGCCGTTCACGTAGGTTGCGAGGTTGAGGTCGGCTTGCGGGCCGGTGATGGTGGCGCCTAAGTCGGCATAGGTGGCGCCGACTTGGATGGTGGCCGGGTTGTCGCCGTTGATTTGGATGACGGGCGGGGTGCCTGCCTGCGCAGGCAGGTCGGGTGTCGTTGATGACGCGGGGACGCCGGACGATGAATTTGCGTTGTCTGGATTTCCAGAATTCGTGAGGTCGGCTCCGTCGGAAGAGGTCACGGATTCTGTATTTGCGGCGGGTCCTTGGGCGCTCAACACGGCGGCGAGTTGGGCTTTGGTCACGCAGACGGGGGATTGGTCGGTCGGGCCGTCGGTGAGGCAGAGTTGCTGCGTGTTGTCGGTGTTGGAATTGACAGTGTGGAAGTTGCCGACGTTAGCAAAGAATTGATCGATGCCGTTTTGGGCGTTGCCGAGCCAGGAGACGAGGTTTTGCTGGAAAGTGCTGGTGATGTTGGCGATGTCCTGCACCGCCTGGACGATGAGCGGGGTAATGCGGCCGTAGTCGACCGACCAGGGCGTTGAGGTTGCTCCAAGAGGGATGATGCCGTTGTCGCCGTTCGTCGTCACGGCCTCGGGATAAATCGGTAGGAGCGATTGCGCGATGAAGCCCTGCACACGCTCACTCGGGTCGTTGATGAAGTTGAAGTCGTCTACCGGGATTTGCATCAAGGTGGCGAGGCCTGCGGTCGTGGTCGCGATGTTCTCCTTGAGGCGGCGGTCGGAGGTCGTGTTGTAGGCGGTCGCGGTGTCGGTCTCCGCGATCGTGCCGACGCTCGTGTTGTTGCGAAGGAAATTGAACATCGTGTCCGAAGTCGAGCCGCCCCGCTTGTCGTTGAAGCCGCCGCCGTACTGCGAGGTGCCGTCGAATTCTTCGGAGATGGTGCCGAGATTGGTGGACGTGCTGATGGCGAGGTAGTTGCCCGGGGCCGTCGTGTTGATGCCGACGTTGCCGTTATTCAAGATCGTCATCTGAGCGGCGTTATTGTTCAGAAAACTGATGATGCCGCCACTCGCCACATTGAGGTAGGTGTGCGAACTGTCTCCATAAAGCGCGTAGTTGCTAGCACTGAGCGCCGTATCGCCGACAAACCCGAGAAGGTTACCACTGGCGAGGCTGATACCGCCGTTCACATCGAGCTTGTTCTGCGGGTTCGTGGTGCCGATGCCGACGTTGCCACTACTTGTTATTCTCATTTTTTCCGTTCGACTAACCGTTCCGTCATTGGTCGTTTCAAACGTAAGATACGAGCCCGCGTCAGTTGAAGACCACGCATCATCTGCCCATCCCGACATAGCCACTGCGTTGTACAGATTGCCGGTTGAAGCTCCATCCGAGCCTCCTAACGTGTAAAAGCCGAGGCGGTCTCCAGCCGTAGGCATTCCGGTCGTAAACCCTGATATACCTGCGCCCGCACTTGCAGAGGGAGCATTAGTACCATAAATATGTAATTGGCATTTCCGCCCGAAATGGAGAAGATAGAGTGACCAGTGCCCACCAAGTCGGTTGTCGTGGCCAATCGCTGAATCTCCATTGACAATCAATCCGTTGCTTATTCCTGTTTGGCCACTCGAAAATCCCACTTGTGCGTTCCCAACCACAGAAAGTGTCGTTCCAGGTGCCGTGTCCCCGATGCCGACGTTGCCGCTTGCGTTCTGATAAAATCCCTGGGTTCCAGCATTACTCAGAAACGAGAACGTGCTTGCATTGACGACAAACGGCTCCCAAGCGGTTCCGGGGTTGATGGAGTCGATGTAGCCGGTGCCGCCATTCTCGAACATCGTAACCGCCGCCACTCCATTGGCGTTGGGCGCACTGCCGCTACCGCTCGCCGATATGCCGCCGTTTACCTGAAGCGTGTTTATGGGCGCCGTCGTCCCTATCCCCACATTACCGCTGCCTTGCTGCACGACGAACTGCGAGCCGCCGATGGTGAAGCCCTGCCCGCTTGCGATGGTGGTGGTGCCGGTAGTGCCGTTGAATGCGGCGCTTTGCGCCGACAAGGTACTTGTGATGGATAAGGTACCTTGGCCGATTATGTTTCCTGTCGTCGTCGCGCCGCCGCTGATGGTGAGACCGCCATTCTGATTGCCGTTGCCGATTGTTGATGAGGCCAGGGAAAGGAGGCCGCCGTTGAATACGGAGGTGCCTGCACCGTTGGCTGACAAGGTACCTGCGAGCGTCAAGTTACCGACAACGGCCGAGGACGCCTGCGAGAGAAAGCCGCTGCTCAAGATCGGTGTGCCGGAGAATGTCGGCGTGCCGGAGAACGTGCCGCCGAGCGCGCCACCGTGATTCGCTGTCATCGTTCCCGCAAGCGTGAGGTCGCCCGCGTTATCGAACGTGCTCGTCGCGCTGCCGCCGAAATACGCGGGGCCGGATGCCGAGAAGAGCGTGGTGGAGGCGCTCCCGAATTGCTGGAGGCCGGTCCAGTTATTGGCGTTGCCGAGGTTCAAGGCGACTGAGCGTGCCGTGCCGCCGTTGTAGGAACCGGAGAAGGAGAGAGTGCCGTCTGTCGCCGTCAGGTTGGCGAGGTTCGAGCCGAGCGAGATGCCGGAGATAGTGGAGTTCTGGAGCTGGTTGTTGCCGATGGTCGAGGTCGAGACGAATTGCGTGCCGTTGTAGCTTAGGAGTTGTCCAGTGGTGTAGGAGGTGGCGTTGGTGCCGCCGCTTCCGATGCCAAGGGTGCCGGAGATGTTGGCGAGCGTCGTGGTCGCAACCCACCCTGGCAGTCCGTTGACGACGCCGAGCACGTAGCCGCCTGTGCCGATGCCGAGCCTGCTCCAGGCATTGCTCCCCGAGCCGTACAGGATGTCGCCGGCCGTGACGGCCGATTGGCCGGTGCCGCCGGATGCTGGGGCCAGTGCGGAGGCGAGCGACAGAGAGCCAAGGCTTGCCGTCTGCGCGAAGAGATTGGTGCTGCTTGCCGTCGCCGAGAACAGGTCGGTCGTGGTCGCGTTGCCGGTGACGGTGAGATTGGACGGAAAGGAGTAGTTGCCCGCCCCGAACGTGCCTCCGGTCGTGGTGATGACTCCTGTTCCCGACGTGTATGAGACGACGCTTCCGCCGGAGAGCGACGTGCTCGCGACTTTGTCGTTGAACGCCGACCAATCGGTCGAGGCCAGGTAGCCGGCTTGGCCAGCGTTTGCCTGGTTGATGCCGAGCACGCCTGATGAATAGGTGAGCGGGCTGCCCGAGATTGAAATTGCGTTTTGCGCGCGTGTATTCGTGAAATAGAGATTCGACGTTCCTTCGCGAAGCGCGTCTGTCGTCGTCCCGGCGATGACCGAGGCGACGCGGTTGTTCGTGAAGTAGAGGTTGCTCGCACCTTCCCTCAGACCGTCGGTCGTCGTTGCGTACCACGACGAGAGGGGAAGGTAATTTGCAAGATTGCTTGTGAGGTCGGCAAAGGTCGGGAGCCCGAGCGTCGATGTTGCAGTGAGGTTGTAGCCGCCTGCGGCGCTCCCGACCAACAGCTGCCCGTAGCTTGGAGCGGTCGACGTGCCGCTGCCGCCGTTCGCGACGGGAAGAATGCCCGTCACGTCGGATGCGAGGTTGATGAGCGACGTTGCGACGGTGCCGGCTGTCGCCTTCAGGAAGCCGGAGAGGTTGCCGAGGGTGAAGGAATTGGAGGCGACGAGCGCGGACGTGGAGGCGGTGCCGGTTATGGCAAGGTTGGTGGAGGTCGCGCTGCCGGCGATGAGGTCGGTAGTCGAAGCGTAATTTGCGGTGAAGTTGCTGGTCGAGGCATTGGTGACGGTGAGCTTCTGCGTGCTGGAGCTGAAGGTGAAGTTGCTGCTCCCGGCGAATGCTCCGCCGCTGTTGAACTGGATTTCCGTGTCGGCGCCTGCGACGGTCGAGCCGGAGCCGCCCTGGTCGGCGGCGCAGATGACGTTGCCGAAGGCGTCCGTCGTGAGTTTGCCGCCGTTGCCGTAGGTCGAGCAGTTCGTGTTCGAAAGGGCGAGCCCGGCGAGCGTGGATGTTGCTGATGCGACGAAAGTACCTGCCGAAAGATTTGCGGCGTAGAGATTGGTTGATGTGGCGTTCGTGGTGGTTGCATTGGTGAAGGTGGCGCTGTCATAGGTGAGGTTATTGCCGGAGAGAGAGGTGATAACGCCGAGCGCTGAGCTGATGGCGTTGCCGATGGTGCCGGTGATGGAGGATGCGGGAATAGAGCCGCCGGTGATGGTCGGATTGGTGATGGCCGTGCCGTAGAGCTGGTCGATGGCGGCGCCCGCGCTTGCGGCCTCTGGGTTGCCGTCGCCCGCGATCTGCTGCGGGGTGGGAGCGGCGTTTGCCGAGAACGACGGGAGAAGCGAGGCGAGGCCGCCGACGATGCCGATGAGGTTATCGAGGCGGCCTGAGATGGCTTCAACTTGCTGGCCTTGCACGCCAAGAGCGCTCGCATTGAAGGCGGGCGCCGAGGATTGGAATGCTGGCTCAGGCGAGATTGCTGGAGTTGCTGATACGGCCGAGTTGCCTGATACGGCCGATGCAAATACTGCCGACTTGACAAATGGAGAAATCGTTGTGCGGTTTGATGTTGCTCCTGGTGAGGATTGCGGAGATTGCCGAGGTTGCGTCGAGTTCGACTCGGTTGGTTCGCTTGCGGTGGATGTTGCTGCGCTTGGTAGCGATGCGGCTGCTGAAGCTGAAAGTGCTGCTTCAGCCGATGGAGGTTGTTCTGAGGCTGTCAGGTTGTTGCGGCTGACCGCTTGAGGATGCTGTGGGGAAGACAAGCCTATTGCGACTTCGTGCGCGAAAGTCTCAATCGATGCGAGGACCGCGCTCCAGAACTGAAGGGTGTCGGTGACGGGGTCGCCGATTTGGACCGCTGAAGTATCGGCGTGGGCTGGCTGGGCTACGACGAGAAATGCAACAAGCACAAGAACGGGGAGGACCCGCGCGACGCGGTAGCGCGGCCTCATACAGCGGGTTGGGCGGTCTCCGCTGCGGAGCGCGCGCGCTGTCGCAGGAATTCGTCGAAGGAACTGGCGTCGACGTACCAGAGGCGGCCAAGCTGGCGGCCGGACACCTTGCCCTGCCGACACAGGCGCGAGATGTAGTCCCGGACATAGCCATGCTCCCGAGCGATATCGCGGGCGGAAAGCAGGCGGACGCCGTTGACGTAAATCTCCGGGGTTGCAGCGGCGAGCGCGGGAGAGTTCATTGCATGAAGTATACCGTCTCTCGCGCGGCCGACGCCTCTACGATGTTGAAAACGCGCGCGATGTCGGATGGACGATCTGGAGGCGATGGCGGGGGGCACGCTGAGCGCACCAATTCCCATCGCGAGTGGACCGGTGCTATCGTTGAGCTCGCAAAAGTGAATTTCACCAGAAAGCTAACTGAGACATGGCGCAGTCGAGAGCGAAGTTCAAAGTAGTCGAAGTACAGCTGGATCCGAAAGAAGGAGAGGACGCGGTGCATGGCAGCGTTCCGTACGAGACCGAAGCCGATGCACGCGCTGCCGCCGAACGGAGCGCGCAGAGCTATCCGGAGAGGGAATTCAATCCGGCGGATAATTCTTGGTTGGTGAAAGGTCACGACGGTCGGAGAATTTGGATATACGTGGATACCGAAGACGCGTAGCCGAGCTACGTTACGGATTTTATCTTCTGATGGTCGCTGATTTCGGTAGCCACATTGGCAGAGGGGAAAACAAACATGGCGAAGAAGGCGACGAAGCTGCGACCGTGGACGAAGGACGACGTGCGGACCCTCAAGACGCTGGCGCGGGAAAAGACAAAGACGACGGTGATCGCGCGCAAACTGAAGCGGACGCTCGGGGCCACCTATCAGAAGGCAAAGTGGCTTGGTGTAAGACTGGGGGGAGGTCGGAAGAAGAGGGCGTGAGAGGGAGCTGTCCTGAGAATTGTTCTATTGGGACAGTCAGTGGATTGCCGTCGGGACGCCGATCGGAGACCGGTGTCTGTTGTTCGAGGTGAACCTGCCGCGCCGGGATGTGGGAGAAGAGGGGCGTGACGAAGGTACTAGGATTTCTGTTCGAGCACGCGGATACCTTCTTGTACGGCTCGCTTGTCGCCGTGCTCTCTTGGTTTGCGATCAATATGATCGGAAAGCCCATTGTGGCCCTTCGGGATACACGGATAAAGGCTTTGCGGGTGGCAGAAAGGTACGCATATTTTGGATCAACATCAACGCAATCAATAGAAAGGATACGTGAAGTAAAGCGAGAACTTTTCGACGTTGCTTCTGAGCTTCGTGTGCAAGCGCGAGGCTATTCTCGTCTGGCTCGTTGGTATTGCCGGTTTCTTCGATACGACCTTGAGGAGGCCGCTTCCGCTTTGCGTGGCCTGGGCGAAATGGCAGGTGAAGACTACTCAGAACAAGTTCGCACGAATAACCTCAATCATGTATACATCTCACTTCGTGCGCACCAGCATCTGTCCTCTGCCGCGTTGCTAAAGCATAAGGAGATGGTCGAGGCATCCCGTGACGTGGATGAGGTCAATCGGCATTAAGAAAAATGGGCGAGCCGCCGGGATTGCCGGCGGCTTGTAAGTTTGCCCTCGCTGTCCGGCGGCTACCGGCGTTGAGAGGCAGGGTCGGCCGGGTGCTTGGGGTGTGGCTTGAAGGCCTGGGGCATCGTGCGATTCCAATTTGATATTTCTCATTGTTGGAACCGGCCTTTGCGTCCATTAATTCACAATGAGCAAGGACGCTGCCCCGCCAACTGAAGTCATCTGTCCCGTCTGCGGGCAAACGATGACCTTTCTCCAGAGGATTAGGCGCGTGTTCGGGGACGATACGGATGTGTTCCAATGCAGGTCATGTAAGTTTTCCACGACATACGCTCTGAAAAGTAAGGAAGGCCCGGCTATAAATCTTGTGGCGGCGTTTGCGCCATAATTGCTGATTCCTGTCGAAGCCACCCACGATTACGAGATGATGTCGCCCGCTGTAACGGAATGATGCCGCCCACCATTACGAGATGATGCCGCCCACCGGAACGGGATGATGGCGCCCGGGGTTCTGGTACGGCGACGAGCGCCTCCGCTGGCCTGTTTAGGGTCGCTCCTTTGGCAATCCAAGGGAGAGATCGATGCCAGCGGAAAGAGTTTCGATGCGGCAGGCGCGCGCGATCGTTCGTTTAAAGTTTTCCGCCAGCATTCCGACGCGTGAAATCGCGCGTCGTCTTGGCGTCGCCGCCTCGACGGTGCGGGAGACGTTGAGGCGTTTCGAGAGCGCCGGGCTGGGTTGGCCGTTGCCGAACGGCATGAGCGACGGCGACCTGGAGGCGGCGCTTTATGCCAATCATGGGACCAAACGGGGCCATCGCCGGCACGTCGAGCCGGATTGGGCGACTGTTCATCGGGAGCTGAAGCGCAAGCACGTCACCCTGGTGATCGTCTGGGACGAATATATTGCCGCCAATCCTGGCGGTTACAGCTATTCGCGGTTTTGCGAGCTCTATCGCGGCTTTGAATCCAAGTTGTCGCCGACGATGCGGCAGACGCACGCGGCGGGCGAGCGGCTGTTCGTCGATTACGCCGGCGATGGGGTTCCGGTTGTCATCGGCCGGCTGACCGGCGAAATCCGCAAGGCGCAAATCTTCGTTGCCGTGCTCGGCGCGTCGAGCTTCACTTTTGCTCACGCGAGCTGGACGCAGGCGCTGCCCGACTGGATCGACGCCCATGTCCGCGCTCTCGATGCGATCGGCGGCGTTCCGCATTTGCTGGTGCCGGACAATACCAAGACCGCCGTCATCAAAGCCTGTCTGTACGATCCCCAGGTCAATCGCACCTACGCCGAGATGGCGGCGCATTACGACACCGCTATTTTGCCAGCAAGGCCGAGGCGTCCGCGGGATAAAGCAAAAGTCGAGCAGGCGGTGCTCATCGTTGAGCGATGGCTTCTCGGGCGGTTACGCCATCGAACTTTTTACAGCCTGGCGGAGGTCAACGCGGCGATCGCCGATCTGATGACGCATCTCAACGAAGAGCGTCCGATCCGACGGCTCGGCATGACGCGCCGTCAATTGCTCGAACAGATCGATCGCTCTGCGCTGAAGCCGCTTCCGACCGAATCTTACGAGTTCTCCGAATGGCGGACTTGCCGAGTTGGCATCGATTATCACATCGAGGTCGCCGCCCATTATTACAGCGTTCCCCATCGCTTCGCTCGCGCCGAGGTCGACGCGCGGCTGACCGCGCGGACGGTCGAAATCTTCCTCAAGGGCGAGCGGATCGCCGCGCACCTGCGCATGAGCGGCAATCACAAGCACACGACCGTTGCCGAGCACATGCCCTCCAGCCACCGGCGTTACATCGGCTGGACGATCGATCGCATCCGCACCGATGCACGCCTGATCGGACCGGCTACAGCAGCGCTCTGCGAACTGATCCTCGAAGCTCGTCCACATCCCGAACAGGGCTTTCGCACCTGTCTCGGCATCGTCCGGCTGGCTGGCTCCTATGGCGCCGAGCGCCTCGAAGCTGCGGCGGAGCGTGCCATCGACATCGGCGCGCGAACATACGGTTCGGTCAAATCCATCCTCGACAACCATCTCGACCGGCGTCCCGCGCACAAGCGCGCCACGGACGGAACGCCGATCCTGCACGCCAACATCCGTGGTTCGCGCTACTACAATTAGGAGAGACAAACTTGCTCAAACATCCGACCCTCGATCAACTCCATGCTCTTGGCCTGCATGGGATGGCCAAGGCCTTCGCCGAAATTGCGGCCGGCGGGGAGGCTGACGGTCTTGGCCATCACGAATGGCTGGGGCTCCTGCTTGATCGCGAAGCATCATGGCGACAGGACAAGCGCCTCGCGGCGCGGCTGCGCGTCGCCAAATTGCGCCAACAGGCCTGCGTCGAAGATATCGACTATCGCAATCCTCGCGGTCTTGATCGTGCGCTGTTCCAGAAGCTGGTCGCAGGCGAATGGATCGACGCTCACGATAATCTGGCACTCATCGGTCCAACTGGCGTCGGCAAGAGCTGGCTGGCCTCGGCACTCGGCCATAAGGCCTGTCGAGACAACCGCTCAGTCCTCTATCAGCGCGTGCCGCGGCTCTTCGAGGCTCTCGCCCTCGCGCGTGGCGACGGACGCCATCCGCGTCTGCTGCGTAACCTCGGCCGCGCCGATCTGCTCATCCTTGATGACTGGGGCTTGGAGCCGCTCGACGCCGCCGCCCGACACGACCTTCTGGAAATCCTCGAGGAACGCTACGGACGCCGCTCCACGATGATTACCTCCCAGCTTCCAGTCGACCGATGGCACGAAATAATCGGCGATCCGACCTATGCTGACGCCATCCTGGACCGTCTCGTTCACAATGCCCACCGCATCGAACTCGCCGGCGAAAGCCTGCGTCGGACCCGAGGCAAACAGCACCACAAGGCTTGACCAAACGTCGTCGCCGGTGACAAAAATCCATCGGTCAGCGAGGCTCGCGACCCGAGCGGCATCATTCCGTTCCGGTGGGCGGCATCATTCAGGAATCCCGGGCGGCATTATCCCGTTATACCCGGGCGACTTCGTCGGAATCCGCAGACGGGTTGCCCAAACTCACCGGAAGCAGCGATTTTTGGGTTCAACATGTCTATCGCTGCCCGCATCGCGGATGGCGCCACGTGCGTGTACCTCATCGTGGTGGCGATGCTCGCATGACCGAGGAGCGCCTGGACGACATTCAGAGGCGTGCCTCGCATCGCGAGCTGCGTCGCGAACGTGTGGCGCAGGACATGCCAAGTAACGACGCGCAATCCGGCTTGTCGACATGTCTTGGCCAGCCGAAGATTTAATCGCGGGCTGTTGAACGGCTTGGCACTCGCATCCGTGAACACGTAACCAGTGTTTTCTTTCCTGTTGTGGAGTATTTCACAGACGTCGATATCAAGGGGAATATGACGCTCGCGGTTGCTCTTAGGCGTGTCAAGGACCTTTCGCACGTCGCAGTGAGAGTGCCTTATTGCGACACTCCGATTTACCCAATCAATTGACGACCATTGGAGACCCTTGAGTTCGCCCTGCCGCATGCCGGTTCGGAGAGTTGTAAGGATCATCTCGTACACAATGCCATCCGCATGCGACAGCAGAAGTTCGCACTCCTCGGGCGACAGGTAGTCCGTTCGAGGCGGTGGACACCTAGGCCATTTGATGGTGGGCGGCGCTCCCTCCAGGTTGAGCCACTCATGGGCGCAGGCTAGACATTTGCGAAGGACGGTCAGCTGATTCCTGAGTGTCTTGGCCGAGACGCCCTTCCTTAGCGGTTGCGATTGAAGTGGATGTCAACCCACCATGAATTCCTAAATTTTCGTACTCCCATACATTTGTTGGTTATTAGTCGATCGAGTTCACCCGGCGCTTGTCGAGGTACGCGGCGATATCGGCTCTGATGAACCGGACACAGCCGCCCACTTTGACGAACGGAATTTGCCGGCGCTGCTGCAGGCGCCGCACGCTGGGGATCGAGATTTTCAGGAGTGCGGCGGCTTCGGCGACCGTAAGCAGCTCCGGAGCACGGGCTTGGTCAATCGACATAGTTGTCAGAGAGCAGTGCAGTGCGGGCAACCGCTCGTAAGAATACATTCCGATACGAAAATTGGCGAATTGGCATAGCAGTTCAGGTTCGATCGGCAGCGATGTCGCGTAAGTAGATCGCCGCCACTCGCCGGAGGAGATCGGTGCTAACACCGTGCTCGAAGGCGAACGCATTCAGGCGGCGGCCAAATCTATCATCGAAAGGGACGCGCGCCATAAGCCGAAACGCCGAGTTTTGGATTCGGTAGCGGTCGAATTGCGCTTTCGCCCGAAGCTGCCGCACGAGCGAATCCTTGTGGCGATCGATGTACGACTTGAGGCCGCTTTGCTCCAGGTGTCGACAGCCGGCCGCAGTCAGCGAGATCGGCGAGCCCGACCCGAACAGCTTGCTCGAAACATTTTCGGCACGAATGATGAGTTCGCGCACCGTATCGGAGAGCCATTCGACGTTGGTCTCCAAACGGCTGAAGCGGCCGCTGGCGTAGTACGCCAGCGCGACGATCGAGCCGAGAATACCCAGAAAAGTTTCCCAGCCCACGTTGATCACAAGGTCGTTCATGCCAAAAGCATATGGAAACGCGGCAACGTTCATAGACGGGATTTTGTGCCTGGCCCGCAATTTTCGAGGGTCACGCCGGGGAGGGCAGAGCCCAGGCTCAAAATGCGTCCTCTTGCAAAGAAGCCGAAGCCGCAAGGGGCAGAGAGCGCTGGAGCGAGCTGGATCGCGAAAGGCGCGCAAGCGGTTCGAAGCGTCTGGCCGGAAGTCTCTTTCGACTTCCCGTGTACGGGCGATTTCGAGAAGCGGTTGCGAGTTTTTCAAACGAAGACGCGCCGGCGCGATCTCTCTTACGACTGCGCGCGACGATAATGCCAAAGCGGCACGAATGCCCGTTTGCTCGGCCTCGCCGAGCGGTCAACCCCGGAGCCGCGCAGCGGCGCGCCGAAGGCGCGGGGTTGAGGGCGAAGGTGAGACCAAGCGAGAATGTGTCCCGCCGCTGACGAGCTCGTTCGCCCGTGCAAGCTGCAGGCTTCATGTGCAACTCACAAGCCGCGTGCGACATTTGATGTGCCATGCTGGCAATTTTCCACGTCTCGGATGAACGATCGTCTTGGCACACCATAGCGTGCGCGCACGCCTTTTCGGCGTCCCGCATCGCGTATGGAACGACGCTTCAAATCATATCTTCGGACCTTTCGGCGCAGCCGAGGCCTCACCCAGAAAGAGCTGGCATTTCTCATTGGTGCTGAAAGCTCAACGACGGTCTCGCGGCTTGAACAGTTGAAGCGGCCGCCCAACTTGACGGCGGCATTTGCATGCCGGGTCATATTCGACACCTGCGCAATCGACATATTTCCCGGCCTCTTTTCCGAGATCCATGAGGCCGTGCAGGCGCGGGCCACCGAGTTGTACGAGGAGTTGCAGGGAGACCCTTCCGCCGGCACGCGCGTCAAGCTCGATTTCCTTGAGAGTATCCTGGCACGCGGCAACCGGACGGCCAACGCAGACGTATGAGCCATCGGCCTCACAGCCTCGTCCTTACCATTTATCTGAGCACTCGGGGACTGGCCTTTGTCATGTTTGAAGGCCGACTCTGTCCGATCGATTGGGGCGTCAAAGAAGTTCGAGGTCCCCGCAAGAATTATGGGTGTCTGACGACGGTGAGGTCCTTGCTTGAGCGCTACGCGCCTGGGATCGCGGTCCTGCAAGATACCTCCCCAGAGGGGACGCGGCGGTCCCGCAGGATACGGCATCTCAATGACGCGGTTGCCGAGCTCATCGGTCGCGTCGGCATTGAGACGATCTCCTTTTCGCGCCAGGAGGTCGTGGAGACGTTCGCGCAATACGGCGTGATCAATAAGCAGTCTCTGGCCGAGGCGGTCGTTCGCCAGATTCCGGCGTTCGAGCGATATCTTCCGCCGCCGCGCAAGCCTTGGACGAGCGAGGATCCCCGCATGAGCCTGTTCGATGCTGCCGCGCTCGCGCACCGTGAAGTCGAGAACGTCTTCGAAGTCTCCCGCGTATTGCCACGCGAGAATGGGGCAAGGCGCGTTGACGGGCGGCTTCGGGCCGGCTTGCGCCGGGTCCCAGGCGGGCGGCCCTTCGACGCCCGTTCTCCTGCCGTAATTGGCGACCCATGCGCCCCGACACATGGCGCCGTTGCTGATGGCGGTCGCGAGCGCCCGCCAAGCTTTGGCATCGGATCGATTGATGTAAATCGCGGGCGTGAACTTGAGCTGGACGCCTCCGCCGATCGGACCTTGATTGCGCAAGGCGTCCGCCCATCCGTGAAAATAATCGGCGCTGAGCGACGGCTGGTTGTCGCCGAGTTCGGTGTCAAGAAAGATGAGCGGCTCGAATTGCAATCCTGCGAGATAATCGGCGCCGAATGATGTGACGACGGCCGACATATTATTGACGGCGTCCGCGACGCCATCGGCGTTCGAGCCGCCCACGCGGTTGGTCTGACGCGCGATGCATAACACGGGTATGTTGTGCGCGCTCAAAATCGGATTTTCCGTTCCGGCTTGATACTGCACCGGACTTGAATTGTGCGGTCCCTTAAAATACCGGCCGAAGAACGCCGGTGGCCCGCGCAGCAACTGACTTGCCAGTCTGATCAAATCATCCGTTGCAGGATGCGTCGCATCTACCCCAGCGCTCATGGTATCCCTCCTTGCAGAAAACTCTGAATGTTGAAAAACTCGTCGATTCAATACCGTTGAAGATAAACTCGCGGAGTATTTGAGCCGGATCGGCTTAAACCCGCTTCTCTCGCGAAGGGCTTCTATCTTTGCGGAATGGTGCCGTGGATCTTGGCTCCAAGCTCGAGTATACGACGTTCGCGATCTGCCTCTTCTGCCGCGGCAGTCGGGTCCTTGGGAAGGTCCGGGTCCGTTTCAAAGCGCTGCACGAGGAGCTTTTCATACTCCATCACTTCTTCAGGCGTCGCAGTCGGTGCTGCAGCAGGACCGGGGGCCGACAACGTGGGCTTGGGAGGTTCCATTGTGCAACTCATCAAGGCCGGTTGATTTTTGCCACCAGCCTGTCTTTCAGGAAGTTTCGCGTCACGACGTCATGCTCGCATTGTTCCGGGTGGCACCCACCCGGGACCATGTAATAGTTATCCATGATCGCGGGAAGATCGAGCCCTGCAGGCGCGGCTCCGTTGCGCTCGCCGTGATAGGATTGCCAGGTCGCCGGATAACCGAGATGCCCGCGTGTCGCGTCGGAGATGATCGCCGCGGCCCTGTAGGTCGTAAAATGCGGCGGGATCGGCCTGCGTCGTTTGTTGTTCACCGCCGCGTTGCCGTCGATATAAAGGTCGACGATCATGCCGTTTTGGTAGCTTGACAGCGCATGGCCGAATTCATGGGTCGCGGTGAGGCTCGCGGCGGTGCAGTGAAGGGCGACCGTTCCGGGTACGAAGCTCTCATAGCAATGCACCAAATTGACGCCATCCAGGACGAAAGGCACCCCTGCATTTGCGGGATCATCAGTCGCAAACCATGCGCTCGCCCGCTGATGCGTGTTTGATGCGGTTATGGCATAGGCGACATCTACGATTTTTCCGTACTTCACCTGAAGGTAATTCTTGATCTGCGTTCGCCGCGCGATGAGCAGATAACTTGCAGCATCCTGCCCAACCAGCGATTCCGAATCTTGTTGGTCCGGGTCCGTGGTGGTTGCGGGCGCTGGATCAAAAATCGTGCAGATTTTTACGTGCGGAAGAATGGCGGGGTCATTCAAAATGCCGTCCCGCTGAGCCGGCAGTCCACCGGTCAGGCAATCGACAATATAAGTCGCGCACAGGTCGAAGCCGGCCTTGTTCCCGATAATCGGATCGGGAATGAACGTGCCGGAATTCAGCGGCGCTTCTAAATAGCGGTTCGCAACGATGCAAATCGTAAAGGGGTTAAGCTTCGTCGCGTCACCGCTGCGCAGAACGGCTTGAATAGTCATGAGGCCCACGCGCTATCGGCACTTAGCTGCAGGTTCCCTTGTAGATTTGATCTCCTACGGTGATGAGCGCGGTCAAAGCGGCCGCCGCCGTCGTTCCGTAACCAGGAATAATCGCCACTATTCCCGAGAGCCCCTGGAGGATCGGTTTTGCCTCCGGCCAGATTGAACAGAAATTCCCCGGCGGTGCCGCTTTCGGGGCAACGACCGGAGCCGGCGCGGGAGCGGCAAGAGAGGCGTCAATCTGCTGTCGCAGTTGCAGCAAAGCGTCTTTTGACAGAGCCATTTTGCAATCTCCGATTGTTTAAAATAACAAATATAACTTTAGATTGCATTTCGGCAGATTGCAATAGCACCCCCGAGGAAAGTGAGGGGCCACCCTATCGATCGATCAATCAACTCTCAGTTTCGCCGATAGTGCAGCGGCGCACTGGAGCTATGGTGAGGTCGGCGTGAAGGCGCACCACTCAACGCCCCGCCAAAAAGCGAAACGCCGTCGAACCTAGTTCGACGGCGTCGCACTGAACGCTCCGAAGGGTGACGAAGCTCAGTCAGCCGTCACGCGGTCGTTGTAGACGTGGATGTTTTCGATCTTGCACCAATCGACCTCGTACTGCTCAGTCTTGACGTCCCTGTAAATGATACGGAAGGGGACGACGCAATCGCCTTCGTTAGACTTCCAGTCCATCGTCTGGTGCTCGTCGGCATCGACGCCGACGTTGCTCCAGGTGTCCCACTTGCCGTTCTCGTAGGTCTGGAAGCCGATGATCGGATACTTCGAGTGGTTGTAGAGGGTGAACTTGTAGGTTTCGGCAGTGGCAGGAGCCGCGGCAAGCGCGACGGCCAAGCCAACGCCAAGCAATACGCGACGCATCATCGTTCTCTCTCCATAGCGATGGGGGGACTAGCAAGGTGGACCGCGTCAGGCGGCAAGACCCCCAGCCCTGCCGCGGCTCCGGTAACAAAAAACCGGGCCCGTGACAATCAACCGCATTGCCTATAATTCAGCCGGCGATCGCGACGGCAGCTGCACCAACCCAGCGTGTGCGCAGCGGATTGCATTTCAAAAAGCCTGTTGTCCGCATTACAACTCGACTGTACGGTTCGCCGTTTTCGGGGCGCTGTCGGTCGATTGTCCGTATTGCAAGCCGCTGATGCGGTTTTGGGCAGAACAGATCGAACGCCGGCGCGTGACGCTCGGGCCGCAAAAGACGGAGGCACCGTGTGAGCGATCACAGATTCAAGGTCGGCCAGTCGGTCAATTACGCGTCCAGCCCCCGCGGACCCGCCGGATCGAGAGGCATCTACAAGATAACGCAACTGCTTCCGCCCGCGGGGGACGAAGGGCGATATCGCATCAAGAGCGCGAATGAACCCCACGAGCGCGTCGCCAACGAGAGCGAACTCGAACGGGTTACCTAACTGCGGAACGCCGGACCGCTTTTCGGGTGGGCGATCCTCGCAATGATTCGAATCTAATCGCTGACAAAAAGCGCCCGAACCGTCACGGTCCGGGCGCAGCGCGACGCGAGCAAGGTCGCGCCGTCACGCAGCTTTTCCGCTCGCCAAGGCGTGCACGTCGGCAGTGGTCAGCGCGTTGCCGCCAATTCCCCAGTCGCCGCTTTCCACTTCCTCGATCACGCACCAAGTGACGCCGCGCATGTTCTCGCCCTCGATCGAGACCATCGCGTCGGTCAGCTTGCTGATGATCTGTCGCTTTTCTGCTGCTTGCTGAACACGTCCTTGATGACGCGAACCTGAATGAGCGGCATTGGATTTCTCCTTGCTGTGTCGTGGGATTGCTGTTTGAGCGCCTCAGCTGAGAGCTGCTCTTGGCCGTCTCTGCTTGACACCCGCGCCATCCTGCCGAACACTTGCCGCACAGTAATAGACAGTTTCGACGTCAACTGGCAGTCACTGTACTGGTCCAGTGACCGGGCCAGTCCAGCGCATGGCAGGAAACCGGCATGCTCTCACTGACTGTCAGCCAGAACAGCGACCAGCCCCTCGCCGACCAGATCGTCGCCGGCGTCAAGCGGCAAATCGACGATCGGCACCTGCGGCCGGGCAGCAAGCTGCCATCGATCCGCAATTTCGCCGACGACCTACAACGTCAGCCGCTTCACCGTGGTCGAGGCCTACGATCGGCTGGTGGCGATGGGCTATCTGCAATCGCGCCGCGGCGCCGGCTTCTACACCTCGGCAGCGGCGCCAGCGCACGCCGCACATCCGACGCCGTCCGACACCCACAAGCGCAACGAGCAACTCGTCTGGCTGATCCGTCGGCTGCTGGAGGCAGACGACAACACCGTCGCTCGCCGGCGGCCCGTGGCTGCCGAATTCGTGGCTCGACGAAGCCGGCATTCGCCAGAGCCTCAACGTGCTCGCGCGCAAGAACGGCGCCTATCTGCTCGAATACGGACATCCGTTCGGTTATCTGCCTTTGCGCGAGCATCTCGCGCTGATGCTGGCCGGGCTCGGCGTCACCGCCCATGCAGGCCAGATCCTGCTGACGCAGGGCACCAGTCAGGCGCTCGAACTCGTCATCCGCTATCTGCTGAAGCCCGGCGACGCGGCGCTGGTCGATGATCCTGGCTACTACAACATGTTCGGCAATCTGCGCCTGCAGGGCGTCGAGATGCTGGCGGTGCCGCGCAATCCCGACGGACCGGACGTCGCGGTCCTCGAACAAGCTGGCGGCCGCGCACCGACCGAAAGTGTATTTCACCCAGTCGGTGATGCAGAACCCGACCGGTACCGACATGAGCCCGCACGTCGGCGTTCAAGGTACTGCAGGCCGCCGAGCGTCACAACTTCACCATCGTCGAGGACGACATCTTCTGCGATCTGCAAGTGAAACCGACGCCGCGGCTCGCGACGCTCGACCAGCTCAACCGCGTGATCTACGTGCGCAGCTTTTCCAAGACGCTGTCGGGCAGCCTGCGCGTCGGCTTCGTCGCCTGCTCGCAGGACGATCGCCAACCAGCTCGCCGACATCAAGATGCTGACCAGCATCACCACATCGCAATTCACCGAGCGGTTGATCTATCTGATGCTGATCGACGGACATTATCGCAAGTACCTGTCGCGCCTGCACGAACGGCTCGGTGAGGCGCGCCTCAATGTCGTGCGCGCCTTCGAACGCATGGGACTCGAATTGTTCGTGGAGCCCGCGGACGGCATGTTCGTCTGGGCGCGATTCCCGCATGTCGAGGACTCGCTGGCGCTGGCCGACGCTGCGCAGCGCGACGGCCTCATGCTTGCGCCAGGCGCAGTCTTTCGTCCGCATCTGGAGCGCTCGCCGTGGATGCGCTTCAACGTCACCGTCTGCGAGGACACCCGTGTACAGCGTTGGCTGCGGCGGCAAGCGACCGGCACCGTGGCGTAACGCAAGCCCGTCCATGCGGCGATCGAGTTGCCGAAGAAGCCTCACCGGAGCGTTGCGGTCCATCGAGATCGAAAGCCTGACCAACCACGAACGCCGGTGCGGCTCGCGCAAAAACATCATGGGCGATGACTGCGGTTTCCTGTATCTTCAAGGCAACCCGGCCCTTGTGAGGCCGTTCCGCAAGGTTGCGACACAGCCATACGCATGACCGAAGACCTTTCCCGTTTCGTCGAGCCCGGACGCGTCCATCGGCGCATCTACACCGATCCTGCCATCTTCGAACGCGAGCTCGAGCGCATCTTCGGCGTCGCCTGGATCTATGTCGGGCACGAAAGCCAGGTAAAACAGCCCGGCGACTATTTCGCGACCCGGATCGGCCGGCGGCCGGTGGTGCTGGTGCGCGACATCGACGGGCAGATCCGCGTCATCCACAATCAATGCGCCCATCGCGGCGCGATGGTGGTCGCGACCGAGAAGGGCAACGCCCCCGAGTTCACCTGCTGCTATCACGGCTGGACTTATCATCTCGACGGCCGCCTGAAGGGCGTGCCGCTCCAGCAGGGCTATCCGCGCGATTTCGATCCGCGCAATCCGCGCACCGCGATGGTGCAGGTTGCGCGCGTCGCGAGCTATCGCGGCTTCGTGTTCGCGAGCGAGACCGAGGACGGCCCGAGCCTCGAAGACTTCCTCGGCTACATGACGACATCGTTCGACGACATGGTCGACCGCGCCCCCGACGGCGAAATCGAAGTCGCCGGCGGAACATTCAAGCACACCTACGACGCCAACTGGAAGCTCTACCTCGAAAACCTGTGCGACGCCGCGCATCCGATCTTCACCCACCGCTCCTCGATCGAGGCGGCACAGCAGCAGCCGGACGACGTCTTTTCCGACGGTACCGGCGAGATCGCGATCCGCCAGATGCGCCAGAACGGCGCGCCCTACAGCTTCTGGGAATCGCAAGTCGGCATCTGGACCTATCCGAACGGCCACAGCTATCTCGGCGACTACCACGATGACGCCAAGCTCGTGGGCGCGCTCAAGGACCCGGTGTTCCGCGACTACATCGGCCGGCTCGAAGCGCGCAAGGGCAAGGCGGAAACCCAGCGCGTGCTCGAGACGCGCCGCTGGAACACAAACATCTATCCGAACCTATCGTTCATGAGCCAGTTCCAGCAGCTGCGTGTCGTCCATCCGATCGCGGTCGATCGCACCGAGGTGCACACCTATAATTTCCGTTTGAAGGGCGCACCCGTTGAGATGTTCCGCAACACCATCAGCTTCGCCAACACCGTGAACGGCACCGGCTCGCTGGTGCTGACCGACGACCTTGAAATTTACAACCGCATCAAGCTCGGCTTGTCGAGCGAAGGCGCCGAGTGGATCGAAGTCGGCCGCGGCTTCGAGAGCGATGTGCCGGACAGCCACGGCGGCCGACGCGGCAAGAACTCCACGAGCGAAGTCTACATCCGCAACATGCTCGATGCCTGGGTCAGCTACATGACCGGGCGCGGCGCCGCGGGCGTGCGCAAAGCCTCCTGATCGCCATGGCAAAGTCGGTGAAGAAGAAGTCGGCGAAGCCGGCAAAGAAGAGCGCGCGAGGGACGACAGCGCAAAGCCGTGGCAGGGTGGCGGAGCGGGGGAGCGCAAAGCCCGCCGCACGACAGTCGCGGCAGAGCAAAGCAACGCGCAGCGGCGAACGGCTTGGCCTTGCCGCGTGCGAAGCCTTCCTGCTGAACGAGGCGCGGCTTCTCGACGAGGCGCGGTTCGACGACTGGCTCGCGCTGTTTCAGCCCGACGCCTGGTACTGGGTACCAAGCGAGCCCGAGCAGGCGGACCCGTTCGAAACGGTGTCGCTTATCTATGACGACCGCCGGCTCCTCGAAACGCGCGTGCGCCGGCTCGCGAGCCCGCGCATGTATTCGCAGGAGCCGCGCTCGCGCACGAGCCGCATGGTGGCCAATCCGTCAATCGAGGAAGCGAACTGTCGAGCCTGCACGGTGCGTTCCAAGTTCATGATGGTGGAATTCCGCCGGGACAGTCAGCGCCTGTTCGCCGGCACCGCGCGCCATCGCCTGGTCGCGACACCGAGCGGCATCAAGATCGCGTGGAAACGCGTCGACCTCGTCAACTGCGACGCCCCACTGGATGGCATCACGATCCCTTTTTGACGCAGTATCGGTCGACGAAAAGTACTTTACTGAAATTGAAATACGGTATTCGTTTTCAATGACGTCAACGCATTCCTTAGCCCCTCAATAATGGGCAAGGCAGGGAGGTTTATCATGCACAAGCTCCTCGTAGGGTGGGCAAAGCGAAGCGTGCCCACCGCACCCGGTGTGCCCACCGCAGCGCACATGGTGGGCACGCGCGGACACGTCCGCGCTTTGCCGACCCAACGAGGCCTTGCGGCCATCTCCGGTCTTGCGCTTGGGCTCGCGGCTCCCTTCGCCGCGTTGCCCGCGCAAGCGCAGGCGCCCGTCAAAATCGGATTGATCATGACCTATTCCGGTCAGTTCACCGACCCGGCAGCGCAGATGGACAACGGCGTAAAGCTCTACATGAAGCAGCACGGCGATGTCGTCGCCGGCCGCAAGATCGAGCTGATCCGCCGCGACTCCGGCGGCGCGCCCGATGTGGCGAAGCGCGTCGCGCAGGAGTTGATCGTGCGCGACAACGTCGACGTGCTCGCCGGCTTCGTGCTGACGCCGGAGGCGCTGAGCGTCGCCGACCTGTCGGCCGAGGCGAAGAAGTTCATGGTGGTGATGAACGCCGCAACCTCGATCGTCACGACCAAGTCGCCCTACATGACGCGCGTCTCGGTGACGATCCCGCAGAACTGCGAGATTCTCGGCACCTGGGCCTACAAGAACGGCCTGCGGCAGGTCTATACCATGGTCTCGGACTACGCCCCGGGCCATGACGCCGAAGCGTCGTTCCAGCGCGCTTTCAAGGCCGCGGGCGGCGAGATCGTCGGCTCGGTGCGCATGCCGGTCCAAAGCCCGGATTTCTCCGCCTACGTCCAGCGCGCCAAGGACACCAATCCGCAGGGCATCTTCGTGTTCGTGCCCGCGGGCTCGCAGCCGGCCGCCCTGGGCAACGCGCTGGTCGAGCGCGGCATGGATCCGAAGAAGATCAGGATCATGGGCCAGGGCGAACTCACCGAGGAAAACGGCCTCAAGGCGATGGGCCAGTCAGCGCTCGGCATCATCACCGTGTTCCAATATGACTACACCCACGACTCGGCGATGAACCGCGACTTCGTCAAAGCCTACAACGCCGAGTTCGGCCGCAACCCCGACCTGTTCTCGGTCGCCGCCTATGACGGCATGCACCTCATCTATTCCGCCCTTGCCAAGACCGGCGGCAAGACCGACGGCGAGAGCCTGATCAATGCCGCCAAGGGCATGAAGTGGGAGAGCCCGCGCGGCCCGATCGCGATCGATCCGGAAACCCGCGACGTCATCCAGACGATCTACATCCGACGCGTCGAGAACGTGAACGGCCAAGTGCGCAACGTCGAGATCGGAAAATTCGAAGACGTGAAGGACCCGGTCAAGGCGCGGATGAAGTAAGCGCGTCCAGAACATCGCGGACCTCGCATTTGCAGGCCGACGCCATCGTCGTGGCAGCGGGGTATTTTCGCCGTCCGGCTTTAGCGACCAACGAGTTCGTGATCGCATGAGCTGTCAGAAGGCGTCCGATTGGTTTGATAAATAGGGATAGTCCACCGAGAGCGGGGTCTCCATTGCTCGTCGTAACCCATTCGTCGTCATGGCCGGGCTCGTCCTGGCTTGTCCGGCCGTGACGACTGAAAGCGGATTCGATCAGATCGAAATTGCTCTAATTGATGCCGGTTTCTTGCGGCGGCTCCGACATGATGGCGATGTCGTTGATCTCGATAGCCTCCGCGGCTTCGTGATGAAGCGTCCAGCCCAACGCCTGGCACGTCTCAACCGGGATGCGGAATGAGACTTCGAAGCCGTCGGGTGTCGTGAGCGTCAGGACGAACGAGTAACGGTCCTTCACGGCTTCCAGGGACCATTGCCCGAGAGGAAAGACGTAACGCGCATTGTCCTCGCCGGTCTGCGCCTTGACCGCGCGCGTCAGCAAGCGCGGCAAGGTCATCGCCATCGACTCCGCATGCTCAAACGGGACCCGCAGCGATACCGGATTCCCGGATGCGTCGACGAGACCGAGCCTGATCATCTCGCCGTTGTCAGCCGCTTCGCACGTGGTCAACTCTATGCACTCGATGATCATCGCAGCCCGGAATTGCTCCTTTGCCGAACGCAAGCGTTCTCGCCCCTTAATAGTTATATTTTATCGTATATAACGAGTCCACCCGGGTCTGGGCATATTCTTGACAGCCATGCAGTCCACGTGACCCTTTCAATCGAACCTTAAGGCGCATACCGTTGGGATGCTACGGGCGCAGCACGAACAGCCAATTCGGGAGGAGTTGAATGATGATGCCAATGTCGAGCCGTCGCAGTGGAGTATCCGCGACGGCGGCCGCTGCACTTGCCGGCGCGTTGCTCGCGAGCACGGCGGCGCGGCCTGCCGACGTGACCTATGAACGGCTCGTCAATCCCGAACCTCAGAATTGGCTCACGCATTACGGCGATTACAGCTCGCAGCGCTATTCGCGACTCGACACCATCAACAAGTCGAACATCAAGAACCTCAAGCTCATGTACGCGCTCCCGCTCGGCGGCAAGTCGTCGGGTGAAAGCATTGAAGCAACACCGCTCGTCGACGACGGCTTCATGTACATGGTCGATAGCTGGGGCGTCGTCTACAAGATCGACGTGAGATCCGGCACGGTCGGCAAGATCGTCTGGAAGATGGATCCCAAGCTCAACAACCAGGACCGCAACCGCGGCGTCGCGCTGTGGAACAACCTTGTCGTCTCAGTCACCGGTTACGCCGGCCACGTCATTGCGACCGACAAGGAGACCGGCCAGGCGGTGTGGGACCAGAACCTCACCGACCAGGCAGACCTCGAGCTCACCGCAGCACCGCTCGCGCTCAAGGACGAGATCCTGGTCGGCGGCTCCGGCGGCGACCGCGGCGTGCGCAACTGGCTCGCTGCGCTCGATGCCAAGACCGGCGAACTGAAGTGGAAGACCTATTCCATTCCGGCGCCCGGCGAACCGGGCAGCGAGACCTGGAAGGACAAGCTCAATGCGTGGCAGACCGGTGGCGGTGCCTTCTACGGCACCGGCGCCTATGACCCGACGAGCAACCTTACCTATTGGGGATCGGGCAATCCGGTGCCGGCCTACGATTCGACCTTCCGCCCAGGCGACAATCTCTACACGTCGAGCGCCATCGCCTTCAACGCGGACAACGGCAAGATCACTTGGTGGCACCAGTACACGCCGAACGACAATCGCGATTATGACGAGACCGGCGCCCACGTGCTGATCGACACGAAGATTAACGGCGAAGACCGCAAGATCCTCGCGCACGCCGGCCGCAATGGCTTCACCTACACGTTCGATCGCCTCAACGGTCAGTTCCTCAAGGCCACGCAGCACGTCAAGATGCTGACCTGGACCAAGGGCATCGATGCCAAGACCGGCAGGCCCGTCGACTACGATCCGACCCACGACGTCCAGGTCTATGCCGAAGGCACCGGCGTGCTCGCCGACAAGGCGACCCGCCAGATCTGTCCGAACATCGCCGGCGGCACGAATTTCTGGCCGGTGTCGTACAGCCGCCGGACCGGCGACCTCTACATTCCGGCCTACGAAGGCTGCGGCAAGGTGACTGTCGACACCAGCGCTCACGTGAAGGGCAAGTTCAACGGCGGCGCGCCGGGCGCCGACGGCTTGATCACAAGCTCGGTCACCATGCTCGACCCGGTAACCGGCGCGATCAAGAAGCGCGCCGAGTTCCCCTACCCGAATTCATCGGGCATGCTTTCGACCGCCGGCGGCCTCGTGTTTACCGGCATGCTCGACGGCTCATTCCTCGCCCTCGATGACCAGACGCTGGAAGAGGTGTGGCACTTCAACGTCGGCACCGGCTTCAACGCCGCGCCGATGACGTTTGCGGTCAACGGCAAACAGTACATCGCGATCGCCTCGGGCGTGTGCTGCGTGCGGCCTTCAGGCCAGATCAGCAACTCGCTCTCAAGCGTTAAGCGCACGCCCGAACTGCGCGACCAATCGAACGCCACTGTGCTCTACGTCTTCGGGCTGTAGCGGCGGCGCCGATCGTGGCGATGGTTCGGGTCGGTCGCCCCGAACCATCGCGTGCATGGCGATCGCGGCAGCTGCGCCTTCACTTTCGAGAAGCCCGCAGGCGCGTCCAAAACAGGTGATCGAGAGAAAGAGCACCGGCGCCGCGGCAAAGCAGAACGAGCAGCATCGCCGCCCACTGAATGTGCGTGGGCCAGGCCTGCGGATAGACGAACACCTCGATCACCGTTGTCATGCCGAGCAGCACCGGTGCGGCAGCCCGCGTCAGCAGGCCGAGTAGGAGCAGCACCGGCGTGACGAGTTCAATGCTAAGCGCCAAATTGGCAGCGATCGCAGGCGGCAGCAGCGGCACTTTGTATTCATCGGAGAAAAGCTCGAGCGTCGTCTCCCAATTGGCGAGCTTCGCCATTGCGGAATTCCAGAACACGGTCGCGACCGCCAGCCGCAGCGGCAACGCAAGCAATGCGTAAGGAACGCGGTCGAGAAATCCAACCGCCCTCGCAAGCAACGTCGGTGAAGGCTGCGCCGCCGCGATGTCACTCATCGTTGTTGCCTGCGAGATGAAGGTTTCGGTGCGGCGGCTGACGGTGCGCCGCTGCCTATTTCAGTCGCTCCGTGTTCAACGTCGGCATCCGACGCGAGGCGCACGTCGATAAATCGGCCGGCGGCGAGATGCTCGGCGAGGAGCGCATGGGCCCTGGTATCATCGGTCTCTGACAAGGCGACCTCGAGTGCTTTGCCCGCACAAAGTGCGGCCACAAACCGCCATGCCATTTCGTCAAGGCGCGAGACCTCGATACCGCTGGCGCGGCGCTCGATCATCATGTGGACGGCGCCGCTTGCAAGATCGACCGCAGCAAGCGCCGCATCATCGCCCTGCAGCACACCGCGCCAGATCGCATCTGCTGGATGTTCGGCGCGCAACAACGTAATGGACGGATGCGGCACAAACGCAACGCCGACTTGGACTTCGGGTGACAGCGCTTGAAGCCGCTGCAAATCGAGTGGCGGTTCGTCGGGGGCGTGCAGCGCGCGGCTCACGGCCCATTCGAGACGCGCCACATCCGCGAGATAGGGCAGCGACGCCGCAGGGTCGAAATCGCGGACAAAATCCGCGAACTCCGCACCGTACTCGTCGAGCCATGCGGCCTGCGGCGGATGCTGCGCGATGAAGATCGCAGCGGCGCCTTCGAAGAATTCGGCGCCGACCAGGCGATGCACCGCGGGATAGGTGAGGCGCAGCGCCTTCGTCACGCCGGTTACGAATGTGTTGCGGTATATGTTCAGGCGATCAGCCGCAACGCCGTGGGCCAGCAGCGCCGCCATGGCGGCATCGTCCCGGTCGACCAGGCTCGCGCGCATGGCGCGCTGCAGGTCAAGCAGCGTCGTCATGGAGCCTCTCCTGCTCCGCTCGTCCGATCAGCGCGCCCGCGAAACTGGCCTCGCCGATGAGGACATCGAGCGGCGGAACGTCGTTGTCCCATTCGATGAGCGTCGGGACCGGCCCGAACCGCGCAAGGGCGCGCTGATAAAGCGCCCATACGTCCTCGCACACCCGCGAGGCATGATCATCGATGCGCAAGGTGCCGCCGCCTGGGAGCGGACGCACGCTGTGCCCGGCGAGATGTATTTCGCCGATCAAAGCCGGCGGCAGCGCGTCGAGGTAAGCCGCGGCGTCCCAGCCGTGGTTATGTGCGCTGACGTAAATGTTGTTGACGTCGCACAGGATGCCGCAGCCTGTTCGCTCCGCGACTGACGTGATGAACTCCCATTCCGGGATGGTGGAGTGGGCAAATCGGAGATAGGTGGACGGATTCTCCACCAGAATCCTGCGGCACAGATAATTCTGCATCTGATCGACGTGACGGCACACGACCGCAAGCGCTTCCTCGGTCATCGGCAGCGGTAGAAGGTCGGCGAGATAGGTGCCGTCAACGACGTTCCACGCAATGTGCTCGGACATCAGGCCGGGCTCGATCCGCTCGGCAACCTGGCGCACCCGTTCAAGATGCGCAGAATCCAATCCCTCGGCACTTCCGAGCGAGAGGCCGACGCCGTGAAGCGAGATCGGATAATCGCAGCGGATCGCGTCGAGATACGCGATTGGTGCGCCGCCGCCCATGTAGTTCTCGGTGTGGACCTCCATCCAAGCGACACCAGGGCCGCCGTCCAGCACGGCCTGATGATGCTGGAAGCGCAGCCCGATCCCGGCTTGCGCCGGGATAAGGCCTTCGCGGATAGCAGCGGAACGCATCAGATCGTCACGTCGAGGTGAGCTTGCCGCCCTGAATCTTCTCGCAGTCGCCCGCCGGCAGGAGCACGAAGGATTTCGGATCGCGCGGCATCGTTGCCTGGCCGGCGCAGGAGTGTGCGCCCTCGGCGCAGTCGTTCTTGGCGGCTGCATTGATGCCGTAGCACTTCTGCAGCTTATTAGCGGTCATCCGTGTCATGTTGTCCTTGACGACTTGCGGCATGTTGGCCTGGGCACGGACGGCCGGCGCCTGCGCGGCGAGAGCAAGGCCGACCGCGGTCGAGAGCGCGGAAGCGGCCAGCAGACGATGTTTCATGGTCAAACCTCTCTGGTGAGTGGCGAAAAAGTCTCGAAGGCGAGACTGAGGGAGGTTCGACGCCCCCAGCAGAAGGTTACAGGGGCTTTGCAAAAATTCTCCGTCTACCGACGCGTGACCGGCTGATGTATGGGGAAGAGACGCGCCCGCCTCTTCTGTGGGGCGGCTGTCGCCGATCGAGGGATCTGCCATGACCGCTGAGCGCAAGCGGCCGCCATCGCTGACGCTTGTCTCGTCGTCCGGTTCGCGCTCGGACGCGGAGCCGGGACGCGCCGGCGTTGCGCGAAGCCCCGATCGAGATTGGTCCGCCCTCATGGCACGCGCGCAGGACGGCGATCGCGATGCCTATCGGTCGCTGCTCCAAGATATGGCGCCTTATCTTCGCATGTTGGCGACGCGGTGCTTCAAGGATCAGGGCGACGTCGAGGAAGCCGTGCAGGATATCCTTCTGACCGTGCATGCGGTGCGCCGGGCCTACGATCCGCGCCGTCCTTTCGGCCCCTGGCTCGTTGCCATTGCAAACCGGCGCATCATCGACCGCATGAGACGGCAGGTACGCACGCGCGCACGGGAAATTGAGCTGACGGCCCAGCATGAAACCTTTCCGTCCGATGCAACGAACCTTGATGAGAGGTCCGCTGACGAAGCGACCTTGCATGCCGCCATCGGTCGTCTTCCGCCCGACCAGCGCGAAGCCATCAGTCTCGTCAAGCTCAAGGAAATGAGCTTGAAGGAGGCGGCGCTCGCGAGCGGGCGGTCGGTGTCGGCGCTGAAGGTTGCGACCCACCGGGCCATAAAGTCGTTGCGAAAACTATTGCGAGCGCCGAGCGAAACACGTGACTAATACCCCGGAACTCATTGATGCACTGGTCGCGTGCGCAACGCCGGTCAGACGTTTGCGCCCGCCGCTGCTGCGCTCCCTCCTGTGGCTCGCGGGCGCAGCGCTGATACTCGCGCTGCTCGCGCTCGGCCACGGTCTGCGAAGCGATCTGATGGCGCACCTGCGTCAACCCATCTTCGCGGTGAGCATCATTGCCGCACTCGCAACCGGCGTGCTTGCCGCCTTATCGGCGTTTGCGCTCAGCCTGCCCGACCGATCGCGCTGGTGGCTTCTTCTTCCGTTGCCGGCGCTGGCGGTTTGGATCTCGACGGTCGGCTACGGCTGCATTGCCGATTGGGTGAGCGTCGGGCCTGACGGCATGCACGTGGGCGAGACCGCGCGGTGCTTCGCGACGCTGCTCCTCACGAGCGTGCCGCTCTCGCTTGCGATGTGCGTGATGTTGCGTCATGCCGCGTTGCTGCGCGCCAACGAGGCGGCGCTGATGGCCGGACTTGCGATCGCCGCCATCACGTCGACGGCACTATCGTTGCTGCACGATCTCGACGCCACGATGATGATCCTGGTGTGGAACCTCGGGATGGCGACGATCATCATCGCTCTGAGCCGCATGTTTGGTCGCAGGCTCCTGATATGGGCGAGCCGTCTCGCATGACGGTCTGAGGGTGGGCGCGAACTTAGGCCCACCCGCTCCACTCTATGAAAATGCCTAGAGACGGCTTAGATCAGTGCGACCCGCCACGCCGTTCTGGTGAGAGGCTTCATGCGCACTGAGCAAAATGTTCCCGTCCGTCTTGCCGATTATCGTCCGCCGGATTGGCTGGTCGAGACCGTCGATCTCGACGTGTCGCTCCATCCGACGAAGACGAAGGTGCGCTCGCGTCTTAAGCTCAAGCCCAATCCGCAGGCGGCCGCGCCCGCGGCGGTAGTACTCGACGGCGACGAGTTGCATCTCACGGGAATCAAAGTCGATGGCCAGGAGCTTGCGGCGGACGCTTACGTCGCGACGCCGGACGGCCTCACCATCATGCAGCCGCCGCCGCGCCCGTTCGTGCTCGACATCGAGACCGAGCTTGATCCGTCGGCCAATACCAAATTGATGGGGCTCTATCGCTCCGGCAATGCCTACACCACGCAATGCGAAGCCGAAGGCTTCCGCCGCATCACCTATTTTCCGGACCGTCCGGACGTGATGGCGGTCTATACGACCCGCATCGAAGCCGACAAAGCCGAGGCGCCGGTGTTGCTCAGCAACGGGAACCTTGTGGGCGCGGGCGATGTCGCCGGCACGTCGCGGCATTTCGCCGTTTGGCACGATCCGTTTCCGAAGCCGAGCTATCTGTTCGCGCTGGTCGGCGGCGTTCTCGGCGTGGTCGAGGACGAATTCGTCACCATGTCGGGCCGCAAGGTGGCGCTGAAGATCTACGTCGAGCCCGGCAAGGAGCCTCGCGCCGATTACGCCATAGGGGCGCTCAAGCGCTCCATGCGCTGGGACGAGCAGGCGTTCGGCCGCGAATACGATCTCGACATTTTCATGATCGTCGCCGTGTCCTACTTCAACATGGGCGCCATGGAGAACAAGGGTCTCAACATCTTCAACGACAAGAACGTGCTGGCGTCGCGCGAAACCGCAACCGACGCCGATTTCAACAGCGTCGAAGCGATCATCGCCCACGAATATTTCCACAACTGGACCGGCAACCGCATCACCTGCCGCGACTGGTTCCAGCTCTGCCTGAAGGAAGGGCTCACCGTCTTCCGCGATCAGGAGTTCACGTCCGATATCCGTTCGCGGCCGGTGAAGCGCATCGCCGACGTGCGGGCGTTGCGCGGTCATCAGTTCGTCGAGGACGCGGGGCCGCTCGCGCATCCGGTCCGTCCGGCGGTCTATCGCGAGATCAACAATTTCTACACCGCGACCGTCTACGAGAAGGGCGCCGAAGTGGTGCGCATGCTCAAGACGCTACTGGGTCCAGAGCGCTTCCGCGCGGGCATGGACCTCTATTTCAAGCGTCACGATGGTCATGCGGCGACCGTCGACGAGTTCGTCGCCTGCTTTGCGGACGCCGCCCACTACGACCTCACTCAGTTCATGCGCTGGTACAGCCAGGCCGGGACGCCGGAACTCGTCGTCGAGGGCAACCACGACTCGAGAACGAAGACCTACACGCTGCAGATCACCCAGATCGTTCCGCCGACCCCGGGCCAACCGGTCAAGGAGCCGATGGCGATGCCGTTCGCGCTCGGCCTCATTGGCCGGAACGGCCGCGACCTGCCGCTCGTGCTTGCCGACGGACGCAAAGTGGAACGCAGCGTCATCACGCTTACCAAGCCGAAGGAGACCTTCGTCTTCACCGGGATCGAGGCGCGGCCGGTCGCCTCGCTCAATCGCGGCTTCTCGGCGCCGATCAAGCTCACGACGAACCTCGACGATCGCGACCTGACCTTCCTCGCCGCTCACGACAGCGATCCCTTCAACCGCTGGCAGGCGGTGCAGACGCTCGCGACCGCCTTGTTGATCGAGAACGTCGCCGCTCACCGCGCCAACACGGCAATGCGCCAGGCCCTCGGGCTCGGCGATGCGCTGACGGCGATCCTCGCCGACCGCAGCCTCGAGCCGGCCTATGTCGCGCAAGCCCTGGCGCTGCCCTCGGAGGGGGACATCGCACGCGAGATCGGCCGCGATGTCGACCCCGACGCGATCTTCGCGGTACAGCGCGAGCTGCGCGCCGAGATCGGCCGCAAGCTGTTGTCGGCGCTCATCGATACCTATGGCCGCCTGACCGATACCGGCGCATTCAGCCCGGACGCTGCCAGCGCCGGGCGCCGCTCGCTGCGCAACGTCTGCCTCGATCTTATCACCGCCGCGGATGGCGCCAACGGTATCGCCCGTGCCGCCGCGCAGTACCGCGACGCCGACAACATGACCGATCGCATCGCCGCACTGTCGACCTTGTCGAATTACCAGGTGCCGGAGCGCCAAGCAGCGTTCGAGGATTTCTATCGTCGCTATGAGGGCGACGCGCTCATCATCGACAAGTGGTTCGCCTTGCAGGCCGTGATACCGGAAGCCGGGACCTTGGATCGCGTGAAGGGCCTGACCAAGCATCCCGCGTTCTCGATGTCGAACCCGAACCGGGTTCGCTCGCTCGTCGGCAATTTCGCCCAGGCAAACCAGACGCAATTCAACCGGCGCGACGGCGCGGGCTACGCGTTCCATGCCGACATGGTGCTGGCTCTCGACTCCACCAACCCGCAGGTGGCCGCGCGGCTGACGACGGCGTTCCGATCCTGGCGCGCGCTTGAGCCCGAACGGCGCGAGCGCGCAGAAGCCGAACTCAAGCGCGTCGCCGCCGCGCCGCTCTCGCGCGATGTCCACGACATAGTCATGCGCACCCTCGGAACGGGGTGAGAGTGTGTCGAGGTTCCACCAATATCCGCATTCGCCTCGCGATTTGGTATAGTTGCCCTATGACAAGAGATCAGGTGAAGGAAATTCTGGATCGCGTGCTCGACTGGCCGCCTGAGGACCAGCAGAAGGTCGCTCAATTCGTCCGTGAGGTCGAACAGCGGCGCGGCGGTGACGATCTCACCGATGAAGAATGGCAGCTTATCGAAAAGCGTGCGGCAAGGCGCGACTTGGCCAGCGATGAGGACGTGGAACGGGTGTTCAGCCGCTATCGCAGCCCATGAAGCTGCGGTATGAGCGCGGCGCGCTTGCCGATCTCGATGAGATCTTTTCGTATATCGCTGCCGAAAATCGCGATGCTGCAGCGCGGCTAGTCGCCCGGATCGAAGGAGCAGCAGTGCGGATTGCTACCTCTCCTTATATTGGTCAGCCCACGCGCAAGTCCGGCTTCACACGCCTTCCGGTTGGAAATTATTTGATCGTCTACGAGGTCGGCCCGGACGAAGTTGTCATTCACTACGTTCGTCACGGAGCTCGACGCCGGCCGTGGGAAGGGGAATGACCGCGCCCCAACGTTACCCATCGGGCTGTCAAGCCCCCTCCGGCGGTCCGCATGCCCCCTCTAGATAACGTCAGAAACGGCTGCGCCACGGGCTTTTTTCGGCAGTGCGGCGAAAATCAATTAAATTTTTACGAATTGGTTGGCTGACTCTCGACAAGGATTCGCGATTCGATTCTTATGCTGCTGATTCGGGAGAGTGCGGCGAAACCTTTCCGGAGCGGGGACCAGAACTTGTTTCTGGATGGGGGATTGACGATGGCGCCGGCGGATGTTGCGCGCGCGTCAACGGGTACGGATTCTATCAAAGGGCTGGCGCAATCGATTGCAAAGCCGGCCTATCGGCGCCTCCTCGTCGCTGAGCCCGCACTGCGCCGCGCAGTACCGCTTCTCATCATCACCTTCCTCATCACCATGGCCGTCGGCACCGGCGTGCAGGTGTTCGATCACCGCCGCCAAGCCTTGGTCGCCGTCAACGACGAACTCGAAATTCTCGCCGACGGTCTCGCCGGCCGCCTCGATCGCGAAACGTCAGCCACCAAGGATGCAACCCGCATCGCCCAGGAGGCGGTCAACCGCGTGCTCGATCGTTACGGTGCCCGCGCCGAGATTTTGGTATCTGATGCCGAAGGCACCGTAGTGGTCGCTGAGCCCGTGCGCCGCGCGGTCGGCCATCTCCTGCTTGACGTGCTCGGTTCCGACCAGCCCCTCACGATGTTCGCAGCGACCGCGGGGGTCCTCGAAACCCCGCTCGCCGACGGCACCGAAGCCATCATGACCGTGCGCAACCTGCATGGGGCGCTTGGCCAGGTCGCGCTCTACGTGCCGCGAACGCAGGCGCTCGCGCCATGGCGCTCCGATACCGCACTCACCGTGACGCTTTCCACGACCACCGGCTTCGTGGTGTTGATCCTCGGCTTTGCTTTCCACTGGCAGTCGACCCGTGCCCGCGAAGCCGACGTAATTCACGAGGCGGTCCGCCGGCGCGTCGACACTGCGCTCAATCGCGGGCGCTGCGGCTTGTGGGACTGGGACCTCGCGCGCGGCCGCATCTTCTGGTCGCAGTCGATGTTCGCGATCCTCGGGCTGCATCCGCGCGACCAGCTGCTCAATTTCGGCGAGGTCAATGACCTCGTCCATCCCGACGACGTGACGCTCTACGAACTCGCCCAGCAGGTCGCCGAAGGCAAGATTCAATCAATCGATCGCGAATTCCGCATGCGCCATGCTCAGGGCCGCTGGGTCTGGCTTCGCGTGCGTTGCGAAATCACCCGTCAGCCCGACGAACCCGGCTTCCACCTCATCGGCATCGCCGTCGATGTTTCCGAACACAAGACGCTCGCCGAATTGACCGCCGCCGCCGACGTGCGCCTGCGCGATGCCATCGAGACCATACCGGAGGCGTTCGTGCTGTGGGACGCCGACAACCGGCTGGTGCTATGCAACTCAAACTTCCAGGCCCTGCATAACCTTCCCGACGAAACCGTCGCCGCGGGCATGTCCTATGACGAGATCATCGCGGCCGAGCGCAAGCCGGTAGTGCGCCTGCGGCACACGACCGATGGCGCAGATGCGAACCACCCGGGCGCGCGCACGTTCGAGGCGCAGCTCGAAGACGGACGCTGGCTGCACGTCAGCGAGCGCCGCACCAAAGACGGCGGCTACGTTTCCGTCGGCACCGACATCACCACCATCAAGCGCCACGAGTCGCGCCTGGTGGATGGCGAGCAGCGCCTGATCGCGACCATCGCCGACCTGCGCAAATCCCAGCAGGCGCTAGAAATCCAGGCCCAGCAACTTGCCGAGCTCGCCGACAAATACGCCGACGAGAAGACCCGCGCCGAGGAGGCAAACCAGGCGAAATCGACCTTCCTCGCAAGCATGAGCCACGAATTGCGGACCCCGCTCAACGCCATCATCGGATTTTCCGAGATCATGGAAGGGCGGATGTTCGGGCCGCTGGGCTCCGGAAAGTACGAGGAATATTGCCGCGACATCAGGCGCAGCGGCCAGTTCCTGCTCGAAGTCATCAACGACGTGCTGGACATGGCGAAGATCGAGGCGGGTCGCATCAAGCTCGACTTCGAGGAGTTCGAGATCGGCGAAATTGTCGGCGAGGCGATGAAGGTCGTGTCCGGCCGCGCCGGGTCGAAAAACCTCGAAATGGTGACCGACGTTGCCCCCGGGATCCGACTGCGTGCCGACAAGCGCGCGGTCAAACAGATCGCCATCAACCTGCTGTCGAACGCGGTCAAGTTCACGCCGGAAGATGGCCGAGTGCGCGTGCGGGGGCGCATCTGTGCCGGCGCTGTTGCCCTCGTCTTCGAGGACAACGGCATCGGCATTCCGCGCGAGGCCCTGAAGAAGCTCGGTCGGCCGTTCGAGCAGGTGGAAAGCCTGCTCACCAAGACCCATCAGGGCTCCGGTCTCGGGCTTGCCATCGCGAAGTCGCTCGCCGAACTGCACGGCGGCGCCATTCGCATCCGCTCAACCGTCAACCGCGGCACCGTGGTGCTGCTGCGCCTCCCGCTCGCGGCCAAGATGGCGCCCGTGTTGGCCGCGACATAGCGCTTACGGCTCCCCTCCAAGGATGCGCACGAAGCTGCGGCGTACGCGCGCCTGCGTCTCGGCGAGGTGAGCCTCGAGCGTCGCGAAATCCGGCACGTCCGCAGCGCGGGCGAGGAGCGTCGCAAGACTCGGACTGACGGCTTTCGGATCGAACGGCGCGGTGAGCGCGAGCCGTAGGATTTGGCTCAGGTCCTGGTAGAGCCGGACCGCCGGGCGCAACACCTCGGCATCCTCAGTTGCAAGCAGCCCAAGACGCACCGCGTTGTCGAGCACGGCGGCGGTCGCGGTATCGAGGACGTCGGGTACCTCGGCGGCATGAACAAGTTGCAGGAACTGGGCGCTGAATTCGATGTCGATCAGGCCACCCGCCGCATACTTGAGGTCCCAGCGCTGAGCATCCCCCTTCTCCACCGCGATCGCCCGGCGCATTTCACGGACGTCCGCCGCCACCGTCTCGACGTCGCGTGGCATGCACAGCACCGCGCGGATCTCCGCTTCGACGCGCACCGCGAACGCCGCAGATGACGACACCACCCGCGCGCGCGTGAGCGCCATGTGCTCCCAGGTCCACGCTTCTTCGAGCTGGTAGTGCGAGAACGAGGAAACCGAGGTCGCGAGCGGACCGGACCGGCCGGACGGCCGCAGCCGCATGTCGACCTCATAGAGCCGGCCGTAGTTTGTCGGCGTGGTCAGCGCGTTGATCAGTCTTTGGGTGAAGCGCGCAAAATACTGGGCACCGTGGAGCGGGCGCGGCCCGTCGGATTCCGGATGGGCCTGGTCGAAGTCATAGACGACAATGAGATCGAGGTCGGAATTGGCCGCCATTTCGCGGCCGCCGAGCTTGCCCATGGCGAGGATCGCAGTTTCGGCCTCTCGTATCGTCCCGTGATTCGTTCGCAGCGTGTCCGCCACGCTGTGGTGAAGCGCGCGCACCACCGTATCGGCGATGGCGGCGAAGGCCTCGCCCGCCTGCCGCGCGGAAACCGTACCGGCGAGAATGCGCGCGCCGACGAGAAAGGTCTGCTCCTGTCCGAACAGACGTACCCGGTCGAGAAAGTCCTCGTGGGAGCCGGACTGGTCGAGCGAGCGAGCGAGGTTAGCAGCGAGCCGGTCAGCCGACGGCAGGACATCGAAAAACGCCGGCTCGATCAGCGGATCGAGCACCTCGGGATGAAGCGCGAGCGTATCCGCAAGCCGGGGCGCGGTGCCGAGGACCCGCGCCACCAGCGCAACGAGATCGGGATTCTGCCGCAGCATGGAGAACAGCCGCGCGCCGCCGTGCAGGTTGCCAAGAAATCGATCGAACGCGACCAGCGCGGCATCGGGATTTTCCGCAGATGCAAGCTGGTCCATGAGAAGCGGCAGCAATTCCGCGAAATGCACGCGCGCCGCTTCGCCACGAAGTCCACGTGGCTCGCCGGCGAGCCAAGGCCGCACGGTCGCGGAGACTTCCAATGGATGGCGGAAGCCCATCTCGGTGAGTTTGACGAGCGTCTCCGGCGCGTCCGCATCGGGTGGGAAGACAAGGCCGCGCCGCTCGGCGGCGCCGATCGCAGCCCGCTCAAACAGGCGCACATAGCGGCTTTCTACCGCTCGCAGATGCGCGAGCAGCGCCTCCGCGAAGGCGTCGCGACGGGCATAGCCGAGGAAGCGGGCAAAGCGATCGAGTTCTTCCGGTGCGAGCGGCAGCGTGTGGGTCTGCTCGTCCGCGATCATCTGCAGGCGATGCTCGATCGTGCGCAGGAAACGGTAGGCGGCTTCGAGATCGGCTCGGGTCTCCTCGTCGATCCAGCCGCCTTCGGCCAATGTGCGCAACGTCACGAGAGTCTCGCGGCTGCGCAGTTGCGGATTGCGGCCGCCGGCGATGAGCTGCTGGGTCTGGACGAAGAATTCGATCTCCCGAATGCCGCCGCGCCCGAGCTTGACGTTGTGGCCTTCCACGGCAACGGCGCCGTGGCCGCGGTAGGCATGAATTTGCCGCTTCATCTCGTGGATGTCGGCAAGCGCGGCGAAATCGAGATATTTGCGCCAGACGAAGGGTACGAGATCGGCCAGGAGCCCAGCGCCCGCCGTCCGGTCGCCGGCGCACTGCCGTGCCTTGATGAGCGCCGCGCGTTCCCAGTTGCGACCTTCGCGTTCGTAATAGTCGAGCGCCGTCGGCGCCGATATGGCGACCTGGGTCGAGGCCGGATCAGGCCGCAGCCGCACATCCACGCGAAAGACATAGCCGTGCTCGGTGCGCTGGCCGAGCATGCGGATAAGGCGCTGGGTCATTCGCACGAACAGCGCGCCGGGCTCGACGTCCGGCGCAAGCTTCGCGCGCGCGGGATCGAAAAACACCATCAGATCGATGTCGCTCGAATAATTGAGCTCGCCCGCGCCCATCTTGCCCATGGCGACCACGATGAGCCCGCAATCGCGCTCGGGATCGGTGGGATCGGGCGGCACAAGCTTGCCGCTGCGCACCGCATCCCGCACGAGATGGCGCAGGGCTGCCCCGACCGCCATGTCGGCGAGATCGGTCAAGGCGCGCGTCACCCGCATGACGTCCCAGACGCCGCCGATATCGGCGAGCGCGATCAGGAGCGCCGCTTCGGCTTTCGCGCCGCGCAGGAGGCGCATCGCCTCGGCTTCGGTATCGGCTACCGCTGCCGCTTTCGCGACAGCCGCGAGCCGCTCTTGCAGATGCGCATCAGCATCGGCCTGCAAGAGCGTGACGAGGCGCGCCAAATCGGCGCGTGCCAGATCCCAGAGGTAAGGTGCGTGGGACGCGACCGTGTCGAGGAGCGCGCGGACAGCGGGGTGCGACGCCAGAATCGATTCAAGCGTGGCCGCATCCGGGCTATCGGCAATCTCCACGAGCCAACGCTCGACCGCGGCATGTCCCGTGTCGTCGGCGGGGGGAGCAACGACGCGGGTGGCGAACACGGCCCGGGCCGGCACCGTCACGCCGCCCGCTGAACTCGCGGCAGAGCGATCCGCGCCCGCAGCCCAGGGGCATTGTCTTCAAGCTTGAGTTCGCCGCCATGCAAGCGCGCGACCGCCGAGACGAGACTGAGACCGAGGCCCGATCCAGGCTGCGATCGGCTGTGCTCCAGGCGAACGAAGCGATCGACCACCCGCGAGCGATCGCGTTCCGGGATGCCCGGACCGTTGTCGCTCACGGTCAGCACCACCTGATCGCGGTCCATATCGGCCTTGACGACGATGCCGTGCGGGGTGTTGTCGCCAACCTGCGTCGGCGCCGCGTACTTGATGGCATTATCGACCAGGTTAGCGAGCGCTTGGCTCACGAGTTCTCGGTTGCCCTTCACCGCGGCCGGACGATTAGCTTCGACCTCGAGCGTCAGACCCTTATCCTCGGCAAGGGGCTCGTAAAGCTCGCTCACATCGCGGGCGACTTCGGCCACATCGAACTCAGCCATGCCCTCGCGGACCTCGCCCGACTCGGCTCTCGCAATCATCAGGAGCGCATCGAAGGTCCGGATAAGCCCCATCGCTTCTTCGATGGTTTCCTCAAGCACGCGCCGGTAATCGGCCTCGGACTTCGAGTTTCGCAGCGCCGCTTCGCAGCGATTGCGCAGCCGCGTGAGCGGCGTCTTAAGGTCGTGAGCGACGTTGTCGGTCACCTCCTTGAGGCCGCGCATCAACGATTCGATGCGCTCCAACATGCCGTTCAAGTTGAGGGCGAGGCGATCGAATTCGTCGGCGCTGCCGGTAATCGACAGCCGGCCCGAAAGGTCGCCGGCCATGATGGTCTGCGCCGTCGCGGTCATCGCTTCGACGCGATTGAGAACGCGCCGGCTCACGAACAGGCCGCCCGCCACGCCGAGGAAGATGACGAGCGCCACCGACCAACGCCCGGCAAGCGAGATGATGTGGAACATCCGCTCGCGCTCTTCGAGGTCGCGGCCGATCAGCAGCCGGATACCGCCCGGAAGCCGCGTCACCAGCACGAGCGCGTTGTGCTCAGTCGTTTCGGGCTCCTCCAGCCGACGGTAGGCGGTCTCGACCCAGCCTTGCCGTTCGATGATGCCGGGCTCAAGCGAGCCGACATTGCCGGCAAGGCCCTCGCCGGTCGGCGTGGTGACGAGATAGAGGTTTGATCCGGGACGGCGCGAGCGCACGTCGACGATGCCGACAAGCCGCCGGATGCCGGCCTGATTGTATTGGGACGTCAGCAGCTGCACCTCGGTATCGACGGTGCCGGTGATCTGTTCGTTGATGAGACGGCGGGTGTTAAGCGCGAAATAGCCGAGCAGAAAGGCGGCAAACAGCGCAAATACGACAAGGTAGACAAGCGTCAGTCGAAACGCGGTCGTCCGTAAGAGTTTACCGAGCGCCGTCACGAATCATATACCCCGCCCCGCGCACCGTATGGAGCAACGGCTGCGCAAATCCTTTGTCAATCTTAGATCGAAGCCGCGAAATATGCACGTCGATGACGTTGGTCTGCGGGTCGAAATGATAGTCCCAAACGTTCTCCAGCAGCATGGTGCGGGTCACCACCTGGCCGGCGTGTTTCATCAGATACTCAAGCAGCCGGAACTCCCGTGGCTGGAGGATGATTTCCTCCTTGCCCCGGATGACGCGATGCGAAAGGCGATCGAGCTCGAGGTCGCCGACCCGGTACTGGGTCTCCTCGCCCCGCCCCACGTGCCGCCGCGCCAGCACTTCGATCCGGGCCAACAGCTCCGCAAATGAATATGGTTTCGGAAGGTAGTCATCGCCACCGGAGCGCAGCCCTTTGACGCGGTCATCGACCGCCCCGAGAGCGGACAGGATCAGCACCGGAGTTGTGATGTTCTTCGCTCGCAGGCGGCCAATGACAGCCAGTCCGTCGAGCTTGGGCAACATCCGATCAATGATGAGGGCGTCGTAGCCGCCTTCAAGGGCGAGGGCCAGGCCCTCCTCGCCCTCCGCGGCATGATCGGCCACATGGCCGACCTCGCGAAAAGCTTTGACGAGGTAATCGGCGGCCTCGCGATCATCCTCGATAATAAGCAAACGCATTGCTCGTCCCGTCTCGGAGCCGGGCGGTGACAATTCACCTAGGGCGACGTCGATCATTGTACCAAACCCTTGGCGCGGCCGAATTGCAAAAAAGAAGGGGCGACAGGTTGCCCTGCCGCCCCCCCACCATAGACCCCAGCGGGGGCGATGGATGCCGGGCTCTCTGGTTCCTCTTTCTCATAGCGGGGACGGGCCGAAGCCCGTCCCCGATGAGGCGCTACCGCTCAGGGGGCGACGAAACGAGCGGCATGCCCCAACTTTCGTTCACGCGTTGCCGAGGGGAACGGCGACGAAGTGCGTTCCCTGACCGGACTTCACACGCATCAACACGCTTCGCTTGCCGCCGCTCTGGGCATCGGTCACCGCCTTGCGGACGTCGGCCGGCGAAGAAACCAGCTTGCCGTTGACGTCGAGAATGACGTCGCCGGTCTGGAAATGATCGGCGGCAGCGCCGTTCGGATCGATCGACGTCACCACCACGCCTTCCCCGCCGTTGCGGGCCGGCGCGAGCGACAGGCCAAGCTTGGGCACCTCGGTGGCAGCAGGCTGCTGGTCCTTGTCATCGCTTGTGGCCCGGGCCTGCCGCTGCTTCGGCAACTCGCCGAGAGTCAGCGTCATGGCCGATTCCTTGCCGCTGCGAACGACGCCGAGCTTGACCGACGTGCCGGGCGCCATGGCGGCGATGCGGCGGGCCAGATTGCGCGCATCGGCTACAGGTTCGCCGTTCACCGAGACGATCACGTCGCCGGCCTTGATGCCGGCCTTCTCGGCCGGGCTGCCCGATTGCGGCTCTGCGACCAGTGCGCCTTGCGCGGTCTTCAGCCCGAGGCTATCGGCGATCTCGGCGGTGACCGGTTGGATCTGCACGCCGATCCATCCGCGGGTGACCGCGCCGTGGTCCTTGAGCTGAGCCACCACCTGCTTGACGGTGTCGGCCGGAATATCGAAGGCGATGCCGACGCTGCCGCCGGACGGCGAGAAGATCGCGGTATTAACGCCGATCACATTGCCGTCGACGTCGAAGGTCGGTCCACCCGAGTTGCCCTTGTTGACCGCGGCATCGATTTGGATGAAGTCATCGTAGGGGCCGGCTCCGATATCGCGGCCGCGGGCCGAGACGATGCCTGCCGTCACCGTTCCGCCGAGGCCGAACGGATTGCCGACCGCAATGACCCAATCGCCGATGCGCGGGCTCTTGTCCGAGAGATGAACGAACGGGAAGTCGCTACGGCCTTCGACCTTGATCAGCGCGATGTCGGTGCGCGCATCGGTGCCGATCACCTTGGCGGTGTAGGTCTTGCCTTCATCGGTCGTCACGTCGACATGCTCAGCCTTGTCGACGACGTGGTTGTTGGTCACCGCATAGCCGTCAGCCGAGATGAAGAAGCCCGAGCCCTGACCCATGGTGTATTGCCGGCGCTGCGGACGACCCTGCTGGTCATCGCGGCGTCCGAAGCGCTGGTCACGATCGCCATCAGGCCGGCCGAATCCCGGCACGTCGGGCTGACCGAAGCGGCGGAAAAAATCCTCGAACGGCGATCCGCGCAGCGGGTTGTCTTCGTTGAGCGACAAAGCATTGCCGCCGTTATCGAGTTTCACCTTCACCGAGATGACGGCCGGCTTCACCTTCTCAACGATGTCGGCAAAGCCAACCGGACGTTGGAAGTTCGCCGTCTGAGCGTATACCGGGGTGAACAGCGCCTTCGGAGCGTGCGATTCAAGCACGGCATCCGACACCCATACTCCGATGCCTAATCCGGCGGCGGTGGCGAAAAGAGCAATGCGACGTTTGGAAAAAAGCGAAGTCCCCAATTTGCGGGGTGCGCTCGCGACCATGATACCAAGCTCCATTCAGATTTTGGGAAAGCGCGGCGTTGCGCTCTTGGAGCGTAGGATGGTGGCGCGATCCTTTCCGTACGCTGAACGCAGGATTAAACTTTTGTAAGATTGAAAAAGTGCGCGGAAAAAAGCGAAGGGGTGCGGCGGGGCGCCGCATCAGCGATGCGGTCGACGCCGAAGGTACGTTGATAATTCAGTCCTCGGAGAAACAAATCGCCCCGCGTGTGCTCGATTGAGCCGCGGTGCGAATCGACAGAAGACATCGACAGAAGGCTATGGGCACCGCCGATCGCATCCGTCAGACGGGACGATCGATCATCTCCGCAAGCTGACGCTCTTCCTCGGCGCTCAGCGGCGTTATGCTCGAAGGCGAGACTCGACGTCGGCGGATAGCCATCAGCATCGCCAATCCGCCAGCGAGCAACGCGGCCACTGGCGTAAGCCACAAAAGCGCGGTGTGCCACTCGAAGCGGGGCTTGAGCAGCACGAACTCGCCGTAGCGGGCGACGAGGAAATCGAGCACTTGCGGGTCCGTATCGCCCGCGGTCAAACGCTCACGCACCAGGATGCGCAGGTCGCGCGCGAGCGGCGCCTCGGAATCATCGATCGACTGGTTCTGGCAGACCATGCAGCGCAGCTCGCGTGAGAGCATGCGGGCGCGCGCCTCCAGCGCGGGATCCTTGAGAATTTCATCGGGCTGGACTGCCATCACCGGATGCGCGGCGAAGAGCGTCAGGGCGAGCAACGCATATCGCAACGCCAGCACAAATCGCCGTGCCCTTGACGCTTTCCACTCCCCCGCTTGCGGGTGAGGGTCAGGGAGGGGACTCGAGTCCGCGCCATGGACAAGCCCCCTCCCCGACCTTCCCCCGCAAGCGGGAGAGGGGGAAAAAAAGACGCCCGTCATCATCAGACCATCCGCCATGACCTTCACTCCGCCGGCGCCATGGCTGAGCGCAGCCGCGACGGCTTTGGTGCTCCGACGCGCAGCCGACGATCGGAGAGCGAGAACCCTCCGCCGATGAACATCACCACGCAACCAAGCCAGATAAGCAGCACCAGCGGCTTGTAGTAGAGGCGGATCGCGACCGAGCCGTCCGGGTTGATCTCGCCGATCGAGAGATAAAGCTGGCTCACCCCGCGCGCCATCAGCGCCGATTCCGTCGTCCCGCTGCCCCGCGAGACGAACGTGCGCTTCGCCGGCTGCAACACGCCGAGCACCTCGCCGTGCCGGCGCACCGTGAACGTCACAAGGACCTCGTTGTAGTTCGGACCGGTGCGATTCGTGGTGCGATCGAACGTGACGTCATAGGCGCGAATGTTCACCTTCTCGCCGGGCTTGAGCGACAGGATGCGCTCGGCACTCCACTGGGTCTCGCCGACGATGCCGAGCAGCGTGATGCCGAGGCCGAGATGGGCGAATGCCGTGCCCCATGCCGAGCGCGGCAGTCCGCCCGCGCGACGTGCGACGACCGGCAGCGGCATGCGCAAGAGCCCGGTGCGTTCCACGATGTCGGTCACGGCGCCGACGATGACGAACAACGCGAGCCCCACGCCGAACGGCGCGAGCACGGAGCGAATTTCGAAGACGAAGGTGGCCGCTATGCCGATCAGAGCAATGACGAAGGCGACGGAAAGACGCTGTGCCACGGCGACGATGTCGCCGCGCTTCCAGGCAAGCAGCGGTCCGAACGGCACGGCCACGAGGAGGACCGCGAACAACGGCCCGAACGTCGAATTGAAGAACGGCGCGCCGACCGAAATCTTATCGCCGGTGAGCGCCTCAAGCGCCAGCGGATAGAGCGTGCCGACGAACACCGTGGCGCACGCCGTCGTCAGGAACAGGTTGTTGAACACGAGCGCGCCTTCACGCGAGATCGGCGCAAACAGGCCGCCCTGGCGCAGCATCGGCGCGCGGATCGCGAACATCGTCAGTCCGCCGCCGATGAACAGGATCAGGATCGCCAGAATGAAAACGCCGCGCAGCGGGTCGGACGCGAACGCATGCACCGAAGTGAGTACGCCGGAGCGCACCAGAAACGTCCCGATCAGCGACAGCGAAAAGGTGAGGATCGACAGCAGAATGGTCCAGATCTTCAGCGCCTCGCGCTTCTCCATCACCACCGCGGAATGCAGGAGCGCGGTGCCGGCGAGCCACGGCATGAGCGAAGCATTCTCCACCGGGTCCCAGAACCACCAGCCTCCCCAACCGAGCTCGTAGTAGGCCCAGTAGGAGCCCATGGCGATGCCGAGCGTGAGGCACATCCACGCCGCGAGCATCCATGGCCGCACCCAGCGCGCCCACGCGGCATCAATGCGCCCCTCGATCAGCGCGGCGATCGCAAAGGAGAACGAAATCGAGAAGCCGACATAGCCGAGGTAGAGCAGCGGCGGATGAATCGCGAGACCGAGGTCCTGGAGGATCGGATTGAGGTCCCGTCCCTGCATCGGCGCCTGCGCAAAGCGCAGGAACGGATTGGAGGTCAGCAAAATGAAAAGATAGAACGTCGCCGCGATCCAGGCCTGGACGGTCAATACTGTCGCCTTGAGCGAGCGCGGAATGTTGTTGCCGAATGTCGCAACGAGCGCGCCAAACAGCGACAGGATCAGCACCCACAGCAGCATCGAGCCTTCGTGATTGCCCCAGACACTGGTGAACTTGTAGATCAGCGGCATCGTCGTGTGCGAATTCTCGAACACGTTGCGCACCGAGAAGTCGGACGTAACGTAACACGACACCAGCATCGCGAACGCGAGTGCAACGAAGCCGAACTGGGCGAGCGCGGTCGGCTCGGCAACGGCCATCAGCGCAGCATCATGCCGGCGTGCGCCATAGAGCGGCACCACCGACTGGATGAGCGCCAGCGCCAGCGCCAGCACAAGTGCGTAATGGCCGACTTCCGCGATCATTCGCTTTTCCCTCGCCAAATGACCCTCCCCGAACAGGAGGGTCGGACCGCCACAGGCGGCCCGTTACGCGCCCTACCTTCCCCCAGCAGGAGGCGATTGGGCTACGTCATCGCATCGATCGTCGCACAGATGATCAGCCACGCAGATATTCATTGCCGCATGGCATCCTTTTTCTCGTAGGTGTCCTTCCAATGCCCCTGTTTCTTCAGGGCATCGGCGACTTCCTTCGGCATGTAGGTCTCGTCGTGCTTGGCGAGCACGTTGTCGGCCTTGAAAACGCCGGCGGGGTCAAGCGCGCCTTCGGTGACGACGCCCTGCCCCTCGCGAAACAGGTCCGGCAAAATGCCCTGGTAGGTCACTGGGACGGCGCGGTTGCCGTCGGTCAGCTCGAAGCGGACGGAAAGGTTGTCACCGCGCACGACGCTGCCCGGCGACACGAGACCACCGAGCCTGATCCGCGTGCCAGGCGCGATATGCTTTTCGACGACGTCGGTCGGCGAATTGAAGAAGACGATCGAGTCCCGCATGGCGAACAGCGCCAGGAAGACCGCGCCTGCGAGCACGCCGACAGCTCCGACGATCATGGTCAACCGGCGCTGTTTGCGCGTCATCGCGTTCTAACTTTCCTAGCCCTCGACGCCGAGGTTCTTAATGCCCTCGTCGAGGCGCCGCAGCTTCTCGGGATCGCCGGAAAGGGCCGAACGCGCCTCGCCGGCTGTGGCCCGTGCCTTATCACGATCGCCGAGCACCATATAGGCGCGCAAAAGCCGCAGCCAACCGTTGACATCGGAGCCATCCTCATGCAGGCGGCTCGCGAGCCGTTCCACCATGCCGCGAATCATCTGATTGCGCTGGTCGGCGCTCATTTCCCCGGCGGCAGCAATGTCTTCCTGGCGCGGCCCAGGAGGCGCCGCCGCCGGCGTCCCCTCGACCCGCGACAGCGATTGCTGCACGACGGGAACCCACGGCGCGTCTGCCGGCGCCTTGGCGAGCAGGTCGCGCCAGATGCGTGCGGCGTCGGCTGGCCTGCCGTCCTGCTGCGCAGCGAGGCCCTCATAGAACATGGCCTTGAAATCGTCGGCGTCGATCGCGAGCGCGCGATCGAAGGCCGCCTTGGCCTCGCCGGTGACGACGCCGCCCGCGGCCGCCGTCAAAGCTTCGCCGAGTTCGACCTCGCGCGGCGCCGTCTGGCCCAAAACGCGCATTGCGTTGCGGCGCGCCTTGACCGCGTCGTCATAGCGTTCGAGCCGCATGTAAATCGGTGCGATTATTTCCCAGCCGCGGCCGTCATCGGGATTCTCCTCAAGACGGGCTTCGACACGGGCGATCAGGGTGCTGATGTCGTTCTGCTGGGCGACGCGCGACGCGGCAGGTTCGCCGGGCAACTCGGGCGATCCGAGCAAGGCATAAAACGAAGCAGCGACGAGCGGGATCGCGATCACAGCGATCACGAGCGCCGGAATGCGCCGGGTGCTGCCCGGACCGGCTTCGCTTCCTTCCTTCTGGGTGCCGGCGGCTGCAATGAGCCGGCGTGACACTTCGACACGCGCCGCCTCGAATTCATCGTGGCCGATGCGGCCATCGACGCGGTCGCGCTCGATCTCTTCGAGCTGGTCGCGGTAGACGGCAAGATCACTCGCGGCCGCAGATCGAATCTTCTGCGCCCGCACGAGCGGCCAAATCACGGCGCAGAGCGCCGCAACCGTCATCGCCGCCAGAACCAACCAGATCGCCATGCCGCGGGATCGTCCGTTTCGAAATCGCCCGGTGTCGGAGGGGAGGTTACAACACGGCGCGGGGCCGCGCCGCAATGCCTAACATGCAACAATGCCGCAGCCTGCGGCACAGCTACGCGGCGACATCCGTGCCGGTCACGGCGAATATATGGGAAATTAAGGCCGCCCGATGATGGCCGATCGCACTGACCATCATCGCCACCGGGCTACACCGCCGCCGGCAGCACGAGTTCGGCGCGCAATCCGCCGATCGGCGCGTTGCCGAGCTGGAGCGTTCCGCCATAAAGCGCCGCCAGTTCCATCACGATCGAAAGGCCGAGTCCCGAGCCGGGCTTGGTCTCGTCGAGCCTGCGTCCGCGTTGGGCCACCTGTTCGCGCTGCGCCGGGCTCAGGCCCGGACCATCGTCGTCGACGATGATGCGGGCCATGGGCTGCGCGGTGCCCTGCTCGGCGATGACCTCGACGCTCACCCGCATCTGCGCCCACTTGCAGGCATTGTCGACTAAGTTGCCGACCATCTCCTCGAGGTCCTGCCGCTCGCCGCGGAAACGCACCGGAGTCGCGTCGAGGTCGATGACGATGCCGCGCTGGCGATGGATCTTCTCCATGGTTCGCGTCAGCGCGGCGACCACCGGCACCACATCGGTGACGCTGCCGACCACCTTGAGGCGGGCGGCAAGCCGCGCACGCTCGAGATGGCGCGCAATCTGATCGCGCATGATGTTGCCCTGCTCGATCACCTTGGGAGCAATCGGATCGTCCGGATGACTGCCGGCCTCGTTGAGAACGACCGACAATGGGGTCTTCAGGGCGTGGGCGAGATTTCCGACGTGGGTGCGCGCGCGCTCGACGACCTCGCGATTGGCATCGATGAGGGCGTTGGTCTCGCGGGCGAGCGGCGCGATCTCGACCGGAAACTCGCCTTGGAGGCGCTCCGCAGTGCCGGCCCGGATCGCTGCGAGAGATTCAGAAATGCGCTTGAGCGGCGCGAGGCCGAACCGCACCTGGAACGTCGTGATGAGCAGCAGCACCACCGCCATCATGGTGAAGGTGGCGATCAACGCGCGGTCGAAAAACACCATCTCATCCGCGATCTCCTGGGGATCGCCCGCCACCACGATGAGGTAGCGGCCGTCGTCGCCAAGATCGACGGTGCGCTCGAGCATGCGCAGGCGCTGATCATCGGGGCCGAGCACATAGCCGCGCCGGGTTCCGTCGACGCTTGTCGGTATATCGCCGTCGAGCTTCGGCAACTGATTGTCCCACAACGAGCGCGAGGAGCGCACGTCGGGCGTGGTCACGCCGAGCCGGCTTACCTGCCAATACCAGCCCGACAGCGGCAGCTCGAACAGCGGCTCTCCCAGCGCGGGAACACCGCGGTCGGCCGCCTGCTCGGGGGCGGCAACCTCGCCCACGAGAGTACGCAGATAAACGGCGAGGCGCTGGTCGAATGAGCGCTCGAAAGCTTCGCGATAAATCGAGGACAGGATGACGCCCGTGACCATCAGAATCACGACGGTCCACGCGGCGGCGGATAGGAAAAGGCGAAGCGCGAGCGAATTAGTGGGCATTGGCCGGCGGCGTCAGAAGATAGCCGAGGCCGCGCACTGTCTGGATGATCTCGACGCCGAGCTTCTTGCGGATGCGCCCGATGAAAACCTCGATGGTATTCGAATCGCGGTCGAAGTCCTGGTCGTAAAGGTGCTCGACAAGCTCCGTTCGCGAGACCACCCGCCCGGTGTGGTGCATCAGATAGGACAACAGGCGGTATTCGTGGGAAGTGAGCTTCACCGCCGCGCCGTCGACGGTTACCCGGCCAGTCCGGCTGTCGAGCCGCACCGGACCACACAGAAACTCGCTCTTGGCGTGCCCGACCGAACGGCGCAGCAGCGCCCTTATGCGCGCCAGCACCTCCTCGAGATGGAACGGCTTGGCGACGTAATCGTCGGCACCGGCGTCAAAGCCCTGCACCTTGTCGCTCCAGCGATCGCGCGCGGTGAGGAGCAGAACCGGCGTGGTGCGCCCTGCCCGCCGCCACGACTCCAGCACCGAAATGCCATCCATCTTGGGTAGCCCGATGTCGAGGATGATGGCGTCATAGGGCTCGGTCTCGCCCAGGTAGTGGCCCTCCTCGCCATCATAGGCGCGGTCCACCACGTAGCCCGCGTCCGTCAGAGCGGTGGCGAGTTGGCGATTGAGATCGGGATCGTCCTCGATCACGAGGAGACGCATGTAATTATTCCTCCCACCGCATCCGGCTTGAAATGATGCCGCGCGGCGGACCCTATGTGGCGGACTCTATATATCTGCTGCCGCCGGGGCATCAAGAACAGGCGCTTTCGGATATTTAATGAAGCGGCTGATAGATCGCCACTGCGTCAAGACTGGGGCGGTCCAATTTGCGGGTGCCGACATCCTTGGGAAAATCCGCGAACGCGGCACCGTGCCGTCCATTGACTTTGTCGCAGCGATCCGGCTGCTAGTCCTCGCTTTGAAAGTCGCTGGCTGCTACCACCGGCGCCAACCGCTTCGATCGCACATTTCTAACTGGAACTACCGTCATGGCCGATCCCAAAAGCAACAAGCTCAAGGCGCGGCTGCCGCGCGGGCTGTTCGACCGCGCCGGCGCCGAGATCGCGGCAACCCGGCGGATGATGGAGACGATCCGGCAGGTCTACGAGCGCTATGGATTCGAGCCGCTAGAGACGCCTGCGATCGAATACACCGACGCGCTCGGCAAGTTCCTGCCGGACCAAGATCGGCCCAACGAAGGTGTGTTCTCGTTCCAGGATGACGACGAGCAGTGGCTGTCGCTCCGCTACGACCTCACCGCGCCGCTCGCCCGCTATGTCGCCGAAAATTTCGATCAGTTGCCGAAGCCCTATCGCAGCTACCGCGCGGGATTCGTGTTTCGCAACGAGAAGCCAGGTCCGGGCCGCTTCCGGCAGTTCATGCAGTTCGATGCGGACACCGTCGGCTCGGCCTCGATGGCCGCTGATGCGGAGAATTGCATGATGGCCGCCGACCTGATGGAGGCCCTCGGGGTTCCGCGCGGCAGCTATGTGGTGAAAGTGAATAACCGCAAGGTCCTTGATGGCGTGCTGGAGGCGATCGGACTTGGCGGTGAGGAGAACGCGGGAAAACGTCTGATCGTACTTCGGGCGCTCGATAAATACGACCGATTGGGAATCGACGGCGTGCGCCAATTGCTTGCTCAAGGACGGAAGGACGAAAGCGGCGACTTTACGAAGGGCGCGGAACTCGACGATGAACAAATAAGGAGGCTAGTTTGGTTTCTTACTCTACGGACCAACCCACACGGCATTTCCAGCGAGACACTTTCGGCATTTAATCCCAATATCACGGTCATGCCAGAAAATGGCGAGCCTTATGAAACGAACCTGCTCGCAGCCATGGATAAAGCATACGGGTCAAGCGCAATATTTCACGAGGGCGTTCAGGACCTCACAGCTATCGAAGATATCCTGATGTCCGCGGGCTACAACGACGGTCGGGTCATTATCGACCCTTCCGTGGTCCGGGGTCTCGAGTACTATACGGGCCCGGTTTACGAAGCCGATCTGACGCTTGAAACAGTTGATGAAAAAGGCCAGCCTGTGCGGTTTGGATCGGTCGCGAGCGGCGGGCGCTATGACGGGCTCGTGGCGCGATTTCGCGGCGAGCCGGTGCCGGCGACCGGCATCTCCATCGGTGTGTCGCGTCTCCTTGCGGCGTTGACCCATCTCCGTAAAGTAGAAAAACGTGGAGAAATCGGGCCGGTCGTGGTCACTGTCTTCTCTGATCGCGATCCGGCAATTGCGCGTCGTAACCTCCGGGACGCACAGCGCTTGGCGCAGACCTTGAGAAGAGCCGGAATTCGCGCTGAAGCGTACTTTGGAAACCCGAAGAACATTCCGAACCAATTCAAATACGCCGATCGCCGAGGAAGCCCGTGCGTCGTCATCCAGGGCTCCGACGAGAAGCAGAAAGGAGAAGTGCAGATCAAGGATCTGATTGTCGGCGCTGAGCTTGCTGGCCTCTCGCAGGAACGCGACGACTATCTGAAGAAACAGGCCGAAGCTCAGTTTGCAGTGAAAGAGGAGCAACTGGTCGCTCGGGTGCGGCAGCTGCTCAACAGCCATGGACTGATCGGAGAAGACGCAAGCCCGGACGATGATGATCATCAGATCATGGAGACTTTTGCCCGTTTTGGGCGCGCTATATATATGGCAAACGTTGTCGAACTTGGTCTTGCGCAAACGCTCTTGCAGATTCAATTTCTGACGCCCGCTCGCGAAACGTTCATAAAGGAGCAGGGCAAAAATTTCGACCGCAAGAAATTTGACATTGAGTTTGATGCATTCATGAAAGAGCAGTCAACGAAGATGATGGGCCAGCTTAAGCAGCAGGTGTCTCAGCATGCCGAGTTTGACGAAGCATTACGCAAGCGCATCGAAGTTGCCACATCTCGGCGCAACTTCCTGGCACATCATTATTGGCGCGAGAGTGGCGAAAAGCTAATGACTAAAGATGGCCGCGCCGAGATGATCAATGAGCTTTCGATGGATGCTGACAGGTTTGAACAGCTAGATAAGGATATCCGGCAGGCAACAAAACCTGTGCGAGAGAAGCTCGGAATTAACGAGGACGCTCTTAATAGGAGCGTTGAAAAGCGTTTGGGCGAATTGAAAGAAGAACTAAAATTGAAATAAATCTGTTTCGGGGTGTCGCAGCACCTGCGCGTCTGATCTTGCCTCAGATAACTAATCCCGGCTCGGCCAGCACCGCGGTGCGGATCGCGTCATAGTAGCGGCGATAGCCGGTGCAGCGGCAGATATGCTCGCCGCAGGCGCGCGCGATCGCGGCGTCGAGATCGGCGCGCGGCACCGGCGCGCGCTTGAGGTGATCGGTCAGCACGAACGCGGCCATCAGGAAGCCGGCCGTACAGTAGCCGCACTGGAACGCGAAGGCCTCGAGGAAGGCCGTTTGCAGCGGGCTCAACGCGCCGTGCGGCGCGAGGCCCTCGACGGTCGTGATCTCGTGGCCATCGAGCGCCGTCACCATCGTCGAGCAGGCGCGAACGGCCGCAAGCGGCGCATCGGCTTCGGACCGCATCGCAACCGTGCAGGCCTGGCAGAGACCGATGCCGCAGCCGAACTTGGTGCCCGTAAGCCCGAGTTCCTCGTGCAGCAAGTCCAACAGCGACAGGTCACTCGGAACCTGACGGAGCTGCCGGACAATGCCGTTCACCGTGAGGGTGATATCGCGCGCGGTGTCGTCCATCACGCCAGCGCCTTTCGCACCCAGGCTGGCGTAATTGGAAGCGCGCGCGGGCGACGGCCGGTCGCGTGCGCCACGGCATTGGCGACTGCAGCCGGGATCGGACACAGCACCGCTTCGGCAATGCCCTTTGCTGTCGGCTCATCTCCGCCGAGGAGCGTGAGCTTCATGTTGCCGAGCGGCACGTCCTTCGCGAGCGGGACTTGGTAGCGATCGAGATTCCAGTCGCCGGCGACCGGCCCGTCGGCACCGATCGGAGCGTTCTCCGTAAGCGCATAGCCGACGCCCATCGCGACCGCGCCGTCCGCCTGTCCCGCCACGAGGTCGCCTTGAATCACGCGGCCGGCATCGGCAAAGGTTTCAACCTCGGTCACTGCGACGCGGCCGCTCGCGCGATCGATTTCGACCGCGACCAGGGCACCGGAGGGCGCAAACAGGTTACGGCCCAGGAGATACGCGTTCTCCGCCGGCGCCACGACGTTGCGGCGGTCGTGCTGGCGCCATTTCGCCTGCTTGGCGAGACGGGTCGACAGGCCGTCGCAGTCGAGATGCAGCACCTGGCCGTCCACCTGGAAGTTCGCCCGCACCCAGCGATCGACGAAGACCGCGTGCGCCGTCACGCTGCTCACGAGATTCTCGCGATAGATTTCAGCCGCCAGTTCATCGATGCCGAGCGGCCGCCGTCCGTTGCTCACGAGCCGGCCCTCCTCCCAGCGCGGCTGTGGGATCTCGCGCGACTTCGGCGCCGGTCCGGCGAAAGGCCCGTCGATCCCCCACAGGCCGCGTGCGGCCGCGAGGATACCGGTGCGAAGCAGCACTTGCGCTGCCTGCTCCACCGCGTGGACCTGGTGGAAGGCGGTGCGGCACGAACTCGACGTGCCGAAGAGGATCGGCGTCCAGCGCGGGTTCAGCCAGTTGTTCGAGGCGCGCGTCGGCAGGATGTCGAGCCCGAGTGCCTCGGAGAGCTGCGCGGTATCGCCCATGTGCATAGCCGTCGCATTGCGGCCTAGCGGCGCGCCCGTGCATAGCGCGAGCGATGTTGCCGACCCGTTGCCCATGTCCACGCTGTCGGTGCGCACGGAAATCTCGCCGTCGCGCGACAACGTCACTTCCGCCATCACGCCATCGACGCCGGTGCCGAAGGACTGGTTCGCGAGCGCGAAGCCCACCCCGTAGAGCTTGCCGCCCGTTTTGCGTTGCTCCTTCTCGCGTTCGCGGTCGCGCCACAGCGCGCGGTCCGCGGCGAGATCGCAGATATCGGCAAGGCGCATCACCTGGCGCGGCCGCGTGCCGGTGACGTGCGCATCGCCGGTGCGCAAGACATTGAGGCGGCGCAGCGCGATCGGATCAATGGCGAGGCTCTGGGCGATTTCCTCGACCGCCATCTCGACGGCAAAGACCGCCTGCACGCCGCCGAACCCGCGCATCGATCCGGCGATGATGCCCGAGGTCGGCATCGCCATCGCGTCGACCGACGCCTGCGCGATGCCGTATCCGCCGAGCGCGGAAAGCCCCGCAAGCTGCGCAATCCACTGGCTGTAGTTGTTGTTGCCGCCCGCCGAAAGGATGACCTTGCTGCCGCCGGCGCGGAATCTTCCACCTCTGTCGACGGCAAACCGGTGCGTGATCGATGAGCCGAGCTGCTTCAAGCCGGCTTGAAACTGCTCGAACCGGTTGAATGCGAGGCGCACCGGACCGTCGCAATAAAACGCGGCAATCGCCAGCAGCCCGGGAAACGGCGAATTGTCCCGGCCGCCGAAGCCGCCGCCCGGATAACAGGAATTCAGCACCACGGTCTTGATGTCGTTGTTGCCGAACTGCCCCTGCACGACCTCGATGTCGGGACCGGCCGATTGCGTCGCGATCACGAGATGCAGTGTCGCGGCGTCGCGATCAAACCACGCGAGGCCCGCCTCGGGTTCGAGGAAAACCGGATCGAGCGGCTGGGTCGCGTAGGTGCCTTCGAACACGCGCAGTTTCGGATCGGCAAGCGTGCGCTCGATTTCGCTCCGCCAGCGGCGCGCCTCGCGCCCGGCGGGGCTCGGGTCCGCGGCATAAGGATTGCCGCGGCCATTCTTGACCTGGGAAAATCGCTCGGCTTTGGCGTCACTGTAATAGGTCAGGTACGTCGCCGGGCTGTAGGGCGCGGGCGCGGGTTTGACCGCCTCCTGCTCGCCGTACTGAACCGCGGCAGCGTTGAATTGGAGCGCCTTCTCCGCTTTGCGCCAGGCACGGAAATTATCGAAGATAAGGATGGCGACCGGCTGGCCGAAATAGGCCGGCAGTTCGCCGTACGCGACCAGGATGCTGTTTGCCACGCCGGGAGGCGGCTGCTGGAAGCCTGCAGGCTCGATGTGGTCAGCCGCAAGGTTCGGGGCGAGGATGACCTTGTGGAGCGCGGCCTTCACGGCCTCAAGGCACGACAGATCGAGACCGAGAAAGCGGCGATCGACGTGGACCGCGCGCAGCACGATGGCGTGGCGTTCCTCGCGCGGCCATCCCGGCATGTCGGCGGCACGGAAATCGCGCGCAAAAATCTTCTCGCCGCGGACCTTGGCCTCGCCGTCGATCCGATACCGCGCCTTGCCGGGCGCACCCATCCAGGCGTGCTGGCCGGCGGGCGCGCCCTGGGCGGACGCGCCAATGCTGCGCACGATCAGTGTGACGCCCGCAGCGCCCAAGCCTTGCAAGAACGCACGGCGCGTCTCGACGAAATGCCCACCCATTGCTGCTCCCCGAACCGAGAGTACCGGCAAATGGGGAGGCGGGAAAGCTAACAGAAATCGGAACTTCACTGTCCGATAAAGGCCGGCGCAAGGAGGCGGTAGGCGGGGCCGAGCGCGAAAGCGAGCGCTTTGGTCGCAGCAAGTATCGCCAAAGCCACACCCGCGTACAGTTGCCATTTGACGACAATCTTGCGCCACGTCGGAGCGGCGGCGACGAGCAGGTGTGCGCCTGTCAGCGGCGGCAGCGGCAGGACGTTGAAGATTGCGAACCACAGACTGAGCTCGCCGGTCGTCTCGATCAGCGCAAACGCGGCCGACGCAGTGGTGTCCGACAACAGCGGCAGCAGCAGCGGACGAACGAGGCGCAGTGCCACGGCCGCGAGCACGGTCGTTGCGATTCCGGCCGCGACCACGATGATGAGGCCGACGCGGCCGGTGCGCAGCTCGGCTGGGTCGACCGCAATCGGCCTGATCCAGCCAAACGAGAACAGCACGCCGGCAGCCGTGCCAAGAACGTCGAGATGGACGAGCGGATTGGCGGTCAGCCGGCCGTCATGGCGCGGACCGGAATCGCCCAGCGCATAGGCCGTCGCCGCGACAGCGAACCCGTGGATACCGGCAATGAAAGCGTAAGCGATGAGCCGCAACAGCAGCTGCTGCAGCGTGAGATCGATCCAGCCGGTCATCATCGCGGCGCGGCGATTTCAGTTGCAGGCGCCCTGGCTGATGACCTTTGCGTTCCCGGCATCGGCGAAGCATTGATTGGAGTAGGTCTGCGGCTGCTGCGTCGTCGGGTTGGTGGCACAGACCGGAAGGTAGACCTCAATGCAAACGGGTCCCTGGCAGTTGCCGGGATGGAGCACGCGGGCCTTCGCCGCATCGGCAAGGCACTCGTTGGTATAGACGCTGCGCGTACCATCGGGCGAGACGGCGCAGACCGGACTCGATGTCGTTGGGCAGGTCTGGGCGACCGTCGGCATTGATCCAAAGGCGAGCCAGATGCTCGCGAGAACGATCGCCGATCCGCTGGCCAATCGGAGATTCATTGGTCCCTCCCCCTCTAGACGAAGAATGTGCTTCACCACTGCCGAAGCTCTGCGTCGGCCTAATGCTTCATCGTCATCTGACGCTGGGCTTCGGGATCAGCCGTCATCGGTGTGCTGCCGGCGGCGTAGCCGTTGCTGCTCAACAGGAACGCCGTCAGGTCCACGTAGGTTTCCGGGCTGAGTTGTCCGGGACGATCGGGCGGCATCAAGGTGCTGAGGTAGCCAAAGAGCCCCGCGACGTCGCCAGAGCCCCAGTGCTGACGAAAATAGGAGCCCTTGAGCGGGGGGCCGCCGAACTCGCCATTGTCGAGCGTCGAGCCGTGGCAGTCCTGGCAGTTCTTGGAATAGATGGCCTTGCCGCTCTGCACCTGCGCGTCGGTGAACGCTGGCGGACGCAACTCACGCGTCTGTGCCGCGACCTCGAAAGATGTGCCCGCGCCGGCCGCGGCAAGCGCGCCCAACGCCGCAGCAGTGCAAAGCATTCTGTCGAACATCATGATGACTTGGGCTCCGCGTCGCCTCGATTGACGACGAGTTATGCCAAATTCCGCCGCCGACAATAACTGCTTTCTTTTGCAGGGCGGGCCGGCGGGGCCGACGAACCAACGACGGTCCTTCGCGATCCTACGGTTTGCGAGATGCCGCCGCCGGGGGCTCCTCAAATCCGAAGACGCTCCGGCCGCCATAGCGGTGCGACTGCTCGCGCTCATCCGCAATCAAGTGCTCTACCGAAGGGCCCCTCGCCGCCTGCTCGAGACGCCGCGCCTGCTGATCGAGTCGGCGCAGCGCCTCGACCTCTTCGGTTTGTCCGAGCTTCGCCTTTTGCACCGCCGTTTTGAGCACGCGAATCGTCTCGTCATAGACCTTGATCGGCACCGGAAACGGATGGCGGTCCTTGCCGCCATGGGCGAGCGAGAAGCGCGCGGGATCGCTGAAGCGGCATGGCGCGCCGTGCACCACTTCGGCAACGAGGGCGAGCGCACGCACCGTTCTCGCGCCGACGCCGGGCGTCAGCAGAAGGGCCGGAAAATCGACCGGACCGCGATCGGCCGCTGCGGCGAGATTGCCGTGAAGTCGGCGCAAGTGAATGTCCTTCGCGCGCACGTCGTGGTGCGCCGGCATGACGAGGTGTGGCAACATCGCCTGCGCCGGCGTTTCGGTATCGCCGTCGGAAATCGCGGCAAGTTCCCGCGTAATGCCATCGGGGCCGAGCGTCGCAAGGAGGTCGAGCTGCTTGTGGCGTGACGCCTCAGCGCGCCGGTCGGTGAGATTGACGATGTTGCCCTGAGAAGGTCCCTCGATCGCGGTGTGCGGCTCGTCGATGAAACTCGTCAGGCCCTCCGACAGCCAGTGGTAGCGCCGCGCCTGCCTGCGCTCGCCGTTCATGCCTTGCTGCACAACGACCCATCGCCCGTCATCGGCGACAATGAAGCCGTGAAGGTAGAGATCGAAGCCGTCCTGCACCGCCGCGCTGTCGACCTTCGCGACAAGGCGGCTCGCGTCGGCAAGGCTCCCGCCATCGAACCCGACACGGTCGCCAATGGCCACAAGCTCATGCGGCGTCTGCCGCGAATGTTTGCCTCGCCCGCCGCAGACATGAAGGCCGAGTTCATGACTGAGGGGGCCGAGTCCCCGCTTGAGCGCGCCGAGGACGCTCGTCGTGATCCCCGACGAATGCCAATCCATGCCCATGACGGCGCCGAAGGATTGGAACCAGTAGGGATGAGCCAAGCGGCGTAGATATTCGTCGCGCCCGTAATGCAGGATGATCGCCTGGGTCATGACGGCGCCAAGGCGGGTCATGCGATCGGCGAGCCATTTCGGCACGAAACCGCCATGAAGCGGTAAATCGGCGCTGCCTGCTCGTCGCGTCATTAATGGCAAACCCTTAACGCGGGCACTCCCGCCAATCGTTCCTATTTCGTTCCCCGTGACGAAAAAGTCAAACGCCGAGATGAAAAGCACCGATTCGCTGACCGCGCGCTACCGGCCGCGGCGAAGAGTGTGTTTCACAGCCGCTACCAAGCCGGCCGCATTTCTCCGGCACCTCGGGCCGGCCGAGGGGAACAATTTGCAGGCGCGGCCGTTTCAGCCACGCCCAACGACAGAACAACAGCAAATCCGAGGAATTTCCGATGGCCCGCTCCTCTCCCCGACAGCGCAAGACCACGGGTCGCGTCATGCATGAGTTCAAGCATGGCGAACTCAAGAGCGGACGGGGCGGCGCCGCCGGTCGCGTGAAAAATCGCCGGCAAGCAATCGCCATCGCGCTGAAGGAAGCTGGTGCCTCGAAATATGAGAGCAAGGGGGAGAACCGGCGAAATCTCGCGAAGACGAAGCGCAAGGAAGCGCACGGACAAACCTATCAGCAGGAGCGCGAAGGCGAATCGCATGTTGGCGCGCGCGGTCGGCGCGAAAGCAGCCGCGCCATGGGCGGACGCAACGCGACCAAAGCCACCGCGCGCGGCCGCAAAGCTGCGGCGGGACGGCGCCGAAAGGCTGCGAAGTAAAAGGCGATGCGCCGGCATTTCGACGGCAACGATAAGGCGACATGCACCAACATGCGGCGATTGGGCGTTTTTCATCCTTGAAGTGATTGCAAAGAATTGTTGGTGGAACCACGGGCCGAGACAAAGGCGTTATCGCGACCGGAGGGGCGATTGAAGCCAAGGAATGTGCCATGCGCCTCACATTGCTCTGCTTGCTTTTGTTGACGACGACAGCATTCGCCCGCGACGATGGGCGATACGCCAACAATCCGCTCAAACCGTGGTTCGATTCGCTCCGCAGCAGCAAAGGCTATTGCTGCTCAGAGGCGGACGGCAGGGAAACCGAATACGATATTCGCCAGCAGCACTACTGGGTGCCGGTCAACGGCATCTGGACCGAGGTGCCGGATGACGCAGTGATCAGCGAGCCGAACAAGCTCGGCCGACCGATGGTGTGGCTCGATCCGCGCCAGAACATCCGCTGCTTCATTCCGGGCTCTGGACTGTAAGGGGGCGAGCACGCAAGTCATCGTGCACTGAATCGGGAACTGCGTTCCCGTCTGTGCGTATCCGGTGCGTAAGGTCGTACCCAAAGCGGCGACATCAGCGACAGCGTTTACCAGATCCGCATCTGGCTCGCGCGTGCGCGGCTAATTGCGCTCAATACTCGTCGAACATCCGTTGGATTTCGTCAGGCTTGGTCGTCTGCGTCAGCGCGAGCTGCAGCAGGATGCGGGCCTTTTGCGGGTTGAGATTATCGGCGGCAACGAAGCCCGGCTCCTGCCAATTGTCGTCGCGGATTACCCGGCCCGCGCCGACGCGCGCGCTGCGCACCACAACGACGCCGGTCTTGTCGTAAAGCTCCTTGAGCACCTTGCGCGCATTCTGGGTATGACCGGCGCCGGTACCGGCGATGACGAGGCCCTTGGCGCCGGCAGCAACCGCGGCCTTGGCAAGGTCGCCGTCATCCCCCGAATAGCCGTAGAGGATGGTGACCTTGGGAAATTCGTCGATCCGCGTGAGATCAAATTGCGATTGGGCCGTGTGCCGGCGTGTCGGCGCACGATAGAACACGACCCGGTCGGGATCGGCGTAGCCCAAAATGCCGACCTCGCGGGCCTGGAATGTTTCCACGCGATAGGTGTTGGTCTTGGTGACATCGCGGGCAGCGTTGATCTCGTCGTTGAGGACCACGAGAGTGCCTTTTCCGCGCGATGCAGGCTCGGCGGCGACACGGATGGCGTTGAGGAGATTGAGCGGTGCGTCCGAGCTCATCGTGCTGAACGGACGCTGGGCGCCGACGATGACGACCGGCTTGTCGCTCCTGACGGTGAGATTGAGGAAGTACGCCGTCTCCTCGATGGTGTTAGTGCCGTGGGTGAAAACGATGCCCGCAATATCGGGATCCTGCAGCCGGGCGCTGATGCGCTGGCTCAGCGCCTTGAGGTCCTGCGGCGTGTCGAAGGCAAGAAAGTCCTCGCTTTCCACGGTCACACGCGCAAACTGCGCAACCTCCGGAATCCGCTCGATCAATTCCTTGCCGGTGAGCCGTGGCTCGCCGGTCGTGGCATAACGCAGGAATTCGAGCCGGTTCTTCGGATTGCGGGGCAGCGTTCCATTGCCGGTGATGACGTGAACCCGTGCCAGCATGGGACTTCCAATCTGTTGAGCAGATGCCACCGTCGGCAATGCGATCACCAAACCAAGCAAGACCACCATAAACTTTGTCATCGCTCCCTCCCGCTTATGGTTTTATCGCAGATTGGTCGGTCGCGAGCGTGGCAACGGCGGCTTCTCGATCAGCGGCGGACCGTCTCCAGGAATTGTGGACACGGTCTCTTCCGTCGCAGCTGGCGCGGGAGTTACGGCAGGCTCGGCTGCTGCCGCCGTGCGCTCTTTCTCGGCCTCGCGGCGCTCGGCCGAAGAGTCCTCGGGCACAGGATCGACCTTCGCGCTCTCAGCACTCGGTGCCGCGGGCGCGGCGGCGAGCGTCGGCGGTGCGCTTGCAGGGCGGAGATAGATGTAACCGACCACACCAACCACAAGCAGGAGCGCCAGCACCGGGAGGCCATAGGTTCTGATCCGCCGCACCATCCGTTTCGCGGACGAGTCGGGAACGTAGGGAATGACATGCAGGGAATGCATCGACATCGCACTACCGCCTCAAGCTTGAAGACACTTCAGGAACGACCAGGTCCTGCCGTTTGACATAATACTCGGCCGAAAACTTGATCGACCACCGCTGAAAGAGCGCACGGGTCCGCTCGCTCAAGGGGACAGGTTCGAGGCCCACCTCATCATAGTGCGCCGCATAGCGCTGGCGGATCACCCTGATGAGCGGCAGGTTGAAGAGGCCATCAATCGCACGCATCGTTGCCGCCTGCACGAGCCTCCATGCCGGCAGCAATCGAATGCGTTCGGCAAGATCGTGCGGCAACAGACTTGCGATCCGCTGGCCGGCGAACGCCGTCAGCGCCAAGAGCACGTCCTCGGCCTGCCGGAAGCGGTAACCCGTCTTCTTGACAAGATGCAGAGCGGCAAACCGCTGCCAGACGCGCGCCATCGCCTGAACGAACGGATGCTGCTTCGCCTGCGGCCAGGCCGCAGGATAGACCGGCAAAGTGAGAAGCTTGCTCTTGGCGATGAAGGCCGCCACCGGATGAAAGAGCTGCATCCACGGCGGCAGCGACGCAGCCTTGGCCAAGAGCACGATGTGTACCGTCGTCGCCGCGCCGAACGAGATGGGCAACCACATCATCGCTGCGCAGATGACCAGCAATGCGTTGCGCGGGCTCAGCTTGCCGCAAGTGCGGAACACCCAGGCCATCCCATCCTCGAACGCATGGTGCATCCACTCTTCGAACACACGGTAGCTGATCTTCGCTCGCAGCACCGCCCAATGGCTTGCTACCCTGGCGCGCCAGGCCTCGCGATTCGCAGCAGACAGCGGCAGCAATGCGACCGCGCACTTGAGAACGGCCACGACGCCGTCGCCGACGATGCGGACCGTAAACAGCGGAAAGCGCGCGAGCTGCAGCAGGATCGGAAAGGCGCCATCCAATATGCGGACAAGCCCGATCAGCGCCGCGCGCAGCAACTGCTTGATCGCCGCGGCATTGATGGCCAGCGGAATGATCACGAGGTCGTCCGGGGAAGGACCGAATTGAACAACGTCGTCAGTATTCGCTGCAGCCGATCGGCTGATTTCCTGCATCAATTATCGCCCGCAAAAATAAACGACACGGCTCACGCGACGTGGTTTGCAACGTGGTTACGTACGAACATCAGGCGCCTGCGATCGTACCGCATCCTATCAAAATGACATCAGCAAGGCCACGCTGACGCTCCGCCAACGTTTGGGGTATTGCGTATTCCGGCAAGGCCGGCGCGACGATCTGATGCAGCAGAGCATCGCACGCCCGCTCAAGAACGGCGTCCCCTCGACCGCGGTCGTGCCGACCGCCCGTCGCGGAACATCTTTTCGCCACGAACTCGCGAGGTGTATCCTGATCGGCAAATGGGCTCTCAACGACGATCGGTTGAACGATCAGCGCCGGAGGAAGCGTCATGTCCACCCTAAAGAAGATCGCAGCAATCGCGATTGCAGTAAGTGCCGTGCCGATGCTGACAACTCTCAGCGCTCGGGCCTTCGACGATGCGAAGTACCCTGATTGGAAAGGGCAGTGGACGCGATTCGCCGTGCCGCTTCCGACCCAGCCGTCCCACGATCAGACCAAGCCGTGGGGCTTTGGGCAGCAGGCGCCGCTCACACCTGAGTACAAGGCCGTGTTGGAGGAAAGCCTCGCCGACCAGGCCAAGGGCGGCCTCGGCAACTTTCCGACGACGCTCGGGCGTGCCGCCGGCATGCCCAACATGATGATGGCGTTCGGACCGCAGGAATACGTGATCACGCCAGACACCACTTACATCCTGATCGGCTGGCACGATCACTTTCGCCGCATCTTCACCGACGGGCGTGATTGGCCGAAGGAGATCGAGCCGACCTACGGCGGTTACTCGATCGGACGCTGGGTCGATGCGGACGGTGACGGGCGCTATGACGTCCTCGAAGTCGAGACACGCGGTTTCAAGGGGCCGCGCGCCTACGACGAAGCCGGGCTGCCGCTGCACCTCGACAATCAGTCGATCTTCAAGGAACGCATCTATCGTGACGAGGTCAACCCGGCCATCCTCCATGACGAAATCACGTCGATCGATCATGCGCTCACGCGGCCGTGGACCGTCGACAAGAAATACATCCACAATCCGAACCCACGCCCCGATTGGCCGGAGTTCTATACCAACGAAAACAACGCGCAGATCGTCATCGGCAAAGAGAACTATTTCGTCGGCGCCGACGGAATCCTGCTGCCGGCCAAGAAGGATCAGGCACCGCCGGACCTCAGATATTTCAAGCGGTCGGAACGATGACGGCGGACAGGGCTGTTTCTCCGCCGTCAGTTAGCTGATGAATTAGGGGGGCTCTCTCGTATCGGGCGCTTCGCCGTAGTGGCGCTAGAAGCAGTGACGGCGCCGCTTTTCAGAGTCGAAGCGTATCCTATTTTAGGATCGCGTGATCAAAGGCCGGCGTAGCCCGGTCCGCGTTGTTCAAGAGCACCCGGGCGCCGGGATTTCAGGTAAACCGCGTTGACTGAGCTTTTCGCATCCACGTCTGGCGATCTGATCGCGGACCGGCGCTACAATTTTGGGCGCGATCTTGCCGCCCGCGGCGATCATGCCGCTGCGGCTGATCTGTTTGCGCAAGCCGTCGAGATAGCGCCGGCATTCGCACCGGGATGGGCTGCGCTTGGCGAAGCGCGCGCAAAGCTTGGCGACAAGGCGGGCGCCGCCGCAGCGCTCCACCGGGCGCTCGCGCTCGATCCTCTCGATCGCTGTGGCGCAGCGCTTTCTCTCGCACGGCTTGGCGGCGCTGATCCGGCCGGTGCCATGTCACCGGCTTACGTGCGCTCGCTGTTTGACCAATATGCGCCGCGCTTCGACGAGGCGCTGGCAAGCCTTGCATACCGCGCGCCGACGCAGCTTCGCGACGCCGTTGAACGCGTGCGTCCCGGCACCACATTTGAGCGCATGCTCGATCTTGGCTGCGGAACCGGGCTTGCAGGCGCCGCATTTCGTCCGCTCGCGCCCCACATCACCGGCATCGACATCGCGCCGGCGATGGTCGCGCAGGCGCGCGCAAAGAAGATTTACGATCGCCTGGACACCGTCGATCTGCTCGCCTTCCTTGCTGCCGAAGCCGAACACAGCTACGACCTCGTCATCGCGGCGGACGTCTTCGTCTACATCTTCGATCTCGCGCCGGTCGCGGCTGCGGTCGCCAGAATTCTGCGGGCCAACGGGATATTCGCTTTCACCGTCGAAACGCATGAAGGAGCGGCCGTCGAACTGGGCGAGAAGCTGCGCTTCCGTCATTCCGCCGATCACGTCCGCAGTGCTCTGTCAGCCGCTAAGCTGCAGTTAGCCCTGCTCACCGCAGCGGCAACCCGCACTGAAGCCGGCTCCGACGTGCCGGGCCTGGTCGTGGTCGCCATGCGTGCGGACGACGGCAACGCCCGGTCGGCGGAATAGCCCCGTGTCCGTTGCGCGCCCGGACATCATCCTCTCCCCTCTGCCGGAGCCTTTCGCCGGGTGGTTCGCATCGCGCGGATGGGCTCCGCGCGCGCACCAACTTGCGCTGCTGGACAACGCGCGGGCCGGCCGCTCGACACTGCTGATCGCGCCGACCGGCGCCGGCAAGACGTTGGCCGGCTTCCTGCCAACCCTTGTGGAGCTTGCCGAAGGGCGCACGCGGCGCGGGCCGGGCCGCGCGCTCGCGACCGGCGGCGGGCTCCACACGCTCTACATCTCCCCGCTCAAGGCGCTGGCGGTCGATATCGCGCGCAACCTCGACCAGCCGGTCGCCGAAATGGGATTGCCGGTTCGCATCGAGACTCGCACCGGTGATACCCCCGCATCCGAGAGGCAGCGCCAGAGCCGCTATCCGCCCGATATCCTCCTCACCACGCCCGAACAGCTGGCACTCCTGCTGTCGACTGCCGACGCGCCTTATCTCTTCGCAACACTGCGGCGCGTCGTGCTCGATGAACTGCATTCGCTGGTCACCTCGAAGCGCGGCGATCTTCTCTCCCTCGGGCTTGCCCGCCTCTTCCGTATCGCGCCGGCGCTGACGACCATCGGCCTCTCGGCAACAGTCGCCGACCCGGACGATCTCGCACGCTATCTCGTGCCTCAGCGCGGCGGCGCCTCGGCGCAAGCCGATATCCTGGTGGCCGAGGCCGGCGCCGAGCCGATCGTGACCATGCTCGATACCGCCGAGCGCCTGCCGTGGGCCGGCCATTCGGCGCGCCACGCGCTGGGCGAGATGTACGACCTCATCCGCCACCATCGCACCGTGCTGATGTTCGTCAACACGCGCAGCCAGGCCGAGATGCTGTTCCAGGAGCTGTGGCGCATCAACGACGATGGCCTTGCGATCGCGCTTCATCACGGTTCGCTCGATGCCGCCCAGCGACGCAAAGTCGAGGCCGCGATGGCGGCCGGACGGCTGCGCGCTGTGGTCTGCACCTCCTCCCTCGATCTCGGCATCGACTGGGGCGATGTCGATCTCGTCATCAATGTGGGAGCACCGAAAGGGGCGTCGCGGCTGACGCAGCGCATCGGCCGCGCCAATCACCGGCTCGACGAGCCGTCGGAGGCGGTGCTGATTCCTGCTAATCGCTTTGAGGTGCTGGAGTGCCAGGCGGCGATCGAGGCGGTCGCCGCCGGCGCGCAGGACACCCCGCCGCTGCGCACCGGCGCCTTCGACGTGCTGGCGCAGCACGTGCTCGGCTGCGCCTGCGGCGAGCCGTTCCGGCCGGACGAGCTTTACGAAGAGGTGCGCAGGGCGGCGCCATTTGCGAATCTCACCCGCGCGGATTTCGACGCGGTGGTCGATTTCGTCGGGACCGGCGGTTACGCCCTGCGGGTCTACGAGCGCTTCGCCAAGATCAAGCCCGACCAGCAGGGCCGCTATCGCGTCAGCAATCCGCGCGTCGCCCAGCAATATCGGCTCAACGTCGGCACCATCGTGGAAGAGACCATGATCAAGGTGCGGCTAATGCGCTCGCGATCGACCAACGCGGCGCGGGCAACTGTCCCCGCGCCAACGGGCCCGATCGCGCGCGGCGGCCGCGTCCTCGGCGAACTCGAGGAATATTTCATCGAGGGCCTCGTGCCTGGCGATACGTTCGTCTTCTCCGGCGAAATCCTCCGCTTCGAGGCCCTGGCCGAAGACGAGGCCTATGTCTCGCGGGCGCATTCCGACGATCCGAAAGTGCCAGCCTATGCGGGCGGCAAGTTTCCGCTGTCCACTTATCTCGCGGCGCGGGTGCGCGCGCTGATCTCCGAGCCGAGGTCCTGGACGTCGCTTCCCGAGCAAGTGCAGGAATGGCTCGGCTTCCAGCGCTGGCGCTCGACGGTGCCCGAACCGGGGCAGCTCCTGGTGGAGACGTTCCCGCGCGGCGATAAGAACTACCTCGTCTGCTACCCGTTCGAAGGCCGCCTCGCCCACCAGACGCTGGGCATGCTGTTGACCCGCCGGCTGGAACGGGCGCGGCTGCGTCCGCTCGGCTTCGTCGCCAATGAATATGCACTGGCGGTGTGGGGCCTCGGCGATCCGGCCTTCGCGATTCGCCATGGGCAATTGTCGCTCCCCGCGCTCTTCGACGAGGACATGCTCGGCGATGATCTCGAGGCGTGGCTCGCCGAATCGGCCCTGATGAAGCGCACGTTCCGGCAATGCGCGATCATCGCCGGGCTGGTGGAGCGCCGCGCACCCGGCGAAAAGAAGCAGCAGCGCCAAATGACTATCTCGACCGACCTCGTCTACGACGTGCTGCGCCGCCACCAGCCCGATCACATCCTGCTGCGCGCCGCCCGCCAGGAAGCGGCGGCCGGTCTCCTCGACATCAAACGCCTCGGCGCCATGCTGGCGCGAATCAAAGGACACGTGATTCACCAGGCGCTCGATCACGTATCCCCATTGGCGGTGCCGGTAATGCTGGAGATTGGCCGCGAATCCGTTTATGGCGAAGCATCGGAGACCTTGCTGGCGGAGGCCGAGGCCGCCCTCATCAGCGAGGCGATGCATTGAGATGCTCGATGGCGCAAAGCCCAGACGCCGCCTTGCTTGCCTACGGCGGGCACTTCCCACCACCAGCCGCAGTTGCCCTTGAGGAGATTCCGGTCGCCGGGGTCGGTCTCGTGGCCGATCTTGCGGGCGCACTCTACTGGCCTGAAGAGCGTCTGCTGATCGTTGCCGACCTCCATCTCGAAAAAGGCTCGGCGTTTGCGTCGCGGGGCGTCCTGCTTCCGCCTTATGATACTGCGTCGACACTGGAATGCCTCTCCGCCGTCATCGAACGCTACGCGCCGCGCGTCGTGATTGCGCTTGGCGACAACTTCCATGATCTGGGCGGCCCGGAACGGCTTGCTTCGTCCGACCGAACCACCCTCTTCGACTTGCAGCGCGGGCGCGATTGGATCTGGATCGCCGGCAACCACGATCCCGATCCGCGCGGCGGCATCGGCGGTGCCTTTGCGCGCTCGGTATCACTCGGCTCGCTGATCTTCCGCCACGAGCCGAAACTCGTGCCGAACGAGGGCGAAATCGCCGGCCACCTCCACCCCTGCGCGCGCGTGCACCGGCGCGGCCGCGTGATGACGCGGCGCTGCTTTGCGAGCGACGGCCAGCGCATGATCCTGCCGGCCTTCGGCGCTTATACCGGCGGCCTCAACATCCGCGACCCCGCTTTCATCAAGGTGTTCGGGGCGCTCGCCTTCACCGCCCATGTCATCGGCGAGTTGCGGCTCTACTCGTTCGCCGCCGCGCGCTGCCGGGCGGATTGAACGGGCTTCCAGGGGGCGCCCTTACAAACGGTAGTGCTCCTTCCACGCCTGGAACATCAGCACGTTCCACAGCACGTGTTCGCGGTCGGCGCGGCGCGACTGGTGCTGCTCCCACAGGCGCCGTACCTCGTCCGCTGAGAAAATGCCGTCGGCGGCAAGCCGCGCTTTGTTGAGCAATCCCTCCGCCCAATCGCGCAGGTCGGCGCGCAGCCAGGACGCGAGCGGTATCGAAAATCCCATCTTGGGCCGTTCGACGAGCGCGGGCGGCACATAGCGATGTAGCACCTTGCGCAACAGCCGCTTCGATTGGCGACCGTCGTACTTGAAGCGTGGCGGCAGCCGCCAGGCGAATTCGACCAGGCGATGATCGAGCATGGGCTCGCGTGCTTCGAGGGCGACCGCCATGGAGCAGCGGTCGACCTTGGTCATGATGTCGTCCGGCAGGTAGGTCAGCGTGTCGTAATACTGCATGCGCGAAACAGCGTCGGGCAGCACGTTGACGAGATCCGGATCGGTTCGGAGCCGGTCCGCGCCGGTCGAGCCGGGAACGAGCGCCGCATCATGGGGCCAGACCGCGGCCAGCTCGACAAACAGCTCATCCTCCGCGGGCTGGGTGAGGAGCGCGGCGACGCGATGCACCTTCCGCCCCGCGTTATGCCGCCGCAGATGCGCGGGGAGCATCGCGAAGGCGCGGTCAAGCAGCGGCTCAGGCAGCAGAATGAGTGCCGCGCCGCAGACGCTGCGCAGACTATGCGGCACGCGCGCAAGCCGCCGCCAGATGTTGTCGGCGATGGTGTAGCGCGGGTAGCCCGCAAACAATTCGTCGCCGCCGTCGCCTGACAACGCGACGGTCACGTGCTTGCGCGTCATCGCCGATACGAGATGGGTCGGTATCTGCGATGAATCGGCGAACGGTTCGTCAAACCATTCGGGCAAATGCGGAACGACGTCGATCGCCTGGCGAACCGTGCAGTAGAGCTCGGTGTGATCGGTGCCGAGATGGCCGGCCACGGCTTTGGCGTGCTGGGCTTCATCATAGCCGGGCTCGTCGAAGCCGATCGAAAACGTACGCACCTTGCGGTTGGACTGCGCCTGCATCAGCGCGACCACGGTCGAGGAATCGATTCCGCCGGACAGAAACGCGCCGATCGGCACGTCGGCGATCATGCGCCCACGCACGGCCTCGCGCAGCATGGCCTCAAGCTGGTCAGCCGCTTCCTCTTCATCGTTGATCGTGTCATCGGGCTTGAGCGCATCGTGCAGCCGCCAGTACGGCGCAATGCGCGGCTCCTCGCCCGCGGCGACGGTGAGGATGGTGCCGGGCTGCAGCTTGTAGACACCGCGAAAGATCGTGGCCGGGCCCGGCACATAGCAGTAGCGCGTCAGCGCCGCGACCGCCTCGATGTCGATTTCGGCGCGCCATGCCGGATGCGCCATCAACGCCTTGAGCTCCGAGCCGAACAGTACCACGCCGCCGCGCCGGCACCAGTAGAGCGGCTTGACGCCGATGCGGTCGCGCACGAGGCGAAGCACGCGAGTCTTGGTGTCCCACAGCGCGATCGCGAACATGCCGACGAAGCGCGCAATCGCGCGCTCCGGCCCCCATTCGACACAAGCCGCAAGCATCACCTCGGTATCCGAGCCGCCGCGGAAATGGTGACCAAGTGCCTCGAGCTCTCTGCGCATCTCGACGAAATTGTAGACCTCGCCGTTGTAGGTGATGACGTAGCGGCCGTCGGCGGAGGTCATCGGTTGGCGGCCGAGCGGGGAGAGATCGATGATCGAGAGCCGTCGGTGGCCGAGGGCAATGCCCGCGGTGTCATCCGTCCACACGTCGGAATCGTCTGGACCACGATGGGCGACAGCATCGGTCATGGCGCGCACGCGCGCACGCGCCCCGGCACCGCCTCCTTTCGCATCCAAAAACCCAGCTATTCCGCACACGAAGTCGCTACTCCAAGACCGATCAGTGCCATCAAGCCCCCCAACGGCGCGCTCGCACTTGCCGTTCCGGGGCCGACGAACGCGCGACGCCCAAAATCCAGGAAATCTGGTAGCACGACTGACAGGAATTCGAGAGCGGCGCCTCTCGATTGCGGGTTGGCCGCCGGCAGCGCCCCAATCAGCGGTAATATTGACGGATGACGGGCCGAACCCGATGCCGTAAACAGGCCTGCTAATGTGTCGCAAATCGCCCGCATTATTAAGAATTGGCAGGCGATGAAAAAATCATAGAATGAGCGAGAACAGCAAAGGCAATGGCCGCGGGAAGACGGCTTTGATTACCGGCGTGACTGGACAGGACGGCGCGCTGCTGGCGGAGCTGCTGCTCAACAAGGGCTACGTCGTTCACGGCATCAAGCGCCGCTCCTCGTCTTTTAACAGCGGACGAGTCGACCACCTCTACATCGACCCGCATCAGCCGAATGCTCGCTTCTTCATGCATCACGGCGACATGACCGATGCCACTAACCTCATTCGCATCGTCCAGGAGACGCAGCCGACGGAAATCTACAATCTCGCGGCGCAGTCCCACGTCCAGGTGAGCTTCGAGACACCGGAGTATACGGCGAACGCCGACGCGCTCGGTCCGCTGCGCCTCCTCGAAGCGATCCGCATTCTCGGCCTGGAGAAGCGGGTCCGGTTCTATCAGGCCTCCTCTTCGGAACTTTATGGCCGCGTGCAGGAGGTGCCGCAGCGGGAGACGACGCCGTTCTATCCGCGCTCGCCCTACGCGGCGGCGAAGCTCTATGCCTATTGGATCACGGTCAACTACCGCGAAGCCTATGGCATGCACGCCTCGAACGGCATCCTCTTCAACCACGAGGGCCCGACGCGCGGCGAAACCTTCGTCACCCGCAAGATCACTCGCGCCGTCGCCGCAATCGAGCTTGGCATGCAGGACAAGCTCTACCTCGGCAATCTCGATGCCGAACGCGACTGGGGCCATGCCCGCGACTATGTCGAAGGCATGTGGATGATCCTCCAGCAGGACGAGCCCGACGACTACGTACTGGCGACGGGCGAGAAGCATTCGGTACGTGAATTCGTCGAGCGCGCCTTCGCCGAAGTCGGCCGCAACATTTCCTGGCGCGGCAAAGGCAAGGACGAGGCCGGCATCGATACGAAGTCCGGACAGGTGCTCGTCGTGATCGATCCACGCTACTTCCGTCCGACGGAGGTCGACCTGCTCCTCGGCGACCCGCGCAAGGCGCATCAGCGGCTCGGCTGGCGCCACAAGACGAGCTTCGCCGATCTCGTCAAGGACATGGTCGCGAGCGATCTTGTGCAGGTGAAGCACGAGAAGGAACGCATGAGCCGGCATGATTGAGGTCAAATCCGCGCCGCGCACGACGACGGCGCCGTCGGCCGCGGCGCTGCCGTTCGCCCTCGACGGCCGGCGCATCTTTGTCGCCGGGCACAGGGGCATGGTCGGCGCCGCAGTGGTGCGCCGCCTTGCATCGGAACACGCGGAATTGCTGGTCGCCGATCGCGACGCCCTCGACCTCTCGCGCCAGGCGGAGACTGAGGCCTGGCTGCGCGATCATCGGCCAGACGTCGTCGTCGTCGCCGCTGCAAGGGTCGGTGGCATCGCCTACAACAACGCCTATCCAGTCGATTTCCTCGCCGACAATCTCGCGATCGAGCTCAATCTCATCCGTGGCGCGTTCGCGGCCGGTGTGAGCAAGCTGCTGTTTCTCGGCTCATCCTGCATCTATCCGAAGCTCGCGCCGCAGCCGATGCGCGAGGAGATGCTGCTGACCGGTCCGCTTGAGCCGACCAACGAGTGGTACGCGATCGCCAAGATCGCCGGCATCAAGCTCATCGAGGCCTATCGCCGGCAATACGGCGCCGATTTCATCTCGCTCATGCCGACCAATCTTTATGGTCCCGGCGACAACTATCATCCCGAGCACAGCCACGTACCGGCGGCGCTGATCCGCCGCTTCCATGAGGCGAAGCTTGCCAAGGCCCCGACAGTCACGGTCTGGGGCACCGGCCGGCCGCGCCGCGAGTTTCTCGCGGTCGATGATCTCGCCGATGCCTGCGTCTTCGCGCTGAAGAACTATTCCGGCGACCAATTCCTCAATGTCGGCACCGGCCGCGACATTACGATTGCGGAGTTTGCCAAGTTGGTCGCCGAGGTGGTGGGATATTCGGGCGAGATCGCTTTCGATACCTCGCGTCCCGACGGCGCTCCGCAAAAACTCCTCGATGTCAGCCGCCTGGCGCGGCTCGGTTGGATGGCGCGCACCCCGCTGCGCGAAGGCCTTGCCGCGGCCTATCGCGATTTCCTGAGCGGCGGCGGGCGATTAGCCGGGTGACACGACTTACCCGCGCCTTAATGTTTTCACGGTATTCGGGTTGTTAAGGACACCGTCCGCGCTTCTGCCGTGGACGCGACGACAGGATATGCGCAATGCCGGCCCTCAAAGTGGCCCCGGGCAAGTCTCGTTCTGCCGGCAATCCTGTCGTGATGCTGCTCGCTGCGGCTCTCGCTGCGCCGGCCCTGACGGGCTGCATGTCCGTTAGCGAAGTCAATTCGATGAACGCGAAGATGTCCGCGAGCGTGACGGATGCCTGGCCGCAGTGGGCGGGCGGGCTGCCGCCGGACGCGCCACCCCGGGCCGGTACGCCGGAATATGAAAAATGGCGCGAGGAACGCAGAGCGGCGGCGGCACAGGCGCGTGCTGCCAATCCAAATTCGACGGCGCCGGTGGGTCCGGGAAATTCCAACGCGACCGGGCCGACGAACCAGTAGATTTACGATTTGAGCGGCGCGCCGACTGTCCGTGTCCGGGACGCAAAATGTGCCCGCGAAAAGCGGGGGTGCCCTGAATTTGTTGGGCTGCGGCTACTGACCCTTCCAACGGCTTTCGAATGAGCCGGTGGGAACGACCGGGGTCGCCCCGGCCATCACGGCGCCGCCCGAAGGCATCGGAGCGCGATCAAACGGCGATTGCGGTGGCGCCGCGGCCTGAGGTGCCTCCTGCTGCGGCTTCTCGGCAGCCTTCGGCGCCGCAGGCTTTGCCGATGCGGCGTCCGCGGTGTGCGTGGGCTTCTGCGTGACGGCAGCCGTCTGCGTCGGCTTTGGCGTCGCTGCTGTCTGCGTCGGCTTAGGCTTAGCCGGCGAAGCAGGGCTCGCCGGCGGCGTCGGCTCGCTGCTGCCGCCGAAACCGAGCCACTTGCCCATCTTCGAGAACGTGCCTTCGGAGTCCGAGGCGCTCGCAACTGCCGATGTCGAGTCCGGGTCAGGCGCGTGCGGCGGATTGACGTGCGACGGCAAAGGTCCGGGCGGCACGGTCAGGCCGTCATGCGAGCTGAATATCGAATTGGTCGACTCGCCTTTCAACTTGGCGAGGAACAATGGATGCATGCCGCCGTCCGTGCCGGTGCGCACCGCGACCGTCGCAATGCCGCGGTTGGCATATTCGTTGAATGCCTGCTCGTCGGCGTCGTGCTTCTGCTTCGCTGCCGCCGCGATATCCGGAGAAACCTCGTAAGGCGGGCATTTCTCGCGGCCATGGAACGTGACCGGCGTCGACGCATTGCCGCGCGCAACGGCGTCAAACACGTAGTGCTTGTCGCACACGTCCACCTTGGGTTCGCGGTGGGAGACCAGAAAGTGGTCGTTGCCTTCCTTGATCATCCGCCAGAACGCCATGGCAGGATTGTTGCGATGCTTCGCCATGTTGAGTGGCGTCATCCGGAACGGATAGGCCTGCACCTGGAACGATTTCTGCCCGCCGAGGAACGCGTCACGGCCGAGCGCATAGATTTCCTGGATCTGCTCGTCGGTCATGGCGTAGCAGCCGCGCGACGAACAGTCGCCGTGCACCATCAGGAACGCGCCGTTGCGGTCGTTCGCTCTGTCATAAGTGTTGGGAAATCCGAGATTGAATGCGAGATAGTAGTTCGAATTCGGGTTCATCAGGCCGGGGGTGATGTCGTAGAAGCCCTCCGGCGCCTGGCGGTCGCCTTCCTTGACCTTCGGACCGAGTTCGCCTGACCAGCGGCAGATCGGATAGATCTTGAGCAGAGCGAACTTGCCTTCGGCGTCCTGCTTCCAGACCTCAAGTTCGGATTCTTCCTTGAAGATCCGCACCAGGATCGGCGATTCCCGCGGCATGCCCTTCTTGTCGATCTCGGCGGCGAGCGCCGCCGGCAATGGACGCAGCGCGCGTGCGCTGACCGCAGTGGAAACGTCGTCAGTCTCGCAGCCGGCAAGCGCAATCGCGCCGGCGGCCGCCACCGCCGCCATCAACAAACGGGCGTAACGCAAGGAAGATTGCAACGTGCCAGTCCCCCAAAGGCTCACGTCCCAAGTGAGCCCCATAACCCCAACGACCAACATCCCTATCTTTAAGATATGGTCTAAGCAAGGCAAAGGGGCTTTGCCTGTCGGTATCCAAATCGTGGTTAAGTTCTTATTAACATTTCAATCTTGGGAAGTGGAAAACACGGGAGGCGACCGCGTGTGCGGCCACGACGGCTCGGTCCCTGCCGGACATTAGCGCGCCGCCGCTACCTTCATACCGTCATGCGCCCGATCGTGAGAAACTTGTCCTGCCGCTGCTGGCGGATGCTCTCGCGGTCCAAATGGCGCAATTCGCCGAGGGCGTTGGCAATGGCGACGCCGACGGCGCGAATCGCGGCCTGGGGATCGCGGTGGGCGCCGCCCATGGGCTCCGGGATGATCTCGTCGATTACGGCGAGCCTCATCAAGTCTTCCGCGGTGATCTTCATGTTGGTGGCGGCGTCCTGGGCCTTGGCGGTATCCCGCCACAGGATCGAAGCCGCCCCCTCCGGCGAAATCACGCAATAGATGGCGTGCTCCAACATCAACACCCGGTTGGCGGTGGCGAGCGCGATGGCGCCGCCCGACCCGCCCTCACCCAAGATGACGGCGACGTTTGGCACGCCGAGGGCAAGGCAACTATCGGTTGAGCGCGCGATCGCCTCGGCCTGCCCGCGCTCCTCGGCATCGATTCCGGGGTAAGCCCCGGCCGTATCGACAAGCGCCAGCACCGGAACGTTGAACCGGTCGGCCATCTCCATCAGCCGCACCGCCTTTCGGTAGCCTTCCGGGCGGGCCATGCCGAAGTTGTGCTTGATCCGGGCCTCGGTGGTCGATCCTTTCTCGTGGCCGATCACGCATACGCTCTCGCCTTCAAAGCGGCCGAAGCCGCCGACGAGGGCATCGTCGTCGCCGAACTTGCGGTCGCCGGCGAGCGGGGTGAAATCGGTGATCAGTGCGGCGACATAATCGAGGCAGTGCGGCCGCTGCGGATGGCGCGCGACCTGAGTCTTCTGCCACGGCGTCAACGAACCGTAGAGCTCCTCAAGCGCCGCCGTGGCCTTCAACTCGAGGCGCGTGATTTCTTCGCCGATGGCGACCGCGTTCTCTTCGCCCTGGAGCGTGCGAAGTTCCTCGACCTTCGCTTCCAGCTCGGCCACCGGCTTTTCGAAATCAAGATAGCTGCGCATCATCCCTCGCTCAGCGGATGCAGATCGCGAACGAGGCTCTTAAGCCGCTCGTCCAACACATGAGTATAGATTTGCGTCGTCGAAATGTCGGCATGACCGAGCAGGGTCTGGACGATGCGCAGATCGGCCCCGTTGGCCAGGAGATGGCTTGCAAAGGCATGGCGCAGCACATGGGGGCTGACGCGCTCGGCGCGCAAGCCCGCGTGCACCGCAAGCTCCTTCAATTCCCGGGCGGCGTGCTGGCGCGTGAGATGCCCGGCTTCGCCGAATGACGCAAAGAGCCATTTCGATGGGTGTGCCCGCGCCGCCTCATCACACGCCTCGCGATAGGCGCGCATCGCCGTCTTGGCGGCGCCGTTGAGCGGCACCAACCGCTCCTTGCCGCCCTTGCCCCGCACTACCAGCATGCGCTCGTCACGCGTCGCCGCCGACGCCGGCAAGGCCACGAGCTCGGAAATGCGAAGCCCGGTCGCATAGAGGAGTTCGAGCAAGCATAGGAGCCGTAGCGCCCGCAGTCGCTCCGCCGATGGCAACGCCGGCACCTCGGTCGCCTCCCGCGCCGACCCGATCAACCGGTCGACCTCGCCGACCGAGAGCACCTTCGGCAGCCCGCGGCCGCGCTTCGGCCCCTGAATGATCGCTGCGGGGTCCTCCGTGCGCATGCCCTCAGCATAGAGAAAGCGATAAAGCTGACGGATCGCGGAAAGCCGCCGCGCCACCGAGGTCGCGGCAAAGCCCCGCGCGGCAAGATCGCCGAGGTAGGCGCGCAGATCGGCGGTGGTGGCGGCTTCGACCGACTGCTTGCGGCGGCCGAGCCAGGCCACGAGATCGTCAAGATCGCGCCGATAGGCGGCGAGCGTATTGGCGGCGCCGCCGCGCTCGGCCGCCACCATGTCGAGGAACAATGTGATGGCGCCGCGGGGTGCCTGCGATTTCGCCATCAGTGCTGCGTTTTGACGAAGCGATCCGGCGGAACGTTGACGGAGATCTCACGCGGCTTCGGGTTGACGAAGCTCACCAGCGCAAACATGGCTCCGTACCCAATGCCCCAGATCACCCCCACCACGAATAGAAGCCTGAATAAGCTCGGCATGATTGCGAATCCGCGCGATTTGCTGCGTCTCCATCTGCCATGACTTTAACATTTCCGAGGCAAAGTTGCCTGAATGCGGACAAAGTCGCGGCAACCGCACGAAGGTAATAAAATAACTGCGGGCGCTAACGCACTTGTCCCAGCTTCGGGCGGACCTTGTTGTTTCCCAACGACGATTGTGGGAGCGTGCGCCGATCTTCAAGGATGATTCATGGCCGACTTTGCCGTTCCCCAGGCCGTCCAGAGCCACGATGCGGCGCTCGCCGCTGCCCTAAACCAGCGCTCGATCGTGCTGGTCGGAATGATGGGAGCCGGCAAATCCTCCATTGGCCGACGCCTCGCGACGCGGTTGGGCATCCCGTTCGTCGACGCAGACTCCGAAATCGAGCAGGCTGCGGGGATGTCCATTGCGGAGATATTCGAGGCCCACGGCGAGCCCTACTTCCGCTCCGGCGAGGCGAGGGTGATCACCCGCCTGCTAGAGCACGGCCCCCAGGTACTGGCGACAGGCGGCGGCGCGTTCATGAACGAACAAACCCGCGCCAATATCCGCGCCAAGGGAATCTCGGTCTGGCTCAAGGCCGACCTTGACGTGCTCACGAGGCGGCTGCGACGGCGCAACGATCGCCCGCTCCTCAAGACCGCAGATCCGGTCGCAACGCTCGTGAAGCTGCTCGCCGAGCGTGAGCCGATCTATGCGCTAGCCGACGTGACGGTGCTGTCGCGGGACGTTTCCCACGACCTCATCGTCGATGAGATCGTGACGGCCGTCGGCGGCAAGGTGGGCGTCACCGCTTAGGCTTTGCATCAACCATGGCTCCGCCGCGATCTCGACCGGGATAGCGCTCTGCGCCTATAACCGGGCCGACCGCCTCATGGCGGCACAATGATTTTTCGATTGAAAGGCTTGGCCATGACCGCGCCAGTTCGGCCGGGCGATCCAACCGTCGTCAACGTCGCGCTCGGCGAGCGCAGCTACGACATCGTGATCGGTCGCGGCCTGTTGGAATCGCTCGGCAGGCGGGCGGCGGCGCTCAAGCCGGGGGCCAAAGCCGCCGTCGTCACCGATTCGAATGTGGCGCCGCTTTATGCGGAGGCCACGGAGACCGCACTCGCGCAGGCTGGCATCCCCTCCTCCCGCATCGTCGTCGGCGCCGGCGAAAGCGCGAAGAGCTTTGCCGGCTTCGAGCACGTGTGCGAAGCGCTGATCGCGGCTCGAATCGAGCGCGGCGATCTCGTGGTCGCGCTTGGCGGCGGGGTCATCGGCGACCTCGCCGGGTTTGCCGCTGCATCGGTACGGCGCGGGCTCGATTACATCCAGGTGCCGACCACGCTGTTGGCGCAGGTCGATTCCTCGGTCGGGGGCAAGACCGCAATCGATTCACGCCTCGGCAAGAACCTGATCGGCGCATTCCACCAGCCGATCCTGGTGGTCGCCGACACCTCGGTGCTCGATTCCTTGCCGCCGCGCCAGTTCCGCGCCGGCTATACCGAAGTCGCCAAATACGGGCTCCTCGGCGATGCCGGTTTCTTCACCTGGCTCGAAGCCGACGCCGCCGACGTTTTTGCCGGCGGCGCCGCGCGCGAACACGCCATCGCCACGAGCTGCCGGATGAAGGCGGCGATCGTCGCCCGCGACGAACGCGAGACCGGCGAGCGCGCGCTTCTCAACCTCGGCCATACCTTCGGCCATGCGCTCGAAGCGGCGGCCGGGTTTTCCGACCGCCTCCTCCATGGCGAGGCGATCGCGATCGGCATGGCGCTCGCAGCGGAGTTCTCCTCGCAGCTCGGGCTGTTGGCGGCTAGCGATGTCGCCCGCATCACCCGCCATCTCGCCGGCGTCGGCCTGCCGGTCCGGCTCGGCGAGATTGCCGGCGGCGCGCCGGATGCCGACCGCCTGATGGGACTGATTGCGCAGGATAAGAAAGTCCAGCGCGGCAAGCTGACCTTCATTCTTCTGCGCGACATCGGGCATGCCTATATAGCTGCTGATGTCGATCCGGCGCAGGTACGCGCGTTCCTGATCGAGAAGCTCGAGGCGCGATGACGCTTGCCGATTGGCTGATTTTATCCGCGGTTCTGCTGTTCCTGTTCGGGTCTTTCTTCTTCTCTGGAAGCGAGACCGCGATGACCGCGTGCTCGCGCGCCACCATGTTGAGCCTCGTCAAAAGCGGCAACGAGAAAGCTGGAATCGTCACCCGTCTGCTCGACCGGCGTCAACGGCTCCTCGGTGCTCTCCTGATCGGCAACAACGTCGCGACCATCCTGTCGTCGGCGCTTGCAACCGAGCTGTTGCTGTCGTGGTTCGGCGATGTGGGTGTGATTTACGCCAGCATCATCATGACGCTCCTCGTGGTGGTGTTCTGCGAAATGCTGCCGAAGACCGCAGCGATCATGAGCCCCGACCGCTACGCGCTCTCGGTCGCGAGTGCGCTCGACTACGTGGTGCGCATTCTCGGACCCGTGCTCGACGCGACGGACTGGCTCGTGCGCCACATGCTGGCATTGGTCCGGGTCGATTCCCGTGGCGGTGAGTTGTTGCCGGGCCACGAGCGACTGCGCGGCGCAGTCGACCTGCTGCACCGCGAAGGCAGTGTCGAGAAGCATGATCGCGACATGCTGGGCGGCCTCCTCGATCTGCGCGACCTCACCGTCGCCGACGTCATGATCCACCGCACCGAGGTCATCGCCGCCGATGTCAGCGAGCCGCCGGAAAAGGTCGTGGAGTTCGTCAACCGCGAAATGGTGACACGCGTGCCCCTGTGGCGCGGCACGCCGGAGAACATCGTCGGCATTTTGCACGTGAAGGACCTGGTGCGTGCCATGGAAGTGGCCGGCGGCGATCCGCGCAAGATCGATATCATGGCCATCGCGCGGCCGGCCTGGTTCGTCCCCGAGACGCGACCGCTCACGGAGCAGCTCAAGGCGTTCCGCCGCCGCCGCACGCCGCTCGCTCTCGTCGTCGACGAGTACGGGGAATTCATGGGGATCGTGACCCTGGAAGACATTCTGGAGGAGATCGTCGGCGACATCAGCGACGAGCACGACGTCGAAGTGCCGGGCGTGCGCCCGCAGCCTGACGGCTCGGTCAACGTAGACGGCGCGGTTCCGATCCGCGACCTCAACCGTGCCATGGACTGGAATTTGCCCGACGACGAGGCGACCACCATTGCGGGCCTCGTCATCCACGAAGCGCGCTCGATCCCCGAGGCCGGCCAGAGCTTCACCTTCCATGGCTTCCGCTTCCAGGTGCTGCGCAAGAACCGCAACCGGCTGGAGGCGCTGCGCATCACGCCGGTGATGCAAAAGGCGACGGCAAAAGCCTCCTGAACAATCCTGTAGGGTGCGCAAGGCGCGGACTTGTCCGCGCGTGCGAGGGCTTTGCAGAAGTAGCGAGTGATGATTCTCTTTGCGAGGAGATTCGCGAGGGGAAGCGATGTCGGAACGGCGCATTGGTCAGTTGAGCTTTGCGGATGGTCTGGTGGCTGATGCGGCCTGGGCGAACGGGACGCTGAGGCGGATTTCTGAACTGGTCGATTGGAAGGAAGTCGAGGTGCTTGTCGGAGGACTGCGCAGCGGCGCGATGGGCGCGCCGGGTTATCCGGCGCTTGCCCTGTTCAAGGCGCTTTTGCTCCAGCAGTTTTATGGGCTGTCTGACCCGCAGCTTGAGGAAGCCCTGGCCGACCGGCTGTCGTTCCGCCATTTCCTCGGGCTTGCGCTGACAGACCCCGTGCCGGACCACTCGACCCTGTGGCGCTTTCGCGAACAACTGACCCGGAGCGGGTTGGCCGAGCGCGCCTTCGCATTGATCACAGGTCAGATCGAACGGTCGGGCTTTGTGTTGAGGCGCGGCACACTGATCGACGCGTCGTTGGTACAAGCGGCGGTCAATCCACCGCCCCCACCGGCCAAGCCCCAGCCGCCCGATGCCGATGGTCGGCCGGCGAACAAGCTGGTGAAGAGCCCGCTTGATCCTGATGCGGCTTGGTCGAAGAAGCAGGGCAAGTACTTCTTCGGCTACAAGGCGCATATCGCGATGGATCAAGGCAGCCGCATCGTTCGACGCGCGCAATTCACCGCAGGCAATATCAACGAGAGCGTGCCGGCCGATCGATTGATCTGCGGAGACGAGCAGACGGTTTATGCCGACAAGGCCTATGACAGCAATGCACGACGAGCCCATCTCAAGGCGCTTGGGATTCGTGATGGAATTGCCCGTCGCGGCAACCGCTGGCACAGGATGGGCCGGTGGATGGCACGTCGCAACGAGTTGATCTCCCACGCCCGCGCTCCGATCGAACCGCTGTTTGCATTGCTTAAGAATGCCCACGGTTTCGCTCGTGCCCGCTATCGAGGCCTCGCGCGCAATGCGGGCGCCTTCTATCTCGCCGTCCTCGCGATGAACCTCAGACGATGGAGCCTGCTGCATCCAGCATGATCCGACCGTCAACGGCCCAAAGCCACACCATCACACGCTTCCTAAAATCTGCATTCGACATCAGGCCAGTCGCCCTGCAACTTATGCAAAGTCCTCGCGCGTGCGCACCACCGGCCCTCAACCAGCGGAAACTTCGACATGGTGCGCACGCTTCGCTTTGCGCACCCTACACATGCCTCACTTTGCGCACCCAATATACGCGGTCAGGTCGGCGCTTCGTTCGAAGCCGCGGCGTGAATCGCGAGCGCATGCACGCCGGCCTGCAATTCGCTTGCGAGGGCTGCATTTATCATGCGATGGCGCTCGATCCGGCTCTTTTCCCGGAAGGCATCCGACACGATATAAATGCGGAAATGAGTTTCCCCGCCCGGCCGGTGTCCGGCATGGCCCGCGTGTTGGTGTGACTCGTCCACCACTTCGAGGCTCGCCGGCTCGAACGCGTCCGTCAGCTTCCGCGCAATGGTCTCGCGCATGTCCATGCGGAAAGCTTTAATGGCTCGTTCACGATCGCGTCAATCGTCATCGCGACGCGGAGCGCGGATCACGCCGCGCCGGATCTGTCAAGCTTGCGCGTTTCGATGAACCCTTCGCATAATAGGCAATGAAGTTCGATTCACCACTGTTCGATCGCATCCGGGTAAAGCCCAGCGAAGATCGACGCGCGCAAGCGGATGGGCCGTGTTGCGATTGGCCGAACTGCTCGAGTGCGGCAACGCACCGGGCGCCAAAGGGTCGCGGCCACGAGCGCGAGTACTGGCGGTTCTGTCTCGATCACGTGCGCGAGTACAATCAGTCCTATAATTTTTTCGCCGGCATGGACGACGACGCCGTCGCCCGTTATCAAAAAGATGCCCTCACCGGGCACCTGCCGACCTGGAAGATCGGCATGATCGGCGGCAAGGGTCGCTCCGCGAAGTCGGCCAACGGGCGCCGTCGGTCCCGCATGTTCGAGGATGGCTTCGGCTCTGATGACCCGTTCGACATCATGCGGGATTTCGGTGCAGCGCGGAACGCGCACTCCCGTGCCGAGGCCGAGCGGCGCACCATCCGCAACGCCGAACGCAAGGCGCTGAATTCACTCGGACTTGAGGAAGGCGCCGGGCGTCACGACATCAAGGCGCGGTTCAAGGAGCTCGTCAAACGCCATCATCCCGATTTGAATGACGGCGACCGCGGTTCCGAGGACAAGCTGCGTGAAATCATCGAAGCGCATAATTATTTAAAGAAGCAGGGACTCTGCTGATTTCGCCCGGCAGGTTTGCGTACGCGCCCGCGGCCTTGTGGGGGTGTTCGCGCGATCGGCTTTTCGGGGGCGTCTAGGCTCCGAATTCCGCTGAAATTTCAGGCTGGTAGGGCTGCGGCCGACAGCGGACTTTAACGCGGCTTCGCGTTCCAGGTTGATGTGCAATGGCGACGCACAGGGGCGAGGCGGCGCTTCCGCCGCCCCGGGCGTTTCTGTTAAGTTGCCCGCGACATACGCCACATGCAGCGCTTCGCCGAAGTCGTGTGTCCGGGCGCCGAAGTTCGCCGGTCTTCGAATTTGGGCACCCGCAGCCGCCGGGCCTTCAGCCGCCGCCCGTCGGACCCATCGATTCCCGCCGGGATCAGGGGTGAGCCCACGCACGGAGGAGCAATGACTGTTGTGACTGAGACCGCCGCCCCGCTACCCGACATCAAGGTATCGGTGCGGCAGACGTTCGGCTTCGACAGCGACATGGAAGTGCCGGCTTATTCGCGGCCGGACGAGCATGTTCCGGATATCGATTCCGATTATCGTTTTGACCGCCCGACAACACTCGCCATCCTCGCGGGATTTGCCCGCAACCGGCGCGTCATCGTGACCGGCTATCACGGCACCGGTAAGTCGACCCACATCGAACAGGTGGCGGCCCGGCTCAACTGGCCGTGCGTGCGGGTCAATCTCGACAGCCACATCAGCCGTATCGATCTCATCGGCAAGGATGCGATCGTGATCCGCGAAGGCCAGCAGGTGACTGAATTTCGCGACGGCATCCTGCCCTGGGCTTACCAGCACAACGTCGCGCTGGTATTCGATGAATACGATGCTGGCCGTCCCGACGTAATGTTCGTGATCCAGCGCGTGCTCGAATCGTCGGGCCGCCTCACGCTCCTCGATCAGAGCCGGGTCATCAAGCCGCACCCGGCGTTCCGCCTGTTTGCAACAGCGAACACGGTTGGGCTCGGCGACACCTCCGGTCTCTATCACGGCACCCAGCAGATCAACCAGGCGCAGATGGACCGCTGGTCGATCGTCACCACGCTCAACTATCTGCCGCACGACAACGAGGTCGAGATCGTGCTGGCCAAGGCCAAGCATTATCGAACCGACGCCGGCCGCGACATCGTCAACAAGATGGTGCGGGTCGCTGATCTCACCCGCAACGCCTTCATGAACGGCGATATCTCCACCGTGATGAGCCCGCGTACCGTCATCACCTGGGCCGAGAACGCCGACATCTTCAAGGACGTGGGCTTCGCGTTCCGCCTCACCTTCCTCAACAAGTGCGACGAGTTGGAACGTCCGATCGTCGCCGAATTCTATCAGCGCTGTTTCGGTCAGGAGCTGCCGGAGTCATCCGTCAACGTTGCGCTGAGCTGAGTTCCAAATTCCGGACAACCGATGTCCTCGAATATCAAAGCCAAATCGCCTGCCAAGGAGTCGCCGACCGAGCCGTTCAAGCGCGCCGTGACGGGCTGCCTGCGGGCGATCGCGCGCAAGCCCGATCTCGAAGTTGCGTACGCAGCCGAGCGGCCCGGCGTGGTGGGCGGCAAGGCGCGTTTGCCCGAGCCGCCGCGCAAGCTCAGCGCCCGCGACGCGGCGATCGTTCGCGGTCACGCTGATGCCATCGCGCTGCGCATGGCCTGCCACGACAACGCGATCCATCGCAAGCTGCTGCCCGGCGGCCAGCAGGCCCGTGCCGTGTTCGAGGCCGTCGAGCAGGCCCGCGTCGAGGCCATCGGCGCCCGCCGCATGCAGGGGGTGGCCAAGAATCTCGCGGCGATGCTGGACGACAAGTTCCATCGCGGCAAGTTCGACGAGATCAGCGACCGCGCCGACGCCCCGATCGAGGAAGCGCTTGCCATGCTGGTGCGCGAGCGGCTCACCGGTCAGGCCCCGCCGCCGGCGGCGCGACGGCTGGTCGAACTGTGGCGCAGCTTCATCGAAGGCCGCGCCGGGCGCGAGCTCGATCGCCTGGAAGACATGATCGAGGACCAGCGCCGTTTCGGCGACGTTGTCCATGACCTTCTCGATTCGCTCGACATGGGCGACGAGCGCAGCGACGACGAGGATGACGAGAGCGAGGACAACAACGACGATGGCCGCCAGGACGAGAAGGGAGAGGACGGCGAATCTTCGGAGTCCGACGACAGCGAGCGCATGAGTCTCGAACAGGCCGAGTCCGCGACCGAAGAGGTGCCTGACAGCGCCGCGGAGGCAACCGACGCGCCGACCGCAGACATGCCGGACGACACCGACATGGGCAACTCGGAGAATGCCGCCGAACCGTGGCGCCCGCGCCAGGGCGGTCGCAACGAGCCGCGCGGTCCGGACTACCGGCCCTTCATCACCAAGTTTGACGAGATCGTGGCCGCCGAAGATCTGTGCGAGCCCGAAGAGCTCGACCGCCTGCGCGGCTATCTCGACAAGCAGCTCGCCAACTTGCAGGGCGTGGTGGCAAGGCTCGCAAACCGCCTGCAGCGCCGCTTGATGGCGCAGCAGAACCGCTCCTGGGAGTTCGACCTCGAGGAAGGCCTGCTCGACCCGGCGCGGCTTTCCAGGATCATCATCGATCCGATGCATCCGCTTTCGTTCAAGCGCGAGAAGGACACCAAGTTCCGCGACACCGTGGTGACGCTGCTCCTCGACAATTCGGGCTCGATGCGCGGCCGGCCGATCACGGTTGCGGCCACATGCGCAGACATTCTCGCGCGCACGTTGGAGCGCTGCGGCGTCAAGGTCGAGATCCTCGGCTTCACGACGCGTGCGTGGAAGGGCGGCCAATCGCGCGAAGCTTGGCTCGCGGCGAACAAGCCCGCCAACCCCGGCCGGCTCAACGATCTGCGCCACATCATCTACAAGTCGGCCGATGCGCCGTGGCGCCGCGCGCGGCGCAATCTTGGCCTGATGATGCGCGAGGGGCTGCTCAAGGAGAACATCGACGGCGAGGCGCTGGATTGGGCTCACAAGCGCCTGATCGCGCGCACCGAGCAGCGCCGCATCCTGATGATGATCTCGGACGGCGCGCCGGTCGACGACTCGACGCTGTCCGTCAATGCCGGCAATTACCTCGAGCGCCACCTGCGCTGGGTAATCGAGGAGATCGAGCAGCGCTCGCCCGTCGAACTGATCGCGATCGGCATCGGTCACGACGTGACGCGCTACTATCGCCGCGCCGTCACGATCGTCGATGCCGAGGAACTGGGCGGCGCCATGGTGGAGAAGCTCGCCGAGCTGTTCGATGAAGAGGCGCCGGAGGAACCGGTGCGCCGACCGAAACGCCGGCTCGACGCGTGAGCGGGGGGCCCTCGGCGTCCGCATCGAACTCCGCGCGTACGAGGCACGGTCTCAACTCAGTTTTCCCTGGCTTCGCCGTGTTGCTGCGCGCGAGCGTAATCGCCGCACTCGCAATCGGGATGCATGCTGCGCCGGCGGGCGCACAACGCGGCGTTCCCGAGCCGCCGGCATCCATTACGATCACGGCAAAGCCGATCGAGGCGTTCAATTCGAGCGTTGCCGACCAGCGCCGGTTCGGTGCGCTGGAATTCATTGGCGGGCTCGAGCTTGCGTCCTCTCACAGCGACTTTGGCGGATTCTCGGCGATCCGGGTCGAGGCCGACGGCGAGCATTTCGTCGCGTTCTCCGACAAGAGCCATTGGCTGACAGGCCGCATCGTTTACACGGCTGGACGGCCGAGCGGCATTGTCGATGCCGTCATCGCGCCGATGATCGGACCCGATGGCCGCACGCTGGCCGCACGCGGCTGGTACGATACTGAATCACTCGCGGTACGCGACGGCATGTTCTATGTCGGCATCGAACGTGCGAACCGCATCGTGCGCTTCGACTTCGCCAAATCCGGTGTGCTGGCTCGCGCCGAAGTCGTCCCGGTACCGCTCGGCATCTCCAAGCTTCCGAGCAACAAGGGCCTGGAGGCGCTCGCCTTCGCGCCGCGCACGGGTCCGCTTGCCGGCGCGCTGCTTGCATTTTCTGAGCGCGGCCTCGATCGCGCCGGCAACCTCAAGGCATTCATTCTGAACGGCACCGCAGCGTCGGAGTTCTCGGTCAAGCGGCGCGATGACTTCGATATCAGCGACAGCGCGGCGCTGCCATCAGGCGACATCCTGCTCCTTGAGCGCCGCTTCACCTGGCTGACGGGTGTCGCGATGCGCCTGCGCCGGATCGCCATCACCGACATTGCCCCGGGCGCGCTCGTCGATGGCCCGGAGTTGATCTTCGCCGACATGGGCTATCAGATCGACAACATGGAGGGGCTCAGCGTCCATGCAGCGAAGGACGGCAGCACCATCCTGACCATGGTCTCGGATGACAACTTCTCGATCCTGCAGCGGACGATCCTGCTGCAGTTCAAGCTGACGGAAGATTGAAGCGCCGGATGCTTCGTGTTTTGCGATCGTAATGGATGTGCCGCATTGCCTGGCTCGACTGGGCAATCCAGTATCCCGCAGCCGGTGGTTACCGGGTCGCCCGGTCAAGCCGGGCGACGACGAACGCAGAGGGCCAATCAAAAGAACGATCAGCTCGCCGGGGCGAGCTTCTTGGCAATCTGGCGCTTGAGTTCCACGGCGCGCGTCGACAGCTCGCTCTCGCGCGCCTTTGTCAGGAAGGCGTCAAGGCCGCCGCGATGATCGACGCTCTTCAGCGCATTCGTGGAGATGCGCAAGCGCACCGAGCGCCCGAGCGCATCGGACATCAAGGTGACGTTGACCAGATTCGGCAGGAAGCGCCGCTTGGTCTTGATATTGGAATGGCTGACCTTGTGGCCGACCTGGGGACCTTTCCCGGTCAGTTCGCATCGCCGCGACATGGCATACCTCTGAAAGCAACCCTCTTCGCGCCGCCGGAGCGCGGAGCTACTGGCAAATATGGGCTCGTTTGGACCGCGGACCTATAGTGAGACGGGCGGTGAGCGTCAAGTTCGAGATGGCCTGCATCGGTGGCGGGATTTGCTCGGCCGGCGACGACGCCGCATAGGTGCGTTGGTCTGCAAACCGCAAAGTCGGGCCGCATCGAAGCGGTTGAAGGCCAGCGCGATCAGTCCGTTACATCACACATTCGACTTAATCCACGTCGAAAAGCCTGCGTTCCTGCCGGTGAGGCGTTTGACGGATAGGATCGAAAGTGCGTGTAACTTTGCCCGGTCTTGTGCGCCCAGGCCGCCGGCCTGTCAAACGCCCGATTCCAGCATCCGCCTCATATAAAGTGCAGATGTGCCTCGCCGTCGCGGCGATGGCAGCGTGCGTTGGCGGCGGCGAAGCGCACGCCCAGGGAAAGCTTGACGCTCGCTATTCGGCAAGCCTCGCGGGCGTGCCCATCGGCCGCGGCGCCTGGGTCATCGAAATCGGTGAGGACCAGTTTACGGCAGCCGCCAGCGGCATGACCGCGGGCCTGTTACGCGTGTTTGCGAACGGCCAGGGCAGTGGCGCGTCGCGCGGTACCGTTCGCGGCGACAATCTGATGCCGACCGCCTATGCGTCGAGTATCGCGAACGAAAAGCGTGTCGAGGAGCTGCGAATCGCGCTCAACTCCGGCAACGTCAAGGACTTCACCATCGAGCCCCCGGCCACTCTCCAGCCGGAGCGCATCCCGCTGACCGATGCGCATCGGCGCGGGGTCACCGATCCGATGACAGCGGGGCTTGTCCGTGTGGCCGGCATCGGCGACCCGGTGTCGGCGGAAGCCTGCCGGCGCACGATCCCGGTGTTTGACGGCCGCATGCGCTTCGATCTGCATTTGAGTTTCAAGCGCTTCGAGCGCGTCCAGGCCGACCGCGGCTATCATGGCCCGGTGGTGGTGTGCGCCGTGCAATTCGCTCCCCTGGCCGGCTACGTTCCGGACCGCCCGGCGATTAAATACTTGGTCGCGCAGCGGGACATGGAAATCTGGCTCGCACCGATTGCCGGCACCCGGATCCTCGTGCCATTCCGGGCGCAGATCCCGACCCCGCTAGGCCTCGGGATATTGGAGGCGACGCAGTTTATGACGGTTGCGACCCCGCCGCGGGTCCCCGTGGCGGCGCGCTAAGCCCTTCCCTAATCCACAGCTTAAGCACGCGGGTTTCGATTCCCTGCTTGACAGATGAGTGCGAAGCGAATCGGAACGCGCTGATTCCACGACTGCGCTGATGGACCGTTCTACGATGATTTTCGAAGCATTTTTTCAGCATCTGGTGGGCACGCACTCATCGTTCCCTATATGTGGTGAGAACGAATCTCGATGCCTCCGGAGTCAGCGATTCGGGCGTGCTTTGTTCGAGACTCGTTCGCGATTCCCGGTCGCGCCTTCGAACCCCTTGGAAAGCGTCGCATTGTGATACAAAAGGCCCCCTGCAAGTGATGCGCCGGGCCGGTCCGTGCGCCGGCGGAGACCGTAATGCCCATTTCGTTCAGTTCGCCCGGACCCCGGGATCAACGCCCCCGGGGGGTCGGTGTTACCGCAGTGCTGGGGCCGACCAATACCGGTAAGACCCATCTCGCCATCGAGCGCATGCTGGCGCACTCCTCCGGCCTGATCGGCCTGCCGCTGCGCCTGCTCGCACGCGAGGTCTATAATAAAGTCTGCGAGCGGGCGGGCGCCGACGCGGTTGCGCTCATCACCGGCGAAGAGAAAATCAAGCCCGCCAATCCGCGCTATTGGGTATCGACCGTCGAGGCGATGCCGCGCGATCTCGATGTGGCGTTCGTCGCCATCGACGAAGTCCAACTCGGCGCCGATCTTGATCGCGGCCATGTCTTCACCGACCGGATGCTCAACTGCCGTGGCCGCGAGGAGACTTTTGTCCTTGGCGCCGCAACCGTGCGCCCGATGGTCGAGAAGCTTCTGCCGGGGGCGAACGTCCTCAGCCGGCCGCGTCTGTCGCAGCTCACCCATGCCGGCGAAAAAAAGATCACACGCCAGCCGCGCCGCACCGCGATCGTGGCGTTCTCGGCCGATGAGGTCTACGCGATCGCCGAGTTGATCCGCCGCCAGCGCGGCGGCGCGGCCGTCGTGCTCGGCGGCCTCTCTCCGCGTACGCGCAACGCTCAGGTCGCACTCTATCAATCCGGCGACGTCGACTACCTGGTGGCGACCGATGCCATCGGCATGGGCCTCAACCTCGACGTCGATCACGTCGCGTTCGCATCCGATCGCAAGTTCGATGGCTATCAGTTTCGCCGTCTCAATCCTGCGGAATTCGCCCAGGTCGCGGGCCGCGCCGGCCGCGCGACGCGCGACGGCAGCTTCGGCACCACCGGGCGCTGTCCGCCGTTCGATGCCGAACTCGTGCACGCGCTTGAAAGCCACAGCTTCGAGCCGCTCAAAGTATTGCAGTGGCGCAATTCGGATCTCCATTTCTCGTCGCTCGGCGCGCTCGCAGCTTCGCTCGCCGCGCTGCCGTCGCATCCGGCGCTGACGCGCGCGCCGCTCGCTGAAGATATTCTCGTGTTCGATCATGCCGCGCGTGACGAAGAGGTTCGCGCCCTCGCCAAGGATCGCACCGCGATCGAGCGGCTGTGGGACGTCTGCCAGATTCCGGACTACCGCAAGATTTCGCCGGCCGCCCATGCGGAACTTGTGGTGACCCTCTATGGTTTTCTGCTCCGTGACGGTAAAATTTCCGACGATTGGTTTTCCCGACAGATTGCCCAAGCCGATCATGTTGAAGGCGACATTGACACGCTATCGACGCGTATCGCGCATATCAGAACGTGGACCTTTGCGGCGAACCGGCCTGACTGGCTGGCGGACCCCGCACATTGGCAGGGCGTTGCGCGCGCGATCGAGGACAAGCTGTCCGACGCGCTGCACGAACGCCTCGCCGAGCGTTTCGTCGATCGCCGCACCAGCGTGCTGATGCGGCGGTTGCGAGAGAACACGATACTGGACACCGAGATCACCAAGACCGGCGAAGTCGTCGTCGAGGGCCATACCATCGGCCGCCTGGACGGCTTTCGCTTCGCGCCGGATGCGACCTCCACTGGTTCTGACGCGAAGGCGCTGTCGGCGGCGGCACAGAAGGCGCTCGCCGGCGAGATCGAGGCGCGCGCCAATCGGCTATCTCACGCGCCCGATGCGCAGTTCGTGCTCACGTCGGACGCGACCATCCGCTGGATCGGCGAACCGGTCGCCAAGCTTGTCGCGGGCGACGTCGTGCTACGGCCGCGGGTGCGCATCCTCGCCGATGACCATTTGACCGGCGCGGCGCTCGAAGCGGTGCAGACGCGTCTCGATCTGTGGACGCGCACCCACGTCGAGCGGTTGCTCGCGCCGCTGTTCGTGCTCGGCGCTGCCGATGACATCACCGGCCTCGCGAGAGGCGTCGCCTATCAAATCGTCGAAGCGCTCGGCGTTCTCGAGCGCAGCAAAGTTGCGGACGACCTCAAGAGCCTCGACCAGGCCTCGCGCGCCACCTTGCGCAAGCATGGCGTGCGGTTCGGCGCTTACCACGTCTATGTGCCGCTGCTGCTCAAGCCGGCGCCGCGGGCGCTCGCTGCGCAGCTGTGGACGATCAAGCATGGCGGCCCCGAGACCGCCGGACTCGATGAGCTGCAGCGGCTTGCCGCGACCGGCCGGACATCGTTCCCGGCTGACAAGGAGGTACCCCGCGCGCTTTATCGCACCCTCGGCTACCGCATGTGCGGCGAGCGTGCATTGCGCGTCGATATCCTGGAACGGCTCGCGGACTTGATCCGCCCGGCACTTGCTTGGCGGCCCGCGTCTCCCGGCATCAAACCGGCTGGGGCATTTGAGGGCACGGGATTCACGGTGACCCAAGCGATGACCTCGCTCACGGGCTCGTCAGGCGAAGATTTTGCCTCGATCCTGCGCGCGCTCGGCTATCGCATGGAGAAGCGGCCCAAACCAGCCGAGCCGCCGGCGCAGCCAGCGGAAGCTGCAGCGCCAAGCGCGACGGACGCTAATGTGTCCGAGCCGACAGAAGCGGTCGCTCCATCAGAAGAGTTCGCGCACGACTCAGCCGAGACGGCGATAGGCGCGGCGGATCAGCCGGCCGCAGTCGAAGCGGATGCGGCAGGCACAGACGCTGCGGAAGCGGGCGTGGAGGATGTGCACCAAGTCGAGACCTCGTCCGAGAGCGAAGACGCCAAGCCTGAGGCAGCCGAGCCCGCCACGGATGCGGTCGCCCTTGCGGCGGAGTCCGACCATGGCGCCGTGATCGCGCCTGAACCCGAACTTGCTACGACAATTGCAGCTGAAATCGGTGCCGCGGCCGAAATTCAGGCCGCTGCAACCGATGTGCTGTCCGACCCCAGCGTAGAACCGGTATCGGCCGACCCGAACATGGCTGAGGCCGCAAAGCCCGCCGAGCCCGAATTAGTCGAAGTTTGGCGGCCGGGCGGACGGAGCGACGAGCGGCGCGGCCAACGTCGGCCGCCGCGCCGGCATCATCGCGATGGCGGGCACCGGACCGGAACTGGCGAAGCCCCGCAAAGGCCTGTCGCCGCTGTGGCTCAAGGTGACGGCGAGGCGGCTGCTCAAGCAGGTGATGCCGGGACCAGCGCAGGCGAGGCCGCAGCAGCACCGGCGTCGGCAGCCGAGACGCGGCCCGATCGCGGCGAGCGGCGCAGACGCGGCGGCCGCCCCGGCGAATTTCGACGCGACGACGGCGAGCGCGGCCCACAACGTCCGGACGAGCGTCGCGCCGACCATCGCGATCGTCCGGAGCGCAGCCAGCGCCCGGACCGGCCCGATCGCCCACGGGGAGACCGCGGCGAGCGGGGACGGAAGGAGCGCGGCGACCGGAGTTGGCGCGAGCACCTGCCGGGCCGCGAGCGCAACAAAGAGCCCGATCCCAATTCGCCCTTCGCCAAGCTTGCAGCATTGAAGGCGCAGCTCGAAGCTGACGCGAAGGAACGCCACTGAGTAGGTGCCTTTGTCGGCTGAGCGGCAACGCATCGATCGCTGGTTATGGCACGCCCGTATCGTGCGGACCCGCCTCGCCGCAGCCTCCCTGGCGGCGGCAGGACACGTGCGCGTCAATGGGGCGCGCGTCACGGCGCCAAGCAGCGCCGTCAAGTGCGGCGACGTGGTGACGATCGCCCTCGACGGCGGCGTCCGGGTCCTCAAGGTCTCCGGATTTTCGCCGCGCCGGGGCGACGCTGCAGCCACCGTCGGACTCTATACCGAACTCACCGAAGGCAACCGTCGCCATTGAAAATGCCCTGCCACAGGCAAATCATCGCATTCATGAAGCGCCGGCCAGTCCCCATTTTGATGCTAGAGCCGGGGTTGCGCGGCGGGTCGTGCTGCGCTAGCGCATGGTCGCGAAGTTTGCAGGCTCTTTCGCGTCAATTCGTTAGCAAAAACAAGAACCCCGAGTGTGCCTGCCGCCGGAGCGGAGTTGGTCCATGACGTACGTCGTTGTCGAGAACTGCATCAAGTGCAAGTATATGGACTGCGTCGAGGTGTGCCCGGTCGATTGCTTTTATGAAGGCGCCAACATGCTCGTCATTCATCCCGACGAGTGCATCGATTGCGGCGTCTGCGAGCCCGAATGCCCGGCCGAAGCCATCAAGCCGGACACCGAACCCGGTCTGGAGCAGTGGCTCCAGCTCAATTCCGAATATTCCAAGACCTGGCCCAACATCACTGTGAAACGCGAAGGGCCGGCGGACGGCAAGGAATGGGACGGCGTTGAAGGTAAAATCAAGCAGTTCGACCCGCAGTCGGGTACCGGAGACTGATTCGGGCGCAAGCGCTTTTTATTGTCGCACCTTCGCCGCGGTTAAGGCTTTTCAAGCATTTTATTGCGCCTGCATGACAGAATTGACACTTTCGCACCGTGTAAAGCTTTGATTTTTGCGGGAAATGTGCTATATAGGGCGCGAATAAGAAACGCAGGCTTCGACGCTCCCTCGGGAGCGTATTTTTTCGAAGTATTCCCGAGGATCCGTCAAACAGGGGCGTGTAAATCACGCAATCGGCAGTGGCAGGCAAAATTCGTCACAGGTCTAAGTCGAAAAGGACCACAAAACCCTCTTCGGACAGCCGTCGCAGGGCAACCCAAGCTCCCCGGGCTACCAGTCGCCGCGGAGCTCCCGTGGCTAAAGCGGCTGTCAGCCGCAACAGGCCAAAGGGTCAAGGAGAAAGTCAGGGAATGACCTCGAAGAAGGCTACGCAACGGCAAGGGTTCAAGACCAGCGAGTTCATTGTTTATCCGGCGCATGGCGTCGGACAGATCGTGGCGATTGAGGAACAGGAAGTAGCGGGCTGCAAGCTCGAGCTGTTCGTGATCAACTTCGTCAAGGACAAGATGACCTTGCGGGTCCCGACCGCCAAGATCGCGGCGGTTGGCATGCGCAAGCTGGCCGAGCCCCCGATCGTGAAGCGCGCGCTCGAGACCCTGAAGGGTCGCGCACGGATCAAACGCACTATGTGGTCGCGCCGGGCGCAGGAATACGAAGCGAAGATCAACTCCGGCAACATCGTCGCGATTTCGGAAGTGGTTCGCGACCTGTTCCGCTCCGAGAGCCAGCCCGAGCAGTCCTACAGCGAACGCCAGCTTTACGAAGCGGCGCTCGACCGGTTGTCGCGCGAGATTTCAGCGGTCCAGCGGATCACCGAGACCGAAGCTATCAAGGAAATCGAGGCGGCGCTCGCCAAGGGTCCGCGACGCGGCAAGAGCGCCGAGAGCGAAGAGGCCGTGATCGAGGACGAAGCGGCGTAAGTCGCTCTTCCGACATACATCGAGACAGGAAAAGCCTGGCGCAAGCCGGGCTTTTTTCATGCCGTCGATTGTTTCCTGCCGTCGATTGCAGCCCGTTATACTTCGAACGAGACGAGCGCCCTGCCCTCCTTCACTTCGCCGCAGCCACCACGCGTGAACTCTCGCGGATCGCCTCCTCGCGACGCATGCGGGCGACGGCGGCTTCGCCGCCATTGGTGGCTTGGTAAAGGCCGAGGGCCTCGAACTCGTTGGCCTCAGGCGCCTCGATGGCGAGGTCGGTGTAGGTCCAGCGATCCGGCGCGGCCAGCACCTCGCGCAGGATCGCGTTGTAGCGCTGATAGACACGCCAATAGCGCCACGCCTTGACGACGATCTCGCCGAAATAGCGCGGATAGAACAGCAACGGGTTCTCGCGCGGCAAGGCATGGCGGCGGTCGCGCCTGAACTTCAGGCGGAACGCGCCGCCTTCCAGCGGATGCACGCCCTCGAACAAAATCATCAGATTGAACCACAGGATCGTGGTGAGCGTCGCCGGCGGACGTCCGATCTTGCAGGCTCCGGAGCGGCGCAAGATCGTGCGCACGTGCTCGGGCGTGTAATAGGCAAGCCATGCCGCGCGGTAGGCCTCCTCCCATTCCTGGTCCGACATTTTCGGATGGTGCGAGACCCGATGATTGAGGTCGTACTTGTTCATGTCGGGGTCCATCCAGACCCCCTTCTGCGAGAGTATCTTGTGGTCCTCCGATCCGGGCAGCGGCGTGAGGAAGAAGAACTCCAGGATATCGAGCGGCAGCTCGCGCTTGATGATCTCGATGTCCCGCAGAATCGATTCCTTGGTGTCGTTGGGAAATCCAAGAATATAGCCGGCGTAGGTGATGGCGCCGTGGTTGCGCCATTTCTGCAGCATTTCCCGATATTCGGTGATCTTGTTCTGGCGCTTCTTGGCCGCAATCAGATTGTCGGGGTTGATGTTCTCGAGCCCGATGAAGACGCGGCGAACGCCCGCCTGCGCTGCCTTCTCGATGAAGTTCGGAATCTTGTGGCAGAGCGTATCGACCTGGATCGTGAAGCCGATTTTTGGGAATTCGCCGTTGCGCAATTCGATCAGGCGGTCGAACAACGCCTCCCAGTCGCGGTTGCGGGCAAAATTATCGTCGGTGATGAAGAATCGCTTGATGCCCTGTGCATAGTTCTCGCGCACGATGCGCTCGACATCGTCAGGCGAGCGGAAGCGACTCTTGCGCCCCTGAACGTTGATGATGGTGCAGAATGAGCACTGATAGGGACAACCGCGCCCAAGATCGACGCTCGACAGCGATCCCGCCGTTCGCCGCACATGCTGGCGTGGCAGGAACGGCGGCGGTTCGCCGTTCAAAGCCGGCAGCTTGTCCATATAATTGTAGATCGGTTGCAGCTTGCCGTTCCAGGCGTCGCGCAGCACCTCGTCGAAACGGCCCTCCTCAGCCTCGCCGGCGAAGAACGAAATGTCGAGCGCTTGTGCCTCCTTCAGATCGGCCGGCATTTCGGGCAGCATCGCAATGCAGCCGGAGACATGAAAGCCGCCGATGCAGACCGGCAAGCCGGCGGCGAGGAACGGCTGTGCCAGATCGACTGCGCGAGGAAATTGATTCGACTGTACACCGACCAAACCGATCACCGCACGGCCACCCTGCTCGCGGATGTCGCGGATAATCCGGTCCGGCCGCACGCGGCTGTTGGTTTCGTCGTACGTGTGGAGGCGAATCTCGACGTCGGGGCCAAGCACCTTGCGGCGCCGCGCGTCCTCCGCGAGGCCATTCAGGCACGCCAGCGTGTTCGACGGAATCGCCGAACGGACCCACTGAATCGGATAACCGTCGTCATCGTAATGCGTCGGCTTGATCATCACGAAGTGGAGCAGCGACGTGCTGCTAGTCGCGGTGCCGTCCATCGCCTGCAGCCCCCCAGTCGTTCTCAGCCAGCCAAGCTTAGCAGGCCTAAATCGAAGGCACCACCTAAACCGGGGCGCCTGCATCTGTGCACAACCCCGCCTATTGCGGGATGAGCGCCAACGCCTTGGCAATGCTGGCGATCTGGCCGCGCTGAGCCTCGATCATGGTAACGAAATCCGCCGTGGTGCCGACCCGCAGCGCCTGCCCGATCGCAGCAAGACGCGCCGCCAGCGCAGGATCGGCGGCGACGGCGTTGACGTCGGCTGCAATCTGGGCGCGCAGATCCTCCGGCATGTCGCGCCAACCGTAAAAGCCCTGAAAGCCGTCGGCGGCAAGTTCGGGATGGCCGATCTCGGCGGCCGTCGGCAGATCGGGCGCCGCCGGGGAACGATCGCGGTTAGTGACGAGAAGAAGCTTCACTTTGCTCGTCTGCGCCAAAGGCAGAAGTGGCAGCAGCGCCGTCACCGCAAAGCCGATGCGGTTCTCGCCGACATCCTGCAAAGCAGGCGAGAAGTCGCGATAAGACACCTGCGTCATCTCGAGGTCGGCGCGTTTGAGGAAGCCCGCGAAGATGAATTGCGGCAGCCCCGGCGTCGACGCCCAGGTCAAACGGCCGGGCTCGGCACGCACGCGGGCGATCAAGGCGTCGACGGTGCCGATGCCGAGCGCCGCGCTCGCGGCGACCGTCAGATAGGAATCGGAGGCGGACACGATCGGCACGAGATCGCGCTCGGGATCGTAGGGCAGCTTGGCGTGGACCACCGGATTGATGGTGATCGGACCGCCGTTCGCGAACAACAGCGTGTGATCATCGTGCGCGCTCGCAAATGCGGCGAGAGCGACCAGACCGTCGGGCCCGGGCCGATCCTCCACGACGGTCGGCCGGTTCCAGCGCACGGCGAGCCGGTCGGCAAATAGCCGCGCCGTGGTATCGGCGGCGCTGCCCGGAGAGAACGGCACGATGAGCTTGACAGTGCGATGCGGCCACGATTGCGCCGCCGCTTCCGCTGTCGGCAAGGCGGCGACGACGAGAATGGCTCCGAGAGCCGCAGCGAGGTGCTTGATGATGGCCATTGTCCACCGCCGCTCCAGACGCGGCTTCGATCGGCGCCATTATTTTGCCGATGCGATGGACAGGTCAACCGCCGCGCGGTCGCGCCGCGGCGTCTTCACTCGACAATGATTTTTGCGAACTCGCCGGGCTTCACCCGATCGCCGGGATCAAGTCCATTGAGGACGCGGAAGCGCTCGCCAGGCCGATCGACCGGCGCCATGCGCGCCGCCAGCGATTCCGTGGTGTCATGCGGACCGACCTTGACGACCCTGAGCCGCAACGGCCGCGCCATCCGGATTTCTGCCAGGGTAAGACGGCGGAAGGTCTGCACCGTTTCACGGAACGTCCGGTCCGCCTCCGGCGTGCGGTTTCGCGCCGCAAAGATGAACCGATAGACCTCGCTGCCGAACCGGATGGCATAGAGGCGGAATGCCCACTGGTCGCCCTTCGCCGTCGCCGTTGCCGCCGGAAATCCATTGAGCGACAGCTCCTCGAGCGAGTTTGCATCGACATTCTCGATCCAGCCCGAGTTGAGATATTCAACAAGCGACTGCTCCGCGGGAACCTTGACGATATCGAGTCGCAGCGCCTGGTTGCCGCCGTCCTTCAAGCCGAGAACTGCCTGATTGGTGTTGTCGAGGCCGAAGCCCTCGGGCGCCGTGAAGGTGAAGCCGAGCTTGGGATGGATGAAGCGGCGGCCGCGCACGAAGCCGTCGGCCGGGTCTTCGCCGTAGACTATCCCGTCGACGCTGGCGAGATAGGATGGCCGGTCGCGATCGCCGGCGCCCGGCGCGCCGAACTGCCGCGCCACGCTCTGGGCGTTCTGAACGCGCTCCTGGGTCGCCGGATGCGACGAAGGAAAATCGCGGACGTCGCCGCCGCGGCGCGCCGCCACGAAATCCGCGTTGCGGCTCATCGAGCCCAGCAGTCGCGCAGCACCGAACGGATCATAGCCGGACTTTGCCGCGATCTCGACGCCCAGGCCGTCGGCCTCAAGTTCCTGGGCCCGCGAGAAACTCGCCGCTTCCATCTTCGATCGCGTGAGCGCGAGGGCACCGATTTCCGGGTTTCTCAGAAGATCGGTAACGCTGCTAATGAGGTCGGTCTTGTGGGCCCGCTCTTCGCGCAGCGCGGCATGGTTCGCGATCACATGCGCCATTTCATGGGACAGCACCGAGGCGAGCTCGGACGAATCATTGGCGAGTCCAAGAAGGCCGCGCGTCACATAAAGCTCGCCATCGGGCAGTGCGAACGCGTTCACGGCGGGCGAATTGAGAATGGTGATGCGGTATTTGACGTCGGGACGGCTCGACGCAGCGACCAGCCGCTCGACGACGGTGGTGATCTTGGCGCGCAGCTTGGGGTCTTCATAGGCGCCGCCGTAGGCCGCAAGTACGCGCTGATGCTCGCGCTCGGCCGCCGCAGAGGCGCTGCCACCTGCTTTCGGCAGCTCGGGAAGCGAAATCGGCCCCATCGAGGGCATGCTCGAGCAGCCGGCAACGGCGAGCGTCACCAACGCCGCTGCGACGAGCCCCCCGGCTCGACGTCCGATTCTGCGAATGCTCCCCCTCATCGCTGCGAACAGCCTACTCGTTTTGGCCCCTGTCGACGAATTCGATCTGCTCCGGCCGCGCCACCTCGATGGCAGGACCATTGCGCGCTTCAACCCATCCCCGAACTTCGACGCGACGTCCGATGAGTTCCTTCGGCGGCATGCCGGCACCGGCAAATAGACGCTCATTTCGTTTAAGAATCGTGACGGTAAAATCTTCCGACCAGCGTCGTCCGAAGTTCACGTACACGATGCCGCCGCTTTCGCGCACCGACAGAACCTTGCCGCCAACCACGGCGAAACGTCCCTCGTCACCCATCACATCCGAGGGATCATCGGCGCGCCGAACTACATAATATGGTTCGCTCCAAAGGCCAAGCTTGGCGGTCCGCGCTGCCCGCTCCGCGGTGCGCAGGTAGGTGCGGCATCCCGGCGCAAGCCCGATCGGGGACAGCAGCGCATGGCCTCCGGCGAGCATATCACGCTGGACCAGGGTTTCCGCGGCAGGCGACACGACAGAAACGAAGGCAACGATTCGGCCATAGCGGTCGGAACCTGTTCCTGTCGGACGCAGCACGACCATGCGGTGGACTACAAATGATTCGAGCGCGGTCTTGGCTGCATTTGCCACCTCGGCCCGGCCATCGTCTTCGGTGTCGGTGATTAGCGGCGGTGTCTCGATCGCGGCGAGGCGAACCTCGCGGCCATCCGTCAGCCGCAGCGAACGGCCGTAGGTGACGCTTGCGACCTCGCCCGTGACGCTGGTCGCACCGGCACAGTCCGCAGCGGACGGCGGCGATGTTGCCAGAGGCGCGCGGCCTTGCGCTGCCGCGCCAAAGGCAATGGCTGTCGGTGCCGCTGCGATCGCGATCATCGTCGCATACACAACAGAACTCGGATGATGTCGCAACGGCATACCAACAAACGGAACCGGCCGCGCCTGCCGGCTATAAATGGTCACACACCACCGATCGCCGCCGGTGCGACCGCGCAGCCGCGGCAGGCAACGTCGTCGGCCGCTCGAACGCGGCCTCTAAACCCAAACCGCGCCGTGAGCGCGAGTGTTTTGCCGATGTTGAAGTGTCCCCCTACCCCAGTTCGAATCAACGCATGTGAAGATGTCAAAACTTGGGAGGGGCCGTGCTTGGCATCTTGCGCCAAAGCCGCTATCCCCGACGCGCGACGAGAGGGAGGACGACGCGTGAAGATCATCGCTATCATTTTGGGCTTGGTCTGTTTGGCGGCGGCCGGCGCCTATTTCATGCTGCCCGCGGGCTCGCTGCCGCAATTCTTCCCCGGCTACGAAGCCGGGTCCGATCACGTTCACACCAAGCACGCGCTTGCGGCGCTCGCCGCCGGAATCGTGTTGTTCATCATCGCCTGGTTCGCCGGCCGCTCGCGCACAGCGTGAAGCAGATTAATGTAGCCCGGATGAGCCAACGGGTCCCGCCTCCGGCGGGACCCGTTGGCTCATCCGGGCTACTACTGCTTTAGTGCGGCGCGCTCGCCGGAAAATGCTCGGCGTGCCAATCGGCCTCGAAATCGGGATTGATCTTGCCGTCTACCACGAACACGCCTGGCGCGCCCGCATCGACCCAGGCGCGCAGTGGCGCAAGATCCGCGGGCGTCCGCACCGTCACGCCCTGCGCGCCGTAGCCGCGCGCAATCGCGGCAAAATCCGTGTCGGGAAACTGAACGATGTCGATCGGGTACCCCTGGCGGCCGAAATAGTGCACCTCGGCGGCATACGAGGCATCGTTGTAGACGAGGATGCACATCCGCAAGCCTAGCCGGATGACAGTCTCGAGATCGGAGATAGACATCAGGAAGCCGCCATCGCCGGTGCCGAGCACGGCGAGCTTGCCCGGGTTGGCGACGGCGAGACCAATCGCCGAGGCAAGCCCGAGTCCGACCGACTGAAACGAGTGCGACAGGCAGGACGCGCGCGCGTTCGGCACCCGCAGATAGCGCGGCACCCAGCCGCAGAAATGGCCGGAGTCGGACGCCACCACCCGGTCCGCGGGCAGGATAGCGTCGACCGCCTTGCTCAGCGTTCGCGGATCGATGAAGCGCGCGCTTGATTCGTCCGTCTGCGGGCTGTGATGATTATCGCCCGCGCGAATGCGATCGCGCACGGGCGCGCTGTGTCGTCCGCGCGACGCTCCGCCATCCTTCCCAAGTTCGGCGAGCAGCAGCTCTGCGGTTGCCTTCGCGTCGCCCAGCACAGCGTGCTGGATCGTCCGCTGGTAGCCCAACTTCGCCGCCTCGATATCGATTTGCGCGACCGCAGCATCCGGCGCGATCAGCTTGCCGCGCTTCGTCGTCCATGACGTGAAGCTCGCGCCGAAGCCGAGAATAAGGTCGCTGTCGCGAATCATTTCGTCGGCCGCCGGCGACGAGAAGCCGCCGCAGATGCCGAGCGACCATGGGCTCCGCGCAAACAGGCCGTGGCCGCACACGGTCGTCGCCAGCAGCGCACCGGTGCGGTCGGCGAGCGCAAGGAGCGCGCCTTCGGCATCCGACAGCACGGCGCCGCGGCCGCCGAGGATGAGCGGACGTTTCGCGCGCGCGACCGCCTCGGCGAGCCGCCGTACCGCATCGGGATCGGGATAGAGCCGGCCCGGCGCGGGCGGTAGTTCCAACGGACCGACGTTTGTCGCCATCGGCGCGTCCTGCACGTCGAGCGGCAGGCTCAGCACCACGGTCTCGCGATCGCGCATGGCGCGCACGACAGCGCGCCGCGCATCCTCGCGCGCCGAGGCCGCCGTGTGAATGCGCTCGGACACCGCGCCGACCGACCGCACGAGATCGCCCTGCTCGATGTAGAAATTGTTGGTCACCGCGCCGGTCGGCACATCGCCCGCAAGCACCAGCATCGAGGTCCGGCTCTTCGCCGCCTCGGCGATACCGGTGATAGCGTTGGTCAACCCGGGTCCGGAATGCACGCTGACAAGCGTAAGTTCGCCGCTCGCCTTGGCGTAGGCGTCCGCCATGCTCGCAGCATTGCCTTCGTGACGCGCCGAGATGAGTTCGACGCCGGCGTCGACGAGCGCGCGGCTGATCTTGAAGTTCGCGGTGCCGAGAAGGCCGAAGCAGCGCCGCGCGCCGAATGCGGCAAGGTCCCCGGCGATGACGGCGGCAACCGTCGGATGATCGTTCATGATGTCCTCATAGACACTTCAACCGCCGAGCGCTGCTGGCGCGCGCGACGGCAGGTAATGGAGCACGCGCCGCTCCATCAGGATGACGGCGAGGTAGCACACGCCGCCGACGATCGTCAGCATGACGATCGACACGAACACCATTGGCGTATCGGCCTGGCCCTCGCCGAAGCTCAACAGAAAGCCGAGCCCGACATTGCCGCCGACGAGTTCGCCGACGACGACGCCGACCACCGCGAGTGTCGAGCCGATGCGCAGGCCGGCGAACATCGGCGGCATCGAGTTCGGGAATTCGACCTTCCAGAAGATCTGCGCCCGCGTCGCCTTGAACGCGCGCGCGAGATTGACGAGGTCGGGATCGACGCCGCGCACCGCGGTCAGCACGTTGACCATGACGGGGAAGAACACGATGAGGATCGCGACGAGAATCTTCGGATAGACGGTGAAGCCCATCCACAGGATGAACAGCGGCGCGAATGCGACCTTCGGCGCAATTTGCAGCGCGAGGATATAGGGCGACAGCGCAAACTCCGCCGTTGGCGACATCCCAAGAAGATAGCCGAACACCGCGCCGAGCAGACTGCCGAGCAGAAAGCCGGCGACGACCTCGGCGGTGGTGACAAGCGTGTGCATTATCAGGTGATTGACCTGCCACATCCGCACCGCCTCGTCCCACACCGCGGACAGCGGCGGAATGATGAAGGCCGGAATGCCGAGCGCTCCCGGTCCCCACTGCCACGCCGCAAGAAACGCCACGAGCAGCACGATGCTCGCAAGCGTGCCCCGCTGCACCATCGATTTTTGCGCCGACCCGGTCATGCGCTTGCGCCGCAGTTGCGAGTCTCTGATTCACCAGAGACGCCGAGGCGCGTTTCCCCGCGGGGGCACACACCTCCGCCGACGGGCGCACCTTCACCGAGGGAAGCACCTACGTCGAGGGAAGCACCTGCGTCGAGGGAAGCATCTGCGTCGGTGGGCGCCGCTCGGCCGATGCGCTTCTTTTCCCCTCTCCCGCGTGCGGGGGAGGGTTGGGGAGGGGGCCCTCGCCGCGAGTCAGTGCCGTGGAGTGTGCCCCCTCCCTGACTCTCCCCCGCACGCGGGGGAGGGGAAAGAGCAGCGGGTGGATGAGGCGAGAACATCATCGCGTCAGCTCGCCATGCCGCTTGCCGCGCCACCGCTTGCCGCCGTAATGCCAGCCGCGCCTTCGGCCGCGGCCGGATCGATGTCGAGCCGATCCATCAGGCGCGCGACATATTCGTGCACCCTCGCGTCATGGCGGCGCGCGATCGGGTTCTCCCGGTGCGGCAGGTCAACCTTGATCTCGTCGATGATGCGGCCCGGGCGGCGGCTCATCACCAGCACACGGTCAGAGAGCGTGACCGCCTCGACGAGATCGTGGGTGATGAGAAGCGCGGTCTTGCGAGCGCGCTGCAAGGTCTGCGCAAGTTCGCGCTGCAGGACCATGCGGGTTTGCGCGTCGACTGCGGAGAATGGCTCATCGAGCAGCAGCACCGAAGGATCGACCGCGAGCGTCCGCGCCAGCGCCACGCGCTGCCGCATGCCACCCGATAGCTGATGCGGATAGCGTCCGGAGAACTCGGCGAGGTTGAAGCTTTCGAGCAGCGCGGTCGCCCGCGCGCGGCGTTCTGCCGGCGCGACGCCCTTGATCTCGACGCCGAACATCACGTTCTCGGCGACCGTGCGCCAGGGCAGCAACAAATCCTTCTGCAGCATGAACGCCACATGATCATTTGGCCCCGCGACGTGCTCGCCGTCGACGAAGGCGGCGCCGCTGCTCGGAGCGGCAAGCCCTGCCCCGATGTTGAGCAGCGTGCTTTTGCCGCAACCGCTCGGCCCGATGAGCGACACCACCTCGCCGTCGCCGACCGCAAAGCTCACGTCGGAAACGGCGGTGAAGGCTGCCGTACCGGCGCCGGTCGCAAAACGCATGGTGATGTTGCGATATTCGAGGCGCGCAGGGCCGGACATGTTCTTGAAGCTCGACAGGGTCACGACCCACGGGTGCTGCTTCCCCGCACGCCGCCGACAAGTATAGTGCAAGTCCTGCGAAACTCGATAGATTGCAGCAGACAGATTGCAGCAGACGATCGCGCATTTTTCCGCGACTGCGTTGGAGAGTTGAATATGTGGAAGGCTTTTGCCCACCCCGTCGACCGCCCTGCCCTGCGACGTCAGGCATCGCCGCGCAGCGATCGCCCGCGGACGATGACCGCGTTCGTTGCGCTTGCGGCGCTAGGCCTCGCGCTGGGGTTGCCGATTGCTGCTGCCGTGCCTGTCCATGCGGGCGAAGCTGTGACCTATCTCTTCCCGGCGCCGCCGCTTCTGCCCGCGTTCGGACCGATCCAACTTGCCAAGGGCAAGGGCTATTTCACCGAGGCCGGCCTTGATGTGACGTTCGAAGTCGGGCGCGGCGGCGTCGATGTGGCGAAGCAGGTCGGGGCGGGCAACGCGCCGCTCGGCGGCATCGTCGCTGACGGCCCGATCATGGTCCGTCAGAACGGCGTGCCCATCAAGATCGTCACCGTGTTCGGCGGCAAGGGCTTCATGCAGCTCGTGGTGCGCGCGGATTCCGGCATCGAGAAGCCGGCCGACCTCAAGGGCAAGACCATCACCGTCATGTCGTACCAGGACACGACCTACTATGCGCTGCTCGGCCTGCTCGCGAGCGTCGGGCTCTCACAGGACGACGTCAACGTCCAGTCGGTCGGCCCGACCGGCGTGTGGGAATTCGTCGCCGCCGGCAAATCCGCCGGCATGGCGGGTGTGCCCGACTGGATCCCGCCGGTCGAAGCCGCCGGCGTGAAGGTCAAGGTCATTCCGACGGACGAGTTCTTCCCCACCATGGCGCAAGGCATCGGCGCCTCCGACCGCATCATCAAGGAGAAGCCCGAGCTGGTGCACGCCTTCGTCAAAGCCGCCTTGCGCGGCATGAAGGACATCATGGACGATCCCGACCAGGCCGCCGTGGACTTCGTCAAATTCGTTCCCGAGTGGCGCGGCAAGGAAGGCGCCGTCAAGGCCGCGTTCAACTTCTACGTCAAGCTGGTCTACCCCGGCCAAAAGATGCTCGGCGAAGTCGACGCCGAACGGCTGTCGAAGCTGCAGGATTTCTATCTCGCGAAGGGCCTGATTCAGCGCAAATCGCCGGTCGAGGATTTGTACACCAACGCCTTCATCAAGTGAGGGCCGCCAAGTCCAGCCTGCGAAATCTTTCGAATTGGAAACTGAAAGCTCGCGCGGCAAATTACAAACGCCATCCTCAAGGAGCATCGCGCAACACTCGCGCCATCGACTGATGTGTCGACGCCCGGACAACGAAAATCTATTTCTTGCGGTAGCCGTCGGTGCCTTGCCAGCCGTTCTCGGAAATGTCGAAGATGACGCCGTCCGGGTCCTTGAACTTGCGTTCGAAATTGCCGTTCCGTTCGTCGCCGAGATCGAAGAAGAACTTGCCGCCATGGGACTCGATGCGCTTTTGCGTCTCGGCGAGGTCGTCGACTTGAAAACCGAAATGATGGGCGCCGACGAAGCGCGAACCCTCGGCAAGGTCGGACGCCTTGCTGCCCGCCTTGCCGGTGAAGTTCAGCAGCGCGAGGTTGATGACGCCGTCGCTCATGTAGATCGCCGAGCCGATCTCGAGATCCTCGCGGCCGATCCGTTCGAGCTCGAAGACGTCGCGGTAGAACGCCGCCGCCTTGTCTAGATCGCTGACGACGACGGCGAAGTGGCGAAGACGAGCCATGAGTTTCTCCTCGGCAAGTACGGGCGCGCGCATCTCGGCGCATGCGGGATGTGGCCGCATCATAGGCCGGCAAGCGCGCAGCGTCCCCTCACCGATCACACCCAGCGCGTCTCCGTGCTGTTCGGACTGCCAACCACCTGGCCGCCGCCGCTGCGCGCTGCGACCCTCGCGCTCGCGGGCCGCTCGCGCTGGCTCGTGCGCCAGCGCACCCGCACCGCGCTCCACCACCCCACCGGGACGTGAGGGTCACCGGCTCGGCCGCCCCTTCGCTTCGACTCGGCGAGGTTTACGCTACCTCGAGCAAAATCTCAGTCAGCCGATCCGGCATGTCGACCATGACGTCGTGGCCCGACGGCACCTCATAAGTCCGCCAGCTCGAATCGGTTTTCAGCTTGGCGAGGAACTTGTCGAACGCCGGCGCGGAGAAGGCGGCGGCGCGGATGTAGGTTTTCCTTGCGATCTTATCGCGGGCGCCGGTGAGCGCGATCGGCTGCAGCGACACGAAGGTCGGCTGCGGCGTCATTTTGCTGTCGACCCAGGCCTGGTCCTTCTCATTGACGCCGAAGGCCTTGGCGGGCGGCACCGGACGGCCCACGTCGTTCCTCGCGGCCGCGGCGAACGAACTCTCGCGCATATCGGGGGGCGAGTAGTCGACGACGCGATCGCCGTTCTCCGGCAGGAACGCGTCGAGATAGACGATGGAGCGGATCGCGGATTGCGCCTTCTCCGCGACGCCCGATATCACGAAACCGGCGTAGGAGTGGCCGACCAGGACGACGTTGTCGAGGTTCTCCCATTTGATGACGTTGGCGACATCGGTGATGTGCGTGTCGAGCGTGATCATCGCGCTCATCAAGTGCGCGCGCTCGCCGACGCCCGTAAGGGTTGGCGTATAGACTTTGTGGCCTTTGCTTTCGAGGCGATCGGCGACGCGACGCCAGCACCAGCCGCCGTGCCAGGAACCATGAACGAGGACGAACGTCTTGGCGCTGGTTTGCGCCTGGACAGGCGTCACGAGACTGTCGAGCGCGCCGGCAGCAGCGCCCGCACCCGCAGCCATGCCGGACAGCACGATGCGCCGATTGGGCGCAGGCTTCGCGGTCGCCGTCTTGGTGGACTTCGTCATGGTTTCCTCCGATGTGCGTATGCTGGCCCCTTGCAGGGCGATGACTAGCGCCGAGAGTACATCACTGCGGCGTGCGCGCGAAAGGGTCGCATCGCCACAGTTCGGCTCGACCGTTCCCGGCATCAGCCTGATATACTCGCCGCAACGAAAGCAACGACCGGCGGCATGAACCGGCCCGTCGAACAACAAGCGCGAGCCGGCTCCGGCCCATCGGACGATGACGCGCGCAGTAGAGGTTTCACCCGCGTGACCCGCATCGCAACATCGAGGGCCGTCGTCGCCCGTGCCCGCCTTGTCATTCTTTTCATCGCGATGAGCGCCGGCGCTGCGATCGACGCGCGAGCGGAAGCCTTGATTGACAGCGGCGTGCGCACCGAAATGCTCAAGCACCGCGACGGGTCCGTCGCGCATATCGAAACCGAGTACAACGATCTTTTCATCCTGAAGCGCGGCGCGCTGCTGGCGCTGTCCACGCGTTACAAGGGCGAGGAGTATGTGGACTCGGCGATCGATCTTCTCGATCCGGATGTGCTGCCGGCGACCTATACGCAGCTCCTGACGGTCGGCCTCGTCTATCCGCAGGAGATCAAGCGCATGTTAATGATCGGCATGGGCGCCGGCTCGGTCTCGACCTACATTGCGCGCTTCATGCCGGACGTGCAGATCGATTCCGTCGAGCTCGATCCCGGCGTCATCGCCGCCAGCAAGAAGTATTTCGGTTTGCAGGAGAGCGAGCGGGTTCGCGTCATCCAAGGCGACGGCCGGGTATTCCTCACGCGCCAGAAGGACCTCTACGACCTCATCATCCTCGATGCCTATCGCGAGCTTGGCGTCCCGTTCCACCTTCTCACCAAGGAGTTCTACGACCTCGTGCGCCAGCACCTCGCGCCGGGCGGTGCGGTCGCCTCCAACATCACGGGGGGCACCAAGCTCTATACATCGACGCTCGTCACATTCCGCGCGGCGTTTCCGACAGTCGATGTCTACCCCGATTTCGAACTCGCGAATGAAGCGCAGGCAATCATCGTCGCTATGCCTACGCCCGCCCCAAGCAAGGATGCGTTGATGGAGCGCGCCGCCGCTTTGCAGAGCCAGTTCAAATTCCGCTATCCGCTGCCTGTCATCCTCGGCAAGCGGGTCGAAAACCACCCGGCCAAGGGTGGCGAACTGCTGACCGATGATTTCGCCCCGGTCAATCTCTATGAGACGATCCGCATCGCCCCCGCGTCGGCGGCGGTAGCGCGCGTCATCCAGCTCCGAGCTTCGTAGGGTGCGCAAAGCGCGGACTTGTCCGCGCGTGCCCGCGTCGCGCCTCATCGAGGCACGCTCCGCGTGGGCACGCTTTGCTTTGCCCACCCTACGAATTCATTCAGCCGGCGCTTCGACTGCGCCCGCTGCGCGCGGCGCCGCTCGCCACCAGCGGCGGCGGTCGAGCTTGTCGAGCAGGAGGTAGATCACCGGCGTCGTGTAGAGCGTGAGGAGCTGCGACACCACGAGGCCCCCGATGATGGTGATGCCGAGCGGGCGACGCAGATCGGAGCCGGTGCCGGTCGCAACAAGGAGCGGCACCGCACCGAGCAGCGCCGAGAGCGTCGTCATCAGGATCGGCCGGAAGCGCGCGAGACAGGCCTCGTGAATCGCTTCCTCGGGTGAGCGCCCTGCGCGTTGCGCATCGATGGCGAAATCGACCAGCATGATGCCGTTCTTCTTTACGATACCGATCAGGAGAATGATGCCGATGAAGGCGATAATCGTGAGCTCGGCACCAAACATCATCAGCGCGAGCAATGCACCGAGTCCGGCCGACGGCAAGGTCGAGATGATCGTGAGCGGGTGGGCGAGGCTCTCGTAGAGCACGCCGAGCACGATATAGACCGCGATCAGCGCGGCGAAGATCAGCAGCTCCTGCGCCGACGCGCTCTCGCGAAACACCTTCATGTCGCCGGCGAAGTCGTTGCGCACACTGTCGGGCATGTGCAGGTCCGCGACCGCCTTCATCACCTCCTCCGCGGCGGTCTCGAGCGCCACGCCCTCGGCGAGGTTCCACGTGATCGTCACCGCCGGAAACTGGTTCTGGTGATTGACGACGAGCGGCGTGTTCGATTTCTCGATGCGCGCCACTGCCGACAACGGCACCGGCGTTACGGGCGAAGCGGTGCTCGGCGTACTCGCCGATGGGTCCTGGCTGGTGCTGGTGCCGCCCGACGTGCCCAGGGCAACGGCGTTGCCGCCCGCGACCGGAGCCCCCGGGCTCCAGCCCGATAGGCCCTGCGAGCCCTGGGCACTGCCGCCCGTGACGTAGATGCGGCTGAGATTGCTCGGGTCGAGCTGGAACGGCGCTTCGGTTTCCAGGATCACGCGATACTGGTTGCGCTGGGTAAAGATGGTCGAAATCTGGCGCTGCGAAAACGCGTTGTTGAGCGCGTTGTCGATGTCCTGCACCTGAACACCGAGGCGCGCCGCCGCGGTACGGTCGATGACCACATTGGCCTGCAGGCCGCCAAGCTCGCGATCGGTGGTGACGTCGATGATGCCGGGGATGCGCCGGATCCGGTCCTGCACCCGCGGCACCCATTTCGCCAACTCCTCGGCGTCGGTGTCCATCATCGTGAACTGATATTGCGATCGACTTGAGCGCCCGCCGACATTGGGCAGCTGCTGGGCCGGCCACATGAAGACGCGCAGGCCCGGCAGGGGTTCGAGCGCAAGGCGCAGGCGATCGACGATCGTCGCGGTCGGCGTCCACCCCCGTTCCGCCGGTGTTTTGAGCGCGATGAAGAGCCGGCCGTTGTTGACGGTGCCGCTCCAGTTGCTGCCGCCGACCGAAGTGCCGACGCTATCGACCGCGGGATCTGCTGCGACGATCTCGGCCGCCCGCTGGGCAAGGCCGATCATGGACTGATACGAGATGTCCGGTGACGCGGCGGCATAGGCGCCAACGAAGCCGCTGTCGTCGGGCGGGAAGAACCCCTTTGGTGTGTTGATATAGAGATAGACCGTCAGCGCCATGGTGGCGGCGAGCGTGAGCAGCGTGAGCGTCTGGTGACGCAGCACGAAGGCAAGGCTCGTCGCATAGCGGCTCACCAGGGTAGCGAGCATGCCTTCGATCAGCCGGTCGAGCCGCGTTGCCCGCGCGCTCGGCGTCTCGCGCAGGAAATGGGCGCAGATCATCGGCGTCACCGACAGCGACACCAGCGTCGAGATCGTGATCGCGAACACGAGCGTCACCGAGAACTCGCGAAACAGCCGCCCGGCAAGGCCGCCCATGAAGAGAAGCGGAATGAACGCCGCGATCAGCGACACGCTGATCGAGATCACGGTGAACCCGATCTGCTGGGCGCTTGCGACGGCCGCCGCGAACGGTGTCATGCCCTTCTCGAGATTACGGAACGCATTCTCGATCATCACGATGGCATCATCGACCACGAAGCCGACCGCAATCGCGAGCGCCATCAGCGACAGATTGTCGATCGAATAGCCGGCAAGCCACATGGCGGCGCAGGTGCCGGACAGCGACAGCGGCACGGTGATGCCGACGGCAATGGTCGGCGTGAGTCGGCGCAAAAAGATGAACACCACCATCATCACGAGAATGATGGTGGCGCCGAGCGTCAGCTGCATGTCGCGCACGCTGGCGCGGATCATCTTGGTGCGGTCGGAGAGCACCGAAAAGCGGATGCCCGCCGGTGCCCAACGCTGCAAATCGGGTAGCAGCCGGTGAATGCGATCGACCGTCTCGATTACATTGGCACCGGCCTCCTTGGTGACGACGAGGAGCACGGCCGGCTGCTGGTTGTACCAGGCAGCCGAGCGGCTGTTGCGCGTGCTTTGCTCGATGGTCGCGATCGCGCCGAGCAAGGTGACAGCGCCGTTTGTCGACTTCACCACGATGTTGCGGTACTCGGCGGGATCCCGCATCTGCGCATTAACGGCAATCGACCAGGCGAGGCCGTCGCCCGCGAACTCGCCGAGCGGGCCGGTCGCATTGGCATTGACGATCGCGTTGCGCACGTCCTCCATGCTGACGCCCATGGTGGCGATCGCGATCGGGTTGACGCGCACCCGGATCGCCGGCTGCTCGGCGCCCGCGACATTTACTTCCGCGACGCCGTCGACCTGGGACAGCCGCTGGGCGATCACGGTGTCGGCGATGTCGTAGACCGCGCTCGGCGGCAGCGTGTCGGACGTCAGCGCCAGGATGATGATAGGGGCGCCGTTGGGATTGGCTTTGCGGAAAGTCGGCAGCGACGGCAGATCGCCCGGCAAGTCGGCAACGGCGCCGTTGAGGGCCGCCTGCACGTCGCGGGCCGCACTGTCGATGCGGCGGGAAATATCGAACTGGATCGAGATCGAGGACGTGCCGAGCGAGCTTGACGAGGTCAGTTCAATGACGCCTGGAATCTCGCCGAGCCGTCGCTCCAGCGGCGCCGCGACCGTCGCCGCCATGGTCGAAGGATCGGCGCCGGGCCGGCTCGTCGTGACGTGGATCGTGGGGAACTCGACGTTCGGGAGCGCCGCGACAGGAAGGAATCGATACGCCACCGCCCCCGTCAGGAACACGCCGACGGACAACAGGATCGTTGCGATGGGCCGCGTGATGAACGGCAGCGAAATGTTCAGCGCTGGTCTCCCGCGCGCCGGCATCAAAAGCGTGCCGGGCAACCGATCCGCGTTCTAGCACATTTCGCTGAGACGCGTGGAATGCTTCAAACAGCCTCGCATTCGTGCCGCCGCGACATATCTTCCAGCGATGCGTCCCGAGGAGCTTTTGTGTCCCGCCGCGGCCGGCCTGTGCAGCCGGCTCGGCGGTTTTCATGTCGACCCGGTCCGCCCGGTCGACTGCGCGCTGATCACCCACGGGCATTCCGACCACGCGCGCGCCGGCCACGGCGCCGTGCTGGCGACGCGCGAGACCATCGACCTCATGCGGCTGCGCTACGGCGATGGGTTCGCGGGCAGCGTCCAGGCGGTTGAATATGGCGAGCCGATCGCGCTCGGCGGCGTGACGGTGAGCTTCCATCCGGCCGGGCATGTGCTGGGCTCGGCGCAAATCCTGGTCGAAGCCGGCGGCGTGCGGGTGGTGGCGTCCGGCGATTACAAGGATGCGCCCGACCCGACCTGCGCGCCGTTTGAACTCGTCCCGTGCGACGTTTTCATTACCGAGGCGACGTTCGGCCTGCCGGTTTTCCGTCATGGCGATGCCGCCGCGGAGATCGCAAAGCTCTTGCGCTCGGTTGCGGTCTTTCCGGAGCGCGCGCATCTCATCGGGGCTTACTCACTCGGCAAAGCGCAGCGCGTCATCGCGCTGCTGCGCGCGGCCGGCTACGATCAGCCGATCTACCTGCACGGTGCGGTCGAAGCTATTACCTCCTACTATGCGGCGCGCATGGACCTTGGCCCGCTGCGGCTCGCACGCGACGCCGAAAAAAGCGACCTCGCCGGCGCCATCGCAATCTGCCCGCCGTCGGCGCTCAATGACCGCTGGTCGCGCCGCTTTCCTGATCCGGTGACGGCCTTCGCATCGGGGTGGATGCGAGTGCGTGCCCGCGCCCGCCAGCGCGGCATCGAGCTGCCGCTGGTCATTTCCGACCATTGCGATTGGGACGGGCTGACCCGGACCATCGCGGCAACGGGCGCTTCGGACATATGGGTCACCCACGGCGCCGAGGAGGCGCTGGTGCATTGGTGCAGCACGCGCGGCCTTGCGGCGCGGCCGCTGCACATGATCGGCTACGGCGAGGAGGATGGCGAAGCGGTCGAGGTCGACACGCCATGAATCGGTTCGCGGCCCTTCTCGATCGTCTTGCCTACGAGCACGCGCGCAACGGCAAGCTGCGGCTGCTCGAACATTATTTCCGCACCACGCCGGATCCTGACCGCGGCTACGCGCTCGCCGCGATCACCGGGGCGCTGTCGTTCCGCTTCGCCAAGCCAGGCCTCATCCGCACCCTGATTGCGGAACGCACCGATCCGGTGCTGTTCGCCATGTCCTATGATTACGTCGGCGATCTCTCCGAAACCGTTGCGCTGATGTGGCCGGTCAGGGATCAGTCATCAGTAATCAGTCATCAGCAAGAAAGGGGGCCGACGCTCACGGAGGTCGTCACGACCCTCGCGGCCCTCGGCAAGACCGAGTTGCCGGCACAGCTTGCGCACTGGCTCGATGAACTCGACGAGACCGGGCGGTGGACACTTCTGAAACTCGTCACCGGCGCGCTGCGCATCGGCGTCTCGGCGCGCCTTGCGAAGACCGCCATCGCCGCGATCGGCGGGCACCCGCCCGACGAGATCGAAGTGCTGTGGCCGACCTTGAAGCCGCCCTACGGCGATCTGTTCGCGTGGCTTGAGGACCGCGCCGGCAAGCCCGAAAGCCATGACCTCGTCCCGTTTCGCCCGCCTATGCTGTCCCATGCCATGGAGGAGGCCGATTTCGCCGCGCTGGACCCTGCGGATTTTCTCGCCGAATGGAAATGGGACGGCATCAGGGTCCAGGCTGTCGCCGCGAACCACGCGCAAGACGGCAAAGCGGCGCGGCTCTATTCGCGGACGGGCGAGGACATTTCCTCGGCGTTTCCCGACCTAATCGAGGCGTTTTCATTCGACGGCGCGCTCGATGGCGAACTGTTGATCATGCGCGACGGCCGCGTGCAATCGTTTAACGTGCTGCAGCAGCGGCTGAACCGGAAAGCGGTGACGGCGAAACTCTTGCAGGAGTTCCCGGCTCATCTGCGCGCCTACGATCTTCTGGCGGAGAACGGCACCGACCTGCGCGGCGAGCCCTTCGCGACGAGGCGTGGCCGGCTCGAAGCGTTCGTCGCGGGGCTTCACGAGCCGCGCATCGATCTCTCACCGCTCGTGCCGTTTGCGAGTTGGGAGGCGCTTGCCGCCGCGCGCGCCAATCCTGGCAGTGCGGGCGCCGACGCCGAGGCGGTCGAGGGCGTCATGGTCAAGCGGCGCGACGCGCCCTACCTGCCGGGCCGACCCAAAGGCTTGTGGTGGAAGTGGAAGCGCGATCCGTTCGTCGTCGATGCGGTGCTGATGTACGCCCAGCGCGGCCACGGCAAGCGCTCGTCGTTCTATTCGGACTATACCTTCGGCGTGTGGACCACGGGCGAAGACGGAGACGAACTCGTGCCGGTCGGCAAGGCCTACTTCGGCTTCACCGATGCCGAACTCGCCGAGATCGATCGCTTCGTGCGGGCGAATACCATCGACCGCTTCGGACCGGTTCGCGAAGTCGTGCACGAACCGGACAATGGCCTCGTCTTTGAGGTCGCATTCGAGGGCCTGCAGCGATCGGGACGGCACAAATCCGGCATCGCCATGCGCTTCCCCCGCATCAGCCGGCTGCGCTGGGACAAGGCGCCGCGCGACGCCGACCGGATCGAAACACTGGAAGCGCTGCTCGATCGCCGCAACAGCGGCGACCTCCTCGCGGGCTGATTCCGATGTGGAGGTGCGTTAGGCCGCGGCCGGCGCCTCGGCGCGCGGCTGCCGGTAGGCCTTGAGCCGCGGCAGCACTTCCTTCGCAAATAGCGTGAGGTTGTCGACCGTATCCTCGTGGGAAAGGCTGCCGGCGTGGCCCATCATGATGAGGTTTCCCATGCCGCCGCAATATTCGCAGAAGTCGACAATCTGCGAATAAACTTGGTCGGGCGTGCCGCAGAACATGATGCCGCCGTCGATCAGGTCCTGCACGCTTCCCGAATGCATGTCGATGAAGCGGCCGTCCTTGGTGCGGCTGCGCGGTCGAGTCTCGCCGCGCAGAATACGGGCGTTGTCCTCGATCGAGAGATATCCCGGTGGATTGCGGAACTGCGGCGCCACGACCGCCGAGGTGCGCAGATAGCTCGCGATGAATTCCCCGCGGGCGCGCGCCGTCGCTTCGTTATGGGCGACAGCGACCAGACCGAGATAGCCGAAGCGGTCGGCGGCCGGCGCCGGCCGGCCCTTCGCGACGTAGCCGGTGCGGTAGGCATCGTAGAGCGGCCGGGTCGCAAAGCCCGACCCGAGTGTCGCGATCACGTAGCCCTTCTCGCCGAGGACGCGCGCATTATCGCGGCTGCCGGTCGTGCTCCACACCGGCGGATGCGGCTCCTGCCACGGCCGCGGCCACAGATTGACCTGACGATAATGAAAGTTCTCGCTCTCCCAATTGAACGGCGTGCCGTGGCTCGTCATCGCTTTGATGATGAAATCGTGGGCCTCCCAGTAGCGTTTCATGACGCCGACCGGGTTCTGGTTTGAGACCGGAAACTCGTAAGGCACGCCCTTGATGAAGCCCATGTCGAGCCGGCCGCGCGAGAGCACGTCGATGGTCGCAAGCTCCTCGGCGCAGCGCAGCGGATCGGGCCGGTGGCCGATCGGATAGCCGAGCACGAGGAGGCGCGCGTGCTTCGTCTCGCGCGCCAGCACCGAAAGCGCCACGATCGCCGTGCACGACATGCAGGTCGCAGTCGAGTGGTGCTCGTTCACCATGATGTCCAAGCCAAGCTCGTCCGCGAGCCGCCACTCGTCGTAGTACCGGTGCAGCAGGTCGGCAGCGATCCGCGGGTCCTGCTTGGCATTGGGAAGATTCACCCGCAGCGAGCCGTCATGCTCCGACCACGCCGGAAAGTAAGGCTGCTCGGTGAACTGGTAGACGCGCATGCTGGAACTCCGGTAGGGGAAAAAAGGCGGCGGGAACGAACCATCTTACACTGGCCAACGACCGGTCGTCAGTCCATCCGGCAATCGATATGAGCAAGCGCGATGCAATCGCGCCGCTGACTGACGTTCACGCAAATCTGCCGGGCCTCTCAGTGGAGAAGCGCATTTCGATCTGATGGGATCACCTCTCGGTCGTCATGCCCGCGCTTGTCGCGCGGGCGTCCATGTATTTCTTTCGATATTTCTCCACAGGAAGGCGTGGATGGCCGGGCTGGTCCTGGACGAGCCCGGCCATGACGGCCGAGGAGCGCTTCGGTCAGATCGCTCCAGAGTTCGATGATGGACGGCTGTCGTCGCTGTTAACTGCCGAGAATCCAAATGTCGAACCGCACCAGCCTCTTACCCGAACATGCTTCCCTGTTATGCCAATGCCGTTCCCTGCTCTGTACCGAAGAAGTTTCGTGCAACCATCTGATGACACGGACGAATCCGATTCCGGCCACGCGAAATTTTAGGTTTTCCCTGTAATTTTCCCTGTTCTCAGGGAAAATCGTGGATCGTGCCGGCGGCGCGTGGCCTAAGATCGCGGCCCGTCTTCTTGAGTCGCGCCGATGCCGGTCCGCCAGCTTGACCCTGCCACCATCAACCGCATCGCCGCGGGCGAGGTGGTGGAGCGGCCGGCGAGCGTCGCCAAGGAGCTGATCGAGAACGCGCTCGACGCCGGTGCGCGGCGGATCGACGTGCTGACCGACGGCGGCGGGCGGCGGCTCATCCGCGTCGCCGACGACGGCGCCGGCATGACGCGCGCCGACCTCGCGCTCGCGGTCGAGCGCCACGCGACCTCGAAGCTCGACGACGACGATCTCCTCGCGATCCGCACGCTGGGCTTCCGCGGCGAGGCGCTGCCCTCGATCGGCGCCGCCGCGCGCCTTTCGATCGCGACGCGCCATGCGAGCGAACGGCATGCCTGGTCGATCACGGTCGATGGCGGCGTGAAGTCTGCGGTGAAGCCCGCGGCGCTCGGTGGGGGCACCTCGATCGAAGTGCGCGACCTCTTCTACGCGACGCCGGCGCGGCTCAAGTTCCTCAAGACCGACCGCACCGAGGCGGAAGCGATCCGCGACGTGGTGCGACGGCTCGCCATGAGCCGGCCCGACGTCGCCTTCACGCTTGCGGGCGAAGAGCGCGCGCCGGTCACCTGGCCCGCCGTGCTGCCGGATGCACCCGGTCGGCTTGTGCGCCTCGGCAACGTGCTCGGCGCCGATTTCCGCGCCAACGCCGTCGAGGTTCGGGCCGGCCGCGATGGCTTTGCCATCGAGGGCTTTGCGGCCCTGCCGACGTTGAGCAAGGCGAACAGCCTCGGCCTCTACCTCTTTGTCAACGGCCGGCCGGTACGCGACAAGCTTCTTCTCGGCGCGGTGCGCGCGGGCTACGCCGACCATCTGCCGCGCGACCGCCATCCGGTGGTGGCGCTCTTCATCTCGCTCGATCCTCGCGAGGTGGACGTCAACGTGCATCCCGCCAAGGCCGAGGTTCGCTTTCGCGACGCCGGCCTCGTGCGTGCCATGGTGGTGCGGGCGCTGCGCGAGGCGCTGGAGCGCGGCTCCTCGCGTGCCGCGTCAACCGGCGGCACCGCAACGATCGCGGCGCTCCGCCCCGACGCGTCGCGCTTCACGCGATGGGACTGGCGCCGTCCGGGGATGCGGCCTCTCGTGCGGCCAACGGCGGGCGCAACCGCGCTCGCGCCTGAGGCCGCGCTCGAAGCGATGCCTGCAGGCTTTGCCGAGGTCGCGCAGGCTGCGTTCGACACCGGGCCGCCGTCGGCGGATGCGCGGACGGCGGACGTCGAGGCCGAACCGCATCTCGTCGAGCGCCCGCTGGGCGCGGCGCGCGCGCAGATCCATGAGACGTACATCGTGGCGCAGACCCGCGACGGCATCGTCATCGTCGACCAGCACGCCGCCCATGAGCGCATCGTCTACGAGCGCATGAAGGCGGCGATCGCGGCGAATGGCGTCGCGCGGCAGATCCTGCTGATCCCCGATATCGTCGAACTGGACGAGGCCGACGTCGAGCGCTTGGCAGCGCGCGCAAGCGAACTCGCGCGGTTCGGCTTTGTCATCGAGGGCTTCGGTCCGGGCGCGATCGCCGTGCGCGAAACGCCGGCGCTGCTCGGCGAAGTCGACAGCGCCGGCCTGTTGCGCGATCTCGCCGAACACATGGCCGAATGGGACGAGGCATTGCCGATCGAACGCCGCCTCATGCACGTCGCTGCGACCATGGCGTGTCACGGCTCGGTGCGCGCCGGCCGCCGCCTGCGGCCGGAGGAGATGAATGCGCTGCTGCGCGAGATGGAAGCGACGCCGAATTCGGGCCAGTGCAACCACGGCCGCCCGACTTACGTCGAACTGAAGCTCGCCGACATCGAACGCCTGTTCGGCCGGCGGTGATGCGCGAAGCAGCACCGAGACGCGACGGCAAACAGTGACACGTCATTCCGGGGCGCCGTAGCGCAGCGAAGGCGAGCCCGGAATCCATGAACACTGACTGGGAGTATGGATTCCGGGCTGCCGAGCTGCGCTCGGCCCCCGGAATGACCATGTCAGCTTATTACTTCGCGGCGGCTGCCTCGGTGACGGGCTTGTCCTTGTCCATGATGTTGAGCTCGACCGAACGCGCCGGCTTGTCGGAGAGGTTCTGGTTGCGGTGGACCGTGCCGCGCGGGATGTAGACCCAGTCGCCGGCCTTGAGCACACGCGGTGCCTGGCCCTGGATGGTGAAGGTGACTTCGCCCTCCTGCACCGCGGCCCACTGGTCGCCGTTGTGGCGGTGGAAGTCGTTGGCGGCGCCGACCGGCAGCACCACTGATTGCAGCCGCACCTCGCGCTTGGCGTCGCCCTCGAGCGGCGTCTGGAAGTAGCGCGTCACCTGAAACTTCGGCGCCTGCGCGGTCTGCGACCAGGCGCCGGCGACGGCCATGCCGGCAGCGATGATGATGGCCGGAACGATCAGCTTGTTCATGATAGCCTCCCTTAGTTTCCGTTGCGGTTTCCCTTACTCGTCGACCACTTGAAGCGCAGGCTTGTCCTTGTCGATGATGACAAGCTCGACCGAGCGCGCCGGTTTGTCGGTATTGTTCTGATTACGGTGGATCTTGCCGCGCGGGATGTAGACCCAATCGCCGGCCTTGAGTACACGCGGCGCCTCCCCCTTGGCGATGAACGTCACCTCGCCTTCCTGCACCGCGGCCCACTGGTCTCCGGGGTGCTGGTGAAACTTGTTGCCGCTGTTCGCCGGAATGGTGACCGACTGCAGCCGCACGACGCGCGACGCGTCGCCCTCGAGCGGCGTCGTGTAATAGACCTTGACGTTCGGATTGGGTGTCGTCTGCGACCACGCGGCCGCGGCGATGAAGCCGGCTGCGATCATGACAGCCGGAACGATCAGCTTGTTCTTCATCAAATTCCTCCCTTTGGGATTTCCTGGCGCAACTTTGGAGCACAACAGAGCGGACGCGTCGCCCACTCGATCGCAACCATTTTGCACGGGATCACTCTATCGCGTCTCCACGACAGACGCGAGGCATGTGGCGACCCAAGAGCACGTCGGCAGCGCGCGGCGTGACCAATGGCAGCGCGCGGCGCTACTGGATCCCGATCAGCGGCCACCACAGCTGCACCAGCAGCACCAGCATGAAAAATTCGACCACGGTAAGCCACCAGCCGACCCGCAGCAGATCACGCGCTTCGAAATAGCCGTACGAATAGCCGACGATAAGAACGCCGGACTGATAAGCGAACAGCTTGCCGCCGGCGGAGAAAGTCCAGATCATGCCGAGCAGCAGCGGCGACATGTTCTCCGCCTTGGCAAACTCCATCACGATCGGCATCGAGGTCCCGAGCATCGAGATCTCGCTCGCCAGCAGGAAGTGATAGAAGAAGCCCGACCAGTACATGATGACGGTCGTGTAGAAGAGGTTGGTGAAATAGGGCTGGATCGCCGTGAACACGACATGCGTCATGAATTCGATGCCCTTCGTCGATTCAAGCACGGAGCCCATGCTGATGGCGGCGGCAACGAAAAATACCGGCATGTAGTTGAGGTGGCGCAGATCTGCGACCTTGAGAATGCCGACGTGGGGCAGGAGCGCGAACAGCACCACGCCCATGCCGATCATCGGCGAGGGAATGTGGTGGATGAAATCCGTAAGCCACAAGAGGACGCCGACCGCGAGCAGCAGCGCCGCCCTGATCTCCTGCCCCGTCCAGCTACCGAGCTTGGTAAGCTCCTGGCGCAGATAATCGCGGCCGCCTTCGAGGCTCACCTGCTCGGGCGGATATAGTTTTAGTGTCAACCACCAGGCCGCGAGCACCGACACGATGCTGCAGGGAAGGAAGGCGAGGAACCACTTGCTGTACAGCACCTCGACGCCGCCGACCCGCTCCATGACGCGGCTTGCCGTGATCGAGCCCGCGCCCGCGATGATCATCTTGTCGAACAGGTTCGCCGTATAGGTGAGGATGAGGAACATGCCGCGGGCGACGTTGCTTCCGCGCTGGACACGAAACACCTCGACAAGGCCGAGGGCGATCGAGGCCATGATCACGAGGCGGGCGACGCCTGATGGCACGATGAACGTCAGCAGGAAGTCCGTGAGGATGAGACCAAGCAGGAGAAGCGGATAGGTCGTCCCGATGAGAAGCATGAGGTTGCAGGCGATCCGGCGCGCGATGCCGGACTGGGTCGCGATCACGCCAAGCAGCAGGGCCGAGAACAGGAACCAAGCCGTGTCGTTGGCGAAGCCGGCAAACGCCCGCGGAAATGGAACGACGCCGAGCGCCCAGAACAGAAAGCAGCCGACGAACCCGGTAACGGTGTAGTCCATCGCCTGCGTGATCCAGGCCACCACCATGAACAAAGCGATCGCCAGGGCATGCTTGGTGGTCGGGTCGATGTTGATCGGCATGAACCAGAAGCCGATCAAGACCACGACCGAGAGCACCTGACCGATGATCGCAAGCCGTGACGAGCCCACGAGTTCATGCACCGGCGCGACTGGTAAGGTGGTTTCGTTCACGGCCGACATTCATTCCCCCCGATTCCTTGCGCTGCGCGCCTGACGGCGCATCGTTCTTATCAAGGTCACACTATAGCGCCTTCTGACGTCAACGCCCGATCGCGCGCGCAGGCGACGTTATCGCGAGGGTCGCGCCGATACGCAGGCGGCAGCCTCGTATCATGGGTCATAGCACCCCTGGATACCATCATCTTTCGTGACGCAGCGATGACACTAAAGCGGCCGCCAATCGCCTGCGAGCGGCTTCTTGTAAAGACCGCATATCGGATGGTTTGGTGGACATAAATTTCGCGTAAACCCTATATGATTCCAGCGGAATTTTTGATTTTACGCGCCACAAAGGCTCTTTTTGCGACGCAGCGGAAGCATTACATCAACAGGTGTGGGGACGTTCTTTCAGGGAGCACATTCGTCGTGAGAGTTTTTTTGAGAGCGCTGCTCGCCGTCGCTGCCGCGGCCACGTTGTGCGCGACGCCCGCGATGGCAAAGACGCAGGTCAATCAGCTCAATCAGGCCCGCGTGAGCCACGCGCCGTTCGCGAGCAATTCGACCTTCGTCACCAGGGACACGCATGTGCTCGGCTTCGATCGGGATCCGACCGTCCGCTACGGCACCCCGTTGATCGATCAAGCTGGAACCGCGAACTGACCGTTTCCTGCCGTCCGACTTGCTCCCCAGACGCAACCGGACAAAAGCCCCGGGCTCTCCAGCCCGGGGCTTTCTTCTTGCTCAGAACAGTGCCGGCAGGCAGCGCACGTTGCCGCCGCCGTCGCAATAGCCCCGGCCGATATGGCAGCAGCCGGTCGCTCCCGGCGCGCAGTAATAGATCTGATAATCGATGCCGCAATGATCGGCGCAGATGAAATGGCCGTGGTAGAAGCCGCAATGGTTCTGGTAGCGCCGCGGCAGTAACGGCATGGCGACCCAGCTGTAGGTGAACTGTTCGACCACCTCCGGAATGGGCGTGTAAGGTGCGTCGACGAGCCCGCCGGCCGTAACCGACGAAGCCGACGCCCCCAGCACGGCGGCCGCTGCCCAGAGAATCTTGGTCATACACGTCCCCCCGGACCTGTCCCGAGGGTTACTGTACCCGATCTCCACCGGCCGTTGAACCGCAATAAATCACAGGCGGCGGGACATCCGGCGCGCCGTTGTTGCTTCACACCCGCGCGATGACCGCGACGGGGCCGCCGCCCGGCGGACCTTGATGCTCGGCGCCGCCGGAGACGAATACGGCCGGACAGCCGGTGAGCCCGGCAACGACGCCGCCGACCGCAGCGCGGGCGTGCCGGGTTGCCGAGATGTCGGTGTCGTCGAGCATGGTGTGGCGCCAGCCGCGCACCAAGCCGTCGGGCGACGGGTCGGCCTTCGCCAGCACGTTGATGATGCGGGCGGCGTCGATTGCCTCGAGGCCGGCGCCGCAGACACCGACCCGCCGCATCGCGGTAATTACCGCGTCGGCGTCGATTGCATCCTGCATCACCGCGTGGGCAATCACGCTGTCGCTCGTCGCTTCCGCAGCGTTGCCGAGCACGATCACGATGTTGTTCTTCAACTCGATGCCGGCCGATGCCGAAGCGACGCCCGAGGCGAGCGACCAGTCGTTGAGGACCGCGTCGTCGGAGATCGGCGCGTTGATCTCCCCCATGGCGACCGCGACGCCGAGCGCAGACGCGCCGCGCCAATACGCCATCGACTTGTAGGCGATCTCCGTCACCGGCTCGTGTCCGGCGCGGCGCGCCGCCTGCACGCGCTCTGCCGTCAGCAGCGGACATTTCACTTGCGCCCAATGGACGTCTTCGACGCTGGTGATGCCGGCGTCCTTCATCGCCTGCTTGACGGCATCGGCGGTCGCAGCGATCTGCGGCGCGCGGCCGATCTCATGCGGCTCGAAATCGCGCGTCGCCGCGATGCCGATGGCTAGCCGCTTGCCGCCGTTGCCGTGGCCATTGGCGGCGGTCGTCGGCACCTTCGCGAAGATCGTCGCGTGCGGGCTCAGCACACCCTCGGTGCCACCTGACACGACCATGGCGATGCGTCGTTCGACCTCAGCGTTGCTGGCGCGCAGATAAGGCGCAAGCGTCGCGGCGAGCGTGGCGCAGGTGTATTCGCGAGTGAAATCGTTGACGCCGCCGTTGCCTTCGGTCTTCACCAGGATCGCCGCGATGTGCTGCGGATCGAGCGCGCGATCCTCGATCAAGGCAATGAGGCCGGTCATGTCGGCAGGTCCCGCCATGGCAATGCGGAACGTATCGGTGCGATAAGGCATGCGGTCCCCTCCCCGGTTGCGCGCGGCTCACTCTGCCCGACAGGACTGCACGCGCAAGACTACCCGGGCGAGCAAAAATCGGACCACGCCCAGCTGAAGCGCTACGCGCGTGCCGCCTTGAAGAACCGGTTTTCCGGCCGGGGTAGTCCCAGATTCTCTCGCAGCGTTTTGCCTTCGTACTCGCGGCGAAAGAGGCCGCGCCGCTGCAACTCCGGGATGACGAGGTCGACAAATTCGTCGAGGCCGCCGGGCAAATGAGAGAACTGGATGATGAAGCCGTCGCTCGCTTCGGTGACGAGCCATTCCTCCATCTCGTCGGCGATCGTTTTCGGCGTGCCGATGAACTCGAGCCCCGAATGGCCGCCGATGCGCTGGGCAAGCTCGCGCACCGTCAGGTTCTCCCGGCGGGCGAGATTGACCGCGCGCTCGCGGGCGCTCTTGCTGGCGTTGCTTTCGGGGATTTCGGGCAGCGGCCCGTCGGGGTCGAAGCCAGACGCGTCATGACCGAGGGCGATCGACAGCGAGGCGATACCGCTGTCGTAATGCACGAGGCTGTCGAGCCGCGCGCGCTTCTTGCGGGCATCCTCCGCGGTCTCGCCGATCACGACGAAGGCCGCGGGCAAAATCGTCATATGGTCGCGCGAGCGCCCGACCTTTTCCATGCGCCCTTTCACATCGGCATAAAAGCTGCGGCCCGCGGCGACATTCGGCTGGGCGGTGAAGACGGCCTCTGCGGTCTCGGCGGCGATCTGGCGTCCCGCGTCGGAAGCGCCCGCTTGCACCACCACCGGCCAGCCCTGGATCGGGCGCGCGACATTGAGCGGTCCGCGCACCGAGAGATATTTTCCCTTGTGATTGAGCACATGCATCTTAGCCGGATCGAAATAGACGCCGTTCTCGACGTCGCGCACGAAGGCATCGTCCGCCCAGCTGTCCCACAGGCCGGTGACGACATCGAAGAACTCGCGGGCACGGCGATAACGCTCGCCATGCTCCATGTGATCGTCAAGACCGAAATTGCGCGCGGCGTCGGGATTCGACGTGGTGACGAGATTCCAGCCGGCACGGCCGCCGCTCAGATGATCGAGCGAGGCGAACTTGCGGGCGACGTGATAGGGCTGCTCGAACGTGGTGGAGGCGGTCGCGACAAGGCCGAGATGCTCGGTCACCATGGCGAGCGCGGGGAGAAGCGTCAGCGGATCGAACGATGTCACCGTATGGCTGTGCATCAACGCCTTGGTCGGCATGTTGAGCACGGCGAGATGGTCGGCCATGAAGAATGCATCGAAGCGGCCGCTCTCGAGCTTTTGGGCAAACCGCTTGATGTGGCCGATGTTGAAGTTCGCATCGGGATAAGCGCCGGGATAGCGCCAGGCGCCGGTGTGGATCGTCGTCGGCCGCATGAACGCGCCGAGGTGCAATTGCTTGGCCATGAGATCGCGTGCTCTCCTGTGGCGCGGCCGGCAGCGCGCAAGGTTAGGCTGACACGCAAGCGAGGTCCCGCGTCAAGTACGGCGACGTGTGGCGTCGCGCCGAGCGGCAAAATTCTTTCCCGCCCGTGCCGGAACGCAGCATGACGATACTGTTGTCGATGCTGCCATGCCGTGGCGGCAGACCTACTTCGCCGCAGCGTCCACCACAGCGCGGACATCAGGACAGAATTCAATGTCCCACAGTTGATCGCGCAACGCGGCCGCGCGAGCGGGACCAAGGACCGGTCCCACGATGTCATCGAACTTGGCACGCAGGCCAGCGTCGTCGAGCGGCACCAGCCGCGAGCCGAGCGCTTCGTCGGCCGCGCGCGTGAACACGCCGCGCGTCGTGGTGACCTTGACGCGCGCGGGACGCAGGTTCGGATAGAGGCGGTCGGTCTCGGGCGTTGCCGTGACATGGAGCTTGCGGGCGATCTCGGAGAAGGCGGGATCGCGGCGCACATCGTCGGCGAAAAACGCGATGCTGATTGCCCGGAACCGCAGCGCGAGGCCCATGAGATAAGGAAAACTCAGTTGCGCGCTGGCGTAATCGTCCCAACCGGTGTGGGCATGCTCGGCGGCGATCCGATAGGTATCGACGTCGATGCGCGTCACTTCGTCCGGCAAAATATTCTCGTCCGTGCATACGCCCATCAGCGCCTCGATCGCCGGCTGGATGTGGCGGCAGCAGGCATAGGGCTTGATGTAGCAGTCGGTGATGCCGAACATGGTCTGCGGCGGCAGGACGATCGGCCGTGCCTTGTCGATCCGGCCAAATGCGAATGCCTGCATGAAACCGTCGCGGGATTCGATCACGCCGGGCGGCCCCTGCACGCCCTCGCGCGCCAGCAGCGCCGCCTGCAAGCCTTCGCGTGACGCGTGGCCGGCATGAAGGCGCTTCACGTCGCCGCCACCGTTCACGAACGCGAACAGGCCGGCGGCGCTCGATGCCGCGAGGCCAAACGCATCGCTGATGCGCGACGGCGGAAGGCCGACAAGCTTTGCCGTAGCGGCGGCGGCGCCGAACACCGCGCAGGCGCCGGTCGGATGAAAGCCGCGCTGGCGCAGATCCGGATGACACGCGCGGCCAATGGCGATGGCGGTCTCATAGCCGGCGACGATCGCCTCGATCGCCGTCTTGCCGCTGATACCCTGCTCGTAACCCTTCGCAAGCACGGCCGGGACGACGGTGCAGCCGGGATGCACCGAGCCTTGACGAAAGCCGTCGTCAAGCTCGATGCCATGGGCCGCGGTGCCGCCCAGGAAGGCCGCATCGAGGAGATCGGCGCGGCGCGCGCGTCCGGGCACCGGGATTCGGCCGGCGGGCCGCACCGCGGCGATCACCGCCTCGGCCCGGGTCGCGACATCGCCGCCGGCGCCCGAGATCATGACGCCGACCGTGTCGAGCAAATGCCGCTGCGCATAGTGGCGGACCTCTTCGTCGAGCGCCTCATGACGGAGCGCCGCGACGAACGCGCACAGCGCATCGGTCGCGCCGGCCGCAGGCTGCAAGGTGTGGATCGCTTCGGCTTGCGACATGGGGCGCTCCGGTTTCGACGAGAGGTAGGTGCATCAAGGTAGCGCAATCGCGCTTCACTGTCGCGCGCGGTGAAGGCCCGTGCGACGGACGATCACGATTGGCTATCCGGCTGGCGACGTCGTGCGTATGAGTGCATCGACCGCGACGACTCCCTCGCCTTCGCGCCGCACGATCAGCGGATTGATTTCAGCCTCGACCACGGTGGCATCGGCGGCGAGCCGCGACAGCGCCACGATTGCCTGCGCGAGTGCATGAATGTCGCCTGCCGGCTTGCCGCGATAGCCGGCCAGCACCTTGAGCCCTCGCACCTCGGCGATCATCTCGCGCGCGGTGTCGAGATCGACCGGGGCCAGCCGAAGGCTCTGGTCACGATAGATTTCCGTGAAGATGCCGCCCGCGGCGACCATCACCAGCGGCCCGACATCGCGATCGACCCGATAGCCGATCAGCGCCTCGCCTACGCCGCCGATCATCGGCTGGACGAGGACCCGCCGCGCCTGCGGCAGCCGCCTGCGCATCGCCACCATGGCTGCGGAGAGCGCGGGTGGGTCAGCGATGCCCAGCATGACGCCGCCAACATCGGATTTATGCGTGATCTCGGCAGCAAGCACTTTCAGCACGACCGGAAAGTCGAATGGAAGAGCGGCCGGCGGTGGGACGGTGATGTCGAGCGCAGCTGACGGCGCACGCGCGATGCCCAGTCGATCGAAGACCCGGTAGGCCTCAAGTTCGTCGATGGTACTTGCACCCTCCCCTGGAGGGGGATGCGACCTCCCCCCTCCAGGGGGAGGTGCAAGGCGCGGCAAGCGGCGAGTCAGTGCCGCTGCGGCCGCGTCGGCGCAGGCTTCCGGCGTATAGAAATTGGCTATGCCTGCTTTGCCGAGCGCAACGCGAGCCTGCGGCGCATCGGGCACGAGGAAGGCGGCGAGCGGCGCGGCGGCGCCGCCCTTCGCACAATCGATGATCGGCTGCACCGCGAGCTCGGGATGAAAGCGCGCCGAGGAGCCGACCACGACAATGACGAGATCGAACTCGGGCGCCGACGTCAGAATATCGAGCGCCGCCTTCATGACGTCGTAGCGCGCGCCGGCCAGCGTGAGGTCGATGAGCCGCGCGCGAGCGACGGCGATCCCGGCCGCGGCAAGGCGCGCGTAGGTCGCCTGGCTTGGCGGCACAATCTCGACGCCGCGGCTCGCCAGCGGATCGATCACCATGGCAGCGCCGCCGGCCGTGGTGGTGACCACGGCCGCGCGCGGCGCGCGTTCGCGCGGCCGCGGTGGGATGCGGGCGAGCAGCGGCAGTCCTTCGATCAGCGCGGACATCGTTTCGACCCGGGCGATGCCGCAATCGCGCAGGAAGGCGTCGGCCACGTCGTCCTCGCCGGCGAGCGCGCCGGTGTGAGTCACGGCAAGTTCGCGCGCCGCTTCCGAGCGGCCGAGCTTGTAGGCAAGCACCGGCTTGCCGGCTGCTGCCGCACCCGCGGCAAAAGCTACGAGCTTGTCCGCATGGCGCAGCGTCTCGAGGAACAGTACGAAGCCGTCGATTTGCGGATCGTCGAGCATCGCGGTGCAGATTTCCCCGAGCGATAGGTCGACCTCGTTGCCGACCGACACTAGCGCGGCAAAATCGATGCCGCAGGCTTTGCCGCGCGACAGGAACGTGCCGATCATGCCGCCGCTGTGGGACGCCGCGAAGATGCGGCCGGGCATGAGGTCTCGTTCCTCGAATGCGGCGTTGGCGGTGAGAAAGCTGCCGGTCCGCAGATCGACGATGCCGAGACTCGACGGGCCGACGATGCGCATGCCGCTTTCCGCCACGATCTCCCGCAGCCGGTCCTCGCGTGCGCGACCGCCCTCACCCGTTTCCGCGAAACCGTCGGTGAGCACCGTCGCCGCTTTGACGCCGAGGCGTCCGCACGCCTCGATGGCCTCCATCGCGGCGTCGGCGGGCGTCACTATATAAGCGTGCTCCGGCACCTCGGGCAGCGCGTCGAGCGAGGGCCAGGCGCGCTCGCCCAGCACCTCGGCGCGCCGCGCATTGATCGGATAGATGCGGCCCCGATAGCCAGCTTGGCGCAAATATTTGAGCGGTCGTCCCGTCGTCTTGCCGGCGTCGTTCGACTGGCCGATCACCGCGACCGACGCCGGCGCAAACAGGATTTGTCGGAGTGGAGCGGTGCTCACGTCACCTCGCTCCGGCCGCAAAGGCGATTGCTGTCGAGAACCGCCGTTGATCCATCGCGGAAGGTAAGCCATGCGCCGCAAAAATCTTAGCCGAAGCCGAACAGGCGGGCCGGGTTGTCGGTGAGGATGCGGCGGCGCGTTGCGGCATCGGGGGCCCATTCAATGAGCTTGTTGTAGAGCATGATGGTGCCGACTTTGTCATGGAACGACAGGTGCGGGTAGTCGCTGCCCCAGATCACGCGGTCGGGCGCCGCATCGATGAGGGCCTGAGCGAACGGTTTTACGTCGGCAAAGCTCGGGTCCTGGGAAAACCGATAGATGCCTGTGAGCTTTACCCAGCAGCGCCCGGTGCCATCGGTGACGAGGCCGAGGAACTCGCGAAAGCCAGGCTGCCCGACGCCGTCGCGCGCCGGAAACAGGCCCATATGCGCAACCGCGAATTCGACCGGCAATTCCCGCAGCGTCGGCATCAGCTCCGAGATCAGCCACCCCGGCAGCAGCAGGTCGAGATGCCAGCCGAGGCCGCGACAGATCGCGGCGCTGCGCATGATCTTCGGACGCAGCGCGTCCGCAAGGCCTGCCTCCGGTTTCCGAATCGGTGAAATATTGATCCGCACGCCGCGCACCCCGAGCGCATGCCAGCGCGCGAGTTCGGCATCGTTCGGGTGGACGTCGTCGAGATGGACGATACCGCGGCGCACCTCCGGCGGGAGCGCCGCCATCCCATCGAGCATGCAGGAATTGTCGAGCCCATAGGCGCTCGGCTGCACCAGCACGAAGCGCTCGAAGCCGAGCCGCCGCGCCTGCGCGAGATAGTCATCGAGAGGCGCACAGGGCGGCGCGTAGCGCAGGTCATCACTGACGTGGGCGTACTTGCCGGCCGGACCAAAAATGTGAAAATGCGCATCGCACGCCAGCGCGGGCGCGGCGAAGGCGGGCTCAAGGCCCTCATCAGGTTGTTGCGGCATCGGGAGCGTCATCGGCGAGTGTCGTCGACAAGGAAGCCCGGCCGCGCGCCCACGTCAACCGCTTCCGACATGGAGGCACCCGTTGGAGACACCATGGCCCAGTTCACCTACGACCACATCCATCTGCGCAGCCCCGACCCGGAGGCCACCGCGCAATATTACGAGCGCATGTTCGGCGCCGAGGTGATCCGCACCACGCAGCAGGGTCAGCCCCGCATCGATCTCAAGCTGGGTGGCGCCAACATCTTCATCGCCCCGGTCGCCCCCAGCAGCGACGTCGGCCCGCCGCCGAAAACGCCCTACCAGGGCCTCGACCATTTCGGCCTCTCGGTCAGCGGCATCGACGACATCGCCGCCGCGCTCAAGGCAAAAGGCGCCGAGTTCACGATGGAACCGACCACCGTCCGTCCCGGCACACGCGTCTGCTTCATCCGCGGCCCGCAAGGCGTCTCGATCGAGCTGTTGGAGCGCAAGGCGGTGTGACCTGATCTAATCTCTCCATCTTGGGAGAGAATGACGATTCACCCCTCCTCGCGGCCGCCTTGCCAGCGTTTTACGGCCTTGGTGTCGATGCCGAACAGGTCGAGGAGGCGGCCGACGGTGTGGTTGATGATGTCGTCGAGCGATTTTGGGCGGTTGTAGAACGCCGGCACGATCGGGGCGATGATCGCGCCCATGTCGGAGAGCTGAGTCATGGTGCGCAGATGGCCGCCGTGAAGCGGGGTCTCGCGCACCGCGAGGACGAGGCGGCGGCGCTCCTTGAGCACGACGTCGGCGGCACGCGAGAGGAGTGTGCTCGTGACCCCGGTCGCGATCTCGCTCATGGTCTTGATCGAGCATGGCGCCACCACCATGCCCATGGTCGGAAACGAGCCCGACGAGATGGTCGCGCCGATATCGCTGTTTGGATGATTGACGGTCGCGAGCGCGCGGATGTCCTTCGTCTTGAGGTCGGTCTCGTAGGCGAGCGTCAACTCGGCCGACTTGCTCATGACGAGGTGGGTCTCGATGTCGCTACCGCGCAAAAGCTCCAGTAGGCGAATGCCGTAGACGGTGCCGGACGCGCCGGAAATGCCGACGATGAGGCGGCGCGGAGTTTCAGTCGTCATCCTTCATTCCTTCGATAGCGCGGCTCGACGTATTGGGAGCGATGCCGCGGCGGCGGCGCTGGCGATAACTCTCGCTTCGATCCATCCAATGCGACTGGGCCGCCGCGCGCGCGTTGCCGTCCCAGGTGTCGTTCCAGTCGCCGAGCGAATAGCCGAACCACGGCATCTGGGGCGAGAGCGGCGGCAGGCCGAGGCGCTCCCACAGTGCCTTGGCGTTCTCCATGTATTCGCGCTTGGGCAACGCTAGCGGCGGCATTTTCTGCTTCATGGTGGCGTCGATCAGCATCGCCGAATCCGGCGCGGCATCTCCGGTGCGCGGACCGTGGCCGGGATCGCGATAAGGCACGACATGCGTATCCTTGATGGGATTGCAGCGATAGGACATCGCCCAGAAGACAGCGTCGGCATTTTCGGGGTCGATGTCCTCGTCGACCGCGATCACGAACTTGCCGACGATCGCCTGCAGCGTCAACGCCCCGTTGAGCGCGCGCCAGACTTCCGACTGCGGGCTGCCCGCGGCGAATTGCAGGATCACGAGCTTGCGCAGGTTGGTCAGCGGCTCGTGCATGACCACGCGCTTGATGCCCTTGATGCCGAGCGCGTCGCGCAGATGGGCAAGGAACATCGGCTCGTACGCCATGCGCTTGACGACGCTCGATTCCGACGGCGTCACCTGGCTGATGATCGAGGTGACGATGGCATTGCGTCGGCGCGTGATCGCGGTGACCTCGATGATGAGGTTGTAGTCCTCGAGCGCGACATAGCCGTGGGATTCGCCGAACGGACCCTCCGGCTCGAGATAGTCGGGATCGGCAAAGCCTTCGATGACGACTTCGGATTCCGCCGGCACCAAGAGATCGACGGTCTTGGCACGGACCACATTGATGGGCGCGCCGGCAAGGCCGCCGGCGATCGTCAGCTCGTCTACGCCGTGCGGCGGCTTCTGCGGCCCCATGAACGCCACCACCGGCGGACAGCCGACCACGATCGCAACCGGGATCCGCTCGCCCTTCGCCTGGTATTTGCGCCAATGCTCGTAGCCGCCGGCGCGCACATTGACGAGCGTCATCATGCCGAGCCGCGTTGGCGACTTGAGCTGGGCGCGATAGGTGCCGAGGTTGGCGATGCCGGTTTCGGGATCGCGGGTGATGACGCAGGTCGCGGTGAGATAAGGGGCGGCGTCGAAGCCAGGGGTCGAGATCGGGATCGGCAACGCTTCGAGGCCGTGGCCGGGACCGTCGAGGTCGCGCCCGGCGATGACGATATCCTGGCATGGCGCCGTCTCGACGACGCGCGGCGCGATCGGATTGGCAAACGCGTGCTCCCAGCGCGGCCCGATGTCCTCGTTGCTCGCGACGTTCATGCCGATGCAATAGATCGCGGGATTGGCGGCGAAAGCTCCGATCGCCACAGGGATGTCGTAGCGCCGGCCGCGCGAGTCGACGACGTTGGTGAACAGGAAGGCCTTGCGGTCGCGCTCGGGGATGCCGCCGCGGAACTGCCAGCGCACCAGCGGATGCATCTCGGTGTCCTTGTTCACCGGCGCATCGATGCGATGGAGGAGCCCGGCGCGGTCAAGCAGATCGAGATGCTCGTGCAGGTCGGCATAGCCGCGGGCGGCGGGAGCGTGCATCAGCGGCCGCCATCCGGGAGCGCCGTGAGGAGGCGCGCGACCGCATCCGGCGTGAAGGGCCGCGCCATGACGTTTTCATAGGCGGCGACATTGGCGCGAGCTGCGGCCTCGACCGACGGCGCGGTTGTGGTGGCAAGCCCTGCGGCGAGCGCAAACAATGCCTCCTGCTGCAACCGCTCGGCCTCGAGCTCGATCGCCTTGATCTTGGTGCGGAAGACTTCGCCGGTGCCGCGCTCCACGAGGTCAAAGCCATCCTTGAGCCGGCGCCGCAGCGTGCGCAGCGGCACCACCACCTCGTCCCGCCAGGCGCCGGCCTTCGTGCACACCGCCTGCACGTCCCCGCGCCCGACGCTGCGCTTCGCCGTCGCAAGCCACAACAGGAACAGCAGGATGTTGACGTCGACGCCGCAGCCGTCCTGCAACACGATGCAGGCTTCGCTGACGCCCGGCCGGCGGTAATAGCCAAGCGAGAAACGCCAGAACGGCGAGCCGCTCTCTTCAGTCATCTCCTCCTCCGTTGATCCTCGCGTTGTCGCTGCGAGCCTCACCATATCTTCTCATAGGCGCCGGCCGCTTGCAGCGCCGCGACAATGCGGTCGGGCGTCAGTGGGATCTCGGCGAAATGGACCCCGAATGGCGACAGCGCGTCTTCGATCGCGGCAACGATCGTCGCCGGGGCCGGAATGGTACCGCCTTCGCCGGCGCCTTTGACGCCGAGCGGATTGAGCGGATTCGGCGTCTCGACGTGCTCGATGACGCAGGACGGCACGTCGGTCGACGCCGGCAGCAGATAGTCTGCAAACGTGGTGGTGAGCGGCTGTGCGCCGGCGTTATACTTCATGTATTCGAACAGCGCATTGCCGATGCCGTGGGCGACGCCCCCTTGCACCTGACCGTCGACGATCATCGGATTGATAACGATACCGCTGTCGTGGCCGACCACATATTTCAGGATGGTCACGGCGCCGGTCATCGGATCGACTTCGACCTCCGCCACGTGGGTGCCGTTGCAGTAGGACGCCTGCGACGGGGTGAAATAGGCCGTGTTCTCCAACCCCGGAGTCTGGCCGGGGGCCATGGAGAAGCCCGGCATCCCCTGGGCCATGCGGGCAAGCTCGCCGAACGTCAGTACCGGCTTGTTGCCGCCGCGGGCGACCGCGCGGCCATCCTCGACGTCGATGTCGGTCTCCGGCACGCCGAAAGCGCGGGCCGCGAGCGCGATCACTTGCCGCTTCACGCTTTCGCCCGCGATCATTGCCGAGTTGCCGGCATTGATCGCCTGCCGGCTTGCGAATGCACCGACGCCCTGGCTGATGGCATTGGTGTCGCCCACCGTCATGACGATGTCCTCGATCAGGCAGCCGAGCTTGTCGGCGACGATCTGGGCAAGCGTCGTGTGGGTGCCCTGGCCCTGGGTCGTCGCCCCGGTCGCGACCGCGACTTTGCCGTTCGGCATGATGCGCACCGAGACGCCCTCGAACGGACCGAGCCCGGTGCCCTCGACGTAATTGCCGATGCCGATGCCGATGTAGTGGCCGTCGGCGCGCGCGGCCGCCTGGCGGGCGCGGAAGCCGTCGTAGTCCGAGATCACGATCGCGCGCCGCTGGCTCAACGGAAAATCGCCGCCGGCGTAGACGAGAGGCTTGCCGTCGCGAAAGACAAGGCCGACGCTGTAGGGCATGCGCTCCGGGCCGATCATGTTGCGCCGGCGCACTTCGGCGCGGTCGATGCCAAGTTCGCGGGCGACGCGGTCCATCAGGCGTTCCATCGCAAACACGGCCTGCGGCCGCCCGGCGCCGCGCACCACCGTCGTCGGCACCCGGTTGGTGAGCACGACGGTGGTCTCGAACTTGAACGCCGGCACCACGTAGGGACCCGGAAACGTCGTTGCGGCGATATACGGCGCGATGATGCCCCAGGGCAGGTAGGCGCCGTTGTCGTGGATCATCTTGCCGCGAAGTCCGAGGATCTTGCCGGCGTCGTCAACGGCAATCGCGACTTGCCAATACTGATCGCGCTCCTGGGTCGCCGAGAGGAAATGCTCGCGGCGATCTTCGGTCCACTTCACCGGCCGGCCCAGCTTCATGGCGGCGACCGGGATCACGATCTCCTCCGCGTAGAACGGCGCCTTGGTTCCGAACCCGCCGCCGACAAACGGCGCGATCACGCGCACGGATTCGAGATTGCGGCCAAGCAGGTCGGCGATGGTGGCACGGCAGAGGTGCGGGGTCTGGGTCGCGGACCAGACGGTGAGGAGGCCCGACACCGGGTCTTCACTCGCGAGGACGGCGCGGCCCTCCAACGTCATCGCGGCACCGCGGTGCTGGAAGATGTCCTCCTCGAACACGTGCGCTGCGGTCGCGAACGCGTGATCAACATCGCCGTAGCTCATGGGCACGTAGGCGGCGACATTGGTCGTGAGATCGCGGTGGGAATGGGCAGTGCCGTTGAAGGTCGCATCGCGACAATCGCTCACGGCGGCGAGCGGTTCGTAGGCCACATCGACGGCGGCCGCCGCATCTTCGGCGAGGTAGCGGGTGTCGGCAATCGCGACCGCGACGGTTTCGCCCGCATAGCAGACCTCGCCGCGCGCGAGCGCCCGTTGGGTGCGCATCGCGGTGATTGCCGGGTTGGGCACCGGCGTCGGAATAGGATCGGTCGCGAGACGGCCCGGCATGTCGTCGGCAGTCAGTACCGCATGGACGCCCGGCATCAAGCGTGCGGCGGCCGTATCGATCCCGGCGATGCGCGCATGCGGATGGGGGCTCCGCACGAAACAGGCGTGAAGGACCCCCGGCACCTTTACGTCATCGACATAGCGGGCACGGCCGGTCAGCAAAGCGGGATCCTCGATCCGCGCTACCCTCGCCCCGAACTGCTTCGCTCCCATCCATGCACTCCTGCGCCCGGCCGCGAGCGCGCCACCTTGTAACAGGCTGTACGGCTGAGCGAAAACAGGTCGCGGGGGCGGAATGCTGTTGCTGGTGTCGCAGCAGGCATGCAGGAGTAGCGGTCAACGGCGCCTGTCAATAAGATCGTCCCGCTGTGCCGATAACGGTCACCGCTTTCGAACAGCCAAAAAGTCGCTACGACTCCCTGAATTCAGGGTTCATCGGAGGGAACGATGCCGGCAAGGACGCAGGCGGGATTGCGCTGGCGCTTGCGTATTCGGGCGACCGAAGCCGTGCCATTTCTTGACTGCGCACAGCATGTGCACCGTCAAATCCTGACGCTCGCCATCTGCGTCTGCGCACTCGCATCTCTCGCAACCGGTGCTGCCGGAGAGACGTGGCCGACGAGGCCTGTGCGGGTGATCGTTCCGTTCGCGCCCGGCGGCGTGACCGACGTGGTAGCGCGGCTTGTCGCCGGCAAGTTGAGCGAGCAGATGGCGCATCAGTTTTATGTCGAGAACCTCGCCGGCGGCTCCGGAAACGTGGGGATGGCGCAAGGCGCGAGAGCGGCCGCCGATGGCTACACGATCCTCACCGCATTCAGCTCGATCGTGATCAATCCATCGCTGTTCGAGCGGGTGGGGTTCGATCCCATCAAGGATTTCGATCCGGTATCGCTTGCCGTCACCTCGACGACCGTGATCGTCGTCAATCCTGCGGTGCGCGCAGCCAACGTCGGCGAACTTGTCGACCTCATCCGCGCCAATCCCGGCAAGTTCAGCTACGCCTCGGCGGGAGCCGGCACGACCGCCCATCTTGCGGGCGAGCAATTCCGGCTGGCGTTCGGCCTCGACCTCGTGCACGTGCCGTTCACCGGCGGCGCGCCGGCGATAGCATCGGTGGTCGCCGGCCACACCCCGATCGGCATGGGCAATCCGACCACCGTCACGCAATTGACCCGCGACGGCCAGGTCCGTGCACTCGCTGTCACCAGCAAGACGCGCGCGCAGACGATGCCGGATGTACCGACGCTCGCCGAAGGCGGCTATCCGGAAATCGCCGGCGACAGCTTCGTCGGATTTGTCGTGCCGATCGGGACCCCGAAAGACATCGTCACCCTCCTCAACCACGAAATGGTGAAGGCGATCGCCGCGCCTGCCATGCAGGAGCGCCTCGCCACGCTCGGTTACGATCCGGTCGGCAGCACGCCGCAGGAATTTGCCGAACGCCTTCGCGCCGAGATCGTCACCTGGGCCAAGGTGATCAAGGCGGCAAATATCCGATCCCAATGAGGCGTGCTGAACTAAAATATCTTTTGAAATTATTACGCGGTTCACCCCAAGCAACGCTCGCTCGAATGAATTAGGGCGCCTGTCATGAAACTCACGAAACTCGTCGGTCTTTCCGTATTTGCTGCTTATCTCGCGGCCGGCTTAGTTCCAGCCGCGGCCCAGTCGAGCTATCCAGACCGCAGCATTCGTATGCTGTTCGGGTTTGCGCCAGGGGTCGATGTCGTGGCCCGGCTTCTGGCGGACAAGCTGAGTGATACGCTCGGAAAGCCGGTCATCGTCGAGAACGTGACGGGGGCCGGCGGGAATATTGCCGCGGATCGTGTCACGAAGGCCAGCCCCGACGGCTACACCATCGGCGTGCTCGCCGCGGGGAGCACCGTCGTTGCCGTCAGCCTCTACAAGAAGCTTTCGTATGATCCCCTCAAAGACCTGATCCCGGTCACGCAAGTCTATGCCTATCCGCTGGTACTCGTGGTCAACAATGACGTGCCGGCGAAAAGCGTCGCAGAACTCGTCGCGCTGGCCCGTCGCTCTCCAGGCCAAATGACTTATGGCCATTCCGGCCCTGGCTCATCGCTCCAGTTTGCCGGCGAGCTCTTCAATGTGCTGGCGCATATCGATGTTCAGCAGGTGCCCTTCCGGGGTTCATCCCTCGTAGTCACCGACGTGATGGGCGGCCGGATCACCATGAGTTTCATTCCGCCGACGGCTACGCTCTCGATCATACGCGAGGGTAAAGTTCGCCCGCTGGCGGTAACCTCACTCAAGCGCGCGCCGTTTCTGCCGGACCTTCCGACGATGGAGGAGGTTGGTTTCCCCGGCTTTGATGTAACCACATGGTTCGGCTTGTTCGTGCCTGCCGGCACTCCGGCCGCGATCGTGACGAAGCTCAACCAGGAAACAACGAAGATCATGGCGTTACCGGACGTTCAGGAAAAGCTGCACGCCATCGGCATAGTCCCGCTGGCCAATACTCCCGGCGAGTTCGCTGCGCTCATCAAAGAAGAAACGCCCTATTGGGCCAAGTTGATAAAGGACGCCGGAATCAAGCAGATCGAATGACGCTGGGGACGAGCGGATTATCAGGATGGTCGGGCGCGGCAATGTGTTTTGCCGCGCCCGCGTAGTCTTAAGCTACGCCGCGCGTACCAGCGCGCCGAGCCGATCGCGGTCGATCTGATACGCGCCGACGGCGCGATGCGGCCTGAAGCCGAGCTTCGTATTCACCGCCAGCATCGGCACATTATGAGCCGCGTTGGTGGTGCGCATTTCCGTCACCGACGGATGGGTTACCCGCACCAGCTCCAGCGCCGCCACTTTCAGCGCGGTCGCGAGACCGCGGCCGCGCATGTCCCGCCGCACGCCGGTGAACGAGTGGTACGCGAAGCCAGGGAGCCGCGCGTCCCAATGGATTTCGGCAACGCCGGCGATCCGTCGATCCGCGTCGCGGAACACGACAAGATCGTGGTCTCCGCCGAACAGATCCAGCTGGCGGTAGAACTCCCGAATCTGGCTCATATCCAGTTGCGTCGGTGGCACGTCGAGGTCGCCGAGCGGGACGTCGGCCAGCAAGCGCTCCAGCTCCGGCATCATCGACTCGTACACATCGAAGGGCACGCGATGGACATAGGATTCCATCGTGAGATCGGGATTGGCGGCAACGATGTCGTCCTTCCATCCGCGCAGCTTCGCCCAATCGAGCCCGTCGAAACGGAGGCGATTGTCGACAACGCGCAACTTCTCGCCGGCGCCGATGCGCTGCAGGAAGGCTTGACCGTCGCCCTCATAGGTCGAGGCGGTCGCGATCGTACGGCCGTCCTCGCACATCAGGCGGTGCAGCCGCGCGAGCAGACGGGTCGCGATGCCGCGGCGCCGCCACGGGCCGAGCACGGAGCAGCCGACCGACAAATGCCGCGCATTCTCGGCATGAAAGGGGCTGCCCTCGCGGGTTCGGAATGAGGTCAGGCTGCCCACAACGACCCGGTTGTCGAGCGCAAGCCAAGCCGATCGGACGTAGTGCGGGTGCACTTCCCGCTCCTGCGCCTCGAATTGCGCATCGGACAGGATCGGCTCATCCGGCGCGCTTTCTGCGTGCCGCGCCCGGCGGAACGCATGGAAGCTCGACCAATCGGCGGTTCCCGCCGGATCGTGAGCAATGATGTCCATGACTATCCTCGTTTGCCGCAATTTAATTGTCGGGGGCGCCAAAAAGGGCGCGAAAATTAGTGACTGAAGCGAGCAATGCGGTTCACGTAATGTCAAAAAGTGGCGCTTTGTAGAAAGACTTCCAAACATGCATTCCGTCATCAGCCCCAAGGGCCAAGTCACGATCCCAAAGCACATCAGGGATAAGCTCGGGCTGCATCCGGGTAGCCGCGTCAAATTCTTCATTCATCCCACCGGAGGCATCGCGCTTTTGCCGGTACAGCCGGCCTCGTACCTCCGGGGCATGCTAAAATCCAAGCGACGCATCACGGTAGACGAAATGAGCGAGGCCGCAGCGAGCGGTGCGGCCGATGAGTATCGCCGCCGGCGGTCGAGAAAGCCTTCTCGATAGGCCGTCACCCGCTATCGCGAAGTTCACCGCGGTGCGCTAACTTCGCGACCTTCGCGAGGGCGCCATGAATTTTGAATTCACCGAGGAGCAAAAGCAGTTCGCTGAGGCCGTGCATAAGTTCGCCGAGGCGAATTTTGCCGACGGCGCGCTAAAGCGCGCGCACAATCCGCGCTTTCCGTTCGATGTGGCGCAGGCCATGAGCCGGCAAGGGCTGATGGGGATCACGATCCCGGAAGCCGACGGCGGCCAGGGCGGGGCGCTGATGGATGCGGTGATTGCGATCGAACAGGTGGCGCTCGTCTGTCCGCGCAGCGCCGACGTGGTGCAGTTCGGCAGCTTCGGTCCGATCCGCACCTTTGCGGAATATGCCTCGCCGGCATTGAAGGCAAAATTTTTGCCCGATCTCCTGGCGGGTCGCGCCGTCATGAGCCTCGGCATGTCGGAGCCCGACGCAGGCTCGGCCGCGACCGATCTCAAGACCTCGGCGCGGCCGGATGGCGACCACTACGTCATCAACGGCACCAAGGTATTCTCGACCTTCAGCCCGGACGCTGCCGTGTTCCTCATCTACGTGCGCTACGGTCCGGGCGTTGGCGGCATCGGCTCGGTGATCATCGAACGCGGCATGCCCGGCCTTCACATCGCCGCGCCATCAACCTTCATGAGCGGCGAAGAGTGGTGCGAACTGCACTTCGACAATTGCCGTATCCCGGCCGAGAACGTGCTGCTCGGCCCCGGCGGCTTCAAGAAGCAGATCTCCGGCTTCAACGTCGAGCGCATCGGCAACTCCGCTCGGGCGCTCGCACTGGGCCGCTACGCCTTCAACACCGCGCGCGACCACGTGGCGACGCGGACGCAGTTCGGCCGGCCGCTGTGCGAATTCCAGGGGCTGCAATGGAAGTTTGCCGACATGGCGCTGAAGCTCGAAGGCGCGCAGCTTCTGCTCTATCGCGCGGCCGCAAATGCCGACCGCGGTTTTCCGTCCGCCTACGAGACCTCGCTTGCCAAGGCGGCGTGCAATCTCGCGGGCTTCGAAGTGGCCCACGAGGCGGTGCAGGCCATGGGCGCGCTCGGCTACAGCCGCGACACGCTGGTCGAATATTGCATGCGGCGTTGCCGCGGCTGGATGATCGCTGGCGGCTCGGTGGAGATCCTCAAGAACCGCATCGCCGAGGACATCTTCGACCGCCGCTTCGACCAGCGCGGACGGCGCGCCGACGCCGCCGAGTGATCGGCGCCAAAAGTGATCGGCGCTAGGCAAGCCGGCATTCGGCGAGGAATGCCAGCGTCAGGCGCGCGCACTCGTCCGGATTCTCGATCTGCAGCATGTGGCCGGTGTTGGGCACAAAGCTGTAGTCGTAGCCGTTCTCGGTGCCGAGCGCCTGGTTGGCGCGGCCGGTCGGCGGGCCGCCTTTCATATCCGGGTCGGCGCCGATCAGCTTGACGGGCCCGCGGAAGTCCGTAGCGCGCGGCCACAGATTGAGCGTCATCGCCTCGGCGTAGATGCCGGCCTCGTTCGCCGGGTCGCACACCAGCACGAAGCCATCTCCGTTCGGATTAGCCCGCAGCACCGCACGCGCCATCAGCGCGTGCACGCCCGGCGCCCAGGATTGGCCCATCCGCGACTTGGCGAAGTCCGCCGCGAGTTCCTCGACGCTGTCGAAATGACTGCGGCGGCCGCTGGCGAATTCGGTGAGGCGCGCCTCGAAAGCCTTCATGGCCGGATAGACCGGATGATCCGGCGGCGGCACGTTGGGCGGATCGAACAAAACGAGCGCGTCCCAGCGAAAGCCGATCTCGATCGCGTGCTTCATCGCCGTGCGGCCGGACATGGAATGGAAGATGCCAGCCGACGGACGTTTGCCGAGTTTTGCGGTCACGTCCTGATAGACCCGTTCGAGGTCGCGGCTTAGCTGCCCATAAGTGTGATTATGGGGCGTGACCGGAATGTTCTCGCCGTGATTGCGAAAATCAAACAGGATGACGTCGAAGCGCGGAAGGAAGTGGTGCCAGTACGGCAAGTAGCCGTTGATGGCGTAGCCGTTGCCGTGACTGATGAAGAGCCGCACGCCGTTCGGATCGCCGTGCCGGCGGACGCGGATTCGTGCGCCGTCCGCGAGCGGAACCTCAAAGGTTTCATGCGGCGTGGGAAGTTCGAGCATTGATCCGTGACCCTTATCGATTGGAAGGAACGCCGTAGCCCGGATGAGCGCAGCGACATCCGGGATCGTCCTTCCCGCATTTCGCTGCGCTCATACGGGCTACAAGCCCCGACTACTTCAGCGGCTTCAGTCCGAATTCGCCCCAGCGGCGCGAGACGGCAGCGATGTCGGCCTCCTCCGGCCAGACCTTGGGCGGGAAGCGTGCGCCGCCGAGATCGGGGTCGGGGTCGTAATCGAGGTTCATGGTGGCGTCGATCAACAGCCGGTTCCACTTGCCGGTGCCGAACAGCGCCGGGTTGCGGTCGCGCCGCCGCGTCGACGGGTCGAGGCCCGCGCCGAAGGTCGAGGGCATGATGATGACGTCGTCCTCGCCGGCGTTGACCCGGTAGGCGATCGCCCAGTCGACGGCCGCGTAATCGTGGATGTCGATATCGTCGTCCACCACGGTGATGTGCTTGTAGCGCACATGGGCGGCGGACGAGCCCCAGATGGCGTTTGCGGCCTGCTTGGCCTGGCCCCGATAGGTCTGCTTCATCTGAATCACGAGATTGATGCCGGCGTGGACCGGCGGGCACCACACGTCGGTAATGCCCGGAACGCCAGCGCGCTCAAGCACGCTCCAGGCGGTCGCCGCGCGCATGATCGAGGAGCAGATCGCATTCTCCGAGAAGCTTCCCGGCAGCGAGCCTTCGATGCAGCCGCGCAGGATCGGGTCGTTGCGATGGGTGATGGCGGTGACGCGGATGGTCGGCTTCGGCGATTTGTCGCCGGCGAGATAGCCGGTGAATTCCGCGAAGGGCCCCTCCATCTTGAACTTTGCCGGATCGAGCTGGAGATAGCCTTCGATCACGATCTCGGCGGTTGCCGGGACGTGGAGATCGACGGTCTCACATTTGACGAGTTCGACCGGCGCGCCGCGGATCGAGCCCATGACATCGTATTCGCACACGCCCTTCGCGACCGGCGCCCCGCCGGTGAAGCCGAGCGACGGCTCCCAGCCGATGGCGACGGCGATCGGCATTTCGTTGTGGCCGGCGCGCTCCCAGGAGGTGGCGTGCTGGCCGACATGCTGGGCGCGCCACATCAGGATCGGGATTTCGTTCTTGCTCGCAACCATGCCGCGATAGATGCCGACGTTCATCACGCCGGTGTCGTGATCCTTGGTCACGCAGCCGCCGTAAGTCAGGAGATAGCGGCCGCCGTCGAGCCTGTTCCACCACGGCGACGGCAGCTCGTAGAGGTCGACATCGTCGCCGGTGACGATGTTCTCCTTGACCGGCCCGGTGCTGACGATCTTGGGCGGGATGCCGCCGTTGAGGACGTTACGCCCGAGCTTGACGAGGTCGCGCGGATGGGTGTCGGGCGATACGCCCATCATCATCGCGACGCGGCGATAGCTCGCAAGGCCGCAGCCGAAGATGCGCCGGCAGCGGGCGTTCGCCCCGTAATCCTTGATCTTGTTGAACAGCAGCGCCGGGCCGTCGCCCGTGCCCTGGGCAAGCCTCATCACGGTGCCGATCTCGATGTTCCAATCGACCTCGGCGTCGATCTCCTTGACCTCGCCGGCGTCCTGCAAAGCCTTGATCCAGCCTCGCATGTCGCCATAGGCGACCGGCTTGCGTTCGATGTTCATTGCCTGTTCCTTGGCAGGTGAAAAAACTCTTTGGCGGGCCGGAGTTATGCCTGCGCAAGCGCAGCGTCGCAACGGCCGAAAGCTGCAGGAATGGCAGGGCTGTCATTTTCTGAGTTGTCATGCCCCGCGCAAGCGGGGCATCCAGTAGCCCCGGGCGTAGAGTGGACGCGATGCGATGCCTCGCACATTATCCGGTGGTTACCGGATCGCCCGGTCAAGCTTGGCGATGACACCTGCGGTCATAGTGGCGCAGGTGGCCAGCGTTTCATAGGTAAACCGCGTGTCCCAGGTCCTAGGCCGTCCGCTCGTTCGCAAGGAAGACCCGGCGCTGTTGTCGGGGCGCGGACGCTATGCGGATGATCTGCCGGTCCCACACGGCACGCTCCATGGCCATGTGATCCGCTCGCCGCACGCGCATGCGAAGATCCTCCGCATCGACGCGACCGCGGCCCTGGCGCTGCCGGGCGTCGCCGCGGTGATCACCGGCGAAGACGTCCGCAAGCTCACCGATCCGTTCCTGATTGCGCTCAAGCAGCCCGTGCATCAGTGGTCGCTCGCCGTCGAACACGTGCGCTTTGCCGGCGAGGCGGTCGCTCTCGTCGTCGCCGAAACCCGCTACATCGCGGAAGACGCCGCCGAGCTGGTGGAGATCGAATACGAGCCGCTCGAAGCCGTCATCGATCCGCTGGCCGCCTGCGAGAAGGATCGCACCCCTCCTCCACCCCGCCTGCAAGACCAACGAAATCTCGGTGCGCAAATTCCACCTATGGCGACACCGCTGGTGCGTTTGCAGCGGCAGATCGCACGGTCGGGCTCACGGTCGAGTTTCCGCGGCTCTCCTTCACCCCGATGGAATGCTACGTCGTCGTCGCCGAGTACCGGCCGCACGACCAGAGCTACGACGTGCTCGCGAATTTCCAGGGCCCGTTCAGCACGCACCCGGTGATGGCGAAGGCACTGCGGGTGCCCGGCACCAAAATGCGGCTGCGCATTCCGCCGGATTCCGGCGGCAGTTTCGGCATCAAGCTGTCGGTTTTCCCCTACGTCGTGCTCGCGGCCATCGCGGCAAAGATCGTCGGGCGTCCGGTGAAATGGGTCGAGGATCGTGCCGAGCACCTCCTCGCCGCAAGCTCAGGTCCGAACCGCATCACCAAGATCGAGGCCGCGGTCACGAAAGAGGGCCGCATCCTGGGACTGCGGCTCGATCAGCTCGAGGACTACGGCGCCTACCTGCGCGCACCCATGCCGGGCCCGCTCTATCGGATGCACGGCGCGGTGACCGGCGCCTACGACATTCCCAATGTCGACGTCGTCAACCGCATCGTGCTCACCAACAAGATGCCCGCAAGCCTCATTCGCGGCTTCGGCGGCCCGCAGCTTTATCTCGCGATCGAGCGGCTCGTTCATCGCATCGCGGTCGAACTCGGGTCTCGACCATCTCGATGTGATCCGGCGCAATCTTGTTCCGACGGCGAAATTTCCCTACCGCGCAGCCGCGGGTGCGCTCTATGACTCCGGCGATTTCGAGCGCGCCGTCGAGACGACCGTCGGCGAAGGCCGGCTTGCCGATCTCAAGCGCCGGCGCGAGGAGGCCCGCGCCAAGGGCAAGTATTACGGCATCGGATTTGCCGCCGTGGTCGAGCCCGGCATGTCGAACATGGGCTACCTCTCGACGCTCCTGACCGCCGATGCCCGCGAGCGCGCCGGCCCAAAGAACGGCGCGGTGTCGATGGTGACGCTCAACATCGATCCGCTCGGCGCCGTGTCGATGACGGCCGACGTGACCGTACAGGGCCAGGGGCACCAAACCGTGCTGGCGCAAATCGTCGCCGATCGGCTCGGGCTTGAGCTGTCCGATGTCGAGGTCACACTGGAGATGGATACGGCGAAGGACGCCTGGTCGATTGCGGCCGGCACCTATTCATGCCGATTTTCCCCGGGGACGGCAGTTGCCGCGCACGTCGCTGCGACGCGCATGCGCGACAAGCTTGCCGGCATCGCAGCAAAGCAGCTCAATGTCTTGCCCGACGATGTGGAGTTCGCGGACGGCAAGATCCGCAGCCATTCCAATCCGGATAATGCGCTGCCGTTCGGCCGCGTTGCCGGCACCGCGCACTGGTCGCCGGTGATGCTGCCCGATGGCGTCGCGCCGGGCCTCTCGGAGATGGGCGTCTGGTCGCCGGCGGAGCTCGAGCCACCGTCTCACGACGACCGCATCAACACATCGCTCACCTACGGCTTCGTGTTCGACATGTGCGGTGTCGAGATCGATCCGGTGACGTTTTCGGTCCGCATCGACCGCTACGTGTCGATGCACGATGCGGGAACGCTGCTCAATCCGCTGATCGCCGACGGCCAGGTGCACGGCGCGTTCGTGCAGGGCATCGCCGCGGCGCTTTACGAAGAATTCGTGTACGACGAGAGCGGCAGCTTCCTGTCGGGCAGCTTCGCCGATTATCTGGTGCCGACGGTCGCGGAAATTCCGAAGCTCGAAATCCTGCACCAGGTGACGCCGTCGCCGCTGACGCCGCTCGGCGCCAAAGGCATGGCGGAAGGCAACTGCATGAGCACGCCCGCCTGCATCGCGAACGCGATTGCCGACGCTCTCGGGGTGAAGGATGTGGTTTTGCCGGTGACGCCGCGCCGTCTCCATGAGCTGATCGCCGGCGAGGAAGCGCCCGCGGGGAGCGCATCTTTTTCCCCTCACCCGCTTGCGGGGGAGGGTTGCGAGGGGGCTGCTTCAACAGGCTCAGTGCCTGGGAGTGCCCCCACCCTACCCTCCCCCGCAAGCGGGGGAGGGGAAAAAAATATTTCGTCGGCCCATGCGAAGGGCAGCGGCCGATGAAGCCGCGCCGGTTCGACTACATGCGGCCCGACAATGTCGAGGAGGCCGTCGCCGTGCTCGCCGAAAATGGCGATGCCGTGAGCGTGCTCGCGGGCGGCCAGTCGTTGATGGCGATGCTCAACCTGCGTATCGCCGAGCCCGCGATCCTGCTCGACATTGCGCGGCTGCCGGAGCTTTCGACCATCCATGTCGTCGACAACAAGGTCGAAGTCGGCGCGGCGGTGACGCAGAACCGGCTGAAGGATTGGCCGGAGCTTGGTGCGCGGCTGCCGCTTCTCGCCGCGGCGCTGCCGTTCGTCGGGCATTTCCAGACTCGCAACAAAGGGACCGTGTGCGGCTCGATCGCGCACGCCGATCCGTCCTCGGAGTTGCCGCTCTCGTTGGCAACGCTGGGCGGCGAGGTGGTGCTGCGCTCGCATCGCGGCACGCGCGTCCTTAGCGCGCAAGATTTCCAACTCGGCATGCTGACGACCGCGCGCGAGCCGGACGAATTGATCATCGCGGTACGTTTTCCGGTGCAATCGACGCGGCAGGTGGCGTTCCGCGAGGTCGCGCGGCGGCACGGCGATTTCGCCATCATCGCGATTGCTGTGGTGATCGAGGGCAAAAGCGCGCTGCGCGTCGGCATCGGCGGCGTCGCCGACAAGCCGGCGGTGCGCAGCACAACGATCGATGGCGCCGACGCCGCCCGCACGTTCTTCGATGCGCTTGCCTGGGAGCTTGAGGGCTACGACGATACCCATGCCTCTGCCCGGCTGCGGCGCGATCTTCTGCGCCGCGTCGGCCCGGCCACAGTGGAAGAGGCGTTGCGATGCGCCGCGTGAACAAAGACGATCAGGTTCGCATCGCGCTGACGCTCAATGGCCGCCCGGTCGCAGGCTACGCCGAGCCGCGCATGCTGCTCACGGACTTTCTGCGCCACGTGATCGGCGCGACCGGCACCCATGTCGGCTGCGAGCACGGCGTGTGCGGTTGCTGCACGGTATTGATCGACGGCGATGCGGTGCGCTCCTGCCTTACCCTTGCGGTGCAGGCCGAAGGTCGGGCCGTGACGACCGTCGAGGCGCTCGCGTCGCCGGACGGCGAACTCAACCCGCTGCAGAAGGCCTTTCAGCAGCATCACGCCTTGCAATGCGGCTTCTGCACGCCCGGCATTCTGATGTCGTTCACCGATTATCTTGCGAAAAATCCGCATCCGACCGAGGATGAAATCCGCGACGTTCTGAGCGGCCATCTCTGCCGGTGTACGGGCTACGCCGGCATCGTTGCCGCCGTCCTCGCCGCGTCGGGCGGCGGGAAACCGGAGTGAATTGAATGACCACGTATCGCGAACTCGTCACCATCAACGGCAAGAACGTCGTTCTCGCCCACAACGAACCACCGGTCATCAATGCCGGCGTGCTGGAGAACGCCGACATCTTTCGGATGATCAATATTTTTGCGGAGAAGTTCAGCCCCAGCAATATCGACAAGGCGGACGGCACGCCGCTGCGGCTCTACACCTCCGACCACGTGAAGATCGATGTCTCGAAGCGCCGCAAGCACGACATGGGCTTCTGGCACCGTAACATCGACGCCCACGAGATCATCTTCTGCGTCAAGGGCGCGTTGAAGTGGGAAACCGAGATGGGCGTTAAGATCATGCACCCTGGCGACATGCTGCTGATCCCCAAGGGCATCGGCCATCGCTCCATGCTGTGCGAGGACTCGACCGACGAGAACGTGCTCATCGAGCTGAAGATCGCCGATGAACTCACCTATGTCGGGGAGAACAAGTAGGCTTGGCTTAGTAGCCCGGATGAGCGGAGCGATATCCGGGGATCGCCTATCCAAGAATCGCAGCGCTGCCCCGGATGTCGCTTCGCTCATCCGGGCTACGAAAGACGGTGCCGCCGTCGCCCCAAATGCGGCGCCGAATGTGCTCAGCCGCTGCCACCCCCTCCTGGTCGCTACGCGACCGACCCCGGATCGAGTCCGGGGCGGGCACTCCCCCCTCCAGGGGGAGGTGAAGTGGCCATCCACTCCTGGCCGAGGGCGGCACTCGAAGGGAAGATCAGCGACTTGATCACCACCGGCACGGCGCCGGAACTTTCCAGAATCTCGCCGATGTCGATGTAGTCGAATTGCTTGAGGTCGAGCCCGTCGATCGAAATGACGGGATTGGCGAGCTTCAACTCCTCGCGGAAATGGATGCCGAGGAGACCACCGACGTCGCCGTCGCCGGCGAGCACGATCGGCAGTTGCCGCGCCATGAGATCGCCAAGGCCTGCGGCGACGCCCTGACAAAATGCGTCCAGACGCTGGAACGTCGCCGAGCCTTTCCACGGCACGAAGATCGCGAGCGCGGTTTCGACCTCGTGAAGATCAAGATGACGGCGCGCCTTGTCGATGGCGGCGGCGACGGCCGCGCGATCGATCGCATCCTCGGCGAGCGCGAAATCCGGCGCAATCACTGGAATGTTGCGCAACGGAAGCGCGTCGAGCGGTGAGACGAAAATGGTGCTGCCGCTCACCTGGGTGGTGTACTGGGATGCGCCGATCACGGTCGCACGGATACCCTGGGCCGGCGGTTCGAGCCGCAATCCGGCGGCGGCCACGCGATTGCGGATCTCCGCCGCAAGCTCGGCGCCGAGGTCGCCGAAATTTCCCCGCTCCCAGCCATAGACGTATTCCGACACGCCGCCCGAGAACGTCACGGCTTCGATCGGCCCGTCATAGCCGAGCGGCGCAAGGCGCAGCAGGCCGGTCGCGCCGAGATGCGGCGTGCCGCCTGCCATCGCATCGAACAGACAGTTGGCCATGCGCGCGGCGAGCCGCGCCGCGTCCTCGCGCGCGAGTGTCGATCCGATCTCGAGCTTGAGGCCGAGTTCTTCGCCGAAGCGGCGGCCCGCTTCCTCGATCCGGGTGATCGTCCCGTTCGCATCGGTGCAGACAAGACGAGCGCCCACGTCGACCGCCGTGATCGCGACAACCGCGCCGTCGCGGCACACCGCGATCTTCGAGGTACCGCCGCCGACATCGACATTTATCACCGCACCGCCCTCACGGATCGAGCGGGCGACCGCACCCGAGCCGAAGGCGGCCATCACCGTTTCAAGATTGTCGCCGGCACTGACGGCAACAAGCTTGCCGGCCTGCCGTGCGAACAGTTCGCCAATGCGCCGCGCATTGCTGCGCCTCACCGCAACGCCCGTAAGGATCAGCGCTCCGGCGTCGATCTCGTCGGGATCGACCATCGCATTCTCGTACTGCTTCTCGAAAAACGCGCCGAGCGCTTCCGCGTCGATCTCATCCTCGGAGGCATACGGCGTGAGCAGAATGTCGGACTGATAGAAAGTCTCGCGTTCGGTCACGACATAGCGGCTGTCGAGCCGCTCCAGCACGATGCGCGAGAATACGAGGTGCGACGTCGACGACCCGATATCGACACCGACGCTCAGGATGCAGATTTCATCTTCTTCCGCGAGCGTGCGGCCGGTCGAAGAAAAGAATACGCGACCGCCGTCCTCATCAACTTCAATCGTCATTTATGTTCGGGTCCAATGCTAAATTTGCCTGCCGTAATCCACAATCTGTCATCGCCGGCCTTGACCGGGCGATCCAGTAACCACCGCGTTTCCATAGAGGCGCGGCAAGAATCCAAACGGGACTCTGGGGGTTACTGGATGCCCGCTTTCGCGGGCATGACGCTGCCCATTTGAGTTGAGCCATGAGTTTACACAAGAGCGTCCAGAGGCAATCATCGGCCATTGCGCCGGCTCAGCAGGAACACCGCCTGCTCGCCGAACAAATTCCAGAACCACCACGGCGCGTTGAGCCGCAGCGGCCGTCCCCACGCATCGAGCGCCAGCGCGCGCTCCATCTTGGCGCCGACCGTGTCGCACAGATCGCGGAAGTCCTTGATGGTGCAGAAATGAATGTTCGGGGTGTCGTACCAGGTGTCCGGCAGATTGGCGGTCTGCGGCATGCGGCCGCCGAACATCAGCAGCAGGCGGATGCGCCAGTGGCCGAAATTCGGGAACGACACCACCGCGTGGCGGCCGATCCGCAGCATGTGCTCCAGCACCAGGCGGGGATGGCGCGTGGCCTGCAGGGTTTGGGACAGGACCACGTAATCGAAAGCGTCATTGGGATAGTCGCCGAGATCAGCATCGGCGTCGCCCTGGATTACGGCAAGGCCCTTGGCGACGCAGTCGTTCACCCCTTCGCGCGACAGTTCGATGCCGCGCCCATCGACGCCGCGGCTTTCGAGCAGCTTCAAGAGTTCGCCGTCGCCGCAGCCGACGTCGAGCACGCGCGAGCGCGGCTCGATCATCTCGGAAACTAGGAGGTGATCGACGCGGGCATTGCCGGGCCCCCGCGCGGCTTCCGCCATGGTCAGATCGCGCCGGGTCCGTGACAGCACGTTATGCCCTTGGCGCGATGCCGCGCGCGGCGGCAGCGGAATCGAGGAAACCGGTGACGATCTGGAACAATTCCGGCTCGTCGAGCAGGAAGGCGTCGTGGCCTTTGTCGGTGGTGATCTCGGCAAACGAGACGCGCGCGCCCGACGCATTGAGCGCGTGGACGATCGCCCGCGAATCCGAGGTCGGGAACAGCCAATCGCTGGTGAATGAGATGACGCAGAACCGCGTCTTCGTCGCCTTGAAGGCGTTCGCGAGCACACCGTCGTAGTCGGCGGCGAGATCGAAATAGTCCATCGCGCGGGTGAGATAGAGATAGCTGTTGGCGTCGAACCGCTCGACGAACGACGAACCCTGGTGGCGCAGATAGCTCTCGACCTCGAAATCGGCGTCGAACGAGAAGGTCGGATTAGCGCGATCCTGGAACCGTCGGCCGAACTTGCGGTGGAGCGCCGCGTCCGAGAGATAGGTGATGTGCGCGCCCATGCGCGCGACCGCGAGGCCGCGGCGCGGATTGACGCCCTCGGCAAAATAGCGCCCGTTGCGCCAGTCGGGATCGGCCATCACCGCCTGGCGACCGACTTCATGAAAGGCGATGTTCTGCGCTGAATGCCGAGTGGCGGCGGCGATCGGCAGCGCCGCGAAGACGCGTTGCGGATAGCTCGCGGCCCATTGCAGCACCTGCATGCCGCCCATCGATCCGCCGGCGACTGCGAACAGCGTGCCGATGCCGAGCCGATCGAGCAGCATCGCTTGCGCACGCACCATGTCGCGGACGGTGATGACGGGAAATTCGAGGCCCCAGGGCGCGCTCCCGCCGGACTTGATCGATGCCGGACCGGTGCTGCCCATGCAGCCGCCCAGCACGTTGGGGCAGATCACGTAATAACGGTTGGTGTCGATCGGCTTCCCCGGGCCGATCATCGTCTCCCACCAGCCCGGCTTGCCGGTGACCGGGTGACGATTGAACACGTGCTGATCGCCTGTCAGCGCGTGGCAGACCAGCACCGCATTGCTGCGGTCGGCATTGAGCGTGCCGTAGGTCTGATAGGCCACCTGAAACGGCGACAGGGAGACGCCGGCATCGAGTTTGAGCGGTTCGTTGTCGAACACAGCAACCGGCGAGTGCGGAGAATTGGCCTCTCGCATGCGATCCGGTATCACCAGTGCCTGCAACTCGCCCATATACTCGTTCCGCTGCTCCGCCGAAGCCACCCAAAGCCGCTGTTTGGACAATCAGGCGCCGCAACCGAGCCGGCGGCGAAAGGCCGCCAAGTGTCTTCGTCAGTCCCGTGCTGTCAATGATTTATTGCGGCGCCGAGGCGTATGCGAGTCCCGCCCCTTGCTGCGGCGCACAACTAGTGCCTGGCATCCGCAAGTGCACGTTCTCCGGATGCGCTCGACGGCCGGCGCTCCGCCGGCTCGAGCGCAGCGGCGACCGCTTCGTCGAGGCGCTCGAGCCAGACAAATTCGAGCTGACGGCGCACATCTTCGGGAATGTCGTCGTAGTCCTTGCGGTTGCGTGCCGGCAGCATCACGCGCTTGATGCCCGCACTTGCCGCCGCGACCACCTTCTCCTTGATGCCGCCGACCGGCAACACAAGGCCGCGCAGGCTGATCTCGCCGGTCATCGCCGTGTCGTGCCGAATGGTGCGCTCGGTCATGAGCGAGACGAGGGCCATGAACATGGCGACCCCGGCGCTCGGCCCGTCCTTCGGAATGGCGCCGGCCGGCACGTGGACGTGGATGTCGTTCTTCTCGAACAGTGCCGGATCGATGCCGAGCGCCACCGCGCGGTTCTTCACGATGCTGAGCGCCGCCTGGACGCTCTCGCGCATCACATCGCCCAGCTGGCCGGTGAGGATGAGCTTGCCGTTGCCCGGAATGCGGGTCGCCTCGATGAACAGGATGTCGCCGCCGACCGGCGTCCACGCAAGTCCAGTGGCAACGCCCGGGATGCTCGTGCGCAGCGCAAGCTCGCTCTCGAACACCGGCGGACCGAGGATCGCCTGCAGATCGCCGACGTCGATCTTGATTGGGCCGCTCGCACCTTCGGCGATGCGCACCGCCGCGTGGCGCAACGCCCGGCCGATCTGGCGCTCCAGGTTGCGGACGCCGGCTTCCCGCGTGTAGTCGCGGATGATCTCGCGCAGCGCCTCGTCGGTGATGTCGACTTCGCCTTCCTTGACGCCGTTCGCTTCGCGCTGCCGGCGGACAAGGTAGCGTCGCGCGATCTGCAGCTTCTCGTTAGCGGTGTAGCCGGCGAGGCTGATGATCTCCATGCGGTCGCGCAGCGGGCCGGGAATCGTGTCGAGGAGGTTCGCCGTCGTGAGAAACACGACGCGGCTCAAATCGAACGGCACGCCGAGATAATTGTCGCGGAAGGTGTTGTTCTGCTCAGGGTCGAGGACTTCGAGCAGCGCCGCGGACGGATCGCCCTGGATGCCGGCGCCGAGCTTGTCGATCTCGTCGAGCATCATCACGCAGTCGCGCGAGCCCGCCTTGCGGATCGCCTGGATGATGTTGCCCGGCAACGCGCCGATATAGGTGCGGCGATGGCCGCGAATTTCCGCCTCGTCGTGGACGCCGCCGAGGCTGACGCGCACGAACTTGCGTTTCATGGCCCGCGCGATCGATTGGCCGAGCGAAGTCTTGCCGACGCCGGGCGGGCCGACGAAGCACAGAATCGGGGCCTTGCCCTGCGGCGCGAGCTTGCGCACCGCGAGGTACTCGATGATGCGGCGCTTGATCTTCTCGAGGCCGTAGTGATCCTCGTCGAGGATGCGGCGCGCCTCGGCAATGTCGATCGGGCTTTCCTCGGGCAGCGCCCACGGCAGTTCGATCAGCCAGTCGAGATAGGTGCGGACCATGCCGTATTCGCCGGCCGCTTCCGGCATGCGCTGGAACCGGCGCAATTCCTTGCGCGCCTGGTCCTCGATCTCCTTCGGCATCCCGGCCTTGGTGATCGTCTTGTCGAGCTCGGCGATTTCGGCGGCCTTGCCCTCTTCGCCCTCGCCAAGCTGGCGTTGGATCGCGGCCATCTGCTCGCGCAGCAGGGCCTCGCGCTGACGCTCGTCGAGCGCCGCCTTGGTCTGCTTGCCGATCTCAGCGGAGAGCCGCAGCACCTCGATGCGATGAGCGAGAAGCCGCGAGACCTTGTCCATCCGCGCCGTGATGTCGATGGTTTCGAGAATCTCCTGCTTTTCGCCCGGACTCACGTCCATGTAGGCGATAGTGAGATCCGTCAGCGCCCCTGGTGCATTGGTAGCTTCGACGGCAGCGATCAACTCGCGTGGCGGCTGCGGCAGGAGGCTCAAGGCTTCCAGGGCCTGACCGCGCAGGTTCAAGAACCGCGCTTCGATTTCCGAAGAACTCGTTTCCGGTTCCGTCACGCGGATGACGCGCGCCACCATAAAGGGCCAGCCGCCGAGGAACTCGATGACCTGGAAGCGCTGCTCGCCCTGGCAGATCATGTGATGGGTGCCGTCGGGCGCCGTGATGTAGCGCACGACATTCGCGACCGTTCCCATGCGGTGCATGTCGATCGGCGCCGGATCGTCCGGCTTGGGGTCGCGCTGCATCAGGATGCCGATTTCGCGCTGCTCGCGCACGGCCTGTTGGGCCGCCGCGACAGAGCGCGGTCGACCGACCGTGACCGGCATGACGGTGCCCGGAAACAGCACGAAGTCGCGCACCGCGACGATGATCATGGCATCGGGCGGCAGCGGGCGCAGCACGGGCGCCTCCGCGGCGTGGCCGGGCGCGCCGCCGGGCGGCGTGCCTTGTTCGAATGATTGCATGCTTTCCGTTTCAGCCACGGACCGCTCCTGCTTTTTGTAGTGTTTTTTGTAGTGTAATGACCAGGCAGCCGTGGACGGTCGCGCGGCGCACCGCGGCGTAGCGCCCCGCCGGCAACCTGATGCGTCGTTCGAACCGCCCTTGCGGCAGTTCGAGGCGGTGAATGGTGGCCGTCCGCAGCTCAGCCGGCAGAACGCGACTGCCACTCACCACGAGGTCGGCTGCGTCGATGACAGCCTCGACCCGTTCCGGGTCGACCCCCGGCAGCGCCATCAGCACGAGCACCTCGCGCTCGGTCTCAAGGACGTCCGCCGGCGGCTCCCAGACCGGCAGCCGCGACGGCGACCGCCCGGGCCGAAAGAACTCGCGATGCATGCGTTCGGCGCGCGCGAGCATGTCGCACGCTTCCGACCACATCCAATTGTTAGGGAAATCAGCCATGTTCACCAACCGACGTTCATGTGATGTCGGTGAGCCCGGAATTCAATGCCAAGCCATTGAGGTCGTTTTTGCTTTCTCGACATCGCCACTCCCCGGCTTCCGGCCAGTGCGGAAAACCCCTACCATCCGCCGCGTCCGGGGGGCACCTGGTGAATACGCTCTAAACGGTACCGTGGCAGGCATGCAGACGAACCAATCCGCCGCTGCGCCCTCGGCGTCGGCGCGCCCGGCGTGGCGACGCGGGATTGGCGACCGAGCGGCCGATCTGTTGCTTCCGCTCCTCGCGACCATCGCCGTGCTCGCCGTCTGGGCCGTGATCGTCAGGATCTTTAATGTTCCCGACTATCTACTGCCGGCACCGCAGGATGTCGCGAGGCGCATCATCAAGGAGTGGCCGCTCCTTTGGCACCATGGAACATACACGCTCCTGTCGGTGCTGACGGGCTTTGCGGCCGGCGTTGTCATCGGGGTGCCGCTCGCCTTCGCCATCGTCTTGAGCCGTGGCATGGAACGCATCGCGATGCCGTTCCTCGTGATGTCCCAAACCATACCCAAGGTCGCCATCGCGCCGATCCTCGTCGTCTGGCTCGGATTCGGCATCCTGCCGAAAATCGCGATCGTGTTTCTGATCTCTTTCTTTCCGATCGTGGTGTCGACCGTCGTCGGATTGAAGAGCGTCGAGACCGACATGATCGACCTCGTCCGCTCGATGGGAGCGCGCACCGTCAAGATCATGTTGCGGGTCCGCGGGCCCTCGGCCTTGCCGCAGATGTTCGCGGGGTTCAAGATCGCGGTGTGCCTGGCGGTTGTCGGCGCGATCGTCGGCGAATTCGTCGGCTCGGATCGAGGGCTTGGCTTCCTGCTCTTGACCTCGACCGGCACGCTTGACGGAACGCTCGTCTGGTCTGCGCTGTTCGTCCTCATCGCGATGGGGGTGACACTCTTCGCCATCGTCTCGAAGCTGGAACGGCTGGCTATTCCCTGGCATGTCTCGATGCGGGCCGAGGATGCACCCATGTATCAATCCTGATGATATCAATCGTGATGAGAGGCAGATGACGGCTACCGGCTTCCAGCGCGCCTTCGCGGCGACAGCACTCCTTCTTGGCGCCTTCCTGAGCCCGTCGGGCGCGGCGGATGCCGTCAGCTTTCGCCTCGACTGGACTCTCTCCGGCTATCACCTGCCGTTCTACTGGGCGAAAGAGAAAGGCTATTACGCCGCCGAGAATCTCGATGTCGACATCAAGGAAGGCGCAGGCTCCGGCAAGACGGTTGCCCTGATCGCCGGCCAGCAGGAGGACATCGGGCTTGCGGATTTCATGTTCATGTCGGTCGGCGCCGCCAAAGGCATGAAGCTCAAGGGCATCTATGGCGAGGTTCAGGACGGCGCATTCGCAGTCATTTCCGCTGCCGACAAACCGATCAAGAGACCCGAAGACCTGATCGGCCGGACCATTGCCGTGACGGCGGATCACAAGGCGATCCTCGATCTGCTGCTGTCGATCGACAAGGTTCCGCCGGACAAAGTCCGTGTCCAGGTGACCAGCGCCGCCACCCGCAATACCGTGTTCGTCAACGGGCAGGTCGACAGCTTCATCAGCGTCGTGATCGGTTCGCCGCTCGATCTTGTGGTGCGTGCGCAGCAAGGCAAAGGCAAGCCCGTCTATTTCATGCCGTTTGCCGATTTCGGCATCGCTCCCATGGGGCAAGGCATCATCGTGCACGATCGCACCATCGCCGAGAAGCCCGACATGCTGCGGCGCTTCGTGCGGGCGAGCGCGCGGGCTCTCAACGATGTCGTCAAGCCTGAGAATACCGAGGAGGCCGTGGACGTGGCCATGCGCCTGTCCCACGCCCGCGACGAGCGGCGGGACTCGGTCAAGCTGCAATGGCTCGAAACGGTGCCGCGGCTGCGCACCAAGAATAGCGAGGGCCACCCTTACGGTTGGATGAGCGACAAGGATTGGGCGGTGTCCGTCGACGTCCTCCTGAAGACCGGACAGCTTGAAAAGCCGATCGCGCTTCAGAGTTTGTACACGAACGAATTCATGCCGACGAAGTGATGCAGACGCGTGCGCCCGGCGGAGAAGTCATCGGAATCGAAGGTGTGAGTCTCTTCTACCGTTCCAAGAACGCGGAGGTGCACGCGCTCGACAACATTTCGCTGACTGCGACCGACCGCGAGTTCGTCGCGGTGCTTGGTCCAAGCGGTTGCGGCAAGAGCACGTTGCTCAAGCTGATCGCCGGCCTCATTCCCCCGTCCAGCGGTATCATCCGGGTGAACGGGCGTCCGATCACCGGCCCGACGGCCTCGATCGGCATCGTTTTCCAGAGCCCGCTTTTGATGGCATGGCGCACGGTGCTGCAGAACGTGTTGCTGCAGATCGAAATCCGGAATCTGAGCGTCGCCGCCTATCGGACCGCTGCGCGTGATTTGATTCGGCTCGTGGGGCTCGAGGGATTCGAGGACGCCCATCCGCATCAGCTATCGGGTGGAATGCAACAACGCGTCGGGCTGTGCCGCGCCCTCATTCACGACCCGGACCTCCTCATCATGGACGAGCCGTTCGGCGCGCTCGACGCCATGACTCGCGAGCAGATGAATGCCGAGCTTCAGCGCATCTGGATCGAGCGCCGGAAAACTGTTCTCTTCATCACCCACAGTATCGCAGAAGCCGTATATCTCGCCGACCGCGTCCTCGTTATGTCGCCGCGGCCCGGTCGCATCGTCGGCGAGATCATCGTGGATTTGCCGCGACCGCGCACGGTCGCGACGACGGAATTGCCGGCCTTCGTGCACCTCACGCGCGAAGTCCGGCGGTGCCTGAACACAAGCTCTGTCATCGAGTAGCCGATCATGAAACCGCAGATGCATCTTGCCATCGACGTCTCCTGGACCCAGGTCGAAACGATCTGGCGGTACCCGGGAGCGCGCGTCGATCGTCACTATCCTGATATCGGCCTGTTCGAGGATATTGCGCGCGTTGCCGAGCGTGGGCTCCTCGACCTGATCTTTTTCGGCGACAGCACGGGAATTCCCAACACGTGGAAGAATTCAATCGACGACGCCGTGACCTACGGCGTGGCCTGGCCGCGCCTCGATATGAGTCCGTGGATCGCGGCGATGTCGCGGGTGACGAGCCATGTCGGCTTCGGCCTGACCTACGCAACGACTTTCATGCATCCGTTCTACGTCGCCCGCCTCTTGAACTCGCTCGACCACCTCACCAACGGGCGCATCGCGTTCAATGTCATCACCTCCCAGCGCAAGGCCGACGCCCAGAACTACGGCTTCGACGAGTTGATGGAGCATGGTCAACGCTACGACCGCATGGACGAATTCATGGATGTCTGCAGGGCGCTGTGGGCAAGCATCGACCCGGATGCGTTCGAGTGGAACCGCGAGACCGGCCGCGTCGCCAACCCGGCCAAGGTCCGCCCGATCAATCACGTGGGCCGCTTCTTCAAGGTGAAGGGGCCGCTCAGCGTGCCCCCCTCGCCGCAGGGCTACCCGGTGCTCATCCAGGCCGGCGGCTCGCCGCGCGGCACGCGTGCGGCGGCGCGCTTCGTCGACCATATCTTCGGTGCACGCAAGCCGCTCCCGGCCATGGCGAAACAGCGCGAGGAGGTGGACGCAGCATTGCGAGCGGAAGGGCGCGACCCCCAGAAGGTCGGGATCATCTGGTCGACCCAGATCATGGTCGCGGAAACCGAGCGCGAGGCCAAGCGAATGAAAGAACGCCTCGTCGATGGCGTGCCGCGCGAAGCGGTGGGCGCTTGGCTGTCCCACAATACCGGCTTTGACATGTCGACCCTGCCGCCGCGTTTCTCGTTGCGGGAGCTCAACGAGCGCATCGTCGCGGCCAACGCCTCACCGGTCGGATTCGTCGGCATGCTTGCGGAAGAGCATGGTCAGGACGGCGAAATCACGATCGAGGAGTTTTTCGAGCACGGGCTTAGAACCGCAACCAGCTACGGCACCACCATCGCGGGCACGGCGACGCAGATTGCGGATTATCTTGAGGAGAAATTCGAAGGATCGGGCAGCCGCGGCGGCTTCATGATCCGTCACTCGCAAGCGGAACAGCTCGACGCCCTGCACAATATCGCCGATCTCCTCGTCCCGGAACTGCAGCGTCGGGGCGTGTTTCGAAAAGCCTATACAGGACGGACGTTACGCGAGAACCTTGCTACTTGAGACGAACGGAACGATACCGCCAGACGTCAGCAGCGCTCCAGCGCTCGCCTAACCCTTGAACCAGAACCAATGTCGGAGACGAGCCCCAATCCCCCATCCCTTGCCGAATTGCGGCGCGAGATCGACCGCATCGACGAGACCATGCACCGGTTGCTTCTGGAGCGGGGCGATATCATCGGCCGCCTGATCGCGGTCAAGCGCACCGCCGAATCCGGGTCCGCTTTCCGGCCGGCGCGCGAGGCCGACATGATGCGGCGTCTCGTCGAGCGGCATCGCGGCATCCTTCCCCTCGATACCGCCGAGAGCATCTGGCGGGTGATCATCGCGACCTTCACCTATGTCCAGGCGCCGTTCCGGGTGCACGCGGACTTTTCCGCCGGCGAGCCCGCAATGCGCGATTGCGAACGCTTCCATTTCGGCTTCACGGTGCCGCTCGTCGGCCACATCGGCGCGGGCGGGGTCGTGGCGGCGGTCGCGGCGTCGCAAGGCGACCTCGGGCTGGTCGCCATCGCGCCCGGCGCGGGGGCATGGTGGGCGGCCCTCGAAGCCGCCGATGCGCCCAAAATCATCGCCCGCCTGCCGTTCATCGAGCGCGAAGACCATCCGGCCGGCCTCCCGGTCTACGCCATCGCCCGTCCGCATCCCGACGCTATCGTCAAGGATGTGGAGGTGTGGAGCATCCGGGTCGCCGGCTGGGGCGCACGCCCGGCGCAGGCGCTCGCAAGTCTTGTCGACGCGGTGGCGGTGCCCGACCGCGGGTTCGACGGCGCGGCGCTGCTGGTGCCTGTCCCGCAGGGGCGCACGCTCGACGAAATCACCGCGGCGCTGATCGACGCCGGCGCCTCCGTCCGCAGCCGGGCCCTCGTCGGAAGCCACGCAACCCGCTATACGGTGACCGCCGAAGGCGTCCTGGTTCCGACCGGTCGCTGACGGGGCGCCTTAGCCGGACAATTGCAATGTCGAGCCAAGAACCTAAAGCATCCCCTGATCGCGCCGCGAATGCGTCCGGCAAGCGTCGCCCGGTGCCGCGCCCCGGGGTCATGGCGATTCATCCTTACGTGCCGGGCAAGAGCAGCGCGCCAGGGGTCGCCAAGATTTACAAGCTGTCGTCGAACGAGACGCCGCTCGGACCGAGCCCGCGCGCCGTCGAGGCCTACCAGGGCGTGGCGGGGCATCTTGAAGATTATCCCGATGGGTCTGCGACGGCGCTGCGCACCACGATCGGGCAGGCCTTCGGCCTCGACCCGGCCCGCATCGTCTGCGGGTTCGGGTCCGACGATCTCCTCACCCTGCTGGCGCGCGCCTATCTCGGCGATGGTGACGAGGCCATCCACACCACTCACGGCTTCCTGATCTACCCGATCGCGACGCTCGCGACGGGTGCGACGCCCATCGTCGCCGCGGAAACGAACCTCACCGCCGACGTTGACGCAATTCTCGCGGCGGTAACGGACCGAACGCGGATCGTGTTTCTCGCCAATCCTAACAACCCGACCGGCACCTACGTGCAATTCGACGAAATCAGGCGGCTGCATCAGGAATTGCCGCCGCATGTGCTGCTCGTGCTCGACGCCGCCTATGCGGAATACGTGCGGCGCAACGACTACGAAGCCGGCATCGAGCTGGTTTCGAACTCGGAGAACGTCGTGATGACCCGGACGTTCTCGAAGATCCATGGCCTCGCGGCGTTGCGGCTTGGCTGGATGTATGGCCCCGACCACGTGGTCGACGCGGTCAACCGCATCCGCGGGCCGTTCAACGTCAACACCGCCGCGAGCGCTGCCGGCATCGCCGCCATCCGCGACACTGCCCATGTGCAACAGTCGGCGGCCTACAACGAGAAATGGCTGTCCTGGCTCACCATCGAGATCGGGAAGGTCGGCCTCGCGGTGACGCCGAGCGTTGCCAATTTCATTCTGATCCATTTCCCTCACATCAAGGGCAAGACCGCGGCCGACGCCGACCGCGAACTGACCGCGCGCGGCCTCATCCTGCGCCAGGTCAGTTCCTATGGCCTTCCCGATGCGCTGCGCATGAGCGTCGGCACCGAGGAGGCGAACCGGCTCGTGGTCGCGACCCTGGCCGAGTTCATGGCAAGGCCGCCCGGCGATGCGTAGCAATGCACATCACCTCCCCCTGGAGGGGGGAGGTCGCCGCGCGCCAGCGCGGCGGGAGGGGGTGGCGGACGTGCAAAATTCTCGGCGTCGCAGTTGTTGCGCCGCTGTCACCCCACCCCGGACAGCCTGTGGCCGTCCGACCCTCCCCCTCCAGGGGAGGGTGCACCCCGCGCTGAGCCCCGCATGACACCCCCGTTCAAGCGGCTGGCGCTGATCGGCGTCGGGCTGATCGGGTCGTCGATCGCGCGGGCGGCGCGGGCGCAGCACCAGGTCGGCACCATCGTGGCGACGGCGCGCTCGGCGGCGACACGGCGGCGGGTGATGGAGCTCGGGCTCGCCGATCAAGTGGTCGACACCAGTGCGGCGGCGGTCGGCGGCGCCGACCTCGTCATCGTCTGTATTCCGGTCGGCCAGTGCGGCGCCGTCGCCCGCGAGATCGGGCCGCATCTTGCGCCGGGCGCGATCGTTTCCGATGTCGGCTCGGTCAAGGAGCAGGTGGTGCGCGACATGGTGCCCCATCTGCCTGCAGGCGTCCATTTCGTGCCGGCCCACCCCGTGGCCGGGACCGAGCATTCCGGGCCTGATGCCGGTTTCGCGGAGCTCTTCATCAACCGCTGGTGCATCCTGACGCCGCCGGAAGACGCCGATGCCCAGGCGGTCGAACGCCTGTCGGCATTCTGGGCGGCCTTCGGCGCCAAGATCGCCACCATGTCGGCGGAGCATCATGACCTCGTGCTTGCCATCACGAGTCACGTCCCTCACCTGATCGCCTACACCATCGTCGGCACGGCCGATGACCTCTCGGCCGTGACCCGCTCCGAAGTGCTGCAATATTCCGCAGGCGGCTTTCGCGACTTCACGCGCATCGCGGCGTCCGATCCGACGATGTGGCGCGATATTTTTCTCACCAACAAGGCTGCCGTTCTCGAAATGCTCGGTCGCTTCAACAAGGACCTCGGCAACCTCACGCGCGCGATCGAATCAGCAGACGGCGACACGCTGTTCGATCTTTTCACCCGCACCCGTGCGATCCGGCGCGGCATTGTCAACATCGGCCAGGATTCTCCGGCGCCGGATTTCGGCCGCCCGCATCCGCCGCTGCCGTCTCCGGTCCCCCTGCCCTACGCCTCGGAGGATTGAGGCGCCGGCGCGTCGTTCGCTCCGGCCCCAAAATGAAAGTGGCCGGGGAAAACCCCGGCCACCATTGCTTTTCAGCTTACCAACAGCGTTGGCGGTCGCCGCGCTTAATGCGCCGCTGCCTTTGCGGCCGCAACCTCGCCTTCGCTGCGCAACGTCATGACCGTGACCTTGCGCGTCCGGTAGGACGGCAACACCACCTGCGTCTTGCCGCCCTTTTCGAAGAGCGAGACGTAGCGCGCTTCGGAGCCGCGAGTCGGCAGATCGTAGGCGGTGAACGTGTTCTTCGCCGGATCGTACTTGAGCACCTCGTCGGTCATCCAGATGTTGAGCCATGCATTGTGCTGGCTGTCGACCGCCACATGATACGGCTTACGGTAAGCCGGCAGCGGGATCGTGGTCAGCTCCTGGGTGTGGGTGTTGATCTTCGCGAGCGTACCGGCCCACGAATTGCCGACATAGAGAATGTCGGCATTCTTGTCGGTGCCCATGCGGCGCGGCCCCTGGGCGAACGGCGCCGGGTTGGAGAAGTCCGGCGCGCCGTGCTCGCCATAGAAGGCAACCGCTTGCGGTGACAGGCGATCGAGTGCCGCCTTGACCGGCGAGAGCTTCAGCTCCTTGGAGGTGCCGTACTTGCCGTCGCCGATGCCGACCGTATCGATCGCCATCTGTGCCCAGTAGCCGTTGCCGTCGCGGTCGGCGGCGACGCCATAGGTGAGGCCAGTTCCGCCGTTGGCACTCTTCGGCGTCGGCGACTTGAACTCGGTGAACTTCTCGGTGGTCGGATCGAAGCGCAGCGCGCCGAAGGGCGACGACACCCAGATCATACCGCGGCCGTCGTAATCGACGGTGGTGGCGCCGCCGGTCGGTGACATGCCTTCCGGCGGAATGAAGACCTCGATCTTGTCGGTCTTCGGATCGAGCCGGCCAAGGCCGCCCTTGCTCGGGTTCACGTTGAACCAAATGATGCCGTTCGGATCGCGGGTCATGCCGTGGGCCGGCGCCGCGAGACCATTCTTGGCTTCGATCTTGATCGGCGTGAAGGCACCGGTCTTGAGATCGAACTTGCCGAGGGTGAGGACATCGTTCGGCACGTTGCAGGTGAAATAGACGCTCTTGCCCTCGCCATCGATCCAGGCGTCATGCACGCCAAAGCCCGGATAGACGTAGGACGGGGTGCCCAGCGACCAGTCGGTGCCGTTGTTGGTCAGCACCTTGTACGGCATGCCGACCGCCGGATCTGGCGGTGCTTCGTAATCGGTGAAGACGACGCGGGCCGCCTCGCCCGACGGCCGCGGACGCAGGTTGAACTTCATCGAGGTTTCGCCGGGCCCGCGGGCACGGGCGAGATAGGCCGCGAGCTGCTTCTGATTGTAATCGAGCACCGGGCTCGTTCTATCCGCGCCCTGATAGATGCCGTAGACATTGGCATGCTTCATCAGGGTGATGATCGCGTTCCAGCCCGCCTCGTCGAACTTGTGCTGGAGGATATAGCTCGGGGTGTGGCAGGCGGTGCAGTTGTTCTGCACGATCTGCTTCATGTTGGCGTCTTCGGGGGTCGCGTCAGGCAGCGCCGCAATGATCTCGTCGCCGGGCAGCTGCCGCACGAAATCCTTCACCGGCTTCAGGGTGAGATCGACGCGCTTCGCCGCGCCGAGATTGATATCGCCGCGTCCCGTATCGAAGGTGACGGCCTGCGCCCACACCTTGTAGGCGCCGCCCGCCATCGGCGGGAAATAATAGTTGCCGGTCTCGTCGGTGAAGACCGAGGTGACGACGTTCGAACCTTCGTGCCGCGCAGACACGGTGACGCCGCCGAGCGGATCGCCCGCGGCCGACTTGATCGTGCCGGTCAGCACCACGTCGGCCGCCTGCGCCGTCATCGGCGTCATGGCCGTCGCCGACAGAGTCGCGGCACCTATGGCGGCAAGACCGATCATAAGACCTTTCGCATTCCTCATGGTGATTCTCCTGATGGGAGTTAGGCACATTCAACTTGCAGGGACATTTGAAGCGAACATTACTTGGCGGCCGCAGGCTGCGGCGCGATCGTCTTGATGTAGGACACGATGGCGCTGATCTGTTCCGGTTCGAAATTGTAGCGGAAGCCCGGCATGCGCGGCGTGCCGTTGCTGATGTATTCGCGCATCAGCTCGTCGTCGCCGCCGAGCGTCTCGCGCGAAAGCACCGGCGCGTACTGTTTAGCTTTTTGCTGGACTTGGGTGTGGCAGACGCCGCAGGACTGGCTGAACAGGCGCAATCCTTCGAGCTGGGTACCAGTGAACGACGTCGGGGATGGCTGAGCGAAAACACCGCCCGGCAACGCAACCATCAACGCTGCAACCAACACACCTTGCCGCATTCGCATTTCCTCCTGATCCTCGTTACCGCAAATTCTGGACCGACAGCGGTTTGGAATAACTCTACTCTTCCAGCTATCGACCTGGAAGGGCCTATGAATGCACAGGCAGGCTGCAGAAGTGGTCGATCAACGCGAAGCTCGCCGGAGCGACAGCCAATAAGTGCAACCGAACGCCAGATTCCGCTTCGGGCGCGGTGCCCCCCCTCCCTCAAGTCTCCACGGGAAGCGGCGCAGGCGATTCGATGCGGATTTCCGGCGTCATGAACTGGGCCTTGGCGAGGGCTGCTAAACGGCCGCCGATTCGCAGCAGATCGTCGAACGTGCCGCTCTCGACGATGCGGCCGTTCTCGAACACCAGGACGCGGGTCGCGTTGCGCACTGTGGACAGGCGGTGCGCGATCACGAAGGTGGTCCGGTTCTGCATGACCTCATCGAGTGCCGTCTGCACCTTGATTTCGGTCGCCGCATCGAGCGCGCTCGTGGCCTCGTCGAGAATGAGGATCGGCGGGTCCTTGAGAAGAGCGCGCGCGATCGACAGGCGCTGACGCTCGCCGCCGGACAGCATGCGGCCGCGCTCGCCCACAAGAGTTCTCGAAGCCCTCTGGCGACCGTTCGATGAATTCGAGCGCCTGGGCACGCGCCGCAGCGTCGCGCATCTCCTCCAGGGTGGCGTCGGGCTTGCCGATGCGCAGATTGTCGGCGATCGAGCGGTTGAGCAGCAGCGCTTCCTGGAACACGACGCCGATATTGCGGCGGAGCGCCGACAGCTTCATGTCGCGGACGTTGACGCCGTCGATCATCACCGTGCCGCTTTGCGGATCGAAGGCGCGGTGGAGGAGCGCGAGCGCCGTCGACTTGCCGGCACCGGTCGAGCCGACCAGCGCGACGATATCGCCAGGAAGCGCCGTGAACGTGAGATCGGCGACCGCCGGACGCTTGCCGTCATACGACAAGGTCACGTCCTTGAATTCCACGAGGCCGCGCAGCCGCCCGGGGTCAATCGCGTCGGGCCGGTCGCGAACGGAGGATTCGGTATCGAGGACGTTGAAGAATTCCCGCAGCCGCGGGGCGTCCATGAACACCTTGCTGACGAAGCGGACGAACTTCTCAAGCTGGCCGATCAGCGACGCCGAGAAGCTCATGAACATCACGATGTCGCCGATTGAAGCACGTCCATGGGAATGCAGGATGACGCCGGCGATCAGGATCGCGAGCATGGTCAATGTCGTCGATGCCCGCGTCAGCACCGCGACCACGGCCCACCAGTTCAGCACCGGTAGTTGAGCGGAGAGCAGCTTGTCGGCGACATCGCGCAGGCCCGACACCTCCGCTTCGACGCGAGCAAAGCCCTGCACCAGCGCCACGTTTCCGAGGGCATCGGAGGCGCGCTCGGCGAGATCGGAGTAATGCCGCTCCACCGTGCGCTGGAGCGTTTCGGTCTTGCTGATGACGAGGCCCGTGAGGAAGGCGAAGATAAAGCACACCGCGATCAACAGCAGGCCAAGCTGCCAATTCAAGAACAACGACAGCGGCAGCAGCACGAGGAGCGATACGCCGGCGGCAAAGGAATCGCGGAAGAAATCAAGCCACAGCACCCAGAGCGCGTCCGTTCCCGACAGCATCACCTTCATGAGCCGCCCGGAATGGGAGACGGTGTGGAAGCTCAACGGGAGCTGCAGCACATGGTCGAAGAAATCGGTGATCGCAGCTTGGCGCCGGCGATGCGCGATCCTGTCGGCATGAAGCGCGACCAGGACGCCGCAGATGATCGTAAACAGGCCGAACCCAACCCAAGCGCCGATCAGTACCATGACGTTCGACGACACGGGCTGCGGGCCAGTATCGTTCCGCGCCAGCGAATTGACAATTCGTCCAAACAGGACCGGATCGGCGAACTGACCGGCCGCGAGCAGCACATTGGCGCCGGCAAGGACAAAGCCGAGCCGCCGCTCGGGCCCGAGCATCTCGAGCACCCGCAAATAAAGGTGCAACAGGCTCATTATGTCCGCGCTCCGCTCGTCATGGCCGAGCCCGCCCTGGAATGACGGATTGCGCGTTCATATACATCGCTTCGCGCTTTTTTGTGAAACGGTGGCGGCAGTGCGGCGGCGTCAATTCTGTGCGAAGCCGGACCGCTGAGCCCACCCGGTCATGCGCCGCTCCAGCGCTGCCATGGCCCAATACATCAGGATGCCCTCGACCGCGAGCGCCAGCAGCCCGGCAAAGATGAGCGGCACCTGGAATTGGGCATAGGCTTGCTGCATCAGATTGCCGATGCCGCGGTTCGACGCGACGCTTTCGGAAATCACCGAGCCGACGAAGGCGAGCGTGATCGCGACCTTCAGCGAGCCGAAGAAATAGGGCAGCGTGCGCGGGATTCCGACTTTGCGCATGATGTCGAACTTCGAGGCGCCGAGCGCCTTGAGCACATCCTCGAGTTCGGGTTCGATGGTGGCAAGCCCGGTCGCGACATTAACCACAATCGGAAAAAACGAGATCAGGAACGCCGTCAGCGCCGCTGGCACGAATCCGATACCAAACCACAGAACCAGGATCGGTACGACCGCGACTTTCGGAATAGCGTTGAAGCCGATCATCAGCGGATAAAGTCCGGCGTAAACGCTGCGCGACCAGCCAACCCACAGCCCGAGCCCCAGTCCGAGCGCCACGGCGAGCGCGAAGCCGAGCAGCGTTGCCCATAGCGTGAACAGCGAATTGCGCCAGATCGCGGGCCAGAACTCGACGATTGCGCGGGCGACCGCGGTTGGCGGCGGCAGGAAGAAGGCGGGAATGCTGAAGACGTAAACCGCGGCTTCCCACACGACGAACAGACCGACCATGAACAGCCACGGCGTCAGCCGCGCCGACAAGGTGGGTGCATTCATTGCCGCGCCCGCACGATGTGCTCGCGCAACTCGTGCACCACGGCCTGGAATTCCGGCGTGAACGTCACTTCGAGGTCGCGCGGGCGCGGGAATTCGATTCGGCGCTCGGCGACGATCCGGCCCGGCCGCGCCGACATCACGAACACGCGGTCGGACAGGAACACGGCCTCGCGAAGATCGTGGGTGACGAGGACCACGGTGATCTTGCGCACCGCATGGAGATCACGGATGACGCACCACAGTTCCTCGCGCGTGAAGGCATCGAGCGCGCCGAACGGCTCGTCCAGCATTAACAGGCGCGGCTCGTGGATCAGTGCGCGACAGAGCGACGTACGCTGCTGCATCCCGCCTGACAATTCCCAAGGATATTTGGCACCCTGACCGCCGAGTCCGACCGAAGTCAGGAGCCCTTCGGCCCGCGCGACGTATTCGGCCTTCTTACGCCTGATCAAGGTGCGGTGGGGTTCGACGATCTCGAGCGGCAGCAGCAGATTTTGCAAGGTACTGCGCCATGGCAGCAATGTCGGCGCCTGGAACGCCATGCCAGCGATCTTGACCGGCCGGTGCACGGTCTCGCCGGCGACCCGCACGACGCCGGCGAACGGAAACTGCAGTCCGGTCGCGAGCTTCATCAACGTCGACTTGCCGCAGCCGGACGGTCCGACGACGGCCGCAAACTCACCCTCCTCGACGGCGAGCGACAGGTGCTCGACGGCAAGCGTCCCCGACGCGCCGCCATAGGAATGGCTGACACCCTCAAGCGCAACGAATGCGGACACGGCTTCCCCTTTTATGCACCCTCCCGCGCGGGAAGGCGTCATTGCGAACCGATCCCTCAGTCGACCTTGCGGTCGGCCGCAGGCGGCAGGAAGGACGGATCGAAGATATCGGCTGCCTTGGGCTTCGACTTGAAGTCGAATGTGAGCGCGATCTGGTCGATCGATTTGTCGAGCCGCGGCAACTCCACGCCCCCGAAACCGTTCTGCTTGACCTCGGGCGTCAGGATATTGTCGTGCAGCGCCATCTTGAGCCGCTCGAGCTCCACATCCTTCTTGGCAACGTCGTTGCGCTTGATGACCGAATCGACCGCGCTCGCCGGATCCTTGACGGTGTCCTTGAGCCCGCGGAGAAACGCACGCAGGAAGCCTTTGACAGCGTCCGGATGCTCGGACGCGAATTTGGGGCTGACGATGATCGTGTTGCCGTAAAGATTCACACCGTAGTCGGCCATCAGCAGCACAACGATGTCGTCGACGGGAACGCCGCGGTCCTTAAGATTGATATAGGAGGAGAACGAGAAGCCGGTGATGGCATCGACCTGCCCCGCCGCGAGCATCGGCTCGCGCACGGGAAAGCCGACATTCTCGATCGTCACCTTGGAGGCATCGATGCCGTTCGCCTGGACGAAGATCTTCCATTGCGCGAAGGCCCCGTCAGCCGCGGGCGCGCCGAGCTTGTGACCCTCGAGGTCCTTCGGCTTGAGGACGCCGCGGCTCTTGCGCGAGACGATGGAGAACGGAGGCCGGTTGTAAACCATGAACACCGGCTTGAGCGGGATGGTCGGGTTCTGGTCGCGGAATTTGATCAACGAATTGATGTCCGCGAACCCCATGTCGTAGGTGCCGGACGCGAGCCGCGTGATCGGCTCGACCGAACCCGCCGCCGTATCGATGGTCACGTCGAGCCCTTCGGCCTTGTAGTAACCGCGGTCCAGCGCCACCAGGAACGGCGCCGACGGCCCCTCGAATTTGAAATCGATGCTGAACTTGACCGGCGTCTGCGCTGTCGCCGGACCGACCGCGAGCGCCACGGCGGCTGCGGCGGCAACGAGCCGAAAATCAACAAAGGGGCGGAAGGATACGCAGAAGCCCATGGTCATCGTCCTTTCCTGGCGCACGCACTCGGTTCAAGGGCAGCCTATCTCTAGCGGGCCACGCCCGTGCCCGCCACAGCAAATGCGCCGCAGGTCCGCGTTCGAGCAAGGAACGTGCCGAAGGAAGGGCCGCCGGGAAAGCTCGCGTCGGCTCCGCTAGCAATCGAGAAAAGCCCGGAATACGAATCCCGACTGTGCCGGCGCCTTGGCCACCACGTAAGCCCATGTGCGCCCCCCGGTGTTGACGACGCGGATGAGCGAGACCCGGGTGCCGTTGTAGAGGGCCCCGAGAATAGGGCCATTCGGCGAGCTGCGCACGTTAAGCGGCGTTCCGGTCGGATCGTTAACGACGCAACCGCGCTGCGCGAAGGCCGGGGTACTCGCGGCGAAAATTGCAATGCCTGCGGCGAAAAGGATGCGTTCCATATTGCCCTCCCCTCATGAAATTTCAGGCCATATTGATAAATGCCGCCATTGTGAGGACGAAGGCTTACCGGGTCAACGGACCCCCGCGTGCGAATCGCCGCCGCCGTGCATAAATGAAGGCGAAGCGCGGATGCAACGCCGCGGCCGCATTTGTGCGGCGGCACGCATGATCGGATGATCCATGACCGGTGCTCGCAAGACCTTCACAGCAACGGCGATTGCGCCGTTCCGTGCCGCTTATGCACCGCCCGACGAGGACCTCGCGGCCGAATTTCTCCACGCCGCGCCATTCCCGCCCGACGCCGAGGCACGCATCGACGGCCGGGCCGGGAGCGTGGTCAAGGCGATCCGCGGCAAGAGCGGCGGGGTCGGCGGCATTGAAGATTTCCTCCACGCCTACTCGCTGTCGACCCGCGAGGGCTTGGCCCTCATGGTGCTTGCCGAGGCGTTGCTGCGGGTACCCGATGCCACGACAGCGGACCGCCTGATCGAAGACAAGCTCGGCGACTTCGCCGGACACGAGGTGCACTCGGACGTGTTTCTCGTCTCGGCCTCGGCCTGGGCGCTCGGCATCTCGGCGCGCGTGATCGCGAGCCATGAGACGCCGGAAAGCATTCTCCACGAATTGGTGAGCCGGCTCGGACGGCCCGCGGTGCGCGCTGCAACGCGCCAGGCGATGCGGCTCATCGGCTCGCATTTCGTGCTGGGCGAGACGATCGGCGATGCGCTCGCCCGCGGCGCCGCGCATCCCGAATTCCGCTACTCGTTCGACATGCTGGGCGAGGGTGCACGGACCGCCGCCGACGCCGCCCGCTATTTCGATGCCTACGCACATGCGATCACGGCGATCGGCAAGGCCGCCGGCGCCGCCGGCTTGCCGCAGCGACCCGGCATCTCGGTGAAGCTCTCCGCCCTTCATCCTCGATACGAGGCGATTTCGCGCGGACGCGTCATGGCAGAGTTGGTCCCGCGCGTTGTCGCGCTCGCGAGCGCCGCCAAGGCCCATGACCTTAACCTTACGATCGATGCGGAAGAGGCAGACCGGCTTGAACTGTCGCTCGACGTCATCGCTACGACTCTCGCCGATCCCTCCCTCGCGGATTGGACCGGCTTCGGGCTCGCGGTACAGGCCTATCAGAAACGTGCGCCGGCGCTCATCGACCGGGTGGTCGACGCGGCACGCAAGCTCGACCGGCGGCTGATGGTCCGCCTCGTGAAAGGCGCCTATTGGGACACTGAGGTAAAGCGCGCCGAAGAGCGTGGGCTTGCCGATTATCCGGTGTTCTCGCGCAAGGCGATGACTGACCTCTGCTACATGACCTGCGCTCGCAAGCTGCTGGCGGCGCGACCGCAGGTCTATCCGCAGATCGCGACCCACAACGCGCTGACCGTCGCAAGCGTCATCGAAGCTGCGGGTGGCGTCGAGGGTTACGAGTTTCAGCGGCTCTACGGCATGGGCGAAGCCCTCTACGAGGCCTTGCTGCGCGACGAGCCGAAGGCCGCGTGCCGGGTCTATGCGCCGGTCGGCGGCCACCGTGACCTCCTCGCCTATCTCGTCCGTCGGCTGCTGGAGAACGGCGCCAACTCGAGCTTCGTCTATGCGGCGGCTGATCCGAAGGTGCCGTTGTCAACGATCCTGGAACGGCCGCAAGCCGCGATTGCCGGCGGTCGGGTCCGTCATCCGCACATTCCGCGGCCGCCCGACCTTTATGCGCCTGGGCGCAGGAATTCTGCGGGCGTCGAGTTCGGCCATACGGCAAGTCTCGATGCATTGCTCGCGGAGGCCCGCAACGCAATGCCGCGCGACGCCAGGGCCGCTCCGCTCATCAACGGCCATCCGCTGCCGGGACGGAAACGTCCCGTGCTTTCGCCGATCGACGGCGTCCCGGTCGGCGAGGTGGAGGAGGCCGACGAGTGGACCACGAAGTCAGCGATGGCCGCGGCAGCGGCTGGTTTTGACACATGGGACCGGACGCCCGTCGCGGATCGCGCGGCCGCGCTCGATCGCGCCGGCGATCTTCTTGAACGGCGGCGCGGCGCCTTCATCGCATTGTTGCAGGCCGAGGGCGGCAAGACCCTCGATGATGCGCTCGCGGAAGTGCGGGAAGCCACCGACTTCTGCCGCTATTATGCGATGACGGCACGACAAGGCCTCGCATCACAAGCAATGCCTGGACCGACGGGCGAAAGCGACGAGCTGCGCTACCGCGGCCGGGGCGTGTTCGTGTGCATCAGCCCGTGGAATTTCCCGCTCTCGATTTTCATCGGCCAGGTCGCAGCCGCGCTCGTCGCCGGCAACACCGTCATCGCCAAGCCGGCCGAGCAGACCCCGCTCGCTGCCGCTCTCACCGTGCGGCTGCTGCATGAGGCCGGCCTTCCGCCAAGCACCCTCCACCTCGTGCCAGGCGACGGCGCGGTCGGCGCGTGGCTCACCGCCGATCCGAGAGTTGCCGGCGTTGCCTTCACCGGCTCGACGGAGGTCGGGCGGATCATCAATCGCTCGCTTGCCGCCAAGAACGGCCCGATCGTCCCGCTCATTGCCGAGACGGGCGGGATCAACGCCATGATCGTCGACGCGACGGCGCTGCCCGAGCAGGTCACCGATGACGTCATCGCATCGGCATTCCGCTCCGCCGGCCAGCGCTGCTCGGCGCTGCGGCTGTTGTGCGTCCAGGAGGATGTCGCCGAACGGATCGTCGACATGGTGGCAGGAGCCGCCCGCGAGCTGAGGGTCGGCGATCCGCGCGACCCCGCAATGCACGTCGGCCCGATCATCGATGCCGACGCCAAATCGCGGCTCGACCGCTGGGTCGCCGGCATGGAGGCACAGGGCCGCCTCGTATTCCGCCATCCGCTATCGGCGGACGCGCCGTCGGCCGGCCATTTCGTCGCACCGGCGATTATCGCGCTCGACCGCGCGAGCGATCTCAAGGAGGAGGTCTTCGGTCCAGTCCTTCATGTGGTGCGTTACCGCGCGCAAGACCTCGACCAGCTCATCGATGACATTGCGCAGAGCGGCTACGGGCTCACGCTGGGCATCCAATCGCGGATCGACGCCACCGTGCAACGGATCGCCGATCGCCTCGCTGTCGGCAACGTCTACGTCAATCGCAACATCGTCGGTGCGGTGGTCGGCACCCAGCCTTTCGGCGGCGCCGGCTTGTCCGGCACGGGACCGAAGGCGGGCGGGCCGAACTATGTCCGCCGCTTTGCGCTGGAGCAGGTCGTGAGCATCAACACGGCCGCGGTCGGAGGCAACGCCAGCCTGTTGGCGGAGCAATCGTGATCTTAACCGCGGTGATAGCGGCATCCTCTTTTACCATCAGCCGCGCGGTAATTTGCCGATAATGAACTTCGCATTATTGTTGATTCATGACTGATTCGATCGATCGACTTTACGAAGCCGTCCTGGCCGTCAAGAATACGGATCCCGGCGTGTCGCGCACAGCGCGTCTGCTGCGCTCGGGGCGCGCCAAGATCACCAAGAAACTCGCCGAAGAGGCCGTCGAGGTGGTGATCGACGCGATGAACGGCGATCGCGACGCGGTGACGCGGGAAAGCGCCGATCTCCTCTACAATCTGGTCGTGGTGTGGGCCGACGCCGGCATCAGGCCGGCCGACGTCTGGAAGGAAATGGGCCGGCGCGAGCAGTTGTTCGGTCTCGCCGAAAAGCTGGCGAAGCACCACATGTCCGGCAAGCGACGGATGAAGGCCCCCACCCTCGGAGCGCGGCGCCTCCACCACCGCTGACGGCTGCGGCGGACCGCTGCGCCCCCACCAACGGCACAAAAACCGCGGCGGGCGCGGCCAGGTAGCGCAAGCTTCCTGAACTCGTTGCAATGGACAATGACCGGCATCGCCGATATGGAGGCGCGCCATGTTAAAGCGTGCCTACGACTGGTGCATTGCCGCCGCCTACAAGCCCTACGCCCTGTGGCTGTTGGGCGCCGTGTCGTTTGCGGAGAGCTCGTTCTTTCCCATTCCGCCGGACACGATGCTGGTCCCGATGTCGCTTGCCCGGCCGCAGAAGGCATGGACCTACGCGGCGTTGTGCACCGTGACGTCGGTTGCTGGCGGCATTCTCGGCTATGCGATCGGCGCGCTGCTCTACGACACCGTCGGGCATTGGATCATTTCGCTCTATCACTACGGCGACAAGGCCGAGGCGTTTCGGGAGTCGGTGGCGCGCTGGGGCGCGTTGATCATCCTCATCAAGGGCTTCACGCCGATCCCCTACAAGCTTGTCACCATCACCCTCGGCATCGCCGGCTACAATCTCTGGCTGTTCATCCTGCTGTCATTTCTCACCCGCGGGATGCGCTTCTTTCTCCTCGCCTTCCTGCTCAACCGGTACGGTGAGACCGCGCGCGAGATCATCGAAAAGCGCCTCGGCTTCTGGCTAGCGGTAACCGCCGCCGTCATCGTTGTCGGCATTGTTGCCGCAATCTACGTGTTCTGATTTTTGGGGTTCTTGCGCCCGTCACGTTCGTGACGAAATGTGGCGCAAAAGGCAAAACAAGAAACGGAACAGGACGATGCCGTAACGGCGTCGGGGGCGAGGCGAGGTATGACTGATAGGCGACATCGGGTGCGCCGGCGCAGCGCATTTTGCGGCGCTATTGGCGCGATGTTTCTTGTAGTTCCGAGTGGTCTTTCGGCGCAGACGCCAGCCACGCCGCCGGCTGGATCGATCCAACCCGCGCCCTCTGCACAACCTGCCACACCGATTGCACCTGCCCCCGGCGCTAACGCGCCCGCGGCGCAACCGGGCGCAATCGAAACGTTTGGCAATTGGATGCAGGACGGCGTGTCCAACATGGGGGCGCGCTTCGGTGCTATGGTCGGAAGCATTGGCGGCCAGGCGAACCAGGCTGCCAAGGAGGCGACCGACGTCACCTCAAACCTCGCCAAGGGCGCTGCCGATGTGGCACGCGAGACCGCGACGACCGTGACCAAGCTGCCGAGCACGACCTTCATCCAGGGACGCGAGCGCTGCACGCTCGCGCCCAATGGCGCGCCAGACTGTCGCGTCGCGGCGGATTTGCTGTGCCAGGCAAAGGGCTATGGCAGCGGCACCATCGTCAATTATGAAACCTCTGAAAAGTGCCCGCCGCGCTATCGGACATCGAGCCGCAACGAGGCCGACGCGGTCTGCACCGTGGAGCACTTCGTGACGCGGGCGATGTGCCGATAGGCGGCACGAACATCCGACGCGCGTAGCCGTTACGAAGCGCCCTGCGGTTCGGGGACCGCCACTGCAGTTTTGGGCGCCACGCGCAGGCGCCGGCGGCGCCACCAGATCATGATCCCGGTGACAAAGAAGATCGGCGGCGAGACTCCGCACGCGAACACTGCGAGCTTCCACACCAAGCTCAAGTGACTGCCTTCATGGGTCCAGCGGATCCATTGCGCGATGCGGTCGCCAGTCAACGGCTGCGAGCCCGATTGCTTCACTTCACCGGTGGCATCGACGACCGCCACGAACATGGGCTCGGTCGCATCGCGCGGCAGCAGCTGGATTCGCCATTCCGGCGCGCCGCGCGTCGGCAAGTTGATGGCAAGAGGACTGGCGCCCGGAAGAACCTTAAGCGCGGCATCGAGCGCCGCGTCGATCGTGAGCCGGCTGCGCTGCATCGGTGCGTTATCGCCGCGCGGCCGCTGCCCCTGCGCGCTCATGGGCACGATCGCGCTGAGGAACTCGCGGCTTTGTTGCGGGAACGCAATGTAGATACCGGTGAGTGACACCGCCACGAGTGGCAGCGCGACAAAGATGCCGATCCGATGATGCAGGTTCGAGGACGGGCCAGGACCGCGACGCCAGCGGAACCCACGCGCAAGCCCGCCGTGCCGCGGCCACCAGACCCAAAGGCCCGTCAACGCCGAGATCAACATGGCGACGCCGATCCAGCCGACGATGGCGCGGCCGTTGTATTCGGGAATCGTCAGGTTCTCATGGAAGCGATGGAGGATGCCAAGGAACGACGCACGAGCGTCAGCGGTGTCGAGTACGCGGCCCGTTGGCGGGTCGATATAGGCGGTCATCAATTGCGGACCGGCGCTGCCGCGCGCGCCGTCGCGCATCGTCACTGTCACCGGAGCGCTGTCATTGGCCGGATAGCGCACTGCGACTTCCTGAAATCCGCTGCCGAGTGCGAGGCGCGCGCTCGCAACGTAGGCGGACGGCGCGAGTGCGGATGGTCCAGCGGTCACGGCATAACGGGCCGGATGAAGCAGGCCGTCGATCTGATCGCGCCACACCAGGACTGCGCCGGACGCCCCGATGAGCGCCGACAGCAGGCCGACCGATAGTCCGATTACGAGATGGATGTTGAGCCACAACCGACGCGCGGTGTCCCTGTTTTTAGTCATTCCAATTCTCATTTTTAATCGTTCTAAACGTCGCCACCGCAACCATCATACCATTAAAATGCGGTTGTAATTTACATTAAAAAAGGTGAATCTATAACAGACTATAATATTTAAAAACTTGAATTCCTACAAATTGGTACCGCAGGCATTGCTATTAATCCTCAGACCGAGATACCTACGATCAACAGCAAAAATAAAACCTTCTTGCAAAATCCTTTGGGGTGGGTGGGCGTCATGTCGAGACGTATGCTTCGCGGTTCGCGCCGCGGCGCGGAACTATGTCGCGCGTTTGGAGCAGCCAGTCTGCTCTGCGTCGGAAGCTTCGGTGCATCGGCTCAGGATCAGTCGGTGCCGCCAGTAGCGCCTCAACCCTCAACTCCTCCGGCGGCGCCGGCCGCGCCTCAACCCGGTTCGGCCTCGACGCCCGAAAGTCAACCGACGTCACCGCTTCCGGAGATCAAGGTTCAAGCTCCGAGGAACCAGCCGGCGCGACGTGCCAACGCGCCGCAGGCAACGCGACCGTCGGCTCAACCGGCGCAAACTTCGAATAACACGCAGACGCCGTCCAATAACACTGCAGGTGGTACGGCCAACGGCACCCAGGGTCCTCCCCTCGCCCAAGCACCGGCGCTCGGCAAGACCGGGACAAAGCTGGAAGACCTCCCCGCCTCCGTCAACATCGTGCCCGCCACTACCGTTCGCGAGCAGGGCGGCTTGAGCCTGACCGACGCGATCACACGCAACGTCAGCGGCATCAATGTCGGCGGCTCCTCGACTTACAGCTTCTTCGATCGCTATCTCATTCGCGGCATGGATGCCCGCATCTACACCGACGGATTTTCCGACGGCGATCAATCCAACGGCTATCCCCACTCGCTCAACGGCGTGCAGCAGATCGAAGTTCTGAAAGGCCCGGGCTCGGCGCTGTTCGGCAGCACGACGCCCGGCGGCAGCATCAACATCGTGCATTTCCTGCCCAGCCCGGTGCCGAGCTACGGCATCAGCGGCCAGGTCGGTTCCTTCGGCCTCGTGTCGACGAGCATCTATGCCACTGGGCCGACGACGATCGAGGGCGTGAACTATCGCGTCGACGGACTAGCGCAACGGTCCGACGGCTTTCGCAGCCTCAAGAGCGCGGACTATGAGATCAGGCCGGTACTCGGCTGGACCCATGGCGACCACGTCACCACGTTCGCGGTCGATCTCCGGCACCTCGAGCAGACGCCCGATACCTACGGCATTCCCTACGTCAACGGCCTCCCCGCCAATGTGCCGCGCGAATTCCACTATTCGACGCCATTCGGTGTCGGCAATCAGGACATCGAGCGGGTGACGCTGGCCGATGTGTGGAACTGGGCCGACTATCTGACCATCAACAACCGCTTATCCTATCTGCATCGCGATCTCGACATCCTGCGCAACTCTGGCGGCTCGATCACCGGAATCTCGATGACGGCGCGCCAGCTGCGCGAGCAGGTCGATCACGACGATGACGTCATCTATCAATTCGAGCCGCTGTGGAAATTCCACACCGGTCCGATCGGACACACATTGCTGACGGGATTCTCGGCCGAGGAATCATCGATCCGCGACAACCGCGCCACCGCCGACCTCAAGAACATCGCCAACATCTATGCGCCGATCATCCCGGAGTCGTCGACGGCCGGCCTGGTCTTCCTGCGCGATGCGACGCATAGCGGCATGATCGACAACCTGTCGGCGACGTTCCTCGGCGTCTATGCCATCGATCAGATCGACGTGACCGACCGCTTGAAGGTACGGCTCAGCGTGCGCCAGGACTGGTGGGATGAGCAACTCGATCCAAGGGCCTATGTCGCCGGACGCAACACCGAGCAGAACGTCCCGCTCGAACCTGGCATGGTCCAGACGCGGATCGACACTCCGCTGAGCTGGAGCGCAGGCGCGCTCTACAAAGTGTTTCCTGGCATTGCGCCGTTCGTCGGGGTGTCGAAGAGCTATCTGACCAACTTCAACTCTGAAGCAACGCAACAGGGTCTCGTCGATCCCGAATCAGCCTATCAGTACGAGGCCGGCATCAAGTTCTCGTTGTTCGACGGACGCTTCACGGTGACGCCGGCGGTCTTCCGCATCCAGCGCAAGAACGTGTTTGCGGAGACAAATGCCGTCGTCAATGGCGTTGTTCAGACCACGGTGTTCTTCGATGCGCAGCAGAACGTCGGCGGCGACGTCGACATGGAATTCAAGATCACGGACAAGTGGAAGATCAACGCCAATTTCATCTCCCAGGAAGCCGTCATCACGGCCGAGCCGAACGTTCCGACGGCGGTCGGCAACAAGCCGATCGGCGTCCCCAACCACATCGCCAATGTCTGGACGACCTACGATTTCGCAATTGCCGGGATCGATGGATTTCGCATTGCCGGCGGCATGACCCATGCCGACAACAGTTACGGCAACGTGCAGAACACCAACCAGGTGCCCGGCTACACGGTGTGGGATGCAGTGTTCTCCTACATCCAGCCGCACTGGGACGTATCGTTCGGCGTGAAGAATATCTTCGACGTGACTTACTTTCCGACGGCGCTTAGCGCCGGCGGCTATGTAGGCCAGCCCCGCACCTTCTTCCTCAAGGCCGCGTACCATTATTAGTGAGGCCGGAAACAACGTTCCGGGCGACCGTCGGTGAGGCCGCTTGGGCTTCTCGCCGACGCGGGCCGCACGCTCCCTCCGCGGACGCGCTTGGCACCGTGTCTCGAGGTTATAGGCATATAGAAAAACAGCATTACCCCCGCGCCGATCCGCACGCGACATTTGAAGTTCTGGCCGGCTCCGGTCCCAGACTCAGGAGAAATGCTAAATGACCGTTTCGTGTGCGCGGCGGGAGAAAGCGACGAAAATCTCGGTTTCCCGCTCGAACATCAGACTTTCCACAAAATCGGTGCTGGAATCAGCTGCAAATCTGGCCATCTGGCTTTGGCTGGTCGCGTTTCTTGCTTTGGCGCCGACGCCGCTCGCATCCGCGGCCGAAGCAACCTTCGTAACGCCGAATCGCTTCGATCTGACAAAGCTGTTGCCGCCAGCACCCGCGCCGGACTCCGAACGACAACGGCTCGATCTTGACGCAGTCTTGAAGGCGCAAACAACACGCTCAGCATCACAGTCCGAGCGGGCATTGGCGGACGCCACCGCCGGCACATTCGGCTTCGCGGACGTGCTCGGTCCAAATTTCAATGCTGAGCGCGTCCCCGCCGTAGCGGCATTCCTCGACAAGGCCAGAGGCGATGCCGTGGTGGCTTTCTCGGCAGGCAAAGGGGTTTGGAATCGGCCGCGACCGTTCGTCGTCAGCACCGCGGTCGATCCGGTCGGCGATCGGCCGGAAGGCAGTTCGTACCCCAGCGGCGCTTCGACCGTCGGCTATCTGACGGCCATCATTCTCGCCAACATGGTGCCGGAAAAGAGTGCCGCACTGTTCGCCCGCGGACGCGAATTCGGCGACGATCGCGTCATTCTCGGCGTGCACTTTCCGAGCGACGTCGAGGCGGGCCGCCTCGCGGCCACCGGCCTCGCTGCGATGCTGATGCAAGACGCCGCCTTTCTGAGGGAATTCGCAGGCGCCCAATCGGAATTGCGCCAAGCGCTTGGCTTGCCGCCCAAGCCATGAAGCAATGAGGTCAAAATAACGTACGCCGATCTTCACGAAAATCGTGTGAGTCGTCTCCCGCCTTCATTATGTCCGGCTCCCTGCTGCTGAGGGCGGAAACGAGAGGAGAAGTGCTGCTTGGTGATCGCGATCCCACGAAGGAATTGCGTGCTTTCGGGTGCGACGATAAGGTCTTGGTGACTTCGCTGAATGTCAAAAGGGCGGTTCTTGCACGCCGAGAGCGGAGATCGGGAGGATCATTGCATGTTCCACTACGTTTGCCGCTTCGGCGCCGGAATGATTGCGGCCGCTGCCATCGCCTCGGGGGCGCTTGCTCAAAGCTCGGGGGAACGCTTCGAGGTCGCCAGCATCAAGGCTTTCGGCCGACGCTGGTGGAAACCGTTGCAGCGTTGCAGCAGGGCGACGTCGCCAAAGCAAGGACAGCATTCGCTGCCTATGACTCCGGCTGGAACGGCATCGAGGTCTACATCAACGTTCGCTCGCGCGACTTGTACCGCGGGATCGAGATCGACCTTCAGAAGAAGATCGAGGATGGATTGAGCAAGCCGGCCCCGGACGTTCCGGCGCTTCTCACCGACGCCAAAGCGATCCTGGTGAAATACGACGAGGCCATCGACCTCGTGGCGAAGTCGCCGCCCCTCAACCCGCTGTTCGATGACATCGCGCGGCTGCGTATCGTCCGCGCTCACCTGCGCGAAGTACCGCCCGCCTTGAAGGCCGGCAATTTCGCGAAAGCGCGCCAATCGTTCGAAGCGTTCGACAATACGTGGGACAGCATCGAGGATCTGATCAAGGCGCGCTCGAGCGATGCCTACGTCGCCATCGAGGCCGGGATGATTCAAATCGAGAAGGCCTTGATGCCGCAACAGCCCGACGTCGCGCAGGCAACGACTTTGGTGAACGACGTGCTCGCCCGCTACAACGCCGTCCTTGCCGAGATCACGAAGGACGCGCGCAGCCGTACCTGATATCCCGTCCGTCCGCGCGTCAGGCGGCGGATTCCTGTCGAACTCCGCAACTGCCGCAATGTAGCTCGCTCGGAAAGGCTAGCTCGCTTAGAAAGGTCGAACATGGAAACGCTGCCGCCCGATAGCGGCACTGGGAATCTGGAGTTGCTGCGCGTTTTCATCCTTGGTGTGCTGGCGCTCGGATTGGTGGGTACCGTGATCGAACTCGTGCTCCTCGGACATTACGAGGAGCCCCTGCAATTCGTTCCGTTGATCCTGATCGCCGCCGCCATCGCAGCCATCGTATGGCAGGTCAGCCGCCCTTCAGCCGCGAGCCTCGTCACGCTGCAGATCGTGATGGTGCTGCATGTATTGGCCGGCTTGGTCGGCATGGTCGCCCACTTCTACGGCTTGGCCGAATACCAGCTCGAACTCAATCCGCAGATGCCGGTGTCCGAACTCATCGACAAGGTCCTTCGCGCCAAGGCGCCACCGCTGCTCGCGCCGGGAATGATGATCCAGCTGGGACTGCTGGGCCTCGCCTACGTCTATTCAGACCACCGCTACCGTGCGCACGTCCTGCGATGGGTCGGTGCGCTCGGTTACAAGCCAAGGAGTTGACTCGACATGATGACCTTGCGCCTGATCGCCGGTGCGCTTGCGCTGCTGTCACTGTTGGCGGGACCCGCTGCAGGCCAAGTCGCCAAGCTCATCGATCCGAACACCGCTACCGAGTCAGAGCTGCAGCCGCTGCCCAACGTGACAGCGGCGATCGCCAAAGAGATCGTGGCACGACGCCCGTTCAAATCCGTCGTCGACTTGAACAAGCTGCTGCTCGATCAAAAGCTCACGCCGGATCAGGTGAAGGCTTTCTTCGGCAAGGCATTCGTGCCGATCAACCTCAACACCGGCACGCGGGAGGAATTCATGCTCATCCCCGGGGTCGGCTCGCGCATGGCGGCAGAATTCGCAGAATACCGGCCGTGGAAGAGCTGGGCGCAGTTCGACAAGGAAATCGGCAAATACGTCGGTCAGCAGGAAACCGATCGATTCAAGCCCTATCTGTTCATTCCCAATTGAGTAGGCGGGGTCCAGATGCGAGGTGTCTTCGGCCTGGTGATCCGACAGAAGGATGTCTTTCCGGTCAGGACGCTTTACAGATTAAAACCGTTTAAAACTAGAATTTCTACAAACTCTGCCCGCAAGCATTGCTTCAACCACCCCGGCCCGCGATAGCTAAGGGCAAGATCAGTTCCAAAGCTTGTTGCTCTTCTAAAGTAGAGCGGGGTGGGGCGGCTGCAATGTTGGCGGGGAAGGCTCGCGGCTTACGTCGCGTCGCCGCTTTTTATCGCGTTGGTGGAACGGCCGGCCTACTCTGCGTTGTGGGAACGCTTGGTGCTATCGCGCAGGATCAGTCGATCCCGCCTGTCGCGAAGCCACCTGCGCCGGCTCCGGCAGCGCAGCCTGCCGCTCCGGCCACGACCGCCCCAGCTGCTCCATCGGCCAAAGAATCCGCGCTTCCTGAAATCAGCGTGACGGCGGCGAAGCCAAAGCCCGCCCGGCCCGCATCCCAAGGGCGTCAAACAGCCTCCACCGCCCCGCCGGCGCGGAGCGCGAACAGCGCGGCTCCGACAAACAACGGAGCCACGCCTGGTCAAGCGGCTTTGGACAGCAAGATGCAGGCGATGGATCAGGCGCGCGATAATCTGCTGACGAAGATCGGCGCCTCCGTCTCCACCATCAACCGCGAGGGCATCACCAGCCTGCCGCAAGGCGACAACACGCCGATCGACAAAGTCATCTTGCAATTTCCAGGCGTATCGTACAATTCAGCCGTTGCAAATCCGGCCTTCCACGTCCGCAACGAATACGCGAACGTGCAGACCAGGATCAACGGCATCGTCCTGCCCGAAGGCGTTTCGGGTCTCGGTCCGTTCATCGACACCAATTTCATCGGCAGCATGTCGCTCCTCACCGGCGCGCTGCCGGCACAGTACGGGCTGCGCACCGCCGGCGTCCTCGACATCACCAGCCGCAGCTTTTCGACGCCGAGCGGAGAATTGAGTCTCTATGCCGGCAGCCGGGGAACGATCACGCCAAGCTTCAATTACGGCGGCAGCGTCGGTGACACCCAGTATTTCGTCACGGGCCGCGGCAATTGGAACAACCTCGGCATCGAGAGTCCATTCGCCGGATTGAACGCCATTCACGATCAGACCGATCAAGGCAAGTTCTTCGGATATGCTTCCACTCTGATCGATCCGTCCACACGGTTCAGCCTCATTGCCGGGGCCGCATCAAGCAAGTTTCAGATTCCCAACAATCCGAACCAGATGGCGCTCGGCGATTTTGGGCCGACAAATTACAATTCGCTGGCTTTGAATGAAAATGAGTATGACACTTATATCTTCAACATGGCGGCGGTTCAGACGAAGGGCGACAGCGTCGACACGCAGCTCGCGTTCTTCTCGCGCTACGCCAAGGTCCACTTCGTCCCCGATGTGTTCGGCGACCTCGTGTTCAATGACGTCGCCTCGAATGTGATCCGCCAAAGCGAATTATCCGGAACCCAGTTCGATCTCTCTTATCGGATGAGCGACTGGCACACGCTCCGCGGCGGCTTTATGGTAACGGCCGAGAAAACGAACGTAATCGACATTGCGACGGTGCTGCCCGTCGATCCCAATACCGGAAATATTTCGCCGACACCGTTTGCCATACCCGATGTTGACTCGAAGCTCGGCTGGAATCTCGGCGGCTACGTTCAAGACGAATGGAAGCTCACCGATCGGCTCGTCGTCAACCTCGGCTTGCAATTCGACCAACTGTATCAATACGTCGATGCCAACCAGTTCAGTCCGCGGGTGGCGGTAGTCTACAAGCCGGTCGACGGAACCAGCCTCCATGCCGGATATGCGCGCTATTTTACGCCGCCGATGCAGGCGCAAGCTGCGCAATCCAACATCTCGTTGTTCACCAACACGACCAATCAGCCGGAAGTGTCCTACAACAACCCGGTGCTGCCGGAGCGCTCCCACTACTTCGATATCGGAATCGACCAGCGAATTTTTCCGGGTTTCGATTTCGGCGTCGACACCTATTACAAAGTTGCGAGAGATATGCTCGATGACGGTCAATTCGGCCAGGCCGTCGTATTGACCCAATTTAACTGGAATCGTGGTTACAGCGAGGGCGTCGAGCTCAAGGCCAAGTATCAGAACGGCAATTTCAAAGCCTACGCCAACTTTTCTTATGGCATCATGAAAGCGATCGATGCGGTCTCCAATCAGTATCTGCTGGATGCCGCAACCTACAATTGGCTCCTCACTTACTATCACTACACCGACGATATGCAACGCATGACCGGCTCGGCCGGTGCATCCTATCGCTGGTATGATACTCTATTCACCACCAGCATGACCTACGGCAGCGGCTTGCGCTCAGGCTTTGTCAATATCGATCACACCACGCCGTATGCGGTGGTCAATGTCGGTATCACACACGATGTCCGGTTGGCGCCGGACGCCAATCCAACGACATTTCGCTTCGACATCGTCAATCTACTCGATCAGGTCTACGAGCTGCGCGACGGCACCGGCATCGGCGTGTTCGCGCCGCAGTTCGGCGCACGCCGCGGCTACTTCATGGGCGTCTCTCAGAAGCTGTGATGATGTCGGGCCGAAATTTCGGCACGCCGGCATCTCGTTCGCTTCGCCCCCCGGCAACCAGGCCTTCACTTTCCGGCGGGCACGGTCTGACGCACCTCAAAACCCTCGAACTGCGGGTGATCGATATAGAGCGGCTTGTTTTGTCCTGCGTCCCTGTGCGCCTGACGAAACGCGTCTGATTTCGTCCAGGCCTCGAAGGCCGCCCTGCTCTGCCAAATCGTATGCGACGCGTAGAGCGTGTAATCGTCGTTGGCCGGCCCCTTGAGCAGATGGAACTCGACGAAGCCTGCCACCTCAGGCAGATGCGTGTCGCGGCTCGACCAGACCTGCTCGAAGGCTTCTTCCGAGCCTGTCCTCACGCGAAAGCGGTTCATGGCAATGAACATGATCATCTCCTCGTTAAACCCAGCATATCACAGCGCGAGGTTCGCCACGGTCTGAGCGAGAGTCCCGGTCACCGGGTCACGAACCGCAACTGACCTGTTCAACCCCGCGCAAGCCGCTGGTAGACTCCGTCCAGGCGAATGCAGGACGAGCGCCCTCTTCGGCGCAGATAACATCATCGCTCGTCCAACACGCTTCGCCACGGAGGGAAACATGGCGGAGGAAATCACAATCCGCGTGAACGACAAGCTGTCGAACGTGACGGCCGATCGCGACACGCCGCTGCTCTATGTGCTCATGAACGAGCTTCGCCTGCAGGGTCCGCGATTTGGCTGCGGCCTTGCCCAGTGCGGCTCCTGCTCGGTCCTGGTGGACGGCGTCGAGACGCGGTCTTGCGTCACGCCGGTCGGTGCAGTCGTCGGCAAGGCGGTGACAACCCTCGAAGGCTTGCCGGCGCTCTACGCCAAGCAGCGCGGCCTTGCCGCGCCCCCCGAACTTCACCCGTTGCAGCGCGCCCTTGTTGACGAGCAGGCCCCGCAATGCGGCTACTGTTACAACGGCATGATCGTCAAAGGCGCAGAGTTGCTCGCCACCGGGCGCCAGCCGACCGAGGCCGAAATTCGCCAGCATATGAACGGCCACCTCTGCCGCTGCGGCAGCTATCCGCGGATCATGAAGGCGATCCAGGTCGCCTCCCGGGTCATGACGGAGGAACGCCGATGACCGCGCATCTGACGTCCCTCTCGCGTCGCGACCTCCTCAAGGGCGGCGCGCTCATCGTCGGCTTCAACATTGCTGGGCCGCTTGCGACGTCTCTGCTCGAGATCGCGACACCGGCAGCAGCGGCCACGCCCGATCCTGCGCTCCTTGATTCATGGATCGCGATCCATCCGAACAACACCGCGACGATCCTGATCGGCAAAGTCGAGCTTGGCCAAGGCACCACCACCGGCATGCTGCAGATTGCCGGCGAGGAGCTTGACCTCGACATGAGTCAGCTCTCGGCAGCGCGCGTCGACACCGACATGACACCGAACCAGGGCCCTGCGGTCGCAAGCCTCTCCATCATGGACAATGGCCCGCAGGTGCGCGCCGCCGCAGCGGAAGCGCGGCAGGCGCTGCTGCAGCTTGCAGCCCAGAAGCTAGGTGCGCCCATCGAGCGTCTTCGGGTGTCGAAGGGCGTGGTGACGGTCGACGGCGATCCGGCCCGCGCCGTCACCTATGGCGGGCTCATCGGCGACAAGCAGTTCAACGTGAAGATGACGGGCAAGGCACCGCAGAAGGCCGTCGCCGATTACAAGCTCGTCGGCACCAACGTGCCGCGCGTCGATGTCCCCGACAAGATCAGCGGCAAGTACGTGTACATGCAGTACCTCAGGGTGCCCAACATGCTGCATGGCCGCGTGGTGCGTCCGCGCGGGCAAGGCGCCTACGGCTTTGGCGCCAAAGTCGCGCGCATCGACGAAAGCTCGATTGCGGATATTCCCGGCGCGCGCGTGGTGCGCAAGGGCGATTTTGTCGGTGTCGTCGCCGAGCGGGAATGGGACGCGGTGCGCGCCGCTGAAAAGCTCAAGATCACCTGGGACGTGCCGCCGCGCCTGCCGCCGCAGGACAAGCTGTTCGACGTCATGCGCGCGTCGAAATCGACCAATAGCGTCCTGGTCGAGACCGGTGACGTCGCGGCAGCACTCGCTGGCGCCGCACACGTGTCCTCTGCGACCTACTACGGCCCCTACCAGTCGCATGCGCCGTTCGCGCCGAGTTGCGCGCTCGCCGATGTGGGGACGAACAGCGCGCTCGTCATGTGCTCGACCCAGTTTCCCCACGGCGTGCGCGGCATGCTGGCCCAAACGCTCGGGCTCCCCGCCGATCAGATCAGGGTGCAGTACTACGAAGGCGCCGGGGTGTTCGGTCGCGCCTGCCATGACGACTCGGCACTTGCTGCCGCGATCATGTCGCAAGTGGCGGGGAAGCCGGTGCGGGTCCAGTTCATGCGTTGGGATGAATTGGGCTGGGACAATTACGGGCCGGCGCATCTCGCCGACCTGCGCGCCGGCGTCGACGCCGCCGGCAACATCGTGGCTTACGAATATCAGGGCTGGCATCACGGCTGGATTACAGGCGAAACCTCCCAGGAGCTCGCGCTCGGCGCACCGGTGCAGCCCCCCGTGAGCGGCCGCGCGCGGCTCGTCAACAAGGTGACGACGAGCGACGTCTACGTCATGCCGAACGTGCGGCTCGTGAACCATCACGTGCCCGGGCTCGACGGTTACCTCAAGGGCGGCAATCTCCGCTCGCCGCTCGATCTCTCGATCTCGTTCGCCTCCGAGCAGACGATCGACGAGCTTGCCCACGCGGTGCAGATGGACCCGGTGGCGTTCCGCCGCCGCAACATGACCGATCGGCGCTGGATTGGGGTCATGGATGCAGTAACGCAGGCGGCGAAATGGGCGCCGCGGGTTTCGCACGCCGGCGGTATCGGAAGCGGCCGCGCGTTGACCGGCCGCGGCATTGCCCTTGGCACGCACATTGTATCCTATGGCGCCGCCGTCGCCGATATCGAGGTCGATCGCGAGACCGGCGAGATCAAAGTCAAGCATGTCTACGGCGCGATGGATGCCGGCCTCGTGGTCAATCCCGCATTGGTCGAGAATCAGATCGTGGGCATGCTGACGCAAGCCGCAAGCCGGGCGATCATCGAGGAGGTCACGTTCACGCCGACCAACGTTACAAGCCTCGACTGGAGGAGCTATCCGGTGCTGCGTTTTGCCGATCATCCGGGCGTCACTCCGATCGTGGTACAGCGACTTGACAAGCGCTCGACGGGGGCCGGCGAAGAAGTGATGGGTGCCGCGGTCGGCGCCATCGCCAATGCCTTCTTCGACGCGACCGGCGTGCGCATGCGCGAATATCCGATGACACCCGCGCGCGTCCGCGCGGCACTCAAACTCAAGGGATAGGCCGATTGAGCGCGCCCGACTTTGAAACAGGCGGGCGCGTTCCCGCAGCATCAACGATCACAGGCGGGAGCGGCAACGGTCCCGCAGCGGAGCCGGCCAAGCTGGTTGGCACGGCCGAACCGGCACCAGTTGATCGCATTCACGGCAGCCTTGCAGCGCTCGCGCTCGGCGCGCTGGGGGTCGTCTACGGCGACATCGGGACGAGCCCGCTTTACACGTTCAAGACCGCCATCGACTGGGCGGGCGGCGCGAGCCCCGCGGTCGCGCTCGGCATGCTCTCGCTCATCGTGTGGACACTCATCATCATCACGTCGGTGAAATACGTTGCTGTGGTAATGCGCGCCGACAACGACGGCGAGGGCGGCATTCTCGCGCTGATGTCACTTCTCGGCATCAAGCAAGGTGAGCGCAACGTCGTGATCGCGCTCGGCATTCTCGGCGCGGCGCTGCTCTATGGCGACGGCGCCATTACGCCGGCGATCTCGGTGTTGAGCGCGCTCGAAGGCCTCAAAGGGCCAATGCCGAGCTTCGCGCCTTACGTCATGCCGTTGTCGGTCGTCGTCCTGCTAGGCGTGTTCGCGTTGCAACCCCAGGGCTCGGCGCGCATCGGCAAGGTGTTCGGGCCTGTCATGACGGTGTGGTTCATCACCATCGGCATCCTTGGATTTGTCGGCATCGTCAGTCACCCGCGCGTGCTATTGGCGTTCGATCCTCGCTACGGGCTCGGCTACCTGTTCACCCACGGCTTCACAGGGTTTTTGGTGCTGGGCGGCGTCTTCCTGTGCGCGACCGGCGCCGAGGCCCTTTATGCCGACATGGGCCATTTCGGACCAAAACCGATCCGCTTCGCCTGGTACGGACTCGTGCTGCCGACGCTGCTCCTGAACTACGCCGGCCAGGCGGCGATGGTCGTCGAAAATCAAGTGCCGGAGGGAGGCAATCCGTTCTTCGTGCTGTGCCCGCAGTTCCTGCAACTCCCGCTCGTCGTGCTTGCAACGGCCGCGACCATCATCGCGAGCCAGGCGATCATCAGCGGCACATTCTCCATGACGCGGCAGGCAATCCAGCTTGGCCTCTCGCCGCGCCTGCACATCACGCAGACCTCATCGGAGGGCTACGGCCAGATTTACGTCGGCTTCGTCAACTGGGCGCTGATGGCCGTTACGCTTGCCCTCACCCTCGGCTTCCGCTCCTCCGACAATCTCGCCGCCGCCTTCGGCATCGCGGTTTCGCTCACGATGTTTCTCACCTCAGTTCTGCTGTTCCTTGCGATGCGCGAGGTCTGGGGTTGGAGCTTCGCGCTCGCCGCCGCCGTCGCGGGCTTCTTTATGATTGTCGACCTCTCCTTCGTTTTTGCCAACATGATGAAAGTCATCGAGGGCGGCTGGGTTCCCCTCGTGGTGGCGGCGTGTGTGTTCACGGCCATGTACAATTGGCGGCTCGGCCGCAGCACCGTGCTGCAGCGGTTGGAACGTGACACGTTTCCGCTCAAGGACTTTATCGCCCAGGTCCACACCAAGGAGCGGGTCGCCGGGACCGCCATTTATTTTACGAGCCGGGTCGACGTCGTACCGGTGCCGCTCCTTCACAATCTCAAGCACAACAAGGTGCTGCATAAGCGCATCGTGCTGATGCACGTCGTGACCGAGAACATTCCACGCGTTCCACGCGCGCGTCGCCTCGACGTGGTTCACCTCGCCGACGATTTTCACTCGGTCGTGGTCCACTACGGCTTCATGGAACAGCCGAACATACCGCGCGCCCTTGAGCGTTGCGCCGAGCAAGGCTTGAAGTTCAACATGATGGATACGTCGTTCTTTATCGGGCGGGTCACCATCGTGCCGGCGCGGCGTTCGCAGTTCGGTCACCTCCGCTGCAAGTTCTTCGAGTTCATGCACCGGAATGCATTGCCGGCGACGGAATTCTTCCGCATTCCGCCGGGCCGCGTGATCGAACTGGGCGGCCAGATCGAAATCTGATCACAATAAAAAAGGCCCGCGACGGATGTCCGTCGCGGGCCTTCCTCGTTTGCGTGCGCGCGAGACGCGCGCGGTCCATTGCCGTCCGCTCAGTTGGCGAGCGGGCTCGGACGCATCTGCACCTTGTAGAGCTTCGGTGAGTTCTGGATGCCGCCCTCGTTGTGGAACTGAGCGCGGCTGCCGAACGTGGTCCAAATACCCTTGCCCTTCCAGCCGGCGTTCGGATCGTCGATGCGGCCGTCGGCGTTCTTGGAGAAGAAGCCGAGCGGATACGGCACGCGGAGCGTGACGAACTTGCCGTCGACGAGGGCGGTCAGCGACTCGCCGCCATTGGTCGAAGCGATCGGCACGTTGGCGCCGAGGCCGAGGGTGTTGAGGCGGTCGACCCAGATGTAATACGAGTGCTCGGCGCTGCCCTTGTCCGTGACGCCGCGGAACTGCGGGCCATTGAACTTGTAGAGCGTCCAGCCTTCCGGACACATCTTGCCGGTAACCGCCTCGGGGCCTTTGATCTCCCGCGTGCACTTGCGGCGATCGAAGCTCGCCATGTGTCCGCTGGAGAGCACCGTCCAGACGACGCCGTCGGTGGTGAGGTCAATGCCGCGCGCACCGTAGCCCTCATCCGGCGGCACGAACAGTTCGGCAAGCGCCGTCTCGGCCGGGTTCGACCCCGGGATCAGGTGAATGATGTAGCCGGGCTGATCCATGCGGGAGAAGCCGACGTCCATCGACTGACCCCAGATAGTATTGTCGATCGGACTCGGCTGCACGCCATAGAAGGCGGCCATCACCCGCTTGTCCTTTTTTGGATCGAGCGGCTGGTTGGCTTCGACGAACTCGTCCCGTTTGCCGTTGCCGTTGGTGTCGACGATGATCGGCGTCCAGCCCTGCGACTTCACTTCGTCGCCGGTCTCGAAATACATCTTGGTGTTGAGCCAGCCGACGACGCCGCTCTGCGGGCCGCCGGGGCTCGTCCACAACGTGTAGTTCGCGTCGTGGGCGAAGTTGAGGTGCTGGGTGCTGAAGCAGGTGTTGATCAGCGACCACTTCTTTGCCTTCGGATCGTAAACCGAGATCTGACGCGTCGAGACGTTGAGCGGCGCCACTTTCGCGGACGGCAGGTCCGAGCCCTGCTTGCAGTAGGCCGGGTTTTCGTCCGGCCGGATCTTCGCCGTGAACCACACGCGGCCCTGGTCGTCGATCATCGGGTTGTGAATCGACGTGTGGCCGTCCCAGATTGGCTCGTCGCCCCAATACACCGATGGCCCAGCCGTGTTGGTCTTGCTCGAGGGCGTTTCCGGATCACGATAGGGATGCTTGATGGTCGAGGCCTCGTTGGTGACCGGGTTGAGCACCGGCACGAAGTCCGAGCTTTCCTCGGGCGAGCCGTAGATCGGCCCGTTGGCGTTGACCTTCTGGGTGTACTTCTCGCTCGCGATCGCGTCATGGAGATACATGCCGCGAGCGCCCCAGTCCCACATCGTGTACACGACATTGCGCTCGATGCCCTGCGGCCGCTGCGGCTTGTCGAACGGCAGTTCGCCGCCGGCGACGCGGTCGGTCCAGTCGGCGAAGAGTTCGATCGCCTTGTCGGGACCGATGCGGCCGATCGAGACCGCCATGTTGGCCATCGCCTGACCCGACTGGATGCGGCGCTCCCAGGCCTCACGCGAGTTCTTGAACTGGCCGAGCATCGGAGAGAGCGTGCGCACGCCCTTCGAGCCGATCGCGTGGCACGACTGGCAGGAATTCTTGATGGTGTCGATCCAGGCGTGCTGGGTCTTGATGTTGGTCGGGATGCCGTTGCCCTTCGGGCCGGTGCCGGGGAATTCGCTCTCCGGCGGGATCTTGAGCAACGAATACCAATACATGCCCGGATAATATTCGGCCGCTGCCGCAGGCGTCGGCGCCGGCGTCGCGGTCAGGTTCAAGAGCTTGCCCGGAGTGCCCTCGACCTTGGGCGAGTCGATGAGACCGTAGCCGCGCACCCAGACCGTGTACTTGGCCTTCGGCAGGTCCGGGATCACGTAGCGGCCCTGATCGTCGGTCACCACGATCTTGGCAAACTTGGTGGGAAGGTCGTTCGTCTCGGCAATCACCCACACGCCGGCTTCCGGCCCGCTCGGACCCCTGACGACGCCGCCAATATCGTCACCGTCGATAGTGACGGCGGCCGTTTGGGCACGTACGTCCTTCGGCGCCACCGCGACGAAAGCTCCGAGCGCGGCAACCGCAACGCCAAGATACAACGCCTGCTTGATCTTCATCGTTTTCTCCCTCATTGCAGGACCGCTCTGCAGCCGGCGCCTTTGCGCACAGCCTCCGGCGAACGCCGGGTTTCCTTAAATCACGCGGCGCATGCTAGCAACTTACCGCAACGTAGGTAAGGCGATAAGGTGCAGTTCGTGAACAAAGTTGAGGCTGTAGCCCGGATGGAGCGCAGCGCAATCCGGGGCTGGCTTGCAAAGTTGGATAGGCCAACCCCGGATTGCGCTTCGCTTCATCCGGGCTACGGGAGCAAGTATCAGCCGATCCGCCGCAAGCCTTGAGCGTATTCCTTCCAGCGCGCGACATAGATATCCGCGCCGCGCGCTATGGCGGCAGCGGCCTTGTCATCAAGCGTACGGATCGCGCGTGCCGGCGCACCGACCACAAGCGTGTTGTCGGGAAAGGATTTGCCCTCGGTGACCACCGCGCCGGCGCCGACGATCGAGTTCGCGCCGATGCGCGCGCCGTTCATCAACGTCGCGCCCATGCCGATCAGGCTGCCGTCGCCCACAGTGCAACCATGCAACACGACGTTATGGCCGATCACGCAGCCGCGGCCGATTGTCAGCGGAAATCCCGGATCGGCGTGCATCGTAGAATTGTCCTGCACTTGCGAGCGCTCGCCGATCTCGATCCATTCGTTGTCGCCGCGCAGCACTGCGCCCCACCAGATGCTTGTTTCTGATTTGAGCCGCACCCGCCCGATCACCACGGCCGTTTCGGCGATCCAATAGCGGCCATCTGCGGGAAATTCCGGCGCCACGCCGGCAAGTTCGAATATGGGCATTGCTGCGCTCCTGATAGGGCGCGCGAAAATGACATGGCGCGCCGCGCTTGGCGAGAGACGCTGCTTTGTCCCAATCAGGCAACGAGACGTTCGAACGCCTCGAACATCAGCACTACGACGGTGCCGCTCATCATGCTCCAGAAGCTTGCCGCTACCGTTGCCAGCATGACGAATTCGATCCGCCGACGTTCGATGCGCCGCCCGCGCAAGGTGTTGCGCATGATGATGAAGGGCGCGGCGAAAGCGAGGAAGGGCACCGCCGCGAAGGCCGCGGCAGTCGGGCCACTCCCGAGCAGACGGAACGAAGCCGGCCGGCTTGTGACCAGCTGATACCCGGTCGAGATCAAGCCGGCCACTGCAAAACCAAGAGCGAGGGCGAGAAACGACTCGATGGATTCGGGCGACATGCGACCTCGGCCGATCTGCAACGGGTCCGCCGGGAGCCCGACGCCTCGATGCTTCAACGATTGATCTGCCGTATCGATGATGGCCCCGCCACTACTTCCTTAAAAAAGGGTAAACGCGCCGCCGCTTCCGATAAAAAGATTTCGCGCGGCATCCTGTTTCGAATCGGGACATTTCGCCCCAATCATGTCCGACAAAACGCAAGGAAGATCATCGATGATTTGGCCGCGATCGATCGATGACTTTTTCCGACGGGCCTTCGTCGAAAGAACGAAGCCCGATCACCGCTTGGTTAAGGTTTCAAAACATGACCGTCATGGACCACGCGCAACGGCTACGACACGGCCCGCGCTCCGTCGTTTTGCTGTTCGCGCTGCTCTTTGTGTCCATTGCCGCTTTTGCGACCGCGCTGATCGCCTACCTGCTGACGCCGACTTGGACACAAGCCCCGCTCGATGCGCCCCCGCTGCCGATCACGGTCGCGGGCGTCGTCTTCAATGTACCGCCGGCGGCCATCCGCATGCCCGTGCAACGGCGCGCCGGCGCACAGGAGCGCGTTGATCTCGCTTATCGCTGGCCCGATCTGCTGCCACCTGATGCAAGCACCGCCGATGCGGCACCGCGGCTGTTCGTTACGATCGAAAGCACGCAGCCGCAGCTCACTTCAATCGAACGGCTGAAATCCGTTTATCCGCGCTACTTCGATGGACCATCGACCAGCATGCCCGGCGGGCTCATCATCGCGCCATTTGCCGACGGAACTCCCTATCAGGGCGAGGATATGATCTACGACTCCACCGCGCCCGATCGCTTTCTGGTGCGATGCAGCCGTTCGCGCGGCGACATGACCCTTGCCGTATGTCTTTATGAGCGCACGATCGGCGACGCCGCCCTCACCTTCCGCTTCCAGCGCGGCTGGCTTTCCGATTGGCAAACGGTCCAGGGAGGCATCGACCTCCTCATCGAGCGCTGGGGACCGAGCGCGGTCAGCCGCTAAGAGTGCTCACTGCTCGCGGCATCGAAGTTCGGGCAACCCATGGCAAAGATTGAAGAATCCGTCGCCGGATCGCCGATTTTCCACAAGCTTGCTTTGCCTGGCCGTTCGGTCGGATAATTGGTTAACGGACGGGCAAAAAGGATGTTTTCGGGACCAATCGATCCGCACTACGTGGTGGCCGGATTTCTCGTAGGCGGCCTCGTGGGCGTGACCGGAGTCGGCGGCGGATCGCTGATGACGCCAATCCTGATCGTGCTGTTCGGCGTCTCGCCAGCGACGGCGGTCGGAACCGATCTCCTTTTTGCGGCGGCAACCAAGACCGTCGGCAGCATCGTCCACGGATTCAATCACACCATTGAATGGCGGGTGGTCAGGCGGCTTGCCGCGGGCAGCATGCCCGCAACGGGGCTCGCGCTCCTCCTGCTGTCGTGGCTGCATATCAGCGCGGGCGGCGCCGGCCATCTGATCACGGCTGTGCTCAGCGTCGCCCTCCTGTTGACGGCCGTCGTGCTCATCGCGCGCAACCGTGTCTCCGCGCTTTACGTGCAGCAATTCGGCGATCTCAGTGACCGTACGATCGGCCGCCTGACCATCGTCATGGGCGCGGTGCTCGGGATTTTGGTGACGCTGTCATCGGTGGGCGCCGGCGCGATCGGCGTGACGGCGCTTGTGCTTCTCTACCCGCGCGTTTCGGCGGCGCGGATTGTCGGCTCCGACATCGCCCATGCGGTGCCGCTGACCCTGATCGCCGGATTGGGTCATGGCGCCATGGGATCGGTCGACCTCATGACGCTGGGGTCGCTGCTCGCAGGATCGTTCCCCGGCATCCTGGTCGGCAGCCTGATCTCGGCGCGCGTCCCCGATACTGCTTTGCGCTACGTGCTAGCGGCGGTGTTGATCGTCGTTGGCGGCAAGCTGGCGCTCGATGTTTCGCGCTTTGCGCCGATCTATCCGAAGCCGAGCGTCGAGGCGCTGACGCATACGCGTTGACGGCAGCGCCGCCACCGCCGCGCCGCCATTCAATCAGTCGCCGAGATCGGTGGCGAGAATCGCCATCTGGAAATTGTAGCTGCGCTCGTCGTCCTCATCGTCGACGAACAGCACGCCGATGAATTCCTCGCCGATGTAAACCTCGGCGGAATCATCCTTGCGCGGACGCGGCACGACGCGCAGCTTGGCGTTGCCGAACAGGCCCCTCATGTAACTTTCCAGCTTGCGGATTTCCTGGACGTCCACGACGGCTCCTTTTGCCCGCGTGTTCGGCTCTCGGCATGTTCGCACGAACATGCCCCAAGCCTACCGGGCCAATTCGGTTGAGACTACACGCCGACGTTATAGAGCATCTGGTCCATGGTGCGCGAGGGCTCTGCGCAGCCGGCTTCGCCGATCACCCGCGCCGGCACGCCCGCAACGGTGACGTTGTGCGGCACGGGTTTGAGCACAACCGAGCCCGCGGCGATGCGGGCGCAGTGGCCGATCTCGATGTTGCCAAGGATCTTTGCGCCGGCGCCGATCATCACGCCGTAGCGAATCTTGGGGTGGCGATCGCCATTCTCGTTGCCGGTGCCGCCCAAGGTGACATCGTGCAAAAGCGAGACGTCGTCCTCGATGACCGCCGTCTCGCCGACCACGAGCCCGGTCGCATGGTCGAGGAAGATGCCCCGACCGATCCGGGCCGCGGGGTGAATGTCGGTCTGAAACACCGCCGAGGAGCGGCTCTGCAGATAAAGCGCAAAGTCCTTGCGATGATGCTTCCACAGCCAATGCGCCAGGCGATGGATCTGGATCGCATGGAAGCCCTTGAAATAGAGGAGCGGCTCGATGAAGCGCACCGTCGCGGGATCGCGATCGTAGGTCGCCACGATATCGGTGCGGAATGCGTTTCCAATCTCCGGATCGTCATCGAGCGCATCGAGGAAGGCGAGGCGAATGGTTGCGCCGGTCAGGACCGGATGATCAAGCCGGTCGGCAATCCGCTGCACCACCGCGGAGTTGAGCGAGTCGTGTTCGAGCACGGAGGCATGAATGAAAGAGGCGAGCTGCGGCTCCTGCCGCACCACCGCCTCGGCTTCGCTGCGAATACGCGACCAGACCGGGTCGACGGCATCGAGGGGCATAATCCGCTGCGGCTGGGCCATTAATCATCCTCCGGGGCGCCGGCGTCGAACAAAAAGTCTAGCATAAATGGGGTCCCGGCCTGGAAACCGCCAGCGCTCCGGATGCACCGCCAGCGCACCGACGGTCCTACGCGCCCTTGATTACGATCTTGCAAATAGTGGGCCGGCACGCGTCATGGCCGCGTTGCGAGGAATTCCAGCACGGCTGCCTTGAACGCCTTGTCGCCCACCGCAAGCATGTGGTCGCGATTGGGAATGTCGAGCGCGCTAGCGTGGGGAAAAAGAGCGGCGAGCGCCGACGCCGACCCCGCGACGGCATCCTTGGTGCCGACCGCAATCAACACGGGCACCACGATGCGGCCGACTTCGTTGGGATCGAGGGTCTGCCGCGTTCCGCGAATGCACGCGGCAAGCGCCGTGCGGTCTGACCGGGTCTGGTCGGCGAAGATGCGGAACATGCGGCCCTGAGGATCGACCACGTCGTCGATCGAGGGAGCCTCGAGCGCATGGGCGATCAACTCGGGCAGCCCGACCCCTTCGACCAGCTTGAGGCCGAGCCCGCCCATGATCATGGAGCGCACCCGTTCCGGATGGTCAAGCGCGAGAAATGCTGCGATGCGGGCCCCCATGGAATAACCCATGATGTCGGCGCGATCGATTCGAAGATGATCGAGCAGCGCAAGCACATCGCCCGCCATGAGTTCCGTGTTGTAGAGCGCAGGATCGTAGAGCTTGACGGAGGCACCGTGACCGCGATTGTCGAGCGCGATGACGCGGCGGCCGGCGCGCTCAAGCGTCGTCAGCCAGCTCGGATTGACCCAGTTCACCTCTTTGTTGGACGCGAAGCCGTGAACGAGGACGATCGCGTCGCCCTCGCCTTGATCGAGATAGGCGATCTCGCCTGCAGCAGTAATGAAGCTTCGCGGCGTGATTGCCGAAACCATCCAAGAACCCCGACCAGAGCAGCACAGAAACATAGCCGCCGCCGCGCAGATTTCACCAGCAGCTCACGTCCGGCGAACGACGATGACGACAACGGACGGCAATCTGTGTAGTGTGGCGTGGTAGGCTCGGCAACGAGCAATCGATTGTCATCTTCCGACCGGGAGGTAGAATTGCACGTTCGATCAACGGCAACATCTGTCGCGCGGGTCAGCGGTCTTATTGCGCTCGCCGCCGCGGCATCATTAGCGTTCAGCGCGGCCCAGGCGGCGCCTCCGCCAAAGAAGCCGCATCCCGCGCCGCGCGTGGTCACGCATACGCAGGCGCCGCGCACCGTCACCCGCACGCCGACCGTCAATCGAACGGTGACGCACAATCCCACGGTCACGCCCAACCGTACGTTTACACCGAATCGCACCGTCACGCGCAATCCGAACGTGACGCCGCAACATACAGGTCCGGCTGGTCCCGGAACCGCTACGTTCCATCGCGGCCCCATCGGCGGCGGGGCCACACCGCTGCACACGCCTGTCGCCGGTGTCGGGCCGGCCGGGCTGCGACTTGGCCCGCACGGACCGGCGGCCGGCCCCGGGCATCTGCATGCCGGGCCCGCGGGACTTCCAGGCGCACACCCGAACTTCCCGACTGTGCGCGTGGGCAATCGCTTCTTCCCGATCAACAAGGGCCAGCGTTTTGTGTGGTTCGGCGGTGTTCGCCGGACTTTCGTCCCGCTGGCCTTGCTTGGCACGGTGCTGATCGGCGGCGCCTATTGGTATCCGGACGCCTATGTCTCGATCGCCGGGCCGGCCTGCGGTGGTCTCACTCCCGACGGCTGCGAGCTGCATTGGCGGGACGTCGACTTCGTCGACGGCGGCGGTGTGCCGCAATGCGTGCAATATTGTCCGTGGAGCGGACCGCCGCCGGCACAGGTTGCGACGCTGCCGCCAGCCCCGCCGATTCCGCAGCAGGGAACCTGCCAGATGACGATCTTCGCCGATCCGAATTTCGGCGGCGTCTCGGCACCGACGACCGACAACCAGCAGAATCTCTCCGAGAGCGGCTGGCAGAACGCGGTCTCCTCGATCCAGGTGCAATCCGGAACGTGGGACTTCTTTGGCGACGACGATTATGGCGGTGCGCCCATGGAGCTTGGACCGGGGTCCTATCCGACGCTCAATGCGGATTGGGACAAGAAGATCAATTCGTTCATGTGCGTGCAGCCTGGGCCAAGCGCATAAGCTTCGAAGGCCACTGATTAGCGATCAGCCCGGCGCGCTCACCACGCGCCGGGTTTTTGTTTGCACAACTTTGTCGAATTAAGCCGCGGCTGCTGCGAGCAGCATGCGGGCGCGACGTGCCTTGCGCCAGCGCAGATAGGATTCAGTCGCCCGCTCCGTCGTACGCTTGACCCCGGAGCAGAAGCCGAATACCGCGCAGATCGCGGCAAAGAGCCAGCTCGCGAGATCCATCGCGGCGGCCGTCAGCACAAGCGCGCTGCGACCTGCGAGCTTCACGATCGCGCGGGTCTTGCCGCCCTTCGTCTCTGCGAGCCGCGCCAGCCGGGACATGTCTTTCGGCTCATGGGCAAGCTCAAGCCCTTCGAGCGCCGCCTTCGTGCCAGCCTTGCTCTGCACCCGGCCGACATCGCCAAAGAGCGCGAGTATACGTTCGCCGCGCTCGACCTTGACGGCATCGCGCGCAAGCCGCACCGCCTCGCCCGGCGAGGTCAACGATACTTTGCTCATCGCGCCGCCGAGCGCCTTGGTATCAACCACATCACGCACCGCGCGCGTGAGCCATCCGGCAATCGGTGCGCTCATCCGGCCTGCGCTGCGCGCTGCCTTGACGACGGACACGCCCACGCGCGCCGGCGCCCCGGCGCCGAAGGTTGCATAGGTTCCCGCCGTGATCGCGAGGCCGGCGCAGGCAAGACCAAGCACGATCTCGTCGGTCGGCTCGCCGCGCGCCATGTGGATGCCCTCGCGCACGGCATCGCGGACATCGCCGAAGACGAAAAGATCGCCCGTCGCAGTGCCGGCGAGACCGGCGAGGTCACCGGGCGCACCGGTGACGAAGCCATGACCGAAACTCCAGGCGGCATGCACGACCTGCGCACCGGTGCCGTTCGCTTGCTCGACGCGTGCTGCGAGCGTCGGGTCGACGGCAACGTCGCGCTCGCGCGCGAGATCCAGGAAACTCAACGCGAGCTCGGCATCACCAGCGGCGAGCGCCTTGGCAATCTCGGCGTCGGCGACGGACGGCGTGAGGGTTTTGGCAATCGCGTAGTCGGCAAGCCGCACCGGGTCGTCCTGTGCAGAGAGGAGTGCGGCCGATTCGACGGCGCGCAGCCAAATCTGCCAGGTCGCCACGGCACAGAAAGAAGCCGCCAGCAGCGGCAGGATCATCCGTCGCATTTTTGCTTTCCGTCTATCCGCTGCCCGCCTAGGGTCCAAATAAGGTCGCTTTACGTCCGCAACTGCGGCCGGCCGCAATATACAGTATCTAGGAATCGGTTTGGCTCGCCGCTATGGTGCACCCGGGCCGACGGCCGTCGCCAAAGCGCGGCGTGTCAGGATGATGCAATCCAAATCTTGCGCAGAGTTGGACGGTTGCCATGACGGACAAACTCGTTCCCCATTTCCACAACAACCCGGGCGTATCCGTCATCGAGATCGGGGCCAAGGAATTCATGTGCGTCGGCGCGACGCGGCCGTTCGACCACCCACATGTCTTCCTCGACATGGGCGGCGACAACGAAATTATTTGTCCGTACTGCTCAACGCTCTATCGATTTGACGCCAAGCTCAATGCCCGCGAGGCGCGACCGCAGGAATGCGAACTTCCCGACATGGAGATGGCCTGATCGGCCGTGCCTGACCAGGTCCTGATCGCCGGCGCCGGCATCGGCGGCCTGACGACGGCGCTCGCGCTTGCGCGCGGCGGCAGGACCGTGGCGTTGTTCGATCAGGCAGAGCGGCTCGAAGAGGCTGGCGCCGGCATCCAGCTTTCTCCGAATGCGACGCGCGTCCTGATCGCGCTCGGCCTTGCCGAACGGTTGGCCCCCGCAATCGTGGTGCCGCAAGCGATCCGCCTCGCGTCCGGACGCACCGGCGGCGAGATCGTCCGCATTCCCCTCGGCGAGACGGTGCAGCGACGCTATGGCGCACCTTACTGGGTGATCCACCGCGCCGACCTGCAGCAGGCGCTGCTCGACGCTGTTGCCGCCGACCCGCGCACCACTCTCACGCTCGGCGCCAAGGTCGAACGGTTCAAGGCCGAGCAGGGGGGCATCCGCATCAACATCGCGGGCCGCGAGCCCTATCACGGCGCCGCGCTGATCGGTGCCGACGGTCTGTGGTCGCGCCTGTGGTCGCTGCTCGGCAACAGCGCACCGCCGCATTTTCCGGGACGCGCCGCATGGCGAGCCCTGTTGCCGGCCGCCCGACTTCCCGCCATGGCAACGGAACCGATCGTCAATGTGTGGCTCGGGTCAGGGGGCCACATCGTCCATTATCCGGTGCGCGCCGGCGCAGCGGTGAACATTGTCGCAGTTGCCGCCGATGCGACGCAGACCGAGACCTGGTCGACCGCGGCGAGCCGCGACGAAGTGCTTGCACGGTTTCCATCGAACACCTGGGCCGACGCTCCCCGTGCGCTCCTCGCGGCGGCGGAGCAGTGGCAAAAATGGACGCTGTGCGAGCGAGCGCCGTCGCCGCTCTGGGGTCGCGGGCCGGTCACGCTTCTCGGGGATGCCGCCCACCCGATGTTGCCGTTTCTTGCCCAAGGCGCCGCTATGGCGATCGAAGACACCGCCGTGCTCGCAGGTTTATGGAACGCCGACGATCCGGCGGGGGGACTGCGCCGTTACGAGCGGGCGCGCCAGCCGCGCGCAGCGCGCGTTCAGCGGGCGGCGCGCCGCAACGATCTGCGCTATCATCTCCCCTTCCCGGCAAGCTTCGTGCGCGACACGGTGCTGCACGCGCTTGGCGGCGAACGCCTGCTCGCGCAGTATGACTGGCTCTACCGGTGGCGTCCCGAAGACGCGATTGCGGAATTGCGAAGGTAGACCATGTTTCCGACCAGCATCGCAGGCAGTTTGCCGAAACCCGCATGGCTCGCTGAACCGGACAAGCTGTGGCCGGCGTGGCGGCTCGCCGGCGCTGAACTCACGGCAGGCAAGCGCGACGCTACGCTCCTCGCGATCAAGCTGCAGGAAGACGCTGGCATCGACATCGTGACCGACGGCGAACAGTCGCGGCAGCATTTCGTCCATGGCTTTCTCGAAATGGTCGACGGAATCGATTTCGCGAAGCGCGTCGAGATGGGAATCCGCAACGACCGTTACAAGGCGATGGTGCCGACCGTGACCGGGCCGCTGCGGCCGCGCGGACGCGTGCATGCGCAGGAAGCGCGGCTTGCGCGCGCCCACACGCGCAAGAAGCTCAAAATCACCATGCCCGGGCCGATGACGATCATCGACACGATCGCGGACGCCCATTACGGCGACCGCATCAAGATGGCGTTCGCGTTCGCGGACGTGCTCAACGCGGAAGCGCGCGCGCTCGCCGAAGATGGCGTTGATGTCATCCAGTTCGACGAGCCCGCTTTCAACGTCTACATGGACGAGGTCAAATCCTGGGGCATCGAGGCGCTGCACCGCGCCATCGCTGGCCTCACTTGCACCACCGCGGTCCATATTTGTTACGGCTACGGCATCAAGGCGAACGTCGACTGGAAAGCAACGCTCGGGTCAGCGTGGCGGCAGTACGAGGAAATCTTCCCGGCCCTCGCCAGAAGCCGGATCGATCAGGTCTCGCTCGAATGCCGGAATTCCAAAGTGCCGTTGGAGATGCTCGGGCTGCTCAACGGCAAGGACGTGCTGCTCGGCGTGATCGATGTCGCGAGCGATGAGGTGGAGACGGCCGAGGACGTCGCCGCCGTGATCGGCCAGGCGCTGCGCTACGTGCCGCGCGAACGCATCATTGCCTGCACCAATTGTGGCATGGCGCCGATGCGCCGCGATATCGCCGAGGCGAAGCTCGCCGCTCTCGGTGCCGGCGCCGCCCTCGCCCGCCAGCGGTTTGCGTAACAGCAGAAGCGTTATCGACTTCGCGCTCCCCCATTTCAAAGAGTGCGGTTGATTCCGCGCTGCAACTACGACGCCTGCTCGAACTCCGGGCAGCGTCCCACTTATGCTGGGACGCCGGCATGCAGACCGGAAAACTGCCAATAACTGCCGGTATAGCTTGCAAGAAAGTGCAATCGCACTTATTCCCGGCTACAAGCGCGGCGCTGGCACGCGCAGTCAACGACATAAATTCGCCGGGAGGAAAGCATGTGGAACCAGGTCTATGATCCGTTCGGCAACGCGGTCTTGTCGACGGTGGCAGCGGCGTTACCGGTCGTCACGCTCCTTGTTCTGATCGCGTCCAACAAGGTCAAAGCGCACATCGCGGCGATCATCGCGCTCATCGTCGCCAACGCCGTCGCGATCTTCATCTTCACCATGCCCGCAGGCATGTCGTTGCGCGCGACCGTGCTCGGCGCCGTGACCGGCTTTTTCCCGATCGGCTGGATCGTACTGAACGTGATCTTTCTCTACCGGCTGACGGTGGAAAAGGGCTCGTTCAAGATCTTGCAGTCGACCATCGGCGGCGTCACCGCCGACCGCCGTCTCCAGCTTCTCCTGATCGCCTTCTCCTTCGGCGCGTTCTTTGAAGGCGCGTCGGGCTTCGGCACGCCGGTCGCGGTGACGGGCGCAATCCTGATCGGGCTTGGCTTCTCGCCGCTCGCAGCCTCTGGCTTGTCGCTCATCGCCAACACCGCGCCAGTTGCTTACGGCGCACTCGGCACGCCGATCCAGGGGCTTGCGAACGTCACCGGCCTCGACCCGTTTCTGCTCGGCGCGATGGTCGGCCGGCAGCTGCCGTTCTTCTCGCTGATCGTGCCGTTCTGGCTGATCTGGACCTTTGCCGGATGGCGCGGCATGCGCCAGGTGTGGCCGGCGATCCTGGTCTGCGGCGTTTCATTTGCCGTGCCGCAGTTTCTGATCTCGAACTACGTCAATCCGTGGATCGTCGACATCGGCGCCTCGCTGATTTCGATGGCATGCCTCATCGGCTTCCTACAAATCTGGCAACCCAAGGAGCTATGGCTGTCGCCGAAGCTGCGCACGCGCGACGATTCCGCCGTTGCTGCCGAAGCCGCGCCCGCGCCTGCTCCCGCCGCGACGGCGCAGCCTGACCGCGCGCAGGTGTGGATGGCGCTGCTGCCGTGGATCATCGTGTGCGCCGTTCTGCTCATCTGGGGCACCGACTGGTTCAAGGTGCCGGTGAACAAGTGGGCGGTGTGGAGCTATGCGGTTCCCGACCTGCACAATCAGATCAACAAGGTACCGCCGGTCGTGACGGCACCGACCCGCGAAGGCGCGGTGTTCTCATTCACCTGGCTGTCCTATACCGGAACCGGAATGTTGATTGCCGCCATCATCTCCGGCGTGCTGATGGGCTTCTCGCCGGCGCGGCTCGTGACCGCCTATGGCCGCACCATCAAGGTCTGCGCCTACTCGCTGATCACGATTGCGGCGATGCTGGCAATCGGCACCCTCACGCGGCTCTCGGGCATCGACGCGACGCTTGGCCTCGCCTTCGCGGGCGCGGGCGTGTTCTATCCCTTCTTCGGCACGCTGCTGGGCTGGCTCGGCGTCGCGCTCACGGGCTCCGACACCGCCTCCAACATCCTGTTTGGCAATCTGCAGAAGATCACGTCGCAGCAGCTCGGCCTGTCGCCGATCCTGATGAGCGCTGCGAATTCCTCAGGCGGCGTGATGGGCAAGATGATCGACGCGCAGTCAATCGTGGTCGCCTCGACCGCGACCAACTGGTTCGGCCACGAGGGCACGATCCTGCGCTTCGTGTTCGGCCACTCGATCGCGCTCGCCTGTCTCGTCGGCATATTGGTGATGCTGCAGGCGTATCTCCTCACCGGCATGGTCGTGCAGTAGCGCTAAGCCCAGGCTTGTAGCCCGGATGAGCGCAAGCGACATCCGGAACGGCTTCGCCCTCGGATCGGCAAACCCCGGATGTCGCTACGCTCATCCGGGCTACGGTCCGCCGCGGCTCACGCCGCGACGAGACCGTCGTCATCCGCCGACGTGCCCCTCTTCGCGTTTCGTCTGCGTCGATGGCGCCGGCGGACGAAAGCCTTCGAACACCAGCCGATCGGAATAGCCGCCGGCGATGCCTTCGATGAGCTGCACCGAGCAGTTGTCGGGATTCCTCTCCCGTTCGTACCATTCCCACGAGTAGTGCATCCACTGCATGCGGAAGCAGCGGATCGTCACGCCGTGGCTCACAACAATGAAACTGGCAATCGGATTTGGCCGATCGGCGGAGGCATCGCGCAAAATGGTACCGAACACGCCCTTGACCCGGTCAGCAACGTTGCACCGACTTTCGCCGAGCGGCATCGGCGCGAAGAATTCGCCGGCGAACTGCTTGTGCTTTTCATAGTGCTCGTATTCGCGCGGGAAAAGTCGCGGCAAATCCTCGTCTGCGATGCCGTCGAACAGCCCGAATTGCAGTTCGCGCAGCTCGATCGCTTCGCGCGTATCGTACGCAAATCCGGCGCGCGTAAGCTCCGCCTCGATCGCCGCGCTGGTCTGCCGCGCCCGTACATAGGGACTGCACAGAATGCGAACCCGCGTACCCGCGGTAAACGCGCCCGCCAGAAATTTGCCCGCCGCTTCGGCCTGCCGCACGCCTTCCGGCGATAGCGCGACATGGTGATCGGGCAGCCGCGCGTTCACGGTCTTGTCGAGGTTCGCCTCCGACTGACCATGGCGAACGAGATAAATGCGAATGGGTTTAGCGGGCATGACAGCGATCGAAATGTAATTTCATGAACGAATAACCATCACTGCTCGGATTGCATCTTCTCGAGTCGGTTCCGATAGGCCTCCGCGTCACCGTAATCTTCGAAGGTCACGTAGCGCGGGTGTGCTCCGATAACTCGCCGGGCGTGCTTGATCGGACACCAGTATTGCTCGGTGCGCCCGGCAATTTCGCGCACATAGGCGATCAAGCCGTTGGCATAGGCGCAATAGGCGCAGTTGAGTTTCTCGAGTGCGTTCAAATAAGCCAAATGATGCCGATCAAATACCAGATAGGTGCGGCGCTCGACCTTGGGGATACCATAGACGGGAAAGCAGACGGCTTGATAGATCGTGACGAACAGGTCGAGCAAAACGAATGGTACGATCATCGCATAGATAACCGGCGCCGTGATGATGACCAGCGGCCGCGCGTTTAGGATATAGGCCGAGAGTTTCGTTCTCAGCTCGCGGTGCCGACGTAGAATCTCTTCTTCGAAAAAGGCCCTTCCTCGCTCCATACCGACACGCAGCTCGGCGCGACGTTGCGCGAGCTCCGCATCGAGTTCCGCCTCCAGCTCGCGAATTTTCTCGGTCAACGCGGCGATGTGCGGCGGCGTCATGAGGCAAACTCCATCTCACCGGAGTACCTTGTATTCCTTTCTGCGGACGCGGCCTATCGCATTTTCGATTTGAGCGTGATCGTCCTGCCGTCGACGACGAAAGTGCCGTAGCCGTGGTGATGGATGGTCTTTGGATTTTTCTGTGCCGGATCGATCCAGGCCTTGAGCACCTCGAGAATGAACAGATTGTATTTTCGCACCATGCCCGCGTCCGCCACCCGGCATTCGAGGTTGGCAAAGCACTCGGCCACGAGCGGCGCCTGAACGCGTGACGCCGGCAACGCCGTCAAGGCGAAGGCTGCGAATTTATCGATGTCGCGGCCGGATGCGTTGCCGACTTTCACGACCTTCGGCGCCAGTTTCCGCGCCGGAACGGCGATGACGCACTCGCCAGTCGCGCGCAGAGCGGCGAAGCTGTGATTGGCACCACTGACCACGCAGGCAACCAAGGGAGGCTCGAACTCGACCATCATATGCCATGACATGGTCATGACGTTGGCGCGGCCGCCGCGCGCGGTCGTCAACAACACGACCGGCCCCGGTTCGAGCAACTGGTAGACCTTCGATAGCGCGAGTGTTTTCATCGCATTTGCACTCATGATCGGCGAAGAATGCCGGCAAACTAAAGAATGCCCGGCCAATCGGCCGGGCAATCTGCGACGTGTCCGTTTCTTTTGCTTTTATCCGGCGTGACATTCGCCAGTGGCGAGATCAGGCCTTTTTGACCTCGATCTTCTTTTCTTTCTTCTGCGCCTCGGGGCTCTTCGGCAGCGTGACGGTCAGAACGCCGTTCTTGAAGGTCGCGCCGATCTTGTCCGCTTCGACGCCATCAGGGACGTTGAACGAGCGCTGGAACGAGCCGTAGCGCCGTTCGGACATATAGTAGTCCTTCTTCCGCTCTTCCTTTTCTTCCTTCTTCTCGCCCTTGATGGTCAAAGTCCCGTCCGCGAATTTGACCTCGATGTCCTTCTCGTCCATCCCCGGCAACTCGGCCGTAATCTCGTAGGCGGCGGCGGTGTCAGCGACGTCGACGGCAGGAACCTTGCCCCAAGTGACCTCGCCGCGAAAGAACGGCTCGACATCGGCCAAGGCGCGCAGCGGCGAGCGCCACGAACCCAACTCGAAATCGTCAAACAGACGATCCATCTCGCGCCGCAGCCGTCCAAACGGCCAAGCCGTCGGTAACGCCGCGCCGACAGGCCCCTCGGCGGGCTTCTTCTCGGTGGTCTTTACTTCCAATTTGGTGGCAGCTTCAGCCATGGTAGGTCTCCTCTGCTGAAAAGCACCTAAAACGTGCCGAGGAATAACAGCGCCGGCCGACCGATTTGTCGTTGATCAGAATCAAACCCACGGATCCGGTCCGAGCACAGTTGGAAGCGCTCCAATCCTGAACTCCGGATATTCCTTCGGCCTGCGGCTGCCGCCTCCAAAAACCTCGGCTCCTGATGGCGTTAGCTGGTGTTCCAGCGATCTCCACAAGGCATTTTGATCCCAATCAATTCAATCTTGGAGCAAGCTGCATAGATGAAGGCGATCTACGACCGAGAGCTTCATGGCCTTCGAGGATCGGCGCGACGCCGGACATAAGCTTGCCCGGGCCTTGACCGGGTACAAGAAGCAGCACCCGGTGGTCCTGGCGCTGCCGCGCGGCGGCGTGCCGGTCGCGGCCGAAGTCGCCCAAGTGCTCGGTGCGCCGCTTGACCTCGTGCTGGTGCGCAAGATCGGGGTGCCCTGGCAGCCTGAACTGGCCATGGGCGCCGTCGTCGACGGCGCCTCGCCATTGATCGTGCGCAACGAGGAGGTCATCCGCATGGCCGGCATCGACGAAACGCAATTCAAGGCGACGTGCGATCGCGAGATTGCCGAGATCGCGCGGCGCCGCCAACGTTACCTCGGCGATCGCGCGAGGGTCGACGTCGCGGGCCGCGTGGCCATCGTCGTCGACGACGGCATCGCGACCGGCGCGACCACGCGGGCGGCGCTGCGTGCGACGCGCATGCGCAACCCGACGAAACTTGTTCTCGCGGTGCCGGTCGCGCCCACCGACAGCCTTGCCGAAATGCGAGCCGAGGCCGACGATGTGGTCTGCCTCGAGGATCACACGTTCTTCAGCGCGATCGGCCTCTACTATTACGACTTTCGGCAAGTCTCGGATGAAGAGGTCATCGCGCTGTTGGCGAAATTCCCGGCCGTGGCGGCCGACCGCGCCCTCTGACCGCCGCAGATCACGGTCGATCTTAAGCGGCGACCTGTGCGCTGTTTGGAGACTCCGATGAGTGCAGATCGGCGAGCTGTTGCGGCGGCAAATCTCAATCCGCGTTCCGCCCAAGGTTCCGCCCAAGTCGATGGCTTCCAGCTGTTCGCGCTTCAATCCACGGCTGAGCTCGGCAAGGCCATCGCAGATGCCTTGGGCACGCCGCTTGCAGCCCATGAGGAGCGGGACTTCGAGGACGGCGAGCACAAGACGCGACCGCTCACGGCGGTTCGCAATGCGGATGTCTACGTCGTCGCGAGCCTTCACGGCGGTCCGACTGAGAGCGCCAACGACAAGCTGTGCCGGTTGTTGTTTTTCATCGGCGCGCTCAAGGATTCCGGCGCGGCGCGGGTGACCGCGGTGGTGCCGTACCTGTGCTATGCGCGCAAGGACCGGCGCACCAAGCCCAACGATCCCGTCACCACGCGTTACGTCGCCGGCCTATTTGAATCCGTCGGCACCGACACCATCGTGACGCTCGATGTGCACAATCCGACGGCGTTCGAAAACGCGTTCCGCTGCCAAACCGTGACGCTGACGGCCGCGCCATTGTTCGTCGACTACGCCAAGACCTTGGGCGATGCGAAGTTGTGCGTGGTGTCGCCCGACCCCGGCGGCGTCAAGCGCGCCGAGTTGTTTCGCGAGGCCTTGGAGCTCGCGATCGGCCGGCCGGTCGGCAAGGGCTTTGCCGACAAACGCCGCAGCGCCGGCGTCGTTTCCGGCGATCTCTTCGTCGGCGATGTCGATGGCGCGACCACGTTGATCATCGACGACTTGATCAGCACGGGGAACACGCTGCTCCGCGCCGCGCGGGCGGCCCGGCAGTCGGGCGCACGCCGCGTCATTGCGCTCGTGACCCACGGCCTGTTCATGGCGGGCGCCGCTGACGTCATCGCCGATCCGGCGATCGATCGTTTCGCGGTGACCAATTCCGTTCCGCCGTTTCGCCTCGGCCCGACCGCAGCCGTCCATAAGATCGACACGCTCGCCGCGGGGCCTCTGCTAGCGGAGGCGATCCGGCGTCTCCACGAGGGCGGTACGCTCGCCGACCTCTTCGTTTTCTAAAGCGCCCGCTCGAGCCGCCGCGCATCGATCGCCGCAATTCGCAGGTAGGTGCGCGCGAGCGGCGGCCATTTCTGCGGCTTCGATGGCTTCGCCTCGAGAAGATGGGCGATGGCAAGACGCGCACGCAAGGTCGCGCGATGGCAGCGGTAGAACGTGAAAAGCGCTTCGCTGAGCCCGTCCGGCAGCCCGCGCAGCGCGCGGCGCTTGACATAGTTTCCGGCCCAGGTGCCGCCGAGCCGCGCGCATTCGATCGAGAGAAACGCAATCTCGTCGAAAGGATCGACGGCCCGAAGCTGCCGGTTGAACTCCAGGCAATCGATGATCCTGACCGTGTCGCCAAGAAAGATGTGCTCAGGACGGAGATCGCCATGGCCATCGACGATGTGGCGATCTCGCACCCGCTCGGCGATCAAGTCCCACGCTTGCGCGAGGAAGCGGCGCTGCACCCGATCGACATAGGCGATGAGGCCCGCCGGCATTCCAAGACGCGGCTCGAGGAGGACACGCTTGTTGTAGGCGAGGCTTCGTGACCAGTTCACCCGATGCATCGCCGGCGACACGAAGACCGGTGCGGCGCGCCGATAGAAGGCGACCAACGTCGCGGTCAAACGATCGAGCTGCCACGTTGCGAGCGACTTCGTCAGCAAGGCGTGTTCAAGGGTGTCCCGCTCGTCGAGCCGGCGCATCACCACGAGCCATTCGATCACCTCGCCGGCGCCGCCGACGGCAAGCCCCCGCCGGGTCCGCACCAGCGGCACAACGCTCTTGTAGACGTCGGGCGCAAGCCGACGGTTGAGCGCAAGTTCGGCGCGGCATGCCGCTTCGCGGTGCGCGAGTGTAGAGAAATCGAGATAAGGAAAGCGAACCGGCTTCTTCAGCTTGTAGGCTTCATCCCCCGCGAGAAACACCCAGGACATGTGGGTCTCGCGCACCGCGACATCAGGCACGGCCGGCGAATAAGCCTGCCCTCCTCGGAGAAACGCAACCTTCTCGTCCAGCGAAACCACGTCTGCGGCCGACGAGCCGACCTGTTCTGCTTCGCGCCGCGCCTCGGAAGAGCATGTCGCCGTCATCACATTCGGGTCTTTGGATCAGGTCTTTGGATCAGGCTTTTCCAAGGTGATGTGCGCCCCGTTGAGCTGATCGAGGACGGAGCTGTCGAGATACTCCATCAATGCGCCGATGCTGCTTTCCTTGTCCAGTTGCGCCTGCCGCAGTTTCGACCACGCATCAACGCACGCCGCCGCAAAGCTGTCCGCGTCGGTGATGTCATGGTCGCGGGCATAGAGCGTCGTCCCATTTTTTGCGATCTGCAGCTTGACCCACATCTGATCCTCCAAATCGCGTCAGGAACGCGACTGAGATTTTGCGCGCGAAGCCGGCGGTTGTCTCAAGTTACAATAAAGAGCCGGCCCACGGCAGCTTTGATGCACGTCAAGGCTAATACCTCCTTCATGGTCCGCTATGGGTTCGCGCAGCGCGGTGGTGCACGTACCTGGCGCGGCATCTGGAGTGACCGACGTGGATATTGCTACCGACGCAAGCCTGGTCCCGCAGCCGCTGCCGGCTGGTCAGCTCCATCGCGCCACCGATCTTTCCCATTTGAAGTTCTCGACCACGGCGGATTTGCAGCCGATCGACGGACTTCTCGGACAAGCGCGCGCTCTTGAAGCGCTTCGTTTTGGGACACGCGTCGAGCAATCTGGATTCAATCTGTTTGTCATCGGCCCCAATGCCGCGCGCATGCAGGATTCCGTCAAAGCGGTGTTGCTCGGGGAGGCGCGATCAAAGCCAAGTCCTTCGGATTGGGTTTACGTCAACAATTTTGTCGATCCGGATCGGCCGGTCGCGATCGAGCTTCCATCCAGCCGCGCCCGGAAATTTCAAGCCGCGATGCACAAGCTGATCGACGACCTCGGCACCGCGCTGCCGGCCGTCTTCCAGAGCGAAGACTTCCAAACGCGGAAGGCGGCAATCGATGAGGCCTTCCAGAAGAAGCAGGGAGATGCCTTTTCCGCCCTCAACGACAAGGCGGCCAGCAAAGGCATCGCCATCCTGCGTACTCCGGTCGGGTTCGCCATGGCGCCGATCCACAATGGCCAGGTCGTGCCGCCGGAGGAATTCAACACGTGGCCTGAAGCCAAGCGGCACGAGATCCAAGCCGCCATCGAGGCGTTGGAAAAAGAGCTTGAGCATGTCATCCGGCACATTCCGCAGTGGGAGCGCCAACGGCGAGACGAGGTGCGCCAGCTCGGCCGCGACACCGCGAAATATTCCGTGGACCAGCTGATCGACGAAACCAAGGACGCGTTCAGCGACATCCCGAGGATCATCAAACATATCGAGGCGGTTCAGGCCAATCTGGTCGACAACGTCGCGGTCTTTGCCCTCAAGGGCGCGGACGGCGAGGGCAAATCCGCCGAGCTGCGGCCTGGTAGCCCTTTCGATCGCTACGAGGTCAACGTCCTCGTGACGCAAGATGACGCACAAGGCGCGCGCGTCGTCGAGGAGCTGCATCCGACACTAGCCAACCTGATCGGCCGCATCGAATACATTGCGTTGCGCGGCATGCTGGCGACCAATTTTCGCTTGATCAAGGCTGGCGCGCTGCATCGCGCCAATGGCGGTTATCTGCTGCTCGATGCACGCAATGTGCTGATGGAGCCGTACAGCTGGTCGGCCCTCAAACGAACGTTGCGTCGCGGCGAGATCGCCATTGAAGACATCGCGCGGTTTCTCGGCCTCGCCTCGACGGTATCGCTTGAGCCCGACCCTATTCCCCTCAAAGTCAAGGTCATCCTGTTTGGCGATCGTCTTCTCTACTTCCTGCTCGCCGCAGTCGATCCCGAACTGGGCGAGCATTTCAAGGTTTTGGCCGATTTCGAGGACGATTTTGCCCGCACGCCCGAAAACGAAATCGTCCTGGCGCGGTTGCTTGCGTCGATTGCGCGACGCGACGGCTTGCATGAGTTGGAGCGCGAGGCGGTCGGGCTCGTCCTCGACCATGCAGCCCGCGTCGCCGATCACGCGAGCAAGCTTTCGCTCTTGACCGAACAGCTGCGAGAGGCGCTGATCGAGGCCGACTATTACGCGCGCGAGGCCAAGCGAAGCGTGATCTCGCGCGACGACGTCGAGCGCGCGCTCGAGGCCCGCATCCGGCGCGCGGCGCGCCTGCGCGATAAGTCCCAGGAGGCGATCCTCGAAAAGGTCGCCTTGATCGATACGACCGGCGCGCATGTCGGACAAATCAACGGGCTGAGCGTCATCGAGCTTGGCGGGTTTGCGTTTGGTCGGCCGACCCGCATCACCTGCCAGGTTCGCCCCGGCAGCGGGAAAGTCGTCGACATCGAACGCGAGGTCGAGCTTGGCGGTCCCATCCACTCCAAGGGCGTGTTGATCCTGTCCGGCTTTCTGGCCGGTCAATACGCCGTGGATACGCCGATGTCCTTGTTCGGCAGTCTGGTGTTCGAGCAGTCATATGGTGGCGTCGAGGGGGATAGCGCCTCCTCGGCCGAACTCTATGCGCTGCTGTCGGCGCTGGCCGATGTTCCGCTCCGTCAGGATTTGGCTGTCACCGGATCGGTCAACCAGCACGGCGAGGTCCAGCCGATCGGCGGCGTCAATGAAAAGATCGAAGGATTTTTCGATATCTGCCAGGCCCGCGGCCTCACCGGCACCCAGGGCGTCATCATCCCGCAGGCGAACGTTCAACACCTGATGCTGCGTAAGGACGTCGTCGAGGCCTGCGCGCAAGGCCGCTTCGCCGTCTACGCCGTCGGCACCATCAATGAAGGCATTACGGTGTTGACGGGGCTCGCTGCCGGCGTTCGCGGCGCGGACGGATCCTATCCGTCCGGCAGCGTCAATCGGCGCATCGAAGATCGGTTGCGGGCATTTGCCAATATTCAGCGCGCGTTTAGTCATCAAGCGGGGCGCGCGCTGCCGGAGACCTGACCATGGCCTTGAGGCCGCGACAATTCAAAAGGATCGTGCTCGGGATGCAGCCGACTACGGCCGACCGCACCCTGCAGCTTGCCGTGGAGTTCGCCGGTCTTCTGAACCTCGATCTGTTGGGATTGCAGTTTGAGGAAACGGATCCGCAGCATCTCGCCGCAATCCCGTTTGCGCGGGAGCTACGGCTGCCCGGCGGCATCTGGCAGCCGATCGATGTCGATCAGCTCACGCACGAGATGGAGGTCGCCTCGCGCAATGCCAGGCGCAAACTCGCTCAAGCGGCGGGCCGTCTTTCGTTGGCGCATGAATTCGAAGCCGTGCGAGGCGCAGCCGCCGAGACGATCGCCGCCATCGCCCGCGCCGGCGACATCATGGTGGTTGGCGAGCCTGCAAGCCCTGCCGACCGCGCGACGCGCCAGTTCTCCTCGCTCGTGGAGGCCGCCTTCCGTTCGAGCCCGGCGACCATGTTTGTGCCCGCTTCGCTTGCCCGCACCTCCGGCCCCATCGTCGCGATTTCGACAAGCCAAGATGACGCGAGCATCGCAGCCGCTGCCGCAATCGCCATGGCCGCCAAAGAACCGCTGATCATCGTTGCGGCCGGCGAAGATGGAGAGGAAGGCATCGTCGACGAACTCGCGACGGAAACCGGCCTTTCCGTCAAGCGTATCGCTGTGGGCAAAACGGCGACGTCTACGAGCTCAGCTCTGCTTCACGCCCTTCACAAACTCGACGAGCGCCTGATCGTCGTGAGCCGCGAAGCCGACGGCAATAAGCGCGCCATGACCATTGCCGCGGCGCGCCGCACCGCCATCCTGGTGGTCGAACCCACCGATGCGAAGTAAGGCGATCGCATATGACAGCGGTTCTTTCACCTCTCCCCTTGCGGGAGAGGTCGTTTCCCGCCCTCCCCTCACCACTCGCGGAGCTGGGCTATGACAAGTAGCTTGGCTGCCGTCTCCCTCCCCCCTTGTGGGGGAGGGTCGGGGTGGGGGGTCGTGAGGTTGCGGCCAGGATGTGCCCAACACGCCGACCCCCGCCCCCGACCCCTCCCCACAAGGGGGAGGGGAGAAAGGAAGAGCGTCGCGCTATAGGCGATGACCTTGGCTCGCTTTTTCGGGAGGAAGGCATGTTGACGCAAAGCTATGCGCACGGCGTGTCGCTAGTGCCGCTGATCGGCGACACGCTGGGCGTCCATTTCGACAAGGCGGTCGAGCGCTGGGGCGATTGCGAAGCGCTCGTCGTGCGCCACCAGAACCTGCGGTGGACCTACGCCGAGCTCAAGGAGCGGGTCGATGCCGTCGCGGCGGGGCTTCTTGCCCTCGGGCTCGAGCCCGGCGACCGTGTTGGCATCTGGTCACCCAACAACGCCGAATGGGTGGTGACGCAGTTTGCCACCGCCGCCGCCGGCCTCATCCTCGTCAACATCAATCCGGCCTACCGCCTCGTCGAGGTCGAGTACGCGCTCAACAAGGTCGGATGCAAGGCGCTGATCACCGCGCCGTCCTTCAAGACCAGCGACTATCTCGGGATGCTGCGCACCCTCGCGCCGGAAAGCCGCAACGCCCGGCCGGGCCGCCTCGCCGCCCCGCGGCTGCCATCTCTGCGCACCCTCATCCATCTCGGTGCGGAGCCAGAGCCCGGCTTCCTGCGCTTCTCCGAGGTCGCGACCATGGGCGGCGCCACCGAGCGCGCCCGGCTCGCCGAGCTAAAGCCGCGGCTCCAATTCGACGACGCGATCAACATCCAGTTCACGAGCGGCACCACCGGGGCGCCGAAGGGCGCGACGCTGACCCACCACAACATCCTCAACAACGGCTTCTTCATCGGCGAGGCGATGCGGCTCACCGCGCGCGACCGCGTCTGCATCCCGGTGCCGCTCTATCACTGCTTCGGCATGGTTTTAGGCAATCTCGCCTGCGTCACCCATGGCGCGGCGATGGTTTATCCCGGCGAAGGTTTTGAGCCGCAGGCCGTGCTCGAGACCGTCGCCGCCGAGCGCTGCACCGCGCTTTACGGCGTACCGACGATGTTCATCGCCGAGCTCAACCATCCGGATTTCGCGCGCCACGATCTCTCGAGCCTGCGCACCGGCATCATGGCGGGGTCGCCCTGCCCCATCGAGATCATGCGGCGCACGATCAGCGACATGCACATGCGCGACGTCACGATCTGCTACGGCATGACCGAGACGAGCCCGCTCAGCACCCAGACCGGCCTCGACGATCCGCTCGAGCGCCGGGTCGGGACGGTCGGCCGCGTTCACCCTCACGTCGAGATCAAGATGGTCGACGCCGAGGGCCGCATCGTGCCGCCCGGCGCGCCGGGCGAGCTGTGCACGCGCGGCTATTCGGTGATGCTCGGCTATTGGAACGATCCGGAAAAGACCGCCGAGGCGGTCGACGCCGCCGGCTGGATGCACACCGGCGATCTCGCGACCATGGACGCGGACGGCTACGTCAACATCGTCGGCCGGCTCAAGGACATGGTCATCCGCGGCGGCGAGAACGTCTACCCGCGCGAGGTCGAGGAGTTTCTCTACCGCCACCCGAAGATCGCCGACGTGCAGGTGATCGGCGTACCCGACGATCGCTACGGCGAAGAGCTGTGCGCCTGGGTGCGCCTGAAGGAGGGCGAGAGCGCGAGCGCCGACGAGATCCGCGCCTTCTGCCAGGACCAGATCGCCCACTACAAGATCCCGCGCTACATCCGCTTCGTCGACGCCTTCCCGATGACGGTCACCGGCAAGGTGCAGAAGTTCTTGATGCGCGAAGAGATGATCCGCGAACTGGGCCTCACGGTGAAGAAGACGGCGTGAGGGATGGCGATTCACGGCTACAAAGTCGCGTAGACCCAGGCCCGCCCATCCGGACGCCAAAAAATACCATCCTGCCCGAAGCAACAGTGCAGGTGAAAGCAATTTGGCTACAGCTTAAGCAAAAGGACTGTTATAGGAGACATAATGAAAAGCTCATTTTAAAGAGGCGCAGCTAAGTTGGCGCGGTCAAATGCAGACTATGGCGGCGCGCGCGGCTCGAATGCGGGCGACCAATTCCACGAACTGTGGGCGTTGGATCGTGCCCTCAGCTTGCTGAACCCTGCGACCGATTTACAGGCTCTTACCGTCGAGGGGGTCCGAACGAGCGAGGACTTGACAGACGACAAGGCAACGGCCTGGGAAGGAGTTGATTGCGCGCTCTATTATGGAGATCGCACCCTTGCCGGCGCCAATCGAGTAGAGTTGGCGCAACTCAAATATTCCGGCAGCAATCCAACGAGCCCTTGGACCGTCGCTCGCCTCACAGCGAACACCAAGCGGATCGGCAATAATTCCGTTATTGCTAGGATGGCGGAGAGCTTCACCAACGCCCACAAATTCATGAAACCGGGCGCGAGTTTGACGATCCGGCTGATTAGCAACCAGCCGATCTCACCAGAGTTTACGCAACTTCTTAATTCTCAGCGATCTCCTTCCCCAACCAAAACTAATATTGGCACTACTTTGCAAGAGGTGAGTAAGGCGACTGGCTTGATTGGTATCGAGCTAACAGAATTTCTACGAGCGATTGACACATCTGAATGTGGTTCGACCTCACGTTTCGCGAAGAAAGAAACCATCATCAGCTTTGTTGCCGACGTAATCGGCGATGACGCGACGTCCTTGGTGCGCGTGTTGCAGATGAACGTTCGAGACTTGATGCTGCCAGAACGTGCGCGCGATATCATCACCTTCGAAATCGTATTAGGTTGGTTCGGCATCGCAAGTCGGCACGGACTATTCCCTGCCGTTGGCGATTTCAAACCAGTTCAGAACGCAATACTGCGGAAGCCCGCGACCCGCGTTTCAGAGGCGGTAATTGAAGGATCACGAATAACGCTTCTACACGGGCCGGCTGGTTGCGGAAAAACAACAACCATCGGTCAGGTAGAGAAGTTGTTGCCTCCGGGTTCCGCCTTTGTGCTTTTCGATTGTTACGGTGCGGGACGATATGTTCGTACGAATGATCGTCGGCATCTTCCGCAAAACGCGTTCTCCGAGATTGCCAATGAGCTCAGCCTTATGGAAGCGCCGCATTATTCGGTATCGCCGCGTTGTTGGCCAAGTCATTGGAGTCCAGCGAAGCGCTTTCAGTACTCCAATGGTATTTGCTTCGGCTTAACGGCAGTATCATTGACGCAGGCACCAATGAGCTTGATCCCCAAGACCTACCTGGCAACATTGATGGGGCCGTCGGTCGCTTCCTGTTCTCGCTTCTTAGCGACATCGATACTCGAATCCGCTGGCGAGCGGCGCATGTTATCCGCCGTCTAGCCCGAACCGGCGGCGCGGCCGTAATCGAGGCGACCTTCTCCAATTATGACAGAAAGGCTGATCCGACATTCCGCGACCCCTCCGCGCCATACTATTGGATCGCCGCACGCCTCTGGGCGGTCATTGCGGTTGCACGAATCGCCGACGAAACCCCCGCGGTGGTTTTGCCATTAGCAGGAAAGCTGCAGGACATTGCGCTTGATAAGCACTTCCCGCATGTCCTTATCCGTGAGCACGCTAAGGCCGCGGTGCTTCAGCTCGTAAAGTCCGGCCACCTATCGCTGTCCGCAGATGCCCTTGTTTCCGTCGAAAATGTTAACACGTCAAAGCTCGCGCGCCAAACAAGGGCCGACCGAATTTCTTCCAATCCCTTTCACGACAACAAGGAGCGGCGCTTTCATTTTGATACGCTCGACGCTGCACAATATTGGTTTAATCCCATTTTTCTGATTTTTGCGAACCTACCTACCGATGATTTCTATCATCGCCTCGAGCATTGGACTGTCGACGAGTGGCGTGGAGCTATGCCGGAGATTGGGTGACGAGGTCGATCAGGCGGCGTGGTGAGCCGGCATTTCAATAACCTCGATGCCGTTTTGGAATTTGACGCCTCGGACCACTTTCGGCAACTGATTTTCGCCCTTCAATCGCCGCCATGTTTTAGCGGCGGCGTTCACGAGTTTGAATACCATGAGTTTGGCGGTCTTCGCCGACAAGGCTCCCTTCGTCCGCACGGTTCGATGACGCACGGTGGCAAACACGCTCTCGATCGGATTTGACGTGCGTAGATGGTCCCAGTGCTCAGCAGGAAAGTCGAAGAAGGCCAGCAGAGCTTCCCGATCCTTGGTCAGACAGGTGACCGCCTTCTCGTACTTGGCGGCGTATTTGCTGGCGAATACATCGATCGCAGCCTCAGCGGCCGCGCGGGTCGGCGCGCCGTAAATCTCTCGGAGGTCTGCCTTCATGTTGACCTGGACCGAGAGGGCGACCTTGTTGAGCACGTTGGCGGTCTTGTGAACCCAACACCGCTGGTGCCTGGTGCCGGGAAAGACCTCATCGATGGCCTTCCAGAAGCCGAGCGCACCGTCGCCGACCGCGAGATCCGGCGCGATCTCGAGCCCACGCCGCTTGATGTCGATGAGGAGTTCGCGCCAGCTCTGCGCGCTCTCCCGCACTCCGGTCTGGAAGCCAATGAATTCCTTCTTGCCTTCTGGCGTGGCGCCGATCAGCACGAGCATGCATTCAGTGGTCTCTTCCATCCGCGCCTGCAGGTAGACCCCGTCCGCCCACACGTACACGTATCGCCGCGCTGAGAGGTCACGCTTCTGCCAGGAATCGTAATCGTCCTGCCATTCTGCCAACAACCGCGCGATCACGGCTGGAGACAGGTTCGGCGCGTCCTTGCCCAGGAGCGCGGCGAGTGCTTCCTGGAAGTCGCCGGTCGACACCCCTCGCAGGTAGAGGATCGGCAGCAACGCATCGAGGGTCTTCGTCCGCCGCGCCCACTTCGGCAGGATCGACGAGCTGAAGCGGATTTTCTCCTCCGCGCCTACGTCAGCCCGATCGCGCACCTTGGCGCGCCGGACCTCGACAGGCCCAACCCCGGTTTGGATTACGCGCTGAGGTCCATGGCCGTGACGCACGATGCGGTCGCGGCCGTCCGGCAATTTTAAGTCCTTCCACTGGGCGACGAAGGCGTCGGCTTCTGCGATCAGCACCTGGGCCAGCATGCGGCGGGCGCCTTCACGGGCAACTTCGGTTAGTGGATCGTCGATCGCTTCAGGCTGACGGAACGGGATGACGGTGGTATCTCTCGACATGGCGTATCGCTCCTTTCGGGAGGTTCTGGCAGGCTCGACACCCGCCTCGATACGCCGCCTTCAATCAAACGTCGTCACCCAGATTCACGCATAGCTCTGTGGCGTGCCCCACCCACGGTAAAATACTGGGATATGGAGTCCCGCAAAGCAAGATTACAGGAGCGACGTTGGCCTCTCTACAGCATCCGCCACGGCAGCCTCCCCACGGTGGAGAGATATGGCACGTACCTTGAATGGAACGCTATGTTCTGCGGCGTTGGGGACTTACTAGAGACCCACGCACTCGCAGAGCCGCACGATGATGATGACAACGATTCGTTTGATAATTGGTTGAGGCGTTACCTAGTCACATTTCCACCGCATTGGATTTCTGACCTGCGCGATCCAACTCCTCTGTTAGAGATCCTTTGGTCCGACAGTCCACAAAGCGACCGTCACTGGACGGCACGGATTCCGAAGGTTCAATTTCTCCGCGCGTTACTGCCTCCGCTTGATCAGCCTGGTCTAATAACGGTAGATGGTCAGTGGACCGCAGACTTTCCAAAAAGGCGGACGAATTTCCGGATTAGAAGCGCTCTAGTGTCGCCAGAAACAGCCACGGTATTGCTCCGATCATTGCAATCGGCTCAGCACGCATTCGGCTTTAGCTTCCCGTTCGACGACGACGACGAACTCCGGGAAATTAATCACCCCCCGTATATCCTAAGTGGCTGGCTCCAGCATATCGACCAAGACGCTCGATTTGATGAAAAGGACCCCTTCCGTCATGGCATATCAGCGCCCCGACTTGTTCCCGGAAACTCTACCATTAAACTCTTAAATCTGGAGGATAATCAAGTCTTCAGAAAAGAATGGCATCGCCAAGGATCACAGCAAGCCGTATTTCGCGGGCTTGAATGGGCCGACATACCTGAGCGCGACGACGATTGGGCTCAGCGCGAACAGAAATCGCAGGGCAGGTGGCTTCAGGTCGATCCCGATACGTTGGCGGAATTACTACGGGAGCGACAGCTGGACTTGATCGTCGGCGTGCATATCGAACGGCGAATAGAAAGTGAATACGGAAGATCATATGACCGCGAAACCAAAAAAACAAAATCAGCAGAAAAAATCTTCATATTTCGCTCGGACGGCAGCGTCGAAGACCTCCAAGGCCGTATTGGCGCTTGGACAAAAGCTCGTCACTGAATTTGGCGGTGCCCGGGACGCAGATACGCTTAGCCAATGGATGGCTCATCATCTCGCTGAAAAGCTGACTGCATTCAAATCAGCGACAGGACTGAGAAAACAACATTTAGGGCGAGAATGTCGAGACTGCATCTTGCAAATTTGGAGACACCGGGCTTCCTTTCCTTATGGGCACAGACCCTTTCAAGAATTTGAAGCAGTCTTCCGTGCTCTGGAAAGCCTTGACCCTTCTAGAGAACGTAACAGGTATTTTAGCGTTGAGGTTCCGGATCAAACGCCGCCAAAATCTCAACCAGACGGAGTTAAGGTATGGCTAGACGCGGCCCTCAGCATTGATCGTGGTGCGAGGGCGCTCATTAGGGTCTATTTAGACATGGCGGTGGCTGCCGCATCCAAGGGGAAAGATGACTGGATAAAGGCTGTACGCGCGCTCATATCTGACGACCGGCCGGACCGTCTTGTCATCATTGAACTGATCGATAGGGTCGGGAGGGCCCAAGAAAAGCCAGATCCTATTGACGTTCAACGAGAATGGCTGGCTGGTTTAAGAGACAGCCTGAAAGAAATGGTTCAGGGCGCAGCAAAAGTTATGCCGATGCTAAATTCCCAAATTGCCGACCTGGAAAAGAAGAGTCGCAAGCCCAAACCAAAGACACGCTAAGGCGTGGCACAAGCGGCTTATCTCGTACGAAAAATTGAAGCCGGACCGCGGAGACGTACCTATTTTCGGAATTGACTATATAGGAATAGTCCTATAATATAGGCGACCCGTTCCGAACGAAAGACTGTTTTCATGGCCCATCACACCAGCATTCGAGTCCCAAAAGGAGGTTCCCTGCAATTCGCTGTTTCGCTCACCGAAGCCGCAGCTCCGGTTGGAGCTAGCGTTTTGATAATGCCGCGAAAATCGCCGAGCCATGCGCTAACGTAGGGCCGATTTTTGCCTTTCCCTGTTATTTTCCCTGTTCTCAGGGAAAAACTCGTGACTCCGCGGAGGCCGCAGCCACCAATTTGCGTCGCTCATCACGAGGGCTGCGAAGCTCAGTTGACGAGCCCCTGCTTGCCGAGCCAGTCGTCGATCAGCTTGGCGATGGCATCGGAATTGGCATCCATCATCAGCATGTGGGTATTGCCCTTGATCCCCATCGTGGGGAGATCGAACACGTCGGCTTTGCCGCCGGCTGCAAGCAGCGCCTCGCGATAGCGGGTGACGATCGGGACAAGGCGCGGCCAGAATGTGCTCTTGTCGAGGAAGTCGCCCCACACGATGAGGTGCGGCACGTTCTTCACCCGCGCGACGTCGACCTTGGCGAGATCGGGCGCGCCGGACGGCTCGACGGCAATCAGCGCCTTGATCTTGTCCGGCGCGTTGAGCGCCGCGGTGAAACCGAAATTGCCGCCCTGGCTGTGCACGACCACGATGCACGGACAGACCTTCTGCACCAGCGCATCGTAGGCGCCGAGGGTCGCGGCATCGTTGGTGACCCAGCGCGGCACGCCCTGCTTCATGAACTGATCGAAGGCATCGACGGGAAACTGCACGCCGTCGTAGGTCGCGCGACGGCCGCCGACTTCGTAGCTCGGCCCGAAGCGGAACAGCTCCCACGCCTCCTTCTTGGTGCGGAACAGCGGCTCGCTCTTGTAGATTTCCGGATAGCGCGCCCACGAGGCGCGGCCGCGTTCGACCGCGTCGGAGACATAGACGTCGTAGCCGGCGTTGAGGAACCACTGCTGCCAGCCCGCCTTTCCGTCCGGCTTGGTCTCCCAGGTGACGCCGGTGAGACCGCCGCCATGCCAGAACAGGATCGGCACCTTGGCCCGCGGCTGCGCGAGCTTGACGAATTGGACGTACATCTGGTCGACCTCGAACTCGCCGTTCGGGTCGACCTTGAGGGGCGGCGAGCCCGGCGTGAACGCGACGTCGCGCGTCGGCATGCCGGTCAAGGTCGCCTGATGCCCGCCGAGATGGAAGCTGCCGACTTCCCGGACGAGGTAATCGGCCGTCGCCGGCCCACTTGCCGTCGCGGCCGCCAACAGCGCAGCAGTCATGATGGAGAACATACGCATGGTGGTCCCCTTCCCCTGATGATGTGCCGGCGTGAGATTCCTTTCGGAGGAAAATCGCATTGATGACTTCACGCCTGGAGGGTGATTTCGCAAACAAGACCCTCGGTGCGCCAATCGAAATGGATTTCGCCCTTGAGTTGACCAATCATCCGTTGGGTGACGCGACTGCCGAAGCCCCGGAGTGTGGGCATTTGCACCGCAGGGCCGCCCATCTCGGTCCAGCGAATGGAGAGCTCGCCGTCCGCTGCGTGAGTCCATTGCAGTACAATCCTGCCCTCTGGTGTGGACAGGGCGCCGTACTTGGCGGCGTTGGTGGCGAGCTCATGCAAGGTCATCGCGATCGCCTGAGCGGCATTAGGCTCGAGCAGGACTTGCGGCCCCTCGATGCCAACGCGTGCTCCATCATCCTGTGAATAGGGCGCAAGCTCCTGGGTGGCTATCATCGATAGTTCGGCACCGATCCAGCGCGTATCGGCAAACAGCGAGTGAACATTCGCGACCGCGCGAATACGACCTTCAATTGCTTCTTTCAGGCCCTCCGACGTATCGGACTGAGAAAGGCTGACAGTCGCCTGCACGGTCGCGAGCAAGTTCTTGCTGCGGTGCTCGGCCTCTTGAGCGAGCGTTGCGATCTTCTCCTGGCTTCGCTTCTGTTCGGTGATATCGCGAGCGATCTTTGAAGCACCGACGATTTTGCCCTCGGCTGTTTTCACCGGAGAAACGGTTATGGAGACGACGATCGGGCTGCCGTGCTTGTGCTGGCGCACCGTCTCGAAATGATCGATCCGCTCTCCGCGTCGGATGCGCGTGAGGATCATGCGCTCTTCATCTTGCCGGTCGCGCGGAATGACGATCATGATCGGCTGGCCGATGGCCTCCTCGGCGGTGTAGCCGAAGATGCGCTCCGCGCCCCGGTTCCAGCTCGTGATGATGCCATCGAGGTTCTTGCTGACGATTGCGTCGTCGCTGGATTCGACGATCGATTGGAACCAGCGCAACCGCTGTTCTCTTTCGCGAAGCGCCGCCTCAACCTGCTTGCGGTCGGTAATGTCGATGCCCGTGGGATGCAGGAACATCACCGTTCCGGCCCGGTCGCGAATGGGATGCATGGCAAAATCGACGACACGTTCGCTGCCGTCGGCCCACCAATATCGAAGCTCTTCGCGAAAACCCGATCCCGCGGCTGCCTCGCGAGTCGCTGTCCAAATCTTCGCCTTCGTTTCCTCCGAACCGCGCCACCAGGGTGTTTCGGAAAACGGTCGGTCCAAGACCTGCTCTCGCGTGTATCCGCACGCCTTCAAGGAGAGGTCGTTCGCCTCACGCAGGTAACCCTGCAAGTCCATGATGCCGGCGAAGATGCCGGATTGATTGAACAGGGCTTCGAACTTGGCGGCAGCACCCGACAGATCTTTGAGCAGCTCAGCTTGTCTGCTGACCAAAATCTTAAGGGCTGTGACGTCGCGATTGACCTCAAGGACGGTATCTTCACCGAGCAGTTGCATTCTGCTGTCGACAACGACTTCGCGCCCATCCTTGCAGATATGGCGCAGTTCGCCCGACCAATGACGCTCACTGCGAAGCTTCGAGCGCAACGCGCTCAATTCAATCGGACATTTCGTTTGCAACAGATCGTGGCTCACGCGCCCGATCGCCTCGCTCGGCGCAAACCCGTAGAGCCGCTCCGCGCCGGCGTTCCACAACTCGATCGTCCCGTCGAGGTGCCACGCCAGCATCGGCTCGTAGGACAACGTGAGCAGGCTGGCCAAGCGTTCTGCGAACTCGCGTTCCACTGTTCTACTTTGCGCCCCGGACCAACGGGAACCACGTCCGCGACGAAAGTCGGAACGCGCACCAAGGTCTGTGATGTCTAAGGTCAGTGCAAAGCGGGAACCCGCAGCCTTCCCGCGTGTGCTGCCCCCGAGGCGGGCAGCACCTTAAAGCTACACTTGAGGAGCCGAGGAGTCGAGGATCAAGCGCGCTGCGGTCTCGGACCGAGGCCAAGTAACGGCGAAGTCACGGCCTGCTTGGGCATGCCCCATTTGGCCGGGCCCCGCTCGCCGTCCGCTTCCAACCTGCTATCATGGCGTCGCTATATCGCCCATCGGCGGCGGTGGCAGCACTTTGGAATAGGGAGGATTAGATGACCGATGTTAAGCAGACCGCAACCCTCATGACGCCGCGCCGCGGCTTTTTCACGCGCATCGCCGGCGTCATGGCGCTCGGCGTTGCGGCCTTCGCCCCGACGGCGCCGCACGCAGAGGGCGAGGCGGACGACGGGCCGAATTGGCCGGGCAAACTCACGGGACGCCACAAGCAAGTGACCGACATGTACGCCATCAATGACGGCTTCCCGCTGGGCTTCGTGCACAACTTCCTCGAACCCAACAAATCGGCGATCGGCGTCGTGATCCTGCGCCACGAGGCCTTCCCGCTCGCGCTCAACCACACGATGTGGGAAAAGTACAAGATTGGCGAGGCCGAGAAGGTCAACGATCCCGAAACCAAGGCGGCTGCGGTCAAGAACCCCTATTTCCAGGCGAAGCCGGGCGTGCTGCGCAACGATAACGCCGCGATCGATAAGCTGATGGCGCGCGGCACGGTGTTCGGCGCCTGCAGTGTCGCACTGCGGGGCCATGCTCGACGGCTCGCCAAGAATGCCAACGTCACGCCGGACGAAGCGGCCAAGGAATTTGCCGCCAACATCATCCCGGGGATCACGCTGATCCCGTCCGGCGTATGGGGCGTCAACCGCGCCCAGGAGGCCGGCTGCACCTATTGCGCCGGCGGCTGAACTCAGGCGTCGCCGCGTCTATGTCGACACCATAAAGCAGCATCCGGAGGGGCCCGCGTGCAGCGCGGGCTCCGCGACCCAGGCTAAGCGGTGAGCAGGTCCTCGATCCGGATGAGCAGTTTGCGCACGCGAATGCCGGTTGCGTGGTAAACCGCGTTTGAGATCGCTGCCGCCGTTCCGACGTTCGCAAGTTCGCCGAGCCCCTTTACGCCCGCCGGATTCACGTCGTGGTCTTCCTCCGACACGAGGATGACCTGCACCGAGAGCACGTCGGCGTTCACGGGAATTGTATAGTCGGCGAGGTTGTCGTTGACGTAGCGGGCGTAACGCGGATCGATGTCGGTCGCTTCGTGCAGCGCCGAGGAAATGCCCCAGATCATGCCGCCCATATACTGGCTGTGAACCGTGCGCGTGTTCATGAGCCGGCCGGCGGCGAAAGCACCGACGATGCGCGGGACCCGGATTTCGCGCGTCGCCGCGTGCACCCGGACCTCCACGAACTCGGCTCCCATGGCATACATCATCTTGTCGCCTTCCGAGCCGCCCACCAGCGTGGCCTTGCCGGCGTAAAGCTGTTTGATGGCGTCAGGCTTGGCTCCGTTCGGGATGAATTCGGCGTATTCTTCAATCGCGCCGGTATCCGATCGCTTGAGCGTGTCTTCGATCTTTTGCGCCGCCCCGTCTGGCGCGACAACGTGGCCATCCCGGAGCGTGAGTTGACTTGGATTCCGTCCCGCCAACGCACCATCGTTTGCGGTCGTCGCTGCGCGAAACAGCCGGCTACGGATGCCATTGCAGGCCTTCAACACCGCCGAGCACGTGCTGGCAGTCGTGCTGGAGCCGCCGGCGACAATGGCGGGCGGCAGCCGCGAATCGCCAAGCTCTACAGTGACAGCGCTGGTTGGCACCCCTAATCGTTCCGCCGCCATTTGACCAATGACCGTATAGGCGCCGTTTCCGATCTCGTGCGCCGCCGTGCCGACCGTCACCGAACCGTCCGGCAGCAAACGCACGCGCACCGCAGTCGGCCCGACGTGAGTGGGGTAGAGGGCCGTGGCGCAACCCCAGCCGACCTGCCATTCGCCATCGGTCATAGATGCCGGGCGCGGATTTCGCCCGCTCCAGCCAAACGCTGCGGCCGCTTCGTCGTAGCATTTCATCAGCGAGCGGCTCGAAAACGGCTTGCCGGATACCGGGTCGGTCATCGTGTCGTTGACCCGCCGGAATTCGACGGGGTCCATGTTCAGCTTGATGGCGAGTTCATCCATCGCCGTTTCCAGCGCATAGACGTAAGGAACAACGGGTGGAGAGCGCATGAATCCCGGCGTTCCGCGGTCAGCATGGACGATGGTCACCTTCGTCTTGACGGCGCCAAAGGCGTAGAGACGCGCGGTGTCATCGACGCCGGCGACGACATAGGGATCCGGGCGCGAGCTGATTTCCCAGCCCTCGTGAGAATATCCGACGAGCTTGCCGTCGCGCCGCGCACCGAGCCGGATGTGATGCCGGGTCTCTGCACGATAGGTCGCCACATAGAAGCCTTGGGCGCGGGAAGCCACGAGCTTGACCGGCCGATTGAGCCGCTTTGCCGCAAGCGCAATGATGCCGGTGCGCGGCGTCATCGAGCCCTTCGAACCGAAGGCCCCGCCCAGATAGTGGCTGACCACGCGCACCTTGTCCGGATCGGCGGAGACCCGCTTGGCCGCATCATTTTTCAATCCGTAGATAAACTGGCTAGGCTCGTAAATCGTGAGCCGGTCTCCGGTCCACACGCAGGTTGTCGAGAACAGCTCGATCGGGTTGTGATGCTCGGTCGGCGTTGCATATTCGACGTCGATCGAAACCTCGGCACCCGATATCGCGGCCTCCGCGTCGCCGACGTTCGGCAGCTCGCTATGCATCTTGGAAACCTTGGTCGCGTCGTCCTCCGTGAGGCCCGGCGCGCCGAAGGTGGCACTCGGCTGCTCGCTCACATAGCTCACATGGACCTTGCGGGCCCATTCCTGCGCCGCCTCGAACGTATCAGCCAACACGACGGCGATGATCTGCCCAGCCTGGGCAATGTCCGGCCCGAGGCCTTGGATCGAAGTCGCAGGGCCAGGACCGCCGCCTCCGAACGGCACTACCTTGAGCTCGGTTGTATTCTCGTGGGTCAGAATATCGAGAACGCCGGGGACGGCGCGGGCGCCGCCCAGATCGATCCGGTCGATACGACCGCGCGCGATCGTGCTGGTGACAAGGTAGGCGTAGGCCGGATTGCTAACGGCAACATCGGCAGGATAGCGGGCTTCTCCGGTCACCTTGAGGCGCGCGTCACGTCGGACTTCAGGCGGACCCATATTGGCCTTGGGGGCAGGAGCTGCGGCATTGGCCATATTCATTCTCCGGAATTTCAGACGTCGAGCGCAGCTGCGGCGTGAAGAGCGCGCGCGAGCGTGCGCTTGCCGAGTTCGATCTTGAAGGCGTTGTGCTCGCGGCCACGAGCACCGGCGAAGGCGGCGTGGGCAGCGGCGCGGGCGCTGTCTTGGTTGATAGGCTTGCCCCGCAAGGTATCCTCAGCCTGCGTTGCACGCCACGGCACGGTCGCGAGACCCCCCAGCGCGATGCGCGAGTTGCGCACCGCGCCGTTATCGAGTTGAAGCGCCACGGCCGCAGACGCGATCGCAAATTCGTAAGACTCGCGGTCCCGCACCTTGAGGTAGAGCGACCGGTGCGTCCACGGCGCTGCCGGCACGAAGAAAGCGGCAATCATTTCGCCTGGCCGCAAGGTGTGTTCAATCTCCGGCGTGTCGCCCGGCATACGGTGAAGAGCCGCGAACGGAAACGTGCGCGCCTCCTTGGAACCGATCACTTCAACCGTCGCGTCGAGGGCGATCAGAGCTTGCGCGAAATCGCCGGGATAGGTCGCGATACAGTGATCACTGCCACCGAGAACCGCGTGCATCCGGTTGATGCCATCCAAGGCCGCACAGTCGGACCCTGGATCGCGCTTGTTGCACGCTGTGTAGGACACGTCGCGAAAGTAAGTGCAGCGCGTGCGCTGAAGAACGTTGCCGCCGAGCGTCGCCATATTGCGGAGCTGGGCGCTTGCGGCAAGCTCCAGCGATTGGGCGATCACCGGATATTCTCGCTGGATATCCGGATCATCGGCAGCGTCGGCCATGCGCGCCATCGCGCCAAGCCGTAACCCGTCGCGGCCTTTCTCGATGCGGTCGAGCGACGTTCGCGACAGAGCATTGATATCGATGACGATATCGGGGCGCATCACATCCAGTCGCATGAGATCGACCAGCGTCGTGCCGCCCGCGAGGAGTTGCGCCGAGCCGGGGATGGTGGACCGCTCCATGGCCTCAATCGCCGCCGAGGGATTTTCGGCGCGCTCGAATGCGAATGGCCGCATTGTCAGGCTCCCTTCATCGAGACTTTGGCTTCTTTGATCGCGTCGACGATATTGGGGTAGGCCGCGCACCGGCAGAGATTCCCACTCATGTATTCGCGAATTTCGGCGTCGTTTCGTGCGTGGCCTTCGCGCACACAGCCGACGGCGGACATGATTTGCCCGGGCGTGCAATAGCCGCACTGGAATGCGTCGTGATCCATGAAGGCCTGCTGCATCGGATGCAGGGTCCCGTTCGCCGCAGCAAGCCCTTCGATCGTTGTCACACTGTGATGCTGCGCCGCGACGGCCAAGGTCAGGCAGGCGAGTGCGCGCCGCCCGTCGATCAACACGGTGCACGCGCCGCATTGGCCGTGATCGCAGCCTTTCTTCGAGCCGGTAAGGCCGAGATGCTCGCGCAAGGCATCGAGAAGCGACGTACGCACGTCGAGCGCTACCCGGTGTTCCTTGCCGTTGATGTTGAGTGACATCGTGACGGGTCCGCCGGGCTGCCGACTCGGCTGAGCATGCGCCGGCTCGGGGGTCAGGGCGCGGGCGAGTACGGGAAGCGCGGCAGACGTAGCGGTTGCCATGAGGAACTTTCTCCGGCTCGTCCGCGACCGCTGGCTATGAGAAGGACTCTTTTGGGCGGGCATGCCTAATCCTGATGTCCGGGTGTGATGATCATATGCGCGTGGCATCCATTGGCGCACATGTTCTACCGGCGCTAACAATTCAATTCGCAATGAGTTCCGGAATGCAGCGTCGGAAGTGGTCATCGCTTTCCGAACACGCTGAGAACTCGTATCGCCATACAGGGCGCCAAGTCCTTCGACGACCGCCGCGGGAACAATTCGTTCCACTCCGCCGTTTGGAACCCGTCGAACAGGCGGCAGCCCCGGTGTGCGCGCTCGCGCGACTGCTAAAGATCGCGGTTGATGCAATGCACGAAATCAACAGAAGACTTCCGCGACGGCAACATCCAGCCTTCTGAGCACCGGTGCCTGATATTGCGGTCGCCTTGAGAGATTGATGAGCCAGCGCAGAGCACACGAAAAAACGTCCGCAAGTGCCACTTCAGCAGACGCCGACGAGAAGGCTTTCTCGCCGGTATCTCCGCAAATCACCGAAAAGGAGGTGGAGGACGTTGAGGAGCGATCGAGCCCGCGCACGCCGGTCATCTATGAAATCGTGCGACGCGTTGGCGATGAAGAGATGGCACGGCCGGTAATCTCGTTGTGGTGGTCCGGCGTCGCTGCGGGGCTTTCCATCAGCTTTTCTCTCCTGGCGGAAGCCGTCTTGTACACGCACCTGCCGGATCAGCCGTGGCGGCCCCTCGTCAGCAATCTCGGATATTCAGTCGGATTCATCATGGTCGTGCTGTCACGCCAGCAGCTCTTCACGGAGAACACCATTACCGTGGTGCTTCCGGTGATGGCGGATTTCACCTACCGCAACTTTGGCAAGCTTTGCCGGCTGTGGGCGATTGTTCTGGCTGCAAACATCGTCGGGACGTTCGCTGCTGCCGCATTCACGACCTATACCTCGGTCGTGACACCGGAGCTAAGGCACGGAATACTGGAGATCAGCGCCCAGCTTCTCGGCCACGGCTGGTTCGAAATGGTCTTCAAAGGCATCGCGGCCGGATTCCTGATTGCCGCGATGGTATGGCTCATACCTAGCGCCGAGGCCGCCCAATTCCACGTCGTGGTCTTGATGACGTACCTCATCGCTGTGTGCGGCTTCATGCATATCATCGCCGGAAGTCTGGAAGCGTTCATGCTTGTTCTCGACGGCGACATCGGATGGTGGGCGATCGTCCGCGAGTTCTTCGTACCTGTGTTGATCGGAAACGTCATCGGCGGCACTGCGCTGTTCACTCTCATCTCCTACGCGCAGGTCATGAAGGAGATTTGAGACTGGCGAAAAAGCTGCTCTCCCCGTTGCGATTGCGATGCGGTCCAAGATATTGCGATGCGTCCAAGATGCGTCCAAGAGATGCACAGACCATTTAAGAAGCAACCGTGGAACTTTTCGAGTTGCGTCTCGTTTAAGCGATCGAGTTCGATGCCTTGCCGGAGAGCCAATTATGAACGGTCTCATTTATCTCGTCGGGTTGATTGTGGTGATCATGTTCGTGTTGTCGTTTCTCGGCCTCCATTGATCGGTGACAGCGATGGCAAACCCCATTTATCCCGGCGACGTCGGCGCTCGCGACGATGCTCGACGTGACGCTATATCCGACCCTGTTCGACCGCCCGGAGAGCCCTTGTCAGCATATCCTGCCGGGCGTCCGGCCGAACCTGGCGACGAGCGGCTTGCCACCAATCAGACGATAGGCTTCAGGCGTATGCAGTGGAGCCCAGTGATCGCCGGCGCCATATGTACTGCAGCCCTATCGTTCGTCTTGCTATCGTTTGGCGCTGCCCTGGGCCTCGGCGTCGCATCTCCCTCAACGACGTGGCGCGACACGTCCGCCATTCTGGCATTAATATCCGGAATTTGGTTGCTACTGACATCGCTCGCGGCTTTTGGACTCGGCGGGTATCTCTGTGGGCGCCTTCTTGCGCCCTGGGGTGCAATAACCAACGCTGAAGAAGTGGCCGTCAGAGAAGAGATCGGCGGACGAGCCGGGCTCAGGGACGCAATCGATTTCAGCGACGGCGTGTACGGACTTCTGGTGTGGGGCGTCGCAATTCTGATAGGCGCGCTACTCGCTCTGAGTGCCCGTCCAAGCGACTTGTCGGCTCCAGATTTGACTAGGCCCACCAGTTCCACGGCGGAGCCACTTTTGGCGCTGGAAATCGATCAGCTGTTTCGGTCGGATAACAAGCCCACTGATCCGAGCGATCCGGAAATTCGGGCACAAGCCGCGCGAATCCTGACGACCGGACTAGGTCACAGCACGATGGCCAATGATGACCGGGCCTACCTCGTGCACCTCGTGCAGACACGAACCGGACTGTCGCGGCCTGACGCGGAAAACCGGGTTGCCCAGGCTCTCGCCAGCTCCCGAGACGGGGTTGGGCGGGCCCGACACAGTGCCGTGATCCTGGCGTTCATGATCGGCGCCGCACTCATGATCGGCGCGGTGATCGCATGGCTCGCGGCGGCAGCAGGCGGACGACATCGCGACGGCATCGGTGGCGCGCCCGGTTTCTGGCGCTCGTGGGAAGTCAGCCACACTTTCATGGTGCGATGACGCTGGTTGACGCGGTCGAGGCGCGGTCGCTGCACCGCGTCCCGTGTCACTCATCACCCCAAAATCCCTGCCAGGAATACCGCCCATGGCCGATGATAGCGCGCCCGTTCTCACCCCGCACGGCGCCCTGCGGCTGCCGGCAGTCGATGTTGAAAGCTATAACACCGAGATCAAGGACGACGAGGGTTTCGTCGGTGATCGCGCGAACAAAGGCGCTTTCCGCCGCTTCATCGAGGAATGGCGCAAACCGTTGCGTGAAATCAAGCACGATCCATTCGGTGACGCCTCGACGGAGCAACTCACCAAGAAACAACTCGACACCCTGCTCGTCAGCGGTGACAGAGAGGCGGCGGGCATCCTGCAAGGCGCGATCGAAAGCTTCGCGCAGGAGCTTGCCTTGGTCATACAGCGCTTCCTCAAGCTCAAAGCATGGAAGCAGGCGGAAAGGATCGTGATCGGCGGCGGTTTCAGCGGGCGACGCGTGGGCGAACTGGCGATCGGTCGCGCTTCGGTGATCTTGAAAGCCGAGAAGGTAAAACTCGATATCGCAATTATCCGTAACAACCCCGACGAGGCTGGTTTGCTCGGCGCTATTCAGCTGGCGCCACCCTGGATATTCAAAGCCCATGACGGCGTGCTCGCCGTCGATATTGGCGGCACGAATATCCGCGCCGGAATTGTTCAACTCAATCTAAAACGCGCGACCGATCTTTCGAAAGCAAAGATTTTCAAATACGAGCTGTGGCGTCACGGCGACGAGAAGCTCGCGCGCGACGACGCGGTCGAGGAGCTTATAAAGATGCTTGAGCGCTTGATTCGGATTGCCGCAAAGGAAGGGATACAGCTTGCACCCTTTATCGGCATCGGCTGTCCCGGTAAGATCGAAGCCGATGGCTTCATCGATCGCGGCGCGCAAAATCTGCCTGGTAACTGGGAAAGCAGCCGCTTCAACTTGCCCGCCACCCTGGTCAAGGCGATTCCCAAAATCGGCGAGTTCGAAACTGCAATCGTCATGCACAATGACGCGGTGGTGCAGGGGCTCAGCGAAGTCACCGCGATGCAGGACGTCGAACGATGGGGCGTTTTCACGATCGGGACCGGACTCGGAAACGCGCTTTTTACCAACAGGAAGGCCGACCGAGGCGACGAATCCGAGTAGAGGTACGATTATCGCACGGCTGAGGCAACTCCGGCTGCGATCGAGTCAACGATCGCGAAAGACGTGCACTCAACTCGCCCTTCTATGACGTGTACCGGCATGTGCCCCTTTTTTGACCTGCCGTCGCCTCCGCGCAGTGTTGGGAGCTGGACGGGATTGAGCCCGCGACCTGCCGCCGCCGCGATCGGCCGCAAGGCTCTCCTTTAAAGCATCCATCAGACTGACGACATTGCTCGGTGGCGGCTTCTGCACGGGCTCGATAGGCCGGCCTTTCTGCTTCGCTGCCACGAGCTTCTTCAGCGCCTCTTCGTAGTGATCTTCAAACCTGTCCGGGTCGAAGCTCCCCCTCTTGGTCGCGACGATGTGCCGAGCTAGATCGAGCATGTCTTTCGGTATTTTTTCGTCCTTGATGTCTCCGAAGTACTCTTCTTCAGGACGAACCTCGTACGGATAGCGCAGTGTGACACCGAGAAGGCCATTGCCGCGCGGTTCGAGCGCGATAATGTGCTCCCGTGAGGTAAAAACCACCTTTCCAAGGGCGACCATCCCTTCCCCTCGAATGGCTTCGCGGATCACGGCAAACACCTGATCTCCGATCTTGCCATCCGGCACGATGTAATAGGGGTTGCTCAAATACAGCTCGTCGATTTCCTTCCTGGGAACGAACGAATCGATCTCGATCGTGTGCTGGCTCTCAAGCGCCACGGCCTCGAGTTCGTCCGGCGTAAACTCGATATATTTTCCTTTGCTGACTTCGTAAGCCTTGACGATGTCGTCCGCATCGACCTCTCTTCCAGTTTCTGCATCGACCTTGCGATATTGAATGCGATGACCCGTTTTCTTGTTGAGCTGATGAAAGCTGACCTTCTCCCGGTCAGAACTCGCCGGAAACAACAGGATTGGGCACGACACCAGGGAGAGCTTCAGATAGCCTCTCCAATACGGACGCCGGGGCACAATGCACCTCCCTCTTGAATCAAGCGCTCCGCTGCAAACCGCAGCAGGCTGACGAGACGACCACCCCTCCAGCGCGAATATGCGCGTCATCGGCGGCACGACTCACCGTGAATAAAGTATGCCGGAACAACAAATCCGGTGAATGTGGGTTCCCTGCTGTACGGTGCCTTGGAACCGCGCGGTGCTGATCACATTGTCCCAACGGAAATCTGGCAACGGCGACCCAACTCCAAAGCAATAGCAGGCAACCATGAACAACTCGGACACTGACAACAAAAAGCCACCCGCTGCACCAGAACGTCTTACAACAAGACCACCCAAACACGGGGGTCTTTCACACGACGACAGCAACGATCATGGAATCGAACGCGATACGCGCGGCCAGGAGCAGCCGACAGACAAGTCGCGGGCGCAGCAATCGGCCGGAGACAAGGCCCAGCGCGACGCCGCATTGGATCAATCCATGTCACCGGGTGAGCCCGCCGGCGGAGAATAGCGCGCTACGATGAGTTAATTGAAACGGTTGGCCTACCGGAAGCTCCCTGATGGTTTTCCAAAAACCTTTGATTGGTAGTTCGGATCAATGCCAACAAAAAAGCGGCTCGTCACCGATGACGAGCCGCCTACGAGTGAACTCACGATGTCGAGCGTTTAGTCGCACCGTTCCTTTTTGACCGTAGTCGAGCCGGCCGGATTTTCGTGCGTGACGCTCTTCAACTCGCAATTGCCCTGCCCCGTCGTCTCGATGCGGCGCTTCTCGACGACCGGCGGACCCGGAGGCACCGGTACTGCAACCGCAGGGCGATCCTTCTTGATGATGGTTTCCTCAGCGGTCGCAAATGTCGACGCCGCTGCAACAAACGCAACTGTCAAAAGAGCCGATTTCAACATCCTGTTCCTCCTTTTTGAGCAACCGGATAGCAACGCGCAACTCTCAAGATGTGTTCCCGACTCTCAAGCTGTGTTTACGCCAATTGCCATTTGCGGGCCCACGCTGAGTTTCGAACGAGAGACAATGCGGATCGCGCCTTGCTGCGTCATTCACGTCCGAACAGCTTGCGCAGTTCGTCCTTTGCCCGCATTAAGATGCGACGTCGCGTCGGCGGAAGATTGGCTCCAGCACGATTTATGTAGAACGTCAGCATGGAAAGTGCTGACCGAAAGGAATCCGCCTTTTTGCGGCGGCTCGATTGGGCCGAGCGTTTGAGCGACGCAGCAATCCGTTTCGGATCCTGGAGTTTGAAAACACCTTCCTTCAGATCGAGAGCGTCACTGTGCCTTGTCACGTCCGCCGACCACCGTCGCCGGGACCGGCGAACCGCCGTCTTTGTCGTCCGGGGCGTCTTTGCCGCCCGAGGTGCGGCGGGCCCGCCACCAGCACCCATTCGGGCGGAAGAATGACGTTTCATCTTCCGCATGTTCCTGCTCCGACGGTTCTCATTTCGGTTGAATGTGCGGATCACCGCCCGGCGTACCCGGCGGCGGTATGACCGGCATCCTTCCCCCGCTTGGCTTCTCGGGCGCCGAAATGCCGGGGTCCACTCCTGCCGGTGGACATATGACGCCTTTCGATTCAGCGAGCTTCTCGCTCAGAGAAGGCGCTCCTGTTGTTTCTCCAGGCTTTGGGTTGGCGCTGCCAGCGCCCGGCGGGCAAGCACGCTCGGCTGGCGCGACCGGCGTTTCGCTTTGGGCGCCGGCCGAGGTAATCGGCAAGATAAGGAGAACCCCTGCCACGGCGATGTCGAACGGTCGCATATTTAGCTCCTCAATCGCGGGAATCTCGAAAAGCGCGCGCGACAGCTCCGCGTCGATTATCCGACGCGGAGCGCGATTGGATGCTTTATGCCGCCTTGCGGATGGCGCTGGAGAGCGCAAGCGACGTCAGCTTCTGATCCGCCGCTCGTTCCTCTTCGAGATTTTTTGCAAGGACGTCGGCGCAGTCAGGGCGGTTCAATTGCTTTGCCCAAGCAATCAAGGTTCCGTATCGCGTCATCTCGTAATGCTCGACCGCTTGCGCCGCAGCAATAAGCGCCGCGTCCATCACCGAGGCGTTGTCGACCTCTCCGGCGACGTCGTCCGCCTCCTCAATGATCCCGTCGATGGCCGGACAATCGATGCCCTTAGCCTCTACACCGTGCATGCGAAACACGTCTTCCACGCGCGTTACGTGGTTCTTGGTTTCGGCGAGATGGGACCTGAAACCCTCTTTGAGCGCAGGGTCCTGCGCTTTGTCGATCATTTTAGGGAGCGCTTTTACGATTTGTTGTTCCGCGTAGTAGATGTCGCGCAACATGTGAACGAACAGGTCGTCCATTGATGCGATGTCTTTGGTGAAAAATCCCATTGGGAACTTCTCCTTGGCATGATTTTGTCGAGGTGATACGGAAACGCCGCTCGCGCGCTCCCTGATCAGTGAACACGTCTCCCCTCGCGGAGTTCCGGCGTCATCACGATCCGAACAGCCAATAATCCCGCGCAGGCCAGCACCGGGTGCAACCGCAACGGGCCCAGAGGTTGCGTCATCAATTGTGTGCGCTCTTTGCGGCGAGTGGTGGATCTCGCGGCGCTTGCCAAAGTTGCGATAAGGATAGGTTCCGCTATTAGCAAAGCGACGAGCGACTCGTCGACTCCGGGGCGCGGCTACTTATGTCCACTTCGCGCCGATTGTCTCGATGGCTTCCCGGGCGATACGGGCATCGGTCTCCCAATCTCCCCCGCTCACCCCGACACCGCCGATGCATTCGTTGTCCACAATCACCGGGTAGCCGCCTTCCATGGCGGTCCACCGCTCCGGACCCGCGGCGAGCGCGAGTCCGATTGCATGTGCGGCATCAAGCGCCTGACCTTGCGCGCCCGCAGCGGACGTCGGGCGCTTGTTGGAGGCCGCGCAGGTCGCCTTGGTGGTCGCTGAATGGCAGGTATGAAAGCGCCCGCCATCCATGCGTTCGAGGACAATAAGGTGACCGCCTGCGTCCGCGACCGCCACGGCGATCGCTATGCCGGCACGCTGGGCCGACGCAATCGCGCTTGCCGCGATCTTTTGGGCGCCCTTGTGGGTCAGGCGCTGAGACGCAGCGAAGTACATGGCGGCCTCCGGGGCGGCGCGGATTATCGCGCCGCCTTACTGGTTATCACCCGCGCGGACGACACATTGCGCTGCTTCTGCTCCCAAAGGAGGAATTCGCGAAATAGCGCGTCGCGCTGCTCAGGGCTATCAACCGTCACGGCCTTGGTTTTCAGAAACTCGCCGAACTGCCGGCTGTCGGCTTGCGCCTCGCCCGCCATGTCCTGCTGGCGCAGCTTGCGGAGCATATCTTCCGCGACGCCCCAACGCGTCCACCCCGGCACCGTAGCCGCGAGGTTGACATCGCGCCATTTCGGATGGCGCGGTGGCTGCAGGAACTTGTCGAACTTCGTATAGAGCGCTTCCACGAACTTCTGTACCCGGCGATAACGATCAGTATTTTTCGGCCAGTTATAGACGGCGAGGACAGCCGGCACGGCGATTGTATCGATCGATTGGCCTTGCGGCACCAGCGTCGGGTATTCCTGGCTGGTGAATTCGCCGAGCGTGTAGATGTCGGAATAGGTTGCCGACGTAAACGAAATCGGCACCAGATGAAGTCCCGCATTTGCGGGAATCTTCGCGAAGAAATCGATCGGCTTGCCGATGACGCGAACAAGGGCCGCGATTTCACCGGCCTTGAGCTTCTGAAGCGCCGTCGGATTGTCGTAGAGCGTGCCTTCGACATGGACCCCGGCGCGCTGGAACACAATCGTCCCGGTGAGACTTGAAGCGCTTCCGGCGGGGCCGAAATTGACCTTTTTACCGTTGAGGTCGGCCAAGCTCTTGACGTCGTTGCCAGCCAGTACGTGCACTTCCGAAATCGGCAGGCGAATGATGTAGTTGATCCGACTTTCGAGATTCGGGATTTTTCGTTGCGTGCGGAAATATTCGAAGACATCCGATTGTGTGACCGCGACGTCCACATTTCGCAAGTAGAGCAGGTCTTCGAGATTGGACGCCGCTCCATAAGTAACGATCGGCAAGACGCGCAGGTTGTCGCCGTCATCGAGGACTTGTGCGAGCTCGTCAGCAAACGTCATATAGCTGCCGGATAAAAGCCCGCCAGCCACACCGACGGTCCATTGATTTTTGCGCGCCCTGAGGTCGCCGTCGGTCCCTCCCTCCTCGAGGGATTTGGGGATCGCCTGCGCTCCGGCTGGATTAACGTACGAGATCGGTCCCCACCCTGCGATCGCGGCTAAACCACCGCACGCCAATAGCACACGCCTAACGCTACACCACATCTTACACCCCCCTTGATACTCACGACACTACTCGCCTTTTTTACTCACGATACTGATCACTGCTTTCGTCAAATTCGTGATTGAACATTGAACTCTGCGGAGCGTTTCCCCTCGCCGAACTCCTGCTTTTATCTGTTTGGCATCACGCTCGTTCCAGTCGATATGGACATCACTCCCTTCACATCGGGCATTAAGTTCAATCGTCCCGGATCACCTCATCGACCGTGATCACCCGCCCTTCGCGCGCGCTGCGGACGCCCGCGCGGATGACGGCCAGATTGCGGGCAGCCCATGAACCGTCGGTCTCGGGCGCAGTACCATTCCTTACGCAATCCACGAACTCCTCGAGTTCTTCGCGTATGGCATCGTTCTCGGCGGTCGCAATGTGACGCGCCTTCGTTTCGCCGCGGCGCAAATGGCGCAGGCCGTTGAAAGCGTCGTAATAGGCGCTCGCTTCCTTGCCGTAGATGTTCATCATGTAATATTCGGACGCCGAGGCGTAGGAAGCGCTGAGATTGGAAATCGCGCCGTTTTCATGCTGGAGAATGAGGTTTGCCACATCAGGATTATCGCCCGGCAGGACGAGACGCGCCGCCATGCCGGAGACGGCGCGCACCGGCCCCAACAGCATTTCGAGCACATCGACATAGTGTATCCCGATCTGGAGCATGACGCCTCCGGGCATGCCCGACGTTTGATAACGCCACGACGACAGATCGATTTTTCCGAGCCGGTCGCGGCTGATATTGCATTCCGCTTGAACGAGCCGGCCGAACCGGCCGGCCTCGATTTCCGATTTGATCCAGCGGAAGTGACTCTCGCGCCGACGCTGATAGCCGAGCGCAAGGACGACACCGGCGTCATCGCAAACCCGGGCGATCTCGCGGCCCTCGGTAACCGTGTTGGCAATCGGCTTGTCGAGAAAGACGTGCTTGCCGGCTGACGCCGCCAAGCGGGTGGTCTCGAGATGCGCAGCGTTCGGCGTCGTGTTGATGATCGCTTCGATGGAATCGTCGGCGAGAATCTCAGCGTAATCGGCGACAGGCCGGCAGCGGTACTTTTCGGCGAACGCCGCACGTTTGTCCGCCGAGCGCGTGAAACATGACGCGATCTCTATTCTGCCGGAGCGCAGCGCCGCATCCGCCAGTACGTCAGACCACCAGCCGATCCCGATGACTGCAACGCGCAGCGGGCGAGTGGCGGCGTTAATCTTTGCCTTTGGGCGCGTCGTTACGGAGGTCTGGGTCATGCCGCTTCCGCCTCGTCGGCGACAGTCTTGCGGTAGCCGAAGAGCCAGGCGAGCGCCTGAACGCCGAGCAGCAAGGCAAGCGCCGTCGTCACCACCAGGACTGAAGCATGATCGGCAAAGGTCGCGTAGTTGCCGCCCGACATGGTGAGGGCGAGGCGGAAGCTTGCTTCCAGCCGATCGCCTAGCACGAGCGCCAACAGCATTGGCGCCATCTCGTAGCCGAACTTGCGCAGCACGTAGCCGACGGCACCCGACGCGACCATGATCCAGATGTCGAACGTGGTGGAATTCACGCTGTAAACCCCGATCACGGAGATGATCAGAATGATTGGAACGAGCCAGGCATAGGGAATGCGCAACAGGTTCACAAAGATGCCGACCAGCGGCAGGTTCAGAATCAAGAGAATGATATTGCCGATGTACATGCTGGCGATCAGAACTCCAGAACACTTCCGGATGATCGCTGAGCAGCAGCGGTCCCGGCTGGACGCCATGGATCGTCAGTGCCGAGAGCAGGATTGCAGTCGCCGGAATTGACGGGATACCGAGCGCCAGCAGCGGGATCATGGCCGTGCCGGTAACAGCGTTGTTTGCCGTTTCCGGCCCGGCCACTCCGGCGATGGCGCCGTGCCCAAATTCCTCCGGATGAGCCGAGAAACGCTTCTCCACCGCATAGGACACGAACGTGGAGACGACGTGACTGACACCCGGAATGACGCCGAAAATAAAACCGATGATCGAAGCGCGGCCGATCGCCGGCGCTGCGGCTCGCAAATCCTGCATGCGGGGCACGAGGTCGCGGAGCTTGGGCCGGATCGCTTTGATGGCGTCGGTTTTCTCCAGATTGATGAGGATTTCAGAGATGCCGAAGAGGCCAATCGCAAGCGACGTGAACGACAGTCCGCCTGCGAGGCTCACATTGCCGAACGTGAAGCGGGCAACGCCGGTGAGATTGTCGAGCCCGACTGAGCCGACGACGAGGCCGAGCGCGACCATCAGCGCTGTCTTTAGCCGCGAACCCGCTGATACGAGGATGATGACACCGAGCGCGAGCAGCATCAGCACCACTTCGACCGACGGCCCAATCGCGACCATGACCTTGGCGAGCGGCGGGGCAATGAACATCAGCCCGAGGATGGACACGGTGCCGCCGACGAAGCTTCCGACAGCCGAGATCATCAGTGCCGGGCCGGCGCGGCCCTGACGCGCCATTTCGTAGCCGTCGATGCAGGTCACGACTGAGGCGGCCTCACCCGGAATGCGCACCAGGATCGACGTCGTCGAGCCGCCATACATGGCGCCATAGAAAATGCCAGTCAGCATAATGATGCCGATCGCCGGATCGAGTCCGAAGGTCAACGGCAGCAGCAAGGTCATGCCGGCGAGCGGCCCAAGCCCCGGCAGGACGCCGACTATGGTTCCCCACAGGCAGCCGATGAAGCAGTAGAGAAGGCCCTTCCAGGACAGCGCGACCGCAAAGCCGCCAACGAGGTGATCAAAGCCGCTCATGGCGTAGCCTCACCAGAACCCGGCAGGGAGTTGCAGACCGAGCGCTACCTGAAAGAAGTACCAACACGCCATCATCGCGACGGCGGCTGAAAGGGCAGCCAGCCACAGCGAACAGCGAGCCACGAGCACAAGCACGACGGCTCCGAACAGACCGAGCGTGATCAGCGCGCCCAGGCGATCGAACAGCAGCGGCACGACGAACAGTGCGCCGATCACGATCAGAACGTCGCGATGCCCGAAGGCAATGGTTTCGCCGTGCGTCGATGACGCCCAGAAGTCGAGCCGCAAGAAAACTTGCGCAGATGAAAACGACCGCGCCAAGCACGAGCGGGAAGAAGCCGGGCCCTGGAAGTTCGAAATCGCCGAGATCAAGGAGTGATGCTTGCCAGACAAACCACAGGCCTATGGCCGCGAGCGCAGCGGCTGTCGCGATGCCACCGGCGCGCGCGCTGACGAAACGGGGCAGCAGCGGCCGTTCACGACCTCGGCGGGACCACGCCGGCGACGTCAGGCGGCGGCCCGCACTTTCGCCTGCCGTCGTCATTTCTTTTTTATCCCGAGTTCGGCCATCAACTGGGCGAGCTTGACGTCATCGCTCGCGATGAGTTCATCAAAGTCGTCCGCCGGCAGAAATGCCGGGGTGAACCCGATCTGCTGGCCCGCCTCCTTGAAGGCAGGCGACTGGACCGACTGCCTGATGGCGTTTTGCAGCATCGCGATCACGGGCTTCGGCGTGCCCTCCGGCGCGGCAACGCCGCGCCACATGTCGAGTGCGACTGGCAGGCCGAGTTCCTTTGCGGTCGGCACATCCGGAAATACCGGATCGCGCTCGGAGCCCATCACCGCGAGGACGCGCAGATCGCCGCTCTTGACGTGAGCGACAAGGGCCGCCGGAAGCTGCACCACGCCTTCGATGCGGCTGCCGAGGAGGTTCACGATCGCCTGCCCTTCACCGAACGGGACGTGAGTGACTTTCGTTTTTTCGGTGAGGAAAAGCGCGGAGGCCGCAAAATGCGTGTGGCTGCCGGTGCCCGAATTGCCGATGCGGACTTTGCCGGGATTGGCTTTCGCAAAGGCGATGAGTTCATTGAGCGATTTCCAGGGGCTGTCGCTGCGCACCGCGATGGCCGGCGTCTCGGTACTCACGCGCGCCACCGCGGCAAACGACCTGTAATCAAAGGGCAGAATGCCCGAATGATAGTTTGTTGAAATCGAATTGGAGTTCCAGATGATGGAGTGGCCGTCGGGCCGCTGCTGCTGCACGTGGCTATATCCAATCGCGCCGCCCCCGCCGGTTCGGTTCACGACCGGCACCGGCACGCCCAGCGCCTTCGCCATGCCGTCGGCGAGGTAGCGCGCGGTTACATCGGCAGCACTGCCTGCGCCGAACATCACGGTCATCTCGACCGGCTTGCCACCTGGAAAATCTTCGCTGCGCGCGGCGCCGAGTGCCGTCAGTGCTGCTGCCGCACAAATGCCGATGGTTGTTGCGATCGTACGCATTCGTCCCCCTGAGGTTTCAACGAAATCGATCGTGAGATGCCCGCCGCACATATTCGTGCACGTGGACGGCGCAATTCATCGCAGAGATACTGGCTTGCCTGCGAACCGCGGTCGCAAGTCCAGGTCCGCACGCCCGAGTTGGCTGAAAAGGTTCGTGCCGGGTGCAGATACACGCACGTGATTTGCGGCGTGACGTGCCGCATTCGTTTCACGTGCTGGACGCTATCGAGGTAAAGCCATGCGGTAGGAGCAATTAAACACCGCCGCGCCCCCGCGCCCGGCCCCCCGATGCCGGTCAACGCACTCACACTCGCCACCACGCCGCACTCCCCTGCCCGCGGCGATAACAGCGCGACCGCATGACCGAATAATGGCCCTGCGAGGTCACCTCATGATCGAAGCCAAGGCAAAGCGAAGGCAGACGCGGCGATGCTGTAGCCAGTAACCAGCGGCCGTTATCGGTGCAGGCGGAGGAAAACCACCATCCGTCGTGCCGCAGCAACGTCACATGTACGTTTGGCACCGTCTCGAAGTTCTGCTGTCGTGTGATCCAAGCGCGTGATTGAAACCGCAGCAACCATGCTCCGCCCTCCCGAATCAGCAGAGCAACAGAATCACGCCAGCTTCCTCCGCGGATTCTCCACGAGTCGCAATTCCACGCCGTTGGTATAAGTCAGCTGCGGCGGCCAAAGCTCCCGCAGCTCGCGCTTGAATGGCGACGTGATAATCGGGTCTCTTCTATTGGACGGCGATGTGATGGCTCTTGATCACGTTTGCCCACAAGTTTGTTTCGCGCCGGATTCGTGCTGCAAACTGATCGGTTGGCTCAAGCATGACAGTCATGCCCTGCGCCTCGAGGGTCTTCTTCAGGATAGGCGCTGACAGGATATCAATGGTGACGGCCAGGATGGCGTCGCGCACATCCTTTGGAATCCCATGTGGAGCGAGCAAACCGTACCATGACGTGACATCGATATTGTCAATACCCGCTTCCTGAAGGGTAGGGATATCGGGAAGCAGCAAGCTTCGTTGTGCCGTTGTCATAGCAAGAGGAACGACGGCCTTCGCTTCAACCGAAGCGAACACTGCCGGCAGATTAGTCACCAACAGATCGATATGATCACCGAGCAAATCGTTGAGCGCTTGCGCAGACCCACGATAAGGCACATGCATTAATTGGAGCCCGGTCTTGTCCTTGAGCAATTCTTAACGAGGTGAAGCTGGCTTCCGACGCCCGGCGAGCCGTAGCTGATGGTCTGGCGTTTGGCCTTGGCGATAAGCTCCGCTATCGTTGCGACGCCAAGTTTGGGCGGGGCGACGACCAAGTTCGGCGCACTGGCCAGAATTGTGATTGGGGCAAAGTCCCTTTCGACATCAAAAGTCAGATTGGTCATCAAGGTCGGGGTGATCGTCAGATTTCCCGCCGGAATCAGCAGCAGCGTCGTGCCGTCCGGCGTTGCCTTGCGCACGGCGTCGATTCCGATATTGCCGGCACCGCCCGTCTTGTTCTCCACGGTCGCGGATTGCCTGGAACGCGATTGATATTCTTGCGCAAGCAGCCGGCCAAGGATGTCGACTGGTCCGCCGGGAGTAAATGGGACGATGAGCGTAATCGGTCGACGCGGGAACGCGGCCGGGACGGTTTGCGCACTGGCTGGCAAGACAAGCGCGACGAACGCCGCGAGTATGGCGAAGATGGCGACCCAACGCCCCGCCCGTCGCGTCATCATGCTTTCCCCGAAGCCTGAAGATCGATCAACTGTTTGCGCGCCTGCTGTGCAAGATAACGGCGCAGCCGGATCACGCCAGCGTCGTGTTGATAGAGCATCTCAAATTTTTCCAGCCCCGGACGCACGCCGGCAAGTATCTCGCGATCCTGCTCGAGCACCGCCCAGTGCCGTGGTTCAAGGTTGGTTTTGTAAAGGAAGCGCCAGACGTCGCGCTGCCATCCGCTTACCTTGCGCCAGCGCCAGAAGAAGGCAGCCATCCGATTTTCATCAGCCGGCGTCGCGAATCCGATAATGCCGAAATTGCCGCCGGGACCGCCAGACGGAGGATAGGGAATTTCGAGTCGCACATAGAGGCCGCCATTGTCGACAAGCTCGCTCCAGTCGAAATTGACATCCCGCTGTCCCTCCTTCTCGAAGATAAAGCCGAACGGCGTGTCGCGCGTTCTGAAATGCGCCGTGGTATCGCCTTGGTACATGGTGTGGGAGTTCGCATGCAGGAACGTGCCGTGCATCGGATCCATCAGGTTGTCGTAGCAATAGCGCCACGCCATCTCCCAGTCGGCAAAACAGAGGAATTGCGAGTACTCCGGGGCAACGAGTTCTTGGGGGGCGTCAAACTCAGGAGCTTCGTCGTGCAAAGCGTCCCCAAACCAGGCGAAAATCCCGCCGGCGAGTTCACAGCTCGGGTAGGTTTTCACCGCCTTCTTGCCTTCAAGCGGACATCCGGGCTGGCCGGGCACGCTCAGCACCCGGCCATCGGGGCCAACCTCGACGCCGTGATAATTGCACCGTAGGCGGTCGCCCTCGTTGATGCCGCGCGACAGCGGCACAGCGCGATGCGGGCAGCGGTCGGTTTGTACATGGATAGTGCCACCGGAGTCGCGCCACAGCACCAGCGGTTCACCGAGCCGGGTGATGCCCAGCGGCTTGCCACCGCTCTCAAGGAAGCGTGACGGTAGAATCGGCCACCAGTGGTTACGCAGCCCCGTGCGGAGATAGGCCTGAACCTGCTGATCGGTTGGACCGGAGGCGGCTGTGCGAGGACGATCAAGGGTAGCTGCTGTCATGACTCAGGCTCCGAGTTCACGCATCACGGCGGCGAAATTGTCTGCGGTCCAGTCTCCACCTCCTGGCGGGCGCACTCGCGAAGCGTTGAGCCCGCTCACGATTTCGTCGAGCTCGCGGGCGCCTTTGCTGAATACACCCTCGATCGCGTTAGCGAGTTCCTGCTGCCACGCGGTCGGCTCTTGGGTACGTGCCTGATGGGGGCTGAGATAAGGATATCGATATTGATCCATGCTGCCCTCTTTCTCTTTCGGCCTATCGTGCAATCGCAGTGTGCCATCTCCGAAATCGTCGGACCGGGCGGGTCAGATGTCGAGAACCAGACGCGAACCGCGGGCGCGGGAGACGCAAATCATCATCGTCTCGTTCGCGGCGCGCTCAGCCAAAGATAGAATGCTGTCACGATGCTCCACTTCGCCCGACAAGACGCGGACTTCACAGGTGCCGCAGATACCCTGTTGGCATGAGCAGGGTACCTCGATCCCCGCGTCGTTGAGGATCGACAGCACGGTCCGGTCCGACGGAACAGTCAACGTGACACCAGACGCTTCGCACACGACTTGGAAGCTTCCGCACGATTCATCAAGAGACCGGCTGCGCGGGCTGAACCACTCGAAGCGAACGGTTTCTGGCGGCCATGCGGTAGTGGCTTCCTCCACCGCGGCCATCAGACGCTCCGGCCCGCAGCAATAAATAACGGCGCCTTCCTGCACGGTTCCAAGGCACACGGTGACGTCAAGGCGGGTGCCTGCTTCGGTGCTGTGGAGCGAAACCTCTCCGCCGAAACTCAGGACTTCGGTAAGGAACGGCGCATCCTCATTTCGGCGGTTGCAATAAATGAGCTTCCAAGGCGTCCCCCTCGCGCTCGCGGCCCGCATCATCGGGATCAACGGCGTGATGCCGATGCCGCCGGCGACGAAGATGTAGCGCGGTGCTTTCACCAGGGCGAAGAGATTGCGAGGCTTGCTGACTTTGAGCAGGTCGCCCGGGCGCAGTCTGCGATGGATGAACTGTGAACACACGCCGCCGCTAACCGCGCGCACTCCGATGCGATAGCGCGAGGTATCCGAAGGGTCGCCGCACAGCGAATACTGCCGGGTCGTTCCGTCTGGGAACTGCAAGTCGATGTGGGCGCCCGGTTCGAAGGGCACGAGCGTGCCGCCATCGGCGGCCGTCAGCATGAGCGACAGAACGCCCGGCGCCTCCCAGGTCATCGACTGGAGACGGACCTGCCGGAGCGCCGGGCCGCCAGTTGTGCGGGGGGCATCGGATGCCGGCGGCTTTATCAATTCTGCAACGCTCTGTGCCATTGCGGCCATCTCATTAACCGTTGCTACTGCATTCCGGCGGCGCCGGCCGGCGGGCCGGCGAAGTTCTCACTAAAAGGGCCGATCGACATCATGTCGATCTCGATCAGATGTGGCCCCGGCGCATCAAGGGCGCGGGCCAGCGCCGCGCCAAAATCTCGAATGTCCAACACGCGCTCGTGCGGTAAGCCCACCGAGCGGCAGACCAGCGAAAAATCAGGCGTCAGGATATTGGAATAGACGCGCCTACTTTCGTACTGGACGTCCTGGATATTGCGGATGACGCCGTAGCCACGATCGTTCATCAGGACGTAGGCGACGTCAGCCTTCGCTTCAACCGCAGTCGCCAGTTCGCCGATCATCAGCTGTGCTCCGCCGTCGCCCAGAAGCGCGATTGTCTTGCCGGGCGCGCCCGCGAGCGCCGCCCCGATGCCCATGGCAATGCCCTGGCCGATGCCGCCGCCGAGGGCATGAACGCCAAGATGCGGCGCAGCGAGACGGACGTAGCGATTCCCGAACGTGCTGTTCGAAACGGTGACATCGCGAACCCATGGATGGGCGCCTCGGTTCACACGCTCGCTCAGAATATCGGCGAGGGACCCGTAGGGACCGAGGCTTTCCCGCAACGTGGCTTCGGAACGCGCGCGAGCGTCAGCGATGGCGGCCAAAAACGAGCTGTCAGTGTCAAGCCGCGCAGGCAAACGCGTCAGCAGGCCTTCCAACGCGAGACGCGCGTCACCCGCAATGAAGAGGTCGACCGGATAATTGCGTCCGCCTTGCATCGGGTCGACATCGATCTGAGCAAGCCGTGGCAGCGCCATCCGATTGTTCTGGGTTTCGTTGCCGCGCAGGCGCGAACCAACGACGATCATCAAATCGCAGCGTGCGTAGATGTCTTGCGCTTCGCGTGTCATATTGAAAGCGCCGAGGCTGCGCGGGTGACCTTCTGGGACGATGGCTCGGCCGTTTGTGCTCGTGACCGCGCCAAAGCCACCTTCGACGAGCGCAGTTGCCGCCGCAGCCGCCCTGCGGGCGCCGCCGCCGAGCCACAGCAGAGGCCGTTTGGCCTGTCGGATCAACGCGGCGAGCGCGTCAATTTGCGCAGCATCTGGAACGCGCGGCACAATTGCCGGCATCCTGGAAGGTCTGCGCTTTGGCACCCTGCCGCGCTGAACATCGACAGGGATCTCGAGCGTAACGGGTCCGGAAGGCGCCGAAAGCGCCTCGCTGGCGGCTGCCAGCAACGTGTCGACGGCCGCGGCCGGCTCCCATACGCGAAAATAATTTTTGCTGATGGCCTTCAGCATATCGGGTTGGCGGGGCACGTCGTGTATGGCGGCACGATCGCGATCGACGAATTCACGGTCAACCTGGGTGGTGATGTGTAGCACCGACGACCCGGCGGTCAACGCCTCGACCTGCGAGCCCGCCGCATTGCCCGCCGCGGTGCCAGTGCTGGTAATAGCGACCCCAAGGGAGCGCGAGACCCGTGCGTACGCATCGGCCATGTTCATCGCGCCGGCCTCGCCGCGCGCCGGCACGAAGCGAATCCGCCCGTGCCTCGCCATCGCATCGAGAATCGGCATGTTGTGGATGGAAATCACGCCGAACGCGACCGTTACACCGATGTCGGCCAGCGCACGCGCGATCGCATCGCCAACCAGTTCGTCGGACTGCGCGGGCGGGTTCGACACGCTGATACGCTCTGCGGTGACAACGGAAAGCTTCATGGTGTCGGTGTCCGATCCTAGATGTGTCGTGAGACGCCGCCTGAGATTTCGAGGCTCGCCCCGGTGATGTAGCTCGCCGCCGGCGAACCGAGAAACACGATGGCGCGGGCCGGCTCTTCAGGAAAACCAAGGCGGCGTAGCGGGATTCCCTTGCCGTGGGCGATCGTCGCAAACCAGTTTTCCCGCGTCGTGGCTTTATCGGGCCGCGCTTCGAAGCGCCGCTGCCACTGTCCGGAATCGACCAGGCCGAGGAGTACCGAATTGACCCTGATGCGTGGAGCAAACTCGGTCGCGAGCGACTTAAGCAAGTTCTGGACACCCGCCCGCGCCGCGGACGTGCACACCATGTGGGGCTCAGGTTGCAGTGACAGCAGCGAGTTGACGCCGACGATGGCGGGCGCGTCGCTCGCTTCGAGGAGCGGCCGGAACGCGCGGATCGGACGAATCTGGCTGAAGAACTTGAGTTCGAATTCGTCGCGCCAATGATCATCAGTCGTGTCGCCGAACGTCGAAATGCGCGCTTGGCCGGCGTTATTGATGAGGATGTCGACGCGTCCATCGGACCAGGCCGAGACTTTGCGCGCAAAGCCGGCGACAGCATCCGCATCAAGAACGTCGCAGCGTTCGGCCAGCACTGCACCAGGTTTCAGAGAAACGAGTAGCGCCTGTGCCGCCGCCAGCCGATCGGCATCGCGGCCGCAGATGGCGACCCGTGCTCCTTCGCCGATCAGCAATCGCGCCGTGGCAAACCCGATACCCGAGCTTCCACCGGTCACGACCGCAACTCTATTCGAAAGGCCGAGGTCCATGTGATTACCTCAGCTCGCTGCGCGCGATGGAGTTTGGAGCGACGTCGCGCCCCTTTTGGGTTCATTGCGGCCTGTTAGACGGCCGCCCCAGCCTAGGCGCTGCGATATTTCCAAAGCGGCGCCGCTCACCTCGGTGCCGATCCGCGCACGCCGATCAGCGCCGGTGAAATCTGCTGAGCGTCCGCTGACGTTGAGTGCAGCGATCGGCGTGTCCGTCACATCGAAGATGGCTGCCGCGACCGAACTGATCCCGACTTCGTAGTTGCCGTCGCTCCAGGCAAGCCCGCAGGCGCGATCCTTGTTCAACTGCGCCTCAAGCTGCGCCGGCGTGACCGGTGTCAGCGGTGTCACGGGCTTTAGAGTTGCCCCCGAATACATCCGCTCGACGCGATCCTGGGGCAGGTGCGCCAGGATAATCCGTCCCATGTTCGTCGCATGCGCCGGCAGCCGGCTGCCAATCCGGATATTGCTGACGAAGGAATGGTTCGGCGCGCGCCGCACCAGGTAGACGATCTCTAACCCATCGAGGACGCCGAGATGCGCGGAGAGGTCCAGCGTCTCCGCAAGGCGGGTCAGCACCGGAATCGAAGTTTGGACGAGATCCTCTGAGTAGAAGGCTTGTGCTGCCAATCCGATCAATCCGACACCGATGCGCCAGCCCTGTCCTTCGCCGCGAGGCTCGATGAAGCGCTCGGCATGCAGCGTGTGCAGAAGACGCAGCAGCGTGGTACGATTGATTCCGACCTCGCGCGCCGTGCGCGATATGTTGTTGACCGGATCGCCCTCAGCGATGTGACGCAGCAGGCGGACCGCACGCTGGACCGGCGCTGACACATAGATGTCGTCGCCAGCTCCGTTGTCACTCTCGGCGGGGTGCTTCTCAGACATTTGCGTGCTGCTCGATGAATTCCACCAATATATCAGCGACGATGTTTGGCTCTTCTTGCGGCAAAGCATGTCCGGCGCCGGTGATTTCGTAATATCCTGTAGAGAACGAAAGTGCCTGATGCGCTTTTCGGGCGCTGTCAGGGGGTGTCACGACGTCCTCTGTACCGACAGCCACCATTGCAGGCGCAGTGATGAGCGCGGCATCCGCGATGAGATCGCCGGCACCGAGCGCTCTCACCGCCTGCACGTAGCCAGCAAGGTTCACCGACGCCATTGCACGTTCGACTGCCGCGAGAACCAGCGGCTTGTCCGTGGCTCGGCTCAGCAGGCGTGGTGCCCGATTCGCCGCAAATACGGCCGTTCCGAGCGATTGAATTTCGTCAATGCGGTCCTGCACGCCCGCCGGCAAAGGCGCGCCGGGTACGACGCGGTATCCGAGCGCAGGCGAAATCAATGCCAATCCCGCAACGCTTGCAGGATATTCGGCAGCAAACGCCGTGGCAAATAGCGCACCGAGCGAATGGCCTGCGAGGACAATCCTCGAAAGATGAAGCGCCTCAAGGAGAGTTTTTAGCGCGCCAGCGTAGTCGCACGGCGCCGCCGAGCCGCTCACGAGCGGCCGCGAGTCCGCGTAGCCAGGCGCATTCCAGGCGATTGCATCGATCGACATGGGTAAGGCAGACATCACCGGAGCGAAAGTCGCGGCGTTGCTGCCGATGCCGTGCAGGAGCATCAGCGGCACGGCATTATCATCGCCCAGCCGGCGCAGAAAGCTGATACCGGCTGCTTCGCCGTGTACCGGCATTCCGATGGTAGCGGGAGCGCTCATGTTGAGGCAGAGGCCCGGATATCGGTCGCGCGTGGGACGTAGTGAAGCACCCGCGCCTCGATGCTGACGACGGCCCAGTACATCACGATGCCGATAACCGTCAGCAGGGCGATCGCATCGAAAACCATTGCGGTATTGGCCTGGCCCTGGCCAAAACTGATGAGGTAGCCGAGGCCGATCTCGCCGCCGACGAGCTCGCCGACGGTGATGCCGATGACCGCGAGCGTCGCGCCGATCCGTAGTCCTGCCATCAGGTTCGGCATGGAAAACGGCACCATGACCTTCCAGAAGATCTTCGATCAACTCATGTTGTAGGCACGTGCCAAGTTGATGAGATCTCGATCCATTACGCGCATCGCCTGAAGGACATTGACGAGGATCGGGAAAAACACCACTAGGACAGTAACGGTGAGCTTCGGCAGCGCGTTGTATCCGAACCAGAGGATGAACAACGGTGCAAACGCGACCTTCGGCGCGATTTGCAGAGCAAGGATGTACGGAGAGAGAACCTTCTCCCACGTCGGCAGCAGGCCGAGGGCATAGCCGAACCCCGCGCCGAGGAAGCTGCCAAGGACAAAACCGAGGATCGACATCGAGGCGGTGGACAGGAAGTGCGACAGCAGGTTGTCCTGATCCCACATTCGCACACCCTCGGCCCACAAATCCGATATGCGTGGGATGATGTATTTCGGAATGCCGAGCAGCGGCGGAAGATATTGCCACGCAATCAGGACGGCGATCGCGAGGGCAATGCTCGCCAACGGAACGGCGGCGTTGCGGCTCCACGCGAGGGCGCGGATCGGAGCAACAGGGGTAGCGGTCACGGAATCGGTCGCGTTGTCGGTCATCGCGAAGTTCCTTCGGACCTAGCCGACGAATTCATTGGTGTAGAGGTCCTCGATCGGTACGGCTTTCTGGATGATGTTGTTCTCGAGATAGAATTTCTGCACGGTCCGCATCCGCTCGGGATCGAACGTACCGAGTGCCGACGGCGGCTCGGTGGGATACACAGTCGTGACGTAGCGGCGAAGGATTCGCTCCACCTCGGCTTCCTTGCCGGTATGCTGTGGGACAGCGGCGACGAAATCGCGTGCCGCTGAGGCTGGATCGGCCATACAATCGCGCACCGCGTGAAGCACGGCACGAACGAACCCGCGAATAACGACGGGCCGCTGTTTGATGATCTTATCCGACGCGAGAATTGCCTGGGCCATGGCGGGAAACGTCTTGTCGACGTCGAAATGATCGAGCGTCACGCCGGCGGTTTCGATGGCGTCCGCCCATTCTGGCACCGCCATGATGCCGTCGAGCGACCTGGCGATCATCAGCTGGGTCACGCCGGCGTTGCCGACCGCCTGGATTTCGAGTTCGTTACGCTTGATGCCGTTCGCAGCAAGAACCGCCAACAGGGCGTAGTAGCCGGTGTCCTGGTAACCGATGACACCAAGCTTCTTGTGCCGCAGGTCCGTCATGGTACGGATGCCGACATCCTTACGCGTGACAAGCTGGAACAGAGAATGTTGCCCGAGTTGGGCGACCCCGCGCACCGGCAAGTCATTGGGACGCACGATCATCGAGGTTTCGCCGACACCTCCACCGAGATCGGCGTTGCCCACTGCCACCTGAGTAGCCGCATCAGCTCCGCCGCGACCGGTGCGGAATTCGACGGCAAGGTTTTCACCGCCGAAATAGTCGCGATGCTTCGCCACATGAAACGGAATGAAAGCCGGCAGGAACGCCGGCGCCGGAAACAGATAGACCACCTTCTCGGGCGCCGCGAAGGCTGGGCCAATGACTGCGCTCGCCAGCAAACCGCCGATCGCCGTGCGTCGTGTGACCCTCATGTTAGCCTCCTGATTTTCTTGTGTTGCCGAACGTCGTCAGGCGTCTAGACGGGTGTCGATGTGAAGCGAGTGAAAGAGGTGAGCGACGATTTCGCTGGCGCGCGGCGTGGCAATGCGCGCGAGCGGATTGTCCCGGTCGGAAATACCAACCTCAATTTCCTCGACTATGCGGCCGGGCCGGTCGCTCATCACTAGAATACGGTCGGACATCGCGACCGCCTCAGATAAGTCGTGGGTGATGAGCAGCGTCGTCAGGCCCGAGCCGGCGATGGTTGCAGCGAAGCTCTTCTGTAGAACGAGCTTGGTTTGCGCATCGAGCGCTGAGAACGGCTCGTCGAGGAGAACAATGTCCGGATCGATGGCAAGCGTGCGCGCCAATGCGGCGCGTTGGCGCTGGCCGCCGGAAATCTGGTAGGGATACCGGTCAGCGAAGTCGAGCAGGCGGCAGCGCTTGAGCTCGCGCAGCGCGCGCTCCCGACGATCGGCGCTGTTGTGATTATGCGCCTCGAGACCGAATTCAACGTTCTGCAGCACCGTGCGCCACGGCAACAGCAGGTCCTTCTGCAACATGAAGCCGACGCTGGCGTTCGGGCCAGACACCGCAACTCCATGAAGCGAAACGGTGCCTTCGCTCGGCCGATCGAGACCCGCGACGAGATTGAGCAGCGTGCTCTTGCCGCAGCCGGACGGGCCAACGATCGACACGAACTCTCCCTCATTGACGTCGAAGTTGAGATTACGGACCGCGGTAAAGGCAGGGGCTTTGGGCGTCCGCCCCGGAAATCGACGCGCGACATTCTGCAGCCGCAGCACGTTGGAGGCTTGTGTCAACACAGGGGAAGCTCCACGTCTGTTCATATATGAACTATATGTTCGCATACTATACATCGAAAATTGCCTGTCAATGGGCCGACGCAAGTTTCTTTACCAACTGCGCGGTGAGATACGTGCGAATTGTCGCTGCACCGGTTGGGCTAGAGATTTTGCAGAGCGAGCACATCTCTCTCCTTGACGCCTCGGGGTTGATTTAGTATAGGATACGTAGTTTCGCTAATTAAACTATTGGACATTGCCTGATGGATAAGTCAGCGCACGAAGGTGCTCCTTCCGGGCCGCACGCCGAACGCAGCGCAAGACGCGAGCCCGCGGTAGCCGACGACCGTTATGTAGTTCCCGCGCTCGTCCGCGGTTTGAACATTTTGCAAGTGCTGTCCGCAGCGCGTAGTCGCCCGACGCTGTCCGAGGTGGCGGGCGCCCTCGGTGTGACGCGGTCATCGGCCTATCGGCTTCTCTATACGCTCGAGCATCTCGGCTTTGTGGTGTGCGACGTCGACACAAAGACTTATGCGCTTGGCTCGCGGGTCCTCGACCTCGGTTACAGCTTTCTCGCCTCGCGCGAACTGGTCGAAGTCGCCATGCCGCACCTCGTCCGGTTGCGTGATCGCACTGGGTGGTCCGCTCACCTTGGCGAATTGCAAGGACGGGATGTCGTCTATCTCGCCCGGGTGCCGACTCGTCGCTCAATCGCGAGCAACATCCACGTTGGCACACGACTTCCGGCGCGCGCCACGACCATGGGGCGCACCCTGCTGTCGGGATTGGACGACAACGATATCCGCGAATTGTATCGCGACGAGCTGTTCGGTCCCTTCAACGTCAAGGTACTGGCTACCATCGGCGGCTTGCTGGAGGAGATCGCCGCCGATCGGGCGAATGGCGTCGTCGTGCAGATTTCCGGCTACGAGCCCGGGGTCGCCAGCATCGCGGCGCCGATCCGGGACATGACTGATCGGATCGTCGCGGCGATCAATGTTTCGGCGGTCGCCCTGCTGACCAGCGAAGCCGAATTAAACGGCCCGCTGAAGACGGAAGTGCTCGCCGCTGCCGAAGCGATTTCGCGTGATCTCGGACGAAAACCCAAGGCAAGCGAGACGGATGCGCCACCGGCGCGGCGGCCCGCGCGATAGCGGCCGAATTCGACATTCAACATGACAGCCAGGAGGTAGATTATGGACGACGTGACCCGAAAGCCGCAGAAGCGTTCCTGGGATCGCCCCGAGGACGCGACCTTTGAAGCCTGGATGAATAGTCGACTCGCACGCGTCGCGGAGCGCTCCTACGACTGGAACGCCCTCAAATTCCAAGCCGACTTCGATCCGAAGTATCGCCGGGCCCAAAAGCGCTTCATCGGCACTGGCGGAACTGGGGTCGCAAGCGATTCCAACGTGATCCCGGCGGAGAACTTCACGCTGTCGAACATGATCTTGCCGCCGGGAGCGGAAGGCCCAATGCACCTGCACGTTGATGCCGAAGAGGTCTTCTTTGTACTGCGCGGCAAGATCAAGGTCATGACCGAAAAGGACGGCGAGCGCTGGGAGGCGGTTCTCGGCGAGCGCGACTGCGTGTCGGTTCCGCCCGGCGTCTATCGCGGCGAAGTCAACATCGGCGAGGAAGAAGCGATCATGATGGTTATGATCGGGTCGCCAAAACCGGTGACGCCGACCTATCCGCCGGAACACCCGCTGTCGAAAGTCAAACGCTAACGTCGTCAGTCAGGTCGAAGCCCCGCCGGGCGACGTTATCCAAGAGGCGGACGTCGCTAGTGCGGGCAAGACAGCCGCAATGGAGTGACCCAATGGCGCTAAGTGGAATCGACGCCGTTGTCTTCGGTGTTACCAGCATGGCCGAAGCCAAGCGTTTTCTTGACGACTGGGGCGTTTCGAAAGTTGCGACTGCTCCCGACAAGCTAGTCTACGAGACTCGCGACCATACTGCCGTGATCGTGCAGCCGTCTGAGGCGTCCGACCTTCCGCCACCAATCGAAACCGGCAACACGGTGCGAGAAGTGATTTGGGGTGCTGCCGATGAGCGCGAGCTTGAACGGACGGTATCGACGCTCCGCACTGTGGACAGCTTTCGTGTTGGTGCGGACGGAATGCCGCGCGTTACCGACCCCAACGGCTTAAGTTTGGCCTTCCGCGTCAGCAAACGAACGCCAATCACGGTAAGGCCGACGCCGCCCAATGCGCCGGGCGCCCATCAGCGGGTTAATCAGCGCTCACCTATCTACGACCAGGCGCGGCCGATCAACATCGGCCATATTGTCCTGTTCGCAGCAGACTTCGCCGCGATGCGTGCGTTCTATACCGAGAAACTTGGCTTCGTCATCAGCGACGAATACCCGGGACATGGCGTCTTTACGCGCTGCCAGGAGGTTGGCGACCACCACAATCTCTTTATGCTCAATCGGCCCGGCCGCGCTGGTATCAATCACGTGGCTTTCACAGTCACCGATATCCATGAAGTCATTGGAGGCGGCATCGCCATGAGCCGGAAGGGCTGGAAGACGGAGATAGGTCCTGGCCGTCACCCAATTTCGTCGGCGTACTTCTGGTATTTCGAAAACCCACTGGCGGCGCCGCTAGAATATTATGCCGACGAGGACTACTGCACCGCGGACTGGAAGCCAGGGACGTTCGAGCGCAAGCCGGAACTGTTCGCCGAGTGGGCGATTGCCGGCGGAATCGACGGAAAGACTCGCCGGCAGGTCGCGTCCAGGGATGACAGCGGCCGGGGTCATGCTTGATCGCCCCGCAGCCCTCTCCGGGCATCGCCATGCAGCCTGACACACGGCGCATCATTGCGATCGAAGCTCATCGACGCCGATCGGGGCGGTGTCCGGTCCGGATTCATTCGCTCGGAACAGGGGAATCGTTCGACGTTCGCCCGACAGCCGACGGTTTCCTCGACGTGACATCGGGCCGATTCTTCCGCAGCGCCGATGGACGTATTCTGTGCGGCGACATGGATGCGGCGATCGAACTGTGTCTCGACACAGATATTGGTTTCCACGGTTACGACCACGGCAGTGGCGAGCCCTTCACGGGTCGGGCGGGCGGCGGTGCATCGGTCACGATATACGAACACGATGGGCCGAATTTCTTTCAGTACGCCGTGGTGGCTGAGGGCGACCGGACCTGACGCCGCCACCAGGCAGGTAGAACAGATATGAACCAACGATTTGCCGGCAAACGGATCGTCATCACCGGCGCCGGTCGCGGCCTGGGTTTTGCCTATGCGGAAAGGCTTGGCCGCGAAGGCGCAAGTGTTGTCATCGCCGAGATCGACGCCGCGCTAGGCATCGATGCCGAGCGAAAGCTCAAAGCTGCTGGCATCGATGCGCGTTTCGTCGAAGCCGACGTCGCTTCGGAAGCCTCAGTCCAGGAAATGGCGCGTTTTGCCACTTTCGACGGCAGCGCCATTGACGGTCTCGTCGCCAATGCTGGTTGGGCCAACAACGTCGGCGGCAAGCGTTATGACGAAATCTCGATTGAAGCATGGGATCGGATGATGGCGATCAATGTGCGAGGCACTTGGCTGACCGTTCGCGCGGTCGGCCCCCTCATGCGCAACGGTGGCTCGATCGTCACTGTCTCGTCGGATTCGATCTATTGGGGTGCGCCTCGTCTATTGCACTACGTCACTAGCAAAGCGGCCATTGTTGGCATGACGCGGTCATTGGCACGGGAATTCGGCGACCGCATGGTCAGGGTCAACTGTCTGCTGCCGGGCCTAACAGTCGTCGATGCGACCAAGGATATTTCGGAACAGCGTTGGAACGACTACGCCGAAAAGCAGATCCTCAAGCGTAAGCAGATGCCGAACGATCTCGACGGTGTCGTCGCGTTCCTGCTCTCTGACGATTCGAAATTCATCACCGGCCAAACCTTTGCCGTCGATGGCGGGTTTTCGCTGCACTGACGCCAAACCCGAAGCATCAATACGGGGAACGGACATGGACAGACTGATGATTGGAATCAACGGCGGCGGCGTAGGCGGCCTCGCGGCCGCCATCGCGTTGCGCCAAGCGGGACACGACGTTCAGATTTTCGAGCAGGCGACGTCATTTCAACGCGTCGGCGCCGATATCAATCTCACTCCCAATTCCGTGCGGGCGCTGGACGGTCTTGACGTGGTGCCGATGCTGAAGGAGACGGCGGCACGGCCGACGCATCGCATCAGTCGGATGTGGGACACCGGCCTTGAAACCTCTCGGCTCGAAATGGCCGACACTGCCGAACAGCGCTACGGTGCGCCACAGTTGACGATTCATCGCGCCGATCTTCTCAACGCGTTGCGGGCCCGCCTTCCTGATCAACTCATTCGCCTAGGGCATCGTGTGACTGAAATCGCGCTCGACGACGGCCGGCCGTCGGTGAGGTTTGCGAACGGCGACAAGGAGACTGTCGACGTTCTGATCGGTGCCGACGGGATACATTCGCCGACCCGCACGGCACTGTTCGGCCCCGAACATCCACAATTCACCGGTCTTGTCTCCTATCGCGGCGTCGTCGACCGCTCGCGCTTGTCGATCCCGAACCTCGACGCCTTTACCAAGTGGTGGGGTCCGACGCCTGACCTGCAGATCGTTACGTTCCCGTTGAACCGCGGCCGAGAAACCTTCGTGTTTGCAACGATGCCGCAGGCGGACTGGCGTCACGAATCCTGGACGATGCCGGGCGGCGTCGCGGAATTGCGCCAAGCCTACGCGGCATTTCATGCGGAGGCGCGCACGCTCCTCGACGCTTGCAACGACGTGATGAAGTCCGCCCTCTATGTGCGCGATCCGCTGCCCGCATGGTCATCCGGCCGCGTAACGCTGTTGGGCGACGCTTGCCATCCAATGACGCCATTCATGGCGCAGGGGGCCGCAATGGCGATTGAGGACGCCGTCGTGATCGGTCGCGCCCTTACAGATGTTGCAAGGTCTGACGTTGCACGGCGCCTGACAGCCTACGAGCGCGCCCGCAAGGAGCGCACCGCACGGGTGCAAATCGGTTCACGCGGCAACGAATGGCTTAAGGAAGGGGGCAATGCCGATTGGGTATACGGTTATGACGCGTGGAAAGTTCCGATCCAAGCACCGATGCTTTGTTGAACGGTGCGCTCTATTGCTGATGGTGTGCTCTCATGAATCCGAGAGGATCGGCCCGTGACGTTGCCTAAATGGCGGAATCGCAAGCGATTCCGGCAATCAAGAGGAACCTGCGGCTCAAGCCCGGGATGATCCTGAAGACCGGGGCCGGGATGCACGCTCCGTCACGCCGCGAACTTGCGCTCCCCCGCTACCCACGTCTCGCTGACCTTGATGTCGGCGATCGCATCTGGGCTCACCTTGTAGGGATCGCCTTCCAGGATGGTGAAATCCGCTTCCTTGCCCTTTTCGAGCGAACCGAGGCGGTCGCCCTGCCCGATCTGGCGGGCGGCGTGGATCGTGACCGCGCGGATCGCCTCGTCAAGCGACACGGCCTGATCGGGGCCGACCACGGAATGGTCGATGATGCAGCGGCGCGTCATCGCCGTGCTGATGAGCGCGAGCGGTCCCGGCGGCGAGCAAGGGCTGTCGGTGTGCAGCGTGAAGGGCAAGCCGGCTTTCACGCAGGCTGCGGCGGGGTCCGTGAAGGCGGCACGTTCCGGGCCGAAGATCTGGTCGCGATATGCGGCGCCGTAGAAGCGCACGTGGTTCATCAGGAAGCTCGGCTGCACGTTGAGCTTCTTCATGCGCAGGATCTGGTCGGGACGCGCCATCGTCGCGTGCTCGATGCGGTTTACGCCATAGTCGGTCGAGCCCGCGTAGGCCGCCTCGATCGCATCCAACGCAATGTCGATCGTCTAATCGCCGTTGGCGTGAATCAGCACCGGCAGACCGAAGGCTTTGATTTCGGCGACCATCTGTTTCAACTGGGCGGCGTCGAAGTTCGGCGACCCCTTGGAGGTTGAGTTCAGATAGGGCTTGGTCTGCGCCCCGGTCTCGGTCTGGTTCGAGCCGTCGCCGACGATCTTTACGCCATAGAGCGAGAACAGGGACTCGGCCACAGCCGCGCCTTTCGGTCCGAGGCCGAGGCTGCGCCAGGGCTTCAGGCCCTTCATGTCGTCGAACATCACGCTCGCGCTGGTGCGGCAGGCAAGCGTATTCGAGACCTTTGCGAACTGCTCGATCCAGTCCGAGCGGATCGTGCCCGGCTCGTGCAGCATCGTGTTGCCGACGGAACCCATATGCCAGGAATAATGTGTGACCGCCTTAGCCGCGAGTTCGGGCGTGACTTTGGCGAGGAAGTGGACCGCGAATTTGAGCATCGCGCTTTCCTCGTAAACAAGGCCGTTGAGCTTGCCGTCAGCGCCCCGGCCGAAATGACCGCCGCCCGGCAGATCCCCTACATCCTCGGAGATTCCCGCGATCTTAAGCGCTTCGCTATTGACGCAGGCGTCGTGCCCATTTGTGTACCAGACGAAAATCGGATGATCCGTTGAAATCGCATCCAGTTCCGTCCGCGTGAAATCCCCGCCTTGCAGAAGGTTGTCGAAATTGGAGCCAACTATCCATTGCCCTTTTGGGGTGCTGGCCGCGACCTGCTTCAGATGCGCTACGAGTTTTTCGCGGGTCGGATATTTGGCGTAGCCGACGTCGTCGAGCAGTTCGAAGATCAGCGAGGCGAGGAGCGTGTGGCAATGCGGATCGATGAGCCCTGGCAGCAGCGTGCGGCCGGCGAGATCGACGACCTTGGTGTCGCTCGTCTTGAGGCCCGACAGCGCGCTTTCGTCGCCAACCGCAAGCACTTTGCCGCCTTTGATCGCAAGCGCCGAGGCGACTGTCGCGCCCGGCAGCGGACGGATCGTCCCGCCACGCAAAATCAGGTCGGCGCCTTCGTCCGCGGCGAAGGCGGGAGCGGCCCCAACCGCGCTCAGCGCGGAGGCCGCGGCGACCGAATAGGCCATGAACGCGCGTCGAGTGGGCATGCCCGCCGCCTTGCCGAGCAGGCCGGCCATCCCACCGGAGTGGAACTCGTCGCGAAGCAGGAGCTGGTTGAAACACCCGTGGCACATATTGAAACCTCGTGAACCGAGCCGCGCGCGCTATGCCCATTCTCGCTGATCCGAAAGGGCAAATCTTTCCGTAAATCTACGTAGTATTTCGAACCGCCGTTTTCTTGGTTAGGAAGTGATAAACAGACATTGTCTATATCGCGAATTTCGCGAAACTGATTATCGTGCGATAGCTCGTCGCGGGCGAAACCAAGGCGAGGTTGCTCGCCATCGATAATTTTATCCGGTCTCTGACCAAACCACAGACGATTTGACCAAAACCCCTGCTTCCCGCGAAAATCTGAGCTTATTTGGGCACAGCAGTCGCGGAAATGCCGATCAGTTCGGCCGCCTCTTCCGCAGTCAAGGTGTCCCTTCGGACATAAGCGGCCTCTATGGGAACCCCACAAATCGTTCAGGAAGTGTAATGATAGCATTCTATTCGCTCATGGCGGCCACGCTGGCGATATTAGCTGCTACCATCGAACGGAATTGCGACAAGCCACCGGCGAAGGTTTAGGATGATTCGGCGACCGGCAACGGTGCTCGAGTTTACTTGACCGTGACCGACTTTGCGAGATTGCGCGGCCGATCAATATCGGTCCCAATCATCGCCGCCGTATGGTGGGCGATGAGGTGGACTGGAATCGCGTAAACGAACGGCGCAACGGTCGAATCCATTTCCGGTAACTCCAGCGTTGAGAGCGTTTTGGACGCCGCGTGGTCCGCTCCTTCGGCATCCGTGATGAGAATGATGCCTGCACCGCGGGCGGCGATAAACTGAACCAGGCGGAAGACGCGTCCCGGGAAGCGATGAAAATCGGCGCTGATGGAAACGCGGGCTACCCTGGGTCGACCGCATCAAGCCGTGCTCGACGCTTGCAAGCGTTCTGACTGAAAACGTCGCGAACGCTCTCGCGTGTTGACCAAGATCAAGGGCGTCTGCGCCATTCGCCAATAAAAACGCAACAAGCGCCTCAAAATTCTGGCGCGGGGTCATAGAGGGAGAGAACTCGATGTCTGAACATCATAAGCATCAGCACATGGTAATGGTGGTCGGCGCTGGCACAAACATCGATGAGGCTATATTCAATGCGGTTGCCGGAATGACGGACCCGCAAGGGCATCACAGCAGTCTGACCTTCGATGCGTTCGAGGTCGTCAATATCAAGGGCACGATCTCCCACAAGCCGGGCGACCACGGAACACCGGCACATATCCAAGTGACACTTCATGCCGTCGGATCGCACGCAAAGTAAAGAAGGGGAAGGAAGTATGGGTGGCGTTGCGGTTGAACGACACCGGCGAAGGCTGCTGTGCGGGTTTGTGAGCGCGGTTCTGGTGCTTGCGCCGGTACCGGCCTTCGCCATGCATATTGCCGAGGGCATTATCACGGGCTGGCCGGTCCTCGCCTATACCATCGGCGGGGTTCTGCTGATGGCCATCGGCACCCAGGGCATCAAGACATTTCAGCGCAAATTCCCTGATCGTAAGCCGCTGATCGGCATGGGTGCGGCCCTCGTCTTCTTCATATCCCTTATTCCCGTTCCCGCATTTACTGGCACCACGTCGCACCCCTGCGGGACACCTTTGGTTGCGATCCTCTTGGGACCGAGGGTGACCTTTGCGCTGACGGGAATCAGCCTCATCCTGCAGGCGGCATTTTTTGCGCACGGAGGATTTGGCACCTGGGGCGCAAATCTGATGGCACTCGGGTTTGTCGGCGGAACGGTCGGGTGGTCCGCGTTCCAGGTCGCAAGGCGAGTGGGCCTGCCGATCTTGTTCGCGGGCTGCGCGGGCGGTCTCCTGGGAGATATCGCGACCTACGCGGTTTCCGGCATCGTGCTTGCGACGGCGCTCGCGACCGCGCCACACCCGCAGTATGATTTCCTTACCTATTTGACGGTGATCTATTCGGCCTACGCCCCGATCCAAATTCCAATCGCGATCGGCGAGATGCTGATTACCGGCTTGGCGCTTCGTCACGCCTTGCTGCAGCGTCCCGAAGTCTTGGAAGACCTCAACGTGTGGCGATCCTATGCGACGGCCTAGCACAAGCCGATTGGTGGCGTCGTCGTTTGCTATCGTTCTAAGCCTCGCTGCGCCCAACGCTATCGCGCAGGCACCAACCTCGAATGCGCCAGTGACATCCGAGGTTCGCTCGGGGCGGTTTGTTGGCATGGACCAATCGATCAATGTCGATCTGGCCGAGAAGGCCGGCGTCCCGGCGCGCAAGCCCTACATCAATGTCGAGGAATGGGGTGATCTGTGGAATCTCATCCTGCTGTTCGGCGGCGGCGTATGCGGCTTTGTGATCGGCCGGTACTGGGACCTCATTTGGGGCCGACGTCGACCAGCTTGAACCGTGGCATCCTCAATTCCACAGGGCGGCGATGCTGGCTGCCTGCCGAAGGCAAGGGCATGTGAGCGGTCAGTTCTATTCCTACCGTCTCGATCGGATGATCGAGGATTACCAGAATGCCGGCATCCAGGATTGCTGGCACCATTGGGACGCGCGGCTGAAGCTTTTCCTGCTCGTTATTGCAATCGGGCTTAATGTCGTCGTCGCCGACGCTTGGCTGTCCGCGGGCCTGCTCGCGGTCAGCCTCGTCTTCATTGTGCGCTCCAAGATTCCTTTCCGCCTGTTCGCCATTTTCTTTCTGGCGCCGGCATGGGCGACCCTTTTGGTGTTCGTCGGCTTTTCGGTTGGATTTGGCTTGCAGCCGATATTGTCCGTTGGCCCGGTGACGTTCTACCGCGAAGGCGTAGCGTTGGGCGTCAGTGCAGCGCTCCGCGTGGCGTCGGAGATGTCCTGGATCGCCGCGCTCATGCTGACGACGCCATTCCCACGCTTGCTGGACGCGCTGCAATTCTACCGACTTCCGCCGGTGCTGATCGGCGCCTTC
>CAWBDV010000009.1:0-15277 GCA_963787675.1 uncultured Alphaproteobacteria bacterium | reverse complement strand
ACGATCCACAGGTCAGCGGACGCGTGCTCGATCATCGTGGTGACCATGCGATCGAAGCTCAGGAAAAGGCCCATCTGGACAGTCACAAGAACGATTGAAAACACGATTCCGATAATGGTGGCGATGAAGCGAAGCCGATCCTGCAACAGGTTGCGGGATGCGAGCGTGAGGATCAGCGGCGTCAGGTTGCGATGACGTTTAAGCATACTCGGTCTCTGCATCGGGCCGTCGCACGCTCTGAGCGGCCCGCTAAGAGCACCGGTCATGCTCCGGCAACAGTTGCCGTGGCGGGCCAAATCGTGGTCAACGGCCGCTGTCCTCACGCGTAGATCGATCTGTCCGCATTCGATAATCCTTCGGTCGGAATCCGAATTGCGTCGCGATATGCAACAATTGGTCTTTTCGCGAATCAAGCCGCAGTCCGTGTTGATCGAAATCAAGCGGATGAGCTCGGTCGAGGAGAGGTCGTCGTGCATCCGCTAATCCATGCCTCGCTCGTGAACGACCGCTTCGGCGATCCGGCGCTCTATGTCGAGACGATGTTCGAGCGGCGGGCAATTCTGCTCGATCTCGGCGACATCGGCGCGCTCTCGCCGCGGAAAATTCAGCGTCTCGAACACGTGTTCGTGTCCCATACCCATATTGATCATTTTGCCGGCTTCGATCGCCTGCTGAGGGTCCTGGTCGGGCGCGACAAGAAGATCGAGCTTTATGGGCCGCCTGGTTTCATCGACAACGTGCATCACAAGCTTCAGGCCTATTGCTGGAAATCTGCCGATCGATACTCGTGCGCCTTGTCTTCGTCGTGACGGAGATCGATGAGCGCTTCGACATCCGCACGACGAGGTTCCGCCTCAACACGGCGTTTGCGCCCGAGCCGGTGGCGACCGGGCGAGCGGTCGACGGCGTCATTTGCAGCGCGTCGACTTTTCGGGTCACGGCGGCCATGCTCGATCACGGCACGCCGTGCCTGGCCTTCGCGATCGAAGAACCCGCCCACCTCAATGTCTGGAAGAACAAGCTCGCCGAACTCGATCTCCCGGTCGGCCCCTGGCTGCGCGAACTCAAGACCGCGATCATCCAAACAGGCCCGGCGATGAATTGATTTCGGTACGCTCAGCGCGATCAGAGGAATCGCGGCAGGTGCCGCTCGATAGCTTGCGCGATGTTCTATCGGTCACACCCGGCCAGAAGATCGGCTATGTCACCGACGCTGCGGATACGGCTGCCAACCGGGCAGCCATCATCAGGCTCGCGAAAGACGCCGACCTGCTGTTCATCGAGGCTCACTTTGCGCAGGCAGACCGGGAACTCTCGGCCGACCGCGCGCATCTGACGACCGCCGCGGCGGGCGCGATCGCGCGGGCGGCGAACGCACGCCGGGTCGAGCCGTCTTCACTTCCCTCCCCGCTACACGGACGAAGAGCAGCGAATGCTGAGCGAGGTGACCGTCGCCTTTTCAGGCGTAGCATCCGAATCAGGATTGCCAGCCGTCGACGATGGCCGGCGCGATCAACGACGCACCCGCGGCCGCGGTCCGGGTCGCGGTCCAGGTCCGGGGCCAGGCCCGGGTCAGGGCAGCCCAGGGTCCAGGTCCAGGCCGCGGTCCAAGTCCGGGGCCAGGCCCAGGCCCGGGTCCAGGTCCCGGCCCGGGTCCAGCCCCAGGTCCCGGTCCGGGTCCAGGGCCCGGCCCGGGGCCAGGTCCAGGTCCCGGCCAAGGGCCAGGTCCGCCACCCCACGTCGGCGAAACGACGACGGGGGGAACGGGATACGGCGGATCGATCGTGGCCGGCAGCGGTGCCGACTCGGATTCCCATTGCCGATAGTAGGGCTGCGCCGGCGCCGGCGGATGCTTTGGCAGAACCTCAAGCCGGCCGATCGGCGGCGGTCGCCCGTTGCCGGGGAAATACCCGCCCACCCGTGGCATTAATGCCGACCCTGGGTCTCCGGGGCCGCAGCAGGGACCGAGCGGGGGCGGCGGCACGATGGTGAGACCGATCTGTGGGCGCGCCAAGCCCCAATCGCCTTCGATGACGGCGCCGGATACATCGACACCGTTGATAATGATGGGCACGCCGGGGCGGCCCGGCACCACGATCACGGGCTCTGTATCTGCACCCGCAAGCGCTGCCGGCGTGGCCGGCAGGCTCGCGAGCACGAGACCGCACGCTATGAACCCGACCCTACGCATACGCCACACACGCGCCTTTGATGAAGGCGAATCATCATGGCGCGAAATGGCTAAGGCCAGGTAACCAAGCCAACGGACATCGGTGCTCGTGCTGTTTTCCGTTGCGACCCCACCCATCGAGTGCGACGCGACGACGGCCCGCTGCCGGCCGCTGTACTGATCGGATCAGACGTCGCTTCTTGCATCGCACAAATGCGCGCTGCATCGCGAGAAGTTACAACTTTAGTTCTAAGACCAGCGTGGCAAAGACACGGACGTTTCAAGCGCGTAGGCTAGTAAAACGGAACGTGCGCCTTGGTGTGCGGTTCGGCCGGCAAAATCAAATTTGAAATTGGGGATGAACGCCTATGTCTACGATCACCGTCAATGGTGCGCGCACCGGCGGAATGACAAGCGAAGAGCGCCTTGTCATTTTTGCGTCCTCCCTCGCAACCGTATTCGAATGGTATGATTTTTACATTTATGGTTCGCTGGCCGTAATTCCGCGCGGCAATTCTTTTCGGCCGTCAACCTACAGCCGCGATCTATCTTCACCCTCCTCTCGCTCGCCGCAGGTTTCGCCTTCCGTCCGTTCGGCGCGCTTCTGTTCGGCCGGGTTGGCGACATTGTCGGCCGCAAGTATACCCTCCTCATCACCATGACGATGATGGGCTTCGACCTTCCTCATCGGCGTGCTGCCGGCCTATGCGAGCGATGGGCTTGACGCGCCGATCATCCTCATCGTGCTCCGCCTCTTCCAAGGTCTGGCGCTCGGCGGCGAGTATGGCGGCGCCGCGACCTATGTCGCGGAGCATGCCCCCCACGGCAAGCGTGGATACTATACGTCGTGGATTCAGACGACCTCGACCGTCGGTCTGTTCCTGGCGTTGCTCATTATTCTCGGAATCCGCACTTGGCAGGGCGAACAGACATTCGGCGAGTGGGGATGGCGGATTCCATTCCTGCTGTCTGCAATTCTGCTCGCGGTCTCAATCTGGATCCGGCTCCAGCTTCAAGAATCTCCCGTGTTTGCCAAGATGAAAGCGGAAGGCAAGCAATCCAAAGCGCCGCTGACCGAAGCCTTCGGAAACCCGAAATACGCCAAGATCGCGCTTCTCGCGCTGTTCGGCGCGACCGCCGGGGAAGCCGTGATCTGGTATGGCGGACAGTTCTATGCGTTGTTCTTCCTCACGCAAACCCTCAAGGTCAGCGGCGCCACTGCGAACATCCTGATCGCGATCGCACTCGCGATCGGCACGCCGTGCTTCATCCTGTTCGGCTGGCTTTCCGACAAGGTCGGCCGCAAGCCGATCATGCTTGCCGGCTTCCTGTTGGGCGCGACCACGTACTTCTGGATTTTCCAGGGCCTCACGCACTACGTCAATCCGAAGCTCGAAGCGGCGCTCGCGAGTGCTCCGGTCACCGTGATTGCTGATCCGAGCGAATGTTCGTTCCAGTTCAATCCGGTGGGCATCTCCCAGTTCAGGACCTCGTGCGATATCGCGAAGTCGGCGCTGGTCAGTCGCTCAGTGAATTATGCCAACGAGGGAGCGCCGGCAGGGACGGTCACGAGCATCAAAATAGGCGAGCAGACGATCCCGTCGTTCAACGGTGTCGGCCTTGCAGCGGCAGACTTTACTGCGAAGTCAGCCGAGTTCAACAAGGCGCTGAGCGAGGCGATCACCAAGCATGGCTATCCCTCGAGCGCCAATCCGGACGAGATCAACTTCCCGATGACGATCGTGCTCCTGACCATTCTCGTCATCTACGTCACGCTCGTGTACGGGCCGATCGCCGCGTGGCTTGTCGAGATGTTCCCAACTCGCATCCGTTACAGCGGAATGTCGCTGCCCTATCACATCGGCAACGGCTGGTTCGGCGGGTTCTTGCCGGCGACAGCGTTTGCAATAGTGGCGGCCACCGGCAACATCTATTCTGGACTATGGTATCCGGTCGCCATCGCAGCCATGAGCTTTGTCGTGGCCCTCCTGTTCTTGCCTGAAACGAAGGACGTCGACATCACGGCCTGAGCCGTCACGCAGTCGCACGGAGCGCGGTCCGACCTCGGATCGCGCTCCGCTTTTTTGCAGGACTGCCTGCCGGAAACCTGATCATGCCGCAGCGATGGTCTTCTCGGCTCGTGCGGCAAAGAGCTTCGTCAGCGATTCGACGTTGACCGGCGGGCTGTAGAAATAACCCTGCACGTCGGTGCAGCCGAGCGCGCGGACACGATCGAGCTGCTGGCGGGTTTCGACGCCCTCGGCAGTCGTCGTCATGCTGAGACTGTTGGCAAGCCCGGCCACCGCCCGAATGATCGCAGCGGACTCGGCGCTGTCGTCGAGGCTATTGATGAAGCAGCGATCGATCTTGATCTTGTCGAATGGGAAGCTGCGCAAGTAGCTCAGCGACGAATATCCCGTGCCGAAATCGTCCATCGAGATGCGGATGCCGAGCGAGCGCAACTGGTGCAGCATCTTGATCGTGACGTCCGTGTTCTGCATCAGCACGGCTTCGGTGATCTCGAGCTCGAGCCGGTGCGCCGGCAACTGTGAGGCGGCAAGCGCCCCGAGCACCGTCGGCAGCAGGCTCTTGCTGGTGAGCTGCGTGGGCGAGAGGTTGACGGCGACACAGATGTGATCCGGCCATCGCGCCGCCTCCATGCAGGCGCGCCGGATCACCCATTCGCCGAGCGGCACGATCAGCCCGATCTCCTCGGCAACCGGCACGAACTCGACCGGCGAGACCGTGCCGCGCTCGGGGTGATTCCAGCGCAGCAGCGCCTCGCAACAGCGCACGTGATCGTCGTTGAGATTGACCACCGGCTGGTAGAACAGCTCGAACTCGCCGTATTCCAGCGCGCGCCGCAGCGCGATCTCGAGGGACCGGCGCGCTTTCATGCGCGCGTCCATCTGCGGCTCGAAGAATCGATAGGCACCGCGCCCATCTGCCTTGGCGCCATAGAGCGCCATGTCGGCATTCTTGAGCAATTCATTGGGATCGGTGCCGTCCGCGGGGCCAAGCGCGATGCCGATACTGGTGTTGACGACGAGCGTGTGACCGAGCACCTCGAATGGCACGGCGATTTCGCATGCGATCCGCCGCGCCAGGCGTTCGGCGTCGGCGGCATCCGTGATGCCGGTCTGGATGATCGAGAATTCATCGCCCCCGACCCGCGAAACGGTATCGGTCTCGCGCGTACAGGTGCGCAACCGCGCTGCCACCGCGCGCAGGAGTTCGTCGCCAATCGGGTGGCCGAGCGTGTCGTTCACCGCCTTGAACTGGTCGAGATCGAGGCACAGCACCGCGAGACGCTGCCCGCGTTCGACATAGGTCAGTGCCTCCGCGAGGCGCTCCCGCAGCAGCACGCGGTTCGGCAAGTCCGTGAGCGCGTCATGGCGCGCCATATGGGCGATCTTCATTTCCGCCCGGCGCCGCTCGGTGATGTCTTCGTGGGTCGCAACCCAGCCGCCGCCCGCCATCGGCGTGTTGACGACCGCGATCGTGCGCCCGTCGCCCTGCTCGACGAACCGGCTGGTGACGCGGCCCTGCGTGATCGCCTCCTGAAGATTGACGAGATATTGGTCGGGATCCCCGTTGAAGGTGCCGGTCGCGACGCGCAGATGCAGGAGATCGCGCAGCGTCGTTCCGATCCGCACCCTGTCGGGATCAAGCCCGTACATGTCGATGTAGCGCCGGTTGCACATGACAAGTCGGGCGTCGCCATCGAACATGACGAGGCCTTGCGACATGTTGGCAACGGCAGCCTCGATGCGCGTGTGCTGGGCGTGCAGTTCAACTTCCCGCGATTGCAGCTCCCGGGTGCGCTCGACGACGACCTTTTCCAGATTGTGTTTGGTGGCTTCGACCTCCTCGATCATCATCGAGATCGAGCGCTGGGTGCGCCAGCGGTCGTGATCGAATTCCTCGTAGGCGCGGCTCACAAGCTGAGCCAGGACGTCGATATCGACGGCGCCGCGCGCGTCCCGCGCCCTGGAGATTTGCTCGATGACGAGCTTGTGCACGTCCCAACCTCCCGCACATCGCCGCCTGATCTCGGGGCGTGGAATTCGCCCACAGTGCCAACGATCCCAACGAAATTGTTCTTATTGGTTTTGGTCTGCCTGCCGCGGGATGCTATGGTGCGACCACCGCGGCTTCAGACGGCCTGCTTTGGGGCAACGGCGGCTTGCGCTCCGATGTCCTCCGCGAGCAGTCCGGCGTTCTCGTTATTCGAACGGCATAAACATTTGGTTAGGCCGAAAGATTTTCATGGCCTGGGGACATCAAAGATTTCAACCGAGGATTGATGATTTGCTAACGGGGGTGGGCGCGTCGGCGGCTCCGAAATCGGCAAATCGGTCGGCGCGAGGCGAAGCGCCGCACGTCGTCCACCGGGTCGAAGACGGTACGTCGAGCCAAAAATGCCGCTGGAAACGCCCGTCGGAATAACAGATAAACCAGCGCTGTTGGAGCCGGCTTAGCTCAGCTGGTAGAGCACCTGATTTGTAATCAGGGGGTCGGGGGTTCGAGTCCCTCAGCCGGCACCGAAGTTACCTTACGGAAATGGGCGTTTCTTGAATTTGGTGGACGACGGGGTAGTTCGAGTTGTCCACCGTTCGTCCAATTATGAAGCCTCGAATCACCCAGAGTGCCCGCATTGTTTTTGCGGTTGTGGTGCTATCGAATTGAACGCTACCCTTGCGCATGATTCGAAACGGAGGCCGTGCATGGACCAGAAGATGAGTGAGTTACTGTTGGCGATGAAAAGAGACCAAAAATGCCAGAACCTTCCCGTTCAGGTGGTCACCATAATCCAGTCGCTCAGTGACTCGGTCGAGCAACTTCAGGCGGAGAGTCGCCGAGCTTGGGCGAACTCACACAATTGCGCGGTGTCGATATCATCGAACGTGATGGCATCTATGCCCTGAAAATCTCGCCTGAAGCTGGCACCACGAAAACTGGACAGACACGCACGGTGCCGCTTCATGAGCATTTGATCGAGCAGGGCTTTCTTGCGTTTGTAACGGCAAGCGGCAACGGGCCACTATTCTACAACGAACCCAAGCAACGCCCCGCAGCATCGAACGATGCAACCAATCCGCGCAAGCCGCGCTATGTGAAAGCACGCGAGCACCTCGCGGCGTGGGTTCGCGGGCTAGGCGTCAATGATCCTGGGGTTTCGCCCAATCACGGGTGGCGCCACACATTTAAGGCCTTGGGCTTCCGCTGCGACATCCCCGAAAAGATACTCGACGCCATCGTCGGACACGCGCCCGCGTCGATCGGACGTGGTTACGGCGAGCCCACGCTGGCCGACAAAGCTCGAGAGCTTCACAAATTCCCAAGATATCGACCGCGCTCGATTGATGGCGCGCGCGGTTTGAAACTCGCCGCTGAGAAATCGGACGCTCACGGCAAAGTCAAAGGGAACTGACCGTGATCAATAAAGGGCTGATCTTCGACGGTCTCGTTTTTGCAACATACCGCGATCGAGCATTGTACATCCGCACTTTGGTTCGGGACCGTCCGCAATGGTTGAAAGACAATCCAGAACTTTGGGAGACAATGGAGGACGCGCAACGGAGGGATGCTCGTTCGGCAGAGGAAGAGATCGGAGGTGAGCTGTCCGGAATTCGACCGAATTCTGGCTCCGGCGCTGACATTCAGGGTGACAGCAACGATTCCGCGAAGGTAGACGACCTTCGCCCCGAGGACCTCTCGGCCTCAGATCAGTCATCTCTACCCGAAGCGCCTTCGCCAGCGATTGCTCCTTTGGTGTCCACAAGCATTGGAGACAAAGTCACTATCGAAGGGCGGCGTTATGTCAGCGCTGAACAGCTCGCATCGATGCTGGGGATTTCGCTAAGGACGCTTTCCCGCTGGTGCAAAGAGCGGGGTCCGCCACCGAAAACCAAAGTCGGTGGCAAGGTCTTCTTCGAAGAAGACAAGATTCCCGAATGGAGGTCGCGTCGACAAATGGCGCCTGCGGGAGATCGCCATAAAAAAGAGGCGAGTTAGCACTGCGCACGATAAGGCCCTCACGACAGCCGAGCGCATACGCGCGGAGCTAAGAGTATCTCTATGGAGTTTGTTCGAGCCGGCCCACGCCTTCCAAACGCTGCGGGCGCAAGGATGGGCCAGAACAGATTGATATTGGCCGTAGCTCCGAGTAGTCGCAGGCACCGGATCTTCGATCTTGGCGATTGAACATCGACAAACAATGCGCGCGAACACCGTGCAGACCATGCGCCGCCGAGATCGCCACCGGCAATTTGCCAACCAATTTTGATACACGATCGAGCAATAGCTTCCCCTTCGCTACAACGCATCGAGCTTGCGGACGCAAGCTCTATCCGCGCCCTTCCCATTGAACGCTTCCGTAATCCTCATCCGTCCGCCGCAACAACGGCAGGGCGGCACTTCCAATTTAGGGGCGATGGGCTTAGCGGGAGGTGCGCTCTCCGAACTCTCTGATGTGGCTGGCACCTCGAGCAGCTCTCTGCAGAGCGCCAGCCTCTCAGCCCGGTGGCCATTGGCGAGGAAGCCGTAGTGGCGAATGCGATGAAAGCCGTTGGGGAGCACGTGCAGTAAGAACCGACGAATGAACTCGCCGACCCCAATGCGCATGATCTTGGTTCTGTGACCTGCCTGTTCCCGGTAGTCAGTCCAACGGAATCTGACGTCCCTATCATCCAAATTCAGCAAGCGATTGTTGCTGATGGCAGTGCGATGAGTGTACCGTGTGAGATACGCCAGCACCTGCTTGGGACCGCCGAACGTCTTCTTGGCATAAACCCTCCAATCGGTTCGTCGCAATGCTCCGACCGTGTCGCAAAATGCTTCGGGGTCGTTGAGGGCAATCAGATTTGTGAGGAACCTCAACTCACCAGCCTCGAACGCCGCGGTGATGTGTTGGAGAAACAGCCCTCTAAAGAGCCGCGATAGGATTCGGATCGAAAGGAAGCGCCCGCGCTTGAACGCAATCCATCGGTTGCCATTGGGCGAAATGCCGCCAGCAGGAACGATGCAATGTAGGTGAGGATGGTGATCGAGCTTCTGGCCCCATGTGTGAAGGACGGCGGTAACGCCGATGCCGGCACCAAGATGTTTGGGATCAGCGGCAAGGGTACTGAGAGCCTCGGATGCTGCTTTGAACAGCAATCGATAGACCACGGCCTTGTTTTGAAACGCGATCGCTCCAATAGACGCCGGAAGCGTGAATACCACGTGGAAATAGGGTACGGGCAGCAGTTCCGCTTCGCGCGCCGCGAGCCAAGCTGTGGCCGCCGCAACGCGAGCCGCCGCAACGCGAGCCGCCGGAGAGGGACAAGCTGGAGAGCGAGCCGCGGCTGCCGCCGGTGACGTCGCCGACCACAGCGCCGATGACCGAGTTCGGCCGCCACGCCGAAGCCGCAGACCGAGCCGGCGAGCTACCGGGTAGCGCCGAAACCCAACCGCTTTGAAAAAAGGACATTATAGCGCGCGCTCCTGCGCGCGCGCCGATCCCCCGACCAAAACTCCTGCCGCCGCAACGCGAGCCGCCGCAACGCGAGCCGCCGCAACGCGAGCCGCCGGAGAGGGACAAGCTGGAGAGCGAGCCGCGGCTGCCGCCGGTGACGTCGCCGACCACAGCGCCGATGACCGAGTCGGCCGCCACGCCGAAGCCGCAGACCGAGCCGGCGAGCTACCGGGTAGCGCCGAAACCCAACCGCTTTGAAAAAAGGACATTATAGCGCGCGCTCCTGCGCGCGCGCCGATCCCCCGACCAAAACTCCTGCCGCCGCAGAGCGAGCCGCCGCAACGCGAGCCGCCGCAACGCGAGCCGCCGGAGAGGGACAAGCTGGAGAGCGAGCCGCGGCTGCCGCCGGTGACGTCGCCGACCACAGCGCCGATGACCGAGTCGGCCGCCACGCCGAAGCCGCAGACCGAGCCGGCGAGCTACCGGGTAGCGCCGAAACCCAACCGCTTTGAAAAAAGGACATTATAGCGCGCGCTCCTGCGCGCGCGCCGATCCCCCGACCAAAACTCCTGCCGCCGCAGAGCGAGCCGCCGCAACGCGAGCCGCCGCAACGCGAGCCGCCGGAGAGGGACAAGCTGGAGAGCGAGCCGCGGCTGCCGCCGGTGACGTCGCCGACCACAGCGCCGATGACCGAGTCGGCCGCCACGCCGAAGCCGCAGACCGAGCCGGCGAGCTACCGGGTAGCGCCGAAACCCAACCGCTTTGAAAAAAGGACATTATAGCGCGCGCTCCTGCGCGCGCGCCGATCCCCCGACCAAAACTCCTGCCGCCGCAGAGCGAGCCGCCTCAACGCGAGCCGCCGCAACGCGAGCCGCCGGAGAGGGACAAGCTGGAGAGCGAGCCGCGGCTGCCGCCGGTGACGTCGCCGACCACAGCGCCGATGACCGAGTCGGCCGCCACGCCGAAGCCGCAGACCGAGCCGGCGAGCTACCGGGTAGCGCCGAAACCCAACCGCTTTGAAAAAAGGACATTATAGCCTCCCGTTAACCATTTTCTTTAAACCTCCCGCGCGCGAGGGCGGAGCCAAGCGCCGCGTAATTTTTCGTTTTATTTTTAGCTTTTCGCGCCTCGGGCGGCAACTGAGGCGGTACTCCTTAGGCGTCGATCAGAGGTGGATGGAGCCCCTTCACCACGAGGTCGCCACCGGCCAGTTGCTGATCGCGCGGAGTCCCCGGTGAAGTGCACGAGGAAAAGCAGGCTCTTGGCGTGAGGGCCGCTCTGCCACGGATCTCCCTTAAGCGCAGCGAGCGTACCTCAGAAGGCAAGGCGATCAATCGGCAGGTAGAGCCAGCATGTAATCTCATAGGCCTTTGCGGGACCATTCAGGCACATGCATGATCGGATGCCGAGCCGAGCTTGGACAGAGATAGCGCTTCGCCGTCGGTGTTGGCGAAGAGGCGCCGGATTCGCTCCGCCGGAACTCATGGCGCATGCGGAAGCGCGAACGGAACAGCACATCGGCTTCCTCCTCGACCACCAACCAAGCGAAATCGCTCTTATGGTGCTACTGTGGTCGAGCCGCGGCGCGGTTATGTCCATCAATGCGGCGAATGAATTGATCATTCTCGGCAGTGGGCTCAGAACTTGCTACGCGCCGGTGCCGTGCCGCTCAGCCTGGTGCAGGCGCACCACGACGCTGGTTTGTGTTCGGCATCGGTCTCGTGCTGACGATTTTCTTTCTGGCCTGAGCCGGAAGATTTATCCGCGCACGAGCTTGTCCGCAAAGACCTTGCTGCTGTGCCGGTGGCGTCCAGTGCGTGTCTGGTCGGCCGCCAGAACCGAATTGACATAAGTCATGGCGGCTGAGGCCCGCTCCGAGCCTGATCCACTTTCCATTTTTCATGCCGCGCGTTTGCAGCTGACACGATGGACACAACGATGGATACGCCAGCGATGGTCAGGCAGTCTGCGGCGGCGGTAAACGCTATGCCAACGGTCGGTGGACCGAAGCGGGTCGCGGTCACGGTCCACGTCAACGGCACGGCCCATACGCTCCATGTCGCAGATGACGCTGGCGGAGGCGCTGCGTGGCCCGCTGCATCTCATCGGCACCAAGATCGCCTGCAATCGCGGCGCCTGCTCGGCTTGCACCGTCTGGCTCGACGGCCATGCCTATCGAAGGCCACTGAGAGCGCTCGTGAGGGACGCTTGATCCAGCGCAATGTCACTTGGGGCCACCTGGATAATATTTAAAAATGTTCAGACGTCTCGAGATACTCGCCATCATCCCTGCGCTGGTCGCATTGGGCGCGCCAGCGATAGCGCGCCCCAATTACCGGTATTATTACAGCGGTCCTGCGTATTCCGTACCGTATTCTCCCTATGACTATAGCGGGCGGGACCCGGCTAGCCAGCCATATCTCTATCGGTGGTATGCCGATCAAGGCTACGCTCCGCCGGAGCGCGGAGCGCAAGGCGCTAACTTCTGGTGAGACCTCAGTCGAAGGCCTGTGGTCGCCGCTGATTGCAGCTTCGGCAGATCAAGGCCAGGTCTTTTGGTCATTGTTTGATAATGATCAATGTCAATTTCTGCAGGTGAAACTAAATGGCAGCCTGAATGAATTATACATGAGGAGATCGACTGTGAAATCCGAGATTAAGCTGCTCGTGGCAACGGCCGCCATCGCTCTTATGACGGGGGCGTCTGCTACAGTGCCCGCATCTTCACAATGTGCCGACAAGGTGACGCAAGCAGGGCCGTTGGGAGACCCGGATCGGCGCGATCCTCACACTGATCGCGTCGCCCAGGACGAGCCACGCGATCCCCATAGTTCGCACTTTGCCCAAGACGAGCCGCGCGATCCGTATAGTTCGCATTTCGCCCAGGACGAGCCGCGCGATCCGCATAGCTCGCATTTCGCCCAGGACGAACCGCGCGATCCGCATAGCTCGCATTTCGCCCAGGACGAACCGCGCGATCCGCATAGCTCGCACTTCGTTCAAGACGAGCCACGCGATCCGCATAGCTCGCACTTCGTCCAGGCCAACCCGGACCAGCGCGATCCGCATGATAGCCGGTTCGCCGCTGCGCCGAATGCCGGGTGTAACTGAAAACTGCGGCATCTAACTGCGAAAGGCACCTGAAGTTTTACCAGGTGCTTTTTCGTCGCTCCCGACGCGCTCGCGGGTTTGTATGTGGCATGTTCGGTGGCATTAACGTCAATTTGATTCGGGCCTTGCCAATTGATCTCGTGCAAAATTTCAGGTCGGAGTCCGGGGTATTGTTTGGCTTTGCTCGAGCTGACGCGGTGCCCTTTCCCGCTTTATGTGTGTCGCGCTGCGGCACATTCGCCCGTTGATCACGATCAAAGACACCTCGCTATCCAAACGTTTTTCTGCTCATGCACGCCTTAAGTGCCGCGCATGACAGACAGGTGCAAGGCCCACCTGTGTTGCTCACAATCATGGGAGGTTGGCGCAGGATGATCATCCCAGGCAGAGGCAAAGTTGCGTATCTCGCCGTTGCTATTGGGCTGGTCGGCGGCATCGCGCTTTTCTTCAACGGCTCCATCGGCAAATGGCTCAGCGGCTCGAAAGGCCCGACGACCATCCTGCTGTCGGGCAACATCGAGGCCCATCAGGCGGTTCTCAGCTTCAAGACGGTGCAGTCACGAATTGTGGAACTGCCGTTCGATGAGGGTCAATGGGTCAATGCCGGTACGCTGATCGCGCGCATGGATGATTCCGATTACAGCGAGCAGGTCGCCATCGCCACCACGACCCTTGAGGTGCAGAAACGTCAACTCGCGGCAAACAGACAGAACCTCGAGGCGGCGCGCAAGACGGTCGAGAGCGACATAGCAGATCTGGAACTAGCCAAAATCCAGTTCGCCCGCTACGACGATCTGGTGAAGAGGAACGCCGGGACCGTCGAGGCACGCGACCAAGCCAGCGCAACGCTAAAGAAATCGACTGCAGGGCTCGAGCGAGATCAGGCGCTCGAGAAATCCGCCGAACGGCAGGTCGAACTGGCGACTGCTAGTGTCCACAATGCTCAAGAGGCGCTCAAGCTTGCCGGGATCGTGCTCGGGTACACCATTCTGAAGGCGCCGTTCGACGGCGTGATCACCGTCCGCCAAGCGGAGCTTGGCGAGGTCATGGTGCCGGGCACACCCGTGGTAACGCTCGCCGACCTCGATCATATCTGGCTTCGCGCCTACATCAACGAGACCGACATCGGCAAGATACGGCTTGATCAGACGGCCGTGGTCACGACCGATACTTATCCGGGCAAGACCTATAAAGGCCGCGTTTCCTTTATTTCATCGACCGCGGAATTCACGCCGAAAAGCGTTGAAACCCATGCGGAACGCGTCACCTTGGTCTACCGGATCAAGATCGATATCGACAATCCCACTCACGAGCTGGTCCCCGGAATGCCGGCAGATGCAACGTTCAAAGCGCTCCCGTCGGGTGCGTCATGAGCGAGACGGCCATCATCGAGGTTGCGAGGGCGGAATTGGCCGCATCCGAGAATCAAAGGCTTTTGACGTAAGTCAATGTGTGACGTCGCGCGTATTGTACAAGAAATGTGCGCTTAAGCCTCCGAGTGTGTTCCTCATGGCAATTCGCATGATGTCGGGTTGGCTGCTCGATTTTGGTGTATTCGCGAGCACGGCGTGGTCCCAGGCCAACAGCGTCTCCGATGAGGTAGAGAAAGGCCACCACCTGACAGCGCTCATTTGCTCAAGCTGTCATATCGCCGGCCCTGATCAATCGATCGAGCCAATTCTGCGGCCGCCAGCTCCTTCGTTTAAATCTATCGCGCAACGCAGCACCACTAACGCGGATACGATTCGAACTTTTCTGGCGACAACACATCGGGACATCAGCCACCCCGATGGCATGCCGAACCCCGAACTCACTGATTTTCAATTAAGGCAGGTAGTGGCCTATCTCCTGAGCTTGCGCCAGCCGTCTGCAGCTCAGACAGGCAAGTCGTCTGCGGCCCAGGTAGGCCCGTGCCGTCCGGAAATCGCGCGTCTAGAGCAGTTGCTAAGCCGAGTGCGCGCGAACGGGCAGGTTGTGGGAAGTGCGCCCAAGTCATCTGCCGCACGGCTTCACCGGCAGCCCACTCCTGATTCCGTAAGGCAGGCAGCAACGGAAGCCGAAAAAACGATAGAAACAGCGCTTGCGCTGGCTCGCAAATTAGAGTCGGAAGGGATGGATGCTGAATGTGCCGCGATGCTCAAGAAGGTTGAAATGCCGTTTGGCGCACGTTGACCGGTCTGTCGACCGTCACGACCGCTGTTAGCAAAAAACCTTGTGGATCGCCCGCAAGGTGGGGGTAAAAATGGGGTGCAGGTACCGGCCGCCTCAACGCTTAACCAGCTCCAGACGCGCTCATTTTCCGTCGACCGCAGCCGTTTCGTGTGGAGTTATGTGGTTGCGTGACCCGGAGAACGCCACGCCCGGCGACCCCGCGATCGAGGGATAGACATATGCAAGTCATCACTCTCGAAGAGCATTACGCCAGCGCGGGATTTATGAAAGGCCCAGGGCGGCCGTTCATGGAACACGCAACAAGCGGCGACCTTCCCGCTCAATTGCCCGAACAGTTATGCGATGTCGGAGAAAAACGCCTCGCT
>CAWBDV010000008.1:0-178476 GCA_963787675.1 uncultured Alphaproteobacteria bacterium | reverse complement strand
ATGCGAGCGTCTCTTTATTCGGAACTCCACCGCAAGGCAGCTCATTTGAACAAACCAGTATCTCTGCTCGCTAGCATGTTGCTGGAAGCTATCGCGAGCAGCGACCTATAGGATGCGGTTCTCGATGAACGCGAGTGATTTTTTGGTCACACACACGACGCACTCCGATTAAGAGCTTCCACCGTTTGCGATCTTCCTGAAGCCTTGGCGCGATGAACGTTATGCATTGCCACCAGATCGCCGGCGCTTCATGCGGACTTCCTTATTTCAAATGGCTGTTTAAATTTAGCAAATCGAGCCTTGTTGACAGGCGGTAGCTGCAGGCCTTGTGGCAAGGGAAGACAACCGTGCGCTGACTTTGATGGCGATCCACGCCGAAGAGCGTGAGACCCCGAAGAACAGAACTAGACTCGAGTGGAAGTTGAACACCAACCTGCCGGTCTGATCCATCAGGACGCTTTGAGGAGCTCGAATCGTACAGCGGCTCAATGCTTTTCGAAGTCCCATGGCCAAGTGGTCTACTTCATCGCATCCGCTCCTTACGGAGCAAAACTTGCCGGCTTACGACACCACGGTGTGGCTTGCTCTTGACGATCGTAAACAAAATGTTTATAATGATCTTTGATGATCCGGTCATTTGCGGATGTGGAGACCGAGCGCTTTTTTACCACCGGCAAGACACGGCGATTGCCGCGCGACATTCTCCGGCGGGCAGCAATGCGGCTGCGCCAATTGGATGCCGCCACGAAGATCGATGACTTGCGTTTGCCGCCGTCCAACCGTCTTGAAGCATTGAAGGGTAACCGGGGTAAGCAGCACTCGATCCGGATTAACGACCAGTGGCGCGTATGCTTCCGCTTCGTCGATGGCGATGCGTTCGACGTCGAGATCACAGATTATCACTGAGGTATTGATATGAAGGCGAGTGGACTACCTGCAATCCATCCGGGCGAATTTCTAGGTGAAATTCTTGGCGAGATTGATGTCTCGCAGGCGGAGTTCGCGCGCGCCATTGGGGTGTCGGCGATGCGCGTTTCCCACGTGATCAGCGGCGCGCGGCCGGTGACCGCCGAGCTGGCGTTGCTGTTCGGCAAGGTACTCGGCCAATCGCCTGAATATTGGCTCAATCTGCAATCGGCCTATGATCTGGCCACCGCCCGCACCGCGCTTGGCCGCCAGCTTACTGCGGTGCGACCACTGCGGGCGGAGCCTTGTGTGAATGGAGACGGCTTATAGCGAATTGGTCGCCAGTTACCGGGCGCGGCTCGGTAGTGAGTATCGAATTGGCAAAGGCGAAATTGGCCTTACTCAGCGCCGCCGTGGGTGCGCAGTTTGCTGGATCGGTGCTGTCAAGATGGCTTAGTGGTCACCACCGATCAACTCGCTGTCGGAAACAGTAGAACAGGGCCGAGCGAGACTGCATCACAGACTTGCTTCCGAGCCAAGCGCCTGCAGGAGCGGCGCGAGAAAAGAAGCGTATTTTTGCCGACGTCCGATCGCGTGCCGGTAAATCGGCTGGCGCACCTGGGTAGCGCTCGCAGTGCGAACCGAACGTGCCGTCTGATGAAACGCGAGGCAGCGCTCATCCCAAGCAAGGCCGCAATGAGCGAGAATCCGTCTCGTTTGGCCTTCAAGGTCACTGACCAAATCCTCATAACGTACTTCAAGAATGCGACCGGGCGGCAAAACATTGCGCCAGTGGTTCATCAACGTTTCATAATGACGATAAAACCGACCAAGCTCACCGAGGTCATAGCTGTAAGGTATATTGTCGTCGGCAAATAAGGTGGCAAAGCACGATACACATGTGTCGATTGGATCGCGCACCGTGCGAATAATGCGTGCATTCGGCAGAGCGAGATGAATCAGACCGGCAAGGATGAAGTTCGTCGGCAATTTGTCGACTATGCGCGTGGCGGTGGATGCGAGCCGCCGGAGCTCGCTAACATAGCGCGTTCCAACAGCATAGAAATCCTGGGGTCCCATTGCTGGTACCAGCTCCGGGAAGGCACGTGAGCCGTTGGATTTCGAGCGAACCTTGGTCAAGGTGTTTTCCAGCTGCTGGATCTCACCAGCACCAAAAACGAGCGGGTGGCTTGCTAGGATCTGCTCCACCAGAGAGGTACCAGAGCGGGGCATTCCGATAACAAACACGGGAACGTGTGATGGCTCACCCAGATCTTGCCCAAGCCGTTGGAAGAGCTCAGTGGTGAATGTGGCGCGCACCTGCTCCATCATGCCTATCGCCGCACCTTCGTCGTATGCGATTTCTTGACGTTTCAACTGATTGCCGGCGACCAAATGATGGAATGAATCCTCATGTCGGCCCAATGCCTCATAGGTTCTGGCAAGCGCAAAATGAACGGAGGTCTTATCTGCGACTGAGAGCGCTTGGTCTGCCAGCTCTTCAAGTGATCTAAGATACGGACTGCCCTGGCTAAGGGGCATCATTTGAGCCAGATTGCTTAAATAACGAGCGCTACGGGACGCAAGCCGAACCGCTCGTTCTGCCGCTTGCGTTGAACTCGTCAGTCGTCCGAGGATCATTAGTGTTGTGCTCAGATTGTAGTGCGCGGCCGCGACATTTGGTTCTATTGTGATGCCCTGATGATAAGCGGCAATAGCTTCTTCGAGAGCTCCCGATTGCCGGAGCGCACTGCCGAGATTGAAGTGGGCGACTGCGAGATGTGGGCTGAGGCGAAGGGCCTGTTTGTAGGCAGCAATCGCTTGATCTAGCCTACCTCGTTCCTGGAGAGCATTGCCGAGATTCGAATAAGCCTCAGCGAATCCTGGCTCGATGCGGATAGCATCGCGATACGCAACGATGGCCTCGTCAAGTTTGCCGGCCTGACGGAGTGCGTTTCCGCGGTCGATCCGCTTACCCGAACGCAGGCGCACCCGCGCGTGCACCGGATCCCGATGCGTAGCCATGGAAATTCGCCACCACAGCGCCCCACGGCAATTTTCAATCAACGAGCGATGGGAAGCAACTAAATTTGGAGGTGCGATTCCTCCGGCCGAGCGGCGCATCGATCGTCCGCTCCCTGGACATGGAACGACGACCTTGACGCGTCTCGTCGACCGAGCCGACATGACGTGCATGGAGGCACAGCCGGCTACGGCGTGCTCGTCGGCGTATTCACACGCATCGTGTGACGCTATACGAATTTCCTCGCAGGGCCCCTCTTCATCGTGCTCGCGGCGGCATCAATTCGGTTGCTGCTGAGCCGAAAGTACTAAGTTACTCAACGTGGCGAAGTTTTTCTGGATTTGCCGCGGTGTCAGATTACGGCTGGAATTTGACGTGCGCGGCGCTCGACTTTGTCGACAACAGGCGGACGCAAGAGTGTGGAGCAGGCCCCTGCAGCACGGAAGTGCAGTCCACGTCCGACCGGCGGTCGGCCGACGCGCTTGAGGTTCAGAGCTGCCTGATCGGCTGCAGCGCGAATAGCACCTGCATCGCTTGCCGCCACAACGCTCTTTCGTAGCGGTTCAGGCGCACGAATGCGCCGGAATCCAAATTGGCCAAACGCAAAAAGCAGTGCGCCAAGATTCGGCTGTCGGGAACGACGGCATTTGCGGGATTTTCCTTGGTCAGCGATATATCGTCGTTCTCTGCCATACGATCTACGGTAACGGCCTCCGTCTCTGGAGCAGCGGCAGAACGAATTGCGTCGGAGGGAGCGTGATAGATCGAACAGTACGCCGTTGCCGAGTGGGCTGCGGAATGCGCTTCGGTTCGGCGCTCACGGATAATCTCTGCCTGGATGCCGAGTAGCTCAGTCTCGATAGCGGTCGCGCGACGCAGCCTCCAGAGCAGTGAGGCGAGCCGAAGCACGAGCTCGCGCTCGACCGCGGTCTCAGCGCGATAGTCCGACGCCACTGCCGCCTCAAATGCTTTGTAATCTTCGGCATCTTCCAGTCCTGGGATTACAGTTTCGGCGGTGAGACCGTGCCGTATGGCGTTCCCGCGAGATTTTTGTTTTCCCGCCTCGGTTATGGGGCCGGTGCTCCGCAGGGCATTGCGTCGATTGGCCGCGAACTGACGAAGCGAACTCACGAGGCGCCCCCATCGGGCGGGACATCGTTCATCGAGCCGTTCAGCGCGACTGCGCCGGGGCCGTTGCTCTCCTCTTGCCGAATGACCCGGCGACGGTGCGGCTCTTCGTTCTGCTGCGCCTTGGTGTCGACCTTGCTTTGGTCAACAATCCCTCGCGTTTGTTGCCAGAATTTCAACGCGATCGGGATGGGATCGATGTTGGCGACCTTCCACCATGCGGCCTCGCTGCGGTGGCGGTGCAATTCCCTGTGATGGGTGCGGCACAGTGGGACCGTGAACTCGTCGCTCACCTTCCGGCCAAGCGCCCGCGGCTGTGCGAAGCGCAGGTGGTGCGGATCGCAGGGCTGGCGGCCGCAAATGGTGCACGGTTGGGCGGAAACAAAGTCAAGGTGACGCTTATTTCGAAAGCGGCGTGTCTTTTGCGGCACCTGCCGAATGGGGCCATCAGCAATGATGCTTTGACCAGCGACTGGGACGGCGCGGTACTCGCCCTCCTGACTATGCTCCGGGCCCGCCAAGACGCACTGCCCGCAATGCCTCTCTTCCGTCGGCTGGGCTTCGGTCGCGGTGACGGGGGTGGTTAGCGTCTCGTCCGCTGCGTCGGCCCCACCGCTCAAGTCTGCAAGTTTGGCTTGAAATGCCGCCTCGATCTGCCCCGCGTCATCTGCCGCAAGTGTGTTCTTGATGGGCAACGATTGCTGTGCCCAGGCGCCTAGTTCGTCTGCATTCGACAGATCCGCCAGTCCGGCCACCAGCTTGTCGCGCAGCACGCCAGATGCTTCGGTCGCAAGAACCGGTGGCCGTGCCGAAGTGAGTGATTTGCGCTGCGAACCGCGTCCATTGGAAGTCGGGGCTGAAACGCCCGCTGGTTTTCCATTAACTCGGTCTGCGGTATCGCCATCCGCTGGCCTGAGCGGGGCAACCGCAGCGATGGCGAGATCCGGCGCGTCGAAGTCATCCTCCCCGGCAATTCCCACCAGCGTGAACAGCGCATAGCGCCGGGCGTAGGTGAGGGCGGCGCCCATCTTGTGCGGAGCTGCCGTTTCGGAAACCGGACAGACCGGCCAATCGGACGATACCCATTCTCCCGACGCGTGCGCCAGCACCGTGGTCAGGCGGATGAGCCCGGCCTCGTTATCGATCGCAGTGGTCTGCACGGTCGCGATCTCATGCTTGCCCAGCACTTTGCGCACGATGTCGAGCCCGCTCGAAAGCGAGGCGTACCGGAAGGTGCGGTCGCTTTCCCGCGGAAACGGTGATCGGATGATCGCTGTCAGCGACTTCTCCGGGTTCGTGAGTTCGGCCTGCGCCTTGGCGAGGGCACCCGCGATGGCCCCGATCGATTCACTGGAGCGCTGCATTGCCAGCCTCAACCTCAAGGAGTTCGAAGCTGATCGCTCCCGATTTCGATCGCTTGGCCCGCACGCCATGGCCGTGCGCCTCTTTCGCATCCTCCGGCACCAGTGCTTTCAGCTCCGCCTTGGCGCTCTCGTGCTGAACGAACGCAGTTCGGGTTCGGCAGAACAGCGCGGCAAATTCCGCCCAGGCATTTGAGCCCGTCATGTCGACGATCCGCACGGCCTCAAGTCGGGGTCGCGGTGTTTCCGCTAGGTAGAGCCGCGGGAGATCGCCGCTCTCCACACAGCGCCAGAATTTCTTTTCCGCGGTGAATAGCAGGTGCTGATAAAGGACGTCGGCGGCGACCGTGATCTCGACCCATTTTCCGCCGCCCGTGATGACCGACAGCACCGCCTTGCGTGCGTTCGTCACCCACATGTTGTGCTGCAGCTGTGGCATGTATTTTTCGGCCGCCGCTTCTTCCGAGAACGACCACGGCAGCATGAACTTCGCCTCGAACACCGCCCCGGTCTGCTCAACCATGCCGTCGAGGGTGGCCGCCATCCATTTGACCACCGGATGACGAACCCGCAGCTGGACATCTTTGATCGCATTCCCGGAATTGCGCTCGTACCACTGCCGGTTCAGCGGCTCTGTCACCGTCCCGAGCTGGACGATGAGATTGCTGGACAGATCCTGCGGCTCGATCTCGCCGCGCTTCTCCCGCCATAATCGGATGAGTGCCGCCTCATCGTCTCCCATGATAATCCGGGCATCGGAGCCGCCAATGAAGTGGCGGCGGTCCGGGCGATGCCAATGCTGTGCCGAATTCGCCATTGTTGAAACTCCCTTCAGTCACGTAGCTTCGATTGCGAACGATTCGCGTACTTGATGGTCATCTATCAACATAAAATGTTGATAGGGCGAGGCGATGAGACGTGTCAACAGAAAATGTTGATAAGATCAGCGCTGCTCAATGTCGGGGGGCGCGTGGACTCCTGGATATGACGCAGCCCGATTTGGCCCGCGCAGCGGCCCTCGGCCTCTCAACAATCGTTGATTTTGAACGTAATCGACGCGAAGTATCCCAGGCGGCTCTCGGAGCAATTCGTCGTGCATTGGAATCGGCCGGAATCGAATTCATCGAGGAGAATGGAGGCGGCGCAGGTGTGCGCTTCCGCAGGTCGGCGCGCCCGAGGAGGGGAAGGGTAGGGACCTGATTGGGGATCGTCCGCGCCGTGCACATGGCGACTTCTTCGCTGGCTTTTTGGCTACAGAGAGCGTTTTGATTTCTTTGCGCTTCTCGCGCCATAGCCGGATGAGCGCGGGGTCGTCGTCTCCCAGGATAATCCGGGCATCGGAACCACCAATGAAATGGCGGCGGTCCGGTCGGTGCCACTGTTGTGCTGAACTTGCCATTGTTGCTTCTCCTCGCACTTAGTAACTTCTTTTCCCTGGCGTATCGATACTAAAAGTATCTCATCCTATGCCTCCGAAGTCAATACCAAAAGTATCAATTAGGCAAATCAAGGCTGCGCGCGCGCTTTTGGGGTGGTCTCAGGAACAGCTCGCGTTGGCTGCAGATGTCTCGATCCCGACGATCAAACGGTTGGAGGCTCAGGATGGATTTTTGGGCGGTCGGGTAGAGACGGGGAGCAAGATCGAGACTGCCCTCCAGCGCGCTGGTATCCAATTCATCGATGAGAACGGGGGAGGAGCAGGAGTACGGCTGAAGAAGCCGGCCACCAAACGTGGCTGAAATCAGATGGAGCGCAGCGGACCTTGCGCGGCAATCATCCGTGAGCCTGCGAACAATTAGGCGTGCCGAGCTTGCTGAACTTCACACAAACATGACGGCCACCAACGATTTGGCCGTCCGTCGCGCCCTAGAATCTGCCGGTGTCGAATTTATTGACGAAAACGGAGGCGGCCCGGGTTTGCGTCTGCGAAAGAGACATTCGCACGAAAAGCGCAAATAACTTGAGGCTGCTGCACGCAGTTGCGGCGAGTGCTGCCCTTCGCGTCACGACCATGGCGGATCCTCCCACGAGCGAAGGGTATAGCCTCGTCATAGGTGAAATAGCAGCCGCCAAGTTTGAATCGTTGCCGTCAGAGCAACGATTCAGTGCCGCAACAATAATTGACACTCTGTGCCGCCACGTTCAAAGATGCTGCCCACTGATCAAAAAGTGCATTCGAAATCTCCGAGGATTTGATGAGCCTGCTGTCGTTCGAGACCGGTGGCTATCGTTTTCTGAAAGGGGTGTTTCAATATTCGGCGGGTATTGCTGCCCTCGATGGGTTCGAGATCGAGCGAGCGCGCTTTCAGCAGCCGCTGCCGCTTGCCGACGGCTTCAAGGTCATCGAAAAGCGTCTCAAAAGCAACGGACGTCCTGTTCAGGCGTTTTGTGCGTGCGAGCTGCGCTCCCCCGAGCCGTTCACCGAAGCGGGTTTTGAGGCCTTTAACCGAAGTTATGTCGGTCAGCTCGAACGGTGGGGCATTTTTAGCCGCGACGAGAACCCGGTCGCGCGGACGAACGTGTGCCCCGAGATCGGCGCCCCGCAAATTCCGTCGATTTATGCATTCTCATACACCGTTCCGGCTGCGCCGGGCGCCAACACAAGCTTCGTCGGCGCGGGCAGCGGCGAGGCCCCCGAAGGCGCGGGCGCCTACAGCGACGTCGTGATCCGGCCGGGCGACCGGTCACCCGAAGGCTTGCGCGAAAAAGCGAGCTGGGTCCTGGCGGAGATGGAACGACGCATGGGCGCCTTCGGGCTCCGCTGGCCGCAAATAACCGGGACAAGCCTTTACACGGTCTGCGACGTGCATCCGTTGATCGCGACTGAGATCGCCGCGCGCGGTGCGATGCAGCACGCATTGTCCTGGTACTTCGCGCGCCCGCCGGTCCGCGGACTCGACTTTGAAATGGACGTCCGCGCCGTCAGACGCGAAATCGTGATCTGAGCCCCGACCGATGCGCAAGCAGGTGATCTTCACCGACAAACTGATGCGGCCGATCGCGCATTTTTCGCATGCCGTACGCGTCGGGCAGATGATCTACGTAGGTGCGACGGCGGGCACGGACGCGGCGCTGCAGCTTGCCGGCTCGAAGCCCGGCTACGTCGATGCGGCCGCGCAGACCGTTCGCATGTTCGACAATTTAGCAACCGTCCTCGACATATTGGGCGGCAGCATCGCGGATCTCGTAAACGCAAAGGTCTATGTCGTCGATCCGCGCGATATCAGACAGGTCCAGCAGATCAGCGACACCCGGTTGTCGGACGCCCGGGCGGCGCAGGCCTTGGTCGGCTCACATGGGTTTCCGCTCCCGCAGGCCGCGATCGAACTCGATGCCATTGCGATTCTCGACTCGGGCGCGCACAAGCGCTACCTTGCGGAGACTTCGCACATTCATGCCGTCCGCGTCGGCAAACGGTTCTACGGGACCGCAACACCGGGCCTGGCGTCTCGCGATGCTGCGCTCTCGTTCCCGCAGCAAATCGACCGCGCGTTCGCAACTCTCATCGACCTGCTGACGCAGGCGGGCCTAGGGGCTGCGGACTTGGTGAGCCTCCACGTGACGTTGGCTCACGTCGCCGAAACCGCGCTTTTCAACGTCTGGTCGAAGAAGGTCCTGGGCGACCAGGCGGTCGCCGTCACGGTGGTCATCGCCCCGCTGCCCGATCCCGCGATCCGCGTCCAATTCGAGGCGTTCGCTTGGGCCGGCGGGGGTCGCCGGATCCCGGCGCCGGCAGGTGAGGTCCAGGCCGTGCTCGCCGGCGACGAAATCCATTTTGGCGGATCGCTCGGATACGAACGCCCCGGAAATTTGCCAGATGGTGCAGAACGTCAAATCGACGCCGCATGGAGCAACATTGCCGCAATGCTCGAGTCGGCCGGGTCGGGTGCCGAAAACGTACTGAGAACAAACAATATCCTGACCGACTGGCGCGACTACGCGGGATTCAATCGCGGTTACGGCAAGCACGTCGGCCGGCCGTTTCCGCCTCGAACCACGATCTTGGCGGGTCTTGCGGCTCCCGATGCCAGAATACAGATCGCTGGCATCGTCTATTGCGGTAGCGAAGACGCGACGTTTGTTGACGTGAAGCCCGAAAGCTAGCTCAGAGATTGTTGCCGAACTGGCAACGCTGGCGCAAAAAAATGCGCTTGTTGTCAACCATCGTCACCGCCATCCTCCCGGAGGATGGTTCAGAGCCGGAGGAGCGAGGTCATGCCTGGCGCCCGTATCCCGTTGGTGGCCGAAGATGCCCTGCCGGACCTTTCGGAGCTTGGAAAGTACCTGAAGGGCGTTCCGGACTCCATGCGCGCCTATGCGCACAGACCGGAGGTCATGAAGGTTTTCGTCGCTCTCGAAATGGAGCTAATGACCAAGGGACTGGTGTCGACGCCCGTCAAGGTACGCGTCGCCTACATCACCGGACGGCTGAACGGTGGGGTCTACACGTCATCGCACACCGGCGGGCGGCTCATGCGCGATTTCGGCGTGACCCGCGACGAATTGAGCCGGATGCTGAACGAGGATCCGCCGACCGACGATGATGCGCTGAACGCGCTGGTGCGATACACGCGTCTCGCGGCGATCAACAAATCGACCGATGAGGCCATGAAGGATCTGAGTCGATACTATTCGCCGGCCCAGATCGTCGAGCTGACCTGCGTCATCGGGCTCTATAGCTGGACCTCGCGGGTGCACGATGCGCTCGGCCTGCAGGTCGAGGATCGGTTCGAAGTCCTGGGCGGCCACAAGATTCCATTCAATAATGCGTCCCCCTGATATTCCCGGAAGGAATTCAAAATGAAGAAAATCATTGGCATCTGCGCGCTCGTTCTTCTCGCCGCAACCGCTGCCCGTCCGGCCGCCACGGAGCAGCGCACCGTCATTCGGTTTTCGTTCGCATCGCCGCCAACTACGAACTGGCTGCCTTACTTTGTCGCTAAGAAGAAAGGCTGGCTTGCGGCCGCGGGCCTCGACGTCGAAGAGACGTGGCTGACATCCGACCCCAACGCATTGCGGGCGCTGCTCGCCAAGAAGTCCGACCTCGCGGCGGTCGGCGTCTTTCCTCCCTATCTGGCGATCCTCGAGGGTGCCAGGATCAAGGCCCTCGGCTCGTTCCTGACGCGCGTCGATTACGAAATCCTGGCGCGACCGAATATCGAGGCGTTAAAAAGCCTTGAGGGCGCGCGGATCGGCACGTCGGCGCCCGGCGCCGCCAGCGGCGAGATACCGCGGCTCGTCATGCGCCACAACGGACTCGATCCCGACAAGGCCCGCATGGTCACGATCGGCAGCCACGAAGCCCGGATGATGGCGATCGCAGCGGACAAGATCGATGCCGCCGCCATACCGACGCTGTTCGCCGCCAAAGCGGTCAAGACGATGGGCCTGCATTCGCTGGCGAGCGTCGCCAAGGAATTCCCCGAAATGGGGCACCTCTACATCCTGGCGCAGGAGGCCGATCTTCAGGATCCGGGAAAGCGCGCGGCGTTCGAGAAATTCATGCGCGTCGCCGTGATCGAGGCCAGCCGTTACATCGTGGCCCACCCAGAGGAAGCCGCGAAGATCATGCAGGAGTATTTGCCCGAATTCGACGAGGCTACCTTGACGGAGGCGATCAAGGTGCTGTCGGCGAACAAGCGGCGCAAACGATTGGATCAAGCATCCAGTCAGCAATGGTAACAACCACGCCCGCCGGACCCATGATGCTCAGAAATCGGCCTGTCGCTCGCTGGGCTGCGCGCCGGATGACGACCTTATGGCCAAAGTAGGGATGCCAGCGGTAATGGACTTCCAACTCCTGCCCGACATGGGCAGAATGAACGGGTGATAGCACTCACGCGCAAAAACGCACTCTTCGCAGGCCACGACGAGGGTGCTTCATGCTGCTCATCTCATCATGTCATTGATAGATCGAGTAGATTTTTCTGGCGTTCATCGGGTGGCGGGCGACGCGATCGGCGCGCATTAGATTGGGCGCGTATCTCATCTCGCTCCAGATCGGCCAGCCGAATAACCCAGGGCGCGCCTTTGCAGTGTTGGCTCGCGGGAAGAGCGCCCTCGGCGATGAGACGGCGGATAGTGGTTGTGCTGAGGGCAAGAGCTGTCGCCGCTTCGTTCAGCGTTACCTCGCCACGGTCGGCGCGCTCTCCATCGCGGTAGATGGCGATGTGATACTGACGGCGCAGAGAGCAAATGCGTCCCCGAGTCCAGCTATTACCGAAACCAGTCGACTTGCCGGATCGGTTGAGCACGGAGGCAATCGTCTCGTCAGGCATCTGGCGCGCCAGAGCGCGCACAAGATCAACAACCTCGGCGTCGGTAGTCCACCGCGTCTGGCCGGCGCGGTTCCGCTTCACCATCAGACGCGTGTGGTCGCCACCCTGCCAATGAATGATCAGCTCCAAGGTATCGCCGACAATGTCGACAATGATCTCGGATATGACCGTACGAATAATCTTTTTGCGGGTCTCCGGAGTGGCGCCGGGATTCTCCCAAGCTTGCATCAGGTCTTGGCCGAGCGCCATGAGCCGCTCGCGGTCCATCTCAGTCAGGGTCGGCGCTTTGTCTGCGTCGAGCCGATCGATCTCGAGTTCAAGATCGCGCCGCAACCAGGCGCTCGTTCCATCGATGCTCCAACTCGCCGGCGACCAGGCGATTCTCGGGGTCGGCGGCGTCATATTGGCGTTGCGCCCTGGCGGCTTCGTAGCGGGCTTGCTGTAGGGCCAAATCGAGCTGCCTCTTCTTCTCGGTGCGCCGCTGGTTGCGCGCTTCGATCACGGCCAACGCCGCCTCCACGCCAAGAGGTTGAAGCCTATCCAGCACTTCTTTGGCAATGACCCGATCGACGCGCATCCCGCCGAAGGTGATGCACCGTGCCGCCGCGAGTTGGTTGAAGGCGCCTACGCATTCGTAACGATAGGTCTGGCCATAGCGGACATGAGTTTTTTGCCGCACCGGGCGCAGCGGAAAATACCGGGCAACAAAGCTTCACCTGAGCGCACAGCGCCTCGGCTCATGAATCTCTGAGCTATGCGGGAATCTGGGTGACGACGTTTGATTGAAGGCGGCGTATCGAGGCGGGTGTCGAGCCTGCCAGAACCTCCCGAAAGGAGCGATACGCCATGTCGAGAGATACCACCGTCATCCCGTTGCGTCAGCCTGAAGCGATCGACGATCCACTAACCGAAGTTGCCCGTGAAGGCGCCCGCCGAATGCTGGCCCAGGTGCTGATCGCAGAAGCCGACGCCTTCGTCGCCCAGTGGAAGGACTTAAAATTGCCGGACGGCCGCGACCGCATCGTGCGTCACGGCCATGGACCTCAGCGCGCAATCCAAACCGGGGTTGGGCCTGTCGAGGTCCGGCGCGCCAAGGTGCGCGATCGGGCTGACGTAGGCGCGGAGGAGAAAATCCGCTTCAGCTCGTCGATCCTGCCGAAGTGGGCGCGGCGGACGAAGACCCTCGATGCGCTGTTGCCGATCCTCTACCTGCGAGGGGTGTCGACCGGCGACTTCCAGGAAGCACTCGCCGCGCTCCTGGGCAAGGACGCGCCCAACCTGTCGCCGGCCGTGATCACGCGACTGACGGAGGAGTGGCAGGCCGATTACGATGCCTGGCAAAAGCGCGACCTGTCAGCGCGGCGATACGTGTACGTGTGGGCGGACGGGGTCTACCTGCAAGCGCGGATGGAAGAGGCCGCCGAATGCATGCTCGTGCTGATCGGCGCCACGCCCGAAGGCAAGAAGGAATTCATCGGGTTCCAGACTGGGGTACGGGAGAGCGCGCAGAGCTGGCGCGAGCTCCTCATCGACATCAAGCGGCGTGGGCTCGAAATCGCGCCGGATCTCGCGGTCGGTGACGGCGCGCTCGGGTTCTGGAAGGCTATCGATGAAGTCTTTCCCAGCACCAGGCACCAGCGGTGTTGGGTTCACAAGACCGCCAACGTGCTGAACAAGGTCGCCCTCTCGGTCCAGATCAACATGAAGGCAGACCTCCGGGAGATTTACGGCGCCGCTACCCGCGCGGCCGCTGAGACCGCGATCGACATGTTCGCCGACAAATACGGCGCCAAGTACGAGAAAGCAGTCACCTGCCTAACCAAGGATCGGGAAGCTCTGCTCGCGTTCTTCGACTTCCCGGCCGAGCACTGGGACCATCTGCGCACGTCAAACCCGATCGAAAGCGTGTTCGCTACGGTACGTCATCGAACCGTGCGGACGAAGGGAGCCTTGTCGGCGAAGACCGCCAAACTCATGGTATTCAAACTCGTGAACGCCGCCGCTAAAACATGGCGGCGATTGAAGGGCGAAAACCAGTTGCCGAAAATCGTCCGAGGGGTCAAATTCCAAAACGGCATCGAGGTTATTGAAATGCCGGCTCACCACGCCGCCTGATCGACCTCGTCACCCAATCTCCGGCATAGCTCTGAATCTCTTGCCATTGGTGTTATCGGCAATCAGCTGCTGATTCCTTTCGAACTCGTCCCAAGAAATATAACCCTCGTGGTGGTCACAAATCAAAACGTCCCAGCTTCGCTGGTCGCGCTGCATGCTCCTGACCACTCGTTTGCGTCCGTTCTCGATCGTCACGCGCGCTGTCCTGCGGCCGAACGCGTAGGCGCCGGCATAGACTGGGTTGGTCAGCATGTGATGAACTGTTGGATAGACCGGTAAACGCCAAATGATCCGTTCGGCTGCTGCGCGTGTTTGTGCCAGGGTGGGTAAGAGGATCTTCTCCTGCCTACACCACACCAGGACCTGACGGATTGTCTGAAACTCGGCGAATTTGCGGAACACCAGCGCTACGGCTTCTTGAACGCGTCGATCCGCATCCTTCTCGATACGGTCGCCGCTTGCCTTTAAATAGCCGACCGCGACGGTGAGGAAGAGTTCGCCTCGGCGGGCCTTCTGCTTCATCGCCTCGATCGAGCGCTGCCGAAATACCGAAAGTTCCATCTCACTCATCGTGCCCTTCATGCCGAGCAGAAGCCGGTCATTGGGCGATGCTGCATCATAGACGCCGTCCTCGTCGAATCAGCGTGCCGACCAGACCACAGAACTCCAGCAGCGTGTGCCAATCACGCCCATTGCGTGCCAGCCGGGACGCCTCGAGCGAAAGCACCGCACCGACACGCCCTTCGCAGATCGCGGCCAAGAGCTTCTCGAATCCCGGCCGCCGTGCACCCGCGCCGGAACGGCCAAGATCATCGTCAATCACCTCGACGTCAGACCAGCCCAACTGGCGGGCCCGCTCAGTCAAGCCATATTGCCGCCGTTGGCTCTCCAGATTCTGCGTCACCTGAAATGTTGTCGACTGACGAACATAAACAATGGCGTTGCGTACCAAATGCTCAGGCTTAATCTTGGTCATCGTCCGCCCCCCGGTGACTTCCCAAAGTCGTTATCACCTCCATCAGCAGCAATTGAAGCTGCTCCATTGCCCTCACCCGCTCTGTCGCCTCGAGCTTCATGCTCGGCGGCGGCTTGTCGAACAAATCCCATTGAGTCCTCGTCCAATGATTCGCCATCAGAGCCTCCCTCGGGGACCTGTTCCCCTCGATGGAAGGCTAGGCCAGAATCCAAGAACGCTCGTAGATCGAGAAGCCGAGCGACCGAAATGCACGGGGTATCAATAATCTTGACCGATGCTGCCGCAGGTTCGACCATCCAAGCCGGAACCAGAAAGGAAGGACCTTCTCCTGCGCGAAGCGTCAGATGCCGGCTGCCATTGTGAAGTTGATCGGCGACTACGATCGCAGGCCGCTGAAACAACGGGTGGAATGGATATGCAACCTCAACTTCTTGCCCCAGACTCCGGGCATTATGAGGTCGCGTCGGATCGCGGTGGGCGGCGCGCAGCCGCCATGTACAGCCTCATCGTCACGGCAAAAATGAATGACGTGGACCCGCAGGCTTGGCTCGCCGACGTTCTCGGTCGCATTGCCGAGCACCCGGCTCATCGGATCGACGAGCTTCTACCGTGGAACTGGCGACATCTTTCCACTCCCGCCAGCCAGGCGGCCTAACGTGGCCGCGATCTCACACGTGTTCACACTCAAGTACGTCGCCGAAAAGCTCGGCGAGGACGAGCAATGGCTGTGGGACCTCCAGGTCAATATGGATCCCGAAGAAGGCAGCCTGTGGATCTATGGCGTCGGCGAGGAAGGCGTGCCGGGCTTCACCGCCTTCGGCATCGAGAGCCTCGAAGAAATCATCGCAATCGAAAGAGCAGCAGGTAGGGCACCGCCAAAGGTCAACCCGCCGAAGTAGGGTCCCTGCGGTCCTCACCGAATGCCTACTTTGCAAGTGACTCAAAAAGTCATTCACTGCCGACGGCGGATATTGTTGGCGGGTTGTTCGCCAACTCGGCATATCGCAAAAACGAAAAAAATCCCGAGCCTCCGTTCCGTGCAACGAAGGGCTTGGGTCCTGCCGAGCGCACGACATGGTGCAGATGAGCGCGCCAGCCTGGTTGCTACCAGGTTGGGCGATTCAGGGTTAATAATTGGTTAGCCCAACGCGCACATCATCGCTTAAAGTCAGTCCACGGCCGTGCCTTCCGTGACCGCGAACAGATCAATTGCCAGTCAGCGTCCTTGAAAGGAAACGGCCGACAGACGTCAAAATGCCGCCATTGTCCTGAGGAGGCGTACGTTGAGGGCTGCTTCGGACTCTGGCGGTGTGTGATCGCGTCTTCTCAGCCGATGTCGCCACAGGCTTTCTGGCCGGGCCCGGATGCGGGAGCTCAGATGCGCCAGTTGGCTCGGATTGTCTCGGTGGTTCCGAACTGAGAGCATTGGTTGACTGGGTCGTTTGAACAGTGCCGACGTCATCATGCTTGGGTTTGCGAAGGGCTTCCGCGTCGCTCATCGTATCAAGACAGATGAGAAGCTCGACATAGCTCTGGGCACTACCGTGGGTTGCCATGCTGATACATTGATTTCGGTCGCGAAAACTGTATCGCGGCCACTTTTCCGTGAGCGTTGTTAGGGCTGCTTGTTCAGCATCTAAACACATCCGCTTATTGCGACCGGATCCGTTTTCGGAGGCGGCCGTGCAACTTGAGTCGATTTTTAGCTTTGGCGGACCATCAGCCATCGCGATCGATGCTACCGCGAACGTTCCTACCAAAACCGAGAATCGGGAGGCGACTGTGAATGCAGGTATCATCATGCTAGCCATGCTCAAGGTGTAACCTAGCATGACTGGCAAAAAATAATAGCAAAAGAAGCGGCAACAGCAGGCACGATATCAGGCAATGTGTTGTGATCGCTGCAAGCTGGGTGTCTGCTTCGGCGCGTGCTTCGAACTACCGTTTCGGGGCTAATCCCGATCACGGCTATTCCATGCGCGATTGCTGAACTTGCGGAAGCGAATGCAAGCTACTGATAGAATGGGCATTTATCGCCGCTCTTATGCGCCCGAGCGCATGACGTGAACGACAGGTTGGCCTGACGTGCTCGTCTGTTCCGCGCGAGCCCGGGTCGGGCCGGTTGATCAGTTTTAGGATGTTTTTGACGCGTTGAGATTGATTGGACTAGGCTTACGGGGCATCGTGGCCCCACGTCCGGACTGTTGCGGCCTGAGTGCAACGAGGCTGAACGTCGCGGCCTCCGGACATGGATGCGAGTGCGATACGAATACCGGCTCGCGGTCACGTCCCCTGTAGTGGTGCAGTTCGGCGGAGCGAAGTCGCCCGCACACGCGCCCTCCAATAGCGCGGTAGCGGGCGGCCGGCTTCGCGGTGGTCATCGACGATTTCCCAATAGGGGCGGGTTGCGACGCCAATCTGATTCGAGGAACCGCCGATAACCGACGAGATGATGAACCTGCGCACACTTGTGGAGAAGACCTCTGACGTTGATCTGCTGCGGCGAGATAATTGGGGTCCGCCGCCCAGCGGCTGATGGAGCTGGAGATCGAGGCGCTGATGGGCGCCGCTTATGGCGAGAAAAATCCCGAGCGCTTGGCCCAGCGCAATGGCTGCCGCTACCGAACTTGGGAAACCCGCGCCGGTACCGTCGAGCTGCATGGCACAGCCGCAGAGTGGTCTTGACACCCATTTCCTGCACGAGCTCAATGCCTTGCGCCATGCCCGTCAGCTCAAAAACTGACTGTTGCCAGTTCTGGTCCGCATGGGTGGCCGGCATTGAAGGCGACATCATGCGGGGCGCGGTCGGTACCAACAACGCCAATCCTTGGGTAACGCCTGGCGGAGCCCCGGTGGCAGGGTCGTTGAGCAGTTTCTCAACGCAATTGAATTGGCTGTCGTCCGTCCGCGGTCGTCTGGGCTGGCTCTGGACGCCCAACCTGATGATCTATGGTACCGGTGGTGCTGCGTGGGACAACGTGCACTATAGCGCGAATGCGTATAACGGCGTTGTCGGCGGACCAGGTTCGTATAATGCAAATGTCGACTTCACGACAACCTCTGGCGGCTGGGTGGCTGGCCTCGGTGTCGAATGGCTGATCTCCAACAATAACGCTAACGTCTGGTGGAACAATTGGACGCTCAGGACCGAATGGCTGCATTATCAGTTCAACGATGCGCAGAACGCGGCGGGAGCATCAGTCAACTTCCCGAAGTTCCCCTCGAACTACACTTGGAGTTCGGAGAAAATCGACCGTGATCCGAGCGGCTCTGAGTTATAAGTTTTAAACCTACGCAGTGACTATGTGCGGCAGACAACCCCGAGCGAAATGCTCGGGGTTGTCGCTTTTTTGCAATAATAACGCGGCCTATAAATGTTCGTCATCGCCAACAGGGGTAACCGGAGACCGTATTGGCTGAGGCAATGTCAACGAAGAGAAAGAAAAGAAAAAAGACGACCGCCGGGTATACGGTATACGGACGAAGCCAGGGCAATGAGTTCGTTGATCCGTACGGCACAAGCAAATGCGAGAGCCGCCAAATTAGCTCCGGTTATAGTGGAAATTCAGGCGGCTGGAGCGGTGTCGCTACGGGCCATCGCATCCAGACTGAATGAACGGGAGATCCCGGCTATTTGGGGCGGAAGATGGAGTGCGGTCCAGGTAGGCAGAATCTTGGCGCGGATCCGTGAATGAACTTCTGCCCGTCGCCACGGATGGTGATGCGGGTGTTGGGCCAGTGCCGGCGGATGCGCCTAATCAGGCGGCTGAGAAGCTTGCGGACCTCGACACCCGACGGGGTCTTGCCGGGACGCAGGATCACAACAACCGGAGCCCCGGTGGCCGCATCGTAGATGTGGATCGGCAGGAAGCAGCGCTCATCATAATGCGCGTTCCATTGCGCCAGCTGCTGGTGGCCGTGCACAACGTCGACCGTGTCGTCGATGTCCAGGACCACGGACTGGGGCGGCTTCTGAGTATCCATGCGGCATAGACCGCAGGCTGCCTATTTGCCGCCGTCCCGGCGGTTGAGCAGTGTTCGGTCTTTATGCATTTTGATGAGATCGACGAGGTTCTCGATTCCGAAGTCGGTGAAGGCCATCACGCCGTCCTCGCCGACGCCGTAGACCCATATCACTCCGTCTTCAATTTCCATTTCGTTGGCAATGTCGTGAAGCCAGTCCTCGCTTTCGCCGAGATCATTGGCGATGCGGTCAATCGTCGTGACGTGGTGGACCTTGTTGATGTGCACGGTCAGGCCGCCCGGGCTGCAATCGCTGACGTCAGTGGCGTCCAGTTCCACGGCAACAATTCATCCAATCGATGGGCAGGATGAGTTGCGATACGGGAGAGGACGTCGGTGAGCCAAGCCTGCGGATCGACGCCATTCATTTTGGCCGTGACGACGAGACTGTACATGGCTGCGGTGCGCTGTCCGCCGCGATCGGACCCGCAGAACAGCCACGATTTTCGACCCAGGGCGATACCCCTCAGGCCGCGTTCGGCGGCGTTGTTCGAGAGGCAGACGCGCCCGTCCTGAAGGAATAGGGTAAAGCCCACCCAGCGCTTGAGAACGTAATTGATCGCTTTGGCTAAGTCGTGCCCGCGAGCAAGCCGAGCGAGCTGCGCACGCATATAGACATGAAGGTCGTCGACCAATGGCCGGCTCGACATCTGCCTGACGACCAGGCGTTCCTCGACGCTCTTGCCGTTGATGGATCGCTCGATCTCGAACAGCGCGTCGATACGGCGCACGATCTCGATCGCGATGGGCGACAGCGCGATCTCTTTCTTGCCTGAGGCTTTGCGTCGAGCGTTCTCCTCGATGTCGGCCATGGCGAAGAACGGGCGCCGGGCATGCACCCAACATGCCGCCTCCAGGATGGGGCCAGCACTTCGGCCGGCCTGATAGAGCTTGTTGTAACCGTCGTAGGCGTCCGCTTGCAGGATGCCGGCATAGCCAGCCAGATGCCCCTGAGGATGCTCGCCCCTGCGATCGCGTGAGTAGTAAAATATCGCCGCGGGGGGTCCGGTTCCGCCAAAGGGCCTGTCGTCGCGCAGATATATCCAGCATCGCCCGGTGTCGGTCTTTCCTTCGGCCAGAACCGGTACGGTCGTATCATCCGCGTGCAAGCGCTCTGCCGCCATGACATGGCTTTCCACAAGGCGAAGGAGAGGATCGAGCGCCGCGCAGACCGACCCCACGGCGTCGGCCATGGTCGACAACGCGATCGGCACGCCTTCCAGAGCATAGCGCTCGGCCTGGCGGTTCAGGGGCTGATGCTGACCAAACTTCTCGAACACGATCATCGCCAGGAGGCTGGGTCCCGCCCAGCCTCTCGCGATGACATGGAACGGCGCCGGTGCTTGCGTGATCTTCTCGCAGTCGCGGCAGGTGAACTTCTCCCGCACCGTCTCGATCACTTTCCACCGACGGGGCTGCGTCTCCAGGGTTCGGGTCACGTCTTCGCCGAGCTTGCGCAGGCGATTGCCGCCGCAGCACTCACATGCCGTAGGCGGATCGATCACCACACGCTCGCGGGGAAGGTGATCGGGGAATGTGCTGCGCTCGGGTCGCTTGCGCGTAAATCCGCGCACCGACATTGTCTTGGCGACCGCTGTCTCCGCCGCGAGTTCGTCTTCCGTGGCGCCGGCTTCCAGCTCTTCAAACTCCAGCGCCAACTGATCGATCAGACGCGCCGAGCGCTCCGATCGTTGCCCGTAGACCTGGCGCTCCAGTTTGGCGATCCGCAACTTCTGCTGGGCGATCAGTGCCACGTCTTCAGACGCCTGGGCCCGAGCGACCGCCAGCTCCGCGGCAACCTCCAGACCCTTGGCACGCTCGATGATCAGCGCCTCTTTCAGAGCGGTTATGTCATCGGGAAGAGCGTCGCGATCCGCATCCATGGCAACGAGAAAATCATAAATTCTCTGATTTGTGACGCCCTAAAATGCACGTGGCCCCTCATTTTATGTGGCTCAGCCGGCGCTCTTGGGACGCCATGTCAGTTGCGGATTTCGCCAGTCGATCCCTTCCAGCATATAGGACATCTGAGCCGCCGAGATCGACACCGCGCCATCCGACGCCGAAGGCCAGATGAACTTTCCGCGATCCAGTCGTTTGGCGTAAAGCGACAGCCCGATCCCATCGTGCCAGAGGATCTTGGCCAGATCGCCGCGACGACCTCGGAAAATATAAAGATCGCCGGCATGGGGATCGCGCTTCAGACTCTCCTGAACCTGAAGCGCCAGCCCCTGCATGCCGCGCCGCATGTCGGTATGACCCGTCGCAATCCAGACCCTGACGCCGCTCGGAATTGGAATCATCGCCGCGACAGCGCCTTCAACACCCGCGACAACGCCGCTGCCTCGACATCAGCCCAAACTAGGACCCGATTGCCTTCCGCAAGAACGATTTCCATCTGGCCGGCCGCCGTCGGGCAATGCTTCTGCGCGACCGATCCCGGCGCAATCGTCACGGGCAGGATAGGCATCGGGCCAGACTGCTCAGACGGCTCAACGCCCATCTTGCGACGCCATGTAAACAAGAGATTGGCGTTGAGCTCGTGACGTCGAGCGACCTCCGCGATCGATGCACCTTCCTGAAGGCTCTCTTCAACGATCCGACGCTTCTCGTCCCGCGTCCACGATCGACGCCTGCGCTTGCCAGCCGCGACATCACCGTCTTCGTCAACCGGCATCACAGATGGTGTCCATCATCAGATAGTGGACACGATCATCGAGCCACTCCTCAGAGAGCTATCTCCAACGGCGAGATCATTGCCAGGCGGCCGCCAGCGTAGGGAAACGGTTTAACCTACCTTGCGCTTGGATTTTGATAGTGCAGCTGACGCAAGTCCGTGCGCAACAAATGTTAATGCAATCCCATTCACCAAAATGCCCAATGCCAGCCAGTCCGCATGCAACGCGGCGCCAACGACCCCCACTGGCATAATTCCCACGATGCCAATCCCTGCTCCGATGACTAGCCAAAGTGGTCCGAGATAGAGATAAGTGATAAGAGTCGCGCTCATCCAAGTAGTCGCGCTAAAGAGGTATGATGAAATTAGGAGAACGCGACCAAATCGATTGGGAATCATCCGAGCAAACGCAATGCAGACGATTGCGAGGATAGAAATGAGAAACACCAACATTTCTGTCAGCGCCGAATAGCCGACCGCGTGTCTCATAAGCCATATCCCGCCCTGCATATAAAACGGGATTGCGATCAGCACGGCCCCGCCCGCCAAAGTTGCGGCAAACAAGGACGCGATTGATCTGGCGATTCCGCCGGAGCTGCCGGGCTTTGCGAGCTCGTGTGAAGTTTGCGTTGATGTCAGATTTCTACGCTGCGGCAGCGATAGCGGAACGCCCGAAGCTTCGGAACTCGACCTTTTGAATCGCCACCTCTAGCGCGAGACGTTCCCGCTGAAATTCCGCCACGGTCGCCGGAGGATCACGTTGCTCTAGAAATGACCGTTGCGCCGCTCGAGCACGTTCGTAAACCTCTCGTCTTGTCTCCCAGGTATTCACCCTTAGAGCGGCAACAGCACGGGTAAGCAGTGGAAGATAGTCGGTCACAACGGATCCGGCTGCAGGCCAATGCGATATTTTTAAGAAGACGATAGATTTGACAACATCACCGTCACCTTGATCTGCCGTGGACTATCGCCCTAGCTTGAGGCACCGTCCGTTGCTTCGTGCATGTGTTCGTCGAGCCTCGTTTGGGGGTGATATCCCCGAGACTTGAATGTGGCCTTGGCCTTGAGGCGCGAACGAGACCACTAGAGGCTCCAGGAACTCGGCGCGCGCCACGTGTAGATCGTTCGTTCGCTACACTACTCTACCGCTCGGTCACTGCCGACACCAGTTCGTGATCAGCTTCGCGGATGATCGCCACCATCCGCTCTTCCGTGAAAGGCGCATTGCGCACAACTTACCGACGGGCGGTCAGATCACTGCAACAGCGCATCGGAAAATCTCGCCAGAAATTTCAGAAGCGCCGTTATGACGTCGCCTTCCATCTGTTGGTTAGCGCCACCGCATTTTCGTCAACAAGCCACTTTGGTGGCTCGGCGGACATCAGCTGCAGATCCTGGATGCAAATGGTGATTGTGAGCTGGTTGAGAATTGCACGTATGTCGAGAAGCTCTTGACCGCGGGTGGCGTTCGACCGCTCGAGACGCGGCAAGGTTGCGCCAATCCTACCGATGGCGTCGTCTACCGCATCTTCCGACGCGGCAACCTTGGCGCTCAGCTTCGCTACGTGACGTGCGACTATTGTGACTTCCTTGGCGAGCCGATTTAAGCTCGTCATCTCAGTGCGGCGGTTGACGACGTCGATGGCGAACAGGAGAAAAACAGTTTGGCTCGCGATCAAGGAGACGAGGACAAACGGTGCTGGCAAACCGAAAATCAAATAGAGGATCCAGGCGGATGCGCCGGAGATCGTAAACTGGCAGGCGAGAAAAAACCATCTCAAGCAAAGGTATCCTGAGGCCGCCTAAGATTCGCTTACTACCCGATACCGTAGCACAGAACTGCGGGGCTAGCGAGAGCTCGAGTCTGTTTTCCACTGTATCGTGGCAAGAGCCAAGTCAGCCGGTTGCGCGAGGAGACCCGATGACGAGATGTGGGTCTCCCTGATCCGCTCAAACGAGCGGCGATCTGGCAACATCTGTCGATTCGCCGCGACCTATCTGCGGATTCCGACGAAGCCGGCCATGCATTCCAATATGAAGCCGGCCACCCGTTCCGAGATGAAGCCGGCCATGGTTCCGATTTGAAGCCGGCCACCTGGCGGAGTCTCCGCGGGTCGTGGGGATGATGTTTTCGATTTTCGTTCGGGTCAAGCGCAATGGCTCGTTGATCGAGCACGGCAGGAGGCCGTCCCGGTAGTCAACAGGAGGGACCCGCGCGCGACGCGGCGTGCCCCCACGGCAGACGCGGCGGCACGCGCGGGAGGTGCCTGTTGACCCACCGGGGCGGGCGGTGAGTTGGGCACGGCGGTCATTTCTGGTGCCCTTTTGCCAGCGTGGATGCGGGCGCGCTGGCGCTTTTCGGCAGTTCTTTTGCGGGCAATGGAGCATCGTGCTCGGCTTGGCCGGCGGTCTTGAGTTTTCGCATGCTGTCACCGGTCAGTTCGATTCTGTAGCCGTTGTGGATGATGCGATCGAGGATGGCGTCGGCCAGCGTCGGGTCGCCGAACACTGCAAAATCCTACAATTCTTGATCGACCCCTGGCTCGCGTCACTCATTTAACGATTACCGATCCGCGTCATTGTCTATTCGGCAAGCGGTTTGCGGTACTGAGCGACCGATCTGGACGCGGTCCCGCCTACGTGGTGGTGGCACTGCCGGACGGGCGGAAGCGATCGATCCGGATTGCGTCGACTGATCTGACCACGCCAGCGGTAACTGAATCGGGCACAGGAGTGGATCTTTCGCGTATCAGCGTCCGCACGCTGATCCCATTGGCGCAACATTTGAGCGCGAATCTGGCCCTCCTCGCCGAGGAGGTGATTCGCGATGGCCACCCAAGCGCTTCAGCGTCGCGTTGCGTCTCCGCCACTACCGATGCCGGCCGACATAACCCGCCAGCATCCGCAAGTGCTTCCGCGCCTGTGGCCGAACCTGTCAGCTCAGACGCAGAAGCAGATCGCCCGCGCGGTCGCGAAGCTGATGAGGCGGATCGAGCCGGCGCGCGGCGCAGGCGTAAGGGAGATCGCTTGTGCTGATCGTCCCGCGCGCCGCTGACGAGCCGCTGACCACGGCGCATCGTGCCAAATTGGCCTATGTGTATGTGCGCCAATCCTCTCTGAACCAGGTTCGTCGCCATCAAGAGAGCACCGAGCTGCAATACCGGCTGGTCGATCGCGCCGTTGCATTAGGCTGGCCTCATGAGCGCGTGCAGGTCATCGATGAGGACCTTGGCAAATCGGGCACTGACAGCATCGAGCGTTACGGCTTCCAGAAGTTGATTGCCGAGATCGGTCTCGGCAATGCGGGGCTTGTGGTCAGCCTCGATGCTTCGCGTTTGGCTCGCAACAATCGCGACTGGCATCAGCTTCTTGAACTCTGCTCGGTGTTCGGCGTGCTGATCGCAGATGGCGAACGGCTCTACGACCCGCGCGCCTATCATGATCGTTTGCTGCTTGGGCTGTCCGGCATCATGAGCGAGGCGGAACTGCACCAGATTCGGATGCGGCTTCATCAGGGTGAGCGTCAGAAAGCATCACGCGGCGAGTTGCGGTTGCCGCTGCCCGCTGGGCTCGCTTATGACCGCGCCAGCACGATCATCCTCAATCCGGACGAGGAAGTGCAGGCCCGTTTGTTCCTGGTCTTTGCCAAATTCCGCGAAGTGCAAAGCGCACGCGGTGTGATGCGCTTCCTGCGCACAAACGGATTGCCGTTGCCGGTCCGACCGGTCCTCGGACCGTCCCCGCACGAGATCGTCTGGCGCGAAGCCGACAGTTCGCGTGTACGCAGTATTCTTCAAAATCCGGCCTACGCCGGAGCTTATGTTTACGGCCGCCGGCAAAAAGATTTGAGCGGATGCCGACCCGGATCGGCGCGCGGCACTGTTAAGGTGGCAATTGGCGACTGGGCGGTTTGCCTGCAAGCTGCTCACCCTGGGTACATCGGCTGGGAGGAGTTCATGGCCAACCAGCGCCGCCTGGCGGACAACGTCAACCGCTCCGAGGCAGGCCACAGCGGCGCACCGCGCAAAGGCGTAGCGCTGCTGCAAGGCATCGCTGTGTGCGGTCGTTGCGGTCGGCGCATGAGCTTGCGTTACACCGGGCCCCATGGCGATTATCCAGTCTATTGTTGCCGCGTCGATCGCGATCAGCGCGCCGGCGCTTTGTGTCAGGAAGTTCGTGCCCTGCCGGTCGATGGCCTGGTTGAACGCACTCTCCTCGACGCTCTCGCGCCGGACCAAATTACCATCGCGCTCGCCGCCATGGAGCAGTTGGAGGACGAGAGCAGGCAACTTGACCAGCAATGGACGCTGCGACGAGAACGCGCTCGTTACGAGGCCGAACGCGCTCGACGCCAATACGACACTGTTGAGCCGGAGAATTGACTTGTAGCGCGTTCGCTCGAACGCGCGTGGGAAGACAAGCTGCGGGCCGTCGAGGCGATCGAACAGGAGTATGCCCGCTGGCGCTCGGCAGAGCCGGTTGTCATGGGCGAAGCAGAACGTGTGGCGCTCCGCAAGCTCGGCGAAAACCTGCCGCGGATATGGCACGCCGATACAACATCAGCCGCTGATCGTAAGCGCATCCTGCGCTTTATCGTGCGCGAAGTGAGCCTCGATCAAAAGCGGCAGCGCGGCCAGGTGTGGCTCAAGATCGTGTGGCAAACCGGCGCTGTCAGCGAGCATCGTTTGCAGCGACGCGTTCACACTTATGGCGACTACATCGATATCGATCGGCTCCGCCAACGGATCGCGCAACTCAATGATGCCGGCAAGATGGACAGGGAGATCGCGGCAATCCTCAATCAGGAAGGCTTCGTCGCCGCTCGCGGCTGTGCATTCAAAGGCGAGAATGTCTGGTTGCTGCGCAAACGCTGGGACATTCCTACCGTCAAAATTAACGGCACCGGCCACAACCCGTTGCGTTGGTCCGATGGCAGCTTCTCGATCCAGGGCGCTGCGAGGGCACTCGGCATCACGCCGCAAACGGTGTTCGACTATCTCGCTCGCGGACTACTGGTTGGCAATCAACTCACCAAAGGACAGCCTTGGCAGGTCGACCTGACGCACGAACAGATCAAGCAGATCCGCACTCGCCTTCGACACACCAAACGATCGAAAAAGGAGGCATCATGAAAGCGTCGGGTCGCCGATGATCTCGTACCAACGCTCGATCGGTAGCTGGCTGGTGATGATGATCGAGCGGGCGTCGTAGCGGTCCTCGACAATCTCCAAGAGGTCACGGCGCTGCTCGGCATTGAGTTGCTCTGGTCCCCAATCATCGAGGACGAGAAGATCGACGCGAGCGATGGTGCGCAGGAGCTTGGCGTAGCGACCATCGCCGCGGGCCAGCGCCAGCGCTGCGAACAGCCGCGGGATGCGGTGATAGAGGACGGAGAAGTCCTCGCGGCAAGCCTTGTGGCCGAGCGCGCAGGCGAGCCAACTTTTGCCGACGCCGCACGGGCCGGTGATTAAAAGATTGCGCCGCTCGCGGATGAAGTCGCCGCTTGCGAGCTTGAGGAACATCGCGCGATCGAGACCACGGGCGGCGCGGTAATCGACATCCTCGACGCTGGCATTATGGCGCAGTCGTGCGGTCCTGGCGCGTGCCTCGAAGCGCTTCTGCCGTCGCAGCGTCACCTCGTGTTCGAGCAGAAGGCCGAGCCATTCGGCATGCTTGAGGGTGCGGGTCTCGGTGGCTTGTTCGAGCTCCCTGAAGCCCTTAGCCATGCCGTGGAGGCCGAGGTCGTGTAACAGATCGAGTGTCGGATGGGTCAGCATGAGATCATCTCCTTTCAATGGAAGTAGCCGGGGCCGCGGAGGTTTTGATGCTCGATCACGGTGCTGCTCTCAGCGGCCCGCGGAGCGCGATCGAGGTTGTTTTTGAGAATGGAGGCGACGCTCTTGTAGGTGAGCGCCCCGATTTCGAGCGCGCGAGCCGCGACGGCTTCAGCGCGAGTCGGCTCGATGCCGCGGAATAAGCGCAGCACGCCGAGGCAGGTTCGAAAGCCCTGTTCCGGGGCGAGCACGGCGATCACCAGCGCCTCGGTGTTCGGACCGATCGAGTGCGCCCAGCGCTGGAAGCGTGCCGGCGACCATGCGGCGTAGCGCCGATGCGCGCTCGGCATGTGGTCTGGATCGGTGCCATGACGGCGGCCGGCGTAGCGACGCTGATGAGCGGCAACGCGCTTGGCGCGATAGAACACCTCGATGATGCGGCTGGTGATGCGCAGATCGACCTGGGCGCGGATCAGCGCGTATGGCACCGAGTAGTAAAAGCCCTCGACTTCGACGTGATAATCGAGGCCGACGCGTGCCAATCGCCATTCGGCGAACTCGTAATCGGTTGCCGGCAAGGCACGCAGTGCCGGTCGCTCGACACTTGCGAACAGATCGCTCCGACTGAGCCCGAGGCGCCGCATGACGTGGCCGTTCATGCGTTCGAGCACGAGCGCAATGGCGCGATTGGCGTCGGCGAGCGAGAAGAACGTCTGATTACGCAGCCGCCCGAGAATATAGGTCTGGGCAAAGCGGACGCCGGCCTCGACCTTGGCCTTGTCGCGCGGGCGATATGGCCGTGCCGGCAGAATGCCGACGCCGTAATGCGCCGCCATCATGGCGTAGCTGCGATTGATCTCGGGATCGTAGAACGAGGCCTTGTGCACGCCGCTCTTGAGATTGTCGGGTACGACGAGACGCATCACGCCGCCAAAGAAGCGGAACATGCGCACATGAGCCTCGATCCAGTCCGGCAGCGTCTGCGTCCAGGTTGCCTCGGCGAAGGTGTAGTTGGAGGCACCCAGCACCGCGACGAAGATCTCGGCGTCGCGCACCTCGCCGGTCATTGGATCGACGATGGCGATCTTCTTGCCGGAGTAATCGACGAACACCTTGTCACCGGCGACATGGTGCTGGCGCATCACCGGCGACAGGCGCCGCTCGAACTCGCGATAAAGATCGCAGAACCGCGAGTAGCCGTAGCCGTCCGGATGGCTCTCCCGGTACTCCTCCCACAGCACCATCAGGTTGACGCCCGCCCGCTTGAGCTCGCGCGCCAATGCCGCCCAGTCCGGTTCGGTGTGTCGGCGGCGGCCGGGGTTGACGCCGGCGCGGGTGAACAGCCGTTGTTCGAGAACCTCGTCGGTCCACTCGGTCGGTAACGGCCAGCCGATGCCGGCCAGCCGCGCCCGCTCAAGATTGTCCTGGATCGTGCTGCGCGCCACGCCGAGCGTACGCCCGATCTCCCGCGCGCTTACGCCGTCGTGGTGCAGCCGCAACATCTGCCGCAATTGCCGCATGGTCAGCTCTCTTCTGGCCGGCATCAATGCCCCCTCCTCGTTGATCGAGGGGGCCTGATGCCCGAGTCGCTGACCCGCAAAAAACGCCCGCCAACCACCGCAAGGGCGGCCGGCTTCAAATCGGAACGGTGGCCGGATTTATCTCGGAACGGTGGCCGGCTTCAAATCGGAATCCCGGCCGGCTTCATGTCGGTACACACGGCCGGATTAAATCGGAATCCGCAACCTATCGGGAAATCCGGCAGACGGGTCGCGGCGGCCTCATTGCAGTCGGTGTCGACGGCCGGCGCACCGCCCTTTGCTCGGATATCAGTCCGTCCGATGCAGAGACGCTCTGTACCGCCGTCCGGAGCACGGTTTCCCGTTTCCCGCAACAGCTTGCCCAGTATCAAGCTTGCGATTTCAGACGCTCACGAGGGGAGGGGAATCAAAGCCGCGGATGGCAAGCTACGCCACGCAATGACCGTCGCGACACTTCGCGACCAAATGCACTCGCCCATGCTGGTTATAGTGGCCGCAGCGTCGTCCCAAGAGCATGCCGCTGCGCGCCCAGAAGGGTAGGGTCCCCGACCAACGATCAACTGCGCCCAAAGTTGCCCAAGCTTGCCGCTTTCCCGCACGACAGCGAAACGGGTGTGCTTGCTGAATAGTGATCAGGCAACCGAATGCCGCCGCTTCCGAACTCGGCCGGCCCGAACGCGTACAAGAGAGTTCGGCCACCCGCGCGCACCACGGCTATCGGCACAGCCAATGGTGTTGCGCCGAGAAGGCTTAGAGGACAAGCGTGATCGCACTCGTCGAACGATCAGTGGCAGTCGTACCGTCGTGATCGAGAAATGCGGTCTGGTTCAGGTTTGGAGGATTCGCTGGGCTGTCCAGGAAGGCGTGATTCTGCACTATGCAGCAGCGTGCTGCCATGGCGCTACTGTCACGAGCAAAACGAGTCGTTTGCTAGTGCGTCAACAAAGTGTTGGACTGCTGGCGGTAGCGTGCGATTCAGAAAGCGGGACCGTCGACGCGATCCGCGTAGCCGAACGGCCAAAAACTCGTCGAAAATCTCAATGATTTGGTGCGTATCGATAATTTCTGCGAGACCGGGCCAATCGTCCAATATAAGCCCCATCGATCTTTGCGAAATGTGCCAGAACAGCGCCGGACTCGACACGACAAAAAATACACCAGGAATGCCCTTCGTCGCTTTCACCTAGTCGACTTTCGACGATAACACCACCGCGACGAAGCATTGTTTCGGCCCAGTTCAATTCATCAATATCTTCCACGGTCCAAGTGCTTGAGGCAGCGGCGGGCGATAAATCGAAGTCGTTGTCGTACATTGTGCTTGCCCTCAATCAAATCTTTTCGTCGCTTTGGCTTGGCTCGGCGCAAAGCCTGACGGATACTCGAGTGCGAACAACGCCGTGCTCACGTAGTCCGAAATCATAATCGCGAAAAGCAAAAGTCAGACAGCGCGACATGGCGTCGGATGGGTTGGCTCTGTGATACGAATCTCGCCACGGAGCGTCCGCGGTCTTGGTTAACAATCCGTAAACTCATAATGGCCTCCCATCCGCCGAATCAGTCGGTCTCCGATGCAAGGCCCCGGTCGGCCAAAGCCCCCAGCACCGCTAGCCCTGTAACGGACGCGTGCCGCGATAGGTAGTCGACCCGCCCTTTCGGCGCAAACAGGCCGTTATGTCGCAGTCCAGTTTCACGACGCTGCCGACCTCCGAATCCGCCAGATGCGCGACTTCATGTGAGTCTCTAGAGCACACTGGGATCTGCCTTCACTATTCGCCGTACTCGGCAAAAAGCTGCTCGCAGCGGTAGAAAATTTCGAGCTATAGGCTCGAATCCCCGTAGGTCCGTCCCAACGGTAAGTCGAGCATTGGGCTGTCGCCGTCTTTGGTCACCACTACCCCCAGCATAAGTCGCACCTTAGTCGGTCATTACCGGCTTTGAGGTGACCACTCCGCGCTGGAACTGGATGACGTTCTTGGGCAGGCGGGAAGCGGTGGTTTGGCGAACGGAACTGCCTCCGTCAGCGCCGGCCTTGCCACCGGCGGTGACATCCTGAACGGCGTCTACCGTCGCGACCGGATTGAGGGTGCCACCGTTAATGACTGTTACGTCGTTATCAGAGGGAATGGTCATGCTCGACATCTCATCTTTCAAGCCCGAGGTGTGACGAAGCTACTCGTTTCCTTAAGCGTCCACTGGACCGACAGGAGCGGTTTCTGAAAAACCACACGGACCGCACTTGAATGCGTTTAGATCGACATCGATCGCGCTCTTGATAGTCCGCAAAAGCGCCATCGGCCGCCCGCAAAATGGGCAGGGATGATGCACGGTCGCCTAGTTTGTCACAGCGCCCTCCTGCTGCTTAATCATTTTCAATGAGTACCACGACGCATGTCCTAAAGCCACGCCCGAGCATCACCGTCCCTTAGCTCAGGCTTAACGACCTCTCGCGGGATGCAACGAAGCCATCTTCTGCGGAATAGCCCAGCAAGACAGAATGGCCGGCTGATCTCTATCGCATGGCGCTCGCGAATTTCCGCATACAATACTGCTAAAGCGCCATCACTTCCTCGATGGCGCGGTGGGCTTGGTCAATCGCGATATCGGTATAGGCGCCGGCGCCGGCATCGGCGTTGGCGATCGTGACCCGCCCGAACGGGGCTCGCCCGACGACGTGCGGCTGCTCGTGCTCGTTCCAGTCGGGATCGAACAGCGGATTGTACTCGTAGGCGTAGCCGTGCGGCCATCGATTGACGGTGATGGCGAGAATGTCGGCGGACGCATCGAACTCAGCGCGGATGGCTGGGCAGCGATCGCGGTCGTCGATGAAGGGGTATTGTCGGTCAGCGACTTTAAAACGCCTGATCCGTACGAATTTTACTTTGGACGCAAGAGATTGGATTTCGATGTATTTGATAACTACGGGCATCTTTTGTACGGCAATTACGGGGCCGGTGCGATGCTGGAAGACGTGCGCGGATCCAACTATCGCCCCGGCGATATCATCTACTGGCATTCAGGCGTTGTGAAACTGACGGACGGCAGAGCCGTCATCAACATGCCCCGTGGCAATATCCCGGCCGAATTTCAGGGGCAGGTGCGAATCATGGTGTGGGCGTGGGACGCCAATACGGTGGCGAGTTCTGAATACCGGGTCACTCTCCGCGACCCCGTCGTGGTTCAAGGATCGACCCCCCGCATGATGGCGCTAGGTGATACGGCCCAGGCGCTGCTGCGCGTCGTCAATCTCGACGGGGCGCCCGAGGGTGAGCAGATCGACGTCGTCGCCCAAGCGTCGGGCCAGCTGGCATTTTCCACGACCGCAACGGGGGCGTCGTGCGGCAACAGTGCATCCCTGCAGACCTGCCGTCGCTTTACCGTCGATGCAAAGAAAGGCGCTCCTCCGACCGTCGTGCCCTTTCCGTTGCAAGCGAACGCCGTGGGTGATGGCAAGGTAGACTTTTCATATACCCTGCACGGTCAACGGATGGAGCGAACGTGGCCGATTTCGATACGCCAGCCCTATCCGCGGATGACAAAGGCGGTGTCGCAGACTGCGATTCCGGCGCACGGCCAACGCACCATTCGGCTGTCCGATGTCCAACAGCTCGGGGCGCAAACTTTCGATTTGCGAACCTTGCAGGTCGCCATTCAGCTTTCTCAAACCACCGGCATCATTCCCCCCAATGATGTCACTGCGGCCGAGGCGAATATCCGTCAGCTAGATCAGCTAGCAGAGGGACTGCAATTGAAGCTGTCAGGCGGAGCGGCGGCGCCCGGGTCCACTGCCGGTGCCGGCAAGTCTCCTGCAGCTAACCTCGTTGATGAGATCGTTGCGCTACAACAGCCTGATGGTTCGTTTGCGCAATCAGCGAAATCGTCGACCCAGCTACTGAAATCCGAAAAGACCGAAGTAGCCTTCAATCTTGGCAAACAAATCGACCAAACGGCCTTTGCAACAGATGTCCTGGTACGCGCGAAGGCGGCAAAAATACCCGTTAACGACAGCGTTATCGACCGTGGATTTGGTTACTTGCTGTCCGAACTAATTGGCAGCAGTGACTGCACGACGTCCGAAATCTATGCGCTGCTCGTGCTCGTCAAGGCTGACCGAATCTCTAAAGGCAGTTTCGATCGGGTTGCGGAGTTATGCAAGTCCATGTCGAAAGGGAGCGCGGGCAAAACCCTGCTCCTGGCGGCTGCGTACAACGCATTCGGACAGACGGCGCCTGCCCGGCAGCTTGCATCGTCGATCGGGCTGAAGGATATCGCCACCCTTGCCGATGACCCGGCAGACAGTGCCCGCACCGCAGCGCTATTGCTCGAGAATCCGATCCCTCAGCTGAGCCCGACCGAGGTTCTCAGCAAAGCGAAATTGAGCGGCACCGCGCATATCGATGATGCGGGGGTCGCAAGTTGGTTTAGTCGCGCCAATGATGCGGCGATGGCGCTGCTGCGCAGTGACGGACGACCTCCCGCGGCCTCGGTGATCGCTGTCTCGCCGACAACAGTGACAACTAACGCGACTGCAGATGGCCTCACAACGAAACGCATGAGTCTTGCCGAATTTCCGGATTCGGGCATTCAGATCCAAAATCGTGGCGACACACCTCTACAGCTCAATCTGATCTTTATCGGCGCGGCTAGCGATGCAGCGAATGCACAGTCGAATGGCTTTGACGTCGTAGTGAGGCGCGTCGACGTTGCGCCGTCGCAAGCGACGGAGTTCAGGCAATTTCACACTGCCTACTTCACGGTCGAGATCAACCAAACCGATAACTATAGTGGCCGTCAAAATCTGGCGTCGGTGCAACTGTTTCCGACCGGCTTTGAAGGAATCAACGCGACGTTCGATCCCTCGTGGCTCAAATTGATCGGCAATGTCGTCAACGCAAACGCGATGTCGATTGTGGACTATGCGGAGTTTCAGGATGACCGTTGGATCGCGTTGCCGCAGACCAAATCCGGCCCGCAACACCATCTGCTCGCTTTCGCGATGCGTCCGAACATTCAAGGAAAGTTTACGTTTCCGCCGATCCTAGTGCGCGATTTGAACAATCCGTCCCGCGTCGGCTGGTCGAAACCGTTCCAAATTTCGGTGATCGGGGCGGACACAGGAGCTGCAGCCGCCGCCGCTCCCCGGTGATCGGCAAACGCGGCTCATGGCTTCAACACTCCAGAGCGTCAAGTTGCGCCGGTTTTGCAAAGCGGCGCTCGCTGGGCTTACCGTCGCCTTTGGGCTTGGCGTCATAACGTTCGCCGCCCTGTGGGTTGCTTTACCCGATCCAGATATTTCCAAGGCCGCGCGCGTCTCTCCGCTGGTGATGTCGGAGGACGGAAAGATCCTGAAGGCCTATTTGACCGACGACAGCAAGTGGCGCTTCGCAACGACGCCTGCCGACGTTCCGGATCATTACCTGAAAATGCTTCTGGCGTATGAGGACGGCCGATATTTCAATCACCGCGGTGTCGACATCCTCGCCCTTGCGCGCGCGGTTTACACTTTTGCACGTCGCGGCCGGGCCGTATCGGGTGCCTCCACGCTGACGATGCAAACGGTGCGGCTGCTTGACGGCCAGAAGCCGGGGCTTTGGGGCAAGATCACCCAGGCGATGCTTGCCATGAAACTCGAGCGGCGGCTCGATAAGCAGCAAATTCTATCCATTTACCTCACGATCGCGCCCTTTGGCGGCAACATCGAAGGTGTGCGTGCGGCGTCGTTGCAATACTTTGGGATTGAACCGCGCCACATGTCGGTTGGTCAAGCTGCCCTTCTCGTGGCCCTTCCACAATCTCCTGAACGGCGTCGGCCGGCGAATGCCGACGGGAGCCGGAGTGGTCGGAATTGGGTGCTGCAACAGATGCGTGCACGTCAAGTTCTCGAACCGCCGGCAATCACGGCGGCGCTGCGTGAACCGATCGCACCGGAACGAAACGCTTACCGGTTTATGGCCCATCACTTGAGCGATCGCCTGCATTATTTGCGGCCGCGCGATCAGCTCATCTCGACATTTGTTGACAGTGCGCTGCAGACCCGCATCGAAACCATCGGCTCCGATTACGCGGCTGCTCAACCGGACAATGCCAACATCGCCATTTTGGTGGTCAGAAATCGCGACCTGGCGGTGCGCGCCTATCTCGGCGGAGCCACCTATTTCGCGCCGGAACGCGCCGGCATGTATGACCTCGTGCGAGCGATCCGCTCGCCGGGATCGGCGTTAAAGCCCTATATTTACGCGCTGGCGTTTGAGGATCTCGTTGTTCACCCAAACACGATCGCATTCGACGGGCCGGTGCGTTTCGGCGACTATGCTCCTGAGAATTTTGACCGCAAGTACCGTGGCGAAATGCTTGTCCGCGACGCGCTGGTACAATCGATCAACACGGTAGCGGTGTCGGTGCTGAGCCGGGTCGGACCCGAACGGTTCGTCGCACGATTGCGCGATGGTGGGATCCACGTCGAGCTTCCTGAGCCCGGCACCCCGCCGGGGCTGCCGGTGGCGCTCGGAGGACTTGGCATCAGCCTTGAAAACTTAGCGACGCTGTTTGCCGGGTTTGCCAACCGAGGTTTGGCCGGTCCTCTGCGTTTAACGGTCGATTCCCCGATGGCGCAAAAGCTGAGGCTGACGTCTCGGGATGCTGCCTGGGCGATTGCCGACGTGCTGGCGGACGCGCCGCCAGCGCGCGCCAGGGCCGCCCTGGTATCGCGCGACGGCGGCCGGCGGATCGCGTACAAGACGGGAACGTCCTATGGGTTTAAGGATGCGTGGTCGATCGGATTTGACGCCGATCACGTTGTCGCCGTCTGGGTCGGCCGCGCCGACGGACTTGGGCGCCCTGGCGAAACCGGCGCTTCGAGCGCGGTCCCCATCATGCAGCGGGTTTTCGATCTGTTGCCTCTACCCGAGCATGATGTTGCGGCCGACCGCCCGGTGGACAGCGTTCTCGCCCGCACGCGCAACCTTCCGGATCGGCTTCGTCGGCTTACGATCCACACCGCCGACCCGGCGCATGTCAGTAGAGCACAGCCTTTCGAGATTCGATTTCCGAGCAATGGCGCCACCATCAGGTTGACGCGCAGCGGCGCAGCCTACATGCCGTTGACCATTTCTACAGCCGGCGGACGACCGCCTTTCCGTTGGTTGATTGATGGCCAGGCGGCGGCTGGCGAGCCTTCGCAGGACAGGTTTGTGTGGCTACCGGCGGGGCGCGGTCAAGTCGAATTCGTCGTTATCGACGCCGATGGAATGAAGGCGTCATCGACGGTATGGTTTGATTGATCAGTAATCAATTGATGCAAGCGGCGACCGCGTCTTCAGGAGCGATTGACTGGAGAGAATTGGAATCGCCGACCGCGAGGATGTGACCATCGCGGCGCAGCACTCCGCCCCTCAAGTCCGGAACGATCTTATTATTATCGTTGCGCACGAACTGCATCCGCCCTGAATACGTGCAGCCATTGCCCCAACCGTAAACGCCAAGATCGGTTTTTTGCCGGCTTCTTTCGTCGGTGCTGCCGAGCAAGGCGCCCTGAAAGCCGGCGATGGTCTGCTGCTGAGCGCCATTGTCCGCAACAATGATGCCTTGACCGTAAACGCGGCCATCGCGGACGCCGCCGGTCAGCCTAGCAAGACTGGTCACAGCATCGGAAACCTCATCACGCAAGGTTTGGGAGTAATCCATTTGGGCGTCTTTCGAATGTGTGGCGACGTCGGCGGCAATTTGCGCCGCTTTGTGCGCGTCCGCATCGATTTGACGGCTCGCCCAATAGCGCAGGATGGTCGATAGCTCCGGCTGCAAAGTTCCGGTGACGGCAAAGCCTTCGGTCGCTTGCAAAGCCATGATCGCACGTTGGATGCCAATGCGGTCGATCGATTCGCCGCTAGCGAACGCGATATTAAGGCTATTCCCGCTGTCTCCCGGTGCCAACAGATCGAAGCCAAGGAGGCGAAGCGAGGACGCCACATCAGGCGCGTCTGAATCGGACGTGTCGTCGCCATTATCGTCAGTATCGTCGGCCGGCTTTTCCGACGAGGAGGCCGCCTTCGCCTGGGACCGCGGAATAACAGCGAGCCCGAGTTCATATGACGCAAATGGGCTGACGCTGTTGACCATGACCTCGACGCCGCGCGCATCGTTTGGCAGGAGCAGCACCTGCGCGAGATGCCGTTCATTAAGCGATGCGTCGATGATTTCAGATCCCCGAACGAGGAATGTTTCAACGGCGCCCACGATTGGTCTCACGATGACAGCAAGCTGACCGCTCGGTTTATCTGGCAGCCGATATCGGATCTGCTGGTTGGCGCTGGCGCAAGCTGTGAGACGCTGCTGCGAGCCTTTCGCTAGCAGCGCTGAAATCTCTTCGACCTTCTTGGGATCGGCATCGCAAGCCATCCGGTAAAGGCCGATTACGCCGTGCTGAGGCCCATTCTTTACGTCAGAGGAATCTCCAACCGCCGCCACCGCGCCATTTGCGTCAACCGCGACAGAGCGCAGCGATGAGATTTTAACCCCCGTAGCCGTATCGGCGGCGACGCTGTTCTTGGCCGTCTGAACGGTGGCGATTATCGCTGAAGGATCGGTCGTAGCGGTCTTTGCGGTATCGCCGACCGTGATGATGTCGGCTGTCAACGGCACAGGCAAAATAGCTCGGGATTGGCTGGTGCCAGTAACCCAACGAGCGAAGTCGAAAATGCCCTTCTGGGTAAGATTGCGATCGAAAAGATAGACTGCGCCAACGGGATTTCCGTCGGCCTTCCGCACCGTCGCCGTAATCGCGAGGCCATCACCGTAGGGAACGACGGCCCATCCCACATCATTCTTAGCTTCGCCGAAATTGATCGATTTGATCCGGTCGCCGTCTTCGTTCAGCTTCGCGAGCCATATGTCATCGGTTCCGTCGGTTTTGGTCATCCAGCCGACGGCCACGAAACTGCCGTCGGATATTTGGGCCGCATCGTATAGGCCTGATCGCGCCACGTTGCCGCCGAACTCAACAGGATGCTCGAAGACCATGTTTCCCGTGACGTCGTCGACGACAATCATGTAGCCGCTCGACGGTTGCTTCGCGTCGGCGCCGCGCTGCCGTTTGCCGACCGCGAGAATACGGCGGCCCGCAATGCGTTTGGCTGAATAAAGTCTTTGATCCCAATCATCTTGTAACGCCAAATTCCAAATGACCTCGCCCTCGTTGCTCACTTTGATGAGCCAGCCATCGGGTTTGTTTCGTAGATTTTCAGTCCACCCGGTCGCGACGTAATCGCCGTCTTCCAGGACAACCAGGCTCGATACCCAGCTTTGGGCGTGCTGGGCATCGGGGACTGGCAACGGTATCGGCCGCCCGATTGCGGTGCCGGTCGGCGAGAGTACGCGGATCCCCGAAGCGACCTTACCTGGCGCCGACCGGAAAAAGCCAGCGGCGGCAAATCCGCCGTCATTGCGAGGCTGGATTGCCATGAATTGTGCAAACTCGGGATCGGTCTTGGCTTCGAAGGCTAAGCCTGGTCCGGCGGATCCGAGCACGCTTAGCAGGATCAGGGCGAATATGCGGATATGCGACATGGCCGTCGCTCCCAACCGTTCCACGAACTGCAGATTACGAGGAGTTGTGTTGGTCTGCAATCAAGCAATGAGTTTCATGATAATGGGCGGTGGCTGCAGGGTGCCTATATCCGGCCGAGTGGCTAGGCTTGCGGTGGCAATTATCGCTGGCGAGCAGATCCCAGAGCAATCAGCGTCTGGATTGTTTGTCGCCATAATGAGGTTTCATATCGGTTGAGCCGATCGAAGATGGCGCTATCCAGGTTGGCTAGCCGCAGGAAGCAGTAGCTCAGGGTTCGCGTGGCTGCGACATAGTTCGCTTCGCCGCCCGATAGAGAGCTGACGTCACCTGAGTCCAACTCGTTTCCTTGATCCACCACACGAATGTTGGGCAAATCAACCGCGGGATGCGGGGTCGGATCCCACTGTTGTGGCATATCTCCGCTTCCGTTGCGGCGCTCGGCCAAGCTCTCCGCTTGTATAGATAGAAGGTCTGTCTCGACTGCTGTCACTCGACGAAGCCGCCACAGCAAGGAAGCGAGGCGAAGAACCAGTTCCCGTTCGACCGCCGTCCGCGCATCATAATCCGCGATAACGGCCGCTTCGAAGGCCTGGTAATCCTCCTGATCCTCGACGCTTGCCACAACCGTTTCCGCGGTCAAACCATGACGAAAGGCATTGGTGCGCGACGAGCGCTTGCCTTCTTCAGTTCGCGGCCCCATGCTTCGCAGCGCGTTACGCCGGTTGGCCTCGATTTGGCGCAGCGACGTCATGGCGAGGCGTTCTTTTCGGAGCTTGGATTCGCGGGCGCCTCGGCGGCGCTAACAGCCATTGTGGGCTGATCTGTTGCACCTGCGCTGCGTGGAGGTTTTTCGTCCGCCAGGGTGATGATGCCACGGGTTTGCTGCCAAAGCTGTAGTGCAATCGGCAAGGGATCAATACCGAACTCCGCCCACCAAGTTGCCTCATCGCCGCGACGATGGATCTCGCGGTGGTGGACTCGGCACAGCGGCACCGTGAATTCGTCGCTCACCTTCCGGCTGATGGCGCGTGGCTGGGCGAAGCGAATGTGATGAGGTTCGCAAGGCTCCCGTCCGCAAACGCAGCACGGTTGCTGTGAGACAAACCGAAGGTGATCTTTGTCCCGAAATCGGCGCAGCTTGCCGATCTCCTTTTTGGGCAGCTGGGTAGGGGAGGACGTCCTCGGGTTCTGCCGCCCGGGGTCTGCGATCGGCCCGGCGACCGCTTCGGTGGAGCCCGCTGCTGCGGTCGTCGTGGCCGATGAGTCAGGATCGAGGGGATCGCTGGACCGCGGCGGCTCTTCTGGCGTGGCTTCGAGCAATTGCATGCGGTTTCGGAATCCGGCTTCAACGCGTTGGGCGTCCTCGGCCGTGAGCGTGTTTTTGGCGATCAGGCCATGTGTCGCCCAAGCGGTGGCCGCGCCGACTGACCTCAACCCGGCAACCTGCGCCAACAGCCGCTGCAGCAGGAGTGTCGATGCCGCTTGATCAAGCACTGGCGGAAGCGGTTTCGGGGTGCGATGCAACCGTTTGCCGTCATACCGGACCACAGGCTTCGGTGCGGCCTCGGCATGTCCATTCGCCTTGCCAGAGTTGGCGGTTGGCGTTGGCGGCGAAGCGTCCTGGACACCCAGTAAATCCGGTGCGTCAAGGTCATCTTCTCCAGCAATACCAACGAGTGTGAACAGCGCGTACCGGCGTGCGTAGGTCAATGCGGCGCCCATCCTGTGTGGGGCCGCCGTATCGCTGACAGGGCACACCGGCCAGTCGGACGAAACCCATTCTCCTGAGGTGTGGGCAAGGACAGTCGTCAGGCGAATGAGACCGGCTTCGTTGTCGATCGAGGTTGTCTGGACCGTTGCGATCTCGTGCTTGCCGAGGGCCTTTCGGACGATGTCGAGTCCGGAGGACAGCGAGGCATAGCGGAACGTGCGGTCGCTCTCGCGCGGAAATGGCGATCGGATGGTCGCAATCAGCGACTTCTCTGGATTGGTCAGTTCGGCCTGAGCCTTCGCCAGAGCCCCAGCAATCGCGCCAATCGATTCACTAGAGCGCTGCATGGCCGGCCTCCACCTCAAGAAGTTCGAAACTGATCGCGCCTGATTTCGAGCGCTTGGCCCGAATGCCGTGCCCAGTGGCCTCTTTGGCATCATCCGGCATCAATCCCTTGAGTTCAGTTTTGGCGCTCTCATGCTGAACAAATGCGGTGCGCGTCTGCCGGAACAACGCAGCAAATTCTGCCCACGCATTCGAACCGGTCATGTCGACGATCCGTACCGCCTCGATGCGAGGTCGCGGCGTCTCTGCCAAATAAAGGCGCGGCAGGTCGCCATTCTCGACGCACCGCCAGAACTTCTTCTCCGCTGTCAGCAGAAGGTGCTGGTAGAGCGCGTCGGCCGGAACGGTGATCTCAACCCATTTTCCGCCGCCGGTGATGATGGAAAGGACCGCGCTGCGGGCATTCGTGACCCACATGTTGTGCTGGAGCTGCGGCATGTACTTCTCGGCTGCCCCTTCTTCCGAGAACGACCACGGCAGCATGAATTTGGCTTCGAAGACGGCCCCTGATTGCTCCACCACGCCGTCGAGTGTTGCGGCCATCCACCGGACAACCGGATGCCGGACCCGCAGCTGGACGTCCTTGATCGCCGTTCCGGTCGTGCGTTCATACCAGAGGCGGTTGAGCGGCTCGGTGGCGACGCCGAGTTGCACAATGAGATTATCCGAGAGGTCTCGCGGCTCGATCTCACCGCGCTTCTCCCGCCACAACCGGATGAGGCCGGGTTCGTCGTCGCCCATGATGATGCGGGCATCAGAGCCACCAATGAAATGGCGGCGGTCTGGCCGGTGCCACTGTTGTGCTGAAGTTGCCATTGTTATCCCTCCTGTGAACGCGAGCTCGTGTGACTTCCTCAATGGTGGGGAATCGCGTTATCTCTGAAGACAGCTTGGATGTTTTAATCCTAAGTGGAATGAAAAATATCGTTCGGAATGAATAAGTCAAGGCCAAAGCCACTGACCAGCGCGCAAATCCGCGCCGCGCGCTCTCTAATCCGTTGGACTGCGGAGGATCTTGCGCGGTCATCTTCGGTCGGAGTCACGACAATCCGCCGGGCGGAACTGACCGAAGGCGTAACATCATTGATTCCAGCGAACGACATGGCGATCCGACGGACGCTGGAGGATGCCGGCATTGAGTTCATCGACGAGAATGGCGGAGGCGTCGGCGTTCGCTTCAAGAAAGCGACGTCCAAACGAGGGTGAAAATCAAACGGGCACCGCCTTCTGCGTCCGGTGGCGGCGGGCATGTCGTCACCCGCGATGATCCGTGCGTCTGAGCAGTCGATGAAATGGCGCCGGCCCGGGCGGTGCCATACCTGTTCTGAACTCTCCATTTGCTTGCTTCTCCTCGCATTTCGGGTAATCGTTTTGGATGCTTGTTTCGTGTTCCAGTCGTGATCCAAAAAGGCTCATCAGTGGCCCCAAAAGGATTGGAAAAGATCTTCATCGAACAGCTCCGTGCGGCGCGCGGCCTATTGGGCTGGTCCCAGACGAAGCTCGCGTCGAGAGCCCGTCTCTCGCTTCCGACAGTTAAACGCGTGGAGTCCCCCTTCGGGCTCCGGGTATCGGACGAAGCCCGCGCCAAGCTCCGCCGGGCCGTGGAGGCAGCGGGAGTCAAATTCATCGATGAGAACGGCGGCGGAGCCGGAGTGCGGTTCCGCAAGCCGCTTCGCTTCAGGAAGGTAGGGGGCAGGAGCTGAGTGCCCCTATCAGCCCCAGATGTTGTTGTGCATGGAGTTGACGTCATGGGTTCCTCCAATCGCGAATCTGAAGCCTAATCCAACGCTCTGCTCGTCAGATATTGAATGATATGTGAAATATCGTATAATATTGGGATTGTCAACAAGATGAGGCGCAACGCGCTGACAAGCGGTCAAATCAGGGCTGCTAGGGCTTTCATCCGCTGGCGGGCCGAAGATTTGGCCCGCGAATCCGCTGTTGGCGTCGCTACCATTCGCCGGGCTGAGCTTGCCGAGAGCGAAACCTCTCTTACAACTCCAAATGATTTGGCAGTGCGCCGCACTTTGGAGGCCGCCGGCGTCGAATTCATCGACGACAACGGCGGAGGGCCCGGGGTACGGCTGAGGCATTCGCAGAAGAAAAAAGCGTGACTGGCATTAGGCGCGCCAGACGTAATCGTCCCTCTACAGGACGACCGCTTGTTTATACGCCGTCGCCCCGATCGTTCCGAGATCGCCGTCTGTCATAACCCGATCTGCGTTTCAGGGCGCCAAGGTCGCCGATAACATCGATCAGGAAAGCCTGCGCTTGGCAGCCCTCGCGCCGCGGGCACCGTGACGGAACCCGGCCTTCCGTGATCGATTTACACGACACGGCTCAGTCCCAGCAGAACCCCGAGCCCGACGTTGCGAAAGAGCGTTATTGCGGCCATGCCGTAGGCGCCGCCAAAATAGAGCACGTCGACGATATAGGCCGCCGACAGGCCCACGATGAGCCAAGTGGACAACCGCATCTCTCGAGCATCCATCGAAAACTTTGCGAATGCGCCAACACACGTCTTCGCGGTTGAGGAAAATTAGGCGACAAAAATCGCCAAATGTCGGCGGTGCTGACACGCTGTGGGCGGACGCAGATACCGTATGAAGGTCGATGGACGATCACCGATCGTCAATCGGTTCGACCAGCCCTCGGCGGGGCGGCGTCGCGGCAACCGCGCTCGAGCCGTGGCTAGGATGGCGACTAAGGAATTTCGCAGCCTGATCTAAGCCGGCGTTAAGCAGAGTTCGTTATCAAAACGGCATTGCGTTCAGGACGCCGATAACATGCGGACGACAAGCAGCCTCCGGGAGTGGATCTTCGCGCTCGTGATTGTGGCGGGGTTTTCAGCGGCGGCATTTTATTTGATTGGCGATCGCGTCAGCGTTGCGCCTGGAAGCAGTGCGACCAGTGCGCGTTTCGAACGCTGAGGCCGCGAGCAGCTCCGGCACCATCGTCACGCGTGAGCACGGGCAGTGTCGCCAAGTGAGATTCGACAAAGCGACTGGTGAGATACAGGACAACTCTCTCGGCCCGTGTCCCAACGGCAATGGGGCGGCGGCAAACTCGACCGAAGGTCGCATGCAGTCGATCCGACAATCGTTTTCAGGTCGATAGGCGAACTGTGATGCCGCGGATGATCGTCAGGGAGAAGCGCGGGCCCACGGCATAGTAATCCGCCCAACAAACCCTCCGAGATCCCCGACCCCTATGGTGGCCGCCAGATCAGATCCGCGGCGAGCAAAACAGTGTCAAACCACGACGCGGAACTGTCATGACGACAGCATAGTAAGGGAGCGACGCTTCCGCGTTACGGTTTTACCAAAAAACGGCCGGTGTTTGCGATGGACGGAAAAGTTCAGACGGTGCTCGACCATTACGACCAGCGCGCCGCGGCCGAAGCGATATTGATGGATCAACTGTCGCTTGAAGAAATCACGCGCCGGGTCGACGAGTTCCTGATTTCGATCGGGCCCGACGCGGGCACGCTCCTCAATGTCCTGATCAAGGCGATGCGCTCGCCGACTGTTGTCGAGCTAGGCACCTCATATGGCCATTCAACGGTCTTTTTCGCCGAAGCCGCCCGTAAGAGTGCCGGCCGCGTCATCAGTATCGATATCAACGCTGAAAAGCAGCGCTACGCGCGCGACCAGCTGGTCGCGGCGGGACTCGAATCCTACGTGGAGTTCTTCAATGGGGACGCCCGCAACATCCTCGCGGCTTTGCCGGGCCCACTCGACTTCGTCCTGATTGATCTGTGGAAGGACCTCTACATTCAGTGCTTCGATCTCGTCTATCCCAAGCTGGCGGAGGGGGCACTCGTCGCCGCGGACAATGTGCTCTATCCGGATTTCTGGCGTACCGAGATGGCTGCCTACCGCCGCCATGTGCGCGGTCACCCCGGAATAGAATCCGTCCTACTTTCGGTCGGATGCGGCATCGAGCTTAGCCGCTACACTCGCCAGGAATGATGAGGCTGCACGGCGCTCGGAAACAAGAACAGCTGGCAGATTTTTCGAAACGAACCCATTCTGCGGCGGCCGATACAGCCATCTCTTCCTGAAGCGCGCGGGCGGGCACTGGATCGGGCTATGCGACCGGGAACAAGCACCTCCGATCATCGTCGCTAGCCTGGGTGAGCGTCTCGAATTGCCGACGAGGTGGTCAGGCGGCCCGACCACCTCCGCACTAGGTTCGACTGTGACGCGGTTCACGACGCGGGGTTCGAGCACACGCGCGACGGTCGATGAACAGCCAGCGCCTCAATGTGCGAATCAGCGGACCTAGCTTCGCCCATGGCCGAGTTGGAAATTTGCCCAAAAATTGGCCCTTATCAACAGGTTCCAGATGCGCGGCTTGCAACTGCGAAATCGCTTAGATATTGGTCAGACTGCGGCTTGATTTGCGGCTTGGCGATGAAGTGGTGCGAATGATGAAATCATTGTATGTGGTCGCCCTCATCGCCAGTGCTCTTTGCTCGATTGCCGTTTCGTCCGATGCCAGCGCGGCAACGGTTACGATCGAAAGTCAAAACATAACGGACTACACCACCTCGTCTCTGCCGACCTCGACGTTCAATCCGCAGTGGGACACGGCTCTATCGCACTACGTCGCCTTGCATACCGGGTCTGTGGTCGACAAGTGGCGGTCACCCTTTGAAAATTTTTCCACACATGGGACCGGGGTGGGTGATTGGGGTTCCCTGCAGTACACTTCGGTCCAAGCCCATGGCCGGGCAGTGTTTAATGTTTCCGGCGTCGGAGCGACCGAGCTTAGCCTTCTTTGGGGATCGCCAGATTCGTACAACAGGATAACGTTTTACAGTGGTCTAAACGGCACAGGGACGAAGGACTCGATCACCGGCTCAAAACTCCTGATTCAGACCTATGGTCACGACTTGGTCACACTTGACCCGGGATTCGTCTTTCTCTCCGTTGTATTGTCGTCCAAGCAGAACGCGTTCGAGTTCGCAGACCTTCAGACCGTTGGTCCCGGCGGCGGAATTGAGGGAACGACGCCTCTACCTGGCGCCTTGGTTCTGTTCGGAACGGGGCTTGCCGGAGCCGGCCTGTTGATGCGCCGTCGTCGCGATCGCGCGCCGACGATGATCTGACGCGCCGCAGAAGTGCCATTCTAAGCCCGCCGTGCGTTCCGCGACGGTAGTCACCCGGTCCGCCGCGCAACACTTCACCGCGATCCCGTCTTGGGCCTGATGGCAGAGTGCGTCGCAACTCAGATTGCCGTCGTCGGATAGAGCGAGCGGGGGCGACTCCTTTGCGGCTATTTTGCAGTATAACTTTGGCCGCTTCCGGTCGAACTCACTCTTGCAGGAACATCCGTCGTGGGAACAAACGCCGGTCGACCTCAAACTGGATTCTCTCGGGAACATGATCCTTTGGCGCCAGGTTTTTCTCGAAGATATTGAAGGTGAAGGGCTCATTTAGGGTTCGAGGGGCGCGGTTGGTCAGCACGAACCGAAGAGCTGCCGCATTCGGCGGAAAATCTATCTTGACTTTCAGGATGATGGGCTTGCCCAGCTTTCGATCCCACCGCAGTTCTTCGACCATAGCGCGATAGCCCAGGGCCATTTTAAGGAGCGCACGCTTCACCTCAACATCTAGTAGATCGAGGGCGCGCTTCACCTCATCATCGCGTGCATTATCTCTCCCGGAGTCTCGAAGCCAGAACCGAGCAGCTGCCAAATCCGGCGGAAAATATTTCTCGATTTTCATGGCGATGTGCTTGTGGCGCTTTGGATCCCACACCCCCTCTTTGACCTCGGCGCGATAGCCCACGGCCATCTTGTAGTGCGCGCGCTCGACCTCATCATCGAGTAGATCGAGCGCACGCTCGACCTTATTATCGCGTTGATCATCGTCTCCGGATTTCCGAACGCGTTTCGACATGGCAGCTCGCTTTCTCTCTATTAGCGCCGCAACTCGTATGGTGAGCGACGGCAGCGAATTACTGAGATCCAGCTTGCCACTTTCCCTGTTTGGGGTTCATCGCGCAAAGTTCCAATAATCAATCTTTTGTGAGATCGCGCTATGTTGGTTGGCGACTTGCGATCGGCATTCGATTCATACAAGATTGATAAACGGATTCAGGGTGATTCCGTTTGTTGTAGGTGAGTAACGAATAATGAAACGAGTCACAGTTAGCCGCGTACGAAACCGTCTAAGCCGACCGGCACAGCCGATTGAAACTGCCGAGGATCGCAATTTTCTCGGTCCGGCGGCACTAATAGAGGGCGAAACCGCCAGCGCCTACGATAAACTTTACGCGGCCGCCCGTTCCGCGATAAAGCCAAAAGATTGCATCGATGAAATCCTGGTGCGCGACGTCGTTGACCTGGCCTTGGAGGTAGCCCGGCTGCGGCGCACAAAAGCAAACCTCGTGAAGGCCCGGATGCCACGGGGCATGGAGACGGTTTTGAGGAACGTGTGCGATCTGGACCGCGCCGAGAAGCTCGCCCGGCAATGGGCGGCGGGTGAGCGCGAAGGTACCAGCAAGGTCAAGAGGTACTTGGCGTCGATGGGGCTCGACCTCGAGGCCGTCGCGGGCGAAGCAATGTGCGCCGACATTCGCGATATTGAAGCCATTGATCGCATGACCATGTCTGCCGAGCAGCGCCGAAACCTCGCGTTGCGCGAGATCGAGCACCGCCGCTGGGGTCTTGGTGCGGCACTGCGGCGCACCAGCGACGATATTATTGAGGGCCGATACAAAGACGTATCAAACGCCGCGCGTGGCGAGCGCAGTGTCCAGTGACGAGCGCGCGCAAGCGCCGGGCCAATCGCGCCAATAGCCTCCGCAGCACTGGGCCTGCGACGCCGGCTGGCAAAGCCCGCTCAGCAGCCAACGCGCGCCGCCACGGCCTCAATGTGCCGGTGATGTCAATTCCTGTGCTCTTCGACGAAGTGCAGACCATGGCGCGCGCGATCTCTGGACCCAATGCCTCGCCCGACCTCTACCAACGCGCCATCGGAGTCGCCGAGGCGCAGGTTGATCTCATCCGGATCCGCCGCGTGCGCACCGATATGATCGCGCAAAGGCAGCAGGATTTGCAGTCCGTATCGCCCCAGACGGCAGTCGACCGAACGTCGTCCGGCGGGCCCCAGCCGGGCGCATCCAAGGGACCAACATGGCCGCTCATCGCGGTGCTTGACCGCTATGAGCGCCGCGTCATGTCGCGACGCAAGTTTGCAATCCGCGCCTTCGACGATGCTCGCAATCCCAACGACTAGGAACCGTGGCATTATCTCCGCAAGCTTGCGGCTGCCGCGGTCAGTTGAACACATCCATCAAAACGTTGGCGTGTCTGCGCCCGGTAACGGCGCGGCCTTGAGGGGGGCTTTGAATTCATAGCTGTCGCACGATCAAGCGGCTATGTGGTAGCGTATTTGTTAGAACGGGGTTGGTCGGGAGGGGGGTAGTCAATGGGCGGCGTTTCGCTATGGCGGCGGTTGCATCTGTGCCTGGACATAGGCGTCGATGCCCGTATCGACCGGGTGGAAAAGAAGATCACGTCGATGTTGCAGCGCTATGATCAGATCGCGATCATGCCGCGCGCCGACAGTGTGGTTGGGGTATTGGAGAGAGAACTGTCGAACCTCGCGCGCCGCCTCGGAGATATCCGCAAACGACTGACAATCGCCAACTTGGACAATATTCCTCAACAACGAAAAATAATGACCGAATTTGAAGGGGTCGGAGAGATCTTGGAAAACATCAAAAGCGAAATTTTGATCCCAATGCGCAACGGCTTGCCGGTCGGTGTCAAGCTCGTCGGCTCCTTGGAGAAGCTCGACCGTTACTTTAAGGCTGTGATTTGCGAGCGCTACCACGCCTGACTGAAAGGCGCGCGTTTTCGGGCCCTTGAACTAAGTGCATTATCGGGCCCGATCGACGTCCTGATATCCCTCTGCCTCTGACCAACGGGAGCGATGGCCGCCTTCGGCTCAAGGGGCCCCATTGCCCACAGACGACTTGCAGCGTGAGCGTCGAGGAAACGCACCAGGTCAACGACGCCGGACCGCCTGAGCCCGCTCAGCTGTGAATGCCCACCGCTACCGCCGCTTAATGGCGCGCGCGGTCGCCGGCGGTGATGGCTCCAAACGAACTCTACCGATGCGCCGTCCGCGTCGCCGAGGCCCAGGATCAGCTTCTCCGCGTGCGCCGGCACGCAGGGAAATACGGTCCAACCATCGGGCGGCGCGCCGCCGCTGATGGTAATATGATACCTTGATACTTTTGGCGGAACGAAGCCACCGTGGGCGCAGCGGGGCACAAGGCACTCACCTCGCCGGCAGGCCCATTTTGGCGAAACGAAGCCAAAGCGGCGAAGGTCAAGTTCCTTGATCGCGCCGACGTCCAATTCCGAACTCAATCGCTGGAGCGCACCGGAAGCCGCATCGGATCACTCGCGAGTGCGTTTTTAGAACGGCGCGTTGATCCGGTAGTTTAGGCCAATCGTAAATGTCTGGACATCGCGGGTCGCGCTGACCCAACCGTTCGTCCAAGGGCTAAGGCCAATGTAATCATATTCAACTTTGACCGACCAGTTCGGCGGGACGGTTGGCACGACCGGTCCAAAGCCATATTCGAAGCCCGCGCCCACCAGCCAGCCATTGTTGGTGTTCGAGACAGTGAGCCCCGTGCCCGTCAGAGTGTTCGTCACCGTGACTTGATTGTTGACCCAGCCGGCGCCGGCTTTGCCATAGAACAGCCAGTTGTTCATCGCATAGCCGAAGCGCGCGGCTAAGGTGGTGATCCAATTGGTATTGGCGCTGCCCAGCAACGGTCCCGTGGCTCCGGAAGCGCTGAGGCTGGTAAAGTCGAAATTCCACTCCGCGCCGACGACAAAGTTGCTGAGCTGCAGATTGTAGCCCAGCTGGGCACCGCCAACGACCCCGGTCTTGTCGTCGCTGACGCTCCCGCCGGTCAAATTGTCGGTCAGGGTGCCCGAAGCCCAGGCGCCGCCGATGTTGCCGCCAACATAGAAGCCGGTCCAATTGTAAACCGGGATGTAGAGCGGATAGGCACCATCCGGCCTTGTGAGATCCGCGGCCGATGTGCCCAAGGGGGCGGCGACCAGCGAAAAACCAGCAACAATCCAACGCGACAGGCCACGCATCGCACCCTCCATCCCACTCCAGGTTAACGGATGCGCGTGTAAAAATTATCAAGAAATGGGCCGAGGCGAGCGCCAAGCGTCATTTTTTCGGGGACTGTGACCGTAGAGACACAACCGTTTGTTGTGAATTCGTAAACCTTGAGCGGCCGCAAGAATTCCTCCGGCTTCACCTCCTATGGTGGATCGTCGGGGTGAGCGTCTTGCCAGCCCGGCAGACCAGGGAATTGGTTGAGAGGTCACCCGAAGGTCAGTCGGCAGACTCGAGGGGCGGCAACAGGACCAGTCGAAGGCTCGTCGCGGCGACATCCATATCCGCTGGCTCAAACGCGAGCGTCCTCGTTACTCCCGTATGCAAGACGGCATATCCAAATCGGGTCTGGTGCGTCTTGGCACCACTTTCGGTGCGGTAGGAAATACAGCCGGCGACGACGAGCGAGAACGACTTGTCTGGAATCTTTGACGCTGGATCAAGTATAACAACGAGGGATTTGGCCACCTCGTCGCCTGGTACGAGCGCGAAACCTGGATCGCCTTGAGACCTTTCGACAGCTCCGCAGCCTCGCGGGGGAACCTCGATCGAACCCAGCGGCAACTCGCCGGCGCGCGCATAGAGCGAGGCGGCAATCCGAACGTCGGTGGCAGCGCGCGTTCCGAGATTAACCAGCTTGAACGTCACCGCCAGTTGTGCCGTCCGTCCGTTGGTGGTCAGAGCCGATGCGGGCATGAATTCGTCAGCGAAAACCCAGGCTCGATCGCTCCGATGACTGCTCTCGGAAATCTCATCCTCAGCGGCCAGGAGCGCCGTATTCTGCGCGGAATAGCGCAGGTAGCCGGCCGCTAAAAGGACAACGCCCAAAACTGCGGTGAGCGTGGCGAGGGATCTTGGTCGTTTCATGCAGACAGCGCGTGCTCGTAATGGTCGCATTTCAATTTCATTTGCGGCGGTACCAACTGGGCCGTCTCAGTCACTTCGCTTTTTACCGTTGTTAGTCCCGCCACGATAGAGAATATCTGGGGGCGTGCTCAAAAGATTGACCGAATTTCTCAAAGCCCGTATCGCCGCTTACGGCCCTAGAACGAGCGGATGGCACTTAGAAAATCAATCTTGCAGAACGCTGGCCAGTTCACTTCCGAGAAATACCACTCTGCGTTACCGTGGAAGGACTAGGGCGTCGATCTCGATACAGAGTCGGCGCCCCGCCGATCTCCGCGAACCGACTGCAAGGTCAACAGCGTCTGTAGACTCTGGCGCCACAACGCCGCTTCGTATCGTCCAAGCCGCTCGAAAACGCCGCTGTCTAAATTGGCAAGCCGCAGGAAGCAGCAAGTCAATTGGCGTGTTGCATCCGCCTGGTCATCAGGGCCACCGAAATGATAATCAACTGTGCTGCCTTGCGAGAGTGCTCGGCCGTTGTCTGCCCGAACGGCTGGCGGTGAGCAATCGAGACTAGTGTTCGGCCGTTGTTCCGCATCTCGTGCCCGCTCACTGATTCTGCCATCGCCCAGGATTTCAGCTTGAATGTTCAGAAGGTCGGTTTCGATTGAGGTCGCTCGGCGAAGCCGCCACAGTAATGATGCAAGCCGAAGCACGAGCTCGCGTTCGACCGCTGTTCGCGCGTCATAATCCGCGATGACCGCAGCCTCAAAGGCCTTGTGATCCTCCATATCTTCCAAACGGGCTACGACTGTCTCAGCCGTCAATCCGTGGCGAAAGGCGTTCGCTCGTGAGTGCCGCTTGCCGTCTTCGGTCCGCGGACCGGTGCTCTGCAATGCGTCGCGCCGGTTGGCGTCCAGCTGGCGCACCGAAGTCATGAACCGAGATTCCCCGGTGGGGTAGCCGCTTCGGAGCCCGCCGCGGAGCCGCACGATGCTTCGATTGCAGAATTGTCATCGCGACTGTCGCCAGACGGGGAAGCGCTGCCGCGCGTCTGTTGCCACAGGCGAAGCGCGATTGGCATCGGGTCAATTCCGAACCCAACCCACCATGCGGCTTCGTCGCCGCGGCGATGGATTTCACGATGGTGGAGCCGGCATAATGGAACGGTGAACTCATCGCTCACCTTTCGGCTGATCGCGCGCGGCTGAGCAAAGCGAATATGGTGCGGCTCGCAGGGTTCGCGGCCACAGACGGTGCACGGCTGCGTGGAGACGAAGCGCAGATGCTCTTTGTCGCGAAAGCGCCTTAGCTTGCCGTTGCCACCATAGATTTGCTGACCGAAGGAGACGGGATGCGTTGACCGCTCTGCGCTTTCTTCATCCGGCTTTTGCGGAGAGGGCGATTGGTCGGTCGGCTGATCGGGCTTGCCGGAATCATTTGCTGATGATCTCGCTTCGCCGAGTAAAGCATCCTCGAACGTGCGCATCCGGTCCCGAAACGCTGCTTCGACGATCTGGGCGTCTTCGGCGACGAGCCTGTTCTTGGCGATCAACCCGCGGTTTGCCCAGGCGACGGCAGTTTCGGCTGATTGAAGGCAGGCGATTTCGCCAACGAGCCTGTCCCTCAGTGCCGCTGAAGGTTCGGCATCGAGGACCGGCAGGGAAGGCTTCGGTATGCGATGCAGCCGCTTGCCATTGTAACGGACAGAGGGCGTTGGCACCGCTTCAGCATGCCCGTTTGTCTTGTGTGAATTGCCGGATGTCTCCGGTGATCCCTCGCTCGATGTCGCCCCGAGAAGATCGGGTGCATCGAGGTCGTCTTCCCCGGCGATGCCGACGAGCGTGAACAGCGCGTAACGTCGCGCGTAAGTCAGGGCGGCCCCCATCTTATGTGGGGCGGCAGTATCGCTCACGGGGCAGACCGGCCAGTCGGACGACACCCATTCCCCAGATGTGTGGGCAAGGACCGTCGTCAGGCGAATGAGACCGGCCTCATTGTCGATCGAGGTTGTCTGAACCGTTGCGATCTCGTGCTTGCCTAGCGCCTTACGGACGATGTCGAGCCCGGAGGACAGCGAGGCATAGCGGAACGTGCGGTCGCTCTCGCGCGGAAATGGCGATCGGATGGTCGCAATCAGCGACTTCTCTGGATTAGTGAGTTCGGCCTGGGCCTTGGCAAGCGCTCCCGCGATGGCGCCAATCGATTCACTGGACCGCTGCATCGCTGGCCTCCATCTCGAGGAGTTCGAAGCTAATGGCGCCGGATTTCGAGCGCTTGGCCCGAATTCCATGCCCGATCGTCTCTTTGGCATCGTCCGGTATCAAACCCTTCAGTTCGGCCTTGGCGCTCTCGTGCTGCACGAACGCCGTCCGGGTCTGGCGAAATAACGCGGCGAATTCAGCCCAGGCGTTGGAACCGGTCATGTCGACGATCCGCACGGCCTCGATCCGCGGACGAGGCGGCTCAGCTAAATAGAGGTGCGGCAGGTCGCCGCTCTCGACGCACCGCCAGAACTTCTTCTCCGCTGTCAGCAGAAGGTGCTGGTAAAGGGCGTCGGCCGGAATGGTAATCTCGACCCATTTGCCGCCGCCGGTAATGATCGACAGCACCGCATGCCTCGCGTTCGTCACCCACATGTTGTGCTGGAGTTGCGGCATGTATTTTTCAGCCGCACCTTCCTCCGAGAACGACCACGGCAGCATGAACTTGGCCTCGAAGACGGCGCCAGTTGGCTCGACTACGCCGTCGAGGGTCGCCGCCATCCACCGGACCACCGGATGACGGACGCGCAACTGGATGTCCTTGATGGCCTTTCCGGTCGTGCGCTCGAACCAGAGGCGATTGAGGGGCTCGGTGGCGACGCCGAGTTGGACAATGAGATTGTCGGAAAGGTCCTGCGGCTCGATTTCACCGCGCTTCTCGCGCCATAGGCGGATGAGGGACGGCTCGTCATCGCCCATGATGATCCGGGCGTCGGAACCGCCAATGAAGTGGCGCCGATCGGGCCGGTGCCATTGTTGTGCTGAACTTGCCATTGTTGAATCTCCTGTGGTTCACGTAGCTTCGGGTGCGTCGATTCGCGCAAGAAACGGGCGTCTATCAACATAAAATGTTGATAGGGCGGGACGATGGATGGTGTCAACAGAAAATGTTGATAAGATCAGCCCTGCTCAGTGCAGGGGGGCGCGTGCACTGCTTGACATGACGCAGCCCGATTTGGCCCGCGCTGCGGGGCTCGGTCTCTCAACTATCGTCGATTTTGAACGCAGCCGGCGCGATGTCTCGCAAGCGGCCAATGTCGCTATTCGCCGAGCTTTGGAGACAGCCGGGATCGAATTCATCGAGGAAAGCGGAGGAGGAGCGGGGGTGCGCTTCCGTAGGCCCGCTCGCCTGAAGAAGGGAAAGGGCGGCTCCTGATTGCAGCATCGCGGTGCAGTAGTTGCGACACTGATCTCGCCCGGCTTCTCGCGCCATAGGCGGATGAGGGACGGCTCGTCATTGCCCATGATGATCCGGGCGTCGGAACCACCAATGAAGTGGCGCCGATCCGGCCGGTACCATTGCTGTGCTGAACTTGCCATTGTTGAAACTCCCTTCGTTCACGTAGCTTCGGCTGCGATCGATTCGCGTACTTGATAGGGATGTGCGAGAACTTCCGGGTTGCTCCCCGTCTCTGTGCGTAGGTACAGTGTCAACACACATTGGGACGAAAGTGATACAATGTCAACTTTTGTTTGGACAATGTACCAATGAAGGCTATTCAGCTGCGAATGGCCCGCGCGGCCGTGGGCTGGGGCGTGCGAGAGCTCGCTGCAAAGGCCGGCATCACAGCAAACACCGTAACGCGCATCGAGAACGGGGCGGACGCGAAGCAATCGACAATGGAAGCCCTGCAGAGGGCACTTGAGGCGGCCGGTGTCGAGTTTACAAACGGCCGGCAGCCTGGCGTCCGCCTTGCCGCAGCCGCCCTTGAGCACGCCGCCGAACCTGCGGGTGGGTCAAAGATCATCGCAAAAACACCCCGGCGCAAAGCCGCAAAGGCGACCGAGAAAAAACGATAGGTGGAGCCTTGGTGCGCGTCGAAGCCCGGCGTCCGCCTCAAGAAGACGATGTCCAAACGGGGATGACGTACACCGGCGAGGGCTTGCGCTGAATTCATCATTTGCCTCTCCTCAGATCTCACGTAAGTTTGTCCATGCTCGATTGGTCTTTTTCTCTGATGATCCAAAAAGGGTCATAGGATGATCCAATAGGGGATCAACAAAACTCTTTGTCCCGCAGCTCCGTGCCGCGCGTGGGCTATTGGGCTGGTCTCAGACTGACCTCGCGTCGAGAGCTCGGCTCGCCCTTCCGACGGTGAAACGCGTTGAGGCTCCCTTTGGACTTCGGGTGTCGGACGAAGCCCGCGCCAAGCTTCGCCACGCCTTGGAGGCGGCCGGCATCGAGTTCATCGAGGAGAACGGCCGCGGCGCTGGGGTACGCTTTCGCAAGCCGCTTCATTTTAGGAAGGGCAGGGGAAGCAGCTGAATACTGTGAAGTTGCCCTCTGACGCCAAGGTTTGTTCAACCGCCGGCAGGGCGGTCGTCGGGTTAGTGTCAGCATTGCGCCAAGACTTGCCATCGCTGTTTCCACTTCCATGCAGCTGTCTACGAATCGTCGTGCTGGATATGATCGAGCAACCGTCACCGATGTAAATTACATCATATGATGTAGAAGTCAAGATGCGGAAAAAGCTTTCAGCTGCTCAATTGCGAGCCGCTCGCGCTCTACTTCGATGGAGTGCGCTTGAATTGGCCGTCGCCTCAGAAGTCGGCGTTGCGACGATCCGTCGAGCAGAGGTGGTGGAGGGGGAGATTCCCGTGACGAACGCCAACGAGGCGGCGCTGCGCCGAGCCTTAGAGGCAGCCGGTGTTGAGTTCATTGACGAAAACGGGGAGGGCCCCGGCGTGCGGCTCAAGAAGTCAGCAAAGAAAAAATCGTGATTGGAGTGGATAAGGTGACCTTCCCTGGACTGGTAGCAGGTCGCTATCGCTGGCTTCCATCGGCGCATTTATCCGCGTTATCTGAAGCTGATAATGATTGGCGGTGACCTCGCTCATGGTTATCGAGGGATCGGGCTGCTAACCGGTTCGCCAGACCGCACCATAAGGTGGGAATGAAGATGAAGCTCGCTGTACCCGACCTTATCTCGAACTCGTATTTCCCGGCGGTGGCCGCCGTAGAACTCGGTTTTTTTGCTCAGCAGGATGTCGATATGCAGCTTGAGCTGATCGCACCGGCAGAGCGCGGATACGCGGCGTTGAAGGCCGGAGAGATCGATTTCGTGGCGAGCTCCGTCCACTCCACCCTCCACGCCTTCCCGGAGTGGCGTGGCGCGAAGCTTCTCTGCGCGCAATCGCAGGGCATGTATTGGTTCCTCGTGATGCACGCCGATCTGAAGGCGCAGCGCAACGATGTCAGCATTGTCAAAGGCCGCAGCATCGGCGCCGCTCCGCTGGTGGGGCTCGGATTGCGGCAGTTGCTCGTCGAATCCGGGATTGACCTCAATCGCGATGGGGTCAGGATCGCACCGATCCCCGGTACACACGGCGATAAAGTCAATTTCGGCGTTGCCGCGGCGCAAGCGCTGGAACAACGGGTCGTTGATGGATTCTGGGCGAACGGAATGGGCGCCGAGCTTGCCATTCGCCGGGGCATCGGGACGCTCGTTCTCGACGTCCGGCGAGGCGACGGACCCAAATCCTGCTTCAACTACACGATGCCTGCGATCGTGACCACGGATCGCCTGATCGAACGCAATCCAGACGCGGCTGCAGCCGCGGTTCGTGCAATCGTCGCAACCCACACGGCCCTGAAAGCCGATGTCGCGCGCGCGACCGAAGTTGGTCGACGCCTTTTTCCCGCGGCCGAGGCCGAGCTCATCGCGAAACTCGTCGAACGGGATCTACCATTCTACGACGCGTCGATTTCCCATGCTTTCGTCGATGGCATGAACGCATTTGCGCGATCGGTCGGCCTTCTGAAAGGAACGGTCGCCTACGATGAGGTCGTCGCCACGCAATTCAGTCATCTTTGGCGGGCTTAGCGATCCGGTGGTTTGCAGGTGATCGCCGATCTCTACCTGACTTCGGTACGCACCTCGCTCGCGGCAGCGAGCCCACCGATCTTATTGTCGGCGGTGTCAGGTCCGAACGCAGGGCCGGCCTCCAAGGCAGCGGTTTCAAGAATGAGCCCTTTCGTTTCCAGGCCGAACGCGAGAGCGACGACGGCCGCGATCAAGTAACCGGTCGCCAAAAGAACGAAAACCCAGCCGACGCCGATCGGAACTATATATCCGATGACGATCGGCGATATCATTGATGCGACCCGTCCGGCGCCGTTCGCAAGACCGACGCCGGTCGAGCGAGCGCGGGTCGGATAGAGTTCCGGGGCGTACGGCGAAAGTGCACACAATCCCCCGTCATGAAAGAAGGCGAATATATAGCCGTAAATCATCAGGTCGCTGATTGCGGTCTGTTGGCCAAATACCAGCATCGCGGCAGCGGCGCACACGCCGCAGATCGCAATCATCTTTTTTCGACCGATGGAATCGATCAGCAATACCACCGCCACGCGGCCGGTCACGGCAGCGGCAAGAAATCCCATCATGAAGCCAAAGATGTCTGCTCCAGGCACGCTCCGATACTGGACGAGCAGCGACGGTAGCCACAGGAGCGTACCGAAATATGAGAACGACCAGGCGAACCATATGCCCCACAGCATCAGCGTCCGTTGCCGATAGGCAGGGCTGAACAACGCACCCAGCGTCAATCGATCTTGCGGCACTCCGACATCAGGGGTCGAAACCGCGGTTACGGCTGTATCCGGTAAGGCCTCGTCGATTGACAGCCACTCAACCGAACGGCGCGCCTCGGCCAGGCGGCCGCGGTTCAGAAGGAATCGCGGACTTTCCGGCACCGTGAGCCGCGCGACCAAAGCCATGATCGCGGGAATGACGCCAATCAGGAAAAATGCGCGCCAGCCGAGCCCGGGAACTATTCGCCCGCCAACCCAGGACGCCAGGAGGCCGCCAATCGGGTACGACAGCGTAAACAGGGTGATCATCCGGCCGCGCTTTGCCGCCGGCATGAACTCCGAGACCATCGTGGTATCGATCGCGGCAAATCCGCCGATACCGATGCCGGTGATGAGGCGAATGACTGCGAGCTCGACCGGATTACGCGTCAGCGCAGCCACCCCGCTGAAGACCGCAAACAGCAGTATGGAAAGTTGAAAACCGGCGCGACGCCCGATCCAGTCCCCGATCACACCGAAAACATAGGACCCCAAGATCATGCCGACAGCTGTAGACGACAGCACCAAGCCCAGGGTTTTTGGGTCGATGCTCCACTCCTTGGCAATCGTAGGGGCGGAGAGCGCCATGATTTGGAAATCAAGCGCGTCGAACACGAATCCAACCGAGCAGACGGCAAAAACAAGCCAGTGCCGCCGATTTAAAGGCAAATTATCGAGAAACGCTCCCAAGCGATAAGCGGCCGTGGTCATGTCGCTCCCCTCGTCATGTGCGGCAACGGAAAAGGTCTCGCCGCTCTATTCGTAAGGGCGAAACAGATCAGCCTGCCAACGCAGGGCTGCACCCAAGCCCTCGGTGCGTTTGAGCTGATCGAACGTCTTGCCTTCCTCGGTATCGGTCGAATCCAGAATTGCGCAGGCTTCGAGCCCGTATTGCAGCGCGTTGGAAAAGCCCATGATCTCGAAGGTGCGATTGAGGGCGCGTTTGTTCGCCTGCAGTGCCTCGAGCGCGACCCGAGATGTTCGGCGGGCGATCTTGACAACTTCCACCTCCAGCACGTCTCGCTCAAACACACCGTCGAGGAGACCGAGGCGCAGTGCCTCGTCCGCACCAATAATATCTCCGGTGTAGATCAGGCGACGGCAACGCGCTCCCATGATCCACGGCATGACATAGGTCGCGATCCCGCCGGCAAAGCGGGTCTCGACGACACCGAATTTCGCGTCGACCGCGGCGTACCGCATATCGCACATCTGCGCGAATTCGAGCCCGCCCCCGACGCAGTGGCCGTGGATCATCGCGATCACGGGCTTGCTGCAGTTCCACGGATTGAAGGTGAACGCCAGATCTCTGCCAAGTTTTGCGCGCCACTCCGCAATACCACGCTTGGGCGCCTCAGCGGTCTCGCGAATATCGTAACCGGCTGAAAACGCCTTGGTGCCGGCCCCGCGGATTACAACGACCCGCACGCCCGGATCGGCATCAGCGGCCCTAATCGCCTCTCCAGCTTCGCTGCACAATTTCTGGCTGAACGCATTCATTCGCTCCGGCCGATTGAACACGATAGTTGCGACGCGGTCTTCGACCCCATAGAGCAGCGTTTCATAGTTCATCTGGTCGATCCCCTCGCGAGTGTCTCGCAGTTTGGCGCTGAAGCTCAATTGGTGCCGTGTTGGTAACGGTTGACCGTCTTACTTTGGAGCTGGCGATCCGCGCAGCCGATGCTGTTGCGCGAGGACTTCCAACAATTCCACGCCCACTTTGACGGTACGTTCGATAATCCGTTCGCCATGATCGCTCGTTGCGCGCGTTGGATCGCCCATGTTGCCCGATTGACCAATCCAGCGCTGATCGAGAGTTCGCGTAAACGGCACCTTTGCTTTGTAAAGCGATAGTTCCTCAGGCGACAGCTGCTCAAGGGTGCGGCTGTTGATTTCGGCAACGCCAAGGTCCACGAGTTCGGCGGCGTCTGTCGCCAAAATCAGCGATGTTTCGATCTCGTCGCCATGTGACGCAAAATTGAACCCTTTGATGTCCGTAATTTCGGCAGGTGCGCAGGTCCACCATTCCAGCAGCCCGACTTCGACGCCGGCATGTTCACGAATTTCAAAAGCGGCGATGTTGAGGATCGACGTGTTCGGCGCGTGGGCATTGACGAAGACGAGGCGGCGAAATCCGGATCTGCCCAATTCCGTGCCGATGTTGCGATAAAGACCGATCAAAAGCGTCGGGTCGATCGAGATCGAGCCCGGCATGTACCTGAAATCATAACCGGTGTTGATGTTGCCGAGGGGAATCGGCGGGAAGATCAAAGCGCCGCTGGCATCGGCCAGCCGTTCAGCGATCTTGAGCGCAATGAAGGTGTCGCTGCCCAAGGGAGCATGACGGCCATGCGGTTCGATCGCCCCGACCGGGACGATGATCGCATTGGTCGTCTTCGTCGCCTCCGCGACCTCGTGAACAGCCAGGAAATCGAGACGGCGAGTCGGATGCTTCATGATGTTCCTCGCACGAGCGGGATGACGTCGTCGACGAGACGGCTCAGCGCTCTCTTGGTATCGCCCAGCGGGATTAAGGCAACGCGCTCGAAACCTGCAGCAAACACCCGCTGCAGCAGCGCGGCGCACTCCGATGGAGTGCCAACGATGGCCTTCTTGCGTACCAACTCATTCGGCACCAGTTCCGCAAGTTCCTGGTCGGCACGAAAATGGCGCTGAAAGTCGTAGCCGCGGCGAAAGCGGTCGAAGTCCGCTTCGCTCCAGCCGGGTACGCGCACGCTCGACGGCCGCGCCAGTGACCGCGCCACGTACGGCCTTGCTGCGGCGACCGCGGCGGCACCATCGTCTTCGATCGCGAGAGCCGTGTTGAAAATTCGGACCGGTTGCTGGCTGCGCCCGGCCGCGCCTTGATGAATGGTGTGAATGGAATGGGTCAGCAATTCATCGGTGATCCATCCGCTGATGATCACGCCGTCCGCGACGCGCGCACCTTCCTGGGTCGAGCGATCGCCGGCCGCCGCCCAATAGATCGGCGGCGCCGTGCCGCGATCGCGGCCGTTCTCTAGCTTCCCCCGGATCGCTGCAATGGCGTCTGCGAGCTCATTGATCCTCGCGGGTTGAAGCCCCATCAGCCGAACCGCGCCGTCGCCGACGCCAAGGCCGAGAAGCGCTCGCCCATTTGAGAGGTCATTGAGCGTCATCACCGCGTTTGCCGTCACTGTGGGATGACGGGTTACCGGGTTGGTCACCCACGGCCCGATCTTAATGCGACGGGTCGCTACCGCGGCAAGCGCGAGGCTGATGTAGGGATCGGCCCACAATTCGTGGACGTCGCCAACGCCGACGAATCCCAACCCCAATTCATCGGCATGCCTGGCAACGTCCATGACTTGGCGCGCCGAAATGTCGGGAAAAATGCAAATGCCGATCCGCTCGGGTGCAATGGAACTCGAAAGATCGCTCATCACAATTCCGTCCGATCACATCGTGGGAATTGTCGAGCGCGACCGCTGCGACACATGCCAGCTGATGAACACCATCTGCAGAACGCTGATGATACCGTAAAGTAGCAAGGCTACCAGCGAGAGAATGACGAGGGCACTAAACAAGAGCGACGGATCCAGCGTCCCGTTGGCGTAGAGAAGCAAATATCCAAGGCCCTGATTGGCGCCCACGAACTCACCGACGACCGCACCGACAATGGCCAGCGTGATACCGACCTTCATTCCAACGAAGATGTTGGGTAGCGCATTTGGCAGCAACAGATGCCGAAAGATATTCCAACGGCCAGCACCCATGGATTGCAGCAAAAACACTGAATCGCGCTCGACCGATTTCAAGCCGATCACAGTGTCGACGAGGATGGGAAAGAACGCGATCAAAAAGGCGATGATGACCTTTGGCAAAAGGCCGAAGCCGAACCACACCATGAACAACGGCCCGATCGCTACCTTCGGTATCACTTGGCTGACGACGAGCCATGGTGCGATGGTCGCTTCCAATGGTGGGGCGTAGACAATGATAATTGCAAGGGTAATCCCGACAACCACAGCAACACCAAATCCGAGCAGGATCTCGATCGTCGTGACCCAGGTGTGTGCGGCAAGCAGCGGGACATTCGCGATAATTCGCTCAAGGATGGTGGTAGGGGCCGGAAGCACAAATGCCGGTATCCAGCCGGCATCGCTCGATGCCTCCCAGCCGATGAGGACGATGACGAGGATTGCCAGCGGCGCGGCTATGCGCGAACGCCAGGTCAAGTTGTTCATGACAGCCTCTGGGAGGAAAATACCCCGAGTTGCTCCATCGTGCGGCGGATATCCCGTTGATATTGTGCGAAGGCAGCAGTGTCCTGAACCGCCAGGTAGCGCGGTCGGTCAAGATCGATTGCGATTTCTTTGATGATGCGACCAGGCCGGGGTGACATGACCAAGATGCGATCCGCGAGCAGGATTGCTTCGGGGATACTGTGAGTGACGAGTACCGCGGTCCGCTTGCGGGTCGACCAGATATCCTGAAGGTCGAGGTTCATCTGATCGCGGGTGAGCGCATCAAGCGCCCCGAACGGCTCGTCGAGAAGAAGGAGCGAAGCGTCATGCACCAGCGCGCGACAAATCGCTACCCGTTGGCGCATGCCACCTGATAGTTCCCAGGGATAGCGGTCGGCAAAGTCGCTCAATTTGACCTGGGTCAGAAGTTCGATCGCCCGCTTGCGGATCGTTGCGGGATCGAGTTCGGCGAATTTCACCTTGCAGCGTGATGTTCGCCAGCACTGACCGCCAATCGAACAGCAGGTCACGCTGAAACACGATGCCAATGTCCGTCAGTGGCTTGGTGACGCTCGCGCCATTGACGACCACAACTCCGGCTGTCGGCGCGATCAGCCCGGCAATCATCATCAAAAGAGTGCTCTTGCCGCATCCGCTGGGTCCCAGAATGGCGACGAATTCGCGGGGCGAGACGGTGAGGTTGACGTTGTCAACGGCCGTGATGTCAGCGGGCTTGGAAGCAAAGACTTTGGTGACCGCTCGAACGGCAATAAGCGGAAGCTCCGTCACGCGGCTGTTGGGCGACACATGTTCTGTTTGAGGAGCGTCCATTTCCCTCCGCCTGAGCCTAGAGGCGGTTCAATTTTGAGAAATGAACTCGTTGGTAAAATAGGCGTCGACCGATGGCATCGGCTTCAAATCCATATAGCGAGCGAGAATCCCTTCTGCCTTCTCCCAATCTTGCGGTGATTGCCAGCCGAAGGGCTTTCCCGTTGTCGCGGCCGTATCGAGATAATTGAAATATCCCTTAAGCTCTTCCTCTAAGGCCTGCTCGTGTCCGCTCATCAGCGGAACACGTTTCACCATAGCGGTTATGGCAGGCTTTGGATCTTGCCTCGCTTCGCCCCAGGCCTTCGCTGTCGCTTGCAGCATCCGACGAACCATCTCAGGCCGTGTTTTGATGGTAGTCAACGATACAATAATGCCATGCGAAGGCACATCGATTCCAGCGTCGGCATAGTCCAGTTCGCGAACGTCCTGAATCCCGGCTTGGTTAAACATCGTCTTGCCATAAGGGCCAAAGCCAAGTGTTGCATCGGCGAGACCCTGAGCGACAACCGTGTACTTCGCTCCGCAATCGACATTGATCACCCTCACATCCTCCTGAGCAAGGCCGATGGCGCGCAGATAGGCGGGCAGCAGAATGGCAGGAGCGTCGCCCGGGCACGTCGCGAGCCGCTTACCTTTCAAATCGGCGGGTGTGCGGATTGTGCTCGTTCCAGGAAACACGATCGCGACGGGACTGCGGCGAAATACCCCCATCACCAGCTTTATTGGCACTTTCTGGCTCACCGCCTTTGCAACTACGGCGGCATCGGCAAAGCCGAACGTATCGACATTGTTGGCGACGAGCTGGATGGCCGCTCCGGATCCCTTACCATCCTCGAGCTTAAAGTCGATCAACGCATCCCGATAATAGTTCTTCGCTGCCGCAAGATGGAATGGAGCGTGGTAGCTGATCGGAAGCCAATCCATTCGCATCGACACGGGGTCGAGGCTCTGGGCATTGACCTGAGGATATGCGGTCAAGGGCAGGCTGATCGCAGTGAGCAGTACAGCCGCGAACCGTGCTCTTATCGACATCGTCGTTCCGATCTTGAACCAATAGGTACGTCACCCACTGTGGGGCGCGCGACAGGTTTGACGCGGAGAACGTCGCTGGGCATACCGCACCAAGTTCGCTCGGCGCAGCCGCGAGTTTCACCGCGATACGCTGATGATGATCGTGAGCTACGGAGCGGTCAAGAAAATCATCGCCGTGATTGATTGGACTTGGGGTCGCGCCTATGCTTTCAGTCCGAAAGACGGCCGGCAAAGGAGAGAGGCTGATTGAGCGCGCTCCGTCTCAACCAGCTGATGAACCCCCAATCAATCGCGATTGTCGGTGCGTCGCAGCGCGCGGATGCAGCCGGGACGTGTGTCATCCGTAATTTGCGACGTCTTGGCTATCAAGGCCGCATCTATCCCATCAATCCCAATTACGATGAAGTCGAAGGCCTGCGGTGTTATCCGTCGCTGTCAGCGTTGCCGGAACCTGTTGAAGCCGCCTTCTTGGCGGTGCCCGCCGCAAGCGGACCCGCGGTCGTCGACGCGGCGGCTAAGTGTGGAATTCCGGCCCTCTTCATCAATGCCAACGGCTATGCTGACGGCGACGCCCAAGGGATCGCCCTGCAGCGTCAAATCGAGGACCGTATCCGGGCACATGCGATCGCCCTTTGTGGTCCCAACAACCTCGGGATCATCAATGTACACGACAAAGCTGCGATCTGGACGCAGCGTTCGATGGCGGCGATCAAGCCGGGCCCGCTTGCCCTGATTTCGCAAAGCGGTTCAGTTGCCATCGCGCTCGCTGAAGACGAACGGCAGATCGGGTTCGCCTACGTGATCACCGCTGGCAATGAAGCGGGCCTCAGCGTCGCAGACTATCTGGACCATCTGGCCCGTGACGCACGGGTTGAAATCATCCTCCTTTATCTCGAAACAGTCCGGAATCTGCCAGGTTTCGCGGTTGCCGCCCGGGAGGCCTCTCGACGCGGCAAGCACATCATCGCGCTTAAGGTTGGAAGAAGCAAAGCGGGGCGTGCGCTCGTCCAGGCCCACACCGGAAGCTTGGCGGGCGAGGACCGTCTTTATGATGCCTATTTCCGCGATCTTGGTATCGTTCGAGTGCGCGATCTCGACGAAATGATCGAGACGGCGACGATGTTTTCAGGGCCGGCCAAGGCGCGTCTTGGGACCGGCTTGGTGGCGGTGACGCTGTCAGGCGGCGAGGCGGCGCTAATCGCGGATCTCGGCGATGAGTTGGGGCTTGTGTTTCGACCACTCGCACCATCAACAATCGAGAGATTGCGACCAGCATTTCCTGACTACGCGACGATCGGTAATCCCCTGGATGCATGGGGAACTGGTTTCAGCCCGGAACGATTTAGAACGATCCTCGATGGACTGACCGCCGCAACTGAGATCGACACCATCGTGGTTGCGGTAGATGCACCCGGTGGCGGTGGCGCTGATACCCGAATTGCGAGCGTTATGGCGGAGGTTTGTGTCGCTCGCGCGCCAACCGTCGATAGGCAGTTCGTGTTCGTGAACAATACCAGTGGCACAGGGCCGAACCCCGACGTTCGTCGGGTCTTGTCGCAGGGCAAGATTCCGTATCTGTCAGGCTTGCGCCCGGGACTCGCCGCACTCCGCAATGCGATCCATGCCCCGAAGGCCCGTACAGAAACCCCATTTGCCGGCGGTATGGCGCCATCGTGGTGCAAGCGACTGCTTACGGGCAATGATGTCGAAAGGTTTCGGCTATTGCTGGAAAGGGATTTGCCCATGGCAGAGTGTGCGGCAGTCGAATCTGCCGTTGAAGCGGCCCACATAGCCAAAGAATGGGGCTATCCAGTCGTGCTGAAGGGGTCGGCTTCTGAACTGCCTCACAAGAGCGACCTGGGACTGGTTCGGTTCCCCCTTAACAACAGGGCGGAGATCGAAGCTGCGTACGACGAGGTGTCGAAGATTCTTGCGCGTCACGCCGAGTCCGGCCGGCAAATTTACCTACAGAAATTCGCCAAGCCCGGAGTCGAACTCCTTGTCGGCTGCCGCAACGAGGCGGGCTTCGGTGCGTTCATTCTTGTTGGCCTCGGCGGCACTCTCGTCGAGATGATGGACAAGGTCAGCGTGCGGGTTGGTCCGGTCGACGCGGCTCAAGCGCGGGAAATGCTGGAAGAGACGCCCGCCGCGCGCCTGCTCCGTGGGTTTCGTGGTAAAGGGCCGTTCGATCTAGATGCAGCCGCGGAGGCCATTGTAAAGATGTCGGAGATCGGCGCTGCCGGCAGCGATAGCATGACATGTCTTGAGATCAATCCGTTGATCGTTCACGAACGTGGTGCCACGGGCGTCGACCTTCTCGTTCAGTCTGGTTGATCGGCTTTTGCGATCCAACGGCCGCGCGAAGCTGCTGCGTCGACTTCATCGACGAAAGCGGTGGAAGGCCCGGCGTGCGGCTCAAGAAAGCGGCGAAGGAGCAGACGTAATCGCAGTCCTGCGCGACGTTCGCGCGGCCGCCGTCAATGCCGGCCCTTCCCCGCTCATCACATCGAAGGGGATTTTATGCCGCGTGCTCACGAATAGCGTGTCCGAACCCACCGGTGGAGTCTCGATCGCGTAAAAGGAAGGTATAGCCGGTAGGGCGAACCATATACGAATGGTCGGGGTGCCAAAGACCGTCGTCGCTATCCGCCTGTCCAATCGCGCGCCCGTTTTCAACGATATTAGAGAGCAGCATGATTTCGGGATGCTGTGGGTGATACCATTGATTCTGAATGGAGCATTGCAACAGATCGAATTTCTCGCCCAAGGCAATTAATTCTTCAGCGGTAAGCGATTGACCCCGAAACACAAGGACCGCATGTTCCGCTAGCGCTACCTTGAGAGGACGGACATCCGCCAACGTCAACTCCCGCAGGTCAACGTCGGTGACCCGCGCTCCGGGAAGGCCGTTTCCATGCGGCGTGATCTTCATGCTTTCCTCCATCGCAGCTACGGCCGATTTCAGCGGGCCTTGATAATCGGCCGCGCAACGTCGATCTCGCGGCGGACCATGGCCCAAGCATTACCGTATCAATAGAACTTCTGCCGATGCAAGGCGCGCATCTCGAACGCGATTGGATCCGGGTAAAATCTTGATCCCCCAATCCGGGATCGGCCGCTGCAATCCCGGCGTCGTCCGGGCTCCTGAAGCACGGTGGCCGGCTCTTCCCCCGAGCACTCCAGTCGCTGCCGTCGCAGTCGCGATCAGACATATTCCGGGGAATACGCGGGACAAGCCTTTTGAGGCGCACTATCGAGTTCGTCGTAACGAAACTCGATCAGGTTGCGGACGAGCGATCATTAAGCGCGGGCGTTGCGCCGGGGCTACGACGATGGCGAACCTATCTCGTACGGTTGATCGAACACCTGCACTTGCAAGCCTTTGGTGGTGGGCCCGTTGCAGCCCGACGGACAGGCCGAAATAGCAACAACGGTGTCCATCTCTGCGACCAGCTCCATATGGTCACCTTGGCGCGCATCAGGTTCGAGATAGAACAGCCGATGATCGTTATCGTAGCCGGTGCACATGAAGATGTTGAAGGCGTCGTGCACATAGCGATCATCGAAGCCAATCGCCTGCAGGCCGCGGCGCAGGTTGGTGTTGCAATTGGGCTGCCCGCTGAGGCCGGTGAGCAGGGCGACCGACCGCTCGCTGCATCGGGAGTAGATCAGGTCGTGCGAGCGCGCGTTAAACGGCAAAGGCCGGTGCTCAACCGTATCTTTGATGAGCGTAAACATCGGGCGCATCTTCGGTTCGGTACTCCACAGCCGATCCCCTACGCGCAGGTGCGCTCCCTGGAGGGTGCGGGTCCGGCCGGACCAAAAATGCTCGCTTGGGTCAGTGGCGCAGAAAGCGTTGAAGTCAGCAACCTGGGGGCCGTCGCAACATGTAATGCGCACCACCTGGCCCCGCTTGACCGGGAACGCAAATCCAGTTTGGCGGGGAATATAGTGGTCAAGCACCTTGGTCCGGTTCGCTTCGTCTTCGGCAATGCGTGTGTAGAGCGCGGCTTGGGCGGGCGTGGGGTCTTGAGGTCGGGTTGCCTGTTGGTCCGGCGTGGCCATGGTTCTTTCCTCCTTCTCGTGCTTCGGCACGTCTCAACGCCAATAGATGGCTAGGCGCTCGCCTAGCTGGATGGCGGCAAACAGCAAGGCGCCCCACGCGGCTAGCACCACAAGGATGCCGAGCGAGAAACTCATGTCGAGGCGACTGGACGCGAAGAGCAGCAGGTAACCGAGGCCATCGCGGCCAGCGACGATTTCGGCAACGACAGCGCCAACCACGGCCAGGGTCACAGCGATCTTTAGTCCCGTAAAAATCGATGGGAGCGCCGAAGGCAATTCGACGCTCGCGAACATTTTCCAACGGCGGCAAGCGAGCGACGCCGCGTACCGGCGCGTGTTTTCATCCAAACCTCGGATTCCGATCACGGTGTTGACCACAATGGGGAAGAACGAGATCAGAAACACCAATGTCATTCTCGACACGATGCCGGCCCCCAACCAGAGAATCAGCAGGGGCGCCAGCGCTTCCTTGGGAAGAACTTGCAGCACCACAATGGACGGATAAAACGCGTCGTAGACGCGACGCGACTTACCGATCATCCAGCCGAGCAGGACGCCGGCAACCGTAGCAATCAGAAACCCAAGGATCGTCTGGTAGAACGTCAACCAGGCATGGTGGACGAGCAGATCACCGCGCACGTAAAGGCTCCAGACCACGGACGTCGGCGGAGGAAAGAGGTTCGGCTTCGAGCCGTTGCGGGCAAAAATTTCCCATGCGATGAGAAGGCAAATGCCTAAGATGACCGCTTGCCGGTTTTTCACAAGCCAGGACTGTGGCCATGCGCGCGCAGTCATCGCGCATCGCTCCATCGGGTGACCCGCCGTTCCAAGAGCTCGATCGCGCCCAACAGCACCAGACCGATCAAGCCAATTGCCAGCGTAGCTGCGATCATTTGCGACGTTTGCATGAGGGCAGTGGACTCAATGATGATCTTGCCGAGGCCGCTGTCCGTCGCGACGAACTCGCCGACAACGATGCCGACAACGGCAAGCGAGGCCGTAATCTTGATGCCGCCCATGGTCGCTGGTAACGCCGCGGGCAAACGTACCATGAGCAACGTTCGCCACTCGGACGCGACAAGTGAGCGCGCATAATCGACCATGGCCCGGTCCGTATTCAGAAGAGCGTCGAGCGTGTTGATGACCATCGGGAAGTAGGCGACCAGAAATGCCAGCAGAAGACGAGACTGGGGTCCGATGCCAAACCAGGCAAACAGCAGCGGCGCCAGTGCGACTTTCGGCACGACTTGGGTCATCAGCATGTAAGGAAAGGTGGCACGTCGCAGAAGCGGCAGTTGGCTGAGCGCCATGGCGGTAAGGTAGCCGACGGAAGTTGCGATAGCCGTCGCCAGAAGTATCTCTGACAACGTCGACCAGGCTGCGGTAAGAAGCGCATCCGCGTTCGCGATGGCGGCATCCCAAACCCGGAGAGGTCCCGGCAGCAGCACCGGCGACACACCGCTGATGGCGACGGCAGCTTGCCAGATCCCGATCAAAAGGATGACCGGCAACGTTGGAACGATTGCGTTGCGGACCAGGTTTTGCGCACGTCGCATGCGGCCTCACTTGCCACCGAGGCTCGCCCGCAATTGGGCGCAATAACCGTTGAACTCGGCAGCCTCCTGGATCTCAAGTGTGCGTGGTCGTGGCAGTTTGATTGCAAGTTCCGATACGACACGGGCCGGCCGTGGAGAGAGGACGATGACGCGATCGGAAAGGAAGACGGCCTCGCGAATGCTGTGGGTGACGAACACCACAGTTTTGCGGACCTGCTCCCAGACATTCATGAGCTGGAGGTTCATCTCGTCGCGCGTCAAAGCATCAAGGGCGCTGAACGGTTCGTCCATCAGCAGCACCTCCGGATTGGTGATCAGCGCGCGGCATAGCGGCACGCGCTGGGCCATCCCGCCGGAAAGATGTTTGGGCAAACGATCCTCAAAGCCGGCAAGCCCGGTCAACTCCAGAAGGCGCAACGCCTCTCTGCGATACTTTGATCTGTCGAGGCCGAAGACCTCCAGCGGGAACAACACATTGCTGAGGACAGTGCGCCAGGGGAACAGGACTGGCGTCTGAAATATCACCGAGGTTTCGCGCCGCGGGCCCACAATCCGCTTGCCGTCGAGTAAGATCTCTCCGCTCGTCGGCGCGACAAGGCCAGCGATCATCATGAGCAGCGTCGACTTCCCGCAGCCGCTCGGGCCGAGGATGCTGACAAACTCGCCCTGCCGCAGGGACAGCGACACGAGCCGGACGGATTCAATCGAGTCCGCCTCGACTTGATACGTTTTCGTTATGTCCTTGACGACAAGATGGTCGAAACGGTTGGGGTCAACCGCTACATCACCTGTCTGCATTACCTGCAGGAACTCGTTCATCAGAATAGATAATCCTTGGCCTTCTCCTCGGCGGCACGCCACTCCTCGTCGGTCAGCTTGACGTTACCGACGAACTCATTGGTGTAGATTGATGACGCCGGTGGCGGTGCCGGCAGCTTGAGGAAGGTGTTGACGGTTCGCAGCGTGTCCTCGAGCTTAGTCGGATTATGCCACCCGAGGCCATGCGTCTTCGCATCTTCCGTAAGCCCCGACGCGGTGTTGATCAGCAGCGAGTGGCGGGTAATGCTGCGGTCCCGCTCGGTCTTGCCCAACTCCGGCACCGCAGCAATGAAGTCTTCGAGCGTCTTGTCAGGATTGATGTACGAGAAGCGGAGACCTTCCATGACACCCTCAACGAATGCGGCAACCTGTTTGGGGGATTTCTTGAGCGTGTCGGGTTGCGTGATGAAGGTGAGGCTGAAGATGTCCATGCCATATTTGGCGAAGAAAATGGTCTCGAACGGCACCTTGTCGGCCCACAAATACGGCGCGCTCGATTGATAGAGTGTGGCAACGGCATCGACGTCATTATTGATCAGCGCCTGAATATCGACACCGGGCTGCAGCGCCACCATGCGAACCTTCGATACGTCAATGTTGTTGATGCGCGCGAAGGCTGGCCAGAGGTTGTTGGTCGCGCCCGCGGGAGCACCGCCAAGCCGCTTACCTTCCAGATCCTTTGGCTTGGTAATGCCCGAACTCTTGCTGGCCAAGATGCATACGGGTGAGCGCTGGCTCACCATCGCAATGGAAATCAATGGAAGGCCAGCAGCCATCGCGTTGATCATCGCCCCGATGTCGGCCTGGCCGAAATTATACCGGCCCAGCCCGACAGTCTTAGCGGCCTCCCCCGATCCAAAGCCCCGTGTGATAGTGACGTCGAGGCCCCGCTTCGACCAGAATCCCTCTGCTCGCGCCGCGTACATGAACGCGACTTCGCCCTCCGGTATCCATGGCAACGTCAGCTGTATCGACTCGGCTGCTCGTGCGTCGAAGGTGACGATGATCGGCTGAAGGGCCAGTGCCGCCGCTCCAGAGACGCCGCGCAGCAGTGAACGTCGGGAGAAACAATTCTCGGGTAAGTCGTGAGTCTGCATGACACCACCTCGACGGTTGAAGAAGCCAGCGACATCCCGGACGCGGGGATGATACATCCTCCTTGACGCTGTTCAACACATTGCGATCTCGTCAAATCGGGTCGCCTTTGACGACGTGCCGAATGGCCGACCGATTTCCCGCGCACTCACAATCCTTTCAGGCGAGAGGCCGCCACCCCTCTGCAACGAGCTATGCCGACTTTCGCGCCACTAAGATCGGATGCGAGGTAACATTATTCCAAAAAGACAATTGCCGCACCGGCGTAGGAGGCAGATCATGCAGATGGGCGAACCATGATGGAGATCCGCAAAATTGCCTGTCAGTCGATAACAAACCGAGCGCGAATTGAGCGGAGCCGCAACGGCGCGGGCCATCGGGCTGCTGCGTCGGGCGATCGCCGACTTTCACGACATCGAACGCGAGCTTCGGGACGCGGAGGAGCTGAAGAAGCGGACTTAACGGCGTCGGTCGCCTCTTGCTGCATTAACCTGGTTGTAGACCCTCAAGATTTCGCCGGCGATCCCCCCTGGTAACCGGAGATTCTGTCCTATTTTGCGAAACGAACCCGATGTAACGTCGCGCAAGCGCGCTTTCGCCACGCCGGCAGGTAAATCGAATTGACGGGCGCGCGTTGGCACCAATAAGCTTTGTAGCTTCGGTCAGCTAATCGCGTCGCGCGGCTGAACCGAAGTCGGCACGTGTCGCCTCTCGACGCGAGTTTGGTCGGCGCCCGACTCGGTGCGTTACCCAAGGTCACTGCCGGGCATTAGCGGAGGAGAAAAAACCGAAATGTGGCGTCGGCGGAGAGAGTTGGTGTTGCTGACTATCATCGTCATCTGCATCGCCTGGACGTTCACGTTAGGCGCCAGCGCGCAGGAAGCGTGGGATGCGGGCGCGGGCGATGACTGGCGCAAAGTCGTTGCGGCTGCAAAGTCGGAAGGGAATGTGGTGGTGGCTGGCCACCCCGCTTTGGCGACCGTCCTTCCAGAGGCTTTTCGCAGAGACACTGGTCTCACGCTCGAATATCTCGGCGGCGAGACGAATGAGTTGATGGCGCGCTTCTCGCGCGAAGTTCAGACGAGCAACGTCACGATCGACATCATGTTGGGCGGCCTCGGCGGTTTTTTTGAGCTCAAGAAGGCCGGAAAGCTCAAACCGCTCAAGCCGCAGCTGCTCGTGCCAAGCGTGCGCGACGGCAAGAACTGGCTCGGCGGTGCCATCAAGTGGTATGACCTCGAAGGCGAGTACATGCTGGCCACCTGCGAGTGGATTCATGGCTGGCCGCTGTTCAGTTCGGACACGATCAAGCCCGGTCAGATCGCCACTTGGCAAGACCTGCTCAAACCCGAATACAAGGGCAAGATCGCCGCATACGACCCGCGGCCCGCCGGACAGGGCCAATCCGTCGGCGCCTACCTTGCCGAGCTGTTCGGTCCCGAATTCCTCAAGAAACTCTATCTCGGCCAGGAGACGGTCATGACGCGCGACGGCCGGCAACTTGTCGAATGGGTCGCGCGCGGAACTTATCCGATCGCCTTAGGCGCGGTGCCCGTGCAAATCGAGCAGTACCGGGCGCAGGGCATCAAATCGCTCTATGTGCGGCTGATGGACGACGGCCCCGGCAGCGCGGTCGGCGGCTTCGGTGTCGTCAAACAGCCCACGCGGTCGCCGCATCCCAATGCGTCGACCGTCTTCATCAACTGGTTCGCCAGCAAAGTCGGCCAAGAAATCTACGCGGCGCGCATGCTGGAAGCGAGTCGACGAAGCGACGTCAACGTCGCGGCGGTGCCGGCGTACACGATGCCGGATCCGACCAAGACGTATCTCGATCAATACAGTGAAGAATGGTACGTGAAACGGCGGCCCATCGTTCAAAAGCAGATCCTCGAAGCGCTCGGGCGCTAGGGACGATGACGTGCAGACAGCGTCGGGTATTCTAGGCACGGTCGAACGGCCGCGGCCCGGGAAACAACGGATACGGGCGACTTCGTCTCGCTGGTTGTTAAGCCTGCTTCTCGTCGGCGCCGTCGGCGCGGTGACCCTGGCTCCGGTCCTGTATATTGCGATCCACAGTTTCGACGTCGCCCAGATTGGCGAGCCGTTTCACTGGGGGATCTCCGGCTGGGTCGAAGTCTTCTCCAGCGGGCGGACGCTCAGCGCGATCGGATATTCCTTTCTTCTCGCCATCCGCATTCCGATTGGGGTCGTGATCGCCTTTGTCATTGCTTGGTTGCTGGTGCGGGTGCGGATACCGGGCAGCGGCTTCATTGAGCGATCGCTTTGGTTCACTTTCTTCCTGCCGTCGGTGCCGATAGCGATGGGATGGATATTGTTGCTCGATCCGACCTATGGCCTCATCAATCAAGCGCTGAAGTTTCTGCCCTTCGTCAAAGGCCCGGTGTTCTCGATCTATTCGGCCGGCGGGATCATCTGGGTCCATATCACCATGAGCACGATCCCGATCATGGTGATCCTGCTAACTCCAGCCCTGCGCCAACTCGACGGCACCCTGGAAGAGGCAGCCCATACCTCGGGGGCTGGCCCGCTGACGACGCTCCGGCGCGTGACCGTCCCGTTGGTCGCGCCGGCAATTTTGATCGCGTTTATTGCCGGCCTAATCCGCAGCCTTCAGGTGTTCGAGATTGAGCAATTGCTCGGTGTGCCGAAGAACATCAACGTCTACGCCACGCGGATCTTTGATCTGGTGAAATGGTATCCGCCGCAATATCCCGAGGCGATGGCGTTGAGCACGCTTTTCCTTGGCGTGCTGCTGATGATCGCATTCGTCTATCAGCTGGTTTCGTCCCGCGTGATCGTGGCTGTGCCAACCTTGTCCGGCAAGGGCGTGCGGCTGCAATCCCGGTCGCGCTCGGGATGGGCCTTTTTCGCGTCCGGATTGCTGATCGTCTATCTGTTCGTCAGCGTGGGCCTGCCTCTCGTAGTGCTGGTTCTGGGGTCCTGCACGCGGCTATTCGGCTTCTTCTTCATCGAGAATCCGTGGACGTTGGAGCACTGGGCCGAGGTACTTCGCGCGCCGCCGTTCCTGCGCTCCACGATGATTACCGTCACGCTCGGCCTGACCACAGGGCTCGTGGCGACGACCATTTATGTCCTGCTGGCCTGGACCTTGGTGCGGACCAGCCTGCCGGGTCGTACGGCGATAAACTTCATGACGTGGCTGCCCTGGGCTGTGCCCGGCATCGTCCTCGGCATCGCGTTGCTGAGCCTGATGCTGGAAACGCCGGTCATTTCTTCGATCTACGGGACCATCGTTCCTTTGATCGTGGCGATCCTGATCAAGGAGATGCCGATCGGCGTGCAAATGCTGAAGACTGCGGTCGGACAGGTCTCGGGCGAATTGGAGGAGGCGGCCCGCGCCGCCGGCGCAACCGTCTTCACGGGCATCCGCCGCATCGTGCTGCCCTTGATTGCGCCGATGCTGGTCTCGGTCTTCCTGCTGGTGTTCATGTCGACCACGGTGGACATCAGCACGCTCGTGCTAGTGGCGGCGCCGGGCCTGCAAACCCTGTCGCTGATGATGTTTGAGTTCGCCACGTCAAACCGGATCGAATCCGCCGCCGTCATCGGCGCGCTGATTGCGGTCATCGCCTTGCTGATAGCATCGTGCGCGTTCCGGGTCGGCGCGAGAACTCGGCGTCAACAACTGACCGGAGACGCGATGCTCGCTGTGACATCTCTGTGTAAGAGCTACGACAACGAACGCAGAGAGTCGTTCGCGGCGATCGGCGGCATTAGCTTTGCCGTCGCGAAGGGTGAGTTCGTCACCCTTTTAGGACCGAGCGGATGCGGCAAGACCACGACGCTGCGATGCATCGCGGGTCTGGAGCGGCCGGACGACGGCGAGATCAAGATCGCCGACAGCGTGGTCTATTCATCGAGCAAGGGGGTCTACGTTCCCACCCATCGGCGCGACATCGGCATGGTTTTCCAGTCCTATGCTATCTGGCCGCACATGACGGTGTTTGGCAACGTAGCCTTTCCGCTCGAGGTCGAAGGAAAGCTGTCGCGAAGCGAAATTAGGCATCGGACGCTGCAAATTCTCAACACCGTGGCGCTCGATGGACTTGAGAATCGGAGCGCCAGCAAGCTCAGCGGCGGACAGCAGCAGCGTCTGGCGCTGGCGCGAGCGCTGGTGCGGCGGCCGACGCTCTTCCTCCTCGATGAGCCATTGAGCAATCTCGATGCACAGCTGCGCGATCGCATGCGGACGGAGCTGCGGCGTCTGCAATCCGATTTAGGTTTGACCACGCTTTATGTCACGCACGACCAGGCCGAGGCGCTGTCGCTCTCTGACCGCATCGCCGTTATGAGCGGCGGCACCATCGTGCAGTGGGGCTCGCCCGAAGACATCTACAACCGGCCGGCCAATACGTTCGTCGCGAGCTTCGTCGGTTCGACCAATTTCATCGAGGCCAGGGTGCGGGACTCCGCAGGCCCGCCGGATCTCTACCAAGTCGATACCGGTTGCGGGGTACTGACAATCTATTCGGCGCATCCGTTGAACAAAGGCGCCGCGGTGATCGTTTCGATCCGCCCGGAAAACGTCGCGCTTACGCGTGAGGCGGCGGCCGATGCGATGACCCTGTCCGGAACGGTCGTCAGCCGGAGTTTCCTCGGCGAATACCTTGACATTCACCTACGCTGCGGCTCGGTGGTGCTGCAATGCCGAGGCTCGCAATCACTCGATGCTCCGATTGGCTCAGCCCTTTATGTGTCCCTGCGGCCTCGCGATTGCATCGGGATCGCCAAGCCATCGATCTGAGCTAGGCGGCGGTGCCGTGCCACATCGCGACACCCATGCCCATTAAAGCGCGGTAGATCGGCTCATAGACCGTGAAATCAGGCTTCACCGCGCCGACTGCGCCAAGCACGGTTATCCACGCCCGCAGTTCGATTTCGCCGTTTGCAAGTAAATCAAGGCTGGAGAGCTCCGCGAGCTTGCGTCCCTCGCCAGCGCGGATCTGCGTCAGCGCCCGCTGGTCAAAGTCCTGGCTGATCGAGCCATAGTGGAAGCCGCCGCTGTAGCTTTTCCAAGGGTAGCCGGCGGTGAAATGGGAGAGGCCGCCGGAGCCGCAAAGCGCGATGCGCTCCCCGGCCGGGCGCTTCGCGACGATTTCCGCGATCAGCTTGCCCAGCGCATAACAGCGTCGTGGCTCGGGGGCCGGATAATGGATCGCGTTGACGAACAAAAGAACGACGGGCGTCGACGTGTCGGGTAACAGCGCCTCCAGCACCTGCGCGTGGGCATGCGATTTCAGTGTGCCCTCGGACAGTTCGCCGAGGGCTGCGATATCGAATCCCTGCGCTAGCCCATTCTCCATGATATCGTCGACCAGCGCCGCGTGGGTGTGAAACGTGAGCTCGGTGGGGGAAAAGCGCTTGGCGAGCTTGCAACTCTTGCCCGAATACACCGCGATTTGCGGCAGGTTTGCAATCGTCAAATTCTCATTCTGGTCGTCGCCGATCAGGATAAGTGCATCAGGCTTCTCCCGCGCTAGCGCCTCCCGCAGCCGCTCGTGTGCGGCCTTGATGCGTTCGAAGCGGCTGCGGCTATCGACAACGCTCTCGCGTTCAAGTTCGGGCAATACCGGTGGCGTGACGCCATAGCGCGTTTGATAGATCGAGCGATTGCGTGCCCGGAATTCGTCCCAGGTATCAAAGTCCATGAACGCAAATGCGTGGGACGTTGCCATCGCAAGTGTAAGTTGGCCCATATCTCGGCCCCCTCCGGTCAATCGGTTGTCGGTGTCTGGTGCTTCAGCCTGACTTCGGATCGTGTACGCGCTGACTCGATCATGGCGAGACAGACCTCGAGCGTCGCCATGCCCCATCGCCCGTCATGGAAGATCGGCCGGTTGTGCACCACGCCATTGTAGAGCTCCATCAGCTCGGCCGCGCGGCCCCGCATCTCATGCTGCAACGGAACCTCTACTGTCTCGTCGCCGGAATAAATCAGGATGCCGTCGGCGGACTGCCGCATCGCGCCGTGCTCGCAATGCACGATGGTGATGCCGAAGAACGGCTGGTGCTTGACGTCCTCGGCCGAATGATAGCCCCAGATCTTCAGCGTGGCGGGATCTGCTTTTTCCGCCCCATATCGTCCCTGTTCCTTCTGAGCTTCGAGCGCGGCTTCGAACTCGGCGGGGCCGAGCGAAGCGAGCGACTTGTAATTCTGCCGAGTGCGGATGTTGGTCCGCGGATCACGCTGATAACCCCCCTCGCCGACCCACCAGAACAACTCCGCGGTGTCGAAGAAGCCGCGCGCGTCGTACACCATCGTCGCCAATGCGCCGCTTTCGAATTCGAGAAAGCACGAGTAACCGCCCTCGCAGTTGCGTTGCCCATCCCAGACCGTGCCGCCCCGCACGCTGCGTAGTACGCCGCCGCCAATCTGCCGGACGATGTCGATCTGGTGCGGTCCCTGGTTGAGGATCGGTCCGTGCGTGGCGGCAAGCTCATGGCTAGGCCAAGGGCGTGGATTGAAGTCGTTGCAGTTCCAGGTGCTGATCATGCGGACGTCGCCGATACGGCCGCTGCGGACGATCTCCCGCATCTTTCGGATCGGCGCGTCGAAGCTGTGGGTGTGTCCGGCCAAAATCTTGATGCCGCCGGCTTCGGCCGCCCGAAGCATGATCTCACAATCGTCGAGCGTCAGAGCGATTGGCTTCTCCACGAGGACGTGCTTGCCGTTGCGTGCGGCGGCAATCACGTGTTCTCGGTGCAGTTCCGGGGCGGTCGCGATATAGACCAAGTCGACGCTGGGGCTGCGGCAGAGTTCCTCTGCGGTCTCAAAGGTCTCGCCGCCGAAATCGCGGCGAAACTGCTCGCGCGCCGAAGCCCGCGGCTCCGCCGCTGCGGTGATCTTGAACGGAAGCTTCGCGACCTCCGCGGATTGCTGGAACATCCAGCTCACGGCCTGTCCGAGACCGATAAAGCCGAGGCGAAGGACCGGTTGAGCGCTCACAGGAAGATCGAAATCGTCGCCGGCAGCACCGTTTGCACCAACCGGATCGTACGCCACGAAATCTTGAGATCGTCGCCCACCCGGCTAATGCGGTCTTCACGGTTGCCGATGAATGTATATTCGGCCTTGCCGCGGCGCACCTGATGGACCAGGAAATTCGACCAGACCGTGAAATGCCCGGCCTCCGGCAGCGGCTCGGTGCGGATATTGGTGATCAGGCGCTGAGTTGCGGACGGCGGAACTTCGGCGTGTGCCAACCCCGACAAAATCCGGTTGACGCGAAGCGTCAGCGAAGCCTTGTCGTCGTCGAACAGCGCAAAGGACGCGCCGGCGTCCTCGGGCCGCTCGACCGTTTCGTGAACCGGCATGTAATATTTCACGTCGTCGGTCAGCAGCCCAAGCCACGCCTCGAGCCGGCAAGCTTCGAGCAGCGCGGCTTCATGGAACAGAAGGGACTCGATTTCCAGATGAAGCTCGGGCGTAATCTTTTGCATTGAGGTCACGCCTTACTCATCAGCTCGCTCCAATAGCGGTAGAAATTCCGCTGATTGGTCTCGGAGAAGGTCGGCACGATGGTGCCCGGCCATTCTTCGGCGCCCTCGACCTCGGTTGGCCGGATGTCTCGCGCCTCTTCCGCTAGCCCCATGGTGTAGTTGAAAGCAAGGGTCTCGCCGCCCGGCACACAAATGTTGTCGGACATGCGGCCGAAGTTCTCGTGATCGTCCGGCGCTACCATGCCGGCCGCCGCTTGGCGTTGCATCAGCACAAAACGTTGACGCTGCTTGACACTCGCGGGCGCGCTCTTCTCGACCGCGCACCACATCCACGCCTCGGTTTTCTTCGCGCCGCGCGGATGCTGGCAGATCAGCCCCTTGCCATAAAGCGCGCTGCCGACTCCGATCAGCGAGAAGTTCGGAAAAATGTTGCCGACATGAAAGCCGTAGGGCTTGGCCTTGAACCGTTTGAGCCGCTCCTGAAGTTTTCGATAGCGCTCTTCGCACCACTCCAGCGCTTCGGGGCCCAGAGACTTTGCCTGCGTTAGGTCGAGGTTGTATGGCGCAGAACCATAGCGGAACTCGAGGAAGCCATGGGCTGCGCCAGTCCGGAGGTTGGCAGCTACGGAGAATTCGTAAGTCTTGTCCTTGACCATGTCCGGCTTGGTCAGCGCAGTGCGGGTATCCGTACCGGTGCGCAACGCGCGCAGCAGAGAGGCATGGGTACTGTAGAAGTGGTATTGATCGCCTGCGAAATTCTCGGCAATGAGTTTCCAGTTCGTCGGCATGACGTAGCGCTGCGGTCCGGGGAGGACCTCCAGGCCGCCGGCATCTTCGGCAAGCAGGAAATTTTCAAGATACCAGGTGGCATCGCCGAGAAAATTCTCCAGCGAATTGGCGTCGGCATCCCAGCAGCCGAAGATGAGGCCGCCAAACACCGACACCCGCGGCACTTCCACCAGGCCCCAGGCCGATTGGTCGAGCTTATCGGCATAGGCTTCGCGCAGATAGGGTACACCCGACAGCGCGCCGTCGACGTAATTCCAGCCGTGATAGCTGCAGGTGAAGCTCGTGGCGTTGCCGCGATCGTAGAGGCACACGGCGTTACCGCGATGCCGGCACTTATTCAGGAACACCCGGATTTTGCCGGTCGAGTCGCGCTGGACGATGACATTCTCTTCGCCCATGTACTGGGTGAAGTAGTCGTTGTTCTTGGGGATCATCGAAACGTGGCCGAGAAACAGCCAACACCGCCGGAACACGCGGTTCATCTCGATTGTGTAGAGCCGATCCGAAAACGCATCCTCGGTGACCAGTCCCGACCGTGATTGAACAATATCTTGCGTCTGTATTTTCTCAGTCATCCGACTTGCCGATGCTTTTTGAACCATAGGCGATGTCGAGCTCGCGGCGCATTTTACATGCAAGAGTCCGGCGACACTGTTCTTTGGGCAAGTGCAGGGTATAAGAGAAGTTACGTCGTTGACAAGCGCCTCGGCCGGATCGCAAGCCGTCAACCGGCTCACAAGCGCCGTTTTGCGGGGACACACAGCCAAGAGTGCGCAATGGAAGCATCGGTGACCGAAGCGCGAGAAAAATATCTCGATCTCAACCTCGGCAAGAGCCGCTACATCGAGGCTGGCGCCGGCGAGCCTGTCGTGATGCTGCACGGCATGGGCGTATGGAATTCCGCCAACAGCTTCGATCCGATCATTCCCGATCTCGCGCGCAACTACCGCGTCCTGGCGCTCGACCAGCTCGGCTTCGGCAAGGGCGAGCGTCAGATTCTTGAAGGGCCGACATTCGAATTGATCGTGGAGCACATCCGCCAGTTCATGGACGCCTTGAAGATTGATGCGTCCCACTTCATCGGCCATAGCATGGGTGGCTGGATGGCAGCGCGGCTTGCCTACGAAAGCCCGGATCGGGTGAATAAACTGGTGCTGCTCAACGCCGCGGGCCTCAACGCTAAGGTCTCCGGTAGCGTCGAGCATATGAAAAGCATCCCATCGCTCGAAACGCTCGCCGGGGAGATAAAAGACAAGTTCCGCGAGCCGTCTTGTGCAGCCGACGGCCTTTTCCAGAAGCTCGCGCTCAATCAACGCGAGATGCTGATGGCGCCCGGCGCCTTGAAGTCGCTCGATCCGCTGATGCATCAAATGCAGACGCCGGCACTGCGATCGCGCTATCTTCTCCATCGATGCCTGGACAAGATCAAGGCGCCGTCGCTTGTGGTATGGGGCAGGGGGGATCGCATGGACCCCTATCCAACTTGGACCGGGGAATTCGAGCAGCTGCAAGGCGATATGCGTAAATCGTCAAAACCGTGGGTCATTCCCGGCGCGCACTACGTGCTCGTTGATACCGGACATCACCCGCATTGGGAAAAACCACACTATGTGGCCCAATTGATCGCCGGTTTTCTGAAATCCAGTCAGTGAAGCCCTTTCTAAATGGTCGGGAAGCTGCGCCTTACCCATCACGCAAGCTGTCTGATCATTTCTTGTTTTTTGTCGCTGCCGTTCCGCTCCCGCTGCGATTGTTCTGGCTCGTAGCTGCAGATTCACCGCCGTCGTCGCTGCCCCGATTCTTGGGTGCAGCCCAATGTTCATCGTGAACTCGAGGGTGGTGTTGGATTCTTCAGGGTCAAAGAGATGCATGATCTTGTAGAGTTGAAAAAGCGCTTGATCTGCTTTCGGATCCCCCTTGGCCGCTCTTTCCATGATTCGTTGCAGGTGGGCTGCAGGAAAGGGGACCTTTCGCTTGCTCCCGCCCTTCGTGATCGATACCGGCTCCATCAGGATTCTGTGCAGATTGACCGTCTGCTTCCCCGAACCGCGGGGCCGCCCCTTGGGATTCGCTGACGGGTGCCCCGTCTTGAACTGATGTTTCTTGGGAGGACGCTTATAGCCAGCGTCGTAGTCGGGTCCCGATTTGGGCGGATTGCCGCGCCCGAGACGGCGTCGTTCAACCATTGCTACCGCCCCGCTCGGTGACGAGGTCGTCGAAACATAAAATTCCCGGTTATTTCCCTGTTTTTTAGGAATTGGCCTTGTTCTAATTTAACGGCGGCTTGAAGGAGCAGGAGTACTTGGAGAACGACCGTGCTTGGCCGCCGTGGCTCGATCACGCGTCAGGCCGAGGTCCCAACGTGCGCTGATTTCTGCTATCCGCTAGCCTGATAGACGGTGATGGCGTTCGTCAGCCTCGGTGCGGGCCGATGCCTCACCGGGCCTCTGCCGTCATTTTACACGACGTGGCTCAGTCCCAGCAGAACTCCAAGCCCGACGTTGCGAAAGAGCGTTATTGCGGCCATGCCGTAGGCGCCGCGAAAATAGAGCACGTCGACGATATAGGCCGCCGACAGGCCAACCATGAGCCAAGTGGACAACCGCATGGCTCGAGCGTCGATCGAAAACTTTGCAAATGCACCAACACACGGCTGCTCGGTTGAGGAAAATTAGGCGACAAAAATCGCCAAATCTCAGCGGTGCTTCGCAATCTCGTATCAGTCGTGCCAATCACGATTGCGACGCACGAAGTTGGGAACCGCCGTCGCGGCTCTCGACCTGCGATGCCGTGATCGCATGCGACACGCTGTGAGCAGAGGATATGCAGCATCGCAGGAAGGTCGATGGACGATCACGGATCGTTGCCGCGCCAATCCAAGTGTCAACGCCGGAGCAAAAATGCACCACGGGACCTGACGCAACGAAGAGATTCGTAAGCGGTACGGATGGCCGATCGGTCGCGGCGAGCGGTCAAGAGCCCCCATAAGGATCAGGGAGGCAGCAACGAGAGGTGTGATAGCAAATCGCCTGAGAAAGCCCTGGCGGACAACAATGGCGGGAAAGGCACACTCCGCAAGAAAAGCGGGAACTGCTGCGCAATGTGAGTGGCTTTTGGAGCCTGCCGCACGGTAGGAAAGGACCAGCCGGGGCTGCTTTTGGTGGATGGCGGGATGGCCGATTTCGACGTAGCGGGATTCGTAACGACGCTCGAGGGCTTGGGGGTAAAGTTGGCGGCAGTTCCGCTCGCCGACGGACGGTTTAGCGTTACACGCTGGAAACTGCCGTCCGCGGTAGAGCATGCCCGAGAGATCGAGCGGCTGTGGACACTGCAGGTCGGGATAAGCCAAACACGGATCGACCTATTGGCGCGCCACATCTTGGAGGGTGCGCCGGCAACTTCGGTGCTGACGAGCGGCAAGGTCGACGCCACCACCAAGCCAACACCCGACAAGCCCGTTGTGGTAATCAGCGCCATGCCAAGTGGACTTCCTGTCAAGCCTGCGTCGCAAAATACGAAAGCTCCAGTGGCTCCCAAGCCCAACGCACTCCGCGCTGGATCGCATCAGCGATCGCTCACGCAATGGACGGGGAGATCGGCGGCCGCGACTGACTCAAGGCCGGCTAAGTGCGAGCCCAACGGAGCTTGGCGATGCGAGGGTCGGCCGCAAAGGCTTTGCGGTCGAACGTGATGCCGGATTTCGGGGCTTCGCAGATCGCCTGGGCGCCAGCGTCACTGAGGCGAATATGCCACGTCTGCTGATTGGTCGGCTGGTTCTTCGCGAAAGTGCGGCAGGTCAGGAGCGCGAGGTTCATACCATGGCTCGGATCGCGAACCGACGCGTAGCGGATTATCTCGATGTTGGCCGCGCGCGCCGCGTGGGCAAAAGCTTGGCAGTGGCCGTAGTCGGTTAGGTGCATCCACCGCGCCCTGTCGGCGCTGTATTTGCCCCGGGTCAGATCAATGGCCTTCTTCGTGGCGTATTCGACTGAGAAGGCGGTGTACTCGGCTGGATTGGCAGGCCACGGCGTGTCAGGCGACTCGGCGAAGAAGAGCAAGCGATAGAAGCTCATCTCGGCGACCGCGGTGTGCGGCGCTTCGGATGCGTAGAACACTCCCTCGGTCATTCCGGCGCGACGAAATCGCGATCCCGTGGGGTAGGCCGCCCCATAGCGAAACGGCGTTGACAGCAGGTAGTGCAGATCGCGGCATTCCGGTGGCAGCGGCGGCTTGCTCGATTCAATGATGTTTTCGAGCAGCTCCTGCTCGGCCACCGAGTCCACCAGTTTGAGCGTTGAGACACGGTGTTGCGCCTCGACCAGCCGCCAGCAAGTACCGGCGCGCGCGCGTGCTTCAGACGACAGCGCGGCGGGCGTCCAGGTACTGGATGACATTTATGAGGCCGGGCACGGTTTGAATAAGCGCGAGCGGCGCGCCGTTGAGCGCGGTGTTGCGGTTCTTAAGCCAAGTGCCGGCAACCGCATCGTCGCCGCCAACGATCGCATCGAGTGAACGGTAGAAACGCACAAACAAAACCGCGAGTTCGAACGACTTCTGCCCCGGCTGGAGCGTGTAGTCGCCGCTTCGCATCCTGGAGACGGTGGCCTGCGATACGCCGATCACGGTCGAGAGCGCCTTATTGGTCAGGCCCAACTGCGCCGCGGCTCGCAGCGTGGCCTTGGTTAGGGCGGCCGCTCTGTCGGGCGCGGAGATCGCGCGGGACTTGGTCGTAGGCATGGGAGCCTCCATTTCTGTAGCAATGATACAATAACAAAATTCCCAAAGAAAGAAAAAGAAAGAAAAGCCAGCGGCGCCGCAACGAAAACGGGGCGGACAAAATGACAAGCGCGCCTGGGTCGGAGGGGGATGTCAGTGAAGATCCAGCTCGATCGACCCGTGCACGCGGGCGCCTCGGTGGAGTTCACAGTTGAATCGGGATGGCGCGATCCGGGCGTCGGCCACGGGCGCTGTGGCGCATCATTCAAGCCAGAGCTCGAAGTCTTTCGGGGCGGATCCACTAACCACAGTGGGAACTGCTGTTTTCTGCGATAGCGCGGTCCCGGCTTAACGGTGGCTCAGTGACAGTCTGGTCCATTTGTCTGAAACGAACCGAAGGTGAAGGGTAGTCATGCGCGCGATTGGGGGCGAATGGCAGCCATATCCGCCGATCATCAAATTCCCGAAGCCGCTAACCCCTTGGATGGCGCAGCAGCGGCCGGAGCCACCGCTTTGTTAGCGAGCTTCGCAGCTGCTGTACTCAATGCTCGGTAAGGATCGACCAGACCAAACCCAAACTCGCTGTTCCGCCCAGATTGGCCGAGGTGCCTGGCAGTGGAAAACAGAATTGCCTCAAGCGTAGCAACATCCATCTCGGGGTCGCGTTGCAGAATAAGCGCCGCTGCGCCGCTAACGTGGGCGGCGGCAATCGACGTCCCAGTGTCGAAGGCATATTTGGCACGAGGGGTCGCTTCGAGGACGTCGACACCAGGGGCAGAGAGGGCGATGTGAGGCCCGCGATTGGCGATCGGCAGGAGCGCATCGTTTTGGTCGACCGCCGTAACAGCGATCACATTTTCGTCGGCGGCGGGATAAAGCGGCGGCGAGGTCGGGCCCATGTTGCCGGCGGCCGCGATCAATAGAACGCCTTTGTCGTGCGCCTTCTTCAGGGCAACTTGCAGGGCCGGGTCATAGGGACCGGCGAAGCTCATATTGATGATCCGTGCGCCGCTCGAAATAGCGCGATCGATCCCGCCGATGATATCGCGCGTGGTCGCAGTCCGAGGGGCGCGGGCGTTCGTAGTAAACGCGCGAATCGCGAGTATGCGAGCCTGCGGTGCCACACCCAACAGCTTGCCATGGGCGGCTATTGCGCCCGCCATGCCGGTACCATGCTCATCAGGCTGCCCCTGGCCCTCAGCGCCATTCACTATGGACCCGCGCAGTTCGGGGTGTGTGGCGTCGATCGGGGAGTCGATGACCGCAACCACGACTCCGGTTCCGACTGCCATGCGGTGGGCTTCGGTCAGACGAAGCTTCGTAACGACATACTGAGGAACATCGCTGGCCGCTTGCCTTTGGTCTACTGCGACATCATCCTGCAACGCGAACAAATAGTTCGGTTGCGCTATACCGATTCCTTCGCTCTCAAAAGCTCGGATGACTTCATTGAGCTTCCCTCCATCACCGAGCCGGAAATGAAATATCGTACTGTCCAAGAAAGCCAGCCTCTGAGAGCCGATCGGCGTTACCCCCAGCCGGGTGGCCAAGGAGAGCGCTCGCTGCTGCTCACCGGCGCCGACGTGCACAAGCATTTCGTTCGGAATAAACCGCGTCTCGCCGCGCGGCGGGAGGCCAGTAAAGCCGGCCTCGCCAGGAAATGGGCGCCGCGGCAGACCATTTCGAGCAAGCGCCGTCGGCCGAAATCGAAACGCTGTTGGCCGACCCAGTGCTCGCGAAAGGGTGGGCCGCGCCTGACGGGCCTCGCGAATGAACGCATGTTGCGTCAGACGAGCGCGGATGGCATGGCCGAAACGGGCATGGCCGAAATGGGCATGTCCACTATGGGCGGCGCGACCACCCCAGTGGCGTGCCGAAACGCAGGTCGAACTCAGCGCCAAAACAACAACGGCGCCTGCAAGAATGAGGATGCTGGAACGACGTACCAAGGGTTGGCTCCCGGTTTTTGAACCGCAGAGCGGCTTCGCTGGAGAGCGCAAGGCTCTTTCCTTCGAAGTCGGCGCTTCCCAACTTGGTCAGGACTAATCGCGGGTTGGTTCAACGGGCGCCACTGTGACTTGTGACACTGAGCGCTTTGGCAAGTTCTTCGCGCCGCAGAGATGAAGTTGGCGCTTGTGTCGGTGTCCTTGAGGGCGGGCCGGCTTCCGCGGACAGCAGCGGGACGCTGTTGCTTGCTGAAGTTCCAGGGCGTTGTGGTAGCGTTGTTGAACTACGGCTCGGCCATCCGCGCGCGGGGAGCATCATGGACATTGTCGCGCGCGTCAGAGCCATCTTGCTGGCGCCGAAGAGTGAATGGTTGGCGATCGAGCGGGCGAGCCCGCCTACCTATTCAATAACTATGTATGGCCGCTGAGAAACGTCGTCTTATCTGTTCGGCCCAGTTGTCGTTTTGTGTGCCAGGGCCGAGCCAGTGAATTGGGCCATGAGGCACCGCGGCCGTCGATGCCTGTCGGCGAATTTATGCAGAGCGCGATGTAGATACGACAGTATTCGCAGGCGCGCAGCTGTGCCGGGACGCAGCGGGTTTGCTTGCCGGCTTGATTGTCTGTCTCGACCGCCGTTGCCCGGCGAAGGAGCGGCGCATTGAAGGCCCAGGAAACCGCCGCGGGCGACACGTGAACTGCAAAGTTGCCCTGCTCCGAATCATTCTGGCGGGAGATCGGCCAAGGCTTCCCGGATATCCTGCACTAAACCAACTTCCGAGAGTTGGCGCTCGTTGGCGCGTTCGGAAGCTTCGATGATGGAGACCGCCTCAACCAGCACCGCCCGCGCCCTAACCGGGTCTGATACTGTGCTTACCTTGTAAAGACTACCCAAAAGCCTCCTGCGCCACTGAAGATTTTTTTGATCGGCAGAAAAGAGTTCTCGCATAATTCCAACGCCTTCCTCAAAGGCTGCAAGAGCTTCGGGCTGCTGCCCCAACGAAACTCGCAAATCACCAACCTTCATCAAGCTTTCATAGAGCTCGCTCCGCAATTCAACATCGCTGCGATTGATCCTGGCCAACTCCCGTCGTTCCTGCAAGCTTTCTTCGTATTGCTCAAGTGCCGCCTGCCGATCTCGGTCGGCGAGCAACGCGTCACCGAGGAAGACCGAGACCCTGGCGAGGGTGCGGCGCCTCGTTGGGTTGAGCGGATCGGCATTAACGAGTTGCTCGGTAATGGATAGACTCTCCGAAAGCGCTTCAATCGCGCCCACGCGATTGCCCGCTCTTAGCCGCGCTTCGCCGAGCGTCATCAACCTCGTGCTCAAATCATATTGGAGCTCGACACTCTGCGTATCGGCAGCGGCGAGCTTGCGCGTCATTGCCACGCTCTCCTCGAAGTCGGCCAGCGCTTCTGCCTGCTCGTTCGCAGCAAGCTGCATCTGGCCAACCTGATCGAGCTTCGCGGCGACACTTGTTTGCCACTCGGCGTTTGCCGGATCAGCAGCAACAACCTTCCGCGCCGCTGCAAGACTCTCTTCTGCCGTTTCAAGAGCGCGTTTGAAGTCGCCCGTACGCCGGTAGGTTATCGCGAACTCAGAGAGCATAGCGGAACGACTGTTCTGCAGTGACAAATCATCTGGCGCGGCATCAGCAAGCTGATCCATCAGAGTTCCTGCAGTATCGAGAATCTGGCGTACCGACTCTACACTCATGCCGGGTACGTTACGCAGGCCGTGTGCGAGCCTGAACACGACGTGATCGGCAGCGCTCTTTGCAATCCCGAAGTTTCGTTCGGCCAGATTGCGTTGTGATTGCGCGACCTTTTTGGCGCCATCCGCCTCCCGCCACTGCCAGCCGGCGGCGCCTGTTAAGGCCAGAAGCAGGGTCGCAGCGCTCCAGGCCAGGGTCAGCGTGCGGCGCTGCTGCCGTACCTCCTCCGAAAGTAAATCCTCCTTCGGGATCCCGCGGATAGCCGCTGCAAAATCGGCACCCGCGTCGATGAAGCGACTATCTTTCGGATTTGCGCCATGACGATAGGGTCGCAGATCAACCCATTTTGGTTCGCTTCTGACACAACCATCAAGCGCGGGCGGGAGCGGCACCCCAACTGGCCTCAGGAAACCACCATACTGTTTGCTCCAGGTCAGTTCGCCGTCCGTCAGAGCGACCATTAGAGTTTCAATGTCCTTGTGCTTTGTCCAGAATCGTACTTCGTCATCGACCCATGGCGATGAGGCGGCCTCAGGCGAAGCAAGAAGGACCAGAAAGCGGGATTGCGACAACGCGTCCTGAATGGTGGGCCACAAACTTGGCGTTGCCGACAAGCTCGTATCGTCGCGGAAAACGCGCAGTGCCCGACGACGGTACCATGGTTTGCCGAGCCTTTGGATAACCGATTGCAGCGCCGCCGCAATCGGCTTGTCGATGGCGTGACTATAGGAGATGAAGGCATCATAAGTTGCCATCGGATCATTCCTTCCACTCGCCTCCATATCAATATCAGACTGGCTATTGGATGGCAGCCGCGGATCGGCTTCGATTCGGTAAGCCGTCGCGGTGCTGAACCCGGCCTTCGCGGCGGCGATAGCGGGGACTTCGGTCTGACGGGACTTCATGTAGAACCTCGTCTGGCAGTCGGGTGATGTGTCGGCCAGGCAAACGGCTGATCCTTCTCGTGAAGAAGAATCACATGCTGTGCCCAACCGCTCCGACCGCCAGACCACGTCAGCCCCATGGGGATAACGCGCCGCCGGGGATCGTCTGACCTCGGGTAATGTGCGCCCTCCGTCAGACGATCCCCGGTGCCATTCTCATCCTGATTGTCGCTCGCCTCTCACCTTGATTGCCGCGCGTCACCCCAGGTATCCGCTGGAGCTCCCCCAGGTATCTGCTGCGGCTCCCCCAGTATCCGCTGCGGCTCCCCCCACGTAGTCCTCGCTACGTATCATCCTCTGGAGCTCCCCCAGGTATCTGCTGCGGCTCCCCCAGTATCCGCTGCGGCTCCCCACGTGGTCCGGTCGGCCTCGCCACGTATCATCCTCTAGAGCTCCCCCAGCTATCCGCTGCGGCTCCCCCAGTATCCGCTGCGGCTCCCCCACATAGTCCGGTCGGCCTCGCCATGTATCATCCCCTGGGGTTCCCCCAGGTATCCGCTGGAGTTCGCCCACGTATCCGCTGCGGCTCCCCCGCGTAGTCCGGTCGGCCTCGCCACGTATCATCCTCTGGAGTTCCCCCAGGTATCCGCTGCGGCTCCCCCCAGTATCCGCTGCGGCTCCCCACGTAGTCCGGTCGGCCTCGCCACGTATCATCCTCTGGAGTTCCCCCAGGTATCCGCTGGAGCTCCCCCACGTATCCACTGCGGCTCCCCCAGTATCCGCTGCGGCTCCCCCACGTAGTCCGGTCGGCCTCGCCACGTATCATCCTCTGGAGTTCCCCCAGGTATCCGCTGGAGCTCCCCCACGTACGCTCGGCTCCCGATCCGCTGCGGCTCCCCACGTAGTCCGTCGGCCTCGCCACGATCATCCTCGGTCCCTATTCGTAGCTGCGCGGCGTTTCCCCACGTATCCATTGGCCCCAGGTATCCATCGCACGGGTACCACAAACCTCTGGTCACCCCCGGGCAACGCTGGCGGCTTTCCAATAACTCTTTTTCAAATAGCGTTGATACATATCGCAAAGTGATCGAGCGCATGAATTTTCAATCACTAAATGAGACTTACACACCTCCATATCTTGTAGTTAAAAAATCTTGTATGAGAAAACCACCATATTTAGTAAGAGGGAAATTCGACCGGCCGTATTCCAGGACTCGTCATCATCAAAATGCTTCATTCAAGCGTGAGGGTGATTCGCTTCGATCTAACCACGGAGCGTGTCATGGTTTGCGGATTCAAAAAAAGTCACCCCGCCCTCAAGCACGGCGGCTATGCCGCAACGGCGGTGCTTCCTGGTGAACGCGCCGCTGAGTTCGAGAAGCTGCATCAAGACATCATTGCCGAACTAACGCCAGACGGCGTGATCGAGGACGGCATCGTCGCGACCATAGCGCGACTGGTTTGGTGCAAGCATTATCTCGAAATCGTTCCAACCTAAACACGGAGCGTCTCATGGTTTGCCGATTCAAAAAAAGTCACCCCGCCCTCAAGCACGGCGGCTATGCCGCAATGGCGGTGCTGCCGGGTGAACGCGCCGCTGAGTTCGAGAAGCTGCATCAAGCCGTCATTGCCGAACTAACGCCAGACGGTGTGATCGAGGACAGTATCGTCGCGACCATAGCGCGACTGGTTTGGCGCAAGCATCACCTTGAAACGTTTCGAGTTGCGGAGATTGCGCGGCGCCGTTACGACAAGCTCATGGAGACGGTTCCTAACAGGTTCGGCTTGGAAGAATACGACGTGGTTCCCCCTGCTCAACGCGAAGCAGCAATGCGGTCCGCAGTGGATCGGGCCCGCGAAGAATTGGGCGGCGTTTACAAGTTGATCGAGATTGAGGAAATAGCGACGGTTGAGCGCTTAACGGCCGAGTTGGCGGTCCTGGAGCGACTGGATGGAATGATCGATAAATGCTTCAAACAGTTGTTGCACGTCCGGGGGCTTAAATTGATGTCGTCGGCATCATCTTCACGGTCACTGAAGTCTCTCGCGAGGCCTCAAGAGCCGCGTCGATTAGAAATAGACCTCCCGTTGCCATAACTGTTGAAGCCCTCGTGCGTCCGGTGGGACCACCGCTGAAAAAGTCAGCTGACGAGGCTGAGCTGATTCCGGTATCTTGCAAATTGGGAGGCGAGGATGCGCGCTTCGGATGAGCGAAGCGCTGACTTGTTCTCGTATGTTGACGTCGAGGACCCGGGTTCCGGCGAAGCATCCGCTCGATGGCGGGCTTGCCAATTTTGACGCCGACAGCGGGCGGCCGTCGATTCCGCCGAGCGATTGCTGTCGGCCCTGCAGGCGCTCCACACGATCTACTCGATTCGCTCCGAGACGCAGCTAATGGAGCAGCTCCACTACAACCTGCTGTACCGCTGGTTCGTCCGGCTCGGTGTCGACGAGCCGGTGTGTGTTCACGATGAACCGGGAACGGTTTGCTGCAGGCGGAGGTCGCGCGCAGGTCATTAACTCGGCCCGGCGACGGGAACCATCGAACCGCGGCAGCCACGATGGTTGTGCGCCGTTCGCCGGGATTCCCGCCGCATCACGCTCGACAAAGCCCATGGATGTGCGCGACTTCGTCGACGATGGGCGCGACCACCACGTCACGTCGCATATCGCGCAGAACACGACCAACGGGAAATCGGCGATCGACGCTCGCACGCCACGCCACCGAGGGCTATGCGACGCGCCAGGGATCAAACCGTGGCGGGCACCGTAGGCTTAAATTGCATAAAATATAATATACTATTACAGATTGTATTTCTGCAAAATGAGAATTGTATTTCATAATGATATCAGTAGGTTGTCCATGCCTGGCGCGCGCCCACAGCGGCGCTTACACATATGCTGCACCCTACCAAAGTCCCGAGGAGTGGTCGCAGGAATAGCATGTCTGCTGTCAAGCCACTTTGCGGCGCGAGGAACTCTGGGATGCCGAAATCTCGCGGTCAAAATACAGTCCGGGGGACCTATCGCCAATCACTTATAGGCCACGTCGATCCGCGCGAACGGATTGTAAGGCTAACAACGTCTGCAGAGTTTGGCGCCACAACGCCGCTTCATATCGTCCAAGCCGCTCGAAGACGCCGCTGTCCAAATTGGCAAGCCGTAGGAAGCAATAAGTCATTTGGCGGGTCGCAGCCGCGTGATCGTTAAGACGAAAACGATAATCACCCGTGCCGTCCTGCGATGCTGTAGGGCCGTCGTCCGCCCGAACGGCCGGTGAGCAACTGAGGTGTTCGAGACCATTAGCGGAATCTGCCGGGGTGAATGTGAACACCATTCGAAACATGGAAGCGCGGGGTGCTGAGCCAATTGCCAGCGGTGCGATGACCGTCCGCAAAGTTGAGGTCGCCCTAGAAGCCCTAGGAATTGAATTTCTTAATCATGCCCGGCCCGGTGTCCGGCTTAATAAACATGAGGGGACTCAAAATCCGGAGGCTCTTCGAAAGCCGACAACAGCAACCGAAAACCAACGCGGCCGAGGCAGTGTAAAGCGTTAATCGCTGGGCTGTCGATTGTTCCATGGCGCCTTGACGCGGCCTTTCAAAATGCGAAACGAACCCGATTTTCGTCTAGACCCCGGTGGATGGGCGACCGTGGTGTTAACCGCCCAGTCCCGGCAGCGACCTCGCGTAAGGCCAATTCGTCAGGCGAAGCGCGGCACAGCTCGGTCAAAAGAAGGTGGACCTCAAAAAAATGTCGCAGCGGGTAGCTGGCTTCGGCGGTCTGGTACCTCCGAGGATCATCCTCGAACGGCCCAAAAAGTGGGATCGGAATCCTCTGCCCGAAAGCCGAGCTTGCCGGTCGCGATTGTCGAGAGCAAAGCCACCCAATCCCCGCAGCATTCCCCGCTTTTCTTGCTGTGTGCGTCTTCTCCGCCATGGCTACCGATCTTGCCGCCCGTCGATATCGAGGTCGGGGGTGTCGCCTTTGGTCCAATCGAGGTAGCCGCGCTCCCGTTGGACCGCACACCAACCTCAACAGACACTTTGACGGGCGTCGTTAGGGATGAGGCGTCGACCTCGCCGCTCGTCAACACCGAGGTCGCGGGTGTGATCTGCGAGATGTAACGGCCCAACAGGTCAATGCGCGCCTGGTTTTGACCGACCTCGAACGCCCACAGCCGCTCAATCTGGTCGGCATACTCGACAGCGGACGGTAGTTTCCAGCGGCTGATCCTAAATCTACCGTCGGCAAGCGGAATCGCGGCCAACTTTATTCCCAAGCCCTCGAGCTTGGTTACAAATCCCGCCACATCGAAAACAGCCATCTCACCACCCACCAGCCGCAACACCCCACCTGTGTTCCCTACCGCGCGGGGGCAGCGCAAGCCGACGCCTCATCGCTGAGGAAGGCCGGCTCTTCCGCCGAGCGGCTTGCAGCTCATGACGAAGCCTCGTCGAACCGGCGGCGACCCGAACACGGCGTTGATTGCAGCATCGCGCCTTCGACGAAAATGTCACCACCGCATCCGTATGGCGTCTACAGCTTTTGGCGAAGCGGCGTTTATTGCCGCATCATCCATCACGGCCTGGTTTCTGACGTGGGGAAACCCGAGGTCGGCGCAGCGATGAAACGCGCGTAGGGACCGCCGCGCGCGATGAGGTCCTCGTGCCGCCCCAACTCGACGATACGGCCGTGCTCAAGCATCAGGATCCGGTCAGCGCTGCGAATAGTCGATGGCCGATGAGCGATAACGAGTACCGTCCGCCCACGGCGGATCTCGTTCAGAGCCCGGTAAAGGGCGCGTTCGTTTTCGGTATCGAGATTGGATACCGCCTCGTCCATGACCAGGATCGGTGTATCGCAGAGGATAGCGCGCGCGATTGCGATCCGCTGCCGTTGCCCGCCCGACAGGCGCAGGCCCCGCTCGCCGCACGGAGTATCGTAGCCCTTCGGCAAATCACAGATGAATTGATGCGCCTGCGCGAGCCTGGCGGCCCGCTCAGTTTCCGCCGGGCGCGCCTCGGGCCACCCGAGGCGAATATTGTCCGCGATGCTTGCGTTGAAGAGATAGACGTCCTGCGGCACCAGCGCCACCCGCTGCCTCAGCATTGATATCGGCAGATCGCGAATATCGCAGCCGCCGACGCGAATGACCCCCGCATCGACATCCCAAAACCGCATCAGCAGACTGGCACATGTGGTCTTTCCAGCGCCCGATCGACCCACAAGCGCGACGGTCTCGCCCGGCTCGATCGTAAAGCTCAGATCAGACACTATGGGGCGGTCATCAGCGCTGTAGCCGAACCGCACCCGCTCGAATCGCACGGACGCATCCCTGATCGCCGACGGCGAGGCCACGCCGCGATCCGTCACCTGGGATTTCTGATGGAAGATCTTCACGACCCGATCGGCGCCCGCGCGAAGCTCGCCGAACATGCGCGCCGTCTGAGTCACCTCGGTGATCGGCGCGAGCGCGGCGCCGGCGAGCACCACAGCGACCGGATAGAGCGAGAAGGCCAGCGCGCCGCTGCCGACGAGAATGATCCCCGTCGTCACCGCTGCCAGCACGGCGAGAGCGAGGAGCGCATCGATCGCCGCCTGCTCGAGGCCCGCGCGCACGCCGTAGCGCATCTGGAGAACGTCGAACACCCGCGTGTTGCGCATCAGTCGCGCGAGGAAGGCGGCCCCGCAACCGAAGACCACGAGTTCGCGAAGCCCCTGAACGCCCTCGACGACTTCGGCATTGAGCACTCCGAGCGCGCTCCGCAACGCCCTGCCCTGCTCGCCGGCCCGTCGGGCCAGCCAGAACGGAACCGAGGCAACCAGCGGCAGGAACGGCAGCAGCACCGCCGCCATGATGGGGTGGATCATCGCAAGCGCGACCAGCACGCCCAGCGGCACGACGACGGCCCCGATATAGTCGCCGAGCACGTGGGCATAAAACCACTCCATCAGGTCAGCGTCGGCGGTGGCGATCGAGGAGAGCTCGCCCGTCCGTCGTCCCATCACGTAAGCCGGCGCCGCCCGCTCCAGCCCGTCATAGATGCCGATCTGGAGCACCTCGATCAGCCCATAGGCGAAATCGTGGGCGACAAAGGACTGCCACCATTTGCATGCGGCCGCGGTCATGGCGGCGCCGCCGACCAGCGCGAACGCGCCGAAGAGCCGGTCCGGCGACCCGCCCTGAACCGCTTGGCCGACCAACCAAGCGCCGGCTGCAAGCGTCACCACGGTCGCCGCCTGCGCGATAATCGCCGAGACCACGGTGAGGATGAATCGCAAACGCTTCGATGCGACGAAGGGCAGCAGCTGGCGCAAACCCTTTGAACTGGCCGAGCCGGTCGGGGAGGAGACGAACTCGCCGTAGGCTTGCGCGCTCATGCTGCCGTTTCCTGGGCAAAGGAGAGCTTGGAGTAGAGTCCGCCGCGCAGCACGAGCTCGTCATGCGTGCCGTATTCCACAACCGATCCGTTGTCGAGAACGAGGATGCGATCGGCATTGCGGATCGTGGAGAGGCGATGCGCGATCAGGATGGTGGTGCGCTCCGCGAGCAGATGATCGAGGGCTTTCTGGATCGCCTCCTCGCTGGCTGGATCGACATTCGAGGTCGCCTCATCGAGAATCAGGATGGGGGCATTCTTGAGGAGCGCGCGGGCGATGGCGATGCGTTGGCGCTGGCCTCCGGAAAGCCGCGCGCCGCGCTCTCCGATCTCGGTCTCGTAGCCACCGGGCAGCGAACGGATAAAATCATCGACCTGGGCCGCTACGGCCGCCGCCTCAATCTCCGCCTGCGTCGCCTCCGGCCGAGCGATGCGCAGATTGTCGGCGATCGTCCCGTGAAAGAGATAGGTATCCTGGGCGACAAGCGCGATCTGCGATCTGAGGTCCGCCAGCGACAAATCCCGCACATCGACGCCGCCGATGCGGATCGCGCCGCGCACCGGATCAAAGAAGCGCAGCAGCAGCGCGGCGATGGTGGTCTTGCCGGCGCCCGACGGCCCGACGACAGCGACTCGCTGGCGCTCGTCGATCGAAAACGACACCGCGTTGAGCGCTGCGCTCTCGGTGCCCTCGTACGAGAACGTGACGCCATCGAACACCACATCGGTTCGCGATGGGACCGGAGCCGGCGACGGCGTCTCCTTCACGGCGGCCTCCGCCGCCAGCAGCCGCGCGATGGATGGCGCTGCCGTGACCCCGTTCCAGGCCGCGTGGAATTCCTTTTCCAGCCGGTCGAGCGGCCGGAACGCCTCGCGCGTCAGAAACAAGGCCATGAACAGAGCGAAGGGAGGAAGCTCGCCACTGGCGACGCGCCAGGCGTTCCATGACAGCAGAACGGCCGCTCCTCCGAGCGACAGCAGGCCGGTAACGCCACCGCGAATGAGCGACACCGAGAGCGTGCGCATCGCTTGCTCGCGCAGGCTGACAGCGCGCCGCACCAATTCGACGCGCCGCCGTCCCGTCGCGGCAAAGGCCTTGAGCGTCATCAGTCCTTGCAGACTGTCGAGCAGAAAGGCGCCGAATTCCATTTTCGCACTGAAGAGCCCGGCCGCGCGCGGGCGCTGCCAGCGTGTCCAGGTTCGGCTGAACGCGGGGGCCAGCGCAACGAACGGCGCCAACACGAGAGCCGAGCGGAGATCGACCAGCGCGAGGAAGACGAGAACGCTGCCGCAACCGAACCAGGCGACGAACACGGTCGGAATGTAGCGGCTGTAATAGGTCTCAAGTGCCTCGACACCGTCGACGATGGTCGCCTGGAGCTTGCCGCTTTGCTGGGTGTTCGCGTAGCTAGGACCGAGCTCGAGAAGCTTCGCCAGAAGCCGCTCGCGCAAGCTCTCCTTGGCCACCTGCGCCGTCTTCTGCGCCGCAATCTCGGTCAGGAAGAGCAGCATACCTCGAACGATGATGAGAACCGTCAACCCGCCGACGCAGGCGCCGGCCAACGCGAAGTCTTGCGCCCCCCGAATGGCAACGAGTGCCAAGGCAAGCAACGCGCCCTGTCCAATATAGGCGGCAGTGACCAGTAGGCCCAGGACAACGCTTAGGAACACGTTCCGCCTGATCGGCCCGCCAAGCGACCAGATGATGCTATTCATGAAGCCCGCTTGCTGGGCGCTCGTTCATCCGCCATCGCCCAGACGATCCGCTTCCTGAGCGGACTTGACAAAGGAATTCATTTGCCCGACGCGGCGGAGGACAACCTTCAGCTGATCGCGGCGATGATCGTCTCACGCAGGGTGGCATTGGGAAGGCGTATTCCGGCTTGTCATTGCCCGAGTTAGCACAGACCGTTTATGGCATGATCGAATGGGAGGGGACGGACAAGTGGTTTGAAAGCCTGCTGGCTTGATCCGCGGGTCGTCTGGTTGCCTGCCGGCCGCCCGATATCTGCACGCGCGGCCGCGATCCTTGCCGCGCGAGAGGCGGCCAAGCGCGCTGCCGACCAGCAACTCGCGGCCATTGTAGCGGCACAGTCACGCGCATCCTGACGAGAGGTCAGGAATGTGCGGTCACTGAGAGGTGGTCGAAAGTTTCTTCGGTTCAGCGGCTAGCGAAAGTCAGCGAAGAAACAACGAGATTGGCGTTTCCCGCGCTAAGGGCCGGCTTTGGCCCGCGGGGCACGGCAACAACTGGACCAAGATTGGCAGAACAATCAGCATATCAGGCGCATTGTTGGGCAGTGCCAGTGTGACTTGCCGGAACTGACGCGACGGATTACCGGCAATTGGCTTTCCAGAACGCGGCGACAACATGTGTCCTGCGTGAGGCACCGGAGGTCGAGTCAGTGCGGCTGTTCCCCCGGGTTCAGTGCGGAACGTCATCCCTAATTTTGCTGGTATTAGCCCCGGTTTGCGTATCCGGGCGTTTCTTCTCTCCGGCAAGTTCATTCTTGGGCCTAAGGTCTCTGTCGAAAACGTTGAATGTAAAACGACGTTGTAGGAGGTCTTCTGGCGGACCGGGTTGTGGCTCGACTTGCCATCTGTTCGCTCGGCAATTCATCAACCAAAAGCGAGCGGCTGCCGTATCAGGTGGATAATATTCCTTAATCGTCACGACGACATGCTCACCCTGCTTTGGATTCCAAAGCGGCTTTTCGACCATAGCGTAATGGCCCGTCGCCTTCTTATGGAGCGCACGCTCCACATCATCATCGAGTACATCTCCGGATTTCTGAACGCGTTTCGACATGGCAGCTCGCTTTCTATCGATTAGCGCCGCAACTCGCATCTTGAGAACGGCAGCAAATCACCGTTATTCTGGCCTGCCATTTTCCCTATTTGGGGTTCATCGCGCAAAGCTCCAATAATCAATCTTTTGTGAGATCGCGCTATGCGGGTCGGCGACTTGTGGCGCCGAGACAAGCTCCGGCAAGCCTTGCAAGACGCCCGCGGTATTGCAACGAACTGGAGCAGGGACAGAAAAGTTGGGGCGCAATGAGCCCTGCCCCTGCGGCTCAGGTAAGAAATTCACGAAGTGCTGCGGAAGCGTCACTCTCCATTAGAGTCGGAGCGCCGGCGATTTCTCATTTGAAAGCTATTTCGTCGTCGGCGACGAGCTGCTGATGTCGGTGATCGAACTGCGTCTGGCGACCGATAGAGCCTTCCTCGCTCTCCATTTACACACCACCGGCAAACGGTTGAAACGCACAAGTGGCATTTTGGTTCCCGAACAAAATATCTGTCTCCAAATGATTCTGTTACTTAGCAATACGTGATCCGACTATGATCGGCGAAAGCCTACTAATGTTGACAGGTAGATGCCCGCATTGGTATGGAGAGGCTATCAGAGACACCAAAGGCACGCACTTGTTATTCGCATTTGCGCTATCAGCTATTGGGGCGTTTGTATCTCTCGCTCTTGGCGATGTTGGCTTATTATTCGAGTCAATATTCAACAGCGGAAATGAATGGCACACGATGGACCGTAAAGCCTTTGGAAAAATATAGAGTGAGCGATGGCCGAAAGATATAAGCGAACGCACCCGGCGTTGAAGCATGGAGCCTATACGTCGTTAGGCTTGCTGCCTGGCGAAAACCGCACCGAATTCGAAAAGCTGCTTCAAGAGCTGATTGCGGAGTTTACTCCCCGCGGTCCGTCGGAGAACGAGATCGTAGCCTCGATCGCACGCTACACGTGGCGAAAGAAAAACCTTTCGACAATTCGAAGCGCAACGTTTGCGCGAGCTCGTTTCGCCGAGATCAAGCGTTCAATGGTCGTGCAAAGTGCGGAAAGAGCGCGGGCAGCGCCCCAATCTTGGACGTCCATGAGCTATCCGGTGATGGGTTTTGAGGAATCTCCGGCGGGTCGGGAAGCAATTCGGGTCGCAACGGATCAAGCCGAGGAGGAGCTTGGCGACCTGTATGCGCTCTGTGAGATTGGCGAATCAGCGACCATGAGCGGCTTACGTGACGAGTTGGAACTCCACGAACAACTGGACGGGCTGATCGAGAAATGCGTCAAACGCTTGTTGCTGGTCCGCGGCGTGAAATCTATTTCACCTTTACCTGATGCGACGCCGAAGCCGATTCCCAGGCTCGTAAGTCGGCGGACTTGATCCGCGACATGGCCCAAGCCGCGGGGTACCCTTGGTGATCATGATGCGCCGCACTTGGAACGATCGGACAGGCTCAGCGCCAGTCCGGTTCACGGTAATGCCTGCAGATTCTCATCGATCACATTAAACTTAGAAAAGTGCCCGAGCTTTCCCTGTAGCTTTATCGCGGCCGCTGCTCGATGAGCTCATCGTCGTCATAAAGATCACTTCCGTATGCACCCGATTGGGAGGAGGGCGCTCATTCTTAGCTGCATTGTGACATTAATACAACTTAAGATAGCGAAGTTGAGGAAATGAAAGCAGTTTCTGCTGTATTTTCAGTGAATTACGATTGCCACCCAGCAAGGAAGCGGGTCGCGCGACGACGCCGACCCGTGATTTAATGCACGAAGGGGACGTCAGCACCGAGGGCCCACAACAGAGCTGCCCCTCAAAATGCGAAACGAACCCATTTGTGCCCTCCGCCACGACGGGTGATCCACCGGGAAATCGGCGAACGACACCCAGACAATGCTTAGATGCTCAATCGATTTTCCTCACCAAGTCTCGCGACTGGCGGATCAAATCCCGCAATTGGCGACGTGCTTCAAGCTCCTCGCGGGTGCTCGAGAGCATTTTGATTGCCGCGGGGCGCACCGGGTTGGACCACTGGCGCCGCAAGCAGCCGGACCAGCCGTCGCGGGCCGAGGCCATCCGCCGTCTCACGACCGCAATGTTGGAGATCCTAGAGGAGGGTCCGGGCGATAAGAGCGGCAAATCCAAGAAGCGGAAAGCCGGGTAAAACGGGCGGTACGCTCGACGCCAGGAAGGTGGCGCGAGGGGGCTCTCGCCTACGACGCCAAGCTGGACAATGAGATTGTCCGAAAGGTCCTGAGGCTCAATTTCGCCGCGCTTCTCGCGCCACAACCGGATGAGTGTGGGTTCATCATCGCCCATGATGATCATGGCGTCGGAACCGCCAATAAAGTGACGGCGGTCCGGTCGGTGCCACTGTTGTGCTGCAGGTGCCATTGCTTGCTTCTCTTCATGTTTTACGCAACGATTGTCCGAACTCGATTCGTATCTCTTGCCGTAGGGTGATCCAAAAAGGGTCATATGATGATCCAAAGGGCTCTTCGTCGCACAGCTCCGTGCCGCGCGTGGGTTATTGGGCTGATCTCAGACTGACCTCGCGTCGAGAGCTAAGCTTTCCCTTCCGACGGTGAAGCGCGTTGAAGGCGGCTTCGGGCCGCGGGTATCGGACGAAGCCCGCGCCAAGCTTCGCCACGCCTTGGAGGCGGCCGGAATCGAGTTCCTCGAGGAGAACGGCCGAGGCGCTGGGGTGCGCTTCCGCAAGCCGCTTCGTTTCAGGAAGGCGAGTCGTCCAAGAAAGGGAAAGAGTGGACCCTGATTGCTGCAGTGCATTGGTTTTCCCTTCGCGGTCGTGCGCTCGTACCAGAGGCGGTTGAGCGGCTCGGTTGCGACGCCAAGCTGGACAATCGGACAATCAGGTTGCCGGAAAGGTCTTGCGGCTCGATCTCGCCGCGCTTTTCGCGCCATAACCGGATGAGAGTAGGTTCGTCATCGCCCATGATGATGCGGGCGTCGGAGCCGCCGATGAAGTGCCGGCGAACGAACTAGCCTGCGGGCACGAAGGCGTAGTCTGCCAATTGGGTTCGTTTCGTAAAATGGCTACCCCCGCTGGGGCGGCTCGCAATGCGACCATCGTCGAACCGGCTGCGACCGCCTTGGCTCGAACAATGCCGATGGCCAAATGTACGTCTGGATCGGGAAGGAAAACTATTTTTTAAGCGCGGATGGCCTCTTGATGTCGTCCGGGAGAGACCAGGCGCCACCGGATTTGAGGTATTGCAGACAAACTCAGAAGTGACAGCAAGACCGCCGCGCTTGCAACTCCTCCGAATGTTGATTGGCGTGGGGTCCCGCGGCCGATCGGCACGATAAGCTGCTCATCTGAGGGGGTCACACTTCGGCGCCCATTCACACCGGGTGTGGCGTAACGCCACAAACGGCTTCTATGGTGGATACCAGCTCGGCTTTCGTTTTTCACGAAAGCTTGCCATTCCCTCGACCGCTTCCGGGGTTCTCGCCAGCTCGCGTCGGGCCGGTTCGCTTCCCGGCGCGGGCGGCCATGGAGGTACCGTGAGCGCGGCCCAGGCCGATTTGAGCTCGCGGATCGCGCCCGGCGCGCCGTGCAGCAAAGCATCAGCCACATCCGTGATCGCTTCATCGAGATCATCCGGTGTGCAAAGCTGATGCGCCATGCCGATGCGCAGCGCCGCGGCGGCGTCGATGCGCTCACCCGAAATACCGTAACGCCGGAAGTTGCGATGGCCCATGGCGCGAATGAATACGGGCGCGAGGCGCACCGGCGCCATTCCGACCCGCACCTCCGGTATCGAGAAGAAAGCACCATCGGTCGCAACCACAATGTCGCAGCACGCCGCGATCGCGGCGCCGCCCCCGACGGCGCCGCCATGAACCGCCGCGACGGTGGCTTTGGGCAGGCGATCGATCGCTTCGAGGACGTCGAACAAGGTGGGGCCGGTACCGGATTCGGGACGATCCGCGAGGTCGGCGCCGGCGCAAAAATGCTTGCCGCCGCCGCGCAGCACGGCAACGCGGACGCCGTCGTCGGTCGCAAGCTTTGCAAACGCGGAACCAAGTTCGGCGAGCATCGCTTGATTGAAAGCATTGCCGCGCTCAGGCCTGTTGAACACCACCCTAGCGATGCCACGAGGTGAAACCGTGAGGGAAAGCGTTTCGTATGGCAAGCTGATCTCCTTCGGCGCGGCGGTGAGCTCGAAGCAATCAAGCTTCACAACACCGACGGTATCAGCGAAACAGATCCTCGACGACCTTTGACCACCGAGGCATGTTACGATCGACCTCTTCGGGACGCATGTAGGTCGCCTGGAACTTGCCATCCGCCGGCCGCAACCCGGGCGCCATGGTCGGCACTGTGGGCAGCGCCGGCAGATAGTCCGCCCGACGCAGCACCTGCTGGCCCTCCTCCGAAGTCAGGAATTCCATCAGGAGCCGCGCCGCATTGGGATGCGGCGCATCCTTGAGCAGCGAGATCGCGTCGAGCGCGACCGGCATCGGCTCGATCTTGAGCCACGCCGAGGGCGCGCCCTTGCGAGCGCTGATCACCGCGTGATTGATGAAGATCATCAACGCGAGCGGATATTCGCCTGCGATCACCTGGTCGAGCACGGTGCGGGAGGATGCCTCCACGTTGATGATCTGTTGGCGCGCGAGCGCGCGCAGGTATTCCATGCCGCGATCTTCGCCCATGCTGGTCAGAACCGATCCGACAAAGCCCGCCGCGCCGGCAAAGGAACTCGCGTGCCACCCGATTCTGCCCTTCCACTTCGGATCGAGCAGGTCCAGGTAGGTCTTGGGCGCCTGTTCGAACGGCACCATGTCGACGTTGATCCCGGGCGCGAACACGTAAACCAATAGCGCCGTCCAGATCCCGTTCTCGTCCTTGAGTTCGGCCGGATATTGATCGATGTTGGGCGGCCGATAAGGGGTGATCAGACCGGCGCGCTCCACCGTGATCATGGCATAGAGACTGTCGAAAATATCAGCCTGCGCGCGCCCAGCGCGCGCCTCGCTCAAGAGCTTCAGCGCCGTCGGGGCGTCATCAGAGCGCGAATATTGCAGTCTGACGCCCGGATATTTCTTCTCGAAGGCCTCCTGCAGTGGACGGACAGCCTGGTTCACGATGAGGGTCGTGTACCAGACCACCTGGCCTTCCTTTTTCGCCGCTGCGATCAGCGCGGCATCGGCCGCCCACGCCGCCGGCGCCAGGACGACGATCGCGAGCCCCGCAGCGGTGACCGATACGACCTTTGCGGCGATCCGAGCTCTCCTTGTGGGCGTCACCCGTTCCTCCCTCGTCGTGCCGAGCGCGGGTTGCCCTATTTTGCGGATTCCGCCGGCTTGCGCTTGAAGTGCCCGAGTCCGGGCCGATAGGTCTTCTCGTCGAGGAACTGCGCCATGCCCTGCTCGCGGCCCTTCTCCTTGTCGTTGTAACGCAAGGCATCGCTCTTGGCAGCCAGATAATCGTGCGCCTGCGGCTCGTTCATGAAGCGCACGGCGCGGATCGCTTCCTTGGTGTAGCGCATCGCCGCGGGGCTCTTCTCCATCAGCTTTTTCGCAAACGCGATGGTGGCCTGCCGCAGCTTCGCCTTGGGCACCGACATGTTGACGAAGCCGATCTCCTTCGCCTTCTTGCCGTCGAACGTGTCCCCCGTCATGGCATAATAAAGCGCGTCGCGGAAATTCAACACCTGGGTCACGTTCCACGACACGATGCCGCCCGGTAAGATTCCCCAGTTCACCTCCGACAGGCCGAACACCGCCTGATCAGCCGCGATCGCGAAATCGCAGGCGCACACTTGGGTAAAGGCGCCGCCGAAGCAGTAGCCGTTGATCATCGCTATGGTCGGCTTCGGGAAAGTCGAGAGCTTCTGCCAGCGCCAGCGGTTCGAGGCGCGCCTCGTGCGCTGCATCATGGCCGGATCCTTCGCACCGCCGCGAAAGAACAGTTCGATGTCCTGGCCCGCGCAGAATGCCTCACCGGCGCCTGTGAGCACCAGCACGTGGGTGTACGGATCGATCGCGAGGTCGTCCAGTGCCTCGTCCATCTCGCGATGCAGCTGCGGGCTCATGGCGTTGCGCTTTTCCGGACGGTTGAGCGTTACGAAGGTGATGCCCTTGTCCTTGGTGATCTCGATGGTCTCGTATCGATCCGACATGTTGCCTCCTTGGCTTTTGTTGACTTCGGTGACTATGACCGGTGTTCGGGCTGGACCGCGACGGCGCTCTCGAACGCAAAACGCAGTATGACCGTGTCGCCGATGGAAAACAGCTGACGCGGCGGCGTGACCACGGCCAGCATCCGGCCCGCCACACGCACTTCGTAGCGCAGATTAACGCCCATGAAGGTAGCGGCAGCGATCTCGCCGCTCAGTTCGTTGATATTTGCGGTCGCCTGGCCGGCGTCGGCGCCCAATGCGATCTCGATCGCCTCCGGCCGCACCGATACCGCCGCTTCGCCATTGCAACCGATCCCAGCTGGCGCGATGCAGCCGAGCTGCCAATTAAGACCGACGTCGACGCGCAGCACCCTGCCCTCCCCGGTCGGCGGATCCCCGGCGGCCTTGCCATAGAGGATGTTGGTGCTGCCGACGAAACGGGCAACGAATTCCGAGCGCGGCCGCAGGTAGATCTCCATGGGAGGTCCGACCTGGAGGATGCGGCCGCGATCGACCACCGCGATCCGATCCGACAGCGTCAAGGCTTCGGTCTGGTCGTGGGTGACGTAGACGGTGGTGATGCCGATCGTGCGTTGCAGCCTCAACAGTTCGGTGCGCATCTCCTCCCGCAGCCCGGCGTCGAGATTGCTCAGCGGCTCGTCCAGCAGCAGCAATTTCGGCTCGCCGACGATCGCGCGCGCAAACGCGACCCGCTGCTGCTCGCCGCCGCTCAGCATCGTGGCGTTACGCTCTGCGTAGCCGCCGAGGTTGACGCGCCTCAGGCTGTCCTCGACCCGCCGCCGGATTTCCTCGCGGCTGAGAGACACGCCCCTGGCCTTGAGCGGGAAGGCGACATTTTCGAATACGGTCATGTGCGGCCAGATCGCATAGGATTGAAACACCATGCCGATGCCGCGCTCATTCATGGCCACATGGATGCGCCGCCGCGCGTCGAATACGATCGTTTCGCCGAGACGGATGACGCCATCGTCCGGCCGTTCAAGACCGGCAATACACCGCAACGTCGTGGTCTTGCCACATCCGCTCGGCCCCAGCAGCGTGAAGAAAGCCCCCTGTTGCAGGCTGAAGGAGGCGTCGCGGATGCCACCGCCGGTATGTTCGGCGCGACGATAGAGCTTCGTCAGGCTCTCGACCGTCAGCATGTAGGGTCCATCCTGACCGGCCGCTTCAGCTCGCCGCCGCGCAGAACCACCAACGCATCGAGCGCCATGCCGCCCCGTAGCAGGACCACGAACGGATTGACGTCGACGGCTTCGATGACGTCGCCGAGATCAACCGCGAGCCGCCCGAGCGCTACCAGCGCGTCCACGGCGGCATCCATGTCGAGCGCCGGACCGCCGCGATAGCCGCGCATGAGCCGCGTAGCGTGCGTGCGTTCGAGCACGTCAAGCGCCTTTTCGCGGCCGATCGGCGGAGCGCAGAACGCGACGCTCTTGGTGAGTTCCAAAAGCACGCCGCCGCTTCCCGCCATGGCGACGAGACCGACCTCGACATCGCGATTGAGGCCGAGCGCCAGTTCCAATCCGCCGTGGACCTGCTGGCACACCAGCATGCCGTCGAGCGCGCCCGCAAAGCCATAACGCCCGAGATTTCCGGTAATGCGCGCATAGGCCGCTCGGACCTTCATCGGCTGTGGCGAGATCGAGCGCCACCGCTCCGGCGTCCGACTTGTGGGTCAGCTCCGCCGCGACGGCTTTCAGCACGACCGGATAACCGATGCGCTGCGCTGCTTCAATCGCCTCCGCCGGCGAGGTCGCTAACACTTCGTGGGGCTGCGCAAAGCCGTAGGCCCGTAGGATCCGCTTCGATGTCACTTCGTTCAGCGGCGTCGGCCCACAGCCCACTTTGGCCAGCGCGCGGATCTCGGCCACCAGGGCATCGCGCGCGTAGTCGCGCGGAGCGGGCGGTGCCACGCTCTGCGCTAGCCGCTCCAACTCGGATCGGCGCACCACCCGCTCGATCGCCCGCAGCGCTTTGTTGGCTTCCTGCAGGAGCGACACATGCGGGGTGCGGGCGCGCAACGCCCGGCTGTAATCGGTCTGGCTGTGCGATGACAACGTCACGAACGATACCGGCTTGGTGGCGCGGGTCGAGGCGTAGTCGTCGGTCATCTGGATGTATTTCTCCGCACGCTGCGAGCCCGGCTCTCGCGGCAGCGTCTCCTGCATCAGGACTGCATCGATGTTCGGGTCGTCGTGGAGGGCTTCGAGGCACCTCATGAACGTCTCAGCGCTCCCCAGCGCCGCAAATCCGCCGTCGATCGGGTTTCCGATCAGCGACCCGACCGACAGCACGGATTCAAGTTTCGCGATCGTCGCGGCTGTGAGTGGCGGAAAGCTGAGCCGGTTGCGCTCCGCGGCGTCGAGCAGAAGGCCGCGAAAGGCGCCGGACAAGGTCATGGCGCCGAGCCTCCGCCCGGTCGGGGCGCCGGTGTGGATGAGGAGCTCGGTGATCTCGACCGCATCATCGAGGGTATCGGCCCGGATGATGCCGATCTCGCCGCACACCGCATCGAACGCTTCGGCCGATCCGGCAAGCGATCCGGTGTGCGCCATGGCGGCGGCGCGGCCCGCCTCCGATTGCCCAAGCTTGATGGCCACGATCGATTTCCCGGCCTCCCGGGCGATGCGGCTCGCGGTGACCAGCCTGGCGATCTCGGCGATTGCTTCAACATAGATGATGATGACCTTGAGTTCCGGCTCGTCGGCGAAAAACGCGATGTAATCCGCTGCGGTCAAACCGGTTTCGTTCCCGCTCGTGATTAGATACTCGACCCGGATCCCGCGTTCCTCCAGCGAGCGGTTGACGTGTATGATCACGCCGCCGCTCTGGCCGACCAGCGCGACAGGCCCGATGTGCAGCGACAGCGGCCGCTCCTCGGTCAAGGTGACGAGGCGGCTCTTGGAGCAGACATTTCCCATGCAATTGGGGCCGGAAACTCCGATGCCGGTCTCCGCAATGACGGCGGCGAGTTCGCGCCCGTATTGCGCGCTCTCCGGGTCCCCCGCCTCGCCAAAGCCGGAGGAGAACACGGTAGCGCTGCGCGCACCGGCCGCCGCCCCGCTGCGCAGCAGCTCGGGTACATTCGGCGCCGGCACGAGCACGACCAGGTGATCGGGCGGTTCGGGAAGCGACTTGAAGTCCGGATAGCACGGACGGTCCCACAGCTCGGTGCGCCGCGGGTTGACGAGGTAGATTGGTCCGGGAAATTCGTAATGCGTGATATTGCGCCACACGCGCGCGGCCCAGCTTCCCGACCGGTCGCTGGCCCCGACCAGGACGGCGTTGCGCGGCGCCACCAGGGCCGCGACCTTCTGCTTCGATTGCTTCAGATCCATTGAGCCCGTTCCCTCAGCGCCATCCTAGGCGAATAACGCAGCTACGCGCCAAATCCTGACGCCCCGACCTGCCGGGCGACGGCGTAAAGGCCGCCCGCCACCACGGTCATCATGGCGGTCCACACCAGACCGAAGGCGGCGAGCTCGGTGCCTTGCCCATTACCCCAAAGATCGAACATCGCGACCGCTACCGGTTCCGCCGAAGGCGACGCCAGCATGACGGCGAGTGACACATCGCGCGCCGCGACCAAAAAGATAAAAAGCCACCCCGACATGATGGCTGGTCGCGTGAGGGGGACGACGATCCGGCGGAACGTCAGCAGCAAGGATCCTCCGGCTACCCCGGCGGCTTCCTCCAGCTCGGGATGGACCTGCAGCGTTCCCGAACTCGCGTAGCGTATGCCATAGGGCAGGTAGCGAATGGCGAAAGCGATGACGAACGCCCAGATCGTCCCGTAGATCGGAAACGGCGCCGCCAGGAATATCTGGATCATCGCGACCCCGAGCACGATGCCGGGAAACACCAGCGGGACCGTCGCGAGCTGGTCGAGCAGGAAGGCGCCCTGGCGGCGCCGTACCGCCAGCCAGCCGCTCGGAACCGTCACTGCCATGACGAGCGTGGCGCAGCCGGCGCTCATCACCCAAGTCTTCCACACCAGTTCGAGATAAAAGCTCGAATGGAGGACGACACCGTAGTTTTCCAACGTCAGCGCCCTGAGCCCGCTAAGGCTGATCGCCTGACTGAACGGCATCAATGACAGCCACAACAGCGCGCTCGTCGGTACGATCAGGACCAGGACGAAATTGAGCAGCACGAACGCGTCGCCGAGATAACGCACGCGGCCAAGCTCAAACGGCCGCTGCCGGTATCCGCGGCCGGTGACGGTGTGAAAACGCCCCGCGTGCCTGAGCAGCTGGGAATAGAAATAGAGCAGGATCGCCGCGAGCAGCAGTAGCACCACGGAAAACGCGCTGGCATAACCGAGATCGGGCGGCACGTTCTTCTTGATGTCGAGATAGACTTCGGTGGTGAGGAGCTTGACCCCGCCCGGAAGGCCGACAAGGGTCGGCACTTCGAAGGCTTCGAGCGACCTCACCACGATCAGGACAGCGACCGCGAGCAGCGCCGGCAGCACCATGCGCAGCGACACGTGGGTGAGCGTGCGTAGGATTCCAGCTCCACTCATCCGCGCGGCCTCCTCGTAATCCGCGTTGGCGGACCGGAATACGGCGGACAGCAGCAGGAACGCGAGCGGCGACCACAGAAAGCCTTCGATCACGACCATCCCGGTGAGCGAATAAACGTTAAAGACCGGCTGGGCGCGTCCCGTCATCGCCATCAGGGCGGCGTTGACCGGGCCCGCGCGGCCGAGCACGAACAGCCACGCCGAGACGTAGAGGATGTAGGGCGTGCCCAACGAGACGATCGCCGACAAGTAGGCCAGGGATTTGAACGGGGTCGAGGTGCGCGCCACGAACCAGGCGACGACCCCGCCCATGGCGATGGCCAGTACCGCGGTGCCGATGCAGAACACCAGGGAATTCGCCACGCTCTGGAAGAACTGCCGCTCGGTAAGGATCTTTCGGTAATTGTCGAGCGTAAAGGCGCCAAGATCGCCGGTCGGCGTGGTCAGGCGAAAGCTCGCTTGCACGAGCGATACCAGCGGCGGAATCGTCATTGTGCCCAGAACGAGCGCTAGCACGATGACGAGCGCGACACTGGGATCGGCGATGCGCCATGATTTTGCGCCGGTCGGCACGCGCTCCCGAACGTCAGCTTGCGCACCCTCTTGCGCCGCCGCGCCGTCACCGCCCGCCTGCTTTGTCGAAGTCGACAAGCCCGCCGCCGATTCCTATTGAAAAAGTTCTTTGACGATGTTCATCCAGCGATCGGTATTTTGCGCCAAAACCTCGGGCGGGAGGATGTCAGCCGTAAAACCGCCGACGTCGGGTTTAAGCGAGGGAACCTTGGCGGCGACGCTAGGCATTGCCGGGATGTAGTCGACGCTGGCGAAGACGCGTTGGCCCTCCGCCGACGTCAGGAATTCAAGCAGCAGTTTACCGGCGTTGGGATGCGGTGCGTCCTTGAGGAGGCTCGCCACTTGGATGGGCGCGGCGATCGGTTCCAATTTTAGCCAATCGACTGGCGCGCCCTTGGCGGCGCTGACCACAGCGTGATGATTGAAGATGTCGAGCGCGATTGCGTATTCACCGGTGATGACCTGGTCCAGCACCGCCCGCGAGGTCGCATCGACGCTTACGATACGCTGCGCGGCGAGCGCCCGCAGATAAGCGAGCCCGGCGTCCTCCCCCATCCGCCGCAGCACGGTTCCGACGAAGGTACCGGCGCCCGCGGTCGGATTATTGCTCCAGGCAATCCGACCGCGCAATTTCGGATTCAGCAGATCCAGCAGCGTCCGCGGCGTGTCATCTGGCGGGATCAGACTGGTATTGATCCCAGGCGTCAGAAAATAGAGGTTCGTGGAGATCCAGTGCTGGTTCGGGTCTTTGAGACCCGCGGGATAGCTTGCTGCGGTCGGCGGGAGGAAGGCCGCAACCAACCCCGCGCGGACCAGCGGCGGAACGGTACCGTTGCCGTCGAAGACATCGGCCTGCAGGCGCGCGGCACGCGCTTCACTGAGAATCTTGAGCGCTGTCGGTCCACTGTCGGCGCGCGAATAATGGACCGAGATGCCGGGATATTTCTCTTCGAAGGCCTTCGCGAGCGGCCGCACCGCCTGGTTCACAATCAGGGTGGTATACCAGACGACCTCGCCTTCGCGTTTGGCCGCCTCGATAAGGGCCGCATCGGCGGCACAACACGGGGCCGGGACACACAATGCGAGAACCGCGCAAGCCACCAGCCCCTTGATCCTCACACTGTCCTCCCCTTGCACGCGGATTAGCCCGCTGTTGGCTTTGTATTAGACGTCCGGACGCTTGTAATCCGGGTTCGGACCGCCCTTTTGCGATTCCAGGTAGCGCTCCACATCTGCGGTCGGGTCCATGGTCTGACGCAGTCGCGCGCCGACCAGCCGATCGAGTTGGATCGCCTGAGACAGCGAGAGATCGCGGCCCATCTGCACCGCGATCTTGGCGTGCTCCAGCGGCGCTAGGTGACGCGACGCGATCTCGCGCGCGATTTGAACAGTTGTGGACTTCGAGTTCTACCGCCGAAACACTGTGCGAGACGACGCCGAGCCGATCCGCCTCTGCACCCGAGATGTTACGTCCAACCAATTGCATCCAGGTCACCTTTTTGATTGGGATGCGGCCATTGAGCAGCGTCGAGGTGACGAGCTGGCCGAAGCTGCCGCGCAGAATTTCCGGCATGCCAAGCTGAGCGTCGCTGGCAGCGATGACGATGTCGTGCATGTTCATGATGCCGAGCGCGCCGCCGAGACAATAGCCATGTATCTGCGCGATGGTGACGCGCGGAAAGATGCGCAACGTCTCAGCCAGTTGGATCGTCGGCGTCGGTTGATCCCAGTCCCTGGGTGGGTCGAAATTAAACGAGCGTAAAAAATTGAGATCCAGCCCGGAACTGTAGGCTGGTCCCGCACCCTTGGTGATAACGACCTTGAGCTCGCGGTTCGGGCGGATGATGTCCAGTGCCTCGAAGAAGGCCTCTACCAGGGGTGCGTTCAGGCAATTGCGCTTGTCCGGCCGATTGAAGACGATCCGCGCCACGCCAGCGCCATCGAGCGCTTCCAGAACCAGTTCCGGCCATTCCTTGAGAACGCGCCAAGCGTCGGACATGTCTACATCACCCTGTTGCTCTGGACTGTTCGGCGAATCGCCGCATTCGGCGGATCGTCAGTCTGTGGCAATTCGAACGCGAAAATCGAGTGAATCGGCGCACACTGGACGGCATTGCTTCGTCGGGCCAAGCTCTCCGGCCGCGACCTGACTACCCCCGTTGGTGAACACCACATCGCTCATGGCGTTGTTTATGACGATGCTGGCGCGTTCAACGACATGGCAGCGCTCAACGGCAAAGTCGCCACGCGAGCGTGTGTTCGCCTCATAACTTCCTCCCTTTTTTCGCCTCCGACGATTCTTTGCCCTGGCGTGGTCAAAGCGAAGAGGAGTCTTCTGATCGAGGCACCGGAGCATGTCAGACTCTGGCGGGGAACTATAATCATTTTTTGACTCAGACTGACAGTAGCCACAGTCTGCACTTCACTCGTCAATCGCGGCGACGATAGCGAGCGACGCGGTGGAATTTTGAGTCCGGCGTCGCAATACGACCGTCGTCTAACCGGCTGCAATTGCTATAGCTCGAACCCCGGCGATTGCGGCATCGCACCTTCCATGAAAATCTTCCGGACGCAGCCGACAGCGCTTTCCAATTCCAACAATTTTGAACGAGGCCAAACCTGACCCCCGCCAAGAGTAGCCTACGGCAGGTGATCTCCAATAAGCCCCGCCGGCACGGCCGGAGGCCCTCAATTCGAGTTGGGCCATGGGCCGCCGTGCTGTTTACCTGAGCCCGCAGTGGTTCCTTCAACTATTGAAGTGGGTATGAAAACCAATGGCGCTTGTAACGGGAAATCAATTGAAGGCCGCTCGCGCATTGGCAGGGGTGGATCAACAGCAGCTAGCGGAATCTGCGGGGGTCAATGTGAACACCATTCGAAACATGGAAGCGCGGGGTGCTCAGCCAATTGCCAGCGGTGCGCTGACCGTCCGCAAAGTTGAGGTCGCCCTAGAAGCCCTAGGAATTGAATTTCTTAATCATGCCCGGCCCGGCGTCCGGCTTAATAAACATGAGGGGACTCAAAACACGGGCGCTCTTCAAAAGCCGACGGCGGCAACCAAAAACCAACGTCGCCGAGCCAGTGTGAAACGATAATCGCGGCGCTGATGGCCCCACGGCACCCTGGAGTATCCCGTCAAAAATGCGAAACGAACCCAATTTTCGTCCTGACACGGCGGGAAGCGTGTCTGCGCCACATCGCGGGCTTGACGGCACCGCGAGATTCGATCGTGGCGAGGAGGAACGGCTCACGACCTGACGCTCTTTGAACTGGCCCGGCAATGCGGCTGCTACGGCTAGTGTCGCGTTCAAGGTCTGATTGCGATCCTTCGTTCCAACCCGCCGTCCCATGCCTGACCGTTCCGTCGTCACTTCACACGACGCGGCTCAATCCCAGCAGAACTCCGAGTCCGACGTCGCGAAAGATCGTCATTGCGGCCATTCCGTAAGCGCCGCGAAAATAGAGCACGTCGACGATATAGGCCGCCGACAGGGCGACGATGAGCCAAGTGGACAACCGCATAGCCAGAACGTCCACCGAAAACTTTGCGAATACGCCAACGTGCGGCTCCTCGGTTAACGAAAATTAGGCGACAAAAATCGCAAAATCTCGCCGCTTCACGCCACTTTCTTCCCTCGACCGCCACCCAGCGTCACACGCAGTTCTCTTGCCTTCTGATACGTCGCACCGAGGCTCCGCTTGAGTTTGCGGGCGATCACCGTTGTCTTCGCTTTCTCTCGCGCGAGCGTCTTGAGGGTGCGCACGTCTTCCTTTGTCAACGCTCGAAGCTTCGTAGTCTTTTTGGCCATCTCTATCCCCTATCCACGAATGTTGCTGCCGAATCAGCCGCTATTGTAAACCAAACCGGCGGACGTAACGTCTCCCACATCGCTTCGCTTCCGAGGTTGTCCATCTTTTCTCGCCCAGCTCTCATTCTCTCATTCCCCATCCCCGTCGAAGATTCGGATGGAACACAGGCGACGGTGCGCTTGCCTACGGAGCGGGGAGAGGAATTGAAGGAGCGCACGGTGGACGCGCTACAGCAAGCACTTGAGGCGGCCGGCGTTGAATTTACGAATGGTGAGCAGCCAGGAGTTCGGCTGAAACGAACTCCTGGCCTTTCAGGGAGCTAAGCCGATATCGGCTGGTCTTGCTTTGTCGGCCGGAAACTCCGCCGGCGTGGATGCACGCGAGCCTTGCTGTAGCGGCGAACGCTCCCGCAACTTGATGTTCAACCGCGGCTTCCGCTTCAAAACTCACCGACGGCGTCTCCGACGCGCCGACGTCGACAAATCGCACGGCTGCAACCGCCTCGACGAAACGATGGGGCGACGGGCTGTCGATTTTCGAGCAAGAGCCAAACCGTCTATGACGGTTGCCAATGACTTGGCGGTGCGGCGAGCCCTGGAGGCGGCCGGCGTCGAATTCATCGACGAGAATGGTGGAGGGCCAGGCGTGCGGCTGAAGAAGCCGCCTAAACCGGCTTGATCCGAACGCCATCGCAGGCAACGCGAGGACGATGTCGCCCTCGCGCAGGTCCGGCCATCGCCATTTCAGCACGGAAGATTCAATGTGTTCGGTCACCGCTGGCCCGCGCAAGCAGAGCGCGAATCTCAAGGCTCAGCTCGGTAAACCGTGCCAGCCCGCGCACTTCCATGGTGCGGGGGCGTGGCAAATCGACCTTTGCGTCGGCAAGGATCCCGCTTGGTGGTCGGCCGAGCGCAATGATGCGATCTGAGAGCATGATCGCTTCATCGGCACTATGCGTGATAAAAAGGACGGTCTTGCGGGTCCGCTGCCAGATGCGTAACAGCTCTTCCCCCATGGCCTCACGGGTGTAGGCATCGAGTGCGGCGAACGGTTCGTCCATCAGTAGCACATCCGGTTCTGCAACGAGCGCCCGGGCAAGATTGACTCGCTGGCGCATGCCGCCCGAAAGCTGGTGCGGATAGTCATTGGCAAAATCCTTTAGGCCCACCATTTCGATCTGTTTGAGAGAGCGTGCTCTGATTTCGGACTTGTTGTACTTGCGCTGCATTTCAAGGCCCATCTCAACATTGCGCAGTACCGTCCGCCACGGGAGCAATGCCGCATCCTGAAACACCACAGCGCGCGAAGGCGCCGGTCCATGGACGACAGCGCCATCGACAAAAATTCTCCCGCTGGTCGGAGCCAGCAAGCCCGCCACCAAGTTCAACAGGGTCGTCTTGCCACACCCACTCAAACCAACGAGAGTGATGAATTCGCCATCGGCAATTTCGAGGTGCAGGTCGCGCAGCACCTGCCGCGGACCGAACTGCATGCTAATGCCGTCGATGACGATGCGCGCCATCTAGATCGCCCGCCACGTGACGAAGGACCGCTCTATCCGTGCGAATATTCCGTTGAGCACAAGGCTGACCAGGACAATCCAAAGCACGGCCGCATATACGCGCTCCATGTCGAGATCATTGCCATACTTCACCATCAGGTAGCCGATGCCGCCGCCGGACGCGAAGAATTCGCCGACGATTACCCCCACGAGCACACGGCCGACCCCAACTCGAAGTCCCGCCATGATCATAGGAATGGCCGCCGGCACGATGATTTTCAGCACCAGTTCCAAGCGGGGGGCGCCATAGACACGACCCACGTTGATCAATTCGGGATTGACCTGGCGCACACCGTCACGGGTGCTCGCAATCACGACCACGATCCCGCTGAGGATTCCGAGGCACACGGGCACGATTGGACCGACACCGAAGATCACGATGAACAACGTGGTGAACACGACGATCGGCGCTGCGTAGAAGAACCAGATCAGTCCTCCGACAAAAGCGTCGATGCGCTCATTGCGCGCGAGCAGCACGCCGAAGGCCACACCGCACACACCGGTTGCGACCAGCGCCACGACAATTTCGACACCTGTCATGACGAAATCTATCGGCGATTCGACTGGCAACTCGAAAGCGGAGATGAGCGCCCGGCTGAATGGCGGAGTGAAAACCGAGTGAAGAATGCCGATACGGCTCGCCAGCTCCCAGGCGACCAAAGGCACCGCAAGTCCCGCGATGCGCGCCAGCACACCCGAATCAAATCGGCCGAACGCCACCAGCGACATCAGCCGCGCCACTTCGCAAACGAACGATCGAGCACATTCACTCCGCCGACAAGCAAAGCTCCGACCGCTGCGACGAATACGGTAACGAAGGTCAACAGGTTGGCGTTCATGCCGTACTGACCCTGGCTGATCCACAGGCCGAGCCCATGTTGTGTTGCGTACATCTCGCCGACCAGAACGGCGGTCAGTGCGCGTCCTACTCCGAGCCGTACCCCGCTCAGCACCGCGAGCAGCGAATAGGGAAGGATGACTTTTATAAAGACCCGCAGTCGGCCGGCACCATAGACGCGTGCCGCGTTGACGTAGGCTTCGGGCACTGAAGCGGCACCGGCTCTGCCACTGACCACGATGGGAACAACGGCGCCGATGAAGGCGAGCACAGCTTTGGAAGCGGGGCCGATGCCGATAATGATGATGATCGGTATGACGAGCGCCACCGTTGGCGTCGCGTTGAGCATTAGCACTGGCAGTTCGACAGCGTTCCAACCGTTGCGCCATCGCCCGAGCACCACGCTGGTCGGTGCACCCACGATCAACGCCAATCCAAGACCCCAGGCAAAGGTCCCAAGCGTGACCGCAGCGTCCGGCCAAATTTTGCCCTCGGAGACCAGTCTCCTGCCCTCGTTGAAGGCTCCGATAGGAGACCCGATGAAATAGGGGTCAAGCAATCCGACGGACACGGCAATTTGCCACAGCGCGAGAAAGCTACCGATGCCGGCCAGGCCGAGAACAAGACGCCAGATGCCTTGCGTGCGGCTACCTGACATATCGTGTGTCGAACAGCTGTCCTACGAGCGCGGCGGCGTTATCCGCCTTCAGAATCTTCCGCTCCAACGCATCCTCGACAAGAGGTTCAGCGCCGACCAGCAACGCATTGAGGTGCGTCTTATGCTCAGCGACCGTCGGATAGCGGATCTCGTGCAGCGCTTCCTTCACGTCTGCAGGAGCCTCGGGATAAGTAATGCCGATGAATTTCGCCAGGGCCTCCGGCGCTTCCGGTGAGGTGCGGATCCAGTTGGCCGTGTCGTCCATAGCCGCGAGGAAGCGGCTCACCGTTTCGTTGTTGTTGGCAAGATAATCTTCCCTGCCCCAGAATGTCTCCAGCGCGAGATCTTTCGCATAGTCCGACATCTTTGCAATCTCGTGCACCTTGCCGCGGCGCAACACGACATATTTCTCCGGGACGGCGCTGATGGCGAGCTGTATCCGTCCGGCCTCGAGAGCGGCGGTACGCTGCCCCGGGGTGCCAGCCTGAACGTATTTGATCTTGTCGGGGTCAAGGCCTGCGCGCTTGAACAAATAACGCGTCAGCGCGTAGTCGAGGGTTCCGATACCACTGACACCGGCCGTTGCGCCATGTGCAACGGCCTCCTGCATGGAATTTATATTTGGGCTCGCCAACAGATAATAGAACGGTGCGACCGTTTCCACGTAGAAAGCCTTTATCGGCAAATCGCGCTGCTGCGCCGTGATCACGGAAGTGAGACCCGAAAGTGCGATGTCGATTGAGCCGGAGACCACCGCAGTCAGCAGCTCAGGTGAGGCGCGGAACTGCGTCACTTCGACGTCCAGACCGTGCTTCTTGAAGAAGCCCTGAGTCTCGGCGATCTCACCCCGCGCCATTCCGAGATTGGGGCCAAGCTTGCCGAACCGCAGCTTGAGCGCGGTCTCGGCTGCGGCGGGCAGGGCAGTAATCGCAAGCGCCAAAAACGTCAGAGCCGTAAGGCGAGGAGTGAACGCTTTCATGCCACACCTATTTCATTCGTTCATCGTGCCAACGGCGGGGCTTCGCCGCCTCGCCTGCGGTATGGTGCAGCCATTGCGCGTGCCCCTCGCTCGCTGTCACATCAAATCCAAGACCGGTCTCGCTACGCAGCCGCGTCGATACCCCTTGCGCAACGAGGTCCAGCGATCCCCCCTGAGGCTGGATCAACACATCCATCTTCACCGTTTCGCGGCCCTGCGGATCGAGTGTGATCCGAACGCGATAGTCCCGCACGTTGGCCATGCTGAACAGTACGGCTTCGACGTGCGACGGCCAAAGGTTCACGCCTTTCACCTTGAACATGCCATCGAGCCGGCGAACGGTGCCACTCTCGATTCCTGGCCACGGTGAGCCACAGACACAGGATCCGGGTGCCCGAAACATCACCTCGTCCCGCGTCTGGATCCGAAACAGCGGATCTGAGGCACAGACGAGCGGAGTCCCAACCAACTCGCCTCGTTCTCCGTCCCGCACCCAAGCTCCAGTGTCGACGCCGAGAACCTCGTTCAGCTCGAACTCGGGATCCCAATGCAGGGTACCCCGGTTGCCGTCATTAGTGAGCATTCCATGCTCACACGTGAATGCGATCAGGCCGGCCGATGTGCCATACCACTCGTAGAGCTTTGCGTCCCACTTCTCTTCGGTCGATCGCACCCAGTCGCGTGTGACCGATTGGGTGGCGACGACAATTTTGCGAACCTTCAAAGACCGCAGGTCGATGCCGGCGTCGCTAGCGACCGCGCTAAGTCGATCGATGTAGAATGGCGTAGCGATCAGCACGGTCGCACCGTAATAGTGCATGGCGTCGATCTTGGCGCGGGTCGACAAATTAGCGATGCGGAGCACCTTGGCGCCGACGCCGCCATAGGCATCGACATGCTTCACCCCGCCGCCCGACATCCCGACCGGAAACGTCATCGCAACAATATCTTTTGCTCCAATTCCCATGCGCCTAAGCGAAACACCCCATCTGCGCAGCGTCTCGGCATAGTCATCGCGGCTGATGCAATGCGTTTCTTTTCCCATCTCGGTGGTACCGCTCGATTCGACTACGACGGCAATCTCTTCGATCGGCGTCGTGCACCGCGAGCCAAACGGCGGAGCACACCGCTGGTCGGCGATCAGATCTTCTTTCGTCACGAAAGCGAGCTGCCCCCATAGCTGCGCGTCGCGTGCTATCTCTTCGGCGCTCAAACTCGTTCGCTCGAGCTGCTGGCGGACGAAAGGATTTTGCCTGGATGCGCCGATCAAAAGCTGCCCGGCCTTCCGCCAATTGCCGAAGTCGTCCAGCGTCCCGGATTGCTGGGCGGGCAATCTCATTGCGTTACTCCGGGCGTTACTCCGGCTCTGGCCTGAGAACGTAGGCGCGGGATTAGATCGGAGCCATATTGGTGCAAACGCGCCTCGCGACCGCCTGGCAAAAGCGCAAACGTCAATCGATCGATTCTCACGTCAAGAAGAGGACGGATCTTCGCGGCGCACTCCTCGGCCGAGCCTGAGACTGCGATCCAGTCGGTAAACGAATCACTCACTGGCTCCGGGTCGCCCGAGCGTGAAAGGTGACGTGAGAAGTCGTAAGCTTCCGCTGCATGTCGAAAATCTTCGGTGAAGACTTCCAGCGATGGCGGCAGCTCGCGCCACCGAGCAAACCATCGTGCCTGGCTCGCGGCCCAGGGCCGTACGTCATTGAGCGCCTTCTGCCGGTCATCCGAAATAGAGATCGCAAACCACAGATCGATGAAAATATCATCGAGTGTTCGCCCGGCTTCCGCGGCGCCCGTCGCGACGTGCTGAAGCTGCCAGCGCGTCAGTTCTGGCTGTGCCGCTCCCATCAGAATGACGCCATCAGCTATCTCGCCAGCGAGGCGGAGCATGCGCGGCTGACTTGCTGCGAGAAAGATCGGTACGCGTTTGCCGGCGGTCGCGACCCGAACTTCGCGCCCGCCCACATCCACCGCGCCCCCTTCAGACAGAGTGCGGATGCGTTCGGTGGCCAGACGAACCTCATCGACATTCGCTCTCAGCCCAAGCGGGAACACAGCCGCATCGCCGCTGCCGAACCCAAGCACACAGCGCCCATCGCTGAGCTCGCTGAGCGCGGCGGCAGTGCAGGTCGTGACGGTGAAATGGCGGGTGACCGGATTGGTGACGCCAGGACCGAGTCGGATCCTTTTTGTGGCCGACGCTGCGAGCGTCAGTGCGACCCAAGGATCCTTGGTGTAAAGCTGCGAGTCCGCCATCCATGCCATATCGAAACCGACGGACTCAGCCAGTTGCGCTAGCTGTGCGAAGCGTCCGATCGGTTCGCGCGGGCTCAAGCCCATCATAAAGCCGAATTCGATATTGCGACGCCCGGCACGGCCTCCAACGTTCATTTCGCGAGGTCTCCGTGGTCGCGCTTGGCGAAATATTCCTTCAACGATTGCCGCTCGCGGGCTTCGTGCAACAACTGCTGCGACTCGCGCGTGGTGTGGCCGAACTCGTGCATCGCGAAGTGATAATCAAGCGAGGCCCGCATCCCCATCAGATCCTGAGTGCGATTGAGCGACTTTTTGAGGAGACGGATTGTGGTCGGCGGCATTGCGGAGATTTTTTTCGCAATATCCGTCGTCGCCGCGAGCAGTTTGTCGCGGCTCACCAGATCGGTGATCATTCCGAACTTCAACGCGACGTCGGCAGGGATGCGCTCGCCGGTGAACAGGTAGCGCTTGGCCCGACGAATGCCGACGTCCCAAGGCTCCATCAGAAGCTCCAGGGCGACACCACCCATGCGCACCAGCGGATTATAGAAATAGGCGTCGTCGCTCGCGACGATCAGATCGCACATTTGCGAAAGCAGCAACCCGCCGGCGATGCAGCCTCCCTGAACTGCCGCAATCGTCGGCTTGGGCAGATTCCGGAGCGCAAGCCCCCTGTTGTAAAGTTCCTCCTCTTCGCGGGCCATCCGCTCCTCTGCCAGCTCTTCTGACTTCAAGCGCGAGAGGTCGAAGCCAGCGCAAAAGTCGGGACCGTTCGCGCGTAGGATGACGACGCGCACCTCGCTATCACGCGCGGCACTTCGAAGGGCTTCTTCAAGCGTCGACAACATCTCGCTCGTGAGAGCGTTCCGCTTCTCGGCACGATTCAGGATGACGTGAGCAATGTGCTCCGCCTGTTCGACGACGATGGTCATGGGACGAGCGGTCCCGCGCGCAGCCGCGCGTGGCCGCTGCGTCGCGCGGTGAGATCGCCATATGCATCGGGGCGCCGGTCGCGCAGCACCGGAAATACGTTTGCTGCCTCCGCCAAGCCACTCGCAGGCAGAAACCCCTTCAAAGTTTCCTCGCCATCGGATGCGCGCGCCACTTGCTGTCCGGTTGCGCTCACGATCATGCTGCCGCCATAGAGATTCCAGCGACGGCCACGGACCTCCAGCTCCCCTACTCCGTTCGCAAAGACGACATGCATCTGCTGTTCAAGCGCCCGGGCAACGGGAAGCACTTCACCCATGCGCTGCAGGTCCTGAATGGCGAGCCAATTCGACGGAACGCACAGCAGCTCGGCACCATTTAACGCGGCCAGGCGCGCGGATTCGGGGAACACGAGATCGTAGCAGATGTTCAGGCCGACGCGCCCGGCCCGGCAATCGACCACAACCGCCTCATCGCCCGGCACGAAATAATGGTTCTCTTCCACCGGCAGATGCATCTTGCGGTAGACGCCGAGGATCGCGCCATCCTGGACGACGGCGACCGAGTTGTACATCTCATAACGCATGCTGGTCGGCTCCATCAGCCCGACGAGCATCGCCGCGCGTCGCCCCCTCGTCGCCGCCGCAAGCTTTGGAAGTGCCGCATCGGCGGCGCGCGCTGCCACCTCAGCCAATACGCGTTTGCGGGCCTGATCATAGCCCTTCAGCGGGATGTAACCGGATAGCGTGAGCTCGGGAAAGACCACGAGGTCAGACCCGTCCGAGCATCGCAGGTACCACTGTTCGATCTTTTCGGTATTTCGTTGTAGTGCCGTGGGATCGGCCCAGCACTGCTCCGCCGCGATCTGGGCGACCGTGATCATGACGCCTGGCGAGGGGACGGGTTCAGGTATAGTTGTCAAGGCGCTCGTCCTTCGAGAATTCGAAACGAGGCATGATCACGCAGACGTGGAGATAGGGCTCGTTCGGGCCGACTTCGAAACGCACGCGCGCGCCATTCGGGATGAGATAGGTATCGCCCTTGCGGAATATCTTCGTCACCTGTTTGCGGTGATTTGGACCGAGCGTGTAGGTGACCTTCGCCTCGCCGCGCGTGATGACGTGCACTTCGTCGTGCCAAAAAGCCCAATTGACGGTGGAGCCCGCCGCGAATGATTCATACGCCAGCGTGGCGCGCCGATCATTTACTAGGAACTGGACCTTGAACCGCTCCTCGGAGCCGACAGTGGGGCCGCCGAACACCAGATCCTCCGATGCGAGCAGCTTTTTATCGTCAAGTCGGGCACCGATCATGGTTGCTCCTTAGTCTGCCCGGACACGATGACGGTGCCTCGTGAACTGGGGCATCTGAGCTGACATTCCGCTGAGCGGAATAGCATTCTGCAATCATCGACCGGCACGCTATGTTGCGACGCCGTGCTTGACAAGCCCTGTCGTAGCGCGACGCCCTTCGACATCACAGATTCGATGCCAGCTAGGATCAACCTCACAGTCTTGCCACGGACTTGCGGGCCGCCTTGCCTACGCCCTTGCCGCGTAAAGTAACTGACGGCGGGGCTGGATTGATGACCAGCACGTCCGCTGTCGGTGCACCGAGGCGGAGGGACAATTGCCGCGCCTTTTCTCGAACCAACGCGCTTACTCGCTGCACACCGGCTCGATGCATCCGTTCGTTCGGCGCGGTGACACCGAGACTGCACACCGCATGCCCGTCCGCGCCGATAACCGGGGCTGCGATGGCCATGGCGCCGGCGATCATCTCTCCATAACTGACCGCGAAGCCGCGGTCCCGGATCGCCTTGAGTTCTCTCATAGCCTTGGCCCGCGACATCGCCAGCTTTCCAAGACCCGACGCCCTCTCGTTTTGCAGAATAGCTTCAAGTTGATCGGGCGGTAGGTAAGCGAGAATCGACCTGCCGCTTGCGCCCAGAAGAAGCGAAAGATGCGTGTTCATCGGGAGCTGGTAGCGGAGCGGAAGGGTAGAATCCACCCGCTCAGCCAGGGTCATCCTGCGCACGCTTGGCAAATACAATCCGAGTACACAGGTTTCCTCGCAAGCCGCGACGATCTCGTGCATGATCGGCAGCGCTAGCGTCCGGAGATCGTAACGACCGACAACCTGGGCGGCGATCCGAAAGAACTCCGGCCCCGCGCGGTACGTGCGCTCGACCTTGTCTTGTTCGATCATGCCTTCGCGAGCCAGAAGTTCGAACAGACGATGTACTGTGCTCGGCGCAAGCATCAGTGCGGCCGACGCCTCGCGGATCGTGGTCATCTTGCGCTCGCTAACGAATCTCAAGATCCGCACGATCCGCGTTACGGTACCGAAACGTCCGGTGCTTTCATCCACATCGCACCTGCTGTGGCTCTCAGTCGCGCGCTCTTGGATAATGCAAAAACCATGCGGCAAGGCGGCAGGTCAAGGACCGAAGACAAACGCGCCGAATGCGACACTTGCCTCCTTCATTAGCAGCTTGGATGATGCGGGAAGCCCCGGCGTCATCTCAGACCCGCAGAGGTGAATGCCTGGTCAACGGCGCAGGACGCAACGCTAGTGTAAGGGAGGAATGATGTCTGGCCAGCCCACCGACGCGGTCGTGGTCGCGATGGCGCGCACGCCTTTTGGCCGCTTCGAAGGCGCGTTGAAATCCTTCAATGCGCCGCGGCTCGGCGCCCTCGCGATAAATGAGGTCCTCTCGCGCTCGAAGGTGGCGCCTAATGAGATCGATGTGCTTTATGGCGGTGTAGGCATGATAGCGGGCGCGTTGTTGACGCCTGTCCGTCAAGCGGTGCTTTACTCCGACCTTCCGGAAACTACCCCGTCTGCGTGTATTGATCGTGCCTGCTGCTCTGGCATGACAGCGATCGGCGTCGCGATGAAAGAGATCCGCTGCGGCGAAGCGAGCGCATTGATCTGTGGTGGATTTGAATCCTTGAGCAACACGCCGATCCTTTGGCCGAGACAACGGGCACGTCGCATCGGCGATGTTCTCGCTTCCGATCCGTTGCTTATGCGCGGCCTGATGGTGGAGCGCCCGATTCCAGTTTACAGCGGTGACGAGGCTCTGCGGCACGGCGTCGACCGGCGCCAACAGGACGAGTGGGCGCAGCGCAGCCATGAGCGCTACTTTGCGGCCGAGCAGAATGGCTATTTCGAAACCGAGCGCTTCGGCATCGACATTCCCGACGTCAAATCGGGCGCTGCACAACGATTCACAGTCGATGAATCGCCACGCGCCAATACTAGTCTGGACAGACTCTCGACGCTTGAGCCGGTGTATGGCGGCAAGACCATCACGGCTGGCAATGCGCCTGGCCTCAACGACGGGGCCGCCTTTTTGGCAATAACCCGGCGCGATTTCGCAGAAGTGCATGGGTTGGAACCGTTAGCCCGGCTGGTCGACTACGTCCAGGTCTGCGGAGGCCTAACATCGGGGACAGTGACGCCAGCAACAGCGATCTTACGGCTGGCGGGGCGCACCAATCGTCGTTCGACCGACTGGGATTTGCTGGAAATCAACGAAGCCTACGCCGCCACGCCCCTCGTCAGCACACTCGTGTTGGCGGATGGCGATCGTGCCGAAGCCGACGCCATCCGCGAACGCACGAATATCCACGGCGGTGCGGTTGCGATCGGTCATCCACTTGGCGCGAGCGGCGCCCGCATCGTAATGACGCTCATCAACGGATTGCGGCAAAGGGGCGGCGGGCGCGGGGTAGCGGCCATATGCGGGGGATTCGGTCAAGGGGATGCAGTCATGGTGGAAATCGACTGAGCCGCTGTACGTCAGACCAGCCAGAACGAGCCAACGAAACTATGACGGCCGACGTGTTGCCAAATCCGCGAGCTTTGAAGGTATTGGCCTCACTCGACCGCTATGAGCAACGTGGTCGCGGTGCAAGAAGGGCGCTGCTGGCGCCCAGCGGGTCGCTGAAAAAGGTCATCTGACAAGCCTCGGCGAATATGATTCTGTTGCGGCGAATCGCTGGAGGTTTTGATGCGGGGCTGGGATACGCGGACTAGCGAGCTGTTTTCCTATGTGGACCTTGAGAAAAGGGTGCCTGCAAAGCATCCGTTGCGTCCAGTCGGTAAGGTCGTGAACGAAGTGCCCCCAAGACAATCCGAATGCGTTCGATAGCTTCAATGATATCCGTCAGACGAGGAATGAGCGAACGCGCAGGCACTAGAACACGCGCACGGCTGCTTCTTCAATTTGCCGCCTTAGGGTCTTGTGCAGGCTGTCACGCGTCATGATGTCAGCCTTTCGGCCGACAATGCTGGCAGCGTATTCTTTCACAGCCATCAGCTCAAAGAGGCCGAGCTTTCCTTTTTCATAATCGAAAAAAAGATCGACGTCGGATTCTTCACTGGCCTCGCCGCGCGCAGTCGAGCCGAACATGTAGAGATGTTCGACGCCGAGCCGTTTCAAGTCCGCCTCGTGCTGCTTCAATCGGCGAATGGCTTCGTCTCGCTTCATTGAGGCTGTATAGCATAATTTGGCTAGCCTCCACAGCACGTTGTACCGATGCGGCGCCAAATTGCGAAACAAAGCCATTTCGGCAGCGCTGTCGACTTGCGACCGTTCCCGATGTGAGCGCATCGCCACTACAACGATGCCGTACACTGCCCGACGATCAGCCGATCTTTTGGATGAGGCTTCGCGATTCGCGGATCAGGGAGCGCAGTTGCCGTCGTTCCTCCGCGCTCAACGGGGAGCGCCCCTCGTTTCAAATGGCCTTGTTCGTGGATTTTGCGCAGAAAGCAGTAGGTCAACGACACCCTGCGGCTAACCATCAGCGCTTAATCTGAAGTGGCGAACACGACACAAAATAAACACCTTGGGCCTCCTTGTACTCGAGCACGATGGACGCAGTTGATGGCGGAAAGCCGATCCATTCTACGCCTACAGAATATACGCCCGCTTGGCCAATTATTGAATTGGCGTCTAGATTTGGAGGGCTCGTTGGACTCGCGAAATAACAAATAAGTTGATTCGTCCCTCCGGGACTTCGACCATCGCATTGTCCAAACAATGTGCTCGAGTAATCTTGGCGGCACTTCGTTTGTTCATTATGCCAGTCTACAGAAGTGTCTACCTTGCAAGAGAAGTTATTTTGACTGCCGGTCTTTGGGCTAAACTCGCAGTCGAAAGTCGCGGCATTGCAAAATCCTTGCGCAGACAAGATCAACAAAGCGGTCAACGATATCCCGCGCATAGAGGCCTCCTGTTGATTGGGTATGGATCAAAATCCCGTGGGTGAACTCTCGCTAGATCGAGTAGGCGAATGGATTATCGTACTGCCAATGAGGTTAACTTTGGAAGGCCTATTTCCATCGGTATGCTCCTGTTTGGCTAGAAAATTGAAGCGAATGGGTCCGCCGGGTACTTGAACTCGACAGCCGGGCGAGAGAGTCAGGCTTGTGTCGTCTATGCCAGCACCCATTGGCCGCGCCGCAACCACCGATGGCGCGGTCGCACAGAAGCCGAAGTCGAGCTCGTCGCCGCTGGGTCGACCCGAGGGCAAACAGCATCTGCACCGTTTGCCGCCACAGCGCCCCTACTATCTGCGAATACGCTTGAACGCCTCGCTGTCGCGGGGCCTCTTTGGTCAAGCCGCTCGGGGTGAAACTTCCTTTTCGATGCGACTTCGAAGCGTGCGGTCGGCGACATCCAGATCGTAGCGCGCCTGAAGATTGATCCAGAACTCAGATGATGTGCCGAAGTATCGCCCGAGGCGAATCGCGGTGTCGACCGTAATCGCACGGCGGCCGAGGACGATAGTCATTGACACGTATACGGGGTACCTTGATGGCATTGGCCAGGCCGTACGCGCTGATGTCCATCGGCTTTAGTAACTCGTCGCGAAGGATTTCGCCCGGATGGACGGGCGGCAATCGGCGGCCGGAGGCGATGTCCGAGAAATCAACCTTCCGCTTGTCGATGTCGTCGCGCTCGATATTCATGGCCTCGTTCCTCAATGATAATCGACGATTTCGACGCTCCAGGCTTCGCCGTCCCGCCATTCAAAACAGATCCGCCACTGATCGTTGATTCGAATGCTGCTTTGACCTTCGCGGGTTCATCGCGCTCCAGCCCGTCAGTTAGGCCGCCTTCGGCTTGTTTACGGTCTCGATGCGATTGAGCAGCTTGCCGAGATCGCGCTTGGCGATCTGAATGTCATGGTCGTTCTGCAGATTGAGCCAAAGCTGTGCTGTCGTGCCAAGCGTTCTGGCGAGCCGAAGCGCAGTATCGGCGGTAATGCCGCTCTGTTCGTGCGAGGCAAGCCGCAAGCCTTAGCAAGGGTGCCCGCTGACATTTTCAGCGGAACCAGGAACTCTTCCCGCAGGACCTCACCGGGATGCATTGGTTTGAGCTTCCCGGCCATTACTTCCTCTGATCTCAGGCTTTCGGCCGAGGATGCGGCTACTTCTCCGACTTCGGGAAATAGCGCAGATCGGGCGGGGGTTCGCCCTTGCGGGTCGGCATCAAGAGTCCGTTGGCGCTGAGAAAGTAATTGTTGCCGCCGATTTTCAGCCACGGATTGCCCTCGGCGCAGATGGACTCCCGCCATACCGGTTTTTCGGCCGGATCGCGCAGAAAGCTCTTTGTGGCCGCCCACGGCCGCGTGAAGGCGTGGTCGATGGTGACGATCTCGTCATAGAGAATGTTCGGATTTTTTACGTCGAGATAGATGCGTTCCTTGACGTGCAGCGGCAGGCCGGTCGAATCCATGACGCGCGGGCCTTTGACGCCGCGGGTTTCGACTTCCAGCACGTCGAATTGTCCCGATCCTTTGCTGTCGACCCATCGGCCGATCGAATAGCCGGCAAAAGACGGCTCGATCTCCTCTGGCCAATCGCGGCCGTCCGTATAGATGCGGCGGAAGCTGTGAATGTGCTCGCCCAGGATATGCACGGTGTCCGGCGTGATCACGATCTCCAACGGCCAATAGGCGATCATCATGCGCGGCATGCCGGAGGGAAGGCAGCCCATCTGCGGATCGTTGCCCGGGCCGCCGTTGGCTTGGTCGGCAAGACTGGCCTCGTGAATGGCCCGGTATTCCGGGGTTAATGGTGCTTCTTGTCCTAGCCCCGCGGATTTTGTCTGGTCGTAGGCCGGCTGGCCAGTGACGCCGGGCAACCGCTTGGTCCAGCCGCCGATCCAGGCGCCTTTCCAGTTGGGATATTTGGCATCGTCAAACGCTTGCGCGCTCGACAGCGAAACCAACGTCGCAAGCGCTAATGTCATCAACACACGGTAACTCACGAAACCTCCGTTCGGCTTTGACCTGACCGTCACCCCTATGTCGCAGTGGTGAGCCGGCCATGGTGCAGCGGAACAACGTTTAGCACAGTCCGGGAGGCACGCAGGGCGTAGCCGAAGCACGAAACCGAAGTCAGTTCGCACGGAGGGCCTATGGCCGAGGTGCGCTCCCAAAATGCGAAACGAGCCCAATTTTCCTCTCCGACACGACGGGTGATCCATCGGGTGATCGCGCCGCACCGCCGACTTGACAGCATTGGACCATGCCAACGACCCTTGCGAGCGCCGGATATGTTCTACTCAATTGGAATCGGCTGTAATTATAGAAAAGGACCGCCCGAGCCACAATTGTGAGGAGGACGCCCCCGTGACGGCGCAGCCCTTGACGGACGCAGAATTTGAGCGTGTCAGCGAAGGTCTCCGACGCTTCGGTGGTCGGCGCGCGATGAGTTTGGAGGCAGTCGATGGCCTCCTCGCCGCTGTCGCGTGCGGTCCCGCGGATATTCCCGAGAGGGAATACCTGCGTGACCTGTGGGGAGACGAAATTGCTGGCGAGGACGCCTTCGTGGCTCAGCCTCTTCTTCGGGAATTCGTGGACCTTGTCATACGTCATCTGGGGTTTATTGCCCACACTCTGGAGTCGGGCGACGTGTTCACTCCACTGCTCCTCGACGACGGCAACGGCACCTGTCCCGCCAACGACTGGGCAATAGGCTTTCTGCGCGGGATGGACCTGCGCAGAAAGCAATGGGCTCCCCTCCTTGATGACGAAGAATATGGCGGTGCGCTGGTGCCAATCTTCGCGCTGGCGCATGAACATGACCCAGATCCAGAGATGCGTCCTTACTCAGAGCCCGTCAGTGCCGAGATGCGGGAGAAGCTGATCGTGGGTGCGGCCGCCGGGGTGATGAAGATCCATCGCTATTTTGCGATGGAGCGGCTGATGGCAACGAATTGGAGCGGGGACAGAAAAGTTGGGCGCAATGAGCTCTGTCCCTGCGGCTCAGGTAAGAAATTCAAGAAGTGCTGTGGAGGCGTCACTTTCCATTAAGAGGCGGCCAGCGTCGGCGCACCACGCCCAACCCGAACGGTCACACCTGCGATTTCAATCGCGATCTCGCCAAAGGCCGCCTTGCGCCCTCGGTGTGCGGACCCGTCGGCACGATGCCTTCGGCTGATCCATGATCGCCGGCACAAATTGGGCACCCTCCTCTTCACTGATCGCAGCTGAAGCGCGGCAGGCATCACGACGCCATGTAAAGAGTTGCTGCGGCGACAGGCCATAGCGACGCGCAACCTATGAAATGACTGCGCCCTCTGCCGGCGTCTCCTCGACGATCCGCGCCTTGTCCTCGCGCGAAAATCGCCGCCGCCGACCAAGTGATCACTTCAACGCGTCGCACCTCAGGCTCAGACTTAAGCTTATGGTCAAGCGTAGACACAAGCCGATCTCCATCTCCGAGATCGCCAACGTCGCCGATAAAACCCGTAAGAAAAAGGTGCGTTGGCGACAGCGCTTACGCCGGATCGGCTCGTTTCCCGTAACGTCACCGCCCGCGAAGCCGCTAATTATTTCAAGCACGCAGGCTATGCGTGAAATCGACCGGAATCTGCTCTAGCCCGCGTAACACCGCGATCCCGTCTTGGGCTGATGGCACCCGGCCTTACAGTGCCATCATATTGACGTCGTTTGGCCGTGATGATGGTCACCGAGCCGTTGTCTGGCCCATTGTTCCGCCAGCCTAATAGTTCAGAGTGCGCCATCAATATGCGTCGTAGATGGAGCGATGGAGGCGGATCATTTGCGGCTATTTCGCAATATAACTTTGGCGGTTTCCGGTCGAACTGACTCTGGCGGGGTCATTCGTCGTCTGCCATCACGAACCCCGAGCCACATGCAGATAAAGCGTTCTTGTCTCGGGAACTTCATTCTCTGGCCGAAGGTCTCTCTCGAAGATTTTGAAGGTGATGGGCTCTTTTGGGACTGGGGGGGCGCGATTGGTCAGCAAGAAGTGAGCAGCTGCCGCATCCGGCGGAAAGTATTTCTTGATTTTCATGATGTTGTGCTTACCCAGCCTTCGATTCCACACCCTCTTTTGGACCTCAGCGCTATAGCCCACGGCCATCTTACGGAGCGAACGCTCCACCTCGTCATCCAGTAGATCGAGCGCACGCTCCACCTCATCATTGCGTGCATTATCTCTTCTGGATTTTCGAAGCAAGAAGCGAGCAGCTGCCGCATCCGGCGGAAAATATTTCTTGATTTTCATGGTGATATTCTCAGCCAGCTTTGGATTCCACACCACCTCTTCGACCTCGGCGCGATAGCCTATGGCCCTCTTGTAGAGCGAGCGTTCCACCTCATCATCGAGTAGATCGAGCGCACGCTCCACCTCATCATCGAGTAGATCATCGTTTCCGGATTTCCGAACGCGTTTCGACATGGCAGCTCGCTTTCTCTCTATTGGCGTCGCAACTCGTATCTTGAGCAACGGCAGCAAATCACTGAAATCCAGCTTGCCACTTTCCCTATTTGGGGTTCATCGCGCAAAGTTCCAATAATCAATCTTTTGTGAGATCGCGCTATGTTGGTCGACGACTTGCGATCGGCATTCGATTCATACAAGATTGATAAACGGATTCACACTGGGTGATTCCGTTTGTTGTAGGTGAGTAACGAATAATGAAGCGAGTCACAGTTGGCCGCGTACGAAACCGTCTAAGCCGACCAGCACAGCTTACTGAAACTGCCGAGAATCGCAATTTTCTCGGTTCGGCGGCAATAATAGAGGGCGAAACCGCCAGCGCCTACGACAAATTTTACGCGGCCGCCCGTTCCGCGATAAAGCCAAAAGATTGCATCGATGAAATCCTGGTGCGCGACGTCGTTGACCTGGCCTGGGAGATAGCCCGGCTGCGGCGCATAAAAGCAAACCTAGTGAAGGCCCGGATGGCACGGGGCATTGAGACGGTTTTGAGGAACGTGTGCGATCTGGACCGCGCCGAGAAGCTCGCCCGGCAATGGGCGGCGGGTGAGCGCGAAGCTACCAGCAAGGTCAAGAAGTACCTGGCGTCGATGGGGCTCGACCTCGAGGCCGTCGCGAGCGAAGCAATGTGCGCCGACATTCGCGATATTGAGGCCATCGATCGCATGACCATGTCTGCCGAGCAGCGCCGAAACCTTGCGTTGCGCGAGATCGAGCACCGCCGCTGGGGTCTTGGTGCGGCACTGCGGCGCACCAGCGACGATATTATTGAGGGCCAATACAAAGACGTATCAAACGCCGCGCGTGGCGAGCGCAACGTCCAGTGACGAGCGCGCGCAAGCGCCGGGCCAATCGCGCCAATAGCCTCCGCAGCACTGGGCCTGCGACGCCGTCGGGCAAAGCCCGCTCAGCCGCCAACGCGCGCCGCCACGGCCTCAATGCGCCGGTGATGTCAATTCCCGTGCTCTTCGACGAAGTGCAGGCCATGGCGCGCAAGATCGCCGGCGAAGATGCCTCACCCGACCTCTACCAACGTGCCATCGAAGTCGCCGAGGCGCAGGTTGATCTCATCCGGATCCGCCGCGTGCGCACCGAAATGATCGCGCAAAGGCAGAAGGATTTGCAGTCCGTATCGCCCCAGACGGCAGTCGACCGAACGTCGTCCGGCGGGCCCCAGCGGGGTGCATCCAAGGGACCAACATGGCCGCTCATCGCGGTGCTTGACCGCTATGAGCGCCGCGTCTTGTCGCGACGTAAGTTCGCGATCCGGGCCTTCGACGATGCTCGCAATCCCAACGACTAGGAACCGTGGTATTATCTGCGTAAGCTTGCGGCTGCCTCGGTCAGTTGAAGACATTCGTTGCACGTGTGCGGCCGGCGACGGCGCAGCCTTGAGGGGGGTCGAATTCACGGCTGTCGCACGATCAAGCGGCTGTGTGGTAGCGTATTTCTTTGAACGGGGTCGGTCCGCAGGGGGGTAGTCAATGAGCAGCGTTTCGCTGTGGCGGCGGTTGCATCTGTGCTTGGACATAAGCGTCGATGCCCGCATCGACCGGGTGGAAAAGAAGATCACGTCGATGTTGCAGCGCTATGATCGAATCGCGATCATGCCGCGCGCCGACGGCGTGGTTGGGGTATTGGAGAGGGAACTGTCGAACCTAGCGCGCCGCCTCGGAGATATCTGCAAACGACTGACAATCGCCAACTTGGACAATGTCTCTGAGCAACGAAAAATAATGACCGAATTTGAAGGCGTCGGAGAGATCTTGGAAAATATCAAAAGCGAAATTGTGATCCCAATGCGCAACGGCTTGCCGGTCGGCGTCAAGCTTGTCGGCTCCTTGGAGGAGCTCGATCGTTACTTTAAGACCGTAATCTGCGAGCGCTACCACGCCTGACCGAAGGGAGTGCGTCTTGGGGTCCTCGAATTAAGTGCATTATAGCGTTCAATCGACGCCCGGGTCGGCAGAAGCGCCGACGGTCATTGCGGTCGGAGGGCGAAACTCTTCGTTGGTTGCCTCGGTAACGCTGCGATGTGCCGAGCGAGGTCTGCAGGCACCCACGCATCTCCCGGCCTCGGACCCGCTCAGCAGCCGCCATGTGCATCGATTTTCTGGATCAGGAAACGCCCTTTGCGCTCCGTAACGGTGACCGTGGCCGAACCGGTGCATGCGGTCTTTACGTTGGCGCGGTAAGCATATGTGGCTTCGTAGTCGTTCTGACCGACCGGCGAAACGCTGATGAGCTGGAGAGGCTCGATCAGTGTGGAATAGAAATGGGTCATGGCCCGCGCGCTCAGGGCACCGGTTTGCCGTTCTGGAGCCAAGAAAGATGCCGCCGCCGCACCATCGCCGCGGCTCAACGCAAGATAGAACGCGCGAACGACGTCGTTGGCGCTATTTTGCTTCAGGCTGGCGTTTTGGTCAGCCGGCGGGACAGCCGGAGGTGGGGCTGGGGGCGCAATGGCGATAGGGGGCGCTGCCGCTTGCTCCGCTGCTGCGCCGACCGGTGATTGCAAAATTGGCGACGCTTCGCCAACCGGCGAGGGTGACGCCAACGGCTGTGCATCGGCGATTTTGCTGGGTTCCGTTTCGGGTTTGAGTATCCACCACGCAGTGCCGACAACGATCAGGCAGATCAAGGTCGCGATCGCCGCAACAACGAAGAAGGGCTTTGGAGCCGTTTGATCGACAACCGTCATCGCGGATGAATTGCGATGGCGGGCGAACTTGCCCTCGTCGTCTGAGCCGCTCGGAACTACGTGGGGTAAAGTCTGCGCTGCCGTAGGCACCGCTTTTCCGTCGGATTGTCTTGGGTCTGGGCGATCGCGGGCTCGGTTGGGCGAACTGACGACAGCGATAGATCCGAAGCAACTTGTGACGATCCGGCAGCGACATCTTCGCGTCCGTGCGAAGTGCCGGGTGCGAGAAAGGCGTCGATCGAACCAATCACGCGATCCATGTCGCGGTGAAAATCGTGGCCCGTATCGACCGGCGCGGCATTGATGAAGGCAAAGTTCTTAAGGCTTTGCGGAAGCTGCTCCGGACTCGGCATCCGCGTCTTTCCGACGAGGATGGGAACGATCGGAATCGCATTTGTCAAAGCCGTTTCGACTTCGATCCGGACCGGATCGGCTCCATCGTTGATTCTGAATTGGCCGCGTTTGCCAGCGCCTAGCCATTTCCGCCCTATGATCACCACCAGCGTATCGCATTCCGATAACGCCTCCTGAATATGGACGCGGAAGTCCCTTCCGAATGGAATATCGTCGACGTCTATAAATACTGAGGTTTCGCCGTAATGGCTGGCAATCCGGTCGCGAACGCGCCCGGCGAACACGTCTGAATCTGACCGACGATATGAAATGATGATGTCTGGCACAGCTTGCCGTCGACGGGGCTGAGTTCTCGCATAGATTGCCTTGAACTGTGCGGAATGGCAATTGCGCGCGCTTTGAGACAACAGACAACTAGTAACTGGCTTGGGGCCCCGGAGGTGACTGATGTCGCCTCAGATTAGCGACCGGGTTTTGCATATGGCCACCTTCGGTTCAAAGGGGCGACTTGGAGCGTGAACGTCGACACTAGATCGGCAATGTCGAGCGTTTGATGTTCTGCGGAAAGTCGCCGATGAGTTTGGCAGCCTTCAATGCATTGAGCTTGGGCCAGACATCGACGTCCTCCCCGCGCTCGACCTATCAGTGCCGTGCTCTGTCGCGACTACGCTTGAAACGAAGGGCGCTGCCACCTGAATCATTTTTCGAGCAACGCATCGGTGGTAGGTAATATGATACCGTAGACTTTTGGCGGAACGAAGCCACCGTGGGCGAGAGTTGTGGCACAAGGCACTAATTGTCAGCGGCGCCATTTTGGCGAAACGAACCCAAAGCGGGCGATGGTCCCAATTGCTCGATCGCGCCGATTCCGCCAAGGGGCGACAGCGTTATGTTGACCTACTAGCCGCAATCATGCACCACGGCTCTCTGTTTTGCACACCGGGCTGTCGCACGCACGCCGGCGATCCGTCTGTCTGGATCGGTGTGCGTCAACTCGCTGTGCAACACGTTTGGGGCTGATCTGCCTTGATCGGCGGCGCGTCGGGGCACATTGCCCCGCGGCTCAGGGGCCGGACGGCGTCAGGCCGAGCGCGACGGCGCGGAACAGCGCCCCCTCCGGGCAACTCGTCGGCAGTTGAATGCGAATGCGCGCGATATGTTCGATCACGCGCGCCCCGATCTTGATCAGGCGCTCCCGGATCGTCGCGAACTCAGCGCTGGCAAGCGAACTCGTCTGCGGGATCGCGGCGCGTACGCCATGCATGAGCCAGAACGCGGCGGTGTGGAGGGCGAGCCGCACCTGATTTGCCGTCGCGCTGTGACAAGACATGCGGTCCGACGCCAGCTGCGCCTTGTGCAGCTTGATCAGGTTCTCCATCTGCCCGCGCTGGCAATAGACGTTCTCGTAAAGATGCTGCGCCGGACCTTTGAGCGAAGTGACGACATAGCGGATATCGACCTCCTGGCGCAGGCCGGTCGAAGTGGTCTCTCCGGCGTCAGGCTGCAGCGAGCATTCGAGCCGCGCCACCACTTTGCGCGGCCGCGTCCAACTGCCGGCCTGGTAGGTGAAGCTCGCATAGGTGCGCAGCTTCGTCTCGCTTCCATTGGCGTGATGGAAGCGCAGATTGTCGGCGGTCGCGGCGACCTGTGCATCGAGCGTCGCATTGCCGGGAAGGCCGAAAATATAGTCGCAACCGTTGTCCTCCGCCCATTCCATCGCCTCGACGCGACCGTAATGACTGTCGCCGCGCCACACCATGCGGGTGTGCGGCCAATGCTGCCTCAGGCGTTTCGTCACGTGCTTGATGACGGTCCTCACCTCCGTGCCTTTCGGGGTGCGGGCCGGGCGCAGGATGGTCGCGACTGGCGTGCCGCTCGTCACGTGATAGATGTGCATCGACGCAAAGCCGCGCTCGTCGTGATGCGCATTCCAGAATGCAAGCTGCTGGGCCCCATGGGCCGCGCAGAAGGTGTCGTCGATATCGAGGATCTCCAACTTGCCCGGCTTCACCGTCGTGCCGAACTGATCGAGCAGAGCCGCAGCGAGCCGCGCTGCCTCGATCTTGCTCGGCGCGTTCTCCAGACGGCTGATCGTCGATTGCGAGGCCAGCGCCGCACCGCTCTCCGGACAGCGGCCGACCGCAAGCTTCATCAGCGGGTCGTGTCGCAACCGGTCGAGGTCGATGGCATCCTTGTGCCCGCAGGCGATCGCAGTGACGCGCGCCGTCACCATCTCGAACATCGCGTGCTGGATGCGGTCCGGATCGCGCCGATCCGGCATCGCTTCGGCAAGCCGCCGGCACACACCGAGCTTGCGTTCGGCCTCCCGCAGCAGCAGTAGGCCGCCGTCCGAGGACTGGTTGCCACCATCAAAATCAACTGTGAGTTTCTTGCGGCGGACGGCTGGCAGATCGAAGGGCAGCGGCATATCGTCGGTCATGGCGGCTGTGGCGCTCCGCTGATTCACGGTGCAATTTGTCTAGACAACGATTTGCTAAGTGAATCGGCCGCTTTGCGCCACAGCCGTCGCTAAAATCTCATGCCTCGTGCCTAATCCGGGCTAGGGCCCGCACTTGGCGACGTGCTCCGAGCTCCTCGCGGGTATACAAACCGTGCTCGAGAGCATTTTGATTGCCGCGGGGTTCGCCGGATCCCGGGACACCACCGTGCATGCGGCACTGCCATTGCGCGGAATCAGGATCGGACGCGCGCTTCTGCGATGGTCTGCTGACGAACTCGCTGAAGCCTGTGCTTTGGGAGTCAATACCATTCGCCGTGCTGAACTGACCGAGAGCCAAACCTCTCTAACGGTTGCCAATGACCTGGCAGTGCGGCGAGCCTTGGAGACGGCCGGCGTCGAGTTCATCGACGAGAATGGGGGAGGCCCGGGCGTGCGGCTGAAGAAATCAGCCAAGAAGCGGACGTGACCGCGGGAAGGAAGGCGGGTGGGCTTGCTCACATCCGTGGCAATGATCACGCGCGCTATCCGGGGACCCAGGTCGTTGAGTGCGAAACGAACCCAATTCGCGCCCGGTTAAAGCAACAGACGGGCTCCGATCAGCTTGGCGCGCATCGATATGCAGATCGCAGAGGAAGAACCGATTTTTTTCATCAGTGACCGGTATCGCAAGCCGCGACGCGCCTGATGCGGCGATAGGCCCATGTCCGCCTTACTGCGCCGTTGGCTTGCCAAAAATTCGAAAGCGAGATCGTAAGCCCCTCATTGACAACTCGATGCCACCAACAGCTCGGAATGTAGATCATCTCGCCCGGATCCGCGGTAATGCTGAAGATGTCGGGATCCCGCTGATGTTGGATGAAAGAGCGGATTTCTCCGTCGGTCAGAGAACTATAGTTGCAGCACGAATGCCGATGCGCATGTGGTTTCAGCTGACGCAAGTAACGCGGCGGAAGAAAACGGAACTGCTTCTTGCCTGCCAAAACCAGAACCACGTTGTCCGGTAGGTCATAGTGCAGGTGGGTTCCGCTCTTGGAATTGCCGATGAATAGAATGCGGTTCATCGGAGGGAAATTGACGCTGTTGCGCAATTGCGGCAAGTGGGCCGCCGCTTCGCCAAGCAAATCGTCGACGTGCAGCGACGAGATGTAATGGTTGAACGCGTAGTGATCGCAATACGCAATGCGCTCCAATGCCTGATCGAAGGGCATTACCTTGCGGAAATAGCGTCCGTCGTTGAGCTCTGGCAGCGGGCGGAAAATCTCGCTGAGGCTGTACTCGACCAGAATCGGCGACGATCCAAAGAGCGCGCGAACAAAGTTCGGCGACCACTTTGCAAGGGTCGCGGGCGAAAGAACACGCTGCAGCTTCATCGGGCGTTCCGCCGCCGACACGTCTGGAATCAAGAGCGGACTTTCCCCAGCAACTTCGACGATGTCGGTGTCGCTCACGCAATGCTCCTGTGCGCCGTGCCGGGGCGCAGCCTCTAGTCGGTCACCGGAAAGCGGTCGACGAGCCGCAAGGCTGCGCTCAGGTCGCCCCGTGGGGTAAACTCCGCGGCATAGTGCAGCCGCCAAAACGCGTGCGGTCGGCGCAGAAGCTCGATCAAGGCTTTTGCGCTCGCCGACAACACGCAGGTGACGTGCCGCGCGGTGACGTCAACCTGCTGCGCGTGGTCCGGTGAGATTTCCCAATACCAGCAGACGGTCTTGAATTCATCCCACGCTTCGAACTCGACCGTCATCACCGGCAAATCCCGCAGTCGGCTGCGTGTGGTCAGGTGATGCAACACCTCTCGACAAAGCTCCTTCGGGTCGGAGCTTGCGTAGGCAGGGGCGCCGCCGATCTCCGGCGAGCTGTTTTCCGGCAGGGCGGTCGCGTCGTTCGCAAGCCGCAGCGCCCCGAACGTGTAAGCAGCCGTTTCATAGTCCATACCGTCGATACCCGCGACGGCAAGGCGGACAGGAGCCGGAAAATCGGCGGTGAATTCCGGGGGCGCCGGCACCGGTCCCTCGAGCACGAGGCCCGAAGGCTCGACGATCATCGCCGTCAAATCACATGCGCTGCATATCGGATCGCCGACCAAGCGCGCGCCCTCGCCGAAGTCAAAGGTCAGAAGCAACTCACCTCGCGGCTTGAGCACGCGGCGGCATTCGGAAAAAAAAGCAGTTCGCTGACGGCGCATAAGGGCCTCGAAAACCGAGATCGACACGACGGCGTCGACCGCCCCATTTGCCAAAGGCCACGCCGAACGTCCGTCATGCCCAATCGCCCGCAGCCGCAGGCGCAATCCGAGATTTTCAGCATTCAAATTGACGATCTCGCAGACCTGTGGATCGAGGTCGACGACCGTCACGTCAAATCCGGATGCGGCCATTTCGTAACAAAAGATGCTTCCGCCGCCGCCGAAATCCACAATCATCGCGCCCAGCGACAAAGTGGCTTTTGCATGCAGCGCAACGTGGCAGTGTTCCCAATCGCGCGCCGGATCTTCGCGAACCGCCATGTCGTGCCGGCGCATTTTGGTCAGCAGGGCCCTGTTGCGAGCCCGCTGCGCCCGGTATTCGGGCCGCGCGAGGTCATCGGCGAAGCGTCGCACGATGCGATTGAATTCCGGGAGGGGCGCTTTACTCATTGTGGCGTCGCCGAAGAATCCGCGAGCTTGAGCCCGCCATTCCGTCAGGCTCTACTCATTCCGCTCCCATGCGCTCGATCTTCACGGCCGCAATCGATCTGAGCGGGAGGCTGTTCCACATGCCTCGTTGCGACAACTGCTCGTCATCCGCCAGGACGAGGCTTTCGAGGTCTGAGGGCGGCTGACAGCCAAGCTCATGCAACAACGAACCGAAGGCCGCGATCAAATGGGGCCGCAGGGATTTCTGCAGGCACACCGAACGCAGGACATTTTCGGTGTCGGGATCGAAGATCGGATTTTCGACGTTGTAAATCCGATAGACTCGCCACACCTCGCCAACCTCAATCGGGTCTGGGTCGCATGGCACGCGCAATCCCGGCCCGAACGCGATGTCGGCAATGCCGAGTGGCAGCTGGAATCGCCATACGTCGCGCCGCGACACAGGGTGCGAACCGCGCGGATCGGCGAATTCGATCGAATAACGTCGGGCCAGCACGTCGAAGCTGTAGCCCTCCTCGGTCAACAGAAGGTGGATCTCTCGGGCGATCCCCTCATCTTCAACCGCCAGCACTCCGACATTGGCCCGAGCGTACTGATCGGGCGCCTGATCGAAACACGCCTTCGCATCAGCGCCGATCGCCGCCGAACTCCGCAGCCTTGCTTCGAGCACACCGATCCGGAGAAGCTCTTTCCAGGATTGTGGGGTTACGCCGCGTCCAGAGAGCCAAGCGAGCGTCTGGTCGTAGGTCACGAGGCCGTGTTCGAGACGAAACCGGTCTGCGGCGTCCTGTAACGCGGTAACGTCGCAGTCGATCCCCACCGAGGAGGCCAACGCTGCGACGGCGCGTTCGTGCGCGGCTGACCTCAATGTCGAATATGGCGCGGCCCGGAGGAGGAGATCACATATTTCATTCGCCGACATCCCAACGCTCTCACGCGCGCTTTTGCAGCATCAACGAACGTCGGACTCCGGGGCAGCACGAAATACGGCTCGCCGACCGTTTCGCCGGTAGAACCCGATCGGCATCCGGCGATCAGTCCGATTCGCTAGCCGCGAATGCCGAGGCCGAGCTTCGGAAAACCCGACGGCTTTTTGGCTATCACCTTTGCTGACTTCGGCGACAGGTCGTCGATCCGCAATTCACCAATCGATTTCGACTGGGCGCAATTTGCGTCTTTCGCGCCGTCCGGGGGCTCCGGCGTCACCTCTTTGATCGAATTGTCCATTCGCTGCCCTCCCTGCGAAAATAAGGAAAAAATCTATACGGCTGCGATGTTAGCTTCCCTCCCCCCGGGGGTCAATTCGGGTATGCGCCGCGATCGATGATATGGCTGACGCCACATCCCCCCGCCAAATCGTCTCAGGACGTCAATCACGGGCGCGGCGGACCATCCGCGGAGCCCGACCAAAGTATCGGATAGTCGTCATCATCAAGCGGCATGCCGTCGAGCGCTTCGGACCCGACACTTCTGTGGCCTTCCGCAGCGAGGCGGCGGCAGTGGCGCACGTCGTCGCCGGCCCAGCGAATCGAAACCGCGCGTCGCGGTCGGCTGCCGCCGTTTCCGGGCGCCCCATGCGCGGTCATCGCATGAAACACCAGACAATCTCCGGGCGACATTTCGAACGCCAGCACCCGGTGCTCGTCACGCTCGGCGTCGATGTCCCGCAGGCGGGGCAGACCGGCGTGACCGTAATCGGTGCCGTAACGGAAATCGCGAGGACTGTGCTCGGGCCAGCGGTGACTTCCCGCGACGAATTCGACGCTGACCTGCTTCGCGAGTGTTTCCACGGGAATCCACATCGAGCAAACCTGGGTTCCCGCGATCGGCCAGTATGGCAGGTCTTGATGCCACGGCGTTCGCTGTTCGGCGCCCGCCTCCTTCACCAGGATCTGCTCGAAGAATAACCGGGCGACGTTCGATCGCATCAGGCGAGCCGCCAACTCCGCCGCCGGCGATTCGCGCAGGAACGCCTCATAGGACGCAAACCGGGCCAAACCGATATCGGCAAAAAAGCGCCCGTTTCCCTCGGCCGCGCCGAAATACTCGATATGGCCTGAGGGCGCCGCAACCGCGGCATCGACTGTCGCACGCAGACGCGCCACGGCATCGCCGTCGAACACGTCGCGGACGCAGACGACGCCGTCACGCTCGAAAACTGCTCGGTCGGCTTCGAACGCCGGTTCGAGGATTCGGTCAAACAGGCTCATGTCGCAGAACACCGCGAAAGTGGCGCCGGCTTATCATCGGGTCTGCGCCGGTCAATCGAAACTCGCGTGCCCAAGATAAGGACGATGAATCTGATAGCCGACGAATTCCTGCACGGCCTCGGGAAGCTCGTCGAGGATCTCTCGCGGCACCGACAGGTACAGATTCTCCTCCTGGCGCAGCCATCCCAGGTTGACCGAAATGGACAAGGCGCGGCGCGGCTGGTCCGTTTCATTCTCGCCGCTACAATGCAGCGCGCCGCCCAAAACCGGAAGTACCGACCCGATCTCAAGCGCGGTGGACACGAGTTCGGAGCGATCGACATCCGCGACGACATCGAGATCCAATCGGCCGGGTCCGACCTTTTGGGGATCGCGCTTCCAGCGATGGCTGCCAGGGATGACGCAGGTCGCGCCGTTCGCCGAGGTGAACCGGGTCAAGGGAATAAGGAAATTGATGACGAGGATCGGCCTTTGGCCGGGCATCGGCCAGATCACGTCGTCGCGGTGGATTTTGCCAGCGGGGCCGTGCGGCGGCACTTCGATCAACTGAATGCTCGATAGCTGGTAACAAGAGCAATTCGGCAACAGGAAGCGCCGGCACACAGCATGGATCAGCTCGGATTGCAAGATCGGAACGATGGTGGCGGATTTCGCAAGTACCGCGCCAATCCGGACCGTCTGCGTTGCGTGACCATGGTTCGCCAGCCGACGACGCTCCGCCTGGATATGAGGCTCGAGGTCAGCATCGATCCGTTTGACGAGATCCGGGCTGATCAATCCGGAAACGGCGGCCACCCCCTCGAGATCCAATGCATCGAGCAGTGCATCCAAGGGCGCCGTCGGATCGAATGTCGGTATTGTCCGGCCCATGGCCGATCCCTATCCTGATCACGGTCTGGAGATTAGCCAGCGGGAGGGTTGCTCGCAAATGCCGCGCGATGGCCATCCGTCCGCCGAGGATCACCGTATGCCAGCAGCGCAATCCGCGCATCCGCAGCATGTCGTGCAGGGTGCGGACGTATGAAGATCATCCACCTCGCAGACGCCACCGAGTACATTCCGATGCTGGCCAAGTGGTTCAACTCCGACTGGCCGCCGTCCAGCGCAGGCATGGGGCCGGCGACCGATTTCGAACCCGAGTTCAGACGTTGCGCGCGCAAATCGGAGCTGCCCCTCAGCCTCGTTGCGATCGACGACGGTGATCCGATCGGCACGGTCATCCTGCTCGAGCGGGTCGCGCGTGCGGACCCCTCGATCGGACCGTGGGTCGAGGGCCTGTTCGTCGTTTCCGATCGGCGCCATCGCGGCGTAGCGCTAGAACTCGTGGCGGCAGCGGTGAATGCCGCAGGGTCGCTCGGCTTTCAACGGGTGTTCATCGGGGTGCGTGCGTCGCGGGACGTCTACGAGGCGCGCGGCTGGCGACGCGAGCACGAGGCAGCGCATCCGGACGGGCCGATCTCGGTGTTGAGCACGTGGACGACTGGCCGGCAGAGCCGGCGGCGATCATGCGTGCCAGGCTGAGACTCACGTTCGTCCTGGTCGACCGCTTTTTTCCCCCGGCGCATGGCGGTGCGCATATGATTCGCGTCCTGGCCGAAGGGTTTGCCGCTCTTGGGCACGACGTCCGTGCCATCCTGCTGTTCGAGACCGAAAACGAGGCGGATCCTCTGAACGTCGGTCCGTCACAGACGCTTGGCCATCTTAAGCAACTCGCCATACCGTTCCGGGTGTCGGCGGCGAAAACGATCCGTTTCGCTTATGGCGGCGTGCGCTATAGCGGAGTAGAGCGCGACTCCGACCGTTTCCTGTCATTTGTGGTGTCGGAGCTGCGCGCATCGGGCGCCGACACTGTGATCTTGAGCGAGGTCGGGGGCGCGGCCGCGCATGTGCTGCTGCGGATCGTGCACGAATGCTTCGACGGCGGGATCATCTACTATCCAATGAGCGTGCACATGCTGCCCGGCGGCCCGCTTTGCATTTCCGCCGACGAGGCAGCCGCGGCGGTCGTCGACAAATGCCGAGTCGTGGTGCCGAGCGAATTCAGCGCGCACTATATCGCCGAGCATTTCGGCACCTCGGCCAATATCTGCATTCCGCCCATGTTCAAGGTGGACGAGCGGGCGATGCCGGATACGCAATCCCGGTTCGGAGGTCCGATCGCGCTGTTCCATCCCAGCACGTGGAAGGGACTGCCGGTGCTGCTTGGGCTCGCCGATGCGCGCCCGGACCTGCAGTTCCTGGTCCGCTGCGCCTGGCGCACGACCTCGGGCGATTTCGCCGCGCTGCGCGCGCGACCGAACATCGTCATACAGCACCAGAAGGTCGCCGACACGGAAACGATCTACGAGTCGGCGTCGGTCGCTCTGACACCATCGCTCTGCTATGAATCGCTCGGGCTCATCCCGATCGAGGCCATGTTGCGCGGACTTCCTTCGCTGGCGTCGAGCCACGGGGGGCTCAAAGAAGCGGCGCTCGGACTGCCGTTCTCGCTGCCGGTGCGGCCAATCATCTTCCACCGCAATCCGAGCGATCCCGGTGCGCGGCCGCGCGAGGAGGTGCCCCAGCAAGCGCTCCAACCCTGGCTCGACGCGCTCGATCAGGTTTGCGGCGACCGAAGCTTCTACGCCGACTTGAGCGCGCGCGCATGGAACAGAGCGCGGCATTTTGCCCGCTCATTGAGCTGGGAGACGACACAAGCGGCTTTTTTCAGGTAGGCGGGCGGCGCGGGCACACAAACGGGTCCCTGCTTTGCCGGTCAAGGCGCAACTGCTATAATCATAAATACATTTTCTATCCCGTACTTTTTCCAGAGGGGGTCGACGCTCGCGGTATGAGTTGGTTGGTAAGATCCCGAGTGACGACAAGCCAAGATCTGCGAGATGGCCAGGTGCTGGTGGCGCCTCTGCTCGGGCGCGCCCGGATTCTTTGCGCGCGCGCCGTATTCGATCGTATCCGCGATTTCGAGCTGCCGATTAATTGGCCCGAAACGGGATCGAGCGACGCCGCTCTGTCCGACTGGGTCAATCAATTTCGCAAGGCGCGTATCCTGGTGCCGGCCGGCACCGACGAAGCGACGGCGATCCGCCGCGCTTACGCGGGCGCCGTGAAGCCGGCCGCGATCCACGGCACCGAAACCCGCATCGTTCGCAATCCCGTGGCCGCACACGACGCCGTCGGCGCACTCGATGCCGCAGACCTGCCGCGCATCGCCAACGAAAATTTTGTGCTGTCGACGAACCTGATCGCTTTGGCAATCAACGACGACGAGGTGATCGCGCTGCATCCGACCGGATCGCTGACGCACATGACGACCTTGCTGTGGCGGATCGCGCAGCTGTTCGGCGGCGGCTGTCGGGTAAGCGATGCCATGGCTTCGCTAAAGACCTTCGACGGATGTGACGAGCATCAATTCCTGCGGGCCGTCGATTTTCTCGCGCGCAAGCGCCTGCTCTGGTGCGATGAGGAGAGCGAGCTGCAAGCGGGCCGCGCCTACGCCGCATTGCATTGGGAGCGGCCCGCACACTTGCGTGTTCTTTTCCCCTGGAAGGACCGCTGGCAGCAGGCCTTCCGTCCCTATGATCCGTCCTGCTTCGGTCGCCGCCGGGCCAGTGCGCAAGTCGCGTTCATCGGTCCCTGCCTCGCACAGCAAGGCATTGCCTGCATGGAGTATCTCGCCGAGCTGCGGGGATTGAAGCTCGGCGCGGAGGGCTTTCTCTATCCTGGCCCGCTCCTTCGGCAAAACACGTGGAACCTGGTTTACGCCTCGAGCAGTCCGTTCGCGGCAACGTTCTTCACCGCGATCAGCACTGAGAACTTCGCGGCTGCGGCGGTGGAAATTCCTGCGATCGTCGCTGAAGTCGACCGGCACATCGACGAAATCCGATCGCACACGAGTGCGCCCATCGCGCTGGTGCGGCCGAGCCGCAGCGGCTTGAGCGGCTTCAGTCCGGCGGCTTCGGCGCGCCACGCGGAAATCCAGCTAATCGGACAACTGGCAGCGAAGCTGGAGTTGCTGGCGCGCGACCACCGCGATTTGATGTTCATCGACGAGGACGACATCGCACTCGGATTCAATGGCACGTATTGGGACGACGAATACAACGCGACGATCCATCATGCGCCGCTGACCCCGTTCAACTGGGCGGACCTCAGCGTCGGACGCCCGGCCGACCCTATTTCGAACGAGAAACCGGACCCGGCCGCTGCAATGGCGGCTGTCGTTCTCGACCTCCTGGAGGTGCTGGTCGCGCCTGACTCGGTGCGCGCGATCCTCATCGAGCCGAACTGGCTGCTGTGGTACGGAAGCCTCGCCGATCATCGTGAGCCGCTGAAGGCGCCGAGCGCATTTGCGGGCACGCGCGACACCATGATCGTTGGCCTGCACGAGGCCTTGTCGAAACTGTCGCGCCGCGACATTGCGCTCTACATGCTGTTCGACGGCGAGCCCGAGCTCCTCGATGCGCTGTATCGGATTGGGGATGACGCAGCCAACGCGGTGGGCGTCGCGAAGCTGAGGAAGGTCTTCTATCGGAGCGACTTGCGCAGCGCGGCCGCGCAGATCGCCCAGGAAACCGGGTTGCGCGAGGAACAGATCTTGCTGTTGGATGCGGCAAAGCGGCATGACCTGTCGGACTTCAAGGGCTACATCCACGACGGGCCGATCTCGGGATTGCGGCGCGCGCTCCTGACAGATCCCAAGCTCCGCTCGCGCGCGGAGCTGCTCCCCCTGCCCCCCATCAGATCGGAAGCTGCGCGGGACGAGCCGGGCAAGTCTGTGAGACCAGCCAAGGATGAGATTCGCCAAGTCATCCTCGATGTCGTCGCGTACGAAACCCACCATTCGACGAAACAATGCGAACGGGCGTGCGACTTTCGCGAGTTGGGGCTCGATTCGCTCGGCGTGATGCGCATTGCGGTGGCACTTGAAGAGAAGCTTGGAATTCGGTTGAGCGACTCCGCCGTAACCGAATTCGGCATGTTCAGGCTGGCGGTGCTGGAGCGCGAGATCGATCGCGAGCTCAACCGTCGGGCGTCGACGCCAGTGGACGGGCACCAAACGACTCTGCTGCCGTCGTCGCAGCGCACACCGTTGCACGAGCAGCTCAAGCAGGCACTCGTGGCTGCGCCGCTTGCCTGGAACGTGAAGCTGCTGACGGGCTCGGCACGCGGCGATTGGCGCTACTTCAGCGGCCACGAATTGCTGCGCGGCGGGGAGCGGTTGGCCGCGCAGCTGCGTGCCTGCGGACTAGTTCGCGGTGAAACCGTATTGTTGAACTTGGTCTCCGATTCGGATCAGCTCATTGCGGTCCTCGCCGCGATCATGGCCGAGCTGTCGTTCATGATCTTCTCGCCGCACCGGGGCGAAGACGCGGCCTCGCAGGGCCGTCGCGTTGCCCAATTGTGCAGCCAGCACGCCGTGGTGGCCGTCATCGGCGCCGCGAACAATTCCTTCGGCAACGCATTGCGCGGAGATCTCGAAGAGCGCGACATTGAGTCGATCGCGTTGGCGGGCGATCTGTTAGTCCATCTGCTCGACGTTCGAGCGCGCACGGGGGTTCACGAAGCGGAGCCCCGGTTGATGCTGCTGACGTCGGGGAGCACCGGCGGACGACGGCTGATTACGCATCCGCTGTCGGTTCTCAACTATCATGCACAGGCCTTGGAGGATGCGCTCAGAACTCGATCGTGATGATGCCATGGTATCGTGGACGCCGTTGCATCACACGATGGGACTAGGCAATGGTTTCCTGCTTCCTCTTCTTTGGGGGCGCCGACTCATCCGCATTCCAAGCGACCTGTGGACCGCGCATCCCAGTCTGCTGTTCCGCGAGCTGTCCGACGAAAAGGCGACGCTATCCTACATGCCTAACTTCGCCTTCTCGTACTGCACGCAGAACATCTCGAACGAACAGATGAGGGGGATGGACCTCTCGCACGTCCGCGCCCTGGTATCGAGCGGCGAACCGGTCGGCGAGGCCGTCACTGGCGCGTTCCGGGAAAAGTTCGCGTCCTTTGGATTGCGGGCAACGGCCGTCCTGTCGGCCTACGGCATGTCCGAAACTGCCGGCTGCATCACCCAAGCGCGGCCGGGGCGTGCGCCGATCCATCTGCACGCCAGCCGGAGCGCGATCGAGACGAACCGGGCTTACGCGAAAGCGACCAGTGACGAGGATTTGGTGTCGTTGATGTCCTCGGGCGTCCTTCTGCCCGGCACCCGACTGCTCGTGGATGGCGGCGAGACGTCCGGCCATGTCGGCGAGCTCCTGCTCGCCGCACCGACGACCGAGGATGTCACCGGAATCCCGGCGGAGCGGTTCGTGAAGATCGACGGCCGGTCGTACCTTCGGACCGGGGACCTGGGATTGAGCCTCGATGGCGAGGTCTTCGTGATCGGGCGGGCTGACGACATGATCAAATGTTCGGGTCAGCTCGTCGATCCGAGCGACGTCGAGACATTCGTCAAGTCCGCGTTTCCCGACGATGTCGTCGACGCGGTCGCGGTCGGCATCCCTGCGGTCGAGCGCGGCACGCAACGGTTGGCGCTGCTGATCGAGGCGGCGAAATGCGATCCCACTGCGAAAGCCATGTTCGCCGGCAAAGTGGCGGAAGCGGTGTGGAGCGAAATCGGTCTCGTCGTCGCACAGGTCGAGATTGTTGAACCGGGACAACTCTCTCGCACGGTGACGGGCAAGAAATCGCGCAAACTGTCGAAGGAAAAACTTCTGCCCCACGCGGTGAATTGACTGCCCCGTGCGCCGACAGCTTGGATGGCTACCCGAATGTTTCGTCGCTCAGGACTTCGATCGAGGCACCGAATTTGAACGACCGAGACCTGCAGGACTTGCTCGTGCGCCACGCGCCCTCCGCGGCGATGGAAGCGGCAACCCGCGAGCTCGCGGTTCGTGCTCTGGCCGCCGACCTTAACATCGGGGTCGCCACGAATGCCCTTCAGGAAGCCGCCGACCGGTTCCGGCGAGAACGCGGGCTTTTGACCTATGACGACACGATGCGATGGCTGGCGCAACACTGGCTGAGCGATCGCAGCTGGCAGGATTTGCTGAGGTCGGAAGCTCGAACTCAGTCGCTGCTCGAGGCGGAGGCCGTCGCCGCGCGCATCGACGCCGAGTTCGAAGGTCATCGCGATGACTACGCGCAGGCCCTCGTTGCTCCGCTGGTGGTAGAAGACGAGGGCCTCGCCCATGAATTATTTCTGCTTGGCACCGAGGACGGCTACGACTTCGACGTCATCATCCGGCGCTACTCGATCGAGTCAGTGCGGGGGGCCTTGGGACCGCGCCTGACGCGCAGATGGTGTTTCAGGTTTGCGTTGCCCCCGCCAGTGGCCGATGCTGCCTTCAAGGCGGCGTTGGACGAACCTGTCGTGCTGCGGCCGCTGCCACACGACGATCTTTGGCACGTGTACAAGATCTACAATGCGTGCGAGGCCCAGCTGGACCAGGCAACCAGGGCCGCGGTTTCCCTGCGCGTGCTCGACGCCATGCTCCAGCCCTATATCGAGGCGGCTCGACGCGAGTTGCGCTTGCGATTGGGGTTGCCACCGAACGATCACGGCTGAACGCGAGTCGCAGCCTGCGGGACGCAAGAGCGTCAATCGGACATACAGGCGGAAAGCAGTTTTCTGATCCTAGTTATGACACCGGAGCGCGCATGATCGGCCATTACGGCGTCGCGCGCTCGCGCCGCACGCCGCTCGGCGAGATCACGGGAAGAAAAGACGCTGATGCAGCCAAGCGCGAAGGACAGCGCATCATCGGCAACGATGAGATGCGTTCGATCTTGCAGGTTCAAGCCTTCGATGCCGATGCGCGTCGACACGATCGGTATTGCCAGCTGTGCCGCCTCAAGCACCTTGATACGGGTGCCGCCACCCGCGCGCAGTGGAACGACGGCAACGGCCGCATCGGCATAGGCCTCGGCGATGTCTGGCGGATTGGGAATCACATCCACCTCAGCGTCGGCGGCGAGGCCGGCGAGTTCCGCATAGCCCTGGCCCGCAAGGACCAACCGGGCGCCCGGCACGGCGGCTCGGATTCTGGGCCAGATCTCACCTAACAGCCAGGTGGCGGCATCCAGATTGGGGAAGTAGCTGAAGTTGCCAACGAAGACGACGTTGCGGGGCCTCCGCTCCCCCTGAGGCGGCGCGATTTCCGGCGCCGGATTTGGAATGACCACGACGCGGCCATGTCCGAACCGCCCCGCGATCAATGCGCGCTCCCTCGAACTCGAAACCGTGACGGTCGGCGTCTGCGGCAGCGTTTGGGATAACAAATGGTCGAGGGCCTGTGCTCGCTCGATTTCCCAGTTGGCCCGGTCATATTCGTGGTGCAACCGTCTCAGCCGGGCCATGCGCCTGAACACCGGAGACTCATACTCGTCGAGATCGAGTACAATGTGCGCCTCTCTTCGATTTCTGATCACCGGCGGAAGCAACGGAATGGTTGCTACCCTGGCAAGATAGATGAGGTCGTAGTCTTGGCCCTGAACAATGCGCCTGACGTTCGGATCGTCCGGCTCGGCGAACGTCGGCGCCATCCCGCCAAAGCCGCGCACCAGCCCCAGCCGACCGATCAGATCGTCGGCATTCATGATGACGGTCGTCACGCCCAGTCGTGAGGTCAGGCGCGACTCCGACCCACTCGGGCCGTACACTGGAAAGACGAAACAATGCACGTCGCCGACGGCACAGGCCGCCTCCAAAAAGGCGCCGGTGCGTTGGATCAAGCCGTTTCCCTGGACATCGGGAAGCACGGGCACGAGTGCGAGTATCTTCGGTTCGCCCAATGGCATGAATAATAGTTTCCGGCGTCGAACGCGGCTCAGGGTGCCGAGGATGCATCGGTTTCGCTGATCGGTCCGGCCGCCGCCAAGCCCTCGAGTTCGGATACCAGGGTCGAGGCCGCCGCGTCGCGGAGGATTGCGGCACCCAGGCGCTCGGCGCAAGCCGCATATGCGGGATCGGAAAGAAGAGAGCGAACGGCTTCGGCAATGGTTGCCGAATCGGCATCGTGTCCGAGGGCGACACCCGCCCCGCGAGCAACGACCCGGGCGGCGTTGTCGAACTGATCGTGGCGCATCGGGATGCACAGGATCGGCACCTTGGCGGCTAGCGCCTTCATGACGGTGCCGTGGCCGCAGTGGGACACGACGACAGCAGCTTGCCGCAAAACTTCGCGGTGCGGCGCCACGCGGCAGACCAACACGTCGGACGGAACGTGGAGAGCGTCCGGCAAGAGAGACGGCCCTGTGGTGACGAGCCCACGCACCGGCAAGGTGCCGAGCCCATCGATGACGCGCTGCACGACGCCCATTTGATCCTGAAACAATGAACTGAAGGCAACGAGCACCAGCGGCCGCCGGTCATCGTCCGGCCACGGAGAGGCCCACGGCCCGGCCCATGGCGGATCGTCGAGCTCCGGGCCGACGTAACGAACGTTCGCCGGCAGCCCGACAGCCGGAAAATCGAACGCCGCGCTGGTTGCCAGCAGAATGCGTTGTGCCGCATTCACCTGCTCCAACATGTCGCCCAGCGGCGGCAAATGCAGCGACCGTCGCTCTATATTCAACGCATCGAGCGCGGCATTCAGCCATTCATGGTTGGCTGTGGCGACGGCCGCCTGCTCCTGCCGTTCGGCCTCGTCGAAAGCGGGCCATAGTCCTGGGCCGGAAGGCGGGACGCCGGGCAGCGGAAAGGGACAACTGTGCACGGCGAGAAGCGCAAGCGGAATGCGGGCGGCCTCGGCCGCAATCATTGGACCAAACATCAGATCGCTGCCGACGCACACATTGGGCCGCGACGCCTGCAGCTCTGCAAACACATCCTGCGCGGTGGCGACTTCGGGGCCGGCGGCGAGGCGGTCGATGATGCGAAAGACGGCTAGAGGCGATGAAGCGGCGCCGTGACACGGGCTCGCGTTCGGCCCGTCGCGCGTGCACATCCCGTAGGCGACGAATTTGGCACCCGCCAGCTCCACCTCCTCGCGGTTCGAAGGCTCGCTCATCACGCGCACCCGGTGGCCTCGTTCGATCAGGCGTCCGACCGCGCTCAGCAACGGAGGGAGGTTTCCGCCGCCGTCGAAGGTTGCGAACAAGAAGTTGTGCGAAGGCACCCGGCCTCCCCTCATGCCTGCCCTTTTGACGGCTGCGCGCGACCGGATCGCCGGCGCACAAAGGGCGCTCAAGCCCGGTTCAGACGAAGCGCGTCGAACTCGCCGCGCAGATAGAGGTCCTTGTAGAAGCGATGCCGTCGCTTTCCGCTGATTGTTGTCTTGAGCGTGTCCGGTGCGAGCGCAATCACCTCGACCGAAATGCCGAGGTCAGCCAGTACGGCGCGCCGGATTTCGCGGACGATGGGCTTTGCGTCGTTCCCGGCGCGCTCGACTTCGACGGCGACGACGGCGCGCTGCGTGCCGCTTTGGTCGTCGTCCACGCCGAACGCCACGTAGGCGCCCGGCCGCAGAGCCCGGACCGGCTCAAGTATGGGCAAAAACGCGCTCGGATCGATCTTGCGGCCGCGGATGACGATGCACTCCTGCTTGCGGCCGACCCAGAACAGCTGACCGTTGCGCAAATACCCGAGGTCGCCGGTGATCAGAAGGTTGCCCTCGACCGCCGCTGCCGTCGCGCCCGGATTGTTGCAGTAGCCGAGAAACCGCGACGGCGTTGCAAGCGCGATCTCGCCGATCGCGCCGTCGGGGAGCGGTCGGCCGGCATCGTCACGGATGATCACTTCGAGCCCGGGCCAGGGCGCCCCGAGGCTGGCGATCGTGAGATGATGACCTGGATCGACGCGGTCGGCGCCGACCAGCATCGCCAGCCCGCTCGCCTGAAGGTGATCGCGGTCGACGGTCTCGTAGGTCAACTCCTCCGCTTCGACGTCCGAGAAGGTAGCGCCGCCGGTGTTCTCTGCCGATCCGTAGTTGGCGCGCAATGCGGCTCGAAGCAGTCCGGTCGCGCGCAGCCTCTCGTAGAAGCTTGCGTAGCTCGTCGCGACCACGCGCTCGCCGGTGTTCCAGAAAGCGCGCACACGCGACAGGTCCAACCCTTCCAGTTCTTGCGGAGCGACCGCATCAGCGACGAATTTGAACGCGAAATTCGAGGCAGTCGTGATGGTCGCCCCGCACTCATGAACGCCGCGCAGCCACAGCGATGGAGCCGTCGCGAATTTCCGCGCGCTCATGAAGACTACCGGGATTTGGTACGTCAGCCCGAGCATGAGCTTGTTGAGCATGCCGACCGTGTGGTGCAGGCCGGACCAGGTGAAGAACACGTCGCCGGGCCGCAACCGCATGCACGTCGCAACCCCACGCAGACAGGTGAGCAGCGCCGGTGCGCTCCACATGCACACGCGATTCACGTCCGTGGTGCCGGAGGTCAGTTGCATCATCCGGCAGTCCTCGTCGAGCGCATGCGCCCCGGCGGCGTCGGCCCGATAGGCGCCGTTGACGAGATCATCGATGCCGATGGTATCGATGCGGCGATTCGCGCTGTGCGACAGCTTGGCGACGGCCTCGACTTTCGCGGAGTCGCTCGACGCAACGAGGACCGCGCGGCTGCGCGTCGTCGACAACGAACGATCGAGCAGCTCCGGCACACCGCCGAATCCACCGTCGACGGCCGGAACCACGAGCGGAACGCATCCGGCGATAATGCATCCGACGATGACGGCGGCCGCATCCAATTCGCCTTCATCGACCGGCGCGATCACACAGGCCTCGCGGCGCTTGAACCCCGCAGCTCGCAGACCGCCGGCGATGGCGAGTGCACGCTCGAGCAGCTGACCGCGCGTGCGCCACACGAGCTGCGAGGAGGCGCGATAGCTGCCAATAGCCGGCCGAACTGGATCGCTACCCAACGCGGCGAGGAGCGTCGCGGCGAGCTCGTCGTGTTCTCCGGATTGTTGCGGTGACATGTTGCGGGTCAACTCTCGTCGGCGGCTTCCCGGGTTTGCGCCGCGGTCAGGGCGGCGACGAGCACCTGCTCCAATGCGCCGACCTCCCACAAACGCGTGGAGATCCGATCCCAGCTTTCGATCCGGCATCCGAGCATCTTTTCGGTGCCGAGTATCACGCGCATGATGGAAAGAGAGTCGAGGCCGAGATCGGCGAAATGCTCGACATCCTCGAGCTCTTCCGCCGGGCAATTGGTCTCCGCCATAAGCGATCGTCGGATGGCGTCGCGCACGCATTGGCGCGTCACTTCCGCAGTGATGTTCGCCGGCGCTCGGTCAGCCAAGTTCTCTACCGTGGTGTTAAGCGGCAACGGCTTTGCCAGCTCCGGCGCACGCAGGAGCTGTTCTCGAAGCTGCCAGCGCGAGGATAGTGGAAAGACTATCAGACCCTGCCGGGGGCGGCTTTCGTTGCGGGTGAAGTCGATCCACAGCATAGGGTTTTGCGCAGCCCGGCGGGCCAGAAGGCGATCGATGACCGCATCCTTGTCGCCGGTGCAGTGCACCTCCGAGATGTGCTCCCGGCCCAGGAAGGTATCGGTATCGGCAGCGACTGCGATCCCGCGCGCGAGATCGTCCGGGTCAGCGTCAGTCAAGCAAACGAGACGCACGCCGCGCCGGGCGATCGCGGCGAGCGCCTCGGCAACGCCGGCAAACCAGTAGTCCTCGACGTCGACCTGAAAATTGCGGTGCGCGGCCCGATCGAGGTCGACGGGCTTGGGTCGAGGCGGCCACAGCAGGCCGCGCGGCTCGAAAATAACGGTGTCCACCGGACTCCTCGGCGACAGCCGCGCCATGAGTTCGAGGATCGCCAATGTCATCGGCCCAGCGGGGTCCGACTGATCCGGCCGTGCGGGCGGGACGTCGTGATCCATGTCGTTCGGCCGCCGGCCGTCGCTGTGATCCGGCTTGAGCACGGCCCAATTCCAACCGCTCATCGGCGCGCGATGGGCGGCCGCGTTGTAGCGGTCGTCCCAATAAAGGCCGGATTGGAGTCGCTCGCGTGCATCGATTTCATCGAGCATGTAGATGCCCTCGCGGGCGTCGAAACGATCGGCGAGCATCAAGTTGATCCGCGCGAACATCGCCTCGAGCCGATAGGTTTCGCGTGATCCGGGTACGAAAACCCCCAATGCGGGCGGATGAACCGCCGCAACGGCGATCGGCGCGGCAGTCAGGTCACGCGTCTCGCGGACACGCGATACCACCGCGTCGACGATGCGATCGACCAGCAACTCGCAGTCGTCCCAGCGTTCTTGCCCCGCGTACTGCACCAGATAGGCGACGAACTGTGCGGCGTTGAGCACGACCAGGTCGAACTCGATTCCAGCAAGCTGCCGCTCCGGCTCGAGCATCCCCACCGTCTCGATCGACCAGCCCAGCGAAAAGGCGTGATACTCCAGGCACTCCGCGAACTGCTGCGAGAGACACGGTCCGATCAATGCGACCCGCTTCGGACGCGTCCGGCGGTCGACATGCGCCACGGTGTAAGGCCGATGTATTTGCCGGAACAAATCGTTGGCACGTGTTATGATCGCGCAATCGGGCATCTGATCAAAGACCAAGCCGTGAGCCTTCAGGCATGCATCGCGCTCCGCGATGGTGTCGGGCCAGAGCAGGCCGCGCGATCTCAGGAAATGGGCAGCGTGACGCTCCTCGCGTGCGACCGCGCGACCCACGCGAAAGCGCTCGAACAGGTCCCACAAGTCGGGGGCCAAATGGGTCGGCGAGCCGGACGGATGGGTTACGACGTGCTCGCGGTTCCCGATTGCGATCGTGGCGAGATGGTTCGACGCCACCAGCCGCATGCCGACCAGCGAATCGGCGGCCGAACAGGCTGCATCGTCGGCTTCCTCGGCAGCCAGCAACAGCGCCGGGACGGGATTCGTGTCGGCGAGCGCGGCCGCCCGCGCATAGGCGGATCTCACCCACGCTTCCTCGTCGGTGTCGACACGCTTTACGAGCAATCCCCGGCGCAGCGCGAGGAATTCAGCGCTATCTTCATGCGGTTCGACAGCTGTTGCGGTCTCGAATCGCGCCAGTTCCGCCATCACGCGCGTACCGCCGATAATCCTCCACCGCCCCAGTACATGAGTTGCAATGATGTGTGCGGGGCCGATCGGCATAATCCCGATGTGGCGGCTGAGAACATACTCCCTGCGCTGCTCCTTGCTGGCAGACTTGGCCTCCACAAGAAGCCTCCTTTTCCCATCAGTGTGGGCAATCAGACATACCAAACCAACTCCGAGCGCTCAATCCAAATGGGCAAAACCGACAACGCGTGCAGCCGCTCACGGCGTCGTCGGCGCAAGTTTGCGCTCCGCCGATCAAACGGAAAGCGGCTTGAACAGACTGTCCATGGTCCGAGTGTCGATGAAGCTGCCGATCTGGTCGCGCCAGAGCGCCGCATAGTGACCATCGAGGCGCAGGAGATCGGAGTGCGAGCCCTGCTCGACGATGCGGCCGGCATGCAGAACGACGAGCCGGTCCATGCGTGCGATCGTCGACAGCCGGTGCGCGATGGCGATCACGGTCTTTCCGGACGTCAGCAGGTTCATGCTCGCGGCGATCGCGGCCTCGAGCTCGGCATCAAGGGCTGAAGTCGCCTCGTCGAAGACGAGGATCGGCGCCGCCCGAAGAATGGCGCGCGCAATTGCGATGCGCTGGCGTTGGCCGGCAGACAGCTCGACGCCGCGATCGCCAACATAGGCGTTATAGCCCCGCCTGCCCATCCGATCCGCCTGGCCGCGGATAAATTCATCGGCGTGCGCAAGTTTTGCCGCCGCGACGACTTCAGCCTCTGTTGCGATGCTTCCGTATCGGATGTTGTCATAGGTCGAGCGGTGAAAAAGCGTGGTGTCCTGGCTCACCACCGAAATCTGACTGCGCAGGCTGCCCTGCGTGACGTTGGCGATGTCCTGTCCGTCGATCAGAATGCGCCCGGAGGTCAGGTCGAATAGCCTCAGCAGCAGGTTCACGATCGTCGACTTGCCTGCTCCCGACCTGCCAATGAGCCCGATTCTCTCGCCCGGCCGGACATGCAGTGTGAAACGGTCGAGCACGTCTGCATTCCCGGCGTAGCCGAATTGAACGTCCTCGAAACTGATTTCACCGCGCTCGATGCGGATCGCCGGCGCGCCGGGCTTATCGAACGGCGCAATCGGATGGGCGATGGTCGATACGCTCTCCTGCACGCTTCCGACGTTCTCGAAAACGGCAATGACCTGCCCGGCGACCGCGCCGGAGATGTTCACGAACTGCCACACCAGCGGCAATGACATGGCGGCGGCACCTACCCCGACGATATCATATCGCCAAAGCTCGAGCGCAAAGCCGGTCGTGCTGATGACCAGCAGCGAATTCAGCGAAGACAGCAAAAGGCTGAACAGCGTGTTGAGGCGGAGCAGCTTTCGATACATGCCAGCATGGCGCCCGATCGCCCGGCGAACATGTGCGTCTTCGTGATTGGCCGAGTCGAACAGCTTGATCGTCAGTATGTTCGTATAGCTGTCGGTCATGCGGCCGCTCAAGTTCGAGCGGGCTTCCGACACAGCCCGCGCACGACTGCGCAGGCGCGGCACGAACGTCCGCAGCAGGGCGAGATAGCCAACGAACCACAGCGCCACCGGCACGGCCAGCCAGACGTCGACGCTGGCGAGCAGGACCAGCGCGCTCGTGCCGTACACAAGGATGTGCCACACGCTGGTCAGCAGCATGACGAGCAATTCGCGGACGGCCGGGCCGGTCTGCAGCACCTGATTGGCGATCCGCCCCACAAAATCGCGCTGGAAGAAGCGCCACGCCTTGCGCATGACGTACCAGTGGCTCTGCCAGGTGATCCGACCCGCGACATTGGCGGCGATCGCCTGATTGGCGAACAGATTTTGCGCAAGCATCGCTAACGGTCGTCCGACGAAAAGGATGCTCGCCATCAGTGAGAGCGACGGCCATAATTTCTCGAAAAAGTCCGCCGGGCTGCTCGCCGCGATGATCGACACGACTGTGCCGATGAAGACGGGAGTCGCCGCGTCGATCAGGGCGACGAAGAAGCCGGCGACGAACAGGCCGGTAAACAGAGCCTTGGCGTCCGCCACACTGTGCCAATAGAAGGCCAACGCGCCCGGGGGCGCTTCGGGCAGCTTCGGCGGCACCGCGACGCGATGGAGCCTTTCAAAGAATGCAAACATCGTGCGCGTCTTCTAATCGCGGTCGGCGTCTGGCGGCTCGCCGGACTCCCTGCGGCGCCGGCCACAAAACAGACCTGTGATCGCTCGCATCAAATGATTCCATCCCGCCGCGATCCCGATCGCGAGCGCCGCAACAGCCTGAAACATCAGGCTGCCGGCGCCTGGGTCGATATAGGCGTGGGCCTGCACCGGCACCCCTATCAGAATGCATGCGAGAACCAGCATTCTTGGTTTCACGACGCACCTCCCCGGCAGGCTCGCTCGAATTTGCCCGGAAGTTCGGTCACGTTTCCCTCGGAGTGGATGAATTCGAAGTCGGTCGACTGGTAATGCGGGTCGCTGCGTTGGCGGCAGATCACGACGGTGGGTATCGGGCCGTTCGAGTCGCGCGCCGCGCGAACGAGATCGGAAGCGCTGATGCCACGGTCACGACCGTCGAGATGCATGCGAATGATCTCCCTGATGTCGCCGATGCCTGCTGGAGCCTGCGTCAGAGTGAGGCCGCGCGCCCCCTGCGGCTTGATCAGGATTGCGGGATTGAACATGCACGCCGGCCGGTAGTTGCCACCGCTGATGTTGCCGCCGGGAAGGTTCTCCGCACCTTGGCCCGGATCGAGGTCAGAACAAATCAGGTGACCATGGTCACCGGCGACGATGATCATCGAGCGGTCGAATGCACCGAGTTCGCGCAGGCGGGCAAACGTTCTCCCCATCTCCCGTACGACGAAGTACAGCTCGTCGGTGGCAGTCGCAAAGCTCCATGGAAGCGACCGTCCTTCGCTTCCATCTGCTTGGTAGAGGAACGGGACATGCGGCAGCATGCTGTGGACGACCAGGATATTGTCGGCTGCTGGGCCGATTGTCATCCGGGCGCGCCAGCGGCGCCACGCCGCAAGCGAGTCACGCTTCATCTCGTACATCGGGTCCAACCGGCGCGATTCGAGGAATGGAAAGCCAGTGAGCCGATAGCCCGTTGCCAGCAGTAGCTGTGTGTACTCGTCGAGGTGCAAGGCCTCTAACAGCCGGCCAGTGACCGCCTGCTGCCGCCCGTCATCGTCGAGGTAGGTCGACTGCCAAAGAAAATGCCGATCCGGGAGCCCGCCGATCGAAGCGAGACCGCCGGCCTGGTACCCGCGGGCCAGGGCGTCCTGGACAAAGGAGTCGCGGCGGCTTGCCTCGATGTTGGCTAGGAAATCGGGCCGCGAATCCGCGGACGCAAAGACCTTCCCACTCATGATTTGCGGCAGCGAATAATTGGTGAGCGGATAGGTCGACGTTGCCCGAGTGAAGAAGGTAAAGCCGTCAAGATCGGAAGCGAGCTCCGGATGAAGCTCGATCGTGCGTTCCAGCAGTGCGCCCGGAAGCATGTCCATGATCAGCACGATGACGTTGTCGCCGGAGCCCAGCTCGTCAACGCTGTGCGGCGACGATGCTTCCACCTCGCTCGGCGCCCGCACCATCACGTCCGCCAGCAGCCAGACCGAGCCGGCGAGCCAGACCGCGTCGACCGCAATGGCCAGCCGGCGAAACAGCGAGTCGCGGCCCCACGACGCATAGAACAAGAGGACAGGCAGCGCGGCGAACGCCAGCACGGCCGCAATGCTGAAGGCATGCCAGCGGGCAGACAACGGTGTTCCGTCCAACCTGGAGACGCCGATCGGGACGAAGACCCCGCTCAGGAAAAGCCAAAGATAGATGACGTCAAATGGCCGGCTCGCTCGCGGCTGGATCCCGCTCAGCGTCAGCAAGCCGAACACCGCCAAGCCCGCCGCAATGCCGGAGAGGGCGCCCGTTGCCATCACACGCGGCACCGCCGACCAGTGCGCGACATCTCCATGGGCGATCAGCGCGGGCAGAAAGACTAGAACGAGCATGATCGGACGCAAGATCGACCAGAACGACGCAGTATCGCGGCCGATTTCTGCCTGCATGATGCCCGCACCCGGCGTGACGAGATGAAAAACTATATAAGAGTGGGAAGCTACCGCAATCCCGGCGACAGGCTGGAAACCGATGGACGAACTTCCCCGCCTGACTCTGGAAGAGGCCCAAGCGCGAAGAGACGGCGCATCGTTCCGCGATCCGAGCGGGTTCATCTTTCGTCACGGAGGCGCGGCCTACCGCGCGATCATGCCGGGTCACGGCGCCGGCTACGACGTGCTGATGCGCTCGGGCGGATACGAGGCGCTGGTCCGCAAGCAACTGCTGATCCCGCATATGGAGCTGCCATCATGCCCCGAATGGGCCTTCAAGATCATTCGGCCGGTGCAGATCCCCTTCATTTCCTATCCGTTTGAATGGTCATTTACCCAATTCAAACGCGCCGCCCTGGTGACGCTCGACCTCATGATCGAGGCGATGCGCTACGGCCTCGGCCTGAAGGACGCTTCGGCGCACAATGTCCAGTTCCTCGACGGCGCGCCGATCCACATCGACACGCTTTCGTTCGAGCCCTATGAGCCCGGCACACCCTGGGTGGCCTATCATCAGTTCTGCTGCAACTTTCTGGCGCCGCTCGCCCTCATGAGTCGACGCGATGCCAGGCTGCTGGATCTCCTGCGCGCGAATCCTGGCGGCATTCCGCTCGATCTCGCAAGCGCCCTGCTGCCGCTGCGTACGGTGTTCGCCGCGGGACTGGGGCTACATATCCACGCGCAGGCGCGGTCAAAACGCTGGCTGGCGCGCCACCCCGGCTTGCTCGGCAGCAGGGGTGCACGGGTTTCCGACCTCAACCAATTCATCCTGCATTTGCGCCGCACCGTCGCGGCGCTGCCGCCGCCCCGGTTCAGAGCGGAACCGTATCGTCAGGCCGACAGCTACGGCGACGACGCGGGGTCCGCCAAGCGGCAGTACGTTGCGGAAACTCTGCGGAAGCTGCGACCGGCGCTCGTCTATGATCTCGGGGCCAACACCGGCGAATTTAGCAGGCTCGCCGCCGAAACCGCATCGCTGGTGGTCGCGGTCGACGGCGATCCCGCCGCCGTCGACGAGAACTATCGGCGCTGCACGGCGGCGAACCTGCACAATGTCGCACCGATGCTAATGGATCTCACGAATCCAAGCCCGGCGTTCGGATGGGATCTGGGTGAACGCCAGTCGTTCATGGCGCGTGGCGAGGCCGATGTCGTGCTGGCGCTTGCCTTGCTGCACCATCTGGTGATCGCCGGCGGCGTCCCGCTGTGGGCGATCGCGCGCCATCTGGCCTCCCTCGGTCGATCGGTGCTGGCCGAGTTCGTGCCGAGATCGGATCCTCAGGTGGCGCGGATGCTCTCGTCGAGGAAGGACACGTTCGAGGACTACAACGAACAGAATTTCGAGGCCAAGTTCTCCAGATTCTTCCGGATCGCCGACAAGAAGCACCTGCCGGGCTCGCTGCGCGTCCTTTACCTGCTTGAGCGAAACCCCCGGGACGTGGGCAGACGCGCACATTCCGACGGAGCCCCGAAGCCTGACCTAATTACCCAGGTTACCTACGAAGCTTCTGGCGCATCACCAGATCAATGACGTAGCGCGTTTCATTTTGGCTGAATTGGAAGCGGAGGATTTCCTCGATAGCGATCGGAGGGGCAATGTCAGAACTGATTTGCAGCATCGGCTTCCCCTGTATTACCGAGCAAGCGCCTCGCGATATAGAGCCGTATCGAAGAACCGTGAGTGCGGCAATTCTTGAGGGTTGGTGGGATCGAACGGTTGCCAGCCCATCTCGGTTACATCGACGATGGCGGCGACGCGGCCGTGCGGCGACAGCAGCAAGCTCAAACTGGGATTGGTCCAGTTCCAGTTCATCCGGATTAGCGCTTGCGCGTTCTGAGGCGGGAGATCAGCAAGTGCGTCGTGCCAAGAAACGAGACCGCGATGGTTCGTCAGTACCATCTCGAAGCTCGCAATGAACTCGGACCAATAGCGCGTCGCGATTACCTGCCAGCCCAATTGACCGAGTGCCAATGCGACGATCACACCGACGACCCAAGTTCGTCGCCAAATCTGGGGAACGGCTGGCTGCCGCAGGGTCCACATAAACAGGACACTCAGCGGCAGACACAGAAGCAGTCCATAGCTGCGTGCATGGAATTGGCTCAAATGATCGAACATGAAGCTACTGACCATCGCGGAGAGGTCGAGCGCCAGGCACCCGGCGGCAAACGCTCCAACCAAGAGCCAGGATAAGCGTTGCGCTTTCCCAACCGAGATCCGTTCGGCAAAGGCGAACATCAGGACTGCCAGAGCAGCCAGCAACCCAAGAACCGTCGGCACGTTGATGCCCCTCGGCTCGACGAGAAATTTCAGCCTAAGCATCGACTGAATGAAGGCCTCACGGGCCTCTAGGGAAAAGGGATAAAGGATGAATCCCGCCTGCACCGTCGTGACAATAAGGAACCATGGGACGAGCGGCCACAACAGCGGCCGCTCGCGCACCTGCCACAGCGCCGCGATTGCAAGGACTGGGCTCAGGAGGACCATGCCCTCATGCAGATAGAGGCTGGGCAGCGCGAGGACGAGAGCCGCGAGTTGACCCTTAATTCCATGAGTCCGGAATACGATGAACAGAAGCAGGAACCAGAAATAACCGGCGGCGACGGGTCCTTCGGCGATTGCAACAAGGCCAGCCGCTTGTGACCCCGCGAGAAAATGAAATAACGGAAAAAGGAAGAGGACCTTCGCTCCATTCGGCAGCACGAGGTAGCAGAGGCTAAGCAAGAACAACGGCAACAATTGCATGGTCGCGCTGAAGAGGACCATCAAGCCACGCAGGTCGAGAAGGTCGAAGCGGAAGGCGATGACGGTTGGATACTGCTGCAGGAAATGAACTGTCCGACGGGATGGCTCAACGTACTGAACCTGGCCGTGTTGCAAAATCCCGGTGACGTATCCCGCGCCGTCGGCAAATAGCCCGCGCAACTCGAACGCCGACCAGAGATCCAGCAACAGGTAGACCACCAGAATGGGGCCTACCACCGCCCGCAGCGCGAACGCGGGGTCTGGAGTTCCGGGGCGACGATCGATCAACATGCCTCCCGCTCTCGGCAAGACGGATTTTGAGACACAGCTGAGAGACTGGGTCCAAAGTCCCCAAATTGTGATCGGCGTCGAACTTCCGCTCTGATGCAATTCTGACGACGTTGATGGTGCTGTGGACTTCATTCACGAGTCGATTGAGGCGAGATGGCGCGAAATCGGCGGCGGTTGCCGACGCTCCAGCATTACACACTTTGGCATTAGGCTCTATTATAGTTGTTGATCCTGATGGAGTGTTGTCCTTTGCGATTCGCCCGCCAACGCCTCAAGACGATTGCCTGGAGGCGATCTCGAGTCGCCGAGATCATCCGCAGCGTTGAGGTAGCGCAGTTTCCGGCGCGCCACCTTGGCTAGATCGGCCGGAAAGTCCCGCCCCGAGGCGCCCGAATATCGAGGCGCTTGAGCGCATCCTCGGCGGCGACGATTCCATGCTGCAATGAAATTGAGACTGGCGGCATGGGCCCCGCTCAAAAAACGCGCCGACACCTATCAGAGCCCCATTGTTTGCCGATTTTGCTTATTGCGTCGATGATCAACCGCGCCCGCTGCTGGAATCGCCCAACGGGTCAGAAGCCGAATTGAGCTACAAGCTCTGAGACATGGCCAAGCAGCTGCGCATGGGCCGATCGCGACAGCCTGCTACACGGATCCCCGCATCGGCGACCGCAATCAACCGACCGATTTGATGGTGCCGTATGCTTGCCTCAGCAGCGCGCGCAATTGCCTGCGGCGCTCGATCGCTTCGCGAGTATACAACCCATGTTTCAGCGCGTTCCGGTTACCGTGAGGTGCGCCGGAGCCGTCGGCGCCGCCGTGCATGCGACACCGTCGTCGCCCGGCGACGGCCGGATATCGGCACGGCTTGCCGGAGCGGGTCTTGGCGCCGCAACGGGGGCTCGACAGCATCGGCCCCGTATTTCGCCGATGCCCGACCGTCATTTGTTGTCCCGGCTGTTGTCCCGGCGCTTCGCTGGAACGCGGACGCGGTGTTCGGTGCCGTTGATGATCGGCATTGGAGCGGCCTTGGCATCCGTCAGCGCCGGTCGAGAAACCGCGGCCTGCTGCGACCCGCGCTGACGTGACGATTGCGTCACGTTGCCGACGATGGCCTGCCCTCCGTCTTGCACCGATACATGCTGGACCGTCACCTTTTGCTCGCCACCCGTCCGGTATCGCTTGAGGGTCTCAGTTTGGATTGCAAAGGTCCGGGCAAGTTTATTGAGCGCACGCTCGGCGCTGTCCTGCTGTGGAAGCAGCTCCGCCTTCTCGAGTCGCACCGCGTATCTCATGATCATCGTGTGGATGACAGCCATATGGGCCGCAAGCATCGATTCGATTTCGTCCTTTGGTTGAATGTCTTTGATGACGGAAAGCATGAAGTCGAGTTCCTTCACGTCCTTGCAGCCATTTCGCCGGCTTGCAAAGTCTAGTTGCCGCAGGAGACCACCAACGAAGGCTTCATCCGCCGAACCCATCGCCTCCATGAGAAGCGCGTGACCTACAACTTTGTTGGCGTGATCTACCGAAAGGTATGCGTCCTCGCCCTCTCCTATGACCTTCATTCGTGGCACCTTCTTTCTTTCCATTTGCCGCGACAGCAGAGCCACCTCCTGATCGGATAGCTCGCATTCAGATTGCGGAGCGATTGATTTACTACTTTTGCTGCTACTGACTTTCATTTGCTTTTAACTCCTCAATGCGGGCGGTGGCGCGCGCCTCGGAAAGGTGGCTCACGCGCATTTCCAACGAAAATAGAAGGACATCGTTCAAGCTTGGGCTGTCGGCGCCATGACTTTGCATGGGGTTGTTTTTTGTTTTATTTTTTTAACCCCCCCGGGGGGCAGCAGAGGGCTGCACGAGAGAGCCCAGCCGAGCTTCCCGGGAAGCTGCGAAATGAACCGGCGATCGAGAACGCCGGAGTGGAGTTCATCGACGAGAATGGGGGAGGCCCGGGCGTGCGGCTGAAGAAATCAGCCAAGAAGCGGACGTGACCGCGGGAAGGAAGGCGGGTGGGCTTGCTCACATCCGTGGCAATGATCACGCGCGCGATCCAGGGACCCAGTCGTTAGTGCGAAACGAACCCAATTCGCGCCCGGTTAAGGCAACAGAGGGGCTCCGATCAGCTTGGCGCTCCGCCGACGCTGCCCGCAGCGGGTGACGAGAGGCGATGTCCGACATCTTCATCAGCTATGCGAAAGCCGACATGGCGATGTGTTGAAGCTTTCGGGCGTACCTCGAGTCTTCTCCGCTTCGTGTCTCAGATGCCTTTCGAGCGCGGCCGGCACGATCACGCGAACATTCGCCGTCAGTGTGCCGAGGTCTTTGACACCTTCAGGGACCAGGACGATAGCAAAATCGCACAGTCAAGCCCGCCCGGAAGACCCCTGTAGAGATGAGTGGCACACTTCGCGACGCGCTTCGAGGCGATGTTCGCCTCAATCCATTCTACCGATCGCAACGCTGAATTGCTGGCTCCGGCCAATTCCCCGAATCAGTCCGTCGGAGTAGACGGGGTTGTAGCGCCGCTGCGCAATAGCGGCGGTGCGATCGTCGAAATTTGGAGGGATCAGCATGGCCGCTGCCGTAAGCGCCTTCGAGCATCAAGCGCCGACGCCGAGCCGTGGCGATGTGCTAGCGCGCTATCGACATCTGCGCGAAATCAGCAAGTGTCATCATTCCAATGTGATGGACTTCCTGTCTCGGGACGCGATCTTGCACCATGCGCGTCGCTTGGGACTGGCTGCCGGCAACACCCTCCTCCTCGACAGCATGGACGAGCTGACGCTGGCCTTCGACCTTGCGATCCATACGGCTCCCGTCGGTCGCTCCCGCGCCGTGGACCGCTACGCCAGATCGGTACGGCTCGCGCACGGCTCCGACGAGGCGCTCGTCCTCGAGGCCATGTGCAATGCGCGCTTCGCGGTCGTCCTGGTGCAGCGTCGACACCAAGTCGCTGGGCTGCTCGTCACCGACGTATTCCGGAACATCGACCTCCGGTTGGTCGATGAGGGCCTTGAGATGTCGCTTCCCGACGGGTCGGCGTATGCGACCCGGTATTTCACGCCCGACGATTTTGCCATGACTGCCGGGGTCGGCATGCCGGTTGATCTCGTTCTGCTCGCGAGCGCGGTCGAGTCGGTGCCGCAACTGCTGCGCAAGTCTCGAGCCGAGGCGATCGAGGATCGGCGCTTTGCAGAAGCCGTCTATCGAGCCGCGATTGCGGACGGGATCATGGAGGGGATCGCCTACCAAGACTCGGCTGGCGCCGGCGAGGCAGCCTGACGGCTGACCTCGCAAAAACGGCGTACGACGATAGCGCATTTCCGAAGTGGCGCGCCACGGTCGAAGAGGATGGGCACTATTCGTTCGCGGTGGCGCTATGATGCTCCGCGCCACAGTACGCGAATGTTAGTGGGGCAATGAAGGCGTAGCACAGTGCGCTACGCGCCTGATGGAGTCCGCATCGAGGGGATCGTGTAAGCTAATTGTTGACAATGGTCAACTACTCGCTTACACCGCAAAAGCATGATCAGAAGCTTCAAGAGCAAGGCTCTCGCCGAGCTTTGGGAGAAGGGACGGACGGCGAAGATCGACGCGAAAATGCGTGCGCGCATGTTTCGTCGGCTAGATCGCTTGGATGCCATGGCGATGCCAGGGGAGATGAACATCCCGGGTTTTGATTTCCATGCTTTGCGAGGCTTCAAGCCTACGCGCTATTCAGTCCACGTGAATGGGCCGTGGTGCATCACGTTCGAATTCGAGGACGGCGACGCCTGCCGGGTCGACTTCGAACAGTATCACTGAGGAGAGAGAGTCATGATCCATGTCACTAAGCGCAATCCGGGTCGCTGCCCAACCCATCCCGGCGCATTGCTGAGGGAGGACGTGATCCCGGCGACCGGCAAGACGAAGGCCGAGATTGCGCAGCTTCTCGGTATTTCCCGGCAGCATCTCTATGACATTTTGCGCGAGCGCAAGCCGGTCTCTCCGACTGTTGCGGTTCGGCTCGGCAAGTTGTTTGGAGATGGCGCGGGAGTTTGGGTACGTATGCAGGCGGCTTACGATACGTGGCACGCGGAACGCGAAGAGGATGTGAGCGGGATTCCCACGCTCCGCCCGAGTGCCGCATAAGCGTTATTTTGCGGATTTTATTTTTTGGCCCCCCGGGGGTCAGCAGAGGGTTGCACGAGAGAGCCCAGCCGAGCTTCCCGGGAGGCTGCGAAACGAACCGGCACTCAAAAGCGCCGACGTTGAATTCATCGACGACCATGGAGGAGGGCCAGGCGTGCGCCTCAAGAAATCAGCAAAGAGGCGAACTTAACGGCGCAGGCTGAAGATCGAACGACTGAGCCGGGTGACGCGCTCAGGGCGCATCGGAGGAGAGGCGGCTTAAGTTACGAAACGAAGCCATTTCGGTGGTGCTGCCGACTTGCGAGCGTTCCCGACGTGAGCGTAGCCTACATCGTCGAACCGGCGGCAACAGGCTATGGCTCAAACAATGCCGATTGCATCGGACCTGCCAAAATCTTCCCGCACAGCCGACGAACCGCCTAACCCGAGAGGTCTGCCTTACCCCAGATTTTTACGGTTTTCCACATCCGGCGTCCCCACGAGTTCCTTGCACGACAAACTTCAGGCTAACGTTGTCACTGGATGATTCGGAAGCCGGGGAGGAGACATGGCCAAGTTGATGTCGAAGTCGGAGCTCATTCAAAAAATTGCTGAGCAGCATCCGAACGGTATGACGCGGAAGGACGTCAAGGACGTCATCGAGTCGCTTGCCGAGATAGGCTACAAAGAACTCAAGAAAACGGGAGCTTTCTTTGTGCCCGGGTTCGCAAAATTCGTTGTCATCAAGAAGCCCGCCACGAAGGCACGGAAGGGCATCAACCCGTTCACAAAGGAGCCAACAATATTCAAGGCGAAGCCGGCTCGGAAGATCATCAGGGCTCGCCCAGTAAAGGCTGCTAAAGACGCGGTAGCGTAGCATGAGGATGACGGACAACGTGGTATGGTAAGCCGCCTGCCTCCGGCGAGTGGTTCACTGCACTCCCTATCGCAAACGGTTGGTTCATATATATCGTCTAGTCGGTAGGTGCGGCGACAACGACTGAAGCAGGGGGAGCCGGGTCTGCCTCGCGAATTGATGAACGCGGCGCAGAGCAGGCCACGACTTCAACGCCGCGTTGGCTCACTCTTCAGAGAATGAACGCAGCTCTGGTTCTCGTCCTCGAGTACTGCAGAGAGCGTTCTGCTTGCCCTCACTAAGGAGTGAGCCGTGCAGAATAACCCAAAGGCGAGAATGCGCACGCGCCAATCCAGACCGGCAGCATCGTTTGCTGTCCGCGCAAAGCGGTGGACGTCAAGTGTCGGACGCCCCGAGCCGAAGAGTTCTCAAAACGCACGAAGAAACTATGAGCGGTATTTGGCGCTCGCCCGTGCTGAAGCCCTCGCCGGCAATACGGTCGCGGCGGAGAACTATTACCAGCACGCTGAACATTATTTCAGATCCATGTCCTCGGACCCAGGTGTGACGTCGGAGCCCTTATAGCGATAACCGTCGCGGCGCCGCGGCTGATCCGACCACCGGGAGAGGCCGCGATCGAGAAGTGCAGGCCGTTGATCGAGACCAGACCGTGACGCAAAATCACTTGGTGTTTGGTTGAGACTGCCGCTCATCCGGTGGTAAATTGATTCGGGCGCCCAAAATGGCCGACTGGACCATTGAACATTGCGGCTATCTCAGCAATTCCTGGATGAAGCCCGCAAGATCTACGCGGAAACGCGGCTATAGATGATGAAGAGAGCGATGCTCGCGGCATTGCTGTGCGTCGGGTCGGCGCTGCAGAGTAGCGACATCGTGCACGCTCAATCCCGCGCCTATCCCAACCGACCGATCAAAATGATCGTGCCGTTCCCGGCCGGCGGGCCGACCGACGGCATGGCGCGGATCATCTCGGATCAACTCGGTGCTGTGCTCGGTCAGAGCATTGTTATTGAGAACCACGGCGGCGGCGCAGGTGGCAGCGTCGGTGCCAAGCTCGTCGCGGCAGCGGATCCGGACGGCTACACGATCCTGATGACTCCCGGAGGGGCGCTGACAAGCGGCCCCGCCGTGCATAAGAACATCGGCTACGACCCTGCCAAGGTGTTTACGCCTGTCGGTCTGCTCATCGAGACGCCGCTTATCGTTTGCGTGCACCCGGATTTGCCAGTGAAATCGCTGTCCGAACTCGTGGCCTACGCCAAGGACAATCCCGGCAAGATCAGTTGGGGCTCGCAGGGCTTCGGCACTTCGCCGCATCTGCTGGCCGAAATGTTCAAGCTCGAAACCGGCGTCAACATCGTGCACGTGCCCTATCGCGGAACGGCGCCGATGCTCGCCGCCATTTTGGCCGGGGAGGTCCAGGTGGTCGCCGACGCCAGCACCACTAGCCTGCCGCACCTGCAATCCGGGAAGCTGCGCCCATTGGCAATCGCCGGCGCCGAGCGCTTTTCGCAATTGCCCGACGTGCCGACGATGCCACAGGTCGGCTATCCCAAGCTGCAGGCGCCGTTTTGGCTGGGCGTGGTAGCACCAGCCGGAACGCCACCTGCCATCATCAATCAACTAAACTCAGCATTCCGCAAAAGCCTTGAGGAGCCGGAGACACGCGCGCGCCTCGCCAGTCTCGGCGCCGAGATCAAGATCGGCACTCCGGCCGAGTTCGGCGCGATGCTCGCCCACGAACTCGCGCAGTGGACCGCCGTTGTAAAGGCCACCAACATCAGGGTGGAATAATAGTCGACCGCCGGCAAACTTCGCAGGCTGTGAAGCTGCGTCGAGTTCATCGATGAGAATGGCGGAGGCCAGGCGTGCGGCTGAAGAAGCCGCCCAAGAAACGCACGTGATCGCTGACGAAGCAGAGACAATCGTTGGGAGGCACCAAGCGCCTCGGGCGGCCCTGCTACTGATGCGAATCTGACGTTTGGTTCCCGCGCATCAGCATGCAATTCGGCTGAAATTTGGCATTGTCACGGGACTGAAGGTTTTTGCCCCTGCACAAAGAAATCCACTAAGATCGCGAGATGGCGCTGACGCAGACAGTGATGTCCGGCAAAAGCTGCGCATTGCGCGGTAACGATCATGGCAGGCATTTTCATCAATTATCGTCGTGACGATGCCCCGGGCGTCGCCGGACGCCTGTTCGATCATCTTGCGCCGAAATTCTCCCGCCGCGGCATCTTCATGGATGTCGACGCGATGAAGCCGGGCAGGGACTTCGTCACTCAACTCGACACCCAGGTCTCGCAATGCCATGTGCTGCTTGCCGTTATCGGCCCCCATTGGCTTGATGCGAAGGACCACGATGGTCAACGCCGGCTCGACAACAGCAATGACTATGTGCGCATCGAACTTGCTTCGGCCTTGAAGCGCGACATTCCCGTGATCCCGGTGCTGGTCGACGGCGCGGTCATGCCGCCCGAAGAGAGCTTGCCTGACGACCTGAAGCCGCTGGTCCGCCGTCAGGCTCTTGAACTGCGTCATACGCGCTTCAATTCCGATGCCGAAGCCATCATGCAGGCGCTCGTGGAATTGGAGCCGCCACGTAAGTTGCCATGGCCTCTCATTGGGGCGGGATTGATCGTTGCGGCCGGAGCAGCGGCGGCGGTTGTTCTCTGGCCGAGACTGACATCTGCGCCTCAACCCGTCGGGCCGCCGCCGACGGTCGTGGAAAAAGCTCGGTCACCGAACCCTGTGGTGCCGACAACCCGTGCTCCGTCTCCGCCCGCCGCCTCGGCCAGCAATCCAAGCCCATCAGAGGGCCTGCCTGTGAAGCTCGGCGACCCGATCGACACAGTGAAGGCGACTTACTCGATCAAGGGAAATCCGGAAGGGGCCGGAGCGCCGACGCTGAGGGTCGCGCTTAGCGGGTTGACATTCTTCTTCACAGAGCAGGACAAAACGCTGAGAATGGTGCGCGCAGATCCACCATTCAGCGGCAACATCGAACATGTGCGCATCGGCGACACCGCTGACGAGGTCGTCGCCAAGCTGGGCCAACCGTACCTCGCAAGGGAGTTAGGCTTCCATAATAAGAAGCGCTACTGGTTCCGCGTGGACTCGAACACGCTGATGTGTGATTTCGACGAAGCCGGTAGGATCGAGAGTATATTTTTTTCCAAAAACGGGTCTTAGTACTTCGTTGCAGTTATTGAATTCCACCTTCGCATTTCGTTTTTGATAGTGCGCGTGTTTCGCGTGTGACGAGATTTCAGGCCGTCCGGGAGGTGCGGACTTGCTTCGGAAATAATTTCGACGCCGCGCTCGACAAGCCACTGGCGTTGCCACTCGGTCTCAAAGACGTCGAGCGATATGTCCCCCAAGACGATCCAAATGCGTTCGATAGCTTCGATGATATCCGTAGACGAGGAATGAGCGAACGCCCAGCCACTAGAACACGCGCATGGCTGCTTGTTCAATTTGCCGCCGTAGGGTCTGGTGTTAGGTGTCACGCGTGATGATGTCGGCCTTGCGGCCGAGGATGCGAGCGCCGCACTCTTTCGCATCCATCAGTTCAAAGCGGCCGAGCTTTCCCTTTTCGTAATCAAAAAAGATCAACGGCGGCTTCTTCATTTGCCTCGCCGCGCGCGGTTGAGCCGAACATGTAGAGATGTTCGACACCAAGTCGTTTCAAGTCGGTCTCATGCTGCTTCAATCGGCTAATCGCTTCGTCGCGCTTCATGCACGCTATATAGGACAATGTTGGTCACGCATCGACGTCATAGCGATGCCACCGCATCGCGCGGCGCGGAGCCTTAGAGGCTGACCGCATCGGATCATCGAAGAAATCGGCCAAGAAGCGGCCTCGGTAGAGAGACTCGGGCTACCGCGTACCGCTCCCGCACCGGAAGGGGCTAACTTGCGAAAGATCGTTGGTAACATCGCACTGGAGCGGAGCCGGGTTGCCGCCACGCCATCGGCGTAGTGAAGGGCGTTAATGATTTATCCGGCCCCGCGTTGCGCGGCATCCATGGACTTGTTAGGTCACCGCGATGCAGCGAAGTTATGAGATGGCGCGGCCTGGATTCTTGCGAAGCGCATTCGAGTGGTGGCCCGTCGCGATTATTCTGTTGGGCGCCACGATGAGTGCAGGTCTCGTTTTGGGTGTTGGCAAGAGTTGCCGGATGGCTTTAGTTGACTGCAAAAAGGTCCGATGCGAAACGGGTCACATATGTGATTGGGCGGAGGTAATGGCCACATGCGTCGGCTAATTGTGGTCGCCACATTATGCCTTGCCTGTGGGTCCGAGGTTTCGGCGCAGAATTGCGTGATCAAGAGCGGAACCAACGACAGCGCAATAGCGCAGAATTGCGCGACGAGCCCACGGACGAACCCGCTTTCGATCGTCAGCAAGGAATTCGCAAGTTCCGGTGCGGAAAATGGTACTTGGCGTCACCGACTTCTCGTCCAGATCGCCAGGCCTATAAACCTGTTTCTTGCGGCTTGCGGCGATGGTGTGGTCGACGTTGGGGGCGCCCCATGGCCCGGCGATGTGGCCGCGTTCTCAGAAAAGATGACGCGTGAAAACTGTGTGGGCCACCGCATATTTAAAGTTGACCCCGGAAGGTGGAGTTTTTGGGTGATAACGGCCGCGCACGATAGCGAGTTCACGCTGCACCCCGTTATCCAATCACCGTGAGATTTTGCTGCGCGAACTGCCAGCAACTATCGAGGGTGCCGGATCGGCTGGGGTGAACGTCCCGCCGAAGAAGGCTAACTGCCAATGCTTCCGCACGCTGCAATGCATCCTCATCGGCAACCGCCTGGCCTCGCACCCGGTTCTCTGCTTGGGTTGTATTCGTCGCTCAATGTAGAGGAGGTACCGAACACCGGGATCAGACTGGGAAGTTGAATCGAATGCCGCGCCTGCGCAAAACGTAATCGCTGCGATCGGCGGGAACCGCTGAGGCAGCCTCGGCCTTCAAAAAAACTCTATTGACGTATTGAAACGGTCGTTTGAAATAGGAGCAGGCATGAATGCCCTTGCCACAACGACCCGCCCTTCCAAGGTCACCACTGCCGCCATCATCAAGGCGGCCTCGCGGGCGTTTGCTCAGGATGGCTATGAAGGGGCGAGCATTCGTCGGATCGTCCTCGAAGCCGACGTCAATCAGGCTGCGATCAACTATCATTTCGGCAGCAAGGAAAAGCTCTATCGCGCCGTTTTGCAAAATGCCCTCCGCGCGCTGACGAAGGACGACGACGCGGCTTCGAATTCGACTACGCTCTCCCGCGAAGACGAACTGCGGCGATTTGTTCGCCGACAGCTTCGCCCGCTGACATCACGCGACAACCTGAGCGAATACGTGCGCATCTTCAATTGGGAGACCCTGCGGCCAAGCCCGGCATTTCGGAAGTTCATGGCGGAGGAGGCCGCCCCCGTGTTTGCGGTGGCGATCGAACTTGTGCGGCGTTTCCTGCCGAAGGAGGCGACTGATGAGCAATCGCTGCTGGCGGCACTATGGCTCCTCGGCCAATGCAGCATCTTCGTCAGGAATGCTGAGCACCTAGCGCAGTTGCAGCACCGCAAGATTGATCCGGCCTTTGTGGAGACGCTCGCGGACACGATAGCCGTTTGGGCCGCGGCCGGTCTCCAGGTGCTGCCCAAGACGTCACGGTGATAGCGAGCTCCTGATTTTTCCCGGACATGGCCATGACCTCCTACCAAGTTCGCCTCGAAAGCGCCTCAAACGACCGTTTGAAATGCGATCGCTGATTTGAAATCGGAGGGGATTGTGCAACCAAGAGCTTTCAATCTGACGAGACTTGCCGTCAAGGCGCTGGAGCTTGCGGGCGCGGGGCTCGCGAGCACCTTGGCCGCCTATGTCCTCGGACAGATCGGCACGCCGTTCACCTCGCCGCCACCCCTTGCCCAGGTCACGTCAGCCGATGCTGAATTGCTGCGGATGTTGCGAGATGAACACGCCATCGTGTTGGAACTCGGAAAAGAGCTCGAAGTCCAAAGGAAGACTGAAGCCGTAGCAGCGGCATCGATCCCCATCCCGGCGCCAAAGCCGGCAAGATCTGTTCAGGTCGCACCGCTACGCAGTGAAAAGTCCGAGACGATGGTGGTGGAGGCGAAACCGCACACGGGCGAGCCTCTACCGATCCACCTGGCCGTGGTACGGGCCGACACGTTTCCGAAAGCCCTCGAGTTCGAGACCGAACTCCAGTGAGCTGACCGAGATGGAGCGGCCCATCCGCGTATCGGTCACGACCAATGAATGGCTGCCCGTGGGTCTGCTCAAGCGGGTTGGCGCTTGGTTCGTACCCGGAAATGGTGAGGCACCGCGACCGCCGATGCCTGTAGGCGAACTTATGCAGAGCGCGATGTAGCTATAGCAATATTCGCCGACGCACGGCTGTGCCATATCGCGGCGTCGTATCTACCGAGGCGCTCAAACACGTCGCCGTCTTGACAGGTTGGGCACCGGGCCGCTTCGGTCAAGCCGCTCTCGGTGAAACTTGCTTCTCAATGCGACGCCGTATCGTGCGGTCGGCGACGTCCAGATCGTAGCGCGCCTGAAGATTGATCCAGAACTCAGATGATGTGCCGAAGTATCGCCCGAGGCGAATCGCGGTGTCGACCGTGATCGCACGGCGGCCGAGGACGATGTCGTTGGCACGTGTACGGGGTACCTTGATGGCATTGGCCAGCTCGTACACGCTGATGTCCATCGGCTTCAGGAACTTGTCGTGAAGGATTTCGCCCGGGTGCACGGGCGGCAACCGACGGCCGGAGGCGATATCCGCGAAATCGACCTTCCGCTTGTCGATGTCGTCACGCTTGATGTTCACAGCCCTGCACCTCAATGATAATCGACGATTTCGACGTCCCAGGCCGTCCCGCCACACAAAACAGATCCATCACTGATCGTTGAGTGGAATGCTGCGCTGACCTTCGCGGGTTCATCGCGCTCCAGCGTCGTCAGTTAGGCCGCCTTCGGCTTGTTTACGGTCTCGATCCGATCGAGAAGCTTCCCGAGATCACGCTTGGCGATTCGAATCTCACGATCGTTCTGCAGGTTGAGTCACTTGGCCAGTCGAAGTGCGGTATCCGCGGTAACGCCGGTCTGTTCGCTGGTGATCCGCTCGATCCGTGTTCGAGGCAAGCCGCAAACCTTAGCAAGGGTGCCCGCTGACATTTTCAGCGGGACCAGGAACTCTTCCCGCAGGACCTCACCGGGATGCATTGGTTTGAGCTTCCTGGCCATTACTTCCTTTGATGTCAGGCTTTCGGCCGAGGATGCGGCTACTTCTCCGACTTCGGGAAATAGCGCAAATCGGGCGGAGGTTCGCTCTTGCGGGTCGGCATCAGCAGTCCATCGGCGCTAAGAAAATAATTGTTGCCACCGATTTTGAGCCACGGGTTGCCCTCGGCGCAGATCGACTCCCGCCACACCGGCTGTTCCGCCGCATCACGCAAATAGCTTTTCTTTGCCATCCACGGCCGCGTGAAGGCGTGGTCGATGGTGGCGATCTCGTCATACAGAATGTTTGGATTCCTTCGTCCAGGTAGATTCGTTCTTTCACGATGGTCTGGTTGTCCCGGTGCAGCGGCAGGCCGGTCGAATCCATAACCCGGGGGCCCTTCATGCCGCGCGTTTCGACTTCCAGCACGTCGAAACGTCCTAACCCGTTGCTGTCGACCCATCGGCCGATCGAATAGCCGGCAAAAGACGGTTCGATCTCCTTCGGCCAATCGCGGCCGTCGGTATAGATGCGGCGGAAGCTGTGAATGTGCTCACCCAGGATATGAACGGTGTGCGGCGTGATCACGATCTCCAATGGCCAATAGGCGATCATCATGCGCGGCATGCCGGGGAAGGCAGCCCATCTGGGGATCGTTGCCCGGGGCGCCGTTGGCCTGGTCGGCAAGACTGGCTTCGTGAATGGCACGGTATTCGGACGTTAATGGCGCCTCCTGTCCGAGCCCCGCGGACTTTGTCTGATCGTAGGACGGCTGGCCGGTGATGCCGGGCAGCCGCTTGGTCCAGCCGCCGATCCAGGCGCCTTTCCAATTAGGATATTTGGCATCGTCGAACGCTTGCGCGCTCGACAGCGAAACCATCGTCGCAAGCGCAAATGTCATCAAGACACGGTTACTCACATAAACCTCCGTTCCGCTTTCGCCCGACGGTCGCCGCTGCGTGGCCAAGGTGGAATGCCGAATCCTCATGGCGCAATAGAACAAATTTTAGCACAGTTCGGCAGGCCGCACGAAAGCCGATCGTGTGCGCAGGCAATGTATTCCGCCGTTACGAAGGCTTAACGTCAAGTTTGGAAGTGCTGCGACCAATTGTGGACTTTGTCCTTCAAATGCGCTCAACTCTCCTCAGGGTTGAGGTGGGGGACGACCGTGGCCTTCCTTAAAGCGATTGTGTGCGCCGCATCTGCGGCGATGGCTCTTAGCGCGGCATCGTTGGCGCAGGCAGCTGACCTCAGCGGGCCTTATCCGGCTGCTGGCGCACCGGTTCTCTACGCACCTTTCACATGGACCGGCTTCTATATCGGCGGAAATCTCGGCGCCGGCTTTGCCACTGCCAACTCGACGGCGAGCGCCTTTGGAGTTTCGGCGAGCGGGTCGGAGACATTGACGGGCTTTGTCGGCGGCGGCCAGGCGGGCTTCAATTGGCAGGCCGGCCCCGCCGTCCTGGGTCTTGAAGCCGATTTCCAGGGCGCGAACCAAACCAACTCGGTGACGATCGGTCCGTTTTCGACGGCGGAGAAGATCACCTATTTCGGTACGGTGCGCGGCCGCGTCGGTGTCGCTTTCGATCGCTGGCTACCCTATTTCACCGCGGGCTGGGGGCAGGGCGGCTGGTCGACGACGGCATCGCTCGCTGGCGTCGGCACAGTGAACGCGACATCAACGCACGATTTCTGGACCGTCGGCGGCGGCATCGAATACGCGTTTTGGGGAAATGCCAGTGTGAAGCTGGAATATCTCTACCTCGACACCGGAACAATCACGACGACTTTGCCGCCGCTGATACTCAGCTCGAGGATTTCAAGACAACATCGTCCGCGGCGGCATCAGCTATCGATTTTGAAAGATCGTTCAGTTTACAATAAAAGATATGCGAACTTGTCTCTGGCGAGATCGCCAGATGCCTGGCGGCCGAGAACACGTAGAGCGCAACTTGAGCGGGACTGGGCTCCTGCGCCGCACGATCGCTGATTTCCGTGAAATCGAACGCGAGCTTCAAGCCGCGGAAAAGCGTGTGGGCCTTAAGGTGAGTACCGATAGTCTCCTGATCGGCCGGCTCGCCCGTCTCCGTTACAGCAAGCGCGATCGCGCGACCCCAACAGCTCCTTGACCCCTTGATGACTTGCGGAACGGCGCCGTTATGGCGCAGCGGCGACACAGGCCCCAAAGCGTGGCCGCGCCAGAGCGTTCAAACAAAAGCCCCGAACAACGCAAGAGCGGTCGGTGCAGAGAGCATCACCTGCCGGCCTCAGACCTCACCGGCTCCAACTCTTATGATGGCATATCGTTAACGAATTTGCATGCGCAGTCACGGTAACGATCCAATGAAGAAGGATCGGCGGGGTGTGTTGGCGCCGTTGAAAGATCTTATACTGCGTTCCGAAGCGCTTTCAGAACCGCGATCATCGCGAAAAATGTCGGCGATGGCCAGGGTACGCATGTTTGATCTAGGCGCGGCTGACTTATCGCGTCACAGATCGACGATCCGACTAAGTAATCCGACAATTAGAATGAATCGCTTAAACCGATGCGTAAGGGGTCGATCGTAGAAGATGGCCACATCTGAATGACTGAATTGATCAGTGTGGGGCAAAAATGGCGACCACTTCGGGCAACCAGTCTCGGTTTGCAGCGCCTGGACAGCAGAACCCGTGGGTCGATGAAGCGACCAGCACTTTTGTCCTCGATGCCGGGGGAGCGCCGGCGCCGCTCCTCGTCGGCGCAACCTCCTTCGGTGAGATGCAAAACCCCGCATGGCAGGGGCCCAACTGGCGCGGGAGCGGGCCAATTCTTTTCGGTGGTGAGCAGCTTCAGCGCGTTGCCGGTTTCGGGTGCCAGCCCGATAGGGCCGGCAACGACTTCAACGGGGACCACCACAGGAGGGACGAACGCTGCCACCGCCGTCCCATCGTGGGTAAATGCCCTCTCGACGGCACGATCGTCGCGGACATGGCCGCCGCCGACGTCAATGGCACGGCCACATATTCTGGGCTTCTGAAAGTGCTCACCGACCTCGATGCGACGCTCGCGTCGAGCGGCACGAAGCTGACCTCCGCCGAACTCTCCGATCTGAAGACAATCGCTGCCAACCTCAACAACGGCATGGCGACGTCATCTTATTTGACGTACGCCGTGAATGCCCTCGTCGACGGCAATGCGGCTGACGCCATCTGGACTGGCGGAAGCGCAAGTTCGACCACGCTTGGCAATCTCGCGGTGGGTTCGTCGGCAACGCAGCTCTCTGATCTGATCGGCAAAATGGTTCTTGGGAACTACCTGCCGAGCTCACAGGTCAATATGAGCGGCTATGCGCCGTTCTCGGTGTCCTACTCGGCCTCGTCGAACCCCTACGGATCAAGCGGGCCGAGCATGAACGACATCAATCAAGGCTATCTCGGGGACTGTTTCTTCTTGTCGAGCCTTGCCGAAGTCGCCGACAAGATCCTGTCGCTCATCACCTCGATGTTCTGCGCCAACGGCAACAATACCTATGGCGTGCGCTTCTATGTCGACGGCACCGCCGAATATATCACCGTGAACACGCAGCTCGCGGATGGCGGCACGATCTTCAATTATGCAACCGACATTTGGGCGAGCCTCGCCGAGAAAGCCTATGCGCAGCTGCAGGCCGGGGGAGCGGTCACCGGCAACACGATCAGCGGCGATTTCCTGGTCGGCGATCGGCAACGGCGGCTACCCGGCATATGCTCTGGAGGAGATCACCGGCGCCTCCGCGATCACCAATTTCAGCGCCAGCGGCAGCACATGGTCGACCGCAGTCTATCATCATTCGGCTTAACGAAGTATTCAAACGGCAGCAGCACCGCCACCGTCCTCTGGCGCGCCTCCGGCCGACCTCGCCGCCGGCGATGATCTCATTCTGTCTTCCTATACCAACGCGACCGACAGCGCCGGGCGGACCACCCTCGTCGCCGACCATGCGATGTCGATTGACGGCTACGACACCACAACCAATATGCTGGAGATCCGCAATCCGTGGGGTACGGAGGCGGGCCAATATTGGGACACGACTTTTGAGGTCAGCCTCTCGACCCTGCTCGCCGATGGTGATGTCATCACCGCCGACAACATGGGCAATGCCGCTATCGCTCCACCGATTGTGGCAGCACAGACCGCGGCGCAGACATGGACCGCGGGCAAGGCGGTGACGTTCACCCTCTCGCGGCGAACACCTTCAGCGACCCCCAGGGCGCGACGCTGACGTTGTCAGCGACACAGGCAAGTGGTGCTGCGCTGCCGTCCTGGCTCACCTTCAACGCTTCGACCCGGACTTTCACCGGTACACCGCCCGCGAGACTGAACGGCCTCTCGATCAAAGTCACGGCGACGGACACCAATGGGTTGTCGGTTTCGGAAACCTTCGCCATCGCGACGCCCGCTCCGGCATCACCGATCGTCACAGCACAGACCGGGACGCAAACTTGGTCGTCGCCAAACCGGTCAACTTCACACTGTCATCGAACACGTTCACCGACCCGAACGGTGAGACGCTGACCTTGACCGCGAAGCAGGCGAGCGGCGCCGCGCTGCCGTCTTGGCTTGCGTTCAACGCCGCGACACGCAAATGTTCACCGGCACGCCGCCTGTCGGCACAAATGGCCTGTCGATCAAGGTTACCGCGACTGACGCCGGCGGCGCCTCGACCTCGGAGACGTTCTCAGTTCTGACGCCGGCGAGCGCCTCCACTGTTGCGTCTCTGACTGCGGCACAGACATGGACAGCCGGCAAGGCCGCGACCTTTACCCTTGCCGCGAGCACCTTCAGTGACCCGCAAGGCGAGACGCTGACCCTCTCGGCTGCGCAGGCAAGCGGCGCGGCGCTGCCGTCATGGCTCTCCTTTAACGCTTCCACTCGGACGTTCACCGGAATGCCGCCCGCGGGCACGAACGGCCTGTCGATCAAAGTCACGGCGATGAGCACCAGCGGGCTTTCGGTTTCCGAGACCTTCTCTGTCGCGACACCTGCTCCGGCACCTCCGATCGTCACAGCCCAGACAGCAAATCAAAAGT